>NZ_CP031728.1:0-2677500 GCF_008806975.1 Cellvibrio sp. KY-GH-1
GTCGTGGAAGCCTTGCGTCAGGGACGCATCGGGAGGGCATCCTGATGAAGAACGCTATCCAATCGCGCGATAAAATCTGGTTTGAAAAACTGGGTCGTGGGTTAAATAAATTCGGAATTCCTGCGAGTAAAATTATTGATAAAGCCTATGCGCGTTGGTTGGACCCACTGCATGAGCAACCTAAAGACTGGGTGACCGATTCCGATTGGGCGCGTTTGCAACAGGAGCCAATAAAGGCGCGATTGCTATTGCGTGTCATTGCGTTAATTATTTTAATCCTGTTGGTGTGGGCTGCCTTTGCGCCCTTGGACGAAGTAGCGCGCGGCGAAGGTAAGGTGATTCCCTCATCGCAACTGCAAGTGATCCAATCTTTTGATGGCGGTGTAGTACAAGAAGTTTTGGTGCGTGAAGGGCAGGTGGTAAATAAAGGTGATTTGCTGTTGCGTATTGATCCCACGCGTTTTATTTCTACCTTCCGTGAAAATCGTGCGGAGTTTTTATCACTACAGGCTCGCGCGGCGCGTTTGCAGGCATTGACCGGTAATACTGCATTTACATTACCGGATGATTTGTCCAGTGAAGCGCCGGACATTGCGACCCATGAGCGCAATCTCTATGAATCCAATCGCAAAGAATTGGATGAGCAGATAACCATTGCGCGCAGTCAGTTGGATCAGCGTACTGAAGAGTTAAATGAAGTTCGCGCGAAATTAACCCAGGCAACCCGGGCACTGGAATTAGCAACACAAGAATTAACTGTAACCAAACCCTTGTTAGCGAGTGGCGCTATATCGGAAGTAGAAATTTTGCGTTTGGAAGGTGAGGTGGCAAATGCTAAAGGTGCGCGTGATCAAGCCGCCGCACAGGAGTCGCGCTTGATCTTGGCGATTGAAGAATCACAAGGAAAATTGCGCGAAACCGAATTGCAAGCCAGCAATAAATGGCGTGCCGAGCTATCAGAAGTGTTGAGTAAAATTGCCGCGCTGAGTGAAAGCAGTACTGGCCTTGCCGACAAAATTAAATACGCTGAAATTCGCTCGCCAGTGCGCGGTACTGTGCAGCGTGTTTTCACCAATACCGTAGGTGGTGTAGTGCAGCCTGGGCATGAAGTGATTGAGATGGTTCCACTCGATGACGATTTATTGGTGGAAGCAAAAGTATCGCCTAAAGATATTGCTTTTTTGCACCCGGGGCAGGAAGCCATCGTGAAATTCACCGCCTACGATTTTGTGGTCTATGGCGGCTTGCGCGGTAAAGTGGAACACATCAGTCCCGATACGATTACCGACGAAAAAGAGCGCACGTTTTATATTGTGCGAGTGCGCACTGAACGCGCGGGCTTTGATCCAACACTGCCGATTATGCCGGGCATGATGACGCAAGTGGATATTCTTACGGGTAAGAAAACGGTATTGGCGTATCTGTTAAAACCTGTGTTACGCGCACAACAAAATGCGATGACTGAACGATGAATCAGCACCTGTTTATCGCGCCGGTAGACATTCAATCACCGCGTTGGCAACAAGCATTTCCTTCGGCGTTAATTGCGACGGATGCGGCACAGTTGGCGCAGGCCGGTTGTGTGTGGATGCTGCTGCGCGATACTGATGATTTTGCGCAGCTCGAAACCCTGGCCAAGAGCGGAGTGAAAACTATCGCCATGACACTCGTGGAATCCGCCGAGCAGGCGCGGCTTGCGTTGGAAGTGGGCGCGAGTGGTTATGTGCATTACCTGGCTGCTCCGGTTGTGCTTGAGCAGGTGGCTCAAGTTGTGGCGGCGGGTGGTATGTGGCTGGGGGCGGATTTGATGCGGCAATTGGTATTGGCCACCGCGCGCTCCATTCCTGCTGTTCCCGCAAATGCGACTAGAGCTACTGTTAATGGTGCCAAAGTCGATTTATCGCAGCTCACCAGCCGTGAACTTGCGGTTGCTGAATTGGTAGCGGCGGGCAAAACTAATAAAGAAGTTGCGCGTGAACTCGATATCACCGAGCGCACGGTGAAAGCCCATTTGGGTTCCGCGTTTGAGAAATTAAAAGTGCGTGATCGTCTCCACCTGGTCTTGGTGATGGCGGCCAAGACTTAATCGGCCTGCGTGTTGATCCTGCCAACAAACGCCTGATCCCGGTTTTCTGCTTTGAATTTGCTGACTCATTGACTTGGGCTTGGCACTTAAAGCACCTTTTTATCGAAACCCTTCTGCGTCCCGTCATTATTCTTCTAAAGCAATAAAAAAATTTCACTTATTGTCCTTTAGTCCAATGGCACAAGTTTCATCAGTAACTAGACTGCAAATCATATCCTTATTGTGATTCGATTCACATTTCAATATGACCCGGAGTCAGTTATGAGTAATGCCGTTGCGACAGTTGCGTTCCTACAGGGCCAAGCATGGGCTAAAGCGCCCGATGGTAGTTTGCGGCCGCTCTCTGTGGGCAGTGTACTGAATGACGATGAAACGCTGGTAACTGCCCAGGGCGCCCAAGTGCAACTGGATTTTGGTAATGGTGAGCCAGTGCTTGTGAACGGCGGACTTGAAGTTGCCATGAGCCGCGACTTCAGTAATGAGACTGCTACCGACGCCAATGAAGCTGTGCTGAATGACGCCAGTGTGCAAGAGGCGTTGACGGTGTTGGAGCAGGGGGGTGACCTGTTGGATGAGTTGGAAGAAACCGCTGCAGGCAATAACGCTGGCGGAGGCTCTGACGGTACAAATAGTTTTGTCCAGTTAACTCGCGTGTTGGAACAAACCGATTCCCAGTCGTTTAGCTATCAATCGCCTTCCACAGCAACCACAACGGTGGATCAATCCGACGGTGATTACATCAATCACGCGCCTGAGGTAACCGATCAAACCTTATCGGGCAACGAAGATGAAATTATTTCCGGGCAGATAATTGCCTTGGATATCGAAGGCGATACCATCACCTATACCTTGGCTACAGCGCCTGCGAACGGCACTTTGTTGCTGGACTCAGCGACCGGTCAATTTACCTTCACCCCCAATGTCAACTACAACGGGAATGATAGTTTTGTCGTAACCGTGACTGATAGTCGGGGCAATGCCAGCACCACGACTGTCAGCCTGAATATTGTTCCGGTAAACGATGCTCCAACTACCAATGATATAAATCTCACAACGGATGAAGACACGCCGGTTGTGGGTCAAGTAGTCGCGCAGGACATCGAAGGCGATACGTTGAGTTATAGCATTTCTGGTCAGCCTATTCATGGCACAGTAACGCTTGACCCTGTGACGGGCGGTTTTGTCTATACGCCTAATGCCAACTATAACGGCAGCGACAGCTTCGTGGTTACAGTGAGCGATGGCAATGGCGGCACGACTACCAGCCTGGTGACAATTGGCGTTATCCCGGTCAATGATGCGCCGGTCAGCAACGACCAGAATTTGGTTACGGATGAAGACACACCGATCAGTGGTCAGGTAATCGCGAGCGATGTGGATGGCGATACGCTTGGCTATGCAGTTTCAGGCCAACCTTCGAACGGTACTGTGACGTTGAACCCCGTTACAGGCGGTTTTGTCTATACGCCAAATGCCAACTACAACGGTAGCGACAGTTTTGTAGTGACCATCAGTGATGGTAAAGGCGGCACCACTACCAGCCTGATCACCATTGGCATTAACCCGGTGAATGATGCCCCGGTATCCAGCAATCAAAACCTTACCACCCCGGAAGATACCGCGCTGAATGGCCAAGTGGTCGCTAGTGATGTAGAGGGTGATGCGCTGATTTATACGGTTACCGGTCTGCCAACGAATGGTTCAGTAACCCTAGATGTCGCTACTGGCAGCTTTGTTTATACGCCAAATGCCGATTACAACGGGAATGATAGTTTTGTCGTGACCATTGATGATGGCAATGGCGGTATTACTACCAGCCTCATCAATATTGGCGTCATCCCTGTTAATGATGCGCCTGTCTCCAGCAACCTCAATCTGACAACACCCGAGGATACATCTGTATCGGGTCAGGTGAGTGCATCTGATATCGATGGTGATACCTTGTCCTTCGCGGTTGGCACCGCCCCAGCAAATGGCTCTGTAACGCTGAACGCTGCAACCGGGAGTTTTGTGTACACCCCGAGTGCCAAGTTTAATGGCAGTGACAGCTTCGTGGTCACCATTAGCGATGGGAATGGCGGCACCACCACGAGTGTGGTGACTATTGGTGTAACACCCGTGAACGATGCTCCGGTGACCAGTAATCTAAGCCTTACGACCAATGAAAATACGCCGATTAATGGTGGTGTTAGCGCATCTGATCCGGATGGCGATACATTATCGTTCAGTGTATCGGGCAACCCGGCAAATGGCACCGTAGTACTGAATCCTTCTACCGGTACGTTTACCTACACTCCAGCGACTGGGTACAAAGGCAGCGACAGTTTTGTTGTCACTGTCAGTGATGGGAATGGCGGTATTGTCACCAGTACCGTAACAATTGGTGTTAGCGCCGTTAACAATGCTCCCAATGCTGCGGACGACACGGCGTCGACAAATGAAAGTACCGCGGTGACTATTGCTGTTCGCGGTAACGATGTTGATCCAGATGGCGATAGTCTGACTGTGACGGGCGTTACGCAAGGCGCTAATGGCTCGGTGGTGATTGATCCGATTACCAAAAATCCGATTTACACCCCCAACGCAGGCTTTACTGGTACTGACAGCTTTACTTATACGGTCGACGATGGAAACGGCGGGACCGATACCGCCACCGTCACTGTGACTGTGAGCGCGATTGTTCCCCCAAATACTGCTCCAGTCGCCGCCGCCGATAGCTTCACCGTCGCCGAAGGTGGCACTTTAACTGGTGCGGCTTACGATGTATTACTCAACGATACCGATGCTGACGGCGATTCATTAACTGCGGTATTGGTTAGCGGCCCGGCCAACGGCACTTTGGTGCTCAATGCCAACGGCACTTTCACGTATGTGCATAACGGCAGCGAGACCACTAGCGACAGCTTCACCTACAAAGTGAACGACGGCACCGTTGATGGCAACACCGTCACCGTAACTATCAATGTGGCCCCTGTAAACGATGCACCTGTTGCGGTTGATGATCTGGTATCGGTGAATGAAGACGACTCGGTGGTTGTTGCTGTTCGCACCAACGACACAGATGCCGAAGGCGGTAGCTTGGCCGTCTCCAGCGTCACTCAAGGGGCCAACGGTTCGGTAGTGATCGATGCGGTGACCGGCAACCCGATTTACACCCCGAATGCCGGCTTCAACGGCAGCGACAGCTTCACCTACACCATTACTGACGCGGGTGGTGCTACGGCAACCGCAACGGTGAATGTCACCGTTATCCCGCAAAACGATGCTCCAGTCGCCGTCGCCGATAGCTTCACCGTCGCCGAAGGTGGCACTTTGACTGGTGCGGCTTACGATGTATTACTCAACGATACCGATGCTGACGGCGATTCATTAACTGCGGTATTGGTTAGCGGCCCGGCCAACGGCACTTTGGTGCTCAATGCCAACGGCACTTTCACGTATGTGCATAACGGCAGCGAGACCACTAGCGACAGCTTCACCTACAAAGTGAACGACGGCACCGTTGATGGCAACACGGTCACCGTAACTATCAATGTGACCCCGGTAAACGATGCACCTGTTGCGGTTGATGATCTGGTATCGGTGAATGAAGACGACTCGGTGGTTGTTGCTGTTCGCACCAACGACACAGATGCCGAAGGCGGTAGCTTGGCCGTCACTAGCGTCACGCAAGGGGCCAACGGCTCTGTTGTCATTGACGCGGTGACTGGCAACCCGATTTACACTCCGAATGCCGGCTTCAACGGCAGCGACAGATTCACCTACACCATTACTGACGCCGGTGGTGCTACGGCAACCGCGACGGTGAATGTAACGGTGAATCCGGTTGTGCCGACTAATCTGATTCCTGAAACCAATAATGTTAACACTACGGGCGATGAGGACACGCTGGTCACCATCAACCTTTCCGGTACCGATAGCGATGGCACAGTCACTGGTTATCTCATCAAATCACTACCAGCCAATGGTGTCTTGTATGCCGACGCGGCTATGACCACCGTGATCGCTGTTGGTGATCTCGTGAGTGGTCCGGTTTACTTCAAGCCAGATACTAACTGGAATGGCAGCACCGGTTTCAGCTATGCGGCACGCGATAATGTAGGCGCGGAAGATTCAACGCCAGCCAATGTCACTATCACTGTTAACCCCGTTGCCGATGCTGCGGTGCTCGGCACAGGTACTGGTTCTGTAAAAGAAGACACTCCAGCGCAAACATCGGCAACGGGCACTCTCACCATTACTGATCCAGATGCCGGCGAAGCAGCATTTATTGCTCAAACCAACAGTGCGGGAACCTACGGCAGCTTCTCCATCAATGCAACTGGTGACTGGGTTTATAACCTGGATAACAGTAAATCCGCTGTTCAAGCGCTTAAAGAGGGCGAAACTAAAACTGAACAGTTCACCGTTGCCAGCCTTGATGGCACCACCACCACGGTAACGGTAACTGTAACTGGTACTAATGATGGTCCAGTAGCCGTTGCCGATACTGCAACGGTGAAGCAGGGTGATGTTTTAACGCTTACCCCTGCACAACTTATGATTAATGACTCTGATCTAGACGGCGATAGTTTGAGCGTCACGTCGGTCCAGGGGGCGGTAAATGGGACGGTCAATATCGTCGGGGGCGATATCGTCTTTACCCCTACGGCGGGGTATAGCGGCCCGGCATCATTTACTTACACCTTAAGCGATAGCCAGGGTGGTTCAAGCACTGCCACAGTCACTATCACTGTATTACCGAATACTGCTCCAGATGCGGTTGACGACCCTACTGGACTAGCCGCCTATTCAGTTGCTTTTGGTGATTTATCCGCGACGGACAGCTGGAGCAACCTCGATAGCAAAGGGTTATCGGTAAATATCACCGGTTATACCGCGGGTGGGGTGGCAACATCGCTGTACTTGGGGACCGTCGACGGCAATGCTAATACGTTGGGCGTTCAGGGGACTCCACGATCCTTGGCTGAGGTTGCCAACCAGATTGAATACAACGTTGCTACCGGCACTTCAGAGTCAGTTGTCATGACGTTTAACGGCAACCTCAACCAAGCCAGTTTTGGTGTAAACCGCTTGTTTCCGGGGGAGAACGGCGGGGAAATAGGTAAGTGGGAGGCTTATTACAACGGTGTGTTAGTGGCTTCTAATACTTTCAGATTGCTAGGTTCCAGCGAAGCAGGAACCTTTTCAATAAATACTGGTAGCCTGGTGTTTAACAGCATTAAGTTCAGCGCGTTGCATACCAACAACTCTACTGGTGATGGCGGTGATTATTACCTGACCAGTTTTGCCGGCTCGGGCCCAGCGGCTATGAATAGTAGTCTGACGGTTACCGCTGGTACCAGCAACACCATCAACGCATCCACCTTGTTGGCCAATGACACTGATGCCAATGGCGATACCTTAAGCATCAACAGTGTTCAAGGTGCAGTGAATGGCACTGTGAGTCTGGTTGGCGGTAATGCCGTGTTTACGCCTGCTGCGGGCTATACCGGTCCTGCCAGCTTTACTTATACGGTCAGCGATGGTCATGGCGGTTCTGATACTGCCACCGTTAACTTGCTGGTGGAGCGTACTAATAGCGCGCCTATTGCCGTGGACAACAGCTCGATAGTAGCTACCAACAGCTCGGTCACCATCGCTACATCAACCTTGCTGTCAAACGATTCAGATCCGGATGGCGACACCTTTACCTTGGTGAGTGTGCAGGGGGCGGTAAATGGTAGCGTCAGTCTGGTAGGCGCAAACGTTATTTTCACGCCGACGAGCAACTACGAAGGCCCTGCCAGTTTCGCTTACACCATCCGCGACGCGCTGGGGGCAATCAGTACGGCAAATGTAAATATCAGTGTTGGTGCAGCGAGTGCACCCAGTGTAGTCGTCAGTCGCTCTCTGGTGGCTATTGCTCACGGCACGGGTGGAACCAGTGTCAAGTTCCCAATTACTACCAAGTTGGTTGATACCGACGGCTCTGAGACCCTTTCAATTAAGATTAGCGGTGTGCCAACGGGGTTGACCTTTAATTCCGGTGTGAATTTGGGGGGAGGGGTATGGCAGTTTTCCGCGGCAGATTTACCCAACCTGACGCTAAATTTGCCGGGCAGCTATACCACCAACGCAACGCACCTCACCGTGCAAGTGACCTCAACAGAAAGTAGCGGTGGCTTTACCGCTGCTACGTCTTCCGTTGTGACCCTTAAAGCGGCTTATACCACGGTGGATATCACCACTACTGAGTCAGGTAGTTATACCGGTAGTTCGGCGAATGAATACATCACGGGTGGCAACGGCAATAACACGATTAACGCTAACAACGGAAACAATATTGTAAATGGCGGTGCCGGGGATGACACCCTGAGTGCTGGCTCGGGATCTGATGTGTTTTTTGGCGGTAGTGGTAACGACATTATTAATTCGGACAGCGGTTCTGATCGCATTAGTGGCGGCTCTGGGAATGACACCCTGCAGGGCGGTAATGCGGGTGAAAACTTTGTCGATGTATTTGTTTGGTCATTGGGTGACCAAGGTGTTGCGGGTACTCCTGCCGTGGATACCATCCAAAATTTTGCTACAGCGGCGGCCGGGAGCAACACTACCGGCGGTGATGTGTTGGATCTGCGCGATTTATTGCAGGGTGAATCAGTAGGTGCTTCCAACGGTGCTGGCAACCTGGCGGATTACCTCCATTTTGAGGTTTCGGGTGGAAATACTATTATTCATATCAGTCACACCGGTGGCTTCTCGGCTGATTCTCACTCAGTGGGCGCCAGCTATACCAGCGGTGCAGAAACCCAGCAAATTGTATTGAGTGGTGTGAATTTACAATCGCTTTACAGTGGTGCAACAACGGATCAACAAATTATTACCCAGTTGCTCAACAACAATAAGCTGATTACCGATTAGTGGGGCAATAAACTCATCTGCGAAATGAAAAATCCCGCTCAGTGCGGGATTTTTTAATGGAGTATTTATGTACGTAAAACGCAATCAACACGGCGACATCGTTTCAATCAGCAAACAGGCCGGTGCGGAATTCTCAGAAAAAATTGCCGATGATGCACAAGAGTTGCTGCAATTTTTTCAGCATGAGAAATCGGCAGAACAATTGGCGCTGGAACAGACTGACCAAACCATGGCGCGGGTATTGGAAGATGTGGTGAATTTGCTGGTAGAGCAAGGGGTGATTCGTTTTACCGATTTACCTGAAGCAGCGCAAAATAAGTTGCTCACACGGCGCGAATTGCGTGGTAAACGCCAGGGAATGAATTTGCTTGATGATGGTGATCATCTGCCATTGTGATTGCTAATAGAAACAAAAAATCCCGCCAATGGGGAACCCTTGGCGGGATTTTTCTATGCCGCCTTTTTGGCGGCAGTATTTTTTGTACTAACTAATAAATGTACCGGTCAATCCGTCCATGCCAATTTTTAACAGCACTACCTGCTCCTCATCGGTGCTTACACCTTCGGCGATAATTTGAATTCCGAGGGAGTGGGCTAACGTGCATAGGCTCTGCACAAAACTTTGGCTACTGCTGTTGGTGTTAATTGCGCGGGTAATAGCGCCGTCCAGTTTTAAATAATGCAAACCCATGTCTTGCAAGTTACCAAATTGGGTAAATTCCAGCCCTACGTGCTCCAAGCCTACTTTGCAACCCAAGCTACGCAAACGAATAATAAATGCGCGCAGTTCTTCCAGATGGCGCAACACACAGATTTCTGGAAACTCCAGCCACAAACGCTTGGCTTCTTGCGGATGTGCTTCCAGTAACGCTATCGCTTGTTCGCGAAAGTGGGCGTCGCATAACGCAAGCGCGGAAATATTAATCGCCAGATCCTGTTGCAAATTTTTCATGTGTTTAATGGCAAGGCTTAGTACCGCGATATCTATACTCGCCATAACACCCAAGCGTACTGCCCAGGGCATAAAATACCCCGCTGGGCGATATTCATTATCGAGCTTTAAACGCACAGCTGTTTCCAGATGCAGCAATTTTCCATCGGTATTTTTAACCGGAAAACTGGCCAGACGGATCTCTTCGGCGGCCAGCGCTGCCTCTATGCTGCTGCGCCATTCGTTCAGATTGTGCTGGGTATAACCAGGAGTTTCATCCACGGCAACGACTGCGCGGTTCCCTTTGAGTTCTGCCTGTGCGAGGGCTCCATCCAACTTATGCATCACCTGGCCGGGCTTTTCGCCCTGATTAAAACTACACAGCGCTAGCGGGATGGCGATTTTGTCGAAACCACCGGCAATTAATTGGAAATTTAATGATTGCGAAATATCGGTGCTGACAATATCAATTGGCGAATCAGTGGGAATCAATAAGCTGAAGTCGCTGCCGTTCAAGCGGCCAGCGTGGCTGCCAGGAAATTTTTGTTCGAGGTCAGAGAACACACTCGCTATCGCCCGCAGCAATTGATCTACCTGATTGTGCCCCAATTGTTGGTTAAGATCCTGCAGCATTAACACCTTGGCGATTACCAAAATACCGCGTTTTTCCGCATCTTCCCGGGTTAGTTGGACTTCCAGCAGATTCAAAAAGTGAGTGCGGTTTAACAATCCGGTCAAGCGATCAGTTTGAGAATCGCGGCGCAATAGCTCCAGCTGCCGCGCTTCCTTTTCCAACATTTGTTTAACACTGTGGGAAAGGGTATTCATAGCTCGTACCAGTCGCTGGAACTCTTTGGTCTTAGGTTCTTGCGAAACAATAAAGCGCCGCTCGCCGATGGCCTCTGCCTGATCGACAACCACATCTAATGGGCGCGAGATATATTTCAAAATCAAGCTACCAACAAGACCGCTTAACAGCGTGGCAAATACAAACCAATCAAATAAATCTTTGGTATTTTTCCATAAGGCTTCCAGTGCATAACGCGAATGGCTCTTTACCAGTAAGGTTCCTGCCTGCTGCCAATCATCTTGTATCTGGGCGATACCGGGAGCCACTTCAAATTTTATTTGTTTGGCAAACCATTTAGGTACGGTTTCAATTTGGCTGTTTTCAAAGTTGCGAGCAACAATCGGTTTCTTATTAATGTCTTGAAAAATAATGTACTCGTAATGCCCAGCATCAAATTGGGCAGTAATTAATAGCTCCAAAGTCACAGGATCTTTCTCTGGCATTTGCGAGATTGACAGTGCTAGCGAGTTGGCATTGTCGATATTTTTTAACCGCAGTTGCTCCTGCAGATAGGTTTTTGCGGTGACTATGCTAATTACAAAGTTTCCACCCAACACCAACAGTAGCATGATGATGATGCCAATCCACAATTGTTTGATTAATGACATTGTTTGTGCCTTTGTGCGTTAAAACTTGATTAAAATGTTTTTTAAAAACCATCTTCCTGCGCGCGCGCTAACAGATCGCGCCAGCGCGACAAGCGCGCCGTTGGGTCTGCATTGGTGTGCTGGTTGCCAACCCAGAGTCCATCGCTGTTAAAGCTAAACACCGGGCGTAAATCCGGACGTTTAGTGGCGGGCTCAATGGTATTGATCAGGCTATCCAAAATCAGTGGAATTGCATCGCGTTGCGGATAATAGCCCAGCACCATATGCGCTTGAAAAACCTTGCTTTGTATTCCTCCCACTTGCGCACGCACGTAAATCAAACGCAGGTTGTCAACAGGAACTCCCATGCGCAAAAGCGTGAGGTATTTGGCGATGGTGTAGTCCTCACAATCGCCAGCGCGCACGCCTAATGTCTCCAACGGGGTGGCCCAATAATCACTTTTCTTCCACAAGATTAAATCTTCCGTGTAACGCAGGTTATGGTTGAAAAAATGGTTGACCCGCTTGATTTTTTCTTCTGGTGATTGTTGGGTTCCTTCAACAACTAATTGGTTCCAACGTTCCAGTAATGCAGTGCCGTCGCTGCCGTAACGCTGCTCCATGATAATTTTCATTTTTTGTGGGTCTGAACTGGCATACACGAACAGTGCGCCGAGTAATAGCACAAAAACGCCAGCGTACACTCCGTATCGTTTTGCCCGAATCGAGTACGCTCTGAGGGTCCCATTAGCGCGCAGAGTAGGCATGATATTGCGCTCTACGCAGGATGATATAAGTCAAACAACTCATTACTTAATGTGGTTAGCAGCTAATGTTATAGCAGTATAGACGGAGTTTTTTAGGGGGAAGGGGAATCTACTTTGGCGCGCGAATTTTTATCAGAGTGAATTGCATACGTATTCAGATCTGGCGGAAAAGTTGAATACGTATGCAGCACTTTGCGTGTGCGGGTTTTATCTCATCAAATAGTCGCTCCAATAACATAAGCATAAAGGAACGACCATTATGAAACACAAACACATCCTCCTCTCTTTTTTGCTGGTGACCTCAGCAAGCGCGCAAGCCGAATGGTTTTTGCGCGGCACGCATAATAATTGGGCTGCGGCTCAAATGAATAACGCGGGAACCAACACCATGGAATTAACCAATGTGGTGTTTCCGGCGGCAGGCAGTATCAAGTTCGATCGCTATGGTGACTGGTCGGAAAATTATGGTGTGGGCGGGCGCAGCGGCTCCAATATTGCGGTGGGTCAAGGCACCTGGAACATTAAATTTTTTACCGATACCAAAAACTGGAGCATTAGTGCGGCAGCGGCCAGTGCGAATTATCACCTGCGTGGTACGTTTAATGGGTGGGCTGAAGGTACATTGATGACCCAAGTTGGCACCTCGGATGTATACGAGATTTGCCAGAACTTTGTCAGCGGCGATGCTTCCGGCGGCCCGCGTTTTAAAATCGACCCTAACGGCGGTTGGGGCAGTGATGCTGTTCCCACCACAGATTACACAGTGGCAGCCGGTTGGGTGAAAATCACCTTCAACGTTACCTCCAAAGCCATTAGTGCACAGCAAAATCTCTCCGCAAATTGTGGCGCTGTTACATCCAGCTCAACAGCGTCTGTCGCGAGTTCTGTAACAACCAGTTCCGCTGTTACAAGCTCACGTGTTCCCAGTTCGGTTGCGGCCAGTTCGTCCAGTATTGCAGGAGCGCCGTTCCATCTGCGCGGTACGCATAACGGCTGGGTGGAGGGTGACTTATTTGCGACGCCGGCAGGGACCAATCAACTGGAAATTTGCCGTAATTTCAGTGTGGGCGATGCTAACGGCGGGCCGCGTTTTAAAGTCGACCCTAACGGTGCTTGGGGTGATGCGTTCCCGGCTGCAGATCAACCAGCCAGCGGTTGGACGCGTATTGTCATTAACACCAGCACGCGCAGTTTGGTGAGCACTACGACCAATCTTGCAGCGAATTGTGCGGTCGCTTCATCCAGTTCTATCAGTTCCAGTACGGCGTCCAGCGCCTTATCCAGTAATGCGGCGAGTAGTGTTGCATCGGCAGACGATTTCCGTGCACGCACTATGTATTTTGTGTTTGTGGATCGCTTCGCCAACGGTAGCACAGGGAACGATAACGGTAGCAACGCAACAGCGACCTCAACAGTGAAGTCATCCGGGGCGCAAAGCGAATGGAAGAAATATTGGGGCGGTGATATCGCCGGATTAATTTCCAAGCTGGATTATCTACAGGCATTAGGCGTTTCCGCCATCTGGGTAACACCGCTGGTCGATAATATTAATATTGGCAATGAAGGCGGCTATCACGGCTATTGGGCGCGCGATTTTTACAGCGTGGATGAGCACTTGGGTGATTGGGCATTAGTCGATGAACTCAATGTGCAAATGGAAGCGCGCGGCATGAAGCTGGTATTGGATATTGCGCTCAACCATTCCAATCAAGATGATCAATACGAATTCGGTGCGCTCTACAAAGAAGGTGCTTTCCTGACCGATTTTGCCATCGGCAAAGGCTCTTGGTACCACGCTAATGGTGCAATCTCCGATTGCGGTGATACTAATCCTGCAACCACGTGCAACGGCGAGTGGGACGATCCCAGGTCATTCCGCAACAAGAGCTTGTTTAACCTCACCGATTTCAATCACGGCACCAGTGGCAATTCTATTGCCGATCAATATTTAATTGATGCCGCGCTCAAGTGGATGGATCACGGTGTCGATGCGTTCCGTATCGATGCGATTAAACATATTGAGCCATCGTTTATTAATCGTTTCTCTGCCGCTGTGCGTGCGAAAAAAGCTGACGCGTATATTTTTGGTGAATGGTATAGCGCGGGGGCGGGCGATGCATTATCGATGAGCTTTCTCAACGAACGTCGCGGTTCTGAATTGCTGGATTTCAAATTGCGCGATGCTATTGAAAATGCGATTGCGGGTAATATCACCATGACCAGCTTGAGCAGCCATATTAATTCGCGTGCAGGTGCGATGAACAATTTTGAAGACCAGCAGGCGATTTTCCTCGACAACCACGACGCAACTCGCACCAGCGTCTATTTGCAAACCACGGGCAATACTAATCGCGGTGCAGGTAAAGGCATGAGCAAAAGTTTTGCTGATGCGCGTCAAAACCTGGGTATGGCATTGGTGATGACGTTGCCGGGAGTCCCGACGATTTATTACGGTACCGAGCAAAACTCTACCTGGTTTACCGCCAACGGTGATGGACAAGTTGGTCATGATCCGTTTAACCGCGAACAACAACCTTCATTTAGCCAAACAACACCTGCGTTCAGCTTAATCAGCGCCCTGGCTAATCTGCGTAAAAACAGCCCGGCAATTCAGCGTGGAAGCTATGCGGAGCGCTGGTCGACGGCGGATGTGTTGGTATTCCAGCGTCAGGAAGGCAACGATTGTTCGGTGATTGCTGTGAATCGTGGGGCGGCAACCACCATCACCGTGCCTAATTTGTGCTTGATTAATGCCGCTTACACTAGCGTAGTAGGAACGGATGTGGTGAATGTGACCGGTGGTAGCGGCACATTTAACCTGTCGCAAAATGAAGTAGTGGTATTGCATTAATTCACAGCAGTAATTACTAAATGCAAACGGGATTCCAACCGCCAACGGGGTTGTAATCCCAAATACGTAAAGCAAAAGAAAAACCTGCTTTTACATCAGAAAATTGTTCCACCTGATCGTAAAAAATAAGCAGTAAAAACAAAAGAGGCGCTCACAATGAGCGCCTCTTTTTCATCATTCAGTTGAAAAGTGTATTACAGCAACGAATGTTTTTGTGTGGCTACTGTTTCCAATTCTTTTTGCTGATCGACTTCTTCTGTGTTCATGGTGTTAGCTGACAAACGATTTACGTTGCTCGCTGTTGCTAACCTAAATTCTTCTTGCTGTTGATGCCAGGCAATAATTTTGTAGTAGTTACGCACGTTATCGACAAACTTGACGGGCTCCCAGCCACGCATATAACCGTGCTTGGCGCGGCTATAGTACTGATACTTGGATAGCAGCGGCATGTGTTTGCGTACATCTTCCCAGCTGCTGGGGTTGCCGCCCATACGCTGAGTAAGCACTCGTGCATCTTCAATGTGGCCCAAGCCCTGGTTGTAAGCGGCCAGCGCCATATTAAATCGGTCTTCGCCGGTAATACGTTTCGGAAGCTTCTCAAATAAAATGCTCAGGTATTTTGCCCCGCCGTAAATACTTTGCTTGGGGTCTTTGCGATCGCTAATACCCATGGCGCGTGCGGTATTTTTGGTGAGCATCATCAGCCCTTTAACCCCGGTGTGGGATACGGCGTCTGGCAACCAGTTGGACTCCTGATAGCTGATGGCAGCGAGCAGTTGCCAATCCAGATTAAATTCCGCCGCGGCACTTTTCATGTGATCTTCCCACTGGGGCAAACGCTGCTCCAATTGGTAGGTAAACGCCATTGCCTCACCGCTAGTCACTTCTTCTATATGGCGATCAAAAAATTCAGCGGTTACGCGTGCCAGAGTGCCATCGGCTTTAATTGATTGCAGATACTCCTGTGCCGCATCAAATAATGTTGTATCACTGCTGTGAGGAAATGCCCAGGCGACCGGTTGGGGGTCGCTCACGTCAAATGCCAGCTCCGCCTTGGGGTAGGAGTAGCGATTCAACGAGTAAATGGAGGAATCGATAATGGCGTAGTCAGCTTCACCTTTGTTGATCATCTCCAGCAAATCGATCATTTCTGCGTTGACGACTTCACGCCACTGCAACTCCGGAAAGGCATCCTGCAAGGCTTTAACGCGTGCGCTGTGGGACTCGCTGGCAAGGATCAGCACTTCACGATTCGCAAGGTCCTTAACGCTGGTGGGCTGCGGCAAACGATTGTTGTACACCAGCTGCTGGGTTAGCTGCATAAAAGGTGCAGCAAAGCTTAGAGGCTTACCCCGGCTTTCCTGCGCCGTTAATCCGGCGGCAGCAAAGTGATATTGACCCGCGACCACGCCTTCCAGCATGGAATTAGTATCGGTGTTGTTTTCCAACACCAACTTCAGACCGAGCGAATCCGCAAAGCCTTTTACAAGGCTATATTCGAATCCTGTAAGGCCATTAGGACCTTCATAATAAGTGGTAGGACCGTTGCTCGATACTACGTGCAATTCGCCTGACTCAAGCACCTTCTCCAGTAGGGTAGGAGGGGTGCTACGCACCAGTACTAGGCTACTGGCGGTAAGTAACAAGCCCGCAAAAAGGCTCGTTATTATGGATTTTAAAATCACTAACGCTGATGGTTTGCGAATTTCCATAAGGGGTTTCTCCGGTGGTCTGAACTGCATCGCCCGAAAGGGTATTCTCTGTTCGTGTGTGCGCATTCATGCCGAATCCAATCCATTAATGACCCGTGCAAATACGACGCCATGGTATAACCACTTGTTTTGTGTGCCTAGCTTGTTTTCTGATCAGGATTAGGCTAGTCGTTCGGTGAAAAATTGACCTTTTTTGCCATCGGGCTAGTAATGGCGCGGGATTCGGCGGATTTCAGGCATAGTGTAAAGGCCGACGAACGGTCGAAAAAAACTTAAAAAATGTGATATCTAACGCCATTTTGAGGGTCAAAAAGGGCATGGAAATGGGGCAAAAAGTAAGTTTTTGTTAAAAAGCTGCACAAAAATACGGCAATATTTCAGATTTTTTTGTTATAAGCTGAATTTGTGCAGGCTATATTTCAGGCTTTTTTATTTTAAAAATCTTTTTCTCGATGCTTTTTTTGTTGTTCAATATTTTTTAAATATTTTGGATACTAACGTTGGACTTATTCGTGAAAGTAACGGAATCCATTTGGCTTTTCCAACAAAGATAATTTTTTTGCTTTTATTTATTCCCGCAATAATTTCTGTTGCCGCAGTGTCTGCCGATATTTTTTTACCCGCACGTTCACTTGTCATAGGTGTATCAACCAGCGGTAGTATAGCTTCGTATACCTGCGTGCAAGTATTTTCAAGTTGATAATTCAATGCGCATGAAAAATTATGTAACGCTGCTTTAGTTGCACAATAAACAGCGGCGCTGGTTTTCGGAAATATTGCGAGTGCGGATGAAATATTTACAATTGCTGATGGTTGATTATGTTGCCGCCAATGTTTTATGAGTATTGCGCTGAGTAACAATGGGGCTTGTAGATTTACCTGTATTTCCTCGTTGATTGATTTGAGTTCGAAATCTTCATCTATCAATAAAGGCGTGTATTGAACGCCAGCATTGTTAATCACCATGGAGATGTCTGGGTGCTCTTTTATTATTTTTCCCAGTGTGCGTTCAGTGTCTGGTTGTGCGCTTAAATCACAGCAATAACAGTGAATGTTGTGGCGATCACCAAACAGGGTTGTCATTTTTTCATGGGACCTCGCCAAGACTAATATGCAATTGTTTTTACTGAGTTGGTTAACCAGTGCAAGGCCGATACCGGAAGTGCCACCGGTAATCAAAATGGTTCTATTGGCAGTGTTCATAAGGGATTCTTCATTGAATGTGTGTTTGCACTTTAATAAAGACAGGCAAGTACAGCATTAACCTGAGTTAATAAAATATGTTAGTTGATAATGTTTTTTCTGGTTTTGGTGTTCGCGTAACACGTCGCAAAGGCGATTTTTTATTTGGCCAACATGCTGAATCATCCAATTTATTTTTTATCGAGCAGGGCTTGGTAAAAGCGTTTTATGAAACACGTGATGGTAAGGAGTTTATTAAGTCCTTTATTCGTGAGGGGCAAATCATTGGCAGTTTGCAGGCGCTATTTGCCGATAGGCCGAATAGTTTTTCTGTGGTCGCCCTGGAGGATTGTGTTGTCCGGGAAATACCTAAGGCGCAGTTGCTGGGTGCTAACGATAAAAACGGCGAGTTACAGGCGCTAATGAATAAACAGTTACTCATGCTGGCGATGAAAAAAGAACAGCGTGAATACGAACTCCTATGTCTATCTGCGGAGGAGCGTTATCAGATGTTTTGTGGGTGTGACGCACAATTGGTGGCCCGGCTTACGCAAGTGGATATCGCACGCTATTTGGGGATAACCCCTGTCGCCCTGAGCCGGATCCGTAAACGGCTTGGTTTGAAGCTCGGGAATACGGCTTGAAGAGCGGGTAAAGGGGAAAAAAGTCTCTCGGGCAGGGCGTAAATCCAGTACAATGCGCGCCTCTCTTTTGTCATTACCCTTTAATTACCACCCATGATCACCCATGCCGAGGCTCTTCCCACTATGTTAATCCTGCGTGGCGCTCCCGCTCTTTCAAGCTTCCGTACCCAAAAACTCCTGTCCAGCCTGCAACAACGCGTTCCTGCTGTCACAAGTGTTAGTTCGGAATTTGTCCACTTTGCCCATGTTTCCGCTCCGTTAAGTGATGCTCAACAGCAAGTCCTCACGCAATTACTGACTTACGGCCCCAAAGCAGAGAAAGAAGCCAGCCATGAAGGTGAGCTGTTTTTAGTGGTGCCGCGTTTGGGGACTATTTCTCCCTGGGCCTCCAAGGCAACCGATATTGCTAAAAACACGGGTCTGGAAAATGTAAAACGCCTTGAGCGCGGTATTGCCTACTATGTAACTGGAGCTTCGGCAACAGATCGCGCGGCAATTGCAGCGCTACTCCATGACCGTATGGTGGAAACTGTATTTGATCGCTTGGAAGCGGCGGAGCAGCTGTTTATCCAGCAGCAACCGGCGCAACAAACCTCTGTGGATATTCTTGGTGGTGGCCGGGCTGCCTTGGCGGATGCGAACAAGTCCCTCGGTTTGGCATTAGCAGAAGACGAAATTGATTATCTGGTAGAAAGTTTTACCACACTGGGGCGCAATCCTATCGACGTAGAGTTGATGATGTTTGCGCAGGCCAACTCTGAACACTGCCGTCACAAAATCTTCAATGCGTCCTGGACTATCGATGGTGAAGAGCAGCAGCGTAGTCTGTTCAAAATGATCAAGAACACTAACGAAGTGGGCGGTGAAGATGTGCTTTCGGCATACGCTGACAACGCCGCGGTAGTGGTTGGTCACGAAGCAGGGCGCTTTTACCCAAACCCGGAAACCAAAGCCTACGAATACACCCAACAACCTATTCATATATTGATGAAGGTTGAAACTCACAATCACCCAACGGCCATTTCACCGTTCTCTGGTGCTGGTACTGGCGCGGGTGGCGAGATTCGCGACGAAGGCGCCGTGGGGCGTGGTTCCAAGCCTAAAGTTGGTTTGAACGGGTTTACCGTATCCAACTTGCAAATCCCGGGCTTCGAACAACCTTGGGAACACAATTACGGTAAGCCAAACCGCATCGTCAATGCGCTCGATATCATGATTGAAGGCCCCATTGGCGGCGCGGCGTTTAACAACGAATTTGGTCGCCCGAACATTTGCGGTTATTTCCGTACTTTCGAAGAGAACTTCGACGGCGAGCGTCGCGGTTACCACAAGCCAATTATGTTGGCGGGTGGCTACGGCAACATCAAAACTGAACATATCGAAAAGCCGCCGTTTGGCGCGGGCACCAAACTCGTAGTGCTCGGTGGCCCGGCGATGTTGATCGGCCTCGGTGGTGGTGCCGCTTCTTCTATGACGTCCGGGTCTTCGTCTGAAGATTTGGATTTCGCTTCCGTACAACGCCAGAATCCTGAAATGGAACGCCGCTGTCAGGAAGTGATCGACGCTTGCTGGCAGTTGGGAGACAAAAACCCCATCGCCTTTATTCACGATGTAGGCGCAGGCGGTTTGTCTAACGCTTTCCCTGAGTTGGTAAAAGACGGCGGCACCGGCGGCAAATTTGAATTGCGCAATGTGCCCAACGATGAGCCGAGTATGAGCCCATTGGCGATTTGGTGTAACGAATCGCAAGAGCGTTATGTGTTGGCGATTGCACCGGCAGATTTGCCGCGCTTTGAAGCGATTTGCCAACGCGAGCGCGCGGCTTACGCTGTTGTGGGTGAAGCGACTGACGAAAAACATTTACTGGTTAACGACAAACACTTCGATGCAAAACCAGTTGATTTACCGATGTCAGTATTGTTTGGCAAGCCGCCAAAAATGCATCGCGTTGCAGAAAAACACAATGCAAAAACATCTGAGTTCAGCACCGCGGGTATTGAATTAAAAGATGCTGCTGAGCGTGTATTGAAGCACCCGGCGGTAGCGAGTAAAAACTTTTTGATCACCATCGGTGACCGTTCAGTAACCGGTATGGTAGCGCGCGACCAATTGGTTGGCCCTTGGCAAGTTCCTGTTGCTGATGTTGCGGTAACGACTATCAGCTATGACTCCTACGCCGGCGAAGCCATGAGTATGGGCGAGCGCACACCGGTTGCATTGCTGGATGCCCCTGCATCTGGTCGTATGGCAATTGCGGAAGCGATTACCAATATCGCGGCAACCCGAATTGCAAAATTGTCTGATGTAAAACTGTCTGCTAACTGGATGTGCGCTGCTGGCCACAAAGGTGAAGAAGAAAAGCTGTATCGCACAGTGCAAGCGGTTGGTATGGAGTTGTGCCCAGCGCTGGGAATTACTATTCCTGTTGGAAAAGATTCCATGTCCATGCGCACCGCGTGGAAAGATGGCGATGAAAACAAAGCGGTAACTGCGCCCTTGTCACTGGTAATTTCTGCATTCTCACCGGTAGTCGATGTGCGTCAGACTCTGACTCCACAATTGCGTACAGATAAAGGTGAAACTGAATTAATCTTGGTTGATTTGGGGAATGGCAAAAACCGTCTTGGTGGTTCGATCCTCGCGCAGGTTTACAACCAACTCGGCCAAACACCAGCGGATCTGGATTCTGCCGATCAACTCAAAGGTTTCTTCAATGCAGTGCAAGCAAGCCTTGTCGCAAATGAATTACTTGCTTACCACGACCGCTCTGATGGCGGTTTGTTCGCAACTGTTGCAGAAATGGCGTTCGCTGGTCATACAGGTGTAAGTATCAATCTGGATGGTTTGGGTGCAGATTCACTTGCTGCTTTGTTTAATGAAGAGGCGGGCGCAGTGGTACAAGTGACACGCGCTCAATCTGCTGCCGTGCAAAAACGTTTTGCGGATGCTGGTTTGAAAGTCCATGTGATTGGTGGCTTGAACGCGAATGACTCATTGAACATCAGCGCAAATGGCAATGTATTGTTCGAACAACCACGCGCGCAATTGCAAGCGTTGTGGAGCGAAACCAGTTATCGCATTCAATCACTGCGCGATAACCCTGCTTGTGCTGAACAAGAATTTGCTGCTATCACCAAACCAAACCCCGGTTTGAGTGTGAAGCTGAGCTACGACCAAAATGAGGATGTTGCTGCTCCGTTCATTAACACCGGCGTTCGTCCTGCTATCGCCGTGTTGCGTGAGCAAGGTGTTAACGGTCATGTGGAGATGGCGGCAGCATTTGATCGGGCTGGTTTCAAAGCCGTTGATGTTCACATGAGCGATTTGCTCTCCGGACGTGTGTCTCTGGAGCAATTCAAAGGTTTGGTTGCTTGCGGTGGTTTTTCTTACGGCGACGTATTAGGTGCGGGTGAAGGCTGGTCCAAGACCATTTTGTTTAACAACAAAGTGCGCGATGAATTCGAACGTTTCTTCCATCGCAACGATACTTTCAGTCTCGGCGTGTGTAACGGTTGCCAGATGATGTCCAATCTGAAAAACCTGATTCCGGGCGCCGATCACTGGCCGCGTTTTGTGCGCAATCTCTCTGAGCAATTTGAAGCGCGTTTCAGTCTGGTTCAAGTACAAGACTCGTCATCGGTATTGTTCAAAGGTATGAGCGGTTCGCACATGCCCGTGGCGGTTGCGCACGGTGAAGGTTACGCCGAGTTTGCCAATGCCGATGCTTTGAAAGTCTGTAACGAAAGCGGCACAGTGGCGATGCGTTTTATCGACAACAACCTTGCTGTAACTGAAACTTATCCGGCTAACCCGAATGGTTCGCCATTGGGTATCACCAGTGTTGCCAGCAAAGACGGTCGCGTCACCATCATGATGCCGCACCCGGAACGTGTATTCCGCGCAGTAAGCAACTCATGGAAGCCCGATGACTGGAAAGACGACGGCGCTTGGTTGCGTTTGTTCCGCAACGCTCGGGTGTTTGTGGGTTAATGATCCGGATGGCTTGGGCTTAAATGGATTGAACAAAGGAGGCTTCGGCCTCCTTTGTTGTTTATGGGGTGGGTAATTGCTAGCAAGCAGTTTATGATCATTTAAATCGTTCGATTTGATTAATTTGGCTGTTTCAGCTGAGAGGCGCATATATGGAAACCCTATCAAGAGCTATACCCACAAAAAGTGGGGAGTTCAACAGCAAAAGCAATATTTAAATGGTTGCGCAGTGCGTTAAATCAGTTAGCTGAAAACCCTTTAATGGGTACATTACGATGTTCAGCCGATCAAATTTATAGTTTTCCCTATGTGAGTCATATGGTTTACTACCAGACACAAAAAGACCACATTATTATTCTTGCTGTATTGCATCAAAGCATGACACCTGAAATACATTCGAAAAAAGAATAAAACAATAAATCCTCAGCTAATCCCCACGTTCTCCTCAAGTTCAGTTGTATAGGTTGCCTTAACTTATACAACACAGGTTCTGATATGGATCTGTTAAACCGCGAACTCAAAGGAGCTATAACATGAATGCGAATTTATCCAATCACGTAATCGATGCACCGGATTTTGATGCGATTAAGAAAAAGCAGCAGGCCATGTGGGCATCTGGTGACTACAGCAAGGTTGGTAGTACATTACAAATTACCGGAGAAAGCCTGTGTGAAGCCATGGATTTATACAGTGGTGAAACTGTGCTGGATGTTGCAGCAGGTAATGGCAATGTAACTCTGGCAGCTGCACGTCGCTATTGCCAGGTGACTTCAACTGACTATGTGCAAGAGTTATTGGATCAGGGCAGGGCCCGCGCGCTTGCCGATGGTTTGCGTGTTGATTATCAACAGGCTGATGCAGAAAAACTCCCCTTTACGAATGACAATTTTGACAATGTGGTTTCCACATTCGGTGTAATGTTTGCGCCCAATCAGGCACAAGCGGCGGCGGAAATGCTGCGTGTTTGTCGGGCGGGTGGAAAGATTGGTCTAGCTAACTGGACACCGGATGGGTTTATTGGTCGCTTGTTCAAAATTGTGGGGCGTTATGTGGCACCACCGGCGGGTGTGCAATCGCCAGCGGCTTGGGGAACGCAGGAGTTTTTACAAAAACATTTTGGTAGTGCTGCTGAAAAGATAGAAGTGACTACCAAGACTTTTATTTTTCGCTATTTGTCTAGCGATCATTGGCTGGATGTTTTTCGCAACTACTACGGCCCTGTGCACAAAGCCTTTGCGGCATTGAGCGATGAACAGCAGCAAGCGTTGGCTCAGGATATTACTCAACTGATCGACGAATTTAATCTGACGCAAGGCGCGAGTGTGAAAGTACCATCGGCTTATTTGGAAATTGTGATTACCAAAAAGTCGGCGTAAAAATGCATTGGTCAGTGTGTAAAAATTAGCTGATTGGCTCATGAATTGTTTGGGGAAATCTGTAATAGATTCCAGTGATCTATTGCGCCCCAAGCAATTTGCCGCAACACGGGTGCGCTATAAGTCAACCAGTTGTAAACCGCGTTTAAGTGCGGTTTTTAGCACTTCGTCTACAAATGGAAATGCGCTGAAAAAATGTAACGCGTTTGCATCTGTCTTACGGGCCTTAATGCGAGCGCGCCAATACTGGGATTTTTCCACGTTTCCAGCAAGCGCGTAGGTTGCGGCGGCAATCATAAAAATCAGGAAGTGTGCACCGGGCGTAGAGGCTGCTTTTTCAGCCCAATAAACTGCATTGGGTAAATCACCCAGGCGTAAATAGCCAAACGATTTGATGGCATAATTTCCATATAGCAATGGGTCTAGCGGGCTCAGATGTAATGAGCGTTCGGTATTTTCCAGGGCCGAATGTATATGTCCTTGCATCACTTCACAGAAGGCGCGGGAATAATGGCCTTGAGCAAAATTGGGGCTAAGCACAACAGCTCGCTCCAGCCAGCCCAAGCCTACATCCGCTTCGCCACTCAACCAAAAAGATCGCCCCATGTTGTAATTCGTAAATGGATCGAGTGCGTCCAGCTCCACACCGTGTTCCGCGAGTCGGCGCGCGTCGGTTACCGCTTTATTGTGATCCTGATCGTAGCCTAAAAATGCATCCTGGAAGCGTGTAAAAGATAGCCCAGCGTAGGCGCGCGCAAATTGTTCGTCTTGATTAATGGCTTGGGAAAAATAATGCGCTGCACGCGAGTTGTCTGTGTGAGTGAAACGAAACATGTAGCGCAGCCCTAAATGATAATTGGCCCAAGCATCCAGATTGTCTGACGAGCGCAGGTATGCTTGGCTCGCTTCATTCAGGGGTATATAAATTTCAAGTGAAGAAACTACATTGGCGATAATCTTGTGACGAATTTCATTGAGCGTGTCTGGTGTTGCCTCGAAGCGTTCCGCCCAGATAACTTCTGATGTTTCACAATCACTTAGCTCTACGGAAATAATCTGCGTTTTTCGAATTTCTTCAATGGAGCCGCATAAGGCGTAACGTAAACTGAGTTGCTGTCCTATCTTTTTAAGGTCAGGAGTTGGCGCGCGAAATTGAAATGCAGTGCCGCGCGCAATAACCCTGAGCCAGCGCAAACGCGATAGTGCTTGAATTAAATCGTGCGCCATGGCGTCGGCTATTACGGAGTCCTGTTGATTGACCAGTAGGTTTTGAAAAGGCAAAACAATAATCGACGGCTTACCCTGAGTGATAAACTCGGTCGGATGTTGTTGTAATGAATGAAGCAGAATCGATTGCTGTACTGGTGAGGTAATTGGCTGAAAATTTTGAATTGCCGTGGTCTCAGCAACAATAATATCAGCTACAAAGCGAAAACCTCGCCCACGCAGTGTTTTGATATAGCGCTGTTGCTCACCATCATCCTGCAGTGCTTTTCTGAGGGATTTTACACAGGTTGATAGGGCGGCGTCTGAGGTGAAGCGCCCACCCCACACAGCATTAATAATTTCATCCTTGGATGCTACCTGTTCCCGGTTTTCGATTAAAAATACCAATAAATCGAATACCTGAGGTTCAAGTGCAACTGTGGTGGTACCTCGCCTCAGTTCAGCGATATCCGTATCCAGCGTAAAGTGATCGAAGATTAGTTTCATCGCTTAATCCTAACGAGCAGCCTCGGAAGGGTCAACTCGAAGGATGGTGAACAACCCTAGCGCTACAAAATATTACAAACATAATCGCAGCGGCGGCGCACGCAAGTTTGTTTTTGTGCTTCAATAACTTACACTCCATTGCCAGGTTTATTATGGTCTGCGGCCGCAGGTGTTGGCCGGTAGTCAATGAACCCTGAATTACGAATAACGTCATAGGCATTGTCGTATGTAGGTTTACATAACGGCGCCCGCGGTTAAAGCCGCACTCTGTTTTATCTATACAGGCAGGTAATCCCATGAAAGCGATATTGAAACATACAGCACTTCGTTTAAGTTTGATTGCGTTGGCCAGCGTTTTGGTTGCTGGCTGCTCAGTCACTAAAAAACATGAAAAGGATGCGCAAGTTAAAGCGGATAAGGAGGGGCTTTCGGTAGTCAAGGATTCCAAATTTGATGGCACTTTTGTTGCGCCCAATGCCCAATTTGCACAGTACAAAAAGTTATTTGTTGAACAGCTTGATATGACGGATGTGAAAATCCGTAAACTGTCGAATACTAATTTTAGTAATGATACCCCCTGGGAGCTGAACGATAATGATCGTCGCTATTATCAGGAACGTTATACCGAAGCGTTGATGAATAACCTGATTGTCGATGGGCGTTATTCCACAGCAATGCAAGCCGGCGCTGATGTCATGACTGTTAGGGCTAAGGTATTGGAAATTGCACCGCTCGGCAGTAAGGATGACTTTAAAGGTCGCCCTAACAATGTGAAAGTATACAGCGAGGGAATGGGGACTATGACTCTGGAGATTTCCCTGTATGACTCTGCCTCTGGAAAAGTGCTGGGAATAATTACAGATCAGCGTGATTTGGGAAGAATATGGGAAGAAAATAATCGCGTTACTAATAATGTTCAGGTGCGCGTGGCATTCGATGCCTGGTTAAAAAAGCTGCGCAATGAGCTGGATCGTCTTTCCAAATAAACATTGCCGTTTTTTCAAATCAACTGCTTTTCTTGACAATAAAAAAGGGTGGTCCCAATGACCACCCTTTTTTGTTGTTCCGGTTTTTTACGAAACTATTTCAAATCATCCAGATATTGCTCTGCATCCAGCGCCGCCATACAACCAGCGCCTGATGAAGTAATTGCCTGGCGGTATACATGGTCAGCTACGTCACCGGCGGCAAACACGCCAGGGATGTTCGTTGCAGTTGCATTGCCTTCCAAACCGCTTTTTACTTTAATGTAGCCATTGTGCATATCCAATTGGCCTTCAAAAATGTCGGTGTTGGGCTTGTGACCAATCGCGATAAATACACCGGCAATATCCAGTTCCTGAGTGGAACCATCTTTGGTACTTTTCACGCGTAAACCGGTCACGCCTGAATCATTGCCCAGCACTTCTTCCAATTGGTGGTTCCACAGGATTTTGATATTGCCGGTTTCCGCTTTGGCAAAAAGTTTGTCTTGCAGAATTTTTTCTGATTTCAGCTTGTCGCGACGATGGATCAGCGTTACTTCGCTAGCAATGTTCGACAAATACAGTGCTTCTTCTACCGCCGTATTGCCACCACCCACCACAGCAACTTTTTGGCCGCGATAGAAGAATCCATCACAGGTTGCACAGGCGCTGACACCTTTGCCCATAAACGCTTCTTCGGACGGCAAACCCAAATATTGTGCAGAGGCACCGGTAGAAATAATCAGCGCATCACAGGTGTAAGTGTTGGAACCAATCAGTTTGAATGGACGTTCGGTTAATACGGTTTCATGGATATGGTCAAAAATAATCTGCGTATCGAAGCGCTCAGCGTGCTGCTGCATTTGCACCATCAGGTCTGGCCCCTGCAAGTCGTGTACACCGCCTGGCCAGTTTTCCACTTCGGTGGTGGTGGTTAATTGACCACCTTGCTGCATACCGGTAATAACCACAGGCTTGAGGTTGGCGCGGGCTGCATAGATGGCCGCGGTGTAACCCGCAGGGCCGGAACCGAGAATAATTAATTGGTGATGTTGTACTTCACTCATAGGAAATCCTTGATTTGGCTACAAAAATTGGATTTAAAAGGGGCTTGGCTAAGCGCTTGTTGCCTAATGTGGGGGCATGATAGGCGAATAGCAATGGCAGCGCAAAATTGTCTCGTTCAATGCGCCGTATTGCGTTTGCCTATAGCGGGCGTTTGGGCTGAGGAATCCGGCAGGTGCTTACGCCGTTCGGTATTATCCGACGAGCGCACCCAGTACGGATATGTGTGTGCTCCATTCGGCTGGGCTGTGTTCGCGCAATAACTGCTCAAAATCAGCAGGGGACAGGGGTTTGGAGAACAGATAACCCTGTAAGTAGTCTGCCCCATAGTCCCGGCAAATCCGCGCCTGCTCGCGGGTTTCAACACCTTCTACCACAACGGTTAAATCCAGGCTTTTGGCAAAGATAATCATCGCGCGCAGAATGCGGCAGTCTGCTGTATTTTCCGGTACGCCCATTACAAAGGTGCGATCAATTTTGAGGGTTTTAGCTGGCAATTCTTTCAAATAAGCCATGGAGGAATAACCGGTGCCAAAATCGTCCACGGCGATATCAATGCCGTATTCCTGAATTTTTTTAAGTTTTTGCGCTGTCCTCTGCAGGTTTTCGATCAATACTGATTCGGTAATTTCCAGGCTGACACAACGGCCGGGAACGCCGGTGGAGTTAAGATCTTTAATGATATTTTCATAGAGGTCTTCATCGGTAAGTAATTGAGCGCACACGTTGAATTTCATATTGAAATTATCATCGACTAATCCTTCGTTGCGCCAACGCGCAATTTGCTGGCAGGCTTTCAAGCGGCTTTTGGAATCGATCTCCCCAATTAGGCCAATTTCTTCGGCAAGGGCGATAAATGCAGCCGGCGGTAAGATGCCACGTTCAGGGTGATCCCAGCGGATCAGTCCTTCGGCGCCGCGGATTTCAAAGGTCTGTGCATCCACAATCGGTTGATAAAACAAAATAAAATGATCAGTAGGAATTAAATTGCGCAACTCTTTTTCCATGCGAATCCGTTCTTGCATTTGCGACTGCATAGTCGGGGAAAAAAATTGGTAATTATTACGGCCATCGTGCTTGGCTCGATACATCGCCAGATCGGCCGCCTTTAATAAATCACTGGCGTTTTGTCCCGCATCCGGATAGGTCGCTATACCAATACTGGTTGAAATCGCGTTTTCAAATTTTCCGATAATAATGGGTTTGCGCAGGTCATCCAGAATACGTTGCGCTAATTGGCTTATGGATTCCTGGTTGTCGAAATTGTGCGCGAGCACGGCAAATTCATCGCCGCCAAGGCGGCAGACAATATCGCCCGCACGCACTACCCGCAGCAGACGTTGTGCAACCTCTTTTAATACCTGATCGCCAATCACATGACCAAGGCTATCGTTGATTATTTTAAAATTATCCAAGTCTAAAAAGAGTAGGGCGAGTTGATCGTTTTGGCGTTTGGCGCGGGGAATAGCTGCACGCAGGCTTTCATCAAAGTAATAGCGGTTGGCGAGTCCGGTCAGCGAATCATTTTCTGCCAATGCGCGCAATCGTTGGTGGCTTTCCTGTAATTGTCGCTCAAGGATGTGGCGCGAACGTGCATGGGTAATGGCGCGGGTCAAATGCTTGTGGGCAATTTCTGATTTGAATAAAACATCCTGGGCACCCGCTTCAATAAATTCGCGTTCCAGGTCTTCATCGGCCGATGCACCGGTCAAAATAATAATGGCGGCGTGATGTTGGGGGTGTTTGTTGAGTAGTTGCAGTACTTCCATTCCATCGATATCGGGTAAGCGATAATCAAGCAAAACTGCATCAAAATCGTTGCAGTCAAACTGTTCCAATCCTTCGGCGGCGCAGCTCGCTTGGGATATTGTGATATCCCATTCGGTTTTGCGAAAGGTACGAATGATCGCTTGCCGATCCAGGTCGTTATCGTCGATCAACAACAGCTTCATGCATTCACCTCTCCACCCTTGTGTCATTTGTCTTTCACGGGTAATTCAATAATTTTCCAATAGTGGTCAAGCAAGCCAACAACTTGCAGGAAGTCGCTGTCCATGCGTTGCTTGAGCAAGTATCCGGCTACGTGTTCACGATAGGCCGCAATAATGTCTTCGTCCGATTTTGAAGTCGTCAGGACAAATACTACGGCGTGGGTTAGTTCCGGATCTGAACGCAGGACCTCCAGGAACTCTATGCCATTCATGCGTGGCATATTGATATCTAACAAGATTATGTAAGGATTGGGGATTTCACCATTACGCAATATTTCGAGCGCTTCCTGACCGTCTTTGGCGCGGTACAGAGGATTTAATAATTTCAGTTTGTGCAGCGCGCGTCGCAGCGCGGTTGCATCTATATCATCATCATCGACGATTAACAGGCTTACGGTACGAAAATGTTCGTTAGCACCGGGTGGATGTAATTTATCGATCATAAGCTTGCCTTCTCCTTGATAACTTGCGGCCAGGTAAATGTGAAGCGGCAGCCTCGCCCTTGGGACGATAGTTTGATGGAGCCCCCATAGGCTTCGACCAATTTTTTAATGAGCGCAAGCCCCATGCCGCTGCCTTCCAGTTCGTCGCGTGGTTTAAGCGTTTGAAACATGCCAAAGACACGCTCCTGGAATTTTTCGGGAATGCCGGGGCCATCGTCACTTACGCTAATTTCGTAAAATTTATCGCGAATGTTGGTACATTCCAAACGAATCACGCCTTGGTCGAGATCATGGTGTTTAATGGCATTAGAAAATAAATTGCGTATTACTTGTTCGAAGGGGGTGCTTAGCGTCTCAAACGTCGGGAGATTTTCGCCCAGCTCCAAACGTAATCCCGCTTTGGTGTTTTGAATTTCAAACAACTCAGCAGCCATCTGTGCCAGATTGATGACGGTAAATTTGCCGTCAGTTTTGCCGGCCCGATAAAAAATCAGCATATCGTCCAGGAGCTTTTCCATGCGCTGAATGCGATTCCGCAACATCTGTGTGTGTTTACCGACCTCGGCGAATTCTTTTTCAGCGAGATCTTCTTCAATCCATGTGGATAGTTGGGCAATACCGCGTAATGGTGACTTTAGATCGTGCGAGGCTACGTAGGCAAAGGTTTCCAATTCCTTATTGGTTTGCGCCAAACGACTATTGCTGGACTCCAGCTCCGTTTGATGTTGGATTAGTTGTTGGGCGCTTCGCTTTCTTGCCTCGATATTTTCTGCAAAGACCACTAGCGTTTTTGCCATGCTTCCCATTTCATGGGGAGCGTCGTGAAAGGGAATTAAAACGGAGGAATCGCCTCTCGCTAATTGCTCCATGGTATTGCGGATGGTTTGCAATTGGCCATTTAGGCTGCGAGTAATTATTGCGGCGACCAAGAAGCCCAAGATAAGAAAGCCGCTCAAGATAAACAGCATTAAATAGCCCGCATTGTCGGTAATACCTTTGACCTGTTTATTCAATGTCTGTACACGATCTTGTTGTTGTTGAATCAACTCTTCGCATTGATGTTCTATCTCGAGTGTAAGGCTTTGTGTATCAACGAGCATTTTCTCGCGATAGAGTTCGACGTTGCCCGCAACTAATTGTGCATAGGTATCGCTTACCGCCTTTTGCCAAAGGTTAAATGTTGCGTGCAGTTTTCTTGGTTTATCGTCACCTAATTTTCTGCTGATGAGGTCTATCTCCTGTGTAACGGCAAAGCGAGTGTCTATCAGGCTTTCAGGGATATTAAATTCATTTGCCAAGTGAGGGTTTACCGCAATGTCTTTCAATTGCCTGTTCAGCTTGTTGATATGTCCCTTGAGTCGTAGCAGGGCGTTATTCACCTGGATCGGCTCTTCGTAGAGTTGCTGGGTGAAAAGTGCTACAGAATTGATTTGCGATGAACCTATAGAGCCAATTCCAATAAACAGCACGCTCAGAAATACGTAGCCGGTGGCCAAGCGGCTGAATACACTCAAACGATTGAAGGCAAGTGTCGCAGCGCTAAAGCGCAAGAAAATCAAACCGGAAACAAACAACACAAATCCAATTGCGGATTGGGGAGCCATTTTTATGCCTAGCCACGCGGAGTCGGGTGTGACTCCAAAACGTTGCCCTATTACTGCGGTGAGCGTAAGGAACAATATAAGAGCACAAAGCAACATGGCGATAACCATTTTTACACCCAGCTCGCTAAAGCTCAGTAAAATTGCTACGCCGGAGATTATAAAAACGAGGCTTGTTGTGGGTGAGCTTGGCTGTAAACGAAGAGGCGGTTCACTCAGAAAAGTGATAAACCACGTTGAAGTATTGATTGGTGTATTAGAAAACAGATCTAGTAGTGTTAATAAGCCTATTGAAACTACCACCAGGCTTGCGAGTAATGTTAAACGCCATTGCCGAATAGTTATTGCATACAACCCGATGCCGCAGCCCAAGAACCCAATTGCCGTGTTATAAGCCATGAGGGTGGCGTAAGGGTATATGCTTTTAAATAGGTGCGGGCTGTGCCAGCTAATTAATACGAGCATACCTAGCGCGCACAGCAACAACGCTATGGCATTGGGAGCCAAGTGGCGATATAAGTTGGAGTTGGTGCTGTTCATATCTCGTTCAATCCATAACCCTTGAGTTTGCACCTCCCGGAACAAGCGGCAATCAGCTACCCCTACACCTGTAGCTCCCAGTGGTGACAGCAAGTCTGAGTGTAGTTTCTACTTAGCAAAAATTCTTATAAAGTCGCGGCTTGCGCTGAAATAATTAGCCTGCTGAGTTATTTATATTTTTAAGTCATATATGAAAAGGCGTCATATGGAGCCCGTTATTGAATCACCCTGCGTACGGAATTGTTGTTTAAATGATGAGGATATTTGCCTGGGCTGCTTTCGTAGTTTGCGGGAAATTACGTGTTGGGGAACCCTGGACGACCATGGGAAACAGCTTATTTTGGAGTCAGTTGCCCAACGCAAAAAAGACTATCTGCAAAAAGTGCGACGCCAATAGCAGCACAACAGTTACAAGTCGCTGGCGCCTCTCCGGGCATTGGTTTACCCTGCGCCACCTAAAAATAAAAAGCAATTTGTTATACGTTTCTAAATTATTAGAACTAGACTTGCTCTGTGTTGCGTGGCTTTAATAAGAATTTTTATCGATAAAAACCACGAAATATATACCGTCGGGCCATGGCAGGCGAAGTAACCGCATAATCTGAATACTCACAACAATATATTGTCTTTGTTATGCAGTCGTTAAAGGCCTTTAAACTCTGGTTGAGCATGCAATGCCAAATGCTGGGCAACGTGCAAGCCGCCATATTGGTGCAGTGCGCGCCGGAAAATCCCCAAATTTTGGCGAAATGGCCCAGTGCTGATATCGATTCAACGCTCTTGCGCGGTGCCATACAACCTGTGCTGGAAAAGCAACGTTTGCATTTACAGCTTCTGGACTCGCAGCACTATTTATTAGGCTATCCATTGGTAATTGATGGTCAGCAGTGGGGAGTGTTGGCATGTACACTGGCACTGACGGATAAAAAAGAACTGCCATCAATCCTCAAATGGTTAAAGCTGGGGCAGTTTTGGCTGCAATTTATTTTACATCTCACCGCCAACGATTCTTCGCCAAACGACAGGGCATCAATTGAAACGGCGCCGCTTGAACCTGATCAAACGGCGGTTGCATCAGCGTCCCAAAGCAATGTTGCATCTGCAAACGGGCAGATCGCTATTCCGCCATTAAACGAAGCCCTGAATACGGCGCTGGTACAAATCACTGCAAGTTTATTGAAAGAAAACTCCCTGCAAGAAACCGGGATTACGCTGGTTAATTTGCTGGCGGGCCTATTACAAGCGACGCGTGTGAGCCTTGGGGTGTTGGATGGGCAGGGGAAAAACTTGCAGTTGGAGGCAGTTTCTTTTTCTGCAAATTTTGACAAGCGCACACAAGCGATGCTGGCGATCAGGGAGGCGATGGCAGAGGCGATCGATCAGGGTATGCGCATCCACTGTACGTCCAATGAGGATGAACAACCTGCGGGGGTGTCCTCACAGATCAAGCAAGCACACCAACATTTGCTACATGGCCAACAATTGCAGAGTGTCAGCAGTTTTTTATTGCGCAAGGGCGAGCGCATTTTGGGTGCGATAACTATCGAATTGGATAGGCGCTCATTAACGACCGATCAGGAATTGTTTGCGCAGCAAGCGGCGCATTCAGCCGCGGCGATTATGTTGTTGCAGCAACAGGCGGCAGCTGGTTTGTGGCAAGGCTTAAAGCACAGCCTGGTGGCGCGGTTACAAAGGCTGTTGGGGCCGGATTCCTGGCGGGGCAAACTGATTGCAATGGCGGCGGCGGCATTTGTTGTCGCCTTATTTGTGCCCGTCACCTATCACTTGTCTGCCGATGCGAATTTGCAAACCACGGAAAAACATTTGGTGGTTTCCCCGCAAGACGCCTATTTGGGAAAAATTTCTGCACGTCCTGGTGATGCTGTTAAACAAGGCGCATTACTCGCACAATTAAATGATGAAGATTTGCGTTTGGAGCGACGCAAAATTGCAAGCCAGGCGCAACAGTATCGGCAGGCCTATGATTCGGCGTTGGCAAATGGCAATCGTGTAGAGGCCGCAATTGCCAGCGCTCAATTGGATCAAGCGACTATTCAAGTGCAATTGCTCGATCAGCAATTGGCGCGCACGCAATTGCTCGCACCGGTCGATGGCATAATTGTGTCTGATGATATTGCGCAAACACAGGGCGCACCTGTAAAGCAGGGTGATGTTCTATTTGAAATTGCGGCAGGACAGAGCTATCGGGTGCAGTTGTTTGTGGATGAGCGCGATATAGCCCAAGTCCAACCTGGACAATCCGGTGCGTTAAAGCTGAGCAGTTTGCCAACGGAGGTATTTAATTTGCGCGTCAAACTGATTACCCCCATTAGTGAGGTGCGTGAAGGGCGTAATTATTTTCGCGTTGAATTGGAAATCGATAACACGCCGGAACAAAATGCGTTGCTGCGCCCGGGTATGACCGGTACCGGTAAAGTACAGATCGGCACGCGTGCATTGGGTTGGATCTGGTTTCACGATCTGTGGCATTGGCTGCGGTTGAACCTCTGGTGATGCCATGAGTGACTCAGCCACCAATAATCCTATCTGGCAGCGTCTGGAATCCCTGCGCCCCTCGCTGCCGCGCCATATTCATATCCAGCGCCGCGATTACAACAACGAGCGTTGGTATTTATTGCAAGATAAAAGCAACGGCCGCTTCCATCGTTTAACACCTTCCGCCTGGCGTTTGATTTCAGCGATGGACGGGCGCAATTCACTGGCCCAGATTTTAACGGCGGCCAACAACCCGGCATTTTATGAAACGGAAGATGACGTTCCTACGCGTGAGGATTTAATTCACCTGCTGCAATATTTGCACGTCGCCGATTTATTGGTGTGCGATATGCCACCCAATACTCAGGAATTATTTGCGCGGCGCGAACAGAAAAAGCAGCAGCGCTGGGTGCGGTTGCTAATGAACCCGCTCACCTGGAATATCCCGCTCGGCAATCCCGATTCACTGTTGGATAAATTAATGCCATTTGCGCGTTTGCTGGCGACGCGCACTATGGGTGTTATCTGGTTAATGGTTGTCGGTTATGCATTGCTGCAGGCGGGTGCACACTGGCAACAACTCACGCACGGGCAATTGGATCGTGTGCTTTCTCCCGGAAATTTATTTTTGCTCTGGTTGACTTATCCTTTTTTTAAAGTCTTACACGAGCTGGGGCACGGATTATTTACCAAAGTCTGGGGCGGGCAGGTGAATGATTGCGGTTTGGTGTTTGTGGTGGGAACACCTCTACCTTATGTCGATGCCAGCGCGGCTACCGGCTTTTACGCCAAGCGTCAGCGCTTGATGGTGAGCGCGGCGGGCATGGCCGTGGAATTATTTTTAGCGGCGCTCGCATTGCTATTGTGGGTGCAATTATCCGCGGGTTTCCTACGCGATTTTCTCTACAACATTATTTTAATTGGTGGCGTGTCCACGTTATTTTTTAATGGTAATCCGCTCATGCGTTTTGATGGTTACCATTTGTTGACTGATGCGTTTGATTTGCCAAATTTGGCAACTCGTGCCAATCAGCAGGTGAGTTATTTATTGCGTCGCTATGCTTACGGCATCATTAATGTTTTTTCGCCGGCAAGTTCAATGCGCGAGGCCTGGTTGTTGGCGGGCTACAGTATTGCTGCGTTTATTTATCGCGTGTTTACACTGTTCTTTATTATTTTGCTGGTCGCCAGTTATTTCCCGGTACTGGGGTTGGTGATTGGGGCCTGGTTGATATTTTTCCAATTGGTGTGGCCAGGGTTAAAGGCCTTGTGTTTTCTTGCGCAAGACAAACAACTGGCCAATCAACGCAAACGGGCATGGGCGGTCACCAGTGCTGGCAGTGCAGTGGTTTTGCTGGTGATACTGGCGGTGCCCTTACCGCAATCCACGTCTGCGGAAGCTGTGCTCTGGTTGCCCGATGATGCGCGAGTGAAAGTTGAGTCAAGCGGTGAAGTGGCGGAGTTGTTGGTGGAAAATGGAAGTCAAGTTGTTGCGGGTCAGGAGTTGGTGCGTTTGCACAATCCCGTTTTGATTGCACAGCTTGCAGTGCAGCAGGCGCGGTTGCGGGAATACGATGCTCGCTATCAGCAGGCGTGGGTGGATGATCGCGCGCAGGCGCAGATGTTTGATCAGGATATCGCTGCCATTAAAGCGGAAATTGCACTGCTGCAAGCACGGGTCGTCAATCTGGTGGTTCGCAGCCCTTCCGATGGTGTGTTGCGCATTACTCGCACCTACTATTTGCCGGGCAGCTATCTGCATCAGGGCGACGAATGGGCGGTAATAGAAAAGCCCGGTAGTGTTCGGGTACGCGCTGCGCTGTTGCAGGAGGAGATTGGTCTGGTGCAGCAGGCAACCCGCCGCGTGAGCCTTGGGTTTGCAAGCGCCCCCACCCAGGGGCGTGAAGCCAGCCTGGTGTCAGGAGAGGTAATCGCTAGCCAGCAGTTGCCCAACCCGGTCCTGGGGACCCAGGGCGGAGGTCGTATTGCGGTAGATGCCACGCAGCCGGGCGGTGTGCAAGTGAAAGAAAAAGTCTTTCTGGTGGATCTCGCGGTACAGGATTTTGTGCAGAGCGGGCATTTCGGCGAGCGAGCCTATGTGAAATTTCATCATCCCGCAGAGCCCTTGGCGTTGCGTTGGTACAGGCATTTGCAGCAAGTTTTTATCCGCCATTTTTCGTAATGGTTTTTTTAATCTATAGTGTTACCAATTAATTGTTATAGTCCCCTCACGTTTTTATATCGAGTTAACTATGTTCAGAGTCTCAGGATTTTCATTGCTGGCTTTTTTGTTCAGTAATGAACTATTCGCCCAGACACAAGAGCCGGCGCAGCTCAATTGCCGTATTGAGCCCTCGGTGACGGTAGAAATGAGTAGTGCTGTTGAAGGTGTGATCAGCGAAGTATTGGTAGATAAAAATGATGTAGTAAAAAAGGGGGATGTGTTAGCTCGCCTGGATGCCGGTTTGGAATCGGCTACTGCAGAGTTGCGTCGGGTGCAGTCGGAATTAACCAGCGATGTACAGGCGCAGCAGCTGGCGGTGGAATTTAGTCAGCGGGCGTTGACGCGGGTAAAAGATTTATACGACAAAAAAGCAGCATCCTTTTCCGAATTGGACAAACACAAAACGGAACACGCCATCGCCCAACAACAGTTGCAGCAGGCGCTGGATCGCAAACGTCAGGCTGAATTGGAATATAAACGTGCATTGGCGGATTTGCAGCGCCGTACCTTGGTCAGCCCAATAGATGGTGTTGTGGTTGAGCGTATGAAAGAGCCGGGTGAGCACATCGATTTTGAGCCAGTGTTAAAGCTGGCCCAGTTGGATCCACTGCGCGTGGAAGTGTTTGCACCCGCGAGCTTGTATGGAAAAGTGAAGCCGGGCATTAAGGCGAGCGTTATTCCAGAATTAGGTGGCGATAGCCGCGCTTACGCTGCGGAGGTTATATTGGTTGATCAAGTCATTGATGGGCCCAGTAATACTTTCGGTATACGTTTGTCGTTTGCGAATCCGGGGAATCGCCTGCCCAGTGGCTTGAAATGTCGCGTTACCTTTGAGGGGGTTACCTTAAACTTGCTAGACCCGCGCGCATTGCCCTAAAACGCTGCGCGCAATACGAATAACAATAATTCATTACAACGAAACTCAAGGTTATTACCTGAATCTAGATTATTTTTTTATGTGGGCCTGATTCAGCGAAATTTTGTGCCAAAATTATCAAATTGAGAAATTTTGATAACTACTAATAACTGATAAATAAGACTTTACGAGTGCTAAACCGAGGATTTTTGATCGGTTTACCTTCCGGCTGTTTCACTCAGTGCTCGCTATGGTACGGCGAGCAAAGCGCCGGTAACACCAAAGGATGTAGTTGGTTTTCACCAGTCCTTTAACCCAATGCACCCGTAAAAGTGCGTGTAAGTAACAGCGAAACTTATGTCGAAAGCTCCGCGTCATCGCCGTCCGTTAATTGAAGCACTGGAACCGCGCTTACTCTTTTCCGCCACAGCGGATATTGCTGTGTTCGATGACGGCCATTCCGATGGTCAGTACCTCGCCTATGCCGCGCAAGATGTCGATCTGGTGAGTATCTATAAACCTGATGATGCGTTGGATATACAACCGCTCATAATGCAGGACGCTACCCCCGACATTCCTCAAATTGACGCTGTGATTTTTGTCGATACCGCGGTCGATAATTATCAGCTGCTGGTTAACGATATAGAAAAAGCGCTGAACGATCAGTCAATCGCGATTGTTTATCTGGATTCCACCAAAGATGGTCTGACCCAAATCAGCGATTACCTCGCCGGTGTCAGTGGCATTTCCGCCGTACATATTATTTCCCACGGGGTCGCGGGCAGCGTGCAATTGGGAACGCAAGTGCTCAACGAAAATAATATTGCGCAATATCAGCAAGCACTTGGTAACTGGAAAAATTCGCTTGATGACGATGCGGACATTTTACTGTACGGATGCGATGTAGCAGCCAATCAAAGTGGTGTGAATTTACTGCGTCAATTAAGCGATCTCACCGGTGCCGATGTCGCTGCCAGTAATGATTTAACCGGTAATGCCGCCAACGCCGATTGGGAGTTGGAAGAACGTGTCGGTCAGATTGAAACCACCAGTATTTTCTCTTCCACCCAAAATATGGAATGGCAGGGCGTTCTTGCCGACGTTGTGCATTTGTATTCCGGTGTCGCCACCAATGAACAGGCAATTCCTACCGGTGGATATGTCATGCAAGGTGTGCAGTTAACCTCATCGCACACGGTGGATCGTATTCAGGTAATGCTGGCGAATCACGGCACCAGTTCCGCAACAGTGCAAGTCTTCGTGCATGAGCATAGCTACAATGGAACTGTAGTTGCTTCGGCATCAGTTAATACTGCATCGCTGGGAAGCTCATTGGGCACTGTTAATTTTGATTTTGCGCAGACCACGTTTAATGCTTACACCGTTTATTGGATTGAGTTCAGAACCAACAATGGGGCAGACAATTTAGTTGGCATTGGTTACATAAATAGCAACGTTATCGCCAGTGAGTTTGTGGTTAATGGCAGCGGGGACGGTAACAAGGACATGTCTATCGCACTGGTGGATGTTCAAAACCATGCTCCCACCGTTGCGAATGCAATTCCCAACCAAACAGCGACTGAAGAAGCGTTGTTCAGTTATACCTTTGCCGCGAACACTTTTAGCGATCAGGACGGCGATACGCTGACGTACACCGCCACCTTATCCAATGGTAATCCTTTGCCGCCATGGTTGAGTTTTAATGCGGCGACCCGCACTTTCAGCGGCGTTCCCGATGACGGGGATGTGGGAACTATTTCCGTTAAAGTAACCGCGAATGATGGTAACGGCGGCACTATTGATGACACTTTTGATTTGGTTGTTAACAACGTTAACGATAATCCCTTTTTAAACATTCCGGTGCCCAATCAAAATGCTACAGAAGATGCCGCATTTAATTATACTTTTCCGGCAAATACCTTTGGCGATGGCGACTTGGGTGCAAGTTTTACCTACACCGCAACCTTGGCGGGTGGTGGAGCCTTACCCGCGTGGTTAAATTTTGATTCGGCGACACGTACGTTCAGCGGTACACCGGCGAATGGTGATGTAGGAACTATTTCCGTCAAGTTGACCGCTGATGATGGTGCCGGCGGCACTGCAAATGATACGTTTGATATTGTTGTCGCCAACACCAATGATGCACCTACTGTTGCCAATGCCATTCCCAACCAAACAGCAACAGAAAACGCACTGTTTAATTACACCTTTGCCATCAACACATTCAATGATCAGGATGTTGGCAATACCCTGACCTATACGGCGCAGCTCGCTGGTGGGGGCGCATTACCCGCGTGGCTTTCTTTTGATGGCGCCACGCGTACATTTAATGGAACGCCATCCAATGGCGATGTAGGCAATATCACCATTCAAGTGATTGCCAATGATGGCACTACAACCGTGTCTGATTTTTTTGATTTGGATGTGCAGAATGTCGGCTCCTCCAATGTGGTTTATGAAACCTCGGGCCCTTCGACTGATACGCAAATTATTGCGGCGGGCGTGCCTTTCTTTCAGAGCTTTTTTCACGACAGTGTTGGCGCAACCTACACCATAGATTCTATCGTGCTGCAGCTGGTGAAAGACCCTTCAGCAGCGGCGCAAACTATTACGGTTACCTTATTATCGGGGGCCTTTAATGGTACGGTAGTGGATTCGGCCACGGTTTCGTCGGCGGACATAAGTACAACACTTGCGTGGAAAGCGTTTGATTTTACCAACACGGTTCTTACTGATAATCAGCTGTATTTTATTAAAATTGAATCCACCAGTAATGATGGCCAGGTAAAAGCTGCAATTCACAATAGCAATGTTTATAACAATGGATCGTTTCATAGTAGTACAGGTGTTGCAGATACTGGTCGCGATGTTGCTTTTCAAATTTCCAGCGGCGCCAATATTGATCCGGTAATTGTTAACCCGATTCCAAACCAAAATGCCACTGAAGATGCTGCATTTAATTTTCAATTTGCAGCCAATACTTTTAATGATGCGGATGTGGGCGATACGCTCACCTACACAGCAACCATGGCGGATGGCAGCGCGTTGCCGGCGTGGTTAAGTTTTAATGCCGCCACCCGGACATTTTCGGGTACGCCCACCAACGGTGATGTGGGAACTATTTCTGTTAAAGTCACCGCCGATGATGGCAACGGCGGAACGCCAGCAACCGATACCTTTGATTTGGTTGTCGCCAATAGCAATGACGCGCCTACTATTGCAAATGCTATTCCCAATCAAAATGCCACTGAAGATTCAGTATTTAATTTTACCTTTGCCGCGAATACATTTGCCGATCAGGATGTGGGAAACACGCTTAGTTACTCCGCCCAATTGGCGGGTGGCGGTGCCTTACCGGCATGGTTAAGTTTTGATTCTGCCACGCGCACATTTAGCGGTACACCTACCAACGCGTTTGTGGGAACTGTATCAATCGATGTCATTGCCAGCGACGGCAATGGCGGTACAGTCACCGACACCTTCAATATAGTTGTTGCCAACACTAATGATGCGCCTACTGTTGCCAATGCAATTACCAATCAAAATGCGACAGAAGATGCTGCATTTAATTTTCAATTCGCGGCCAATACATTTAGTGATCAGGATCTAGGTGATACCTTAACCTATTCTGCGCAATTAGCCGGGGGCGGGGCGTTGCCATCTTGGTTAAGTTTCAACGCCGCAACGCGTACTTTTAGCGGCACTCCCGCGAACGGAGATGTAGGTAGTTTCTCGGTTGATGTTACGGCCAGTGATGGAAATGGGGGTTCGGTTACCGATACCTTTAGCGTCACGGTAGCCAATGTAAACGACGCGCCCTCGGTGAGTATTGCGTTAACGGATTACTACACCAGTGAGCAGACAGCGGTTAATTTGCATGGAACGGGCATATCCATTTCAGATGTGGATACGAACAGTGTTACTGTCACTATCGCTGGTCCAGCACCACACAGTGAACTAACGGCAAATGTGGGTACGACCGGTGTTAGTATTTTTTCCGGTAACGGTACACCCAGTTTGGTGATCACCGGTACGCTCACCCAGGTGAATGATTTCCTCGCGGGAAATAATGGCGGCACCTTAACGTATCGTCTGGCGGGCGACACACCTATGTCGACTGCGACATTAACCATCACTGCCAATGATGGCGCGTTAACGGGTAACGACACGGCGACAATTAATATTTCTGCTGTTAATGATGCGCCGGTAAATTCTGTTCCGGGCGCGCAAGTTACAACTGAAGATACCGCATTGGTATTTAGTACAGGCAATAGCAATCAAATTCAAATCGCTGATCCTGATGCTGCTGCAGGTGCTGTGCAGGTCACACTATCAGTGACCAATGGCACGCTCACACTTGCCGGTACAACCGGTTTAAGTTTTACCACGGGTGATGGAACCGCTGATTCAACGCTGGTGTTTACCGGTACGCTTGCGGATATTAATACCGCGCTGGCGACACTCACCTACAACCCCACCGCAAATTACAATGGTGCGGCGGTATTATCTCTTACTACCAGTGACCAAGGTAATACCGGTTCCGGTGGAACCCTGACGGATACGGATACGGTCAATATTACTGTTAACGCCGGGAATGATGCGCCCACCGTCGCCAACGCTATCCCGAACCAAAATGCCACAGAAGATGCAGCCTTTAATTTCCAATTTGCGGCCAATGCCTTTGCCGATGTTGATGCTGGTGCAACACTCACTTATTCAGCACAATTAAATGGCGGCGGTGCATTGCCAGCCTGGTTAAGTTTTAACGCGGCTACACGCACATTCAGTGGTACACCGGCGAATGGTGATGTAGGAACCATTTCGATTGATGTGATTGCCGATGACGGTAACGGCGGTACAGTCACTGATACATTCAATATTGTGGTGGGCAATGCGAATGATGCGCCCACAGTGGCCAACGCGATTCCCAATCAAAATGCGACTGAAGATGCGGCATTTAATTTTCAATTTGCCGCGAATACGTTTGCTGATCCCGATGTTGGCGATACGCTCACATACTCTGCGCAACTTGCCGGTGGTGGCGCTTTACCCGCTTGGTTAAGTTTCGATCCGGTTACCCGCACTTTCAGCGGCACACCGTTAAATGCCAACGTGGGCACAGTCTCGATTGATGTCATTGCCAATGATGGTAATGGCGGCACGGTGACAGATACGTTCGACATTGTGGTTGCCAATACTAACGATGCGCCCACCGTCGCCAACGCCATTCCCAATCAAAATGCGACTGAGGATGCAGCATTCAATTTCCAATTTGCGGCTAACACTTTTGCCGATGTTGATGTAGGTGCAACACTCACTTATTCAGCACAATTAAATGGCGGCGGTGCATTGCCAGCTTGGTTAAGTTTTAACGCGGCTACACGCACATTCAGTGGTACACCGGCGAATGGTGATGTAGGAACCATTTCGATTGATGTGATTGCCGATGACGGTAACGGCGGTACAGTCACTGATACATTCAATATTGTGGTGGGCAATGCGAATGATGCGCCCACAGTGGCCAACGCGATTCCCAATCAAAATGCGACTGAAGATGCGGCATTTAATTTTCAATTTGCCGCAAATACGTTTGCTGATCCCGATGTTGGCGATACGCTCACATACTCGGCGCAACTTGCCGGTGGCGGCGCTTTACCCGCGTGGTTAAGTTTCGACCCGGTTACCCGCACTTTCAGCGGCACACCGTTAAATGCCAACGTAGGCACAGTCTCGATTGATGTCATTGCCAATGATGGTAATGGCGGCACGGTGACAGATACGTTCGACATTGTGGTTGCCAATACCAATGATGCCCCGACTGTTGCAAATGCAATTCCTGACCGTACCGCAACCGAAAATGCAGCATTCAATTTCCAATTTGCTGCCAACACATTTGCGGATGTGGATGCTGGTGCAACACTCACGTATTCAGTGCAATTAAATGGCGGCGGTGCGTTACCCGCGTGGTTAAGTTTTAATGCGGCAACGCGCACATTTAGTGGAACACCGACTAATGCAGATTTGGGTAGCGTATCTATTGATGTCATTGCTGATGATGGAAATGGCGGCACTGTTACTGATACTTTCACCATCACCGTAAACGATGTGAATGATGCGCCCACAGTTGCTAACGCGATCCCCGATCAAAATGCTACCGAAGATGCGGCTTTTAATTTTCAATTTGCGGCGAATACGTTTGCCGACATTGATGTGGGTAATGTGCTGACATATTCTGCCCAAGTTGCCGGTGGGGGCGCATTGCCAGTATGGTTGAGTTTTGATCCTGCTACTCGCACGTTCAGCGGTACTCCTGTTAATGCAGATGTAGGTACCTTGTCGATTGACGTCATTGCCGACGATGGCAACGGTGGTACAGTGACGGATACGTTCGACATTGTTATTGCCAATACCAACGACGCCCCTACGGTCGCCAATCCAATTGCAGATCAAACTGCCACTGAAAGTAATGCATTTAATTTTCAATTTCCTGCTAACACATTTGCTGACGTGGATGCAGGTGCGACGCTAACTTATAGTGCGCAACTAGCGGGTGGCGGAGCGCTGCCGGCATGGCTAAGTTTTGATGCAATTACGCGTACATTTAGTGGAACACCAGGCACCCCAAATGTTGGCGCCGTCGCTATTGATGTGATTGCCAGCGATGGTAATGGCGGCAGCGTTACCGATACTTTCAGTGTGACTGTGAACGCATTGCCTGCCAATTTACCTCCCACAGTTCAGGCGGGGATAAGTGATCAATCCGTTAACGAAGATTCCAACTTTTCGTTCACCATTCCTGCAAATGCGTTTGCCGATGCCGAAGGCGATTCATTGAGTTATTCAGCGCAATTAGCGGGCGGTGGTGCTTTGCCCTCATGGTTGAGTTTTGATGCATCGACGGGCACTTTTTTCGGAACGCCGGGCAATGGCGATGTCGGTGTAGTTAACCTGCAAGTCAGTGTGAATGACGGCAATGGTGGCAGCATCAGCGATACGTTTACCATTACCGTGGTTAATACCAACGATGCACCAACATTGATTGCCCCAAGTGTCAATCCTGTTGCACATGAAGATCAGCCCTTTAACCTTAGTTTCCCATTGACGATGTTTAACGATATCGATGTGGGGGATTCACTGAGTTACAGCGCGCAATTGGCGAATGGGCAAGCGTTGCCCACGTGGTTACATTTTGATGCTGACACCTTAACGTTTACCGGCACCCCAGGTAATAGCGATGTTGGTAATCTCAGTATTCAATTGATTGCCAGCGATGGTGAAGCCAGTGTGAACTTCCAGTTTGCGCTGCAGGTAGAAGCTGTGAATGACGCACCTGTTGCCGGTGCGCCAATTACTATCAATAACATTGAAGATGCGCCCGGTGACCAACTGGATTTATTTTCTATCTTCAGCGATGAAGAAACTCCTGCGAGTCAATTGCAATATACCGTTGTGAGCAACTCCAATGCTGCCCTGGTTTCCAGTGCAACCGTAGATGCCAATACTGGAAAATTAATGTTTAGCTACGGTGCTAATCAATTTGGCGTCAGTGATTTAATTATTCGCGCACAGGACACTAGTGGCGCGACTGTTGAAACCGCAGTACGAATAAACATTGCTTCGGTTAATGATGTTCCTGTATCCGCTGGCATTAACGACATTAACGTTAATGCGGGTGCTCAACCTCAACAAATAGATTTGCGTAAAATATTTTCTGACATTGAAAATGGCACTGCGCTGCAATATTCGTTAATTGCCAATACCAATACCGCCGTGGTTCCCAGTGTGCAATGGAATCAGACCACTGGCATGATGACAATTTCATTTGCTGCCAGCAGTGGCGGTGAAACCTTTATTACTCTGCGTGCGCAAGACAACGAAGGTGCCTGGGTTGACACGCGCTTTAAAGTAAATGTCACGGCGCCAGTGGTTGTTCCTGACCCGGAAATTCCTTCCAAACCTCCGGTAACGCCGCCCACGGTACCACCGGTTACCGAAGTGCCAACAACGCCGCCGGTAACACCGCCCACTACACCACCCACAGATGGGAATGGCGAAAACCCGGGTTCAGGTAACAATGGTGAGGATGTCGGCCTGCCAGAAACGGGGATAGATACCAATTTACCGGGAACGTCTGGCCAGGGGGTGCCTCCGGTCTCTGATTCGAATGATGCTCGCGATAATGTCGCCTTGCCCAATGATAAATCCAGTCGTGATTATGCGCGTTTTGAAGCAGACCTGGAGTCGCAAAATATACCGGTTACAACACTGACGGCGTCTTCATCGCTCGTAAGTCTGATTGCAACGGATGATGGTTTTGCCCCTTGGGAGGCAGCTGATTTTGACAACGAAGTACGCCGTATTCGCGATCAAATGGATGTGGCTATGGAAGAGGAGCAGGATCGTCGTGCGGTAGTGGCGGGGCTGACTTTTTCAGTGACGACAGGCTTGCTGGTTTGGTCTTTGCGCGCCAGCAGTCTATTGTTAACCCTGATGTCTATGTTGCCTTTATGGCGCGGTTTGGATCCATTGCCCATTCTTGACGAAGTGAATAAGCGCAAGAAAGAGTTGGAACAACAGCGTAAAGACCGTGCGCGAGAAGATAAGAGCTCCAAAGAAGTAGGGTATTTGTTCGACCATGCGCAACAAAAAAATCCCGGCCAATAATGTTGGTTTTGCTGAGTTTTCTGGTTAAGGAAAATAAATGTTAGGTTTTACTCCAGCAGTTCGTTTAAGTTTGGGTTTGGTGATTTTAACTATCTCCATCCTGATTTTGGCACAGGCCATCGGGCTTGCGCCCGGTGCTGAGCGTCAACAATTGGAAGTCCGCAAGCGTTTGGCTGAAACCCTGGCATCGCAAGTCAGTGTGGCTATTATGCGCGGTGATGAATTACTGCTGCAGTATTTGCTGGAGTCATCGGTAGAGCGCAACCCGGAAATTTTATCAGTCGCTGTGCGCCGCAATGATGGTGTAATTGTTGCGCAAACCAAATTGCATTCCAAGAACTGGGCCAAGGCGAAAGCTAACGAATCTACACCCACACATATCCGTTTTCCCATCATGCTCAACGGTGCCAAGCGTGCTGAATTTGAATTGAGCTTCGAGCCATTGTTAAGCGATAGTCATCCGATTTTTAAATTGCCGACATTTATATTGTTGGTGATCTTTGTATCACTCAGTGGCTTTGTTGGTTATTGGTTTTACATTAAACGCGCGTTAAAACATTTGGATCCCAGTGCGGTAGTGCCTGCCCGGGTACGCAACGCATTAAATATTCTGGCGGAAGGTGTGTTAATTCTGGATAGGCGCGAGCAAATCGTATTGGCTAATAATTCGATGATTGAGCACCTGCAGCGTACCGAACAATCACTCATGGGAAAAAAGGCCAGCAGTCTTGGCTGGTTTTTAGATCCCAAACAAGAAGCGCGCGAATATCCCTGGCTGAAAGCAATTGGTAGCGGCGTCAAGCAAACCGGTGTACGAGTACTCCTACCCGACGCCAGCAATAGCGATAAAGACACGATTTTTCAGGTAAATGCGGTGCCCATTCTGGACCCTAAAGGCGCGAGCCAAGGCACCATTGCGGTATTTGAAGATATTACTGAACTGGAAACCAAGAGTCGTTTGTTAGAGGAAATGATCCAGCAGTTGGCCGCAACACAAGTAGCAATTGAAAACAAAAATAAGGAGCTGACTTTTCTCGCAACGCGCGATCCGCTTACTAACTGTTACAACCGTCGTGCGCTCTACGAGCATCTAAGCAGTAAATTTGATGGTGCTCGCACTACTGATGCTGAGTTCAGTTGCATCATGGCCGATATCGATTTCTTCAAAAAAGTAAACGATACCTATGGCCATGCGGCGGGCGATGAAGTGATTAAAATGGCTGCAAACAGTTTGCGCGAAGTAGTGCGAGATATGGATATGGTAGCGCGGTTTGGCGGTGAAGAATATTGCGTAATCTTGCCTGGGGCGCCATTGGAACAAGCGCAGATGATTGCGGAGCGCTGCCGCCAGAAAATTGAAGAGAAAGTAACAAATGGAATTAAAGTGACGGGCAGCTTTGGTGTGACATCCATCCGCATGGGGGCAGTCACTGCCAACCAACTTATCCAGCAGGCGGATGAGGCTCTTTACTATTCCAAACAGCATGGCCGCAATCAGGTTACTTGCTGGCAGCCGGATATGAAAACCATTATTACTGATACCCAGCATCATTAATTCGCTGTTGAAATTATGCTCAAAGTTGCTTGCTGCTGTCTTCATGCACTGAGGTGAGGCAGTTTTTTTCACCTATTTCCCGTCATAGTGATCTTGCCGGTGGTAAATCTTCCGCCAGTTATTACAATAGCCCTCGTTCATTCAAAACCCGGCCGAGACCGGGTTCATCATTATTCGGGATATCACCATTGAAATCAGTCAGTCCACAACGCCGTGCGCCCGCATCGGAGCAGACCTCTAACCTGCTGGTACGCCTGCTGAAAGAAGGGGCCCTGATTGGCTTGGGCGCTATTTGCCTGTATTTGCTGATCGCTATGGTCAGTTACGACCCCAATGACCCGGGGTGGTCGCGCACTGGCGACAACGCCATTGTGCAAAATGCCGGCGGACCTTTCGGTGCCTGGATGGCGGATGTCTTCTTCTCTCTGTTTGGGTACCTTGCTTATTTGTTTCCGGTGATGATTGCTTACCGCGCCTGGTTGGTCTTGAAAGATCGCAACCGCGAAGGGGGAATCGATTGGTTGTTTTTTGGCTTGCGCGCCGCCGGCCTTGTATTGGTAATGGTTGCAGGAACAGGCATTGCCGCCATGCACTACAGCGATGGTCAATCTGTTTTGCCATACTCCAATGGTGGCCTGCTTGGCGCGGCGGTTTCCGATGCGGTCTTTGGTGCGTTTAATTACACCGGCGGAACCTTGCTACTGCTCAGTACCTTTTTAGTGGGCATGACCATTTTCACAGACCTTTCCTGGTTAAAGCTCAGCGAGGACATTGGCCGCTGGACCTTAATTGGTTTCAACAAAGCCATGGAAAAGTGGCAGGTCTATCGCCGTGAGCGGGCAGAAAAGCAAATTGCAGTCAAAGCTCAGGAGCATCGCCGCGAAATCGTAGAGCAGCATGTGAAGCAAGAAGCCAAGCGCGTAGCGCCGGTCATCATTACCGAGCCACCCAAAAAGAAACCTGCACCCAGTCCTCGCGTTGAAAAAGAAAAGCAGCCATCGCTGTTCGAATCGTTGGAGCCCGCAGTGGGCACCTTGCCTCCCTTGAGTTTGCTGGACCCCGCCGATAAACGCAGCGACAAGGGCTATTCCAAAGAGTCGTTGGAAGCCATGTCGCGCATGCTCGAATTGAAACTAAAAGACTTCGGTATCGATATTGAAGTGGTGTCAGTGCAACCCGGCCCAGTAGTTACCCGGTTCGAAATCCAACCGGCGCCCGGCATTAAGGCGAGCCGTATTTCCGGTTTGGCGAAGGACTTGGCGCGTTCACTCGCCGTCGTGTCAGTGCGGGTAGTGGAAGTAATTCCCGGCAAATCAGTTATGGGGGTAGAGATCCCCAATGCACACCGCGAGATGGTGCGCCTCTCGGAAGTGATTGCCTCGGAAGCCTTCGATAATGCGAAATCGCCTCTCACGATGGCCTTGGGCCATGACATTTCCGGCGAGCCAGTGGTATCTGACCTGGCCAAGATGCCGCACTTGCTGGTAGCGGGTACTACGGGTTCGGGTAAATCCGTGGGCGTGAACGTGATGTTGCTCAGCCTGCTGTATAAATCCACGCCTAAAGAAGTGCGCCTGATTTTGGTCGATCCGAAGATGCTGGAGCTTTCAGTGTACGAGGGTATTCCCCATTTGCTCACGCCCGTAATCACTGACATGAAAGATGCATCCAACGGCCTGCGTTGGTGTGTGGGTGAGATGGAACGCCGCTATAAACTCATGTCGGCCTTAGGTGTGCGTAACCTCGCGGGCTTTAACCGCAAGGTAGACGACGCGATTAACGCCGGTGAGCCGATTAAAGATCCGTTATTTAAACCGGAAGACAATTTTGAAGCCGGTGCTGAAGTTGCCACCGCTCCGGATTTGGAAGTGTTGCCGTTTATTGTGGTAGTGATCGACGAATTCGCCGATATGATGATGATCGTCGACAAGAAAAAAGTGGAACAATTGATCGCCCGTATCGCGCAAAAAGCCCGTGCGGCTGGTATTCACCTGATCCTCGCCACACAGCGTCCATCGGTAGACATTATTACCGGCTTGATTAAAGCCAACGTGCCTACGCGTATTGCCTTCCAGGTTTCCTCCAAAATTGATTCGCGTACCATCTTGGATCAGGGTGGGGCAGAGCAGTTGCTGGGGCATGGTGACATGCTGTATTTACCATCCGGTACCAGCGTACCTATTCGTGTTCACGGCGCTTTTGTGGATGACCATGAGGTGCATAAAGTGGTTGGTGATTGGAAAAAGCGCGGCGCTCCACAATATATCGATGGCATTACTGATGACGATAACAACTCGATTCCAGTTCCCGGCTTGCCGAGCGAAGGCGGCGAGGGTGATGAAGGTGAAGCTGATGCGCTTTACGATGAAGCGGTACAGTTTGTTATTGAATCGCGCAAAGCCTCTATTTCTTCAGTACAACGGAAGCTGCGAATCGGCTACAACCGCGCGGCGCGTTTGATTGAGACTATGGAAGCGGCAGGTGTTGTCTCGTCCGCCGGTCACAATGGTAATCGCGAAGTCTTAGTGGGCGGTGGACGAGATTTTAATTAACGCGTCTTTACCGGGTGAATCCCGTGGGATTTATCTGCCGTTCATCGGCGCTCGTTAGGATTCGGGTGCTCGTCAACCTTATTATTTTCCTTGCTGCCTGGATGTTTTATGAAAGCAATTGTTCAAATTTTTGCGTTAGTGTTAGTGAGTGTTTTTTCTGGCGTTACTTACGCTGCGGATGATCAGGCGGCAGTGCAGTTGCGTAAGTTGCTCGATGCGATGAATAGCCTGCAAGGTGATTTCACTCAAACCAGCTTCGACAAGGCAGGTGTAGAGCAGGAGGCCAGCACGGGTAATTTTATGCTAATGCGGCCGGGCAAGTTTTATTGGAAGACCTTGGAACCAATGCCTCAACTGTTGGTGTCCAATAACAAAACTATTTGGCTCTACGACCCGGATTTGGAAACTGTTACCGTTCGTGAATTCTCCGAAGACCTGCGTGAAACTCCAGCGCTGTTATTGAGCGCCGATGTGGAGCAACTGCGTAAGCAATTTTCAGTCACTCGTGATCTGAACAACAAAGCGGCAGAAGCGTTTACCCTCACACCCAAAGTAACTGAAGGTATGTTCCAGCATTTGACGCTGGTATTTAAAAATGGCCAGTTAACAGAGTTTGCTATTAAAGACAGCCTTGGCCAACTTACACGCTGTGTGCTTACCAAAGTGGAACGCAACAAGCCTTTGGCGGAGGAGAAATTCTTTTTTCAACCGCCGGAAGGCGTAGAAGTTTTGCGCGATTAATTCCGGGGCTGTTATCACAGGAACGGCATGGATTTATTTGGTTCATCTACACCCGCCTATCAACCGCTTGCCGCGCGTATGCGTCCGCGCAATCTGGATGATTATATTGGTCAGGAGCATTTGCTAGCGCCGGGTAAGCCCCTGCGCGAAGCGATCACGCGCGGGCAACTGCATTCCATGATTTTGTGGGGGCCGCCCGGTGTAGGAAAAACCTCGCTCGCCAAATTATTCGCCGAACAAGCCGATGCACGTTTTGAAACGCTGTCAGCGGTCTTGTCGGGGGTAAAAGAAATTCGCGCGGCGGTAGCTGCCGCACAGCAGGAGCGGATTTCGACACGGCGTAAAACGATTTTGTTTGTCGATGAAGTCCATCGTTTCAATAAATCGCAGCAGGATGCATTTTTACCCTACGTGGAAGATGGCACTTTTATTTTTATCGGTGCGACTACCGAAAACCCTTCCTTCGAATTAAATAACGCATTGCTATCGCGCTGCCGTGTTTATGTGCTGCGCGGTTTGCAACCTGAGCAATTAAAGAATGTGTTGTTGCAGGCGCTCAATGATAAAGAGCGTGGCCTGGGGGATCATCCGATCGCAATTGATGACGATACTCTGATGACTCTCGCCCAGGCGGCGGATGGCGATGCGCGTAAATCGCTTAACCTGCTGGAAATCGCCGCCGATCTTGCGGATGACGACGGCGATAGCAAAGTCATCAACGAACAGGTTGTGGCGGAAGTACTGGCCAGCGATGTGCGCCGCTTTGATAAAGGCGGCGATATTTTTTATGAACAAATATCGGCCTTGCATAAATCGGTGCGCGGTTCATCACCCGACGGTGCCTTATATTGGCTGGCGCGCATGTTGGATGGTGGCTGCGATCCACTTTATATCGCCCGCCGCGTAGTGCGTATGGCGAGTGAAGACATAGGCAACGCCGACCCGCGCGCTCTGCCGTTGTGCCTTTCGGCTTGGGATGTGCAGGAGCGTCTGGGCAGCCCGGAAGGGGAGTTGGCCATCGCCCAGGCGGTGGTTTACCTGGCCTGCGCACCAAAAAGTAATGCTGTGTATAATGCGTTCAACCGGGTGATGGCCGATGTTCGCGCTCAGCCGGCTTACGATGTTCCCCTGCATTTGCGCAATGCCCCGACCAAACTCATGAAAAATATGGATTATGGTGCAGAGTATCGCTATGCCCACGACGAGCCGGGCGCGTATGCGGCAGGGGAGAATTATTTGCCGGAAGAAATTTCCGCTACCCGTTATTACGCCCCCGTAGAGCGTGGGCTGGAATTAAAAATCCAGGAAAAACTGGCGCACTTGCGCGAGCTGGATAAACAAAGCAAAAAGCAGCGTTATAAAAAATAGATCAGGAAATAGCATGCAGTGGTTAGCAATCGCATTGGGTGGCGCAATTGGATCTGTAATCAGATTCGCCGCCGTCGGCTACCTAACGCCACTGCTGAATTACCGTTTTCCGCTCGGCACTTTTGTGGTGAATATCGTCGGGTCATTTTTAATTGGTGTGGCTTATGTGCTGCTGGTAGAAAAAACGACTTTGTCTGCTGAATGGCGGTTGTTTTTTATTACTGGAGTTTTGGGCGGCTTCACCACTTTCTCCGCGTTTTCGTTGGAGATTTTACAGCTGTGGCAAGAAGGGCATGTGATTAATGCATTGATGTATGCCAGTGGCTCGGTGATTCTGGGTTTATTGATGGCTTTTGTTGGTATGGCCGTAACCCAAAAATTATTTTAGGCGTAGCTCGTATGGAGTCTAACGAAATACGGGGTTTGCATTGGCAACCATTCCCCGTATTCCGCTAGCTTCCATACGGGCTACGGGTAACATTTTTTAACTTTAATACAGAAAAATACTCATCATGTTAGATTCAAAATTACTTCGCACCGCTACTGAAGACGTAGCAAAAGGCTTGGCAAAACGCGGCTATGAATTGGATGTGGCAAAAATTCAGGCACTGGAAGAAAAACGCAAAGACATCCAGGTCAAAACCGAAAACCTCCAGGCTGAACGCAATTCCATTTCCAAGGGTATCGGTAAAGCCAAACAAGCGGGGGAAGATGTAGCGCCTATGATGCAGGCGGTTGAAAACATCAAGCAGCAATTGGTAGGTGCAGAAGCAGAGTTAGCAACTATTCAAACTGAATGGGATGACTTTGTAAAAGCCATTCCCAATATTCCTGCCGATGAAGTGCCGGAAGGTAAAAGCGATGAAGACAACGTAGAAGTTCGTCGCTGGGGTACGCCGCGCAATTTTGACTTCCCGGTAGTGGATCACGTGGACCTTGGCGCGAACCTTGGTGGTCTGGATTTTGAAGTGGCCACCAAAATTACCGGTACTCGTTTTGCGGTATTGCGCGCTGGTGTAGCACGCTTACATCGCGCACTTGCGCAATTCATGTTGGAAACCCATACCACGGAGCACGGCTACGAAGAAGTCAATGTGCCGTTTATTGTGAATCGCGATTCATTGTTTGGCACGGGCCAGTTGCCAAAATTTGAAGAAGACTTATTTAAACTCACCGATGATCGCGAGTTCTATTTAATTCCTACCGCAGAAGTGCCAGTTACCAACATTTATCGCGATGAAATTGTTGATGAGGCCCAGCTGCCGATCAAATTGGTTTGTCATTCTCCGTGTTTTCGTTCGGAAGCGGGCAGCTACGGTCGTGATACCCGCGGCATGATTCGTCAACATCAATTTGAAAAAGTGGAGTTGGTAAAGTTTGTGCGCCCGGAGGAATCCGATGCGGCCTTGGAGGCATTGGTTGGGCATGCTGAAACCATTTTACAAAAACTCGGCTTGCCGCATCGCACGGTTATCCTGTGCGGTGGAGATATTGGTTTCTCTTCTGCCAAAACCTACGACATCGAAGTATGGGTTCCATCGCAAAACAAATACCGGGAAATTTCTTCCTGCAGCAGCTTCCGCGATTTCCAGGCGCGCCGCATGATGGCCCGTTACCGCAACAAGGAAACTGGCAAACCGGAATTGCTGCATACCCTGAACGGCTCAGGTCTGGCAATTGGCCGAACCTTGTTAGCCGTCTTGGAAAACTACCAACAAGCCGATGGCAGCATCGTGATTCCCGAAGTTTTGCGCCCATACATGGGGGGGCAGGAGGTGTTGGCGCCGGTTAAGAAATAATTGCAACATTAACTTGTGTGAATTTGTAGGGTGGGTGGAGCGCAAGCGATACCCACCTTTTTTATCGCAATAAAAGCAGCGTTGTTGGTAATTTTGCGTTAGTTGAAAATTGGTGCGCCTTGGTATGGATTATTTTCCCGTCTTTCTTGATTTAAAAAAGCGTCGCTGCTTGTTAGTTGGTGGTGGCGAAGTGGCTACACGTAAAGGCAGAATGTTAGCCAAGGCGGGTGCCATATTGCGCATAGTAGCTCCGGAGATTTCTGCCGAACTACGTGAGTTGGCGAATACCTCCGGCGGGGAATTGCTGCAACGTGAATATCAAACCAGCGACTTGCAAGATTGTGTGTTGGCCATTGCTGCGACCGATATTGAATCGCTCAATGAAAAAATTTCTGCCGATGCTCAAGCTTTGCAGTTGCCCGTCAACGTTGTTGATACTCCCGTACTTTGCACCTATATCACGCCGGCAATCATCGATCGCTCGCCCTTGGTAATTGCCGTTTCCAGTGGTGGTGAGGCGCCGGTGCTCGCGCGATTGGTGCGCGCCAAATTGGAAACGCTGATTCCAACGGGTTACGGCAAGCTCGCGCAAATTGCCAGTCAGTGGCGCGAGCGGATTAAAGCGCGCTTTAGTGATGGTGATAGCCGGCGCAAGTTCTGGGAAAAAATCCTGCAAGGTCCAGCAGCAGAATTAATGATGAATGGCCAGGAAGAAGCGGCGAATAGTTTTATTCGTAATGAATTGGCGAGTGATCAGTCACAATTGACCCAAGGAGAGGTTTATCTGGTTGGTGGTGGCCCTGGTGATCCGGAATTATTAACTTTGCGAGCGTTACGCTTAATGCAGCAAGCAGACGTAGTGCTTTACGATCGATTGGTTTCAGATGGTGTAATGGAGTTGGTTCGCCGCGATGCTGAGCGAATCTATGTTGGCAAGCGTCGTAGCGAACATGCAATGGAGCAGGAAAATATCAATCAATTGCTGGTTGATTTGGCGAAGCAAGGTAAACGTGTGCTCCGTTTGAAAGGCGGTGACCCTTTTATTTTTGGTCGCGGCGGTGAGGAGATTGAGCTCTTGGCACAACATAATATTCCATTTCAAGTGGTGCCAGGAATTACGGCCGCATCTGGCTGTGCTGCTTACGCGGGTATTCCCTTAACCCATCGTGATTATGCGCAGTCAGTGCGATTTGTAACTGGCCATCTAAAATCAGATGATACTAATTTATCCTGGCCAGAGCTTGCGAACCCTACACAAACACTGGTGTTTTATATGGGGTTGGTTGGTTTAAAGGAAATTTGTGAGTCATTGATCGCTCATGGCCGCGCCGCAGATACGCCTGTAGCCTTAATTGAAAAAGGCACTACGCAAGAGCAGCGAGTGTTGATTGCAGATTTAATGTCCATTGCTGATGTGGTAGCTGCAAATGATGTTCATGCTCCTACGCTATTTATTGTGGGAGAAGTTGTAAAACTGCATGATAGTTTGAAGTGGTTTAACACCCATTAATGAAGAAGCGATAACAACAATGTATAAAAAAGGCCTGCTTGATGCAGGCCTTTTTATTTTTTAGGTAATTTTTTATCGATTAGCTATTTTCTTGTGGTTTGGTTTTAATCCACGAGAGTAAGACCGATCCGCCAATCAGCATCGCCACGACTAACAAGGAAATTCCTACGGGAATTTTATAAATATCGATCAGAATCATTTTGATACCAATAAATACCAGCACCAACGCCAATCCATATTTAATGTAAGTGAAGCGATCGGCCATATCAGCCAACAAAAAATACATAGCCCGCAGACCTAAAATGGCAAAGATGTTGGAGGTTAGCACGATAAAGGGATCTGAGGTAATTGCAAAAATCGCAGGGATCGAGTCCACCGCAAAAATTACGTCGGAAATTTCCACCATAATCAACGCCAGAAACAGCGGAGTCATCATCCTCACGCCATTTTCCAGCACAAAGAATTTTTCACCGTGTAACTGATTGGTTATGGCGAAGTGCCTTTTAAACCAATTGAGTAATGGATTGTTTTCAAGGTGAATTTCTTTGTCAGCCATCCACCACATTTTGATCCCAGTAAACAACAGGAACAAACCGAACACGTAGAGCAACCAATGGAAGTGGGCGATTAACCAAACACCGGCGAAAATCATAATGGTGCGTAAAATAATCGCTCCCAGTACGCCGTAGGTGAGTACGCGTTTTTGCAATTCAAATGGAATGGCAAAGAAGTTAAATAACATTAACCACACGAATACGTTATCTACGGCCAAGGATTTTTCAATCAAATAGCCAGTTAGGTATTCCAGAGTTTTGGTATTGGCTAGTTCGCGGCTGAAGTTGGCGTCCAGGTACCACCAGAGCCCAGCACCGAAGCTCAGCGCTAACGCCACCCAAACTAGCGACCAGCTTGCGGCTTCTTTGAGTGATACCCGGTGTTGTTTGCCTCCACCTACAAAGATGAGGTCGATTAATAACACGACTAGAACAATGCCGAAGAAAATGGCCCACATCCAGGGAGTGCCAATAGACATTGCCGTGGTTTGAGGTGTTGCGGTATCAAGGGCGGGCGCTAGCCCAGCGGATAGGGAAGAGAGAAGGTTAAGCATGAATAGCTCCGTCGTTAGTGGTTTACAAAACACAATGACGGGCGCCGGAAAATGCCGAAATAGGGAAGCCTTTGTCATTGTGACAAAGGTCTTGTTAACAAGGTACTACCTTGCCCGCGCGACCGGAGCTAAACACTCGTATTGACGACCTGCGCGGCGAGAACTACTCCCCTTCGTACGCCAAGTATAAAATGCGTAAAATTTTGGTCAAGACCTTTAAAGCATATTTACAATGCGTTTGAGTTGATTACGCGAATCTAAAAATGCCTGAAATGTGAGCAGTTCGCCAAATTTTTGATGACGTATGAATTAGCCTTCAAGTTAATATTCACACAGCCGATAAATTGACTGTAAATGTAAATTTAGGTGCAATTATGGTTTATATAGGCCCGGTAAGTCCAAGACCTCAATCTCTAAAGGCGCCCAGTCGCCCATCCAGTACAACCGCAGTCAGGGCGTATGCCAGTGACCAACATGGCGCGAGCGTGGATTCGGCACAAGAGCTTGCAGTTGGCCCACCCGGTGGTATTGAGCGGCGCAAGCAAGACCGGCGTAATAAGCCCGGTGAGCACATGGTAGAAACGCGTACAGGGAAAGACCGGCGCAGATCCCCCAAAACTGACATCAATATCTCCATTTGATCTGAGTTTATTATTTATTCCCTCCAATTGGTTTTAACTGCTGCGTTGGTCTAGTCTTTTTAATACTCTGGGGATGGTCTGATTCATCCTTAATCCCATCTTATTGGTCAAGGAATATGTGTAATGTCCGAGCAAGTTTCCGAGAGTCTAAAGCTGTTTGAAGAAGCAGAGGCGAGATTGGATGGAGGGAAGATTAATGATGCCTTTCTTCTTGCTGCAAAAGCAGCGCCTTTGTGTTTGGAAAATTTACGGTTCGTTCGATTTTTGGGAAAGACCTTATTCCAACTTGGTTTTATCGAGGAGGCTTATAACGTCTCTGCCTTTGTTGAGGATTCAATTACGTTTCGCAATCGCCATCAAGAGTCTTTATTGGCGGAACTGAATGCGGCAAAGGCAGTTGGATACTCCAAAATGTACGAAGCGGAAGGTGTACGCGACGATCTGCATAACCCTGTGTGGGAGCATCGTGCAAAAGTCGTTGCGCGCTGGATTCCGGAAGGTGCGTATGTGCTTGATATGGGGTGCGGCAATATGCTGATTGAAAAGCATCTCAAAAATCCGGCGGGATATATTCCTTGCGATATTGCCAAACGTGATAGCCGAACCATCGTGTGCGATTTTGATAAGTTTGAATATCCGCCGGTTCAAGGTGAAAACTTGATTTTATGTTTGGGTGTCGTGAATTATTTACAACACCAAAAGGCGTTGCTGGAACATTTGTGTGCGCGAGGAAAAAGCTTTTTGTTTACGTTCAAACCACGTGAATTGGTCGCTGCCAAAGTTGAAAAGGGTTTTTACCCTGAAGCAATAGGGTTTAAAGAAGCTAGTGATATGGTTGCTGCCAGTGGTTTCCAGTTGAAATGCCAGTATATGCTTGGTCAAGGCGACGAAATCCTGCTCATCGCCAATAAATAAATTATCAAGGTGTAGTAATTTTAACGGGTACCGACTTAAATGCAGGAGTTTTACTGCGTGGGTCATGCTCAGTGGAAATCAGAACATTTGCCTCGGGGTAATAAGCTAGCAAATTACCGCGTGGGACATCAAAGACGACTGCTTTAACACTCTTCATTACTCCTTGTGGCGATTCAATATTTAACGAATCTCCTGCGACAATACCTAATGCCTGCATGTCGTCCTTATTCATTAATACCGACCATCGGGTGTCGGCTCCACGATAGGAGTCACTTTCTTCATAAATAATGGAATTGAATTGCCCTTCACTGCGAATACTGGCAAGCGTAAAGGGAAATTCCGGATTGCGGTTATTGGGTGTTAAGGGGTGAATTTTAAATTGCGCTTTCTGGTTGTTGGTATTAAAAAGCGGTTGGTCCAGTAGTCGATTTTTAATGGTAAATTCCTGCTTGGTTTCTTCAATATCCTTTAATTCTTCTAATCCGCTAATAGTTGCTGCAATCGCGGCTCGAATCGAATTGTGTTTTTTAAATTGTTGAAATAAAGGTGCTGTCTTGGGCAGTAGACGAAGCCCTAGCTCGCATAAAATTTCTACTTCAGGCTTAACACCATGTAAGCGGTCAATGCCTCCATCACTCAGCCGAACATAGTTAAACATGGACTCTTGTGTAGTGGGTTGCCACTCTTCATCGCGCGCAGTCACGGGTAGGATCAAGGACTCACTGTTTTCCATGCCGTGAATGTGGCCGGCGTTGAGAGTCGTTGTTAAATAGACTTTAAATGGAATTTTATCCAGCGCTGTGCGCGCCCAATCGGTGTTGGGCGTTGCTGCAAATAGGTTGCCGCCCATAATAAACGCAGCATCAATATCTCCTTCTTGCGCAGAAGCTAAGCAGGCGAGGGTATCCATGCCGGGTTTGCGTGGTAGTTGCAAATTAAATTGATTTTCCAATTTTGCTAACACATCTTCTGCTAAAACCGGCTTTACACCAACGGTGCCTATACCTTGGACATTGCTGTGCCCGCGAAGCGGCAGCAAACCAGCGGCGGGTTTACCGATCATCCCGCGCAGCAGCGCAAGGTTGGCAATTGCCTCTACATTTTCAACGCCGTTGAGGTGATGGGTGATGCCCATTCCCCACGCAAAAATCGCGCGCTCGGATTTTGCGTAAGCGGCAGCAAGTGCAACAATTTTTTCTTGCGCAATTCCACAGCTATCAACAATGGTTGCCCATGAGGTTTCAGACAATTCATTGCTAAATGCGGAGAATTCTTCTGTGTGCGCGGTGATGAAATTGGCATCGTGTTGTTGGTTTTCGATAAGAGCTTTAGCAATACCTTTTAATAAGGCGAGGTCGCTACCGATTTGGGGTTGCACATAATCGGATGCAATCCAGGTTCCCCCTGTCAGCATAGATTTTGCGCTTTTGGGAACTGCAAAACGTACCAGACCGGGTTCTTTTGCTGGGTTAATTACTATGACTTGCCCGCCCCGCTCGCGGCAATTTTTTAATTGATGCACAAAGCGTGGATGATTGGACGCCGGGTTAGCGCCTATCACAAAAATACAATCGCATTCGCCCACGTCCTCTAACGAAACTGTCGCTGTACCTGTGCCGATAACATTGGACAAACCAACCCCGGTCGCTTGATGGCAGTAGTAGGAACAGTTGTTCACATTGTTAGTGCCATAAATGCGTGCCAGTAATTGCAATACAAAGCCGGCCTCGTTGGAGGAGCGTCCCGACGAGTAAAAAAAGCTGCGCTCAGGTTGGCAAGCAGAAAATGCGCGTGCCATTTTATCAAATGCGAACGCCCAGCTTACGGGAGTGTATCTATTTGAATCTGTGTTCTTGAACAGGGGAGTGTCAAGCCGTCCGAGATGTTCCAATTCATAAGCGCTGAGTTGTTTAAAATCGTCGAGTGTATGTGCAAATAAATCTTGCGGAATTGGGGGTTGTATATCAGTCGATTGTGCCTGAATACTTTTGTTGCATACCGAAGGAAATTCGTCCTTCTCATTGGTCATACCGCCGCGTTGTCCACCCATCCCCAGACCGCAGGCTTTACAGGTGTTTTTGCTGTTTAGCGCTTTGGCAGAGTTGAGTAATCCAATTCTTGCAACGGTTCTCAATGTGTAGAGAACTTTCTTTGGGCCCCCGCCTACAATAGTAATTGGTTCGATTTGAGATGATTCTTTGCTGGACATAATTTCATCTAATGCCGGAGTAATGGCGAAGAGGTTAGGAGGGAATAAGGAGGATTGCAATACGTTAAATTACTGAATGGTCACCACGTATCAATTGTGAATGTTTTATGCAAACTCCTGGCAGCGTTAATACAAATACTTACATTTTGTATTATGTTGAATACATAAGCTGCTCAGCTGCGGCGTTGTGTTCACGTGTAAAAAGAGGTTGTGCGAATGTATTTGAAATGGTGTGGAGTTCTTGTAGTGCTGTTGACCTTAGGCGGGTGTAACGATTTATTGAATAAGCCTTTGCAGGGTGATGAGCCGGATGCGTCGCGGTTGTCAGGTAGTTGGGTTGCGGAGGAAAAGGGGACTCGACTCGAATTAAAAAAGACGGAAAAAACGGATTGGTATCAGTTTGTTGTGCGTGAACCGAATCGACTGATTGAGGGAAGGGTTATGGTTGCTTCGTTTAAACGTAAACTGGCACTGAGTGTTGATGTTGCGAGTGTCAAAGTTAATAGCGAGTCACTAGTACGCGACGATAGGCAGGGCTATTTCTTGATCGGCGCTTATTATGACGAGGGAGAATTGCGCTTGGCGCCAGCTAGTATGAAAAAGTTTGAGCGTAACTTTGCGGATTACTTCTTTGCTGCACCGATTGAAACCGCCAGTTTTTGTGAGCGAGCCAATCAAACCTGCAAAGACACCTTTTCTGATGGAAATTTGCTCTACTCCAAAAATCGCAGAAAGTTTAATGAAGATTTCGTAAAACACTTTCGGTCAGTCTTCCCCCAGCGTGACTCAGTGGTTTTCGTTCCTGCAACCTGATTGTTGCTGTTTTTGTCGGTTAGGTAAGGCAATTCAGGCGTAAAATTTTCAAATGATAGGAATGTTAGGGCTACCATTTTCCTGGTTGACGTATGAATCTTTGATATATTTGTCAAAATATGTTTGACAGCGCTGTCATAAGGTTTTAAAGTAGCCACAAGTTGATTGAGATTCCGAGCTTACTGGCTCGTCGAGCTTGGTTTTGAATGGTTAATGGTCTCTCACCGTCGATGTCTGGTTGATGCATCGACGTCTCCCTCTTGCCCTCTGAGTTTCAGAGGGCTTTTTTTTTACGCGCCAGTTTTTAGAGTGTTGGTAGCGTAACCACGACTACCCGTCCGGTTAGTTTTTTCATTTTAATTCTCATCTGTGTGACTAGGTTATTCGGTTCTTAGCTGGCATAATCGACCCCCCGAATTTTCCGGGTTTGCCCCTATGTGTGTTGTGGGGTGAGCCCTAGTAGCGAGCCAGGCCAATTTGGCTAGTAGGCACGCTTTCCTGTCAGCTAGAGGACTACCATGAAGCCAGCCGTAAAACCCAAGAACCCTAATTTTTCATCTGGCCCCTGCAGCAAACGCCCGGGCTACAGCCTTTATCAGCTTGATATTTCTACGCTCGGCCGCTCACACCGCTCCACAATTGGTAAGGCTGCGCTGCAACGCGCATGCGAAGACACTGCTGAATTGCTCGGATTGCCGGAAGGCTATCGTGTTGGTGTAGTTCCAGGTTCTGATACCGGTGCCGTTGAAATGGCAATGTGGTCGCTGTTGGGCGCGCGCGGTGTGGATATCCTGCAGTGGGAGTCTTTTGGTAATGGCTGGCTGAGCGATGCCACTAAAGAACTGAAGTTATCGGTTAATGCTCACGAGGCGGATTATGGTCTGTTGCCGGATCTGTCCAAAGTCAATTTCGATAATGACGTCATCTTCACTTGGAACGGTACTACCTCGGGTGTGAAAGTGCCTAATGGCGACTGGATTCCAGCAGATCGCAAGGGTCTGACTATTTGCGATGCAACCTCGGCGGTCTTCGCAATGGATATGCCATGGGACAAGCTCGATGTGATTACTTATAGCTGGCAAAAAGTACTCGGCGGCGAAGGTGCTCACGGCATGTTGATCTTGAGCCCGCGTGCTGTTGAACGTTTGGAATCCTATAAGCCAAGCTGGCCCATGCCTAAACTGTTCCGTATGACCAGCGGCGGCAAGGTGCAGGAAGGTATTTTTAAAGGCGATACTATCAATACTCCATCCATGCTGGCGGTAGCCGATTATCTGGATGCGTTGGATTGGGTGCGTGCAATCGGTGGCGTAAAAGAAACAATTGCTCGCTCCAATGCCAATTTGGAAGTACTGAAAAAATTTGTTGTCGCCAATGACTGGATCGATTTCCTTGCGCAAGTGCCGGAAACCTTGTCAAACACCAGTGTATGTTTCACCTTGAAAGCAACGCCGGATCAGGTAAAAACCATGATCAAATTGCTCGATAAAGAAGGTGTTGCCTACGACATTGGTGCCTACCGCGATGCGCCTCCCGGTTTGCGTATCTGGGCTGGTGCAACTGTAGGTGCGGAAGATCTTGAAGCGTTATTGCCTTGGTTGACCTGGGCATACAATGAGGCCACAGCGGCTTGATATTGATAGATGTTACGACTCAGGCCGTGTTTTTACACGGCCTTTTTGTTGGCAGATTTGAGGAAGAAAATCATGTTTAAAATAAAAACCTACAATGCAATTTCTGTAAAAGGCCTTAATCGTTTTTCGCGCGAAAAATACGAAGTCGCCAGTGATATTGGTAGTCCGGATGCCTATATCCTGCGCAGCCATAAATTGCAGGGTGAGCCATTGCCTGAATCAGTGAAAGCAGTTGCTCGCGCAGGCGCGGGTACCAACAATGTTCCGGTTGAGGAATACACCAAAAAAGGCGTAGTGGTTTTCAATTCGCCTGGCGCAAATGCCAACGCGGTAAAAGAGTTGGTATTGGCCGGGATGCTACTCGGGTCCCGCGGAATCGTTTCTGGTATGCAATATGTGAACGGTTTGACGCACATGACTGATGCTGACGAAATGTCCAAGCTGCTTGAAAAAGAGAAATCCAATTTTGCAGGTATGGAAGTGCAGGGCAAAACTCTGGGTATTGTTGGTCTGGGAGCGATTGGTTCGTTAATTGCCGATGCGGCGTTGGCATTGGGAATGAATGTTGTGGGTTTTGATCCAGCATTATCGGTAGAAGCAGCCTGGCGCCTGCCCAACCAGGTAGGCCGTATGGAAAACCTGCAATCATTATTGGCGCGCTCTGATTACATTACTCTGCATGTTCCTGCAATTCCTGCAACCAAGCATCTGATCAATGCGGATACGCTTAAAGTGTGCAAAAAAGGCGCAGTCTTGTTGAACTTTGCGCGCGAAGCAATTGTGGACTCTCATGCAGTCGTAGATAGCTTGAATGCTGGGCATTTGGGCAAATACATTTGCGACTTCCCAGAGCCAATTTTGTTGAATCGTGCGGATGTATTGGCCATGCCGCACATCGGTGCCAGCACTGAAGAGGCGGAAGAAAATTGCGCGATTATGGCGGCGGACCAATTGGTGGATTATCTGGAGAATGGCAACATCAAAAACTCCGTTAATTTCCCGGCCGTATCTATGGATCGCAATGCGGGCAATGGTGCGCGAATTACATTCTCCAACGAAAACGTATCCGGTGTCTTGGGGCATGTTTTATCGGTATTGGCCGACCATAAAGTGAACGTGATTGATATGGTTAACAAAAGCCGCGGTGATGTTGCCTACAATATTATTGATGTTGAGCAGGTGCCTGCGGCATCCGTTATCGATGCTTTGGCTAACGTTGAGCACGTAATTGCGGTGCGAGTAATCTAATCGCGCGAAATTTTTCCGTTCGCTAATTCGGGGGCAGGGCAGATGTACAAGTTAGTCTTCTTTGTCCCCGAATCCCATCTGGAACAAGTCAAAACGGCGGTTTTTGCTGCTGGTGCCGGGTGTATTGGTCATTACGATCAGTGCTGCTGGCAAACTATTGGGCAAGGGCAGTTCCGCCCGCTGTCTGACGCCAATCCCTTTATCGGTCAAGTTAATAAACTGGAAACTCTCACAGAGTATCGCGTAGAAATGGTTTGTGCGGAAGAATATATCCGACAGGTTGTAAGCGCATTGCGAGAGTCTCATCCTTATGAAGCGCCAGCATTTGATGTTGTGCAAGTTGTGGAGTTGGAGGGAGATCTGTGAGTGTGTCACCGTTTGATGAGCTCATTTCTGCCCTTCTGCCGGTCACTATGGACAGTCGTGCGCGCGCCGCCGTTATTTTACTGTTGAGCCGGGGGGATAGTCCCGCGCTACTGTTTACCAAGCGTGCATTGCATTTGCGTCGTCACCCGGGTGAAGTATGTTTTCCTGGTGGTATGCACGAGCCTCAGGATTTGAATTTATTAGCGACGGCGTTACGTGAGATGGAGGAGGAAATTGGTTTGCCTCCGGACCAGGTTACTGTGCTTGGGCGGCTACCTGATTTTCACACGCGTGCCGGTACGGAGGTGGCCTCTTTTGTCGCTAGTATGGACGCCAGTTATCCGCTCGTGCCTTGCTTGTCTGAATTGGATTCGGTTTTTTGGGTGCCGCTTGCGTTGTTTGAAAATGGGCTCAAGGTAAGGGTAGATCACTTCGAAAAGGGCAATCACACTTACCAAATTCCCGTCTACCATTACCAAGGGTATGAGATTTGGGGATTTACTGCAGCCGTCACCGAACGTTTTCTGAAAGTGGTACAGCAGGCGAACTTACCAAAATGAAAGCCAGCACTACAAAATGATAAATCAATCCTAACTTTTTGTTTTTGAAGGTTTTTGTATTTGACATAACAGGCGTATTTGGCAAAGATGCAACCTTCGGCCTAAGTTTGGGCCGGGCATATAAGAATTATTAACCGGTTGGCGAGTGACTTGCTTGCTGTAAAGACTCTTGAATGGGCTAGGCCCGGGTGGTTAAGGATGAGCAATTACCAAACGCCCTTACGCGATATTAATTTCACTCTTTTTGAACTCTTCAAATACAGTGATCACTGTGCCCATTTGGGGCAACCCTCACTTGATAAAGAATTGGCCAACGCCTTTTTGGCTGAAGCGGCACATTTTTCTGAAGACGTTTTAGCTCCGCTGGGTCCATTGGGCGATCAGTTAGGCTGTCGGCTGGTCGATGGCGATGTCATTACTCCTCCCGGATTTAAAGAGGCCTACCAACGCTATTGCGATGCCGGTTGGCCCACGTTGTCGCGCTCTTCTGTCTATGGTGGTCAGGGTTTGCCCCAATCCTTGGGTATTGTATTGAGTGAAATCCTGGGTACGCCCAATTGGGCCTGGGGGATGTATGCAGGCTTGTCCCAGGGGGCAATGCACACCATCGAGACTCACGGCAGCTTGCACCAGAAGCAGCGGTATTTACCGGCATTAATTTCTGGCCGTTGGACTGGCACCATGTGTTTGACAGAATCCCAGGCGGGAAGTGATTTGGGGTTGCTGCGCACCAAGGCTACACCTAATCCGGACGGTAGTTACAAGATCACGGGCACCAAGATTTTTATCTCCTCGGGCGATCACGACCTCGCAGAGAATATTGTTCATATAGTTTTGGCGCGTTTGCCGGACGCCCCGGCAGGTACAAAGGGGGTTTCGCTATTTGTCGTTCCGAAGGTATTGGTTGGTGATGCTGGAGAGTTGCTGGAGCCTAATCAGATTAACTGTTCAGCGATTGAGCACAAAATGGGTATTCACGGTAATGCCACCTGCGTTCTCAATTTCGATGGCGCAACAGGCTGGTTGCTTGGTGACGTGAATAAAGGGCTGAATCAAATGTTCACCTTTATGAATCTGGCGCGCATAGGATCAGGTTTGCAAGGGTTGGCTCACGCGGAGCTTGGCTATCAAACTGCGCGACGCTATGCGCGTGAACGCTTACAGATGCGCGCGCCGGCCGGCCCAAAATATCCGGATAAAGCAGCTGACCCCATTATCGTTCATCCAGACGTAAGGCGTATGTTGCTAACCCAGAAGGTACTGGTGGAGGGTATACGCATGCTTTGTTATTTCGCATCTCTGAAAATGGACTTGAGTCAGCATACTGCGGATGTGAGCGAGCGCGATGCAGCAAGTGACGTTTTGGGTGTACTAACTCCCATTGTAAAAGCGTTTAGTTCGGAGGCAGGGTTTGAATCGGCTAATCTCGCGTTGCAGTGTTTGGGTGGGCACGGCTATATCCGCGAGTGGGGGCTTGAGCAGAATTTGCGTGATTGCCGTATCGCTACCTTGTACGAAGGTACTACGGGTATACAGGCGCTGGATTTGTTGGGGCGCAAAGTGCTGGGAACTGGGGGCAAGACACTGGCTATCCTGATTGATGAGGTCGATCGTTTTTGTGCGGATTGCGAAGGGGATACGCAATTGGCCCCGCATCTGGCGCAATTGGCTACACTCAATCAACAATGGCAAGATTTGAGTTTGAGCATTGCTGCCAAAGCACTGCAAAACCCGGATGAAATTGGGGCTGCTGCGGTAGATTATCTGATGTATTCGGGCTATGTTGTGCTCGCTTATTTATGGCTGCGGGCAGAAAAAGTAGCTCGGGAGAAAGTGGACTTGTCACCTGGCAATGCCGATTTTTACAACGCCAAGCTTGCATCAGCCGATTTCTATTTTGCGCGCATTTTGCCGCGTACGTTGGGGTTGGTGCAGATGATGGAATCCGGTGCGGGCAATTTAATGTCCTTGTCGGAGGATAGTTTTTAAACGTTAAACAATAACAACAGTGGAGATACATGCATGTCGCTGAATTACGACAGAACTCTCGCGGAGGTATTTGCGCAATCCTGTAAGCAATTCGCGGACTGTAAGGCTTTCACCTGTATGGGGCATACGCTCAGCTATGCTGAACTGGATCAGCTTTCCGGGCGATTTGCCGCCTACTTGCAACAACATACCCAGCTAAAGCCGGGCGACCGAATTGCCGTGCAATTACCAAATATCCTGCAATATCCGGTGGTAGTGTTTGGCGCACTGCGCGCAGGCCTCGTCGTGGTAAATACCAATCCACTTTATACCCCGCATGAAATAAAGCACCAGTTAAATGACTCGGGAGCTAAGGCTCTGGTGGTGTTGGCGAACATTGCTAAAAATGCGGCGGCGATTATCAGTGAAACAAAAGTAGAACAAGTGATAGTGACCGAGTTGGCAGATTTGCACCCGCCTTTAAAACGTATCCTGCTTAATTTTGCGGTTAAATATTTGAAAAAAATGGTGCCGCCGTTTGTATTTCCGCACCAGGTTTCGCTGAACACAGCGCTGTCGTTAGCCTCTCAACCATGGCAAGCGGTTGCACAAACACCGGATGATATTGCCGTGCTGCAATATACCGGGGGCACTACTGGTGTTGCTAAAGGAGCCATGCTGACGCATCGCAATTTGGTTGCGAATATGGCGCAGTTGAATGAGCGCATGAAAAATGTGTTTCGTCCCAAGCAAGAGCTCTATGTAGCTCCTTTACCGCTGTACCACATTTACTCATTCACTATCCATTGCGCTTCTGCGTTGGCGCTGGGTAATCACAATTTGCTGATTCCCAATCCGCGTGATATCCCCGGATTTGTAAAAGCTCTGCAAGGCGTTAATTTTACTTTTTTTGTAGGGCTAAACACTTTGTTCAATGCGCTGATGCGTAATCCGGATTTTTGCAAGTTGGATTTTAGTCATCTGCGATTAACCTGTTCAGGCGGTATGGCATTGACCCACGAAACCGCGCGGCACTGGAGGGAGGTGACCGGGGCCCCGATGAGTGAAGGTTATGGCTTAACTGAAACTTCGCCTGTGGTTTCCAATAATCCGTTAGAGAATGTTCAGGACGGCACTGTTGGTCTGCCGCTGATAGACACCGAAGTTAAAGTAATCGATGAGAATGGAACTGCGTTGCCAAGTGGTGAGGCAGGCGAATTATGTGTGCGCGGCCCACAGGTAATGAAAGGGTACTGGCAGCGCCCGGAGGCTACGGCCGAAGTGATGGATAGTGAGGGCTGGTTTATGACGGGCGATATCGCCGTCATTCAAGGCGATGGCTTTATCAAAATTGTCGATCGCAAAAAAGATATGATCAACGTCAGTGGTTTCAAGGTATTCCCCAATGAAGTGGAAGATGCGTTGAGCAACCATCCGGATATCGTCGAGGTCGCGATCGTTGGCATACCTGATGGCGAAGGCAGTGAAACAGTCAAGGCGTTTATCGTGACCGCGAATGAATCCCTGACGATTGAGCAGGTGCGCAAATTTGCCAAGGAAACCTTAACTGCCTATAAGGTTCCCCATCTAATTGAGTTCCGCAAAGAACTGCCAAAAACCAACGTTGGAAAAATTTTGCGCCGTGAGTTGCGCGATCAGGAAATAGCAAAAGCTAAGTAAATTATACAATTGGCCTGATTCTTTAAAAAGCACCTCTCTTGCAGGTGCTTTTTTATTGCGTGCGCCAATATGGCGATCAACTGCTAAGCTAAAGGTAAGTGGAACTTGGCTTTTTAATAAACCCGGGTGTTGTAATAACGATTATTCGCAGCGCCAGGACTATCGATTAGACGTATTTATGAAACGTGCACTTATTCTATCCGGCGGCGGTGCTCGTGCTGCCTACCAAGTGGGGGTGTTAAAAGCACTCGCTGAAATTCTGCCGGATGATAGTGAAAATCCCTTTCCGATTATCTGTGGCACCTCCGCCGGAGCAATTAACGCGTTGGCGATTGCAGCTCATAAAGGCAATTTCAAATCGGCGGTCAATGCGCTGACGGCGATGTGGCAAAACCTGGAAATAGGGCAGGTATACCAGTATGGCTGGATTGATATTTTTAAAGGGCTTTCCTACTTGGGCTTCTCGTTGATGAATGAAGGCATGGGGCGCCGTAGGCCTTTGTCGTTACTGGACAACGGCCCTTTGTGGAATTTGCTGGGGTCCAAAATTCATTTTGAAAATATTGCGCAATCCATCAATAGTGGCAAGTTGCTCGCCGTTAGCGTCTCTGCGATGGGCTACACCTCGGGGCATTCGGTAAGCTTTTTTCAGGGGCATCCGGATTTACAGGGGTGGACTCGCTATCGTCGTGCGGGAGTACCCACCCAGTTACGCCTGGAGCATTTGTTGGCGTCTTCAGCAATCCCAACAATATTTCCTGCCGTGCGTATTAACCGCGAATATTTTGGCGATGGCGCTTTGCGTCAGCTTGCACCTATGAGCCCCGCATTGCATTTGGGGGCTGATTCGCTGTTTGTCATTGGTGTGAGCGGCAATCGCACCGCGGTGAAAGCTAATCGCCGCGTTCCGCACAGACATTCACCGTCGATGGGCCAAATTGTTGGGCATTTATTTAACAGCGCATTTGTGGATGCGATGGAAAGTGATCTGGAGCATTTGGAACGCATGAATCAATTGCTGAAGTTGATTCCCGAGGAGCAGCGAAACAAGGAGGGAATATATTTGCGCCCTGTGGAGAATATGGTGATTTCGCCGAGTTTGCCGATTGATGGTATTGCTGGGCGCAATGTGCGTTACTTGCCTAAAAGTTTACGCTTCTTCATGCGCGCAACAGGTTCTACCGCGAAAGGTGGGGGTGCAACTGCGGCCAGTTATTTACTATTTTCAACCGAATTTATTAATGAGCTAATTGAGTTGGGGCGAGCGGATGCGTTAGCGGAAGCAGAAAGCATTCAAAAATTCTTTGCCAGTCAGTAACGCATTTATTGGAGTTGATCGCTTAAAAAATAAAAAGGCTGCAAATGAGTGCAGCCTTTTTTATTTCACTCAGCGACGAATTATTTTTGATAATTGACTACGGCAATGTAATGCATGGCGGTAGGTTTATTTTCTACAAAACCCGGAATGAAACGGGATTTTTTCAGGGACGATTCAATATTCGCAGCGTCCGCTTGTTTGCGTAGTGCTGCTTCAATTGTGCTCACCGTTTCCACTTTACCATCAGTTTCAATATTGGCCATTACACGGGTTGTTTTCCCTTCGGCAAAAAAGAGCTTGCCATCACCGTGTTCTTTGGTGGTGTAGTTCGCATACCAGTCGCTGGTGTCCAAACGTTCTTGCGGAGCGTAATAGTTGGTACCGTATTGTGCTTGCAATGTGCCCAAATTCGGCAGCAATACGATAGGGGCCTGGGTTCCGCCGAGCGAATACACTACACGCAACTGCATTCTGACTGGCACAGCCTTACCATCAATAGTTGCTGGCTCAAAAGTCGCAGATTTGAGCGCAGATTCAGTGACGTTCTGCATGGATACCAACGGGCTGTTTTCGTAACAAGTTACCGCGTTGATAGTGCCGCTGGTTAATATGTCGGCTTGGCAATAAACCGCCACCGTTTTAACGCCTTCACCGAAGGATGCGGGCAATGTGATTTGTTTACCCAAGGTGTCTACTGCGTTGCCGAATTTTGCTGGAGTATAAGCAGTCGCGTAGCTCGCAAATGGGGCGGCGGCTGCTAAAATTGCCAGTGAGCGGATCAGTTTTTTAAGAATAATATTGGTCATTGTTGTGCTCCTCGTGAATCAACATACGGCAACCTGCACCCTTATGGGTCATCGATCTCCGATTTCATTGTCAGATTAGCACTCGCGTTATCACACTATTGTGAATAGTTTGTGACAATTTTGGCTGTAAATGCAAAAAAGTTAAAAATTTTTAGTTATTTGGTCACATGGGGACAAGTAGTCTCGCGCCCGGGGACGGGCGCGAGCCAGATGAGCGGGTAAATCTATTTTTTGAGGTGTAATTCTTTGATCAAATGATCGGCTTTATAGACCTTCTTTAACGCTTCGCTGATGGCTGCCGAGTGGACTGATACGGCGCGATTAACCGATTCATCATAGAAATAACTTCCACCTAATGATTGGATGTTGCCGTCAAAAATCAACCCGACTAGCTCACCCTTGCTGTTGATTAGCGGGCTGCCTGAGTTTCCACCTACGATGTCATTGGTAGATACTTGATTGAAGCGAGTTTTCTTGTCCAATTTTTTCTCGTTTGCGGCCCAGGTGCTCGCCAGCTTGAATGGATCAAAATCGGTAGCCCGATCGAATAGGCCGGCAAAATCGGTAAAAGGTTTAATGGCGGTACCCCGCTCATCCCAGCCGCGAATCACACCGTGTGAAAGGCGCAACGAAAAGGTTGCATCCGGGTATACAGAGGTTCCCTTGTAAGCAAAACGCGCTTTGGATAATTGTTCAATCGCCGCTTTTTGCACCGGCTCAATTTGATGATCGAATTGTTCGCGCAGTTTACGACCCTGTGCGTCCAGTTTGCGCGCGAGCACCAGCGCAGGATCATCGCTTTTCGCAATCGCAGCACTTCCAGCTTCCCAGAGTTGTTTACGCAGGGCCGCATCGCCCAGTTTGCTGTTGGTGACAATATTTTTAGCAATCGCCTCTGGCGACTCTTTGCCGAGAATCGCTTTTACAACGGGGTTATCTACCCCTAAACGTTCGCGCAATTTACTCAGTGACCAGCTAAGTTTTAATTGTTCAAATTCCGGGTAGAGCGGTATTTCCGCTAATAAGCCGGCCTGCACATTGGGCAGGGCAGCTTGGGAGAATTCGCGCAGGCGTGCAGCATCGGGTTTGTCGCGCTCAGCGGCGCCACGCACCAGCGTTCTCGCCCAGGTAATTTGCTGCGAAAGCGAACCCATTCCCATCTCAATCATCACGTAATCCAGGTAGAGGTTGCGCCACGCCGTTTGAGTATCGCTAATGGTTTGCCATGGGTCGCCATATTGTTGCTGGCGTGCAGTATCGGCATTTACCCAGTTGCGAAAGTTATTTTCACTATCGCGTTTTTCTTGCATAACGGCGGGCGATAGCAATGCCTGGAACATACCCGTGCGCGCTTTAATACCGTTTTCGACAGAAAATAATTCAGTCTGGGCAATGCGCGATTGCTCATCTCCCTCGCGTGAATATTGGAGCAGTAGCCCACGATACTCCGACGCGAATATTAAACGGAAAGGCAGTACCAGATCGCGTTGCGTTTCAAGTTCCGCCATAGTGAGTAGGCGCTGGGTGGCGCCTGGGTGCCCCAGCGTCATTACCAGTTCATTTTCTTTGGCGCCTTTGGTGTTGATGGGAAACCAATTAGTGTTGGCGATAGGCTTGCCATTTTCATACACACGTAATAAACCCATATCCAGGTTGTAACGCGGGAAGTTAAAGTTGTCTGGATCACCACCAAAAAAACCCGCGGCATATTCGGGCGCAAATACTAATCGCACGTCTTGATAGCGATTGTATTGATAGACATGATACTCGCCACCATTGTAGAGCTCTACAATATCGCAGCGCCGCTTATCGCCTGCATCGCCCATACATTCTTTTTCAATTCGCGATTGCTCGGCTTTTTTGGCGTCGGCGAAGGCTTTTCCATTCAATCCTGTCAATGCTTTTTGCATGCGTGCAGTGACATTCTCAGTTTTTTCCAGTTGGTTAATCTCCATGCCCGGGCATTGTTTTTCTTCATTGCGCGCGCGCGCGATAAAACCATCGTTGATCAGGTCTTGCTCCTTGCTGGATAAATCTTCCACACAGGAAACCACACAGTGATGATTGGTGAGCACCAATCCTTCGCCCGAGACAAATGAACCCGAGCAGCCCCCAGCGAGCCGTACTGCACTGCGCATTGTTTTTTGAATCCATTCCGGGGTGGGTTTGAAGTTGTAGTTTTTTTCCAGCTCAGCATAGGGGAGGTTATCCAATGTCCACATACCTTCTGCAGCCATGACTGAACTGGCCATGGTTAGTCCGCCAGCAATACACAACGCCCGTGTTAAAAATCGCATAGGGAAACTCCTGAGCAATATAGAGGATGACTAGAAACTAATTGAATAAATAAAGTGCCTGAAGTGTAAACCAGCTAGCGCGCTCCCGCTATGCGAGTGTGATTTTGTGCGCAATGACATTTACTGTGTATAACCCTGTTTGCTGTTAGTATGTGCGCCGGTAAGTGTTTATTAGAACGCAACGAGAATTTGTTATGGCTGGTCCTCGCATTTTAGTCATTGAAGACAACCGTGAAATTCGCCTTTCAGCCCATTTTGTTTTGGAAGATTTTGGTTTTCAGGTCGAGACGTTGGAGAACCCGGCATTGGCCAAGCCCTGGTTGCAGCAACAGTCCGCCGATTTGATTTTACTGGATATGAATTACGAGCGGGATACTACGTCTGGTGAAGAAGGGTTGGAGTTTTTGCGTTGGTTAAAGCAACAAGGAATGGATATCCCGTTGGTAGCCATGACCGCTTGGACTAACACTCAGTTGGTGGTGAAAGCGATGCAATTGGGTGCGGGAGATTTTATCGAAAAACCCTGGAATAATCAGCGTTTGCACCAGGTATTGCAGCAGCAATTACAGCTGCAGCAGTTGGCGCGCGGCAATCGAGCATTGCAGCAGCGCCTGGAACAAGAGCAACCGGAGCTGGTGTGGCGCAGTGATGCGATGAATCGGTTAATGGAACAATTAACCGCTGTGGCGGCGAGTGAAGCCAGCGTTCTATTGACAGGCGAAAATGGCACAGGAAAAAGCCACTTGGCGCGTTGGGTGCACAGCCAGTCTGCGCGCGCGGCCCAACCTTTTATTGCGGTGAATATGGGGGCAATTCCCGAGTCATTGTTTGAAAGTGAAATGTTTGGTCATAAAAAGGGTGCCTTTACCGACGCGCGTGAGAATCGCATTGGTCGTTTTGAGCTGGCGCAGTGCGGCAGTTTATTTTTGGATGAAATAGCCTGCATCCCATTCGCTCAGCAAAGCAAATTGTTGCGTGTGCTGGAATCAGGTGAGTTTGAAATGTTGGGTTCGAGCCAAACTTTGCGCGCTGATGTTCGCTTGCTGAGCGCAACTAATGGTGACTTTACCCAACTAATTAAAGAGAGTCAGTTTCGTCAGGATTTATATTACCGCTTAAATACCCTGGAGTTTCGGGTGCCGGCCCTGCGTGAACGCCAGGAAGATATAGCAGTGTTGGCAAATTATTTTATGCGCAAGCACGGGCAGCGCTACCGAAAACCTGAATTAATCTTGAGTGGCTGCGCACAAAAATTATTAACTACTTACTCCTGGCCGGGGAATATTCGCGAGCTAAGCCATGTAATGGAGCGCGCGGTATTACTGGCACGCTCCAGTGTATTAACGTCTGTGGAGTTTAATATTCCCAGTTCCAGTGATGTGCCCGACGCGAATTATTTACTGCCGATGATGACGCTGGATGACGCGGAGCAACAGCTCATTCGTCAAGCGCTTATACAAGCTAACAACAACAAACAGCAAGCGGCTGATTTACTGGGTATTACCAAATCATCGCTTTATCGCCGCTTGGAGAAATATGGTTTTATTAACCCTGACGATCACTAGAGCTAATTTGAGATAGCGTTAATTTGGTTTATTGGGTCCCACAAATGTTTCCGTAGCAACTGTTTGTTGGTGGTGCGCAGGCTTTGCGTTAGACAGATTGTTGCTGGATGGCCTTTCATGTGAAGACCGGTTATTTGACGGAAAGTGGCGTGCGCGAAACTTCATAAAGGGCTCTTCCACTAATTTATACAGCCCCCAGCCAGCAATAAGGCTGAGCAGCAGGATTATTCCCATTCCTACATAGCCATCGGTGTTGAAGCCAGCATTTTTCAGCGGTTCTTTCAGCAATTGATATACGGGCTTGTGAATCAAATAAATAGCATAAGACCAAAGGGCGAGACTAGTGGCGCCGGGAACCTGGTGGCGATTGAGCCAGGATTTCGGCGATAAACCTGCTAGCACCAATAATGAAAAGCTCATCGCTAACAATGAATAGCCAATGCAGGTTGTCCAGGGATTAAAACCAATTCCTTCCTGATAATGAATATTTAAGAATAGGTAAAATACTATTCCGCTGCTTACTAAGCCGGCTAACAACCATTGATTGCCATATTGCAGTAATTTAGCAAAGGTCTTCGGGTGGTAGTTTTTAATCAGTGCCAAGGCAACACCCGGTAACAGCTCATCAAATCGTGAATAGCTCGGGTAGTAAATAAACTGCCAATACTCTTTGCCTGTAATAGCTGCTCCTGCATGGGAAGTAAACATATACCAGCGTGTAATTGCGGCCGCAATAAACGCCAAACCAATTATCAACCACAAGCGCGTTGCATTAGTGGTGTTCGATAGTGCCAGCATACCAATCAATGGAAAGAGTAAATAAAACTGTTCTTCAACGCACAGCGACCAGGAGTGGGTAAAGGTTTCGCCAGGTCGCATATCCAGATTTTGGGTAAAAGTAAGAAATTGCCAGAGCGGTGCAACGTAGGTTCCGTTTAATAGATTCGGGAGGAGTAAATAGAGAGCGAATACCGCATAGTAATTGGGCAGTGTTCGCAATAAACGCCGCGCATAAAAATTTTTGACTGAAAAGTTATCCTTATTGGCATAGGCGCGCAATAGTTGGTCGCCTATTAAATAGCCGCTTAGTACAAAGAATAAATCGACGCCTACCCAACCAATGTTGGAAACAAACCCGAACAGCAGTTCGTTGCTAACGACTACGCGATAGTGGAAAATCAGTACCAGCAGAATCGCAAGTGCTCTTAGTGTGTCCAAGCCGTTCAAGCGGGCTTGAGTAAATGCTGAACTCATTGTTGTTCTCGATCAATTAATTTATTGGATAAGCCCATAGGCGCTTAGTTGAAAAAAGCAGGCGACTTTATCTACTACCAATATTCCCAAATTTTTACTATAAGCTTGAATAAGTGTCAGTTGCTCTGTCGGTTGTATTTGCTTACCTATGAACAATAAAAAGAAAATCCACAATATAACCAATGTAATAGTCAACCAATCAAGATATGTATGCCTGCTGTTGGTTGTTGCTAACAATATTTTTTTTAAAAAATAAGCCATTTATCTTCTCCCTAAAAGTAGCTCAAATTTTATTGATTGCTTCTTGTGGGCTTAGCCTGTGCGCTTGAAACAGTGGAATTCTACTGGCAAATATCACCAATACCGAAAGTACCAGAGTTACACTGATGGCAATACCAATGATGCTCCAATAACTCACCACTATTAATTGGCTCATAATTCCCGGCAAAAATAATGCAAAGCAAAGAGCCCCAAGGATTAATCCCGAACACAGCTTAATATAGGTGTCGCGCATAAATAACCGGGTAATGCGTTGGTCGTCTATCCCAAGTGCTTTCATCACTCCTATGTCGTTGGTGCGTTGCAACATCACACGTGCGCTAATGGCATAAATACTTAAGGCCGACATAATAAAGGCGAGCAGGGTGGCGGGCATAAAGTTAAAGAGCAGCATTTCAAATCGACTGGCGTTGTCAGCTAGAACTTCCTCCATACTGTGGGGCTCTTCAAGGGCAACCTGCGCATCAACTATTCGTGCGGTTTTTAACAATGAATCAGTCCATTGAAACGGATCGCCATCTGTTTTGGCAATCAGATAAACCCCAGCCCATACGGGTAGTATTTGGCGCATGGGGCGGTAGATAGTCTCCATACTGCTTTCAAAAAAAGATATCGGTGGGCCATAAACCAAATCAGGTGCTACACCGACAATGGTTAGCAGTGGGCCGCTCTTATCCGGGTTAAGATGCATTTTTTTTCCAATTGCCGAACCATGGGGCGAAAGCTTTTTAGCGAGCTTTGCACCTACTATAACAACCAGCTCAGCGGATTCACCGTCCGCCGGTGTAAATGCTCGTCCCTCCAATAAATGTAAACCCATGGTTTTAAAATGATTATCTGCAATGGGGATTTCCGTGGCTTGAAGATATTCACCGCTGTTGGTTAAATCAATTTCGGTACTGTTTACCGTGCTCAAATATCCATATCTCCCCGGTATAGCGGCAGCAAATGTGACCTGCTGAATTCCCGGAATCCGGCTGAATTCATCGCCAAGCTTTTCATAAAAATTAACTCGATCAGTCAGCTCAGCATATTTTGAAGGTGGCAACTTAATAAAACTGGTTAATAAATTTTCGCTGTTAAAACCGTAGTCGGTATTGAGCACGTTATAAAAAGACGAAAAAGCAACGCCGGTAAATAACATAAGCACAAACGTGCAGGCCACTTGCAGCGCAACTACTGAGTTCATCAACTTTCCGGTTTGATTGCCTGCGCCACCTTTTTTTCCCGAGTTCAGTTGGCGATAAAACCGCTTACTGGTCGCCATTAATACGGGTACTATGCCGGTGATTAACCACGCGATAACCAAAAAGCCCAAGCCTGCAAAAACGATCGGTTGGTTAAATGATAATTGCCACCAAAAAGGGTCCCATTCGCTAACGACAAAACCTGCCGCGTATTCAATGGCGAGGGCGCAGAATAATAGACCCAGCGCTCCGGCAACGGCGTACAGGAAAAAAGATTCCACCAAGGGCAGTAGCATAATTTTTTTGGCGGAAACTCCCAGCGCATTTTTTATTGCTGCCTCCTTGGCATTGCTGAGCATGCGCACAATTACCAAACTGGTCACACTAAAGCAGGACATGAGCAATACGCTAATTGCTACTACCGTCATTACTTGGGTCATTAGCATGATCGGAGTTGCACGCACCTGGGTTTGGGTTTCCACTTTGACAGATTTTCCCATATAGATTTTATTGTGGTCTCGCTCCAGTTCGGCGGCCAGTCGTTTAAACTCTTCGTCGGCTTGCGCCACACTAATGCCGGGTTTTAATTTCCCCATGATGCCCAGCCAGCCGGATACAGCATCTACCGAAGCTTGTGGTGGAACATAGGAGAGCCAGGCATCTTCATTAGTGGGAAAGCGATAACCTTCGCGCATTACACCAACGAGAGTGGTGGGTTTTCCATCCACTGTAATGGTGCGGCCTACTGCCGATGTATCCCCTTGGAAAACACGTTTCCAGGCGGAATAACTGATCACCAACACCGGCGCTGCGTTAGGCAAATCGTCGCTGGGTAGCAGGGTGCGTCCGAGCAGTGGCGCTTCATTGGTAAGCTGAAATAATACTGAAGTAGTAGCAACTCCCCAAACCTGATGAGTACTGCTTTCGGTGGCAACGGTGAAGCCGCGATCTTCAACAGTAGTAAAAGTATCCAATGTAGTTTGGCGCTGCTGAAAATAATAAGCGTCATAATCTTGCAGGCCACCGTTCAAACGTTGGCGCTCGCGTTCAAAACGGCTGACATACACAATTTTGTCGCCATCCACAAAGGGTAAATCGGTGAGTAAACGCGTATGTACTTGTGCATATAAAAATAACGAAATGGCTAAGCCAAAAGAAATTGCCAGCACAATAACGAAGCTGTATTTCTTATCTTTATACAAGCGCACGGCGGCTTGCTTTACATCAAACAGGGTGACCATAAAAACTCCTTGTTTTGTCGATGGCGAGTTAACTAACCAAGGCCCCATCGGCAAAATGAATAGTACGTGTTGCGTCTTGCGTGTAACGCGGGTCGTGGGTCACTATGCAGACGGTGGCACCGTTCTGGTGTTGTTGTTTAATTAAATCCATTACCGTTTCAGCGCTTTTGGAATCCAGGTTGCCGGTGGGTTCGTCGGCAAAAATAATGCTCGGATCTGTCACCATGGCACGCGCAACGGCAACGCGCTGCTGCTGCCCCCCGGAGAGCTGAGTGGGCGAATGGTTTTTGCGGTGTGCCATGCCCACTTGTTCCAGACAGTGAATTGCACGCGCTTTTACTTGGGATTTTTTCGCACCCGGACGATAAATGAGCGGAAGCATTACATTGTCCAGCACACTCATATTTTCGATCAGGTTGAATGATTGAAAGATAAAACCAATTTCCTGGTTGCGGATATTAGATAGTTGATCGCGCGATAACTTGCTGGTTTCTTTGCCCTTAAAAAAATATTGGCCTTCGGTCGGCGAGTCGAGCAAACCAAGGATTGATAAAATGGTGGATTTACCACCGCCGGATGGTCCGGAAATAGCCAGGTATTCGCCGCGATTAATATGGAAGCTGACTTTGTTAACCGCAAAAGTTTCTACTTCTTCGGTACTAAATACTTTGGTTACATCAACTACTTCAAGCAGTTTGTCATTATTCATGGTTCAGTCCTGTGTAATTTCCTGTTTGATTTCTTGGTGATTAACGCGAATAGTGAGTTCAGGAAAGTGGTTAGTTCAGGCGAAAAGTGTCACTTTCGCGATCCGTTATTTCCGATAAAACAATTTTGTCGCCGATGCTTAAGCCATCAATTACTTGTAAATAATGCGCAGAAAGTGCACCGGATTTAATTGCCGTAAGCCGGGCAATGTTGCCTTCTTTATTAATCAAATACACCGACATGGAATCCCGTTCGGCAACCCTGGCTGGAATTTCTACGTAGAGTGCTTCGGCAATCGATTGGATATAAATAGTGCCGGTAACATACATGCCGATTTTGGCATCCTCGGGGCGTGCCTCGTTTAAGTACACATCCACATCGACGGTACTGCCCTTAATATTAGGATCGACCCGGTGCACATAGCCCTGCACTTGTTTGCGGTTAATTTGCAGTTCTACTTTTTGTTGCACCGTGAGTTGTGATGCCTGAATGGCAGGAACACTGAGCGTAACGTACACAGAATCGGGATCGACTATTTGGGCAATAGGGGTAGAGGTATTAACGCTTTCGCCGGGATTGAAATTAATATTTTGCGCTATGCCTGTGCGTGTTGCGCGCACACTGAGGTCGTCAAATTGTTTTTTTATCCGCTCAGCTTCCTGTTGTTGTGCATTAAAACGAAATTCTGCGGCACTGGTTTGTGCTTTGGCAATTTTATGAAAGCTATTTAATTCCAGCTGCGCAACTTCCAGCTTTCCCTCTGCTTGTTCAACACCTACCTGGGTATTGACGTATTCCAATTCAGGAATAGGAATAACACTGGTAGTTTTTAAGCGAGTGAGGGCGTCGTAGCGCGCTTTAATTTGCTTGTGGTCGAGCCGCGCGTGAATAACGGCGGCTTTTAGTTCGGTCTTGCGTGCATCGAGATTCGCGAGCAATAAATTGAGATCCGCTTGCGCGGCTTGTAAATCTGATTGGCTTTTGGCGTAGCTGGAGGCGATATTATCGTTCGATAGCTCCAACAGCATATCGCCTTTGTTGACCAACTGTCCGGCCTTGACCGGGGCTTTTATTACCTGGCCTTCAACCCGTGCAACTACCCAGTCAGGATCTTTCGCTGCGATCTGGCCGTTGCCTACGACTTGCACACTAAAAGGGCCGCGTTTCACTTCGCCAATACGCAGGGTTTCTTTGTTCAATACCGGGCTGCCCAGGTGACTGTTGAGCAAATAATAGATCGCTCCGCCAACCAGTAAGCCGACAATGAATAGCTTGAGTAAAAATGGTGAAAAGGGATTGTTGGTGCGTTGAATGATTCTATCCACCGTGATTTCCTTAAATATCCTTAGACTAAAGCCGCGTGCATAACACGTGGGTATGTAAAGCTGGGAGCAGGGTTTATGCCATAGTTGAAGTGGATTGATTTTTAAGGAGATTTTGCGAAATTAACGCGATTGTGTGCGAAAATGAGTCCGGAATCGGACGAAAAGCATTTCGATTCCGGACTAACGTGTGAAATGCGAGCCTATTGGCAGTCGCACCAGCGCGCAAGCGCCTTGGCGATCGGTGCGATTGGTTAAATGCAATTGCCCGCCTAATTGCTCGACGATATGGCGGCAGAGATTTAATCCAATACCCTGACCCTGGCTTTTGGTGGTGTAGAAGGGCACAAATAAATTATCTTCGTTCGTGATACCTTGCCCTTGATCCTGGATTTTAATTTCGCAGTATTCCCGCGAGTGCTCGCGAATTAGCTGGGTCGTTAATTCGACAGTTTCAGGTGGGCTGCCGGCTTCTTCGGCGTTTTTTAATAAGTTAATTAACACCTGCTGCAAAAGTACGGGATCGGTCTGCAGGACAATATCCTGCCCGCTAGGGGTTAAGCGCTGTTGGGGGAATAGACCCTGGGTTTTTTCAATGAGCGACTGCACGTTCACTAGTTGGTGTTCTATGTGAATGGGCTGTTGGAATTGCGCGTAACGCGCCACGAAATCGCGCAGGTGTTGGCAGCGCTCTTCAATAACACTGAGCGCCTCTTTTTCACGTGCCTGGGTGACTTTTTGTTGCAGCGATTGGGCAAGGGCGGCGACCGGTGTAAGCGAATTGCGAATTTCATGGCTGAGCACGCGAATTAATTTTTGCCAGGCTTCCTGCTCCTGATTGCGCAATGCAGATTTGATATTGATAAAAATCAGCAATTGATTTTCTTGCCCCTGATCCACAAAGCGACTGGTGCGAATTTGCCATTCCTGTTGTTTAAGCGCATCGCTAAACTGCCATTCGGATTTCATTATCAAACCCAATAGATCAGGCTTTGCATGCCGTAGTGTTTGCCAGGGGCGACCAAATAATTGCGCGAAAGCACTATTGGCGTAGTTGAGGCGCTGCTTGTGGTCAAACACCAGAATTGGGGTATTCAAGTGATCAATCATTTGGTAGAGCACAAACAATTGTTGGTTGTAATGGCTTTTGTGAATCTGCAATGACTCGCGCAGCGCATTAAATTGCTGCTGAAATTCTGCAACGATTCCCGCGTGAAAAACTGGTTTGGCGAGGATGCTGAAATCCTGGTGCTGGAGTGCGTCCAGTTGAGTGCCAATGCGCTGGAAGATGGTAAAAATTTTACTGTACAAGCCGATAAAAATAGCGCTCGTGATTAGCAGGCTCACAGTGCCAATTAACGCAACTTGCCACCAGGGCAGGGCGAGCAGTAATAAGCCGCATAGGCCTGCTTGCAGCAACAATAAGAAGAGGACGATGTTCTTGAGTAGCGATTCCAGTGAGTCGCTGCCGGGTACTGAAGACTCTGCCATAGGGTTTGATCTGAATATGCTGGTTAATAGCCGGTAAAAATGAGTGTGCAAAAATGCCTGTCAATATAGCCCCTGGCGTTAAATGCGAATAGACTCCCCGGCTGCATCTCCCCGATTGATCGCTGTTTTATTTCACTGATTTTGGTTGTAGTACTTATGAAAAAGACCATTTTTGCATTGCTCGTTTGGATATTTCCGCTGCTGTGTTGCGCGCAGCTTCCCGCTACCGGGTACACGCACACTGGCTATGCGCAGGTGTCCAATGATGGCAAGGTTGCCGCGGCCAGCGTAAACCCGGACGCAACCCGGATCGCGATGGAAGTGGTAAAGCGTGGCGGTAATGCGGTGGATGCGGCCATTGCCATTGCCTTTGCGCTGGGTGTGGTTGACCCGCAAAACTCCGGTATTGGCGGTGGTTGTTTTGTTCTGGTCCGCTTGGCGGATGGGCGCATACTGGCGATTGATGGGCGCGAGATGGCCCCCGCAGCTGCGCAACGCGATATGTTTTTGCAAAACGGAAGGGCGAATCCTGAGCTGAGTCGTACGGGGGCCTTGGCGATTGGTATTCCCGGCTCAGTGATGGCGCTGCACAAATTACAGCGCGAAGGGGGAAGGCTTGGTTTTGCGGACGTAATTTTGCCCTCGGCAGAATTGGCGGAGCGGGGCTTTGCGGTATCACCCGTTGTTGCTGAGCGCAGCGCGGCTACTGCCCCGGACATTAAAAAATTTCCCGCAACGGCGGCAATTTATCTGGATAAATCCGGTCAACCTTTTAGCGTGAATACACGTATCAAAAATCCCGACCTTGCCAACACCTATCGACAGTTGGCGAAACTGGGGCCGGATTATTTTTATCGCGGTGACTTTGCGAATAAAACCGCCGAGTGGATGAAAAAAAATGGTGGATTAATTACCCGCGATGATTTTTCCAATTATCAAGCCAAGTTGCGTCAGCCGGTGGTGTCGCAATTTGCCGGTTACACACTTTATGGTTTTCCGCCGCCAAGTTCAGGCGGTACCCACGTTGCGCAAATATTAAATATTTTGGAAAACTTTGATTTGCACAAAGCGACTACGTCCGAGCGTTATCATTTGGTGGCCGAGGCAATGAAGTTTGCGTTTGCAGATCGCGCCCACTGGTTGGGCGATGCTGACTTTACAAAAGTTCCGGCGTTATTGACGAGCAAAGCCTACGCAAAAACCATCGCGCAAAAAATCAATCTGAATAAGGTTGCGAACAATGTGGTGCACGGTGATCCTGACGTTGATATTCCCCACTTAATGAATAAACACACCACACACATCGCTACTGCAGATTTAGATGGTAATTGGGTAGCTATCACATCAACTGTGAATACCAGTTTTGGTAGCAAAGTAGTTATTCCCGGTACCGGGGTGGTAATGAATAACCAGATGGATGATTTTTCCGCGCAAGTGGGTGTTGCCAATGCTTTTGGTTTGGTGGGCTCGGATGCCAATGCAGTCGCGGCAAAAAAGCGTCCATTATCCAGTATGAGCCCCACATTGGTGTTTAAAGATAATCAACCGGTGATGACATTAGGGGCGGCCGGAGGCCCAACCATCATTTCCCAAGTGGTTCAAAACTTGTTGTACACCCTCGAATTTGGGATGCCCGCTGAAGAGGCGATAAAACAGCCGCGCATACATGAGCAATGGAACCCGAATTTATTATTTGTCGAAGCGGCTATGCCGGACATGGTTCGTAAAGCGCTGGCACAGAAGGGGCATGATATTAATGTTTGGCCAAGCATGGGCGCTTCGCAAATTATTCAACTGCGTGACGGAAAATTAGTGCCGGTCGCAGAGCCTCGCATCGCAAAATGAATGTAAATTACTAATCTGCTTTGGGATGTGCGGCGGCGGGGCATATTGGTCGCGTCAGGACGTCATTGCTAATCGAGAGGAGCATCCTTTTAACTGGGGCAGTGGATATAGCTATTGGTGCTTGTTGATTTCGCCGCAGGTCCGGATTTCCACCTATAATTGCGCTTGGGGCTCGACTCAAAAATTAGGCTAACGTTATGTCCAAAACCATAGGGCGGAATTTACGCTTCTGGGTGATGACCCTCTTGTGCCTTTCCAGCGTTGGAGCTACTAGCGCTTCCCCGGTTTATAACGGCGATACATCCTCTTTACCTGCTGAGTTCTTGACTATTCGCAACACCAGTATCGCTGTTATTGATGTTGACGAAGATTATTACTTCTCCCGCCTGCTGCGCTTGGTTATATCCAAGACTCAATCCGATTGGGGTGCATTGGAAGTTAAAGAGCTGCCTTATTTAATCGAAGACCGACGGTTGCGGGCTTCATTGCACCGTGGAATTGTCGACGTTATCTGGTCGCCTACGAGCAGTGCTCATGAACAAGACATGCTGCCCATTCGGATTTCGCTATTAAAAAACCTTAACAATTATCGCGTATTGCTGATTCGTGAAGGGGAGCAGGCGCGTTTTTCCGGGGTTAACAGTTTGGTGGATTTGGCCAGGTTGCGTGGAGGAATAAGCCCACAGTGGACCGATGCCAAAATTATGGAGTACAACAACCTGTTGTTAGTTAAAGCGGTTGGATATCGCAAACTTTTTAAAATGCTTGTTGCAAATCGATTCGACTATTATTCGCGCGGCGTTTATCAGGTCCATGGAGAGTTGAAGATGTACGGGCATCTGGGGCTGCAAATGGAAGAAAAATTGTTGCTTAGTTACCCCAACGAAGTTTATTTTTTTGTAAACAAAAACAATACCAAGCTGGCACAACGCATCGAGGTAGGTTTATCTCGCGCACTTGCCGACGGAAGTTTCGATGAGTTGTTAATGAGTATTCCCAGCTATAAAAAAGGTACTGAATTACTGCAAGCTCATCAACGTCGTGTGTTAACTCTGAAATCCTTGCCGGCCAACTAGTTCAGCAAACCTTGATTGTTATTCATGTCCTTGATTCGCTTGCGAGAGTTAAAAAGGCGGCATGAGTTCCCAGTGGGCAGACGCAGCAATCATGCGTGAAAATAATTTTCCATTACCACGTGGGAAATCATTAATTGAGCAATCCTTTGCGTAATTAATACCTTTTAAAAAAGCACTTTAAAAACTACCGCTAATACCAAGCGCGTAACTGCGGGCGGGCAGCGGCGCTTTATCTTTGAGGAATGACGCGTGAACGCGCGCGTATTCGTCAGTGAGGTTGTTGCCTTTCAGGTAAATTTTTAAGGTATCGCTAAAGGCGTAACTAATTTGTGCATCGACCAGGGTGTATGAACCGGTGGTGGTTTCCAGTGCGGCAACCTTATCCTGTTCAAAATAGTGTTGACCGCTCAACTCGGCACGCCAGCGACCCGTTTCATATTCAGCGCGCGCGCCGACACGTAAAGGTGGTATGCGGGGTAAGTCTCCGCCGTTGTTGAGTGAGGCTCGCGTGTAGTCGCTGGTAAAACTCAGTGTTAAGGCGTTGGTGGTTTGCCAAATAATTTCACTTTCAAAACCGTAGAGGTTAGCGTCGCGTGCCTGGTAAATAAATACCGGTAATTCAGTGGCTTCTTCGTGTTCATGCTCGTCCGCAGATTCATGATCATGTTCCGCTTCATAAACAGCGTTGGTTTCGGAGAGGTAATAGTAGTTGTCAATTTGGTTGTAAAACGCGTTAAGGATAAAGCCAAGATCGCCTTCAAATTTGCGTAGCGATAGATCCAGATTATTGGACGTTTCCATTTCAATGTCTGTGCCGGCTAAATCAAAATGGAAATCGCCATTTGTTTCTTCGTGCAATTCGATAATTGCGCCTACTTCATATAATCCAGAGCCTAAATGCGGGCCAAACGCGAGCAATTCTGCGGCGGAAGGTGTGCGCTCGGCATGGGTGAAAGAGAGGCCTACATTGTAGCCGGGCGTAAAATCCCATACCGCGCCAGCCGACGCGCTGAACGGCGTGGATTGGTGATCAAAATCAAATCCATCAATGGGATCGTCGTGGTTATGGTCGTCGGCGTGGCCCTGCTCGTTTAAATCCAATTGCAAATTGTTCGCGGAAATTTTCACCTCCTCAATGCGCGCCCCCAACTGCACGAGTAGGTCGCCGAAGTGACGCTCTTCCATTAAACCCAACGCCAGGGTGCTGGTTTTGCTGGGAGGGGTGAAAGCTTCATCGCCAATTGCTTCAAAATCGTTGTGTTTGTAGTGAAAGCTCAGCGCGCCACGCCATTCCGCAAACGGGTGATGAAATAATTCCCAGCGCGCTTCTGCAGTTTCATTGCGGAAGGTGGTTCCAATTGCGCCGTTTTCAATTTCGCTGTGTTCGTAATCGGTAAAGCCGAAGCGGGTATTGGTTGCACTGAAAAAATCGTGATCCAATGTGAGTTCGCTGATTAGTTGAACGCGATCTTGTTTTAGATCGGCGTAAACATTTTCTTCCGAATCGCCATGGCTATGACCGGGAATGCCGTATTGGCGTTCGAGGTGGCCGTAAGAAAGGCCGACGAAACCTTCGTCCATAATAAAGCTACTGCCGATGTTAGCGCCTTGGGCTTCAGTAAATGAATTAGCAAGGCGATTACTCTGATCATGTTCGTGCCCTTCTTCGGCGTGCTCCGCTGCGGATTCAATTGCTGCAGGTCCGGGAATTTTGTAATTACCGGCATCACGCCAGAAGGCATCGAGGTGTAAACCGACAGTTCCAACGGCCGTATTACCGCTGGCAGAAATGAGTTTGTCATCGGCGACAGAATCTTGCTCCAATCGCCACTCACCGTAGGTATCCAAACCGCGCGGCACCCGGTCATCCACGATATTCACTACGCCTCCAATTGCACCGCTGCCATAAAACAGGGTTGCCGGGCCGCGCAAGACTTCGATCTGACGGGCAGTGGATGCTTCGGTTGCTACCGCGTGGTCGGGGCCTACGCGTGATGCGTCACCAGCATCCAAACCATTTTGGGTGATCAATACGCGCGGTCCATCCAGGCCGCGAATAACCGGGCTGCTGGCCACCGGGCCGTAGTAGCTCGAATGCACGCCTACTTCATACTTAAGGGTTTCTCCCAGGGTGGATGCCTGACGATCGCGCAACTTATCGCCATCCAGAACTGTTACTGGTTGCGCCGATTCCATATTCGACGCGTGCCAGGGCAGACCAATCACATTCACGATTTCCAGTGTGGTGCTGCTCAACACCAGATTTACCGGACCGTCCTCTTTGTGAAGATGTAACGTTTTATGGGTGTAATCCGCGGCGAACACATGGAGTTCCACATGGCTATCGCGCTGGGCAGGTAAGTTGAACTCGCCCTGTGCATTCGTTTGGGTGCTGAGCTTGGTGCCGACGACTTCGACGGTTGCATTAGGTATAGGCATACCTTGTTCATCACGAACCTGGCCCTGAATTTGGGCGAGAGCCTGGGAGCTGGAAAGAAAAAGAGCGGCGTAAATTAGGGTTCGCTTCACTATGTACCTCAGATAAAAATAGAAAATCGTCAATAAACGAGATGTTATACCATAACAACTTTGACTGAAAAGGGTTTTTTGCGAGTTTGTCGTAAGTGGTGGTGGAAGAGGGACGAGGATGAAAGCCGTGCGATGATAGCGATGAGGCCAGACAGCAACGGGACTGCCTAAGGGCGGAGAAAGTAAAACGGGAGCCGAAGCTCCCGTCTGTTGTTTTGCAATTACATTAATTACGCACTATGTATGTGCCTGCCAGTTTGTCATGCCAGGTTTGCTTTTTGGGGTCCCAAGCCGCCCACAGAAAGCCAAGCAACAATGGAAGAGTAGAAATGATATAGGCAAAGTAACGGCCAACCAATTGTCCCGTCGTGGGCTTGCCGCCTGTTTTAGCGCTGATAATCTTCGCCCCGACCACCATTTTTCCGGGGGTTGCCTGACGGTAAGCCCAGAAGCCCAGTACCCACACAAATGGGAAAACATAGCTAATCACCACATCCAGTGGGCCGGCAATAAATGTTGTTTTGGTGAAATAAGCCATCCCGTAAATCAATAATAAAATCGGCAGGGTGATGATGGTAACTATGATCTGGTCAATGATGACGGCGCCCAGTCTTGGCCAGAACCCCACATATAGAAGCTCTTGTTGATCTGTTGCCAAGTCTGCTGCAGGTGCTTGATAAGGGTTATTCATAAAAATTCCTTGTGTTGTTATTTATCGAATGCAATAGGGTTTTAAAAAAACCTGATTGTGCGCCAACTATAGCGGTTCAAATATCGGCTTGCCAAACGATAATTGTTGTTACAGGTGCCATAGGAATTGCTTGACTTGCGGACCCTAGCGCCTTAACTTGCGCGCCGAGGTGTCTGATGGGTGTTCATTCTTTAGTCAGAGTGCAAGCCAGGATCAGAGTCAATGGGAAGTCGGTGCGTCAGCTGTTCAATAAACGCTGTGCAATCCCGACACTGCCCCCGCAACGGTAAATGCTGCGATTGTTAATCGCCATGAGTCCGATACCAGCCTCAATCGCAGAGCCATGCTCTTACTTGTTCACTATGTCGCGGAGGGCAACATAGGTGGAAATCTGTTTATGTTTTGGGTCGCGCCCATTCATCTTTTTCCGCTTCCCCTCCCTCATCCCTATGTCAGGATTGAGGAATCTCATGTCTAGTAAAAAAATTGTTAAGCCAAGTGTATTTGTTATTAGTACGTTAAGTGCTGCCATCATTGGTTCACCCACTGCGTTTGCTGCAACACAAAAAGATGACGAGAAAAAACTCGAAACTGTTTATGTCAGTGCGACTCGCAGCGAAACAGTGCAAATGCCCGTTGCTACACAAATCAAAATTATTACGGAAGAAGAAATTCGTGTAACCGGCGCTAAATTGTTATCCGAAGTATTGCGCACTCAGGCAGGCATTCAATTAACTGATTCCGATGGCAGCGGTGCGCGCAACGTAACGGCATCCATGCGCGGTTTATCTGGCGCTAATAATGTGTTGGTATTGGTTGATGGCCGCAAACTCAATAACCCTTCACTCGCAGCACCGGCGTTAAATACCGTTGCATTAAAAGACGTTGAGCGCATTGAAATTGTACAGGGTAGTGCGGGTGTGCTTTATGGTGATCAGGCAGTCGGTGGCGTTATCAATATTATTACCCGTCGTGCAGCGGCAGGTGAAACCGATGGTTCCGTGAGTGCAACAGCGGGCAGCGATAATCTGGAAGATTACACAGCGAGCGTTAGCCAGGGTTTTGAAAATGGTTTGAGTTACAGTGTTTCTGCGCAGAAACGCGATGCGGATAACTATAGAGAAAATAACCAAAGTGCGTATGAAAACATTTTGGGAAATCTTCGTTACGATTTCGTCAAAGGATTTGTGTTTGTTGAAGGCCAAACCATTGATGACGAGTTAAATCTAGCGGGTTACTTACTTGATACTCAGGCGGCAATTGATCCGCGCAAAGCGCGTACTCCTACCGATTACGCTAATCAGGAAACCGATTTGGCGCGCGTTGGTGGTGGTGTAGATATTACTGAGAATTGGCAATTGTTGGCGGAGTATGCAGATCGTGATGAAGATACAGAATCATATTATGGTTTTGGCGATCCGACGCTCGGCAACATGCACGTAAAAAATGCGACTCCCCGAGTGATTGGAAACTTGGCAACCGCCAACGGAAATGCCGTAATTACATTCGGGTACGATTGGGTTGACGCAGAGTACGAGGTGCCCGATTGGGGTACCCATGTCGAGCAAACCATTGACGCCCTCTACGGACAAGTGGTCTATCCCTTAACCAAATCGTTTAGCGTTACTGCAGGCTTACGCCAATCTTCTGTAGATGACACCAATCATGCTATTAACGTTAATCATGATGACGATGTAACCGCAGGTGAGTTCGGTCTTAGTTATCAGCTCGATAGTAACTGGCGTATATTTGGTCGCTACGCAGATGGCTTCCGTTTTGCGAATGCCGATGAAAATGGATTGGTGTTGCCGAGCGTGGAGTTTCTAGAAGTGCAAACCAGTAGTTCTACCGAGTTGGGAGCTGAATGGCGAGGTGAAGACGCGTCTGTACAGTGGACTTTATATAATATGGAACTGGATAATGAATTGATGTATGACGCTGCTATTCCGAACTTAAACTCATGGAATGGATTTGGCGCTAACATCAATCTGGATTCATCACGCCGTCAGGGTGTAGCAGTTGATGCACAATTAGTTCTGAGTAACGAAATAAGCGTGCAGGCAAACTACACCTACACTGATGCTGAATTAACGAGCGGTAGTTTTCCGGGCAACAAAGTCCCATTCGTTGCCGAAAACCGCGCCAATATTGCCATAGTGTTTACGCCAATAAAGCCGCTTAGTATATATCTGGATTCCAGTTATACCGGTAGTCGCTATCGCACCGGTGATGGTGCTAATGCGCGTGATAAAGTGGATTCGCTGGTGTTATTTAATCTGAACCTTACCTGGCAATATAGAGGTGTTGAAATTAGCGGACGAATTAAAAACCTGACCAATGAACGCTATGCAGGTTTTTACGGTGTATCGCCAACGGCGGGTTATTATCAATATCCCCAGCCGGAACGTAATTACGAAGCGGGTGTAGTTTATCGTTTTTAGGTTGTGCCGTCGCTTTAAAGAAATCAACCGATGGGCAGAGCGAAAGTGATGCCCATCTTTTTATGTAGAGAGAAATTATGACTGACGACATTTCATCAAGCAGTGACGATTCATTAAGCAATGATGGTTCAATGAGTAACGACAAAGCCCAGCGCCATAAAGAGCGCATGCAACAGCGCAAGGAAATTGTGGATGCGGCCATTGCGCGTGCGGATGAAGAGCGCGGTGTGGTGATAGTGTTAACCGGTGATGGCAAGGGAAAAAGCTCATCGGGTTTTGGTACTGCGTTGCGTTGCCTTGGGCATGGCTACAAGGTCGCTATCGTGCAATTTATTAAAGGTACCTGGGAGTGCGGCGAAAAGAATTTTTTAACCGAAAGTATTTTTCGTGGAGCCAGCTCGCAGTTGGAATATTTCGTAATGGGTACAGGCTTTACCTGGGAAACCCAAAATGCCGAGCAGGATCGCGCAGCCGCAGAAAAAGTGTGGGCGGAATGTGAGCATGTGTTTCGCGACCCGGATATTCATCTAGTGCTGTTGGATGAAATTACTTATATGCTCAATTACCATTATTTGGATAAAGACAAAGTAGTTGACGCTATTAAAAATCGTCCACGTAATCAAAATGTTATTATTACCGGGCGCGGCGCCAAAAAATATTTGGAAGATTTGGCGGATACTTTTAGCGAAGTTAAATCAATAAAGCATGCATTCAATGCCGGTGTAAAAGCGCAAAAAGGCATTGAGTGGTAAAACTACGTAAGGTTAATCATATTAATTTTTTTACTATTTGCTGTTGGTTTTTGCTCTCCTTGCTGCTTATTTAATATTGTTTGTTGCTAAAACAAGCAATTTAAAATTGTTACAAAAAAAGTGGTGGTTTCTTTAGTAATTGTCATCTTTGCATGAGTAAAATGCGCGTCCTCAGGTGAAAATCTGGGGATTTATTTTACTAAAACAAAAGGACATTTATATGATTACTAGAAAAAATCAACCACAGTGTTTGTCTTTATTGTCCAGTTTAATTGGTGCGGCAGTTCTGGGTTTTTCCAGTATTGCGGCAGCAGTAAATTGCGATGGTGTTCCCCAATGGGTCAATACTCAATCATTCAGTACATCTCAGCAAGTGGTAGAGAATCATATCCTCTACCAAGCTAAGTGGTGGAACCAGAATGAGCGTCCCTCAATAAATTCACAACAGGATTGGCAACCCTGGACTCGCTTGGGTGAGTGCGTAACTATCGACATCAGCAAAGAGTTGATGATTCGCGATTTGTCGGTCGTGGATTCAGTTCACGCAAAAACCGGGCAGCTTTCCATTCAACATTTAATCGCACAGATGATGCCGCAAGCAAACCCGACGTTGCAGCAGCAATCTGATTTTATCCAGCAGTGGCTCGGTCAATTTTTGGTTAACACCGGTGTGAATGGTGATATCGCCCCCGCGCGCGAAAGCTTTGAACGTTTATTTTTGCAGCCTTGGCGTGATCGCAGCGTTGGCTCTGGGGTCAACCTGAATCCGGCAATTGCGCCATTCCGTCTATTGTCCATTGTGTATCGCCCGGATTTACACAAGCGGGATGTCAGCGGTACGGTGATTAGCGGTGGTGAAGTGCGTTTTGTGTATGGATTTATCAATGGAAATGCGGTATTTCCGGCGAACGTGATTTTTGAATACGGCCTGCAAGCTAATTCAGATGCACAGCTAAATGCCTGGGTCGATGAGTTTCACGCACTAAGTAAAATTCCATTTGGTGAAAACTACAATACTGCGCTACTCACCTTATTAAATAAAGTGACCAGCAAAGGGGCGGTAGCGAGTAAACCTAATGGCAGTGCATTGAATCAAGTGCGCACTAACGAAATCCCATTTGGTCATGATTGGGAGTTGCGTGAGTTCAAACTGAATTCCGCCACTGGTCAATTGCGCCAGGTGACTGTCGCACAAACGCCAGCCAAGCGTCATAACCGCACCGCGTTCCTAGCTGATTACATTAATGCCAACGAAGCCGATATTTTGTTAGGTGATCACCAGATCCCCAATGTCGTGAACGGGGAAGCATTTGCCGGCGCTGCGTCACTGGCTGATTTCGGTCCATTCACTGTGTGGGAAGCTCCCGGTATTAATAATCTGGAAGCGCGCCATAAGTTTTCATTGAATACCTGTGCGGGCTGTCATGCCGGTGAAACACAAACCGTATTCCGTCACGTATTTGGACGTGCAGAAGGGCAGGTTGCGGATCTATCTGGATTCTTAACTGGAATGCAGATGAATGATCCTAAATCTGGTGTGCAACGCCAGTTCAATGACCTTGAAAAACGCAAAATCGTTTTAACTTGTTTGGTTCAGCGATGCGCAGCATCAACAACGACGATGGCGCGTGCAGCGGGACTTTCGTCCAGTGATGCCGGGCTTTCAATGAGTCAATCGGCAGAGACCAGTGATCTGGCGACTCAATTCCAGCAAATTATGGAAGAGCGTCGTAATCTGACACACTAAAACCACACGAGTTTTGATGATCAATGAAAACCCTGATCCTTGTGGTCAGGGTTTTTTGTCAAGGATGAGTTTGACCAATTGTTGGTAATTTCCATCAAAATGGTGATCGCCCGGTAGATAGATTAAATCCTGCTTGTCGGGTTTTTCGGCGTGATGTTCTTGAATTTCTTCGCACAGGCTTTCGTTTTTTTCACTGTAAAAACAACGTGTCGGCCATTGGTTCCAATCCTTCATTTCCGGATAAAGCAAATGAGCTGCTCGATCCGCATTGCCCAGCCAGCCGCTAAGATGAAATACAAAATCCACGCTGGTTGATGGATTTAATAAATTCACGCTGATAATTCTTGCTTTGGTTTCACTATTTAAACGGTTTACCATAAAGGGCATAACATCCGCGCCCATTGAAAAGCCAATCAACAGAATACGTCTTTTGTTCCAGGTCTTCAGGTAATAATCAATAGTGGTCTGCAAATCTCTCCCGGCAATAGTTGGTGATTTTTCTTCCCAAAAATAATCCAGTGAATTCCACCCTACAATCGCTATTCCCTCTTTAGCTAATTGATTGGCGATGTCTTTATCAATGTTGGCCCAGCCTCCGTCACCGGAAATAATAATAGCCAGTTGGTCATCGGCTAGGTTTGATGGCATTTCGATCAGTGGCAAGTGCGCTAGTGCTTTTTTACCCGGATTTTCCAATCGATTATCCAGAGATGTTTCAAATAATTTTTTATCGGCTTGCCAATTTTCCAAAAGCGAATAATCAGGCAACCACTGCTGGATTAATGGAGAACTATTGAATAATGCCCAGGGTGTTGGCGGACGAGGGAAATTGCGGAGTGAGGCTCGCTGTTGCTGCGCGATCCAACTGACTTGACTGCTGGTAATACAGGGGGCAATAGGTAACCTGATGTTTTTGCTCCAATCGACGCTATAAGCTCCGCGAAAAATGCCTGCGGGCACTTGCGTTAGCATTGCAAACAAATAGCTGCCGGCGCTGCCAAAGCCGGTTACGAAGGGTTGGGTAAATTGTGGGAACTGGTGATGTTGCTGTATGTCCTGTGCGTAGACGGATAGCGGCGTTGCGGCATCAAAACAGTTTGAGTGGTGTTGAACGATATTTGCAAGGTAATCATCGATCGACAGAACTGCACTTAAATTACCTTGCCGGCTAAGTTGTTCGGCATAGTTAACGGCGTGTTGCCAATGCGCGATATCGGTAAGGATCAATTGCACCCCGCGCGTTCCGCCGGCATAAATTTGCGTGTTACCGAAATCGCCCCAGCGAAAAATTTCCGGTCGATACTGGGCATAACTATTTGCCGCAATCAACATTAAAAAAAATACGCCAATTTTAAACGCACGAAGGTTTGTCATTTGCTAAAGCTACCGCGAATGCCACCGGAAATAGCATTAGTAATCGTAAATATTACTTGCGCCAAATGCCCACCCCTGGGTAGGGCTAAATACACCGGGTTCCAGTGGGGATGGAATTTTTCTTTGTAGTGATGCAAACCTTTGAAATCATAAAACTCATTGCCCATTCTAAAAATTGACGAACCTAACCTATGCCAAAAGGGCGCGAGTTCATCATCATCCAGTCCGGCGAGGGGCGCCATGCCAAGGTTAAATGTGTAGTATTGCTGTTCTTTGGCCCACAGCATAATGTTGATTAGCAGATAATCCATAGCGCCTTTCGGGGCCTGATCACTGTAGCGCATCAGATCAATAGAAATTTCTTTGCGTGCCTGGGTATGTAGTAAGTTGGCGAAGGCCACAATTTTTCCATCTTTGCTGACTGTACCTATATCAAAAAAACGTAAGTAGTGTTCATCGTAAAAGCCGAGTGAAAAACCTTTTTCGCGGGATTTTTTATGCTCCAGCCATTGATCAGAAACGTCTTTCAGTGACGGCAGGAGGGGTTCAATATCTGCAGCGCGAATAATGGTAAATGAATAACCTTCTTTATCGATTTTGTTAATAGTGCTTCTGAATGACGACCAGCTATTACCTTTCAATGCAAAGTTGCTTAAATCAACCTGAGCTTCTTCTCCCAGCTTAATCAGGTTTAAACCCAGATCTACGTAGAGCGGTAAATATTCTGTGGTAATGCGATAAAACACCGGTTTGGCACCGTGCAGGTCGGCGCGCGTGCGAAACTCCTTTACCAAATCTTTAAAGCTCGCGGGATTACCGCAAGGATCATTCAGGGCAATCCAGTATTTTTTGGTGGTGATATAGGCAATAAAGCTATCGCGGGCTTCGCTCCAGAATAAGTATTTATCGCCGCTCAAGCTAATGTAGTGTTCGGTATTTCTTTGTGTGCGGATAATAGATGCGGCTTCGCACAACTCGTCGCCCGCGGGTAATTGGGGTTTATACTGCCCACGGGATAATAAGTAGTGCAGGAGTGTGCCGCTGGTCAGTATGCTGATTAACAAGGTTGCGCGTAAAAAGCGCGAGGCATTGGCATCTTGCTCAAATTGCCACCAAAGTTCATGGGCGTAGTCCACTTCCTGGTATGTAATAAAACCTATCACCGTAGTGGACACAATGATTGCCACGATTAACAGTAGCCAGCGCGGTGTAAGCAAATGCGCATCAAGCGCAGATTTGCGATAGAAATAGGATTTGCACGGAATAAATAGCACCAGCAATAGGCTCAGGAATAATGCCTCCTCATAATCCAACCCTTTAGTGAGCGAAAAAATAATGCCGCTGCCCAGAAAAATCAGGGTAAGTGGGTAGGCGGTGTTAATGCGTAATGAAATCGCGCGGGCCAGAATGAGTAAAAACACACCGATAACGCTGCCTAACAAGTGTGAGATTTCAATCAGCGGCAAATTAATAAAATCGGTCAGTGTTTCCAATCGTTCGGGTAAACCGGGTGTGCTGCCGGAGAGTAATAAAATACTGCCAGCGATAATGGCCAGCACGGATAAAAACATGGGCAAGCGGCGGTGCAAAAATAATCCGGTAGCAGTGAGCCAATGTTGTATGCGAATTACGCCGGGGATTTTTTGCCAGCTCTGTTTGAGTGAGTGGCGTTGGCTGATAAAAAAAATCAGCAGCGCGATTAACAGCGGCAACAGGAAATACATCAAGCGATAGGTTAACAATGCAATCAGGATAATTTGATGGTCCTGGGTATCGCCGACGAGTAATAAAAATGCACTTTCAAAAATGCCTATCCCGCCGGGTACCTGACTAAATAAACCAATCAGCTGAGCCAGGATATACACCGTAAAAAACCACATAAAGTGCATGTGAGTGGTGGGATATAGCAAGCAATAAAGCACCAGGCCGGCGCAGAGTAAATCGCACACTCCCGCAATGGTCTGCAAACTGGTTACGCGTGAAGATGGCAGGCTAATTGCAAATTTTTTCCACTGAATCTGACGGTAGCCACTTAATGTGCACAACCAATAGCTGCCTAACAACAAGGCTAAACCGGCAATAAACCACTGGAGATGTCCGCCCAATAATTGTGGATTATTAATTTCAGTCGCAGGTAGAAAAAAATAAGCGATGCACAATACAGTGGTTGCACCTAGTAGGTAAGTGGTGCTGGAAAAGACAATAATTTTTGCAATGGCTGCTGCGTTTAATCCAAGTGCTGAATAAAAGCGAAAACGGATAGCGCCACCGGTTACAATGGCATGGCCAGCGTTGTTACTGACCGCAAAACCCAGAAAGCTCACCAGCAGGGTTTTATGCCAGGGGACATGGTAGCCCAGGTGATGCATTGCCAGCAGATCGTAGGTGGCCAATACCAAATAGCCGATGGCTGTGGCCGCCAAGGCGAGTACTAAAGTGCTGCCGCTGAAATCCTGTAAGATTTCACCGGCGGTCGCCCAGCTTAATTGATAGGTGTGTATTTCCCTTCCCACCATGTAAAAAGCGGCAATGGCAGCGAGCAGCGAAATCGTGTTAATAAGGATGTGGGAGTGTTTCAATCTTGGGCCCGCCTGGCTACCTGGGTTGATATGCAGTCTCGCTAATGAAATTCCGGTGCTGTTTCAGAGACATTAACTTGGCGGACTTGTTTCGTTGGTACCGGTGCCACTATTTTATTTTTCGTTTTTTTTACAGGTTAGTTATTTATGGCAGATGGCAGAACACCCTTACCAAACAGCACCACGTTGATGGTGCAGGGCACAACCTCAGATGCCGGTAAATCTACCTTGGTGGCAGCGCTTTGTCGTATTTTTAAGAAGCGCGGAAGGTCTGTGGTGCCGTTTAAGCCGCAAAATATGGCTTTGAATTCCGCCGTGACAATTGATGGTGGTGAAATTGGTCGCGCGCAAGCCTTGCAAGCACAGGCGGCGGGATTGCAGCCCCATACCGATATGAATCCCATTTTAATCAAACCTACGAGTGACACCAAAGCGCAAATTATTGTGCAGGGCAAGGCCATTACCGATATGGATGCGGCTGTTTACCACGACTACAAAACCCGCGCGATGGAATTTGTGTTGGACTCATACCAGCGTTTGCAAACCCAATATCAAATCATCGTGGTTGAAGGGGCTGGCAGTCCCGCGGAAATTAATTTGCGCGACCGTGATATTGCCAATATGGGATTTGCTGAAGCGGTGGATTGCCCGGTGATTTTGATTGCCGATATTGATCGCGGCGGTGTATTCGCCCATTTAGTGGGTACACTGGAATTATTAAGTGAATCTGAACGCGCGCGGGTGATTGGCTTTGTGATCAATCGCTTTCGTGGCGATATTAGTTTATTGCAATCCGGTTTGGATTGGTTAGAAACAAAAACCGGCAAGCCGGTGTTGGGCGTGATCCCTTATTTGCACGGATTGTATCTGGACGCGGAGGATGCATTAACCAATAGCGCGCGCAAAGGCAACGCAAAATTACGTGTGGCGGTCCTGGCCCTGCCGCGCATTTCGAATCACACCGATTTTGATGCTTTGCGATTGCATCCTGAAATCGATTTTAGCTGGGTGGGACCACACCAAGCTGTTCCCGGTTGCGATTTGTTAATTATTCCCGGCAGTAAAAATGTGCGTGCCGATTTGCAATTTTTGCGCGAGCAAGGTTGGGATAACGGTATCCAACGTCATTTACGCTATGGCGGGAAGCTCATGGGGATTTGCGGCGGCTTGCAAATGCTGGGCGAGCAAATTCATGATCCGTTAGGGATTGAATCGACACCAGGTAGCTCAGCGGGTTTGGGGTATCTGGCAATGACGACGCAACTTGAAGCGCATAAACAATTGCAACAGTGTCGTGGCTTGTTGTGGGATTCCCGTTCACCGGTCGCAGGTTATGAAATCCATTGTGGAATCAGCCAGGGGGATGCATTGAAAAATCCTGCCTGTTATTTATATCGCGAACAACAACTCGTTGCCGATGGCGCAATTAGCAATGATGGCCACATTTTAGGAACCTACGTGCACGGTATATTTGATCAGCCAGCTGCACTCAATACCCTGTTGGCGTGGGCCGGGTTGCCGGACGCGGAAGCGCTGTCGATTGATGCTCAACGTGAAGCCTCTATTGAACGCCTGGCTACCGAGGTAGAAGCGGCGCTGCTACCGGGATTTTTAGCGGACTGGGCTAATCCTGATTGATAGTTTTCCGGGCCAGTGTCTGAAAATCTGCAAGGAATAGTTTAGCGGTTATACTTTCAGGAAGTTTGTGCGCCAACACTTGGGGATGGCATTGAAGGAGTTTTTGTTATGCGCCTTATGTTAATAATAATGTTAATACTTGCTCCCCTTACCTGGGCTGACCCGGAGGCGGTGGAGTCGGCCCCGCAGGCGCCGGCATTTCCGCAAGCGGTAAACCTTGCAACCAACATTTCGTCTGCATTTAGTTCCGACTTACCCACCGGTAGCGGCCAGAATCTGCTCCCGCATTTGCAATGCATTTTTACCCAAATGAAGCGCGATTTTACCGTGCAGGTAATGCCTTGGCGGCGCGCTTATCAAGATGTGAAAAGTAATCGGATCGACGGCTTTTTTACCGCGATTCCCATGCGTCAGGTAGATCCTTATGCCGTTTTGTCTGCTCCTATGGTGTTGGAAAACTGGTATTGGTTTTGGCGCCCCGACACTATCGCCCCCGAATCTTGGCGCGAAGGTTACCGGTTGGGCTCAATTTTGGGGAGTCAACAGGAAACCTGGTTGGCAGAGGCGGGTTATCGAGTAGAAATGAGTGGCAATAACCTGCCGCAAATGATCAAGCTATTACAGGGCAAACGTATCGATGTGATATTGGCAGATCGCGAACATTTTTATCGTGCAGCAACTGAATTGAAGTTAAACCCGGATAATTTTCAATCGCGTTTTTTTCGTTATGTTCCCCTGGGTGTCTATTTTAATGAGCAGTTTTTAAATAATAATCCGGATTTTCTTTCCGTATTTAATAAAAATATAAACCAGTGCGCGACGGGGCATTTTGCGATTTCCGAGTTTGAGAAGCTGCAAATTCGTGAGCTGCTGCAGCGCAAAATAGAGCGCTGGAAACGTCTGCCAAAGCTGGAAGACTTTTTGATAGCGCAAAATCTTAAGAATAAACGCGTGAGTCAGCGTGAAATCCACGAGCGTGATAAAAAATGGGTGCAGGCCTTTCAACAGAATGATTTTTCCTATCCCCTTGAAATGGTCGATCAGGAATTGTCGGCACAACTCCGCGAAATTAAAAAACAATCGCTGGATATGATCACTGAAATTATTATCACCGATGCGCGCGGCCTGAATCTTGCCATTAGCGATATGACGTCAGACTATTGGCAGGGTGATGAAGACAAGTTCACTGAAGCTTATGGGAAGCCGGCGAACACTTTATACTTTGGTGATATTACTTACGATGAATCAACTAAACGTTTTCAAATCCAGTTGAGTGTACCGTTATACACCGAGGAAAAATTTGAGCCCTTGGGGGCTATGATATTTGGTGTGGATGTAGAGAAAGTATTATCGCAAGCACAGTAGCTGTGCTTGCGACTACAGATAATTAAAACAGGCTTTGATTTAGCCAAAGGTGTGCGTAAACGCTCGCGAAATAGCCCAGCGCAACCACGGGTGTCCATTTCAAGTGCCCTGCAAACGTGTAATAGCCGCGTGCTTGTCCCATCAGTGCAACACCTGCTGCAGAACCAATCGAGAGCATGCTGCCACCAACGCCGGTCGTCAGTGTGATGAGAAGCCATTGTCCGTTAGAAAAATCAGGAGCCATGGTAAGTACTGCGTACATGACCGGAATATTATCGATAATAGCCGAGACAAGACCCAAACTTACGTTGGAAACCGTCTCGCTGAAATTTCCGTAGAGCGATTCGGACAAGAGCGTGAGATAACCCATAAAACCCAACCCGCCAACACACATAATAACGCCGTAGAAAAACAGGAGTGTGTCCCATTCCAGGCGCGCGAGCGGTTGGAATACATCAAATGGCAAGGGCACTTTGGTGATGGGGTTTTCATCTTTGTTGCTAATAAAGTCGCTACTGGCTAGCTCTGCTTTTTTCAAATCCACGATTCCTTTTTTACGCAGGTAAAAGCCGTAGAGTTTTAAATAGGCTAATCCCAGCATCATTCCCAGTACTGGTGGCATATGGATAAGTATATGGCCGAGCACGGCGCTGGCGATGGTGGCCAAAAATAAAAACATAATGGGGAAGGCGCCTTCCTTGTACGTCAGTGTTTCCAGAAATAAATCTTCGGCGTCTTTATGTGGCTTTTTATTGGCGATAAAGAAGCTCATTATTGCCGCTGGAATCAGGAAGTTAATCAGCGAAGGAATAAACAAATGAAAGAAGGTAAAGAAATCTACCTTGCCAGCCTGCCAGACCATGAGCGTTGTTATATCGCCGAAGGGGCTGAATGCGCCGCCGCTATTTGCCGCCACAATAATATTGACGCAACACATGTTGATAAACGCTTTTTCACCTTCTGCGATTTTTAATACCACGGCACACATTAATAATGCCGTTGTAAGATTGTCGGCGATGGGAGAAATAAAAAATGCAAGAAATCCAGTGAGCCAAAAAAGTTGGCGATAACTGAAACCTTTTTTAATCATCCAGCCGCGCAAGGCATTAAATAATCCACGCTCATCCATGGCGTTAATATAGGTCATCGCCACCAGCAAAAATAACATCAGTTCAGCGAATTCGAGCAGTGTGTGGCGAAAGGCTTGTTCGGCGAGTGCGGATTGTTCGTGTTGGGTGTAAAGCCCACCGATAATGACCCAGATAATTCCCGCTGCCGCTAACACGGGTTTGGATTTACGCAGGTGCAGCTTTTCTTCCAACATAACAAACGCATAAGCGATAACAAATAAACCCACACAGAACCAGCCGGCGCCGGTGTTGGTTAAATTCATCGTTGAGGATGACGCTATTGTTTCCCCTGTGGCTGCCGCGAATGCGCCCAGAGGAAAAAATAAAAGTCCAAATAACAACACAATTGATCGCGTGAACATGAATGCCTCGGTGTTCGTAATTTTATAATTAGCTGTAGTGGAGTGGGTTATTGTGGGACGCAGAAACAAAAAAGGCAGCCATTTCGGGCTGCCTTTGCGGTTTTTAACCTTTGAGCGGCTTGTACTTCATCCGCTGCGGTTGGGCATTTTGGCCCTTACGCTTGATCAGATCTTCGTGGTAATCGGTGTAGTTACCTTCGAAGAAGATGATGTCGGAATCGCCTTCGTACGCGAGTATGTGGGTCGCGATACGGTCGAGGAACCAGCGGTCGTGCGAGATCACCAGCGTACAACCCGGGAATGCCAGAATTGCATCTTCCAACGCGCGCAGGGTTTCGATATCCAGGTCGTTTGACGGTTCGTCGAGCAACAGAACGTTCGCGCCTTGCTTCAGTGTGTTGGCCAAATGGAAACGGCCGCGCTCTCCACCAGAGAGTTCACCTACGCGTTTTTGTTGATCCGAACCCTTGAAATTAAAGCGGCCGATATAGGAGCGTGAAGAGACTTCGTAGTTACCGATTTTGAGAATATCGGAGCCGTCCGATACCGCTTCCCATACAGTTTTGTTGTTATCCAGGTTATCGCGGCTTTGATCGACAAAGGCAACGTTAACTGTCTCGCCAATCACTACTTCACCGCTATCGGGTTTTTCCTGGCCGGCGATCATACGGAAGAGGGTAGATTTACCGGCGCCGTTACCACCGATGATGCCGACTACTGCACCCTTGGGTACGGTGAAGCTCAGGTTGTCGATCAGCAAACGGTCGCCGTAGGCTTTGGACACGTTATGGAACTCAATAACCTTATCGCCCAAACGCTCACCCGGCGGAATATAGATCTCGTTGGTTTCGTTACGGGCCTGGAATTCTTGCGATTGCAATTCATCAAAGCGAGCCAGACGCGCCTTGCTTTTCGCCTGGCGACCTTTGGGGTTCTGACGGACCCACTCCAATTCTTGTTTCAGGGCTTTTTGGTGCGCCGCTTCGGTGCGTTGTTCCTGCGCTAAGCGGGCTTCTTTTTGCTCCAGCCAACTGGAGTAGTTACCTTCATAAGGAATGCCGTGGCCGCGGTCCAATTCCAGAATCCAGCCAGCGGCGTTATCGAGGAAGTAGCGGTCGTGGGTGATCGCCACCACAGTGCCGGTGAATTTCTGCAGGAACTGCTCCAGCCAGAATACCGATTCTGCGTCCAAATGGTTGGTGGGTTCGTCGAGCAACAGCATGTCCGGGCGCGACAGCAGCAGGCGGCACAGTGCCACGCGGCGTTTTTCACCACCGGAGAGCTTGGTAACGTCTGCATCCCATGGTGGCAGACGCAGTGCATCAGCGGCTACTTCCAGGGTGTGGTCCAGGTTGTGGGCATCCCAGGCCTGGATAATGTCTTCGCACTGGGCTTGCTTCTTGGCCAGCGCATCAAAGTCGGCGTCCGGCTCGGCGTAGGCGGCATAGATCGCATCCAGATCTTTGAGTGCATCAACCGCTTCGCGCACGCCGTCTTCCACGTTGCCGCGCACGTCTTTGGCGGGGTCGAGTTGCGGTTCTTGTGGCAGATAGCCGACTTTAATATCCGGCATCGGACGAGCTTCGCCGTTAAAGTCCTGGTCGATGCCCGCCATAATCTTTAACAGGGTGGATTTACCAGAGCCGTTCAGGCCCAGAACACCAATCTTGGCGCCGGGGAAAAACGATAGGGAAATATCTTTCAGGATTTCGCGCTTGGGGGGCACAACTTTGCCCAAGCGATGCATGGTATATACGTATTGAGCCATGGGCTTGACCTCGCGGTGTGACGATTGTGTGAACGTAAAATCGCCAATATCAGGGAATAATTTTCGCGGGCGTACTATAAAGAAAGCCATGGGCGAGTGAAAGCATTAGCTGGGGGAAGCAAGTATTTATGAGTCAGCATGCGTTGAATGTAGACGAAGTATTGAGCCGTGCCGCCGCCTGGATTGCCGAGGCGGACTCATTGGTCATCGGCGCCGGTGCGGGTATGGGGGTAGATTCCGGGCTGCCGGATTTTCGCGGCCCGGAGGGTTTTTGGCAGGCTTATCCGGCCTTGGGGAAGGAGGGTATCGGCTTTTCTGATATCGCCAACCCTGCTGCTTTTTATCAAAACCCGGAGCGTGCCTGGGGCTTTTATGGCCATCGCTTGAATTTGTATCGCCACACTGAACCCCATGCTGGCTATCAAATATTGCTCGATTGGGGCAAAAAAATGCTGCACCGCTATCAGGTGTTTACCAGCAATGTCGATGGTCACTTCTCTAAGGCGGGTTTCGATAAAATGCATGTGCATGAATGCCATGGTTCTATTCACTATCTGCAATGTCTTGAACCTTGCGGTGATCAGGTGTGGAGTGCCAGTGAGTTTGTACCGGAAGTCGATACTGAGCACTGTCGGCTGCGCAACTATATTCCTCGCTGTACCCGATGCGGGAAAATGACTCGGCCAAATATTTTAATGTTTAACGATGTGGATTGGATTTATGAGCGTACACGCAAACAGCACCTTTATCAGGAACGCTGGTTGGAACAAGTCAATTGCCCCTTGGTAATAGAATTGGGGGCGGGGACTGCCATTCCTTCGGTGCGGCATTTCTCGCAGCGAATGCAGCATGAATTCAACGCAAAATTAATTCGTATTAATCCTGCGGATAAATTGCATCTTGATGAACAATTGGCGGTGATTCCTCACAACGCACTTACTGCACTACAACAACTACAACAGCGATTAACGATGAATCAGGGTGATGGCTTGTCATGGTAATCGCTGTTGTTGTCTTGGCTCGATCAGGTTTTAATGCCGGGCGCTGCGAATGACATCTGTACCTCTGTTCCCGTTAATTTATTTCGATCTGCTAATTCTTGTAGCGAGTGGGTGCTGTTGATGATATCCAAACCTACTTTGGTTAATGTTTGCTCATTGTGAATTTGGGTAGAAAGGAGAGGGTTGGTATAGATTTGGGTGAAGGCATCATAAGACACCATGGTTTCAAGCAACTCGCCAAAAATCGCATCATCCTGGTGATCTTCCGCAAAAATTCCGGTGATAAATTCCAGGTTGTCGATGTGCGTGTATTCTTGCTCCAGCTTTTGTTGCAGCCTTGTATCCCCGGTCAATTCGGTGAAATCGGCTAAAGGCCGCATCTTGAATTGTTTACGATAGTCGTTGTAGCTACGCAATTTAAAATCGCGCCCCATTTGCAAACTAAGCATTTCCGCATGCTTTAGGAACGCAGGGGTATTGCCCAGCCCAATGCGTCCGGCAGCTTGCCTGGAGGCGGCAGTTAATATTGTTTCTATTCCCAGTGTTTCCAATAATTCGTTGTTGAAGCGGTAATCTTTTGCATCCACAGATTGATCATTGACTTGCATGGCGTAGGGCACCATCCCGTGCCAGCGGTAAAGCAAATTAAATTCAATGGAAACCCAATTGGTGCGATACCATGGTTTGCGCTCAGCAAATTGATGATCTAAACGGAAGCTTTTTTTACCAACAATATGGTTGATGTATTCTTCAACAACCAGTCGCAGAACCAAACATGTATTAATCATGCGCGCCGTTTGGAATACTCGCTCATTGAAATACGCAGGGTCTTGGGTACGCTTCCATTGAGTTGCATAAGCAGCAATCAACAGATCACAAATACGATTGTGCTCACGCAAAAACAGTGTGGTGATGGCGGTGTAACCTATGGAAGAGTTGCCATTGTCCAGCCCGGTAGCGTAGAGAAATTTCTTCCGGTTTTTATCAGTGGAAAATTTCTCGAAAAGTTCAATGGTTTTATTCAGGTGGGGAAGTTCTTTATATTTGCATTTGACCCGGAGTTCGCCGTTGTCCAGTTCATCAAATAATAAATCGGGAAATTGCGCGTGGGTTATGGTTTCGTTATGTTGTAGTTTCCCGTCTTTTTTTGCTCTTAATAAACTGCAAGTCGCTTCATCCAAACCGTATATTTGACATAAATCTATGTCATGGTTGGATGAATTTTTGCGTCGATCTTCACCGTTAACGCGCATAAAACTATCGGTAAACCATTGCGCAAAAAACATAAACAACACGGAAGATCTATCAGTACGCATGGGTGTACTGCCTTCATGCATAAATAACTCGGTTGCTGCTTCCAGCGAAGGAAGTGTGAGTGGTTCATTCAAGGGTGGTAGGTGGCGACTGGAAAAAGTGCGATCAGTCAAGCCGGGCCAGGATGTGTAATCGCTAACGGGGCCGTTACTATTTTGTGGGGCAGGCACTTCGGACCACAAACTGAATGGCCTGGGGCGCGGGTGTGTGCGGGTAGCCAGGTAGTGGGTGGCAATACGATTGATGTATTTACCGATCACGGGTAATCGCCATAAAAATGCGACCAACCTGTCTAGAACATGGATAACGAAACGCCCTAGTGGCAACGCTTTAATACTATTGATAAGGCTTCCCAGCGGATCCATAAATTTACCCCAAGAATTGATGTTATAAGCTGTTATTTTTGACGCACCGTGTCAGTGATATGTTTGCAGCTTGAAGTGCCAGCGTGTAAATAATTCACTGACGTGGCGACCTTAATAAAACATTATTGTGGCGACAACCCCCAATTAGGTGGCGTTTGGGCCTAAGTTGGATTACGCTCGAATGACTGCTTCTTCAACAGGGCACGGACGGTTTGCTTGATGAGTAATTTTCAACTGGGTGAAACCGAAAACCTACTACTCCAGAAAATTTATGCAGCAGCGTTAGCGCCTGAAAAATGGCCTGCATTAATTCTGGATGTAGCGCACTATATTCGCGCAATGGATGGTGAATTACTTTTTTACGAGCGCCCTCCGATAGAGCAAAACTGTATTGTCAGTAGCAAAGCGCTGAGCATGTTGAACAAGCTGCGCGAATTGCACGCCGCTACACCGGTTTCAGACACCAACTCGTTAATTGAAAAAACACTCACGACTTTTTCTCACGTGGCGACTTCGCCTACTGAGGCTACCAATCTGGTATGGGTTGAAAACTTTTCCAATTTACCTTTATCCTGCAAGATCAATTTGGCGTTAGTGCACTCAGATCACTCATTGGTATTACTCAGCTTTTGGGGGGCCAGGGGTGCTGATGGCTTTAGTGCAGAAGCCTGCGCTTTCTTACAAACCCTGGCACCGCATATCGCGCGGGCCTTATTTATTTATCGGCAGATGGGCACCTTGTATCAAAATAATCAGTGGTTAGCGGAAACCCTTAAACAATCTTCTTTGGCGGTGTTGTTATTAAATGCAGATTTGCAGGTGCTATTTGTAGCGCCAGAGGCGCAAAAAATATTGGCGTCTAATTCATCTGTTGCTATTAGCCGGTGCGGTTTTTTATTGGTGGGCGATGCTGTTCAACAAGCACAACTTGATAAATTGTTGCGACAATCATTGTCACCAAGCGCCGTAACCTCCGAAAACAACAGCTGCTGTATACCTATAAAGCTCCCCAATAAAGTGCACCCATTAAAGTTGAATATTTTGCCGTTCAACCAGAGTGGCTCCACAAGCTCCACCCAAACTCGTCTGGCGATATTTATTACCGACCCTGAGCGTCGTATGGTTGCGCCAGTGGATTATTTACGCCAGGCGTATGGCTTGACTCGCACGGAAGTACAGGTGGCGAATTTATTGATCAACGGTTTTGATCTCGCCGCAATTGCCAGCCAACGGCATACCACGCTGGAAACCACGCGCTGGCAAATAAAATCCCTGATGCATAAAACCAACACCAAAAGTCAACCGGAGCTGGTGCGTTTGCTCATGTTGTTGAGCCGCGAGTCGGCGGAGGCCTCCGCTTTAGCAGAAGTAAATTTGCAAATGTTTGCCCCCCCATTTGGGTGATGCTGAAACCCCGGCGGACTTTTATGTTGTGCAAGACCTCAATCTTTGAAGGATGCGTAAAATGGCAACATTTGAATTGGGTGAGCAAGAGAGTTTATTAATCAGCAGGATTTATGAAGCAGCTGTGGAACCGGGGCGCTGGTGTGTGGTACTGCAGTCGATTGCAGAATTTTGTCAGGTTGGTCAGTGCACCATGTTTTTCTACGACGCCCAGTGCCGTGCGCGCAACTTTGCGGTAGCGGCGCGCAACAGGGAGGGCGTAATCGATAAATATTTGCAGGAATTTATCGATTTGGAGGCGGCTGATTTTCATCGCCAGCTCATCAATCTGCGGGAGGGCGAAGTGGTAACGCCCGAAGATCTCATCCACCTCACTGGCAAAAGTTATGACCAAATTGTCGGCGAGGAGTACATGCAGACCTTTTTACCGCAACTGGAATTTCGCGCGGGTATTATTTTATTGCACGACAACATGATGTGTTCCGGTTTGGGCGTGCGCAACTACCACGGTTCGCCAGTATTGGAAGCGTCTTCTCTGGAGTTTCTGGCGCGCATAACGCCGCACATGGTGCAAGCCATGAAAATTCATAACCGGATTACCAGCGTTAAGCAAGTCAACCAGGCCATTAAAGAAGTCCTTAAACGAATCAATCAAGGCGTATTTCTCCTGGATGCCGACCAGCGGGTAATTTTTTCGAACGCAGAAGCGGCGCGTATTCTGGAAGCGCCCAACGCATTGGATATCGGCCGCTACGGAAAACTGTATTTATCGCGACCCTATGAAAATGAGCATTTCCAAGAGCAATTGCTTTCGCTGCTGACGCCGGTGGTTGCTGGTGGCTATCCCAGCGCGATTGAGTTTGTCGCTCCCGGACAAGCCCGGCCATTGCGGATTACTCTGGCGCGTGTTGAGGCTTGGTCTGACAAAGAACTGGCCCGCGAAGGAGTTGCTATTGCTGTGTTTGTGAATGATCCGGATCGGCCCGGGAGTGTTTCGGATTCCTATCTACAACAAGCTTATGCACTCACGCCTACCGAATGTAGCATTATGAAGTCGTTGCTGAAGAATAAGAGCATCAGTGATATCGCCTGCGCGCGCGGCACTACTCTGGAAACGGCGCGCAGCCAGCTCAAGGTCATATTGCAAAAAACCGGTACTCACTCCCAGACAGAACTGTCGCGTTTGATGGTAGCGCTGGATACCAATAGCCTTTGAGTGACCTGGACTTCTCTCGGCAAGGAACCCGGTTCCTTGATCAAGTCATACCGCTATTTGTGAAGAATTGTAATAGGCGGCTAAATGTCGCCAAATTAGACCGTTTATGCCAATAAGCGCTCGAAATTATCGGACTTCTAACGGTATATTTGCCTCCCGAAAACAGCCCACCCTGGTTCTTCCGTCCACACGATTTATCGGTACCTTGAATACCCCTGGAATTGGCAGCAACTACCCAGAGTCCCGCACAAGGGATAGGTGGCATATTACTACCGCAGTGAGAGAGAAGTACGAACATGGACCACGCAATAATTTTGCATGAGCTGGAAAAAGGCGCGAAAGCCTGGAATCTTTGGCGCAAGCGCCAGGCTGTAGGAGAAATCAACCTCGATGGAATCGTGCTGAGTGGCATGAATCTGGACGACTATGACTTATCCAAAATCTCGCTGCGTAATGCACATATTACGCACTGCAGCTTTAACGGCGCGGATCTGATCCAAACAAATTTGCAGTATTCATTTTTACAACAGAACGATTTCAGCAACGCTAAACTGATTGCCGCCAATCTGTGCAATAGTGATTTAAGCGGGTCCAATTTATTCCGTACCAACATGCTCACCGCCAGTACGCGCAATGCACGTTTGGAGAATATTGATTTTCGCGGGCACGATGTCAGTGGGCTAATGTTGCGCGATGTCTCTCTGGCTGGCAGTAATCTGGAAGGTCAGCAGCTGGCGCGGGTGGATTTATCCAACTCCAACCTTGAAGGTGTGAATTTGCAAGGTGCGGATTTAACTGGAACCCTGTTTAACAATGCCAACCTCACCAATGCTGATGTGCGCGGTGCAACCCTGATCGGTGCGCTTTTTAAAGGCGCTAATCTGAGTGGGATGGATTTAAATAATCTCGATCTCACCAAAGCTGATTTTACTGGCGCCAACCTTTCTCATTGTGATTTGCGCTCGGCGAATGTGAGCAAAGCCAAACTGTCTGGCGCAGACATTACCGGTGCCAGATTATGGAAGCTGGTCACGACCGGATGGGGAATTGCCAATATCCAATGCAGCTATGCGTTTTGGGATAAAGCCGGCAAAGAAAAAACAATTTATCGCACCCATGAGTTTGAGCGAATTTTTGCCGAAGCTATTACCATTGAGCTGCGCTACCCCTATCGGTTGGTGGATCACGAGCTGGCGACCCTGCCAATTTTTATCGAACATCTTGCTGCCGTTTATTGGGGAACAATTATTCGCTTGAAATCCATTAGCGATGTAGCCGGCGGTGCGCTGGTTAAATTTGTGGTGGAAGAGGTGGGCGTACACAATCCTTCCGAATTAAAAGTGCAATTGCAAGCAGAAGCGGAGCGAATTCAGTTAGCACAATTGATGTTGCGCACCAATACCCAATTGCACGCACAACTCAAAGAAAAAATCGGTGCGATTCGCGAAGAGTTTTGGCCGCGTCTATTGGAATTGGCGGCCGATCATGAAAAAGAGCAGGTGCGTAACCTCACTATTTTGTTTATGGATTTAAAAGGTTTTTCCAAATGGTCTGAAGATGAGCTTTCGGAAAAATTATCGTTGTTTCGCGGGTTGGTAAAACCTATTCTTAAAAAATTTACCGCGGGTCACCCAAACATGGAAGGGGATTCACTGCGCGTGACTTTTACCAATGCAACGGCCGGTGTTTCTTGCGCCTGCATGATTCGCAATGTGCTGCGCGCAGCGGGGTTTGAGTTGCGCATTGGTATGGAGCTGGGGGAAGTGGCGGTGGTACACAATGAAGTGACCGATGTTCCCGATCTGGAGGGGGTCGCAGTCAGTATGGCGGCGCGTATGGAGGCGGCAGCAGAGGCGGGCGAGGTCTTGGTCAGTCATAAAATTCGCCACTATGCGCAACGCAGCGATTTATTTCAGTTTACTCCACGCCGTGTACCGCTGAAAAAAGCCATTGGCAATATCGAGCAGGGCGATTTCATCGAGTGTTTTGCGGTTGAAACTGTGAAAAATTTGCGGGAAGCGTTTGTCTGATCGTGGATCAGGTTGTGATTTTCTGTCAGAAGGGAATGCAGCCCAAAGGGCTGCATTACAACCAGCCGGCTTTTTTAAAACGGTAGTACAGGTAGCAACAAATTACTGCAATCACACCGAGCGAAACAGGGTAGCCGTATTTCCATTTCAGCTCGGGCATGTGTTCAAAGTTCATCCCCCATATCCCCACAAAGGCCGTAGCCACCGCAAAAATGGCCGCCCAGGCAGCGAGGCGTTTATTCACTTCACTCTCATCGATACTCACCATGGATAAATTAACCTGGATGGCAGTGCTGATGGTGTCGCGAATGGAGTCGATAGATGTATTGATTCGATACAAGTGATCGTGCACATCGCGAAAATAATCTTTGGTGTTGGCTACTATCGGCGGGACGCGGCCGCCATCTAACTTTCCCACGGCTTCCATCAGTGGTCCCACGGCGTGTTTTAACGTGGTGACTTTACGTTTTAATTCATAGAGCCGTTCAATGTTGGCTCGCTGGGAGCCCTTGGTGAAAATTTGATCTTCGATAATTTCCAATTCTGTTTCCAGCGCGACGACTACGGGAAAATAGCGATCCACTACTGCATCCATTAATGCATAAAACACAAAGGCTGGGCCTTGTTTCAAGTGATGCGGTTCGCGTTCACAGCGAGCGCGCACGCCCAGGAAGTCAGCGCGGGTGCGGTTGCGCGTAGAGAGCACATAATTTTCACCCACAAACACATCCACTTCACCAATATTTATTTCACCATCAATCATTTCTATTGTGTGCATCACGGCAAATAGTGAGTCCCCGTATTCTTCAATCTTGGGGCGCTGGTGGCCGACCTGGGCATCTTCCACGGCCAATTCATGCAGATTAAATTCATGTTGCATCAGCGCCAGCTCGTCACGATTGGAATCTTTGAGTGCGACCCAGACAAAGCAATCGCTCATCATCAGATACTCGCTTATGTCTTCTGCCGGGATGCTGCACAGTTTTTTACCTTCCTGGTAAGCGACACAATTGATTAGCATGGAAAAACTCCTGGGTCGGTTATAGTATCTGGTGAAGCGCCTAGCTTAGCCTTTGGCTGGGAATACGTCTGTAATTTTAACAGGAGCCCGGGAACTTAATGAGTCACAGTAAGACGAAAACCAGCTTTTATCGCCGCATTTATGTGACTTGGCTGATTAGTCAGGGGGTTAATAGCGTGCCTAAAATTATTGCCGCGACCGGTATGCCGCGCCGCACCGCACAAGATACGCTCGAGGCAATTCATGAGCTGGATATTGCGTTAAGCAATACCAATGGTGTTTTTAGTGTACAGGACTGGGGGGCGGTGAATCCCGGGTGGGTTGATGCAAATATAGATCAATTAAAACGCGTGCTTGAGTATCCTTGACTGCCGTTCTAGCTTCCGTTTACCAATAACGTGAACCCCCGACTATACTTTGGATCGGTATAACAATAGCCAATGAGGAAATTAATGCATTCGGGCCGCTATGTAGACGTTAACCCATCGATAATTGACGGATGGCAGTACCGGGGTTTGCTGTTGGGATTAATATGGCTAATGGTTCCGCCGGTTGTGATGGCCCAAGAATCTCAAACTCTGTCGTACTCGCAAAAGGAGTTTCGCTATCAGTATTATCAGGTACTTTTACGTCAGGTTTTGGACGTAACGGAAACTGAATTTGGGAAAATTGAACTCAAAGCTTACGACGCGGGAAACTCAGAGATTACAGAGGCGCGCGGCATGGCTTTACTCCATCAAAAGCGTATTCAAATAACGTTTGTTCCTACTACTGAAAAGCGCGAGAAATCGTTTCGCGCAGTGCCATTTCCTTTGGATCAGGGGTTATTGGGTTTACGGTTGCTGTTGATCAAAGCAGAAAATCAACAACGTTTCGATCTGTTGCGCAACGAAACCGAATTTCGTGAAAAAATGCAGGGTGGTTTCAACACCAACTGGTCCGACTACGACACTTATCTGCATAACGGTTTTAAAGTGGTGCCCGCAACCAAATACGAGACCCTGTTCAAAATGTTGGAATCAGGGCGGTTCGATTATTTTTCCCGTGGGTTAATTGAAATTTGGTCCGAGCTGGATAATTTTAAAAATCAGTATTCTGATCTTCGTATCGAAAACAGGTTTGCTTTTTATTACGATATTCCTGTGTACTTTTTCGTCCACAAAGATGATGAATTGCTAGCGCAGCGGCTTGAGTTAGGGCTAAAGCGATTGGAAGCTACGGGAGCATTTTCGCGCTTATTTTTGTCTTACTATGGTGAGAAAATTGACCGTGCAAAACTTGATCAGCGACAGATAATCACGTTAGTGAGCCCTCAATCTCAAACAAAGATCCCCCACACCAGGCCATTCTGGTGGCCCAATAATTTGCCTTTTAAAGCGACCCAAAACCCTTCAAATTCCCAGCTGTGATCATTGGAACATTGGCTTTAGTGTTTGTCGCTTTGTATATATATGTAATATTTATCGCAATATTTGGCAGGGTAATTAACAATACTCTCAGCTAATGATTGTTAGGCACTACCCTCAAGTAGATCTCAAGAATATTTATAAAATCAGGAGAAGGTTATGACCGCTATTCGGTTGTTATCCGCCGCTTGCCTATTAGTGGCAGGTGTGGCGAATGCTGGAACTTATAATGTCCAATCACCCAATGCTCGTATTCAGGTTGCTGTCACCAACGACGCCAAAGGCCTGAGTTACGCCGTGACGCTGGATGGAAATCAAGTAATTTCTCAATCTGCCCTGGGTTTAGTTATCGATGATGTTTCCCTCGGAAATAATGAATTGGCTTTTCTTGATAACAGCAAAGAAAAGGGAAAGGATTCGTTTGAATTATTTGGCCGCACCAAAAAAGTGGTGGAACAATACAACAGCATCACGCTGAAGTTTGCCGGTAACGACGAGCGCAAACTCAAAGTGAATATCGTTGTACGTGCATATGATGATGGTGTAGCGCTGCGCTATGTCTTGCCGAATCAATCCGGCTTGAATCAATTTACGATCCAAAATGAATTAACCCGCTTTGCATTTCCCAACAATTACAATTGTTACGGTTTAAACCTCGGCAAATTTACTAATAGCCATGAGGGTGAATTTGATCCTATTAAAGCCTCCAGTATTCGCGAACATAATCTCTACGATAACCCACTCGTTTGCAAAACCGGCGTAGGGCAAACGACGCTTGCGCTAGCGGAATCGGATGTGCGCGATTATCCCGGCAGTTGGTTTATCGGGCGTGGTGATGGCGGTTTGGGGGTGGATGTGAAATTAACGCCCCGCTTTGACAGCCGCCCGGATGGTTTGGAAAAAGCCGCTGTGCGAGCCACTATGAGTGCGTCGGGTGTTAAGTCGCCCTGGCGTGTCGTTATGTTGGGCGATACACCGGGAGCACTGACACAATCGTCATTAATTGCTGCTTTGGGTGAGCCCACCAAATTAAAAGACACGCGCTGGATTAAACCGGGAAAAACTGCTTGGGACTGGTGGAACGATAATCAGGTGGTATTGGAAAACACCACCCTAAAACCTGGTATGAACACCGAAACCTACAAAGCCTATATCGATTTCGCCGCGACCTTGGGCCTTGAATATATTTTGATTGATGCCGGTTGGCATGAAGGTGCTGCCTGGACTAACACCCCGGGGGCCAATGTGATAAAACCCATTGCGGTGATGGATATGCCGGAAATTTTACGCTACGCAAAAAGCAAAAATGTCGGCGTTTGGGTGTGGCTGCAATGGAAGCAATTGGATTGGCAAATGGAAGAAGCGCTAAGCACCTATGAGCAGTGGGGGATTAAAGGAATTAAAGTGGATTTTATGGACAGGTCTGATCAGGAAATTGTGGATTACTATCACAAGCTGTTAAGCATGACCGCGAAATATCACATCATGGTGGATTTGCACGGTGCCTATCCACCCAATGGTTTGGTGCGTACTTATCCCCACTTTTTAACGCAAGAAGGTGTGATGGGTGCTGAGTACAATAAATGGAGCGAACGCGTTACGGCCACACACAATGTGACCTTGCCATTTACGCGGATGATTCTCGGTCCTATTGATTACACGCCGGGCGGTTTTCGCCACACCACGGCAGCAGAGTTTCCTCAACTGCGTCGTAATACCTTGCCCTTTGTAAAAACCACGCGCGGTCAGGCGCTGGCGATGTTTGTTGTTTATGACAGTGCGCTGCAAATGTTGGCGGACTCGCCCATTACTTATAGCAAAACCCAGGGCAAATGGCCGCAACCACAAAGCGAGTGGGAAGATGGCCTGGAATTTGTTAAAGATGTTCCCTCAACCTGGGATGAAACGCGAATTCTGCAGGGCGATATTGGGGAGTTTATTGTTTCCGCTCGACGCAACGGCAATGACTGGTATTTGGGTGCAATGACAAATGAATCGATGCGTGCGTTAACGATTCCGTTGGATTTTTTAGGCAAGGGTTTTTATCAAGCGACTATTTGGCAGGATGGAAAATCAGTTTCCACTTTAACAAAAAGTGAAATGACCACTACAGCAAAACAAACTATCAATTTACAGTTGGCATCGGCTGGTGGTGCAGTGGTAATGTTGAAAAAGAAATAACAGTCGTTGGATTCGGCGGGGTGGGCAGCGCGAGCCCCGCCGGACATTCCTGCGCTATCGCTTTCGATTTTTCTCAGGCAATTGCCTGCGAATAACCCAACCCCAGATATTGTTCAAACTGCAGCGCCGGCATTGGTTTGCCGTATAAATAGCCTTGTCCTTCGTTGCATTTTTCGTTCATCAATGATGTGTGAGTGGCATCGGTTTCGATTCCCTCAGCAATAGTCTCCAGATTAAAACCCTGTGCCATGCCCAGAATTGCACCCACTACTGCTGCATCGCGCTTTGACGTCACCATTCCTTGCACAAAAGACTGATCGATTTTAATACGCGTTACGGGATAATTTTTTAACAAGCTGAGGGACGCGTAGCCAGTACCAAAGTCATCGAATGCAATACCTAAACCATAATCTTTTAAACGCTGCAAATCGGAGAAAATGACTTTATCATTTTTCAGCACAATATTTTCAGTCACCTCCAATTCCAGGGCGGCAGGTGGTAAGCCATGTCTATCCAAGGCCTCCATAATTTCATCGACCAAATCTCCGGAGCGAAATTGCGCACCAAATAAATTAATGCCCATGCGGAACTGAGTGGCCCCCAGTCGCCGCCAATAGGCGGCTTGGCCGCAGGCCTCGTTGATAATCCAGGAGCCCACTGTTGCGGCTAGGGGGCCAGTCTCTAGTGCGGGTAAAAAGGCGGCGGGTGGGAGAATGCCGCGTTTGGGGTGATTCCAGCGCAGTAGCGCTTCTGCGCCGCTAACGACTCCGGTATCCAATTGGATTTGTGGTTGATAAAACAGCATAAATTCGCCTTCATCAACGGCGCGATGTAATTCCAATCCATAGCGGCGTCTGGCCAAGGCTTCGGCACGTAATTCGGGTGTAAATAAAAAGAGTTGGCCGCGCCCCCCGCTCTTGGCTTTAAACAAGGCCAGGTCTGCATCGCCCACTAATTCCATGGCTTCTTGCGCCTGTGCCGGTGCAAACGCAAGGCCGCAGCTTGCAGTAATGCGTAGCAATTGGCCATGAACGTTTAAGGGCTGGGCAATTTGGTTAAGCATATCAACGGCCATGCGCGTTGCACGTTGAGTGTCAGTGAGTCCGGGCGCTAGAAGTGCGAATTCATCGCTACCCAAACGGCTCAAGGTAAAACTGGTATTGGTGTGCGCCATTAACCGCCGTGCGACTTCGCGCAAAATGTCATCGCCAACCCTTTGGCCAAGGGTATTGTTAATGTCTTTAAATCCGTCGAGATCGAAAATAAATACCGTTGCTGTAGCGGATTCAAACAAGGTATCTTCAACAGCGTGATAAAAGCGTGCGCGATTGGCAAGGCCGGTCAAAGAATCGCAATTGGCTTGATGTTGCAGCAATGTTTGTTGCCATTTATCGTCCCGTAAATTTTTTAGTATGGCTTCAAACTTAATTTGGCCTGCCTGTTTCCAACAAAATAATGAAAAACCAAAATGGATTTCCTGGGCATCCTGATTGATTCCGTTAATTTCGGCGGGAATTTGCAAGCCCGCCAATGAGCCTGCACTAATTGCCTGGTTGATGAGTTGGTTGAACGCGGAGCGATCGGACGGTGCAATTAATTTATCAAACAGCAACACATTTTTATCGTAGCGTTCGTAACCCAGTGTGCTAATCGCTATTTCATTCCATTCAAGAATGCGGCGTTTCTCATCGAACCAAATAACCGGTGTGGATGAGCTGGCCGCATAGTGTTCGAAATCCGGACGTGCTTTTTCGCTATTAAATTTTATACGCTGTAACTCCAACCGATCACTCACCATCTTGGCGAGTTCGGTCAAGCGCTGGCAATCATCGGCAGAAAAATTGTGGTGTGGTTTATCGTCGATAATACAGAGTGCACCCAGCGCGAGTCCTTCCGGGGAGTGCAGGGGGACACCGGCATAAAAGCGAATGGCGTTGCCAAGGACTAAGGGGTTATCGTGAAAGCGTTCATCCAGGCGCGCATCGGGAACAACCATCACTTCTTGCTGATTAATTGCATGTGCGCAAAATGAAACATCGCGGCGCATATCCACTTTTCCTACGCCGACGCTGGCTGCAAAAAAAACCTGGTCGCTGCCAATCATATTTACCGCCGAGACTGGCATGTTAAACATCCGCGCCGCTATGTGGACTACAGGATCCAGGCTCTGCAGGCTCTGTTCTTCATTCAGCCCATAGTTGGCGAGTGCGCGTAGACGTTCAGCCTCATTAGGGAATATGGCAGGGCATTTCATCAACGCATCCTCGAGTTGGGTTTTCTGGTTTGCTGCAGCTAACTATGAGTATAGGAAAGCAAAAAATGCGGGTAACACCAATGCGAAATAAAATGTGCCAATTTTTAGACAGATTTATCTTCTATAGATCTGTATCAACTGTTGTTGCAGGGGTGCCGATTAAATACTTCTAACGCGCGGGCATCAGTGTTTCAGATGCCGGTTGTATGGATGCAGGCATTAGCGTGCCAGGCATAGATGTACGCAGACGCTGCTCAGGGTAGAAATGGGTAGTTGCTAGAACAATCCGGGTGAGTTCAGACGTCAGGCTGTGTTTGAGTTAATTCGGTCTATGGGGGGAAGCAGCAAACAAGGTATTTAGGAGCTCGGAGTCTTCCAGGGAGGTTGTCGATATCACGAATTGCACCAGATTTTTTCTGGCATCCTCTTGAACCTGTGGGACCTTTCGGTGAAATTAGCAGCCTCAATTATCGATAACTAAAGAGAATAATATGGAAACGAAATCTGTTTACGCCAGTCCCGCTAGTGATTTGCTGAATAAAAATGCGGTGGTATGGGATGGTGATTTTATCAAAACCCAAAATCCAGCACGTTTGCCAGCATGCTGTATTGGGTGCGGTGCGGTCGATAAACTTGGGCAAACAGAGGAAAAATTAACTTACCTGAATCCGTTGACGTTTTTTTGGATACTGCTGAGCCCAATAGCGCTGATCATTGCTTACTTTGTATTCAGGAAACAACTGAGTATCAGTTATAGTCGATGTGCGCCCTGTACAAAAAAAGCAACCTTGTGGGGAAATATCGCTAAAATTTCCTGGGTCCTGTTTGTTGTTGGAATTGTGGTGCGCATTTTAATAGGGAAGCAGTTTTTTATGTTGCAGATGATTGTTATTTTGGGCTCGCCATTGTTGGCTCTGTTTGCCACCGCAATGAAAGATACGCAGTTGTCGGTGAAAGATTTCCGTGAACCGATTTTTGTATTAAAAGGGTTTAATAAAGCGTTTGTGGCAAAACTGAAAGGCCAATCTCGCTAAGTTAATTAATGTGTACTTTTATTTTTTGCGAGTGTTTAAAAAAACAGGCAGCCTATTGCTGCCTGTTTATAACGTTGATGAATGAAATTTTTTGATCAACCGATCAATGCTTTATACAAATTAAACACCGAAATCCCACTAATCAATAATCCCACCAAAATCAACAAGGTTCTCGTAGAGAACTTTTTGCACGCATAAGCGGCGAACGGTGCGGCGAATAATCCGCCAATAATCAAGCCCGCCACCACATGCCAAATGGTTTCATCGACCAGGATAAACAACGATGCGGCGCTGGTCAGTGTCAGGAAAAACTCGGCAAAGTTAACCGAACCAATGGTGGTGCGAGGGTCGTGGCCAGTACCAACCAGAGTGGTAGTAACTACCGGACCCCAACCGCCACCGCCTGAGGTATCCACAAAGCCACCAAGCAATGCCAATTTGGCCACGTGTTTGGGTTCGCTGTTACGGGTGGCGATATGTTTGCGAAACGCCTTGCTCAGTACATAGATACCCATCAGCAATAAATAAACGGTAATAAATGGTTTCAGGGTTTTGCCATCGATTTGGGTTACCAGCAGGGCGCCGAGCAAGCCGCCGATAATGCCGGGAATCAGCAGACGCAAAAATAATTTCTTATCCACGTTGCCGAATTTAGCGTGGGAGATCCCCGAAACACCGGTAGTAAAAACCTCCGCCATATGTACCGAGGCACTAGCCAGGGCGGGGGATGCACCTGTCGCTAACAAAAAGCTGGTGGAGGTTAGGCCATAGGCCATGCCGAGGGCGCCGTCGACGATTTGGGCGAGCAAGCCGACCAGCAGGGCGTTCCAGAACATGGAATCATCCAGCGTGGTTTTGATAGCAGCGATGCCATCTTCCCAGCTACTGCCAAATAGTTGGGCCGCGCCCAGTGCTACTAATCCAACCAGGGTCAATATGGCGAACCACACGGCAGTGCGGATCACTGGGTGAAGGGGGATTTGCTCTACCGGTGGTAGGCCCAGGGCTTCATGCTCCTGGTTAATGGGGTTATCAGATAAATCGAGGTCGCGAATTTTCATTATTCAGTCCAGTTTTCTGGTAGGTATTGCCGTTCTGTCGAGGTGTTTATTCAGCGCTTTGTAAGCTTGGAGGGCATGCTATAGCGGTGGATTTGTGCTGGGAAATACTAAGTTTTTATGTGCTTATAACTTTCGGTATAACTGTATTCAGTTCTAAGCAAAGTCCAAAATAATCTTTTTCGATTGCTGAAGCGTGATCTATATTTTCGCAACTCAGGCTAGTGACTGACTGAAAAACGTTTGAAGACGTTCTTTTGAAAAAATATTTCGTCAAATAAACGCAATTAAAAAACAGCCGAAGGAGGCGAGAATGAGTTTACGTCTAGGTGATGAAGCACCCGATTTTATTCAGGAATCCACGCAGGGTACGATTAGTTTTCATCAATGGTTGGGGGATGGCTGGGGTGTGTTGTTTTCCCACCCGGCGGATTTTACCCCGGTGTGCACCACCGAATTGGGTTTGACTGCCAAGTTGAAAGACGAATTTGCCAAGCGCAATGTGAAAGCTATCGCGTTGAGTGTTGATCCGGTGGACTCGCACAACAAGTGGATTAGTGACATAAACGAAACGCAACTGACTCAGGTGAATTTTCCAATCCTCGCCGATGCGGATCGCAAAGTATCCAGCCTTTACGACATGATTCATCCCAACGCTAATGCTACCCTAACGGTGCGCTCCTTATTTATTATCGATCCGGCGAAAAAAATCCGTTTGATTATCACGTATCCTGCCAGTACTGGTCGTAATTTCGATGAAATCCTGCGCGTGATCGATTCGCTGCAATTAACCGAACACCACAAGGTGGCAACGCCAGGTAACTGGAAGTCTGGCGACGATGTGGTGATAGTTCCCGCATTGCAAGATGCGGAAGAAATTGCCCGTCGTTTCCCTAAAGGCTACAAAGTAGTTAAGCCCTATCTGCGGTTGACGCCCGATCCACGGGGATAACTCGCCGCACTAAATCACTCGGGTCATGCACAGTAAAAAAGTGAACGTTAAAAAATAAGGGCGCCGGATGCGCCCTTATTTTTATAGAACCCCCAGCGCCAATGAACCGGCTCCGGCTAACCAAGCACGGTATTTACGAGGCTTGTTTAGTGCGGGAATGACAAACTTACACATTACTCAATGCCTGCTCCAAATCCGCGAGCAAATCATCAATATGCTCTATACCCACTGACAATCGCACGGTATCCAATCCCACACCGGATTTCGCCAATTCTTCTGGTGATAATTGGCGGTGAGTCGTGGAGGCCGGGTGAGTAGCCAAAGATTTAGCATCGCCAATATTGACCAGCCGGGTAAACAGTTGCAGTGCATCCAGAAAACGCGCACCCGCCTCGCGGCCATCATCGGCTTTTAATCCAAAGGTTAATAAACCCGAGGCTTTGCCTTTGAGATATTTGCGCGCAAGTTCGTGATAGCGGTTGTTGGGTAAACCCGCGTAATTTACCCAATTTACTTTGGGATGTTTCTCCAGGTATTCGGCAATTTTCAACGTGTTGTCGTTAATGCGTTCCAGGCGTAGGGCGAGAGTTTCTATGCCCTGCAAAATCAGAAATGCATTAAACGGTGAAAGCGCGGCGCCGGTGTTACGCAAGGGGACTACGCGGGCGCGGCCAATATAGGCAGCGGCGCCAAGTGCTTCGGTGTACACCACACCGTGGTAACTTACATCGGGTTCATTCAATCGTTTGAATTTTTGTTTGTAGCTTGCCCAGGGAAATTTTCCTGAATCCACGATAGCGCCGCCCACACTGGTGCCATGCCCACCTAAATATTTTGTCAGTGAGTGCACAACTATGTCTGCACCGTGCTCAATCGGGCGCAATAAATACGGTGTGGCAACAGTGTTATCGACAATCAATGGCACGCCGTGCCGATGGGCAATTTCTGCGACACGTGCAATATCAGTGACGTTGCCTTGTGGATTGCCCAGCGATTCCACAAAAATTGCCTTGGTGCGTTCATCAATTAACGGCTCAAAAGAATCCGGATTTAGATGATCCGCAAAGCGTGTGGTGATGCCATATTGCGGCAAGGTGTGCGCAAATAAATTGTAAGTGCCACCGTAAAGCGCGGAGGAGGAAACAATATTGTCTCCCGCTTCCGCGATGGTTTGTATCGCATAGGTAACTGCTGCCTGGCCGGATGCTAACGCCAACGCAGCAATTCCTCCCTCCAATGCCGCAACGCGCTTTTCCAGAACATCATTGGTGGGGTTCATGATGCGCGTATAAATATTCCCGGCAACTTTTAAATCAAATAAATCCGCGCCATGTTGCGCGCTATCAAATGCATAGGCCACAGTTTGATAAATAGGTACTGCAACCGATTTTGTGGTTGGGTCCGGCGTGTAACCGGCATGTACCGATTGAGTTTCAAATTTCCAATGTTCAGACATGAAAGGCTCCGTTTTTCGAGTGTGTATAGAGGTTGTTAAAGAAGTTTTGTTGTGAAACTTGTGACGCGTGTAGTGGTTATTGCTGGAATTGCCACGGCAAACCTTGGTGGAAAAATCGCACGCACGCTGATTCTAGCGACTCGCTTTACAATTCTGAAAGCCAAATAATTCATAAGCTTATGCGAACGTTTAAACGCTCCATTTAGCAAGTTTGAATTTTGTTGGCTGCGTTTATTTAAACAGAGTTTAGTGTCATTTGTGAAAATAAACTGATTAATACCCAGCAAATTTTCTGCTGACAATTCAACAATCGCTATTCATGCCATGTGCCTTGTTGGGCGTTGAAGTTGTGACATATCGCATCGCCCGCACAATAAGCTGACTGTTTTCAAGGGTTTAAATACCAACGCTAAAAATAGTATTTCTTTGGCACGCTTGCTGCAAAACCCCTCGCAGCGGTGAATGATTATGCCTGCACACAATGTTGGATAAGCATTTGCAAATTGTTGTTTTTTGTAATCGCCACAAGCGATTCCAGTGAGCCCAACCCAGGGCGGGAGATATATATGAGTGCCCATGCATACTCAGAACCCTACAGTTATGATCGTCGCCATGCGCGCCATCAACTACGCCACACGCAACCTGTCGCCAAGCCACGCAAATCGGCTGATATCGTCAAATTAGTTCCGCGCGAATACAGCCTGGATAAACAAATTGAATTGGTCTATCCAAAATATCGCGGCGCATTAGGCGTTGTTGCATTGGCATTTATTATTGGTTTGCACTTTGCGGTGTTTGCCTACTTTTATTTCAAACCCGAAGTGCCAATTACCAAAGCGGAAATTCCGCCTATGACCATGGAACTGTATCGCCCACCGGTAGAGCAGCCACCACCATCGGTCATTCCGCCGGAAGAGGTGCCACCGCCGCCGCCGCCAAAAGTGGAAAAGCCACAACCGCCGGAAAATCCTAAGCCGAAACCGGTAGAAAAACCCAAGCCTGTACCGGTCCAACAAGTGGTAGAAACACCACCGCCTCCGCCGCCGCAACCAGTTGCACCGCCAGTGACGCCAGCAACGGCAAATCCAGGTTACTTGCGCAACCCGGCGCCGGAGTATCCAGAGTTGGCAGTAGAGCGCGGTTGGGAAGGTACAGTTATTTTAAATGTGCATGTGTTAGGTAATGGCAAGCCTTCATCGGTGGAAGTGAAAACTTCCAGCGGACGCAACGTGTTGGATAAGGCGGCGATAGATACGGTAAGGCGCTGGTCATTTGTACCGGCCAAGCAGGGCGAAACGCCAGTGGATTCCTGGGTAGAAGTGCCGATTGATTTCAAATTATCGAATTCATAACGCGTCGCTTTCGCAAAAAATGTTGTAAAAATTTTTTTATTTATTTGTGTTAATTCGAAATTGATTAGGAAGAAATATTATGTCTGAGCTGTACCAGCATATCGTTGAGTGGACTTTGTGGGCGCTGATCGCGTTTTCAATTATTACTTGGACCTTGATTGTCATTAAAGGCGTTCAACACTTTACCCTGTCGCGCCAGAATCGCCGCTTCACCAAAACCTTTTGGTCAGCAGCAGATTTACATGCAGCAGCGTCTTTTGAAAAATACGTAGGCGCTACAGCACGTGTTGCGGCGGCTGGTTTCCAAACCCTGCGCAATGCCGATGCAAGTGCAGCAACGGATTTGGAACACAGCTGGGATCGTCAGGATTTACTGGAACGTCATTTGCGCCAGCAAATCCAGAAGGAGCGACGCTCACTGGAAAATGGTTTAGCGATTTTGGCATCCATTGGCAACACCGCGCCCTTTGTGGGGCTGTTCGGTACCGTGTTTGGCATTATCCAGGCGCTCACGCAAATTACGGCCACCAAATCCGCCAGTATTGAAGTGGTTGCTGGCCCCATCGGTGAAGCACTGATTGCAACCGGTATTGGTATTGCTGTGGCTGTGCCTTCGGTACTGGCCTACAACTTTTTCTTGCGCCGCGTGAAATTAATCGCTGCCGATCTGGATGATTTCGCAACTGATTTTATCAGCCTGGTGCAAAAATCTGGTTTCCGTATTAAAGCATCGGCGCCCGTTGTTAAAGCCGCACAGGTGCAACCGGTAGTGCGTGAAGGCAAATCGGAATTAAATAAACCCGACAACGGTAAAGAGGTATTTGCGTAATGGCGATTTCTACTGGTAGTGACAGCGATGAAGTATTAAGCGAGATCAACATTACCCCCATGGTGGATGTAATGCTGGTACTGCTGGTGGTATTTATTATTACCGCTCCACTGATGACCAACGCGATTAATGTAAATTTACCCGATACCGAAACCACGGTGCAAATTCAGGAACCGAAAAAACCAATCGTGCTGAGTATTAATGCAGAGGGAAAAATTTATCTTGATAAGGATGAATACTCGCTGGAAATTATCCAGCAGGAATTGGAAAGCCGTAAGGCCGCCGACCCTGAGCTGCGTTTGAACCTGAATGCCGATGAGGCGGTTAATTACGGTACTGTTGCCAAGGTAATGGTGCTGATTGAAAAAGCAGGAATAGATCGCTTGTCAGTTGTTACCGAGACTGGTGGTTAATCGGCAGAGGCATTTTTTACGGCGTCTATTAAAAAAAGGCTCTACAAAAGTCCTCGCAAAAAAACCCGGGTTGGAATTAACAACCCGGGCTTTTTAAATAGCGATGTTATAGGAGCGTTATTGAAATGTTATAGAAAGTATTTTCATGATCATTACAAGTTTTTTAGATCAATAAACTTTTCAGCAACCCCACCAACGCGCATACCCCAATCACTTTGATTACTCCCGCTTTATAGCGAAATAGCGCAACACCAGCGGTCAGTGCAATTGCTGCGGATAACCAATCAAATGATCCACTAAATCCGGTGGGCCAGAGTACATGGTAACCGAAAAATAAAGCGAGATTTAAAATTACCCCTACCACGGCAGCGGTAATGGCGGTGAGCGGAGCGGTAAATTTTATATCGTTATGGGTAGTTTCAATAAACGGAGCGCCGGCAAAAATAAAAATAAACGACGGCAAAAAAGTAAACCAGGTGACTATGCTGGCAGCAATGGCGCCAGCGACAAATAACATGTCCGGCCCGAACACGGCTTTTACATAACCGCCGACAAAACCAACAAACGCTACCACCATAATCAGCGGCCCGGGAGTCGTTTCACCCAATGCGAGGCCATCGATCATTTGTGTGGGAGTTAACCAGTTGTAGTGGCCAACCGCACCCTGATAAACATAGGGCAGTACGGCATAAGCACCACCAAAAGTAAGCAGTGCCGCCGTAGTAAAAAACCAGGCCATTTGGGTGAGTGTATGTTGCCAGCCAAAGTAGCTCCAGAGCAGTGCGAGCGGCACCGCCCACAACAATATTCCACATAGAGTAATTACCAATAAACGCGACCAGCTAAACAGGGCGTGTGTTGGTGTGGGTGTGTGGTCATCAATCAAGGCTGCACCAAAATTTTTATCGGCCTTGCCGTGCCCGCCACCGGCTTTGAAATAATCCGGTTTAGTTTTTCCTCCAAAATAACCAATCAATGCGGCGGCAATAACGATGTAAGGGAAGGGCACATGCAAGGCAAAGATGGCAACAAATGCGGCGGCGGCTATGGCCCACATCCAGTTATTTTTTAATGCGCGTGAGCCAATTCTGTGTGCGGCTTGCATCACTATCGCGGTAACAGCGGGCTTGATGCCGTAAAATAATCCGGCCACCCAACTCACATCGCCGTAGGCGATATAAACCCAGGAGAGGCCAATTAAAATAAAGAGCGAGGGCAATACAAATAATACCCCCGCCACTATGCCGCCCCAGGTTTTATGCATTAACCAACCAATATAAGTCGCTAATTGCTGCGCTTCTGGTCCGGGTAACAGCATGCAGTAATTCAGCGCGTGCAAAAAACGTTTTTCACTGATCCAGCGCCGACGCTCTACCAATTCCTGATGCATGATGGCGATTTGCCCGGCAGGACCGCCAAAGCTAATAAAGCCGAGTTTTAACCAAAATAAAAACGCTTGCACAAAACTGACTGCCGGAGGGGGAAGGGCAGTAGTGGGAGGGATTTGTTGCGAGTCTTGAGATGCTGACATAGTGCGCCTTATTGGTAAAAATAAGGCGCACTATGCCATTCGTTAATAGCTGCTGCAATTCATGAGTGGAACTAACAATAATTTTCTAATGGGATTGTCACATCCTATAGTGGGCAGAGGGTTGTTCAACTCGCGAGACTGGCGTCCAATGTAGATAGTACGGGTTCATCATCTGTTAATGAAGCGTCACTGCCCTTAGCGTAACCCGATTCCACTAACAATCCATGGCGTTTTAACAGAGTGCGCATAACATTGCGTGAAATTCCGAGTAACGCCGACGCGTGAACCTGATTTGAACGCACGTGAGCAAAGGCTTCATGCACAATCAGCCTTTCCAGGCTGTCAAAGTGATTGCCATTGCCTTGCTCGTTAAATAAACGACGCAGTTGTTTGGTGATTGCAGTCATAGGGTCATCGCCATCGCTACCACCCTGGGCATTGGTAGGGGGATTGCCAAAACCGTTAGCGCCGAATCTATTGGCTCCTGTCGCGTTTGCATTGGCAGTGTTGTTTCCGGAGTTGTAACTGCCGGTGTTGTGTGTCATTTGCGGCGATTGCTGGGCAAAGGGTTGCACAAATTGCGATGCGTGTACCGGCTGCGGAACCTGTTGAAAATTATTGCCGGTATTCCAGCCACCGGTCACTTTTAAATGTGACGGTTCAATTTTTTCACCACTGGCAACCAGCAATGCAAAGTGCACCACGTTTTCCAGTTCGCGAATATTTCCCGGCCAGGAATAATGCAGCAGCAATTCAATCGCCGCGCTGGAAAATTGCGGCAGGCGATGGCCCATTTTGGTGGCATAGGTTTTCAGGAAATGCTCAGCTAGCGGCATGATATCGCCCGGGCGCTCGCGCAGCGGTGGTAATTTTACGTGTGCGATATTAATGCGGTAGAGCAAATCGCGCCGGAAATGCCCGGCGGAAACGGCGTAATCCAAATCGACGTTGGTTGCTACTACTAAACGCACATTCACCGGAATGGATTTGCGTGAGCCGATACGCACCACTTCTTTTTCCTGCAATACGCGTAGCAATTTTACTTGCAGTGGCAATGGTAGGTCGCCGATTTCGTCCAGAAATAAAGTGCCTTCATTAGCAGCTTCAAACCAGCCTTCGCGTTTACCCACGGCGCCGGTAAACGCGCCAGCTTCATGGCCAAATAATTCACTCTCGGCTAACTGATCGCTAATCGCGCCGCAGTTAACGGCGAGGAACGGCCCTTTACGACCACTGAGTAAATGAATGTGGCGCGCGACCAATTCCTTGCCCGTACCTGTTTCCCCGCCAATTAATACTGGCGCTTCACTAGGAGCAATGCGCTCGATATATTCGAGCAGAGTGGCGGAAATGGGGTCGGAAAAGACCAAGGCTTTTGCCCGCACCGATAAGGGTTGTGCATTACCACCTTCCAGGGATAAAAGAACCGGTTGTTTAAAATCCTGGCTCACGATAAGTCCTCAAAAAAATTAGCTTACAAAAAATGTACGACGTGTGTTGTTATTAACGGCGTTTTTCTATTATTAGCCGCAATGAGTGTTTGATAATATTTCAGCTTTCTTTGACCAGTTACTAATGATTTTTAATAGTCATTAACAAGTAAAATTGTGTAAGCATTCTATTCGGTAAATTGTGCAGTTAAGAAGGAATTTAAATCTATAAACTTATAACAAAATTACCAACGGAAAAATAATAAAAAGGCGATAGCTTTCATTATCGCCTCCAGGTTAACGCAGGGGAAAACTATTTTTGCAGAAACACTTTGCTGTTGGTTGGGCGTGCAAAAACCCTGGCGCCAATGCTCAGGTTTAATGAACGTTCTTGTGCGCGCGGCAATTCCACGTGCAATACGTCGCTATTGAGCTGGTGTTGTAACTCAATGCGCAATACCGCACCGGCCGTACTAACGTGAGCCACTTGCGCAGCTATAGCGCCATCGCTGGGTTGCTCGCTCAATTCAATGTCGTGCGGGCGCACGTAAGCAATAGCGGCCTGATCATTAATACTGCTGTGCTCAGGGGCTGGCAGTTTGTAATCGCCAATATGAGCCCAGCCGTTATCGACGCGGCTGTGGAATAAATTCACCTGACCAATAAAATCGTACACAAAGGGGCTGGCCGGATTATTGTAGATATCATCCGGTGTTCCTATCTGTTCGATCTGACCTTTGTTGAGCACCACAATCTTGTCGGCCACTTCCATCGCTTCTTCCTGGTCGTGGGTTACAAAAATTGAAGTGATGTGTAATTCATCGTGCAGGCGGCGCAACCAGCGGCGTAAATCCTTGCGCACTTTTGCATCCAGTGCTCCGAAAGGTTCATCGAGCAACAATACTTTTGGCTCAACGGCCAGTGCACGCGCTAATGCAATACGCTGGCGTTGACCACCGGACAATTGATGCGGGTAGCGATCGGCCAACCAATCCAGTTGCACCAGCTCTAACAATTCGTGCACGCGTTTTTTAATAAACTCGTTGCTAGGTCTGGTTTCTTTTGGGCGGACTGTTAAACCAAAAGCAACATTATCGAATACCGTCATATGGCGGAAGAGAGCGTAATGCTGGAATACGAAACCGACGTTACGCTCGCGTACATGCACATTGGTGGCGTCTTCACCGTGGAAAAGTACGCTGCCAGCATCCGGGTTTTCAAGGCCGGCAATGATGCGCAGCAAGGTGGTTTTGCCACAGCCTGATGGGCCGAGCAGGGCGACCAGTTCGCCGGTGGGGAAATCGAGCGATACGTTATTCAGTGCAGCAAAACTGCCAAAATTTTTGTGTAAGTTGCGGACTTGAATGCTCATAGAGTTTTCTCGTTAATTAAGAGTTCGCGCAAATAAAGCAAAATCGGGTTTCGGGTTATTGAGCACTTGCCGCACGCACGGCCAGCTCATGTTCACGCGCTGCTTTCCATTCGAGCAAGCTTTTTAATACCAGGGTTACCAGTGCCAGCAGTGCCAGCAGTGAGGCCACGGCAAAGGCAGCGGCAAACTGATATTCGTTGTACAAAATTTCAATATGTAAGGGCATGGTGTTGGTTTGCTCACGAATTTTTCCCGATACCACACTCACTGCACCAAACTCACCCATCGCGCGAGCGTTACATAAAATCATGCCGTAGCGCAGCGCCCACTTCACCGAGGGTAGGGTCACTCGCCAAAACATTTTCCAACCGCTGGCACCCAGGGTGATGGCTGCTTCTTCCTGTTCTTTACCTTGCTCTTGCATCAGCGGAATTAATTCACGCGCAACAAACGGAAAGGTAATAAATACGGTGGCAAGTACAATGCCGGGTACGGCAAACATAATTTGAATATCGTGTTCGCCCAGCCAGGGACCGAAAAATCCCTGGCGACCAAACAGCAACATATAAATCAAACCGGCAATAACTGGCGAAACGGCAAAGGGCAAATCAATCAGGGTGATCACAAATTGTTTGCCACGGAAATCAAATTTGGCGATCGCCCACGCGGCGGCTAAACCGAATATCACATTACAAGGCACCGCAATTGCTGCAGCGATGAGCGTGAGTTTTATCGCATGGGCAGCAGCTGGCTCACTCACCGATGCCAGATACACATCAATACCTTTCGCAAAAGCCTCTTTAAAAACAACCACCAGTGGTAAAAATAAAAACAGTGCTAAAAACGTTAATGCGATACTAATTAGAACAACGCGTACCCAGGGCGCTTCACTGGTTGCGGCGTGCGCAGTACCGGTTTTGCGGCTACCAAGGGAAGAAATTGCACCAGCCATGTTCAGCCTCCTGTTCGTTTGTGGCTCCAATGCTGGAGCAAATTAATAAGCAATAACAACACAAATGAAAACACCAGCATCACCGTACCTAAAGCGGCAGCGCCTGCGTAATCAAATTGTTCCAATTTAGTCATGATTAACAGCGGAGTGATTTCTGTTTTGTAGGGCATGTTGCCGCTGATAAAAACCACTGAACCGTATTCACCAACGGCGCGCGCAAATGACAGTGCAAAACCAGTGAGTAGTGAGGGAATTAATGCTGGCAGTAGTACGCGGCTAAAGGTTTGCAAGCGTGATGCACCCAGGCTTGCTGCGGCTTCTTCGACTTCTGCTTCAAGGTCGGCAAGTACCGGCTGCACTGTGCGTACGACAAAGGGCAAACCAATAAAAGTTAATGCTACTGTGACACCCAGCCAGGTGTAAGCAATTTTAATATCCGCTAACCAAAACCATTGGCCAACCCAGCCTTTGGTAGTGTAAAGCGCAGTGAGTGCAATACCGGCAACGGCGGTAGGTAATGCGAAAGGTAAATCCACCAGTGCATCAACAACACGCTTGCCAAAAAAATCGTAACGTACCAATACCCAGGCGACGATCAAACCAAAAAATAAATTAATGCCGGCGGCTGTGAGCGCAGCACCGAACGTGAGTTTATAACTGGCGATTGAACGTGCATTGCTAATGACGGCCCACAATTCTGCCCAGCTTAATTCCAACGATTTGAGTACGAGACCTGCGAGCGGAATAAATACAATCAGACTGGCGTAAAGTGCGGCGAGTCCAAGTGATAAACCAAAACCTGGCAGAACCGATTTTTTCACCCAGCGCTTTTTAGGGCTGGAAAAAGGCGACGCTGTTGCCAGCGCCGTAGAGGTAAGTTCACTCATGTACAACTCTCTAATGTAAGTACCCCTTTTTTTAATTGGGGGTTCAGGAAACCTGATTTTTCAATCCCCTAATTTCCCTTTGGCTACGCGCCCCGCTTCAAAGGAAAAGCTATTCTCCTTGGCAATGTGCGAAGGGTAGTAAAACTCCCTCCCTTAAAAAAGGGAGGGTCGGGGAGGGATTTTCTCTTCACCCATTTGCAAAAAGGGGCGGCAGAAGCGGATTAAAATTACTGATAAATCTGATCGAAAATTCCGCCGTCACCGAAATGTTCCGGTTGTGCTTTTGACCAGCCACCGAAATCATTGATGGTTACCAAATCCAGTTTTGGGAAAACCTTGGCGAAAGCTTCAGCAACTTGTGGGTCGCGTGGGCGATAGTAATTTTTTGCCGCGATATTTTGGCCTTCTTTGGTGTAGAGGTATTGCAAGTAAGCTTTCGCTACTTCCGCAGTACCGTTCGCTTTGGTGTTTTCATCCACTACCGCCACTGACGGTTCTGCCAGAATGGAAATGCTGGGTACAACGATTTCCACTTCATCGGCCCCTAATTCATTTACCGCGAGAAACGCTTCGTTTTCCCAAGTGATCAGCACATCGCCAATACCGCGTTGTACAAAGGTAGTGGTTGAGCCGCGCGCACCGGTATCCAAAACAGGAACGTTTTTAAACAGCGAGCGCACAAATTCTTTTGCACCGGCTTGGTCCTTACCTTGTTTCTTTTCCGCAAAAGCCCAGGCTGCCAAATAGTTCCAGCGTGCACCGCCAGATGTTTTCGGGTTAGGGGTAATTACCTCTACACCTTTTTTGGTCAGATCGTCCCAGACTTTAATATTTTTGGGATTGCCTTTGCGTACCAGGAATACAATGGTCGATGTATAAGGTGCGCTGTTTTGCGGCAATTTGCTCACCCAATCTTTCGGCAATAAATTACCGATGCTGGCGATGGGATCAATGTCACCGGCGAGTGCCAGGGTCACTACGTCCGCTTTCAGGCCATCGATCACCGCGCGCGATTGAGCACCTGAACCACCGTGGGATTGGTCCACGTGTACATCGTCACCGGTTTTTTCTTTCCAGTGCTTGGCGAAAGCCGCGTTAAATTCGCGATAGAGTTCGCGCGTTGGGTCGTAGGAAACGTTTAATAAGTTGATGTCTTTTGCCAGTGCGCTACCAGCCAACAAACTGGCGGCAATCACAGCAAATACTGATTTACCAAATGTGTGTGCAGAAAATTTCATAATCTCGTTCTCTCTGAAAATTTTTTAAAGACTTGCGCTGATTGTTAGAAGCGGAAATCAAAACCTAATGCCGAGGCGGTGTCTGTGGTTGCCTTGGTGCTGATTTTTTCATCGCCTTCAACTTCTACACTCGCGACTGTGGCGAATACACGGGTGTTGGGGTTGAAGTTGTAATCCACACCAACAATCACGCCTTCCAGTTCTGCATCTTTATATGCAGTGTTGGTTGGTGTAGTCGTTGAATTGGCATATTGGATTTTCGCCAACCAGGGGCCAGCAATTTTCCACTGGGCATTGAGGATGTATCCGTCTTGTTCTTTAAAGGCATTGCCTGAAGCGCCGTCCCATTCAGAGAGTGGGTTCAAACCATTTTGTGCACCGTTAGTGGTGCCATTGGTGCCGACGAAACTGGAAAATCCACCGAGTGAATCCACATCGTCATGTGCTTCCACCGTTTGATAAATTGCGCCGAGTTTTACTGCGCCCAGAGTAATTTCGCCCACTGCGCGCACTGCATCAGTGGTAGCTACGTTGGAGTCAGCGCCGATGCCGACAAACCATTTGGCTTTACCATAAGTCACAGAAACTGATTGGCCGGAAGCAAAACCATTGTCGTTTTGCTGGTTGGTAGCACTTACAGGTACTCCGGTTTCTTCAGCTTGAATAGCAGCAACGTTTAATTCCAATCCGCCAAACCAAATCGGTGAGGTGTATTGGATAACGTTATCCGGACGATTTTCACCAACAATATAGGTACCAATATCGCCCAGTGGCGAATCGTTAAAACGATCCAGATCGGAGCGCAACACAGTGTTGGTTTGCAGAGTTTTTAACGGGGTATCGTTTTTACCGAACAGGATTGAACCCCAGGTTCCGCGTAAACCGCCGAAAATATTACGCTGGCTTAATTCGCGGCCATTGCTGTTGGTGCCGTTGTCCACATCGATACCGTATTCCAAACGGTAGAACACTTGCACGCTCGCAGTCGCATCAAAATCGCCTTGAATACCCAGACGTGAACCTGTGCTTTCCAATGCAAAAGTATCCAGCTCGGTGGTTACGTTGGTTGCGCCAACGTGGCGATAAGTGGTTGCACCTGCTGCGGTAGGTGCGAAATCAATTTTTTCCAAATCATATTGATTGGCAGTTAAATGAATTTTGCCGTAGAGCGTTGGAAAGCCGGCAAATGCGTTGGTAGAAAGTGCAGCGCCTACAGCAATCGCCAGGGCGTTGCGCTTGATAACTGATTCTGTTGCTTGTGATCGCACAACCGACCACGCGTTACGAAATGACATGCTAATCTCCGGTAGTTCACATATCACCTCCGGTGGTCCGGTCAGTGGATTTATTTGGGTGTATTTTAAAAATGCTAAGTACAGTGCGTCTTGATGTTGATTACTGATTGATCTTTTTTGCAACGTTTTTTACTACCGTGGTAGCTGTTGCGGTAATTTATTCGCGCTGATTAGTTGGTGTTTACACCTCTTTCCCAGCGCTTTTTCTCGCGGCGTTCTATCTGTACTACCTGGCCATTGTGAACTTGAATTTCCAATGAGCCGAATTGAATAAGTGCCAGTTGTTGTTTAATTTCTGCCAGAACTTCTTCGACAATTGCATCTTGCTTTGTCGTGTTTTCCGGGACGACTGCCGACTCTGTGCGGTGAGTTCCCATTGCATACCTCGTTAGAAAATATTCTACTCTTGCGACTTTTCCCAGGAACTCCTGGATGACGTCGCCATCATATTCAGATGCTGTTAAAACTAAAAATACTGATTTTTTATTAGCTTATAACGTCAGCTTGACGGCTATAGGCATCAACGGTTTTTCACTACACTTCCTTGTGTAGGTCGTGGATCAAAAATAAAAACGCCTTTTTTAAAAAGCGCGGCTCTTAAAAACGCCTTTCTCTTAAAAGCGCCTATTTATTAAAAACGCCCCTCAATTAAAAGCGGCTATTTATTAAAAACGAAAGTCCACACCCAATGCGAAAATGCTGTCGGTAGTGGCTTTGGTGCTGATGGCTGCATCGCCTTGGGCTTCCACATCGGCGTAGTAACCAAAAATACGGGTGGCATCATTCAGGGCGTAATCAAGGCCCAGCGCTAATGCATCCAGGTCTACATCGTCATAGGTGGTGTTGAGTGGGGTAGAGGTGCTGTTGGCGTATTGGAATTTGGCAGACCAGGGGCCTGCGATTTTCCAAACACCATTTATCACGTAGCCATCTTGCTCTTTGTAGACTGTACCCGCGGCGCCATCCCATTCGGCCAGTGGGTTAATACCATTTTGCGCACCCAGTGTTGTTGTGGTGGCGTTTACGAAACTGGTGAAACCACCCAGGCTGTCAACATCGTCATGAGCTTCAGCAGTTTGGTAGATCGCGCCCAATTTGACGGGGCCGAGAACCACTTCACCTACCAAACGCGCTGTATCGCTCGTGGCAACATTGCTTTCATAAGCGGCGCCCACAAACCAGCTGCTTTTGCCGTAACCGATAGAGACTGATTGGCCAGAGGCAAAGCCGTTGTCATCCTGTTGATTGGTTGCAGATTGCTCTACACCCGTTTCTTCTGCCTGTACTGCGGCAAGGTTAATTTCCAGGCCGCCAAGCAGGATGGGCGAGGTGTATTGGATAACGTTATCGACGCGGTTTTCACCGACCAAGTAGGTGCCTATATCGGCCAAAGGCGCTTCATTGAAACGGTCGATATCAGTTTTTTGCACCGCAGGGACGTAAGAATTTTTAACGATGGTGCCGTTGCGACCCGCGAGTGAGCGCAGCGGGGTATCGTTTTTACCGGCGAGTAACGCACCCCAGTTGCCGCGCAGGCCGCCGAAGATATTGCGCTGTACCAGCTCGCGGCCATTGCTGTTGGTGCCGTTGTCGTAATCCACACCGTATTCAATCCGGTAAAACACATTCAGGCCGGCGGCTGCATCAAAATCACCTTGCACACCCAGGCGTGAGCCAATGCTTTCTACGGTGAAGCTATCCAGTTCATCGGTCACATCAGTAGCGCCAACTTGGCGGAAAGTCGTGGCGCCAGCGGCGGTGGGGGCAAAGGCAATTTTTTCGAAATCGTATTGGCCAGCGGTTACTTGAACCTTGCCATAAATAGCAGGGAAGCCCGCGGAGGCGTTAACAGAAATTGCCAAGCCTACTGCAGTGAACAATGCATTGCGTGCGAAAACTGAAGTAATCAATGTGGTTTTATTGTGTGACCACTGGGTAACTAATAACATGCTAATCTCCAAAATTTGGGTGTCACATCCGGTGGTCCGGTCAGTGTTTTTAGTAAGTTATATTTAATAAAAAATTAAATAGCTAACAAAATCTATGGTTAAAAAAAGCCATGGATTTAACGGGCGTTGACGCCTTTATCCCAGCGCTTTTTCTCGCGGCTTTCCAACTGCACGACTTGCCCGTTGTGGATTTGGATCTCCACAGAACCGTAGCGAATATGTGCCAGCTGACGTTTTATCTCGGCCAATACATCTTCAATACTGTTGGCGATTTCTGGACGATGGGTTCCCATAAAAACCTCGCAGGAAATTTGTCGGTGCGTTATTCGGGCACATAAATTCCCGAAGTCGGCGCAATCATAGGGAGGATGTTTATAAACGAAAAATACTGATTTTTTATTAGCTTATAACGAAGTTTTTCGTTGCTAGACGAATAGTTTATTAGCCAACATCGGCCTGCTTAAAAATCAGCAAATGCGAAAACAAACTGCTCAAAAAACAACACTCGCGCGGGGCGAGTGTTGTGGGTGATTATTTTTTGCACGAGAAAGTAAATGGTTTTCTCGCACTAAATAATCTGTTTTTTTGCCAGGATTTATTCAATCCAATCATCATTCAGGTGTTTATGGTTCAAACACCTGTCTCTGATTTTGATCTTGCGACTGGTTCATTATGACTTGGCCCTTATGACTTTTCCCTTACGATTTGGGAACTTCGTAAATCTTGTCGAAGATACCCCCGTCACCAAAGTGTTGTGGTTGGGCCTTATCCCAGCCGCCGAAATCAGCAATCGTAGTGAAATCAATCGCTGGGAAGTTTTTCGCGTAGGTTTTGGCTACCTGTGGGTCGCGTGGGCGATAGAAGTTTTTTGCTGCAATCTCCTGGCCTTCTTTGGTGTAGAGGTAGTGCAGGTAAGCATCGGCTACTTCCGTGGTGCCTTTAGCCGCCGAGTTTTTGCTAACTACAGCAACCGGTGGTTCAGCGAGGATGGAAATAGAAGGATAGACAATTTCAATTTCGTCGCTGCCCGCTTCCTGGATGGCCAGATGTGCTTCGTTTTCCCAGGCGAGAAGTACGTCGCCAATGCCACGCTGTACAAATGTGGTGGTTGAACCGCGTGCACCGGAATCCAGTACTGGCACATTCTTATAGAGTTTTTTCACAAACTCTTGTGCTGAAGTGTCAGAACCTTCTTTCTTTTTAGCGTATGCCCAGGCGGCTAAATAATTCCAGCGTGCACCGCCCGAGGTTTTCGGGTTGGGGGTAATTACTTCTACACCGGATTTCACCAGGTCATTCCAGTCTTCAATTTTTTTTGGGTTGCCTTTGCGAACCAAAAACACAATGGTAGAGGTGTAGGGTGCGCTGTTGTTTGGTAGGAGTGAAGCCCAGTTATCGGGCAGTAGCTTGCCATTTTTAGCGAGTGGGCTGATATCACCAGCCAGGGCTAAGGTAACTACGTCGGCTTTTAATCCATCGAGTACCGCGCGCGCCTGGCTGCCGGAGCCCCCATGGGATTGTTCAACTTTTACATCATCACCGGTTTTTTCTTTCCAGTGCTTGGCAAAAGCGGTGTTGAACTCGCGATAAAGTTCGCGGGTTGGATCGTAGGAAACATTTAATAGCGTAATTTCTTTAGCGAAGCTGACTGAGCTAAATAATAAGGTTGCTGCAAATAAGTTTGCAGCGGAAAAGACTTTCTTTTTACTAAACAATTTCATAAAGATTCCTTAACAATAAGCAGATTAATGACGTAACTAATGATTAGCGATAGTGCTATCCCTGCGTAAAGATCCTGTGTAAATGTCTTAAAGCCAGATCTGTGCCAGACATAAATAAAAAATACATCGCGAAAAGAATGGCGGGGTTTAAGCGGAAAATTAAAAGGCATAAGCCGTCGTAGTCGGCGTTTCAGCAAGCTATAGATAAATGGTTGAAGAAATTCCACCTGATAATTTGATGTTTTCATCTGCACCGGGTAAGTAGGGCAATGTGAATGTAGATGCTTGTTTTCCAGACGGAGCTGTTGCAATGAAGACACTTGAACATAGATGGCTGTTTTAATTTCCGCACTTTCGCTAGCCAATCGCATCAGGCGGATATTTTTATTTAAAAAAATCCGTAGTAAATCAACGCATTAAAAATTTCACACAAAAAGTAAGATTGCCTTTCATTTCTGGCGCGAACCTTGCCATATCTCCTTGCCGATTAATGACCGGCAAGGCGAACCCTATCGCCGTAGCCCGTGAAGGTCGGTTGTACTTGTTACCGCTATGTTGTTTTTGCGGGTACAGGTTTGGTAGCGACGCCTAACGCTAATCTTGACCGGCAAAGGCTCACAACACCGGAGCCGGTCTTTTTTCGGCTCTATATTTTTAGAATTTTTAACCGATCATCTTTTTCGCCATCGATTACTTTTGAGGAATCCGGTTTATGACACACGTAAATGCGCAATTTTCCAATCTCCCAGGTAAAGCCAAAAAACAATTACTTGCTGCAGCGCTGGTGGCGCCGGTGTTCATTTCTGTCAGTGCATTCGCTGCCGATGTGAAAGCACCTGCAATTCCCGGTGTGGTGAAAGAAGGCACAGTGGTGCAATTTATTAAAGAGGGATTTGAAGGCACCGAAGGTCCAATTGCTGCGCCAGATGGCAGCTTCCTTTTTACTGAAACGCGGGCGAATCGCATCACCCGTATTGCACCGGACAATTCGATTTCTACCTTTTTGGAAAATTCCAATGGCTCTAACGGATTGGCGTTTGCACCTAATGGCGATTTGATTACTGTACAGGTGAATAACAATCAGGTTGGTGTTGTTTATCCAAAAGGCCGTGAAAAAGTGTTGGTTAAAGATTATCAAGGTCAAAACTTCCAACGTACCAATGATTTGGTATTGGCAAAAAATGGCGGCATTTATTTTACCGATAGCGGCCCCGGCCCCGACGTAAAAGCGGACCCAAAAACCGGTGTCTATTACGTTAACCCGGAGGGAAAAACCCAGCGGGTTGTAGGTATTAATGAAATTCAGCGCCCCAATGGTATTCAATTGAGCCGCGATGAAAAAACCTTGTACGTGGCCAATACCGGTGGCGAATATGTATTGTCCTTTGCGATTAATGCCGATGGTTCTTTAAAAGATCGCAAGGATTTTGCAAAGATTCCTAACGGTTTGCAAAAGAACGAGCAGGGTGCTTTATCCAGCGGTGCCGATGGTTTGGCAATTGATGCGGAAGGACGTTTGTATGTCACCTCCAATACAGGTGTGGATGTATTCGATGAAAAAGGTAAATTCCTGGGTGGAATTCCTGTGCCGCATAAACCACAAAACCTGGCCTTTGCTGGTAAAGATAAGAAAACCCTTTACATCGTTGGTCGCGGAGCGGCGTATAAGGTGGATGTACTAACCCCCGGTTTCGCCGGACGCGTTAAATAAAAACTAGCTTGCTTGCTCTGGCATCGTTAAATTTGACTTCAAATGCTCATTTACTAAGGTAAACCCGAGGGGCGGTCCTTTCGTCTTGCGAAAAAATTTGCCTTGCCAGTTCTGCGCCCTATACGTTTTTAAATTATATTCAGGGAGTTTGTATGACTCGCAAAACGGCGGATGATTTTCATCCGGAAGTATTAAAACTGTTTGATCAATATGTTCACGGGCAGGCGTCGCGGCGCGATTTCCTGGTGGGCGCTGCTAAATATGCAGCGCTCGCTGGTGTGACTGCAACGGGTTTATTGGCTGCATTGAGTCCGCAATTTGCAGCGGCGCAACAAGTAAAGCCCGATGATGCGCGTATCTCTGCCAGTTATGTGGAAATTGATTCACCCAATGGCAACGGCAAGATTCGCGGCTATCTGGTCAAACCGGCGAAAGCAGCGGGGAAATTGCCCACGGTATTGGTGGTGCATGAAAACCGCGGGTTGAATCCGCACATCGAAGATATTACTCGCCGTATTGCGCTGGATAATTTTATTGCCTTTGCGCCAGACGCGTTATTTACCCTGGGCGGTTATCCTGGTGATGAAGACAAGGCGCGCGAGTTATTCCAGAAACTGGATCAAACCAAAACCCAGGAAGATTTTGTGAATGCCGCGAGCTATCTAAAAAAATTGCCGGATGCTAATGGCAAGGTTGGGGTAGTGGGCTTCTGTTACGGTGGTGGTATTGCCAATTTCCTGGCAACACGTTTGCCGGATCTGGCTGCAGCAGTACCTTTCTATGGTCGTCAACCGGAAGCAGCAGATGTAGCGAAAATTAAGGCACCTTTGTTAATTCATTACGCGGGTGTTGATGATCGCATTAATGCCGGTTGGCCTGCCTATGAAACTGCACTCAAGGCCGCGAAAATAAATCACCAGGCATTTATTTACGAAGGTAGTCAACACGGTTTCAATAACGACACCACGCCGCGCTTTGATGAAAAAGCCGCAAAACTGGCGTGGAGCAGGACGATTGAATTCTTTAACAAGCATTTGCGAACTTAATTTATCGTCGTTAATTAATCACAAATCTGCGCAATTAAATACCTAGCTTTTAATCTCCCCCAGCCCCCTCTTTTCCAAAGAGGGGGAGCCAATTTCTCTCGTTTCACAAGCTCCTTTCTTTTCACAAGTGCCACCCTTTTACAAAGGGAGACTGGGAGGGATTTAATTCCCCTCTTCGGAAAAAGGGGGCTTGGAGCGATTACAAATGTTGGCTTATATTTTTAAGTGAAAGAAGCAAAGTCATAGGATCAGTCGGGGATTTCTGGAATCCATATTGTAAATAAAATTGCTTCGCTTGCTCTGATATTGCATGTACTAGTAACCCTCTCACCCCTACATTACTAGCAATAGCGAGTGTCCTTAACATTGCATCTTTTAGCAGGGCGGCTCCAAGGCGTTTCCCTTGAAATTTTATGTCAACCGCAAGACGTCCGAGAATGATAACGGGAATAGGATCTGGCATTCCGCGAGAAAAACTTCCCGCTGCTGAAATTCTTTCGATACTTCCTGTGGCAAGTGCGTAGTAGCCGATAACCCTTGAGCCATCTTCACAAATAACGAATGTTCTGCTTGCACCGCTTTCCTGATTCTTTAAAGCCCTGCGAATAAGCCACTCATCCAGTGTGCTATTTCCGCTATTAAAATTTCCTAATTCATGTGTGGAGGCGAGTAGGCCAGGTGCTGTTATTTTTCCCAAGGCGATTCCTCATTCAGCAGCGCTTTCAACTTTGCATTTTCTGGAATCGGGGCCGTTAACGCCGCTTCAAAATCTTTAAAATCTTTATCGTTAAATTGCAGCAAGCGTTGGTCGAGGAGGACATTCTCCGCTTCCCTGCAAGCGACATCCAAAATAAATGCACTTCTGTCTTTGTTTAGCAGTGCTGCGGCTTTGGTTAATAAGGCGTGTTGACTGGGTTCAACACGCATATTGATTGGTGCTGTTCTAGACATTGCCTGATCTCCATGTGTATCTAATGAATATACATTCTAGGACTCCTAATGGCTAGGCGCAATCGGATTTGCGGGCTATAGGTTTGTCCAAAGACAAAAAGGTAAGAGGGGGCACTGAATTGGCAGTTATCTCTCGGTCTTGCTCCTTAAATTCAACTGTGTATACTGTGTATATGAAGTGTGGATTTGTATTTTCCCAGACCGACAAGCGCCCCATGTATGAACAGATCATGGAGCAGATTACACAGCGCATTGCTGTGGGGGATTGGCCGCCTCAAACTCCGCTGCCCTCGATTCGCGAGTTGGCGACCGAGATCAAGGTCAGCATTATTACGGTCAAGCGCGCTTATCTGGAGTTGGAGCGGGAAGGGGTGATTACCACCCAGCAAGGCAAAGGAAGTTGGGTGAGCGATGTATTGGATTTACATTCCTTGCAACGTGAAGAATTAATCCAGCATTTGAAACAGGCGGTAAAACTGGCGAAGTCTTTAGCGATTACAGACGACGAGCTGGTACAGATGATAAAAAAATATACCTGATACGGAGTAATGTGATGAGCCTGCCATTGGCAATAGAGTGCAGCGGCCTTAGCAAACAGTATTCGCATTTTAATTTACAAAATGTTGATCTCGCGTTTGAGCAGGGCAGTGTGATGGGGTTAGTCGGGCCGAATGGCGCAGGTAAATCCACTATTCTGCGCATGGTGATGGGGCTGGTCACGCCGGATCGCGGCTCTATCAAGGTTCTGGGCCATTCTATGCCCGCCGAGCTGGTTGCCGTTAAGCGCCAAATAGGTTTTGTCGCTGAAGATATGCGTCTTTATGAAAGTGAAACCATTCAATTTCATATGGAGTTTGTGAGATCGATTTTTGATTCCTGGGATGAGGCCTACGCACAAACCTTGCTGCGTCGTTTTGAGCTCAATAAAGATCAAAAAATAAAAGGCATGTCGCACGGGCAGCGGATTAAATCTACGCTGTTATTAGCCCTGGCGCGCCGGCCAAAATTACTGGTGCTGGATGAACCCACCACCGGGCTTGATCCGGCGATTAGAAAAGAAGTGCTCGATGAAATGATGAATGCGCTCGCCGATGAAACCCATTCGATTTTATTCTCCTCGCACAACACCCTGGATATAGAGCAGATTTCTGATTACATCACCTTTATTTACGGTGGTCGCGTCATTGAATCGCGCAATAAAGAAGATTTTATGGACGGCTGGCGCCGCTTGCGCCTGACCAATATGCATAACAGCCCTCTGCCCGATTTACCCAATATCAAAGAGGTGCAGCAGAGTGGTCGTTTGTGTAGTGTCACAGTGAATAATTATGCCGAATCCATTCCCGGAGAATTCGTGAGTGCCGGTATACAAGTGGATGCGGTTGAGCGATTAACGCTGGAAGAAATATTCCTGGGCAATGTTAACAGCGCAAAAACCATCAATAAGGAATCAGTGATATGACGAGCTCAATTATTCCACAATTGGTAAAGAAAGATTTGCTGATTCTGCGCAAAACAATCCTGTTTTATGCGCTGGTAAGTTTGCTATCTATTGTTGTGGTGTTTTTGCTGTTTGGCAAAGTGTCCAACGTAATCCTGATGAATATTGCCTTCACGCTCTTGCTGGCACCCGCCGCTACCTGCGGAATAGTGATGCTGATGAGAACCAATGTAATGGAGAAGGAAAAAAATACTCAGCTGTTTATTATGAGCTTGCCGGTGAGTGTAAAAGAATTTACCTGGGCAAAATTGTTGGCCAATTTGCCAGTATTCAGCGGGTTTTGGTTGGCGGTATGTGTAACGGCCTTTTACCTGGTATTTGGTTTGGGGTTACTACCACTGGGGGCTATTCCATTTATTTGTATCTTATTTCTGGGTGTATTTGTTGCCTATACCTGTATTCTCTGCGTCAGCCTGGTATTCCAGTCCTTAAACTTTACCGTTATCTCACTCACTGTTGCCGAGTTGGGCACAGTGGCTTACCTTTGGTTCATCGCGTTGTATGAACCTATTAACCGCCATGTGTATGAGCCAAGCCCTGTGTGGAATACAACGGCGGTCAGTATTGTGATTGCGCAAATTGTTGTTGCGGTTTTCATGATTTTCCTGACTTTCCATCTTCAGCAGAAAAAACGTGATTTCAGTTGATTTCGAATTCAGCATTAGTTGCTGTTATTTCGCCATCCCATTTGTTTGAATTTAAACAAACACATCGCTTATTCGACACAAGTGTCCGATAAGCGATGTTGGTTATTTTAAATAATCTATAAAAATCAGAACACTAGATAAAATCACCAAAAGATAGTACGAAATCCAATAGAAATTCCTTCTCTGGTATGGCGCTTGCTCTAGTGGTGTTATCCCAGAATGTTTCTGGGGTGCCTTGTAAAAGGCTTCCCCTTTGTGAAGGAATTTAGAATGAAAGTGATTGTTAAATTAGTGGCTCTTGCGGTTCTTGTTGTTCCCTTTGTTGTAGTTCCCCTCGGTGTTGTACAGGCAGCGGAACAACCAGCGCAGCCAGCTGCAAAATACCAGGCAAAAAGTGCCAAATTAACCCGTGTGCAAATTGATAAATTATTGGCCTCTCCCGAGCAATTATTGTTTATTGATCTACGTCGCCCTGATGAGCTGACCAACATTGGCGGATTTCCTGTTTACCTCAGCATTCAATTGGCCGATCTGGAAAAGAGTCTCGCGTTTATTCCTAAAGACCGTACTATTGTCACCGTTTCTAATCATGCGGGGCGTGCATTACGTGGCGCAGATTTGCTAGCTGAAAAAGGTTTTAACGTTGCCGGCGCTGCTGGTGTGCAAGATTATGAAGAGGAAGGCGGCTGGTTGCGTAAAGTTACGCCGCCGGCGCAGCGAGAATTGACGAATTTCTTTCCTAACAATTAATCCCGGAGCGATTTCTTCGCTGTTTAGCAAACTCAGCTAAGGGTAGGAATTTTTAATTCTACCTCCTGTTATTAACGGGGGGTAGATTCAAATGTCCTTCTTTGTGAACGGTAAATTGAAAAGGATTACTAGCGGCTAACGGGTACAGCGGGCTTCCATTCCTGAATTTTTACTGTTTCCGCTTCCACTAATTGATCAGGTGGGCTGACTACCAGTGTGTCCCCTGTGCTAATTCCTTCCAATACTTCCACGTCACGCCCTAAATCGCGCCCCAGTTTTACATTGCGAAAACTGATTTTATTTTCTGCGTCCACTACGGCAATGCGCTGGTATTGGTCGCGAATAATTAAGGTGGCCGCAGGAACAATTAGGGTTTCTACGCTGCTGGTTACTCGAATATTTACTTCGGCATAGGCTCCAGGCAGTAAAGTGCCACTAGAATTGGGCAGCAATAAATCCACCTGGCGCGAACGGGTGCTGGGGTCAATGCCGCCGGCGATGCGTTCAATGCGAGCTTCCAGCGGCACTTGTTGTTCACGCAGGTTTAATTCCACCTCGGCGTTAATCGCTAAATTATCGGCGTAGGATTGTGGAATCCAGATGCTGGCCCGCAACGGATCTGTTTGGGTAATGGCAAATAATTCCTTGCTACCTTGGGCCACATAATCGCCTACTTCCACACTGCGACGAGTGATAATTCCATCGAAGGGCACGCGAATATGGCGAAAATTTTCCAGGTTATCCAGGCGTTTTACATTGGCATCTGCTGCGGTTAAATCGGCGCGCGTTTGTCGCACCAGGCTGCGTTTTTCATCCAGGTCTTGCGGTGAAATGGCATTTTCGCGTTGCGCAAGGCTATCCCAGCGTGCAAGGGTTTTTTCGGCGAGTTCCAGTTGCGCGGCAATTTGTTCGCGCTGTGCGCGCGCCTGTGCAAGTTGTTGTTCTTGCTCGGGCGTATCCAGGGTTGCGAGTAATTCACCGCGTTTTACATAATCGCCAATGCCCTTGTGCCAGTTGGAAACGTAACCGTTGGTGCGCGCGTAAATAACGGCTTCGGTATTGCCGCGCAAACTGGTGGGCAAGCGTAAATTTTGTTGTAGTGAACCGGGTTTGGCTTTGGTGGTGAGCACCCGGCGTTCCAGGGTTGCGGCTGTGTAATCCTGCAAGGCCTTAGCATCGCGCTGGTTAACCAGTGCGCGCGTGGCACCGCTGACTAACAGTAATCCCACCAGTGCGAAGGCAACACGCTGCACCGTAATTAATGAACGGTTTGACGTTGCAGATGGCAACTGTGCTGTTAAATGTTCTGGCGAATGACCACTTGTGTCTCGTGTTGTGTCATCGGTAGAAAATGCCGATTGGGATTCATCCCTGGGTAAAGGGTGATAATCATTCATTGCAGATATCCAATAAAATTTTAAAAATGTTTGCATAATGTTTTACTAAACATGAATAGTTGCAAAATCCATTGTTTCGCTGAAATCATGGTTGAGTTAACTAATGTTGTGTCATTGGTATTGTGTTAATTGATGCTGTTTTCATTAATGTGGCGTTAGTTGGGAAAATCCTTGTGTTTTCTCTGCGCGTTTGCTTAGCCATTGGTGCAAGCTCGCAAATACCACTGGCACAAATACCAATGTGGAAATGGTTGCAAAGAGCAATCCGCCAATTACCGCGCGACCGAGCGGTGCATTTTGTTCGCCGCCTTGGCCCAAACCGAGCGCCATGGGCAGCATGCCCACAATCATGGCGCAGGCGGTCATTAATACCGGGCGCAAACGTGTAGTGGCTGCCTCAAGCGCCGCACCGAGTGGCGGTACACCCTCCTGCAAACGTGTGCGCGCAAATGACACGAGCAAGATACTATTCGCGGTAGCAACACCCATAGTCATAATGGTGCCGGTTAAGGCGGGAACACTCAGGGTGGTACCGGTTAAAAATAAAATCCAGGCGATACCAGCCAGGGCAGCGGGCAGGGCACTAATAATAATTAAAGGATCGAGCCAGCTTTGGAAATTCACCACTATCAAAAAATACACCAGGGCAACCGCAATCAAAATTCCAGCGCTTAATCCGGTGAAAGCTTCATTCAGAGTTTCAATTTGGCCGCGCACTTTAATTTCTACGCCGCGCGGTAAACTGGCTTTGGTTTTTTCTACCAATACATCTATATCGCGACTGATTGCACCCAGGTCGCGCTCCTGAAAGTTCGCATGGATATTAATCATGTTGAAATTGTTGTAACGATTTACCGCCGAGACTTGCGAGCTGCGTTTGTAAGTCACTACATTGCCCAGCAATTGTTGTTTGCCATCGCTACCTTTGCCGATGGGAATGCTGAGCAATTCATCGATTGAATCCATTTCCATTTCAATGGTTTTTGCACCTATGTTGTAGGTGTTGCCGTTGGCTTCATTGAGCCAGTAGGTGGGCGTGGTTTGCATGCTGCCGCTGAGCGAGATCATCATATTTTCTGCCACATTGCGCGCACTTAAACCCAGTTGTTGCAATTGGGTGCGATTCATTTCCAGTGACAGGGTGGGTTTGCTCCAACGCTGGTAAACATGGGCATCCACTATGCCGGGAATTTTGCGCAGCTCATTATTAAATGCCGCCGCAATAGGCAGTATTTCATTGGGGCGGCCGCCGATAAACTGCACATCAATCGGGGCTGGAATTCCAAAGTTTAATGTCTGGCTAATCTGATCAGCGGGCTGGAAAAAGAATTCCACATGGGGGAAGCGCTTGGGCAAACTCAGACGCAGCTGTTTCATAATGGCGTTGCTATTCAACTCCCCTTGCTTAAAGCTGAACATAATTTCTGAATCTGCTGATTCAGCAGTACCCGAGTTGCCATTCAGCGTATTAATTGTGCTGTAAGGTCCACCGATAATATCGAGGACATCACCCATTTGTTCAGCCGGAATAGTTGCGCGAATTTCCTGGTGGATCTCATCAATCAGCGCTGGCATTTGCTCCAGGCGCGTGCCGGATGGTGCGCGCACATGCAAGCGCAATTGACCGCTGTCCACCACCGGAAATAAATCCTGCCCCAATATTGGATAAAGGCCAGTGGGCAATAGGCAAAAACCAAAAAATACGGTCATAAAACGTTTTCGTTTCTGCAGCAGGCCCGCCATAAGTGTTGCGAAATGTTGACGGAAAACTTCAAAGCCATGATTAAAACGGTAATGGATACGTTCGAAATAATTATTTGGTTTGGTGTTCGGTAATTGGGAATTGAAACTGCTGTGGCTGGTAGATGGCTTGTGCCCGGCCATCATATACATCACCAAAGTGGGTATCAGGGTGCGCGAAATAATGTAGGACGCTATCATCGCAAAAACAACTGCTTGCCCAAGTGGCACAAACAAATAGCTCGCAATGCCATCCAGGAAAAACATAGGTACAAAGACAATACAAATACACAGGGTGGAAACAAATGCGGGCACAGCAATTTCCTGGGCGCCATCCAGAATTGCTTGCAGTGGCGGTTTGCCCAATGCCATTTGTCGTTCGACGTTTTCAATTTCTACGGTGGCATCATCTACCAGGATTCCCACGGCGAGGGCTAGGCCGCCCAGCGTCATCAGGTTAATGGTCTGGCCAATTAAATGCAGGCAAATCAGCGATACCATAATGGAAAGCGGAATTGATACCGCAATAATCAAGGTGCTGCGCCAGTTGCCTAAAAATAGCAAAATCAAACTGGCAGTGAGCAGCGCTGCAATCAAACCTTCATGCACCACATTGCTGATGGCGGCCTTCACAAAAATAGATTGATCAAACATAAGTTTGATATCTATGCCTTCCGGCATTTTGGCGAGCATTTCCGGTACGGAATTTTTAATATGGTCCACCGCTTCAATGGTAGATACACCACCAAATGCCAGCACCGAGTTAAGCACGCTGCGCGAACCATTTTGCCGGGCGATAGTAGTGGCTGGTAAAAAGCCATCGCGCACATTGGCTAGATCGCGCAATAGGATTGTGCGACCGCGTTCACTACGAATCGGGATCGACCCGATTTCGTCAATGGTGGCGATAGCCCCGTTGAGTTTGATATCAAATTCACTATCACCCACTTTCATGGTGCCCGTGGGTAAAATTAAATTCTGCGCACCCATGGCGGCGACAATTTCTGCTGGCGTAAGGTTATTGGCGAGCAGCGCTGCCGCATTAATATCTACCGATACCTGGCGTGAGCGCGAGCCGTAAGGGAAGGTGAGTGACAAGCCCTTTTTCGTGGAGACAATCGGGCGCAGTACATTGCCTGCTGCATCACCAATCTCTACATCGGAAAGCGTATCGCTGGAAATACTTAACTGTACCACCGGTAATTCCGAAGCCGACCATGCGCGCACCCGTCCGGCCTGGGTTCCCTGCGGCATACCACGTGCAGCGCCGTTAGCGCTCATGGTGGTTTGGGTGAGGGCGGTATTTATATCCGTTCCCGGTTGGAAAAATACTTTCACTATGCCAAGGCCGGCAGCGGAAAAAGATTCAGTGTGCTCAATATTATCCACCGCCTGCCCAAGCTCACGCTCCGCCTGCGAAGTCACCCGTTCGGACATTTCCTTCGCGGTTAAGCCTCGGTATTCCCACAACTCTGCCACCACCGGGATATTAATTTGCGGAAAAATATCGGTAGGCATACGTACCAAAATAAACGGCATGGCCAATAAAATCAGAATCGCCGCCACAATAAACGTATGGGGCCGGCGGAGGGCGATGTTAACTATCCACATAATGAAATCTGTTTCGTTAGAAGCAATTGCGAGGGGGAACCTTGTATTCCTGCCTTGTCAGCAATAACTGCGCCATTTATAGGTTGCGGTATTGACAGGGCTTGGGTAAGGTTGGCTTTTATTTTTCTGCTGAAAAATCATCAGTTGGTGTGTGGAGAGGTTGATAAATCAATAGTGATTTTTGGCGCGCAATCTGGATTAATAAATGAAAATATGGCAAGCAAAAAAGGAAGATATTCAGCAGTTGTGCGATCTAAGAAACAATGAGCAGTTGTTTAGAGCATATCTGGATGAGTGTGATGGCAAGTGCGCCTATTTTTTAGTCGCAGAGATAGCCGATAAAATAGTGGGATTTGGCCTTGTATATTTAGAGGTAACAAAAAATGGAAAGAAAAAGTCGCATTTGCCAAAATTAAGCGATTTGTTTGTGGGTGAGAAACATAGAAGGAAAGGTGTGGCCACGGCACTCATTCAGGAAGGGGAGCTTGTTGCCAAAAATTATGGTTACTCAAAGCTCTATGTCAGTATTGATCCGGTTGATAGTTCGGAAATGATTTTTTTAGCAAAAAAACTTTCTTATATCCCTCTGCAAGAACGTCCATATCCAGTTTCCGCCATCTACTATGATATGCAAGGACAGGCTTATGAGAAGCATTATTTCAGGTTGGATTTTGAGAAAAATTTACTTTGAACAAAAAATAATATGAATGGAATAGAAAAAATGGAAATAGTTTTTGAAGGTCCATGGTTTTCCTCGCAAGAAGATGAAGAGAGCTTTTTTGAGTTGTTATACAAGCTTCCGCAGTATTCCAATGTTGTTGGCAGGGGCGTACAACTTTACCTTGAGTTAAAACTACCAATTGAAAAAGAAACTGTACTCGGATTACTTCATATTTTTCAGTGATGGAAAATTGAAACTAATGCTTTGGTTGAGCTGACATCGATAGTGTCAAATGGCGAGTTTTAGACCTTCCAGGGCGTTGTGCAGAAATTGCTTTTTGGTGAAGTGTAAACCGCTGGAAATTTAGGCAATTCTGCCTGTATGATTACGTTGTATTACATTGTAATTTCCCCCGGGGGTACATCATGGGTATCACAACTATCCGTCTCCAGTCAGACGTTGAAGAAGGATTACAGGCCGTTGCTGAAACCACTCAAAGAAGTAAAAATTGGCTTATAAATCAAGCTGTTAAAGAATATGTTGAGCGCCAGGCGTTAAGCCAGCAACGCTGGGATGAGACTCTGAAGGCGATGGAATCAGTGGCCTTGGGTAAGGTGGTTGATGGAGATAAGGTACATGCCTGGTTGGAAACCTGGGGTACGGAAAAGGAATTGCCGCCGCCCGAGGTGGGTAAGTGAAGTTAATTTACTCATCTGATGCAATTGAAGATCTTACCCAATTACGGGAGTTTATTGAGAAGTTCAATCCTCCAGCCGCTAGGCGTATTGCCGCTGAATTGATTCAGCGTATTGATCAGTTGCGGAGCTTCCCTGAAATAGGGCGCATATTGGAACCACCTCAGCCGCTTAATAATAAAATTATTCGCGATTTTAGTTTTGGAAAATACATAGTTCGCTATGTGTGTTCTTCGGAAGCGGTAATTGTTTTGCGTATATGGCATCACTACGAAGATCGCTAAAAACCTTAATAGTCTATTTTTCCCATCAATGTGAATTTGCCTTCTTTGCCGAAAACGGAAAAACCAATAATTAACAGGATAGCTTTTTATGAAAAAATCGCTTTTAACTGCTTTGTTGCTACTCGCCCCATTTACTGCCTTCGCCGAAACCTGCAAAACCACTAAACCAATAAATACAGATGCTTATACCAAAGAATTCGGTACGCGCAATATCGCGTTTATTGCTGTTGATTTTAATAGCCGCGATTGCTGGGTGATTAATGAAAAAGAGGTTGATGAGCGTCATGGGCCTTACTCCACGTTTAAAATTCCTCACACTTTGATCGCCCTGGAAACGGGTACAGTGAAGTCTGCTGATGAATTGATTGAGTGGGATCAGGCCAAATATCCGGCGCAGTCGTTCTGGCCAGATACCTGGAAACAATCACAAACTATGGCGACGGCATTTAAGCACTCGGCATTTTGGTATTACCAGGCATTGGTTCCGCGCATAACGCCTGATGATTACAGAAAATGGCTAGCGAAATTTAGTTACGGCAATCAAACTTTCACGCCGGGTAGTAATCGCTTTTGGCTGAACAGTGAACTACAAATATCGCCGGCAGAACAGGTTAATTTTATGTTGTGCCTGTTGCAAAACCGCTGCAATATTAAGCCGGCAAACCTATCGGTATATGAACGTATTGCGTTACAGGAAAGCAACGATAATCTATCGCTCTATGCCAAAACAGGTGCTGGTCCATTGGACCCGAATAACTTTGATGGAGCCTTTGAGGGATGGTTCGTGGGATATATAAAAGAAAAAAACGGAACACCGGTGACAGCTTTTGCTATTTATATGCGGGCCGACAGCTTTTCCGAGATTAAAAACTACCGTAAGGACTTGTCCTTGCAATTGTTAGTTGACCTCGGGTTCTGGGCCAAGTGATTTCTGTTGTTTTTGAAGATCCTCCTATTTATGCGGGTGTTAATAAGGAAGCTACTATGAAAAAAGTCGTCTGTTGTTTGTCTGTGGTAATGATTTTGTCTGGCTGTGCGTCCGCGCCAACCAAATCACCGAGTGCAGAACAACCGGTCAATCATACCCAAGCGCTTGTAGATCAGGGGTATGCCTATCTGAAGGCTGGCAAATTAAATCGTGCCGTTGAAGAGTTTGATGCGGCTATTAAACAGTGCCAAACATTAACGGCAGGTGAAACACAGGTTTATACAGCAAGAACTCCGGTTGAAAGTTTAACTTACATGGCTATGGCGGCTGCGGCAAATAAACCTGCGGAAGTATTCGATACCTCTTGCTCAGACGCTTTTTATTTAAAAGGTTATGCTTCTCTGGATTTTGGGAATATTGACGAGGCTGAATCAAATCTAAAGAAAGCCGTCGCTATGGCTCCCCATAATGCTATGTATCTTTCAGAGCTTGGGCACATCTATCAAGTCAAGCGCGATTGGAATAACGCGCTAGCGCATTTCACGGAAGCGGAGTCAGCAGCAGAAACCTATTCGCCAGCGCAAATTAAGTTGGCTGAACTTTGCCGCGCCAAGCGGGGTTCGGGCTTTAATCTAATTGAATTGGGTAGGCTAGATGACGCGGAGAAAAAATTCCGTGAGGCGCTTGCTTATGATTCCAACGATAAAGGGGCGTTAAATGAAATTGAGTACATCAAGGAGTTACGTAAAGGAAAGTCCCATTGAGGTATTTTCTGGTGTTAGGCGGCGCCCGGGTTATTGAAATTGGGTTGGAGCGTCCCGCCATTAAAATCACATTTTTTTAAAATTGAAAACCGAACCATTATGCTAAGAAAAAGGCTCGTTCAAGTGCTGCTCGCTTTATCTCTGGTTTCGAGTGCGTCTGCCGAATGGGCAAGGCCTGACGAGCGCTATGCCGATACCTATAAAAAATATCTGGCAGCGACTTGCCCGCTGGTGGAGGACGGTATTCAGCATTTTGTATATTTTTCCCGTGATCGCGACGCCATCCAGAATCATGCTCTGTTAACTAATCCGAGGTTGGTGGGTGCGCAAATTATGTATTCCTGGCGCGAGCTGGAACCAACAAAAGGTAATTACGATTTTGCGATTATTCGGCAAGATTACGAATACCTGAAAAGCAAAGGCAAAAAACTCTTTATCCAACTGCAAGACACCACCTTTGATATTCGCTACAAGGCGACACCGGCCTATCTGGAAAGCAAGGAATATGATGGCGGTATTGTTTATCAATACACTGATGAGGGAAAACCGGAAGGCTGGGTGGCCAAGCGCTGGAATAGCGCAGTGCGTGCGCGTTTCGCGCTCTTCCTGAATGCATTAGGCAAAGAGTTTGATGGCAAGGTAGCTGGAGTAAATTTGCAGGAAACAGCTATAGGCGTTGAACAAAAATACGATCCAACCTTTACGCCTGCGCGATATGCTGAATCCCTGAAAAACAATATGAGCGCATTGAAAGTGGCTTTCCCGACATCAGTCACCATGCAGTACGCTAACTTTATGCCGGGCGAATGGTTGCCTTGGGAAGACAAGGGTTATTTGAAATCCATTTATCAACACGGTGAAAAAATCGGGGTTGGGTTGGGGGCGCCGGATTTAATGGTGCGCAAAAAAGGCCAGTTAAATCATGCATTGGCGTTGATGCATGAAGGCATGTTTACCGCGCCGCTGGGTATTGCAGTGCAAGATGGTAACTATATAGGCGAGACCAACACCGCTGAAGTTAAAAACCAGCGTCCCAATCTGGTTCCAATGCTACATGGGTTTGCGCAGGATTTTTTGCGTGTGCAGTATATGTTTTGGGTGGATCAAAAACCCTATTTTCAGGAAGATCTTCTGCCTTGTTTGTTTGCTAGTAAATCGCAGCAATAAAAATGGCGAGATAAACCCCTGTTTTTTTGATCATTGAATAAATGGTCAAAGTGTATAAATTACAATTAATATTTTCACGTTCAATTTCTAGCTCTGCATCCTGAGCCCTTAGCTGCTTGCCTTAGCAAGGGAATTTAAAATAGCCTATCAATACTCTTCTGGTTTTATATCACCACAATCACTTGATAACCATGAACCAGTTTGTTCAGTGTCGTACCGCTGGGATCTTCCGTCTGTTTTGGTAACAAAATAGGATTTTCCTTTGTATGCCGTGGGGGAGGTGAATTCAATATCACCCTCACCAGTCGCTTGTTGTGCTCCAGTGCAGGTATAGGTGGTTTTGAATTTGGTTTTGCTGACTTGGGTAATGGTAGGTTTGCACTCGTCGCCTGTCTCGGGAATATAGCCCTTGTCAATCTGAGCTGGAGTCACGCATTGCTTAACAATAGTTCCCTCTTTTGAAATTTGAACTTTATTATTTTGCATGCTTACGCCTTGATCGGAAAATTTCATACCCTGTTGGGTCATCATCTCTTCCATCATTTTGCGCTGCTCGGGTGGCAGGCTGGCCATTTGTTTTTTCACTTCTTCCATGGCTTTTTGCATTTGCTCGGTTTGCGCCGCAAGGTCATTGTTGCCGCCAATCAATTTAATGCGGTGTTCCCAGAGACCTGCTTTCATATCGACTTTGAGTGTGTCGGCCGCCTGGAGTGGGGTAGAGGATACGGCTACAAGAAGGGCCATTAATGAGATTACGCGTGTAGTTTTCATCATGGTAAAGTTCCTTGGGCGATGGAGCGATTTTGGATGTCACTGTTGCAGCCTAGAGGCTCGAATATTAATTGATTATGAACAGATTCGCGACTATGCGAATTGGTTGATCTATTTCACAGGTGACCTGAAGTGCGCTTCACATGCCATCCGTTAGCTTTCGCCCAGATTGAACTGATAATTCCTTTGGCAAGTCACATCCCTGTGAGCAATGTAAACTGATCTATTAAAACTGCCTACTAATTAATTAAAACCGCCCACTAAAGGTCACACCTATCCAGCGTGGATGTGCCGGGGTGTAGTTGTTCCAGGTGCGGGTTAATGGGGTGTCATCATCAAACAGGTTTTTTACTACCAGGTTTACATCGAAGGTTTGGTTGCCGTTGCCCAGGCCAATACCAAAATCCACAATGGTGCGGCCTTCAATCCAACCGTAGGATGACAGTGAGTTATCCGAGTTGAATTTGCTCGCGTATTGCGCATTTAAACTGGTGTGGAATTCTTTGCCATCCCACACCGGCAAACGGTAGTCCACGCCTAAATTGAACGAATATTTTGATGCGCCGGGTAGCGTCTCTCCGCTAACATCCTGATATTGCGGTGCACCGGTATAACCATTTTCAGATGGTTGCGGTGAGTTGGTGAACTCCACGTATTCCGCATCGGTAATCGCACCGGCAAAACGGATGGAGGTGTTGGGGATACCTGAATAGACGCTATCAATTTCAATACCGCGCGCGCGTACTTCCGGAATATTCGCGGTGGCATTGGTGTAAACATCGTTAGCCGTTGGGTCCGCCTGGCGATTCAGGGTGGTGGTGTATTCGTCGTAAACGCGACTGGTTTGTTGATAATCGTTAATCTTCATATCAAACAGTGCCAGGTTAAATACCAGGGTGTTGTCCAGCAATAAAGATTTCACGCCCAATTCAAAAGCATCGATTTTTTCTTCTTTCACCAGGTTGGAAATACCGTTGGTTGCTTGCGCGATACCCGCTTTCTCACCGTGTTGCCAGGAGAAATAACCGGTCAGGTTTTCATGGAACTTGTAAGTGGGGCTGATAACAAATGATGGCAAGGTTTTTTCGTAAGGCTCTACATCAATTTCATCAAACACCACCCCGATTTGCGATTGACGCAATGCCTTGGCTGCACCGACTTGTGCTTTCTGCGCGGCGGTCAGACTGTTGTAGGCATCGCCCGGTGCGGCGCCTGCTGCCTTACCAAAATATTCGGCGGCGAGTTGGTCAGCCAGTGTGAGTTGTGTGTTGGTGTTATCAGTCACTAATGATTTAGTACCATCGGCATTGGTCACTATGCGGCCCAATGTACCTGCGGGAATGGTGAGTGTATCGCTAATTTTGGTGGCACTATTCACTGAGTGGAAGCCACCCAGGTTCACTTCGCCCGCATTCGCTGGATTTAATTCAGCACCAAAGCCGTGATCTTTAATGTAGGTTGCAGTGCGGTTTTCACGCTCTTCGCGGGTAAAACGCAAACCCGTGGTTAACACAAATTTTTCAGTGAAATTCCAGTTGGCCTGTGCAAAGAGTGCAGTACTTTCGTTGTTAATATCCTGGAAACCCGCGGGGCTGTTCCAGGCCATATCCAAACCTGACAGCGAATTAATTAACAAGTAGCGACCAGCAGAATCTTTATCGAGTGTTGCGTATTGCGAGGCGCTGGCAAACCATGCACCGGCGTCATTCCCCCACACGCGTTGGTATTCAGCAACGTTGTTCACATCCAGATAAAAGAAGCCGGTTTGATAATCAACGAAGCCGCCTTGCTGCGAACTCAAACGCAGTTCCTGGCTGACTTGTTTGTAATCGTTCAAAAAGCCACCGGAATTGCGCTGGATATCGAAGGGCGTACCTTCATCGTTTACTGCGTTGAAGTGGTAATCCTTGTAGGCGGTAATGGAGGTAATGGTGTGGCTATCCAGCTTCCAATTTAAATCAACCGTTGCGCCATTGCTGCCGGTAATTAACGGGCGACGACCATCGGTGTTGTATTCGTTTTCGCCACCTCCCCAGAGATAGGAATCTTCATAATTGTAATTGGGGCTTTGGGTAAACCAGCGGCGAATCAAACGTTTGCTCGCATCCGAGTTATTCGGGTTTGCGCTGCCATCGGAATATTTTTCCGGTGTTGGTGTGTAAATAGTGCGGCCATTGGTGCGCTCACCCGAGCGCGGTTGCACATCCACCGCGAGGCGTGCGGTGAAATCTTCCGTGGGCGTTAATAAAAATTGTACACGGCCAGACACGCGCTCTTTGTTGGAAATACTTTCATCGCTGTTGTAAGCATTTTTAATATCACCCTGGCCTTTGCTAACGCTGAGTGTGCCGCGCCAGGCGAGCAAATCATCAACCACGGCGCCGCCACCGGCAAAGCGACCTTGCGCTGTGTCCCATTCTCCCAGGGTTAAAGCGTAGGAAAAATCTGAATCAAAGGATGGACGTTTGGTGGTGACGTTAATTGCACCGATACTGCTGTTCTTACCCAACAGGGTGCCTTGTGGGCCGCGCGCGACTTCCACGGTTTCAATGTCGGTGAAGTCAAAGCTGGATGATAAGGCGTTATACGCATAGTTAACCCCATCCACAATTAAACCTACCGCTGGGTCTTGTGCTTCGGTTTGGCCCTGTTTACCAATACCGCGAATGGCCAGGCTGCTGGTGCGCTGGTTGCCCTGGTTCCAGGAGATGTTAGCAAGGCGCTGGGTGAGCGAGTTGATGTCTGTAGCATTCAATCGCTCCAGTTCCTTGCCCTGTACAACTGAAACCGAAAGGGGAACATCCTGCAGTTTTTCAATCCGGTTCCGGCTGTGTACAGTGACTACACCCAATTTTAGCGGCGCGCTTTTAGCCGCGCTGGTTGTTGCCGTTGCGGTGCTGGTTGATCCTGCTGTGCTGTTTGCAACAGCTTGGGTTTCGATAGTTGGATTTTGTGCAGCAGTAGTGCCGCCAGTATTTGCTGATTGCGCAACAGCTGTTGATGAGAGGGCAACAGATGCGACAAAAAGTGCCAAAGGTTTTACCGGAAATGGTTTTTTGGTTGTTGCAAAAATAGCATTTTTTTCTTGCGCAGATTTTTTCGTAGTCGATGACATTCAATAACTCCTGATCGGTAAATGCGTGTGTCAGGAGTGGTTTGGCAATTAATATGCCAGTGAACTTTTTAAAAACGAATTTGCGTTCTGCACAAAAAACTAAAACCCTTGTAATACAAGGGTTTGGCAATTGATATTTTTTTAAGAAAATTATTGTTGTCTAGTTGATTTCAGTATTTATTCACTCGCTGCACTGTGTTCAAAATTAATCAGCAGCAGAAATGTTTTTTTAGTAGTGGCGAATCAGCAGTGATGGCTGTTGGCTGCATAGCAGTGAGTGATGCAATTGTTTTTATCCCATCAGGCTAAAAGGTTTTTTGTTGCTGCTTATAAGCTTATGCAGCTTCGATAATAAAAATATTTTTCCTTTCCAATCAAAAACATAAATGGTAGCTGCAAATAAATTTACCCGTTCTTTACAAATCTGGCGCGCTAGTTGCAATTGCTCTGGTGTGATTCAACAAGCTGTTGCAAATCAATGATTCTGTAATCGCCATGCATATTTGAAATAGCTGTCTTTTGAAATAACTGCTTTTTGAAATGGTTGTCTTTTGAAATATATGGGTAGGAGCGAGTGAATGAACAAAAAGAAATTACACCTGGTCATAGCGCTGGGTTTATCGGCAACCGTATTTGGCCTGGGACAGACCTACGCCGCCGATGCTAAAGCCGATGCTGCCGCTAAAACGCCTGCTACAGCCAAAGCAGAAAAAGTAAAACCCATTACCAGTACTGCCTCCAGAGACTGGGCGTATGAGCCAGTTAAAACTTATGTGGCCGTTCCTGATGCAGGTAATAGCAAATGGGCTCGTTCACCGATTGATAATTTTATTTTGGCGCGCCTGAATGAGTATGGGCTCGAGCCTGCTGAAGAAGCGGATCGCGCAACCTACATTCGCCGTGTAACCCTGGATTTAATTGGTTTGTTGCCAACACCGGCGGAAGTAGCTGCGTTTGAAAAAGATAAATCCCCTGATGCCTATGAAAAACTGGTAGATCGCCTGCTGACTTCACCGCATTTTGGTGAGCGCCAGGCGCGCCGGTGGTTGGACCTGGCTCGCTATGCCGACAGCGCGGGGTTCCAGAATGACCAGACTCGCCCGAACAACTGGCGCTATCGCGATTACGTGATCAAAGCGTTTAATGACAACAAACCTTTCGACACGTTTATCCGCGAACAAATCGCGGGTGATGAATTGTGGCCCGACAGCCAGGAAGCAAAAATCGCGACTGGTTTGCTGGCCGGTTACCCGGACAACTTTAACTCACGCGACCTGGTGCAACGTCATTATCAAATTGCAACGGATATGACTGACCTGGTGGGCGAAACTTTCCTCGCATCGACTATCGGCTGCGCAAGATGCCACAACCATAAAATCGACAAGATCAGTCAAAAGGAATATTTCCAGTTGCAGGCATTTTTTGCCAACACCTTTAACAATGAGCGTGTCGAGTTGGCGAAGGGTACTGAAACCCAATGGGACATTGAATTTGTGACGGCGCAAGCGGTGTATCAAGCGGCGATTAAACCCATCACTGATCAACAAAAAGCGATTCTCGATAAGGTGCGCGTTGCCGGTCGCAAATATCACAACGAGCGTTACTTAACCGATAGCCGCGACGCAATCTTTAAAGCAAAAGATCAATGGACACCATTGGATACCTGGGTGAATGCACGTTTGAACGCAGTAGCGTCTGAGCGCGATATCGCTGCGTATTTGCGTGAAACCACGGCGAATAAAGATCACCCGCAATACGTCGCTGCCAATGTGGAATTGTGGAATGAGTACGAGCGCTTGACGGAGGAATTGAAAAAATTCGATAACCTGCGTCCACGTCGTGGTTCAAAAACTTACACCGCGTTAACGGATTTAGGGGCTGAAGCTCCACCGACCCATGTGCGTTTCAACGGTATCCATGAGCGCCCACTGGAAGCAGTTGAACCCGGTTTGCCAGCACTTTGGGCCGCGAATTACGACTTGAAAATTACGCCGACTGCCAATTCAACCGGTCGCCGCACTGCATTGGCTAACTGGATTGCTGATCCGCAAAATCCATTGACGTCACGAGTGTATGTCAATCGTGTGTGGGCGCAGCTATTTAATAAAGGTATCGCCGGTATTGTGGAAGATTTTGGTCGTGCTGGTGAAAAACCAACGCATCCGGAATTGCTGGATTACCTTGCATCCAATTTCGTGCAAAGTGGTTGGGATGTTAAAAAATTACAACGCGAAATTGTGTTGTCTGCTGTGTACCGCCAATCATCTGATGAGCGTGCGGATGCATTGAAAGTAGATCCAGCCAATAAACTGCTGGCGACTTATCCTCGCAAGCGTTTGGAAGCAGAAGAGCTGCGCGATTCATTGCTTTACGCATCCGGCGAACTGGATGAAACAATTGGTGGCCCGGCAGTGTTCCCGAAAGTGCCAGCGAGCTTGGTGGCGGGCAATGTGTTGGCCAACGGGCAGGGTGGTGCGCTTTGGGAAGAAGCGAAAGATCCTAACGATCACAAACGTCGCAGTATTTACACCTTTGTGCGTCGTAGCTTGCCTTATCCATTGACGGCGTCATTTGATCCGGCCGACCCATCCAAACCGCATCACAAACGCGACGTAACCACCACGCCATTGCAAGCGCTGACGCTGTTTAACAGTGACGTGGTATTCGGTTGGTCGCAAGCGCTGGCAGGGCGCGTAATTTCTGAAGCCGGTGCGAGTGAGAGTGCACAAATCGATAAGCTGTATGAAATTTTGTTCTCACGCAAACCGACCAGCAAAGAAAAGTCAGCACTCAAAGGTTTCTTGAAAGAGCAGCAAAAACTGGTTGAGTCCAAAACCTGGACTGACAAATTTGAAGTGGCGGTACCCACTGGCTTGAAAGACACTAAAAATCTGGACCCATTCAAAGCGGCTGCCTTTGTGGACCTGGTGCACGCCGTGGCTAACTCCAATGATTTTGCGTATCGCTTCTGATGCGCAAAATCCTGAACCGACTATTTCATAAATTATTTCTAACAATTTACTAGTGAGATCTACGCAATGGACAATAAATCACGTCGCGATTTTTTAAAGAACACTGGCCTGGGAGTAGGTGGTGCGGCTCTGGCAGGTGCTATTCCCGGTTTGAATGTTAATGCTGCAGTAGCAGCAGATTTGGTAAACCCGGCAGATCCATTGGCTCCCAAAGCGCCGCACTTTCCAGCGAAAATTAAATCGGTAATTTGGTTACACCAGAACGGTGCACCCAGTACCCTTGATTTGTACGATTACAAACCCGAGCTGGTAAAAAATGCAGGCAAGGGGGTACCGGATTCCTTCTTGAAAGGGATCAAAACCAGTACCCAAGGCGGCGTCAATGAACTGTTTGTTTCTAACAACAGAAGTTGGAAACAATACGGCGAAAGTGGAGCCTGGTTTTCTGACTTGCTGCCAAACCTCGCCACTCAAGCAGACAAGCTCACGTTTATAAAATCCAGTGTGACTATTGGCGCTACTCACGATATTTCAATTTTGAAATTGAATACGGGTGATTTAAACCCGGGCCGTCCATCGCTGGGTGCGTGGATTTCCTATGCATTGGGTACTGCAAATCCGGATTTGCCGCCTTACGTAGTTTTGTATAACGGCGCATCGGAACCGCGTGCAGGTTCAGTGAACTGGCAATCAGGCTTTTTACCAGCGGTTTTCCAAGGGACTGCATTCCGCCCTGGCGCATCTCCAATTTATTATTTGGATCGCCCGGAGTTGCGCTCTGCTTTGCAACAGCGCAATTCGCTTGATCTCTTGAATAAGCTCAATCAAATCGGTGCGAGCGATCGTCCACTGGATAGCGAATTGAAAGCCCGTTTACGTTCCTATGAATTAGCCGATCGTATGCAAGTGGCTGCTCCTGAAGCAGTGGATTTGAGCAAGGAAAGTGATGCAACCAAAAAACTTTACGGTATTGATGACCCTGTGAGTGCAAGCTACGGCACCACACTTTTGCGCGCGCGCCGTTTGGTGGAACGTGGTGTGCGTTTTATTCAGGTCGTGAGCGGTGCACCGGATGGTGAAACTGAAATTACCAGTTGGGATGCGCACGATGATCTGGATAAAAACCACGGTTTGATGGCGAAAATGGTGGATAAACCTATCGCTGGTTTACTGGAAGATTTGAAATCGCAGGGCTTGCTGGACACTACCCTGGTAGTTTGGACTTCTGAATTTGCGCGCACCCCATGGGGTGAGAGCGGCACTGGCCGAGATCACAACCCATGGGGCTACACCCAATGGATGGCGGGCGGCGGCTTGAAGGCTGGCTTTACCTACGGTGCTACCGATGAACTGGGTGTGCAGGTTGCCGACAAGGACACTGCAGTAGATACCTACGACCTGCATGCCACTGTGTTGCATTTGTTAGGCCTGAATCACTTGAAAACTACCTTTATTAACAATGGTCGCTCCGAGCGCCCAACGGTAGTTTTCGGTAAAGTGATTAAAGATATTTTGGCCTAATCAACCATTGCACAATCTTTTTCGGAAATGTTTTATGGGCCTTTTAGCCACTTTTTCAGGTGTGTGGTTTTTAGGAGTGGAATTGCCAGTGTTCAATATTAAGTTGAATTATCAGGGTGATTTGTGAGGCAGCACTGCTGCCTCGATTTTTATCTGATGATTTTTAACTTTATTTTTGTGTTGTTAGTGTGAGTTTGTATATTCCAGTTTTTATTTTTTTGAAAAGATTTGATATTTCCAATTTGTAATTCTTCTTGTTATTTTTTGCTTTCCTTTTTCTGATATCTTAATTGCGGGAATTTATGCGTAATCTTGCGGTGGCTGTGCGTTTTCTTGTATTGCTGTTTGGTGTTACCCTGTTTTTGGCGGCTGCGCCTTTCGCGGAAGAGGCGGAAATGGATATGGATTTAATGCAATCCATTGAAAGCACCAATGACAATCTTTCATCCAATATTTCATTGGAAAATGCCGAGTCTGCCATTGCCGATGCGCAAACGCTGAATGAATTATTTACGGTGGTGGCTGAGCACTATAAAAAGGAAACAGCAGCCGGTAAGGACGCGGTGGAAGCGGTGGATTTGACTACCAAAAGCATTAAATTTTCGGATGAGATTATTACCTTTCTCAAACAAGAGGATTTTGACAGCGCGGCCAATACCGCGACCGACCTGGCGCGCACCTGCAAAACCTGCCACAACTTTTATAAAGAAGATTAATACCTCGAGGTTGTGTGGGTAGTCCAGATAAATTGGCAGGATCAAGGTAGTAGCGAGTGATGGTGAATAGTAAACCCTGGCGCCTGATAGTTGCAGGCGCATTGTGTAGTTATCTGTTAGGCGCTGTGGCTCAGGCAGCGGATTTCCCCGGCGATGCCGCAGGAGGGAAAGTAAAAGCTGAGGATGAACGCTGTGCGGAGTGCCATGGTATTGATGGCAATATTCATGCACCTAATGAATCGGCCAAAATTCCCAAGTTGGCAGGGCAGAGCCCGGATTATTTGCTAAAGCAATTTCAGGATTTTCGCAGCGGCGAGCGGCACAACGATTTTATGGCGATGATGGCAGGGAACCTGGATGATGCCGATGTGGTCGATATTTTGGCTTGGTACGCGAGCCAGCCGAGCATGAGCGGCAGTGGTTCGACTAATCTACAGGGCCAGCAATTGTTTCTGGAAGGCGATGCAAAGCGCGGTATACAGGCTTGTGCAAGCTGCCATGGTAGCGATGGTAAAGGCGCGGCTAAAGCAGTTGCAGGCTATCCGGACCTGGACCTGGCATTAATTCCTGTGTTGGGTGGGCAAGATTGGCATTATCTGGATCAACAGCTGCGCGATTGGCGTGCAGGAGCAAGGACCAATAGCGCGGACGGGCTGATGAATAAAGTCACTGAAAAATTATCGGATGCGGAAATTACTGCCTTAAGCGATTTTATTTCGGCATTAAAATAATGGGCAAAACTCTCTTTAACTTAATTAGGGAATTCACTATGAAATTTGCAGTCGGAAAATCGTATTTAACCACCTTTGTGGTGAGTATTGCTGGCGGATTGCTGGCGCTGCCAGTTCTGGCGGCATTGGAAACTGGCCAGAACGCGCCGGAGTTTTCCCTGCGGGCGTCTTTGGCCGGTAAGGTATTTAATTTTTCGCTTAAGGAAAAATTAAAATCCGGCCCGGTGGTAGTTTACTTTTATCCTTCAGCCTATACCAATGGCTGCAATCTGCAGGCGCACAGCTTCTCGGTAAGCAGTGATAAGTTTGCCAAGGCTGGCGCAACGGTGATTGGTGTTTCGCTGGACAGTATCGAACGCCTGAATGAATTCTCATCAGACCCGGAGTATTGCGCGGGCAAGGTGGCTGTTGCATCTGACCCGGAAGGCAAGGTGGCTAAATCCTTTGAATTAAATGTACGCGATTCAGCGCCAGGCAAAGTGGATAGTCGCGGCAAAGCCATCGACCACGGTTTTTCAGAGCGCACTACCTTTATCATTACTGAAGATGGAAAAATTTCTTCTACTATCAGCGGTGTATCACCGACTGATAACGTCAAGCAAGCACTGGCGGCGGTAGAGAAATTGGCAGCGCAGTGAAAGTGTTCAGAAATTATTTGTTAACAATCTAGTCGGAAGTTGCTGCGCTCTTCCAACCTACGTTTAGATTGCAATGTAGGTTGGAAAAGCCGAAGGCGCGTTTCGACATCTTTTAAAAAAAGACATCAACACTATTTAATTGCTGCGCAATTTCCGGATGTATTTCTACGCCGGTAATTAATTGTCTGTCGCGCGTTTGCCAGCCGCGTTCTCCGGGGTAGGTGAAGGGTGTAGCATCTGTTTTTAAATAGGCAATAAACGAAGCGGCGTGTTGTTGTAATTCGCCAGGTTCAAGAAATGCTTCCGGGTTAAGCGCAATAAATATTTTGCTTGCGAGCGGGTCCAGGCCACTGGCGTCGTTGCTGCGAATTTGCTGGGTAAATGCGGCACCGGCCAAGGCGGCGGTCAACAATTCAAACATCACTGCCAAACCAGCTCCTTTGTGTTCGCCCATGGGCAACACTGCACCGCCTAAAATCGCTTTGGCATCATTGGTGGGGTTGCCCTGTGCATCGATTCCCCAATTGCCGGGTAAACTTTTCCCTTCACGCAACCAGGTGCCCACTTTACCCACCGCCGCCTGGCTCATTGCCATATCCAGCACGGCCGGCTCTTGCGGATTAATACCAGGAATACCAATCGCGAGAGGGTTGTTACCAATCACCGCTTTATTGGCTCCGCCAATGGCCATGGTGGGAATTGCATTGGTGGTACACATGCCGATAAAGCCCGCTTGCGCCGCGCGGCTGGCATAAGCATGGGCGCGCCCCCAGTGCGTAGTGTTTTTCGCAAGGCAAACACCCACACCAAATTCTGTTGCCAAATCCATCGCCTGTTGCATAGCTTTGGCAGAGGCATAGCGCCCCGGCCCATTGTTACAATCCAATACCGCAATAGCGCCAAACTGGCGAACATAATTAAATTGCGGATTAATCGTCACACGCCCTTCGGAAAGTGCTTTAAGCAGCGGCGGCAACATGCGTACACCGTGTGAGGGTACTCCAAGCAAATCCGCTTCGCTCATAATCTCTGCTTCAATCTGCGCCTGTTCTGGCGCGATACCGGCAAGTATTAAACGATCAGCTATTTTTTTTACCAATAGGTCGTAGGGAACGGTAGTTGTATCGCTCATTAATAAATCCTGCCAAGGCTTTAAAGAATAGATTCAATTTATATTGACTGAATAAAATTATTTGGATTTTTCAATTTTATCTACTGATAGGTGAAAATTGAGGGTAGCGTTTGGTTTTGATCCATAACGGGAAAGATATTTTTCGCAAAGATCAGATAGTTCAAGGATGTTTAAGTTTGTCGAGTTGGCTGATATTGAGAATGGGCTGCCGCAAATATCATAGCTAGCCTGGGCAAGCCTTTGGCGAAATTTTCCTCCCGTAGTAATATGTGATTCCGGGTTGTATAAATTGATCACTAAAAAACTTTGATTATTTAATCGGAATACAGAAAATCCCTCTATCTCTCTCCAAGGAATTAGGACAGATGGGCCGGCGGTAAATATCGTTATCCCATTGCCATTTAGCTCAAGTGCCTGCTTTTTTGATAATAATCGCCAAAATCCAGAAATTGCGCATAAACCGAAAAACAATACGCTGATTCCACCTGCTATATGTAGTAAAGTGAAACCGAAATTGGGTAATTCAATTGTTTGACTATCCTGCGATAAAAGCCAGATACCCAGCCCCACAAATATCATTGAAAAAATAATAATAGTAGTTGATGTTTTTCTGCTGGCATTAATAACTGTTACGTCAGTCGTCACTCGGCTACCTCTGGGTGTGTTTAATATGGTGGCTGGGAATATCTTGCTTTCATCCAATAATTTTTCATAATAATCGGTTGGCAAGTGACCACAAACCTTTAACCATTCTTGTTGGGTAATCTCAATCAACGATTTAACTGAAATTATGCCTCCAGGTGACATTGGCGGTGCGTCTTGCGATATAACGAACAAAATTCTGGATTTGAGCCATTCGGGGTTGAACCCTGCCCATTCACCAGCAACACTTCGCAGGTTGTCGCCAACGCTGGGAAACACCTCATGCCATAAGATCTGGTGAATTTCTTCAGGGGTAAAACCAGACTCCAAAATAACTCTGGCAATATGTTTATGGGATGATTCGTCTAGCTCGGTATCCAGGAAGAGATCGGATAGCGCATCCCAAACTGGGAATCTTTTTTCGATTTCAGTTTCAGATAACATCACCAACTCCTTAGAACACAGCCTTCAAAGTCAGACCTTTGGGCAACGGATTTATTCTCTTAAAAACTGAACACTTTTAATTAGGCCGTTTTCAACTTCATAGATGGATACATACTTTTGTTCTTTTTTTTCATAAGTCACGGTTTCATGGTTTATTACGTACTTACCTTGGGTAATTTGGCTGTGTATCTTCACGCTCACGCTTTTTTCTTTAAACATCGGCTCAAAAATAAAAGCGAGGTGCTCTTTGCCGGGCTTGCCTAATGGTATGTTCGGATAGGTGAATATTTGGATGCTGTCAGAGTAGGTGTTAAGAAAGCTGGTTAAGTCATGGTTGTTGTAAGCCGCCATTCTGGCATTAACTACATCCAGTGGCGCCTTGGGGTGATCCGCAGCCTGGACGTGGATGGAAACTACAGCTAGCAAAATGAAAAATAGCTTCTTCATAAAATTATCCTTTTGAAATTAAGTCTGTTGCCTGGATGGCTCGCATCTAGTGGGGCATTACACAATCGGTTAGTAGTGAAAATCCTACTTCTTCATCACTCTCGCTTCCTCAAAATTGGGGAGTTCATCGATGTTGCGAGGCCATTTAGGCCGGTTTGCACAATATATATTGGCGGTTGGTGATTCAACAGGTTCTGATTCTAATAGGCCAAATGCAATTTCAAACGGGGCATCGGGTGTCGATAGCCGATAAAAGATGCTTGAACCGCAAGTTGAGCAAAACCCTCTATGGGCCTTCTCAGACGAATTGAAAATTTTGATAAGGTCAAAACCTGATTCCCAATTCAGGTCTTCAGTGCGCACCGTGCCGAAGGTTCCATATGCAGCTCCGCTAAATTTTCTACACATTGAACAATGGCAGTTTGCAATTCCACCATCGAATTTAGCGAAGCTAAATTTAACACCACCACAAAGACAGCTGCCGTTCATATAGATTCTTCCTTATAGAACAAGGCTCATAACTATATATTCCCCTGTAGTAATTTTCACTCAATTTCACTGTGGAGCTTTTTGGATGGGGGGCTAGGGCGCATATTTAGTCAGCAAGAGGCAGATCTTGTTGTGTGATAGATAGCGGTTATTCTTGTACCTGGGATGGGTTGGTTTCTGCATACAATTAGTGTTCTTTACAATTGTGGATATTTTATGTGAATACAGATTTTTCTGTTTATTCACGCTAAAAAATGCTAAAAATGAATGCTTCATATGCCTTTCCAGGGGCTTCTTGAGCACATCTTTTAGTGTTCGTTCGGTCCTGATATCGGCCGTGGGGTTCACAGGTAAGGGGGCAATCCTCCACATACATGTTTCCCGTATGTGTGAGTATCTTTAATAGTTGCGTATTTCGATACAATTAAAATAAGAATTTTAATCGGCACGCGAGTTGCAGTGTTCCCTGCAACATGGGTAGTTGGTTTACTCATGTGATGAATTAACGCAACAAGTGTGCAAATTGAAATAGCCGTACCGGTTAGCTGATGAATAACCAACAGACATAGATCTTAGGAGAAAACTGTTAATGACTCGTGTAGCCAGCGTTGTAACATCGTTAAAAATTCTGGGTGCTGCTTGCCTCGTTGCGGGTAGTGCCAGTGTGTTCGCGGCAGATGAACCTGCGAAAGCAGCCGCGTCGGATGCGGCCAAGCAAGCGATTTCTGTACGCAAAGCGACATTTTTGTTGATCGCCAATAACTTCAAGCCGATTGGTGAAGTTCTGCAGGGTAAGGCTGCTTACAATCAGGCTGAAATCGTAAAGCGTGCACAACGCGTTGCTTTTTTAAGTGAATTGTTGGACGGTACTTTCCCGGCGGAGTCCAATCTGGGTACACCACAAACCAAAACCAAAGCCGACGCCTTCTCTAAAAAAGAAGACTTTGACAAGTTGTTGAAAGAGTTTGTAGCCAATTCAAAAAACCTGGCTCAAGTTGCAGCGACGGAATCTACTGCGTCTGATGCGTTTAAGGAGGCGGCTAAAGCAGTTGCTGGGGGATGTAAAGGTTGCCACGACAAGTACAAGGAAAAATAGCCCACTGTTGTCCAATCTATGCTGGCCCTTGTGCCAGCTTAGATATTCATTAAATCCCGCTTAGCGTGCAGCTCCTACTATGTCCGATCCATTTGCTGAACCCACCCAAAGTCTTGAGATTGAAACGCCGGTTGATTCCGGGAAAGCCCATTTGCATGTCTGGGATTTGCCTACGCGTGTGTTTCACTGGTTATTGGTTGCTTCGTTTATTGTTGCCTATTTGAGTAACTGGGCGGGAGTGAGTTATTTTACCTGGCATTTATGGTCAGGTTATTTCGTGGTGATCCTCGTGGGGTTTCGAATCCTCTGGGGAATTTTTGGGACGCACCACGCGCAGTTCGTCAATTTTGTTCGTCATCCCCTTGAAAGTCTGCGCTATGCCAAACATCTCGCCGCTAACAAAGCCAAATCTTACCCGGGCCATAATCCGCTCGGTGCGCTTATGGTACTGTTGTTGTTAACCGTCATGTTGGTGCAGGCGGTAACCGGCTTATTCGCCAACGATGAAATTTTTAATGTTGGCCCTTTGTATGGTTACATTGATAATGAGTTGAGTTTGAAGCTGACGGGCATCCATAAAGAATTGTTTTACTGGATTCTTGCTGCTGTCGGAGTTCATGTTGCTGCGGTTTTGTTTTATGTATTGGTAAAACGTGAGAATCTGATCAAAGCCATGGTGACCGGCAAAAAGCCGCGTCGCGGATTGGAAGGCGCGCGTTCAATTGAGTCTTCCAAAATCTGGCTGGCATTGTTTTTAGTGGTGTTTGTGTCTGGCTTGCTTGCTTGGGTGATTGTCGCGGCGCCTGAGGCGGTATTGGATTTAGGATATTAAACGACGCACTTGGTTGCGCTGCATTGTGTTGTAAGAACGACAAGCTTGAACTTAGGTTTTGTTGTTGTAATTTTTTACATTTCATTCGCGAACTAGTCTTCATCGTTGCCATGCACTGCATTGCAATTCGATTATTTTCTCTCTCCCTTAAATAACTCTGTGAATTGGATTGCCTTTTGGTGGTTGTTGTCGCCCTAGAATCGGCCCCGAAATAATAAACGATGTCGCTGCGGTGATTCCAAGAGGGCTCGCCTGAATAGTGCATAGGGTTTTGGGGTGAACAATGAAAGCATTCCTGATTAGCGCGCTTTTGGTGATATTAGCGCTGGGCTATTTTTTTGTGGGAGTAGAAACCCCGGAGAAAACCCGGGTTCCAGACATGCCAGTGGCGAGCGGTACGCTCGAACGCAGTTTGGTGCCCGAGCAAAAGACAGCATCAGATAAGCTTCTCCCATCGGCTCCGGTGAGCGCGGATCCTTTTCATGACCGATATCGCGCACTCTCGAATAATTCCAATTATCCGACGTTAGATGCGCGATTGCACGCCCTACGTGAACTCTATCCCTATCGCGAGTTTTCTCCTGGCGATGTCCTTGATCAGCTGGCCCAAACGACGGCGTGGGAAGCATCTGCGGCTATTCCGGATGGTTTGCCAATCACGAATGCTCAACGCAACGACGGTCGCGCTTTTATCGAATTAAATCCCGAGCGCCTACAAATTTTACTCCCGGGTGATGAACTGGATTTGCCGCTTGAACAGTTGGGCATGCAACTGCAAATGCAAGTGGACTCGCGTGAGCCTCTGGCTAACGGAGGTTTCACTCTCCACGGTCATATTCTTGGTAGCGCAGAGCCCTTGCGCGTCACTATTACCCAAGGGCCTGGGTTGAGTCTGGCCGGTATCGATACACCCCAAGGGCATGTGGTGTTACAGGCAAATGACACTCAGGGTTGGATTGCCTCAAGTGAAACCCTTTTTAAGCAAGATCCCCACACTACTGATGTTCTTTTACCAACAGACGAATAATTACGCAGGGTAAATTCTATGCGACTTAACCACTTTAAATCGTTTTTTCTATGGCTCGGCCTGCCGTTGTTGGCATTGCCACAAGCGCAGGCTGCCAGTGTAGATTTATTAGTACTTTATGATTCTCACAGCGCGAATTATTTCAATCAGCAAGTTGAAACTGCGATGCAAAACTGGGTGGCGCAAATCAACAATGTTTATAAAGACAGCAACGTAGATTTACAGCTACGTTTAGTGGGTGCTGTTGCTCATGAGCAGGCGGGCGCTGATATGTCTGCAGTACTAACCAGCCTGCGAGAGGATGCGACAGCAGTTAGCTTACGCAACCAATACGGCGCCGATTTTGTAACACAATTGCATCAAACGGGTGAGTGCGGTATTGGCTACATGGCTGTTAGTGCAGGGTGGGCCTGGAATGTTGTTGGTCCAGATTGCGGCCCGTTGGTAATGGCGCATGAGCTTGGTCACAACATGGGTTTGAATCACTCCCGTAAGCAAGGTGATACTGGTGGTGCGCGCTATTCTTACGCGCTGGGTCATGGTGTCGATGGTTTATTTGGAACAGTAATGACTTACTCATGGCTGTTCGTGAATAAGGCGAGTGGCCGTGTGGCAAAGTTCTCTAATCCCGACGTGAGTTGTTTGGGGGCTCCGTGTGGTGTAGCGATTGGACAGCTCGACGAAGCGCATGCTGCCCAGGCATTGAATAATGTTAAAAATGAACTCTCCGCATTTCGTTCGGCAGTTGTTGGTTCATCAAGTGTTAGCTCATCAACGATTAGTTCATCAAGCATATCGTCCAGCAAAATGTCATCCAGTCGCGCAAGTTCAACACCACAAACGTTGAGTTCGAGCAGTCGCTCGTCTCAAGGGCCTGTAATTAGTTCAAGTCGTGCGGCCTCCAGTATGCTGGTAACGAGTACAAGTGCCAGGTCATCCATAATGAGTACGTCGAGCCGTGCGGTGAGCAGCCAGGTGAGTAGTCAGGTAAGAAGTTCATCCAGCATTGCATCGGGTGCGGGTTTGGCTCAGTGCAGCTATCGCATTATTAGCCAGGGTGGACGTAGTTTTAGTGCGTCAATTGAGATTACGAATACCAGCACACAAGTCATTGACGGGTGGTCAGTGAATTGGCAGTACACCGACGGGACTTACTTGACGTATGCGAACGGCGCGAATGTTTCGGGGCGTAATCCTTATGTTGCGGTAAATCGTGCGAACGAGGCGCGCATCAATCCTGGTCAGCAAGCGCGAATTACGCTGTACGGTATCAAGCCACGTAATAGTGAAGGAGAATCTCCGCGGATCATGGGCACCATTTGTCGATAGGACCCTTTTCGCTGCAGCATTAATTAATAAGGCTGCAGCGATCTCTTTTAACCGTTTTGTTCCAAATATAATTCTCCATCTTTAAACAAGCGCGCTTCTCCCGGTTGAAATACTGTCCAGTTTTCATTGAGCGTTAGCGGCTTGGTGGCAATAACAATCATTTGATCGTGCTGGTTATTGTGCTCGCCTAGATCCAACGATAGTTCGCGATCAATCAAGGTGACCCTGCTAAACGGAAACTTGCGCTCAACATAGGCGAGGTTGGTTGAGCAGTAGGTGTATAACCATTCGCCATTGGACAGCATAATATTAAAAGTACCAAAAGCCGCGACGGTTTTGCTGAATTGGTTTAACCATTGAAACAGCGCTGAGGCATTGCTTATGCCCTGAGGTAAATGGTGGTTTAGCTGTTGCAGCAAATAGCAAAATGCTAACTCACTATCGGTATCGCCTTCAGGGATAAAATCGCCATCCAGTCTTGGATTAAATCCCTTTAAATCGCCGTTGTGGCAAAACAGCCAATCGCTACCCCAAAGGTTGCGTCTAAACGGGTGGCAATTGCTGAGCTTTACGTCCCCCACTGTCGCCTTGCGAATATGCGCAATAATGGTTTTGGAGCGCAGGTTGGTGTTGTAAATGGCTTCCGCCAGGCGTGACTCTGCCGCGGGTGCTTCATCCAGAAAAACCTGTGCCTGTTGGTCGCGATAAAATGCGATACCCCAGCCGTCTTTGTGTTCATCCGTTAGGCCGCCGCGTGCGCGAAATCCTTCAAAGGAAAAACCAATACTGGTGGGCTGCTTACAACTCATTCCTAATAACTGGCACATGGCGATAAATCTAACTTCCTCTATTGAATAGCCCCGGGATCGCTATTTTTTAACCGGCCAAACGTGGTTCATCATCGAGTTTAATTTCATGCGGTTGTGCAAATTCGGGTTGTTTTTTCGCAGGTAATTGAGAATGTTCTGCGTGCAATTGTGTGTAACTGGTTGCTGATTGGGTAGGTTGAAGTTGCACATAGCCTTCAAAGCGAGTGCTGGACAGCTGCGCAAGTTGGTATTGGCTTAATTCGCCAGAAGCTGCCACGAGGATACGGGTGGACCCTAGCGGATTATTCGGGTTATCCACTAATTGCTGTACCAGTACCGGGTTGGAAAAAATATAATCGGGTTGCAATTCCAGCAAACGTAGCATTTCCCAATCGCGTGCATCCTGCAGGCTGATACCAATACGATATTGGCGCTCGCGATAATTGCTGAGTGCCTGTTGGAAATGGGCCAGGCTATCCACATCAACCAATTTTGTGTGCAATACCACTCGCTCCGGCCCCAGGCCGCAATCACTTAAAATTTTCTCAAACGTTTTTCCGTGTTCATTGGCTACGCTAAGGATGTGGCGTGATTGCACGCGCAGTGCCAGCAGACCTTTAAATCCATCGTGTTGCTGCAAATAGTTAAGCGAGTGCAGGGTTCTTACCAGTCGATCCAGATGGATGATTTGTTCCTTGTCTTCCAGTGCATTCACTATGTTGTCGATATTTAATAGGTTGCCGGTACTGGAGCGCACAAATAAATCAGCATAGTGACCAATTAATTGATCATCGTTTGCGGATAATATTTCTGCGAACTGGCTGCCCAGAATTAAATTGCCAAAACGCGCCCAGTATTGGTTGTCTGCTTTAAAAAATCCGGTCTTGGGTAATTCGCGCAAACGCGCTTGGGTTTGTAGTTGATCGTTAAAATAATTCATCAATTCGGTTAAGGGCATAGCGTCGGCCTTGCAATAAAATATATCCGGGCTCGCATCATAAAGAGTAGAAAAAAGTTTATGAAAGAATTAAATATTCCTAGCTTATAACGGTGATCCCTACGCAAAACTGATTATAAGGATATAGAGATATATTCTTTCCCATCGGCTATAGCCGTCACTATATTGGCCTCCACATCAGGTACAACCAGCAAGCTGTTAACGCTCGATGTTGAACGAAATATGCAGATTAAATATCTAGAAATAAGGTGTTTGAAATTAAACACTTTGTGGAGGGGGAGCCATGACAGTGATTTAGTTAACTACTGCTATTGATAACTCAGCAGTTGCCGCAGAAAAAACCACCGGGCAAGAACTGCCCGAGTTGTTGGCCATTGCCCGGCAAGAAGCGCAGGCTGCCGGTTTAACTTACGCAGGTGGTGTGTTGCCGGAAGATGCCTGGAAATTATTTATTGGTGGGCAAGCGCATTTGATTGATGTGCGTACAGCGGAAGAACGCAAATTTGTTGGCCATGTGCCCAATACATTACACATTGCCTGGCAGACAGGCCCGGCATTAATCAAGAACCCGCGCTTTCTCCGCGAGCTGGAAAATAAATTGCCGAAAGATGCCGTGATTCTATTTTTGTGCCGCAGTGGCAAGCGCTCGGCAGCGGCGGCCACTACGGCGACCAGCGCGGGTTTTATCCGGGTGTTTAATGTGCGCGAAGGCTTTGAAGGCGATTTGGATGAACGCCAGCAGCGCGGTGCTGTTAGCGGTTGGCGTCAGCGTGGATTGCCTTGGGTCCAGGATTAAATAGGTGCAGGATTGAGTTGTATGAGTGCTAATCACCCACCGGAATTGTTGAACACATCTATTTGCCAGTTGAATTCACAACTGGGAGGAGTAAGCAGCAACACAGCATGGGAGCTGGATAAAATCGTGCAGGAGCTGCGCAATGCGCGCACTGATTGGCGTGCGCAGCGTGGCCGTTCGCGTGAACCTGGCTTGCGTGAATTGCCCTCGCGCGATGCACTGCAACAAATTATTCGTGAGCTTTGTGGTGCGTTATTCCCTATGCGTTTGGGGCCACAGGAATTGCGTGAAGAAACGGAAGATTACTATGTAGGCCACACTCTGGATGCAGCGTTGAATGAGCTGTTACGCCAGGTGCAGTTGGTGCTGATTTATTTTGCTCGCCAGCAAAATACACATGCTCTAAGTACACAGGCCGATGAAAGCGCGTTAAAACTTCAAGCCAATCAGATTGTTCGTTTGTTTGCTGCTGCCTTGCCGGAGTTGCGCCGCACCCTGGATGTAGATATTCAGGCGGCGTTTCAGGGTGATCCGGCAGCGCGCAGCGTGGATGAAGTCCTGCTGTGTTATCCCGGTGTGCTTGCCATTATTCATCATCGTTTGGCCCATACGCTTTATCAGTTGGGCGTGCCTTTGCTTGCGCGAATTGTGGCGGAGTTGGCGCATTCGTTAACTGGAATTGATATTCACCCGGGTGCAGAAATAGGGCGCGGCTTTTTTATTGATCATGGCACAGGTGTCGTGATTGGTGAAACTGCGGTGATTGGTGAGCGGGTGCGGATTTATCAAGCAGTCACCCTGGGTGCAAAAACTTTCCCCACCGACGACAAAGGCCATTTGCAGAAGGGCCTGCCGCGTCACCCGATTGTAGAAGATGAAGTTGTTATTTATGCCGGCGCCACAGTCTTGGGGCGCATCACTATCGGTAAGGGATCGATCATTGGTGGCAATGTGTGGTTAACGCGCAGTGTGCCGCCCGGTTCCAGTATTACCCAAGCCAGTTCCCGTCAACAAGTGCCACAGGAGGCCGATGTATGAGTATTAATGTGTATTTTGGCCGGGTGGTAAAGCAATTGCGCGATACCCGGCGTTTATCGCAAGAAGCACTGGCAGAGCGTGCGGATTTAAACCGCACTTATCTGGGGGAAGTGGAACGTGGTGTCGCTATTCCTTCGCTGGCCACCATCACCAAAATTGCAACCGCATTCAATCTTTCCGCATCAGATTTAATCGCGCGCAGCGAACTACTACTGAATAACGAAGCGCAAACTTCTGAGCTGGCAAGTGTTGATTAATCAACATCCGCGCTTAGCACTCTATTCATATTTTTAATTTTTTTAAAAGCTATTACTGGTAATTGTATTGCCGGGACGGGGTTACGCTTTTTTTATTTCTTTGCTGATGGCTATAGCAGGTTGTTCGATTTTTAGATCAATGCGATCTTGGCTTAGTACAATTTCTTCTAATGAATTTTATTGTTTTTAACTGATTTTTTTCAGTTTTATTTATTGTGAAATTTCCATGATTTTATTTTTTGATTTCTTATTTAAAGGAGTTCGGCATGTCTACCGAAAATGAAGTCCAGTTAGCGCTTGGTGATAACGCAGCGCGTCAGCTTGCCAACGCGACCAAAACTACGCCGCAGTTATCAACCATTACACCCCGCTGGTTGGTTCACTTTCTGCAGTGGGTTCCGGTAGAAGCTGGCATTTTCCGTTTGAACCGCGTGAAAAATCCGACTCGCGTTACCGTGACTTGCTCGCAGCGCGATGAATCTGAAATTAAACCAACCTTTGTGGACTACGAAGATAAACCGTGCGAATATTTTTTAAATGCGGTCACCAGTGTGGTGGACGTGCACACCCGCGTATCAGATTTATACAACAGCCCGCACGATCAAATCAAAGAACAATTGCGCCTGACCATTGAAACTATTAAAGAGCGTCAGGAAAGCGAATTGATCAACAACCCCGAATATGGTTTGTTGGCCAATGTGGATGAAACCCAAAAGCTTTCTACGCTCACAGGTGCACCAACACCGGATGATATGGATGAGCTGCTGGTAAAAGTCTGGAAAGAGCCGGGCTTTTTCCTCGCACACCCATTAGCGATTGCTGCTTTTGGTCGCGAATGTACCCGTCGCGGTGTGCCACCACCAACCGTGAGCCTGTTTGGTTCGCAATTTATTACCTGGCGCGGTGTGCCGTTAATTCCTTCGGACAAATTACCGATTGATGAAGACGGAAAAACCAAAATTTTATTGATTCGTGTTGGCGACAAGCGCCAGGGCGTTATTGGTTTGTACCAACCTGGTTTAGCCGGTCAACAAAGCCCGGGTTTATCTGTGCGCTTTATGGGCATTGGTCGCAATGCTATCGCTTCTTATTTGATTTCACTTTACTGCTCGTTGGCGATTCTGACTGAAGATGCGGTAGCGGTATTGGAAGATGTGGATGTGGGCAAGTATCACGAGTATCCAGATACGTATAAACAATAATTCTGAGAATTGCTTATGAGTGACTATCAAGGATCATCGCCCGCATCATCACAAGGGCTTCCACTGGCAGATGGTTTACCTAATCTGGAAAACCTTGCGGCTTTGGCAAATGAAATATTTCAGGGATTGCCAAATGCCGCGCCCTTCTTTGCAGGTATTTCCGGTTTGCAAGCGACACCTGCAGCACTTGCTGCGGTTAATCCGGGCGCACGGCCGCAGGCGGGTGTAACAGCTGCACCACCACCGGTGACCAGTCCTGCGTTAGAGCGTCAGGCTGCGGCGGCACCGACCTATTATTTTGCAGAAAATGCTAATCAGTATCCCTTGGTTAACATTCAAATCGATCAACTGGCTACCCAGGTTTCTCCCCAGGCATTTGGTTTGCCGGGCGAAAAAGATGTGCAGCAATTGCTGGCGGCTGAATTCAGCTTTACCCGTTTTGATGCGCCTGCATCCGCAGCAACCCCTGCGCCAGATTCACGTTTTTATTTTCTTGATTCCGGTGCGCAACCGGTATTTGGCAATACACCAAAAACCAACGTGTTTGCAGCGGAGTTACAAGGCTTTGATGTCAATGCAATCCGTCGCGATTTCCCCATTCTGGGGGAGCGCGTTAACGGCAAGCCGCTGGTGTGGTTTGATAATGCGGCGACAACGCAAAAGCCCAAAGCAGTGATTGATCGCGTCAGTTATTTTTACGAACACGAAAATTCCAACATTCATCGCGCTGCCCATGAATTGGCCGCGCGCGCTACCGATGCTTACGAAGGTGCGCGCAATAAGGTGGCAAAATTTATCGGTGCACGTTCGGCGGACGATATTATTTTTGTGCGCGGTGCCACCGAAGGCATTAACTTGCTCGCCAATACTTTTGGCAAGCAGCGGGTAGGCGAGGGCGATGAAATTATTGTGTCGCAACTCGAGCATCACGCGAATATTGTGCCCTGGTATTTATTGGCGCAGCGCGTGGGTGCAAAAATTCGCGTGATTCCGGTGGATGACACTGGCCAAATCCTGTTGGATGAATATCGCAAGCTTATTAACAACCGCACCAAAATTATTTCGGTGACGCAAGTTTCCAATGCCCTGGGTACGGTTACGCCCATCAAGGAAATAATTGATATCGCCCACAGTTTTGGTGTGCCGGTGATTGTTGATGGTGCCCAGTCAGTATCACATATGCGGGTAAATGTGCAGGCGCTGGATGCGGACTTCTTTGTGTTTTCCGGGCACAAGATTTTTGGTCCAACCGGCATAGGTGTGGTTTACGGTAAGGCGGAGCATCTGCAAAAAATGGAGCCCTGGCAGGGCGGCGGCAATATGATTGCCGATGTGACTTTTGATCGTGTGGTATTCCAGGGCGCCCCCAACCGCTTTGAAGCGGGCACGGGCAATATCGCTGATGCCGTTGGCTTGGGGGCGGCGCTGGATTATGTAGAGCGTGTGGGTATCGAGCGTATTGCCCGTTATGAACACGATCTTTTGGAGTACGCCACCCATCGACTGCAATCCATTCCCGGTGTACGCATCATAGGTGCAGCGGCAAATAAGGCGAGTGTGCTGTCGTTTACCCTGGCGGGCTATAAAACAGAAGAGGTGGGCATTGAGTTGAATCGCGAAGGTATCGCCGTTCGTTCCGGTCACCACTGCGCCCAGCCGATTTTGCGCCGCTTCGGAGTCGAAACAACGGTGCGCCCGAGCTTTGCGTTTTACAACACCTGTGAAGAGATTGACCTGTTTATTTCGGTAGTCAGCCGTTTGGCACAGGTTCGACGTAGTTAGATTTATTAGAAGGTTAACGTGATAGCCTTGGCTGGATTCTGAGTCAGGGCTTTTTTTGGGTAAGCAGTTGTTCTGGGCTAGTGGCTTTAATGAAATTGCTCTTTTAAGTTAATGGCATGGACCCCTCCCTCCCTAAACGGCATCAATGTGCCAGACTGTAATTGGTCAACAACAGTCGAACCAGGAGAGAGGAGTCACCATGAACATTACACGAATGGGCATTGATTTGGCAAAGAATGTTTTCCAATTACACGGTGTAAACGAGCACGAAAAAGTTGCTGTTCGCAAGCAACTAAAACGCGCCGAACTGCTCGAGTACTTCGCCAACAAGCCACCTATGCTAATCGGCATAGAGGCCTGCGGTGGAGCCCACTATTGGGCCCGTATGCTAAGCAAACTCGGCCATACCGTTAAAGCAATGGCCCCACAACATGTCAAAGCGTATGTAAAATCCCAAAAAAATGACAAGCGCGATGCCGAGGCGATTTGTGAAGCAGTATCGCGCCCAACAATGCGATTCGTTGCAATCAAGTCAGAAGAGCAACAAGACATGCAGGCTATTCATCGCATACGGGATAGACTCGTCAAATCTCGCACCGCACTTGCCAACGAAGTGCGCGGATTACTCGCCGAATACGGGATCGTTATCGCCCATTCCGGTGTGCCGGCCACGCGTCGCGGCTTACTACAGGCACTGGAGGATGCCGACAATGGATTAACCGCAAAAATGCGCGAAATACTCTTCGATTTGCATGAAGAGCTCGATGCAATCGACAATCGAATTCAAGGCTACGTACATAAAATCAATCAGCATTGCAGCCAGGATGAGCGAGTTCAGCGCATCATGGAGATAGAGGGCCTCGGCCCGATTAGCGCTTCTGCCATCGTCACCGCAGTCGGAGATGCCAAGCAATTTACCTGCGGCCGCGATATGGCAGCCTGGATAGGTTTGGTACCCAAGCAATACTCCAGCGGCGGCAAAGAAAAGCTAGGAGGCATCAGTAAACACGGTGACAAGTATTTGCGAACCTTATTAATTCACGGCGCCCGCTCAGCAATGCGGTGTAGCGATACTAAAACAGACAAGCGAAGCCGCTGGATCAATGCACTCATTGCTCGACGCAACAAAAATATTGCCACTGTCGCCATGGCCAATAAAAACGCACGCATCATCTGGTCAATACTGACGCGCGGCGAACGTTACCAACCCGCCGCATAAAAATACAAACCAACAAATCAAACCGTTAAAAAGTAGTTCGCGTTAACAACAAAGCAAAGATGCAAAAGCACCACCATCTTACGATTGCGTAACAAACGTTGCTGATGGAAACAGGTAAAACCGACGCACTGAAACGCCTAAAACCACAAGGGCTCACTGCTGAATAGCAAAGCCGATAAGTTGTTCGGCACAGTGCGAGCGAATCGCCATCATGGCTAGAGCAAGAAAATGCTCATTAATAAGCCGAATATATGGTTGCAGTCTTATCCTGAAAAATCAGAAACGGGTGTTGGCAAACGGGAGGAGTCCATATATGTTGATTGATATTAAAATAAATTTTCCTCGTGGTTAAATAGCTCTCTATGATTGCCCGATATTTGATCTTTGTGTGCGCTTTTTATTCTGCCTGGGGTGGGTGAATCTTGCCTTGAATTCTAGTGGCATGAGTATTTGAAAATGCTACCATGCGTGCCTGCTTTAATCTTTGAAGCGGTATTTTCCCAGCCAAGACAATAAACAGAGGTATCCTCGTGGCCAAGCAATTAATGATTTACGACAATATTCAACCACTGTCATCTGAGGTTCATCGCAACTGGGCGGTGCAAGTGGATAACTATTCATTTGTTTCCCATCTGATTTCCGCGCCTGTATTAGCTACCGAGATTCCATTTGCTTCTGCAGAGTTTCCTATTGTGTTTTCTGCGACTGCCAACGAAGGGGAATATATCCCTTTAGCGATTATGGGATTGAAAGAGGGTGAAAACCTGATGCTCAATGACCAAAATCAATTTATAACTCGCTATATCCCCGCGTTTATTCGTCGCTATCCCTTTGTGTTGGGGGGCGATAAATCTGCAGATACTTTGGCGTTATGTATTGATGAAGCTAGTACCACCATCATTAAAGACGGTAGTAAGGGACGCCGCCTGTTTGAGGAAAATGGTGATCAATCATCTCATCTCAAGGAGGTTGTTGAATTCCTGAAGGACTATCAGTACCGAGCGGAAATGACCAAGGTGTTCACCAGACGTCTGCACGAATTAAATTTGCTCGAGCCAATGCAAGCCAATATCACGTTTAAAGGTCGCGAAGATTCTAATATGAATTTGATGGGCTTTTATGTGGTTAAGCGCGAAAAGCTCAAGGCATTGAGTGATGCGGATGCCTTGGATTTGTTTAAGAAAGATGGATTGGAATTGATATACAGCCATATCCAATCATTATCGAACTTAAATGATTTGATTAACAAAAAATCCGAGCGTTTGGAAGCTAGCAAATAATGGCTTTAAGTGTTTAAAGTGAAGTGAACATCACTGTGGCCGGGATTATCAATCCCGGCTTTTTCATTTTGGGCAAATGAAATTTATCAGGCGTTTTGCCTTCAGGTATTAGCGAGTATTTCGCTGGCGGGCTGCCAATTGTTTAACTTTGCGTTCAGCACTGGAAAATGCATCGCGCACTGCAACATGGATTGATTCATCGTCCTGAGTAATAGCAACTGGATGGCCTTTGATATCCAGCTCAATGGAGGCTCTGAATTGTTTACCTTTGTGTTTGTGGTTGTGGGGGATGTCGAGTACCACGCGGCTATGAACTATTTGGTCGGTGTAGCGATTGAGCTTTTCCAGCTTCTTGGTAATGATGTCGTTTAGTGCAGCAGAAGAATCCAAATCACGATATACAACGTCGACAGCAGGTTTCATCGTAAAGCTCCTTAACGTTTATGTTAGAGGGCTGAGGTTCCGAATCAGTTTCGCGAACATTCTTGACCCTCCCTTCCTATATTGATCATCCCAACGTAAATATCAAGTTTTTCGTGATAATTTCTTAATAACATTTAGGTCTCTTATTATTATTTATTGGTATTAGCGTTTATAAAGCCGTGCCAAATTCATCAATATGTATGGTTTTGGTGATTCTGATATATCAGGAGCGATATTTGCTTAATTAGGTAGTAAAAAATGATTGGTGATTAAGCCGGGTGGATTATGAAATCGATACTGATTACGGGGGGTACCGGATTTATTGGGCGAGCCCTGGTTGGATTGTTGATTGAGCGGGGCTATCAGGTGTGTGTTTTGACTCGTGATCCTGGTAAGGCAGAAAGAAATTTACCTGCAGGTGTAAGTCTTATCGACAATCTGGGGGCATTAAACGGAAGTGTACCGGATGTTTTGGTGAATCTTGCGGGTGAACCTTTGGCTGGGCGGCGTTGGTCTTCCGCATCGAAACAGTTATTCAGGGAAAGCAGGGTAGAGTTCACCAATAAGCTGTTTGCGTTTTTTGCGGGGCGGGGCGACTACCCAGCTCGGGTTATCAGTGGTAGTGCGATAGGCTATTACGGTAATTGTGGCGATAGATTGATCGACGAACGAGAAGCATCGGGCGGTGATTTTGCGGCAGAGCTGTGCCGCGATTGGGAGCTGGCTGCCAAGCAATTTGAAGCAGTAGGCTCTAGTTTGTGTTTGTTGCGTACTGGGATTGTGTTGGGGCCCGAAGGTGGTGCGCTAAAGCAAATGTTGCCTGCTTTCAAGTTTGGGCTTGGTGGTCCCATGGGGAGTGGTGGCCAGTTCATGTCCTGGATTCATCTACATGATATGGTTCGATTGATTTTATTTTTAATCGAGCGGCCGGCAATTGTGGGGCCGATAAATGCAGTTTCTTCACAATCGATCACTAATCGTGACTTTTCGGTCACGCTCGCAGGCGCAGTGCGTCGCCCGGCGTTAATAAGAGTGCCTGCATTTGTATTGATGCTTATGCTTGGTGAGATGGCAAAGACATTGTTGCTCTCGAGTCAGCGAGTATTGCCAACCCGTGCACTGGCAAGCGGGTTTGAGTTTCGTTATCCACAATTGGCTGGTGCGCTGGAGGAAATGCTTAAAAAATAAAAATTTTACCTGGGCGCTTGAAATGTACTTGATGAGCCTTATTTAAGTGGTGCGATGGCTCGGTAGAGGATCGCACTACTTAATCGACCCGATCAACCGATGGGTCATATTGATGATATTGCTCACTAGAGGATATTTTTATGCGTACCTTTGATTTTTCTCCATTGTATCGTTCTGCAATTGGTTTTGATCGTATGGCCAATTTATTGGACAACCTTTCGCGCGCAGAACAGAATCAACCTGCTTATCCCCCTTACAATATTGAGTTAACGGGCGAAGACAAATACCGAATTACTATGGCTGTGGCCGGTTTTGATCAATCTGAATTAACCATCGAGGTAAATCAGAATAATCTAACTGTCTCGGCAAATAAAACTGCTGAGACCCAGCAGCGTACGTACCTGCATCAGGGAATAGCTGCGCGCAGCTTTGAGCGGCGATTCCAATTGGCTGATCATGTTCAGGTGCAATCGGCTAATTATGAAAATGGCTTATTGCACATAGATTTGCAGCGCATTATTCCTGAAGCTCTGAAGCCGCGCACCATTCCTATTGGCGTGCAAACTCCGGAAAAGCTGACCGTGGTGCCTGCTGCAAGCAATGCGGCATAATTTAGTGTTGTGAGAAAAATCCCCGCTGCGGCGGGGATTTTTTTAGGTTCGAAATAGTTTTGCTCGAACAGTGTTGCGGTATTCATTTGGGGTAATGGCTAGATACTTTTTAAAAAGGCGAGTGAAATATCCTGTGTCTTCATAACCAATTTTATCGGCGATTTCGCTAATAGACAGGTTGCTGGTTTTCAATAAATCTTTTGCAGTGTTAATACGTATTTCTTGCAAGTATTCCAACGGTGTTTGCCCTAGTGCATTTTTAAAACGGCGATTAAGTGTGCGTACGCTCATGCCAAAACGTTCCGCAATCAGTGGAAATAAAATTTCCCGATGATAATTATCCTGCAGCCAAATTTGAATTTGGGTTATTTGCTCATCTGGATGCGGATTTTCAGCTGCTTCGAAAAAACCGCTGCTCTCATACGCTTTGCGTATCTCGTGGGAAAAGTGTCGCTCTACATGGCTTGCGATGGTTTTGCCAAAAAAGCGCTGGATAAAATGTACCGTCAGGTCAGCGAGTGAGTTGACGCTCGCTGCGCAATAAAGGTTGCCAGCCTGAGTAATGAAATACTGCCGCTTGAGTTGTATCTGGGGGTAATCTTTTTGGAATTGATCGAAGTAATGCCAATGAGTGGTAGCTGCTTTGCCGTCGAGTAAGCCTGCTTCGGCCAAAAAGCAGCAGCCCGTACCAACCGCACTGATAATTGCACCGTTTTGATATTGCTGGTGTAGCCACTCCAGGAGGGCAGTATGCTGTTTCACAATCGGGCGGGGGTTGCGCCATAGGCCGGGGATGTAGATCAGATCGGCAGTCGGGTTGTCACTTAGGGATAAATCGGGCTGCCAGCGAATACCGGTACGTGTTGCTACCGCGTCGGTAGTTAGACCCAGCGTTTTAATTTCCAGTGCGCGATGTAGGTCGGCAGGCTGCATGGTGCGCATCGCGCTTTCCGCAGCAAGCAGCATTTCCATTGGCAGGGTGCTGCTTGTGGTCAGCATTCGTTCGCACAAGATAAAGAGAATTCTAATCGATGGGTTTGTCGGCATCACTTTCTACTTTAGCTATGCGGATGGCCAATTTAACACTAAAAATGACCAAAATGACAGGGACAGGGCGCTGGCATGCTCATACACTGCATTCATCTGAATGTTTTGATAATGGAGTTACCTATGTCTGTTGCGCGTCTACCGGTTATTGTTGGGTTTGGTGGATTTAACGCGGCTGGCCGCAGTTCCGGGCACCATGCTTATCGCCGACTGGTGATTGAAAGTTTGCCAGAAGAGTCCCGCCAGGAGACTCTCGCTGGTTTGGCTGTAATGATGGGCCTGGTCTCGCACGTTGATGGGGCTTACAGGGATTCCGCTGATCAAGTGCTTGGTCTTGCTGATATTGCCGCGCGTTATGGCGAGCAGGTTCTGGATGGAACGTTAATTCGCCGTATCGATAAGACGTTTTTTGATGTTGATGCCGCTCATTGGCAAAAATCTGCCGCGTTAGGGAGTGGTGAATCTACATTAGTGTTTGAATTGCGTAAACGCGATCTGCCTGAGCCTCCGCCTCCCGAGTGGGTAATTGAAGATCTGGATGGCGATAAGGTGCGTGTTACCGCGGCATCTCTTGAGGTTAAGTTCGATAGTTATCGTGATATCCCCGTGAAGTCAGCAGGCCAGTTGCCCCGTGGGTTCAATCCCGGCTCGCTGTACAACTCCCATTATCATCCACGCGCGTTGCAGTTAGCCGTCATCGGTGCGTCTGACGCAATCCAGTCAATGGGGTTGAAATGGCAGGAGATAATGGCGGTAGTGCAGCCGGATCAGGTTGCTGTATACGCTAGCAATGTAATGAGCCAAATGGATGAAAATGGTTTTGGTGGTTTGTTGCAATCGCGTTTGAAGGGGGGGCGTGTCAGTGCCAAGCAGTGCCCACTGGGTTTAAATACCATGCCGGCGGATTTCGTAAATGCTTACATCCTGGGTAGTGTTGGGCAGACCGGCGCAATTACCGGAGCGTGTGCGTCGTTTCTTTATAATTTACAGGCGGCTGCCGAGGATATTGCGTCCGGTAAATGTCGCGTTGCTGTGGTGGGCTGTGCAGAGGCCCCGATAGTGGCAGAAATCATTGATGGTTATGCCACCATGGGAGCATTGGCCAGTGAAGATAAATTGAAAAAATTGGATGGCACGGATGAGGCGGATCCTCGTCGTACTAGCCGCCCTTTTGGTGAAAATGCCGGCTTTACTATGGCGGAAGCCAGTCAGTATGTGGTGTTGATGGATGATGCGCTGGCGATTGAGTTGGGAGCAGATATTCACGGGGCTGTGGGTGATGTGTTTATTAATGCCGATGGATTTAAGAAGTCTATCTCGGCACCTGGTCCCGGTAACTATGTCACCATGGCCAAGGCAGTGGCATCGGCTCGTGCAATTTTAGGTGAAGAGTCTGTTAAAAAGCGGTCGTTCATTCAGGCGCATGGTTCGAGTACGCCGCAAAACAGGGTTACAGAATCACAGATTTTTGATCAGGTGGCGCAGGTTTTTGGTATTGATGCCTGGCCGGTTTCTGCTGTTAAGGCCTATGTTGGGCACTCTTTGTCTGCTGCCAGTGGTGAGCAACTAATTGCGAGTTTGGGGGTTTTTAAATACGGTATTATTCCCGGGATCAAGACTATCGATAAAGTGGCGGACGATGTGTTCGCGGATCGATTACAAATATCTACCAGGGATGTGGTGGTCTCCCAGCCTCTGGATGTCGCGTTTCTCAATTCCAAAGGGTTTGGTGGTAATAATGCTACGGCCAGCATATTTGCGCCGCATGTGGTAGAGCGTATGCTTAAACGTCGTTATGGTGAAAAGCTCATGGCGCGTTACCACGACAGGCGCGAGCAGGTGCGTACGGCGGCCCAAGCCTATGATCAGGCAGCATTGCAAGGTGACTTCGCCACTATCTACCATTTTGGTGAGGGTTTGATTGATGAGTCGCAAATCAAATTAGATTTGGAGTCTTTGCAGTTGCCGGGCTTTGTACAGGCTGTGGACCTAACCTTCGTTAACCGTTTTGCGGATATGTGTGATTAGGGTGAGGCCGAATTTGTTGGTCTACACAACATCTGGTGGTGCTAAAAAGGCTTGCCCCATAGTAAAAGTGGGTGGGCCTTCTAATCAAGATAATGATTTGCCTATACAAAGTTGAATCTTTCCCTTAAAATGCCGCGCCTTTCGCACAGCTAATTGTGCGACTAACGATTTTTTAACCTTAAAGTCGAATTTTAACTGGAAAGCTGCGGCTTTCCCCATAAGTAAATACAGGAAGAAGACCTCAATGGTAACTATTCGTCTGTCTCGTGGTGGCTCTAAAAAGCGTCCATTTTATCATCTGACCGTAACCAACAGCCGCAGCGCCCGTAATGGTCGCTTCCTTGAGCGTATTGGTTTCTTTAACCCTGTTGCTCGTGGCCAGGAAGAGCGTCTGCGTATTGATGCGGATCGTTTGGCTCACTGGGTTGGTCAAGGTGCACAGTTGTCTGAGCGCGTTGAACAACTGGTTAGTGAAAGTAAAAAAGCAGCTTAATTGCTGTTTTTGTTGTGGTTAACGCCTGATGTCTAGCCAATCCAATCTGGTCAATGTCGGGCGGATTACCGCAGTTTATGGAATTAAAGGCTGGGTCAAGGTTCATTCCTACACTGAGCCGCAAGAAAATTTGTTTGATTATCATCCGTGGTTTCTGAAAACCAAGCATGGTGTAAAGCAAATCGAAATCGATGAGGCTCGTCCGCACGGTGATGCGTTTGTTGCGCATATCGTCGGCGTGGATGATCGGGATTTTGCTGTCCAATATACGGCTGCTGATATTGCGGTAGAACGCGAAATGCTGCCTGAATTGGATGATGGTGAATACTACTGGAGCCAGCTTGAGGGCTTGGTCGTGTTTACACAGTTTGGCGGCCATCGCCAGCGGTTGGGTACAGTTTCAAAGTTATTTGAGACCGGTGCCAATGATGTTTTGGTCGTTGTTGGCGATGCGGAGAGTATCGATCAGCGCGAGCGCTTGGTTCCATATGTGCCTGAACAATTTGTAGTGGGCATTGACCTGGATGCAGGTGAAATACTCGTTGATTGGGATCCCGAGTTTTAATTAAGGTATTGCTGAAGGGCGAGGAGTAATCGTCAATTGCTTAAAATTGCGGTTGTTTCCATTTTCCCGGATATGTTCAATGCGATTGCCGATTTCGGGGTTTCCGGTCGTGCAATCAAGCAAGGTCTGGTGGAGTTGAAAATTTTAACTCCGAGGGATTTTGCGCATGATCGTCATTCTACTGTGGATGAGCGCCCCTATGGTGGCGGCCCCGGAATGGTGATGATGGTTCAGCCACTGCGCGACGCCATTGCGGCAGCTAAAAGTTGGGCGGGTGATGATGCAAAAGTCATCTACTTGTCTCCTCAGGGGAGAACGCTGGATCAAACCGGTGTTGCCGAGCTGGCAAGCTATCGCAATATGGTGTTGGTTGCGGGGCGCTACGAAGGCATTGATGAGCGTTTGCTGCAAACTGTTATCGACGAAGAGTGGTCCGTTGGTGATTATGTGTTGAGTGGCGGCGAGTTGCCGGCGATGGTGTTGATTGATGCAGTTATTCGCTTGGTGCCCGGTGCCTTGGGGCATGCACTGTCAGCAGAGCAAGATTCATTTGCGGATGGGTTGCTGGATTGTCCGCACTATACTCGTCCCGAAGATTTTGAAGGAATGCGTGTGCCAGAGGTTTTGCTTTCTGGTAATCACGAGTTGATTCGGCGCTGGCGATTAAAGCAATCGCTGGGGCGAACATGGCTGAGAAGGCCAGATTTATTGCAAGCAATAAACTTAACCAAGGAACAGCAGAAGCTGTTGACGGAGTATCGTCGAGACCTTGATACGACAAACTCTAGCTGTGAAGCTATAGACTCTTAGGAGATTATCATGAGTAACCCGATTATCGATGCACTGGAAAAAGAACAGCTCAAGTCAAACCTGCCTGAGTTTTCTCCTGGTGATACTGTTGTTGTAAACGTAAAAGTAAAAGAAGGTGATCGCGAGCGTGTTCAGGCTTACGAAGGTGTTGTAATTGCCATTCGTAACCGTGGTTTGAACTCTGCGTTCACTGTACGTAAGATTTCTCACGGTGTGGGCGTTGAGCGTACTTTCCAAACTCACAGCCCATTGATTGACAGCGTCGTGCTGAAGCGTCGCGGTGATGTGCGTCAAGCTAAACTTTACTATCTGCGCGACCTTACTGGTAAGGCTGCTCGTATTAAAGAGAAGCTGGTGTAAGATTAAATCGATTTTATCGATTGAAAAAAGCCGAAACAGGAAACTGTTTCGGCTTTTTTGTTTGTCGGGCTATTTATAGATTTTTTGTAGGTTTTTTATTGTTATTTTGATTTCATTTTGGTGTTGGCGGGTGTTAAGTTAGCCCCGAATTGCGAGTTTCGATATCTGTGTGAGGTGATGGATGTATGGATGAGGTTTTGCCGAAGCATAGTGCTGATCAAGTCAATATTCCCAGCGCTGCCGATTTGGACCTTGTTAGTGCATTTCTCGATAGTAGTTGGATGGAGAAAGGCTTAAGTAATCTTACGCAAGAATCTTATCGCCGCGATTTGTCGCAGTTTGCAATCTGGTTAAACCAGAGGGGCAGTAGGTTGGATGTTGCGGATTCTGTAGCAATCCAGCAGTTCCTCGATTTTCGCTTCCAGCAAAAGCTATCCAGTAGAACCTCTGCGCGATTTCTGTCGTGTTTGCGGGGTTTTTATCGGTATCTATTGCGGGAGGGGGTGTTGAAGGAGAATCCAGTCGCGCTTATAGAAAATCCGAAATTAGGCAAACCGTTGCCGAAATCTTTAACGGAATCTGATGTCGAAGCACTACTTGCCGCGCCTGATGTAGAAAGTCCGCTCGGATTGCGCGACCGCACTATGCTGGAGGTCCTTTATGCCTGCGGTCTACGCGTTAGCGAGCTGGTGGGGCTGACGGTATCGCAAATCAATCTTCGCCAGAATGTTGTGCGTATTCTTGGTAAGGGTAGCAAGGAGCGATTGGTACCCATGGGTGAAGAAGCGGCACGTTGGTTGGAGCGGTATTTGCGCGAAGCGCGACCTGTGTTGCTGAATAATATCCCGGATGAGATAGTATTTCCCAGTACAAGGGCGCAGCCGATGACTCGTCAGACGTTTTGGTATCGTATTAAGTATTGGGCCGAGGTTGCAGGTATTCAGGCTGAGTTGTCCCCCCATACTTTACGCCATGCGTTTGCGACACATTTATTGAATCACGGAGCAGATTTGCGTGTGGTACAGTTGCTACTCGGGCATAGCGATTTATCAACGACCCAGATTTATACCCATGTGGCGAAATTGAGGATGAAGCAGCAGCATGCGCAGCATCATCCGCGCGGTTAACGACGTTTATTGACTTTTACGAGACATTATTATGATAAAAACATTGAAACACTTAGGATTGGTTGCGCTTGCTGGGCTGTCTATTTCAGCCATGGCGCCTATGGCTTTGGCTCAAGGTGAGCTTCTCAAGCGTAAGTCGGTAGAAGAAACCATATTAGAAAATCTACATAAGGCGCGTCCGGATATTAATTTCGGGCAGCCGCGTCCTTCTATGATCAAAGGCTTATATCAGGTTCAAGTTCCTGGCGGGCCGATCTTGTATGTAACGCCGGAGGGTGACAAGTTTATTGCGGGTGAGGTTTTCGGCATTGATTCAACGGGTTTTTCCAAGTTGGAAGATCCGTTCGTAGTGGAAGAGCGTAAGAAAGCGTTGGCGTCGCTAGATGGCAAATCCAGCATTAACTTTAAGCCAAAAGGTAAGGCCAAAGCGGTTGTGTATGTATTTACCGATGTGGATTGCGGCTACTGTCGGAAGTTGCACAGTCAAATGCATGCTTACGAGGAGGGTGGGCAGCAAAAACCAGGTTACAACGATCTTGGTATCGAGATTCGCTATCTGGCTTATCCGCGCGCTGGTATCCCCAGTCCGTCAGCTGACAAGCTGATTTCTGCATGGTGTGCTAAAGATAAGCAATCCGCGTTAACCAAATTGAAAGTTGATGAATCTATTCCCGGTGCAACCTGTGATAACCCGGTTGCACAGCAGTTCCAGTTAGGTGGTCAGCTGGGTGTAAATGGTACGCCGGCGCTGTTCTTGCCTGATGGCAAGTTGATGCCGGGCTATTTGCCTCCAGAAGATCTCGCTCGTACATTGGGTATTTAACCGAGCGATTATTGCCAAAAATCGACCTGTGGCGACCTATGTTTTGGTGGCCATTGGCGATGGAATTGACACTGACGGCCACCATGAGTATGGTGGCCGTCTTTTTTAGTATTGGCGTAAATCTCCCTTAAATTTGACGAGGAACTCACCTTGAACCCGGTAAGAATAGGCATCTGCGGTCTGGGAACCGTGGGCAGCGGTACAGTAAATATTCTCACGCGCAACAAAGCGCATATTGATGCCCGTGCCGGTTGCAATATTTCAATTGTTCAAATTGGTGCTCGTCGCGATAACCCCAATGTTGATACATCAAAATTCAATGTTACTCGCGATATTTTCGAGGTTGCCAACAATCCCGACGTTGATGTGCTGGTAGAAGTTATCGGCGGTACAACCATCGCTAAAGATCTAGTGCTAAAAGCCATTGAAAATGGCAAACATGTAGTCACTGCCAACAAGGCATTGATTGCTCATTATGGCAATGAAATTTTTGCGGCGGCCAAAGCCAAGGGAGTAACCGTGGCGTTTGAGGCTGCGGTTGCTGGCGGAATCCCTATTATTAAAGCAATTCGCGAAGGCTTGGCAGCTAACAACATCGAGTGGCTAGCTGGGATTATTAACGGCACTGGCAACTTTATCCTCACCGAGATGCGTGATAAGGGACGCTCTTTCGATGATGTGTTGGCAGAGGCTCAAGCTTTAGGTTATGCCGAAGCAGACCCCACTTTTGATGTGGAAGGTATCGATGCCGCCCATAAACTGGTGATTCTTGCGTCCTTGGCATTTGGTATTCCGTTAGAGATAAACAAGGTTTTCACGGAAGGCATTACCAAAATTGCTACAGAAGATGTGACCTACGCTGAAGAGCTGGGTTATCGCATTAAGAATCTGGGAATTGCCCGTCGCACTGACAAAGGCATTGAATTGCGCGTTCACCCAACCTTGATTCCTGAGAAGCGTTTGATTGCCAATGTTGACGGTGTGATGAACGCGGTTTTGGTAAAAGGCGATGCAGTCGGTGCAACTCTCTACTACGGAGCGGGTGCCGGTGCTGAGCCTACAGGCTCATCCATTGTGGGCGATATTGTTGACGTTGCGCGTACGTTGACCGCATCACCTGAACATCGCGTGCCTTATTTAGGCTTTGGCGCAGATTTTGTTTCCGAGCAACCAATTCTCGCAATTGAAGAGGTGGAAACCGCTAACTATCTACGTATGTCTGCGCAAGATAAGCCGGGCGTGCTTTCTAAAATAGCAACCATTTTGAGCGATTCCGGTATTAGTATTGAGGCCATGATCCAAAAGGAAGCTAAAGAAGGCGACTCTACAGTGCCGCTGATTTTGCTGACCAACAAAGTGCAGGACAAAAAATTGGCTGCCGCTATTCGCAGCATTGAAGCACTGGATTCTATTAGCGGTTCCGTACAGCGTATTCGTGTTGAAGCGTTGAAATAATCGCAACCCGGAAGCAAAACTTTTTAAAGGTTATTTATTGTGAAATACATCAGTACTCGCGGCCAGGCGCCCGCACTTAGTTTTGAAGAAGTGGTACTTACCGGTCTGGCTCCGGATGGCGGGTTGTACGTACCTGAAACCTTGCCAACATTTTCGAAAGAAGAAATTGCATCATGGGCGGGTTTGTCCTACCAAGAACTCGCATTTAATGTGATGAAACCCTTTGTCGCCGGTGCTGTTAGTGATGAAGATTTTAAAAAAATTATCGCTGATGCATACGCGACATTCCGTCACGATGCCATAGCACCTTTGGTGCAAACCGCACACAACGAATGGATTCTTGAATTGTTCCAGGGCCCAACGCTGGCGTTTAAAGATTTCGCACTGCAATTTCTCGGGCATTTGCTTGATCATCTGCTGAAAAAACGCAACCAAAAAGTGGTGGTGATGGGCGCAACTTCCGGTGATACCGGTTCGGCAGCCATTGAAGGTTGTCGTCGTTGCGACAATATCGATATTTTCATCATGCACCCGAACAATCGCGTGTCCAATGTGCAGCGCCGTCAAATGACCACTGTGCTGGCGCCAAACGTTTTCAATATTGCGCTTGAAGGTAACTTCGATGATTGCCAGAACATGGTGAAAGCCAGCTTTGGGGATCAATCCTTCCTGCCGGAAGGTCGTCAACTGGTTGCAGTGAACTCGATTAACTGGGCGCGCATCATGGCGCAAATCGTTTATTACTTTTATGCCGGTTTGGCATTGGGTGCGCCACATCGTCCTATTGCTTTCTCAGTTCCCACTGGAAACTTTGGTGATATTTTCGCAGGTTACCTTGCTAAGAAAATGGGCTTGCCTGTAGATCAATTGGTTATTGCAACTAACAGCAACGATATTCTGCATCGTTGCATTAGCAGTAATGATCACAGCAAACATCAGTTGCAACATACATTATCGCCAAGTATGGACATAATGGTGTCCAGCAACTTCGAGCGCATGTTGTTTGATTTGTATGATCGTGATGGCAGTGCAATTCGTCAGCTGATGGAAGACTTTAAATCCGGCAGCATGACCGTGAAAGAATCTGCTCTGGTGCGTGCGCGTGAATTGTTTACCAGTCATGGCGTTAGTGATGAGGTGACTATCGATGTGATTCGTGAAGTGTTTGATCGCACCGAATACCTGTTGGATCCTCACACTGCAATCGGTGTGGATGCTGCGCGTAAAACCCGTCGCCGCCAGGATATTCCCATGGTAATTTTGGCAACTGCGCATCCGGCTAAATTCCCGGAAGCCGTGCGTAAAGCAGGGCAGGGCGATGATCCGGCATTACCGCACCACATGAAAGATTTGTTTGAGCGTGAAGAGCGCTATACCGTATTGCCGCAAGATTTGGCAAAGGTGCAACAATTTGTTGCTGCTAATGTGCGCAAGTAATAGTTGGTAAGCTTAAAAAGCCGCACTGGAAATTCCTGTGCGGCTTTTTTTATGGTCGCTGATTTACCTTGCTCTGTCCGTTTTTTAATTTTGTGAAATAACTATGCAAAAAACCATACGTCGCCGTGAAAGTGTGCCGCTCGCACAGTTTGACCAGCCTTTACATCCGCTGTTGCAGAGAATTTATTCGGCGCGCGGTGTGCGCCATGGGCGCGAATTGCAATACCAATTGGCGCATTTGCTAAAACCAAACTTTAAAGGTTTGCCAGAGGCGGTGGGTTTGTTGGCTGACGCTGTGGTGGCACAAGCGAAAATCGTGATTGTTGGTGATTTTGATGCAGATGGAGCAACTAGTAGCGCATTGGCGGTATTGGCTTTGAAGGCTATGGGTTTGGCTAATGTGGATTTTCTGGTTCCTAATCGCTTTGAATATGGTTACGGATTGACACCGGAAATTGTGGCGGTAGCCGCTGCTATGCAGCCGGATATTATTATTACGGTAGATAATGGAATTTCCAGCATTGAGGGTGTGAATGCCGCGCGTGAGTTGGGTATCGCGGTCATAGTTACCGATCACCATTTGCCGGGTGCGGAATTGCCCGATGCCGATGCGATAGTTAACCCCAATCAACCAAGCTGTGAGTTTCCAAGTAAAAGTCTTGCCGGTGTGGGTGTTATTTTTTACGTGATGAATGCGTTGCGTGCGGAGCTGCGTCAAATCGGTTGGTTTGAGGAAAACGATATTGCCGAACCCAACATGGCGAGCTTTCTCGATTTGGTTGCGCTGGGAACCGTAGCCGATGTGGTACCGCTGGATCACAACAATCGCATCCTGGTGGCGCAAGGGTTAGAGCGAATTCGCGCGGGTCGCTGCCGTCCGGGTATTAAAGCCATGCTGGAAGTTGCCGGAAAACAAGCACACAAATTGGTGGCGAGTGACTTTGGTTTTGCGTTAGGCCCGCGCTTGAATGCGGCCGGGCGATTAGATGATATGTCGCTCGGTATTCAGTGTTTATTGTGTGAAAGCGAAAATCTTGCGCGTGAAATGGCCGCGCAAATGGATGAGTTAAATCGCGATCGCAAAGCCATAGAAACCGGCATGCAGCAGGAGGCTATGAGTATGCTGCAAAAGACCTTGCAGGCTGATGCCAATGACCTGCCATGGGGTGTGTGCCTATTTGATGAAACCTGGCATCAGGGAGTGATTGGGATTCTCGCTTCGCGTATTAAAGATAAATACCATCGCCCGACGATTGTATTTGCTGATGTTGGTGATGGTGAGATAAAAGGTTCAGCACGTTCGGTTCCCGGTTTGCATATTCGCGATGCACTGGATGCAGTAGCAGCACGCCATCCGCAATTACTGCAAAAGTTTGGTGGCCATGCTATGGCGGCAGGAATGAGTTTGGCGCGTGCTAATTTTGCGGCATTTGCGCAGGCTTTTGATGATGAAGTACGCCGCCAATTAACTGAGGCAGATTTGCAAGCGGTAGTAATGAGTGACGGCGAACTGGCTGCGCAGGATTTATCTCTGCCTGTAGCTGCGCAATTACGCGATGCAGGCCCCTGGGGGCAACATTTCCCTGAGCCAGTATTTGATGGAGAGTTTTATCTATTGCAGCAGCGCAAAGTTGGCGAAAAGCATCTGAAAATGACGCTGGCAGTGGATGCACAAGGGCAGCAACTTGTTGATGCTATCGCGTTTAATGTCGATACCAGTATTTGGCCGAATCCACAGATACAGCGTGTACGCCTAGCGTATAAGCTTGATATCAATGAATTTCGTGGCAACACCAATTTGCAATTATTGGTTGATTATTTAGAGCCGCTTTAAGCAGCGGTTCGCGCATTGATTGGATTTTATTGTGTTATTATTTTGTTAATTGTTGGTAATACATTTTCCACAATAATGGGCTGTGCCTCAGCAGTGGGATGAATGCCATCGCGCTGCATTAATTCAGCTTTTCCGCCAATCCCTTCCAATAAAAAAGGAATTAAGCCTGCCTGATTTTTTTCCGCTAATGTTGCATAAAGCGCTTTGAATTGTGTGCTGTAACGTGGGCCATAATTCGGTGGGATTTGCATGCCTGCCAGTATTACTTTTGCACCGGATGTTTTGCTGGCATCAATCATGGTCTGCAAATGATTTTCTAATAATTTTAACGGTTGCCCCCTCAAACCATCATTGCCGCCCAATTCCAAAATAACCACATCGGGTTTGTGTTCTGCGAGTAGTGCAGGTAAGCGAGTTTTTCCACCGGAACTGGTTTCGCCACTGACACTGGCATTAATAATTTGTACCTTGTGAGTTTTGTTTAATTCCTTTTCAAGTAAGCTAACCCAACCTTGCTGGATATCAATGCCGTAGCCCGCGCTCAGGCTGTCACCCATCACCAATAGCTTGGTGGTAGATGATTGCGCCAACGCAATATTAGTGACAAAAGTCAGGAGTAAAAACAGGTAAATGTGCATTTTTTGCATGGTTAACAGCTTCCTCAGCCAATAGAATGGGCTTACTCAATGTGTTACAGGTTAATCAATTATGTCTGTGCTTTCCAGTCAAGCATCTCGCGAAAATGCCGTTTCGTTAACCACTATGGTTGAAGCCAGGGGCGTGACAAAACATGTTTCTACACAAGAAGGTGAGTTGTTGATCCTGCAGCCGATTTCATTGTCAGTTAACGCCGGTGAGTCTTTGGCAATTACCGGTGCTTCCGGTTCCGGTAAATCTACCTTGCTTGGGATTCTTGCCGGACTGGATGTTCCATCCAGCGGTGAAGTTATTTTAAATGGAACCAATTTGTCGCAATTGGATGAAGAAGGGCGTGCAGCAGTGCGCGCGCAGAATGTTGGATTTATTTTTCAATCATTTCAATTATTGCCTGGCCTTACAGCGTTGGAAAATGTGATGTTACCGCTGGAGCTTCGCTGTGATAAATCGGCCCAGTTAAAGGCGCGGGAGTTTTTGCACCGTGTTGGTTTGGATGCGCGAGTACATCACTATCCGCAACAACTATCGGGTGGTGAACAACAGCGTGTGGCGATTGCGCGTGCATTTGCCAGTGAACCGCGCATTTTATTTGCTGATGAACCGACGGGTAATCTGGATTCAGCAACCGGTGCACGGATCATTGAATTGTTGTTTGAATTAAATCGTGCGCAGGGAACAACGCTGATCTTAATTACTCACGAAGAGCGTCTGGCGCAATTGTGTCAACGGCGTATTGAAATTGCAGCGGGCGCGATAGTATCGCGTAGGGAGTAGTGCATGCTGGCGATTCAATTACTCAAACGCAATTGGCGTAGTGGTGAACTAAAGCTGCTGGGGTTTTCGTTAATATTAGCCGTTGCGGTATTAAGTGGCATCGCGATTTTTACTGATCGTCTTGAAACTACGCTTGTTAGCGAAAGTAATAGTGTGTTGGGTGCTGATTACATCGTGCGTGGGTCCCAGTCTCATAATGGCGATTGGACTAAAGCAGCGGAAGTGGCAGACATTCGTCAGACGCAATCGGTTCTCTTTTCTTCTATGGTATTTGCCGGTGATGAAATGCATCTGGCTTCTGTGAAAGCCGTGGATGCGGGCTATCCCTTGCGTGGTAAATTTGAAATCAGTCGCGTTCCATTTGCAATTAATGCCAGCGATATTGAAATCGCCAAAGGGATTCCAGGTTCGGGTGAAGCTTGGGTGGATTCCCGCTTGCTACCATTATTAAAAATTCAACTGGGCGATAAGGTCGCGGTGGGTGAATTTGAATTGACGGTTACGAATGTATTGATTCGCGAGCCAGACAGCGCCAGCCCGTTTAGCATGACCGGTGCGCGCCTGATTATGAATATCGTCGATTTGCCGAAAACCCAAGTGGTGCAACCAGGCAGTCGGGTAGATTACCAATGGTTGCTCGCCAGCGATGATGTGCGAGCGTTAAAACAATTTATCGATCAACTAAAACCGCAATTAACAAAGCACCAGCGGCTGATTGATATTAATTCAGCGCAAGAGCGCGTCGGACAGACGCTGAAGACCAGCAAACAGTTTTTACTGCTGTCAGCGGTAATCGCGGTGTTGTTATCCGGTGTTGCAATAGCCATAGCGGCGCGGCAGTTCTCTGGTCGTCATACTGATCAAGTGGCGTTAATGAAAACTCTGGGCGCCAGTGCAACACGAATTCGCAGTTTGTATTTTTCGCAATTATTTGTGCTAGGTGCCATTGCTTCGCTGTTGGGGTTAGTTCTCGGCAATTTTTTACAGCAAATCATTGCCGTTAGCTTACAAGAGGCCTATCAAATCCGTCTTGGGGCAGCGGGCATTTACCCATACACTTTGAGTTTTTTTAGCGGTCTAATGTGTTTGGTATTTTTTGCATTACCAGCGCTCTGGCATTTGCCAGCAGTACCACCGTTAAAAATTCTGCGTCGCGAACTAGCGGTAAATGCAACACACGTATGGATGCAAGCGGTGCTGGCGTTGTTTGCGGTGTTGACCTTGGTTATTTTATTTAGCCGCGACCTTGAGCTTGCACTGAGTATCAGCGGTGCGTTGCTGGTGGTGGTTGTGGCGACCATGGTTGTTGCTTACGGTTTATTGGCGCTAAGCAAAAAATGGGTCGTCAATCTCGGTGGTTTTTGGCGTTTGGCTTTTGCCAATTTGCAGCGTAATCGCGGTCAAAGCTTAATCCAGATACTGGTATTTGCCGTTGCAATTATGCTGCTGTTTACCCTGACAATTGTACGGACTTCATTAATTGAAGAATGGAGAGTGCAAGTGCCGGATGACGCTCCCAATCACTTTTTGGTAAATATCCCACCGGATGAACTGCCGCAAGTTCAGTCACTATTGCAGGAAGCAAAGGTTCGCCCTGAACCTATTTACCCAATGATGCGCGCGCGCTTAACGCACATTAACGGTGTGGAAACTACTGAAGAACAACGTTCCACTAGCAACGCCTTGCGCCGGGAGTTGAATGTTACCTGGGCGGAAAAATTAGCAGCTGATAATAAAATTCTGGAGGGACAATGGTGGGATCAATGGCAGCGTAAAGAAACTGAGTTGCCGGGGGTGTCCGTAGAAATTAACGCCGCTAAGGAGATTGGCCTGAAGTTAGGCGATGAATTGCAGTTTTCATTTGGTGGATTGGAAATGCACGCGCAGGTGGCTAGCTTCCGTAGTCTGGATTGGCGCAGTATGCGCCCTAATTTCTTTTTTATTTTTGAACCTGGTTCGCTAGATACTTATTCGCCCACCTATATCACCAGTATTTATTTACCGGCGGACAAAAAATCCTTTATCAATACCCTGTTACATGATCATCCCACCATTTTGTTAATGGAGTTGGATCGAATCATTGAGCAAATTCGCTCCATTGTGAACCAGGTAAGCGATGGTGTTTTGCTGGTGTTATGGCTCACGTTGATCGGCGGCTGCTTGGTGTTGTTTGCTGCGGTGATGGGGAGTATCGCTGTTCGCAAGCAACAAGCCGGGTTATTACGTGCGTTGGGCAGTCCACGTCAACTAATTATAGGAAGTATCTGTACAGAATTTGCGATTCTGGGTTTTCTGGCGGGGTTAATTGCTATTTTGGGAACGGAAATTCTATTAATTAGCCTGCAGACTTTTGTGTTGAAAACACCGATACAACCGCATTATTTATTTTGGTTAGTTTCGCCCTTGAGCGGTGCACTATTGGTGACGGGATTAGGTTACCTGGGTTGTCGCAGAGTGGTCACCACTCCTCCGGCAATTGTTTTGCGGGAGGCAACTTGAATCGCAAGCCGCCACAAAGCACCGTACTGGAAAAAGGCATATGGGGTATGTCCGGCCCTATGTTTGTGGACCAGGCGGTGACCTATACCATTCCATTGGTTGATATGTATTTTCTGAGCCGCATTTCCGATAGTGCCGCCGCGGCCGTTGGTGCCATTACTCCATTAGTATTTGTCGCCAACGCATTTTTGGTGGTGAGCGCATTTGCCGGTGCGAGTATCGCGAGTCAGCGCATAGGCGCAAATGATTATGCGCGCGGCAATGCGACTATCGCGGCCTATATGATTTTTGTATTAATGCTGGCGGTTGTTGCCGCCTTAAGTGTGAATTATGGTGGGCCCTTGGTTGCATCATCCATGTCACTGAGTAGCGAGGTTGAGCACCATGCGCGCACTTATTTATCAATCATAGGTTGGATGGTCGCGTTGTGGGGATGCCGGGTTATTTACCAAACTATTCTCAATATTTACGGTGAACCCAAATGGAACACCTACAGTAACATTATCTTATTTACCGCGAACTTGATTGGTAACTACATTGCTGTCTACGGGTTTATGTCGATACCGCCTACGGGTGTTGTCGGTGTAGCAGTCGCCAGTATTATCGCAGCGGCAATCAGTTTGCTATTCGTGATGGTAGTGGTGCATTTCAAATTGCGTATTCACATTCCATTACAGGAAGGTCTAAAGCAGTTTGGAGTATTAATTGCGCCTGTTATTATGATTGCCGCGCCGTCAATTCTTGAACCCATGTCTTTCCAGGCATACATGATTGCCCTTAACTGGATTGCCGCTGAAGTGGGTGATTTGGCGCTCAAGGTTAAAGTTTATGCCTACAACACGTTTTTATTTTGCTTGATGGTTTCCATCGCCATTGGCATGGCAACTGAAGCGATTATTGCCCAGCGGGTAGGGCGCGCCGAGTTTGATTTGGTTAACCAACAGCTCATGCAAAGTTTAAAAATTTCGCTGATTGGAACCAGCGTCTTGGCGTTGTGTTGGGTGTTGTTCAATCAACCCATTTTAAAAATATTCAGTAGTGATCCTGAAGTGATTGCCATAGGCCTCTGGGCATTCGTGCTTAGCTTTTTGGCAGAGCCGTGGCGGACCGTAAATATTACCGTTGGTTCGGCTCTGCGTTGTACAGGCGATGCCACCTTTACGTCAGTTTCTAGTATTGGAGTTATTTGGCTGTTCTCAGTACCCTTGGCTTATGTTTTGGCGATTCCCGGCGGGCTTGGACTATATGGATTGTTAATCGCGGCTATATCAGATGAACTGGTGCGCGCATTAATCAAAGGGTGGCGGTGGAAGCAGGGTAAATGGAAGTACACGGGTATTGCAGCGCGTGAGGCGAGAGCAGCAAGCCTATCTGAATAGGTAGGCTTGCGTCTGCCAATTTAATTGGTCGTTGCAGCGGTGCGAGATTCCTGGATATGTTCCCGCAGAGATCTTTTAATGATTTCTGCCACTCGATAAAGCTCTGGAAAACCCAGCGCAGCGCAGGCGATAAACATAGGAATAAAATTTAAAATATAACGTGAGTTTGCTTCCCAGAGAGCGAGAAAAATAAATATGCCCGTTATCGCCAGTCTGGCTACCAATTTATTCATCGCGCTACCTGTCTTTGCTGCAGCGTCGTAGACTGCGCTAAGAATGATAATTAAGAAAAGAAATACGTGGTAACCGTGCGCCAAATGCTTGAACGTTTCAAAGTGCTTGCCTCCCTCTATGGCGACCTGATGTAAAGCGTTAGGTCTAATCGGATTGTCATCAATCATTTCATTCACGCCATAAATTCCGCTGCCGAAATTTAGCTGTTGTTTGCGATGAAGAAACTCCAGGTATCCCCAGGCTCCGTATTCTTTTAGTCGTTCACTAATACGATGCAAGTTGGCTTGAGTTCGTGCTTCAAAGGTTGAAAACGTATAGGTGTATTCGTAATCACTGCCGTTGTAAGCACCACTGCCGCTAAGCCCCATCATTACCCAGTGAGTGTAGGGAACCTGCTTCTGTTCTGACAGGGTTTTATCCAGTAAGTGGTTATGGAAATAGTATTTAAAGCAGGATAAACAGGCGTATAAAAGTAAGGTTGAGACAGCGATGGCTGGCCAGTATCTTTTTAATTTTCCACGGATAAGAAGGTCTAGCAATACCGCAACCGCTACAATAATTACCGTGAATTTAATCAAAGTACCCAGTGCACAAGCGACAGCAAAAAAACAGGCGCGAATGATTTGTTGTTTGAGCGTGTCGCTCTTCAGAATTAACAGATAGATGTAATAACTCATCATCACAAAGGGCAGTGACAGTGTGTCCGAATAAAAAATAGGGGTATAAAAATACAACGGAATACAACAGCTGCTCAACCATAAGGATAAAAAAGCGGCCTTGACACTTTTTATTTCTCTACAGATTAAGTAAACGAATGTTATGCCCAAGTTAATGGACACAACGTTGTAAACAGTGGCTATCCAGTGATAGTCGTGGAGTCCTAGCGCAGAGCAAACTGAAAAAACCACTTTTAATGCGCTCGTGGCTCCCAAATTATGTGGAAATATGTGGAAGTAATCAGAGTAACCGCCCAGGTTGCCTTGTTCTTTCAGCGAAATAGCCCCACGAAACACCGCTTCTGTATCCCAGCCGGTGGCGACTGCCAACAGATAACCGCAATATAATTGCAGTGAAAAAATTACCAGTATCCACAAACCGGCAACTTTGCGCTCATGTGCGCGCAAAAAGTGTTCCGTATGATTAATTGCCTTGTAAACATAGCCGGTCGCAACTAACCATCCGATCGCGTAAAGCACGATATGAAGGGTTTTAAATTGGTAAGCCTGATTATTTAAGACAATGCTTAAAAATACCCATGAAAAAATCAGGCCGAACAAATAGTAGAAGCTTGTGACTAGCGATGATGTGAAATTGCGCATAGCTTATCTCCTTATGCAAACCAACGTTCTCTTGGGCGTAACTCCTTCTTTTCACTAACTTAATCGTTGAATTACTGTTGAAGGAGTAAATAAATCCACATGAGACTACTAAGTCCTATCACGGGCGCTGCTAGCGTCATAGATCTGGCGAGCATTAAACGTGACGAACTACTCCATGCTTGAAATACAAAGTAAAGAATGGGTAAAAGTACAGGGTAGATATAACGAAAATCTGTGTTGCATGAAAGCGGAACTTTGATGCGGTAGGCGAGCAACAATATAAATGGGAACACCAATGCCATTATCCAAGGGGCATTGCGGTAGAGAACACGTTTTAACGTTGCGGTGTTGGTTTGCGGTTGTCGTTGCAAATAGAATATTAACGTTCCTGCAAGCATTGCCATTAGCAAGATTCCGTTAGTGATTCCCCAAATTTTCATACCTTCGCCATTAAATGAATATTCACTGGAAAGGGATGAGCGTAATACAAAGTTCCAGAAATACTGACGACCATATTTATCTTCCCAAGTGCTGATAAACGGTTCTTGCAAGAAGGTTGCGGAATCCAGTATCAAATAATTCTTTGGCGCGTTGCCCACTTTTAGGCCGGGGTTAATCATTTCGCTGACATTGGACAGTAACCAGTCTTTGGAGGTGCCATCCAGATAATGTTTAATATTGTCGGCGAAGTTCAACAAGATTGCGCTGCAAAACAATCCACCTGCAATAGCGATGTCACGCAATAGTTTGGTTTTGTGCTGTTTGAGTAATGCAGGTTTTCGGACGAGGCCGTAAACATGAAATAGCATGAGTACGCCGAGTGCACCAGCAACGGCTAATCCATTGGATTTACTTAACAGTGACCCGGCCATCCAAAGGCTGGCCCAAAACAATGTCGCCGAGTCGCGGTTTTTCCACCATTTAATCGTGTAATAAAACGCGAGCGCATAGCACGCATATACGCCCAGATCATTGCCAATACGAATACTGTGGATAATTCCCGCAGGCCACAAGCACAAAGCGGTGCTCGCCATCAAGATAACCAATGGGTGTTTGCGAAACGAAACTTTAATTGTGGCCAGGCTGCCAACTAAAAAAAGTGTCCACAAAAACAACGCAAACAATTGCCCCCAAAGCTCTCCGGAGGTTTTGCTGTCTATCGGCGCTGCCTGTTTGGCTAGCGCTGCACTTAGGTAATAAAGTGGTGGTTGATGGTATTCCCAGCCATCCCCTGGAATGGGCAATTTTTTGTGTTCAATTAAATATTCGATGTAGTCCCTATGGCCGCCGCCCTCAAATACATCAAAAGTCCGGGTGCGCTCATCAGTTTTTGATAGATATAACACTGAGATTGCCAAGCTGATTATTAGTACTAGCACCTGGCTTCTATTAATTTTCAAATGTTGCTTTAACACTAATACGAGCACTAGCAATACTGCATACACGGCCAATAATTTGCCGTTACTTAGCCGTTTGGTTGATTCAATACGAAACCCGGCCGGATTGCTGGCGTTGCTCAATTGCGCTTCGATAATATTCAGCTGGTCAGGAGTAAATTGATCAATTTCAATATTAAATCCGGCGCCGTAATTGCGGCGATCATCAACGGACAAATGGTCCAGCGAGACTGGCTTGCCGTTGACCAACAGCGCATGAATTTCATCATCCGGATAAATGCGAAAGCTGTGTTTATTGGTCTTGATTCCATCAATCGTTACTCGTACTGAGTACGCGCCGATGTGATCCTGCGAGTAGGGTAGAGTAATGGGTTGATACTCGCTACCGTTATAGGCAACTTCAATGGTCTTCAAGCTGATGGCTTGCCATGTGGAAATCCACATCAGGGCGACTAAAGCTCCCAGGCTGAGCAATGTTGTCAACAAATAACGGTAGGTGGTCTTCATAACAGGCTCAATATTTTGTTACTTAGGGTGCGGCAGGCGTTGGTTCTTTCAGGGTAATCACAGGATTTAACCAGTCTGCGTGATCGCCGCCTATATCGTTAATGCCGTCAACTTGCAAACGTAGGCGGCTTACCGACTCCAGATTGATTTCTGCGTGTTCCGGCGCTTCTCCACCATAGTGATTGCGTGATTCCCACAGGAGCTGCTCATCGCCCCAAACACTAAATTTGACACTTGCAGACTCTACTTCATCATCCAAGGCAACAGAAACGCTGAGCATTTTAGTTTGCGGGGGAAGTTGATATTCAATCACTGAATTAGCATGGGTTCCCAAACCTTTAGCATACCGATGTTCATTCGCGCGCAGTACGCTGCCGTTAACGCTCTTATCGATATTTAATTGGCCATAATCTTGCTTTGTAAGCGTGACCGGTAGCTCTGTTAAAAACATCTGATGGGGCTGTAGTGCTGGCTCAATCGGTTTGCTTTCTTCGTAAAGACGTTGACCTATAAGATAGAAGCTGACAACCAACACTAGTAACGCAACATAGTTGATTCCAAAAAACCAGAAGAATATTTTTTTGGTGAAATTGCTCCAGTATTTGCCAAGCAATAATTCGATCACTGCATAGGTAAATGCGCCCATCATTATCCAGGAAATTGCTGGCCACACATGCGATGTTCTAATTCCCAGGCACATGGCTACGTTAAATGCAGAAACAAACGTAAACAGTAATGGATAAATAACTTTATTTGGATTTAATGCATAGTAAACCAGTGAAACGATAACGGCAGGCAGCAAATAGCGCTCATGCATAGCAGGCAGCAAGGCAAAAAATGCCATGGTACATACCATTCCATAAAAGAAAAGCTGCGCTGCGTTATGAGGATTGGTTTCCGGTAGTTCTCGATCCACCAGTTTGCCCATGCCTTGTAAAAATACGGCCAGGCAGACAAGGAAGAATCCGATCATGCCAAAGTTTTTTGCTTTGAATAGGGTTGCCAAGGGGGAGTCTGGTTCTATACCAAATAAAATAATGGTATCGGGCGCTGCGTTGCCGGTGAGTAAAATCCAGATGTTGGCAGCACCCATGGTGGTTGCACCGTACTGGTGTAACACATCAACGTAAGCCAGTTTGAAAGATTGGCCGAAGCTGCCAACAACTATAGATGGTAAAAATAAAAGTGCGATGGTCAGAATCGATAACGCACCGCCTATCATGTGTATTTTATAGTGACGGAAAAAGATAACTCCCATTACGGGGGCAAATGCGATCATCTGGAATTTGGTTAATAGAGCAACCGTATAGATTGGGAAGGTAAGTGCGCGATATCGATTGCTGGTACTTGCAAGGATGGCGAGCAAAACTGGTATGACCGGAAGAACATCGACCTGCCCCCATATGGGGCCATTCATAAACAACGCAGGATTCAACGCAGTTAATAGCATAGCTATATGGTAATGGTTGATTGCTGCTGAATGCTTTTTGAGTAAGCGATGAACTATCGTAATAAGTAAAAAGTGCGATAAAAATATCGGGATCAGAGAAACAAACTTCAAAAACAAATTATTTTCTACCGGCAATTGCAGATAGGTGTATAGCTTGCCGACGAGGTAGAGCCAATGTATATAGAGGGGTGGGTAGTTGCCGTTGAAATCTTTGTAACCGCGATTGGCCAGTTGCTTTACCCAGTCTTCCCAAAACCCTATATCACCGCCATTTCCATCCCAGAAGAGCAGCCCGAGGTTTGCAAAAATTGCTGCACATAAATAAAACTGAAACCAGGTTAGGAATTGTTTTGCAGTGTAATAACTATTGGTCAGTGGTGTAAGAGGAACAAACCCGGTGGTGTGTACCGGGATGTCTGCAGACGGATTAGTAGCAATATTAGACGCGGGTTCTGCCGTGGTCGGCGGCGGTATGTTGTCGTTATTCATTGTCGCCATCTCGAGTATTGCTGGCCCCGCAGGGCCAGTAGAGCATCAATCTTTTTTATTGACGATATCGCTAATGTGAAATTTGGGGCGCTTCTTAACTTCTTCGTAAATTTTGGAAAGGTATTCTCCAATAATGCCCAGGCAAAGTAGTTGCACACTACCGATAAATAGCAGTGGTAATAGCACCGATGCCCAGCCTGGCGCTGCATTATCAGTAAACAGACGCACTGCCAAGACCCAAAGAATTAAACTGAGTGAAGCAAGGCCAGAAACGAGCCCCATTATGGTAATCATGCGCAGCGGTGCAGTTGAAAATGCGGTGATACCTTTCCAGGCAAATGACAGCATTTTCTTTAATGGATATTTACTTTCGCCAGCCTCGCGCGCTTGACGTTCGTATTCCACGACTGAGGCGGGGTACCCGACCTCACGAACCAATCCGCGCAAGAACAAATTTGCTTCGCCGTACTCCTTTAATGAATCTAATGCGCGGCGTGACAACAAACGGAAATCAGCGTGATTGAATACTAAATCAACGCCCATTTTTTTCATCAGATGGTAGTAGCCTTCCGCGGTGAAGCGTTTGAAAAATGTATCGGTATGACGCGCTGAGCGCACACCGTAAACGACATCATGGCCTTTCAGATATTCGTCGACCATGGCTTCAATATTTTTTGGGTCGTCCTGTAAGTCGGCATCAATGCTAACGGTAATATCTTCAGTGGTTGTACATAGGCCTGCATAGAGGGCGTTTTGATGGCCTTTATTGCGCGACAATTTAATAGCGACCAGTGCGGAGTTGTTTGCAGCCTCTTCATTGAGGATTTTCCAGGTTTTGTCTTTGCTGCCGTCATCAACCAGATATACCTTTGACTCCTGATTAATTTTCCCTTTGGCAATCATCGATTCTCGTAAAGCCAGCATCGTTGCCAAGGTTTTGGGCAACATTTCCTCTTCGTTGTAACAGGGAATAACGATGGCAAGCGAAGGTATTTTTGTTGTCATTTTTAATGGTTCCTGTAAATCCATATTTTGTGCACAAGAAAATTGATTACGACAGTAATTCCCGTTGCCAGTACTTGGGCAACCAAATAGGGCTCCACCCAAGGTAAGGCGAGATAATTTTCAAATATAAACAAAAATGCCGCAAACAACGCGGTGTTGGTTGATAAGCCGATGGCTACCGCAACCATAAACTTTGGAAAGGTATCTTTATGGTTGCTGGTACTTCTGAACGTATAGTGGTAATTCGCCCAGTAATTAACGATTGATGAAAGCGCGTATCCGACGGCAGAGGCATAGACCTCTAACATCAATTGGCTCTCAACAAAGACAATTAATAATAAGAACTGGAGCAGGGTACAAAACCCGCCAATACCTAAAAACAGGACGAAACGTTTCATTGTTATTTTGGTGAATTCTAACAGAAGTAAAATGATAAAAAGCGCTGCACATTAACACATTTTGTTTATATGTGTATGTGGATTGCTTTTTTTGGGGCGAGGCTCTACAGAAGTGGCGAAAGCAGGCTAATCAGGCCCAGCGCAGCGCCTGAGCGCTCTATGTACATGTATTCGGGTTTATTGCTCACCGGGTGGCAAGCATGGCGCAAGTGGTGATGGTCCAGGGTTGAACCCATGTATTCCCAACATTGGCCTTCATGAACACATAGGGGATCACCATCGTTTAATGGGTAGCTGGCAAGTTCGTCCCACATTTTTTGCCATTCGGGATGGTTAATGTCGAGATATTGCATTGCATGTCCTGTGTGAATATTGGTGACTAACCATGCAATCATTGTGGATTATTAAGTCTCTTTGTCAAGAATCATCACTAACTTAATGATTTTAAAAAAGAAAATATTTTTTTAACTGTGCTCTGGTTCACTTATTGTAATGGGTTTTTCTTTGTTTGTGGCACATAAATTTGTATTTATGTGTAAATTGGTAGCAAAAATAAGCCAGGCCGATACGTTAGGTTATGGGATTTGATCGAAATTTGAATAAAGCATTCCACAAGGGTAATGTTTACTTGGACTTGAAGATGGAGTTGGTTATGAACATTAGCCGGGTAGCACAAGTGGTTGGGTTATCGACAAAGGCCATTCGTTATTACGAGGACTTGGGCTTGGTGGTGCCAGCGCGAGATGCAAATAACAGTTACCGGATTTACTCCCGGTGGGATATCGAGTGCCTGTCCTTTTTGCGGCGAGCCACGGCGGCGGGTTTTGAATTGAGTGTGTGTCGGGAGTTGTTGGCTTTGTACGTAAACCCAGCCCGGCGCTGCACGCAGGTTAAATCCTTAGTGTTGGAGAAAATGCAACAGCTGGATCAGCAGGTTGAAACCTTGCTGGTAATGCGAGAATCACTGGCAAAGATGGCTGCTGAGTGTGCGGGTGATGACTCGAGCGATTGGGCAATCATCGATCGGCTTTCTGGCTCCGATAGTTCGACAGCAGCTACGCCGCCCGCAATGGCATTTACCTTGGTGGGAGGCGGCTGATCCTCACTGGCGCCGGTGTTTTTCTACCCTGAAAAAGGCTATGATGCGCGCCGTTTCATTATTTGCCTGGGAGAACCTGATGAGCATCAAGTCTGATAAGTGGATGCGCCGCATGGCGGAAGAGCATGGCATGATTGAGCCATTTGAGCCGGGCCAAATTCGTTATGATGCTGCAGGACAGCGCATAGTTTCCTATGGAACATCCAGCTATGGTTATGATGTTCGTTGTGCAGATGAATTCAAAATTTTTACCAATGTACATTCCACGGTGGTAGACCCTAAAAATTTTGATGAAAAAAGTTTCGTTGATATCAAAAGTGATGTTTGCATAATTCCACCCAACTCATTTGCGTTGGCTAGAACGGTTGAGTACTTTCGTATCCCGCGCAACATTTTGACGGTGTGTTTAGGTAAGTCTACCTATGCACGCTGTGGGATTATCGTAAACGTGACTCCGCTTGAGCCTGAATGGGAAGGGCATGTGACGCTCGAGTTTTCGAATACGACTCCGCTTCCGGCAAAAATTTATGCTAACGAAGGCGTAGCGCAGATGTTGTTTTTTGAATCTGATGAAACCTGTGAGACCTCTTATAGGGATCGTGGGGGTAAGTACCAGGGGCAGCGCGGCGTGACTCTTCCGCGCACCTAATCTTTTCTCTTCATTAATTGGATTTTGCTGTGGGCGATGTAATTCCGTTTAAAAAACCTAGCCCTTTTGAAAAGCATAAGGGTAAAAGTTTGTGTCGCAGCGGTTTTCACAAATGGGAAGTGGTAAAAGAAAAGCAGTTTGATGTTAAGCAGGGAAAACTGGTGACGATTTATAAATGCAGTCGTTGCGGTGAGCAAAAAGTGGAATTGAAATGACGCAATATCCGGGGCTCGACAATTAAAGTGCAAGAAAATAAAAAACTAAGTAATAAAAAAGGCTCCATTGGAGCCTTCAGACCGCTGACAAACCCCTAGCCAAAAGCTGGGGGTTTGCGTTTAATGGCAGCACACTTTCTTGTGATGACTGCCATGCTCAAAGAACCTGCGCCGCGCCAACACACACTGGAAATGGTGATCCTTGAGGATCTCGTTCCGGCTGACCATCTACTGCGCAAAATCGACAAGTACATCAACTTCGAATTTATCCGCGACCAAGTCCGCCATTTATATTGCGATAACAACGGCCGCCCTGCAGTTGATCCGGTGTTGTTATTTAAAATGCTGTTTATTGGTTATTTGTTTGGTGTGCGCAGCGAGCGGCAGTTAGTGCGCGAGGTGCAAGTGAATGTGGCATATCGTTGGTTTTTGGGGTTGAGTCTCACGGATAAAATCATTGATGCCTCCACCTTTAGCCAGCAACGTCGGCGCCGGTTTTTAGCGACTGATATTGAGCAACAAATTTTTGATGAGATTGTTCGCCAAGCAATTGGCCACGGCTTGGTGGGCGGCGATGTGCTTTACACCGACAGCACCCACATGAAAGCCAATGCCAATAAAAAGAAGTTTGAAATTCACACCGTCACGCAAACGCCGACGGATTATTTAACCGCGTTGGAAGTGGCGATTGATGAAGACCGAATTGCCAACGGCAAAGCCCCACTAAAAGAAAAAGCGGGCGATACCGAGCCAAAAACCCGCGACATTAAAGTCAGCACCACTGATCCCGATAGTGGTTATTTAACACGCGAAGGCAAGCCCCAAGGATTTTATTATCTCGACCATCGCACCGTGGATGGTAAATACAACATCATCACGGACACCCACGTCACACCGAGCAACGTGCATGACAGCAAACCTTATTTGGCACGCCTGGATCGCCAATTAACGGCCTTCAATATTTATCCGTACACGGTGGGATTGGATGCAGGCTACAAAACTGCAGGCATCTGCAAAGGTTTGGAAGATCGCAATATTGAGGGCGTTATTGGCTATCGCCGCCCCAACAAAGCGGAAGGCTTATTTGCCAGGCGCAAATTTGTGTTTGATGCCGATCAGAATCATTACACCTGTCCGGCGGGTCAGTTGATTTCATATAACACCACCAACCGATTGGGCTATCGCGAATACCGCTCCGATTCAGAGCAATGCAAACGCTGTCCGTTTTTGGATCAATGCACGCGCAGTCGCAACCACACCAAAGTCATCACACGCCATGTGTGGCAAGACAGTGTGGAGCGCACTGATGCGCGACGACTCACCGAGCAAGGCAAACGGATTTATCAACGCAGAAAGGAAACGGTGGAGCGCAGCTTTGCCGACGCGAAACAATTGCACGGTCATAGATATGCACGTTATCGCGGCTTGCGTCGCGTGAGTGGCCAGTGTTTGTTGGCGGCTGCGTGCCAGAATATGAAGAAGATAGCGCTGTTGCTGGCGCGTTTTTATAATCCATTGGTGGTGTTAGGCCTTGTTCAAGCGCTGTGGATACTTATATCGCGTTTTATCGAGAAAAATGAACGGATTGGAAATCAATCGCCAGAAATGCGGTTGATGCACAGCGCGAGCTAAAAAAATAAAACCCCACTTTTTTAGGGTGGGGTTTGTCAACGATCTGAAGGCTCCATTGGAGCCTTTTTTTATTGCGCGCTGCTTTCGGAGAAAAGCAGTTGCAATTAATGGTGATGATGACCGCCAGCGCCGTGGGCGTGGCCGTGGTTCAGTTCTTCTTCGGTAGCGGCACGCACTTCGGTAATTTCTACATCAAAGTTCAGGTCAACACCGGCCAGTGGGTGGTTGCCATCAATAGTTACTTGATCGCCTTCCACTTTGGTTACGGTTACTACTTGCAGGCCGTGTTCGGTTTCGGCGTGAAACTCCATGCCGACTTCAATTTGCTCAATACCAGAGAACATGGTTGATGGCAGTTCTTGTACCAAGCCGTCGTCACGCAATCCGTATGCTTGTGCTGCTTTAACGGCAACATTCAGTTTGTCGCCAACTACTTTGCCTTCCAGTGCTTCTTCCAGGCCGGGGATAATGTTACCTGCACCGTGCAGGTAAGACAGTGGATCTTGCCCTTCAGAAGAATCCAGCACTTTGCCAGTGCCGTCAGTGAGGGTGTAGTGAAAGCTGGCAACGCTATTTTCTGCAATTTTCATAAAGAGCCTTTTGGGTAAATTAACTAAGCGAATATGATCTTGAATAAGATGGTTTGGGTGAATAGGGTGCTAAAATTTTTCGATGGGTTTGCCATCGACAGATGCCTTGTGAATGTAAATGGTGTATTTGCTGCCTTTTTCTTCCTGCTGCAAGCGCACTAGCAAATAATTCCAATCTTTCGCTAACCATGCGTAAGTAACGCGCTTGTCATTCTCGCGGCTGCGTTTTACTTTGACAGTGTTTACTTTACCCAATGGAGTTTCCAATACTTCTTCGCCCAGGGTAATAAATTTGTATTCCTTCAGGTGACCGCCATCAGCGATCTGATAGCTGAAATTTTTCTGGCCGTTGATTAAGTCCTGCTGCAATTGAATTTGGTAGCTCAGTTTATCTTGCACACGTTGGGCAATGTCCATCTGCCAGTTGGTTTGCTGAACTTTGTTAATAACGGTTTTTTTGTTCCAGTCAAAGGTCAAATCCGCATCGCGATCCTTCCCCAATCCGCGACGCTTATAAACGTAGTGGAGAGGTTTAATAGTTTGCTTGGCCTGATCCCACTGCATTTGGCTGGTTTCGGTAATGGTGCCAATCATCGAGTCAAATTTGAACAGTAAGTCGTACTGGTTGTCGGTGGTTTTGGTTAGGCGATTGGTGACCGTAATATTAAATCCGTACAGTTTTGCCTTGTATTGATTGTCAAAGATTTTGGGTCGCTCTGCGGCCAGAGTAGTAGTGGATGCAAGCAACAAGCAGAGTAGCAGGATTGGGCGCAGGCTGGGCATGATCGTTACCGTTAGGCATCCGGGGCATCAATTTGATAGCCACATTCCGCTAAAAGTTCACCGTCCAGTTCGGCTTTTCCCTGAGTCATTTTTAATTTGCCTTCGGCAAACCATTTTACGGCCAGCGGATAGATTATGTGTTCCTGGCGCTGCACGCGTTTTGCTAAGAGGGTTGCATCGTCACTTGTGAGTACGGGTACTCGCGCTTGTATGGCTACAGGTCCGCCATCCAGCTCTGCTGTTACAAAATGTACGCTCACGCCGTGGTGACTTTCGCCTGCTTCAATTGCGCGTTGATGGGTGTGCAGGCCTTGAAACTTGGGCAAAAGTGACGGGTGAATATTCAGCATGCGTCCAAGATAGTGCTCGGTAAATGCTGGTGTCAGTATGCGCATAAATCCAGCGAGTACTACTAGTCCGGGTGTGTAAGCATCGATGGTTTGCATCAGCTCAACGTCGAAGGCTTCACGTGTAGGGTAGTTCTTATGGTCAAGTACTAGCGTAGGAATGCCAGCATTGCTGGCGCGCGTAAGCCCCATTACATCGGGGCGATTACTAATCACGGCGGCAATTTCTATGGGTAAATCGCCGCTCACAACGCCATCAATCAACGCTTGCAAATTGCTGCCGCTGCCAGAAATAAGTACAACGACTCGCATGGGTTTTACAGCATCAGACATGGATTAAAGGCCTTGCAATTCAACGCGGTGTTCGTCGCCAACGGCTTTGGCGATATGGCCAATAACAAATGCGCTTTCGCCGGCAGTCCGCAGGATATTGAGCGCTGCATCTTTCTCACCGGCAGGAACGGCGATTACCATGCCTACACCGCAGTTAAATGTGCGATACATTTCGCGGATGTCCACGTTGCCGCCTTTTTGCAGCCACTGGAATACCGGTGGGAAAGCCCAGCTCTTGGTATCAATAACTGCTTTGCAGCCTTCCGGCAGAACGCGTGGGATGTTTTCGGTCAGACCACCACCTGTGATGTGGGCCATAGCGTTAACGCTGGATTCCTTGATCAGCTTCAACACTGATTTCACGTAAATTCGGGTTGGTTCCATCAGGGCGCTAGCCAAAGGCTTGCCACCGCAATCCTGGTTCAGGTCGGCATTGCTAACTTCGATAATTTTTCGAATCAATGAGTAGCCATTGGAGTGAGGGCCGCTAGAGGTGAGGGCGATCAAGGTGTCGCCTTCCTTTACCTTGCTGCCATCAATGATTTCAGATTTTTCCACTACGCCTACGCAGAAACCGGCCAGATCGTAGTCTTCGCCTTCGTACATGCCGGGCATTTCGGCGGTTTCACCGCCTACCAGTGAGCAGCCGGACAGTTCACAGCCATCGCCAATGCCAGCAACTACGGCAGCGGCTACATCAACGTTGAGTTTGCCGGTGGCGTAGTAGTCGAGGAAGAACAGTGGCTCTGCGCCGGTGACTACCAAGTCGTTCACGCACATGGCAACCAGATCTATACCAATGGTGTCATGCTTTTGCAGATTCATTGCGAGGCGCAACTTGGTGCCTACACCGTCAGTACCGGAAACCAGCACCGGTTGGCGATAGCCTTCAGGTATTTCGCACAGGGCAGCAAATCCACCCAGGCCGGCCATTACCTCGGGGCGACGGGTGCGCTTGGCGACGCTTTTGATGCGTTCAACCAAGGCATCGCCCGCGTCTATATCAACGCCTGCATCTTTGTAACTTAAGGATGGAGTGGAGGTTTGGTTTTGGCTCATAAGAAAGGGCTCACAGCTCTGACAGTTGGAGTGGTTTTAAAAAAGGCCGCCATTCTAACAGCTTATGCCGTTGCATGGGGATGCTTGCCCAAAATAGTCTGTGCTGAAATTGTGATTATGCCTTTAAAGGAGTTTGCCGCCTGTTGCAGCAAGCCTGTTACAATGCCGCCAAATCCGTTCAAATCAGGCAAATCAGGGGTTAGCTTTGACGCATTCTCTGGCAGTTCGTTGTTTATTGTTATTGATTCTACCGCTGGCACCTTGGGTAAACGCCGGGCAAAAAGTGGATGTCTATCGTGCCGATGTGCTGGTAAAGAATCAGGGAGAATCCGAGCGCAATACGGCGGCACGGGCCAGTTTTGGTGAGTTGATGGTGCGGGTTAGCGGTCAACGCAACGCGGTGGAGCACCCGATAATCCAGCAGGCACTGCCCAAGGCACAGAACTATCTGTTTGGTTTTACTTATAAATCCACGGCGGAAAAAATAACTGAAGACGGCAAATCCCTACCTGCGCTGGCGTTGCAACTGAACTACGAGCCTCAGGCAATAGAACAATTATTGCGTGAAGCCCAATTGCCCCTGTGGCCCGCCACCCGCCCCAAGTTGCTCGTTTGGTTGGTGTATAAGGATGCAACAGGCTTGCATCAGGTTCCGCAGGTCGTTGATTTGCAGGCGATGAATCGGCAGGCTGCTTATCGTGGTTTGCCGTTGGCATTTCCCAAGTTGGATCTGGAAGACAGTTTGTCCTTAACCGCCGAAGATCTCTGGGCGGTTGATGGAGAAAAAATCAAAGCCGCTTCGTTGCGCTATAAAGCGGATGCAATTCTTGTGGGGCGTTACGCTCCAACAAGCCTGGGACCTATTCCGGTACCAGTGGCGAAAGATCAAGGTGCGGCAACCTCTACTGGACTGGCAACAAGTAGTGAGCCGTCATTGTCTGTCGGTGCGAGTTCGAGTGAAGCTTCGGCAATAGCAGATGGGACCATGGTGCCGCCGCCCGTGCTCGGGCCCTGGCTGGGTGATTGGCAATTGCTTCATGGCGATTATCCCCAAACCTTTACGGATGAAACTCCGGAAGTTGCGGGACTGTTTGCATCGGCCATTGATCGTGCAGCGGATTACTTTGCGAACCAATACGCGATCATCCCCACCAATCAGGGGCCGCAAACTATTGTGTTGCGTGTGGGTAATATCACCAGTTTTGGCGCGTTCAAGCAGGCGCAACGTTATCTGGATGACCTGGCGATGGTACAACGCATGGAAGTTGTCTCGGTGAATGCGGATGGTCTGTTAGTGCGTTTAACCACCGAGGGAGATATCAAATTATTGATGAGTACACTCGCGCTGGGTCGCCGCTTGGCCCCTTTACAATCTGATAGCCTATCTACTGCTGGTGTGCAAGTCGTCGCGGCAGGCGATCCAGCCAGTTCTGTTGTTCAAAGTGATTCCGCTATTGATGCTGACGCTATGGCAGAGTTGGATCAGGCGCTCGCGAATGAACAGGCTGCTAATGCGCAACTTGATGGAGTGGCGGCGATAGAAGCAACGCCCGCTGCTCCGTTTGTGCCGGCTCATGCCGGTACCTTGGATGATCCGTTAATTTACGTTTGGCAAAAATAGAGTTTGGCAGAAGTAGTTATGATTGACTTGCCACAGCAGTTATCCCTTAGCGTCAACTTAAATGATGACGCCACCTTTAAAAATTTTTATGCGCCTGCAGCAACTCACAATGCCATGGTGGTGCAGGGTTTACGCGCGCAATTGGATGCAAGCGGCGAAGCATTTATTTATTTATGGGGCGCGCCGGGTTGCGGGTTGACCCATTTGTTACAAGCGGCTTGTCATCAAGCGCAGGAATCGGGTCTGTCGGCGCAATACCTGCCGTTGCGTGATCTGGTGGGCTACGCCCCGGATGAGTTGTTTGTTGGTCTTGAAGCGCTGGATTTAGTTTGCCTCGATTGCCTGCCCACTGTTGCTGGGCGCCCGGACTGGGAGCTGGCGATTTTTAATTTGTACAATCGTTTGCGTGAGCAGGGAAAGCGTCTGTTAGTGGCGGCGGAGCACAGTCCGCGCGAGTTGGCGATTTCACTGGAAGATTTGCGCTCGCGTTTGCAATGGGGCGTTACTTATCAAGTGCACAGCCTGAGTGATGAAGAAAAGCAGCAGGCCTTGCAATTGCGCGCTCGCGCTCGCGGCCTGGAGTTGAGCGACGACGTGGCGCAATACATCATCCAGCGCTTGCCGCGCGATACCAACGAACTTTTCTGGCAGTTGCAGCGGCTCGATCATGCGTCACTCGCCGAGCAGCGCAAGCTAACCATTCCTTTTGTAAAGAAAGTATTAGCCATTTGATCCCGCCGGGTTTCGCACCCACAATCATTCCCATTCGGATGTCCGCGACAGTTGGTTTCTGTCGTGGTCACCACTTCAGGTTTTTTGCGTAAATCGGAGCGCTCCAACGCTGTTTGCACTTTAGATTACGCCGCGTTTTTCATCGCACCGCTGCGATAAACATAACAATCGTGTTATCAATCTGACGGGTATTGATTAGTCAGTAATGGAGATCCCTATGCTATTTTCCCTCAATCGTTTGACCAGCGTTGTTGCGCTCATTTGTTTTTCCGGCTTTTTAGTGGCCTGCGGCAGCGGCGGTAACGGCAGCTCTGGTAGTGCTGTCAGTGCGACAACTAGCGCGGGCGTCGCAGGGTTAATTAAATTGAATCAAGTGGGTTTTTTACCGGAATCTATGAAGCTTGCGGTAGTACCCGATGTCTCTGAGACCGGCTTTAAAGTGGTTAAAGCGGGCACAACAACTGAAGTATTTAGTGGGCGCTTAGGAATGGGGGTAGTGTGGGATGCCTCAGGTGAACGCGTAAAGCTTGCGGATTTTTCGAGTGTAAAAGCGCCGGGCGATTATCAAATCCACATTGAAGGTCTCGCGGATTCACACGTATTTACCATCGCTGCCGATGCTTATGAGCCATTGCTCGCTGCGAGCATCAAGGCGTTTTATTTCAATCGCGCCAGCGCGGAATTACTGTCGGAACACGCCGGAAAATTTGCGCGCCCACTTGGGCACCCGGATACTCAGGTATTAATTCATCCGTCTGCCGCGAGCGACGCGCGCCCGGCGGGATTTGTGATTACCAGTCCCAAAGGTTGGTATGACGCGGGTGATTACAACAAATACATCGTTAACTCAGGGATTGCCACTTACAGCTTGCTTGCCGCCTACGAGCACTTTCCGGAATTATTTGATGCGCAGAATTTGGTGATTCCCGAGAGTGGTAATTCACTGCCGGATTTGCTCGATGAAGCTCTGTGGAATCTGGAATGGATGCTGAGCATGCAGGATCCCAATGATGGCGGTGTTTATCACAAACTCACCAATAAAAATTTTGATGGCACAGTGATGCCGCACCAGGCAACCAGTGAGCGCTATGTGGTGCAAAAGACAACAGCAGCCGCATTGGATTTTGCCGCCGTAATGGCGACTGCCAGCCGTGTATTTGCGCAGTATGAAAATCAACTGCCGGGAATGTCAGCGAAAATGTTGGCGGCGGCTGAGTCGGCCTGGGCATGGGCAAATGCAAACCCTGCAATTACCTACCAACAGCCGAGCGATGTGAAAACCGGTGAATATGGCGATAAAAATCTCGCAGATGAATTTGCTTGGGCAGCGTCCGAGTTGTATGTCACAACTAAAAACGATGTTTTCTATAGCGCGTTTAAACCAAGTGAAACCCAGATTACCGTACCGTCATGGGGCGATGTTCGCGGTCTTGCCTGGGTTTCTCTGGCGCACCATCGCGACCATTTAACGACCGTTGCGGATCAGGCGTTGATTGCCAAGCGCATTGAGTCACTTGCGGCAAGCTTGCACACGGCATGGTCGGTATCGCCGTATAAAACCAGTATGCAAAAAGGAAATTTTGTGTGGGGTAGTAATTCCGGTGCTTTGAATCAGGCGCTGATGTTGGTACAGGCCTATCGCTTGACCGGCAAGCGCGAGTATCTGGATGTTGCGCAATCGCAACTGGATTATGTACTCGGGCGCAATGCAACAGACACTTCATTTGTCACGGGTTTCGGCGAAAGGTCGACTTTGCATCCACATCATCGCCCTTCAGAGGCCGATGAAATTGCAGAACCAATTCCGGGTTTTATTGCGGGTGGCCCACAGCCCGGGCAGCAGGATAAATCCGGATGCAATGCTACATATCCATCTAACCTGGCCGCGAAATCCTATCTGGATAATTACTGCAGCTACGCGAGTAATGAAATTGCTATTAACTGGAATGCGCCCCTTGTGTATGTAACTGCTGCGGTGCAAGCGTTAACGCCAAAGTAAAAATGCCGTTTTAAGTTCCTTTAAGCCGTTAATCCTACAATCGCCAGCAACGTGCTGGCGTTTTTATTTCTGTGATGTTTAGGGTGTTTTTGCCGTGTCGGGCGGCGCATGATGGTCATTCGTAAAATCTCGTAACAGTTGCATTAAAAATCGCGTAACGGTTGTTTTTGGACGAGGAGTGGAACATGCAAATCTGTGTAAAAATAATAATTTTAATTGCCAGTAGTTTGATGTTGTTGTGCTGCGGCGGTGGGGGTGGTGGTAATAAGCCATCTTCCTCATCGATTGCCTCTTCAATCGTTGTTTCATCACCTACATCGAATAATTCTGCGGCGAGCTCATCCCAAAGCAATGTGGTTTCCGGTCTGGCTAATCGACCTGGAAACAAAACCTGTATGGCACCAGTGCCGATTGTTTCTGGTTCCACCACTATTAGTTGGTCCGCGATATTTCCATCGCTACCAAATATCGTGCAAGCCACCAATCTAATTCAATCGCCCGATGACAATAGTGTTTGGTATGCGCTGCGCCAGTCCGGCATTGTGGTGCGTTTTCCTAATCAGTCATCTGCAAACACGTTAACAACTGTGTTGGATATTGAGGATCGTGTTGACTTTAACGATAGTGAAACAGGTCTTTTGGGGATTGCATTTCATCCGCAGTTTGCCAGCAATCGCTATGTGTATTTTTATTATATGGGACGTAACCAAAGTAATGGGTTGGAATCACGTGTGGCGCGTTATCGATTTTTAGCCAATGGGGATATTGATAAAAATAGCGAATTCATTTTATTGCGTTTTGATCAGCCATTTTCCAATCACAATGGAGGTCAACTCGCGTTTGGTAAAGATGGATTTTTGTATATCAGCGCCGGTGACGGCGGTAGTGGCGGCGATCCGCAACAAAATGGCCAAAATAAAAATAATTTGCTGGGGAAAATTCTACGTATAGATGTTGATTCATCGAGCGCCGAGAAAAATTATGGCATACCGGGAGATAATCCATTTGCCAGTGGTGGCGGGTCACCAGAAATTTGGGCGTATGGTTTACGCAATCCCTGGCGATTTAGTTTTGATAAGGAAACTGGTGAACTATGGGCGGGTGATGTCGGGCAGGGCGCTTGGGAAGAAGTTAATGTAATTACGCGCGGTGGTAATTACGGTTGGGGTGATATGGAAGGCGATACGTGCTACAGCGGCAGACCTAATTGCTCTACCACCAATAAAATTCGGCCGGTGTTATCGATTAGCCACAACACGGGTGTGTGTTCGATCATTGGTGGTTTCGTGTATCGTGGCAGCCAATATCCAGCGGCATATGGAAAATATTTCTATACCGATTTTTGCATCAACACCATGCAGTCCATTACGCGCACTGGTGAAAATGTCAATGTGGCGAGCCATGGTGATGTGCCGGTGGATATAGTGTCCTTTGCGCAGGACAATCAAGGCGAACTCTATGCGATTGGGCAGCGCGGTGCCGGCTCGCAGATTGTAAAATTGCAAGCAACCGGAGGCAGTTTAATTCCAGGAACTATGGCGCAACGTTTGTCGGCCACAGGCTGTGTCGATGCAGCTAATCCACGTTTGCCATCAACTGCAATGATTCCCTACAACGTAGAAACCCAACTCTGGTCCGACTCAGCCACCAAAGAGCGCTATCTGGCGCTGCCGGATAATACCAAAATTGATTTGGCGAGTGACGGCGATTTTTTATTTCCGGTGGGAAGTGTATTGTTGAAACATTTCAAGCTTGGCGATAAATATATTGAGACACGCTTGTTTGCGCGCGGCCAATTGGGGTGGCAGGGTTTCAGCTATGAATGGCGCGATGATCAAACAGACGCAACGCTGTTAGCAGATGGCAAAGAAAAAACCATCGACACTATTTTGTGGCAATATCCCAGCCCTGCGCAGTGTCTGGTGTGTCACACCCAAGCCGCCAATTTTTCACTGGGCTTGGAAACCCTGCAGCTAAATGCGAGCATGAATTATTCCGGCATTAGTGCAAATCAATTGGATACCCTCGCTCATATCCAATTGTTCTCTTCAGCAATGACTACTACCCAAAAAGCGCAAAAATTATTTCCGCTAGATCACCCGAGTGCAACACTTGCACAGCGTGCACGTTCCTATTTGCACAGCAACTGCAGTGGGTGTCATCGCCCAGCGGGCGTATCTTCGGTAAATTTGGATCTTCGTTTTTCTTCGACATTAACTGCAATGAATGCCTGCGATGCTCGCCCCATGGTAGAAGACCTGGGTATTGCGAATGCGCGGCTGATTGCACCCGGTGAGCCTGCGCGATCAGTATTGCTGGCGCGGATGAAAGTGCGCAACGGCAACCAAATGCCAACACTGGGTACGCATTTGGTTGACGAGGCGGCGGTGCAGGTGGTGAGTGATTGGATTTCTGGTTTAACGGGATGTGAGTAATGATAGCGTGAGTACCAATCGATCAAGCTACGACAGGTTTATTAGCACTGTCGTAGCGGTGCAGAAAATCAAGGCGCTACACACTCAAAACATTTCACATAAATACCGCGCGGGTCATTCAGGCTTTGAATTTCCTGTAGCGGTTTTAGTGTGGGTGCCAGGTCGTTCAACACGCTGAGTGACGCAAATTTTTCCAGTAGCGCTTTAGGTGCGAGTGCACTGGCTTGTCCTTCGGTGAGTGAGCGTAGGAACTCCTCTTTGGGAGACAGTGGGCGTTTTACAAATTCCACTTTGTAAGTGTCGAGTTTTGCATCTTGGGCAATCGCTGCGATTACATCCTTCAGGGTCCCCAGTTCATCGACCAAACCAATTTCTTTCGCTTTGGTTCCGGTCCAAACATGGCCTTGTGCAATCTCGTGAATTGCACTTTTTTCTTGTTTGCGAGTATCGGCAACCAGCGTAATAAAGCGCTGGTAAATACTATCCACACTTTGCTGCACAATTTTGCCGGCTTTTTCTGAGAGTGGGCGATCCAGGCGCATGCTGCCGGCCAATTCCGTGGTTCCTACACCATCGGTATTAATGCCGATTTTTTTGAGTGAATTTTCCAGGGTAGGAAATGCGCCGAATACGCCGATTGAACCGGTAATGGTGGTGGGTTGTGCCCAGATTTTATCGCCCGCAGTGGAGATCCAGTAACCGCCAGACGCAGCCACGCTGCCCATGGAAATATAAATGGGGATTTTTTTCGCGCGCAATTTAATAATTTCAGTGCGGATCACTTCCGATGCAAAGGCACTGCCGCCGCCTGAGTCTACACGAATGACCAGCGCTTTTACGTCACTGTCATCTTTTACTTGCTGTAGCAACTCCACCATGCTGTCGCTGCCAATCGAACCATCGGGTTGATGCCCATCCACAATGGAGCCCACGGCGGTGATAACGGCGACTTTATTTTTTTCCACCGTTGGGTGTTTGCGAATATCGGCGAGGTATGATTTAACACCCACGCCGTTATACCAATTGCCTTCGCTGCTTTTTCCAACCGTATCAATCAGCATTTGATCGGTGTCCTGACGCGATTGAATTTTATCGACCAGAGCTTTTTCAATTGCCAGCTTGGCACTATCGCCTTCAGTAAGTGCCATGTGTGCATCCAGATTGTTCACGTAATCGTTGATGCTACCGGGCGGTAACTGGCGACGCTGTTCTACGTTGTTAGTGTAGGTGGCCCATAGTTCACTAATCCATTGTTCGTTGTGTTCGCGTGACTCGGCGGACATGTCATCGCGCAAATAGGGTTCCAGGTAATCTTTGTATTTGCCGGAACGAAACGCGTGAATAGTAACGCCGAGTTTATCCAATGCGGTTTTGTAGTAATTCATGTAGCGGCCGTAACCGGTGATTTCCACTACACCCATATCGTGCAGATAAATTTCGTCGGCAAAACTGGCGAGGTAATACTGTTCTTGCGAGTAGTTGTCGCTTACGGAGAGGATTTTTTTGCCTGATTGTTTGAAATTTTCCAGCGCCTGGCCAATTTCATTCATCTTACTGAGACCACCGCCAAGCAATTTGCCGGGTTCTAATACCAGGTGAGTCACGCGCTTGTCATTCGCGCCTTTGTTAATAGCTTCTACCAGCTCGCTGACAACGGTTTCGTTTTCGTCGGGATTTTCATCGGAGAGCAACAAGCTGGTGGGGTCGATATAGCTGCGTTGATCAACCAATACTCCGGTTGGCGCAATGCGTAACGCAAAATTTTCGGGGAGTGGGTGTGGGGCATTAGCGCCGATGGCCGCGAGCAAAATTAAAATAATGATGATGAACAGTAGATTGGCGAGGGTATTTCTCACCCAGGTTAACGCGCCACCCAAATAACCCATAAAGCGCCAGAAGCCGATCGGTTCCTTTGGTTTTATCGGAGCTGCTTTTGCCGGGGAGGTGGGTGCTGCGGCAGCGGGTTGTGGTGCTGGCTTTGACAATTCAGGTGGTTCGTAGTAATTGACTGACACGATAGATTCCTTGAATTAACGGTGGCTGCTTTCTGCGGCAGACGTGTGAGTGGATGGGTTGGGATTGGATTGATCGGTGCCTGCATGTTGATTGATAGATTGTTTGGTGAATAAATAATAGTTCCAGTATTGCAGCCAGCGGCTGGTCATCATGGCGCCAATAAACAAGGCGCAGGTTAACAACGTGATTAGCCAATAAGCGAACGTCCAGCTACTCATGAGAAGCGGGATAATTCCAACAAAATACATGAGTGATACAAAACACAACCAGCTGTAAGTGCGGTGGGTTGGTTTACGCAGCAGCGGAATAAAAATCAGTAATGGAAACATTTGAAATAACCAAAACACCAAATTGCGTTTTTCGCTGGTGATGTTGAGCAGGGTAAAAATAATTAATAATCCCCCAAAGCTGAGCAGCGTGATTAATTTTCCGGTGCGCAATTTCTTTTCCAATACCAGTGCATCCGCATCGGTAATAATAATTTCTTTTTTACGTTTTCCAGTTTCGGTTTCTGGTGTTTGTTCCGGTTGAGTCATGAATTTGCCTTATGGTTGCTGGCTTTATGGTTTACAGCCCGACGGTTCCTGTGCTGAATCAGTTTCAAAGTTGCAGTTTGAGGGCAAGTGTTGCGACGCGCTTGCCCAATGCCTGGCATAAATCAATTTCATCGTCACTGAGTTTGGTTGGCGTATCACCGTGAGCAAAATGCGATGCCCCGTAAGGGCTACCGCCCGTGCGGGTGCTGTTTAAGCCGGGTTCGCTGTAGGGAATGCCGGTAATCACCATACCTTGATGGAGAAGCGGCAACATCATTGAAAGCAACGTTGATTCTTGCCCGCCGTGCAAGGTAGAAGTTGATGTAAATACTGCCGCCGGTTTATTAATTAAATCGCCATTTAACCAATGGCTGCTGGTGCCATCGAGAAAATATTTCATGGGTGCGGCCATATTGCCAAAGCGGGTAGGGCTGCCGAGGACTAAACCGGCACAATGTTTTAAATCTTCGGTAGTGCAATAAACCGCGCCGCTGGCAGGAATTGCCGGTTCGCTGGCTTCCGTCGTTGGGGAAACCGCAGGTACAGTCCGCAAACGCGCTTCAATACCACTAACCTGCTCAACACCGCGCGCAATTTGTTTCGCCATTTCCAGGGTGGAGCCATTACGGCTGTAATACAGCACCAATACATAGGCAGACATGAAATTACCTCCGTTTACAGTATGGTCAAAATATTTTCCGGCGGACGGCCAATGGCGGCTTTGTCGCCCTGAACGCCAATGGGGCGCTCAATTAATTTTGGATTTTCTACCATCGCCTTAATCAGCGCGGCTTCGCTGAGCTTCTCATCGGCCAGATTTAATTCTTTGTAGGCATCTTCGCCTTTACGTAATAAATCGCGCGCACTCATGCCCAGTTTTGCCAGTAATGCCTTGAGCGTTTTGGCGCTGGGTGGTGTTTCCAGGTAGAGAATTACCTCTGGTTCTACACCCTTGGCGCGCAGCAAGCTCAAGGCGTCGCGCGATTTTGAACAGCGCGGGTTGTGATAGAGTGTGATCATTTTTAGCGTCCGTAGGGGAATGTCGCCGATTATAGCGGCTGGGTTCCCGTTTAGGTTTAAGGATTTGTTGATATGCCCTGGTTGAATACATTTTGGAACAGTGTGAGGAAACATTATCGCTGGCTGCTAGGGTTTCTGTGTTTAATGGTTCGCCAATATCAGGTGAAATCCTGTCAAAAGAGCGCTGCGTCGCTCACCTATATGACACTCTTTGCGACTGTCCCGATGATGACGGTGACTTACTCCATGTTTTCCATCATCCCCGCATTCCAGAATCTGGGTGATCAACTTCAATCCTTATTGTTTGATCACTTTCTGCCTAATAGCGAACAGGATCTGGGTAAATACTTGCAGGATTTCTCTAGCCAGGCGCGTCAGCTTACGGCATTTGGTCTGGCTTTTTTGTTGGTATCGGCCTATTTGATGCTCAAAAACATTGAGCAGAACTTTAATAGCATTTGGGGTGTGGCGCGCGGCCGGCGCGGCGTGGCTAACTTTTTACTCTATTGGGCGATCCTGAGTTTAGGGCCACTATTGCTTGGTGTCGCCCTGGCGATGAGTACCTATCTTGCGTCCTTCCGCTTGTTGGTTGGCACTTATGACAGCTTGGGGGTTGTAGAAACCGTGTTACAGCTAGCGCCATGGTTATTGACCTGGGCGGCGTTTACCCTGCTATTTGTCGCCGTGCCCAATTGCAAAGTGCCGGTGAGGCATGCGCTGGTGGGTGGCTTTTTTACGACCCTGGGGTTCCAGGGTTTAAAAGCAGCGTTTGGCTGGATCGTCAGCCATTCTTCGTTCACATTGGTTTATGGCGCGTTTGCAGCCGTACCACTGTTTTTGCTTTGGGTGAACCTGATTTGGACGGTTATTCTGGGTGGCGCTGTATTTGTGCATACGATCAATGCCCACCAGATAGGCCTACGCGACCGTAATTACCCTGATCTGCTCGCGAGTTTGATGATCCTCTGGCGCTGCTATCAGGCGTCGCGCGAGGGTAACGCAGTTCCTGAGCGAGCCCTCCTGCGCCAAGGGTTGTCGGCGGAAAAGTGGTTGCGAATCAGTGAGGCGCTGGTCAAGCACCACGTGTTGACTACCAACTATCAGGGTGACTATTTGCTCTGCCATGACCTGAAAAACCTGCGTTTGGTCGACCTGGCGGAGATACTGGATGTACCGCGCCAACTGCCGCGCGAGCACGAATCCCTTGCGGATTTGCCTTGGGGCAGAGAGGCGTTGGAGCAATTGGGGGCAGTGGACAGGTTTACGCAGGAGCACTTGGGTAGATCGGTGGAGTCACTTTTCTGTACATCTGACGGCAACAAAGATCTGCAAAAATAAGAGAGATAAAAATATTTCTGCACAGAAAAAACCCTGTCTATACTCTCGATAACAACCTGATTTTGCCCCTTACACTTTAAGAAGACCTGTTTTAACTATGGCAATTCCTCTGTTGATTTGTGATGACTCTATGATGGCGCGGAAGCAAGTCGCGCGTTCTTTACCGGAAGGGCTGGAGGTAGATATTACTTTTGCCACCAACGGCGCAGAGGGTATTCAAGCAATTCGCGACGGTAAGGGTGAGATGGTGTTTCTGGACCTGACCATGCCAGAAATGGATGGTTATCAGGTTTTGGAAGCGGTGAAAAATGAAGGGCTGGACGCGATGATTATCGTAATCTCTGGTGATATTCAACCGACCGCCCATGCCCGCGTTACCCAGTTGGGCGCGCTGGATTTTATCCAGAAGCCGGTCAATCCCGATAAGTTGGCAGATACCCTCAAGCGATTTGGCATCATTTGATTCTGGTGTTTTGCGTGTTCTGCCGTTAGATTGCCGCCAGTTTGTTAATCACTGAGCTGGCGTTTATTCATGATCTCTTCCTCCCTTTCACTGTCCCGTTTTGGCCAAAAGCTGTGTACCGACGCTGGCATAGTCACCCTGATGGATGACTTGGGCGATGCTCTGCGCGTTAACCCAAATATGATTTTTATGGGGGGTGGCAACCCAGCGCGTATTCCCGCTATGGAGCAGGCATTTGAAGCGGCCCTGCGCGAAACTCTGAATAACGAAAAAGATGCGCATCAACTACTAGGTGTGTACCAGCCGCCGCAAGGTGATGCAGAATTATTGGATGCGATTGCAGAGTTATTGCAGAGTGAATACGGCTGGCCGATCTCGCGTGCGAATATTGCTTTATCCAACGGTAGCCAATCGGCATTTTTTGTGTTGTTTAATTTGCTGGCGGGTGCATACCCTGACGGTAGCAAGAAACAAATTCAATTGCCCTTAACGCCGGAATATTTGGGTTACAGCGATTTGGGCATCGATGCAGATTTTTTTACTGCGACTCGCCCGAGTATTGAATTATTGCCCAACGGCTTTTTTAAATACCATGTGGATTTTGCGCAATTAAAAATTACCGAAAATACCGGCGCTCTCTGCGTCTCTCGCCCCACTAATCCCACTGGCAATGTCATTAGCGATGATGAATTATTAAAATTGGATGAGCTGGCGCGAGCGCATCGTGTTCCGTTTATCGTGGACGGTGCTTATGGGACCCCATTTCCAAATATTTTATTCGCCAATGCCACGCCGCACTGGAATGACAATACGATTCTGGTTTTGAGTCTTTCTAAATTGGGGTTGCCCGGTGCGCGCACCGGCATTGTGATAGCCAGCCCGGAAATGATTAATGCGTTTGCCAAAGCCAACACCATTCTCAGTTTGGCGACGGGTAATTTTGGCCCGGCACTCGCTAAACATTTATTGGCGGACGGAAAAATTTTGCAACTGAGTCGCGAAGTCGTAGCGCCGTTTTATCGCGCGCGTATGGAGCATGCGGTAGCAACGTTTAAACATCACCTCGGCGATTTGCCCTGTTTAATTCACAAACCGGAAGGTGCTATTTTTTTGTGGCTTTGGTGTAAGGATTTACCAATATCGAGTGAGGAACTTTATCAACGGCTAAAAGCGCGTGGGGTATTGGTGGTGTCTGGCCATCACTTTTTTCCGGGGCTGGAAGAGGACTGGCAGCACAAACACGAATGTATTCGCGTGACCTATTGCCAGGATCCTAAAGTCGTGGAGCAGGGTGCGAAAATTATTGCCGATGAGTTAAGTTTAATTTATCGCGTGTAATAGCCAATCTTTTTTGTTGTACTTAAGTAATCCCCTCAAAAGAAAAAACCCGGAAAGCCAACTGGCTTTCCGGGTAAAGATCGCATCCGTGTTGCGTTCCAAGTTCCTGAGTTTACAGCCCGTTTCCGTTAATCCAGACGTTGCCAATTCGCCCGTTTGCGGTTGGCATTCTTACACTGGTATATCCCGCTTTTTCGGCGATGGTCATTAATACGTTGCTGTGATTTACCCCGCCTTGGGTCGCCACCTGGTCGCCCCAGCGTTTACCTGGTTCCCCCAGTGGGCGCAGATCTACGGAGCGCCCGGTGATCAGGCCAGCATTTTTTCCACCTGCCAACAGCATCGGAATACGGTGATGGTTGTGGTAGTTGCCGTGTCCAAGGTCAGAGACGGTGCAGATGATGGTGTTATCTAGCAAGCTGCCGTTGACATCCGGTGTTGCGGCAAGCTTTTGGATAAACTGCCGGATTTGCCCCATCCACCAAACTTTACTGGTGGTGTGGGCGGCAGCGTCTTGATGCGACAAGTCATGGTCGCCAGTACTGGTACCCGGTACCACTATTGGCGATACCGGAACTCCGTACATAAAGGCGATACTGCGGGTAATACCACACGACAGGGTCGCAACGGTTATGTCCTGTTGAATCGCCGAGATGTTGGCCAGTACCTGGGTCGCCCAGAGAGCTTGTTCCTCGCCGCCGATGACGGCATCCACGCGCGGTTTAATGCTGGTTCCAACGTCCAGACAGCCGGACATTGAGGCCGCATTCAGTTTTTGCTCAAGCACATCCAACGCCGCTACGTGTTGCTCCAAACGATCCCGCTCGATGCTACCGAGTGCGGTACTCAAGCGCGTTAAATCTTCACGCGCTCTTGCCAGTACCTGGATTTGGTTGGGGTCTACGCCAGCCGCTGCCGCACCAAATAGCTGTGGGTAGAGGATTCGGGGGTCATCTACCGGATGCAAGCTGGTGCCGTTGTCGTAACTGACGCGTTTTGAGGTATCGCTACCCCATTTGGTGCCAACGCCCATTTGCAGGGATGGGCGTGAAACGCCCGACGTCGCGCGGTTGGCCCAATCTTCTTTGCCCATTTGCACCTCAATGGATGAGGCGCCCGACGCTGAGGTGGCTACGCCTGTCAGGCATTTAAGCGCACCTCCTTCGTGGGTGTTGGCGGTTCCCTCGTAACCAATACCGTCCAGGAACAGTAGATGCTGGGCCACGGGTTGAAGCGGCGCGGTCATGGCCGGGAAACTAGCACCGGCTAGCGACCCGGCGCGAGGGAAAAATACATCGGGTACGCAACCATTGGGGTGGTAGATAAACAGTGTGCGCGTGCGTTGAACTTCTGCGGCCATGGCTGAGCGGGCGAGCATGGTCGCCAGCGGGGTCATCGCCGTCACAGACCCAGCCGCTATGGCTTTGATTAATGAACGTCTTTTCATGATGACTCCTATTTGCGATTCAGGTAGCTAGGTGAGGTAACGGTTTCGAGCATCATATCGCGCAGGTCAGTGGACTTGCCCTGCCAGCGCGAGTAGCTCGCATCAACCGAACACTGATTGGGGTCGGAAACGCCGGTCGCAAAACGTTGGTACTGTTGAGTCACACACTTGGATGCTGCCTGGGCACCGGAGCTGGCCAATACTGTTGAGAGGCCACGCAAATCGGTGAAGTTGTAGCTGTCCGTTTCGGTCATTACTGCCAAGCCGGAAATGCTGCCGCTGGCATCCACAGGGATGTTGTTGCCTTCCAGGGTGCGGAAACGGCCCACAGCGTCATAGTTTTCAAACCCGAAGCCGATATTGTCGATGTACTGGTGACAAGACTGGCAATTGGTATTGCTGGTATGGGCTGCGAAGCGTTGGCGTGTCGGCTTGTTTGGATCAAGCGGTTCCACTTCGCCTACGTTGGGCGGCGGCGGTGCAAATTCCTGGCAGAGCAGGTTGCGGCGAACCAGCAAACCGCGGTGGATCGGATGAGACTCTTTCTGGGTTGCGAGTGTGGCGGTAATCGCACCCAAGTGCAGTACACCGCCACGTTGCGCGTTAGTCGCTACCTTTTGGAATTGGTCGCCACTGACACCGGCAATGCCGTAGTAGCTAGCCAATGGGCCGTTAAGGAAGCTGAAGCCAGGGTTAAACACATCCGCAATTTTGTAACCGGGTTTGAGGAATATTTCGGTCAGGAAACTATCCAGCTCGGTTTTCATGGCCGCGCCAATTGCAGTAGTGAACTGCGGGTACAACGTTTTGTCGCGCTGCAGAGCCGCTAGATCATCTACATGCAACCATTGCTGTCCAAAGTAGGCGAATTGCGTGCTTGCTTTAGCGGTTCCCAGGAGGCGTTCCGCTTGGGTGCGCAACTGTGCTGGTGTGTTTAGGCGATTGTTGTCAGCCTCGGTGAACAAGGTGGCATCGGGCATGGAGCCGGTGAAAGTGTATGCCAGAAGAGATGCTGTTTCGTATTGGGTCAAACTGCCGGTGCCGCTGAATGTTGATCCAATTTCCGAGCGATACAGGAAGTTGGGCGAGGCGAGCATTGCTTGAATGACCAAGCGCGCACCCGCGTCATTGCTAGCACCCAGACGGAACAAGTTGTTGTAGGAGGTTTGCTCTGCACTGGTGAGTGGGCGACGGAATGCACGTTTACCGAAGGCAGGTACAAATGTTGATGCACACTGGTCGCGCGGTGTTGACGTGCTACAGCTCATCAAACTGGTGAGACTGACATTGGTTGCGAGGTTCTTTGCTGCATTCCAATAGGTGTCCATGCCACTACTGTTGATTTTCTTGGCGTTGACGTTATCAAAGCCTTTTACTTTGGTGTCAGGCTCCAAGGTGGCCGCGACTGTTGCTCCGGTGGTGACGCCCAGTAGATCGTTAATCGTATTGGCATATTCGCGATTGGTCAGCAGACGCAAGCGACGCGGCAGTATGTCTTCCCCGGTGGTACAAACGACAGGCGGTTTCCAGGTGAGAATGTAGTCGGCGATTTTGGTTGCACAATCGCCTACGCAACTGCTTGGATCGTTGAGCGGCATGCTGGAGTCGATTTTTGTGATCAGCGAGTTACGGGTCCAGCGGTCGACCACAATAGGGCGCATTGGGTTGTCCCCGCGCGCGCCGTGACAGTTGGCACAGCCTTTCTGGGTGTAGAGTTGTTCCCCGGTCAGATTACTGATAACGCTGGAGCTGACTGACGAAGCGCTTCTGCTACTGGAAGACGAGCTCATCGCAGGTTTCAGAGACAAGAAGTAGGCAGCAGTGTCAGCGGCACATTGACCTACGCAAGCAGCGGGGTCGCTTTTCGGCATATTGTCTTCGATGTACTTAACGATATTGGCCGACGTGGTAAAGCGCAGGTTGCGCGGGTCAATTTTGCTTAGGCTGCTACCTGCAGTGCCATCAGCATTGACTGCGTGACAGAACAAGCAGCCAACTGCCGGGCTTTCCCACAGTGTTTTGCCCCGTGCTGCATCACCCATCAGCATCGGAGCTGACGAAGAAGACGCACTTCTGGAGCTAACCGACGACGATGAGGATGTGCTTCCGAACTGATAGGTATAGGTAAGGCCTAAGGAGTTAGATGCCTCGGACGGAATGCTGTCTGTATAACCGATTACCTTATAGGTCACGCTCTTAAAGTCCGCTGCGCCTGCGGCATTTTCCACTCCATTGGTGAAATAGGCGATATTGGCCGACACCTTGCCCACCGTTACCCAGCGGTTATTGATGTCGTTGCGGCGAATCAGGAATCCACTTTCCGTAGCGCTGGTGTCAGTCCAGGTCAGGCTGGCGGAGGCAGTTGTATTGTTCATAGTTCCCATCAGGCTAATGGGGGCCGAAGGTGCCTGAGCCAGACGAATGGCTGGCAGGTTGCCCGGGTTATCCCTTGTGAGGAACATTTTGAAATACACAGGCACACGCTCTCCAATCGATGATGCACCCACCGCCATCCGCAACGCCTCGATACCGGCATTCAGATCATAGTCGGTACTGTTGATCAAAATGGGTTTGCGTGGCGACACGCTGACGCTGTTCGCTGCATGTTTGATCATTAAGGCATCAAAGGAAATTGCTTTGGATATCCCGTGCAGCACCAGGTTTCCGGTGAGCACTTGATTGCTGATACCGCCTACTGGCATAGCGTCGATTGCAGCCAGATCCAAGGTGGTGGTGAAGTGCATACTTGGCAGTATGTCTGTTTCAAATAACATCTGCTTCATGCGGGTGTTGCGCAAATCGATGCCGGTAGAAATGCTTCCTAGCGGAATCGTTAAGGTTGCTTGTCCATTCGCAGCGACGGTGCCTTGCAATTGCGTGAAGGTGAATGCCTCGGCGACATCCGTATTTTTTACCGAGACAAAGTTCAGCAAAGACTTGGTTTCGTTGATCAACCAGCGCGCAGTAACTGCCGGAGCGCTGCTACTACTCGCGCTGCTCTGGCTACTGATACTGCTGCGGCTCGATCCAGGCGGTACGCTGCTTGAGCTGGAGGTTGTCGGTTGGCTGCTGGCACTGCTGCGGCTACTGCTGGTCATCGGCTGACTGCTAGTGCTACCGCCGCAGACTGCGTCATTCAAGGTGAAGTTGGTGGGGATAGCGCCCGGAGCATTGTTGTGGGTAAAACCGAAATTGGCGCTGCCATTCGTGGCTAAATTGCCGTTGTAACTGGCGCTTTTGACACAAACACTTTTTCCGTTTTGGGTGCGCGTTCCGTTCCACAAATTATTGATGGCTTCATTGCCGTTAAATGTCCAGCAAAGTTCCCAACTGGTTTTCGCGCTGCCGAGATTGGTGAGGGTGACATCGGCCTGGCCGCCATTACCCCAGCTGTTAGTAATCTTGTAATTGACGCTGCAATTCGCCTGGGCTGTTGGAGCACTGGACGCAAATAAGCCCAGTGCTACCAAGCCGGCGGGAAACAGCGATTTGGATAAGAATCGTTTCATAGTCGTTGCTCTCCTGGCCAATTAACGGGCGTCAAAGACGAGAGTGAAATCCACTGGAACTGCCTTGCTGATCGAGGCAATAGCCACGGCGGCGCGCAGTGCTTCCACTCCGTTGCTGAGATCGTAGTCCGCAGCACTTACCAACACTGGTGTGAGGTTCTGTACCAGCACGCGATTGTTCGTCAGTTTTTGCACGGAGACGCGAGTGGCAAGCGGTTGGTCGACGCCATGCAAATTCAAGGTGGCAGTTACATCAATTTCGCTTGTGCTACCGACCGCGAGATTGGTGAGCAAGCCGTTAGGCACCGCGAGAGTGACGGTTGCATTGGGGAAACTAACTACTTCGAATAACAGATCGCGCATGCGTTGATCGCGCAGGGCAATACCAGTGTTAACACTGCTCAGGTTGATGGTTAATGTGGCTATGCCACCATCGCTGATAGCTCCGGAGATTTCGCCAAAACTGTGCGCTTCAATCACGTGGGTATTTTTGGTTGTCACGAAGTTGAGATAAGACGCGCTCGGGTTCAGGCTCCAAGTACTGGCTTGTGGCAGGGATGACGCGCTGGCCGCACTGCTGGTGGATGTTGCTGATGAACTGCTGGGCATGGAGCTTGCCGAAGTGGAGGGCAAGCTGCTACTCGATACACCTCTACTGGTAGAGGAAGAGCTAACCAGACTACTGGACGGCGCACTGCTCGATGGAGCGCTGCTGGAACTCGGCTGAGGGGTGTTACAGCCAATACGGTCGCCACCCACAGCTACGTCATCAATCCAACCTTCAATGCCGCCACTTTGTTGGTAACTTCTGAAACCGAAGCCCAACCAGTCGAGGCTGGCCGGAACCGCGGCAAAGCCGGGGAGGTTGGTGGCGCCAGTCGTTCTGCCGCCGTTGGTGAAGAAGAGTTCTTCGCCATTGCGGAAAAAGCGATAGGTTTGGGTTTGATGGTTTACGTACCACTCGGTGCACACCCAGCTGCTATCGAAGTTATAGGCGTAAGCGCCCTGCAGGGACACATCGCCTGGTTCTACGTTGTAGATGTATTGATGCTTTCCACTGGCTTCCTGCACCGTGTCCACAAAACGAAATTCGGCGTTGTTGCCACGTGAAGTCACGAATGTCCCGTGGAGCCAGGTGTTGATATTTGGTACTGGCGTTTTCATCTTGTAATAGAGCCGACCCCAGTGAGTACCGGAGACGCTGTTCTTTTTGAAATAGCCGTAGTTACTCGCGTTGGTGCTGGTGAACTTCACCGAGCGATTTCCGCTGCGAGCTTCTTGCCCCTGAACTACCGCAATGCCATTACCTTCTTGAGTAAAGCCAGAGGGAATTGTCCCTGGGGCAGTGTTTTCAAAGTCCAGGCAAAAGAGTGTGTTGTTGCCGCATCCCATCACCGTAGGAGCGGAACTGTTCGAGCTACTCGTTACGGTGCTGGAACGAGAGGATGCTGGTGCGGAAGATGTGGGTGATGAGGATGCGGAACCATCGCAAATCGCGCCACTGATTACCGCTAATTCTGCCGGCGCACTCCCTTTACTGCCTTGCACGCCGAACTCTACCGTTTGGTTGGGTTGCAGGTTGCCATTCCAGCCGACGTTACTGGCGGTATAGGGATTGCTGCCAGACATGGTCACGTTCCAGCTACTGGTAATTCGGTCCGCGCCGTTGTAGCGCCAGTTGATATTCCAGCCAGAGACGGGGGCCGTACCAGAGTTGGTGACTTTAATGGTGGCGGTAAACCCTCCTCCCCATTGATCGTTCACGACATACTGGCAGGCAGCGAATGCCTGGGGTGTGAGTGCGGTAATAGCGAGTGAAACACCAGCCGCCCAAAGTGGACGGCAAAACCGTCCCAATGGGCGAGGTGGTTTCACTATGGCTGCAAAGTGGCTCATAGGTTTCTTCCTCCTGGGTTGTGTTGAAATGCTTTAGGGTCTTAACAAACACGGTTACAGCGACTTTCCCTAATCCCGAAACGGCACATGAGCGCCAAAAGCCAAGGTCGTCTTCAAGGGTGGGGGCATTTTTATCGTTATGTTTTTTCGTTTATAAGTGTGATTGCGTTAACAAATTATTTTTTTGAATATCTTTTACGGCTTTTAATTTCTATTTTTTGAGTTGGATTTTGCACTTTGTGAGGAGCTTTTTCCTACATCATAAAATCTTGTTATTGTTTTTAAAATGGTGCTAATTGGCGCTAAAATCTAATAAATTGACATCAAGAAATAGGTTTGCCTTCAGTGTTTATGTTGTTCAGCGATGGCTAAGTTTTTAAATGATTGCGCAATCTTATTTGGGTCGATGCCAAATCTAGTGCACAGTCAGATATTGAGCAATTTTTTAACGGAGGGATGGTTGGGAACTATTAAGGTTTATTAACAATTGAAAACCTGAGGAGAAATGATCTGAAAGTCTTGTTTGGTGCGGGTTAGAGTGGAAAAAGGGGGGGAATAAGAGAGGAAATGTCGTTAAATCGGTTAACAAAAATTATCAATTGTTGCTGCTGAATTTATCATCCATGCCGATTTCGGCTCATCTGTGAAAAACCTGGTGATCAACAATGTGTTAAAAAAAACAGCGCCCGAAGGCGCTGCAATAATGTGTTGATAACGTTTTACCCGGTGGTTATGCCCACACAGTGGATACAGATCCGCCTGAGTAAGGGGTGTAACCAGTCAAACCAATCGCTTCTGCAGCGTTGTCCAACAGTTGGGTGTGCATACTACCCGCCACCACGCGTCCGCCGCGGAACGAACTGCTGCCACTCGCTAACATCAAAGGTGCATCCTCGCCCAGGTGAACTTGTCCGTTACCCATATCGCTCAATTGAACAATCAAGGTTGAATTGAACAGTGGTGCTCCGGTCTCATCCGGGGTAGTTTTCAGGATGTTGATCAAGCTGGCGACACGACCTTGCAGGTAAGCGCGTTGCGCGATAAAAGGCGCATCCTGACCCACGTGGATTGAACCGTGGTAAGTGTCGGTGAAGCCAGTCGCCGCGAAGTTTCCGCCATCTGTACCCATTTGAATGCTCACCACTTTGGTCAGGTTACAAGCCAAAGCCAGAGCAGCGTTGCGTGCCTGCTGGTCAAACAGTTGGGTGAAGTGAGCACCCAGCATTGGATCAGCGTCGGTTGCGCCGTAGTTGTCCCACGCCGGATTGGTACACGCACCGGTTGTGGTAGTGGTGGAGTTGGTCAGATCGTTTTTAAGTTTCTGAATTGCTGCAATGTTTTGATCCACGCGCAATTGTTCTTCTACCGAAAGCTGGTTGCGAATCTTGTTCAGCGCCGCCAGGTTTACATCGTAAATTTTCATCTGTTGTTGCTGGGCAGTTGAGCCAGTGCTGGCGCCGCCGGTAAACAGACTGTTGAACACGGTGCGTGGGTTACTAACGTAAGTGGATTGAGTCCAGGTATTTACGGAAGAAATCGAGCAGTCCAGGGTAGCACCATCAGCGCCGTTGGAAATAACGCCTAAACGCAATGAACCGAAGCGCGATGCAGCACCAATGGTCGATTGCGCCAATACGTTGTCCACGGTAGTCCCGTTGCCGTTGAAGGCGCCCAGTACGCGGAAGGTTAGACCGTGACCGCCCGCTGGAGTAGTGCCAGAAACGATTGCAGCATTGCTAATGAAAATGCAGTTGTTTTTGTGGGTATCCATTGGTTGTGAGCAAGCTTTCATCACCAGTGAGCCGGCCGAACCGGTTGGCGTGAAGGTTGCGGTGGCGTGGCCTGGAGTACCGCCCGGGATGTACACAAAAATAACGCGCTTAACTTTGTTAGTTGCCGTTTGCGCTTCCGCGAAGCGACTGGATAACACGCCCATGGCCAAGGTTGATGCCTGGAGCGCTGGTATGGAAATACCGGTTTTGGCAACAAACTTTAAAAAATTGCGGCGATGTTCATCAGCCATTTTTTTGAAGTCATTCATAGTTAAAACCCTTTTTATCCCTTGCCAGCGAATCCGCTGACGATTGATTGGGAAGAAAATTTTTTAAAGGGTGGGGCTGGCCCCACCCGGATTTTTTTAGGTTTGCCGGTAATTAGAAGTCTTTACGGTAACGTACTGACTTCAAGCTACCCAAGTTTTGCAACATGACTTTCGGGCTATTGCTGTTAGCAGCCATTTGCTGGATCAGCGCGGCAACTTCTACAGAGTTTGCTTGCTGTTGCGCAGCAGGCAATGGAATTGGCTTGTCGTCGCTGCCAGTCAGATTGCGATCAAAGTAGTTCACACCGGTACCGAATGCCATGCGGTAGTTGTTTTCAATGAAACACGCGCGCAGTTGTGCGAAGCCATCTGTTGAAGCAACCAGTTTAGCGCCCAGGTCTTTGGTGCCGGCGAAGGTGAGTGACTTGCCGTCATCCACACTGTTTACACCGTAAAGGGTGCCGTCGTCGTCCTGGAAGGCAACCGACAGATTGTTGTCATCGCGAGTGCGTGGCAAGCCAATCGGACTGAAGTCTTCGAAGCCGAAGCCCAGTGGGTTGATCATCTTCAAGTGACAGTTGGTACATGGGCTTACACTGGTCAGGAAGTGATATTCCTGGCGAGCGGTTGCGAATCCACCCTGGCTGGTTTTCAACGCTTCAAACGCAGCGGCTTGGTCAGCACGCAGTTGGTCCAGCGCTACACCGGTAGGTGGGTTAGGTACGTCGTGACACAGGAATGAGCGACGGGTACGAACCGCACGAAGGATTGGCGCCGTTTTGGCGAAGTGAGCGTTGCGTGCCATAAATGCACCCGAGGCAATCAAACCACCGCGATTGGTTGTAGTCACTTTGCTTACGCTGGTTCCCAGTCCGCTGGTGCTCAAGCCATAGAAGCTTGCCAGAGCAGAGTTAGCGAAAGTGTAAGAGCTGGTGTACAGATTGCTGAATGCGGCGCCGTCCAGAATTACGTCGTTATAGATTGCGCGTGCTTCTTCCAGCATGGCTTTTTGCACATCGGTGGTGTAAGTCGGATAGCGAGCAGGATCGCGCGCATCGTATTGCAGACCTTCTGCATCCAGCCATTGCACGGCGAAATTACCGAAGTGACTGCGAGCTTTGGTAGTTCCCAGCAAACGGGTAATTTGCGCTTCAATTTGCGCTTTGGTCCACAGCGACTTGCTATCAGCTGCGGCCAGCAAGGTAGCATCTGGTGTACTGCCGGTGTAGGTGAAGGCCAGGAATGAAGCCATCTCGTACGGAGTCAGTACATAAGCAGTGTCGGGCAGAGATGTGCGGTCAGCTGCTGGAACATCGTTGATAGTGATGTTGGCAGTGGTATCTACAGTGCCGGCGCGAAGATCAGCGACTTTCACACCCATTTCACTGCGGTACAGGAATTGAGGAGAAGTCAGTACCGCACGCAGAGCCAGCTTCAACGCATCACTGGTAGTGGTTACGCCGAGGCTAGAGGAGAAGAAGGTTGCATAGTTGGTCTTCTCTTCGGTGGTCAATGGACGACGGAAAGCACGTTTAGCGAAGTCAGCCACAAAGGTATCGCCGCAAGCGGCAACAGTACCTGAACAGGTTGCTACACCTGCGAAGCTTTTCGCCGCAGAGGCAGTGGCGATTTTGGTGGCCAGAGCTTCATAAGCGCGAGCACTGTTTTCGGTGATAGTTGCACGGGTATTGTTAGTGAAACCATTCACCAAAATGTCCGCCGGGATAGACGCCAGAGTTGCCGCATCCAGGGTGGTTTTCAGATCCACACCGGTCAGATCAAGAACGCTGTTGATGTATTCGTTCTTGCTCAGGATGCGCAGAGAGCGATCGGCGTAAGTTGGTGCACACGAGTCACCTACGCAGATACTGCTAACTGAGCTGGAAGAGACTGAGCTGGCGACAGAAGAACTGCTGCTGGCAATGGTTTGGCCGCGCAGGGACCAGAGGTATGCCGCAACGTCCTGACAAGCATTGTTAGTGCAGTGACCAAGCATGTTGTCTTTAATAAAGACCGACAAATCCAGCGCCGAAGTACCGGTATAACCTTTGCCTGCGTACTTGCTCATGGTTTGGTAGGTGAAGGCGTTCACGTTGAAAGTAATCGCGCCGTCACCGAAGAGACCATCGCCGTTGTTGTCTTTGTGGCAGCCATTACAACCACCAGAGCCGGTGAAAATAGTGGCACCAGTCGCTGCAACACCGGTAAATGCGGCACTGCTGGCAACGCTTGATGTGGCGGAGGTCGAACTACCAGAGCTGGTGGTGTTAACGCTATATACCAGTGTCAACGGAGCTGTAGCCGCGGCAGGAATACTATCGGTGTAGCTGATGACTTTGTAGTCATAGCTGCCGGCAGTGGTCAGGCTGTCCAGGTAGCTAACGCTATTCGCCGCGGTGTTTGCTGCAGTTACCCAACGACCGTCAGCGCCTTTACGACGTAACAGGAAACCGGTTTCGGTTGCGCTGGTGTCAGCCCAGTTCAGACTTGCGGCACCAGTGGCGTTTACGGTACCGGTCAAGCTAACGGGTGCAGTAGGTGCGGTCGCCAGCGTGATAGCAGGAGTGTTGCTTGGGTTGCTGTTGCTCAGGAACATCTTGAAGTACACAGGTACTTTCTCGCCGATAGTACTCAAGCCGGCGATAGAGCGCAGGGATTCGATACCCGCATTCAGATCAAAATCCGCTGAATTGATTACGATTGGCTTTTTAGGCGAGAAAGACACGCTGCCGCTGCTGTTTTTTACAACCAGTGCATCAAACACTACGGATTTGGCAATACCATGCAGGGTGAGGTTGCCGGTTACGGATTGTATTGCCGTGGTACCTACACCCATAGCTTCGATCGCAGCCAAGTCCAGCTGGGTAGTAAAGTGCATGCTTGGCAGGTAGGCAGATTCAAACAGCAGATTTTGCATGCGTGGATCGCGGGTAGCGTTGGCAGTGTTAATGCTAGACAGCGGGATAGTCAGAGTTGCTTGACCGCTCGCCGAAACCGTACCTTGGAGGGTGCTAAAGGTAAAATTCTCCGGCGTTTCCACGCCCGCAGTGCTTTTCTTCACGGACACAAAGTGGAAGGTAGAGTTGGTCGTATCCAACAACCAACGTGCAGCCTGGGCATTATTTACTGAGCTGCTGCTTGCGCTCGATGGAACAGAGCTGGCACTGCTGGTGCTTGGAGTACTGCTGGCAGAACCGCCACAAGCTGCACCGTTCAATGTGAATGAGGTAGGCGCTGCCCCCGGGTTATTCACCAGGAAACCGAAAGAGGCAGTGCCATTGGCCGCCAGGTTCGGGTTGTACGGCGCATTCTTCACGCACACGTTTTTACCGCTCTGGGTGTATACACCGTCCCAGAGGTTGTTAATCACATCATTACCAGCATAGGTCCAGCACAATTCCCAGGAGGTCTTGGCGGCACCGGTGTTGGTCAAGGTCACTTTGTACTGAGCGCCAGATCCCCAGTTATTCACACTGGCAAAATCCACACTACAAGCTCCCTGGGCGGTAGCACCGCCGGAAGCCATGATGCCAAGCGCCACGCTGGTGGAGAGCATCGACAGTTTCAATAATTTTTTCATGATAGGTTCTCTCTAAGCTTCATCCAATTAACGGGCGTCAAAGACGAGCGCAAAGTCCACAGGAACCGCGGCACTGATGGAGGCGATAGCCACCGCTGCACGCAGCGCTTCCACACCGGCAGTCATGTTGTAGGTTTCTGCTTTGGTCAGCACCGGTGCCAGGGTTTGCACAAGGATGCGTGAGTTGGACAGTTTTTGGACGGAGACCTTGGTGGTGATGGTTCCGCTCACACCGTGCAGGTTGAGGCTGGCAGTGATATCGGTCGCCGCTGATTGGCCAACGGCCAGACCGCTGATCAAGGTGGCTGGAACAGTCACGGTGACAGTCGCGGTTGGGTAGGTCGCTGTTTCAAACAACATATCTTTCATGCGTTGATCGCGCAGTGCTACACCGGTGTTCACTGTGTTCAGGTCGATGGTCAGGGTGGCTACGCCAGCTGCACTGATATCGCCACTGATACTGGTGAAGTTATGCACTTCCACGTTGTGGGTGTTTTTGGTGGTGACGAAGTTCAGGTAAGAATCGGTAGTGTTCAGGGTCCAGGCGGCAGTGGTTGCAGCAGAAGAGCTGGAACGGCTGCTGGAGCTTGGTGCTACCGAAGAAGAAGGTACTGAACTGCTGGTCATAGCCACGCTGGAAGAGCTTGGTGCTACCGAGCTGCTGGACTTGCTGGAAGAGCTTGGCGCTACGGATGCTACAGAGCTGCTGCTGGCTGGTGGTGGAGTGGTACCACAACCGATTGGCTGGGTAGACACTACGATATCGTCCATCCATACGTCAGCGGTACGGCTGCTGAAGCTGTGGAAACCGAACATGACGTAGTTGAACTTGTCGCTCATCCAGTCAGCGGCCAGAGCGCCGTTGTTCCAATCAGATGCTGAAGTGATTGAGTGTACTTCAGTGCCATTCACACGCATTTTCAGGGTGTCATAGGCTTGGTCAGCCAGGTAATCCACTTCCACGCAGTACCAGGTATTGGCTGCCATTTGCGGGCCGCTCCACCATTGGCTTTGCTTGGGCGCGATGTTATCGCTTGGGATGTGGTTGGTACCTAACACGCCTTTGATTTGACCTACACGGATTTCATCGTTGGCATCGAAGGTTTTCTTGATACCGAAGATGTGTTCGTGGTTGTCGCCGGCCACATTACCCATTGGCACGCTCATATTCACGTAAGCACGGGTATAGAGACGTTGGGTGCCAGCTGGCAGAGCGCGAACCAGTTGCGCCGGTGCTGCGCCACCTTTGAAGTGAACAGACTTGGTACCGGTGTAAGCTTTGGTGGTATCAACCAGGGCGTATTGTGAACCTGAGGCGGTGTTGCTGTTGTTAGGCACCCAGCCGATGAAGTTCTGCCAACCGGCAGGTTGGGTGTTTGCAGTGCCGCTCTCGAAGGTATCGGAGAAGAGTACGCCGCCACCGTTGTTCACAGAGGAGGTGGTCGCGGTGCTGCTCGCAGCTACCGATGATGGCGTTACTGCCGTTGAAGAGGCCGCTTTCGAGGAGGCCGCAGCAGAAGTGGTAGTGGTTCCACCGCACACTGCGCCGGTGATCACCGGTACTTCAGCAGCCGCTGAGCCTTTGGAGCCCTGGAAACCGAATTCAACGCTTTGACCGGCGGCAATGTTGCCATTCCAGCTCAGGTTGGTTGCGGTGTAAGGGTTGGTTCCGCTCAGGGTGGCGTTGTAGCTGGATGTTACACGGTTGTCGCCATTGTATTTCCAGCTAATGTTCCAGCCATTGATTGCGCTTGTCCCATCGTTAGTTATTTTTATCTTGGCATCAAATCCATTATTCCACTGGTTATTGACCACATACTGGCAACCAGCATAGGCCTGAGTGGAAAGAGTGGATACAGCCAGGGAGAACCCGGCCGCATAGAGAGAGCGCGTTAGCGCACCCGCTATACGAGGGTTGATCGCAGAGGCTTTAAAGCTACTCATAGTGTCTTCCTCGGAGGTAAATACCGGCTTGCACCGGCAACGGTCATCAACAATCGTTATTGTTAAAACGGTTAAAACAAGCCGTAGAACAGTGTTCTACGGGTTGTTGTTAAGACAAAACAGCGCTGTCAAAACAACGGAGTCCTGATGTCAACACACCAGGTGTTACTGCTAATCAAACTTTTGGGAGGCGTTCAGATGGATCTGTTCAGCGATCAGGGGCTGTTCGGGTTCAGCTTTGCGCATGGCGCGCAGAACTTCACCGGCAACGATAAAGGCGGTGACCAACAAGCCGGAGTAAATAAACATGACAAAGCTGAAGTCCACGGTGTAGTTCCAGGGTCTGGCGATGCCGAGGTAGCAGGCAAATAACCAGGACGTGGTAGACAATGCACCGGTGAGTACCACCAGGATTTGTTCAAAGGTGGGGAGACCGAGCAGCCCGCGGCGTGAGGTGACACGTGGAAAGCTGTAGTAGTGCAGGGCGATACCGTTCAGGGTGAGCACTGACACTACGGTGAATTTGGCCCAGAGTTTTTCGTTCATCAGGTACTGCTGGGGGTTTTCGAGATAGCCGAGCAATACCAGGGCGAGGCCGGAGATCCACAGCAAAACCAGGGAGATAAACATGATTTCGGCGGACTTGGTGAGGTCTTTTACGGCACTGGAAGAGAGGGCGCCGCCTTTGGTTTTGGCCAAGGCCAGGTCTTGCATCAACAGGATGCCAACAGCCACGCAAGCGGCCAGGAGATGGGCATACACAATCAGGGTTTTAAACATAGTTGTCCGCGCCTTTGTTGTTGTAGTGGTCAAGTTGTTATTGGTTTTTGCTACATATGATTGCGCTAACAAAATCATCAGATACGATCAGGTCGAAAAAATTACAACGAATTTTTAAGTCCTAAAGTGATGATTCCTCTGCTTGCGCAAAAATTTAATTACAACTGGATGGCGAATCAGAAAAGTGCTGAACCTGCTGGTTAAGTGCACTTGTTTCCCTCGTTCTATCACGGCCTTTATAATTTTGGCGCCTTAATTGTCCATTTGGCGCTTGTTGCTTATAACTTAGGTGTTTCTTTTTTGGATATGAAACTATTTTTATATTTATGATTCCACACTACAGCAAATTGACAGCGCGATCAATTCACAAAATTAAATAAAATTAATATTACTTATACGAAGAGAGATGCATGTCACAAAAAAACCGGTTTATTTTCACAAATAAACCGGTTTTTATCTGGTGATAAGGAATTGTTGGGAAACTGACAAAATGGACTATTTGGTGGGTTTGAACATGCGAACCAGCGTCCGGTCCTTCAGAAAAAAATGATGGGTCAAGGCTGCGAGTGCGTGCACAACTACTACACCAATAAGTATCCAGGAAAGATATTTATGGCTAAGTCCTGCGATATTTAGTTGCTCTATCTCCAATAGTAAAACGGATGGAACTTGAAACATTCCAAATACGTCAATCGATTGTCCCTCAGATGTGCAAATGAAATAGCCGCTCACGACAATTGCTAGTAGTAGTACGTACAAAAGCAGCTTGCTAGCTGCAATCGAAATCCGTGCCACAAGGCTTGATGTTAATGACGCCGGGGATTTACTGGAGAGGCGCCATAAAATACGCACAACAATTAGGCTAGATAGCAGAATGCCGAGCGCATAATGAAAATGGGCAATTTTTAACGCGTTGGGGGAGTAGTAACCATAGCTGGTCAAGTAAAAACCGACTCCGAATAGCGTCAAAGTTAAAATGGCACCAAGCCAATGAAATAGAATACTAATTATGCCGAAACCGTTAGATGTGTCTCTTATCATTTTTTACGCCTCTCGATACACGTTATTTTTTTAGTTGTTGGGATGCAAATTTTTTAACGCGGCAATATTACATGAATAACGTTGAATAATTTGTCAGCGCAGAACGCAAATTAAGATAACTGAAAAGATATTTACTTAGCGCCATAAAAAAACCTGATTATTTATTAAAGATACTCTTAATAAACAATCAGGTTTAGCATCCTGGCACAGAGTCAGATGGATCCAACTCTGTAAATCAGGCGGTTTACCAATTCTATTACAAGCCAGAAATGGTAGAGACACCCCAGTTACGGTATGCAGCGCCATTAGGGCTTTGATCAGCACGTAATTTGAGACCTATTGTTTGATAGATTTCAACTTGCGTTTTGCCGCCGATATCCATTACACGCCCACCGCTAATTCCTGCACCTGCAACAATCATTGGGACATCTGAGTTACCGTGAGTATCTACGTTACCCATATCGGAAATTTGGGTGTAAATAGTGGAGCTCATCAGGCCGGCAGCAGTCAGCTTGTCTAGCAGATAAGCATTCAGGCTCGACATGTAATTTACATCTTCGTTATAGAGCGTCGCGTTCCAGTGGTGGCTGGAGTGTGACGCGCGGCCACCCAGTTTGTCGAAAATGAAGTTATGCGCATCGTCTCCAAAAGCGATAGATGCCGACGCAGTCAGGTTACAACTCAGCGCTAAAGCAACGATATCGCACTGCAACTTGCCTACCGCGTCAAAACCGGTAACAGCAGTGTTGGCTGGTTTGGGGCAGGAGCCACTGCTACCGCTACCGCCGGTGGATCCAGTCCCAATAGCGGCTTCAATTTCTTGAATCGCCGTCAAGTGACTGTCCAGCTTCTCTTTCTCGTGGGCGCCCAGTTTGGTTTTCAAGCTGTTAATTGTTGGGTAGTGTAAATCCACAATTGACTTGCGTGGTGCAACGCCACTGGTAGTGGTGGTGCCACCGCTAAACAATATATCCAATGCTGCTTGTGGGCTCGAAGTAGCTGGAATTTCCCTGGAGGTATCACGGCTCAGGTTTGAAATAGGTACGTTGGAGACGTTCAGGCACTTCACTGGGTAGTTAGCACCAATGGTGCGCCCCATGTTGATGTCAAAGCTGTCTTTGCCAAACGATGCGTTATCGAAACGGTGGAACATGATTCCGTGGCCTGCACCGCTCAGCGATCCATTTTTGATCATCACCATTTTACTGTAGTGACTTTGCATTGGCGCTGATTGGATGGGAAGGGTACTGCCGCCGTTAGCCGGAAACCACAGGTTAGGTGTACATCCGCCAGCAGAAAATACCAAGCAGCTTTTGGTGGGTGTGCCGCTTTGTGCTTCAGCCACGCGCGCCATCATTACACCGCCGATAAGGCTGGATGCCTGCAGAACACCAGCAGAAATACCTGCGTGTTTTACCACACGAAGAAAATCTCTACGTTCTTTATCGAAGCAATCTTTATATCTCATTTTTATGACTCCAATTCGTTATCAAGGCAGGGAAGAGGAGCGCGCCTTAGCGCGCCCACTCCTTCCGGAACATCACGGTTTCCAATGCTGGAAGTTCTTCAAGCATTGCGCGTGGGCCTCTGGTTGAAAGTACGTTAGTTAGGTCGCTGATGTCGCAACGATACGCCTTTTCTTCGTCTAAGCTAATGCGCTTGGTGCCAACGTTTCTATCGGAGTCGATCAGGAAGATTGAGTTAATACCTGAGCTGTAGCTCAAGAATTGAGTCGCCATACAAGTTTGGGCCAAGCCGGATACTTGTGGGTGCTCAACTATGGTACGCGCAAAATCTTTGGCTCCGTCGAATTGAATCTCTGGTTTGTAGAGTACGCGATCCGGATCGTTCAGGAATTGCAGTTGTGGATAGGGCGAATAGAAGGTGCCTTTTGCCACAATGGCGTTGCCTTTGAGATCGGTAGTGCGCACGCGACCAGCGGTATCGAAGTTTTCCAAGCCGCCGCCCAATGGGTTGATGATTTCAGCATGGCAGTTAGAGCAGGTGGTGCCTGCAGTAATGCGGTCGAAAATCATGTGTTGGGTAGTAGTTGGTGCTTCGTAGAACGCTTTGTCTTGTGCGAACAAGGCTTCGCGGTCCAGGCTTACACCTGATGGTGGCTCAGGAATATCCTGACACATCAGTTTTCTGCGAATTGCTACCGCACGAGTGATCATGTTTGAATCGGTAGTGCTGGCGTAGCGTGACATGAAGGCACCGGACAACAAGATACCGCCGCGATCTGCTGTAGTTACTTTCACGAATCCATCGGCGTCTTGAGTGCCGCTAAATGGAATGCCGTAGTGAGTGGCCAAACGAGAGTTCACGTGGGTATAGCTTGGGTTGTAAATCGCGGCAAAGGTGGCGGTGCTATCAAGCATGGCCGCTGAGAAGTTTTTACCCAGCTCATTTTTCATGTCAGCACCCAGTGTTGCAAAGTTGCTGATAGCAGTTTTGGTCAGAGTTTCAACTTTGTCAGTACCTACCCAACGGTTTACCAAATCACTCAGCAATACTTTGGCGTTTGGAGAAGACAAGAGCGCAGCGGCTTGTGTACGTACTCCAGCGGCGGTGTTGAGAGAGCCATTGGCGGCTGCAGTCATCAGAGTCGCGTTAGGTGTTGTACCGGTCAAGGTGTAGCTCAAGTAAGTAGCCATTTCATAACCGTCAAGTTTGTAAACGCCGGTGCTGGACAAGGTGCCCAATTCAGAGCGATACAGGAACTGTGGAGATGACAGCATAGCGGTCAATGCGACTTGCATACCATCAGCGACTGCACGGCTACCGGTGGTGCCATTGGCAACGCCCAGATAAGCAGTTTGCTCTTCCGTAGTCAGTGGACGACGGAACACTTTTGGACCCAGGGTGTTAACCAGTGTGCTGGCACAACTAGTAGATGGAGTACAACCGAGGACTGCATTCCAGCGAGTTGCTACGTCAGCTGCAATGCGCTCGGCATTGGCCAGGTAACTGGTGTAGCGCGCCTTATCGACGAACAGGGTGTTGTTGTTAACAAAGACGCCTGAGGTGAAGTCATCCGGCAGAGTTGCGGTAACGTCTGCTTGGTAAGCCACCAGATCTTTCACGGAGCGTTGGTACTCCATTTTGGTGAGCAAACGTAGCGTACGTTGACCATAGCTTTGGGCATTGGATGGACAGCTGAAGTTGCTTACTGGCACATCTGGTACGCCGTCGCTAGGTTTACGCATGGTCAGGATATGTGCTTCCAAGTCGGCGGCGCACTGACCAGTACAGCTACCTTCTTCACCTGGCGGCATCCACTTGGCGATGAACTCTCTGAGGGTACGGTCCTGAGTATCGTTTCTATGGCGATACAAAGTGCGGTTTGGATTAAGCGCAACTGCTACAGCAGTTCCGTTCGCGTTTTTCGCGCCGTCAATACCGTGACAGCCCACGCAACCACGTTGTGTCCAAAGTGTTGCGCCATTCGCGGCATTTCCTACCAGGGTGCCTGAACTGCTAGAGCTGCCCGAAGTGGTAGTGCCGGTGCTGGAAGAGCTGGCAGAGGTAGTAGTTCCAGTGCTGCTCACAGACGAAGCCGATGCGCCACCGGTGAAGGTAACGGTAACCGCAGTCGTGGCCGCTGCCGGAACGCTGTCAGTGAAAGCGATGAGCTTGTAGTCATAGCTGCCGGAAGCAGTCAGAGCGTCCAAATAGCTCACACTGTTAGCATTGAGCTTGGAAGCAGTGTACCAACGACCATCAGCCCCTTTACGACGAACCAGGAAACCCGTTTCAGTCGCGCTGGCATCAGCCCAGTTCAGACTTGCGCCTGTAGTTACCGCTGTACCGGTTACGCTCAGCGGTGCAGATGGTGCAGTCGCCAGGCTGATCGCTGGGGTATTGCTCGGGTTGCTGTTGCTCAGGAACATCTTGAAGTACACAGGTACTTTCTCGCCGATGGTACCCAGGCTCATGAGATTGCGCAGGTATTCAACACCGTAATTGATATCGAAATCGGTAGAGTTGATGACGATTGGTTTTTTCGGTGAGAAAGACACGCTGCCGCTGCTGTTTTTCACAACCAGCGCATCAAACACAACTGACTTGACGATGCCGTGCAGCGTCAGGTTACCGGTCACTGATTGAATGGCAGTGCTACCAGCAGACATAGCTTCAATCGCTGCCAGGTCAAGCTGGGTAGTGAAGTGCAGGTTAGGCAGGTAGGCAGACTCAAAAATGTAGTCCTGCATACGGGTATCGCGCAGTGCGATACCGGTGCTGATGCTGCTCAGTGGGATAGTCAGTGTTGCTTGTCCAGACGGAGATACTGTGCCTTGCAACTGGGTGAAGGTGAAGTTTTCCGGTGTTTCGGCGCCGGTAGTGGCGTTTTTCTTCACGGTCACAAAGTGGAAGGTGGAGTTGGTGCCGTCCAACAACCAGCGGGCTGCTACACCGTTGTTCGCTGAGCTACTGCTGCTGGTGGCAGGAGTAGAGCTGCGGCTGGTGGCAACAGAGCTGGCACTGCTGGTGCTTGGAGTACTGCTGGCAGAACCGCCACAAGCTGCACCGTTCAATGTGAATGAGGTAGGCGCTGCCCCCGGGTTATTCACCAGGAAACCGAAAGAGGCAGTGCCATTGGCCGCCAGGTTCGGGTTGTACGGCGCATTCTTCACGCACACGTTTTTACCGCTCTGGGTGTATACACCGTCCCAGAGGTTGTTAATTACATCATTACCCGCATAGGTCCAGCACAATTCCCAGGAGGTCTTGGCGGCACCGGTGTTGGTCAAGGTCACTTTGTACTGAGCGCCAGATCCCCAGTTATTCACACTGGCAAAATCCACACTACAAGCTCCCTGGGCGGTAGCACCGCCGGAAGCCATGATGCCAAGCGCCACGCTGGTGGAGAGCATCGACAGTTTCAATAATTTTTTCATGATAGGTTCTCTCTAAGCTTCATCCAATTAACGGGCGTCAAAGACGAGCGCAAAGTCCACAGGAACCGCGGCACTGATGGAGGCGATAGCCACCGCTGCACGCAGCGCTTCCACACCGGCAGTCATGTTGTAGGTTTCTGCTTTGGTCAGCACCGGTGCCAGGGTTTGCACAAGGATGCGTGAGTTGGACAGTTTTTGGACGGAGACCTTGGTGGTGATGGTTCCGCTCACACCGTGCAGGTTGAGGCTGGCAGTGATATCGGTCGCCGCTGATTGGCCAACGGCCAGACCGCTGATCAAGGTGGCTGGAACAGTCACGGTGACAGTCGCGGTTGGGTAGGTCGCTGTTTCAAACAACATATCTTTCATACGTTGATCGCGCAGTGCTACACCGGTGTTCACTGTGTTCAGGTCGATGGTCAGGGTGGCTACGCCAGCTGCACTGATATCGCCACTGATACTGGTGAAGTTATGCACTTCCACGTTGTGGGTGTTTTTGGTGGTGACGAAGTTCAGGTAAGAATCGGTAGTGTTCAGGGTCCAGGCGGCAGTGGTTGCAGCAGAAGAGCTGGAACGGCTGCTGGAGCTTGGTGCTACCGAAGAAGAAGGTACTGAACTGCTGGTCATAGCCACGCTGGAAGAGCTTGGTGCTACCGAGCTGCTGGACTTGCTGGAAGAGCTTGGCGCTACGGATGCTACAGAGCTGCTGCTGGCTGGTGGTGGAGTGGTACCACAACCGATTGGCTGGGTAGACACTACGATATCGTCCATCCATACGTCAGCGGTACGGCTGCTGAAGCTGTGGAAACCGAACATGACGTAGTTGAACTTGTCGCTCATCCAGTCAGCGGCCAGAGCGCCGTTGTTCCAATCAGATGCTGAAGTGATTGAGTGTACTTCAGTGCCATTCACACGCATTTTCAGGGTGTCATAGGCTTGGTCAGCCAGGTAATCCACTTCCACGCAGTACCAGGTATTGGCTGCCATTTGCGGGCCGCTCCACCATTGGCTTTGCTTGGGTGCGATGTTATCGCTTGGGATGTGGTTGGTACCTAACACACCTTTGATTTGGCCTACACGGATTTCATCGTTGGCATCGAAGGTTTTCTTGATACCGAAGATGTGTTCGTGGTTGTCGCCGGCCACATTACCCATTGGCACGCTCATATTCACGTAAGCACGGGTATAGAGACGTTGGGTGCCAGCTGGCAGAGCGCGAACCAGTTGCGCCGGTGCTGCGCCACCTTTGAAGTGAACAGACTTGGTACCGGTGTAAGCTTTGGTGGTATCAACCAGAGCGTATTGTGAACCTGAGGCGGTGTTGCTGTTGTTAGGCACCCAGCCGATGAAGTTCTGCCAACCGGCAGGTTGGGTGTTTGCAGTGCCGCTTTCGAAGGTATCGGAGAAGAGTACGCCGCCACCGTTGTTCACAGAGGAGGTGGTCGCGGTGCTGCTACTGGAGAACACGACAGCGACAGAGCTGCTGGACTTGCTGGAACTAGTCGCAGGTACTGATGAGCTGGTTGCTGGTGTAGAGCTGCGTGAAGAGGTTGACGGGGTAGAGCTGGTAACAGTGCCACCGTTGTTGGCAATCATCGCATTGCGTACCAGGGTACCGGACGCAGTCAGCTGAGCGCTGGTCCAGCCACCATTGGCGCTGGCATTAGGCACGAGCGCAGAAGAACCTTCGGCTTTGTCATTCAATGCCCAGTTGGCATTGCTGATACCGTTGGTTTTCAGGAAGCTCAACCAGGTGTTGGTTTCGGTTGTGTCTACAGCACCGGCACCGTCAGCATTCACTGAACCCCACTCGGTCACAAACAGTGCAATACCGCGGTTAAGTGCGGTTTGCGCTTTGTCGCGCAGGGATTGTTTGTGAGTACCAGCATAGAAGTGCAAGGTGTAAGCGATGTTGCTGTAGGCGGTGATTGGATCGTTAGCCGCTACATCAACGTCTTGAGACCAGTTAGGTGTGCCCACGATAATCAGGTTGTCCGGGTCAATTGCACGGATTTCCTTGATGACATCAGTAGCGTAAGGCTTGAGAACACCGCTCCAGGAGATATTCAACGGCTCGTTGTATACCTCATAAATCACGTTGTTGTAGTTACCGTACTTGGTAGCCATTTCTTTGAAGAAAGCGATTGCTGCTGCTTTGTTGTCTTCCGCGTGATGGGTGTGCCAATCGATGATCACATACATGTTGTTGGCAATAGCCGCATCAACCACGGTAGTGGCGCGGGTTTTGTTGGAAGAGTCGGTCAGGTAACCGCCAGTATCTTCAACACCCATAGCAACGCGAATCAGGTTGGCTTTCCAGTCGGACTTCAACCAGGACACAACTTGCGCGTTGTAGTACTTCTCGCCACCCCAACCGGTGTTACTCCAGAACAGGCTCATGCCTGACAGATTGGCGGGTTGGCCGTTGGCGGTTACTTTGTTGCCTTGAACAACCAGTGGTGCAACGCCTTGAGCCGTTCCGTTGGACGATGCTGTAGATGAACGAGAGCTTGACACTACTGCAGTAGAGGATGGTGCTGCAGAGGAAGTGGTAGTGGTTCCACCGCACACTGCGCCGGTGATCACCGGTACTTCAGCAGCCGCTGAGCCTTTGGAACCCTGGAAACCGAATTCAACGCTTTGACCGGCGGCAATGTTGCCATTCCAGCTCAGGTTGGTTGCGGTGTAAGGGTTGGTTCCGCTCAGGGTGGCGTTGTAGCTGGACGTTACACGGTTGTCGCCATTGTATTTCCAGCTAATGTTCCAGCCATTGATTGCGCTTGTCCCATCGTTAGTTATTTTTATCTTGGCATCAAATCCATTATTCCACTGGTTATTGACCACATACTGGCAACCAGCATAGGCCTGAGTGGAAAGAGTGGATACAGCCAGGGAGAACCCGGCCGCATAGAGAGAGCGCGTTAGCGCACCCGCTATACGAGGGTTGATCGCAGAGGCTTTAAAGCTACTCATAGTGTCTTCCTCGGAGGTAAATGCCGGCTTGCACCGGCAACGGTCATCAACATCGTTCTTGTTAAAACGGTTAAAACAAGGGGTAAAACAAAGCGATAAAACCAGGCGATGACAGAAACAGCGCTGTCATCGCCGCCGATCAGGCTGTGATGCCGGCTCGGTGACTAATCAAACTTGCGGGAGGCGTTCAGATGGATCTGTTCAGCGATCAGGGGTTGTTCGGGTTCAGCTTTGCGCATGGCGCGCAGAACTTCACCGGCAACGATAAAGGCGGTGACCAACAAGCCGGAGTAAATAAACATGACAAAGCTGAAGTCCACGGTGTAGTTCCAGGGTCTGGCGATGCCGAGGTAGCAGGCAAATAACCAGGACGTGGTAGACAATGCACCGGTGAGTACCACCAGGATTTGTTCAAAGGTGGGGAGACCGAGCAGCCCGCGGCGTGAGGTGACACGTGGAAAGCTGTAGTAGTGCAGGGCGATACCGTTCAGGGTGAGCACTGACACTACGGTGAATTTGGCCCAGAGTTTTTCGTTCATCAGGTACTGCTGGGGGTTTTCGAGATAGCCGAGCAATACCAGGGCGAGGCCGGAGATCCACAGCAAAACCAGGGAGATAAACATGATTTCGGCGGACTTGGTGAGGTCTTTTACGGCACTGGAAGAGAGGGCGCCGCCTTTGGTTTTGGCCAAGGCCAGGTCTTGCATCAACAGGATGCCAACAGCCACGCAAGCGGCCAGGAGATGGGCATACACAATCAGGGTTTTAAACATAGTTGTCCGCGCCTTTGTTGTTGTAGTGGTCAAGTTGTTATTGGTTTTTGCTACATATGATTGCGCTAACAAAATCATCAGATACGATCAGGTCGAAAAAATTACAACGAATTTTTAAGTCCTAAAGTGATGATTCCTCTGCTTGCGCAAAAATTTAATTACAACTGGATGGCGAATCAGAAAAGTGCTGAACCTGCTGGTTAAGCGCACTTGTTTCCCTCGTTCTATCACGGCCTTTATAATTTTGGCGCCTTAATTATCCGTTTGGCGCTTGTTGTTTATAGCTAAAACTTCGGTGTTGAGACTTAAAACAATATCTTATGTTTATTGTTCCACAGTATCGTAAGTTGACAGCGCGATCAATTCACATTTTTTAATATACAAGGGGGTTTTTACTGGCTGGATATAATTATCTGTACTAACAGCGACTTTATTGAGGGTCTTTTATCATTGATAAAGTCGGTTTTTAAGTGTGATTGGTTGAAATTTAATAGGTGGCAATTTGTTTATTTATGGTAACAGGCAAGTTGCAAGGGGACGTCCAGTGACCTTAAGGCTGTCGCGTATACATACATAATGGTACTTAGGCTTAGTTGTTGTGGCTGTATGTTTAGGTTGAAAGTTCCCGCTCAAGGAGCAATTGTCCGAGAATCGAAACGATGACATCAATTACGGCCGTGCCCGGCGGTAATTGATTAACAAGGATGTTGCTGATGTTATTGATCGATTTTTCACCGTCAATCAGCGCAACAATAGCTTCAACAAGAGGGTGTGGTTGAGTCAAACGAAAATCCATTATAGGAATGGGTAGGTGATGCATGATCAACCATGAAGCAAGAACTCCTGGCGGTGGTTCTGAATTATTGCTTTTAGTTCTGGTGGCGGCAAAGCTCCACACCTGCTCTTCTCTTAGACGTGCTTCCATAGGAGATATCAAATATTGAGCTTGGTCAATGCGCTCTGCGGCAACTTCCATGTTTGCTAACGTAATAAACTCTTTGATTTCCTCGTGAGAATATTTAAGTTGGAGAGGGAGGTGACGTGTAAACAATAGTGGCCCAGTATTTAGCCAGCTCCCTTTTGGTGTTAATAAATTATAGATGATGCCAATTAGATCCCGGACGTCACCGCCATTTACGTCAATAAGCCAGGGTGTGAGGATTAAATCAAAGTTGCTTTTTGAAAGTGGCAAGTTCCATACATTAGCGCCCAAAAGAAACCAGTTGTGCGCATTCGATGTAGCATTATCGGGTGGCGTAATTGATTGTGTTAACGTTGTTGGAAATGATGCTTGCGGGAAAAGCTTAAATTCTCCAAATTGAAGCGCTTGTTGTTGTTTAATTAATTCATCAGCTGCGGCGAGGAGTAGCGGATTGCTGTCAACTGCTAATGTGAACTCTGGTTTTAAATGGTTGTGGAGATCCCAACTTAACCTTCCTGCACCTGCTCCAAGAACGAGAATATTTTTTGGTGTTTGAGGTAATTTGTCGAGTAATGACTTAATTCGCAAAAAAGCGTTGTGATTTTCTTCACTTGGCAATGAGACCGAATCCCAAGCCCAATCTCTGAAAATTAAATCGAAATACTCGCCCAAGTCGCCCGGGTTCATGCTGCTCAGTTGTTCATTGTATTCAGCAATGACTGATTTTTTTTCAAACAGTAATTTAATGCTGTCACGGTTGATTAAGTTGGCTTTATAGATGTCGGCAAGTCGTTTGCGTGTTGTCTCACTCAAGTCATAACGAGCAAGTGATTCCCTGATGTTATTTAGTCCTTGTTCTGCGTTGCCTAGTAGCGTTGCGATTTGATGTTGCCAGATTGTTTTCTGATGAAATCCTGCAGGAAAAAAGCAAGGTACGTTCCCCAAATTGAAAAAATCAGTTTCACAACGATTGCATTTTAAATTTTCAAAAACAAAACTCTCTTCAGAAGTTGCAAAACATTTTGGGCAGCAAAATTGATTGATAAGCTGAGCAGGAATTGCAATTTTTGAGGGCATAAATAAAAACCGATTTGTTTTAATGTTTGCGAATATCGCATCCTAAATGACTGGCAGGCAAAACAAAATAGTCTCCCTGAAAACAAAAGCGCCTTCTATCGTAAGCCGATAGAAGGCGCTTTAGAACAAGGCTTTTTTAAACTAATTACACTAAACCCAATGTGCTGCTGCCTAATGTAATACCGGTCAACCCCATTCCTTTTGGAATTGCGCCGTTCAGATCGTAGACGTTACCGCCCTGGCGAGCAGAATAGCCGCTGACGAAACCGGGCATCTGGGTTGCAACAATAAATGGACCATTGCCGGAGCTGTGATCCATACCATTACCCATACAGGTTACTTGTACAACAACGGTTGAGTTAATCAGCGGTTGGCCATCTGGCCCTGCTGTTTTACGTAACTTGTCGATCAGGTATGCCGGAACATCGTTGAGGTAACGCCACATTTCGACAAACGCGGCGTTGCTTGGTGCACCGTGACAAGCCTGGTGAGCATCCTGAGTCCAGGAGGTATTGTGACCCAACCAGTCACCTTGGTGGTTACCTAATTGCAGGGTCGCTACTTTGGTAATGCCGCACGCTAACGCAGCAACAACGATGTCAGCTTGGGATTTGCCAGTCGCTTGCATATTGGCAACGCTAGGAGTAATACCAGTGCCACAGTTAGTGGTTGTGGTAGAACCACTACTGCTGTTTGCGGCCGCTGTATTGGTTTTGATTTTTTTCAATGAGTCGATGTGCTCTTGATAACGAGCATATTCGTCTGAACTGAGTTTGGTTTTGATTTGTTCCAGCGCTCGCAATTGTGCATCGTAAGAGAGTGCATAAGTTGTGTCTGGAGTAGTTCCACCTCCGCCGCCAGAAGTTCCGCTAAATATATTGGACAATGCTTGAGTTGGGTTATCAGTACAAGGACCAATGTTGCTGCACAACGTACCGTTGGTGGTCGCTTTTGCTCCCAAGTAGATTGATGAGCGGGGCGTGCTAGTTCCTAATACGGCAGCAATGCGTTTATCCATGGTCGGTGAATTGTAATCAGTTACACCTAATGAGTTCATCGCAGTAGCGTGGCCGGATGTAATCACGTCGATTTGGCGGAAATGACAAATGCCGGAAACGTTGTAACCATCTGGACCGTAGGGGCGAGTAATTTGGTTCATTTGTGTGGCGCTACTTGGCATCCAAGTGCCAGAAGCGGCGCCGCTATTCAGATAACAAAAAACTACGCGCTTGTTGACGTTGGTTTGCGCCATTGCGTGACGGTTGGCGAGAATACCACCCAGCAGAGCGGAGCCGCGCAATAGTCCGGCAGAAATACCAGATTTAGCAATTAAATCCATAAAGCTACGACGATCTTGTTGGATAAATTGATCGCGATAACGCTTGTCGTGCTTTTCGTCATTTTTCAAATAGGTTTTCAGTGCTTCTGGTCCCGCTTCAAGTTTCTTGAAGTGTTCCATTGCCTCAAGCGCATCGTCTTCGGGCAAGTGGCGGAATCTACTATCAATCTTTTTCATAACCAAACCTCTTGGATTTAGAATTTTTTTCTGTTGGCTTTCCAGTTGAAGGGTGGGGGTTGCCCCCACCCGTTCAGTCTTAGCGACGGAAACGAATCACGTTAGACATACCGAGCTCTTTCAACATTGCGCGTGGGTTGCCATTGCTTCCGCTCAACTTGGTTTTGAGGGAGTCATTGATACAAGCCAATTGCGATTGTTGCTGAGTAGTCAACGCTTTCTCAGCGGTATCGTCCTGGAATTCGCGGCTCAGTGAATAACCGGTTGCGAAGCGGAATGATTTTTGGATCAAACAAGCGTTCACGCCTGGCAGGTTGTTGGCAACCATGATGCGACCCAAATCTTTAGAGCCGTTAAATGGTAAGCCAGGTGAACCAGTATCCTTCTCGTTATTTACTTCAGCGAAGCCAACTGTACCAACTCCATTCGCACCGAAGAGGCGACCACCGTTGTTAACCATGTTGATTTCAACGTTGTTGGTGCGTGCTTCGTTACCGTTCAGGTCCATAGCTTTTTGTACCACTTTGCCATTCACTACTGAGCGAGGCATACCAACGTTGTCGAAATCATCAATACCGAACAATGGGTTGATGATAGCGTTATGGCATTGATAGCAAGGTGTACCTTCTACCGCAGTTTGCATGTCGTAGAACTGGGTGGTAGTCAGGTTGCCAGCTTCCAGCGCTTTCTGTGCGTCAGCTGCTGCTTTGTCGCGCAATCCAGTTTTATCCTCAAATGAGGTAGGCAGTGGAATATTTTGACAGAGCATGTCTTGGCGTACGTGTACTGCGCGCTTGATGGGTGATGTACGGCCAGCGTGAGCGTACAGGGTCATGAAGGCGCCGGACGACAACACACCACCGCGTTTGGAGTTGGCAGTGTTAACCATACGCCAATCGGTGGTGCTAGTGCCGCCACCTGAAACCCCGTAGTAAGACGACAAAGTACTGTTTAGCATGGTGTAGTCGCCGGTATAAATATCGGTGAATGGCAGATTGTTGTAGAACGCGTATTTGTAAACTTCACGGATTTCTTGCGCCATGGAGTCTTTCACTGCTTGAGTGAAATTGCTGCCTGCGGTGCGAGTTACGTTAGCTACGTCATCAGTGCGGAACCAGAGTCCAGCAAAACGACCCATTTGTGCTTTACCCAAGTCTGAGTCGAGCAGGCGATCAATTTGTTGACCGAGGTTGGTTGCGTTTTCCAACTGACCGTTCGCTGCAGCAGTTAGCAACGTTTTGTCTGGGCCGCTACCTGTGTACATATACGCCAACGCAGAAGCAAATTCATATGGATCCAACGCGTAAGCAGTAGAGTCAGCTTGTTGGAAAATAGTGCTAGTACCCCAAGATTGTGAACGCGCTTGGCTAACTGGCAAACCCAGCTCAGTGCGATACAGGAATTGAGGAGACATTAACACTGTTTGAATTGCCCAGCGCAGGCCGGTAGATCCGTTACGAACAATAGCGGTGTACTCGGTTTTTTCGTCGTTAGTCAAAGGACGACGGAAAGCCAAGTATGCGAAATTGTCAATAAAGCTGGTAGCACATGTAGTTGACGTGGTATCGCTACAAGTGAACGGCAATGCACTGTTGTTAATTGCCCAAGTAGCTATGTCTGATGCGTTCTTCTGATAAGACAGTATGCGCGCTTCAGTTACTGGTTCAGTGGTGTGGTTTGGCAAGCTAGCAATCATTTTGTCCGGGTTGGCCAGGTCTTTCGATGCATAGTTTGCAGGCAGCGTCTTGCTAAACAACGCTTGCAGTGAGTTGTGGTATTCGAAAGAGGTCAACAATTTGACCGAACGCATACCGTATTTCACCGCCGACGAAGTATCACAGGCTACACCATTGTTTTGGTTTTTACCTCTGAGTGACCACAGGTAAGCAGCTAAGTGCTCACCGCAGTTTGCAGCGGTACAAGTAGCGTAAGAGCCCAGCATTTGTTGATTGATGAAACGAGCCAGCTCGCTCACGCTGGTTCCGGTGTAATTGCCGGCCGGGAAGTTTGCTGGGTGTTTCCATGCGTTCACGTCAAAGGTAACTATGCCGTCGGTAAAGCGTCCGTCGCCATCACTGTCTTTGTGGCAGCCTTGACAGCCGACAGTACCAAACAGATTTTTACCGGTAGTGGCATCACCAACAAAAGCTACACTACTAGAGCTGCGAGAGCTTACCGAAGTGGTAGTGCCGGTGCTGGAAGAGCTGGCAGAGGTAGTAGTTCCAGTGCTGCTCACAGACGAAGCCGATGCGCCACCGGTGAAGGTAACGGTAACCGCAGTCGTGGCCGCTGCCGGAACGCTGTCAGTGAAAGCGATGAGCTTGTAGTCATAGCTGCCGGAAGCAGTCAGAGCGTCCAAATAGCTCACACTGTTAGCATTGAGCTTGGAAGCAGTGTACCAACGACCATCAGCCCCTTTACGACGAACCAGGAAACCCGTTTCAGTCGCGCTGGCATCAGCCCAGTTCAGACTTGCGCCTGTAGTTACCGCTGTACCGGTTACGCTCAGCGGTGCAGATGGTGCAGTCGCCAGGCTGATCGCTGGGGTATTGCTCGGGTTGCTGTTGCTCAGGAACATCTTGAAGTACACAGGTACTTTCTCGCCGATGGTACCCAGGCTCATGAGATTGCGCAGGTATTCAACACCGTAATTGATATCGAAATCGGTAGAGTTGATGACGATTGGTTTTTTCGGTGAGAAAGACACGCTGCCGCTGCTGTTTTTCACAACCAGCGCATCAAACACAACTGACTTGACGATGCCGTGCAGCGTCAGGTTACCGGTCACTGATTGAATGGCAGTGCTACCAGCAGACATAGCTTCAATCGCTGCCAGGTCAAGCTGGGTAGTGAAGTGCAGGTTAGGCAGGTAGGCAGACTCAAAAATGTAGTCCTGCATACGGGTATCGCGCAGTGCGATACCGGTGCTGATGCTGCTCAGTGGGATAGTCAGTGTTGCTTGTCCAGACGGAGATACTGTGCCTTGCAACTGGGTGAAGGTGAAGTTTTCCGGTGTTTCGGCGCCGGTAGTGGCGTTTTTCTTCACGGTCACAAAGTGGAAGGTGGAGTTGGTGCCGTCCAACAACCAGCGGGCTGCTACACCGTTGTTCGCTGAGCTACTGCTGCTGGTGGCAGGAGTAGAGCTGCGGCTGGTGGCAACAGAGCTGGCACTGCTGGTGCTTGGAGTACTGCTGGCAGAACCGCCACAAGCTGCACCGTTCAATGTGAATGAGGTAGGCGCTGCCCCCGGGTTATTCACCAGGAAACCGAAAGAGGCAGTGCCATTGGCCGCCAGGTTCGGGTTGTACGGCGCATTCTTCACGCACACGTTTTTACCGCTCTGGGTGTATACACCGTCCCAGAGGTTGTTAATCACATCATTACCAGCATAGGTCCAGCACAATTCCCAGGAGGTCTTGGCGGCACCGGTGTTGGTCAAGGTCACTTTGTACTGAGCGCCAGATCCCCAGTTATTCACACTGGCAAAATCCACACTACAAGCTCCCTGGGCGGTAGCACCGCCGGAAGCCATGATGCCAAGCGCCACGCTGGTGGAGAGCATCGACAGTTTCAATAATTTTTTCATGATAGGTTCTCTCTAAGCTTCATCCAATTAACGGGCGTCAAAGACGAGCGCAAAGTCCACAGGAACCGCGGCACTGATGGAGGCGATAGCCACCGCTGCACGCAGCGCTTCCACACCGGCAGTCATGTTGTAGGTTTCTGCTTTGGTCAGCACCGGTGCCAGGGTTTGCACAAGGATGCGTGAGTTGGACAGTTTTTGGACGGAGACCTTGGTGGTGATGGTTCCGCTCACACCGTGCAGGTTGAGGCTGGCAGTGATATCGGTCGCCGCTGATTGGCCAACGGCCAGACCGCTGATCAAGGTGGCTGGAACAGTCACGGTGACAGTCGCGGTTGGGTAGGTCGCTGTTTCAAACAACATATCTTTCATGCGTTGATCGCGCAGTGCTACACCGGTGTTCACTGTGTTCAGGTCGATGGTCAGGGTGGCTACGCCAGCTGCACTGATATCGCCACTGATACTGGTGAAGTTATGCACTTCCACGTTGTGGGTGTTTTTGGTGGTGACGAAGTTCAGGTAAGAATCGGTAGTGTTCAGGGTCCAGGCGGCAGTGGTTGCAGCAGAAGAGCTGGAACGGCTGCTGGAGCTTGGTGCTACCGAAGAAGAAGGTACTGAACTGCTGGTCATAGCCACGCTGGAAGAGCTTGGTGCTACCGAGCTGCTGGACTTGCTGGAAGAGCTTGGCGCTACGGATGCTACAGAGCTGCTGCTGGCTGGTGGTGGAGTGGTACCACAACCGATTGGCTGGGTAGACACTACGATATCGTCCATCCATACGTCAGCGGTACGGCTGCTGAAGCTGTGGAAACCGAACATGACGTAGTTGAACTTGTCGCTCATCCAGTCAGCGGCCAGAGCGCCGTTGTTCCAATCAGATGCTGAAGTGATTGAGTGTACTTCAGTGCCATTCACACGCATTTTCAGGGTGTCATAGGCTTGGTCAGCCAGGTAATCCACTTCCACGCAGTACCAGGTATTGGCTGCCATTTGCGGGCCGCTCCACCATTGGCTTTGCTTGGGCGCGATGTTATCGCTTGGGATGTGGTTGGTACCTAACACGCCTTTGATTTGACCTACACGGATTTCATCGTTGGCATCGAAGGTTTTCTTGATACCGAAGATGTGTTCGTGGTTGTCGCCGGCCACATTACCCATTGGCACGCTCATATTCACGTAAGCACGGGTATAGAGACGTTGGGTGCCAGCTGGCAGAGCGCGAACCAGTTGCGCCGGTGCTGCGCCACCTTTGAAGTGAACAGACTTGGTACCGGTGTAAGCTTTGGTGGTATCAACCAGGGCGTATTGTGAACCTGAGGCGGTGTTGCTGTTGTTAGGCACCCAGCCGATGAAGTTCTGCCAACCGGCAGGTTGGGTGTTTGCAGTGCCGCTCTCGAAGGTATCGGAGAAGAGTACGCCGCCACCGTTGTTCACAGAGGAGGTGGTCGCGGTGCTGCTACTGGAGAACACGACAGCGACAGAGCTGCTGGACTTGCTGGAACTAGTCGCAGGTACTGATGAGCTGGTTGCTGGTGTAGAGCTGCGTGAAGAGGTTGACGGGGTAGAGCTGGTAACAGTGCCACCGTTGTTGGCAATCATCGCATTGCGTACCAGGGTACCGGACGCAGTCAGCTGAGCGCTGGTCCAGCCACCATTGGCGCTGGCATTAGGCACGAGCGCAGAAGAACCTTCGGCTTTGTCATTCAATGCCCAGTTGGCATTGCTGATACCGTTGGTTTTCAGGAAGCTCAACCAGGTGTTGGTTTCGGTTGTGTCTACAGCACCGGCACCGTCAGCATTCACTGAACCCCACTCGGTCACAAACAGTGCAATACCGCGGTTAAGTGCGGTTTGCGCTTTGTCGCGCAGGGATTGTTTGTGAGTACCAGCATAGAAGTGCAAGGTGTAAGCGATGTTGCTGTAGGCGGTGATTGGATCGTTAGCCGCTACATCAACGTCTTGAGACCAGTTAGGTGTGCCCACGATAATCAGGTTGTCCGGGTCAATTGCACGGATTTCCTTGATGACATCAGTAGCGTAAGGCTTGAGAACACCGCTCCAGGAGATATTCAACGGCTCGTTGTATACCTCATAAATCACGTTGTTGTAGTTACCGTACTTGGTAGCCATTTCTTTGAAGAAAGCGATTGCTGCTGCTTTGTTGTCTTCCGCGTGATGGGTGTGCCAATCGATGATCACATACATGTTGTTGGCAATAGCCGCATCAACCACGGTAGTGGCGCGGGTTTTGTTGGAAGAGTCGGTCAGGTAACCGCCAGTATCTTCAACACCCATAGCAACGCGAATCAGGTTGGCTTTCCAGTCGGACTTCAACCAGGACACAACTTGCGCGTTGTAGTACTTCTCGCCACCCCAACCGGTGTTACTCCAGAACAGGCTCATGCCTGACAGATTGGCGGGTTGGCCGTTGGCGGTTACTTTGTTGCCTTGAACAACCAGTGGTGCAACGCCTTGAGCCGTTCCGTTGGACGATGCTGTAGATGAACGAGAGCTTGACACTACTGCAGTAGAGGATGGTGCTGCAGAGGAAGTGGTAGTGGTTCCACCGCACACTGCGCCGGTGATCACCGGTACTTCAGCAGCCGCTGAGCCTTTGGAACCCTGGAAACCGAATTCAACGCTTTGACCGGCGGCAATGTTGCCATTCCAGCTCAGGTTGGTTGCGGTGTAAGGGTTGGTTCCGCTCAGGGTGGCGTTGTAGCTGGACGTTACACGGTTGTCGCCATTGTATTTCCAGCTAATGTTCCAGCCATTGATTGCGCTTGTCCCATCGTTAGTTATTTTTATCTTGGCATCAAATCCATTATTCCACTGGTTATTGACCACATACTGGCAACCAGCATAGGCCTGAGTGGAAAGAGTGGATACAGCCAGGGAGAACCCGGCCGCATAGAGAGAGCGCGTTAGCGCACCCGCTATACGAGGGTTGATCGCAGAGGCTTTAAAGCTACTCATAGTGTCTTCCTCGGAGGTAAATGCCGGCTTGCACCGGCAACGGTCATCAACATCGTTCTTGTTAAAACGGTTAAAACAAGGGGTAAAACAAAGCGATAAAACCAGGCGATGACAGAAACAGCGCTGTCATCGCCGCCGATCAGGCTGTGATGCCGGCTCGGTGACTAATCAAACTTGCGGGAGGCGTTCAGATGGATCTGTTCAGCGATCAGGGGTTGTTCGGGTTCAGCTTTGCGCATGGCGCGCAGAACTTCACCGGCAACGATAAAGGCGGTGACCAACAAGCCGGAGTAAATAAACATGACAAAGCTGAAGTCCACGGTGTAGTTCCAGGGTCTGGCGATGCCGAGGTAGCAGGCAAATAACCAGGACGTGGTAGACAATGCACCGGTGAGTACCACCAGGATTTGTTCAAAGGTGGGGAGACCGAGCAGCCCGCGGCGTGAGGTGACACGTGGAAAGCTGTAGTAGTGCAGGGCGATACCGTTCAGGGTGAGCACTGACACTACGGTGAATTTGGCCCAGAGTTTTTCGTTCATCAGGTACTGCTGGGGGTTTTCGAGATAGCCGAGCAATACCAGGGCGAGGCCGGAGATCCACAGCAAAACCAGGGAGATAAACATAATTTCGGCGGACTTGGTGAGGTCTTTTACGGCACCGGAAGAGAGGGCGCCGCCTTTGGTTTTGGCCAAGGCCAAGTCTTGCATCAACAGGATGCCAACAGCCACGCAAGCGGCCAGGAGATGGGCATACACAATCAGGGTTTTAAACATAGTTGTCCGCGCCTTTGTTGTTTTCTTTAATCAAAGTATATTTACCGATAAATGATTGCGCTAACATTTTTAAATCGTGACATATTCGATATATCCTCCCTTGGATTATCGAAACAGAATCATGACGCCAATGTTTGCAACAATTATTTGTAACTTGATGGTGAAGCTAATTAGTGTGTTTTCTACTGGAAAAGTCGCTTTTTTCTTTGGTAATTACTTTTTTGCCAGCAATGAAAAACATTGTTTTTTTGAATTAAGGTTTGAACATTCAGTAAACGAATTGCCGGTTGAATTCACACTTATATTTATTGGAACCAAAGTTAACGCAGATTGGTAGCGCGATCAAATAAAGATGCACAAGTATACAAGTAAAAAAATGGGTATATTTCAAAAAATACGTGAAATGGATGCTGATCTAGGCTTGTTTAAATTTACAGGTAAAAAAATGGTTTTAACCATGGCAGTTGACCTGTCGGAGTTAAATATTCCAGAGGGTTATTTATTAGCGCAGAAACCAATATCTGTAATGGATTTACCAAGACCTCAAGTCGCGTTCCATTCAAGGCGTTTCAGCTTGTTTTGCTGCTCATTTGTATGACAGAAGCCTCCCTAGCGTTGCTAATAGTGCCGGCAATAACTATACCTGTTTGCCAAACTACCGCCGGCGCTCCGTTATTGGTGACGGGCACCCCCGCGCAATTACCTGAGTTGCAGTCGCTGGTTACCTTCTTGCACACAGTAACTTGCCCTAATTCGAGATCGAGCTCCCAACGCTAGAAACTACCCAATATCTGTTTGATATGGAGCTGCTGCTTGGTACAGGGCTGTTAGTCGTGGTAAAGCTTGAGGGGCTTCTGCCCGAGCTACTTGCAGTCGAGCTGGGTGATTTAGATGTCGCGACTACACTTAATGACATGGGCTGGCTGTTATAAGTCGAACGTTAAATGCAGCTCTTATTGTTCTCATAACCTCAACCGCTTTGTGTGCACAGGCTGTTGCATCGCGACCACCCGCTAACCAAATAACAAAAGGGGCTTTGAAACGGCGAGCTGAGGGGGAGGTTCGCAGCAGGAGATACCTTGAAGGTCGGGTCCTTGTCGGAGCGATCTACTTCTACAATTGAACCTGCACGCAAACAAGAAATTACAATCCATGTGCTTCCAAGCGCCGTTGACACAAAAGCTGCTGTTGTATCACCCAGCGCCCAAACAATGTTGCGTCCATCGGCGGATGAGGCGGCGTTGCCACCAGACATTGCGCCTGTAGCTGCCTTGTCATCAGTTACTCCCTGCTAACGTGGAAAGCGTTGTACCTCCGGTGCCCTGCGCGGTTAGATTCTCACTACCTTAAACATAGTGGCACCAATGCCATACATGAGGTGGTTGGAGTTGTATGTGGAGGCAATTTCAACGGGTTCGTTCATCCGCCCCAGTTTGCCGGTAGGTGCTGCCGGGTTATTTGAACATGTAACGCCGAAATTAAGCCAAGGCACCTCAGATATGTCCAAAGTATAGCGTTGGGTTTTACTCCGGTAACCAGCCCAATCCCAAATACGAGTCCAGGTTGCGCCTCCATCAGTGATGCAGAAGAAAATGGCGTCTGGCCACCAGAAAGCCTGTGGGACAACCATCAGGGTTTTCGGTTTTTTTCGATAGATCGTCAAACTGTTATAACCGAAATAAAGGTCTGAACCACTGGAATGGCGCCGTTGTTTGGGGGCTAGTTATTGGTATGCATGCCAGTGGCGGCATAGAGTCGGTTAGTGTCAACTGAATTGGTCGATATTCTGGGGGCGCCGTTCCAGCTCCAGTTATCCCAGCCAACCCAATCGAGCAACGGAGTTCATTTCTTATTGGTTTTGTCCCAACGATAGGCACTGCCTATGGCTGTACGTCCATAAATCAAATTTGGCTCTTTCTGGTTAAATAGGGTGCGGGGCACAAAACCTCCGTCATCCATACGAACACTGTTCCAGTTATAGGTTTCAGTGCGGGCAGCAAGGTAGACGGTGGCGATTAATGCACCACCTAAAGGGCTGGCAATAGCTAGGCTAAGAAATCAGCGTAGATTTAAGGTAATTTTTCGCTATTTAGAACGACTTTAAGTAATTTAACAATTCAAAAAATTTTCAAATTTCTAAAAATAAAATCGAAGGTTTTTTTGATTTTTGTTATTCGGAAGGTTGTTTTTGGGAGGGCTAAAAGCGTTAAAAATGCCCCAAAACAAGGATTTTTTAGGTTTTAAATAAATGATGGGGGCAAAGGTAAGACGACTTCTTTTAAAAATAATTTTTCTTTAAAGCTAATATTTTTTTGTTTGGTCGATGTGGTGCACAACAAAAGTCTGCGTCTTTGATATTGAGTGGTTGTTCCTGCGAAGTCTAAGGAGTGCAACTAAAGCGAATCGGACTTTAATTTTCAAATATAACGGAAATTTCATTTGCGGGTGAGTGATATTTATCACATAAATTCAGTGTTTGTGGAAAAATCAGACAATTTTAATATAAGGGGTTGCCAATTCCGAATATTTGCAATACTTTTGGCGAATTGAATTGACAGCGCTGTTTTGCATCTCGACCTGTTGTTTTTATATATTAAAAAATCATCAGTAAAAGCTAATAAGTATAAAAAGATTCAAGTGTTCCAAGCGCTGTCCTGCCAATGATGTCTCTATTAACCCTGTCTGTTTGTTTCATTAGCCTGAAGAAGTTAAAAATTTGTTGTAAATGCCTTGAGGCATAGCGTGGCGCTTAAATGATAGCGCTGCCAAGCTGTAAGTTTTCTTCATGTGTACAAGTGTGCAGTGAGATATTTTTCGCAGAATGGAATTGCTGAATAGTAGGATAATAACGTTAATGTTTTTGTGTTTCCCTTCAGCATTCCTCACTAGAAATATATGCAGTTTTGACGATTTATGGTGTTTTTACCGTTCGTTTTCAATGAGCGGTAATGGTCACTTCATAGGTCGGTTGGTGTTGTTTCAACACCTTCATTTCAAATAAAGATTCAAACGATACTAACAATAATAACCGCGAGAAATTGTTAAAAGATTAAGGTAGCGCTAACAAGCCTTTATCTTTCAGCCCCGATGGAATGAACAACCACAGCCGTTTTGTGGTGCCTTGCAGGAAGTAAGGAACATAAGCGCCTGTAGTAGAAGGCGCCGAATAATAACGAGAGCTTACAGCTCTACTCACTGGAATCCAGGAGAACTTCAATGATGACTCCAACAAGAAAAACCTTAGGTCTGGCGATTGCGCTGGGTCTTGGTTTGTCGGCAGCTGGCCAAAGTGCTAATGCTGCTTGTACTTACAAAATTAGCAATGAGTGGTCTACCGGTCTGACCGGAGAAATTATTGTTACTAACAGCGGTAGCTCAGCGGTAAACGGGTGGTCCGTGGGTTGGCAATATACTACCAATCGCCTGACCGGCTCATGGAATGCACAGGTTAGCGGCAGCAACCCTTACACTGCATCCAACGTGAGCTGGAACGGCACCCTGCAACCCGGTGGCAGTGCGACATTTGGCTTTCAAGTTGATAAGCGCGGCGGTTCTGCCGAAATGCCAACTCTGACTGGCAGTATCTGCTCTGGTACTCCACCAGTAACTACCAGTTCCTCTGCACCTTCAAGCATTGCTGTGACCAGCACCTCACGTTCAAGTAGCAGCACTCCAATAGTGTCAGGTGAGCAGTGTAATTGGTACGGCTCCTTGCAACCTCTATGTGCTACTACCCAAAGCGGTTGGGGCTATGAAAATGGCAAGAGCTGTGTGTCTCGCACAACCTGTGCTGCACAACCAGCACCCTATGGTGTAGTTGGAACAACCAGTTCTGTTCCTCGTAGTTCAAGCGTACCTGCTACTTCAAGCTCCCGCCCAAGTAGTTCCAGCACGCCAGCAACTTCCAGCTCGCGTCCGAGTAGTTCGAGCGTGATTTCAACGTCTACCTCTCGTAGCTCAAGCAGCGTGTCTTGCTCGGAAGGCAATAATCCATCTTGTTACACCAGTTCATCTCGTCCGAGCAGCTCAAGTGTTCCGGCGACCTCCAGCAGCGTTGTTGCAACCTCAACATCGCGTAGCTCAAGCAGCGTGGCCACGACATCACGTTCAAGCTCAAGTGTTCCTGTTGGTCCTCGTTTGGATAACCCATTTGTTGGTGCTAACTGGTACGTAGATCCAATTTGGTCAGCCAAAGCGCAAGCTGAAACTGGCGGTTCAAAAGTTTCTGGTTACAACACTGCTGTGTGGATGGACCGTATCGGAGCTATTGAGCCAACTGATGGTTCTTACGGATTGCGTGATCACCTGAATGCTGCGCTCGCGCAAAACGCTAACGTAATTCAAGTTGTTGTTTACGACCTGCCCAACCGCGATTGTAAAGCGCTCGCGTCTAATGGCGAGTTGAAGCAAGGTGTTGAAGGTTCAACTCGCTATCGCACTGAGTACGTTGACAAGATCGTGTCAATTTTCTCGGATCCTAAATATGCAAGCCTGCGCATCATTGCGATCATTGAACCAGATTCATTACCAAACCTGGTAACTAACCTGAACGATCCTGATTGCCAGGCGGCAACTGATCCAACCTACGGTTACATTGCCAACACTCGTTATACGCTGAGCAAGTTGTATCCGTTGACCAACGTTTACTCCTACGTAGATATCGGTCACTCAGGCTGGTTGGGTTGGGATGACAACTTCGGTAAAGCAGTGACTTTGATTGGCGATGCAATCAAAGGTGCTACCGGTGGCGTTAACTCAGTGGCTGGTTTTGTATCTAACACTGCAGGTTATACCCCACTGTACGAACCATTCCTGGATTCACTGGCTAACAGCGCGTTCCCAGGTAGCGGTGGCGGTACTCAAACCCGTCAGGCAACTTTCTTTGAATGGAACCCTTACTTCAGCGAAGTGGCCTTCGTTCAAGCATGGCGTACTCGCATGATTGCTGCTGGCTTCCCTGCAACAATCGGTATGTTGGTAGATACCTCACGTAATGGTTGGGGTGGTCCGAACCGTCCAACTGCTGCTTCAACCAGCACTGTATTGGATACCTTCGTAGACCAATCTCGTGTTGATAAGCGTACCCATCGCGGTAACTGGTGCAACCAGAAAGGTGGTATCGGTGAGCGCCCACAAGCGACCCCAGCACCAGGTATCGATGCTTATGTGTGGGTGAAACCACCAGGTGAGTCAGATGGCGCTGCGTCTTTGGAATTGTCTTTCGATCCACAAGATCCAGCTAAAGGCTTTGACCGTATGTGTGACCCAACTTACACCTATAGCGCAGGCAATAGCACTGTGGCAACCGGTGCGTTGGCAAATGCTCCTGTAGCAGGTCGCTGGTTCAAAGAAGGCTTCACTGTACTGGTGAACAACGCTTATCCAGCATTGCAATAAACGCGTCGAGTGAGAGTGAGCCCAGGACAGGCATTTGGAGAGATGCCTTGGTCACGGACGACTACTTTGTGAAATGAAGTCAGATAGAAAAACTTTTCACGCTCACACTTTTTATCTGATTTCGCGTGTTACCCCTGAAACAACTGTGACTTTTCCGGCCTTCACCTTGTGATGGCCGGATTTTTGTTTTATGGGATCTTGAAATTAGTGGTCGAAATTTTTTTATAGGAAATATTTTTCTTACAAGTGATTCCTACAAAAAAATTTTTGAAATAAAAATGCTTTTTTATCTAGGTCAGCACACAGGAGCTCATTTGATTCAAGGACATGAGTCATCCATAACAAATAAAAAATTTTTCATTAACTATCAGGAGACTATGACCATGCAGTCTGCGTTTTTTAGAAAAACGCTGGGAGTTGCAGTGGTTGCTTGTAGCGGTATTTGGGCACAGCAATCACTCGCGCAATCAGCGAATTGTAGTTACAGCATTAGCAATGAATGGAGTACCGGCGCCACCGCCGCTATTACAATTACCAACACCAGCACCACCGCAATTAATGGCTGGACAGTGGGATGGCAATATGCCACCAATCGACTGTCAGGATCCTGGAATGCGAACGTTTCTGGTAACAATCCTTACACGGCTAGCAACTTGAGTTGGAATGGCAGTATTCCGCCAGGTCAAAGCGTGCAATTCGGGTTTCAGGTGGACAAGCGTGGTGGCAGCGCTGAACGCCCGACCATTACCGGCAATATTTGCGGTGGTGCGAGGTCCTCTGCACCAAGTTCAGCACCGAGTTCAGTCGCAGTAAGTAGTGTGAGAAGTTCATCCAGCATTGCAGTTAGCAGTAGTGTAAGGAGTTCAACGGTATCCAGTGCGATTAGCGGGCAGCAATGTAATTGGTACGGAACTATTTATCCTCTGTGTGTGAACACCCAAAATGGTTGGGGCTATGAAAACAACAAAAGTTGTATTTCACGGACTACTTGCGCATCACAGCCTGCGCCTTGGGGAATTGTTAGCGGCAGTAGCTCGCAGATTCTTCCGTCAAGCAGCAGCCGTTCAAGTTCTTCAGCGATGCTGTCGTCTGTTAGTTCTTCTTCGTTAGCTCCGTCTTCCTCTTCTGCGCCTTCTTCAGTGGCGAGTTCATCCAGTTCTTCTGTGGCGTCTTCTGTAGTTGTTTCAAGCTCCTCTGTGGCGTCCTCTGCAGTTGCGTCCAGCTCTTCGGTGGTGACATCAAGCAGCTTGGGTACTTCCAGCTCGGTGAGTTCATCGATCGCAAATAATATTGCAGTCAATGGCGATGTAGAAAGTGGTACCACAAATTGGGGTACCCGCGGCGCGGCGACTATCGTTCAAAGTACGGCGGATCGTTATGCAGGCAACGCAAGTTTGTTTGTCAGCGGCAGAACGGCCTATTGGAATGGTGCAACATTTAGCGTAAAAGCTTTAACCGCAGGTAACTCCTATGAAGTTGCCGCTTGGGTTAAGTTGGCTCCGGGAGAATTGCCGGAAACCATCAAACTCACTGGTAAATTGGTTGATGATACGGATACCGCGACTTACAACGAATACACTGAAATTGCCAGTGCACAAGTCAGTGCGAATGGTTGGACTTTACTGCGCGGTACCTATACGCCAAGTGGAGCGACGCCATTTGAATCCTTTATCGTTGAATCGGTTGATGGATCAGTTAATGTTAGCTTCTTCGTTGACAATTTCTCTGTGGCAGGCGATGTAAGTGAGCCACCACCAGTGCCTGTTGGCAGCGGACTTTCCAGTCTGGTTAATTTCCCGATTGGTGTTGCAGTTGCCGCGGGAAGTGGTGCTGCAGATATCTTCACCAATACTGCGCGTCAAAATATTGTGCGTGAAGAATTCAGCCAAATCGTTGCTGAAAATATTATGAAAATGAGCTACATGTATTCCGGTGGCAATTTCTCATTCACCAACGCAGATCGTCTGGCAAATTGGGCTGCAAGCAATGGCAAATCTTTGCATGGTCATGCGTTGGTTTGGCACCCGAGCTATCAGCTGCCAACCTGGGCTACTGATACCAATGCCAACTTCCGTACTGACTTCGCACGTCACATTGATACCGTTGCCGCGCATTTTGCGGGCAAGGTAAAAAGCTGGGACGTGGTAAACGAAGCATTGTTTGATGCAGCGGATGACGACGGTCGCGGCTCAGCGAACGGCTATCGTCAATCGGTCTTCTATCGTCAATATGCTGGCCCGTCATATATCGATGAAGCCTTCCGTCGCGCGCGCGCTGCGGACCCAACGGCGGAGTTGTATTACAACGATTTCAATACCGAAGAAAACGGAACCAAAACCACTGCATTAGTAAATTTGGTCCAACGCTTGTTAACTAATGGCGCACCTATTGATGGTGTTGGTTTCCAAATGCACGTGATGAATGACTATCCGTCGATTGCCAACATTCGTGCATCATTGCAGAAAATTGTTGATCTGAGTCCAACGCTCAAAATCAAAATTTCTGAATTGGATGTGCGTATTAACAACCCATACGATGGCAACACTAATAACGATTTTAAGAATCGCAGTGACTGTGCAATTTCATGTACGGGCCTTGATCGTCAAAAAGCGCGCTACAAAGAAATCATTCAGGCTTACTTGGATATAGTTCCACCCGCACGTCGTGGTGGTGTTGTGGTTTGGGGGATTGCAGATCCGGACAGTTGGTTCTATACCAATCAAAATTTGCCGGATTGGCCGCTGATGTTTAACGACAGCTTGCAGAAAAAACCTGCGTACCAAGGCGTTGCAGAAGCTCTGGCGACAGTACCGCGCGCCAGTTCGAGTGCGGCAACCTCTAGCTCGCGTCCAAGTAGTACCAGTGCAACCAGTTCTTCAAGGTCGTCTCCACCGAGTTCAAACAGTTTCAACTCAACCTGTTCTACCGGATTTAACCCATCATGCGCGAGCATGCCTGCGACCTCAAGCAGCCTGGCGATGACCTCCAGCTCGCGCAGTTCAAACAGTGCGGTGATTAGCTCGAGCTCGCGCTCAAGTGTTGCTGTAACCCCTGGCGTGCGTTTGGATAACCCATTTGTTGACGCGCGCTGGTACGTTGATCCAATCTGGTCGGCAAAAGCACAAGCTGAAACCGGTGGTTCAAAAGTGTCTGGTTACAACACCGCTGTGTGGATGGACCGCATAGGCGCAATAGAGCCAACCGATGGCAGCTGGGGGCTGCGCGATCACCTCGATGCAGCGCTTGCGCAAAACGCAAACGTTATTCAGGTAGTGGTTTATGACTTGCCAAACCGTGACTGTAAAGCGCTGGCGTCTAACGGTGAATTGAAGCAAGGCGTTGAAGGTTCGACTCGCTATCGCACTGAATACGTCGACAAACTTGTTTCAATCTTCTCTGATGCGAAATATGCAAGCCTGCGTATTATCGCAATCATCGAACCGGATTCGCTGCCAAACCTGGTTACCAATCTGAGCACGCCAGCCTGTCAGGAAGCAGCTGACACAACCTACGGTTACATTGCTAACACCCGTTACACCTTGAGCAAGTTGTACCCGTTGACCAACGTTTACTCCTACGTAGATATAGGCCACTCAGGCTGGTTGGGTTGGACCGACAACTTCGGCAAGGCGGTTACCCTGATTGCTGACGCCATCAAAGGTGCAACTGGTGGTGTTAACTCGATCGCCGGTTTTGTTTCCAATACCTCTGGCTACACTCCCTTATACGAACCCTTCCTGGATTCACTGGCTAACAGCGCATTCCCGGGCAGCGGTGGCGGCACTCAAACCCGTCAAGCCAAGTTCTATGAGTGGAACCCCCAGTTCAGTGAAGTTGCCTTCGTACAAGCATGGCGCACAGCAATGATTGCCGCTGGTTTCCCATCTTCAATCGGTATGTTGGTAGACACCTCACGCAATGGTTGGGGCGGTGCTAATCGTCCAACGGCGCAGTCAACCAGCACCGTGTTGGATACCTTTGTTGATCAATCGCGTATTGACCGTCGTGCTCATCGCGGCAACTGGTGTAACCAACCCGGCGGTGTAGGCGAACGTCCTCAAGCGGCGCCAGCAGTGGGTATAGATGCATATGTGTGGGTTAAACCACCAGGCGAGTCTGATGGTGCGGCATCGAAAGAATTATCGTTCGATCCATTAGATCCAGCAAAAGGCTTTGACCGTATGTGTGATCCGACTTATACCAATGCGGCTGGCACCACTACGGGTGCGATGGCGAACGCGCCAGTAGCTGGTCGTTGGTTCAAAGAAGGTTTCCAAGTGTTGATTAACAACGCTTATCCGCCTTTGCAATAATTCGACACCGAGGTGTTGAATAAAAAAACTCCCGGCCTAAAAACCGGGAGTTTTTTATTGATGAGTTCTAAAAATCTGCGTGAGCCCGGCCTCTGCGTGATGCTATCAACACGCGAATCTTTTTAAAAATTAAATATTTTGTGCGTAAGAATGCGGTTTTTTTTATTGAAAAGTGAGATTCTTGCGCAACGGTAAAAATATTTATAGGTTAACGTTTGTTTCCTAATAAAAATAACAGTTCGATTGTTTTAAATTTGAATTTTTTTGCTCCATTTGTTTTCAATAATAAAAAATATCGTATCCGGTCACTACAAACATCCTAATCCAGCTCCCCGGAGAAACTCTATGAAACTTCCGAAACTCAATCGTTTCAGGATGGCTTTCTGCTTGAGTGTTTTTGCTTCTGTTGCAACTCAACAGGCGATGGCACAAACCGCCAGTTGTATCTACTCGGTCGCTAATGAGTGGAACACTGGTTTAACAGGCAGCATCACAATTACTAATACCAGCAATACGGCCATCAATGGTTGGTCAGTGAATTGGCAATACACCACCAATCGCATTAGTAGCAGTTGGAACGCAAACCTGACTGGTGCAAATCCTTATACAGCCACTAATATTTCCTGGAACGGTACAATCCAGCCGGGGCAGTCGGCAAATTTTGGCTTTCAAGTTAATAAGAATGGTGGTGTTGCAGAAAAACCGCAGGTGACTGGCAGTATTTGTAGTGGCGTGGTGGTAAATAGTTCAGTTGCAGCCAGTTCAGTGGCACCGTCAAGCGTAGCGCCTTCTAGCATTGCAATTTCCAGTACAGCTCTATCAAGCATCGCTGCCAGCAGTACAGTCGCGACGAGTAAAAGCAGCTCAGTAGTGGCGAGCAGTATGTCCAGTGCAGTTAATGCAATCAACCTTGCGCTCGCAGCAACTGCGTCGACTTCTTATGTTTCATCCTGGGAAACATTGGCGGCAGTGAATGATAATTCGCAGCCAGCAAGCTCTAACGATAAATCCAAAGGAGCCTACGGCAACTGGAATAACCCTAACTCCTACCAGTGGGTGGAATACCAATGGGCTAATCCAGTGACTATTTCTTCAACAGAAATATATTGGTTTGATGATGCCGGCGGTGTGCTCACACCAACCGATGCGGTGCTGGAATATTTTAACGGCTCCAACTGGGTGGCGATTGGCAATTTGCCTTTGGTGATTAATCGTTTTAATACACTGGTAGTGCCGAATGTAACCACTAATCGCGTGCGTGTACGTATGCTCAACACGCAGCAATCCACCGGTATTTTGGAATGGCGGGTATTGGGTGTGAATCAAACCGGGGCGCTTTCCAGTCAGTCCTCCAGCAAAATTTCTATTGCGAGCAGCGTGTTAACCTCGAGTAGTCGCTCGTCAACCATTAGCTCTGTGGTATCGAGTTCTCGCTCATCAGTTGCTTCTTCGGTTGTATCTTCTTCAGTGCTGAACAGTTCTGTGCGCAGTTCTTCCAGTTCCAGTGTTGCGCCTCAAGCGTGCGTTACGCCCAAGGCCGATAACGTTTGGGCAGGTTCAAGTTGTTCTACACCACCGGTAAATAATTGCGTAGCGGGCAATTGGGTTGCACCAAAAGATGGTGGTGAAAACGGCGCGCCTTTGCGTTTGGAATCAGAGCACTTTGCGGTTTATTGGAAAGACGGAACCAATATCACCACTGCAAATGCGCAAGCCGCATTGACCACATTGGAAGGTATTTGGGATTCGTATTTTGGTGCGCCGATTTATTTCCCGCAGCCTTATTGCACGTCATCAACCAAATACAAAGCGGCGGTGCATTTTGATAATGAATTCCCGCTCTGGGGTGGCGGCTGGTCGCGCAATGGAATTAATTACATGGGCATGTGGATTGGACCGGGCGCTGCAAATGACCCCTGGGGTTTAGCGCATGAATTTATGCATGGTGTGCAATCTACTACGCAAGGTTTCGGTGATTGTGGCGGCGCAGGCTGCTGGATTTATGAATCTCACGCTAACTGGATGCCACATCAATTATTCAACACCAATGTGCACTGTTCGGAAATGCTGCCCAACATGCCGCACTTGTATTACGGCAATACCCGCGATCGCTACTGTAACTGGCAATTCTTTGAATTCGTAAAAGATAAATACTGTCACAGTGCGGTAAATAATATGTGGGCTTACAACGCGCCCGCAGGTCAGCGCGACCCCTGGCAAAAATTAATGCTCAGCCAAAACTGGAACATCGAACAATTAAATGATCGCTTTGGTGAGTGGGCAATGCACAACGTGACCTGGGATTATAAAGATCCGGATGGTGCAGATCAGGGCGCCGTGTATCGCCAGAATTATGGCAATTTAAATGCAGATGCCGGCAGTTACACTGCGCGTCGTTTGCGTTTAACACAGCTTGAATCACTGGATACCAATTTTGCGCAGAACCGCCGTTTTGTATCGCCATATTATTGGGCACCGCAGCGTTGGGGTTACAACGTTGTGCAATTATTCCCGGAGACCGGTGCAACAACGATTACGATAAAATTCCGCGGTGTTGTGCAAAACGGCGCAAATTCCGGTTGGCGTTGGGGGCTGGTATCTACCAACAGCAGTATGACGCAATCGCGCTACACCGAATTGCAACGCGGTACTGATGGTGAAATCTCATTGTGTTTAACACCGGGTGAAAATGTATTCCTGGTAGTGACGGCAACACCGACTGCTTACCAAAAAATTACCTGGGATAATCCCGGCGATGGCAAAGCTTATCCGTCAATTTATCGCTACCCCTATATGGTGGAAGTGCAGGGCGCCTGGCCGCAAGGCTTTAAAAATGGTGCGCGTGATGCCTGCCCGAGTGGAACTGTTCGCCACAGTAATGGCGGCGGTTGTGCGCCGAGCGGAACTCCATCCACTGTCTATGTTGGTCCCTATGCAAAAATCCTGGGTGGCAGCGTGACGGGCAGTGCGCGTATTGATAACCAGGCAACGGTGATAAATGGCACAGTCTCGGGCGGCACTGTTGGTGCACTGAGCTTGATTGGTGTGGCTAGCCATCCGCATCACGGCGCGAGCAATTTCAATGTGAGCGGATCTGCAAAAGTGCTGGGTACTTTTTATCCATTGGGATGGTTTGGCAATAACCAGTCTGCCTCAGGGACTGCAACCCTGATGGGGGATCTGGAGTTTGTATCCAGCGGAAAATCGGCCAACACTTTCTACGGCTTTGTTGCCGATGATTGGAGTGGTGTGACATCGGCCACAGATATTACAGTGGCCCCGCCTTATATCTGGCGTCCTTGATATAAGTAAAAAACTCCCGGCCTGAAAAACCGGGAGTTTTTTGTTTTTTGCCGGGTAAAACACTGGCGATAATCCTGCGCTGTGCTATTCGTTAACTGCCCGAGATAAGATTGTTAACCGGGTACTATTAAGACCATCAACAATAAACCTGTGGTAATCACTGTCAGTCAATAATAACGGAGGCAATTTATGCCCATCAGTACTGAGGTAGCTGCCGAGCTACAAATTCTGCAGATGTTTGATTCTGCCAATCACCAGACTGGTTTAAAAGTTCACTCCAATGCAGCTCCTGAGTTGATTGCGGCCACGCGCCGGCTCTACGAAAAACAACTCATTACCCACGTGGACGGCGGTTACCCGACGCCGCTGGGCAGTGAGTGTTGTGAGCATTTGCAAAAACTGCTGCATATTTTGAATTCCAAGCCTTTGCTCTAAGCCAGTGATCTCCGGTTAGCGATTAATTAACTAGTGACATTTACGAATGACAATGAGAGCATTCGCGCCGCTACAGCTACGCACAACAATCAGCCGCATTAAATAACCAAGCGGTGTTAGTCAAAAAAATACACGCTAGCGAAGCTGCAATTGAGTTCATCAACAAGCGCGGTTTTTAACAAGAATGCTAGCCAATAAAAAATTGTGAGAGATCAAGCATGCCTAAAACATTTATTTTCCTGATAAGGAATTTTTTTCTTATGTTTGTTCCTCTCGCGCTCTCGGCACAGGCCGAAGTAGAAACTCTTCGTCTCGCTAACGATACCCTGGCAGTAGAAATTACGCCGGATATCGGCGGTCGTTTATTGTCCGCACGTCTGGTTAACAAGCCCAATTTTTTAAAAGTGGGGGATGCTGTTGTCACCGAACCTAATCCGGATGTTTCACCAACTGCGAATAATATTGGTTATTTAGGGCATGAAATCTGGGTAGGTCCGCAGAGTCATTGGTGGCAGCAGCAATTGTTGAATGATACGCGTCGTGCCGCAAAAGCCGTTTGGCCTCCGGATCCCTATTTGATTCTGGCGAAAAATACAACGCAGGAAAAAAATGCACAGCAAGTAGTGTTGCAAAGCCCTAACAGCCCTATATCTGGCGTTGCAATTAAAAAGGCTTACAGCCTGGTGAGCGGTAACCCCAATCAAATAAAACTGGACGTAGAAGCAACGAACATTCGCGATTCCAACGTTGCGTGGGATATTTGGTTTAACTCTCGCGTGCCTTACACATCTCAGGTATATGTTCCTGTTGCAAATATGAAAGATGTGCGTGTCGAACATTTTTCAGATACTACATACGATGGTTTAACTCATAATTTTAGCGATGGCATTTTTGCGTTGGAAAATGCTAACTCGGCACAAAAGCAGGGGCGCAAGGGCAAGGTGTTTATCCAGCCATCACAGGGTTGGATGGCGGCATTTCGCGCGGATCAATTGTTGATTATCCAATTTGCCTTGCAACCAAAAAGCGCCATTCACCCGGAGCAGGGGCAGATAGAGTTGTATCAGGAATTTCTGCACAGCGAGCCCGACGCGGGACTCCTGGAGTTGGAAGTGCACGCGCCTTACAAGACTTTGGCACCCGGGGCTAGCATGGGGGCAGCAGAGATCTGGACCTTATTACCCTACACTGGAGCGAATACTCGCGCGGCGCATATCGAGTTTTTGCATCAGCTAAACATTGCCGGTAAGTTGTAACTCGTTTTTCCAAATTAAACCTACGCAACCCCTCTTGTTCATCAGTTAATGCTTCTAATGGCTTCCATCCCCCTCGTGGTGAAAGAGGGTGGTGGTGGCTTAATCCTGATTTTCAGCAAGCGCGATCATCGACTGGCGCATATATCCAAAAGTACGTTTGAGCCTAACTGACAATAACCAAATAATGTTTGGTTATTGATTCTTAATCTATTAGTATTAATTAACATATTTAAACCATAAAATTTTTGCTTCTAATAAAAATAATTGGCAAGTATACGGTTATATCGGGCTTATCCCCCAAGCTCTTGGTTTTAACAAAGCATCGAACGTTTTAAACGATTCCGAAGGAAGAGTATCTCCTTCAGGCGGTTGCCCGTTGTGCAACTGTCATCCGAATTTGTGCGGTTACTGGTGGTGCCAGCCAGTGAAGGGAGAGGGTAGGCCTGCTGGTAACCGTACAAATCTAGCTACACGCACGACCAAAGCTCATTTCAGTACAAATAATAAGCTCCTAAATAACGCTAATAACGAGAAGTCACTCGACGAGAGATCACTATGCAACTCAAAAAAATTGCCTTGGGCACGCTCTTGGCTGTCGCTAGTTTCAGCCCCTTGGTTTCACTTAACACCATCGCTCAAACCTCTGAAGCCTACAACTGGGACAGCCTCGCCATTGGCGGCGGAGGTTTTGTCTCGGCGGTAATTCCCAGCAAAACTGAGCAGGGCGTTGTCTACGCCCGCACCGATGTGGGTGGCGCTTATCGTTGGGATAAAGCCAACAGTCGTTGGGTATCGATGCTGGATTGGGTGTCTGAAGATCAAACTGGTTTACTCGGCGTCGAGTCGATTGCAGTAGATCCAAAAGATGCAGCCAAAGTCTACCTGTTTGCGGGTATTAGCTATTTCAATAACGGTAACAGCGCCATTTTGCGCTCTACGGATTACGGTAAAACCTTCACGCTGATTAACGTGAGCAACCAGTTCAAAGCCCACGGTAATGGCATGGGGCGCCAGAACGGCGAACGTTTGCAAGTCGATCCGGGTTCCAGCAACGTCCTTTACGTGGGTACCCGTTTTAATGGCTTGTTCAAGAGTTCTGATTCCGGTTCCAGCTGGGCGCGCTTGTCCGGCCTGAATGTCACCACCACACCCAATGAAAACGGCATCAGCTTTGTGGCGCCTGACCCGCTCAGTGTCTCTGGCGGCACTGCACAACGTTTGATTGTCGGTGTTTCCCGCTTTGGCTCGGTGGGTGCAAACCTCTATCGCAGTAACGATGGCGGCGCGACTTTCACAGCTATCTCCGGTGCACCCACTGCCTATATTCCGCAACGCGCGGCCTACGCGGGCGATGGCAATCTCTACATCACCTACGCCAATGGCGCTGGCCCTCACGGACACTGGGCGCAGCCCGAACCCATGGATGCCGGCCAGATCTGGAAGTACAACGTCAGTAGCGGTGTCTGGACTAACGTAACCCCCAGTGGCTACACCCGGGCCTTTGGCGGAATCAGTGTTGACCCCAGCAATCCGCAGCGTTTGTTGGCCACTACCGTGAATACCTATATGCAACAGGGCGATGCCTGGGGTGATCGAATCTTTATTTCTACCAACGGCGGCAGTAGCTGGACCGATGTGATTCAGCGTGGTTTTGCACGCGATGCTCAGGGTATTACCTGGATTAATGGTCATGCGATCCATTGGGCTGGTTCGATCGAGTTTGATCCCTTTGATACCAATGCAGCCTGGGTTACGTCGGGCAATGGTATTTTCAGAACTTCAAATATCAATGCCACTACCACCACCTGGGCGTTTAACGTGAAGGGGCTGGAGGAAACTGTACCGCTGAATATCGTTAGCGTCGCGAATGGCCCGCTCTTCACGGTGATTGGTGACTATGATGGCTTCCGCCATACCGACCCAGCCCAATACGCACCGATTCATAATCCACGCATGGGCAGCACCACCGGTTTGGCAGTTGCATCCCAGGCGACCAACATTGTGGCGCGCGCTGGAGGTAACGATACGCCGGCGATTTACACCTCCGTCGATACCGGGGTGACCTGGACTAAAGCCGCGACTATGAATGGCAAGAATGGCCAGCTCGCACTCTCGGCCAACGGCGGTGTATTGCTGCATAGCCCGCAAGATTCTGCGACGACTTATCGTTCGACCAACCTGGGTTCAAGCTGGACTGCGGTAACCGGTTTGAGTGTAACCAATGCGCGCCCGGTGGCGGATTCGGTTAACAGCAACAAATTCTACGCTTACAACAATGGCACCATGATGGTGAGTGCCAACGGCGGTGTTTCCTTTGCTGCTGCAGGTTCGCTAGCCGCTAACGGATCCAGTGTGATTCGTGTTGCACCGGGAATTGAAGGGGATATTTGGGTGCCGCTCTATGGTGGTGGCTTGGCTCGCTCTACTAACTCGGGTTCATCTTTCACTACTATCAGTGGAATTAGCTATGCCGGTGCTGTTGGGTTTGGCAAAGCAGCCAGTGGTGCGACCTATCCAACGGTGTACATGTGGGGCACAGTGAATGGCGTGCGCGGCGTTTATCGCTCTACCAATGCGGGCACTAGTTGGGTACGCATTAATAATGATGATCAGGAGTTTGGTGGCCCGGCAAATGGCCAGTTTGTTATTGGCGATATGAATACTTACGGTCTGGTGTACATGAGTACTGCTGGTCGCGGCGTTGCCTATGGTAAACCGTCAGGAGTAGTGACGTCCTCCAGTGTGGCGAGCAGTCTTATCGCTACCAGTTCCAGCCGTTCATCCAGCTCGATAGCAGTTACCAGTTCCAGTCGTTCATCAAGTTCAGTTGCACTAACCAGTTCAAGTCGCTCGTCCAGCTCTGTTGCGCAAACCAGCAGTGCAATCAGTTCCAGTCGTTCGTCTTCCAGTTCAATCGTTTCTTCCAGTCGCTCATCCAGCTCGGTTGCAAGTTCTGTGGCCAGCAGCAGTGCGACAGCAGCGAATTGTACTTATGTCGTTAGCAACCAATGGGGTACCGGTTTTACCGCGGCGATTCGTATTAAAAATAATCGCACTACCGCAATCAATGGTTGGAGTGTGAACTGGAGTTATAGCGATGGCAGCGCAGTAACTGGTGGTTGGAATGCAACCATCACGGGTTCCAATCCATACAATGCGGTGAACGTTGGTTACAACGGCACTATTCAGCCAGGTCAAACCGTTGAATTCGGATTCCAGGGTACCAAGCCTTCTAATCTAAACGCGTCAATTCCTGCGGTTACTGGCGCAGCGTGTAATTAACAATTTCTACTTGTGGTTCTTTGTGTGTCTTCAGCCCGGTCATTGACCGGGCTTTTTTATGAGCTCAATAATTTTAGGGTTCAATAAATTGAACCCCTACGAATTTATTGCGCCCAGTCATTGCGCCCATCTACTGCTCCGCTCATCTGCTGCAGGGTATCAATTGCGCCGCTTCTTTTGCGGTGATTCGCAAGGGTAAGGATTCGATACATTCGTCACCTTGAGTTTTCATCAGTTTGTCTTTACCGTGTGCTCCAATTTAACGGATCGACCTTTGTGGACACAGGAATTTTAGCGAGCATGTTGCGTAGCATACTTTTGAGCAGTACTGGGTTATTCATTGGTGCTTTTTCGGCGCACCTGTTTGCCGAAGAGTTTCGACATGAACTGGAATTTGGGATGGGGCTAGGTGGACAGCACTTGCCGCATTATCGAGGTTCGGAAGAAACCCACACTAAAGTGTTGCCTATTCCTGTGGTGGAATACCGGGGTAGAATTTTAAAATCCGATCGCGATGGCACGCGCGCCGAGTTTTCCCTCGCCGAGCGAATTGAATTCAATATCAGCGCCGATTTAGCCTTAAACGATGGTGCAGAAGACAATCGCTTGCGCGAAGGTATGCCGGAGTTGGAATCTGAATTCCAATTGGGGCCGTCGGTGAATATTGATTTAACCGGGCACGGTTTTAATCGCGGGTTGATTTTGCGTTTGCCGGTGCGGCCTGCGTTTGCCTTCGGCAGTGATAGTGAATATATCGGTTACGTTGCCAACCCCATGCTGACCTGGATTCAACCGCGTGTGTTGGATCGTTGGCGCGTCTCTCTGGATGTAGGCGCACTCTATGGTTCGGATCGATACCATCAGCACTACTACAATGTTGCGCCGCAATATGTTACTGCCGCACGGTCAGAGTATTCTGCTGACGCTGGGTTTAGCGGCACCTTCACAGAAGTGGGTGTTTCTTCCAAACAGGGAAGCCTGGTTTATGGTGTAAGCCTGCGTTACGACAATTTGCGCGATGCTGTATTTTACGATAGCCCACTGGTTGAAACCGGCGATTACTGGAGTTTTTCCTTTGGGGTAGGTTGGTTATTTAAAACCTGGAATTGGACTGAGTAGCTCCCGCTCGCACGGCAATTTAAAGCGGTGATAGTTCAGCGAATGCAGATAGCTTTTCAATGGTATTACCCGCATGGGCGTGCAGATTATTTAACAGTTCCTCGCTGGTATTGTTTTCGTCGTGCGTGCGGGCTTTTGCGATCAGGGCCAATATGTTTTTCTCGGCATCCATACGCTGTTGTAATACTGCGTAAGTGTAATTATCAGTAACGGCGGCGCCAATGCGATGCAGCAACATCTCGCTATCTTCTTTGTCCGGGTCTGGCATTGTGGGTAAGTCACCTAGTTCCCGAATTCGCTGCTCCAATGCTGGAATAAATGTTTCGCGTGCATCACCAATGTGCGTTAATTCCTGTGCAATTCTCTCGCTGGCCACAATTTGGGTTCCATCGCGAAAGTGATCCACGGATTCGCGGCAGGCTACCAGTAATTCGTTAAGCGATACTTCAAGATCAGATAACAAACGAAACATATTTTGTTCCCTCCGATAATTTGTCATACCACATTATTAGTGCGGGGGTGCCGCGCATACAACTTCCAATGCTTGAGGAATCACCGTAAAAAGTGCGGGCGTGTGGCTGATATGTTCGCCATCGGCGTGAATTTCAAGGGTGGGCGCTGTAACAATTTCCATGTCCTGGCTCGCAAGCGTAAAGGTTCTGCGAATTTGTTTGTGTTTACCAAAGCGCAATAGTGGGGCGCTGGCGAGCATTTGCCAAAAACCTTGGGGATAAAGGCTATACAAATGCAGTAGTCCATCATCAATTTCAGATTCTTCGGCAATTATATTGCCGCCGCCGTAATAGCGGCCACTGCCTACCGCGAGTTGTATGGAGCGCAACCTATAATTGTTACCGTTTGATTTTATCGATACAAAAAACTTTTTTTGGTTGTGAAAGGCTGAAAAAATAGCTTTTAAATAACTAAATACGCCCCATTTCTTTTTTAAGTCGGGTGTTAGTTCCTTAGTCACTTCCACGCCTAGCCCGATGTGGGCAACGTTAAAAAAATAGCGGCCGTTGACAATTCCCAGGTTTATTTTCCGATAATTATTTTCATAAATAATCCGAAAGGCATCATCAATGTCGGGCGAGATTTCCAGTGAGCGGGCTAAATCATTGGCGGTACCCATGGGTAATATGGCAAAGCGCAATTTGTGGCGATAGAGCGCGGGTAGCGCTGAGTTAATCGTGCCATCGCCACCGCCAATAATCACTAATTGAATATCCTTGTGGTTGTTTTCAATCAATTCTTCGGCCGTTGTGGAATCATCTAGGTAATGGATGAGCACCTCCGTGCCTGCCTCGCGCAACAATGCAACACCTTCGGCGATGTCCGAATCCTTGCCGATGCGACTGTGGGGATTGATCAACATTAGCGCTTTTTTAGGCGTGGTCACGGTTATTCGCCCTCTGTAAACCGCGTGCAAGCAACCAACAGATTAATGCCCAGGCGGCACCTGCAGTCCAACCGGCCACTACATCGCTAGGCCAATGTACGCCCAAATATACGCGGCTAATGCCCACCAACAAGGTGATAAATGTGCAAAATAATAAAATAAAAATTTTAATTCGCTTACGCCGTTGCGTTGCTGCCAATAACGCGCCCAGGGTGAGGTAGGTGCTGGCGGATAGCATGGAGTGCCCGCTGGGGAAGCTGGCGGTATAAATCACTGTGCGATGGGGAACCAAGTCAGGGCGATCGCGATCAATGGATTTTTTTAATAAGCTGCTTGCCCCCAATGCGCCCAAGGTGGCAACTAGTACCACTAATGCCAAATACGATTTATCGCTCATGAGTAAAAATATCAGTACCGCTAGCGTCAACAAAATCAGCACGGCATTGCCACCCAGTGCGGTAATATCTCGCCCGACTTCCTCCAGCCATGGTGGGCCAAGTGGGTCGCTCAAGTCATGAGGGTTGCGCATTAAAAGCAGTAAATAGCGATCCAACTCGTGGGGTTGTTCTTGCAGCGCCAATTGTGTGAGTAAGACAAATAAAAACAGCGATACAAAAGTGGCAAAAATAGCGAGTAGAACCGGTAACTCCCGTTGCCATAACCAGTGGATAGCCAGCATCAACCTATTGGTTGATGCGGAGGCAGTTTCCTGCATGGCTGTTTTATCCTGCATCGCAAGTGCTCCTTAAAATTCCGTGCTCTGTCGCTGTCCAGTACTGGGTATGTCTGTAAGTAAGACGCAAATTGCGAGCCACTAGTTCAATGGGTGGATTAGTTTTGTGATCAACTTAAAATTAAAGCTCCTGGATTCACAATTAAAGCTTATTGACCCATTGATAGGTTTTCCCTGCTTCAGTTTTTACATCCACCAAATAAGTATTATCCAGCGATACTTTGGGTAGTTTTTTGGCGGTGTGAATTAACGGTTTTTTAATAGCGGGTAGCGAATAAAATGGATTTTTATTTTCCCCTCTCGCTTTGTTTACACTGAAACCCATGGCCTTGGGTAACGGTGCGTAGCTGCGTATACGCAAATTACCGCCCAGGCGTGACTGGATTTTTAATTCACTAATCGCCCCTTTTTCCCAACGCATATCCACCACAAAGCCACCGCGCATTATCAGCCCTTTTACTTCACCGCTGGGCCAATCTTGTGGTAGGGCTGGTAACAGATGTAGAGCACCATCATGACTTTGCGCGAGCATCTCCACTAAACCAGCAGTAAAACCAAAATTGCCATCAATCTGGAACGGCGGATGCGCATCAAACATATTGGGGTAGGTGCCGCCCTCCTGAGAAATAGTGTTGGTATTAAGGGATGCCGGCTTTATTTGTTCGCGAATTAATTTTAAGGCACGGTCGCCATCGAGCATGCGCGCCCAGAAATTAATTTTCCAATTCATGGACCAGCCAGTGGACGGGTCGCCGCGCTGTTCGAGCGTTACGCGCGCCGCATTAAATAATTCCGGTGTGCGCAGCGGCGAAATCTGGTTGCTGGGGTGCAGGCCATACAAATGGGATATATGGCGATGTTTGTCCTGGGGGTTATCCCAATCCTCCAGCCATTCTTGCAATTGGTGATATTGGCCAATTTGCATGGGCGGCAATTGGTCGGTAATTTTTTTCCAGCGGTTACTGATTTGTGAGTCTTCATCCAATATTTTTGCGGCCGCGATGGAATGAGTAAGCAAATCAAACAGGAGTTGGTTATCCATTGTTACGCCCGCCGCAATTTTTTTACCCGTTGCAGAGGGTTCATTTTCCGGTGACATAGAAGGAGATACGATTAACCAGCCTGTGCGTTCATCCTTAATTAAAAAATCCTCAAAAAATTCGCACGCACCTTTCATTATCGGGAACACGTTGCGCAAGAATTCTTTATCGCCGGTGTATAAATATTTTTGCCACAGGTGTTGCACTAGCCAAGCGTTGCTGGTGGGCCAGGCCCCCCAAGACATATCAATCCCGCCGCTCACGCGCCAAATATCGGTATTGTGGTGTGCCATCCAGCCGCGTGCATCGTACATATCGCGGGCGCTTTGTTGGCCAGTTTGTGCCAGCTCGCGGATTAATTGAATAAACGGTTCTTCCAATTCGCCCAGTCCCGTCACTTGCGCGGGCCAGTAATTCATTTCCGCATTGATGTTGATCGTGTATTTGCTATCCCAGGCCGGGTCTTGGCGATAATTCCATATACCTTGCAGGTTTGCTGGCTGGGTGCCGGGTTGCGATGATGAAATCAGTAAGTAACGGCCAAACTGAAAATATAAATTAATAAGTTGTGGGTCATAGCGTTTGGCAAATTCGCGAATACGTATATCGGTTGGCTCCTGTGCAAATTCATTGCTGCCCAGATCCAGTGATGCGCGCGCAAAATACTTTTTATAAAAAATGCTGTGCGCCGCCAGCCGATCGGCATAGGCAGTATCGTTTGCGGTGAATAGTTTTGTGGCTTTGTCCATTGCGGTTTCGCTGCGTGCGAGTGCATTCGCGCTAATGTCATGGTAATTGACGAAGTTGGTTGCCATGGATACCAAAATGACCGCGCTGGATGCATTGGCTATTTCCAGTTTGCTGCCGTTTGCTTTCAGGGTTCCATCATGCGCGGCCAACTTTACCAAACTGGCGAGTTGCACTAGGCCCTTGATACCTTCGTGGTCGCGTGAGCGGCCTTGCATTAATAGGCTCGCGTTACTTGCATCGGCCTTAACAGTAAATTTATCGGGGTGAGTTAATGCGAGGCTAAAACCTAATGTCTTGGGTTTATCGGCACTTAACCGAATAACAATTACCTGATCGACAAAGGAGCTGAAAATTTCGCGTGTATAGGTTATATCGCCCACTTTATAGTGGGTGCGCGCCACCGCGTTGCTAATATCCAGTTCGCGATAATAGTGAGTAGCATTTTTGTGAGACGGGAAATCAATCAGTAAATTGCCCGCCGTCTGATAGGGCATACCATTGGAGCCCTGGCTGGTAATGGTCTTCTCCGCGAGGTCAGAAGCTTCGGTGTATTTGCCAGCGCTAATCAACTCGCGAATTTTCGGCAGTGACTCGCGCGCTGTCAGGTTCAAATTATTGTGTGGCCCGCCGGCCCAAAAAGTATCCTCATTCAGCTGCAAGTTTTCCTGCGCAACCCCACCGTGCACCATGGCCCCCAAACGCCCATTACCCAAGGGCAGGGCTTCTTCCCAATGGTTGGCGGGTTGTTCATACCAAAGCTTGAGTTCTTGTTGCTGCGCCAAGCTCGAAGCGCTAAAAAGAATAAACGCAAATAAGGTGCTACCTTTTAAAAGGCGCGTAATGGTTTGCATGTTTCATTCTCCCCGAGGCGATTTTAATTATGTATATTTGTGGAATGGCAGGTGCCTAGTTTATCGGTGATTTGTAAGCTGCGGCGGTTTTGTTTGGGTTTAAAAATGTAAAGGGCATTTGCTAGACTTACTGGTCTGCACAGATGGTGTCTGGTGTCAGTATTTCTAATGGTGCTGGGTTCGTTGAGCGTTTATCATCATGTGCAATGACGGGGTCGTCGAGTTCATAGGGTTAAAACAGGGGAGTCGTTCCGTGAAAATAATTCAGGCATTGTTATTGGTCGCAGCTCTAACGGGATGTGTGCATCAGCCGTCGATGAAAGAAGTAACTATCTACACTTTTATCTATCCACCCTACACCGATGAGGGGCCTTCAGGCTTGTTTATAGATCTAATCTCAGCCGCCTATGAGAGCCAAAACGTGCGCGTAAATTTTGAATTCGATACGCTAGCTAATTCCGTTAAAAAAGCAAAAGCCATGAACGGAATCATGTTGGCTTCGCGGCGGTATCAAACTGAATATGCCCAGGAAATAGGTTTTGAAGAGTTTTATGATGTAAACACTTACATCATTTCTATTCAAGGGCGTCCAAAGGCCAGCAAAATGGGTGCTTTTAGTGGCGACGAAGTTGCATTTGCGAAAAAGAATGGGCTCATCCCGATAAAATATGAAAAGCCCAGTGATGGGATGAAACTGCTCTACGAAGATAAAGTCAGTAGTTTGATCTGTACGGATATTAGTTGTGATCAAATAAAACTGACCAATCCGGATGTGCAATTTACCATGGAGCCCGGTTATTCGTTTCCTGTCGATCTGGTGTATTTTGGCAAAGATCCATCCACTAAAGTGAAAACCAGTATTGCTATTTTACAATCCGGAATCAAAACGCTTTTAGAAAGCGGGAAATACTTGGAAATACAAAATAGCTATAAAGTAAGTAATTCTGTCTATCAAATACCCTTGGAAGGTCTAACTCATTTAAAAATAAATTGAGCGACACATATTCTTTATTCTTGATAAGAGAACGAAAAGAAAATATACAGAATGGATTGTTGCGGGGGCAGATAGCGAATTTGGCAAAATGGTTTATAGTCATCGCATGTCCACGGTTGAGCCTGTGTTCGCTAATATCGGCACAAACAAAGGGCTAAAGCGCTTCAGTCTACGTGGCAAAGCCAAAGTCCAGGGGCAGTGGCAGTTGTTTTGTATGATCCACAATATAGAAAAGCTGGCGAATTATGGTGATTTGACCAACGCGAAGCGAAAATAAGAACGAATATAGGCAAACAACTCGCTTTTTCAAAGCACAACGCAATTAATGAATATGAGCAATTGAAAATCCAAGAACAGTTAGGCAAAGTTGGCTAATTAATTATTAATCAATTAGCTGTAGGAAAATTCAGTGGTTGTTGGGTTTTTCTACGGCTTCGTTAGACGTTGTCTAGTAGAGAGAATATATGATGCTGAAATATTTTGATAAAACTCTAGACTGGAATGATGCTAATTTTTATGGTTTTGCATGGTGTAATGATGGAAAAGATCTTGAGCTATTTTTAAGTCACGCGAGTGAAAATATATCTGGCCTTATGTGTTCCTGGGTAAGTAATTTAATAATTAATCTCCAATGGCAAAAAGACCCTAATGTGCCAGGCGTCAGTGGCGCAAAAGTTGGCGGCCCGCTTTTAATCGTTTCAGCTGGCTTCAATTTTGACATGGAAAGCCAGCTCTCAGTGCACTTAAATTTTGGTTCTAATGGTGAGCTTCGCTTTGAATGTTGTGCAATCAAAGTGCTTTGAGTGCGCAAGTCAAACAAGGTCGCCTCGATCTGATAGTTCGTAAGTCGCGCATTTAATGAATCTCTTCATGAGGTTTATCGTAAATACTCTACTTACAGTCTGCAGTTGAGCACAGCGCTAGTCTAGGAAATATGAGCATCGAATATATTAAAGAAGAAATAATTCTTGCCTTTCAAGATGTTGAGCTTGGAGATGGGGTCGGCTTGTGGGAAGCTCAGGCTATTGACGACTACGAGTCAAAGAGTGAGCAAAGTAGGGCAAGAAAAAAGGATGAAAAAACGAACTGGCGTAAAATAAGTGGTAATGATCTTTTTAGGTGTGATAGTAGCTTATCGTTTATGGATGCAGAAGGAATGAGGTTTCATGTTCCTGCGTTTATTGTAGGTGAGATAGAAGGCTTAACTAACACTGCCCCAATTTATCACTTATCACAGGGCGTTATTAATAGTCCTGAGTTATTTAAGGCGTTTAATGCTCTGCAGAGGGAGGCGGTCGCTAAATATTTGGAGTGGTGTGTTTGGCAAGAAGATTTTAGGTATGATAGTCACCACATCAAAAGAGCTTTAAATGAGTTCTGGCGTAAAAGCTAATAATCGGCTTTGCAATTTTTTTCCGCAAAAAATTCCGCAAAGCTACGACTAAAATTTTGTCGTTTACCGCGTTATGTCTAACGATCCATATAAATCTAAATCGAGAAATATAATGAAAAACATTTTATCAATAATTGCAATTGCAGGCCTGGTTGTTGGTTGCGCAAGTACCAAATCGACTGTTTCAAAAGCGTATACGCCATCTAAAGAGAGCCAGCTTTCTATATCTGTTCTGATCCCCTCCGCGAATATCGGACACCTTAGAAACTGAGTAAACTTACTCCAGAGGTGATCCATGAGCAAGAATTCAACCCCAAAAGAGAATAAGAAGTATACAGCCGAGTTCAAAAGTGAGGCCATTAAACTGGCCGAACGATTGAGCGTAGCGGAAGCCGCCGAAAAACTGGGCATATATGCCAGTCAAATTTACAGTTGGCGTAGCGCACTCAACAATAGCCGTACTGATGTTGAAAGAGAATCGCTCCTCGCCGCTGAAAATGCACGCCTCAAGCGTCAGCTCGCCGAGCAAGCAGAGGAGCTCGAAATCCTAAAAAAGGCGGCTACCTACTTCGCGAAGCATCAAAAATAAAACGCTACGAATTTATGCTGACAAATAGCGCGCTATATTCAATCGCGATGATGGTGCGCGTTCTGTTGGTTTCGCGAAGTGGGTATTACAGCTGGCTTGATAATCGTGAAATGGTTAGTTGGCGCATGCAGCAAAGAGAAGCGATTGATGCGTTGGTAAAGGCAGCATTTGAGGCTGGAAAAGGCCGGTATGGCGCGGATCGGATTTTTTATGATTTGGCGGAGCAAGATAATCCGCTCGACATAAAAACCATTCGGAAAAGCCTGAAACGGCAGGGGTTAATTGCAAAAGCGGCCAAGCTGTTCAAGGTGACTACGGACAGCAATCATACACTGCCTGTTGCGCCCAACCTGTTGGCTAGAGATTTTTCTGCGCAACAACCTAATGAAAAATGGGTGACCGATATTACTTATATTCAAACTACAGAAGGTTGGTTGTATCTGGCCGTGATGATTGATTTATATTCTCGAAAAGTTGTTGGTTGGTCGATGAGCAAACATATTGATGCGCAATTGGTTTGTGATTCATTGATGATGGCGTTGTGGCGACGAAAATTCCCAAAAAGCGTTATTGTTCACAGTGACCGTGGCAGCCAATATGTATCGCATGCGTTTAGGGATTTACTGGAAAAATATTCGCTAATACAGAGTATGAGTCGCAAGGGCGATTGCTGGGACAATGCGTGTGCGGAAAGCTTCTTTCATTCACTTAAGGTTGAGCTGGTTCACGGCGAGCCGTTGCTAGATGGAAAGCACACGCGCGAATCTATTTTTGAATATATCGAAGTGGATTACAATCGCTACCGCCGTCACAGCGCTATTGGCTTTGTTAGCCCCGAGCGCTTTGAGGCAAAAAATGTATGTTAGTTAACTGTCCGAAGTTGGCGGTAGGGATCAGTTCAGAAGAGTTCCGATGTCTCAATACCTGATGAACAATACCAGCTTCTTGAGTCACAAATTAAAAATGGTCTTGCCGCAAACGGATTGCTTGCTTCCGGTGAACAGAATTCGCAGCACTCAGTTACTGTTGAAATCCATTCGTTCAGAATGAGAGATGACGCAGCTCGCCTTACCGTAGGGATAATGGCCGGATGCGACAATATTGTTAGCACGGTGGTTGTTACTGACAAGGTCACACGCGAGGAGCTGGGCAGATCTCAAGTTTCGATTAAAGAATGTGCGGCGTGGGGAGTGGCTAGTCAGGTTATTAAGAAGTATACCGATGGTGTGGTTGCCTATCTGTCCAAAAAGTAATAGCACATGTACCATACGAATTGTAAGTGGTGTTTATGCAATGTATCTACCGAGGAGCAATTTAACGAAACTGGTCAAAAGGGGGCTGTTAGCTGTTCAAACCAATGTCCATTGGGTTGATGAGTTGGTTGGTGAAATTTCAATTCCTTTGCTGCCGATTAATGAAAATCCCGCGAGCTAACACTTAATTTTTTTAAGCAGTGTGTGTAATCCTGTAAATGGCCTGCAACCAAATGAATGACCGGTGTTTCACTGTCGGTGGCGTTAATTTCCAGTACGCCTTTTACTACTAGTAATTGTGCATTTAACAAAGGTTCGCGAAAGTGAGCTTGGGTTTTTTGCCATACAACCACATTAATGTTCCCCGTTTCATCCTCCAGTGTTACAAAAATAGTTCCTTTGGCTGTACCAGGCCTTTGGCGTCCGGTGACTAACCCGGCTACACGTACAAAACGGCCGTGGCCAATACTTGCCAATTCGCGTTGGGTTTTGCAGCGATTAAATGGTGCCTGGCTGCGCAACAGTGCCATAGGGTGCGCGCGTAAACTTAAACCGATACTGGCGTAATCATCCACCATGTCTTTTTCCAGTGTGGGTGCTGGCATGCTCAATAAGTCTTGCTGGGTTTCACTGGATTGCAGCAGTGCGACATGTGGTTTTATGGCGGCTGCTTGCCAGCGCGCTTCGTGGCGATTGCCAGTGAGTTGAGCAAAGGCATCGGCAGCGGCAAGGTGACCTAAATCTGTTGCTGTGAGTGCAGTGCGACGTGAAATATTTTCCAGTGAAGTAAATGGTTTGTTGCCTCGCCAGCGTTCGATGGTTTGTGCTGCATGGGTATCAAGCGAGCGGACCTGGCTGAACCCCAAGCGGATAGCCAGTAAAGGTTGTGGGTTGGGAAAATGTTCAGATGACAAGTGATTAGCCGTTATTTTTTCCAGTTGAGTATCGTAAATACTGCAATTGATATCAACGGGGAGCACTATGACTCCGTGACGTTTTGCATCCTGTAGCAATTGCGATGGAGAGTAAAACCCCATAGGTTGGCTATTCAGTAATGCGCAATAAAATGCAGCAGGATGATGGCGTTTACACCAGGAGGATGCATAGCACAGCAACGCGAAACTGGCCGAGTGGGATTCAGGAAAACCGTAACCACCAAACCCTTTTATTTGGTCAAATAGTTTCTGGGCAAAATCCAAAGAGTAATGGCGAGCTAACATGCCTTCAATAAAATCCTGTTCAAAATTGGCGAGGGTGCTGTTTTTCCCCCAGCTAGCCATGGCGCGGCGCAACTCATCAGCTTTGCCACCACTAAAACCGGCGGCGACCATGGCCAGTTTAATGGCTTGCTCCTGAAAAATAGGAACTCCCAAGGTGCGTTCTAACACGGGAATTAAATCGTCATGCTCATAGGTAACTGCCGTGGGATTTTTTCGCCGTTGTAAAAAGGGATGCACCATTCCGCCTTGAATAGGGCCTGGGCGTATGATGGCAATTTGAATAACCAGATCATAAAAAGTAGTGGGCCGCAGGCGCGGTAGCATCGACATTTGTGCGCGCGACTCTACTTGAAACACACCAACGCTATCCGCCATGCGCAACATTTTATAGGTGGCAGGGTCCTCCGGCGGAATATCTTGAATTGCTGTTATCTGTGGGTGATAACTGTGAATAATTTGTAAGGTTTTGCGCAGTGCGGTCAGCATACCCAATGCCAGCACATCCACTTTTAATAAGCGCATGGTTTCCAGATCTTCCTTATCCCACTGGATAATAGTGCGGTCAGGCATGCTGGCGTTTTCAACGGGTACCAGATCACTGATGCGATCCTGCGCTATCACAAAGCCGCCGACATGTTGGGATAAGTGACGAGGAAAACCCAATAACTCATTCGCCAGTTGCAAAAATAACTGCAGCATTTGGCGCGAAGGCGGTGCAATTAATGGATTTTCTGCCTGTAATTGTTCATGTGCCTGAGTTAAACGTTGCTCCCACTCCGTGTGTTTATCCCACCAGGCAGCTGAGGAAGCCAACTGCGTGGTGATTGCTGGTTCAAACCCCAGTGCTTTGCCTAAATCACGCACCAGGCTGCGGCGGCGATAGCAAATAACCGTCGCTGCCAATGCTGCGCGCTCCCGGCCATATTTTTGATAAATATATTGAATGACTTCTTCGCGTCGCTCATGTTCAAAATCCACATCGATATCGGGTGGCTCATTGCGTTCTTTGGAGATGAACCGCTCAAACAATACGTGGATTTGCTGTGGAGAAATTTCGGTGATTCCCAGGCAATAACACACCACTGAATTGGCCGCCGAGCCGCGCCCCTGGCATAAGATATTTTTCGCGCGCGCGTACTTCACTATGTCATGCACAGTTAAAAAATAAAATTCGTAGCGCATTTCCGCAATCAGTTTTAGCTCTTTCTGGATAAGCGCAGTGATATCACCGGGAGTACCTTGGGGGTAGCGCTGTTGTTCGCCTTGCTGTACCAAATGGCGCAAATATTGTGTGGGGGAAAATCCGGCGGGTACTAATTCTTGTGGATATTGATATTGCAACTCTTCCATTGAAAATGTACACCGCTCACGGATTTTCTCCGTCTCTTGTAATAACACCGGGGGATAAAGTTTTTCCAGTTGCCCCAGTGTTTTTAAATAGGCTTCACTATTTGCGCAGGTCTGTGTGCCCAGTTCTTGTATCGGTGTGTTTAGTCGAATAGCGGTGAGGGCGTCTAACAGCATTTTACGTTTGTTGCTGTGCATTAAAGCGTTTCCTGCAGCAACCAGGGTGATGCCCCGGGTTTTACCCAGGTGCTGCCAGTTTGCAAAGTGTTGTTGCTCGCCACTGTGTAATTGATGGTTGATGCCAAGCCATAACCGGTCTTTAAAAGCACGTGTTAAATAGTCGGCATGCAAATAAATCTGGCTTTCATTTTCAGGGTTGATGGGATCGCATAACCAGATGATCAGACAGTGTTGTAAACGAAAACGCAAATCTTCAAGGTGTGCTTCATAGTTTCCTTTGTCGGCACGCCGCCGGGCGAGGGTAATAAAACCGGAGAGTTCAGCATAGGCGGTACGTGTTGGTGCGATGGCAATGAGCTGAATACCATTGGATAACAAAAAGCGGCTACCGATAATTAACTCAATGCCACAGTCTTGCGCCATGGCAAATGCTTTTACTGTGCCAGCTAACGAACATTCATCGGTAATAGCAATGGCGTTGTAACCTAATTCCGCAGCGCGCATGACCATTTCTGGCGGATGAGAGGCGCCGGTTAAAAAAGTAAAGTTAGTGGTGGTGTACAGCTGGGTATAATTCATCATTAACAAAACACTCCCTGTACAAACCAGCGCTGTTGATGCAAGTCTTTAAATATCCATAACCGCAATCCGTCTTGTCGCTGTGCCATAAAATAATCGCGTGCACTGGGTGTGTCCCACCAATGGGTGTGAATGCGTTCGGGGCCGGCGAGTAGTTGCAGTAAGCCGCGCCAGTGTAAGCCTGCCGGTGTTTGATCGACAATTTGTGGTGCAGCCAATAGCCATTTGGGGCGCAATGCTTGTTGCTGCATGTCGGGCAACACTTGCCAGGCCGCTTTTTGATAGCTGATTACATGGTTACTGCGTTCGGGTAAATGATCATCCCGGTAACTTATTTTATAAATGGCACTCTCGCCCAAGCGCGCTTTTAATTTGGCCGTCGTTAGGGTGAAATCCTGTGTGGTTTTATAATTGTGCGATTGTTGGGAAAAATCCAGTTGATAGTTTTGTGTTTGCAGCGGTGAGGAAAAAGGGCAGTGCAATTCCAATTGGTCTACGGCAAAACGAAACTCATATTGCTCTAGTTGAATCAAACTTAATTCCAACAGTAAATGCCCCTGTTGTTGCGGGGTGTCGCAATATACGCGGATTAATTCGCGCTCGTGGTAAATGCTGATGAGCTGCCATTCAATCATTTGGCATTGCTGTTGGCGGCGCTGTAAATGATCGCTGAGTTTTTGCAGCAATAAGGAAAGTGGTGGTTGCAACAAATCCAATTGCGCAACAGGAAACTCCATTTCTATCCGCTCAATAAAGGGCAGCTCCGGGTGAAACATAGGCACGGGGGCAGAAAATAATCCCGGTTGCTGCATGTCATGGCTGATATCCAACATGTCGCCCAGGTATTGGCTGAACGCATGACCAAAACGTTTGGTAAGGCTGCGCAGTCCACTGGTGTTGAGTTGCTGCATGATATCGCCCAGTGACACAAAACCGGTTTGCTGTAGCGCAATCACTATGCGGGGAAACTCTTCCAGGCAAGTGAGTGGCAATGGTTGTAATTGCGCGTGAAAAACCGAGCGCAATTGTGCGGGTGCGTATTGTTTAAGTTGTTGATCCAATGACTGGATAAAAGTATCTGGCTGGGTTGCACTGCCGCAGAGTAACCAGGCGGCTTGTGCGGTATGCGCTACAGCGTAGCGATAATTTCGATAGGCATCCTCACTGTGCAGTTGCAGCTTAATGGCATCGAGCAACGACGTTAAGCCACCGAACAGTGTTAACGAGCGGGAAATCTCCAGTTGTACGCCATGGGCATGGGTAAATTCTGAAATAAATAGTTGTACATGCGGCGTGAATTGATACAACAACTCACACAGCTGGATTAATTTATTTTCAATAGTTTTGCTGCCGTGTAATTTTGCCGCTTGGCAATTATCTGTATCATTTGATAGCTGAATTGCCAGCCACAAGCGCAGCGCCGGTGGCGATAACACGCTGTTGCTACCCATTAGCGGCTCCGCAGCTGCGTAACTTTGTTAGTGCTTTTTACCGGTGTTGTATCCAAATTGGCATGGGGTTGATAGCCCAGCCATTCGTGTGGCAAGGGTAATGCGATAGGTTTATTAAGTAGTGATTGATCACCACCTTTTTGTTTGGTGACGGTGACTGTTAGGGTGTTGGCCTCCATGCGCGTGTGCAAACGCAAATGTACAGGCGAATGCTGGGCATTAGCACGTGCCGGGCGCAGTAACCAGTAAATACCAGAGCCTTCACTACTGGCCAACACACATTTGCGCACCTCGGTGTAATTCAACGCTTGTTGTGGTTGCCAGGCTAATAAATGGCTACAGGCTTTAGCGCGAGCAATTTCTACAAAGGCAGCCAGAAAATCATTTTTCGCGGGAGCATTAATAATTAATAAACGGTCCAGATCCAGGCCCGCTTGTAACAATCCCTGTGCAAATGGCAATGCAGGCGGGTTAATTAATATCTGTAATCCTTGCGCTGAATTGCGCAAGCTGGGGGTTAGTAATAGCCATTCACCCTGGCCGAATTCCCGCTGGTTTATTTCGATTAAGCACGCGCGCGGCCAACCTTGATGCACCAGAAAATTGTTCAGTAATAGATGGCCGGTATCTTGCCCATTGCTGGTTTGGACCTGGGCTTTTGTTCCGCGCCAAATGTCGCCACGTAGCAGCAATTGTTCAAGATCAGTTGGTAGTGATTGGGTCATGGCAAGTCAGCTATACTGTATTTAAATACAGTATAGCGCTCGAGGGCGCTGTATAGTCAAGCGGATGCTGCACCCACCTTAACAATGTTTGGTTATAAGTGAGTTAAGTTTGAACAGTGATGAGATCTAGTGAATAAATTCAACAATTTTATTGAGCAGGGCCGGGCCGTTGAGGGATTTATCAAACGCGTGTTTGATACCCAGGGTGTTGCCTAATTCCAGCGTGCGCTCATTCTGTTGTTCGCTCACCAGTACCAGATTAATACCGGCCGTTTTAGGTGTTCGCGCCAGGATTTTGCACAGGTCGGCACCTGCCGGGGAACTGGCAATATTGGTGCCGAGTAAAATTAGATCCGGGTGCAAATCAACCGCCAGCTCCAGGCATTCCGTTTGGGTTTCGGCCGTTAATAAATTGAAGTGTGTTTGCAAGTGATGTGTGAAATGGCGAATCAATTCCAGATTGCTATCCGCCAGTAGCAGGGTTTTGTGAGTGGCTACTTCATCTACCCAGCTGCGGTTGCGACCCGCACGTTTAGCTTTATATAACGCGCGGTCGGCATTTTTAATTAATTCTTCCAGGTCGTGGCCTGTGGTGCGTAAGCAGGTAGCGCCGCCAATACTCGCGGTGACATGGGAATCGGTAGGGGAGACATCGTGGCGCAGCTGTAATGCACTAATGGCTTCGCCAATAGATTGGGCTACACACATGGCACCCTTGGCATCGGTCTCTGGCAGCAGCACGACGAACTCTTCACCACCATAGCGGCCCAGAATGTCGGTGGTGCGGTGCAGGCAGCTTTTAATCGCCTGAGTGACTTTTTTCAAACAGGAATCGCCCGCCGGGTGGCCATAGTGATCATTAAATAACTTGAAATGATCCACATCGATCATCAATGCGCTGATGGGTTGTTGATGGCGTTTTACCAATGCCCATTGCTGTTGGGCTAATTCATTGAAGGTGCGACGGTTATAAATATGGGTGAGGCTATCGAGCTGGCTGAGGGCTTCCAATTCGGAATTCAGGCGGCTCAATTGATCGCGCATTTCAGCGATTCGCTCCATCGCGCGAATCTTGGCTTTGATGATCATAAAGCTGACCGGCTTGATCAGGTAATCATCGCCACCCGCTTCAATACCTTCGCGGTAATTTTCGTCCTCATTTAGCCCGGTCACAAAGATGATGGGAATCCAGTGGCCGGCCAGCCATTCGCGAATCAGGCGAGTGGTTTCAAAACCGTTTAGTCCGGGCATTTCCACATCCATGATGATCATATCGACCGGGGTGTTTTCCAGCAGTTGCAGGGCTTCTTCACCACTGCGGGCAACTAAAGGCTCATGGCCCGCATCAATAATGTAGTTACGCATGGCGTAGCGAAGTGTTGCGCTGTCTTCAACCAGAAGGATTTTCATAAGGCCGGGTAGGGACTCACAAGAGGATGCTCATGCTCAAAAAGTTCATCTGAGTGTAGCCAGTATTATAGTTTTCGTCGGCCAGACCTGGGTTTGGCGTCAAAATAAACATAATTCTACGTGGACAGCATGGCACTGTCGAACGGAATATCTGCACTTTGCTGGATATTTATGCACATCGCTGCCTGGTTCACAGTGAAAGTGCGAGTTAATCCTGGTGATCCACATAGAGCCATTTGCCCAGTGATTTGCGAAATACCGAGTGTTCGTGGTGTTGCTGTAATTGTCCGGCCTGGCGGAACAGGGCGATAAACTCAACGGTGCCGTCCTGATCTGCTGCGAGTCCTTTGCTGGTAGAGAGGATCTGCAAGCCCAGCCAGTCGCAGCTTTGCGCCCACTGCAGGATATCGGCCTTGCTGGAGCGCAGGCGTTGCTCGGGGCTCCAGGTGTCCCACAGGTAATCAATGGCCAATAGCACATGGGCAGAGTAGCGTGAACGCATCAGCTGCTCGGCAGTTTCTGGCCAGGTTTGGCCCTGTATATGGGGCAGGCAGCAGTTAGCCAGCAGTTTTTGGCTGCCGCAGGGGCAGGGCGATTGGGGATTAACGGCAGGTGTTTTCGATGGCATTTTCTGGCCCTTTTCGGTATTTTGTGCGCCTGTTTTTGGCCGGGCCAATTCTCGCTGAGTTGGGCGCCTGGTGCCAGCTTTCCTGCACTAACTGCATAGTCTTCGAGTAAAGTTTCCACTATGAGCGAATTTGATGATATCCGCCCTTATCGTGATGATGAGGTGCGCCCAACCCTGGATCGTATACTTGCGGATCCCGAATTGACTGATGCAGTAACGCGCCTGAAATTCCCCAAGTTGCATGCCGTGTTAGGTTGGCTATTAAAACCGCTGGTACGCCGCAAATTGAATCAGCAGCTCTCCGGGATTCAGGATGTTCAAGGGTTCCAGGCAGTAGTGGAAAAATACCTGTCGGGGATGATGTCCACCCGGGTGAAAGAGCTCACCTTTTCCGGTTTGGAGAAACTCGATAAGCACAGCGCCTATCTATTTATCAGCAACCATCGCGACATTGCTATGGATCCGGCCTTTGTTAATTGGGTTCTGTTCCACAATGGTTGCAATACCTTGCGTATTGCCATTGGCGATAACCTGCTTACCAAACCGTTTGTATCAGACCTGATGCGATTGAATAAAAGTTTTATCGTCAATCGCTCAGCCAAAGCGCCGCGTGAAAAATTAAAAGCGGCAAAACATTTGTCGGCGTACATTCATCATTCCATTGTGAATGAAAATGCCAATATCTGGATTGCGCAGCGCGAAGGTCGTGCTAAAGATGGCAATGACAAAACTAATTCAGCAGTATTGGGCATGATTATGCTCAACAAACCCAAAACGGAAGAGATCGCGGAATATGCCAAAAAATTGCGCATAGTTCCCGTATCTATTTCTTACGAACTTGATCCATGCGATGTCGCGAAGGCGCGCGAACTTTATTTGCATCGCACGGAAGGCAGCTATCAAAAAGAAGAGCACGAAGATGTGCGCAGCATCGCCATGGGGATCGCCGGTAATAAAGGTAATATCCATTTGGCGTTTGGCGATGTGCTGGACGGCGATTATCAGGATACCGATGAGTTGGTCGCTGCGCTGGATCACCAAATTCTGGGTAATTATGTGTTGCACGCGACTAACTGCATTGCCTATGAAATGCTGCATGGCAAGGTGCCGGTTGTGAGCTATGGCGCGAACAATACCCCTTATGATCCGAAAAAACTGATTGCTGAGCGCACCGAGTTTGAAGTGCGCATGAATGCAATTCCCTCTGGTCAGCGTGAAATTGCGCTGGGCATTTATGCTAATCCCGTTGTGAGTAAATTGGCCGAATGCTAACGGATGCGCTGAAAAAGCAAATTCAGGGCGCCTATAGCCAATTTCTGGAAAGCAAGGGCCTTAAGTCCCGCTACGGTCAAAAATTGATGATTGCCGAGATTGCAAAAACACTCGGCAAAATTTCACTGGATGACGAAAATCATCGTATTCCCGACGAGAATGCCGGCAAGCATATTTGCGTGGTAGAGGCAGGCACAGGCACGGGAAAAACCATTGCCTATTTATTGCCGGCCATTGTTATGGCCAAAGCGCTGGGCAAAAAACTGGTTGTCTCTACGGCAACGGTTGCATTGCAAGAGCAAATCGTCAATAAAGATTTGCCCGAATTGCATCGCAACAGTGGCCTGTCATTTACCTTTACTCTTGCTAAAGGGCGCGGCCGCTACTTGTGTCTGAGTAAGTTGGATAATTTAATTGCGGAATACCAAAGTGGTTTGAATCCTACGCGCGCGCTTTACGAAGATGAATATCCCAGTGTATCTGCCCAGGGCTTTAAACTTTATGAATCCATGATGGATGCACTGGCATCTAATAGATGGAATGGCGAGCGCGACACCTGGCCGCAAGCGCTGGAACAAAATGAATGGCAGATCATTACTACTGACCATCGGCAATGCACCGGGCGTCGCTGTTCCAATGTGTCGGCGTGTAGCTTTTTTAAAGCGCGCGATTCCATGCATTCAGTGGATTGTATTGTCACCAATCACGATCTGGTATTGGCGGATCTGGCGTTGGGTGGTGGTGCAATTTTGCCTGCACCCGCCGACACCATTTATGTCTTCGACGAAGGCCATCACCTCCCGCAAAAAGCGTTAAATCATTTTGCGCACCACAGTCGCATGCTCGCCACCAGTAAATGGTTGGATCAATGCAATAAAGCGCTCGGCGCTATGCTTGGGGTAATCAGTGGTGCGGGTAATGTGGATCGCTTTGGTGAACAACTGCCTGCCGCCTTAATTGATTGCAAACAGCGCCTGGATCAGTTGTATCCGGTGTTTGAATCGCTCGCGCAATCCATTGCGTTTGATGATCGCCAATCCCATTACCGTTTTGATGGTGGCGTGGTGCCGCAAGATTTATTAATACCTTGCGTCGAGTTGTATAAAGGTTTTGATCGCCTGACAGATTTGTTGAAAAAAATGCTCGATGAAGTCAGTCAGGCGATGGAAGATATGCATTGCCCGGTGCCGAAAGTGGATTTGGAAAATCACTATCCCATTCTTGGCGCATGGCAAGCGCGCGCCGAAGCCAACCGCGATTTGTGGGCAAGTTTTGCCACGCCGGATTCCGTGAGCAGTGTGCCCAAGGCGCGTTGGTTAACGCCGATAGATGCCAGCGGTAATATGGATTTGGAGGTCTGCTCCAGCCCAATACTCGCCGCTAAAACATTGGAGTTCAGTTTGTGGGAAAAAGCCTGCGGTGCAATTATCACCTCGGCCACACTCACGGCGCTGGGAAATTTTTACCGCTTCCAAATGCGTGCAGGTACACCTTCAGATTCCAATTACCAAGTGGTGCCCAGCCCGTTTAATTTCCAACAGGCAACTCTCGAAATTCCTGCGCGAACTGTTGAGGCTACCAATGCTGATGTGCATACCTTGGCTATTATTGATGATCTGCCAAACTTGATTGATCCCGCTGAAGGTTCGCTGGTATTGTTCTCGTCGCGCAAACAAATGCTCGATGTGTTCGATGAAATGCCGCAAAATTTGCGCGATATTATTTTGCTACAGGGTGATAACTCCAAGCAGGAAATGTTAGTCCAACACAAAAAACGCATCGATGATGGCGAGGGTAGTGTGCTCTTTGGGTTGGCAAGTTTTGCTGAAGGTGTGGATTTGCCCGGTAAATATTGCACCCACGTGATTATCGCCAAGCTGCCGTTCGCCGTGCCGGATGATCCGATTGAGGCGGCGCTTTCAGAATGGGTAGAGGCGCGTGGTGGTAATGCGTTTATGGAAATCACCGTGCCCGACGCATCGCTGAAACTGATTCAAGCCTGCGGGCGTTTACTGCGCACGGAAACCGATACCGGGCGCATCAGTCTGTTGGATCGTCGCATTCTCACCAAACGTTATGGCAAGGCGATTCTGAATTCATTGCCACCGTTTACACAGATTGTGCATAAATAATTTATCGTGTATTTTTCGAATCCCATGTTGGGGTTCGTTCCTCACCCCAACCTACAAAGCACCCTGTAGGTTGGTGCTGAGCGCAGCGATGCCCAACATTGCCCGGTAAAACCCATGAATAACCCTCACATCGCCATTGCCGAAACCTTAATGGATATCGAAAAGGAATTGCGCAATTTGCGTTTATGGGAATTTGAAATGATTGCGGAAGAGGCGTTCATGAGTGTGCAACCCTTCGCGGTGGATACCATGACCTTCCCGCAATGGCTGCAATTTATATTTCTACCGCGTATGTATTTTTTATTGGATGAACAATTACCACTGCCGTCCAATTCCGCCATCGCACCTATGGCAGAACAATATTTTTCTGGCTTGAATCTGCATTCATCATCGTTAATAGCCCATCTGCAAAAAATAGATGGGCTATTAACCATCCAGGTTTCTTCGTAGGGGCGCAATTTATTGCGCCCTGTTTTGGGTTCAATAAATTGAACCCCTACGAAATATATCTGCTCTTCGTTTTTCTGGATTTAATAAATTGAAATTCTACGAATCTACCCCGTAGGGGCGCAATTTATTGCGCCCAACTGATGGTATTATTTCAATTGCTGTTGTAGTTCTACCAATTCCGGATTTTTTCTAATCTCATTCGCAACCATTTTTGCCATTGCTTCAGCGCCATTTTTTTGAAAATGGGTTCCATCCGGCACTTGCGTACTGCCTGCGGCATTATTGGCATAGAAGGGATTAATGACAGGGTCTACCACCAACCAGTAATTGCGCCAGCCAGGTTCGCCTGCTTTATTGGCAAAACGCATGCTGGCCGCTTCCAAATCTATCAGTGGTAAATGGTGAAGTTTTGCGGTGTTTTTAATGGTGTCTGTGTAATCGCCGGTAAATAAATAGCCATTGGTTGCATTTTGGCGAGTTAAATGCGAGTGGACGACGGGTGTGGTTTGTTCACCGTTTGCGTTTTTAATGCGCGCTGTAGGGGTAAACATCACTGGATGCGCGCCGCGTTCACGTGCAATTTTTATGTATCTCTCCAATGAATGCTGAAAAGATAACTCTGGCTGGTTGTTGGGAAATTGCGGATTGCCTGCCGCATTATTGGGATACGTGCACAGGTTTTTTACATCGGCTGGGCCGCGTAGGGGTTTGCTGCTGTCGCAATTTTGGTCATTGTGGCCGTGGTTAATAAATACATAATCACCGGCCTGAATTAAATAATCCATTTGTGCATACCAGCGGCCATTGTAAAAGTCGCGCGAGCTGCGGCCTGCACGCGACCCAACAATCACCTGAATTCCGCTATCAGGTTTGAATTGTGCGGCGAGTGCCTGGCCCCAGCCCATGCGCGGGTAACGCAGTTGCTCATACACTGCAGACGTTGAATCACCCACAATAAAAATACGTGTTTTGGCATTTTTTACGCGCAGGTATTCTGCGCGTGCACGTTCCAAATCAAAGGCTTCATAAGCACCTGAAGGGGCTAGGCCTACAATGGGGCGAAAGCTAAAATCCGTTAGCGATGTATGGCCAGTTTCGCCGGTATTATTTTCATAATTGCGGTTGTGATGTAACAGGGAAAAAATTTCTGTCACCGGATTGGCGTCCGTCATGGAAAAGGTGGCGGGATCAAATTCGCGGGCATTGGTAATTCCCGCGGACGTGAGTGCGGTAGAAAATCCTGCACGCATTGAGGTCAATGCGTGATTGTACACACTAGGATCTACTGCACCAACGGAAGCCGAATTAACCCATTGTTGCGGGCCAATAAAGCCTTTGCTCACCGCAATGTCAGATACGATACGATCAGTGAGTGGGTTGATATTGGCAATCACGTTTTTATCGGTGGGCGGTTGGTTCACCAGTCCAGCCAAACAAATAGGGCGCAGGCGTGAATTTTTCGCGCAGTCTTCGGATTTTCCCTGAGCAACTGCGGAAACTAATATGGGGTAGCTAAGCCCGTGCACTTTAATGCTGTAAATACCCAGTGCATTGGTTTCGGTGATAAATACTTTGCCGCTGGCATCGCACAGAAAGACTTGGGCATTTGCAAGTGGAGTGCGCTCGTAAACAAGGCCACTTACCAACGTGGTGTTGTTAAAGGATTGGCAAGCACTCAGGCTTAAGGCGAGTGCTGCCGACGACAAGATCTGGTTGATTGTATTTTTTTTCATAATAGTCCTACGCAGAATAATCAATCATTCCGGGTTAATAAGGGGATTCGTATTAACCTTTCGCCAACGCCGATAAGCATTTTATTATTGTTGTCGATGTATAAATTTTTCAACGAACCCTGGGTGACTGGTGGCATTAATGCCCAGTTTTCGCCATCGTCGCGCGAGTAGATGATTTCCCCGGATTTTCCTGATAGATAAATAATGCCCGTAGTTTCATCTTGTACGGGAGTGCGCAGGCTGGATTGTGTGGGTGATGCAATAACTTGCCAGGAGGTGTGTTGATCTTTGTTTAAGCGGGCGATAAAACCTGGCGCTCCACTGGCAATGATGCTGCCGCGCTGTGTTTCAAACAGGGATAGTATGGTTGCTTGTGTGTTGCCTACCTGCCCATCGTTATCCCGTAATGCTAGAGCTTCATCCTGCCATGTTTTTCCCCCATCCGTGGATTGAATTAACACGCCTTTATCGCCCGCCGCCCAAAGGCCGTGTTCGGTGGAAAAAACAGTTTGCAGTGATTGCACAATACGCGTGGATACTGCTGTCCAGTCCTTTCCATTCTGCGACAGTTGAATACTTCCTTGTTGCCCAACGGCAACAAATTGCTGATGGTGCTGGTCAAAAATTACATTGAACAATTGCTTGCTGTTATCGATGCTGGCGGGGTGCCAATTATCACCGCCGTCTGTGGAGTAGTGGGTGATTCCCGGGCCTGCAATCGCAACAAGGGTGCCGTTATTATTGCCCGCCAGGCGATGAAAATAACCTTGATTGGCATCGCTTAGTGCCAAACGTACTTGCCATTCCTTGGTGTTTTGTTTTTTCACCAGAATTGTTCCTGGCGGGCCAGCGGTAATTTGGTTGCCGGATTTTCTATCTGCCAGGAACGATAAAAAATAATCACTGTTCTGTGCAGGAGTGTTAACCGGCTGCCAGGATTTACCCTGGGTCTCACTGGCTAGAATAGAACCTTTGGCCCCAACAATAATCCAGTTATCAGGCGTATCGAAAAAAAGTTGGTGTACAAATTCGCTCACCGGATAATTAATAACTTCCCATTCGCTGTGCATATTTTTGCGCTGCATTAACAGACCGTATTCGCCATAGGCGATAAACCCATTGTCCCCGTCCGCAATCACACCTTCGATATTGGTGTTAATGGGGGAGGTATTACTTACCCATGTGCGCCCGGCATTATCGGAGCTTAATAGTTGGCCGTTATCGCCAACGGCGACTAAAATATTTCCGTCATTGCTTTGCGCAATATTGTTTAGGTATTTATTGTGCTGCGACACGGGGGCCCAGAGGTCGCCACCGTCATCCGATAAAAAAATATCGCCATCACTGCTGAGGCTAAGTAATATTTTTTGTTGGGGATGAAAAAAAATTCGGCTCAAGTAGCTGGAGAAACCAGTGGTGATTAGTGCCCAGTTGTTGTCTTCACTTTTGTTATGGTCCTGGTTACCGCGAATCACATTTCCGTCGGCAGTGCTGATAAATACCCGGCTATTGACTGCCACAATATCGGTTAGCGTAGCGGGTGAGACAGCAGGAGCAATTGCCCACGCGTGGCCGCTATCGCTAGAGCTTGCAATCAGTCCGTTTTCGCCAATAGCAATTAACTGTGTGGATGTTTCAATAATTTTGCTGATGGTGGAAGCACTGTTCAAGGGTGCCTGTTGCCAGTTTTCGCCCGCCAAATCGCTATAAAGCAATAGGCCTTGTTCACCGCCGGCAACCCAGCGTTGGTGTCTGCTTTCAAAGGTTAGTGCGGTCAGATTTTTAGTGGTGGGTGAGTGGAGTTGCTGCCAATTCAGCCCGGAGTCCTCAGAGTGGGCAATTAAACCGTGGTCGCCAACAGCGATGAGTATGTTCCCTGTATCATCAGCAGCAATCGCGGTAATTTTATCGTTAAAGCTAGGGGTAGTAGCGGCGCGCCACACATGATCCGCCGCATCCTTCATAATTATTTTGCCATCGCCTCCAGCAATAAAAGTTCTATCTTTTGTCGTTTTATGGGTAAAAAATCCTGGATTGAGTACCGTTAAATGTTGGATTCCAGCGGAGGATTTTTGAGGTGTTATAACCGGTGGTTCATTTTTTTGGCAGCTAATAATGCAGCTGAGCGCTAAAAGTAATACAACAGATATCCAATTATTTTTATTAACGTAATAGGCGCTAATTGTATTCATAATTTGCTATTAATTGTCGCTGCATTTATTCAGGAAAAGGAAATCCTACCGCTACCGAAGCAACAGTAAAATGAATAGTTTGGGGTAATTGTGACGAACGCCAGTGCCGGGAAGTTTTATATATTTTGTGAGCAAGATAATACAAGCGGATAAATCATATGTACAGATAAAATTAAGCTGCTATAGTAAGTGCGCTAGGATTTTTGCGGGCATAAACAGCAGTTTGTGCTCTTCGCTTGTAAGTAATTTTGAGTATATAAGCAGTTACTGTTAAAACTGCTTACAGAAGTGCGATTTGCAAAATCTGCTCCTCATCAGTTTTTCGCGAACTACTACTCGCGGCTCTATGAAGGAGTTTGTTCCATGTTTAATAAAATAATGATAACGGCGGCGTTAATTGGTGTTTCAGCCAGCGTGATGGCAGCCAACCGCCCGAGTGGCTACACAACCATTTGCAAAATTGGGGAAACTTGTACTGTTTCCAAGGCTACTAACGTTGCCTTTGGTGCGGACGACAAGTTTGTATACAAGGTGTTAAATGGTTCGTTCAGTTGTAGCGTAGCTACTTTTGGTTCTGATCCAAACCCTGCAAAATCTGTAAAAGAGTGTTCGATTCCCTCTAGCGGTACCGGAGTGTCATCGACCAGCTCAAGCAAAAGCAGTGTTGCAGCTACAAGTTCATCAAAATCGTCTGTTGCTTCCAGTTCCGGTTCAACAACGACTAGCGGTGAATGTAAAGCGGGTGCGGTTATTGAGAACAAAACCGTCGATTGTGGTGGCAAGACAATCGGTCTGACTTGCCCCGGCGACGCGGAAGGACAACCACCAGTTATTACCCTGAAAAATGCGACCATTAAAAATGTGCGCATTGCCGGTAGTGGCGGTGCAGACGGGATTCACTGTACGAGCGGTGCTTGTCGTGCAGAAAACGTAGTTTGGGAAGATATTTGTGAAGATGCGGCATCTCTGGTAAGTAGCGGAACCAAGTTCACTATTTCTGGAGGCTCTGCCTACAACAACACCAGTAATTCCCCAGGCTCCAAGCCTGATAAGATTTTCCAACACAACTCAAAAAACAGTACCTATGAAATTACCAATGGGTTTACTGCAAAAGGTGTGAATGGAAAATTGTGGCGGTCATGTGGAAATTGCTCCAGCAATGGCGGTCCACGTTACGTTGTGATTAACAATGTAACTATCGATGGAACCATCGGCAGCATCGCAGGCGTTAACCGCAACTTCGGTGATAAAGCGACGATTCGCAACCTGAAGATCAAAGGTTACAAATCGGGTTCACCCAAAGTGTGTGAGGAATTCCAGGGCGTACAAAAAGGAAGTGAATCTTCCAAGTATGGCGAGTACTGGAACACCGCGTACTGTGATGTCAGCAAGTCTGATGTAACGGCTTTCTGATTTTTAGAATAATTATGAATTTATAATCGGCTCGCAAAAATCAGTAGCCCCTCTCTGGAAACAGGGAGGGTTTCAACTAATTGATTATTGCGCTCCCCATCCCGCTTTCAAGCTTTCCCACATTTCATCAAATTGCTTTTGTTCGCGCTCGCGCAAGGCATCGTATTGATCCGGCGTTAAATTGGCGCGCGCGTTATTGAGGAAGTTATCCTTATAATCGTGCAGTGCCTCATGGGCTTTTTCAATTAAGAATGGTTTCTCTTCAGTAGAAGCATTTTGGATGCTGGACCCACTTGCTTCCATGTAACGCATAAATTCCTGCTTTTGTTCCAATTTGCTGATTAGCAGCGCTTCACGTTTTTCTGTGGGGATAGGCGACGAGCCTTGGGCTTCATCAAAAAAGTTATTCATTTGATACTGCTCATAAGCAGAATCTTTTAACAGATCATAGGTTTTGCGATCTTCCGGTGAGCTGAGTAGTTGCGCAATTTGCCGATCAATATCTCCCAGCCCTTGCTGCTGCCGGTTTACGGCTTCTTCAATTTCTTTTTGCGATGAATAATAACCAATGCTGCTCGCATTAAGGATTTGCTCGCGTTGTTCCAGCAGGCTTTGTAGTTCACTTTGGGCCAATCCGGATAAACCCAGGCGGGACATGAGCAGGCTATATTTTTTCTCCAGTGTGCGTTTCAGGTTTTCCTGCTGCATAATACTCAAGTTAGTTGTTTGTGCAGGCGTGCTGGCTGGTTGAGCAGAATTGCTGATGGTTGGGGCTTTATTGTTTTGCCCAAAGGCAATGAAGTCCTGCAGGCTATCAATTTTCTTTTGATAGCTAGCGCGCTCCTGTTGCAAGCGGGTATCGAAATCTGCCTGCTGTTTGGTCAGCTGCTGGCTAAGGGTTTGATTATCCAAATAGAGGACTGTGTAATGTCCGGCCAATACCAGTAGGGCGATGCTGAGTAGGATGCAGATAAGTTTCATCTTTACCTTCGTGATTACGGAATAGTTATTGTGGTTGTAGGTAAATTTGACCGGAATTGCCTGAATGCTGTCGCTGTGTTTATAGGTATTAAATCTGGGGTTGGATTAGATTACATTTTACGCGGGCCTTCAAGCCTTTAATCGGTTGGTGTGATCTGGTGGAGGTTTGGCTGCAGTTATACTGGTAACGAACATTGATCGTGGCAAATAAACATTGGCCGCGGATGGCGGCCTAGAGTCCTTTATTTTGTTGCGGAAATAATCCTTCGTCGCCATAGGATTAGCGCTAATCCCGCAATGGCGAGCAGCAGTGGTGAAGGCTCTGGGGTCGATGCATAAGTGAATTTGATGTTATCAATAGAGGCTCCAATGCGCATACCATAAAATCCTTGAATGGTGATGTACTTGATTCCCTCTGTCGTCGTCAAGGAAATCAACTCATTGGGAATCACTGGGGTAGAAAGTTCCTCGACACCTTGCCAGCCTGAAGTGAGGAGTGAAAATAAAAATCCGGATTCACCATAAATGTTGAGAAAAATGGCATCGCCATAATGGGATGTCAGATTCATGCTGACAAATACGGGAAGGGCGCCTACAAACTCCAGCGAAGCCCAGTTGCTGGTTAGCATCATATTTTCACCGCCAGCGCCAACTACCCAGGCATCGTTAATCAGCAAACCCTTATCGAGATACTCATCGCTCAGCGGGTTGTCGCACCAGCAGGGCCACCTCTCATCAAAGACTGGATTAAGGTCATCGAAATCAATGAACACCGCTTTGGCTGGAAGAGGTGTTATGGCAAGCAGCATTAGCAAAGGGCAGGCAAACCGGGATTTAACGTGCGTAAACATCGGGGGCTCCTTGTTAGGCGGGTAGATGTAACAAGCGGCGCCTGAGGGCGCTTCAACCTATTGGTGACGGTTCAGCGGCTTAAGTGTCTGCTTATGCGGATAGGTTGCCTGCGGCGGCCATCACAGTCTGAATAAATTGACGCATCGTTCCTGAAAGCGAGTTTTGATCCCATCATCTCAAAGTTTTTTCTTTCAAAGCCTACTTTTGTGAGCCTACTGTTTTTTTTGTTTGGATATACAGTGTATTAAAATCCCCCCAAGACCCGTGCGCGTTTTCGCCCTTTACGCTGCGCAATATCCGCTTCCCATTCCTACAAAAGGCCACTATATTCAACACTTTAGATACCAAGGCGGGCAGGAAAACGCGCGCGCCTTGGAAGAATAATGCGCACGCGTGTTATACCCCCAATAAAATCTCCCACGTAGCCACCAAATTTGATCGCTTTCAATGGGTTATATAAAAGTGCTAAGAGATCGAGTTAGGAGAGATAACGCGCATGCGCGGTATACAAATGTTATAAAGGGGTGCCAGATTGCCAGAGCGTCGGCAGATTTTTTTACTTGGTATTTTGATTGGCTTGATTTCAATGTTCATGCTCTGGGTAATACTTTTTACCACTGTAAGCGGACCAACTAAACTCGGTGTCTTCGGGTTATGTGCGTTTATCGCATTTGGAATTCAAGTGTTTGCCTTAAGAAAACTGAAAAGACCACAGTTTTGGCAGCGCTATAACTTGGCTGCGTTTCATCAGGAAGTTCGTAATTATAAATGGTTCGGAATATTTTTATTCGGCGTTGCTTCGCCCTATATGTTATCTCTAATTATATATGTGTTTTTAAAAAATTTATAACAAAGCGTAGCAACACGCCACTGCGTGGCTGGACAGTTTGTAAGTCGCAGTTTTGTGGTTTTGCTGCGCAAAAGTAATCCACAAAACTACATATATGGACTCCTCCCGTTTGCCAACACCCGTTTCTGATTTTTCAGGATAAGACTGCAACCATATATTCGGCTTATTAATGAGCATTTTCTTGCTCTAGCCATGATGGCGATTCGCTCGCACTGTGCCGAACAACTTATCGGCTTTGCTATTCAGCAGTGAGCCCTTGTGGTTTTAGGCGTTTCAGTGCGTCGGTTTTACCTGTTTCCATCAGCAACGTTTGTTACGCAATCGTAAGATGGTGGTGCTTTTGCATCTTTGCTTTGTTGTTAACGCGAACTACTTTTTAACGGTTTGATTTGTTGGTTTGTATTTTTATGCGGCGGGTTGGTAACGTTCGCCGCGCGTCAGTATTGACCAGATGATGCGTGCGTTTTTATTGGCCATGGCGACAGTGGCAATATTTTTGTTGCGTCGAGCAATGAGTGCATTGATCCAGCGGCTTCGCTTGTCTGTTTTAGTATCGCTACACCGCATTGCTGAGCGGGCGCCGTGAATTAATAAGGTTCGCAAATACTTGTCACCGTGTTTACTGATGCCTCCTAGCTTTTCTTTGCCGCCGCTGGAGTATTGCTTGGGTACCAAACCTATCCAGGCTGCCATATCGCGGCCGCAGGTAAATTGCTTGGCATCTCCGACTGCGGTGACGATGGCAGAAGCGCTAATCGGGCCGAGGCCCTCTATCTCCATGATGCGCTGAACTCGCTCATCCTGGCTGCAATGCTGATTGATTTTATGTACGTAGCCTTGAATTCGATTGTCGATTGCATCGAGCTCTTCATGCAAATCGAAGAGTATTTCGCGCATTTTTGCGGTTAATCCATTGTCGGCATCCTCCAGTGCCTGTAGTAAGCCGCGACGCGTGGCCGGCACACCGGAATGGGCGATAACGATCCCGTATTCGGCGAGTAATCCGCGCACTTCGTTGGCAAGTGCGGTGCGAGATTTGACGAGTCTATCCCGTATGCGATGAATAGCCTGCATGTCTTGTTGCTCTTCTGACTTGATTGCAACGAATCGCATTGTTGGGCGCGATACTGCTTCACAAATCGCCTCGGCATCGCGCTTGTCATTTTTTTGGGATTTTACATACGCTTTGACATGTTGTGGGGCCATTGCTTTAACGGTATGGCCGAGTTTGCTTAGCATACGGGCCCAATAGTGGGCTCCACCGCAGGCCTCTATGCCGATTAGCATAGGTGGCTTGTTGGCGAAGTACTCGAGCAGTTCGGCGCGTTTTAGTTGCTTGCGAACAGCAACTTTTTCGTGCTCGTTTACACCGTGTAATTGGAAAACATTCTTTGCCAAATCAATGCCCATTCGTGTAATGTTCATGGTGACTCCTCTCTCCTGGTTCGACTGTTGTTGACCAATTACAGTCTGGCACATTGATGCCGTTTAGGGAGGGAGGGGTCCATGCCATTAACTTACAAACTGCCGTTGTACGCGGCGTTATGCTGTTCTAGGAATTAAGAAATGCGCGTAATTTTAATGAGGCATGGAAAGCCTTCGCTTCCTGCTCAAAATTCAGTTACCTCTGAAGAGTTTAAAAATTGGATTGAAGCTTATAATTCTGCTGAACTTTGTAAAAATTTAACGCCTGAATTAAAATCACTTGAAATTGCTAAAAGCAGCAGTGTTGTAATATGCAGTAGCTTGAAGCGTTCATTAAATTCAGCAAGTGTTCTTGGCGTAAATGAAATTTCTTCAATTGAATATCATTTGCGAGAAATGGAAATGCCGTGGGGCAAAATTACTAATATTAAACTAAAGCCAGAATATTGGGCGGTAATATTTCGTATCCTTTGGTTTTTGGGTTATTCTAAAAACAGTGAGTCGTTTAAAGAAGCAAAGTTAAGGGCAGCACATGCAGCTTTATTGCTTGAGAGTTATGCAAAAGAAAATGGTAGCGTCTTATTTATAGGGCATGGCATGCTGAACCGCTTCATTGCAAAATACCTTGTAGCGAAAGGCTGGAAAATTACAAAGAAAGTCGGTTCAAATTACTGGGAGTTTGGTGTTTTAGAGTGTGAAGCATAACAAGTCGTTGCAGCACCAGTCGCTTCGCTCCTTGGACGGCTTTTAAGTCGCTTTTTTGTGGCTCGCTGCGCTCACTGTATCACAAAAAATCAACTTAAAAACCGCCGCTGAACTCGGCGTTACACATGTATATTTTTAGTCTTTTCAGTTTGTGTGGTCTGAAGTTTCGGTAGTTGGTGGTTTGTTGCAAGAATGTAGTTTTTAAACAACACTGCTCCGTCGCCGTCAATATTGTGGTCAATTTGAGCGGCCTGCCATTTATAGGCACTAAAAAATAACAGCTTCGCGTTATTTTCGGGCTAGTTTATCCCTCCGAATAACGCAGTAGAATTAAGCGTTTCGCAAGCGGGAAGGGCATCGTATTTTGTGGTCACCTGTTGGTTCGACAGGCTTTGCAGGTGCGGTTTAATCAATGAGCCCGTTTGTGTAACAAATCGTTCAAAGTCGCGCACTTCGTGCGCTGGACAGTTTGTAAGTTGCGCATTTAGCGAATCGCCGCGCGAAGTTTATCGCTATGCGCAACTTACAAACTGCCCTTTAACTCAGCGTTATGGAAAGTGAGAATGAGATTTCTGGGAAAGCTAATTTTAACAGTTGCATCGACGTGGCTCGTGTTGAGTTTATATGCAATTTTTTGGCCGTCTGCACCCGCAGTTATAGTTGAAAAATCAAATTTTTCACTAAGCCAGAACGGCTACAATGGGGTGAGTAAATTTGGAGTTTCAAATTTTAAAGGCTCAAACACGGTTTTTAATTTCGCTTCATATCATTACACAGTTAAAGAAAAAACCTATAAAGGCTATGGGAATATTGGCTTAAATTCTGATAACACTGTTACAGTATATTATTGCCCTATTTATCCAGCATTCTCATTAACAAATAACACTATTCCTTTGCCGTGGCTTTTTTTGCTATATATTCTTGGTTTTGGGTTTTTAGAAATAAATAAATGGCTTCGAGGTTTTCAAAAACAAAGGCAGCCATAACAAAGCGTATCAACCCGCGCACTTTGTGCGCTGGACAGTTTGTAAGTCGCAGTTTTGTGGTTTTGCTGCGCAAAAGTAATCCACAAAACCACGACTTACAAACTGCCGTTGTACGCGGCGTTAGCCAATCTTATGAAATGTAAAAATTGCCATACTGAAATTTCTCTTAGCAAGTATAGAATTCGCGAATATATTGACTGCAAGAATTGCGGGGCACGGCACCTAGAGAAGCGTATATTAACTAGCAAGGGGCAACCTTGGGTTATTTTTATCGTGTTTTTTTTGGCAATATTCTTCGGAACTAAAATAACTAATTTCCTTGAATCAAGCTTTGGTCAAGGCATCGGAAAGTTAATTGCAGTGCTACTATTTTCAGGTCTATTTATTCTTCTTACCCGCTTCTGCTCACCTAAATATGGGGAGTCAGAATTTAACTTAATAGAGAAGTTCGGAAATCCAATAACAAAAGAAGATGTAAAAATAGTAGCAAGTATATTCCTTGCTGTTGTTATCGTTTCAATTATCCTATGGCGCTTAGCGTTTAATTAGGGTGGCTAACAAAACAATCAAACGGATGGTTTTTAAGTTGCACTTTTTCCATTCCGCTTCGCTCCATTTTATGGAAAAAGTGCAACTTAAAAACCACCGTTTATAGCGGCGTTAGAAAGGGAAAGTATGAGCGACTATTGTCCTTACTGTAAAGCCAGGATTTCTTGGCGTGGGCCAAGAATCGAGACTTCAAATGTTCGAAGTGGAATATTAAATCAACGGGAACCGAAATATTTTTGTAACACCTGCAGCTCAGAACTGGAGCTAGTAAGGTTTAAGCTAGAAACAATTTTTGAAATAATGGTTATGTTTGGAGTTTGTTTCATTTCTCTTGCCGGATTTTTTGGCTTTAATGCTAAAAGCATTCTAGGTTACTCTGTTTATACACTAATATTTGTATTGGCCATTGTATGGCTCTATTTAATTCATACACATCAGCACTATAAGCTCAAAGAATAGTTATGCTAGTTTCTATTTATCAGTATCATATAATAAAGTTAGCTAACATTTATTAATATATTAAATTTGAAAATATTTCTAACAAGGCGTTGCAGCACGCCACTTCGTGGCTGGACAGTTTGTAAGTTGCGCTTATGTGGTTTTGCTTCGCAAAAGTATTCCACAACACACAACTTACAAACTGCCGCTGAACTTGGCGTTGAAGCTGTAGAAAAACCCCAAAAATCGATTGTTTTTCGTTAAAATGGCGCATCCCCTCAGGAGTGCGCTTATGCCAAAGTTTATTCCTTACAATCATGATCAAAATGCGATGGTGGTGATTAATTTTCGCGACCAGTTGCAACCCGGCACCTTCGAGCACGCTATTCATTACTTGATTCATGAAAAGCTCGATCTTTCTATCTTTGATTACGCTTACAACAACAAAGATGGCGGTAGGCCTGCGTATAACCCTGCCATTTTACTCAGTGTTGTGTTGTTCGCTTACTCCAAAGGTATTACGTCCAGCCGCGAAATTGAGTGGTGCTGTACGAACAATATTATTTTTAAAGCGCTTTCTTGCGATACCGTTCCTCATTTCACTACTATCGCCAGTTTTATCAGTAGTCATCCGCAAGCGATTGAAGCGCTGTTCGAACAAATTCTGTTGGTTTGTCATGAGCAAGGATTATTGGGCAATGAGCTGTTTGCGATTGATGGTTGCAAAATGTCCTCTAACGCCTCCAAGGAATGGTCGGGAACATTTAAAGAATTGCAGCAGAAACGCGCCAAATTAAAAAAGTTGATTCGGCACCATATGCGGGAGCACCGCCGTATCGATAAAACCGAATCTGCCGATGCAGAAAAGCAAAGGCGCACCGCCCAGACAATCGAAACCTTAAGTAAAGCGCACGATAAGATTGATAAATTCCTAAAGACAGCAGCCCCACGGATGGGGCAGGCGAAACGGCCGACTGAAGTAAAAAGCAATATTACCGATAATGAATCAGCCAAGATGACGACCAGCAAAGGTACCGTCCAGGGTTACAACGGTATTGCAGCAGTTGATAAAAAGCACCAGATCATTATTGATGCCCAAGCCTTTGGCGCAGGCCAGGAGCACCACACCTTACAGCCTGTTATTGAAAGTATTAAGGTGCGTTACCAAAAACTGAAATTTGCGCACAATATCTATCGCAAGCAGACACTGGTTACAGCGGACACTGGCTTTGCTAATGAGGCCAATATGGAATACCTCTACACCCATAAAATTAATGCTTATATTCCAGATAATAATTTTCGCAGTCGCGACCCAAAATTTGCTGAGCAGAAAGCGAAATATGGCAAGCGCAAGCCCATCAAGAAAATAAAAACCCGTTATAAAGAAGTCATTCCGGCTAGTGAATTCCACTTTGATGCATCGACAAAAACCTGCATTTGCCCAGCAGGGGAAACCATGTGGTTAAAGCGCGAAGGGGCGGATCGTTATGGCAAACATCAAAAGTTGTATTTTGAAGGAAGGCTCAGCAAGTGCCGGGTATGCCCGCTAAAGGAACAGTGCATGCAAAACCCGGATTCAGCCAATGATCGAACCGGGCATGGGCGGCAGGTGTCCTTTATTATTGATAAGGAAACCAAAAACAAATATACCGAATGGATGAAGTCTCGGGTCGATAGCGAATTTGGCAAAATGGTTTATAGTCATCGCATGTCCACGGTTGAGCCTGTGTTCGCTAATATCGGCACAAACAAAGGGCTAAAGCGCTTCAGTCTACGTGGCAAAGCCAAAGTTCAGGGGCAATGGCAGTTGTTTTGTATGATCCACAATATAGAAAAGCTCGCGAATTATGGTGATTTGACCAACGCGAAGCGAAAATAAGAACGAATATAGGCAAACAACTCGCTTTTTCAAAGCGCAACGCAATTAATGAATAAGAGCAATTGAAAATCCAAGAACAGTTAGGCAAAGTTGGCTAATTAATTATTAATCAATTAGCTGTAAGTAAATTCAGTGGTTATTGGGTTTTTCTACGGCTTCGTTAATGTAAGGAATGCACTTGAGAATTATTGCCCCGAGACTCCATATAATATTTGCTGAAAATTTGGCTTCTGCGGTGATTTTGCGACGAGGTCCCACAAGGCATGTTGCTACATTTGGTTGGAACGTTGCATCGAATGAAATTAAGCTGGGCCAGTGGTTCTACGGACGTATTTATGAACATAGATCTAGTCTTTCACCAGACGGAAAATATTTTTTATATGCTGCAATGAACTGCAAATGGGAGTCTGAGACTGGAGGAATTTGGGCGGCGGTTTCTAAAGCGCCTTATATTAAGGCCATAGAATTATATACTGAAGTTCCAGAAATGGGTGGTGGCGGTCTCTTTGTTTCTGAAACAGAATATGTCCTAAATGAAATATTTTTTAACCCTTCACGTTTTCTATTCAAAAGTAGTGAAGTGACGTGCCTTTCGAAGGAAGATGAACATTGTATGTACGGTGTTAAAGGTGTGTATATTGAAAGGCTACTTCGTCTTGGTTGGAAATATGAAAAACGTATAGAACATGAAAAACGCCATACTACAATTGTTTTTTCCAAAATACTCTCCGAAGGAAAAGTGCTTTATAAAGGTCTAGTGAGTAAATACCCAGCTAAAAAGACCGAGTGGGAAGAGCACACAATAATTTATAATGAAAAAGTTGTTTTCTATACAGACGAATGGGAGTGCGGTGACGCCATAAACGGCAATATATACTTCACAAAATCTGGACAGCTTAAGTACATAGATTTAACTTCTGAATGTGGCAATTTAAACGAGCATCTAATCCATGACTTTAATAACTATAAATTTCAAGCTAATGAAGCGCCCTACTAAATTATTAACAATCGCATCAAGCTGATGGTATTTGTGTTCTGGCATTTTGCCATTCTATTTCGCTCATTTTATGGCAAAATTCCAGAACACAAATACCACAGCTTATACGGGCGTTGTGTTCTCCGGATAATCTAAATGACTAAAGTGTTTGCTGGTGTCTTAGGTATCTTTCTTATTGTTGTGTTTTTGTACTTTGGGTTTATGAAATTTATACTAAATGAACAAGGTTCTGCGGATATTAACGGTTTGGGTACTGTTTATATTGGCTCCACAATAAGCCATTCTAAGTTTGGTGTTGGCAAAGTTGAAGAAATTCATAAGAATGAAGAAAGCCATACTTTAATTGTTGAATTTAAAGAAGAGGGTATGAAGGTTCTCATCGCGGAACTATCTCCCATTGAAATTCAAAAAAATTAAACACTAAAGTACAACATAACAAATCGTTGCAGCATCGCAGGGAACCTAACCCGCTTTTGAACACACCTCCATCTAATCAATGTGGAGGTAATTATGGCCAGAAGAAAGCACTACAATTTTTACGACGATAACTTTAAGGCTACTGCCGTCGCTTTAAGCGAAATCCCAGGCATAAAGGCCACTCATGTCGCCGAGGCGCTCGATATCCATGAGGTCATGCTATATCGTTGGCGTATGGAAATGCGACGAGGCCAAATCATGGCAAAGAAGAAAGATATCAATATAGATCCTGAGCTCAAGTCAGAACTAAAGCGCCTGCGCAAGCTTGAGCGTGAGCACAACCTCCTGAAGGAGGAGCATTCCCTTTTAAAAAAAGCCATCCAGTTCTCTTTGCAACCAAAGGGGAAGTCTTCGAGTTCATAGATAGAAACCGGGATCTTCACTCTATTGCACTCATATGTCGTGTATACAGCGTAACGAGGGATGGCTATAACGCGTGGCGACGACGCGGAATTTCTAATCGTCGGATTGAAGATGGCGAATTGTTGGAGTCAATTGTGAAGATCTTCAATCGGCATGATGGCTGCTATGGTAGTCCTAAAATCATGCAGGAGCTGCGCAAAGCGGGCATACGAGTAGGTCAGAAGCGGGTTGCTCGATTAATGCGAGAGCGCGGTTTAAAGGCCATCAAAGCACGTATCTATAGGTCTCGCCCAGGCCTGTATAGTTATATTAATCGCGTGCCGTGCAGAATTGTTGGAGTAGAGGTCTCTCGCCCTAACCAGCTATGGGTGGGGGATGTAACTTACCTGAAAATGCGCGATGGAAGCTGGCAGTACCTCTGTGTCATTATGGATCGCTTTAGCCGGCGAATCATATCCTGGTCGTTGAGTGATAAGCGCGATGCACAATTGGCTTTGTCTGCCTTGCAGCGCGCCGTGAGAAATCGCGGTTATCATCCGGAGTTAATTTTTCACTCGGATAGGGGCGTGGAATACATGGCTGGCGATTACCGGAAGCGGCTTGAGCAGTGCGGTATTTTGCAAAGCATGAATAGAGCGAAGACGATGAATGACAATGCGTTTATGGAGTCATTCTTTCAGCAATTTAAAACTGAACGTATTAAGCGATCAGTGCTTGAAACAGTAGAGCAACTGCGCGGAATTGTTGCGGAGTATATGCGCTACTACAATTATGATCGCTCTCATTCATCAATTGGGTATTTATCACCTCATGAATTTGAGGCTAGAATGAGTTGCTAACAAATAGGTGTGTGCAAATGCGGGTTAGGTTCCCGCACTTCGTGCGCTGGACAGTTTGTAAGTCGCGGCTTTGTGGTTTTGCTGCGCAAAAGTAATCCACAAAACCACGACTTACAAACTGCCGTTGAGCACGGCGTTGAAGCTGTAGAAAAACCCCAAAAATCGATTGTTTTTCGTTAAAATGGCGCATCCCCTCAGGAGTGCGCTTATGCCAAAGTTTATTCCTTACAATCATGATCAAAATGCGATGGTGGTGATTAATTTTCGCGACCAGTTGCAACCCGGCACCTTCGAGCACGCTATTCATTATTTGATTCATGAAAAGCTCGATCTTTCTATCTTTGATTACGCTTACAACAATAAAGATGGCGGTAGGCCTGCGTATAACCCTGCCATTTTACTCAGTGTTGTGTTATTCGCTTACTCCAAAGGTATTACGTCTAGCCGCGAAATTGAGTGGTGTTGTACGAACAATATTATTTTTAAAGCGCTTTCTTGCGATACCGTTCCTCATTTCACTACTATCGCCAGTTTTATCAGTAGTCATCCGCAAGCGATTGAAGCGCTGTTCGAACAAATTCTGTTGGTGTGTCATGAGCAAGGATTATTGGGCAATGAGCTGTTTGCGATTGATGGTTGCAAAATGTCCTCTAACGCCTCCAAGGAATGGTCGGGAACATTTAAAGAATTGCAGCAGAAACGCGCCAAATTAAAAAAGTTGATTCGGCACCATATGCGGGAGCACCGCCGTATCGATAAAACCGAATCTGCCGATGCAGAAAAGCAAAGGCGCACCGCCCAGACAATCGAAACCTTAAGTAAAGCGCACGATAAGATTGATAAATTCCTAAAGACAGCAGCCCCACGGATGGGGCAGGCGAAACGGCCGACTGAAGTAAAAAGCAATATTACCGATAATGAATCAGCCAAGATGACGACCAGCAAAGGTACCATCCAGGGTTACAACGGTATTGCAGCAGTTGATAAAAAGCACCAGATCATTATTGATGCGCAAGCTTTTGGCGCGGGCCAGGAACACCACACCTTACAGCCTGTTATTGAAAGTATTAAGGTGCGGTACCAAAAACTGAAAATTGCGCACAATATCTATCGCAAGCAGACACTGGTTACAGCGGACACCGGCTTTGCTAATGAGGCCAATATGGAATACCTCTACACCCATAAAATTAATGCCTATATTCCAGATAATAATTTTCGCAGCCGCGATCCCAAATTTGCTGAGCAGAAAGCGAAATATGGCAAGCGCCAGCCCATCAAGAAAATCAAAACCCGTTATAAAGAAGTCATTCCGGCTAGTGAATTCCACTTTGATGCATCGACAAAAACCTGCATTTGCCCAGCAGGGGAAACCATGTGGTTAAAGCGTGAAGGGACGGATCGTTATGGCAAACATCAAAAGTTGTATTTTGAGGGAAGGCTCAGTAAGTGTCGGGTATGCCCGCTAAAGGAACAGTGCATGCAAAACCCGGATTCAGCCAATGATCGAACCGGGCATGGGCGGCAGGTGTCCTTTATTATTGATAAGGAAACCAAAAACAAATATACCGAATGGATGAAGTCTCGGGTCGATAGCGAATTTGGCAAAATGGTTTATAGTCATCGCATGTCCACGGTTGAGCCTGTGTTCGCTAATATCGGCACAAACAAAGGGCTAAAGCGATTCAGTCTACGTGGCAAAGCCAAAGTTCAGGGGCAATGGCAGTTGTTTTGTATGATCCACAATATAGAAAAGCTCGCGAATTATGGTGATTTGACCAACGCGAAGCGAAAATAAGAACGAATATAGGCAAACAACTCGCTTTTTCAAAGCGCAACGCAATTAATGAATAAGAGCAATTGAAAATCCAAGAACAGTTAGGCAAAGTTGGCTAATTAATTATTAATCAATTAGCTGTAAGTAAATTCAGTGGTTATTGGGTTTTTCTACGGCTTCGTTAACTAGGGTGAAACAATGAAGAAGCTTTTTTCAATATTTTTACTTGCTATGGTTATTTCAAATAATACATACGCCGATTATGATTATCAATTTCTACGTATTGCATGCATTCCTGAAGCTGGATTCTTAGATATATCGCACCAGTTTGTTCATAATACTGCCATCGATGTGCCAGTTAAAAACGTATACCAGATTTTTGAAGAAAGCGGATTCTATAGCCCTCATAAGCTTGACATTAAATGCAAATTTGCTGGAGGCGAATATAGAATTGTAGCAACTCAAGAAGAACCCTATAGCGGCATGTGTGGGGCCACACCTGACATCCTCCTAAGCCTATATAGAAATGAAAAACTCATGATTGAAAACGTTATCTTCGGTTATAGCTGTTTTAATAATCCATCCGTGAACAAAATATATATTCATGCCTCTAAAAATGAGTATCCACCGAAAGAAATGGAAGTTTGCTTAAGTAATAACAGTTCCACTGAAAAGGTAAAAAAAGAAGAATGCAAATGGTTTTTTTCAAACTATATAGAATCGTATGAAAAAATGTTTCCCCTAAATTCGAATCGCCTAAATTCCTATTTCAAACCAAAATAGTTAACAAAGCATTGCACCAGACGAATTGTAAGTAGCGCTTATGCAATATCGCTGCGCTAAGTTTATCGCAACGCGCTACTTACAATTCGCAGGTGAACGCAACGTGAACTCCCCCAAGTGTCAAGCTAAGGCTACTTTTGACGTTCAGATATAGACTGCATCTCTACATTCGGTTTACTTGTGGCAATAAAATTGCCTGAACCAAGATGAGTATTCGCTGGGAGCTGCCTCATTCGTTAGACGATCTTGATGATCACCACGATAAACAGGCTTTGGCTCCCCCGGTCTGACCTGATTGTCATCTGCTACCGTCGCAGGACTCGGTGGGTTGCTATTCACTCTTCGGTGATGAATAGCACTTAACTCGTTTTAACCTTTACTGATTACCGCTTTTGCTGTCGCTTTTTCATTTCTAATCACTCTCGATAGTTTTTGATTTTCTTTGCGGTTGTTTTAATTGGCCGCTATGACTTTGTAATCTTCCTGCTTAACCATCAGCGTCCAAATAAGTCGTGCGTTTCTTGCTGCCATTGCGACTACCGCACGCAGATAGCCTCGCCGTGCAATTAATTCGCGCGCCCAGCAACTGATTTTATCTTGCTTGTCTTTCAGGTTGGCAAGCACCGAACGTGCGTCGTGCACCAAACACATTCGCAGGTAGCGATCTCCTTGTTTGGTAATGCGGCCTAACCGTACATTTCCACCGGTTGTGTGTTGCCTGGGAACCAATCCGAACCATGCTGCAAACTGGCGGGAATCTTTAAACAACGATGGATCTGGTACGCTTGCAACAACGGCGGATGCAACTTGCTCGCCTACGCCCGGGATGGTGAGCAACCGTTTTGCAACCGGATGATGATGCGCTTGCTTGTGAAGTTCGCGGTCATAAAACAGGACTTGTTCGTTGGCGATTTTGATGCGATCCCACAGATTACTAATCATTTGCCGTGCGAGCATGGGTAAACCGTTGTTGGCATCTTCCAAAATAAGTGGAATTTCCCGTTGTGCGGGATAGCGCCCCTTGGGCATGACGATGCCAAACTCGCTCAACAATCCGCGCAATTGATTAATCAGTGCTGTGCGCTCGGAAACCAAGCCCTGGCGAACCCGATGTACACAAAGTTGTGCTTGTTGCTCGGCGGTTTTGATCGGGATAAACCAAATGTTCGCACGACCAACGGCTTCACAAATGGCTTCGGCGTCGTTGTTGTCATTCTTGCCGCCTTTGCGAAAGGGGGCGATAAATTTGCTGGCGATAATGCCAACCTTGTGACCCAGTTTGGTAAATTCCCGCGCCCAATAGTGTGCGCCACTACAGGCTTCCATACCAATCAAGCAGGTCGGGCACTGTGCAATAAACGGCAGCAGTTTGGCTCGACTGAGCGTTTTGCGTAATACGACCTTGCCGTGCTGATCCATGCCGACCAAGCTAAAAGAAGTTTTCGCCAAATCAATACCGAGTGCTGTAAGATTCATGGAAATCGCTCCTCTGGTGGTTGTGACATCACCGATAATTTACGCCGGCACAGGGCTGCGTGTTAAGAGGGGGAGTTCATATCATTCGTTATGTGAAATGGGAGTTCATCTTAAAGTGAAGGAATTATTCACGTTCCTAGTTGATTTTGATGGTGGAACTTTTATATCTCAGCATCAGGCAGGGAGTTTAAGTGCGGCTATTTTGAGTTGGGCAGAGACTTTTGATTTTAGTGTTTTTACTGACGTTTCAAAAAAAGATTGGTCCAATTTAATTGCTCAAGTCCATGAGCCAGACAAACAGCCTGTTGCTGTAAACGGGTTGAAAAATACTTGGTGCGCTAGCTATTTGGTAGGCGGCCACATTTTAATTGTTCATATAGTCAACACAGTAGAAGGCACATAACAAAGTGCTCCAACACGCGCACTTCGTCCGCTGGACAGTTTGTAATGTGTGCCGAGAGTAAATTGGTGGGGTCGCGTAGCGTCCACACTTTTACGTAACTTCGCAAGAGATGGTGGCAGGCCACCGCATTCGCTTTGCAGTAAGTGAAAGCAAACCACTTCAAGCGGCATTGATAAAGAGTCATTGTCGTGAGTGTTGAAGAAAAGTCGGAATAAAATTCGGCAGGTGTGATAAACGGAGACGAACGCAAGTGAACCTTTGATGAGGCGTCGTGAAGTCTAACCCGTTGTCAAAATCAGTGGCCCTTACAACTACTGAGAGAAATCGAGAAGAAAACTGCTTACTGACTCGATGGCAACCGGCGTAAAGAAGGCGTGACCGTTTATCAGGCTTTTGTGATGAACTCGGGAAGCTGTCGTGCTGATGATAAGAGAGAAGCCGAAAGCGGTGACCCCGTAAGGCGAGAGTATCAATGCAGCGCACATTGGCGGAATCTTTCGTAGTAGTGATGAAGTTGTTGTAATGACAATGGAGCGAAGGGGCGACGCCTATTGATTTAAATAAAGAGAAGGTATTGATTGAACCAAAAACCGCAAGGTGGGAATCAACAATCAATGTAGTGCTAGCAATCAAGTAATCAGACGGTGAGCAAAGTTATGGTAAATGTATGTTTCTAAGAGGTGTTATTCATGGGGCGGTATTAAGTGCTTTAGCTATCTTGCTTGCTTTTTTACTTCCGTATTTAACAATGGATAATGATTTGCTAAAGATTTTTGCCGTTCTCATACTGGTAGCTCCATTGTTGTATATAGGCTACAAATTTCGCGGCAAAATTGACGTGCCGGTTATTGAATATATTGTTTATAGAAATCATAAATTATGGATATATTTAATGGGAGCAGGTCTTATAACTGCACTCACATCTACAATGCTTAAAATTCATTTAAATAGCATCATTAACTTTGATCCTCTAACATTTGTAATTACTTATGTATCATCACTTTTCGGAAATACAGCAACCATGGCTACAATCATTTTTATTGGCTCCTCATTGAATAGAAAGCAATAACAACTGGCTGTGGCAAAAAACAGTACCTACGCTTTTCGGTCAACTGTTGCGGGTTTTAATTTAAACAAAAGAAGGAGGTGTCCTTGAGGAAAGATAATAAAACCAGTCCCAAGGTCGATGCATTTATGACGAAAGCCAAAAGCTGGCAAGAGGAATTTGCGCTGCTGCGTGAAATTGCACTAAGCTGCGATTTAAACGAAGACCTGAAATGGGGGCAGCCGTGTTACACATTGGATAATGCCAATGTGGTGTTGATTCACGGTTTCAAGGAGTATTGTGCGATCCTTTTTTTTAAAGGCGCGTTGGTTGGTGATCCCCAAAATATTTTGGTTCAGCAAACCGAAAATGTGCAGGCTGCACGGCAAATTCGTTTTACCAGTGCTGCGCAAATCAAAAAAATGAAAGCTACGATAAAAGCCTATATTCGGGCAGCTATTGACGTCGAAAAGGCAGGCTTGAGTGTAGAGTTTAAAAAGACGGAAGAATTTTTAGTTCCGGAGGAATTCCAGCAAAAGCTGGATAAAACACCTGGTTTAAAAGACGCATTTGAAGCGCTTACACCGGGCCGGCAACGTGGATACCTGCTACACTTTTCCTCTGCCAAGCAATCCAAAACCCGGGAGTCCAGAGTTGAAAAATGCATTCCCATGATTTTTGACGGGCTAGGGTTGAATGACTAATGCTGGGTTAATCATTCAACTGCTTAGGCTATAAAATGCAGGGTGAATCGAGGGGCGTGAAAATGTTTGCTAATATTTATCGAACATTTCTTATATTGTTGATGCTAGTCAGCGTTCCGGGTTTTGCCGGTGAGGTTTATAAATGGACTGACAAGGATGGCAAGGTGCATTTTAGCTCGACGCCGCCTAAGGACAAGGAGGCCAAAGTGGAAGTTAAAAACTATAAAGGCGCGATAAACTCCCAAGCAGCGCCCACTAAAGAAATTCCGCCCGAAGTAAAGGAAATGATGCAAGGTATGCAGAAGGCGCTATTGGAGGTTCACGAAGATGGGGCCCCGCTCAATTGCGAAATGGCGATGGGTAATATCAATTGGCAAATCGAAACTATGTTGGCTCAGGGGAAGAAAAACCTGGAGGGCGGTTACATTACTCAGGAGCAATATGAGTTAGCCACCGGTGCGTTTAAAAAGGCCCAGGCTGAATTGTCACTAGATGACTGTAAAACAGCCTTATCCACTAAGCGCTCTTTTTACCAATGTATGTCCAGCGATAAAAACCATGTGGCGGGCTGTGGGCAGAAATACAATTTTGACTAGGTACTGCAGTATTTTTGGGTGATTAACAGTCATGCCTAAATTGCGAATCCTTAAGTTCTTAATAACGGGCTCTATTGTTTCAATCCCAGCCGTTTAATGCGCGAAGCCAGTGTTGTGGGTTTTATTTTCAATAGCGCGGCGGCGCCATCATCTCCAAATAATTTCCAGTCGCATTGCTCAAGTGCAGCAAGCATGTTGCGCTTTACTCGATCCTGCATTTCATCATCGGGAATGATATTTTCCCCTGTCACAGTTTCTGCTTTGATGATAGCTTCCTGTGTGCTGGTGCTTAGTGGTAAATCTATAGTCACTCGACCTTGCTGTGAGGTGATGGCGGCACGTTCCATAACATTTTGCAGCTCGCGAATATTGCCGGGCCAATTATAGCTTTGGAGTGGTTTTAAGTCGCTCTGGCGCAGCTTGCAGTCCTTTTTACCAAATTTTTGACTGGCTTGTTCAAGGAAATGGGTTGCCAGCAAATTGATATCTGTGCCGCGCTCGCGCAGGGGTGGTGAATGGATGGGAAATACATTTAGACGGAAGTATAAGTCCTCACGGAAGCGATGGGCTTCGGCTTCTTTTTTCAAATCCCGATTAGTTGCCGCAATTATGCGTACATCGACATTGCGGGTTTTTTCTTCCCCGACGCGTTCGAGTTGTCCTTCTTGCAGTACTCGCAGTAATTTACTTTGTAACTCTATTGGAATTTCGCCTACTTCATCCAAAAATAGAGTGCCGCCATTGGCCAATTCAAAGCGGCCAATGCGGTCGCGCACCGCGCCGGTGAATGCTCCGCGAATATGGCCAAAGAATTCACTTTCAAATAATTCGTGAGGAATTGCGGCGCAATTAACGCGAATCATGGGTTTGTCTTTGCGGCTGCTGGCGTCGTGGATGGCGCGTGCGATCAATTCTTTGCCGGTGCCGGATTCGCCGGTGATCAGCACTGCAGCTTCCGTTTGCGCGACTAGCTCGATTTGTTGGTGAATACGTTTTATCGCTGTGCTTTCGCCGATAATGCCGTGATAGCGCTGTTCACTTAAAATTTCCTGCTGTAAGTAGGCGTTTTCATCTTCAAGGCGCGCTTTTAGTTCGCTAACTTCTGTTAACGCTTCGCGCAATTTTTTTTCGGTTTCTATGCGTTGGCTGATATCGCGAAATACGACTACCGCACCAATAATGCTGCCATCGGAAATTATTGGTGTGCTGGTAAATTCAACCGGGAAGGGCGTTCCGTCGTGTTTCCAGAATACTTCCTGAATGCCTTCGTGCACTACGCCATCCCGAATTGCCGCGTAAATCGGGCATTCTTCAACAGGGTAGTGGGTTCCATCATCGTGGGTGTGGTGATGCACGTAATGAATGTTTTGCCCAAGTACATCGCCATCGGTGCGACCCAATAGTCGTTTGGCGGCGGGGTTGATAAAGGTGCATAGCCCGTTGGTGTCTACACAATAAATCCCATCGCCTACGGATGTAAGCATTAATAAATTATCGCGTTCACCTTGCTGGAAAATAGAGCGCAAATGTTTCCATTCGAGGATGCCGTTGCGTGCGAGTCGGTCGGCTTCGGCTTTATCGCGCTGGCGTTCTTCAAGGTCGATATCTTTAATCGATACCACTAAATACTCGCGGCCTTTAATCACGGTGCGCGATGCAGATAACTCCACCGGGATATGCATATCATTTTTTAACCGGCAGGAAATGCGTTTGCTTTTGGCGTGACCGCGTTGCATTGCTTCCTGGGTAAACACAATCAATTGCCCCAGTTCGCGCCCGTGGATATAAGAGATGGGCATCTTCAAGATTTCCTGCCGATCAAACCCCAGCATCTGAGTGGCGGCGATATTGCAGTCGATGTATTTGTTCTCCTGCGGATCAAGCAGCATTAACGGCTCCGGGCACTGCTCGAATGCGGCATTGCGCATCCAGTAGGCAAGGCGGCCCCATTCTTCGGATGAGTCTGTATCTAGCATGGCGGATTGTCCGGTGTCGTGTAAGTTGCTCTACGCAAGTGAGTAGACTAATGCTACGCACTTGCGTATTTCGATGCAATTGCGTAGTGAAAATTTCCTGATTATTAATGGGGCTGGGTGTACGGAGCCTGTTCAGGGTGGCGCTAACGCTCTGTTTTTAATAGATATTTAAAATAATTGCTAATCCTGATATCGCTTCACCTGCAACTGGTACGGATGTCGCAATAGGGGTAGTACGGCTTGAATAAAGTCGCTCAACCTAACCCAAATTACGAGGAAACCGCTATGCCAGCCGTGGATATCCCCCATTACCAAACCGGTGACTTTCTGGTCGATTACGAAGAAAAAGTGTTTGAGGATGTACAAGCTGAACCCGGCGCAAAAGCGCTCTTGACCTTTCACACCGTGGCCTTTGAAGGTTCGATTGGTCTGGTGAACTTGTTACAAGCCAAGCGCATTTTACGCAAAGGGTTTGAGACCAAAATATTGCTTTACGGCCCAGGTGTTTTGTTGGGTGTTCAGCGCGGTTTCCCGACTCTGGGCGCGGAAGCGTTTCCCGGCCACCTCGCTTACAACGCGCAACTGAAAGCGTTTATGGCGGAAGGTGGTGAGGTATATGCCTGCCGATTTGCATTGCAGGCACTTTACGGTCAAACCGAAAAAGCATTGATAGAAGGTATTCGCCCGATTAATCCACTCGACGTAATGGATCTGCAACTGTTGATGCGCCGTGAAAATGCATTTGTTGTCCACACCTGGACGACGTGATTTTTATTACACAATTTTTCTAATTTTTTTATCGACCAACCTTTTTCGACATTAATTTTTTAACTCAAATCAGGGTTTCCTATGAACAAAGTCGTGGCTGCTGCCGTTCAGTGCAGCCCGGTGCTTTACTCTTGCGCCGGAACTGTAAATAAAATTTGCGATTGGATTGCAGATTTGGGCAAACAAGGGGTGGAGCTTGCCGTGTTCGCGGAAACCCTGGTGCCTTACTACCCGTATTTTTCGTTTATCCAGGCGCCCTGTGCGATGGGTTCACAACATCTATTATTGATGCAGGAATCCGTAGAGGTCCCATCCATCTATACCCAACAAATTGCCGCTGCCGCAAAAGCGGCGAAGATGGTTGTTTCGGTGGGTGTTAATGAACGTGACGGCGGCTCTATCTATAACGCGCAATTATTATTTGATGCGGATGGTCAGCTCGTTCAGCACCGCCGAAAAATTACGCCGACATTCCATGAGCGGATGGTGTGGGGGCAGGGTGACGGTTCCGGTTTGTGCGCGGTGGATACAGCAGTGGGCCGTGTTGGTTCGCTCGCGTGCTGGGAACATTACAATCCCCTCGCGCGCTACGCGTTAATGGCAGATCGCGAACAAATTCATGTAAGTATGTTTCCCGGTTCGTTGGTCGGCGAAATTTTTGCCGAGCAAATTGAAGCTACTATTCGTCACCATGCGTTGGAATCCGGTTGCTTTGTAGTAAATGCAACCGGGTGGTTAACGCCGGAACAGCAAGCTCAAATCGTAAAAGATACCGGTGGGCCTATCGCGGCAATTAGCGGTGGTTGTTTTACAGCAATTGTGTCTCCGGAAGGAAAATTACTCGGGACTCCGTTACGTAGTGATTCCGGCGAGGGCGCTTGCATCGCCGAACTGGATTTTAATCTCATCAATAAACGTAAACGCATGATGGATTCCGTGGGGCACTATAGTCGCCCTGAATTGCTCAGTTTGCTTGTCAATAAAAATCCGGCAAGCCATACGCGTCCGCTAACGCAAGCTGTTACTTCCACAGAGAAAAATGAGCAGCAAGATGTTGCTGCAGGCGTAACGCTTGCTACGTGCCTTTCTACTGCAAATGCATTTAGTGCAAGCAACTTTTAATGTAATGAATTATTAGTGCAAGTAATTGGCAGTTGGTTATCAGCCGCTGTTTATTCGTAATCGGGGGATTTCTGATCATGGCATTGAGCAGTCAGCAGTTAACGAAAATCCAAACCCAGGGGCTGCGTTGGGTGGATGAAGGCAGCCTTGGCTTGACGCGGACGGGTGGTGCTGGTCCGACGGATCACAAAGCATTCAACTTTGTCAGCCAGACCAGCATGATTCCGGTGTTTAACGAGCAAATACAGCATTCGCCATTTAGCGCTAAGGCCGATGCAAACCACGAGCAGGTGTTGATTTTTGAAAACGAAAAATTGATTGCAAAAGCAGCTATGCCGGGGCGGCCAAAATTCTACGATTTAACAACGGAGGATGGAATTCCCTATTGGAAAATTGCAACACTGCACAGCAAGGATGTGTTGGCGACAACGGTGTTGCAAGAATGTGTACGCTACCGTAACCGCGATACTTCTTGTCAATTTTGTGCGATTGAAGAATCGTTAAAAAATGGAAAAACCATCGCCCACAAAACGCCGCAACAGTTAGCAGAGGTTGCACGTGCGGCAGTTGAGTTGGATGGCGTAACCCAAATGATTATGACGACCGGCACACCCAGAACATTGGATCGCGGTGCTGCTGTGTTGGTGGATTCCGCGCGCGCTGTGCGTTCACTGGTTGATATTCCCATTCAAGCACAATGCGAACCGCCGGATGATGATGTGTGGTTTCAGCGTTTGAAAGATGCTGGCGTGGATGCACTCGGTATGCATCTGGAAGCTGTTAGTGACCGGGTGCGGAAAAATATTATGCCCGGTAAAGCGAGTGTTCCTCTCAGTCGTTACATGTCTGCATTTAAAGCCGCAGTGGCTGTTTTTGGGCGCGGCAATGTAAGCACTTATATCCTCGCGGGCCTGGGGGACACCGAAGACGAAATTGTAGCGATGAGTAAGCAATTAATTGAGCTTGGTGTGTATCCCTTTGTGGTTCCTTTTGTGCCTGTCGCTGGAACGCCGCTCGAGCATCACCCTATGCCCGGCGCAGATATGCTTGACCGTATATTTAAACAACTCGGTCCTGCGTTAGTGCGCGCGGGGATTCAGTCGGATTCACTGAAAGCAGGTTGCGCAAAATGTGGTGCCTGCTCATCACTCAAAAGTTACGAACAGGAGGTGGCTCATGGCCCGGCTGCAGTATGCATTTGATGACCAACAATTTACCGATTTCCGCTCACACCACATTCAAGTCAAGTTGGCCGAAAGTTCCTGGGAAAAGCAGCGCTATTTTGCCTTGCGCAAATCAGTGTTTGCGCAGGAGCAACAAATTCTGCAAGACAATGAGCAGGATGGGCAAGATTTTCGGGCAATCGCAATTGTTGCGCTCGCTGCTAATTGCGCGATTGCCGATGATGTGGTCGGTGCCGTGCGCATTTATCAGGTCGATGATGAAATCCACAATCTCTGGTTTGGTGGCCGTTTGTGTGTTGCGCGTGCCTATCGCGGTCATCAGTCGATTGGCAAGGCATTAATTAATGAGGCGGTATCGCGCGCGAAAGATTTGGGCTGCACGCGTTTTCTCGCCAATGTGCAACCGCAAAATGAAACCTATTTTCGTTCGGTTCATTGGCAGACGTTGGGCGTAGTAGAAGTTGCAGGGCGCCCCCATGTGCGCATGCAGGCGGAGTTAGAACATTATCCGTTTATGGGGCGGCACATATCATGAATAGCCTTGCAATAAGTAGTGAAATTAAAAAAGCGGCCTGTAGCAGCCGGATGCATCACCAACAAAGCGAATTGGAGTTGCTGTGCGATGAGCTGCGCATGCTGCCGGAGATTCAGGCAAAAGCTGCTATTAAATTAGCGGCAGAATTTTGTGATGACCAATCAGGTTTAACACTTGAACAGCGCTATGCGATGCCGGGCGATGATTGCGCGGCGTTCAAAATTGGCGATGGATTTCAGTTGTTGGCCATGGAAGGCATGTTGCCGGAGTTTGTAAGAACTGATCCGCGCGCGGCGGGTTGGTCATCGGTGATGGTGAATATTAGCGATATAGCGGCGATGGGCGGCAGGCCAACCGCCATAGTAAATGCTTACTGGCATAACGATGAAGACGCGAGTGCGATCTTATTAAAACATATGAAGCGCGCGTGCGATGTATTCGGGATTTCATTTGCAGGCGGTCACAGTAGTATTCAGTCCGGCTTTTCCGCAAACCTTGCGGTTGCAATTACTGGCTATGCAAAAAAATTATTGTCTTGTCACCACATTAAGGCCGGTCAGCGGTTATTTATGTTAACGGACTTAACCGGCAGCTGGCATGGCGATTTACCCTATTGGGGCTGCGTGCAGGGAAAGACACAGGAACAAATTCGCGCACAGTGGAATTCACCGGCGGAATTAGCAGAGGCGGAATTGGCCGTTGCTGCAAAGGATATTAGCAATGGTGGATTGCTCGGTACGCTGATCATGATGCTGGAGTTGACGGGTTGTGGTGCTGTTGTGGATTTAAGTGCGATCCCGCGGCCAGAAGGTGATTTGTTTCGCTGGCTGCGCGCTTTCCAAAGTTTTGGCTTTTTACTCGCCGTAGAACCCGAAAAGGTTTCGTCATTATTACATTATTTTCAATACTCCCATTTAAGTTGTGCGCCGATTGGAAGCTTTACCGGCGATGGGAAAATTCAACTCGATCATCTGGGGGCAACTGCCGAGTTTTGGGATATCAAAAAACAACCGCTCACCGCAATGGGAGGTGGCCATGCCATCCGTTAATTTTAAAGTCATTTGGCCCGATGGCGACCAGGCTACTTACTACTCTCCATCTACCATTGTGCATGAGCATTTGGTGGCGGGTGGTAAATACAGTCAGGCTGAATTTGATCAGCGAATACACTCGGCACTAAACGCCGCATCAGAACGTGTGTATAAAAAATTTGGTTATTACTGTACCGCTGCCAGTGCGGAGCTGGAAAAAATTAATCGCAAACTACAGTTCTTGCGCGAACAAGAAATTGTGGGTGAGGTTCGTGTTACGCAGCTCGGCTAACGCAGTGTCCAATATCCATACCTACATTGGTTAATTACTTTACGGGAAATATTATGAACATGGCTGCAACTCCATCATCTACTAGCGGAAAATCGGCAGCGACAAAAAGTCGGCAACATCACAGCGCAATTGTGATTGGTGCGGGTCAGGCCGGGCTTTCTATGAGTTACTGTTTGTCCCAGCAGGGTATCGACAATATTATTCTGGAAAAATCCAGTCAAATCGCCGATAACTGGCGCAACCAGCGTTGGGATACCTTTTGCCTGGTAACTCCCAACTGGCAATGCCAATTGCCGGGATATCCTTACCAGGGAGACGATCCAGATGGGTTTATGGTGAAGGATGAAATCGTGGCATATCTGGAAGGCTATCGCGCCTTTTTTAGCCCGACTATTATTTTTAATAGCCCGGTAATATCTCTTACCAAAAACGGTGAGCTGTTTACGTTGGTTACTGTGGATGCCATTTACACAGCTGACCAAGTGGTCATCGCCTGCGGCAGTTATCACGAACCGCGTGTACCGGCGATGGCAAAAAAAATGCCGGCACATATCGCCCATGTGCATTCCAGTTTTTATAAAAATCCGGATCAGCTCCCCTCAGGAGATGTGATGGTGGTTGGTACTGGGCAATCCGGTTGCCAAATCGCAGAAGATTTACATCTCGCCGGACGCAAAGTGCATTTATGTGTTGGCCCCGCGCCGCGTGTAAATCGCCGTTATCGCGGACGCGATGTGGTGAATTGGCTGGATGATATGGGCTACTACAATACCACATTGGAAACCCATCCGGATGGAAAAAATGCAGTGCATTCTACTAATCATTACGTAACCGGCCGTGATGGTGGGCGCGATTTAAATCTGCGTATTTTTGCCGAGCAGGGAATGAAATTATACGGTGTATTAAAAGATACTGATGGCAAACGATTATTTTTTAACGATGACCTGAAACAAAACCTGGATTACGCAGACCAGGTTGCTGAGCGAATCGTAAAGGGTATTGAGGATTACATCCAAAGAAACAACATCAATGCCCCCGCGGATGACAACATTCGTAGCAGCTACTTGCCTGAACTGGTTACCGAGTTGGAAATTGAATCTTCAGGTATTAATTCGGTTGTGTGGTCCACTGGTTTCAATATGCGATTTGAGTGGATTAACTTGCCGGTGTTTGAAGACAACGGTCATCCGAAACAAAATCGCGGCGTGACTGACGTGGACGGACTGTATTTTATTGGCCTTAACTGGATGCATACCTGGGGTTCCGGACGTTTCTATCAAGTAGGGCGCGATGCGGAATATTTGAGTGAAGTCATGGTGACAGTGACCCACAATTTGGTTGGTGCAATCTGATTAATTCCTGCATGCGTTAACTCTCACTTCTATTCTCTGCGTCATAGTTTTCCTCTCATAAACAGCCGCAGCACAAAAATTGTGTTGCGGCATTTCTTCCTTATGTTAAATCTCTTAATATGAGGTGCCTGCCACCTTAACGTACAGGATGTTCAATCTATGTCAAGGTAGTGGCTGTCTGATATAGAAAAGGTATAACCATGCCCCAATACATAAACCCAATCATCGGCATTAAAGTCGAGTTTCCTGATAATTGGAGTTTCAGGTATTGGAAGAATAGAAAAAGTCCACCTGTTAATCCTGACGCTCATCAATCGTCATATGATGATCTACCGTCAGCTAAAAGCCCCCATAAAACCCTATTTACCGCACTGCCTCGTTATGAAAAAGGCCTTCCGCTTCTTAGTGGTTGTGTGGAGTTTGTAATGCTCTATCGCGAGGGAGGCTATGATATAGATTCTGAATTTCAACGCAATGAAGACGAAGTCATCCGTAGTTATGGGAAGCACTGTGTCGCAGGAAATGATGCGGAATATATGCATTTTGAACAGCGATTTGATGGGTGTATTTCAATCAGACGTGTATATTACTGGCAGTATCAGCCCGAGGTTTGGATTGCCTGTATCGTTGGTGGAAACTCTTCGGAACAATTTAAAGAAGCATTATCTATTTTGGAAAATAGTAGAAAATTAAAGTTGGTTCAATAAATTAAAAACCGGGAATGTATTATGAGCAAGGGCTATTGGATTGTACGTGCAGATGTTACCGATATGGAAAAGTTCAAGGAATACGCCAGCAGAACTCCGGCGGCAGTTGAAAAGTTTGGTGGAAAATTTCTGGCGCGTGGAGGTAAATATGAAGTGGTTGAGGGGAGTACCCGTTCACGCAATACCATTATCGAATTTCCCTCCTATGAATCTGCATTGGCGTGCTGGGATTCAGCAGAATACCAGGATGCAAAAACCTACCGAATCGGCGGGGCGGAATTAGATGTTGTGATAGTGGAAGGTGTTTAGGAGACTAACACGTGAAACAAGAGTTTATGCTGCGTGCATTAGCAGTTTCTAAAAATGCACTTCCCCATTGCATCCCAAATCCTCCAGTTGGCTGCGTGCTGGTTAAGAATGGTGCTATTGTTGCTGAAGGTTTTACCCAGGCAATTGGCGGTAACCACGCCGAAGTTGAAGCGTTTAACGCTTTTAAGGGCAACCTGGATGATGTAACGGCCTACGTAACTCTGGAGCCTTGTTCATTCGTAGGCAGAACGCCCTCCTGTGCTGCTATGCTGGCAAATTCTGGTATTAAAAATGTTGTGGTGGCGATATTAGATCCCGACCCGAGAAATAGCGGTAAGGGTATTCAAATGCTGCAGCAAGCGGGTATCGATGTTCAGGTTGGGCTGTGTGGAGCGGCTGTTGCGGAGTTTTTAATTCCCTATTTAGGGAAATCCTGACTTTTATTTAACAACAATTTTGAGGGAGCATTTTTCATGCAAAAAGCGGAGATTTATTGCCCCGAATGTAAGTGGATTCCTCCGGGTTTGCCCCTATGGCGTTGTCTTGATGTGTGTGGGAACGTTTGGGACACATTTGCTACTGGAGGCATATGTCCAAAGTGCTATGAAAAATTTGAACATACGCAGTGCTTGAGCTGCTGGAAATTATCGCCCCATAAAAATTGGTACCACTACCCTAAAAAAGCACCCAAAGAAATGCTGGAAAAATTAAATAGAAAGAAAAATATTAAGATTGAGCCGACGGAGTTGGATATTGTGATAATGGAGGGGATTTAGCCTAGTCTAGATTAATGCTGATATGAACATTAACAAACTCTTTAAAAATGAAGCACTTCTTATGATGCTGCTCATCTTATTACCGATTTTGATTGGTTTAGCGGTGGGCTTTTTCGTCCCTGAGTAAAAGTGGTAAGTATGGAAATACAAGGTCATATTAAATTTACAATTACACAGAAGTCGCCTGAAGAGGTGATCGCCGAAATGCCGGTGCAGCCGGGTATATTGAATCCGTTTGGTGTTGTGAATGCGGGAGCTACTTTGTGGTTTGCGGATGTTACAGCTTCTATTCTAGTGCTTGGTGATTTGGAGCTTGCCGAAGGCATGAAAGGTTTTCCGCTGGCGATCAACCTGAACGCCAATTTGTTGGGCAATAGCACTACCGGAATATTTATCGCAAAATCCAGTTACGTGAAAAATGGTCGCACGGTAAAAGTGGTTAAAACTACGGTGACTGAAGCCTCCGGTAAATTAATTGCCGACGTGACTACCAGTCATGTGTTGTCTGTTTAGCCGGCTTTGGCCGGCGCAACTCTCTTGCTAGTCTCCTTCAGATTTAGACTCCTTCAGATTTAGACTCCTTCAGATTTAGACTCCTTCAAATTTAGTCTCCTTCAAATTTAGTCTCCTTCAAATTTAGTCTCCTTCAGCTTTTCCGCTTTTTCTGTTTCACCCTCAAATTTTCTATCCGGTTTAAAAAAGCCCCCATTCCCGTCGCCTTTTTACCCTGAGGTTGGGTCGATTTTTTATCGGCTCGCGCACTTATGGGAATGGGCTATGCGGAAAGGGCTTTTCCCCCTGGGGCTCCGCAGGGCATTTCCGCTGGTCTATGCGGAAGTTCCTTTTCACCCTGTTTTATTGATAAATTCTTTTAAAACAACAAGTTACTGATTGGCATTCATGTTGCTAAACCCCTCGGGAGGAGAATTGCAATGGCTATAGATTCTGATTACGTCAAGCAGATGGCGACCCAACTGGCCAGTTACGAGGTACAGGCGTCGTTGACCAAGGCGAATCGCAACCAGTCCAACTACAAGGCGCAATTGACGGCGATGGGTTCGCTGGAAACCGCGCTAAAAACCTTTAGTACCTCGGTAAAAGGGCTGAAAGGCGTGGATAAAAGTGTGTTGACCAATACCGCTACGTTTAGCAGTGAAGGTTTTGCAACCGCGAAAGTAGGCACAACGGCGGTCGCTGGCAACTATCAATTTTTTGTAGAGCAGCTGGCCGGTGCTCATCAGGTGGCACTGGAAGGTTTAACGGACGCAGATATTCCCACCAGCGGCGATTTGGTGATTGGCCAGGGCGCAGGCAGCTTCACGATTGATTTAAGCAGTATCGACACCGATGGCACCGCAGGTAATTCGCTGGCGGAATTAGCGGCAGCAATTAACGCCGCAACTGACAACACCGGTGTTAACGCCACCCTGGTGCGCAGCAACGGCAATGTGTCGCTGGTGCTCGCGAGTGAAAAAACCGGAGCAAGTAATGCGATTAGTTTATCTACCAGCGGTGTTGCCGCCGGTGCGTTCGATACCGCTGTGGGTGCGCCGCGCGAACTGAGCGCGGCGAAAGATGCGAAGGTGCGTTTGGGCGGCGCAACCGGAATGCTGTTAACCAATTCGAGCAACACATTCGACAACATTATTGATGGCGTGAGTATGAGTTTTACCAAAGCCCACGCGGTAGGTGAAACACCCTTGTCCGTCACAGTGGGGCGCGATGACAAAGCGACCAAAGACAAGGTGCAGGGCTTTGTAAATGCCATTAACAGTCTGTTTAGTACCTTCGATAGTTTGACCGCGAGTGGTGGTGAAAATGCATCGCGTGGTGTGCTGGCTGGCGATTCCAGCATTCGCTCGATTGAAGGTATGTTGAACAAAGTATTGCGCACCGAATTTGGCGGCGTGACTTTGATGGAAATGGGCATAGTGGCTGATCGCTTCGGCAAGCTGACGATTGACACGGCGCGTTTTGAAAAAGCTATTGCCGCAAACCCGGAAGGCCTGGATAAATTATTTAACGCGAAGGACGCACTGCTCGACACCATCGACAAAAATGTCGCGGTGTATACCACGGGTCCAAACAATTTAATGAAGGCTCGCAAGGAAACTCTGAACACTATGTTGCGCCGCGTGGATGATCAATTTGATGGTATTCAGAAGCAATACGACAACTATTACACCCGCTATTTAAAGCAGTACACCAACATGATGCAAACCATGTCGGCAATGGAACAAACCTTCGGAATGTTTTAACGAGTGAATAGCGTTCACGCACAAGTTCTCATTTAAAAACAGGAATGGATCTAATGAATGATCTTTATCTCGCCCACGAAAGTTATGACAGCTATCGCTCCATTGATTTGGAAGCTAAAGCGGCTACTGCATCACCCTATGAATTGGTGCTGGTACTGTTTGATGGCTTGCTCGATGAATTGGCGCGCGCGCGCGGTCATATTGAAGCAAAGCGCTTTCAGGAAAAGGGCCGTTCATTGGAAAAATGCATGAACATTATTAATGGCCTTAACAGCGCGCTGGATTATGACAACGGCGGCGAAGTAGTGCAGGGGTTATCACGTTTGTACGACTACTGCATTTATCGCCTGTCCGATGTCAGTGTGAGTTTATCGCTTGAAGGTTTGGATGAAGTGGTGCAATTGCTCAGTGTGGTGCGCGAGGGGTGGGACGGTGTCAATGCCAAGCGCGCCTGATCGTTACCAGCAGCTGAAGCTGATCACCCTGGGCGAACAAATGGCGGCTGCGCTTAAGGCTCAGGATTGGGACAGTGTGGGTGGCATAGACCAACGTATTCGCGAATGCTTGCAAGAATTATCGGCCGCGGAAACACTCAGTCCGGAATTGCAAGCGGCCAAACAACAGCTGCAACAACTCTATGCCCGTGTGTTGCCGGCTTATGCTGAAGCCTGTGAAAAACTGCGGCAATTATTGTTGGCGCATGTGGACTATGCCGAAGCGCGCTCGGCTTATTTGCGCACGGGTTTATTGCAAGGTGAAAAATAATGTTGTCAACAGCGCTTCAAACCAGCACTAACACCACGCGTGCAAATACCGAAGAAAAATCAGCTGCGCCTGCGGCAGCAAGCAGCTCTGCTACTTATGTTGGTGTTAACGATTTGCAGAAAAAAAATGTTGCCGCGGAACAGCAAGTGGAATTATTTCCCGGGCAATTAAGTGATGCTTTGGTCAGTGCAGAATCTGCTGCCGAACTCATTGCTGCTGAGTTGACGGCAACGGAAAACCCTGGTGAGCAGGTTGTTGCCGCACCAACCTCTGATCAATCTGGTTTTAATCAATCAGATGAACAGCAGCAACAGCCCAATGCCGAAGCCTGGTTGCAGGCAATGCTGGATCAACAGCAGTTGCAATTGCAGGCGCGCGACTCTGATAGTGCTGCAACCCTTGCTACTCCTGTTTCCATTGTGACACCCGTGGTGGCAGACGTTAATGGGGTAAATCAGGCGTTAATTAAAACAGCCGCTTCTGCGCAAGCATCGCAATCTATTTCAATGGTTGCGCTGGAAAAATTTGCCCATGTAAATCTTGCCAATAATACTTTTGGTTCGGCAATAATCCAGCAACAGGTTCAAGCGGATAGCACGAATCAATCGCCCGTAACTGATAAGTTTTTCGATGCTGCTGCTAAAGCAGCTTCCCATCAATCCACCGTTAATAGTATGTCTGCTGGCGATCTGCGTACAGCTGATGTAAGTAATGCAGCTAGTAGTGCATTGAATAGTACAGCGAATAGCACAGTGAATAGTACGGCAGCGATAAATTTATCAGCGATAAACGCAGCGCAAAATGCAGTGCAACAGACAGTAGCAGCAATGAGCGAATCAAATACGGGTGACGCCATTTCATCGGGCGTTACTCCGGTAGCTTTAACAACACATGGCTCTGAGAGTGCACAGCGCAGTGTGCAATCGCAATTAAGTTTGTACGCACCAGAAGCCAAATGGGGCGAACAGTTGTTACATGCGCTGCGCGATAACGTGCAGGTGCAGATTCAGCAAAAAATACAAAACGCAACCATTCGCCTGGACCCACCTGAACTGGGCAGTTTGGAAATTTACCTCAGCCACGAATCTGGCCGCCTGCAGGTGCAAATTACGGCTAGCCATGCGGATGTGGCGCGCTTGATCCAGCACACCAGTGATCGCCTGCGTCAGGAATTATCTGGCCCGCAATTTACCCACGTCAATATCCAAACGTCAGCGGAAGGGCAATCCGGCCAGCAGCAATCGCGCGAACGCCAACGCTTTGTGAATGACGAACTTATTCTTGCAAATGAACAAGCGTTTGCCGGCAATGATGAGCAAACCAAACGTCCCGGCGATATTCTGGTAACTGTCTAATTTTGTAAAACATTGGTTTTTAAAAAATCGATCTTTAAAGAAGGCTTTTCGAAAAGGGTTTGTAGAAACGGTTTGTAGAAAAAGATTCGTAGAGAAAGGTTTGTAGAGAAAGGTTTGTAGAGAAAGGTTTGTAAATTCTATTTTTTCGCTCCGGTATTTGCTGGAGTCATTCTGTAAGGGGAAACACTCAATCATGATGCAACGGATCATTTTAGCTTTGCTGGTTGTGAACACATTGGTGGCGGCAGGTTCGGCCTATATCAGCTTTCAGGTGCTGTCGCGCCCGCAAGTTTCCAGTGTGCCTGTTGCCGCTGATGGCAGCGTGGAAAATTCATCGTCAGTGGCCACATCGGGTGAAGCTGAAGAGTACACTTTTTTCCCAATTGAAAAAGTGATTGTCAGTTTGCAAGGCGAGGGCCGTGAACACTATTTCGTGCTGGATCTGGTACTGCAAGCGGAGCAGGATACGGACAACAAAAAACTCAAACAAATTGATCCTGTGGTACGCAATTCCGTAGTCGCCCATTTGTCGTTGATGAATTTTAATACGCTGCGCGCTATGCCGATTGCAGAGCTCCAATCCAGTTTGGAAAAAGTCGTGCAGGCAGATTTTGCCAGTCGTCAAATTGTCCAGCCCTTTGCGCATGTGCTGGTTAGTAAACTGGTTGTGCAATAAGGATTGCGGCTATGAATGCCTCGGTAATGAATAGCACTGCCATGAATAACTCTGTTGTGGATAACGCTGGCGTAAGCGATTACGGCTACGCATCCAACCTGGCTCCAGGAACGGCGGCTTGCACGCTTGCGCCGGCACAAGAGCAGCAATTGTTGATTCAATATTTGCCGCTGGTAAAACGTATTGTTCGCCAGTTATCGCTGCAAGCCAATCAGGTGATGGATCGCGATGACATGGAGCAAATTGGCTTGATGGGATTATTGGAGAGCCTGCGTCGATATGGTCAGCCCGATGAAAACTTTGCGGCGTTTGCCAAGCTGCGTATTCGCGGCGCAATCCTGGATGAGCTGCGCCGGCAAGATTGGCGCCCGCGTCAGGTGCGCCAGCAAACGCACAAAATTCGCGATGCAATTCGTGAGCTGAGTCGTCGTTTAGGCCGCGTGCCACAAGACTCCGAAGTGATGAAGTATACCGGCTTGAGTGATAAAGATTACCAGGAATTTTTACAAGCAGATGCCTGTGAAGCGATTGAAAGCCTGGATGAACTATTGTTAAACGGTCCGGAAACATTTTCCGATGGTGGATCGGGTTTGGAGGAGCGTGAAATTACCGAGCGTTTATTAGCTCAGGCGCTATCCAGTTTGAATGAACGTGAGCGTTTGGTGCTGATGCTGTATTACCAACAAGAGTTGAGTTTAAAAGAGATCGCCCTGGTGTTGGATTTAACGGATGCGCGTGTGTGCCAGTTAAGTAAGCAGGCAATTCAAAAAGCCAGCCGCTTTATGCAAGAAGCCAAATAGATGTGTGGCGAAGGTCTTAAAAAACAACGGGACAATTAAAGAGAATTTATCGTGCAGAAATTATTAGGTGCAATCATTATCGTAGGCTGTGTGTTGGGTGGTTATAGCCTCGCACACGGTGAACTCGCCATGCTGTGGCAGCCTGCCGAAATCCTGATTATTTTGGGCGCCGGTTTGGGTAGCCTGGTGGTGGGCAACCCTAAAGAAGTGCTGTTGGAAATGGTGGATGTCGGCGGCCTTAAAGCGCTCGATGCGCATATCGAAGATCCGGACCAAAGTGATTTGTTCACGCGCTATCCGTTAATTCTACAAGAACCAAACCTGATGGCGTTTATCGCCGACAATTTCCGCTTGATGGCGATGGGGAAAATCAGTGCGCATGAATTGGAAGGTTTTTTGGAGCAGGAATTGGAAGCTATGGAGCACGCGTTAATGCAACCCTCGCGCTCGCTACACAAAATCGGTGAGTCTATGCCGGGCTTCGGTATTCTCGCCGCAATTATGGGTATTGTTATCACCATGGGTAATATTGACGGTTCAGTGGCCGAAATTGGCGCGCATGTTGCCGCGGCTTTGGTGGGAACTTTCCTCGGAATTTTTGTGTGCTACTGCGTAATGGAACCGCTGAGTAATGCCATGAGCCAGCGGGTAAAAACCGAATTGTCAGCATTGGAATGTGTGCGCACAACTTTGGTCGCGCACGTTGCTGGCAAACCGACATTGCTTGCGGTGGATGCTGGCCGCAAATTGATCGAGCAGGATGTGAAACCGGCGTTCCGCCAGCTGGAAACCTGGGTCAACCAATACGAAGACCAGCGCGATGCGGCGTAATTATGTTTCGCATTGAAAAAGTTTGCACGCAATTGACGTAAAATTTTTAGCAAAGTAAGAGTGCCATGAGAAGACGCAACGAAAAAGATTTTGAGGTAATCGTGAAGCGCCGCAAAAAGGGTGGGCACGAAGAAAGCCACAGCGGCGCCTGGAAGGTTGCCTTCGCTGATTTCACCATGGCGATGATGGCATTGTTTATGGTGCTCTGGGTAATTACGCCACAGAATCCCAAGCAGACGGCAGCCGCCGAACAAATTACCAATCCGTTGGTGGATGGTGGTGCCGGTGTATTCGATGGCAATAGCAAAACGCCTTTGGAAATGCCTGCGGCTCCAACCCAACCGAATAAAGTGGAATCGCATGAACCAACAAAAGAAACCGGCAAGGTTGAACCAGTTAAATACAGTAGCCCCGCTGAATTAAAAGAGTTGGCGGATTTAATGCAAGCGATGGCATTGGAACTGGATGCGCAGGCCAATGTGGAAGTTCAAGTGGTGCCTCAGGGGCTGCGTATTTTAATTAAAGATGATCAACAACGTTTTATGTTTGAACGCGGCAGTGTGCAATTAAATCCGCATTTTGCGACGCTGTTAGAGCGCCTTGCGGGTGTGCTGGCAAAAGTTGGCAATAAATTAATTATCAGCGGCCATACCGACTCCGTGCCTTACAAAACCGTTAAGGGCTACAACAACTGGAACCTCTCCGGTGATCGCGCGCTGCGCGCGCGCAATGTGATGGTGGATTCCGGTTTGGCGCCTGGCTCAGTACTGCAAGTGGCTGCACAGGCGGATGTAATGCCGCTGCGGCCGGATGCACCGGAAGACGGCGCAAATCGCCGCATCGAAATTCTAATGTTAACCGCCAAGGCGGAAGGTTTGTATCGCGAAATTTTCGGTGAGCAGCAAGCGCGGGTGGATTATTCCAGCGAAAAAGCCGAGTTGGTTATTCCCACGATAGAGCCACCGCAAACCCTGTAGCGATTTGTTCTGGCGCGTGAAAGAAATGGTTCAATGCTTTGCCTCCTTTACAGGGGGCTTTTTTTTTTGCGTTTAGGGTAGGCAGGAAGCTAAATCCTGATCGCTAAGTTGCGCGAAACGGCTCTCGGGAATGTGTAATGTACGGGCACTGCCGTCCGCGCGCAGGCAGACCAGATCCACTTCGGATTCGTCTAATCCGACGACCAGGTGCAGTGGTGCTTTGACTTTGGCGCTGAGGTGCTGCTCGATGGTTTTTCCGTAAGGGATCAGGCTTGCCAGCTGGTCGGGATGGTGCGGGGCATAGGTAATTCTGAGCAATGTATTCGGTGTCACATTGGGTTGCTTGGGCGCTGTGAGTTGGTGGTAGGCAATTGCAGTGCCCAACACCAGCAGTGCTGAAATACCTGCAAGAAGCGGTACGCGCCGGTTTTTGGTGGCTGCTGGTTCGCTTACTGCCGGTTGCCGTGAAATTGTTGAAGTTTCAACCCTTGTGGGCACAGTTGCGCCAATGGTTGCTGCAAGAGCGGGCTCAATAACAGGAGTTGCCTCCAGAGATATATCGACAAAGCTGGGGTTGATCAAGTACCCGCGGCGCGGCAATGTTTGGATAATTTCCCGTTCGCTTTCATCGGCCAGAATCTGGCGCAGCGTATAAATCTGCTGGTTCAAACTGCCCTGACCAACAACGCGGCCAGACCAGGCATGGTTCATTAATTCGTCTCTATCTACCACTTCTCCGGGGTTGCGTACCAGGCGCTCCAACAAACGACTTCCGGAAAAACCCAAGTCTACTTTTTCTTCTGTGCCGTTTTTAAGCAGCGTGAGCTGGTAGAGCGATGGGTAAAAGCGGGCAACACAATCTGCTTTGCCGGTACGAATGGTCAGGCAGGTGAGATTTTCCATCGATTTGGCGGCGCGAGGTTCCGCTTGTGCATTTGCTGCATTATCGATTTGCATCATACCCATGGTTATCGCCGGTTAGAGGAAGTTAGTTTGTGTGCCAAATCGATGGCGCCAACAAATTGCTGTTGGCAATAATAGCTGCGTTTCTGCCGTAAGCCATCGAATTAGGGGGTTTCTACTCAAGCTGGCGTGTTAATTTTTGATAATAATGAGATAAGAGGGGCTTTTTATACATCAAAAAGTGCTTTATCGTTGATTGGTATTCCAAAAACAAAAACGCCCCAAGTTTATTGAGGCGTTTTCTAGTGTCTGTTGCCATCCCTGTGCCCTGCCAGACAAGCTCCGGAAGAATCCCCGAAAAGTGGGCTGGCAGGGCGGCTCTAGTCGGATTAACCGAGCAGTGACATCACCATGCCTGGCATTTGACCTGCTTGCTTCAACATGGAGATGCCGGATTGCATCAGCATGGAATTTTTGCTCATTTGTGCACTTTCCAGCGCGAAGTCAGCGTCCATGATGCGGCCTTTAGACATGTCAGTGTTGTCTTTCATGTTGGCCAGGTTGTTCGCGGTGTGGTTCAAACGGTTGATGGTTGCACCGAATTGTGAACGCAGGGTGCCTACCGCATCCAGCGCGTCTTTTACCAGGTCGATAGTTGCATTGGCAGCGCCAGTGATTTCGGTACCAGCGGTGGCGGCAGAACCTGCGGTGTATACGGTAGACATACCATCCAATGCGTCAGTCAGGGTTTGGATAGCATCAGTACCGGCAGCGGTCAGGTCCAGGGTCATGGTTTCAGCAGAGGTAGCACCGATTTGGAAATCTACGGCAGCGGCGAATTTACCGGTGCTGTTGTCTTTGCTGAACAGCGCTTCACCGGCAAAGCTGGTGTTGTCCATGATGTTAGCGAGTTCTTCACCCAGTTGATCGTATTCAGATTGCAATGAGTCCAGGTCGTCGGCGCTGTTAGTACCGTTCGCACCTTGAGTTGCCAGGTCTTTCATACGTTGCAGAATGTCGGTCATTTCGTTGAATGCGCCTTCTGCGGTTTGCAACAGGGAGATAGAGTCGCCAGTGTTGCGAATTGCCACTTCCATACCGCGAGATTGTGAGTTCAAACGCACCGCGATTTGCAAGCCTGCGGCGTCATCTGCTGCGGTATTTACGCGGAAGCCAGTGCCTAAACGTTGTTGGTTGGTAGACAGCGCGCTGTTGGTTTTGGTCAGGTTAGTTTGGGTAACCAGTGAAGAGTAGTTGGTATGGATTGACAGAGCCATGAGAGTATTCCTGCGTTATGTAAACAATGAATGTTCAGTTAAAACCGGGTTTGAAGCTGGCTTTGTTTGCCTGCTGAAACTTAAAGGCGACGGATTTGGCTCAGGACTTAAATGGGATTTAAAAAGTTTTCATCTAATGGCCAATGCAGGGGATGGGCGAGGGGCTTAACTGTGATCCGCACGGGTTTCAATTGACAATAAATCACGTCATATGTATACAAGTAAACAAGATGCTTCATCACAATAAAGAATTCAGAACGTCCACCCTGGTTTTTTCATCAATGATCAAGTTTTACCGCAATCTTGCCGTTGGATCTTTTGTGGTGGCGATCTTTACGGCCTTCCTGGTTTATGTCGGCTATAAAAAATCCCAGTTGGAGATGTCGTTATTTCCGGCGCGTGATCAGGGCGTTACCTGGAAAACAGCACTGGAACCGGAACAGCCCAAAGGTAAAACTCAATTACTGCTTAAAAATGAAGTCGGCAACATTGAATACGATTTTTTTCTGGACCCCGAACCGCGCTTTACCTATATCCATTATTCGATGGCCTTTATCGATGCCGTTCAATCCAGTTTGCAGTTGGATCTGACTCGCTATCACACAGTCACCTTCAGGGTAATGTGTGACCCTAAAAACGTACTGCTGTTTGTCTTGTTTAGTTTTGATGACAAGGCGACGGATTTAAAAAATTTAGTAACACGGCGCGTATCTTCAACGGCATTTTCCTGTACCCAAAGCTGGTCCAGAGTTGCGATAGAACTTGACGATCTCGAAACTCCCCAGTGGTGGTTGAGCAAGTACGGGTTTGAATACAGTGAAAAAGGTTATGCGTTGGATAAAACGATGGGGTTAGCTTGGGCTAACTCGTTGCAAAGCCCGAGTAACACACTCTCTAACGTAAAAATAACCGAAATCCAATTGCAAGGTTTTGAGCCGCGCTATATTTATGGCGCCAGTGCGTTGGCGGTATGTGTTTGGGTTTTGTTTTTGGTATGGCAACTGCGTCGCTACACCGCTGCACTGACATTGGATATACGCGCACGAGTAAAGGATGACCAACCGTTGATGGCTTACAAGAAGTTATTGATCGAGCCGCAAAAAGACAAGGAAAAGGACGCACTCCTGCGCTTTATGGCGAATGAATATACCAACCACGATTTAAGTCTGGAAACTGCCAGTTCAGCGCTTAATATTAATCGTAATAAAATGAATGACCTTTTAAAGGAAGAGCTGGGGCTGACCTTTGTTGCATATCTCAATAAGTTACGCCTGACGGAAGCGGCGCGCTTGTTAACCCAAAATTCCAGTGCAAACGTCTCTGAAATCGCCTATGCGGTGGGCTATAACAACGTGCCATATTTCAATAAATTGTTTAAGCAGGAGTATGGCTGCACCCCAAAAACCTTTAAAACGCTCTACCAAGAAAAATCTGTCGATGAATGAAACTAGCTGCAATAGAATTCGTATATAAAAATAAAATTGCCGAAGAATTGCAACGTCCCGCATTGGTAAAACTTCAATTATATTTTCCGCACTATTAATGTCATTTTTTGCACCCTGCTAGTGATTGTGCGGAAACTGTAAAATTTTCCGTTCCAATTTCTATATCTTCCGAGTCTCTCCACTCAGGTCCGCGAAAGCGGACAGGTTTTATTAATAAAAATAATTTTTATGTTGCTAAAACACTCACAGGTGTTTTCCAGCGGTAAGCCAACAACCTTGGCTGAAATAATTTCTGCCACTCCATAGTTTCCCATTCGGAGATATAGCTAATGTATTACCTAAAAACTTTTCCAGGGCCCATCGCCCAGGCGCTAAAACGAACTCGCGGTCTGATTACCGCTGGTACCCTTATGGCCATGGCGGCGCAAGGCGCATCAGCGGCCTGTACTTACACGGTGGAAAGCGAATGGAACAATGGTTTTGTGGCCAATATCACTATCAAAAATGATAGCGGTGCCCAAGTTAACAACTGGAGTGTGAATTGGAGTTACCCCACCAATCGCATTACCAGCTCCTGGAACGTGAATCTGTCCGGTGCAAATCCTTACACGGCCACCAATGTTTCCTGGAACGGCGGCATAGCCCCGGGTCAATCGGTGACCTTCGGATTCCAAGGCACCAAAGGCGCCAGTGCGGCTGAGCGTCCCACCATCAACGGCAGTCTCTGCGGTGCTGCACCTGTGTCTTCGGTCAGATCTTCAACTCCGCCGAGCTCTGCGCCGGTTTCAAGCGTTAGCAGTTCAGTAGCTCCTAGTTCAATTGCACCTAGCTCTGCGCCACGTAGCTCGGTAGCGCCAAGCTCTGTCACACCCAGTTCAGCTCCGGTAAGTTCAAGCAGCCGTTCGTCAGTGGCGCCAACTACCCGTAAGTTCGTCGGCAACATCACCACCTCGGGTGCTGTGCGTTCCGACTTTATTAACTACTGGAACCAAATCACGCCGGAAAACGAAGGCAAGTGGGGTTCAGTGGAAGCAACGCGCGATGTATATAACTGGGCTCCAGTTGACCGTGTTTACGCCTATGCGCGCCAGCACAATATTCCGGTGAAAGCGCATACCTTTGTGTGGGGCAGCCAATTCCCGAGTTGGATTACCAACCTGAGTGCTGCGGAACAAGCGGCGGAAATAGAAGAGTGGATTCGCGATTACTGCACCCGCTACCCGGACACAGCGTTAATCGATGTGGTTAACGAAGCGACCCCGGGGCACGCGCCGGCTACTTTCGCCCAAAATGCCTTCGGCAATGACTGGATTATCAAATCCTTCCAGTTGGCGAGAAAATACTGCCCCAATGCGACCTTGATCCTTAATGACTACAACGTGTTGAGCTGGAATACCAATGAGTTTATTGCCATGGCGACTCCGGCGATTAATGCCGGCGTAGTGGATGCCTTGGGCATGCAGGCCCATGGTTTGGCCGATCGCCCATTGTCAGAAACCACCAGCAAGTTGAATCAAATTGCGGCTCTGGGGTTACCGATTTATATCTCTGAATATGACATCGAAAAAACCAACGATCAGGAGCAGCTGCAAGTGATGCAGCAACAGTTCCCGCTCTTCTATAACCATCCTTCGGTAAAAGGTATTACCCTGTGGGGTTATGTGGTGGGTAAAACCTGGCGCGATGGCACTGGCTTGATTCAGGACAATGGCACGCCTCGCCCGGCGATGACCTGGTTGATGAATTATTTGGCCAGCCAAATGCCAACCAGTAGTTCCGTACGTAGCTCTGCGCCGAGTTCAGTACCTGCATCATCCCGATCCAGTTCTTCTGCAGTGCTGGCCAGTTCATCATCAGTGGTGATTGTACCGTCCAGCTCAAGCAGCTTGGCGTCAAGCTCAGTACGCTCATCCAGTTCCAGTTCGATTATCTCCAACCAGTCACAACTGGTGGTGGCGATTAATGCGGGCGGCGCACAAGTGGCTTACAACGGTGTTCAGTATCAGGCGGATCGTTTCAGCACGGGCGGCACTGCTAACAGCACTACCGATAACATCAGCAACGTGGCAGAGCCAGCGCTGTTCCAAACCGAGCGTTACGGTACTTTCGGTTATGAGGTTCCTGTGACCAATGCCACTTATTCTGTGGAGCTGCATTTTGCGGAGATCTACCACACTACCGTGGGCAAACGTTCATTTAACTTGTCAGTAGAAGGCAAGCAGGAATTGTCGCAAGTGGATTTGTATTCACTGATCGGCGCTGACGCGGCTTACAGCTACACAGTGAACAACGTGCAAGTCACCGACGGCAAATTGAATATTGATTTGGCGACTTTGGTGGATAACGGCACTATCGCGGGCTTCGCTATCTACTCGTCCAACGGCGGTAAATTGGTGGAGACTCCACCGGTAACTCCGGGCACTGCCAGCAAAGAAAATGAAGGCGCGGATTGTGTGCTGGGCACTGCACCAGCGGCGGCCAGCAATGCCAAACTTCCTGATCCGTTCAAGAAATACAACGGCACCCGCATCAGCAGCAAATCCGATTGGCGCTGCCAGCGTCAGGAAACCCTGAAGCAAATCGAAGCCTCAATTTACGGCACCAAACCGGGCAAGCCTGATTCAGTCACAGGTACTGTGAGCAACACGCAAATTACTGTGAATGTGTCCCATCAGGGTAAAACCGCCAGCTTCTCTGCCAAGGTGGAAATGCCAACTAACGTAAGCGGCCCAGTGCCTGCGGTAGTTGTGCTGGGCGGCTTTGGTGCTGACACAGCTACCATCAAAGCGGAAGGTGTGGCAGTAATCACATACGATCCTTATGCGGTTGGCGCAGAGTCTGGCAGCCGTACCAATAAAACCGGTGCCTTCTATACCATTTACGGCAACAGAAGCACGACTGGCTTGTTGGCCGCTTGGGGTTGGGGTGTAAGCCGTATCATCGACGTGTTGGAGCAATCTGGCACTGTGCTGAAAGCAGATGCCATCGGGGTCACAGGTTGTTCACGTTTCGGGAAGGGTGCCTTTGCGATTGGCGCGCTGGATCAACGTATCGCCTTAACCATGCCGATTGAATCCGGCAGCGGTGGCGTACCTATCTGGCGCGGCATCCCCGGTGAAGGTGCGCAAAGCCCAAGCAGTGCCTATGGTGAAACCTATTGGTTAGGTGATGCGTTCAGCAACTACACCGCTGACACCAAACGACTGCCGGTAGACACGCACCAAATCATTGGCCTGGTTGCACCGCGCGGTCTGTACATTATGGACAACCCGCACATCGCCAACCTGGGGCCAAAATCGGCGCACGCTGCGGCCTTAGCGGGTGCAGAAATTTACAAAGCGTTGGGTGCAACCAGTTCCATTACGTATTTATCCAATATCGCTGATGGCAACCACTGCGCAATTCGCCCTGAATTCAAAGCGCCACTACAAGCCAACATCCGCCGCTTCCTCAAAAAGGAATCAGCAACCACCGGCGGCCTGAACGCGCGTTCCAATGCAACTGCAAATTTCAGCGATTGGGTGGATTGGACTACGCCGACATTGAATTAAAAACTGCTGCCACGGAAGGTGAGTTAAAACCCCCAAAAAGTCCGGCGGCTGCCGGACTTTTTTATTTCTAGCTATCAACTTGCTAATTACAAACTCTTGCAATAAACGGTGACTAAACCGCCTTGGCTGGAGCAGGACGCATTGTTTTGATCGAGAGTGCGATTGCCAATGCCGCCGCAAGGTTGACAGGTGGTATTCATATAGTTTGCCAGGTTTGGATTGTTCATTTGTGATGCGCAAGCCTGCACAACTTTTTGGCCACAGGCGGCTGGAGAGGCGTTGATTTTGCTGATCACTGGTTGCTCGCAAGAGCCTGACCAGCTATAACCGGAAGCGGGTTGTACCTGGCATGAGCGTGGATAACCGTATTCATAAGTTACATACTTTGCGGCTACTTGCGTATTGCTTGCATCAAAGCATCCGTAAACAACATTCTGCCAGGGATAGCCATTGTCATTGCTCACATACTGCCAGGTGCAAGATACGGGGGTTGTTGTTTGTGCCTGGCTTGCTACCGAAAAAAATACGCTCGCTGCCATTAATAATCCGGTTACTACCTTAACTAATTTCATAAAAATTTCCTGATGTTTTTTAACGATATTCCCGTAGAACAATCCCTGGTGATCAGATGAAAATATCTGATTTTGTTCATCGGTGAAGTTGATTTCCGCGTATCCCCACGGATATTTGCCCGCATAATGTATTGGTGATATGACGAGCAAATGCTGTTCGGTAGCGCCGCTAAAGATGGCGGCAACACCTGAAACTGTCGAGGGGCATGGGTAGCTGGAGTGGGGTCAGGAATCGCGTGTTTTTATATTTTCGGAGACTCTACCAAGATTTTTAAAAATAATGTTTCAAATCACAATCGGTGTAAAAAGATTTGCAATTGATCACACTTTTTGTCGCATAAAAATTTGTCGGGTAAATCAGCTAAAAATAAATGGCTTGTTTGGTTTCACTGATCCGCCTGAAAAAAAAGGCCCAACCAGTGGGCCTTATTTTAAACGGATTGTGTTTAATTAATTATCCAGAGCGCACTATGCCACTGAGGTAAAATGGTTCCAGATTGGATAACACCATTTTCAATGTGCAGGTATTGGTCCGGTTTCCAGCGGTTTTGAATGCGGAAGGTTTGGCCGTCGATGGTTTCAGGGTTGGTGCCATCGCGATATTCAACCAGTTTCCAGTGGGCGCTGGTCCAATAGGGTTGGATGGTGCTGGAACGAATAACCCCGGTTTCAATATTTAAGTACTCATTCGGTTTCCACAGGTTGCGAATGCGCACATAGCCGTCCCCGGTAACCTGAAATTGCCAGATCGCGCTTAGCCAATAGGTTTGGATTGCACTGGAACTTATTGCACCATATTCGATATTTAAATGTTCAGCGCGTTTCCAATAATTTTGTATGCGTTGATTTTGGCTTTGCACGCTCCAGGTTTGTTGTACAGTGCTATTGCACACCCACATTTGTACCTTGGCACCGTTGTTGTTTAGATCGGGGGAGTGTACATCGAGGCACTGGCCATTAGCGCTTTTTAACTGACCATTTTGGTTGATGCTCCAGCGCTGATTGATCGCGCCATTACAAGCCCATTGCTGAACTTTTCCCCCGTTGATTTTGGCGTTGTAGTCAGGAGTGTGCACATCCAGACACAGTCCATTTTGGTTTACGAGGTAACCATCGGCAGTCAAAATCCATTGTTGGTTGGTGCCATTCAAACAGTCCCATGTTTGAATGCGGCCGCCGTTGACTTTATTGATAGCGTCGGCGCTATGAATATCCAGACATTTACCCGAGCTGATTAAAATATTTTGGGATTTTCCATAAATATTTTCCACTGTGTCTATATCGCGACTACTTAACGCAGTGCGTTGGCCAATGGTAGCGGTGGAAGGATTTATCGGCTCTATGGTTGGCAAAATACCATCGATAGAAAACGCCGTGCGACCATAGTGCATGATGGAGCCGTAATCATAAGGGCCATGATCATCGCCATCGGTAATTTGCTGATTAAAATTATGCTCCTTGCCTGCTTGTATGTTAGCGGTATTTATTTTTACCCAGGAATTGCGATCTTCGCGACTCTGCTCATGCCACAAGGCAACGGCGTGGCCAATTTCATGGATAACAGAACCCAAAACACAACCGGATTCCAACGTAATCGCTTGCATGCCTCCGACTCGGCCAACCCAGGAAGAGCAACCTGTGCCGGATTGAAAGCGCACATAGTCGGGGTATTGCGCTGCATTCGCAGCAGTTCTTAACACCAAATTGATGCTGGTATTGGTTTCCCAATGACGTATTGCATCATTAATGCGTGTGACCATAGTTGCGCTAAAACCAGTACCTATTTCGTAAGGAACAATTCGATTTGGCCAGCGCACGTTAGTCCCTGTCACAACCACCGAATCCACAGCGCCATCGTTCTGCGCAGCAGCAGCTTGTAATTTAGCGACAGTTCCCAGCACTATGTCACCTTCAAAAATAGCAAGGCCATTGATGTTTTCATAGGTGATGGTTTTTCCATTAAAAATGGCGGTTCCAGTGGGGCCGACATAATTTTTTTTCACCGTTTCTGTGGCGTATGTTCCCAGCGGCAAGAGCGCACATAAACTGGCAGAAAGTATTAAGCGTTTAATTAACATATAGCATCTCCTTTGTATTTAAATGTTTACCCGCAATCGGGCAAACAGAGTAAAGCTTAAATACTGAAGAATGCTTGCCTGGAATATTCTGGTGCAGTGAGATTTTATGTTTGAATTTTCGACAAAAATGTCGCCAGACATTTAGTGTTGTCATCAGGAAAACGTCTAAAATGATTGATGTGAAACATAGTGAATTTTTTTGTAAATTATTCCGGCAATCGTTCCTTTTATATTTTTTTTCTAATGTGAGTCGCGTCTCAAAAAAACGCCCTTGGATAAACATGGCAGGCGCAGGATTGTTTATGCAATCCTGCCCTTCACTAATAGCCTCAAAGGCACTACAGACTAATTGCTGTGAAAAAATCCGATCTTATTTCATTTTTCTGTTTTTCGTTTGGTGCGCTCCGCTTGTTGCGCCTTCGCTAATTCGATTTCAAACGGATTATTTTTATCATCCCTTTCATTAACTGCCAGCGCTGGATCAATTTCTTCAACTATACGAAAACCTTCACCCAGGGCCGAGCGGTTGGTTTGCCCGCCGTGGCCGCGCATGGTTACTTGTGATTCATTGTGTGGACCGTAGGTATTTCCCCGGCGCACGCGCATGTTGCATTCATCTGCAAGCCAGGCGCTGCCATCGGTGGGAGCACCGTTATAGTTGTTGTGATCACAATCTTGCACCCATTCGCTTACGTTACCAGTCACATCATAAAGTCCGAAGCTATTCGGCTTGTACATGCCGACAATGCTGGTGTACTCCGCATAGTCATCGCAAGTTTTTTCTTTCTGTTGATAGTTTTTATCGCGGGCAAATGCACGCATTCCGCTCTTATCAAAGGTGTTGGCGTATTCACACAGCTTCTTGTCATCTTCACCGAAAAAATAGCGAGTAGTGGTGCCGGCACGGGCCGCATATTCCCATTCTGCTTCGGTGGGTAAACGGAATTTTCGCCCGGTTTGTTGTGACAACCAGGCGAGGTAGGCATTGGCATCATCCCAGCTCACGCACATTACCGGATGAAAATCGCTTGGCGCATAGTCGGTGGTTAACCAATTACCTGGCGCTGGTTCAAAACCGTTATTAAAACGTCCGCCATTTTGGTTCACAAATTTCCAGCAAGTATTGCCGGTTATATACTGGGTTGCAGCAGCAAATTGTTTGAACTGCTTGATGGTGACTTCGTATTTTGAAATCCTAAAACTTTTCACGCTGACCTTATGAATCGGTTTTTCATTGTCTGCAAACTCGCTGCCCATTAAAAAATCACCGCCGGTTATGGTCACCATGGGTGGCGTAACTAATGGTGTTGTGCGCAGGGTTTTATAGGCGTCCAATAAATTTTGATGTTCCTTGCGCATTAGTGATCTGCGTTCCTGTGCGACTTTTTGTGCGCTGGTTAAGCCCGTCAAAAAATCTTTCTGTTGTTCGCTGGTCGGCGCAAGGTGATTACCTGCCTCATCCAATGCCAGGCGAAAGCCGCGATCAGAAAAGCGCGTGTCCTTAGTGCCGCTAACATCCTGTGCCAGTGGGCGATACGCAGTGCGTAAAGAACTGGCATCGGTCATCCAGGAGCCGCCACGCGCAAATTGCTGGCAGCTGTCGCTGTGCCGTGGTTTAGCGGTTGCAGACGCCTTCTGGTAGTCGGGGTGATAACAATCGGCAATCCATTGGCGTACGGTACCTTGCATGTCGTAGAGTCCGTAAGCATTGGGCTTATAAAGGCCGATGGTGTTTGCGAAGGTTTCTCCATCGTCGCAGGCCAGGGGTTGTTCCCTTGAGTGGAAATCACGACTGAACGCGAAGTAAATGGTCTGGTCGTAACCATTGCCGTAGTCGCAGAGCTTTTTTTCATCATCGCCAAAATGGAAGCGCATATTGCTGCCGGCGCGGGCGGCGTATTCCCACTCAGCTTCACTGGGTAAGCGATAGTGTTTGCCAGTCTGCTGGTTAAGCCAACTGATATAGTCCTGCACTTCGGTCCAGCTTACACAACTAATTGGGGCGTATTCACCCGCGATGCGCGCCACTCCCGCAGGTGACTGCGCATCCAGTTCATGTAGTTTTCCATCCTCCATTTTATACAGGCACTTGCCGGTTGCCTGATAATTGGTCGCCTCGGTAAACTGCAAAAACTCTTTTATGGTTACCGGATATTGCGCCAGGCGGAAGGGTTTTATTTTTACTTTGTGAATTGGCTGTTCGGCAGGGGTCTCGCTGCTCCCCATTAAAAACTCCCCGGCAGGAATGGGAACCATAAGCGGTTCTAACACCGGGGGGCTGGCTTTATCGGCGGCGTAAAGGGTTGCACAACAAAGTGCTAAGAGGCCGGTAACAAGGTGACGCATAGTTAAATCCTTTGCTGGGTTTGTGATGTTTTGCTACTGCCGGACTCTATGAAATGCGTTCTGCGAAGTCTTATTTTTTTTCTATTTTTTCTCGATGAGAAAACGTTGAGAAATTTGTACGGCTATGGGTGGGTGTTTTTTGGTCAAATCAATCGATCTATAACCACACAATAACGATTCGCTCCCCGTAACGAGGAAATAGCGGTACTGATGAAATATCTGTTTAATGATTTTATGTTCGACACTGAACAACTCACACTTTATAAAAAGAATGAGGTGATTGGCTGTCGATACAATGAAGCGAGGCTGCTTGCACTCTTTCTCAGTGAGCCGCAGCGTGTCTTTAGTAAAGACGATATTCTGGCGCAGGTCTGGAACGGCAAGGTCGTTTCCGAGCAGGCCGTATTCCAAAACATTAGCGTGCTGCGTGCGTTATTGGGCGATGAAGCCATAAAGACCTTTCCTAAAAAAGGTTATCAATGGCAGCTTGAGGTGAAACCTTTTATAGATGCTGCACCTGCGCAGCCGATTGCTTCTAATGAAGGGCCTTCAAAAGCCACCTTTGGAAATGGACGGCGTCTCTGGTTGTTGGCTATTCCGGCAGTAGCGATCGTGTGCGTGATTGCTGTTCTGCTTATGCGCCCACAGGAACAATTGGTGCGAACCCGCGTTGCCTTATTGCCACTCTTAATTGAACCTGCCAATCAGCACAGCCAATCCATTCATGCTGAACTGGTACAACCTGTGTGGGATTCGCTCAATCAAACCGACAGCATTTCAGCGGTTGCCGTAAAGGATGTTAAGGATTACCGGGATTTTTTTCATGCGCCTCAAAAATACCTGGGTCGGCTCCTGCAGCAAACGAATGGCAGTGTCGTAATGGCCGCAATAGTCGGAATGCATGATCAGCAGGTTTCCATTCGCTATCTATTAAAGAGTAAGCAGGGAGGTTGGTCTGCCAGCCACAGCGCTAACAATCTTCCCCTGTTATTGGAGGCGCTCGATAAACACCTGGCCTTGATTGTAAATTCGGGAGTTTTAGAGATAGATCCGGCGGATTCCAATCTAATCAATGCGCGTTTGAAGATTCTGTACCAACAGGAACCGGATGATCTAGTGGTGCTCGCCGCATTGGCAAATAGCGAGTCGCGCACTGGCAACCACAGCAATGCCATCTTATTAGCCGATGCACTGGGTGCTAAAGCCAAATTACACAATGACAAAACGTGTGAAGGTGAAGCTTATGTAATAGCGGCTAGTGCCTATATGGCGCAATCACTGTTTGCCGAAGCCGCAGCTGCTTTGCGCAAGGCATTAGAAATATTTACCGTACAGCAAGATTACCGCAACCTGGCGTTAGTGCAGCAAACCTATAGTTATTTGGCGTTCGAGCAGCATGACTACGACGGATTTAAACAAGCGTTGATTCTTGCCATGGGGTTTGCACAACAAGCAAATGACCCACTACTGGAGATGAGTATAAGCGCATACCTCTCTGTTGTAGCCAATAAATTCGGTAATAAAGACGATCGTCAAAAATATTTAGAGCGTGCGGAATCGATACTCGATCAAATCCTTCAAGCGCGCGAGCATTATGGGCTGATTTATTTTTACTCCGGTATGTATGCGGAAACTGATCCCGCGGCAGAAAAATACTATCGTAAAGTGCTAGCCATATTGCCCGTCGATCAAAAGTGGTGGGAGAGAGATCGCGCACGGGAGCATTTAACGCAGCTATTCATTAAACAGTCGCGCTGGGACGAAGCCCTGGGTTTATATACAAATGTTGGCAAGTTGGGCGCATCCGAAGAATTGATAGTGTCCAATATTCACGCCGCCCGTCAGGATTGGCCTCAAGCAGAAACGCATGCATTATTGGCTTTTAAATTGGCCAATTTAAGTGGGCAGAAATACATCGCACTGGATTCGGCGCTCGCCCTGTTGGGGGTTTATAAGGCAACTAACCAGCCCGAAAAAATGGCAATTTATAAACAGTTTCTTGCTAAAGAAGCCAGCAACTACTCTTATTGGCTACGAGTAAATCGCGAAGCGTTGGACAGGTTTTCGATCGCGATACCACGTTAACTCTATGGGAAAGGTTTGGTTCATGTCGATAATCAGGGTCATGTTAAAAAAGGGAATGCCAGCTTTTTGTTTGCTATTTATGGTGGCCGGTATCTATTTTTTTAACAGTAAGGAGGCGGCAACCGTAAAATCCTATTGGTTGTGGAAAGAAAGTGATTTGCGTTTTGTGTCTGCAGGGGATCAGTTATACCTGTATCAAGGGGATTATCTATTGGAGGGGAGCTCGCGGGATTTTGTAAAGCGAGGTGTTTCCCCGTCCGCCCGCTTTAAGCAACATTCCCTTATTCTGCTGGTGCGCCTGTATAGAATAGAAGATGTTGAACGATTGGTGTTTCATCTCAGGTATTTGCTGAGTGAATGGAAGTTAAAAGGCGTTGAAATTAAAGAGATTCAGCTGGATTATGATTGTGCTTCCGCGCACTTGGCAGATTATTCCAGCTTTTTAAAGCAGCTTGCTGCTACCCTTAATAATAATGGTCAAGGGGATGCGGTCATGCTGAGTGTCACAGGGCTGGTGACTTGGTTAACGGATAACCCTGCTGCGCTGGCTGATGTGTCCCGCAATGTAAGTTACATACATTTTCAGTTGTACAACAATTTTTTTCCGCTACCGAATATCGCTAATTACTTGCATCATATTGGTAATTACAAACACCCTTATAAACTTGGAATAACAATGGCTAAGCCTTTTCAAACATTGGAGTTTTCGCTAAATGAATATTATCAAGGAACCACAATTTTCCTTAACCGTTAATATCGGAACTGTAAGGAAAAATTGTTTAGCGGTAATGATTGGTACGCTGCTTGTGGGCTTTCCCGCATTAGCTTGCGGGCCTGAGTACGATGCACTGGAAACAGATATGCTTTCTACGCTTCCCTTTGATCCCGCCGCTCCAAAAGGTAAAGACAGTTTTTATATTTTTGAGCAGTTTATTGAATCGTCAATCAGCAAGTCTGATGAAGTTGATAATCGCACTATTCAAAAGCAAAAAGACGCCGATTTTCTCGCCGCTATCGGTAATGCGCTAAGCCAATCCGGAAGAAAGATAACGGTTGCCTTTGCAACTGAGTCATCCGCTACTATAAATCAGAATGGTGGTTGTAATTACGAGCGCTACAGCAGTATTTATGATTTGGTGATAAATAGCGCGGTTCCTATTAAGGATATATCTGTTGCAGATAATAAAGCGCCGGACGGACTGGGTTCGCCGACCTACCAACAATTTTTATCCTCTCATAGTAGTGTTTATTGGTCGCTACGGTTTTGCAAAAAGGAAGGGCTGACTCCAGCGGGTTTTGCTTATGAGCTTGATCGTTGGCATGAACTTAAGGCAAAACTGATAAAAATGAGTGAAAAGGAACCTTTGCGTTATGTTGCCCAGATCTATTTGGTGTGGGGTAGTTTTAACTATGGTGAATTGGATGATGCCAAAAAATACTTGGCAGATATCCCTGTGCAAAATCTCAATGTTCAGCAGCATAGTCTAACGAGTCAGCTGCTATCTGTTTTAGGTGGAACCCCGGGCGAAAATGCTGAAAGTGCTAAAGCTCAAGCTGATATTTACCTTCCCTTGATGGATAAGGATTATTACTGGGGGCGTTGTCAAAGTAATAATGTTGATTCAATTCAAGCGTTTGCTTCCCGGCTTGGCGCTTCGTCGCTTGATAAGGCTGAAGTGGTTCGGTTAATGAGCGCAAGGTTTGAGTTGTATGAGAGTTGTGCTTCTGCCGAGGCGCTAACTGCAAGTGCAGAAAAATTTTCGGAAAATAGCGGCTCCGAGTTTGATCTTTATTTGCAAGCCGCTGCAAATTTTTATCTCAATAAGAATAAAGAATCCGAATTACTATTTAACGAAATAGCCAAAGGGTCGAATAGCCAGTTGCGTGATCTGGCTGCCTATATGAGTGCCCGTATTAGTTTAATTGATGCTCAACCAGCGGAGGAGTACCTGGAGTTTTATGAGTCGCCCGAGCAGCAAGAAGAGGCTAAAGTTCGGGCTTCAGTAGCTATTGAGCGGCTGAACCAATTCACCCAGGATTACCCCGATAGCAAATATGTTGCTTCGGCTCAAGGGTTGATGCGTCGGGGCTATTGGCTGGTTGGTGATAACGTTAATTACAATGCTCTGTTGCGTGTATACAGCGATGGTGTTGTGTCGCCTGTTTTGAAAAAAGCGGTGTGGCAAAAAAGTGATACTGAATTATTAGAAAATACCCTGGTTGAATATTGGCGATTTGCTTCGTTTGACGCAACCATTGATTCCCTTGCCCCCATCCGCTTTCTATTGGCAAAGGAACTGTCGGATAGTAATACTCTAGCGTCAGCGTCCGCTCCTGTAAAACGCTTAACTCAATTTATAGCCTTGGTTGACGCATATAAGGAGCAGAAGTATGCGCGTGTTGTTGACGAACTCTCTACGAAAGTGGAATTGAATGAAGCCGAACACTTGCTGCTGTTGCGTGCGCTGGAAGCAAAAGGTGATTGGCAGGTGGCCATTGTGCGTTGGCGCGACACTATTAAATACCAATACCACTATAATCTGCATCGTCATGCGGACTACGAAATCGCGCGAATTGTGGCTGCCAAACAAGGTGTTGAGGGATTATTCCTGAATAATGTTATGGAAAACGGATTGATTAAACAAAATTACCTGGCATCGCTGTGCGATATTGAGCTGCAAAAAAAATCATTGGGTAATCCATTAATCAGTTTGGATAACAAGCACCTACTGTTTGCGGATATCGCCAAGCGTTATCTATATAACGGAGATTTTGAATCCTTGCAGGCGTTGATGTCATCGCACACCGATGAATTGATTCAGGAGTATGTGGCAATTCGAACGGCGGTAAAAAACATCGTTGCCAAACAAAAGCTGGGTGCGGCTTATATGAATGTAGGTTATTTCATGAAAGTTCATGTGGCGCCGCTGCATAATTTGCCCTTGGCATTGCAGCGGGAAGATCTTCCGGAATCTTGTGCACAAACATTAACTGCACAAGATAAAGAAACGCCTTTTAGCTATTTCAACAAGGCAATGTCCTTGTTTAAGTCTGGTAAGGACGAAAACGAAGCAAAAACACTCCATTTCCTCACTATGTGCGGCAAGGTTGGTATTGAGGGTTACAGCTGCACTTGGGGGTACGGTAAGGAGGGAATGACTAGTGAGGCCGCTTTTAAATTGTTGCATCGGAAATATGCTAACAGTAACTGGGCTGAGAAAACCCCGTATCACTATTAGTGAGAGAAGGATGATATGGTGATTTTTGTGGTAACTCGTAACGGCTATGAAGAAATGAAGTCGTTGATCATGAGTGCTCAATATCCTGTATGGATTGGCGCTGGTGTTTTGATTGATCGGGAAATTGATGCGATTCGAACGTTGGGTGTAGAGCTTACTAATTTTACTTATACCGTAGCGCCAGATGATAGGTATCAAGTCGAGTGCGCATTAGAAACCATTGATCAACATCATCCTGGTCAAAGAGTTTGGTGTGAGAGGATAGCTAGTGATGCGTAATAATTTACTCAGTAAACAGATCCTACATACGGACGTGTGTGAGTTGTTTGCTTGGGCATTTCTTAATTGATTTGAATGTGCATACAAATTAAACACGCGAAATTCTTGTAGTTTGAAAACAAAAAAGCCACGCAGTTGCGTGGCCTTTTTTTCAAGGGAGTCGGACTACATCCGCTCCATCACTTCGATACCTAATAAATCCAGCCCTTGCTCGATGGTTCTCGCTACCAAATGACACAGGCGCAAGCGGCTGTCGCGAATTTCTGGCGTTATACCATCTTTCAAAATCGGGCAGGCTTCATAGAATGTCATATAGAGGCTAGCGATTTCATATAGGTACGTGCAGAGTAAATGCGGTAGTGCTTCACGCGCGACTTGATCCAATACCTCGCTGAATTGCAGTAATTTAATCGCAAGTGTCTTTTCTTGCTCGGTGCCGATAATAATTTCATTTTTCAATGATTCAGGGGCAACACCTGCTTTGCGGAAAATACTTTGCACGCGCGTAAATGCATATTGCAAATAGGGTGCAGTATTACCTTCAAAGCTGAGCATGGATTCCCAGCTGAATACGTAATCATTAGTGCGGGTTTTACACAGGTCGGCGTATTTGACTGCACCTATGCCAACCTTGCGCGAAATCTCGGCAATATCGGTTGCAGACAATTCCGGATTTTTTTCGCTCACCACTGTGCCTGCGCGCTCAACGGCTTCCACTAATAACTCGGCGAGTTTTACGGTGCCTCCGGTGCGGGTTTTAAACGGTTTGCCATCGCTGCCCATCATGGTGCCGAAGGCGAGGTGTTCCAGGCTTACGCTGTTATCAACAAAACCGGCTTTACGCGAAATGGTAAATACTTGCTGCATATGCAGTGATTGACGCGCATCGATGAAATACATAATGCGATTGGCTTTCAACGTATTTACCCGGTAGCGGAGGGCCGCCAAATCGGTGGTGGCATACAAAAAGCCGCCGCCTTGTTTCTGGATAATAACTGGAGACGGGTTGCCCTCTTTATCGGCAAGCTCTTCCAGAAATACTACCTGCGCGCCCTTATCTTCTACTGCAAGTTTTTTATCTTGTAACTCTTTTACCAGCGGTGCGAGATCATCGTTGTAAAAACTTTCGCCGCGCACGTTTTCATCGCGCAGTGTTACATTGAGTTTTTCGTAGATCTCGGTGGAGTGATGTAGCGATACTTCCTTAAATTGTTGCCACAGCTTCAACATTTTTTCATCGCCACCTTGCAGGCGCACAACGTAATCACGCGCTTTGTTGGCGAAGGCTTCATCATCATCAAAATGTTTTTTGGCTTGCTGATAAAAGACTTCGAGGTCTTTCAGTTGCATCCCGGCATCGCCATGGGTACCTAGTTGCTCTTCGAGTTCGGCAATCAACATACCGAACTGGGTGCCCCAGTCGCCAACGTGGTTTTGACGAATAACATTATGGCCGAGGAATTCCAGCAGGCGTGCCAGGGAGTCGCCAATGATGGTGGAGCGCAAATGACCCACGTGCATTTCTTTGGCAAGGTTGGGGCCGGAGTAGTCGATTACCACGGTTTGCGCTTGATCAGTCGTACTGACTTGCAGGCGCACGTCGGTTTGGGCGTTGGCAATTTGCTCACCTAACCATTCAGGTTTGAGGTCGATATTAATAAAGCCGGGGCCCGCGATTTCCAATTTTTCGGCGATGCCGTCCAGATCCAGCGCTGCCACGATTCGGGTGGCGAGTTCGCGGGGGTTAGTACCCATAATTTTCGCGGCACCCATGGCACAGTTGGCCTGGTAATTGCCAAAACCGGCTTTTTTGCCCGGAGCAATCAAAGCGGGTAGGTCGGCAGGTACGCCGCACGCGGCCATGGCGGCAAGCACTTTCTGGTTTAGTAATTCGCGGATATTCATAAATTCGGGGTCGCCGTTTGCTGAAAAAGTGGCCAAGGGGCCGGTCAAATAGGGGCAATCAAATAAGGGTGGGAATTGTACCTGCGCGGGGTGGGGGATGCCATGGGTTATGGCTATACTCAAACCACGGTTTTTAGCCTTCGTCCCCAAGTTCAACTTTCAACCATCAACGTGCATAAGGATAAGAAGATGATCGATAGCCCGATTCCACAGGTAGTGACACAGTTGCAGGAGCGCATTCTCACGCTCAGCCTCAATCGCCCCGAACGTAAAAACGCCTTGTCCCTGGCCATGTACTCTGCATTGGCAGACTTAATTCTCGCGGCGGATGTCGAAGCGAACGTTAGGGTGATTGTGCTCACCGGCACGGAGGAGTTTTTCACCAGCGGCAATGACTTGATGGATTTTATGAATGAGCCGGAAATCCACGATAAGCACCCGGTAGTGCGCTTTATTAACGCCCTGCGCCATTGTGCAAAACCGGTGGTGGCCGTTGTACGTGGCCACGCGGTGGGAATTGGCACAACTATGTTACTGCATTGCGATCTGGTGTATGTCGCGGAGGATGCGCGCTTGCAATTACCTTTTGTAAACCTCGGGTTGTGCCCTGAATACGCGAGTAGCTTTTTGGTTCCCCGTGTCGTGGGCCAACAAAAAGCAGCAGAGTTATTTTTATTGGGTGAGCCATTTTCGGGAGCTGAAGCGGCGACTATGGGTTTGGCAACCAAAGCGGTTGTTGCAAGTGAACTAAACAATTACGCGCATGGAAAAATCCAGCGCCTTGCACATCAACCACCGGCAGCGGTTCGCCGCTCCAAAGCATTGCTGCGCGCGGCGACTAAAAGTGCTGTCGAGCAATCCTTGCAGGCCGAATATGCGGGCTTTGCCGAAGGCTTGGCATCAGAAGAGTGCAAAGAATCGGTAACAGCGTTTTTTGAAAAACGCGCGCCGGATTTTTCCAGGTTTTAATAGAGCGGTTCGGTTTTTAAAGATAGGGCGCAATAAATCAGGGCGCAATAAATTGTGCCCCTACGATGGGGTTTTGATTGTATGTAGGGGTTCAATTTATTGAACCCAATAATTGAACTCATTAAATTAATCCGGGATATATCCATGACTTTTACATTCGATTTTAACAATAAAAACATTTTAGTGGTCGGCGGTACCAGTGGCATAAATCGCGGTATTGCAGAAACGTTTGCCAAGGCTGGTGCGCGAGTAGCAGTAGTCAGTCGCTCGCAGGAAAAAGTTGATGATACGGTGCAATCGCTGAAAAATTACGGCGCCGCAAATGCCACGGGTTTTTCTGCTGATGTGCGCGAAGTGGACGCGATCAAAGCTGGTATCGATAAAATCGCCGCCGATTGGGGAAAACTGGATGTGGTCATATCCGGTGCGGCGGGAAATTTTCCGGCGCTGGCGATGGGTATGTCCCCCAATGGTTTTCGTTCAGTAATTGAAATTGACTTGTTGGGTACATTTCACGTTATGCAGGCTGTATACCCTCACCTGAAAAAGCCGGGTGCATCGATTATCAATATTTCCGCGCCGCAAGCTGAAATCCCAATGGCAGGGCAGAGCCATGTGTGTGCCGCTAAAGCGGGCGTGGATATGATTACCCGGACGTTGTGTTTGGAGTGGGGCGCAGAAGGTGTGCGCATTAATTCGATTATTCCCGGCCCTATCGATAATACCGAAGGCATGCGGCGTCTTTCACCCAGTGAGGCACTTCGCACAGCGGTTACCAAATCTGTACCACTTCAACGCTTGGGATCTACAGATGATATTGCCAATGCTTGCTTATTTTTGGCGTCGGATTTTGCGAGTTACATCAGTGGCGCGGTGATTCCGGTGGACGGGGGTTGGGCGCAGGGCGGGGCAGCGGTTGTAGGGGCCGGTTTAGCGGAAATGTTAAAATCCACGCCAAAGGCAAAATAGGTATTAAAAGCAAATTTTCATAAGCAAAATTTTTTCTCGCTAACCCGTAGAAATTGCAAACTGTTTCGCAATTCTACGGGTTTTTTATTTGGCAACCGGATTGCGTATTCAGTTGTACCCGTGCAAGCTGTTGTAAACAACAATAAAAATATAATCTTCCTGTAAATGAGATTCGTTATCTCGGCATTAACAATAAAGTCATTCGAAACCCTGTTTTTATTTCATCTTTTCTGTTTTTGAAGTTAGTCATTGTATTGACATAATTTTTCTTTTGACTGCATTTTATAAAAAATAGCTTGATAAGAGCCTGGTGGAACTGTCTTTTTTTGCGTGAAATAGAAATATAAAAATAATGTTTGCATTCAATCAATACCCCTGTCGATGGTGAGAGATAAGCGATTAGCAAGTGATTTTTTCATGTAAAAAAGCGCGCGCTACTCATTAATAACGACAAGACGTGCCGCTTTTTACAGTTTTGAGGCGGCACTAGATAAAGGAAAATAAGATGGGATATTTTGATAATAAATCTGCTTCACTTTTAAGAACCCTTGGGATTGCCGCTTTAGCACTTTCGAGCTCGCAAGCGGTGTTGGCCAATTGGACTGTTCAGGGCAGCCAATTAATTGATCGTAACGGTCAGCCATTTGTGTTTCGCGGAGTAACTATTGACCATACCTTGGCTCCCGAAAAAACCGTGCAAGCGATAAAAGATGTCGCGGCTACTGGAGCCAATGCGGTACAAATCGAATTTCCCATCGCATTTTATAATGGCTTCCCGCGTGAAGTTGCAGCCCAGTTGAAACAAATCGTAGCGGCTTGTAAAGCAAACAAGTTGATTTGCGTATTGGAATCCAATGATATTAGTGGGTATCCGGAAGGTACTGGTTCGCAATCTCCCGATATTTATGCTGGTTCATGGTCTTGGGATGATTTTTTGCCAGTCGTTGCCGGTCAGCAGGATTACATTATTATCGGTTTGGGCAATCAAGCGCTTGGCAATAGCGCGCCGGCTGCCGAATATAAGTCCCGTATGTATACCTATTTAAGCAACCTGCGTTCGTCCTTGCCCGGCTTCACTGTAATGGTGGATGGCAATTTGTGGGGCCAGGATGTTGATAAGGCGATGGTTTCTCTCGCGGAGGAAACTCGCGCTCCTGGAAACGCGCTACAAAACGTTATTTTTTCCATTGATATGTTTGATAAATACTCGAACCCTGAAACGGTTCGTGAATACATTGCGCGCTTCAAGGCGATTGGTGCTCCGTTAGTCATCGGTGGGTTTGCACCAACCGCTTATTATCATCCGAACTACAATGGCTCTATGCCGCTAGTGGTGCCACAACTCCCAGCCGCGTCCGTTATGCAATATGCGCAGGAAGCAGGCGTTGGTTATTTTGCATGGAGTTGGAGTGGTAATAAAAATTCTGCGCTTGATTTAGTGAGTAATTGGAACCCTGCGCAGCTAACTACTTGGGGTGATTTAGCACTTAACGGAGTCAATGGAATAAAAGCTACTGCAAAACCTGCCAGCATATTTAGTAGTACTAGCAGTTCGAGTAGTAGTTTCAGTTCGGCAAATCTTCCGCCGGTACCCGGCTTTAGTGTAAGCAACTATCCCACTACGTTCTGTAATGGGCGGGAAGCGGTTGGAATCATCAACGCAAATGCGGACGCAACTATTGACCCGGAAGGTGATGCATTCTCTTGTTCCTGGCAAATTAGCGGTGGTGCATCTACATCCGCATCAGCCTGTACTGCCAGTTTCCCAAGCCAAAATAGAATGTACTACCAGTTGACGTTGACGGTAACTGATTCAAAAGGTGCATCTGCACAATTAACGAAAACAGTTCAACCGTTTTACGTAGATTGTCCAAGTAGTTCAAGCAGCAGTTCTAGTTCAATTAGAAGTTCCAGCTCAATACCTGATGCGAGTCGCCCAAGTACTTCTAGCAGTTCTGTGCGTAGTTCCAGCAGCAGCTCAATCAGAACATCCTCTAGTTCTTCCGTTCCTCAAACGACAAAGGCGCAATGCAGCTATGTAATTAACAGCCAGTGGAATAATGGCTTCACTGCGGCCATTCGCATTAAAAATACCACTAGTACCGCGATCAACGGGTGGGATGTGAATTGGCAATATAGCGACGGTTCAAAAGTCACCAATTTATGGAATGCGACTTTGAGTGGTAGCAATCCATACACTGCAAAAAATCTGAGTTGGAATTCTACAATCCAGCCTGGCCAAACAGTTGAATTTGGTTTCCAAGGTACCAAGTCGGCTGCAGTCGCTAGCACTCCTGTTGTAACTGGCAGTATCTGTCAGTAAATCAAAATTAATTTTTGCAAAGCACAGGGCTTTAACAGCTCTGTGCATTTGTTAACTAATCAAAAGGAAATGCCATGAAAAAATTATTCAGCGCTCATAAATCAAAGATTGGAAAAGCTATTGCCATTTTAAGTGTAGGGCTTCTCGCAGCACCTGCATTTTCCCTTTCGCCACTTGCCCTCACTTTTTGGAAAGTGCAGGACGGAAAATTAATTGATCCGAATGGAAATCCGTTTGTGTTTAGGGGGGTAACCATCAATCACACCTTGGCTCCTCAAAAAACCGTGCAAGCGTTGAAGGATATTGCCGCAAAAGGCGCTAACTCTGCACAAATTGAATTCGCAATTCAGGGGAGTTTTCCCCGTCCCGTTGTTGCTGAATTACGAGACATCATTCAGACCTGTAAAGATAATAAATTGGTTTGCGTCCTGGAGCCCAATGACGGGAGTGGTTATTCGGAGACATTGAATTCGGTAAGCCCAAGCATTATGGCCTATTACTGGAGCTGGAATGACTTGCGCGAAGTGCTGAATGGTGCTCAAGGTCATATTATTCTTGGGCTTAGTAACCAGATTCTAGGAAATGTTTATTCGGATTTCGACTATGTTGTACGGATGGAAACCTATCTCTCAGAATTTAGAGCAAACTTGCCTTACGGCTTCATGATAATGATCGATGGAAATAAATGGGGTCAGGATAGCGATAAGGCAATGTTGCAATTAGCTGCCAGAAACCTCCAGCGAGGTGGCGATTATGCGAATATTATTTACTCCGTAGATATGTTTGATTCCTACACGACTGGGGAATCGGTGCGCAATTACATTTCGAGTTTTTCCGAACTTAAAGCGCCTTTGGTAATCGGCGGTTTTGCGCCTACCGCATATTATCATCCCTATAACACTAGCCCACGTCCTGCTGTGGTCTATGATTTGCCTGAAGACTTGGTAATGCAGTATGCGGAGCAGTATGGTGTGGGATACTTTGGTTGGAGTTGGAGTGGTAATGAAAATTCGGCTTTGGATATGGCGGTGAATTACAATCCAACAAATTTAACCCCCTGGGGAAAATTGCTGTTTGATGGCACGAGTGGTATTAAGGCCACTGCAAAACCCGCGAGTATTTATAACAGTAGTGCAAGTAGTATCACGAGTAGTTCGATAAACTTTTCTAGCTCCAGTGCGTCTAGTATAAGTGTAGTTAGTTCCTCCTACATGAGTTCGGAGCGAGCCCAACCGTCGAGTTCTTCGAGTTCGTTAATGTCTACTAGTAGATCCAGCTCGTCAATTAAGTCTAGCGTTTCTACCGCCAGTTCAAAGTCATCGTCTAGTTTGGCTGTCACGAAAGCGGTTTGTTCCTATGTGATAAATAGTCAGTGGAACAACGGTTTCACCGCATCTATTCGTATTAAAAACACGTCTACAACCGCTATTAATGGGTGGGATGTGAATTGGCAATACAGCGACGGTTCAAAAGTCACCAATTTATGGAATGCGACTTTGAGTGGTAGCAATCCATACACTGCAAAAAATCTGAGTTGGAATTCTACCATTCAACCTGGACAAACTGCCGAGTTTGGTTTCCAAGGTACCAAATCCGCTGCTACAGCGAGCGTGCCTGTAGTATTAGGAAGTATTTGCCAGTAATCATTAATCATTTTTCGGACGTGCACACAATGGTAAACCATTGTGTGCTGCCGGTTTTTTTAAAAAAGGAAATTCCATGAAAAGATTATTTTCTCACCGTAAATTATTACTTGTAAAAGCCATAGGGGCACTTGTCTTGGGGGCATCGGCTACATCTGCTTTTGCATTGTCGCCGGTAGCCTTAACCGGGTGGACGGTGCAAAACGGAAAGTTAATGGATCCTAATGGTAATCCATTTATTTTTCGTGGTGTGACTATTGATCACGGCCGTGCACCGGATAAAACAATACAGGCACTGAAGGATATTGCCGCACTGGGTGCGAATTCTGCACAAATTGAATTTCCATTAAATTGGACGGTTCCCTTTACTTATCCGCGTACGGCGGTAACCGAATTAATTGGAATTATCAAAACCTGTGCAGAAAATAAATTGGTGTGTGTACTGGAACCGAATGATGTTGCTGGTTTCGGTGTGGTAGATGGCGTCGCTAGTCCCTCCAACACGGCTTCTTTATGGGATTCAAGCGATATGAGAATGGCTTTGTCGGCACCTGGCGTGACGAACCATATTATTATCGGTTTTGGTAACCAACATTTTGGTCATGGCACAGAACAATTTTACAGAGACACAGCCCAGAGCTATACCCATGGGATACTAAGTTCGTTACCGCCGAATTTTATGATAATGCTAGACGGAAGCGATTGGTCGCAGGATACCACCAAGGCAATGCATTATGTTGCACAGGGTATCAGTCAGGACAGTACATTAAAAAATCGTGTGATTTTTTCTGTGGATTTTTTTGATGATTATCAATATCCGGAAAAAGTACGTGATTACATAGCCAGTTTTGCGGAAATTGGTGTTCCACTGGTTGTTGGTGGATTCGGCCCAGCGCCTTATTACCACCCGTTCAATACGACTATTCCTGTGCAACTAAATGCACCGCAATTGCCGGCTGCCTCAGTTATGCAATATGCGCAGCAATATGGAGCTGGCTATTTTGGATGGAGCTGGAGTGGTAATGAAAATTCTGCATTGGATTTGGTTGCTAATTGGAATGCAAATGCTCTGACCAATTGGGGTAATTTATTATTTAACGATGTGAACGGCATTAAAGCAACTGCTAAGCCAGCCAGCATTTTTAATGGTACTACCAGTAGCGCTAGCAGCAGCTCTGTTGCTTCAAATAACTTTCCTGTCGCAGTTATCGATAACGTTGCGATGGAGTACGTTCGCTGTGGAGTGGTTTATGGTAAGGCCTCCGCATTGCGTTCGACGGATTCTGATGGTGATGCGCTGAGTTACAAGTGGACTGTGAGCGGCCCCGAGAACTATACCTCTACTAACTCGGAAATTCGGTTTTCAATGTTTTGGCCATTGGTTGAATACAGGGTAAATCTGGAAGTGAGCGATGGAAAGGGTGGTGTCAGCGTAGCGACTACGGTGATGAAACATTCTTACTCTAACGTTTGTCCGCAGCCATCTTCTTCCGCATCGAGCCATTCCAAATCGACTAGCAATTCCTCAAGCTCTATTAGATCTTCCAGCTCAGTGCAAACCTCTAGTTCATCGCTTAGCTCATTGAATTCATCGAGGAGTTCATCGAGGAGTTCATCGAGCACTGCGGCGGTTGGCAAGTGCAGCTACATAATTAACAGTCAATGGAATAATGGCTTTACCGCAGCTATTCGCATAAAAAATACCACCAGCACTGTGATTAGCGGTTGGAATGTGAATTGGCAATACGCAGATGGTTCCAAGGTTACTAATTTGTGGAACGCCACATTGAGTGGAGCTAATCCTTACAACGCAAAAAACCTGAGTTGGAATTCAACTATTCAACCGGGGCAAACCGTTGAGTTTGGATTTCAAGGTACTAAATCCGCTGCCGCAGCAAGTATTCCTGCAATTACCGGCGCGGTCTGTGAGTAAATAAAATAAATTTGGCCTCACGTTGTGGGGCTTTTTTACGTTAGTTGAGAATTAACCACAAGGAAAAATGAATTATGAGTTCGTTATTAAAAAATTCGATTAAGCAATTCAAAAAAATCGGTCTGGGTTTGGCGGTTTTGGCCGTTACCCAATCAGCATATTGTGATTGGACGGTGCAAGGGAGTCAGATTATTGATCCTAATGGCACACCCTTTGTGTATCGCGGTGTGAATTTGGGAATATTGCCTGATGACGCATCGTTACCGTTTGTGATGAGCGATATCGCCTTTTCGGGCGCAAACGCAGTGCGCATTCCTGTGCAGGGTATGGGTAATGATCGTTTGACGCGGTATGTAGAGCAGTGTAAGCAAAATAGATTAGTTTGCGTACTTACGGATACCAGTATTTACGGTTATGGAGATAATTTTGGACCCTCGAATCAGTCAGATATCTTGTACGCATGGTTAAGCCGCAAGCCGGTTCTTGATGCCTATAAAGATTACGTCATCGTCGATATTGCCAGTGGCCCTAGCGGGAATGGTGGAAATCTTATAATGCAGTTTTACGAGTTTATCGTTGTGCTTTTACGGCTACAAGGCGTTACGAATCAATTAATGATTAGTGGTTCGAATTGGGGGCAGGACTGGAGTAACGAACTGCGCGATAATGCCGAGTACATACGTTCCAAAGATAGTTTGAACAATGTTATTTTTTCCGTGCATATGTATGAAGCTTATAGCGATCCCGCGACTATTCGTTCCTATCTGAAGTCTTACCTTGATCGTGGCTTACCGATTGTTGTGAGTGAGTTTGGCCCGGTTCGTCGCGATAGAACTAATGAGACCAGAAACCCCTATGTGAATAATACGGTTGCTGTAGATTCCATCATGGCGACGACTCAGGACTTGGGTGTTGGTTATTTGGGGTGGACCTGGAGTGGTTACACCACTAAATTTACAGATTTGAATATGTTTACCGCGTTTGACCCAAATAAGATTACTCCCTGGGGAACTCGCTTGATCGACGGCGAGAATGGCATTAAGGCAACGGCCAAACGTGCATCGCATTTTTCAGCAGGCAGCGCTTCATCGCGTAGCTCTTCCAGCGTGTCCAGTGAAAATCTACCGCCTTACGCGGTCATTACGGGTCGTGTTGTAAATCCTGCGTGTGGTTCGGCATTTGCGGAAATGAGCGGCGCCGATAGTAAGGATCCAAACAATGATCCACTGACTTATTCGTGGCAAGTGTATGACTCTTCACTTTATTCTTATCAAAATTTCACTGGAAGGGATTTGAATTTTCCTATTCGTTCAAACGTTGTTTATCAATTTATATTAGATGTGGAGGATGGTCGCGGTGGAAGAAGTACGGCGACTAAGGATATGAGCCTCAATTTCCCGAGCGCTTGCCCGCCACCGCCAAGTTCATCCTCATCGATGCGCAGTTCGAGTAGTCGTTCATTCAGTTCAAGCAGCAGTTCGTTTAGCTCGCGTTCCAGTGTCAGTTCGCGGCCGTCGAGCAGCTCGGTATCTTCACGCAGTTCATCCAGCGCTGGAGCGACCAAAGCACAATGTAGCTACGTTATTAATAGTCAGTGGAGCAATGGGTTTACCGCAAGTATCCGCATTAAAAACACCAGCAACACGGCGATTAATGGTTGGGACGTGAATTGGCAATACGCCGATGGCTCAAAAGTGACTAATCTGTGGAATGCTACCTTGAGTGGATCTAATCCGTATTCGGCAAAAAATCTAAACTGGAATTCTACGATCCAACCAGGGCAAACCGTAGAGTTTGGGTTCCAGGGGAGTAAATCGTCCGCTGCGGCTGCGGTTCCTGCGGTAACGGGTGCTGTGTGCCAGTAATCCCGCGTTAATATTAAATAACCGGTAAAGATTTTTAAGGTAAAAACCAAATACTGGATCAAGAAAAATTGCCCCGCACTCGCGGGGCTTTTTTTGTTCGAGCTATCGCAAAATTTACAGGTGTTTAAAGTGAATATTAAAAGCTGCTTTTGATTTGTACGGAGAATTGATATTTGTCGATTTCAGGGCCGCCATCGAGCGGGTAGGCAATATCAATATGAGTGACGTTGTGAACGTTATCGTCTTTACCACCGGTACGGGTTCCAGAGATGCGCAGCCCTACGCCGACACTGCGCAACGTTTGTTGAAAGGTTTGGGTGACCGCAGAGTTGCCCCATACGCGCCCCTCGTCATAGAAAACGGCGGCGCCCATATGAAACAGCGAAAGCCACTCTTTCTGGCCAAAAAAACGTTGTTCGACGGTGAATAGGCGCAACTTGTCGCCGGCTTGAAAGCGGGCAGGGTAGCCACGCAAACCTGTATCACCTCCAAGCTCCAGGGGTGTATCGATAAAAAGATTTTTACCGTAAGCCTCTTGCACATGCGCATAAAATTGCCCACGTTCAAAATTTTGCCAGTGGTAGCTCAGGCTAAGTTGATTAACGGATTGTGTGGTTGCACCTGAACCATAAAATCCGGAGCTGGTAAATTCACCTATCAATAATTGCTTGGCGGATAAAGAATAGGCGCGTGAGTAATCCACTTGCACCAAGGTTGTTTGGTCTAAAGCGGATGCGTTGGCATTGACGGTTCCAAGGCGAATTCGTAGCTCCGCGCCGAGGTTAATATCTTCTACGCGATTAATTTGTTGGATGTTGTTGGCTTCTATGAAGTGGTTGTTCGTGTATTGATATTCTGCCCAGAGTGTTTGGTAATCCCGGTCGTAAGGCAGCACGAATGGTTCAGGGCCGGTGATTGTCGGTAAGTTAAAAAACTCATCGTAGTTGTCGTCATAGCCAAACAACAGCCGATGGGTGCGCTGGTCGGTTGATTGGGGAAAACGAAAACCATAAAAAACAGAATAAGCATTACTGTTGTGTATAAAACGTGCCGCTTCATCTCCAGCGTTAAACAAGGTGTCTTCTCGATCAAAGTCCTGAATGGTTATTCCACTGCTCCAGGGGGTGCGAATAGATGCGAATGGCTTGGAGAAACTGAACAATTGTGCTTTACCGTCGCTGTTATCCGAGTAACCAAGGGATAATTGATTTTGGTTGCCGACATTGGGGTCGCGATACACAATTTCATCACTGGTACGTTCTTCAGTGGACTTGTGCTCTACCTTCACCGTTTTACCCAAACCCAAAAAATTTGAGTCATGTAAACCATAGCCATAATGGGTATTGCCGCCGGAGCGTGAATAGGTCAGCTTGGGCACCAGTGTCCAGACTTCTTTCACATCTACCTGTACTTTTGGAGGGGTAGACTGTTCGCCATTTTGTTCGACCAGCTTGACATGCGCGTCGCCAATAAACCGTTTACTGCGCAAGCGCCGTGCACTTTCGTCGAGTAAATGTTGATCCGGCACCTCACCTTCTTTGAAGGTCAGTTCCTTTTTTATGGTGCTTGTTCTGGTGTTGATATGTAGACGATTCACCAAACGAAACACCCAGTTGTTCTCGTCTGGATTGGATTCATCAAAGATCGGGTGAGTGTTAATTTCTATTTCTTCAATTTCCGGCATTGACGGCTTGCTTGCCGAAGATGGAGGTACATCACTGCCGTAGACGTTAGTGTTGATAACACTGGCTATCACCACTGAAAGGGTGAGTGGAACTAACGCCCCGATTCGCTCTGTAGACATAATAACCCTGTTATTCGCGCGCATTTATACGGAGATTATAGCCAACCCGGAAGATAGCGCCGGAGCATGCCTTAGAAATTGTTCAGGTATGTTTGATTATGCACGGGAAAACTTAACGCAAAATTAAGTGTTAGTGGCGGATGGGAAAACTCGAGAATTTACGCTTTTAGGGTAGATAGCTCGCTACACAGACGCAGCGAGCCAAGAGTAGAGTTATAGCTTGAATTGATCTTTGCCTTTGTCATCTTCGTCGATGGAAATTCGGATTGCTAGAAATTCATTGCCAAGTGCAACGCCTTTCACTTCAACGCGTTTGCCAAATGCGATGGCAAAAAAGCTGGCTGGGTTTATGGATTTTCCTTCCGCATCGCGATACTCGGTGTTTTCATCAGTCACGATTTTGCGCCCGAACAGGGTAAAAGAATCAGCGCTAATACTGGTGATAATACCTTCCAGTTCGCGCTCTTCGGGCTCATTGTCATCGTTATCTTCGCGTTCAATTTTGGTAGCGATAAAGCCGGTCTCATTGGAGTAGCCGGTAACTTCGACCGCATCACCCACTTGCAGGCTGGATAAATTGAAACGTTTAACCCGGCTACTGCCTTTGTCTTCATAGCGCGTAGCGATGGTAGTGCGAATGCTGGTTCCGTCCACTTCCAAGGTTCCGGTGACTATGCCAAATCCGGCGCTGTTGTTGACAGTAATATTGGTAATTTTGCCGGCAATTTTGTTATTGACTTTGTGTTCAAACTCTAACTCCTCGGCTAATAACTTTCCGTCGCTTGTCACTTTGCCGTCCACTTCAACCTTGATACCCGGCGCCAGGTTTTTGGCTTCACCATTGTCGTAACGGGTTTGTGCATTCGTGGTTACCTGCATTCCAGCAACTTCAAAATCCATTGCTGAAACAAAGCGTGTGATATATCCCTCAATCGATACAGACTTTATGTTGGTGGAAAATTCTGTGGCAACGCGATTGACTTGGGTGGCCAGGAATAATTGGTTGGTATCCTGAATTCCGCGAACGCTGACAAGCAAGCCATTGCGCAAATTCTGGTTCCCCAAATTCAGATTTGCGCCCGCGTAACTAATTTGTTGTTGGTTGAGTTGGAAGGTCATGTTCATGGTGTTTACATCGCGTACAAACCCTTGCAGCTGCTGCGATGAATTATCAGCAAGTTCAATACGCGTTGCGCTAATACTGCCGTCAGATGCCAGTGATCCGCTGACTAAAATCCGCGCACCCGGCGCTAACCCTTGCAATCCGCGCGGAACGATTTTCACATCAAAAATGGTGTCGTTGCTGATCTTAATTTCCTGATTCATTACAACGAGCGTGTTGCCAGTCTTGGTAGTGATTGTTCCAATAAGATTCGGTGTAAATTCAATTTTGTCGGCGCTGGCGCTACCGTCTTTGGCGATGCTGCCGATGAGTCTGACTTGATAGCCGACTTGCAGATTTTCTTCCATGGCCATATCACCATTGATGAGAATTTGCGCCTTGTCCGAGTTGTAGCGCACACCATTCACAATCACACTGCCGAAGCCATCGATAGTGCCTTGAGTGCCAGTCGCCACGGGCGCGCCGCTACCATCTATACCGGACACATCGCTGCCACCGGAGCCACCGCAACTCGCGAGTAGTAATACACAGAGCGATGCGATCAGCCGTGTTAGAAAATGGGTCATTGTTAAGCTCCTTTATCTGGCTCGGGCTGATTGGCGTCCACTGGAATGGTCTCCGGGGTCTCAGGCTCGATCAGATGACTAAATAAATAAGTGCCGACACCCATCCGCATAAATTCGTTGGTTGGTGAGCCGGGTGAATCGTTTTGTTCGTGTTCACTAAGCCATGCATCAATTTTTTCCAAAAATGCCTGACCTTCTTGCTCAACATATTCGCGAAATGCCGCAAGGGTATCGGGCGACATTTGGGTGTTACTCGCGCGCCGTTCAAATTGTAACGGTTGCTGTTTGTTGGCTTTGTATAAATTGTGGTGCAATGTGTTGCCCAGATCGCTGATGACGCTACCCGCACGTAAGAGCGCGCCGGGGTCAGATTGAGTGGGAACAAAATAGCGTTTGGTTGCAATGACTTTACCGTCAGCAACGTCTTCCACTACGCCAACCCGTTTTAATTCTTTTAGTAAGGCGCTGGCAGGAAAGTCGCCGCCGTAACGACGCACCAGCAGGGCAAAGCTCTGCTGTTCACCTTCGATGCCCAAGGGCAGGGGATGGTTCCCTGGCGCACAAAAATCCGGGTCATGGTGCCATGCGGAAAGTAGACGGGTGAGGCGATCCTGATGTTGTTGGTTGTGTTCGCCTTCGCGTGGATTGTTGAGCGATTCTTTAATGCGGGAGACTTCTTTGCGGTCGATGCCTGTAAGTATAGCCACGCGGGAAAGATTGGTTTGGCGACCACGCAAGCCGAATTCATCCGAAGCGACCTGGACATAGATTTGTTTGCAGATCGCGACCAGGTCTTTATGAGTAACACCATTACGCAGCAAAATACCGATGATCGGCTCCATCAGTTGCCGACATGCAGCTAAGGCTGTGTCTTTTGGAGTGCTCATAAATTGGTAACCGTACTACGTATGACTACTGCTACAGATGGCCTTTATAAGGGTGCCGCGAAATGTACCAGAAAAAACCCTCACAAAACGCTAATCAAAATAAAAAGCCCCCGCATACCCCTTGGGGTTGGTATGCGAGGGAAATGCTTAGTCGTTTATCTGGAGCTAATTAGTCCTCCAGTTCAATTTTCAGGGCGATGGCCAGTCCGTTTTGAGTAAGGCCTTTTACTTCAACTTCTTTGCCTAATGCCACCGCGAAAAATTCTTCCAGCGAGGCAAAACCTTCGAAACGGGTAAGGGCATTTACTTGAATCACTTGGCCTGCAACAGTAATGCTGCCGTCGCCAACCGCTTCAACTACACCTTCGACTTCCAGTTTCCAGTCTTTGTCGCCAAAGGCGTGTGGGTTGTGACGCTCAACACGAGTGGCGATGTTGCGTTCTGCCGTGGTCGCTGTGGCCGCAACTTTGTAGCCGCGCACATGGAGCGTATTGCCAGTTGCAAGATCTTCCAGATCGAAAAAGCGCACTTTGGAGCGGCTGCGATCGTTGAAGCTGGTGTCTTCAGTAACCTCGAATACCATTCCGTTCACGGTGAAGGTTTTAGTGGTCAGGTTGATTGCATCCACTAACCCTTTCTGGCTGATTTTGGCTTTGTAATTGAGTTTGATTTTTTTGGCGACCAGATTCTGGTTCGCATCCAGCTCGCCGTAGACCTTTACTTGGGTACCTTCTAACAGGTCATCGCTGTCGCCACCCTCAAAACGGGTACTTGTGGTAATCAAAATCACCGTTTCTTCGATAGTAAAGCTGGTTCCACTGATCAACTCGGTAACTGGGCCGCTAAGGGTTACGAGATCACCTTTTTCGTGGTCATCATCATGTTTGAAACCCAGGTGGCTTGGATGCAGGTTGCCAACGGCGACAAAGACATCGGCAGAAAAACTACCAATTACGCGTATTTTCAGCCCATTTTCGAGCGTCGCTCCACGGAGTGCAGAGAGAGTTGCCTTGCTGTAGTCCACCAAAGTGCCGTTGATGGTGAAAGTCATCGCTGTGGTATTCAGATTTTCAATGTCACCCGTCAGTTGGTATTTGTTGTTTGCCAGTGACGACTTGACGTCAATGCGGGTAGCGATGAGCTTGCCGTCGGCATCGGTGTAACTACTGACTTTAATAATGTCGCCGACTTTCAGTTGATCCACGGTGACATCGTCATCAAAAAAAGTGTCAGCGGTAATCATGATGGTCTGCCCAAGCGCGATTAGCGTGCCGGCGGTTAAATCGATGCTCGTGATCGGGCCAACCAGTTGCGATTCGCCTTCCAGCTTAGTGGCGGTGCCGTGAATGCCATCGCTATTTACCTTGCCGCTGATACGAACGATCTGGCCAATTTTGAGATCAGACTCAACCAGGCTCTCTCCGTCTATCTCGATGGAAGCACCTTTCACATCGTAGTGAACACCGTTGACTATTACGCTGCCAAAGCCGGTCACCATACCTTGGGTGAGCTCTGCCTGTGCTGTGGCATTGCCGGGTGTACTGGAGTTGTTGCTACTTGTACCACTGCCACCGCCACCACCACCACAGGCTGCCAACAGCAAGGTGAGTAGTACTGGGGAAAGTCGTAAATAGTTCATGATTCTTACCTCTTGCTTATTGCCTTCTCAAAATCCTGTCGGGGCCTCTCAAACCCTTCAGGTGGAGTAGGAAGTTGTTAATCTTCCATATTTGGTATTTTATTTACCAAATATGGAATTTGTTGTGCGTTAAGTCAAGGTTTTGAAAGTCATGGGTCACAAATAAAAAAGCCCCGGCGCGTGGCCGGGGCTTTGTGTGACAAGTGATGTGACGAGCGGATCTGACGAATAACTTAGTGGATTTTAATCAGGAACATCTTGGGCCACTGTTTACCGGTTATCCAGAAGGCTTTACGGGTTGGATCCCACGCAATCCCGTTGAGGACTTGCTCACTGTTATCCAGTTTGACCTGTGCTCTGAGGGCGGCAAGGTTGAGCTGGGCCAATACTTTTCCGGTGTTTGGATCAATTTTCAGAATCCGGTCGTCGTGCCAGATGTTGGCCCACAATACGCCATTCACATATTCCAGCTCATTGAGTTGGGATATTTCCTGCTCGCCATCGGTTACCGTCAGGGTTTTGGTAATGCTGAAATCCGTTGGCTGATGATAGTAAATTCGCGAACTGCCATCGCTGCGAATCAGTGCTTTACCGTCTGTGGTTAGGCCCCAGCCTTCGCCGTTGTAGCTCATACTTTTTTCGTAATTCAGTGTGGCTTTGTCATACACCAATAACGTTTTTTCCATCCAAGTCAGCACGTAGAGCTTGTTGTCCAGCAGTGCCAAACCCTCGGCGAAATATTGGCTAGGGATGGTTTGCTTTTTGGTGAAGGGGGCAGAGATTTTGGCCCAGGTGCTATCTGGTTCTGTAATGGGGTAGGTAACCAGCAGCGATTGATTGTAAAGGCCGCTGGTTTCATAAAACTGTTTGCCGTCAACCAGGAAGCCCTGGGTAAATAGCACTGGTTTATGCGTGCGTTCAGCAATTACTTCGTAGCTTAATTCGTCTGCGGCAAATGCGTTGCTGGCCCAGAGGTTGGTAATCAGGCTGCCTACAACCAAGAGGTTCGTAATCAGCCGCTGGCTGGTGCACAATAGTGTGCTGTAGAGGGATTTTGTGGCAATCATAGGATTTGCAAAGTTCTTATTTGAAAGGCGCACATCATGAAGCGTTTGCGGTCGTTTGTCAGTATCACCTTAATTGGTGGTTTGTTGGTCATTTTGCCGATTGTAATTTTCGCCTGGCTAGTAGATTGGTTGTTGGGTTTGGTGCACGCGTTAATCCAACCGCTCAGTTTGTGGCTTGTTGCGCAAACTACTTTTACTAATTACGTTGCCGATGCGTTGGGTGTGTTGCTGTTGCTATCAGGATGCTTCCTGATCGGTTTGTTTATTAAGACCAGTGTGGGTGAGTGGGTGCATGATCAGATAGATGCCTGGTTGACTCGACTTGCTCCTGGCTACAAAACCATTCGTGAAGTGGTATCCCAATTGCTGGGCGGGGAGGGCAATACCTCGTTATTAAAAGGTGATGTGTGCCGGGCTTACATTATGGGGCGTGCGGCGGGCGTGTCGGTTACCGCGATAGTCACGGCGAAACATGCTAATGGCGATTTCACTGTGTATGCACCGACTGCACCCATTCCTACCTCGGGATTTGTTTATCATCTCTCAGCAGAGTGTGTAGACATGTTGCCCCATGTCAGTGTGGAAGAGGCGATGCGGACGGTGATCGCCTGCGGCAGTGGCTCGCAGGTCATCTCTGAAATTCCGGATGGCGATGCGCAGCTTGAAAATTCCAAAAATGAAAAAGGCCGTTAAGCGGCCTTTTTTCTTTTTTGTTGGGTGTATTTAACGTTTTTTACGGCGGATTAGTCTTTTTTCTTCGCCTTTTTGGCGGGTGATTTTTCCGCCTTGGCCGGTTCACCTTTTTCTGCTTTCTCTACTTTTTCTGCTTTGGCAGGTTTGTCGGCGCGGGTGGAAATCAGAGCAACTTCAACGGGCGGCAAGCGTGGGTTTTCACCGCGCTCGCGGCTTTCCACGTAGTTCAATGCATCAGTTACCGCTTGGGTGACTTTGCGTTCGATTTCTACCATGTCCTGCGGCGACATAAAGAAAGTCATGTCCACGTCATGCCGGATGTAGCGCGGCGGCAAACGGTTTAAGGCAACGCAGGCAACATCGGCTAGAAAATCCCTGTCCCCCTGTTGTACCCGCTCGCTTTGGTCAAAGACCTCCTGAACTACCAGTCGCTCATAATAGTTATGCAGAAAATCCACTTCATCTTCCAGAACATAGGTGCGGTTAGTCAGCATGGAACTGCCTCTCTTTGGCTATTTTAGTGGGATGCTAAGGAGTATAGACGCTACTAACGCTTATTCTTGATCAAATCTCTAATTAAGAAGCGGGCCGGGTTCAACGCATTTACCAGCTCGCTCGCAAGCGGTTGCGGCTCCTGGTTGATGTGGGCCGCGAGTATTTCTGCGCACAGGGGGGTATATGCAAGCCCGCGTGAGCCGTGGCCGATATTGATGTACAGCCCGGGTAAGTACTTTCCTGTTTCTTGCACCGATGCCCGTGCATTTTTACGCAAGGGGGCAAAACTGTGCAGGGTGGCGGTTTCATCAGCTACCGGGCCAACCGCCGGTAAATAATCGGGCAAGGTGCAGCGGAAGGCGACCCTGCCATCCAGTGCACTCACATCCAGATTTTTCCAGTCATCCATTAACTCCGGCAAGGGCGCGCGCAAATTCTCCAGATTAGTCTGGTGGTCTTGCGTGCGTAGTTCTCTGGATTCCTCTTTCAAATTAAAGGTTGCGCCGGTGCAGTGAAACCCCGCGCGCGCCGGGGCTATGTAACCTTCGCTGCAGATAACGGTTTTAATTGGTTCACTCGACGCGGTAGCAGGTAGATAACTGATTTGTCCGCGAATAGATTTAATTGGCAAATGCTGCGTCTGTGCGAACGCCTGTGTGTCACGTGCCGTGGCGATAATTACGATAGGCGCATGTAATTCGGTGTTGCTATTAACGCACCACATACCATTGTCGTGCTGAATATTTTGCACCTCGCATGCACAGATTAACTGGATAAGCGGGTGATCAATCAGTTGTTCGCAAAGTTGCACGGGGCTAATCCAGCCCGCATCAGGGAAATAAAGTCCGTCCTGGCTCAAGGGTATTCCGGCAAGATCGCTTGCTTGTTTTGCCGTCACAAATTGCACGAGTTCCGTTGCAGTGGAAAATTTTTCACGCAGTTGTGTATGTAGTAGTTTTTCAGCATCGTCATGCGCGAGTTGCAATACGCCGGTTTGATCGCCAATAACTGGCCAGCGCGTGGCGTAAAACGATTGTGCAAATTGCAAGCTGGTTAAATTGAACTCTGCTTGAGCTTCTTGCTTGTGCGAGAGTTTTGCATAGAGCACACCTTGCGGGTTGCCCGACGCTTCTGCGGCAATATTATTGCTGCGTTCAAGCAAGGTAATTCGCCAGCCGCGCTCGGCCAATGCGCGGGCACTAGTGCAACCGGCAAGTCCAGCGCCGATAATGATTGCATGTTTTTCACGTGGGTTTACCGGGGTGCTATTAATTACCCAGGGTAAAGGGAACTCGGAGAAGCTTTTATAAAAGGGTTGTGGATAAAAATTATCGTTGCAGCTATCAGGAAATACAGCGGTGAGCATGTCACGTTTGCGACCAAAGCCGGCGACTTTCTGTAACCTGAAGCCAGCGAATTTTAACCCTTTTTTTACGATCGATGCCGCACTGAATGTTGCCGCTGTGGTGCCTGCCTTGCTTAATTGATGAATGCGAGAGAATAAATCTTCACTCCACATCTGCGGGTTTTTTGACGGAGCAAATCCATCCAAAAACCAAGCGTCAACTTTAGTGGAATATTGTGCGTAAAGCGGATCGGTAGTTGCGAGTAATTGTGCAAATCCGCGCGCGGCATCATTAATAATCAAGGTGAGCTTGATGCGTCCATCCATGAAGGATAGCCGGTGAAATCCTTCGCCTACAATGCAGGGGTAAGCATCGACAAGTTGTTGTGATAGGTTCTTTAGCTCAGGCCAAAGCGCTAACGCGCGGTGCAAATCACTTTTGCTCAATGGAAATTTTTCCACGGTCACAAAGTGCAGCTGCGCACCGGCCGGAGCCGTATCTAACCACAACGCCCATGCAGCCAAAAAATTCAAACCGGAACCAAAGCCCGTTTCGGCTATTACAAATTTTTCAGAGTGCTTTAATTGTTGCCAGCGTTCAGCAAGTTGGTTGTGGCGCAAAAAAACGTGGCGTGTTTCTTCCAAGCCATTGGCACGGGAAAAATAAACGTCCCCAAATGCGCTGGATAAAGGTTGCCCATCCGCATCCCATTCCAGTTGAGCGTAGCGGATATGATCGGGATTTAGTTGGGCGCTCGGTTGCTGATCACTCACAGACCGAATTCTTCCAAGACTTGCGCACACCATTCCTGAATGCGTGTATCGCTTAATTGAAATTCGTTTTCTTCATCCAATGCCAAGCCAACAAAATAATTGCCATCGGGTGTCAGGGCTTTGGAACCTTCAAATTCATAACCGGAACGCGGCCAGTAACCGCAAGGTGTCGCGCCGCGATGAACTAATTTGCTGTGCAAATAGCCCATGGCGTCCAGGAACCATTCGGGGTAACCCACCTGGTCGCCCAAACCATAAATCGCAATTTTTTTCCCGGCGAGTTCCAATGAATCCAGATCGTCCCAAATCTCTTCCCAGTCCTCCTGCAATTCGCCGTAGTCCCAGGTGGGGATGCCGAAAATCAGATAATCGTAAAACTGGGTTTGGATGATCGGTGTTTCAGCGATATTAAAAAAATCCACACGTTCTTCACCGAGACATTTGCGAATTTTCTCGCCCGCCATTTCGGTATAACAGGTGGAGCTGCCATAGAACAGGCCGATGATGTTGGTTTCACTCATAGCAAATACTTAGGTTGTTAAATCAGGCTTGCCCAGGTTTTTATCCAATTGCGAGCGAGGGTTGCCGGATCATCTCCGCTACAGGCATCTAATATCAGCGGCTCGCCAACGCGAATTGCGCCCAGGTCCTCAAAGGCGGTATCCAACGCTTTGCCCGCTTCATTAAAGGTGGTGTAACTGCTATCCGCCAGATTAATCACGCCATAGCGGCGTCCTGCGATACGTGGGAAGTCGCGCGTCAGGTGCAAATACAGTGGCTGGATGTTATCGGGTAATTCACCGGAGCCAGTGTTGGAGTGGCAAAGCAGGATGATCTCGCTGGCATCGTACGCTAGGTCTTCTGCGCGGGGATAGGTGTTCAAGGATACATCGTGGCCGAGCGCGCGCAATTCATCGCCAACCAACTCGCCCACTTGCTCGGCACCGCCGTAAACGCTGCCGATGAAAATCTGGATTTTGCTCATGCTTACGTCTCTTAGGCTGTGCCGGCCAATTGGTCAGCAGGCGGTGTTAAATAGAAAGTGCGCCAGCATACCCTAATTGGCGCCATGCTTCATAAACCATCACCGCCACCGCGTTGGATAAGTTCATGCTTCTACTATTTTCCACCATGGGAATGCGCAAAACCTGATCAGCCGGCAGGGATTCGCGAATGCTCGCGGGAAGTCCCCGCGATTCAGGGCCGAATAAAAGATAATCACCCGACAGGAATTGCGGAGCACTGTGAGCGCGAGTGCCTTTTGTGCTTAAGGCGAAAATTCGAGCAGGTTGCTGCGTTGCTAAAAATGTCTCCCAATTGGGGTGGATGCGCACATCCTGTGTTTCTGCATAATCCATTCCGGCGCGCGTTACGCTTTTTTCATCCAGCTTGAAGCCCAGTGGCTCGATCAAATGCAACTGGCAACCGGTGTTGGCGGCCAGCCGAATTATATTACCGGTATTGGGCGGAATTTCCGGCTCGAAAAGAACTATGTTCAGCATTTGGCGTTTTCACCTTTTATGGTCTATGTTCTTTGGTAAACGTTATGTTTCCGACGCCAATTATAAGCAAGAGTTATTAAATCACTTGCACAATTTTTTGCCGGCGAGCTACACAAATTACCTCAGCAATTGGACACGAGAGCCAACTTTTGAATGCTATTGCGGAAAAAATAACCAGGGTTTTGCGCGGTTCAAAACGTCAGAACCAGATAATCGGGGTGGATTTTACCGCTGAAGGAGTTGCTTTCGCCCATATTCAGCGTTTGGCCACGCAGCAACCCTTATTAGCGCACTGCGATTTTCTCCCTGTTGAGCAAGGCATAGCGCCTGCAGACTTATTGCGCGCACGCCTCACAAAGCTGGGCCTCCTGGGCGTGCCCTGCAATCTGGTGATGGGCTCCGGAAATTATCAATTAATTCTCGGTGAAGCGCCCAAGGTTCCGCAAGAAGAGCTCGCCGAAGCATTGCGTTGGCGTGTGAAAGATCTGGTGCAATTTCCGATCGCAGAAGCAATTATTGACGCGTTCTTTTTACCCGAGGACAGTGCCCGCGGTGGCAACCGTATGGCCTATGCGGTGATCGCCCAGCGTAGACAGGTTGAAGCTCAGGTCGGCTTGGCGCGCGCCGGTGGCCTTGAATTAAAAAATATTGATATTCCTGAATTGGTTTTGCGCAACCTCGCTGAAACCTGTTGCGATACCAAGCGCGGTGTTGCAATTGTGAAATTGCAGCAGGGCGGTGGTAGTTTGCAAATTATCCGCGACGGTAACCTTTATTTATCGCGGCAATTTTCGCTCTCGTACAATGCAGGTTTGTTGGATGATTTACCAGGAGACGCGCTGGTTCTGGAGCTGCAGCGCTCGCTGGATTATTTTGAGCGGCAAATGCGTCAGGTTCCGCCGAGTCACGTGTACCTCTGTGGCGAAAATGTTACCGCCGATAAAATCACCGAAGATATTCGCCGTTCTGTTGCGGTTAGCATCAATTTGCTCAATCTTGAAATTGGTTTGCAATTGGCCGAGGGGATACCTGAACACAGTTTGTCATTGTGTCTGCATGCGATAGGTGCTGCACTGCGTCAGGATACGGTGACCTAACATGCAGCAGATCAACTTATACCTGCCCGAATTTCAACCCAACCGCGAACCTTTACGTAGCGTTCATATGCTTTGGGGCGTGGGGGTATTTGTGGTGTTATTAATTGCCACCAGCTATTTTTCTGCGCAGGGTAATCGCGCGCGCACCGCTGAAATTGCCCAGCGGCAATTACAACTTGAACAAATAAAAATCCAGCTTGCACAACTCGAGCAACAAAGACCCACGAGCAATCTCGCGGAGCTCGATGCTCAATCATTGCAGTTGGCTCAGGAATTAAGCCGGCGCGAGCAAATCTATCAAGTTATTGCTAACAAAAACCTCGGCAATAACACGGGATTTTCTACACATTTGCAGGCGTTGGGGCGCCAATCGTTAGATACATTGAGCCTGCAAGCATTTTCGCTGTTGGCGGGTGGCAACTATGTGGAATTTGCGGGTAAAGCTAGCGCAGTTGATCAAATTCCATTGTATGTTCAACGTTTGCGTTCGGAATCAGTTTTTTCTCAATCTGCATTTGGCGTATTGAATGCAGAGCCACAACAAGATGAGCTTGGTGTGTTTGATTTCTCTCTGGCAAAACAATTGGAGGGGAAAAAGCAGGAGGAGTCCAAAACCGCAGTACAGATGCTGATGGAACTGAATGCCGCAGCGAAAGATAAGTCAGCGTCAGTCGCGGGGCAGAACTAATGGCGAATGTTGCGCAGCAATTAATGGAAAAAATCGATGCTCGAGTAATTCGCGAGCGCGGTCTAATTTTCGTTACCTTACTGGCCGTGGTTTTTTTGCTTTGGAGTTTTCTGTTGCAAAATCGTTTTGACGCTGAGCGCAAAAAGCTCGTATCGCAAGAACAGCAGATTGCCAGCGAGCAAAAAACCCTGGAAGGACGCATCACAGAGTTAACTCTGGCAATGGCAAGCGATCCCGCCATCGCACGCAAAAATGAAATCGCACAACTAAATCAACAGATAGTCGATGTCGAGTCACGCTTGTCTGGACTATCGCAGGGGCTGATTAGCGCCGCACAATTGCCTAAGGCTTTGGAAGATGTTTTGCAAAAAACATCCGCGATAGCTGTGCAGCAAGTTCGGACTTTGCCAGCCACTGAACTACGGCTCGCGGCGAAGGTGGTTCCTGGCGCTAACGGAACTACCAACGTGGAAGAGGGAGGTACGGGAGTTTACAAGCACGGCATGTTAATTCGTGTTTCAGGCAGTTATCAGCAATTGCTCGAATTGATGCGTGAAATAGAGGCCTTACCTTGGCGATTTTATTGGGAGTCTCTCGATTATCAAGTCACTAACTATCCCGACGCTACTATTGATATTCGCGTATTTACACTGAGTTCAGAGGAGGGCTTGTTAGGTGTATAAACGTTACCTAAGCCCGATGCTGATTTGTATTGGTGTAGCTTTTTTTAGCGCGAACTTATCGGCCCAAAACGAGGCGGATACCAATGAGGTGCGTGATCCAACAACACCGCTTGGACATTCAGTTGCATATGTAGCGGAAGAGGTTGAGCAAGTGTTGGAGCTAAATTCAGTACTTATCAGCAATCAACGTAAATTAGCCATCATCAATGGTGTCAGTTTGCGAGAAGGTCAAAAAGTTCCGGGCGTTAATGGGATTAGCATTCAAAGTATACAGCCGCAAAAAGTGTTATTGCGGCAAGGTGATAAAGTTTGGGCAATAAATCTATCGCCCAGGATAAGACATTAATCGATGCAGGATTTAATTGAGGCAGTGACAATGCTCATAAGAGTTAAACAAAAAAAACCTGCGAGAAAATCAGGGTTTTGCACAGCGCACAGCGTGATGTTGTTGACGCTAGCAGCCGTATTGTTCGGTTGCACCTCCAGCGACTCCCACAAAAGGCTGATCGGCGAGGAAGCAATGGATAAGGTCGTTGAGCAGCAGCGCGCGCAAAAAGATCACCCGCCTTCAGTCCCGGCGGAAGTGAGCAAGACCCTGCTCGATAACAACGCCATCGCTGCCGGTGGCAATATCAAAGGTAGTTACGATCGCTTCGATGTCTCTGTTCGTGACGTTCCCGCACAGGCATTTTTTCTTGGATTGGTTAATGGTACGGGTATAAACCTGGTGGTGCATCCCGATGTTAGTGGCAGTGTTACGCTGGATCTGAAAAACGTGACGGTTGATGAGGTATTGCGGGTTACCCGCGATATTTATGGTTACGAATACAAGCGCGATCGTAATATTTACACGGTCTATGCCAATGCGTTGCGTACTGAAGTTTTCCAGATTAATTATCTCGACGTGCAACGCGTAGGCGTTTCCGACACCAGTGTAGTGATTGGTCAAGGGCAATCGTCAGGTAACAACAATAACTCCAATTCCAACTCAAATACGGGTGGTGGCAACAACGCTTCCAGTGGCGGCGAGATGGCTAACCTCTTAAGTATGATTGAAAGCGCCCAAGGTAAGAATAATACGGGTAATGCGCGCAGTGGTTCAGCATTGGCGCCTGGCTCGCGTGTGCAAACGCTCAATCGTACGGATTTTTGGAGTTCACTTGAGAAAACCATCGTTTCCATCATTGGCGGCGAAAGCGAAAGCCGTTCGGTAATGATTACCCCGCAAGCAGGCATGGTAGTAGTAAAAGCAATGCCCAATGAATTAAGCGCGGTGCGCGATTTTCTGGAACGCTCCGAATTGAGTGTTAAACGGCAAGTGATTTTGGAAGCGAAAATTCTGGAAGTTCGTTTGAGCGAGGGGTTTGAGGCAGGTGTGAATTGGGGCGCAATTAGCGGACAAATTGCTGCGTCCAAAAATCTTCAAGACAATTTCGCCATTAACACTGATGGGTCTGGCACGGAAGTAAATGAGTTTCGGCCCGTTAACGTTAATAGATTGTATGTGGATGCGGAAGGAAATTTGCAAAATCTGTCTATTCCTTCGCGAGAGTCAATTGGTGGCACTGTTGCCGGGTTAATTCAAGTAACAGATATTACTAAGTTGCTGTCCCTATTGGAAACGCAGGGTACAGTGCAAGTTCTTTCCAGCCCGCGAGTGTCTACTGTAAATAATCAAAAAGCGGTTATTCGCGTAGGTTCAGATGAATACTTTGTTACCGGTATTTCCAGCAACCAAACCAGTAATGCTGCAACAACTACCTCTACTCCAAATATCGAATTGTCGTCATTCTTCAGTGGGATTTCACTGGATGTTACTCCGCAAATTTCCGAGCGCGGCGAAGTTATCCTGCACATTCATCCCGTGGTTAGTGAAGTTACTGATCAACAAAAAGTATTCACTGTTGGCGATGAAGAATTCGCGCTGCCGTTGGCGCTGCGCGGTGTGCGTGAATCAGACAGCATCGTGAAAGCAGCAAACGGTCAGGTAATTGTTTTGGGCGGTTTAATGACTGAGTCCTCTAACGTTACCGATGGTAAGCGGCCGCTGTTAGGCGATATTCCCGGTGTTAATGCTTTGTTTCGTACCAAACATAAAGCTAAAGCCAAAACCGAGTTGGTAATTTTGTTGCGCCCTATCGTTGTGGGTGAAAGCACCTGGGATGCGCAACTCAATGAGGTGCAAGGCAATATGCAACGTTTGGGCGAGACCTACAGGAATAAATAGCAAACCGCGAATGTTTGCAGGCGAGGTTTCCCATGTACCGTCAACACTTCGGATTAAAGGAGCATCCGTTTTCGCTAACGCCGGATACGCAATTTTACTTCAATAGCCAAAGCCATCGCGAAGTACTGAGCACACTTTTACTGGCCCTGCGGCATAGTGAAGGCTTTATAAAAATTGTCGGTGAAGTCGGTACAGGTAAAACCCTGCTGAGCCGTAAACTATTAGCGAGTCTGGGCGAAAATTTCATCACAGCTTATATCCCCAATCCTTATTTAACACCTGACGAACTTAAATGGTTTCTAGCCGAAGAAATTGGTATTGCCTATTCACCTGAAATTCCTTCTTATCAATTATTAAAAGATATTAATTTGCGCTTGGTGGAATTGGCGCAAAAAAAGCGGCAGGTGGTATTGGTGGTGGATGAAGCCCAAGCAATGCCGCGCGAAACTATAGAAGCCTTGCGATTGCTTACCAACCTGGAAACTGAAAAAAGCAAACTGCTACAGGTAGTACTCTTTGGTCAGCCTGAATTGGATGACTTGTTGGATCGGCCTGATTTACGTCAATTAAAGCAGCGCATAGTTTTTGCTGAGTATTTACAAACAATCCCCAAAGCCAGTTTGGTGGATTATCTGGCCTATCGCTTAAGTTCGGCCGGTTACCGCGGCGCTGCACTGTTCTCCTCTTCCTCGGTGGGGCTGTTATACAAAGCGTCTGGCGGAGTTCCGCGTTTAATTAACGTGATTGCTCATAAAGCGCTGTTGGCTGCGTATGGGCAGGGCGCGGACCGCGTGAGCCGCAAACATATGGTGCGCGCCATTATGGATACCGCCGAAAGTCGTTCATTTGGGCGGTGGCTTGCGCGGCGCGATTATTGGTTATGGCCGACCTTGGCAGCTGGCGCAGCGGCGGTGATTGTGTTGGCCCCCAGTCTGCTGGGGAGCATGTCATGAGCCTATTAAATGACATGCTGCGCGATTTATCCCACACCCAGAAAAGTGTGGAGCACGCGTCGGTATCCACGTTGGAGTTACAAGACAGTGAACAGCGTGAATTGCTGAATCAATCAAGCGTGATCAAACCTGAACCTGGAAAAGTTTGGCCCAGTGTTGCGACATTTTTTTGTGTATTGCTGTTGTTGTGGGTCTGGAAGTCGGCAGTAAGCGAGGAGGGCGCCGAACGAGCGCTTGAGGGCGTTCCTGCTGATTCTGCTGCACCGTTAGTAGAGACTTCAGCAAAGTTGCCACGCGCGGTTGATGCACAGGACGCCGCTTCGGTGAATCCCGCGCTTGTTGAATCTGGCCAGCCCGATGGTTCCTATTCTGTGGTTGATCAGACTCGGACTACCGCAGACACCGCTTCTCCGAGCGCTGACGCAATAAATTCCAGCGCAACATTAAATGACCGTTTGGCTTCTTTGGAAACGGCAATCACCAAACTATCCAGTGCGATGGAAGAATCCCAACACGCCGCAAATGACAGGGCTAAGGTTGTACTTGATGAAGCTGAACCTGTTGCTGCAGAAGCTTCGTCACTGCAAGCGACCGCCGTTATTGCAGAACCGGTGAACTCCGTAAGTATTCGTGATCCTTTTTTGCCTTCGCAAAATGTTGATCAGCTAAACGTGCAAAAACTTAATACTGTAGAAAAAGTTTCTTTAGCTGAAACTGACGCGAATCCACAACCCGCAAATTTGCATTTGTCGGTAACCCGCAATGCAGAATCCCAGGATCAACGGCAGGCAGAGCAAGCGCGACAACTGGTGGCGCAAGGACAATTCAGTGATGCCATTATTGCGCTGCAAGCCTTTATCGCCAAAACACAAGTGTCTCAGGAGTCTACGCGGGTATTGCTCGATATTTTTGTGGAGCAGGAAAATGTTGCCGCGATTGAGGCGCTACTGTCACACGCGGATTATTTAAATCAACTTGATAAGCAATTCTATTCTGCAAAAGTCGCAATTATTCAACAGCGCGAAGATCGTGCAATTGAATTGCTGGAGGCGCAGGCAGCCGAGGCAGAAGAGCGAGAGGCTTATCGTGCGCTGTTAGCGTGGTTATATCAACGTGCCGGAAAATACGCTGAAGCGGCAAATGCTTATCGCCGTATGCTCGGCAGCTTTGGGGAGAAACCATCTTATTGGTTGGGTTTCGCGCTCGCGCAGGATTCATTGAGCCAGCGACAAACCGCCAGGCAAGCCTATTTGCGCGTGGCAGAGTATGCGGATTTACAACCCGAAGTTCGCGCTTATATCCAGCAGCGTTTGCTTGCTTTGCAATAGCAGGAATTTTACAGAGCCTTTTATGATGAACACATTTTCACAAAAGCGTATTCGTATTGGTGATTTGTTGGTTGAAAAACAAATGATCACCGAAACCCAGTTGCAGCATGCGTTGCAAGAACAAAAGCTGACAGGGCGAAAGCTGGGGGCAACGCTCGTCGAGTTGGGTTATGTCGAAGAAAACGCATTGCTCAATTTGTTGTCGGCGCAATTAAATATTCCGTTTGTGGAATTAAAGCAGTTTCGGTTTGATCGCGATCTGGTACAAAAATTACCTGAAACCAGTGCGCGCCGCTATCGTGTGATGTTATTGCGTGAAGATTTTGACGGTCTGTTGTTAGGTATGGCTGACCCAACGGACATTTTCTGTCTGGATGAATTGCAGCGCATCTTACAAAAGAATTTAAAGCCGGCGGTGGTGCGCGAATCTGAATTACTGGACATTTTGGATATTGCCTACACCCGTGCCAGCGAAATTGCGACCCTGGCCGGTGAGCTGGATGAAGAGTTGCAAGAGTCCGCGGTGGATTTGGCGGACTTTGCAGTGGATGCAACGGATACTGAAGCACCGGTAGTGAAATTGCTGCAAAAAATATTTGAAGAGGCAATCAATACCAAATCCTCTGATATTCATATTGAACCCGATGAAAAAGTATTGCGTATTCGCAATCGCATCGATGGTGTTTTACTTGAGCAGGTGATGAATGAAAAACGTATCGCCTCTGCCTTGGTTGTACGTTTGAAGCTAATGTCCGGTCTGGATATTTCGGAAAAGCGCTTGCCACAGGATGGTCGCTTCAACTTGAAAGTGAAACATCACAATATCGATGTGCGTATTTCTACGATGCCGGTGCAATTCGGCGAATCGGTGGTAATGCGTTTGCTGGATCAAACTGATGGTGTGAGGCCATTGGATGCCGTGGGGATGCCGCCCCATTTAATTGATCGGTTTCGCAAAGCCATTACCCGCCCTCACGGTTTGGTATTGGTAACCGGTCCAACGGGTAGCGGTAAAACCACAACGCTCTACGGCGCTTTATCCGAGTTGAATAAACCGGAGAAGAAAATTATTACCGTAGAGGATCCGGTTGAGTATCGCTTGCCGCGTATCAGCCAGGTGCAGTTGCATGAAAAAATTGGTTTGAACTTCGCCAGTGTATTGCGTGCAACCTTGCGGCAGGACCCCGATATTCTATTGGTGGGTGAGATTCGCGATGCGGAATCTGCTGAAATTGCGCTGCGCGCCTCGATGACTGGCCACATGGTGTTGTCGACCCTCCACACTAATGATGCGGTTACATCGGCACTACGTTTAATGGATATTGGTGTCGATGGCTATCTAGTTGCGACAGCTTTGAAGGCAATTATCGCGCAGCGTTTGGTTAGAAAAATTTGTACTAGTTGTGTTCAGCCCTACACGCCCAATCCCAATGAACAACAGTTGCTAGCTACCGTGGGCAAGGGGCGCAGTTTCGCGAACGTTACTTTTAAGCAGGGAACCGGTTGCCCGCATTGCCACAATACCGGGTATCGCGGTCGTGTCGGGGTGTTTGAAATGCTCGAACTGAATCAGCCGATGGCAGAGGCGTTGCGTATGAACGATATCAACGGGTTCACCAAAGTCGCTTATGAAACGTCGAGCTTTGTGACTCTCAGTGAGGCGGCTTTGGCGTATGCCATTGATGGAATTACCACCCTGGATGAGGTGATGGCAATCTCTGCGCAAATTGATGAACTTTAATTAGAGTTGGTGATGAAAATTCATGGCAATTTTCGAATTCAAAGGGCGTAACGCTGAAGGGCGATTAATTTCCGGGCAATTGGATGCTTCCAGCCCCGACGCGGCAGCAAGCCAGTTGTTGGGCCGGGGAATTACCCCCGTAGAAGTCAAAGCATTTATTGAAAAACTGAGCTTTTCTGAGCGGTTCGCCAGAGCGACTAACAGTGGCAAAGTAGAAGCCGTTGAGCTGATTATGTTTTGCCGGCAAATGCACACTATTTCGCGCGCGGGGATTCCGTTGGTGAAAGGTTTGCGCGGCTTATCAGCGTCCTTGTGTAATTATACGTTTCAACAGGCGCTTAACGATATTGTGGAACGTCTGGAAGCGGGTGTGGAATTATCCGTGGCGATGCGTGCCCATCCGAAAATTTTTAATAATTTATTTGTTAGTCTGGTGAATGTGGGGGAAAACTCTGGCCGGCTGGACTTGGTATTCAAACAGCTCAGTGAATACATGGAGCGTGATTTGAATACGATCAAGAGTATTAAAACTGCATTGCGTTACCCAACCTTTGTGTTGGTTGCTATCTCAATTGCGATCACCGTTATCAATATCAAGGTAATTCCGGCATTTGCTGGAATGTTTGAAAAGTTCGGTGCGCAATTACCTCTGCCAACACGAATTCTGATCGGCATTTCCGATTTTTTTGTTAATTACTGGATGTATCTATTTGCTGCAGTCGCGGGTTTGGTAGGTTGGGTTTATCACTACGTCAATACTCCCGAAGGTAGCCGCGTATGGGGGCGAAAAAAGCTGCGGGTTATTATCATTGGCGACATTATTGAGCGAGCCTCCTTGGCGCGCTATTCGCGTTCGTTTGGATTAATGCTTAATGCTGGCCTGCCGATTAATACCGCCTTGGAGCTAAGCGCACGCGCCATCGACAATCCTTACCTGGGCGATAAAATTCGCGCAATTCGCGCGGGTATCGAGCGCGGGGAAGGGCTTTACCAAACCCATCTGGTGAGTGGCATGTTTACTCCGCTGGTATTGCAAATGATTTCCGTTGGGGAGGAGAGTGGGCAGGTGGATGCACTGCTTGCTGAAGTCGCACTGTTTTATGAAAGTGAGGTGGAGTACGACGTTAAGCAGCTCAGTGACCGAATTGAGCCCATTATGATCGTGATCATGGCGGCATTTGTCGTCGTATTGGCGTTGGGTATTTTCTTGCCCATGTGGGACATGTACAACATCCAAAAGTGAGGCCCCATTGAGCCAGAGCGACAGCCGGCGGCGATTTGAATATTTTATTGTGGCAACCATTATTGCCATAATCGCGCTGGTAGCTTTGGATCGTTATTCCCAAACTGCAAAAAAAACGCGTATTTTGCGATTGGAAATTATATCGCATCATTTTTTGACGGCAGCAGCAAATTTTCGCAGCGAGTTTTTAATATCTAAAGTTTTGAAGAACCCTAATGATGCGAATAAAGGGTTATTAATTAATGGTAAATGGCTTTATGCATCTCCTCAAGGTTGGCCGGCATCTGTTTCTCCGGTAGTCGGAGAAACTTTTCGCCCTAAGGATGTTGATTGTTATCAGCTCTGGCAGTTGTTGCTATTAAACCCGGCGCCTATCACCCCCGCAGAATTTAGTGAAAGCACTTATGAACTCCGCGCATTTGCCCGAGCGGAGGCTTGCCGTTACTTATCGGTTGGTGAAGGTGCTTATTTTGATTATTTTCCATTAACAGGCCAGTTGCTATTTTCGGTTATTAGTAATTAGTCGTTTAAATATTAATTTGCTTAGTAACTGGAATTTCCAAAGCAATTGGCTATATTTCGAATAACTGTGTGAACGCTTAACAGCCTGTTGCCGGTTGTCATGGAAGTGATTATTGGCTTCCCGAATTCCGGGAGCGATGTTTTGGTTAATTTAAATTTTTTCTGCCCGGAGCTTTAGTATGAAACAACAATCTGGTTTTACCTTAATCGAATTAATTGCAGTTATTGTGATTTTGGGAATTCTCGCTGCAACCGCACTGCCGCGTTTTATTGATTTATCTGATGCCGCTGAAGATGCAGCGTTAAATGGAGTTGCAGGTAGTTTGGGTAGTGCCATGGCTATGAATTATGCAGCAGCAGTTGCCCGGTCGGCTGGTATTACTTCGGGTACTGCCCATGTTGCTATTACTGACTGCAACCAGGTTGGCACTATATTAGTTGGAGGAATGCCCGCCGGATACACAGTTGCTTCACAGGCAATTGCAACGCTTGGTGTTACCGCTACTTGCGTCGTAACGCAAACGTCATCAACAAAAACTGCCAATTTCCAAGGCGTAGGTGCGCCATAATTGCAGGTGTACTTTGTCCAATGGCTAGTTTTATATGTTGATCAGGCAGCCCAGAGGGTTCACATTAATTGAGCTTGTTTCGGTCGTTGTATTAGTGGGAGTCCTTTCAGTTGTACTTTTTTCCCGCTTGGGAGGCGTACATACTGCCAATATTCAATCAAGCCGCGATGATGTCATCGCGGCTTTATTTTTTGCGCAGCAACAAGCCATGATGCGCAGTACGGGTAATAATATCCGCGTAGTGCTCACCACTAATTCTGTGTCAGTCACTGAAGATGGTGCCGCTATTAATTTAGGCGGGAGTTATTACCCCTTGGCGTTACCGTCCGGGATAACGGCATCTTCGGCAACGTTTAGTTACGATAAATTAGGCAGAACTACTGCCGGAACAATCACCCTGAGTGGGAGTGGTGGAGTATCCGCAAGTATTCGGGTGGAGGCGAGTGGTTATGCCTTTGCCAACTAAAAGAACGCTAAAAAAATGGCAGTTAGGTGTGAGCCTGATTGAAATGGTTATTTTTATTGTCATCGTCAGCGTGGCGATGATTCCACTTATCAGTGCCGATCGTCAGGCGATGATGCATAACGTTGATCCACTCATTCGCATTCGCGCTGTCGAAGCGGCGCAATCCTTACTTGATGAAATTCTCGCGCTTAAATACGATGAGCAGACACCAACGGGTGGAATTCCTGCATGCTCTTCGGTGCAAGCTGGATCGGTAGCTTGTAATAATAATCCGGATTCGAACAGAAACGATGTAGATGATTATCAGGGATGGAGCGATGTTCCTTACACCGGTTATGCGCGTAGCGTTAGGGTAACCACCAACGCTAATATCAAATTGGTAGAGGTCAGCGTAACCACGCCAACGGGTGAAACTATATTGCTAGCCGCCGAGCGAGCAAATTTCTGATGATAAATTCTCATTTTATTAAGCAGGGGAAGCAACAGAAAAGGCCGTGGCAGCACAGCGGCTTTACGCTGATTGAAATGGTTGCGGTTATTGTAATTTTAGCCATTCTTGCCACCATAGGCACCGGCTTCGTTGTGCAAACGACGGAGGGATATCAGCGTACCCAGTCGCGCGCATTGCTGGCCAATACAGCGCGGCAAGCATTGGAACGCATGACCCGCCAACTGCGAATGGCGTTACCTAATTCGGTGCGCGTTTTGAATGGCGGCAGTTGCATTGAATTTATGCCGATTGTTGCGGGGGGAAATTACTTTAACCCTGTGGCCGATGGAACTAACGGTGTTGCGCCAACGGCAAGCATTCCTGCTTCGTTGGTCACGGTGGATTTTGGTACAGCGCGTCATTTGGTGATAGGCGCAAACCAGCCAACAGAAATTTATGCTGCTGTAGCTGCCGCGCGCGAAACCTACAATGGTTACGCGACTAATGCATTGCAAATTGGAACGGCAAGGCAGTGGGCGCGTAACTCTATGGGGAAGCGTTATTATTTGCTGGATAATCCATTGGCGTTTTGTGTGGTGAATTCAGAGCTGCGTTTTTATGGCAATCTCACGGTAACGGATACACCACCTACGGGTGCGTTCGATATTCTTGCACGAGGAGTCACTAGTACCACTCCTTTTAGTCTCGCTGCGGGTAGTGAAAATCGTAATACTCGCGTTGATATTGCATTAGGTATTTCCAGTAGCGGTGAAACACTCACTTACACGCAGGGGGTTTTTATTCGCAATGTCCCCTGATATTTATTTAATAAAATCATCTGCTCACCAGCGCGGTTTTTTATTGCCGTTAGCGCTGTTTATTTTGGTGGTAATGGCCGCGCTGGCGGTGACTATTTCGCGCACGGCTACGCAAACACAAACGTCCAGCGTCCAGGAATTTACCAACATCCAGTCTATATACGCTGCTGAAAGCGGCGCGCAGCGCGGCATGCAAGCGTTATTTTTAAATACGACGACGCGACAAGCAACCGATGCAGCCTGCGCAAGTATGGCCATTAATCATAATTTCCCCGGCGTCAGTGGGTTGCAAATATGTACCGCAACGGTGAATTGCGTTTGCCGTTATCGCGATAACACTGCTTGTAATTCCGGTTCCGCAGCAAACTATGCAACGACAGCCGCAGTAGGTGTTACAGTGAGCTTTTATACGTTAACGAGTGTCGGAGTTTGCGGTTCCCAACAATTTCGGGCGAGTCGTACAGTACAAGTCGGTTCCTTTCGGGAGTAGGAATAAATGGTTACGCGGATAAATTATTTAAAGCGTTATCGATTATTCATTACCATTGTTGTTGGTGTATTTTTATTGTCCTGTTGTTTGGGGTTGCAGGCGGCGACCTATAATTTAACAAGCGGCTCTTATCCTCCGTGTAATACCAGTTGGAGCGTTTCTGGAACTACTTATACCTGTAATGGGAACGGGCGAGTAACGCTTGCTAGCGGCGATATATTAACGTCCAATACAACAATTACGATTTCTGCCGATAATGGTTTTGTACTTACCAATAACACAATTGGCAGTAGCACCAATCGTATCAATCTTGTCGCTAACTACGGCGCTATCCAATCGGGTAATACGAATACCATATACGGGAACATTACTGCTAACAGTAGTGATATCACGCTGATTAATACCTCGATTACTGGAACCGTAACGACAGGAGGAAATATTAACCTCACTGGCGGTGCGGTTACCGGAAAAATAACCAGCAGTAGCAATACGATTACTACCAATGGCACTAATTTAAGTGGTGGTGCGCAAGCGCAATCAGGTATGAGTATTACCGGTGGGACGATTGCCGGTGCTTTTGTAATGACTGCAAATAATACCGCTACATTTTCCGGCGTGACTATGACCAGTGGCAGCATTAGTGGCGCGAGTTCGGTGACTATTCAAAGTGGTAGTGTACTGGGCTCCGGTTCCAACTCAATTACGATCAGCAGTAATAGTGGCCCGATCAATGTAAACAATTCGACTGTGTATGGAAACCTGACTGCGCCGAATTATTCGACCGTGAATATTACTAACGGCGGTGCTGTTTATGGCACTTGCGTACCCAATTCTACGCCGGCGAGCGCGTGTAATAGTGCTACTACTGTCGTGGATCACTATCGTATTTCCCTCACTAGCCCGGCAATAACCTGTGAACCGGCGGCTATTACGATCACGGCATATAACAGTTTGGGTAATACGGTTAATCCTGCTAATGGCACAACTATTACCTTAAGTACTTCGCCGGCAACAGGCGTTTGGGTTGGGGGGAATACTTTTACATTTACAGGCAGTGCGAGCGCTACAACAAAGTATTTACAACAAACATCTGCGGCAACGCTAAACATTAACGTGACTGATGGTACGCGTACTGAAAGTGCATCCTATGACCCGAGTATCAGCTTTGTTAATTCTGCTTTGCTTTTTTCTACAATTTCTACACAAACAGCGGGTGTAAGTGGTGCTTTTACTCTTCGCGCAATTCGTACCGACAATAGTACAGGCGCTTGTGTGGCCCAAATCACGGGTACACGGAATGTTGATCTAGCTTATGAATGTAGAAATCCAGTGAGCTGCGTTGTCGGGGAGAAGTTAACCATTAGTAATGGTAGTGTAGCTGTAGATATTTCTTCCAATCCGAATAACTCGGTAGTGGCCTATCAAGCAGTTTCCCTAACATTTGATGGGTCCGGCGTCGCGTCAAATATTTCATCTAATTATTCCGATGTGGGCGCTATACGCTTACATGGTCGGGTAAGTTTATCTGCCTCGGGAAATAATCCTGCTATTACGTTGACAGGAAACAGCAATCAGTTTGTGGTTAAACCTCATACGCTGGCAGTGAGTGGTATTACTACACTGGCCAATGTGGCTACACCGGGAACGACAACTACTGGAGCGGGATTTGTTGCCGCCAATGAAAAATTTAAAGTGCTCATACAGTCGCGCAATTTTAGTGGCTCGCCAACGCCAAACTTTGGCAACGAAACGACTTCGGAAAAAAATGCCATTACACTCACTGCGTCCACGCTAGTTCATCCGACGGGCGGAACCTTAACAACCTTAACCAATACCGGTAGTTTTTCTGCAACAACGCCCGCAGGTACTTTTGTAAATCCTGATATTCAGTGGAATCAGGTTGGTAGCATTCGTATTACGCCGGCCCTGACCGATTCCGATTATTTATCGGCCGGCAATATTGCCAATTACAGTGATGGAAACGTTGTGGCAGGGCGCTTTTATCCGGATCATTTTACTTTGGTCAATGCTACGATAGCCTCGGCTTGTGTCGGTACAGGATTTAACTTTAGTTACATGGGGCAAAGCTTCACCACTCAATATCGGGTGGAAGCGCGCAGTACCAATGAAACTGTCACCACCAATTATCATGAGTCCAGTTCAAGTTCCAGCGTGAGTAGCTCTAGTGCGGCCAGTTCAACGGCAGGCTGTTCAACAGGTTCTGGCACTGCGTCTGGAACCGGTTATGCGAATGTTGAATGGGTTGCTGAAAATGCAGATAACTGTGTGAATCTCGGGGCGCGCGTAACTGCACCGGCTACCTCCTGGGTTAACGGGGTGCGGCAAATTACTGCAACGGGCACTACAAATTTTGCTCGGCAAAATTCAACAGCACCTGACGGCCCCTTCGAAAGTTTGCAATTAGGGCTACGCGTAACGGACACCTTGGATTCACGGCAATTACAGGCCTTGAATATGAATCCTAATACCACGGGTGCGTGTGCCGGGGCCGCGTGTACAGCGATAACGCTGGGTGCCCCCTTGGTTATGCGTTACGGGCGAGTGCGACTGGATGACGCTTTTGGGCCTGAAACGGCAACCTTACCCGTTAATTTTTTGACTGAGTTTTGGTCGGGAAATGTTTTTATCAGAAATAATGTTGATAGTTGCACAACAATTTTGCGTAGTGCAATTTCTTATCCATCAGGAAGTATCGCGACGCCGACAAATTTAACCGTTGCATTAACGGGTGGAACAACAACGGGTCAGTATGGTGTTACTGCCGCACAAAACACTTCCGTCACTGCAGCTAATATCGGTTTTGCTACGGGGAGTGCCAATCATTCGTTTTCTACTCCAACTGGTAGTGCGACCGGATCGTTTACCGTTACGGTTAATTTGGCTTCGTATCCCTGGTTGCGGTTTGATTGGGATGGCCAAAGTGGTGTGCCTTCAGATGTAAATTGCGCGCTTCCGAATACAAACCCAAGTCGTAGTCCTGATTGTAATCTGCGCGCCAACTATCAGTTTGGCAGCTACCGCGGACACGACCGCGTAATCTATTGGCGCGAACTATTTCAGTAGTCATATACCGGATGATGTATTTATGGAAATGACCATTACCACGCCCAGTTTATTGTTCCCTGCAATTTCGTTGTTGATGCTTGCGTACACCAATCGCTTTGTAACACTCGCCAACGTGATTCGTCAGCTAAGTAATTTGGAAAATGCGCCCAGCCGTGATTTGGTAATTCGTCAAATCGAAAACCTGCGCATACGTATGACGGTAATTCGGTTTATGCAGGCGTTCGGTGTTTTGTCATTTGTGTTCTGTACGCTGTCGATGTTTTCGCTGCTATTAGCCTTTCAGGTGGCGGGGATGTACCTATTTGCTGTGAGTTTAATTCTGCTGGTGGTCTCTTTATTGTTTTCTTTTTATGAAGTGAATATCTCAACCAAAGCGATCAATATTGAGTTAGAAAAGTTTGATGCTGAATTGGAGCGCCGCAAGCACTAGCGGCATTTATTTATCTATTTTACATCCATATACTTTGTAGCTATCCAGGTTTTAGCGAATTGCTTTATCGCTGTGTATCTCGTGGGTATGGATTATCGATACGCTGTAAATACTAAGGGCCACGATTGTGGCCCTTAATAGTTGACGCAAGGGAATGTTGAAGCAGGGGGTTAGCTATTGCGCTCGGTTGAGGATTCCAGTCGAATATCAACCGCTAGTTCGTCGGCAATTTTGTCAAGATAGTCATAAAGTTCATTCATATCCACAGTTTTTGGGACTTCAATCACCCCGGTCGCTTCGAATAGCGGCTCGCCGGACCAAGGCATGCTTGAGCAGGCCGTTTCCAATTCACCCATGTTTATATGGCGCGCAGCGAACGCCTGGGCGATTTCGCGTACAATGCCCGGGCGATCATTACCGACAACGCTAAAGCTGAATTCGCGGCTGTCTGGCTTGGAGGTGGTAATCGCATTATCGACAACAATTTTGAAGCCTTTGCTACCCAGCTCATTCAAAGCGGCGCGCAGCTGATCCTGATGCTCTTTGGCGACAGCAACTTGCAGAATGCCGGCAAATTTGCCCGCTAATTGCGCCATGCGGCTTTCCAGCCAATTCCCCTGGTGTTGGCTGATGGTTTGCGCAAGTTGTTCTACTACGCCGGGACGGTCATCACAAAGGACAGTTAATACGAGTTGCGTGTTCACGTTGCATCCTTATTGTTAAATTGTTGATACAGAATCGGTAGGTTTAAACCAAGATTACTCCGCTTGTGTTACCTGAACAAGTCAGAAATCGAATCGGGGTTAAATCAGAGTTGAATGCAATGAAAATTGGTAGCTTTAGATGATTATTCCCTATGAGCAATTATCGAGCGACGCATTGCAAGGATTGATTGAGGAATTCATTACCCGCGAGGGCACCGATTACGGTGAGGAAGAAATACCGCTCAGTGTAAAAGTTGAACAAATCAGGCAGTTGCTTAAACGACGTGAAGTCGTGGTGGTATTTGATACTGCCACTGAATCGGTCAGCATTTTGCCGCGTCGCGATGCGGAGTTACTCGGGCAAGAATAGTGGCTTGCATGAGTGTTCGTTCCAATCAATAAAGAGAAAATTGTGAATCATTTATTTTTACATTGTCGTCCCGGGTTTGAAAAAGAGTGTGCCGCAGAAATCACTGATCTTGCGGGTGAGTTGGGTATTTACGGCTACAGTAAGACCAAAGAGAGTAGTGCCTATATTTTATTCGTCACTCACGAGCCCGATGGAGCCAGTCAGCTTATTAAAATGCTGCGTTTTCGGAAATTTATTTTTGCTCGCCAGTGGTTTGCTTGTGCTGAAATGATCAGTGATTTGCCAGTAGCGGATCGTGTAACGCCATTGCTTGCCGGGGCGCAGGGATTTGGTGAGGTGCGCGAGTTAGTGATCGAGACTGTCGATACTAATGAGGGCAAAGAACTTTCAGGCTTGTGCAAAAAATTCACCGCACCGTTTGAAAAAGCAATGCGTGCGGCATCCTTGTTCTCTGCGAAAAGCAACATGCGCATGCATCTGGTGTTTATTTCGGGAACTCAAGCTTATCTTGGTGTAAGTCCGGTAAATAATTCATCGCCTTGGCCGATGGGTATTACCCGCTTGCGTTTGCCCAAAGAGGCGCCCAGTCGTGCAACCTTAAAACTGGAAGAGGCGTGGCATCACTTTATTGCGGCGGAAGATTGGGATGAGCGTTTGGGCGCTGGTATGCGTGCTGTGGATCTTGGTGCTGCTCCAGGTGGTTGGACTTGGCAGTTGGTACGGCGGGGGATGTTTGTTGAGGCAGTTGATAATGGCCCAATGGATAAAAATCTAATGGAAACCGGGCAGGTAACGCACATGCTAAGTGATGGTTTTTTGTATGAACCCAAAAAGCCGGTAGATTGGTTGGTGTGCGATATTGTTGATAAGCCCGCGCGCGTTACGAGTATGATTATTAAGTGGTTCACTAAAAAATATTGTCGTGAAGCGGTTTTTAATTTAAAACTGCCGATGAAGCAACGCTATATGGAAGTAAAAAAATGTGAAGAGCGAATAGTTTCTGAACTCGAAAAGGCGGGGTTTCGCGTGGATATTCAATTTAAGCAGTTGTATCACGATCGCGAAGAAGTAACCGGGCACTTGCGAGTTTTTTAATGGAGTGATTATTTAGTATTTGCAAGTCTATTGGTAGGCCGTTTTATCTTGCATATCCGTTGCAGTGTGTTGCAATACCCACTCAGTGAGTTGTACCCAGTCCTCAATGAGTGAACGCAACAGGGTCATGTGGCTTGGAGGGAGGTCATGTTTGCGCAATGCTTCCTCACCTATGTCCGTGAGTACGGAAACAATCTTGCCAATAGTGTGTGCTTTTAATGCCGCTAGCACTTCGTTATTGCGCAGCATTTCGCCGGTGTATGCGGACTGCAAATCTTCGTAAGAAACGGCTGTGGTGAAATCTAACGTTTGCTTTACGGCGTGTGCCAATAGCGGGTGGTTGGTGCGTAATAAGCGGAAGGTTAGCTCCAGTGACTGGCGACTAAAAAAATCAGAAGGCATATAATCGTTTATCGTTTTCCGAGACATCGAACAATGTTCCTCGGTAGTGAAAAGTTTCTCCTGATTTTATTTTCCTATGTGTTAATCATAGCTACCGCTTAGCTATTTGCTGAATTTTTTATAGACGATTTAAAACTATGAATGAACAAATTGATAAAACTTTGGATACCTCTGGTTTGCTTTGCCCGGAACCGGTAATGATGTTGCATAAGGCTGTCAAAGAAGTGGCGATTGGCAATCTTATTGAAGTGATTGCAACCGATCCGTCAACACAGCGCGATATTCCAAAATTCTGTTTGTTTCTCGGGCATGAATTGGTTGAGCAGAAGAAAAACGAATCGCAGTATCTGTATTACATTCGCAAAAATAAATAATCAGATCTTTGTTGCTTGACAAAAAAATAACGCCGCTAATGCGGCGTTACAGATCGTTGACAAACCCCACCCTAAAAAAGTGGGGTTTTATTTTTTTAGCTCGCGCTGTGCATCAACCGCATTTCTGGCGATTGATTTCCAATCCGTTCATTTTTCTCGATAAAACGCGATATAAGTATCCACAGCGCTTGAACAAGGCCTAACACCACCAATGGATTATAAAAACGCGCCAGCAACAGCGCTATCTTCTTCATATTCTGGCACGCAGCCGCCAACAAACACTGGCCACTCACGCGACGCAAGCCGCGATAACGTGCATATCTATGACCGTGCAATTGTTTCGCGTCGGCAAAGCTGCGCTCCACCGTTTCCTTTCTGCGTTGATAAATCCGTTTGCCTTGCTCGGTGAGTCGTCGCGCATCAGTGCGCTCCACACTGTCTTGCCACACATGGCGTGTGATGACTTTGGTGTGGTTGCGACTGCGCGTGCATTGATCCAAAAACGGACAGCGTTTGCATTGCTCTGAATCGGAGCGGTATTCGCGATAGCCCAATCGGTTGGTGGTGTTATATGAAATCAACTGACCCGCCGGACAGGTGTAATGATTCTGATCGGCATCAAACACAAATTTGCGCCTGGCAAATAAGCCTTCCGCTTTGTTGGGGCGGCGATAGCCAATAACGCCCTCAATATTGCGATCTTCCAAACCTTTGCAGATGCCTGCAGTTTTGTAGCCTGCATCCAATCCCACCGTGTACGGATAAATATTGAAGGCCGTTAATTGGCGATCCAGGCGTGCCAAATAAGGTTTGCTGTCATGCACGTTGCTCGGTGTGACGTGGGTGTCCGTGATGATGTTGTATTTACCATCCACGGTGCGATGGTCGAGATAATAAAATCCTTGGGGCTTGCCTTCGCGTGTTAAATAACCACTATCGGGATCAGTGGTGCTGACTTTAATGTCGCGGGTTTTTGGCTCGGTATCGCCCGCTTTTTCTTTTAGTGGGGCTTTGCCGTTGGCAATTCGGTCTTCATCAATCGCCACTTCCAACGCGGTTAAATAATCCGTCGGCGTTTGCGTGACGGTGTGAATTTCAAACTTCTTTTTATTGGCATTGGCTTTCATGTGGGTGCTGTCGGTGTAAAGCACATCGCCGCCCACCAAGCCGTGGCCAATTGCTTGGCGAACAATCTCATCAAAAATTTGTTGCTCAATATCAGTCGCTAAAAACCGGCGCCGACGTTGCTGGCTAAAGGTGGAGGCATCAATGATTTTATCCGTGAGACTCAACCCCAAAAACCAACGATATGCCACATTCACTTGCACCTCGCGCACTAACTGCCGCTCGCTGCGCACACCAAACAAATAACCAATAAACAGCATTTTAAATAACAACACCGGATCAACTGCAGGGCGGCCGTTGTTATCGCAATATAAATGGCGGACTTGGTCGCGGATAAATTCGAAGTTGATGTACTTGTCGATTTTGCGCAGTAGATGGTCAGCCGGAACGAGATCCTCAAGGATCACCATTTCCAGTGTGTGTTGGCGCGGCGCAGGTTCTTTGAGCATGGCAGTCATCACAAGAAAGTGTGCTGCCATTAAACGCAAACCCCCAGCTTTTGGCTAGGGGTTTGTCAGCGGTCTGTAACGCCGCTAATGCGGCGTTATTTTTTTGGGGCATGTTGCATTAAGTCTGGATGCCATCGACAAGCAAGGAGATGGCAGCAAGCGCTTCCGGGTCTTCTGCTTTAATTTTGTTGGCGATCTGGTGTTGGAAGAAGTAGCGGAATTGTTCGCTGGCTTGAGCTTCATACAAGGAGTCATCGCCGGGTAGTACCGGAGTACTAACTACCTTGGCTGGGTCGCTGATCATGGCGTACACACTGCCGTCATAATGCAGGCACCAACTTACTACTTCTACCAATGACAAGCGCTTGCTATCGGGTACCGCCAGAACAGCGTGGGTACCTATGGTATCCGGCAGCTCCTGGATAACGTCATCGCCACTGTCGCACTGTACTTCGTAGTATTCCGCTGCTGTTTCAAGCTCTATGACTTTGTGCATCGGAGCTTCGAAAAACAGCTCATCAATACCCGGATCATAATAGCCTTCCCAGTGACCATTCAGTGGATCACACAGGTCTGGGCAGGGGACTATGTCATTTAACCAGGGAACTAAACCCACTACTTCGCCATTGGCACGCAGGCCCCAGCAAAGGATTTTCAGGCTGTAGAGTTTTTCGGAGCTGGTATCGTTAGAGTAGAGCATCTCTAGCCCGTCCAATTCTGGAGCAAGGCGGATAAAGCGCTCATCATGAATAGCTGAATAAGTCTTCCTGGTGAAGAGATCAACCACATTATCCATGTTGTGGCCAGTGTGCGAGGTCTTCATAATACCACCCCCTAAATTGAGGTAGATCCCGCTGCGGGTAAACCCTGACAACGGGTTCCAAACGATGGTTTTAACGTCACCATCACTATATAAAGTATATGCTAATTCACCAAAGCACAACTGCTATGGTTGTTTTTTTTATTCCGTGGATTTATTTGGCGTCTACTTTTGCAGCAAACAGAACATATACACGCCTTTTCTGGCAATAAGCGAGCTTTTATGAAGATAGTTGCGGATGAAAACATCCCGCTAGTGAATGAGTTTTTCAGTCGCCTTGGCGAGGTTACCCGCCTTCCGGGGCGCAATATGACCCCGGCGGACATTCGTGATGCTGATGCCCTGATTGTTCGTTCAGTCACCCGGGTGAATGAGGCTCTGCTTGCGGGTAGTAAGGTTAAGTTTGTCGGAACCTGTACTATCGGGGTTGATCATCTTGAGCAGGCTTATCTGGATTCCAATAACATTGGCTGGTCCAGTGCTCCAGGATGTAATGCTAACTCGGTGGTTGAGTATGTGTACGCGGCCTTGGCTCATTTGGATATTAACTGGCTTCCGGTGAAGTTCGGTATTATCGGTTGCGGCAATGTAGGTGGGCTGCTCTATCAGCGTTTGAAGGCTCAGGGGGTGAATGTTCGTTGCTACGATCCCAATCTTACCGCTGCGCAAAATCCGGATTTAACGTCACTGGAGGACGTGTTGTCCTGTGATGTCATTAGCATGCATACCCCGTTGGTTATGGATGGATTGCATCCCAGTTTTCATTTGCTCAGCCATACCGAGCTGAATCAACTAAAGCCGGGGGCGGTATTAATTAATGCCGGACGCGGCGCGGTGATTGATAACCAAGCGTTGCTAGAGGTATTGAGTGCGCGTACGGATCTGCGGGTAGTGCTGGATGTATGGGAGCCTGAACCGGACATTTCATTGGAGCTACTCGACAAGGTGTTATTGGGAAGCCCGCATATTGCCGGTTATAGCTACGATGGCAAACTTAATGGAACTGAAATTGTTTACCAGGCATTGTGTAAGCATATTGGTACCCAGCCCCAAGCCTCGCTCGCAGAATTGGTTGCTCCCTTGGCAAATAATCAACTGCGGGTAGATGATGAAACCAAATCGGTATTCGAAATTGCCCAGTCGTTAATCCAACAGGTATACGACATAGTGGCTGATGATGCTCGTCTACGTGATACTGCGCGCAAGGCGCTCGCAGGTGAAATTAATTTTGGCGAAGGTTTTGATCATTTGCGGAAACACTATCCGAAACGCCGTGAATTTCATAATTACCAGGTGCATTTTGAATCCGTAAGCGATTCCGATAAGCAATGGCTGCAAGTATTGGGTTTCCGCTGTGTTTAAATTGGGTTTAATTATTAATCCCTATGCGGGATTAGGTGGAAGTGTTGGGCTAAAAGGTTCTGACGGCGAGGCAATCCGTACTGAAGCGTTGATGCGCGGTGCAGAAATGCGTGCCCCGCAACGTATGGCGCGTGCCTTGCAATCCTTACTGATATTTCGCAATCAAATTGAAATTTTTTGTTTTGCGAAGGATATGGGCGAGACTATTGTTCGCGATCTCGGTTTTACCGTGCATATCGTCGGTGCTGCACAACAATCTCCCAGTGAAGCAGCTGACACTTGCGCTGCCGCCACTGAATTAATGAATCAAGCTGTTGATTTAATTTTATTTGCCGGTGGTGACGGTACCGCGCGTTTGATTGCCGATGTGGTTGGCACCCGTCAGCCAGTACTTGGTGTTCCCTCCGGCGTGAAAATGCATTCCGGCGTTTATGCAATTTCGCCGGAAGCGGCAGGTGAAATTGTTAAACAGCTGTTGACTGGGCAGCTAGTGAATATTGCCGAGCGCGATGTAAAAGATATTGATGAAGATGCCTTTCGCAACGGCCAGGTGCGCGCACGTTTTTATGGCACTTTGTTGGTACCAGAGGATTCGCAATTTCTTCAGCAAGTAAAAAATGCGGGTACTGAACGCGATGAGCTGGCACAACTAGATGTTGCGCAGGAAATGATTCAGCAATTAAAACCGGATACTTTGTACCTCGTCGGCCCTGGCTCAACGACACACTTGTTTTTGCAGGAGTTGGGATTGGAGGGTAGTTTATTAGGTGTAGATATATTGTTGAATGATGAATTGATCGCTATCGATGTGACTGCGGCGCAAATTCTCCTGCAACTCAAGCAATTTTCTGGCCCGGTTAAAATGATTATTACGGCGATTGGAGGTCAGGGCCATATTCTTGGGCGTGGCAACCAACAATTTACACCAGAGGTTTTGCGGCGAGTAGGGAAAGACAATATTGTTATTATCGCTGCGCGCGGAAAAATTCTTGCACTTAATGGTCGTCCATTGCTGGTGGATACTAACGACCCGCAATTGGATCAATCCTTTAGTGGTTATACACGAGTGATTACCGGTTTTAACGAAGCGATTATGTATCCGGTTGGTTACTCGGCGGGCGATAACACATGAAAGTCATTATTGAGCGATTTGAACAGCTTGCTGAAAAAATTCGTCTACAGGAAAGAATCGATAGCTATCGCGTTTTTCACGGGCGAGGGCGGACTTTTCCCGGTTTGGAGTTTGTCACGATCGACTTTTTCCAACCTGTCATTCTGCTGACCTTGTTTGCTGAGCCCCAAGAGGGGTGGTTATCTGATTTGGTTTCCAAATCAAGAATGCTATTTGATGAAAATAAAACCGCTTTTCTTGTTCAGTCTCGTCACCAAGCAGGAGCGCCGAGTGAATTGCTGTGGGGGAGTTTGCCTGAGCATTGCGTTGCTCTCTGCGGGAATTTGCAATTTTCTTTGCATTTGGCCCAACAGCAAAACAGCGGCTTTTTTCTGGATATGGAGCCGGGTAGAGCATGGCTTCAGCAGCATGCCCACGGTAAGCGAGTGTTGAATTTATTTGCTTACAGCTGCGCCTTCTCCGTCGTGGCGGTCGCTGCCGGCGCGGCGGTTGTTGTTAATGTAGATATGAGCAGTGCCGCGCTAAATTTGGGGCGTAGTAATCACCAGCTCAATGGCTTGGATAAAACCCGTAGTGAGTTTCTAGCGGAAAATATTTTAAAGTCATGGGGCCGCATAAAAAAGCGCGGTCCGTATGATCTGGTAATCATAGATCCACCTTCTTATCAAAAAGGTAGTTTTATTGCAGAAAAAGACTACGCCAAAGTAATTCGTCGTTTGCCTGAACTTATGCCAGAAGGTGGTTTGGTATTGGCTTGCTTAAATGCTCCGGAATTAAGTGAGGGTTTCTTACGGCAGGTGGTGGCTGAAAACTGCCCTGAAGCAGAATTTATTGAGCGCTTGCAGTCGCATAAAGATTTTCCGGATGTAGATCCAGAACAGCAGTTAAAGTTATTAATCTATAAAGTGCCGTCACAGGCTTGAAGCATAAAAAAACCAGCGCGAAGCTGGTTTTTTTATTTTCTGCGGAAACACAAAAATGAAATTTCTGTGGCTTACTGCGAATAGCGTGACAGGAAACTCCCAAAGCGTTGAATGGCTTTGGTTAGATCATCTTCTCTCGGTAAAAACACAATGCGGAAGTGGTCGCGGTTCGGCCAGTTAAACGCAGTACCTTGTACCAGCAACACTTTTTCCTGCAACAGGAAATCCAGAATCATTTGCTGGTCATCCTTAATTTTGTACATGCTTAAATCGAGTTTTGGAAACAGGTACAAAGCGCCTTTGGGTTTTACGCAGGAAAGACCGGGAATTTCTGCAATGGCTTTCAGTGCCGTATCACGCTGGTCACGCAAGCGACCGCCGGGAATAATTAGTTCGTTAATACTTTGATAGCCGCCCAGTGCGGTTTGTACTGCATACATTGCGGGTACGTTTGCACAGAGGCGCATGGACGACAACATTTCCAGGCCTTCAATGTAGCTGCGCGCGCGATGCTTGGCCCCGCTGATGACCATCCAGCCGGAACGAAAACCTGCCAAGCGATAGGCTTTGGACAAACCGTTAAAACTGACGCAGAGTACGTCCTGTGCCAATTTACCCATGGGGATAAATTCTGCATCGTCGTACAGGATTTTGCTGTATATCTCGTCGGCAAAAATAATCAGGTTATGGCGGCGGGCAAGTTCAACAATAGATTCCAACAGTTCACGGCTATATACCGCACCGGTTGGGTTGTTGGGGTTAATCACCACAATGCCACGGGTTTTATCGGTAATCTTGCTTTCAATATCAGCCAGATCCGGGAACCAGTCGGCTTGCTCATCACACAGGTAATGGCGAGCCTTACCACCCGCAAGGTTTACTGCCGCAGTCCAGAGTGGGTAATCAGGGGCGGGAACCAGGATCTCATCCCCATTGTTCAGCAGGGCCTGCATGGCCATCACAATCAGTTCACTGGCACCGTTGCCGAGGATGATATCTTCAATTTCAACGCCGGGGATTTCCAGACGCTGGCATTCGTGCATGATCGCTTTACGCGCGGCAAACAAACCCTTGGATGCGGTATAGCCCTCGGCATTGGCGAGGTTATGGATGACGTCCTGGATGATTTCATCCGGCGCCGAAAAACCGAACGGGGCAGGGTTGCCGATGTTCAGCTTCAGAATACGATGGCCTTCCTCTTCGAGGCGGTTAGCATGCTCGAGTACCGGGCCGCGAATGTCATAGCAAACTCCGTTGAGTTTGTCGGATTTCTTAATCGGGTTCATTTGCAGTAAGATGCCTTGATTGCGGTAACGCGTGATTGCGGTTGAAAAACACTCGAATAATCGACCTTAACTAGTTGATCTGTCAAGGAAATCCTTATGGCTGCCAACGAAAAATTTAGTGATAACCACTGGCGCGAAATACTAACGCCTGAGCAGTACCGGATTTGCCGTGAAAAAGGCACAGAAAGGCCCTTTTCGGGCGAATATTGGCAGGAGTTCAATACGGGCGATTACCGTTGTCGCTGCTGCGGAGAGCTACTGTTTGATGCAGATACCAAGTTCGATGCTGGCTGTGGTTGGCCCAGCTTTTACGCTCCGGTAAACAAGGTGGCTATTCGTGAGTTGCTGGATACCAGCCATGGTATGTTCCGTACCGAGGTGCTCTGTCGCAATTGCGAATGCCACTTGGGGCACGTGTTTACCGATGGCCCTGAGCCTACCGGTTTGCGTTATTGCATCAACTCCGCATCAATCAAGTTCGATAAAAAATAACCAGGCGGCTGTCGAGCCAACGATAAACGGCTCGACAGTGCTTTGTTAAATCCCTTTCGCGTTTTTAACGTGTTTGCACAATTGCACTGATCCGTTGGATTTTGTAAACAAGTGTTAAATTTTTAGTTCCCCTTCGATGAAACCTTATCCTTACGTAAATATCCGCACATAAACCTATATTCTAAACTTGCTCAATGACCGGCATGGTTACAAAAAAAGCACAACCATGTGCAGCCCAAGGGAGAACCTTATGACTTTACTACCGCGCTTTATAAAAAGCGGTATTTTAACCAGTGCCTTATTAAGTATTAGTGTTATTGCGCAGCCACCGGCAGACAAAGCAGTGGAAGTGATTGTGCAGCCTGCCAGCACTAAAAATTTAACTACCAATATAGAGGCGCTCGGCACCTTGAGAGCCAACGAATCTATTTCGCTTACCTCCAACGAAACCAAAAAAATTACCCGTATTAATTTTGACGATGGACAGCGTGTAACCAAAGGGCAAGTGCTGGTTGAAATGACCAGCCGTGAGGAATCGGCATTGCTTGAAGAGGCGCGCTTTAATGCCGACGAAGCTAAAAAGCAATTGGATCGCGTGCGCGAATTGGCTAAGCGCGGTGCAGCTGCCCAATCATTGCTCGATCAGCGTATTCGCGAATATGAGGCTGCGCGTGCACGTTACAACGCGACTGAATCCCGTTTGAAAGATTTAATTTTATTAGCGCCTTTTTCCGGAGTCGTTGGGCTGCGAGAAACGAGTGTTGGGGCGTTGGTATCACCCGGAGATCAAATCACAACGCTCAATGATGATTCAGTGATGAAGTTGGATTTCACTGTGCCTGCTATCTATTTGCGCAGTCTCGCGCTGGATTTACCCATAGTGGCAAAAAGCCGCGACCTGGACGGACGGGAATTTCACGGCAAGGTTCTCAGCATAGATAACCGTATCGATGAAGTGACTCGCTCAATCAAAGTGAGAGCGATACTCGACAATAAGAATCACGAGCTGAAACAGGGTATGCTCATGCTGGTGGACCTAAAAGCCGGCGCGCGCGATGCGCTCGTAATTTCTGAATCGGCACTGGTACCTCTAGGCAGTAATAACTTTGTGTTTGCAATAAAAAATACTGACGGCAAAACCACTGTGGAACGTCGCCAAATTCAAATTGGCGAACGCCTCGCTGGCGCAGTTGAGGTCATTAAAGGGGTAGAAGCCGGCGATAAACTGGTCACCCATGGGTTGCAAAAAATCCGCCCCGGACAAGTTGTTAAGGTAATGGCAGAAGAAAAGCCAGTTGCTGAGCAGGTGGGGGAAGCGCCGCATCTTTCTGATTTGATTAACGCACAAACTCACTGAGGGTAATTTCTATGTTGCTCTCGGATGTATCCATCAAAAGGCCGGTTTTTGCATCGGTTATTTCGCTGTTATTAATTGCGTTTGGGTTGGTAGCCTTTGATCGCTTGACGTTGCGTGAATACCCGAATATTGATCCGCCCGTTGTTTCTATTCGCACCAATTATCCCGGCGCTGCGGCGAACATTGTGGAAACCCGTATTACCAAAGTGATTGAAGATCGCATCTCAGGTGTAGAGGGAATTCGCTATATCGAATCATCAAGTGAAAACGGTGTATCAAATATCGTGGTGCAATTCGATACTGGCCACAATATGGATTCGGCTGCAAACGATATTCGTGACCGTGTCGCGCGCGCATTGGGGAATTTGCCGGATGAGGCAGATCCTCCGGAAGTGCAAAAAGTGAGTTCGGATGAAGACGTAATTCTCTGGTTTAACTTCGAAGGCGAAAACATGACCATGCCTGAGCTCACGGACTATGCTCAGCGTTATCTGGTGGACCGATTTTCCGTTATTGATGGCGTAGCTCGTGTGCGGATTGGAGGCGAGCAACGGTATGCGATGCGCATATGGCTTGATAGGCGTGAATTGGCGGCGCGCAATCTTACCGTGAATGATGTTGAATCCGCCTTGCGTGCAGAAAACATTGAATTGCCGGCAGGAAGTATTGAATCGCTTGAGCGGCAATTTACCGTGCGCATGGCGCGCTCCTATCGCTCGGTAGAACAATTCAGTCAGCTAGTGGTTCACCGTGGCGATGACGGCCACTTAATTCGCTTGGGCGATATCGCCAAAGTGGAGAAGGGCACCGAAGAGGATCGCAATTTATTTCGCGGTAATGGCGTGACCCAGGTGGGTATAGGGATCGTTAAACAATCGACGGCGAATACTATTGATGTTGCGCGCGGTGTGAAAACCGAGCGCGATAAAATCAATGAGATTCTCCCTAAAGGGATGAGCCTTGAAGATAGTTATGACAGTTCCATTTTTGTGGAGCGCGCTATCCACGAAGTCTATATAACCCTCGCGATTGCCATAGTACTGGTAATCCTGGTTATCTATTTATTTCTCGGCAGTATTCGCGCCATGCTGGTTCCTGCGGTGGCAGTGCCAGTTTCCATCATTGCCACCTTCACCGTACTGGCAGCGATGGATTTTTCGGTCAATATGCTGACCTTGCTCGCGTTGGTTTTGGCTATTGGTTTGGTGGTGGATGATGCGATTGTGGTGTTAGAAAATATTGTGCGCCATATTGAGGAGAAAGGTAAAAAGCCGCTGTTGGCAGCCTACGATGGGTCGCGCGAAGTGGGGTTTGCTGTTATTGCAACCACCTTGGTGCTGATTGCGATTTTTGTTCCCATCGTATTTTTAAAAGGGGATATGGGCCGACTGTTTTCTGAATTCGCCATTACCATGGCAGCAGCAGTGGGATTTTCGGCGCTGATTGCGTTGACCTTATCGCCGATGCTTGCATCCAAGGTATTAACTCACCACGAGCAAAAAAATAAATTTGTTGAAAATGTTAATCGATGGATGATGGCTTTGCGTGTTCGCTATATGGCGGTGATTCGTACTTGTTTGCGTCATGCAAAAGCCATCGTTGCTGGTTTTGCCATTTTACTATTGGGTGCGTTTTTTCTGGCTCAACAGATTCCCTCTGAATATGCGCCCCGAGAAGATCGCGGAACATTCTTTGTGATGGTCAATGGCCCTGAAGGCGCCAGCTATTCCTATATGGAAGAGTACATGACCGAAATTGAAGATCGCATGATGAAATATGTGGATTCCGGAGAAATTACGCGTTTGATGGTTCGTGCTCCGCGCGCCTTTGGTGTGACTGAAAGTTTTAATAGTGGGATGATTATCGCGGTGATGAATGATTGGAGTCTGCGCCGTGATGCCTTTGTGGTGATGGATGAAATTCGGCAGAAGCTTGCTGACTTACCCGGTGTTACTGCGGCGCCTGTTATGCGCCAGGGGTTCGGTTCCCAGGCGCAGAAGCCTGTGCAATTTGTGTTGGGTGGTGGTACCTACGAAGAATTAGCGAAATGGCGCGATATTTTGTTGGAAAAAATTGAACAAAATAACCCTGGCTTGACCGGTATCGATTGGGATTACAAAGAAACCAAACCGCAAGTGGAAGTCGTGATAGATATCAATCGCGCGGCGGATTTGGGTGTGAGCGTTAATAATATTGGTCGCACCCTGGAAGCTATGCTGGGTTCGCGCCGCGCAACCACTTACATTGATGATGGCGAAGAATACGACGTAATTCTGCAAGGTGAGCGCCATGAGCAGCGCACTACCACCAGTCTGCAAAATATGTATGTGCGCTCGGAGCGGTCTGGTGAACTCATACCCCTATCGAATTTGGTGACTCTGAAAGAAGTTGCTGATGCGAGTCGATTGAATCGTTATAACCGAATGCGTTCATTAACCATTGAGGCCAATCTCGCCGATAATCTGGCTTTGGGTGATGCATTGGTTTATCTGAATGGATTGGTGCGTGAACATTTACCCGCTACTGCAATCGTGGATTACAAAGGCCTGTCGCGCGATTTTCAATCTTCGGGCGGTTCTGTGGCGTTTATTTTTGTGCTCGGAATTCTCATCACGTTCCTGGTACTTGCCGCACAATTTGAAAGTTATATTCACCCCTTTGTGATTATGCTGACTGTACCGCTCGCTATTTTGGGTGGAATGCTGGGTTTGTATTTATCGGGTAGCAGTTTTAATTTGTATTCGCAAATTGGCTTGCTCATGTTAATCGGGTTGGCGGCAAAGAACGGTATTTTGATTGTGGAGTTTGCTAACCAGTTGCGCGATCGCGGGGTGGAATTTACCGAAGCATTGTTGGAAGCCGCGTCAGCGCGGTTGCGTCCGATCTTAATGACCAGCCTTACTGCTGTTGCCGGGGCGATTCCACTGGTAATTTCTTCTGGTGCAGGAGCGGAAACGCGTTTTGTTATTGGCATCGTTGTTATTTCCGGGGTGCTGGTGGCAACGGTGCTGACGTTGTTCCTGGTACCGGTTGCCTATAGTTTGTTAGCACGAAAAACCGGATCACCGGGTGACGTGGAACGCAATTTGTTGCAACAACAAGCTAAATATTCTGGCGACGAGGATTAAGTGTATTCCGCAGCCGATACAATTATCGGCTGCGTTTCTATAATAATTATTCGCGCGGCAATTTTAAGTATTCGTTTACTATTATCAAAACCTATCAACCATACGAATGAAAATAGGGCACTGCTGTTAAGCAGTGGTGAATGTTTATGAAAAAATGCCTGTTATTGTCCAATTCGCTGTTAATTTTAAATAGTTTATTGTTTGTAGCGTGCACTGCTGCTCCCTCTCAAACCGCATTATCGTCCTCGCTAGATCCAACGAATGGAACGGAAGTTTGGTTGGTAAATTCTTTGGAAAAAATTGGTGATTCTCCGGTGATAGTACTGGGGAACCCAAAAGTGGTCAGTTCGTCGCAGGGGAGTGTGGTTAGTTTTGACGGTGACGGCGACAGATTACTGGTAGATAAAAACCCACTAAAAGACGCGGCTGAATTTACTATCGAAATTATTTTTAATCCCGCTGCTGCATTTCCCGCAAATATCGAGCCGCGCTTTTTTCATATCGAAGCCCCGGATAATCCCAATCGTCGTGTGACTATTGAGTTGCGCTTAAATGATAAAAACCAGTGGTATCTGGATGCTTATATTAAATCCGAGCAATCTCAGTTTACCTTGATTGATTCCACCATGGTTCATCCGATTGGTAAATGGGCTCATGCGGCAATCACTTACAAAAATCGTGAATTTGTCTCTTATGTTAATGGCAATAAGGAATTAACCGGGCAGGTGGATTATTTGCCGATTGCAGCGCACGCGCAAACCTCCATTGGTGCGCGAATGAACCAGGTGCATTGGTTTAAAGGGGAGGTCGCGCAGGTGCGCATTAGTCACCGGGTATTAGAGTCCGATGAATTTTTATCTCTTCCCAAATGAACGCGATGATAAAACTCGCCGGGTGTGCGCCGCGCGAGTTTTAATTGGGTTACTGATGTGCGTTATTAGTGTGAATGGTTGTCTGGAGTTTGCGCATAACTTGGATCTACATCGGCCGGGTGAATAGCATCGCTCACGTGAGGGTCGACTTTAAATAACAATTGGCTGGAAGCAATCCAGCCATTATTGCCGTGCGCTTGCAACACATAGTGGCCATCAGGTGTATCCAGTCCGCCTACCGTTAAAGTTTCTCCGCGGGTAAAGCTCACGGAATATTTTTGTCCATCATCTCCTTGGATATGGCCATACCAGCTAATGCTGTTGTAATCGTGCTTTTCTACTTTATCAATGACTACCTGGTAGTCACGGGCATTTTCTGCAACGCGCACGTTAATCGCATCGCCCGGCATCAGGGTCTCCATTTTTAACGTGTCCAGTTGAATAAATTGACGGCCATCGGTTAATTCGTCCGGCAGCAATGGCAGATTAGCTGGTGGTTCTTCGCTGGGGCTCCAAGAGGTGCTCCGAGCGGATGCTGCGGCAATTTGCTCCGGTGTGTATTGCAGGTTGGGGCGGCGCTTTTTTATTGCATCGATACGCGTTTGTAATTCAGAGTCAATTGTTTCGGCTGGTGACTTGGCAGTATTCGCTGGGATGTTGCTAGTTGGCATTGCGGCATCCTTGTTGTTTTTATTATCCAGATGTGTAGTAGAGATTCTTGTGGTTTTGTTGGTTACCGGATTGGATGTGGCGTCGACCGGGGTTTGGTTATACCAATAGATGGTGCCAAACCCCAAGCCAGTAATTGCCAGAGTTGTTAACCAGAATATGCGTTGGTTTTGCATAAGCGCCTCATAAATTGCAGATTAATTATTGGGACGCACAAAAAATTTTGTTTGTCCCAATAAAATGGATTTAACGCTTAATACGAATCCAGTTGATGTTCCAACCACCAGCCTTGGCAAATACACCAAAATTGTAAGTACCCGCATTGATGGTAACTGTGTGGCTTATGGTGCTCCAGTTTTGCCAGCCCCCGGTTGCCGGAATTGCCAGCTCTCCCAATACAACTGCACCACCATTAAGATCTACTGACAGGCGCCCACCACCAGGGCTGGCAACACGATATTCAATGGTGTAAGTACCTGATGTTGGAATGGTGATGTTGCTGTAGGCCATCCAGTCGTTGGTATCTATCCAGCCAACATTTTGCCCACCGCCGGTATCGGTAGTTGCTTCAGTTTGTACTCCGCTATTAGCAAAATAATTTTCTGCCTGAATGAGAGTATTAAAACCGGTTGTGTTGATTACTATGGAGCTGGCTGAATCATTAAAGCCTTCATCTACCAAGCAGGAATCATCAGCGGTTTTGGTGATCGCATTGCCGGTAAAGTTATCGTGTTGATAGAGCGTAATGCTGTAACCGGATTGCACACGGAGCGAAGAAATATCGTCATTTACAATTCCGCGCGCTTGCAGTTGCGCTAGAGTATAGCTGCCTGCTGGTAAGCCAACGTTATAGCCACCATAATTGCAATCTTGTGCAACTTGTACTGGGCCAGATGCGCCGGCTGTCGGGCGAAATGCGGCAATTTCATCACGTACATTGTGAATAGCGAGTGCGCCATAGGCTTCGTTGGCCTGACCAACTGGAATGCCACAAGGTAATCCACGACAAGTTAAATTGGGATTGGAAAAACGACTCACGCGTGTGGTGTTGAATACGCCCTCATAAGCCATGATATCGACAAACACGTTATCGACTCCGTATCCGACTCCATAACGAAAGCGCGCGCCGGATTGATCACCTTGTTTGCGCGAGTGATTTAGTCCCATGTTGTGACCTAATTCGTGCGCCATCACCATCGGGCCGCAGCCGGGCGCGGTAACGTTCCAGGTCCAGTTTTTATCGACGGCAACATAACCTACACCGCACGCGCCCTTTTCATGAAGTTGCGATACGAAATCTGCGCCAAGCTGATCGCGCAGCGCGATCGCAGCGCTATTCACGCGCAAATTACCCAGCACTGTGCCCATATCGGCGCCCGTTTGTTCCATCGGGCGTACACCCACCAAGCGCAATTGCACATCAATCTGACTATCGGTGTACGCGGCGTTCATCTGGTTAACCCAGCTGTTCATCGCTGTTTGTGGGTCACCGCCAAAATAATTTTTGGTGTAGGTGTCGTAGAGCACCAGCAGGTCAACCGTTGCTGCATTAACGCTGCTTGCCATTGTCAAACTGCTAAACCCCAATAGCAGTAGTTTTTTTAATGCGTTGGTGATGCGCGGTTTCATTGGTATTCCTCTCATTTTTATGTACTGAGGCATAGTTAGGTTGAGGCATTGATCCTGTGCGGAGCCGTGTTGAGTTGACACAGTCCACGGTTCCAGACCGAATAAATAATCCTGCTGGCAGTGGAAGTGCCGGTTGTTAGCAAAGTAATTTGTACCGCCATGAAAAATGGCTCGCCAGACAACGAGCAAACGTTAGCATCGAATGAAAACGGAGCTTTGTAACCTGCATCACAGCCTTGAAAAGGTGCCAGTTAAAAATAAAAGTGGGAATTTTTTGGTGAGGAATTAGATGAGTTAGTGCAGTTGCCAGTTTGTAAACTGGGACTTTTGGCGCTTCGCACGCAGGGATTTTCGCTTGATGGTGGCGAAAATCGAACTTGCACTTGAATTAAGGTCACCGTGTTTGAACGGTAAATAAAAGTCGAACGCTGGTAAATTAATTGTGCTCTTTTTAATGATTGGTTGTTTTTATAGCGAGGCGTGTCAACGACAACTTAAGCGTCGTTTGTTCGAGGTGCTTGAGAGTAGCGGAGAAAAGAAAATGTGATGTGTAACAACAGACGGCAAATAATATGAGGAAAGGCAATCGCAGTGTTAGCTGCAATTGCCTTTTAGATAATTAGCGTTTGATACGCTCGCTCAGGAAGGAAACTATCTCGGTGACAGCAACTTCTTGTTTTTCTGCATCGCGACGGCCTTTGTATTCGATAGTGCCAGCTTCCAAACCGCGATCGCCTACAACAATACGGTGTGGAATTCCCATCAGATCCGTGTCGGCCAGCATGCCGCCCAAGCGCGCTTTTTCATCGTCCATAAACAGCACATCAAAACCGGCTTTAGTCAGCGTCGCATAAAGCTCTTCGCTCTTGTTGGCGACAGCAGCAGATTTTCCAATATTAATTGGAACAATGGCGATATGGAAAGGTGCAATAGAATCCGGCCAAATAATGCCGTTGTCATCGAAGTTTTGTTCAATGGCTGACGCAACCACGCGCGTAACCCCGATACCATAACAACCCATAATCATGGTTTGTTCCTTACCGTTTTCATCCAAAACGCGGGCTTTCATGGCTTCGGAATACTTGGTACCGAGTTGGAAGATGTGACCCACTTCAATACCGCGTTTGATATCGAGTGTGCCCTTCCCGCAAGGGCTTGGATCACCAGTTACTACGTTGCGGATATCGGCAACTAAAGGCGCTTGCGCATCGCGGCCCCAGTTTACACCGGTTAAATGGAAGCCATCTTTATTGGCCCCACAGACGAAGTCAGCTAAGTGGGCAGCAGCGTGGTCAACGATAACTGCAATGGTCAGACCCACTGGACCGATTGAGCCCACGCTGACACCCAGTTCGGCTTTGATGCGTGCCTCAGGTGCAAGCGTAAGCGGCGATGCTACACCAGTGAGTTTTTCTGCCTTGATTTCATTTAACTCGTGATCGCCACGCAATACCAAAGCGACCAGTGGTTGGGTTTTGTCTTCACGCACTTCACCCAGCACAATCAAGGTTTTTACAGTTTGTTCCGGGTTCACTTTCAGGAAGCTCGCCACTTCCTCGATCGAGTGTTTACCGGGCGTTGCAACTTCTTGCAGCAAATGTTGTGCGGTAGGGCGTGGTGTTGACGGGGGAAGGGCTTCCGCCTTTTCAATATTAGCGGCGTAATCGCTACCGTTACTAAATGCGATATCGTCTTCGCCACTGTCGGCCAGCACGTGGAATTCGTGGGAGAATGCACCGCCAATTGAACCGGTATCGGCTAAAACCGGGCGGAACTGCAAACCCAAGCGGGTGAAAATGCTGCAATAGGTTGCGTGCATGACGTCGTAGGTCTGCTGCAGGGATTCATGGCTGGTGTGGAAAGAATAAGCATCTTTCATAATAAATTCGCGCGAGCGCATTACGCCGAAACGCGGACGAATTTCATCGCGGAATTTGGTTTGGATCTGATAAAAGTTCGCAGGCAATTGTTTGTAGCTTTTGACTTCATTGCGAATCAGATCAGTAATGACTTCTTCGTGAGTTGGGCCAAGGCAAAAAGGGCGCTCGTGTCGATCACTCATGCGCAGCAGCTCGGGGCCATATTGCTGCCAGCGGCCAGATTCTTCCCATAATTCTGCAGGTTGCACTACGGGCATAAGTACTTCCTGTGCGCCCGATTTATCCATCTCTTCACGGACAATGTTTTCTACTTTACGCAGCACCCGCAACCCCAGCGGTAGCCAGTTGTATAAACCGGAAGCCATTTTGCGGATCATGCCTGCCCGCAGCATTAATTTGTGGCTGATAACTTCCGCATCGGCGGGCGTTTCCTTTAGGGTGGCAATTAAAAATCGACTGGAGCGCATAGTGATAACTTCTTGAAGGCTATAATGGGATTTAAAGGCGCCTATTCTACGGCGGTTAAGGCTATTGGTATAGCGCCCCGAAAGTGAATTTCAGCGGGGCTTGCGTGTCTTAGTAGTCAAGTTTGTGTCAACTAAAAGGATAACAATCATGTTTGAACTCCATCCACGTCTCGCTCAGGATTCAGCCGTTATTGGTGAATTTGATCTATCGCTATTGTTACTTAGCCGGGATGCGAATTATCCCTGGTGTATTCTCGTGCCCAAGTGCGAAGACATTTATGAAATCCATCACTTGAGCGAGGAGGAACAGCTGCAATTGATCCGGGAGTCATGTCGTTTATCGGAAGTAATGACCAGTTTGTTTGACGCTGACAAAATGAATGTGGCCGCGCTTGGCAATGTGGTGCGCCAACTACATGTACATCATATCGCACGGTTTACTGATGATCCGGCGTGGCCGCAACCAATCTGGGGCAAGCTGCCAGCAAAAGAATATGCGCCAGAGGAATTTGCCGAGCGAGTTAAGCGCCTACAAAACGCGTTGGTCGGTGAAGGCTTTCGGGTACTCTAATTCATCGTTCGTTCGGCAATAAAAAACCCCGCAACTGCGGGGTTTTTAATGAAGAGGATTTGCTAATTAAACTGCAAATTCTTTCAGCTTTTTCAGCGGACGCACTTTTACAGAGGTGCTAGCTGGTTTGGCTTTGAACATAACTTCTTCGCCAGTGAATGGGTTGATACCCTTGCGTGCTTTAGTCGCAGGCTTTTTCACGGTAGTAATTTTCAACAGGCCCGGCAGAACGAACTCGCCTACACCTTTCTTCTTGATGTGGCCTTCGATTACATTGGTCAGTTCGTCCAATACTGCTTGAACCTGCTTTTTGCTCAGTTCGGTTGCATCAGAGATTTGTTGCAACATCTGGGTTTTGTTTTGACGCTCAGCAATTGGTTTAACAATGGCTGGAGCCGCTTTTACAGCGGGAGCTTTCTTGGCGGCGGGTTTAGCGGCAGCCGCTTTAGGTGCAGCAACTTTTTTGGCGGCAGCTTTAGGAGCTGCTTTTGCAGCAGGAGCTTTTTTAGCAGCGGCTTTTGGAGCAGCAGGTTTTTTGGCAGCCATAATGGATTCCTTGTGTTTCTGAATGTTGATTAAGGTTATCTTTTAAACAAAGACTCTCGTGTAAAACAATTATCGCATCTGGATGCTTTTGATAAAGAAATAAGCAGCATCCGCGTAACCAGCAAAGCATAGTCGCTCTTTAGCTGATCCGCATTCTAAAACCCCTATATTTACAGGCTTAAACAGCGTTAAATACGGATTGACGCTATATATATAGGATAAAAATCGAATCGGCAACCAAGAAAGGCGCTTTTTACGCTGAAAAATAGCTTTTTTTTAAGCCTGTGACCTTTGGCAACACTTTTTACGCAAGGGCAAGGTGTTAGATGAGGAGTAACTGGAATTCCGGCTCTGGTTCTGCGTATTGCCAAAGATAATTGAATTCTTCGCGCAATGGCTTTAGTTCACGCGCGGCACTCGAGTTATAAAAGCCGCGATAAACACTTTCATCGTTTTTATAAAGCAGTTTATCGGTATCACCCAAGACGAAGGCCATTTCTTTATTGTTAGGCTCTACGGTCATTTTGCGTACTTGAATTTTTGATGAGAGCCGCTGAGCAAGACGAATTAACTGATGGTTGGATTCAATGGCAGGCTTGGTGTCTTTTATTAATATTTGAATTTGGGTGTGACGACTGGAGCGAGAAAATGCTGATAGAGCTTCAGTGAACTCATCGGTGCCAAAGATCAATTCATCAAGATCGCGTGTTAGTATCGCCAAGGTGCGGCGGTTTTGTTGTACCAGCTTCAGGGTGTAATGACGAAAATCTTCTATCCCGCTCAACAACCAAAGGTCTACGCTAACCCCGCTTTGTTCTGCCATGAATTACTCCGCTATTTGCCAATACATGGTGATATGAGGAATGCCTGCATCCAGAAATACATCGCCTTGCGCGATAAAACCCAAGCGCTCGTAAAACCCCTTGCGATCAGTTTGTGCGTGTAGATAAATAGGGTGGTTTGCTTGAGCGTTGCAGAAGCCTACAACAAATTCCATCAGCGCTTGACCTATACCTTGGGTTCGATAAGGTTTTAATACCGCGACACGACCAATATGAAAATGTTGAAGTCCTTTGTGTTCATCGATTAGTAATCGGGCACAACCTATTGGCTGATTATGCTGGAGCACTAGGAAATGGATGGCGGTCTCATCCAGGTTATCCCATTCATCCGCTACGGGAACTTGTTGTTCCTCAATAAAGACCTGAGTGCGAATGCCTGCAAGTTCGTGTGAATGAGCTTGCCAATCAGTGGTTGTGATTGAATACATTTTGCTTCCCAAAAGTAAAAAGGGCAGTACCGATTTCTGCCCTTTTTGATTTTCCACTAACTATTCGTCGACCAATAAAGTTTCCAGATTGATCAATTGAGTAATAGCTGCCCGGTCAACCGGATCCTGTACCAGCGCTTTTAATTCTCGCCAGCTAATTTCAACCTCTTTGCAGACCAGCTCTGCCAGTTCGCGCGAGCAGCAAATCGCTTCTCCATCCGCGAATAGCATTGTGCCTTTTTCATCGCTATGGAAGGCAAGGCGTGCTGAAGGATGGCGCCAGAGCAACTCACCATCTGCCAATGCAGATTGCCACTCATCAGCATCTATATCCAGTGGCTCTTCTTGCGTTTGTTCCAGGTACTTGCGTTCGGTCATAAATTTGCCGAACCAGAACGCAATTTTTTCCGGTGTGAGATGTTGCAGCACAATACCTCGCACTTGTTCGATGGCTTTTGCGCTAATTTCACCGGGGTTTTCCTGCAAGGTTAAATCCGGATCTGTGTAGCGCAAATCGTCTTCTACCGATAAGGCAATCTCCTGACCAATCTCGGAAATGATATCGGCATGGCTAGGAGCGCGGAACCCGATGGAATAGGTCATGCAGTCATCGCCCTGCGCGGTGCCCCAATGAGCAATACCCGGCGGAATATAAAGCATATCGCCGGGCTCCAGCACCCACTCATCGGTGGTGTGGAATTCACTGAGGATTTTCAGGCGAGTCCCTTCAACACGCGGTGAATTGCTATCGCACATCTGTCCGATTTTCCAATGGCGCTTACCCAAGCCTTGGAGTAAAAACACATCGTAGTAATCAAAGTGTGGACCTACACCGCCTTTATCGGGTGCGTAGCTGATCATCAGGTCATCCAGTCGCCAGTTGGGAATAAAGCGAAAATAGTCCAGTAATTGGTTTACTTCGGGGACCCATTGGTCCACGGCTTGAACCAGTAAAGTCCAGTGGGTTGGCGGCAATTTTTCAAAGGTTTTTTCATCAAAAGGACCATTGCGCAATTCCCATGGCGTAGCGCCATTTTCCAACACGATGCGCGATTCCACTTCTTCTTCCAGTGCCAGGCCGGCAAGCTCATCTGGTGCAAGGGGGGATTCGAAATCGGGAAATGCATTGCGGATTAATAGTGGTTTTTTTTGCCAATAGTCGCGCAGAAATTCTTCAATCGGCATATCGCCAAGATGGGTGAGTGGAGTTGTCATTTGGACATACCTACAAGGTTGGCGTAGGTTGGGGTGAGCTTGCGAACCCCAACTTAACCATATTAAAAATTACGATAATGGTTGAATAAATACATTGGGGTTCGCAAGCTCACCACCAACCCATGCATTCAATATAAATCACTAAATTTAAGGGCTCCGAGGAGCCCTTAAATTTAGTTTGGATTAGATCGCTTTTGCCTGATCGATTGCGTTACCAATGTAATTGGCGGGGGTGAGGTCGCGCATGGTTTGTTTGGCGTGCTCGGGAATATCCAGGGTTTCCACAAAGGCCGCTAATACTTCACGAGTGATTGCCTGGCCACGTGTAAGCGCTTTTAATTTTTCGTAAGGTTCTGGCACGTTGTAGCGGCGCATAATGGTTTGGATTGGCTCAGCCAATACTTCCCAGGAATTATCCAGGTCTTCAGCGAGACGTGCGCGGTTGATTTCCAGTTTGCTCATGCCTTTCAACGTGGATGCATAGGCAATCAAGCTGTAGCCAAAACCAACGCCCATATTACGCAATACAGTGGAGTCGGTCAGGTCGCGCTGCCAGCGGGAAATCGGCAACTTTTGTGCAAGATGGGTGAAAATTGCGTTGGCAATGCCCAGGTTACCTTCGGAGTTTTCAAAATCGATAGGGTTAACTTTGTGCGGCATGGTAGATGAACCTACCTCGCCAGCAATGGTTCTTTGCTTGAAATAACCCAGGGAAATATAACCCCACACATCGCGGTCAAAGTCGATGACGATGGTGTTGAAACGCGCAATTGCGTCAAACAATTCAGCAATGTAATCGTGGGGTTCGATTTGGGTGGTGTAGGCATTCCATGTCAGGCCCAGGCTCTCTACAAAATCTTTGGCATTGGTTTGCCAGTCCACTTGCGGGTAGGCCGACAAGTGTGCGTTGTAGTTACCTACGGCGCCATTAATTTTGCCCAGCAACTCTACTTCTTTGACGGCTTTTAATTGGCGGCGCAGGCGTGCTGCTACGTTGGCCATTTCTTTGCCGACAGTAGTGGGTGATGCAGTTTGGCCGTGGGTGCGCGACAGCATGGAGTCAGCGGCGTAATCATGCGCGAGTTTTACAATCCCATCGATAATTGCTTCAGCATCTTTAATAAAAACTTTGCGACCTTCGCGCAACATCAATGCATGCGACAGGTTGTTAATATCTTCCGAGGTACAAGCAAAGTGTACAAACTCCAGTACCGCTTCCAGTTCGGCGTTGCCTTTGAATTTATTTTTCAAAAAATATTCCACGGCTTTTACGTCGTGATTAGTCGTGCGTTCAATATCCTTAACCGCTTGCGCGTCTGCTTCGTTGAAGCCGGTTACGATTGAGTCGAGCAACGCATTGGTAGCGGCGCTAAATGCGGGTACTTCAGGAATACCGGTGTGGCGGCTGAGTTGTTGCAACCAGCGTACTTCCACTTCCACGCGGAAGCGAATCAAACCGAATTCGCTGAAAATGCTGCGCAGAGCAATCGTTTTGTTGCCGTAACGGCCATCTACCGGAGAGACCGCATTCAGTGCCGAAAGAGTATTGAAAGAATTGTCCATTGTGTTTCTCAACAAAAAAATGAAAGTTAAAAATCAAAGCATTAAATGCGACGCAGTAAATCATCTACCTGCCGGGCGATGTCCTTGCGATTAAAGAGTAATTGCCAGCGGTTGCCACCGACCTGGCGCCATAACATGGCAGAGCGAATCGAGGATAGTAAAAGGGCGCGAATCTGGTTGGCGATGCGTTGTTGTTGCAGGTAATTGTAGTCACCATTCACCTGAATGCGAAAACGGAATGTACTAATAGTTTCGCTATACAGGGTGCCTAAATTGGCGATGACATTATCGTGCGTCGAGGAAAAGTGCTGCGCTTGTTGATTCACTTGATCAATGCGGCTGGCGATAACGCCCAGCATATCGCGGCGCCCAGCCAGTTTTTTTTGTAAATGCAACACACCCAAGCCGTAACGCAAGGCTTCGCGGTGTTTTTGAGAATTGGGCTGCAGCAGTTCCCGCATTACCTCAAGGCCGGTACGCAAGTTTTCTATCTGGCCTCCGTAGACTGCCAAGGTGCTGGAGGGATTAAGGTCCAGTATGGATTCGATATTGCACTTAAAGGCCTCGGGCGGCAGGTAACCGGTTTTGGCGACTTGCTCCACTAATGCAGTGCCTTGAAATATGCCGGCGAGGGCGAGGGTTATGTCTTGCCAATTTTTACTCACGCGCTATCTCTCATGCTGAAAACAGGTTTGAACGAAAATGGATCAACCGGATTAGCGGTTGTCAGTCGATTCGATGACGGCGCCACCCAGACAAATATCATCCTGGTAAAACACCACTGATTGTCCCGGGGTTACCGCCCGCTGCGGTTGGTCAAAGAGAACATCCAGAGTGCCGTCGGCCAGAATCTGTACAGTGCAATCCTGATCGGGTTGGCGATAGCGGGTTTTCGCGGTGCATCGCACTTCATGTGAGGGCGGAGCACCATTAATCCAATGGGCCTGCTGGGCAATTAGATGATTGGTATATAAAAGAGGGTGATCTGTGCCTTGAACAACCACCAGAACGTTGCGTGTGAGATCCTTTTGCGCCACAAACCAGGGTTCTTCATTAGCGCCTTTAACTCCTCCAATCCCCAGCCCCTGACGTTGACCGATGGTGTGGTACATCAGACCCATATGTTCGCCAATGACCTTGCCTCCGGCAGTTTGAATCTCACCTGGTTGAGCGGGTAAATATTGCTGCAGGAAATCCTTGAAGCGGCGCTCTCCGATAAAGCAGATGCCGGTGCTATCCTTCTTGTTGTGGGTGATTAAGCCGTGTTCTTCGGCGATGCGGCGCACCTCCGGCTTTTCCAGTTCGCCTACTGGAAAGAGCGAGTGGGCAAATTCGTTTTCGCCCACGGCATGGAGGAAATAGCTCTGGTCTTTGTTAGGGTCGAGGCCTTTTAACAGGTGCGCGCGTCCATTGATATCAGAGCGGCGCACGTAATGGCCGGTGGCGATGAGCTCACCGCCGAGCATACGCGCATACTCCATAAACACTTTAAATTTGATTTCGCGGTTGCAGAGGATGTCGGGGTTCGGGGTGCGGCCAGCTTTGTACTCTTCCAAGAAGTGTTCAAAGACGTTATCCCAATATTCTGCAGCGAAATTGGCGGTATGCAGCTTGATGCCAATGCGGTCACAAACCATCTGCGCATCGGCCAGGTCGGCCTTGGCGGTACAGTATTCAGTGCCGTCATCCTCATCCCAATTCTTCATAAACAGGCCTTCGACCTGATATCCCTGTTGTTTGAGCAAAAGTGCTGATACGGAGGAGTCCACACCGCCGGACATGCCCACGATAACGCGTGCACCGGCTGAAACTACGGGATTGGAAGCTTGAGTCATAAGGAAATAGCAGCAGTTCAGAAAATGAGGCGGGCATTTTACCTGCCCGCGCCAGTCACTGCCACCTTAAAGGTGGATAAGCGTTAGCCGACAACACTCAAGGGGAAACGGCGTCCTGCCCGGTAATCCTCAATAATTTGAAGGGTCATTGGGCTGCGCAGCTGCTCTTTGCGTTCCAGCAGCTCTTCGTAGCTCAACCAGACAGCCTCAATAATGCCAGTATCCAGCGGGCGCTTGGCGTCGTGGCTAATCGCCTCGCCAATAAATGTAGTGCGGAAATAAGTAATTCCGTTGCTGGGGGCAGTATAAAGATTCACACCAACCACACCGGTTAATTGAATTGCCCAACCGGTTTCTTCCAATGTTTCTCGAATCGCGGCATCGAGCAGTGTTTCATTAGGGTCAAGATGCCCAGCAGGTTGGTTGTAAACTTTTTTTCCATCGGATTCTTCATACACCATTAAATAGCGGTTATCGCGTTCAATGATGGTGGCAACAGTTACATGGGGCGCCCAAGTCATAAATGATCTCACTAAAAAAAATTCGTGAAATCTTACTGAATGATGTTGTGCTTTGTAATCCTCTAATCTGAAAATGCAAACACTTATTTTTGTCCTCTAAGTTTAGATTTAAGCGTTGACCCTAAAGTAATTGCTTTGCTAGGCTCAAAACAATTTATTTGCAAACAATTACAAGGATGTATATGAGCAGAGCCGCATTGGTTTTTTATCCTGAAATATTTGTCGGTTTCAACAAGACGCAGCTTATAGAGCGACAATTGGTAAATGTGGGTTTTATCGGTAGCCGGTTTCGTGCTTCACCCGCGTTTACTACTGGATCCACTTACCGCCAATTTATTCCTAAAATAGATTCTCTCTACAAGTATCAACACAGCATTATCCGCATTCATATTCAATCTACAGGGCAATGGTTTTCGGCGGCTCGGTTAGCCATGCATGAACGGAGTAACCTTGTCATCATTGAAGGGGACTCGTTTATTATTGATCGTTCTCAATGTTCCAATTGTTGCCAGTTACTTGGTCGAATCACGGGGGACGAGTACAAGGTTGAGATTGTTGAAGATTTGGCTTGTCTCGGAATTAGTGAACTGGCGTATTGCTAGGTCATCAGCGGTGGCTACTGACATATGTTGACCAGCGGGGGCTGATAATGCCCCTCTGTGCCGGTGATGAATGTCATGAATTGCCCATTAGTCCAATAATTGTTTGGAAGAGTCGCTAAAAAGGGAATATGATTTGCCAACCGACCGTGCGGTCTGTTGTTGCGGTAATTACAAATCTAAACTAAAAAGGTTACATTTTGTGACATTTGTCGATTTGGGTTTTATTGGTGCTTGTGCAACAATTTCGCAGCCTGCATAGCCGAAACTTTGGTTGGGATACTTTGTTTCAGGCGTCTTGATTATCCCGCCGTGTGTCCTATTCCTGGTAGCTGTTTATACCTTTGCGTCTTCTCCTCTTATTTTATGGTCTTTGTATATGAGCAAACTGAAATCATCATTGATTGCGTTATTCAGTCTGTTGGGCGTACTGGCGATTGTTGCCGGTGTCAAGGCAAGTCAAATTGCAACCCTGATGAGCGGTGGTGCCCCGCAGGTCCCAGCGGAAACAATCAGTACTTTTACCGCTGAAATGCAACAGTGGCCCAATACCTATACGGCCATGGGAACTGTTGAGGCATCGGAAGGTATTGTCATTTCGGCGGAAGTCGCCGGTAAGGTAAAAAAGATCGATTTCAAATCGGGTGAGCAGGTCAAAAAGGGAACTGTGATTCTGGTGCAAGAGTCGGGAAATGAAGAGGCTCAGCTGAGTGCTGCAGAAGCTAGATTGCGCTTGGCCAAATCCAATTACGATCGTCTGGTAGAGCTGCGCAAGCGTAACACTGTGTCACAAAGCGAGCTTGATGCTGCGGTACAGCAAATGGAATCGGCGCAGGGTGACGTTAACGATCTGAAAACCACGCTGCAGAAAAAATTGGTCCGTGCGCCTTTTGATGGTCGCCTGGGAATTCGTAAAGTGGATTTGGGCGAGGACATGCAGGTAGGTACAGAAATTGTGTCACTTCAGGCTATTAATAGTGTGCGCGTGAACTTTCCTGTCCCACAATTTTGGTTGGTTCAAATGACCCGCGGTTTGCCAGTGCAAGTCAATGTGGGTGATGGCTCTGATGCAAACCTGCAAGGGCAAATTACCGCCATCGGTGCAGAGATTAACACCACAACGCGCAATGCGATTGTCCAATCCAATATGGGTAACGAAAAGAATCTGCTAATTCCCGGCATGGCGGTGGAAACTACCGTTACCCTGTCTGAACCGCAAGATGTGCTGGCGGTGCCGGCGACATCGGTCATTTTTGCTACCTATGGAGATACCGTATTTGTGGTTGATAAAGCCGAAGGTGGCAAGCTGACTGCGCGTCAGCAATTCGTACGCCTAGGTAAGTCACGGGGTGATTTCATTGAAATTCTGGATGGTTTAAAGCCTGGTGACGTTGTTGTAAGCGCGGGTGCATTCCGCTTGCGTAACGGACAATCAGTGGTGGTTAGCAGTTTGCCGACCCCTGAATTCAAGCAAGATCCAACTCCCAGTGATAGCTAAATACGACTGGACTCTCGAACAAATTGGTTGCCGGGTTATTTGCCCGGTGGGTTAGGTCTGGCCTAGATGGCCGCCCAGTCTTATGCTGAGACTTCCGTATGAAATTTACCGATATTTTTATTAAGCGCCCGGTGCTCGCCATAGTAGTGAGTTTGTTAATCCTGATACTTGGGATTCAGGCCGGCACTAACCTGACAGTGCGGCAATACCCGCGCAGCGATATGTCAGTCATTATTATCAATACTGTTTATGTCGGCGCTAACGCTGAGTTAGTGCGCGGATTTGTAACTGCTCCGATTGAGCGCGCTATAGCATCTGCCGGCGGTATTGATTATATCGAGTCGCAAAGTGGGATGAGCTCATCCACAGTGACTGCGCACTTGCGCCTTAATTACGATCCTCTGAAAGCCATGACGGAAATTTCCGCTAAGGTGAATCAGGTGCGTAATGAACTACCTCCCGAAGCTGAAGTGCCTGCTATTCGTATCGAGTCGGCTGATTCACAGTTTGCTGCCGCCTATTTGAGTTTTAGTTCGGAAATTCTTGAGCAAAACCAGATTACCGATTTCTTAACTCGGTCTATTCAGCCGCGCTTAATTGCAGTGAATGGCGTGCAAAAAGCTGAAGTGTTGGGTGCGCGTACTTTTGCAATGCGCATTTGGTTAAAGCCGGATCGCATGGCTGCGCTGAATGTAACTCCCGTGCAGGTGCGCGCGGCGTTGCAGGCAAATAACGTACAGGCAGCGGTGGGCCAGACGCGTGGTACCTATACGCAAGTTAACCTGCGTGCTGATACTGATTTAAAAAGTGTTGATGAGTTTAAGCAATTAGTAATTCGCAATTCTGCCGACGGAATTATTCGTTTAAGTGATATTGCTGACGTAGTTTTGGGGGCAGAAAACTATGACACGGTGGTTAACTACTCAGGTGATACAGCGGTGTTTATGGGCGTTTGGGTTGCACCGAACGCCAACGCACTGGATGTAATGAAAGCGGTCACCAAAGAGATGGAATTGATTAAAGCAGATCTTCCTTCGGGGTTGGATGGAACTATCGCTTACGATTCCACCAAGTATATTGATGCCGCTATTCATGAGGTGATCAAAACTCTCACGGAAACTTTGTTCATTATCGTGGTGGTTATCTTCCTGTTCCTGGGGTGGAGCCGCTCGGTGATTATCCCTGTGCTCGCTATTCCGCTGTCACTAGTCGGTGCGCTGTTTATTATGCAAGTGTGTGGGTTCTCGTTGAACTTGTTAACCCTGTTATCCATCGTGTTGTGTGTAGGTTTGGTGGTGGATGATGCGATTGTGATGGTGGAAAACATCGAGCGTCACATTCAGGACGGAATGAAGCCTTATCAGGCCGCTATTATTTCTGCGAGAGAGCTGGCCGGCCCGATTTTGGCGATGACGGTAACCTTGGCCTCGGTGTACGTACCTATAGGTTTGCAAGGTGGTCTGGTTGGTTCTCTATTTCGTGAATTTTCGATAACACTTGCGGGCGCTGTAACTATTTCCGCGATCGTGGCGATTACGCTGTCCCCGATGTTGGGTGCACGTATGTTGAAATCCCATACGGGGCTTAACGCCCCGCTCGAAAAACCGTTTGAAAAGTTTCGTATCTGGTATATGCGCAAGCTGGATACCTCTCTGCAAAATCGTTTTGGTGTTTACATATTCTGGGTCGGTATTGCGGCTATGTGTATTCCGCTTTACAACATGTCGCCCAAAGAATTGGCACCGGTGGAAGATCAGGGTGTTATCTTCGGCATTGTTGAGGCTCAAGCGAACTCGACTATAGATCAGTCCGCTCATTATGGTAAGCAAGTGAACGAAGTCTTTATGAGTGTTCCTGAGACGGACTTTACCTTTCAGCTGACCATGCCTACCGGCGGGTTCTCCGGCATGGTTACCAAGCCTTGGGAGGAGCGTGATCGCGATGTATTCCAGATGATGCCGGAAGTACAACAAAAGCTAAGTGAAATTGCCGGTGTAAAAATTCTACCCATTACTCCACCAGCCTTGCCCGGAGGTGGCCAGTTCCCGGTAGAGTTTGTTATCGCGTCGACTGCGGATATCAAAGATATTTACGGGTACGCTCAAAAGCTGGAGGAGGCGATGGCGAAGTCCGGCAAGTTCTATTTCCAAACTTTGGATGTGAAAGTGGATCAGCCAGATTACAAGCTAAGTATCGACCGCGAAAAAGTCGCCGACTTAGGGCTTGATTTGCAAACCGTGACCAATGATGTGGGGACTTTGCTCGGCGGTGGCTGGGTAAATCGCTTCAACATGTCCGGACAAAGTTACAAGGTGATTCCTCAGGTTAAACGTGAGTCGCGCCTGACGCCAGAAGATTTGGCCAGCCTTTATGTAACTGGACCTGATGGGAATTTGATTCGCCTGGATCAGGTCGCCAGTCTTACGCACTCTACCGAACCACGCAGTATCAACCGTATGCAGCAACTCAATGCGGTGAAAATCAGTGGTGTACCTGGCGTGACGCTGGCGGAAGCGTTAAGTTTTATTGAGACTGAAGCGCGCAACATTCTGCCTAATAGTTACACCATTGATTATACCGGCGAGTCACGTCAGTTAAAGCGTGAGGGCAACACCTTCCTTCCGGCCTTTATTATGGCGATTGTTATGATTTTCCTGGTGTTAGCTGCGCAGTACAACAGTTTCCGCGATCCACTGGTTATTCTGGCTGGGTCTGTACCTTTGGCCATGTTTGGTGCGCTCTTATTTACCTTCTGGAAAATGCCCGCGCCGATTCCATTCTTCACCGATGGCTTTACCAGTACGCTCAATATTTATTCGCAGGTTGGTTTAGTTACCTTGATGGGCCTGATTGCGCGCAATGGAATTCTGGTAGTGGAGTTTGCTAATAAGCTGCAAGAAGAGGGGATGGCGAAGTTACAAGCGATTCGCGAAGCTTCTTCGTTGCGTTTGCGTCCAGTAATGATGACCAGTGTTGCAACAATCGCGGGTCATACACCGTTGATTTTTGCGGCGGGTGCGGGCGCTGAGGCGCGCAATTCAATCGGTATAGTTCTGGTACTTGGAATGACCATCGGTACCTTCTTTACGTTGTTCGTACTCCCGTCTGTGTACATGCTGCTGGCTAAAGACCATCAACACGATCGCGAAAATCTGGAGCATTTGGCGGAAACCAATTAGTTCTTCGTTGCTACAAAAAAGGGTGCCATTTGGCACCCTTTTTTGTTAGGGTGCGCCCGAATTGCGCTCTTCTGCGTGTTTTGTATAGCGTTTTAAGTATCGAGGTTAGGTTATGGCCGCCACTACAATTGCTAATCAACAAATTCCCGGTGTTAAACACATTATTGCAGTAGCCTCAGGTAAAGGAGGTGTGGGTAAGTCCACTACTTCAGTAAACCTTGCGTTAGCGCTTGCAGCAGAAGGGCATCGGGTGGGTATCCTTGATGCCGATATTTATGGCCCGAGTCAACCGCAAATGCTGGGTGTTGGTCAAAAGCGCCCGCAAATAGTGGGCGAGGCAGGACAACAACAAATGTTGCCTTTGGTTGCTTACGGTATCCAGTCGATCTCCATGGGCTATTTGGTAACTGAAGAAACCCCTATGCTGTGGCGCGGCCCTATGGCCACCGGCGCTTTGCAGCAATTATTAATGCAGACACGCTGGGATAATTTGGATTATTTAATAATTGATATGCCCCCTGGTACTGGCGACATTCAAATTACCCTTGCTCAGAAAGTGCCGCTCACCGGTGCAGTGATTGTGACAACCCCGCAGGACATTGCATTGCTGGATGCAAAGAAAGCAGTGGAGATGTTCCGCAAAGTTAATGTGCCTGTGTTGGGTGTAGTAGAGAATATGGCGATCCATATTTGCACCAACTGCGGCCATGAAGAACATATATTTGGTGAGGGCGGCGGCGAGCGAATGGCGCGAGATTATCACACGGAATTGCTTGGTTCTTTGCCTCTGGAGTTGTCTATTCGTGTTGATGCGGATGCGGGCAAACCTTCCGTGGCGGCAAATCCTGATTCTGCAGTCAGCCAACGTTATCGTTCAATAGCGCGCAAGTTAATCGGGAAAGTAGAAGCGCACAATGCGGAAGCGAATGGCTTTCCCGATATTGAGTTTAGCGATGATTAATCGGATTGGTCGCTGCTAATAAATTGTTGTTATTAAATAGCCCGATGCGGTCAACGAATCGGGTTTTTTATTGCCCGGTTACAGGATTTTTATGCGTAGCTTGAATGGATTATTGATTGTTATTGGTTTGTGGTTAGCGTGTCCCGTTTCTATGGCTGCTTCTTACCAAACGCTCCCTACAGACTGCGATGGCTTTGCGCAGCTGCCAATAGTAAGTATTGGTGGAACTTGTTTGGGGCTGGTTGTGCAGCGTGATCAGCAGCCGCTATTAAGGATGCCTCGCAGTCTATTGCAAACGACAGACAATAAATTATTAGTTCTCGATATGGGCGGTTGGGTGCCCAGGCGTGGGAAACTATTGCTGTTGGATTATAAGGACCCAAATAAACCCGGGCGTGTTTTGCTTTCGCAACTAAATCTTCCTCATAAAATTTTACTAGGACCGCAGAATAAAATTTATATTGCTGAAGCAGATCGCATTCAACGGTTTGAGTGGAAAAATGGAACCTTGTCTAACATTCAAATTGTCATTAATGATTTGCCTTACTATGCGGAATATTTGCATCCGCTTAAAAGCTTTATTTTTGATGCGCAGGGAAACTTGCTAGTCAATATTGGCAGCTCCTCGGATCGCTGTGAAAAACATGTGTCCTTGGAAGATTGCAAATCTGGAATCGAAGGCGCTATTCGCCGATATCGCTATAACAAGGAGAACGATAGTTTCTCGCCAGCGTATGAAGTAATTGCACGCGGTTTGCGCAATTCCATGGCGTTGGCAGTGCATAGTTCAGGCACTGTTTTGCAGGCTGAAAATAGTATTGATTTTCCTGATGCAAATGAGCCTTATGAGGAAATAAATATTATTGAAGGTGATGGTTTTTACGGTTGGCCATTGTGTTACAACAAGAATATCGGGTTGGATGGTAGGGTTTGTCGTGAGAAAAATTACCATGCTCCCTGGACATTGTTGCCTCCGCACGTGGCGCCGTTGGATATGCTTTATTATCAGCACGATAGATTGCCGCAGTTAGCGAATAAGTTATTGATGAGTTGGCATGGATACCGGGTGGTGGGGAATCGATTGGTTGCTTATGTTGTCGATGGGGAAGGGCGGCCTAAATTACAGAATCACGCTTATTTTTGGCGAGCACCGGAACAACCCAAAGGGGCGTATACTAAACACCAAATGATGCCGAAGACAGGCGTGGACGATGAAAGTAATGGGCGCACTTTGTTCGCCCAGCACGAAGAAATTATATCGCAATGGCACGCTGTAACTGGGATGAGGCCTGAGGGTGCTCCGGTAGGACTAGCCCAGGCAATAGACGGTAGTGTATTTGTTGTCGATGATCGCAACGCCGCTATTTTGCGCTTATCCGTAGGAAAATCCTATGCTCCACAACCGCTAGCGAGTGGCGCAACAAGAGATGTGTCTGCCAAATCGCTATTGCCTCCGAATGTCGTAACTGCATTGCTAAACAAACGTTGCGCGCATTGCCATAGTGAATTGCACAATCAGCCAGAACAATTATTAAATCTCACGCGCTGGTTGCAGCCAGATGAAGAAGGAAATACGCTGATGGAGCAGCGTCTGTTCATCGATAAAGTTCGTCCCATGCCGGCGGATGGACAGTTAACGCCTTATGAAAAATCTATACTGCAGAAATGGCTTGATGCGATGTGAAAAATAATTCAATGTGCATTTCAATAAAAAGCCCTCTCATTGAGGGCTTTTTTTGGGTAAATTTGCAGGGTTAAAACTTGGGTAGCTCATCCAATGTAATCATATTCGCGTGATTGTATACCTTGGATTTGTGCGCGCTGGTATTGTAATACTCACCGCTCCAAAAATTGTCTTTGTGAGTTGTGGATTCCAGCGTGACCTCATTAAAATTGCCATCATTCCAGGTCATAAACCATAACCACCAAGCGCCGTCTGTTGCGATTTTATCCGGGTCGGGAATATAACTGTTTTCACTCAGCGCAATTAATTTGGCCTCAGCCGAATATTTGCGGGCTTGAGTGTAAGTGCTCAGTTGCGATTTGTAGGTTTTGTTGTCATTGCCGTCATAAATATCATGGCTCATTACATCGACCACATCATCGCCAGGAAACCAGGCAGCGTTTTGCCCGTTCCATACCCACAATAAATTATGGAGGCCGTGGTAATTCACAAGGCGATCATAAACATGGCGCCACAATAAAATTTGAGCAAAGGATTGTGGTACTCCGTCCGTACGGGTGCGGCCCCACCAGAACCAACCGTCGCCATTATTGCCTGACGCTTCATGCAATGGCCGCCACAAAACTGTCACGCCTGCGTCATTTAGCTTTTTCAATTCTGCGGCAATTAAATCTATACCGTTATTAATGTGTGTGTAGGCAGCGCTAGTGGAATCAAGCGCTCCATCCTTCACCGGAATTTGAAACGCGGTGTCCTTGGTGTAAAACTGCGCATTATTGACGTCACTCGTATTTAATTTGGATGGGTCGCGCCAGTGCCAAGAAAAGGTTACCAAGCCGCCTTTATTGGCATATGCGATGGCTTCATCAGTTTGCTTAACGCCCTCAGCCCAACTTGCCGTCATGCCGTAATTCATAAAGTCATAACCCATCAGGGCAGGGTATTTACCGGTATCTTTGTAGACACGGTCTGCCATATCTATCGCATCTTTCCAGGTTAGGTCTTGCTGTCCCGTAAGGGTGTATTTACCCTGGATGCTGCGCAGGTAGGTATAAACTGCGCGTGTTTTGGTTGTCGCACTAGCATCAACGGGGGTGTCTCGGCCAGCAATTGTAGGCAGATTGGTGCGGTTGGCCGGGCAAAAACTGGTCGCAATACAATAGCTGCCATTTTCAAACGCCCAACCAGACTGATTTTGGTTACACACTGGCCATGATTTCCCATCAACTTGACAGTTTTGAGCGACTGCTGCGCTTGAGCTGCTAACCGACATAGCGGTACTGGATGAGCTGCTGGAAACTATGGAGCTGCTACTAGAAGTTACTTTGCTGCTTACTGCCGCCGGCGTTGAGTTGTTATCTCCTCCGCCACCTCCGCCACCGCCACACGCTGTAAAGGTCAAACTAATACCAATGGCAAGAGGGATTGCCAGAAATTTCGAGTAGATCATGGGGGCTCCACGCTTTTTATGGTTATTACTAATGGGATACCGGCATCGTTATCGATTCGTGTAACCGGTTACTGCGTGAGTATATAGATGTAACCGTTTTCAAGGAAGTGTGTCGCAAAAATAATCTTAGGGTTATTGCTCGCCGTTGTTGATAGTTATATTCATCAGCGTGGCCGATTTGGCCTGAGAGTGCATCTCATGTAGAATGCGCGCCTCGATTTTCCTGCCTGTTTCAGGCTAAAACCCAATCAGATTGCATGCCATCATGGAAATTAACCCCTTACTAAATGCATTAAAAGACCTGACTGAGCGCACCGATGTGCTTAGGGGGTATCTTTGACTACGACCTAAAAAAAGAACGCTTGGCTGAAGTTGAGCTGGATCTTGGTGAGCCCTCTGTTTGGGATAACCCCGAACGTGCCCAGGCACTGGGGCGTGAACGCTCCTCGCTGGAGATGGTAGTTAAAACGATCGATGATCTGGACAATGGAGTGCGTGACTCGCGCGAATTGCTGGATATGGCTGTGGAAGAAGATGATGAGTCCATGGTTACTGATGTTCAGGCTGAGTTAGAGCGCCTTGATAAGCAGTTGGGGGTATTGGAATTCCGCCGTATGTTCTCGGGTGAGACTGACCCGAATAATGCTTATTTGGATATTCAATCCGGTTCTGGTGGCACTGAAGCGCAGGATTGGGCTGAAATTGTTTTGCGTATGTATTTGCGTTGGGGTGAAGCTAAAGGTTTTAAAGTTACCCTCGAAGAAGTGTCAGCGGGCGATGTGGCTGGTATCAAGAGTGCCACTATCTATTTTGAAGGCGAGTACGCATTTGGTTGGTTGCGCACTGAAACGGGTGTGCATCGTTTAGTGCGAAAATCGCCTTTCGATTCTGGCAATCGTCGTCACACGTCTTTCTGTTCGGTGTTTGTATCGCCTGAAATTGATGACAACATTGAAATTGAAATTAATCCGGCCGATTTGCGTATTGATACTTATCGCGCGAGTGGTGCCGGTGGTCAGCATATTAACAAAACTGACTCTGCTGTTCGTATTACCCACATTCCCACCAATATTGTTGTGCAATGCCAAAACGAGCGTTCGCAGCATGCTAACCGCGATAAAGCCTACAAAATGCTGCGGGCAAAAATGTACGAACAGGAGATGCAAAAGCGCAATGCGGAAAAGCAGGCGATGGAAGATAACAAGTCAGACATAGGCTGGGGTAGTCAAATTCGTTCCTATGTTTTGGATGATTCGCGTATTAAGGATTTACGTACCGGTGTGCAAACGTCTAATACTCAGGCAGTTTTGGACGGCGACCTGGATCAATTTATTGTAGAGAGTTTGAAGGCTGGCCTGTAATTTGGCCAACTGATTTTTAATCCATTTTCCTAATGACATCAGTGACGACTATGAGTAACGACAACCAAACAGTACAAGCGCAGGACGAAAATAAACTCATCGCTGAGCGCCGCCAAAAACTGGCTGCCATTCGCGAGAAGGGTAATGCATTCCCCAATGATTTCCGTCGCAATGACAAGAGTGTGGATTTGCAAGCGCAGTTTGGTGAAAAGACCAAAGAGGAATTGGAGTCGCTGAATCACGTTGTTAGTGTTGCAGGTCGTGTAATGGCCAAGCGCGGCCCGTTCATGGTGTTGCAAGATGGTGAAGGTTCTATCCAGTTGTACGCTGATAAGGCGGCCCAGGAAGTCATTAAAGACAAGTGGGGCGTGTGGGACATGGGTGATATCGTCGGTGTTAGAGGTGCACTGCACAAATCCGGTAAAGGTGATTTGTACGTAAACCTGGACGATTTCCAGTTGCTCACTAAATCTTTACGTCCGTTACCAGATAAGTACCACGGTTTGGCTGATCAGGAAATTCGCTATCGTCAACGCTATGTGGATTTGATGGTAAACCCTGAGGTGCGCGATACCTTTCGTTTGCGTTCCAAGTGCATCAGCTTTATCCGAAACTACATGAGTGGTCGCGGTTTTATGGAAGTGGAAACGCCGATGCTGCATGTGATTCCCGGTGGGGCTTCAGCGCGTCCATTTGTCACTCATCACAATGCTCTGGATATGGAGATGTTTTTGCGTATCGCTCCAGAGCTGTATTTGAAACGTTTGGTCGTTGGTGGTTTTGAGCGTGTGTTTGAAATTAACCGCAACTTCCGCAACGAAGGTGTATCTACTCGTCACAATCCTGAATTCACCATGATGGAGTTTTATCAGGCTTACGCTGACTACAAAGACCTGATGGATTTAACTGAAGATCTGTTGCGTAAACTCTGTATCGAGGTGACTGGCGGCACCACGTTGAAATATCAAAATAGCGAATACGACTTTGGTAAGCCATTTGTGCGTTTGTCCGTATTTGATTCGGTGTTGCAATACAATCCCGGTGTAACTGCTGAACAATTGAGCACCCTTGAGGGCGCTACCAAAATTGCAGAATCCCTTGGGTTGAAAGTAAAACCAGGTACACCGTTAGGTAAGTTGCAAACAGAAATTTTCGAAGAGACTGTAGAGCACAAACTCGATCAACCAACGTTTATAACCGAATACCCAACTGAAGTGTCACCACTGGCGCGCCGCAGTGATAGCAACCCGGCAGTGACTGATCGCTTTGAGTTCTTTATCGGCGGTCGTGAGTTGGCAAACGGCTTCTCTGAGTTAAACGACGCAGAAGATCAAGCTGAGCGTTTCCTTGAGCAAGTAAAAGCGAAAGATGCGGGTGACGATGAAGCTATGTATTACGATGCTGACTTTGTGCGTGCATTGGAATACGGCTTGCCACCAACAGCGGGGGAGGGGATTGGTATTGATCGCTTAATTATGTTGTTTGCCAATGCGCCGTCCATTCGCGATGTATTGTTATTCCCGCACATGCGTCCAGAATAATAGTATTCAATGGTGGCCTGAGTACAGTCTGCTATTGCAGGATCAAAAAAAGCGAATATTCGAAAGGTATTCGCTTTTTTTCGCTCTAAAGGTTGGGGGCGTTTTTTGGGTTGGTTTAATCTTCCCTGCTAATCGCTGTTAAAATGCTGCTCGATCAATTCTGTGTGGCGGGTAGTTGCGTTCCTGCTCGCGATAACCTGAGTGCTAGTTGCAAAAAAATTGTCAAAATAAAAAAGGCCACACAATTGCGGCCTTTTTTCTGCGAGTAATTGTTTTAAAAGATTACTTTGCAGGGTAGTCGCGTTTTGGGCTGCCAGTATATTGCTGACGCGGGCGACCAATTTTGTAGGGACCGCTCACCATTTCGTTCCAGTGCGAGTACCAACCTACTGCGCGACCCAGGGCGAAAATCACAGTAAACATTTCGGTTGGAATGCCAATAGCTTTCATGATGATGCCCGAGTAGAAGTCAACGTTCGGGTAAAGCTTCTTGGATATAAAGTAAGGATCTTCCAGTGCAATTTGTTCGAGGCGTTTAGCAATTGCGAGCAGTGGCTCGTTTTCCAAGCCAAGTTCAGACAATACTTCGTCGCAGGTTTGCTTCATTACTTTCGCGCGTGGGTCAAAGTTTTTGTATACGCGATGACCGAAACCCATCAGGCGGAAACCAGAGGTTTTATCTTTAGCGCGTGCAACACATGCTTCAATGTTTTCAACAGTGCCGATTTCTTCCAGCATTTCCAAAACAGCTTCGTTGGCGCCGCCGTGAGCTGGGCCCCAGAGTGTTGAAATACCTGCTGCGATTGCAGCGAAAGGATTGGTGCCAGATGAGCCAGACAGGCGCACAGTTGATGTTGATGCGTTTTGTTCATGATCTGCGTGCAGAATAAAGATTCTGTCCATTGCTTTGGCAATGGTTTTGCTTACGCTTGAGGGTTTGCCTGCGGTGCCGAAGGTCATGTTCAGGAAGTTTTCGGCGTAATCCAGATTGCTGTCAGTAGCTACAAATTCTTCGCCTTTACGGTGTTTGTACACCATCGACGAGAGTGTGGATATTTGGCCAATCAAACGATATGCAGTGAGCTTGCGGCTATCGGCATCGGTAATGTCGATTTCATCGTTGTATACCGCAGCTAATGCAGCAACGGCGCTACACAGGATCGCCATTGGGTGGGAGTCGCGCTTGAAACTTTTGATGATGCTGGCAACAGAAGGGTCTACAACAGAGTGCTTTTTAACTTCGGCAGTGAATTCGTCTTTTTGCGCCGGGGTTGGCAATTCGCCATTCAGAAGGAGGTAGCAGGTTTCGATGTAATCAGAGGAGACAGCCAGTTGTTCGATCGGGTAACCGCGGTGGAGTAACACACCTTCATCGCCATCAATAAATGTAATTTTGGATTCGCATGAGGCGGTGGACATGAAGCCCGGGTCAAACGTGAAAAAGCCATTCTTGGTAATACTGGTAACGTCGATAACATCAGGGCCGATAGTGCTTGAATAAATAGGTAATTCAATCGTCGTATCAATGCCATCAATCTTGAGATGTGCTTTCTTGTCAGTCATTACTGACTCCTGTGCTTACTGATTGGACTTAAGGCTTGAGAGAAGCATGTTTCGCTCTGCTCATCGAATATAAACTGTAGGTAGTCTGCTGTAATTGGCTGGGTAAATAAAGCCAGGTACGTATCTACTTTCTACAAGTGGCGTTATGGGCCGGCTACTTTTTATGGACTAGTCAGCTGTGCGTGGTTCGCTGACGCTGCCGTTAGCGAGCGGCATTATAGATGACTTGTTTGTTAAGGCGAAAGTTTTTGGCACATCTCTGGGGCAAATTCTTTTATCTTTTTTTGAAAATGCGGTGGCGCATTAATCTGGAAATAGGAGATGCCAATAGTCGTGATTATTTCTTTGCACTGGGGTGGGGCGAGCAAGAAAAAAATGCCCTCGCGAAGTGCATTTTCATGAAAATATTTTATATAAATCAGTAATTTGTGTAAAAACCCCGTTAAATATCTGAAGGTGTTTTCACTGTTTTCACCAAGAGGATTTGCTTGCCGGTTTTTGTTTGTGTTTCGAGAGGTCAATCTCTATAATGCGGCGCGACTTGCAGGGCGTGTTTCATTTGAGGTCACTTTTGGGTGATAAAAAATGAAGCGCTTATTCTTAAACCTGCCCGCGATGGGCATCCAGGTGAGATAGACCGTGAACAAGAAAAGACCTGTCAATCTTGATATAGCAACAATAAAACTTCCCATCACTGCTTACGTTTCCATCCTTCATCGTGTTTCCGGTGTTTTCCTTTTTGCTGGTGTAGCTGTCCTGTTGTGGATGCTTGATGCCAGTCTGGATTCGCAAGAAGGCTTCAACAGTATTCGCGATCTTGCCGCGAGTCCGGTTTGCCAAATTATCCTCTGGGTTGTTCTGGCTGGTTTGGCTTATCACATGGTAATGGGCATTCGCCATTTGATCATGGATTTCGGCGTTGGCGAATCATTAAAGGGTGGTCAAACTGGTGCCAAGCTTGCGCTGGTAGTGGCCATTGTGTTGATCGTTTTGGCGGGAGTTTGGGTATGGTAACTTCAGTAACCAGTTTCGGACGCAGCGGCCTTTACGATTGGCTGATTCAACGCGTCGGTGGGGCTGTAATGGCGGCTTACACCATTTTTATCGTAGCTTATCTTGTATTGAATCCTGAATTGACATACGAACAATGGCAGTCACTTTATAGTCAATTGTGGATGCGTGTATTTACCCTCGTAACTTTGCTTTCCTTTATTTCCCATGCGTGGATCGGTTTGTGGGCGGTGCTCACGGATTATTTAACGGTTCGCCTGTTGGGTGCAAAAGCCACCTTCTTACGCATATTTGCGCAGATCGTTTTGGGTGCAGTTGCTGTTACCTATCTCGTCTGGGGTGTTCAAGTGATTTGGGGAATTAACTAATGTCTAATATGCGCACGATTTCTTTTGACGGTATTGTGATTGGCGGCGGCGGCGCCGGTATGCGCGCAGCGTTACAGTTGGCCCAATCCGGTTACAAAACTGCCGTAATTACCAAAGTATTTCCGACTCGCTCGCACACCGTATCCGCCCAGGGCGGTATTACTTGTGCGATTGCCAGTGCTGACCCGAATGATGATTGGCGTTGGCACATGTATGACACCGTAAAAGGTTCAGATTATATCGGTGACCAGGATGCGATTGAGTATATGTGTTCCGTTGGTCCAGAGGCTGTGTTCGAACTAGAACATATGGGTTTGCCTTTCTCTCGTACTGATGAAGGTCGTATCTATCAGCGTCCATTCGGTGGTCAATCTAAAAACTTCGGTGAAGGTGGTCAGGCTGCGCGTACTTGCGCTGCTGCGGACCGCACTGGCCATGCGCTGCTTCACACCCTGTATCAAGGCAACCTGAAAAACAAAACTGTATTCCTGAATGAGTGGTTTGCGGTTGATCTGGTTAAGAATGCCGATGGTGCTGTGGTTGGTGTTATCGCGATCAATATTGAAGATGGCGAAACCGTTTATGTAAAAGCCAAGGCAACTGTATTGGCTACTGGTGGTGCAGGACGTATCTACGCTTCCACTACAAACGCGCACATCAACACCGGTGATGGTGTTGGTATGGCTCTGCGTGCAGGCTTCCCGGTGCAAGATATTGAAATGTGGCAGTTCCACCCGACTGGTATTGCTGGTGCTGGTGTACTGGTAACTGAAGGCTGTCGCGGTGAAGGTGGTTACCTGATCAACGCCGATGGCGAACGCTTCATGGAACGCTATGCTCCCAACGCGAAAGACCTTGCTGGTCGCGATGTAGTAGCTCGCTCCATGATTCAGGAAATTATTGCGGGTCGTGGTGTTGGTCCTAACAAAGATCACGTATTGCTCAAGCTGGATCACCTCGGTGAAGAGGTTCTCGAGAGCAAACTGCCGGGCATCTGTGAATTGTCCCGCACCTTCGCGCATGTTGACCCTGTTTACGCTCCAATTCCTGTGGTTCCAACCTGCCATTACATGATGGGCGGTATTCCTACCAACGTGAATGGCCAGGCGCTTACCGTTGATGCAAATGGTAGTGACGTTGTAATTGATGGTCTGTTTGCTTGCGGTGAGGTGGCTTGTGTATCGGTACACGGTGCCAACCGTTTGGGTGGTAACTCACTGCTTGACCTAGTAGTGTTTGGTCGTGCTGCAGGTTTGTACATTGAAAAAGCGTTGCGTGAAGGCATTGAGCATCGCGATGCAACCCAAGCTGACATCGACAAGGCTATGGCGCGTCTGAACAAAATTAACAACTCTTCCAGTGGTGAGAGTGCGTCTGTTCTACGTAAAGAGCTGCAAACCATTATGCAAAACTACTTCGGTGTATTCCGCAAGGGCGAGTTTATGCAGAAGGGTATCCAGCAATTGGCTGAGCTGCGCAAGCGCATTGAAAACGTTGCAATTACTGATAAAAGCAACGCATTCAATACTGCTCGTATTGAGGCGCTGGAGTTGCAAAATTTGCTAGAAGTTGCCGAAGCAACTGCGATCGCAGCGGAAGAGCGCAAAGAATCGCGTGGTGCCCACGCACGTGAAGATTACGAAGATCGTGATGACACTAATTGGTTGTGTCACTCCATGTATTTCCCCGGCGAAAAGCGTGTTGGTAAACGTGCGGTGAATTTCAAGCCGCGCACTATGGAAGCCTTCCAACCCAAGAAACGCACTTACTAATATCCGGAGCTGAAATCATGTTGAAAGTACAAGTTTATCGCTACAACCCTGATGTCGATAATGCTCCATACATGAAGACCTATGAGATTGATACTCAGGGTAAAGACTTGATGGTGCTGGACGTTCTCGAGCTGTTGAAGGCTCAGGATGAAAGTCTTGCTTATCGTCGCTCTTGCCGTGAGGGCGTGTGCGGATCTGATGGTATGAACATTAACGGGAAAAATGGGTTGGCGTGCATCAAGCCAATTTCCGAGTGTGTGAAAAATAACACTCTCATTTTGCGTCCACTGCCGGGCTTACCAGTGATTCGTGATCTGGTGGTTGATATGACCCAGTTCTACGATCAATACAAAAAGATTGAGCCTTACCTGCAAAACGATACCCCGGCGCCAGCAATCGAACGTCTGCAATCTCCTGCGGATCGCGAGAAGCTCGATGGTCTTTATGAGTGTATACTCTGCGCCTGTTGTTCAACCAGTTGTCCATCTTTCTGGTGGAACCCGGATAAATTCATCGGGCCAGCTGGTTTGTTGCAGGCTTATCGTTTCCTGGCTGACAGCCGCGATTTAGCGACCCAGAAACGACTTGCCAATTTGGATGATCCATTCAGTGTATTCCGCTGTCACGGTATCCAAAACTGCGTAGCGGTTTGCCCCAAAGGGTTAAACCCAACACGAGCAATCGGCCATATTCGCAATATGTTATTACAGAGCGCTACCTAAGGTGGCGCTTTTGCGTATCTGAAGCCGGCAAAATTTGATGATTTGATGAGCGATTTTCGCTCGTTTAATCAAAAACTGTCCGCTGTCGCCTTGGGTGATAGCGACTTAAAAGCGGCGCTTTTAATCACAAGTTGAAAGCGTTTGGTAGCTAACCGCTAGTTGATAGCAGGGGATAGATCCCCAAAGATTAAGGTGGGTGGAATGCAAGACAGCATTATGGAGCAATTTTGGAGTACGTCTCATATTTCCGGTGGGAACGCTGCTTATGTCGAAGAGCTCTACGACACGTATTTACACAATCCTAATGCCGTTCCTGAAGAATGGCGTAATTACTTCGATCAGTTGCCGCGCGTAAACGGCGTACTGACGCAAGATACTCCCCATTCGGTCATTCGCTCTCAGTTTGAGCAACTGGGTAAATCCAGAGTTCGCACCGTGACTGTTGCTGGCGGTTCGGTTAGCGCAGAGCACGAACAAAAGCAAATTAAAGTTCTGCAACTAATTAGCTCTTACCGTTTTCGCGGTCATCAAAAAGCACAGCTCGATCCGCTGGGGTTGATGGTGCGTGAACCCGTTGCAGATCTTGATTTGCAATTCCACGGTTTAACCAATGCAGACTTGGATACAGTGTTTAGCACTGGCAGTTTGTTTATTGGCAAAGAACAAGCGACTCTGCGTGAAATTATCGAAGCATTAGAGAAGACCTATTGTGGTCATATCGGTGCGGAAATCATGCACATCACTCCGTTAGCTGAAAAGCAATGGTTGCAGCAGCGTCTCGAGAGTGTTCGTTCAAATCCGGAATTCACGAAAGAGCAACGTTTGGCATTATTAGAGCGTTTGACTGCCGCTGAAGGTCTTGAACGTCACCTTGATAGCAAATATCCGGGTACCAAGCGTTTCGGTTTGGAGGGCGGCGAGAGCTTCATTCCACTGGTCGATGCGCTCGTAAAGCGAGCTGGTACCTACGGCGCGAAAGAAATTGTATTAGGCATGGCTCACCGTGGACGCCTGAATACACTAATCAATGTGTTCGGTAAAAACCCGGCAGAGTTGTTTGCGGAGTTTGACGGCAAGCGCTCGCTGAACACTTCAGGTGACGTTAAGTACCACTCGGGTTTTTCATCCAATGTGATGACTCCCGGTGGTGAATTGCATATGGCGATGGCGTTTAACCCATCGCATTTGGAAATTGTTTCTCCCGTTGTGGAAGGTTCTGTTCGCGCCCGTCAGGATCGACGTAAAGATGCAACCGGCGCAAAAGTTGTGCCTATTAACGTACACGGTGATGCTGCATTCGCAGGCCAGGGTGTGGTGATGGAGACATTCCAAATGTCTCAAACCCGTGCTTACGGTACTGGTGGTACTTTGCACATCGTCATCAATAACCAGGTTGGATTTACGACCAACAAGCGTGAAGACGCGCGTTCGACAGAATACTGCACTGACGTTGCCAAAATGATTGAGTGCCCGATTTTTCACGTAAATGGTGATGATCCGGAAGCAGTATTGTTCATTGCGCAGTTGGCGATGGATTATCGTTACGAGTTCAAAAAAGACGTGGTGATCGATTTGGTTTGTTATCGTCGCCGTGGTCACAACGAAACGGATGAGCCGTCCGCAACTCAGCCGCTGATGTATCAAGTTATCCGTGCCCTAAAAACTACTCGTACGCTTTACGCGGATAAACTCGTTGCGGAAAATCTGTTAACTCAAGCGGCGGCAGACGATTTAACGACTAATTATCGCGCCGCTCTGGATCGTGGTGACCATGTTGCCAGCGGTTTGGTAAGTGAGCCTGATCGTAGTTTGTTTGTAGATTGGACTCCTTACATTGGCCACGATTGGTTGACTCCCGCTGACACTGGGATGGATTTAAAATCATTGCAAGCTGTTGCGAGTAAAATGCTCACTATTCCTGAAGGTATAGTGGTGCAGAAACAAGTTGAGAAAGTGTACGAAGATCGCCGCAAAATGGCAGGGGGCGCATTACCACTGAATTGGGGAATGGCTGAAACCCTGGCTTATGCCACCTTGCTTGAGCAAGGGTATTCTGTCCGTATGACCGGCCAAGATGTTGGACGCGGTACTTTCTCGCACCGCCACGCAGTCGTCCACAGCCAAAAGGATGGCAGTTCTGCAACCCCGTTAAAGAGCGTTAATGCTGCGGTAGATTTTGATCTCTACGATTCCTACCTGTCGGAAGAAGCTGTGTTGGCTTTTGAATATGGCTACGCAACTACAGCGCCAAAAGGTCTGGTGATTTGGGAAGCGCAATTTGGTGATTTCGCCAATGGTGCTCAAGTGGTTATCGATCAATTCATCACTTCCGGCGAACACAAGTGGGGACGTCTGTGCGGTTTGACTATGTTGTTGCCGCATGGTTACGAGGGGCAAGGACCTGAGCATTCATCTGCACGCTTGGAGCGTTTTATGCAGTTGTGTGCCGAACACAATATTCAGGTGTGTGTGCCTTCAACACCCGCCCAGGTTTTCCACATGTTGCGTCGTCAGGCAATTCGCCCAATGCGTCGCCCGTTGATTGTGATGAGCCCGAAATCGTTATTGCGCCATGAATTGGCAACATCAACATTGGAAGAGTTAGCAAATGGCAGCTTCCAAAATGTAATCACCGATGTAAATGTTGATCCGGCAAAAGTTCAACGCGTTATATTGTGTAGCGGCAAGGTCTATTACACTTTGTTAAAAGAGCGTACCGCGCGCAATCTGGATAACGTTGCATTAATTCGTTTGGAGCAGCTGTATCCATTCCCTGAGGCAGAATTGAAGGCTGCCTTGGCACCTTTCAAAAATATCAAAGATATATTCTGGTGCCAGGAAGAACCGATGAACCAAGGTGCTTGGTACAGCAGTCAGCATCATATGCGTCATGTAGTTGCTGATGTATACGGTAAGGCTCTGCACCTTGATTACGTGGGGCGTGAGCCTTCAGCTGCACCAGCAGGCGGTTATATGTCTGCGCATATCGAAGAAGAAAAACGTTTTGTAAACAAAGCTCTCACTGTGTGAGAGCTTTTTAACTGATTGAGTTGATCAAATAATCCTAGCGCTACAGAGAGATGGAATAGCATGAGTATCGAAATCAAAGCCCCTACATTCCCTGAATCCGTTGCAGATGGCACGGTAGCAACCTGGCATAAAAAACCTGGCGAAGCTGTCAAGCGCGATGAACTGATTGTTGATATTGAAACTGACAAAGTTGTATTGGAGGTTGTTGCACCGGCTGACGGTAGCATCTCCGAAATTCTGAAAGGCGAAGGTGAAACTATCCTGAGCAATGAAGTAATTGCGAAATTTGTTGAAGGTGCTGTGGCAGGTGCTGTGGCAGGTGCTCCAGCGGCCGCTAGTGCACCTGCTGCTGCCGCTCCAGCGGCTGAAGTAGCGAAGACCGCTGCTGTAAATCCTGCGGCGCGCAAGTTGGCGGAAGAAAATAATGTAAACACGGCGTCTGTTGCTGGTTCTGGCAAAGACGGTCGTGTATTGAAAGAAGATGTTGCCAACCACATCAAATCAACTCCGGCCGCTGCCGCTCCCGTTGCAGGATCGCCTGCGGCAGCAATTGAAGCAGTTGGTGACCGCGTTGAAAAACGTGTGCCAATGACTCGTCTGCGTAAGCGTATTGCCGAGCGTTTGCTTGAAGCATCTAATACTACTGCAATGCTCACTACCTTTAACGAAGTGAACATGGCTCCAGTAATGGCACTGCGCGCAAAATACAAAGATCAATTTGAAAAAGCGCATAATGGTTCGCGTTTGGGCTTTATGAGTTTCTTTGTAAAAGCGGCTGCTGAAGCGCTGCGTCGTTTCCCGGTTGTGAATGCCTCTATCGACAATAACGATGTTGTTTACCACGGTTATCAGGACATTGGTGTTGCGGTTTCTACCGACAAAGGTCTGGTAGTTCCTGTATTGCGTAACGCAGAAAATATGAGCCTGGCAACTATCGAAAACACCATTCGTGATTTCGGTCTGCGCGCGCGCGATGGCAAGTTGGGCATTGAGGAAATGTCCGGTGGTACTTTTACTATCACCAACGGCGGTGTGTTTGGTTCATTGCTCTCCACTCCAATCCTGAACCTTCCTCAATCTGCAATTTTGGGTATGCACAAAATTCAAGAGCGTCCAATGGCAGTTAATGGCAAAGTGGAAATTCTGCCAATGATGTATCTGGCGCTGTCATACGATCACCGTTTGTTAGACGGTAAAGAGGCTGTGCAATTCCTCGTAACTATTAAAGATCTGCTCGAAGATCCAGCACGCATCCTTTTAGAAATATAAGGTGTTAGAACTTTAATCTGCTGTTTTGAAACGCTCTTGGCAAACTAAGAGCGTTTTTCATGTAAAGGGTTACTGCTCACAAGGTTGTAGCCGACTGTTAATAATTTAGGAACATTGTTATGTCTGAAAAATTTGATGTGGTCGTTATAGGTTCCGGCCCGGCGGGATACGTTGCCGCGATTCGCGCAGCACAGCTCGGCCTGAAAACTGCGTGTATCGAAAAGTGGCGCAATGAAGAAGGCAAGGGTGTTAATGGCGGTACCTGCTTGAACGTAGGCTGTATCCCTTCCAAAGCGCTGCTCGACAGTTCTTACAAATACCACGAAGCAAAAGATGATTTCGCAGTGCACGGTATTACTACATCAGGTGTTGAAATCAATGTTCCTTCGATGATTGCGCGTAAAAACCAAATCATCAAAAATCTGACTGGCGGTATTGCTGGTTTGTTTAAAGCTAACGGTGTTACCAGCGTATTTGGTACCGGTAAATTGTTGGCGGGCAAAAAAGTTGAAGTGACTGACCACGAAGGTAAAGTCACTGTGCTTGAAGCAAATCATGTCATTCTGGCTTCAGGTTCTTACCCGATTAATATCCCTGTTGCTCCTGTTGATAATGACGTAATCGTGAATTCAACTGGCGCTTTGGAGTTCCAATCTGTACCGGCGCGTTTGGGTGTAATTGGTGGCGGTGTAATCGGTCTGGAATTGGGTTCTGTATGGAACCGTTTGGGCTCTAAAGTGGTTGTGCTGGAAGCCATGGATTCTTTCCTTGGCATGATGGATCAACAAATCGCGAAAGAAGCGCAAAAAATCCTGGGCAAGCAAGGCTTGGATATTCGCACTAGTTCACGCGTTACTGGCTCAAAAGTAGATGGTAAAGAAGTCGTTGTTACATATCAGGACAAAGATGGTAAAGAGCAACAAGAAACTTTCGACAAATTAATCGTGTGTGTAGGTCGTCGTCCTTACACTGAAAATCTGTTGGCTGCCGATTCAGGTGTGAATCTGGATGAGCGCGGTTTCATCTTTGTAAATGAACAATGTGAAACCAATGCGCCAGGTGTTTGGGCAATTGGTGACGTGGTGCGTGGCCCGATGCTAGCGCACAAAGGTTCTGAAGAAGGCGTAATGGTTGCTGAGCGCATCGCTGGTCAGAAATCACAAATCAATTACGATATTATTCCAAGCGTTATTTACACTCACCCGGAAGTTGCCGCTGTTGGCAAAACCGAAGAGCAAGTAAAAGCGTCTGGCGAGCCTTACAATGTGGGTACTTTCCCATTCGCGGCCAGTGGTCGTGCAATGGCAGCTAACGAAAGCCACGGTTTGGTAAAAATTATTGCTCACGCCGTAACTGATCGTATTCTTGGTGCCCATATTGTTGGCCCAAGCGCTGCGGATCTGGTTCAACAAGTGGCGATTGCAATGGAATTCGGTTCGAGTGCGGAAGATCTGGGTATGATGGTGTTTGGTCACCCAACCCTGTCTGAAGCAATCCACGAAGCAGCCCTGGCAGTGCATGGCCATGCCATCCACATTGCCAATAAGAAGAAGCGTTAAGAGAACCATAGAGTCCTCGTTTTTTAGGCGGGGGCAAGCTCATAAGGTTTGCCTCCATCGATAACCCAAGTTGGACTGTGTACTAAAACGCTAATCCAACCATCGTCAAATGGAACTACACCATGAATTTGCACGAGTATCAGGGTAAGCAACTGTTTGCCCAATATGGTTTGCCTGTTTCTAAAGGCATTGCTGCTGCAACTGTTGAAGAAGCTGTTGCTGCTGCTGATCAAATCGGCGGCGATATGTTCGTCGTTAAAGCTCAGGTTCACGCTGGTGGTCGCGGTAAAGCGGGCGGCGTAAAACTGGTTAAAAGCAAAGACGAAATCAAAGCCTTCGCTGAAAAGTGGTTGGGCAAGAATCTGGTGACCTACCAAACAGACGAAAAAGGTCAGCCAGTTAGTCGTATCCTGGTTGAAACCTGTACTGACATCGCCAAAGAATTATATTTGGGTGCAGTAGTAGATCGCTCTTCACGTCGTATCGTGTTCATGGCATCTACCGAAGGTGGTGTGGAAATTGAAAAAGTTGCACACGACACTCCAGAAAAAATTCTGAAAGTTGCTGTTGATCCGCTGGTTGGTGCACAGCCATTCCAGGGTCGTGACTTGGCTTTCAAACTCGGTTTGGAAGGCAAACAAATTAACCAATTCGTGAAGATTTTCTTAGGTCTTGCGCAATTGTTTAAAGAGAAAGATTTAGCTCTGTTGGAAGTTAACCCATTGGTTATCACTCCAGCAGGTGACTTGCACTGCCTGGATGCTAAGTTGGTAATCGACGGCAACGCTCTGTACCGTCATCCAGAATTAAAAGCAATGCAAGATCCATCACAAGAAGATGCGCGTGAAGCTCATGCTGCTGCTTGGGAACTGAACTACGTTGCTCTGGGTGGTGACATCGGTTGTATGGTTAACGGCGCTGGTTTGGCGATGGGCACCATGGACATCGTTAAACTGCACGGCGGTCAACCTGCCAACTTCCTCGACGTAGGTGGTGGTGCAACTAAAGAGCGCGTAGTTGAAGCGTTCAAAATCATTCTGTCTGATGACGCAGTAAAAGCCGTATTCATCAACATCTTCGGCGGTATCGTACGTTGCGACATGATCGCAGAAGGCGTAATCGGTGCAGTTAAAGAAGTAGGTGTAAAAGTACCTGTTGTTGTTCGTCTGCAAGGTAACAATGCTGAGCTGGGCGCTAAAGTGCTGGGCGAAAGCGGCCTGAACATCATTGCCGATACCGACTTGACTGGCGCCGCCAAGAAAGTTGTTGCAGCTGCTGCGAATCAATAAGGGGCGAAGAACATGAGCGTTTTAATTAACAAAGACACCAAAGTAATTTGCCAGGGTTTCACCGGTGCGCAAGGTACTTTCCACTCTGAACAAGCGATTGCTTACGGCACCAAAATGGTTGGTGGTGTAACTCCAGGTAAGGGTGGTCAGACTCACCTCGGCCTGCCAGTGTTCAACACTGTTGCTGAAGCGGTTGCTGCTACTGGTGCTGATGCATCGGTAATCTACGTTCCGGCTCCTTTCTGTAAAGATTCTATTCTTGAAGCAGCTAACGGCGGCATCAAGCTGATCGTTTGTATTACTGAAGGTATCCCAACCCTCGATATGCTTGACGCAAAAGTGAAGTGTGACGAGTTGGGCGTGCGTTTGATTGGCCCTAACTGCCCAGGTGTTATCACTCCGGGCGAGTGCAAAATCGGCATCATGCCAGGCCACATCCACAAGCCAGGTAAAGTAGGTATCGTTTCTCGTTCAGGTACGTTGACTTACGAAGCAGTTAAGCAAACTACTGACTACGGTTTCGGTCAATCTACTTGCGTAGGTATTGGTGGTGACCCAATCCCAGGCTCTAACTTCATCGACATCCTGAAGTTGTTCCAAGCTGACCCACAAACCGAAGCGATCGTAATGATCGGTGAGATCGGTGGTTCTGCGGAAGAAGAAGCGGCTGCTTACATCAAAGCAAACGTAACCAAACCTGTTGTGTCTTACATCGCTGGTGTAACTGCACCTGCTGGTAAGCGCATGGGTCACGCTGGTGCGATTATTTCTGGCGGTAAAGGTACTGCTGACGAGAAATTTGCTGCACTGGAAGATGCTGGCGTGAAAACTGTTAAGAGCTTGGCCGATATCGGTAAAGCACTGAAAGAAATCACTGGCTGGTAATTTTTACCAACAGGTTTCTGCGAAAAAGGCGATCTTCGGATCGCCTTTTTTATTTTTTAAAATTCCGCCTAGACTTAAGCATAACCAGATTCGATCCTAATTAGATGGGTGAAGAAACGTTATGCTCGAAATCACTGAATACACCAAATTCCTCATCGGTCTTTTAGCCATCGTCGATCCACTGGGGGCCATCCCGGTATTTATCGCATTAACGGTGCATCAGAGTCACGAGCAGCAGGTTAAAACTTCTCGTCTTACGGTAATCTCTGTATTTACCGCATTAATGGTTGCCTTGTTAATTGGGGAGTGGATTCTCTGGGCCTTCGGTATCAGCATTGATGCATTTCGCTGCGCTGGCGGAATCATCTTGTTGTTGATGGGGCTGACGATGTTGAAGTCCCGTGGGCATACCCCGGCTGATATAGAGGCCGCGCAAGATGAAACTATTGCCCTGGTTCCCTTAACTATGCCGCTACTCGCGGGGCCGGGTGCTATGAGTGCGGTGATTGTGTATGCGCACCAATCCAATTCAATTCTGCATTATGTGGCGATTACTGGCTGTATTTTATTGGTGAGCTGTTCGCTGTGGTTGTGTTTTAAATTCCTGCCCTGGTTTCGTCAGCATTTAAGCAAACGCAGTATTGTGATGTCCACCCGGGTGATGGGCTTGTTGCTTACTGCCATTGCGGTGGAGTTTATTGCTGGCGGAATAAAGGGGATGTTTCCCCAAATTGTCGGCGGATAGTTGCAGCGCTAAAAAATGTTAAGTTGGTGCCATTGCTTTCAAACGCATCTATTATGAATTGATAAATTAATAAATATTTTATTCGGCACTGGTTTGGTTAGTCCTTTTCATTAAGCGTAATTACGCAATTAATAATAATTTCCTGATTTTTATTGGGAAAGGTAAAAGAGACCGACTATGCCTCTCATCAATCGCGCTATTCTTTTTTTAATAATCCTGATTGCGAGCAATCGTGGTCACACTGAAAACGTGAGTCGCGAACAAACACTTCTCGCTATGAAATCTGCTAGCCAATTTATGCTGCAAAAGGCCAGCTATCGCGGTGGATTTGTGTGGTCCTATTTGCCAGATTTTTCTCGCCAATGGGGAGAGCTGGAAGCGCGCCGCACCATGGTGTGGATGCAACCACCTGGAACATCGAGTGTAGGGCATTTAATGTTGGATGCCTATCATGCAACAGGTGATGAATTTTATTATCGGGGTGCTCAACAGGTTGCTGCGGCAATTACCTTTGCGCAACAGACCAATGGTGGATGGAATTATGTGGCGGATTATGCGGGCGAAGCATCTTTAAAGGACTGGTATGCAACCATTGGCAAAAATGCCTGGCGATTGGAGGAGTTTCAACACTATTACGGCAACGCTACTTTCGATGATATGGGCACCGCAGAGGCAGCAAAATTTTTATTGCGCATCTATTTGGAAAAGCGCGATGAGCAGTATCGCGGGCCACTTTATAAAGCCATAGATTTTGTTTTGAATAGTCAGTATCCCATCGGCGGTTGGCCGCAGCGTTTCCCGTTGATGTACGATCATCCTTATCCTGATCACCCCGATTATTCATCATTTATCACCTTTAATGATGATGTGGCCGCAGAAAATATAGATTTCCTGTTGATGTGTTATCAAACCCTGGGTGAATCACGTGTACGTGAGCCAATCATTCGCGCGATGAATGCATTCATTGTTACTCAACTTGGACAGCCGCAACCCGGGTGGGCCTTGCAATACACCACTGAGTTACAACCCGCTGGCGCGCGCTCTTATGAGCCACGCAGCTTGCATACACCGACTACCGCAGAAAATATTTCGCAACTGATTAAATTTTATCGTTTAACAGGAGAAACAAAATTTCTGGCGCGCATTCCTGAAGCGCTGGATTGGCTTGAGTCGCTAACACTTTCCGACACTAAAGCACTTGAGGGTCGAACTCATCCAGGCTTTGTAGAGCTGGGCACAGGTAAGGCGCTATTCACGCACAGGCGTGGTTCCAATATTGCTAGCGGGGAATATTATGTGGATCATGTGTCGGGCAATATGTTGGCACATTACAAATCCGCCGCGACAATTCCGGTTGGCGAATTACGTAAAGCCTATCAAGAGGTGTTGACAATTCCAGCGGCAGATGTGAATCGCTATTCTCCTTTGCGTGAGTCGGTGCGAATGGCGTTGCCAAAGTATTTCACGCTCGGCAAAGTGAGTTTTTCCGATTTGAATTTTCGCGCGCAAGCGGAACATGAAAATACTCGCAATAATTCCCTGCCGGCTCAGGTGCATAAATTAGTTAATGAACTAAATCCAGAAGGCTACTGGCCAACTCCGCTTTACTACACCACCAATCCTTATGTGGGGCTGCCACCTGCCGGCAAGGCTGGGCGAGGCGATAAGCGCTACGCGAATACTATGGTGGGGGACAAATGGGATACCTCCCCATATCCTGTTAAAACGCCGGTGATGGGAATTTCCACCGGTGCCTACATTCGCAATATGGGCGTACTGATTCGTTATCTGGACACTAATAACCTTCCTTAACAACCCGGTGGGTTAGCAAGCCGGGCTCGATGGGCTAAAATTTGCCCTCGCAAAGAGGTATGGAGTGGACCTATGCCTTTATTTTTCATAAAAAATGTGGACAATTGCGCGCCATTTTTACTTTTGTGTCGCCGCGTTGCTGGCGGCGCATCAACGGGGGCAACCCACCTGAACAGGAGTTGATGAGCCTTGAATACCACAGAAAAAAATATTGAATGGAATACCCGCCGGGCCGCTGAACTTTATGGCATTGAAGAGTGGAGTAGCGGATATTTCGGAATTTCTCCTGCCGGTGAAGTCGTGGTGCGCGCACCTACGACCGAAGGTGATGCGACCGTCTCGCTGATGGAGATCGTTGATGGAATGCAACAGCGCGGTTTGCAAATGCCGGTGTTGCTGCGCTTGGAAAATTTGGTCGATAAGCGGATTAGCATCCTGAATGATTCCTTTGCCCAGGCGATTGAGTCCAGCGGCTATCGCGGCCAATATCGCGGCGCATTCCCTATCAAAGTAAATCAGCAGCGTCATGTGGTGGCGGAAATCGCCCGTTTTGGCGAGCGTTATAACCATGGGCTGGAGGCAGGCAGCAAAGCGGAGTTAATGGTTGCCCTCGCGATGCTCACCAATCGCGAAAGCCTGATTATTTGCAACGGCTACAAGGACGCGGAATTTATTTCGCTGGGATTGCAAGCGCGCAAATTGGGCTTTAAATGTTTTTTTGTATTGGAAACATTGAGCGAACTGCAATCCGTCATTGAGCGTAGCCGTGCCTTGAATATTGAACCGCTCATTGGGGTGCGGTTAAAACTTTCCACCAAAGTGGAAGGGCACTGGAGCGCAGACAGCGGTGATCGCAGTTTGTTTGGTTTAAATACCAATGAATTAGTAACAGTTATTGACACATTGCGCGATGCGAATTTATTGCATTGCTTTCAATTGCTGCATTTTCATTTGGGTTCGCAAATTCCCAATATTCGCAGTATTCGCTCTGGGGTTTTGGAAGCCTGCCGTTATTATATTGAATTGGTAGGCGAGGGCGCACCGCTGGGGTATCTGGATTTAGGTGGCGGTCTGGCGATTGATTACGACGGAACCTGCAGTACCAATGGACATAGTCGCAATTACTCAGTGCAAGAATATTGTATTGATGTAGTAGAGGCGATTCAGGAAAGCCTGGATAAACATCGCATTCCCCACCCGGTTATTGTTACTGAATCCGGTCGTGCCACAGTCGCGCACACCTCAATTCTGTTATTCAATATTCTCGATGTCACCAATTTTGAGCCTACGGCCTTGCCCGCAGATTTACCGCAGGGTTGTCATGAGATGATTCATAATTTGTGGCTCTCGCTTGCAAGCATTCACCTATCGAATCTGCAAGAGTCATATAACGACGTAATGTACTATCGCGATAAAATTCGCGACTTCTTTCACTCGGGTGATATCAGTTTGCGCCATCGTGTATTGGCGGAAAATATCTATCTTGCAGCACTGCAAAAAATTGCATCGCTCTTGCCACAGATGAAGCGTATTCCTGCGGAGCTGGAAAGCTTGCCGCAATTGTTGGCGGATATTTATTACGGCAATTTCAGTGTGTTTCAATCGCTGCCAGATTCCTGGGCGATTGGCCAGGTGTTTCCGGTAATGCCGATCCATCGCCTGAATGAAGAGCCAAGTCGCCATGCGATTATTGCGGATCTCACCTGTGACTGTGACGGAAAACTGCAAAAATTTGCCAGCCCTGAAGGTGAGTCGTCAACGATTGCGTTGCATCCAATAAAGGCGGGGGAGGAATATTACCTGGGGGTTTTTCTGGTGGGTGCTTATCAAGAAACCCTGGGGGATTTGCACAATCTCTTCGGTGATACCAACGTAGCAAGCGTGCGAATTAATGCAGACGCGAGTATCGATTTCGTTCACGAAATTCATGGCGATAGTATTGCTGATGTGCTGAGTTACGTGGAATACGAGCCCAATAGTTTGTATCAACAGTTTCGTCAAACGGCGGAGCAGGCGGTGCGCGACGGTATTATCAATGTCGCAGATCGCCAGCAAATGCTGGCTGCTTATTCGGAAGGGTTGCGCGGTTACACCTATTTCGAAAAGTAAAATCACCTTTTTAAATTTAACGGGGGCCATTTTTTATGGCTCCTCGTTTCCTATTTTTTAAAATCCTGGCGTTGTTGGTGGAGTAGATGCATGGCTAAAGTGTTAATCATTGGTGCGGGTGGTGTTAGTGGAGTAGTGGTGCATAAGTGCGCTCAGTTGCCGGACGTATTTACTGAAATCGTGTTGGCCAGTCGCACAGAGTCAAAGTGTCACGCGATTGCAGCCCAGTTAGATCGCCCTATTAAAACCGCGCGCGTAGATGCAGATAACGTTTCCGAGCTTGTTGCCTTGATTAACGATGAAAAGCCGGATTTGGTCATTAACGTTGCCTTGCCTTATCAGGATTTAACAATCATGGATGCCTGTCTTGAAACCGGTGTGAATTATCTGGACACGGCAAATTATGAGCCATTGGATACTGCTAAATTTGAATATTCCTGGCAGTGGGCTTATCAAGATAAGTTTAACAAAGCAGGCATCACTGCGTTGTTGGGTTCCGGTTTTGATCCGGGCGTCACTAACGTTTATACCGCCTATTTGAAAAAACATTATTTTGATGAAATCCATTATTTAGATATTATCGATTGTAATGCGGGCGATCACGGCTTGCCTTTTGCGACTAACTTCAATCCGGAAATTAATATTCGCGAAGTGACTGCGAATGGACGTTATTGGGAACATGGTGAGTGGGTAGAAACGCCGCCCTTATCGGTAAATCAGTTATTTGAGTTTCCGGCTGCAATCGGCCCCAAAAAAATTTATATGATGTACCACGAAGAATTGGAATCGCTGGTTAAACATTTCCCGGAAATTAAGCGCGCGCGTTTTTGGATGACCTTTTCTGACAATTATTTAAAACATCTGGAAGTATTAGGTAATGTCGGCATGACGGGTATTGAACCCATCATGTTTGAAGGGCGAGAAATCGTGCCGCTGCAATTTTTAAAAGCCCTATTGCCGGATCCAGCGAGCCTTGGCCCCTTAACTAAAGGTAAAACGTGTATCGGTTGTTTGGTGCAAGGTATTAAAGACGGAAAGCAAAAAACACTGTTCGTTTATAATGTATGTGATCATCAGGCGTGTTATCGGGAAGTGAAGTCCCAAGCAATTTCCTATACGACCGGTGTGCCGGCAATGATCGGTGCGAAAATGATCCTGGAAGGAAAATGGAAAAAGCCAGGCGTCTGGAATATGGAACAGCATGACCCGGATCCATTTATGGATGATCTTAATAAGTACGGTTTGCCTTGGCAGGTGGTAGAAATCGATCCAAACGTTATGAAAAACTGATTATGCAAAAACGCGAATATTTTACTCAGTTTGACCCCGCTCGAGTGCCATCACCTTGTTTTGTCATTGATAAAGCAGCGGTGGAGGATAATTTAAAAATCCTTAATCGTGTTCAACGCGAGAGTGGCGCAAAAGTATTGGGTGCATTAAAGGCGTTTTCGTGTTGGAGCTTGGCGCCCTTAGTGCGCGAATACCTTTCCGGAACCTGCGCCAGCGGCTTGCATGAGGCGCGTTTGGGGAAGGAAGAATTTGGTGGTGAAGTTCACTGCTATTCCGCGGCTTATAAGGAAGCGGATTTGCTTGAGATTTTACAGGTCGCAGATCATGTATTGTTTAATTCCTTTTCACAGTGGTCACGCTTTAAACCATTGGCGTTAAAGGCGCAGCAAAAACGTCCTGAATTACAATTTGGTATTCGCATTAACCCGGAGCATTCCGAAGGCGAGGTTGCGCTTTATGACCCTTGCGCGCCTTGTTCGCGCATGGGCGTGCCAATTGCTGAATTTGAAAAAGCGGTGGAGCAAACCCCGGATATTCTTGATGGCATCTCCGGCTTACATTTTCATACTCTGTGTCAGCAAGATCTGCCGCCATTAGATCGTACTCTGAACATCGTAATAAAAAAGTTTGGAAAATATTTCAAACAGATTGGCTGGATCAATTTCGGGGGTGGGCACCATATTTCACGTGAGGATTACCAAGTTGATGATTTGATCGATATGCTCAAAAACTTCCAGGCGAATTATGATCTGCAAGTTTATCTGGAGCCAGGTGAGGCGGTAGCCATTCGTAGCGGCGTGTTGGTGGCAGAAGTGTTAGATATCACCTGGAACACCATGGCGCAAGCGATTCTGGATACATCGGCAACCTGTCATATGCCCGATGTATTGGAAATGCCGTATCGCGCCGATATTGTGGGGGCTGGCATGCCTAATGAATTGCCACATACTTATCGCCTGGGTGGTATGACTTGTCTGGCAGGAGATGTGATTGGCGATTACTCTTTCGCGCAACCTCTGCAAGTAGGTCAGCGCTTGATGTTTGATGATATGGCACATTACACCATGGTTAAAACAACGACCTTTAACGGTATTAATTTGCCGGCAATTGCTCTTTGGGACTCGCGCACCAATCAATTGGACGTGATTCGCGAATTTGGTTACAGTGATTTTAAGCACCGCCTCTCCTGATATTGAACAATAATTTTTCTGGTTCGTGACGAATATCCTCCATGCAAAAAGCTCATTCTTTTATCGGTTTAGTGAACCCCAAAAGTCCGACTAATGTGGGTATGGTGATGCGGGCGGCTGGCTGCTTTGAAGTGGATGCAGTCTTCTATTCCGGTACGCGTTTTGAGCGTGCGCGAAAGTTTGCGACTGACACCAAAAATGCACAAAGTAAAATTCCCTTAACGTATGCGGAAAACTTACCTGACGCACCTGTCGCTGGTGCCAAACTAGTTGCTATTGAATTGATTGAAGGTGCTGTGCCGTTAATGGACTTTGTACATCCGGAAAATGCCTATTATATTTTCGGTCCGGAAGATGGTTCGTTAAAAAAAGAAATTCTGGATGCGTGCGATCATGTGGTTTATATCCCTACCATAGGTTGTATGAATTTGGCAGCAACGGTTCATGTGGTGCTTTATGATCGCATGAGCAAATCGGGTAGGGAGGTCATTGCGCAGCGCCCGATTGCAGATAATCGCGATGTGAATAATAACATCACAATTTCGCGCTAACTATTTCCTCTTCAATAACAAACTCGGTATTTTCCGGGGATTTTGGTGTGAGTGTTTGCCGGGGTGTTTGTGCAGCATTCGGCCCTATTTCGTTAGGGCACTCCCCATTACTTTCTAACCAATAGGCCGTATTGCCAGCCAATGCAATCGAGCCTGATACCAACGTGCTGGAGACTGTAGTGAATGCCATTCCTGCAAGCTCTGCAGAAATATCCCATGCGCAATAGTTATTGTCGCAACTCCAGTTTCTGTCTGAGCTTATATCTTCCGTAGCAAGCGAGAATTTCTGTACGGCGACCTTACATTTTGGATCGTAGCTCGCCGTTTGTTTGGGAACTACCACACACGCGGATAAGCAGGTAATCAGCATCGTCAACAGGATGTATTGGGAGTGATTTTTGAAATTCATAGGGCCGGCTCCCGCTAGGTGATTGTTTCAAATTCTTAGGCGATAAATTCCCTATACCAATATTGCCCCAGCATGATTAAACAGATTGTAACAATCAGTATCCGCAGTATTTTCGGGTTTACCTTGAATAGATAGTGTGAGCCCAGCCATGCTCCCAGTATTTGACCAAGAATCATGGCAATTCCTGCCAGCCAAATCACTTGCCCCGCTGCGATAAAAACCAAAAGTGAGGCAATGTTGGTAGCGAAGTTTAATGGTTTGGCTGTTGCTGTCGCTTTAATCAATTCCAGTGCGCGTAAACTAACGCCTGCTACCGCCAAAAAAGAACCTGTTCCTGGGCCGAACATGCCGTCATAAATACCGATACCGGGAATAACCACGTTTTTGTAGGAGCTTTCGGAAATGCGTGGTGTTTCGGTTTCCAGTTTGAAATAAGGCGCGCTAATAAAATAGGCCGCAATAATAATTAACACCAGTGGGATAACAAAACCGAGCACCTTGGTGTTAATAAATTGCACCAGTAGGCTGCCGATAACAGCCCCGATAAACGCCATCAACATCAGCGGTTTTAAATTTTCCCAGTGGATTTTTTTGCGTTTGAATAATAAAAAACTGGCGGTGCCGGAGCCAAAGGAACTTTGCAATTTATTGGTGCCCAATGCAGCCAGTGGTGGTACGCCGGATACGACCAAGGCCGGGATGGTGATTAATCCGCCGCCGCCAGCAAGCGTATCCATAAATCCGGCAATCGCTGCAGCGAAAAACAAAAACACCAGGGTCTCCAGCGCAAATTCCATTGTTAGCGTTTATCCTGCTGCGATTCTTGTTTTATTTTCTGCTGCAGCTCTTGCCAGATTTTTTCGGTATCGGTTGCCGGTTCTGTAAGTTGGGATTTTTGCGCTACTGCCTGGGTGATCTTTAAATGCCGGACAAAACGCCTGCAATTGGCGCACATCATCAGGTGCACGCGAATTTTCCAGGTTAACGGAGTATGAGTATCTTTATCCAGATATTGGCTGGCCAGAGTGGCAACTTGTTTGCAACTTAACATGAGCCAGTCTCCTGATAGCGGTCGATCACTTGCATCAAGGTCAAGCGTGCGCGATGTACCAGCACTCGCACGTTAGCGGCGCTGACATTGAGAAGATTGCAAATATCGTCAAAGGATTGTTGCTCCATGTCGCGCAAAATAAACGCCGCTTTCTGTGTGGGTGGAAGCAGGTTCAATGTTTTTGCGATGCAGTGCTGCAATTGTTTTTCTTCGAGTAGCGCCTCTGGTGATTCATTGTTCCATTGCGAAATTGGGTTTTGCCAATGACCATCGCTTTTAAAATTGGCGGTGTCCAGATAACTGCCCGGTGTTTCACCATCCAGTTGTTCTAACGAGACCATGCGCGATTCTTTGCGTAAGCGCGCTTTGGCTTGATTACTTACAATAGTTAACAGCCAGGTTTTGAGTGATGCGCGCCGCTCAAAACCGGCAATATTTCTATATACCGCTACCCATGATTCCTGCACGATTTCATCGGCAAATACGTCGCCTACAATCGCGCGCGCAATACTCAGCATCAGCGCCTGGTACTGGCCAATCAAATAGCGAAATGCCTTATCGTCACCGGCAATGAGTTGTGTAATAAGCAGGTTTTCATCCATGGGATTACGCAGCCTGAGTCAAGTAAAAAACAGGCTGCCAGCTTAGCACTACTCATTAAGCAGGATAAGTTAGTGGAACGCTTTTTTTGCGCTGCCAGTATTGGGTGAGCCAATAGTCCAGGCTGTGGTATTTGCCTGCTCCCAACCCGATTAGCGCCAGTAACATAATTAAATAGGTCGCAGCAAACTCAATACCGTTATTCAAAATCACAAATTTACCGCTTGCAGTTAACCATTCGTAATTGCCATGTTCTTGTAAAATGTCACGCGCTCGCGCGAGCTTTTCGGGGGCGGCCATCACCTGTTCGTTGGCAAATGGCGCATGGGCATCGGCAATTGCCTGCCAGCCGTTTTCCCAGTGCACACTGGTAATAGCAACCAACATTGTCACAATCAGTGGAATGGAAATCAGGCGGGTAAATAAACCTACGGTTAACAAGATAGCACCGGCTAACTCGGTTGCGGTGGCCAGGAATGCCAACAGCCACGGAAAGGGAAGCCCAAGTCCCCAGTCGCTGTTGCCAAACCAATCGACAGTATCGTCAAACGAATTGAGCTTATTGATGCCGGCCATCCAAAAAATGGGGGCGAGGTAAAAGCGTAGCAGCAGGCTTGCGAGGGTGGTGCTACCTTTGGAGAGTTGTTGATACGCTTGAGAGATGAGTGAGTCGGTCATATGACACCTACAGGTTCCTTCAGTAAATTGGATAAACCTGTAGATGTTTGGGAAGTGGAATTGTTACAGGGGATTGCTAATTATTGTTTGAGACTTTCAGCTTCTTTTTTAAGAGCTTCATCCAAATCCAGTTCCTCCTGGGTTGGAACCGGCAAGGTTTCGTTGACTTTGTTTTCTACAGCCTGTTGTACCTCATCTTTCTTCTGCTGAAGACTGGAATCAACTTTCTTTTTCACCGCTTCCCCGGTTGCTTCAAGTGGGTTCTCAATAATTTTTTGCACGTTCTTCAATGCTTTTTGTTTTTCCTCCAGCGCTTGCTTGGCGGCTTGGGCTTTGTCATAAGCGGTTTGCAATTCTTTGGGTAATACCGGGGTAATTTTTTCTTTGGCGTTTTCAATTTGCTCGGAAAAAATTTGCGGTGTGCCGTCTTTGATTAACATTACTGCCATTTGGTTGGTGTCCGCATTCCATACCATCCCGGCTTTATCGGTTATGGCTTGCACTTCTTTCGGCGCGTAGCGGGATGCAACGTAGAAGAGCGCGCCTTCCTGCTGGATTTCCTGAGCGGTGCGCAGGAGCTTCATCGTGGGTTCGTATTTGTCCCCCAGTAGTGCAGTCATACGATCTTTAATCATAGGGGTTTCAAAAAGATTAACTTCGTTTGGATCAAAACCCACTAGTGGCTTTAAGAACGACCACATCAGTTTACTTTGCAATTTATTACCGATTAGCAAGGAGGATACACAGGCCGAGAGGAATAGACATATAAAGGCAATAGTTGCAATTTTGGTAATACGCATAACAAATATCCACAGGTTAACCGGGCTAATTTGACCCGCTGAAAAAAAAGTGCAAATTGTGATGGATGTGGACTTGTGCGTCCAGCAATGCATGGGACTTTAGACGAAATTGCTTGCGACTGGCTATAATCACCTGCCGGGTAGTAAAGTTGATTGCTACCCTGTTAGTTTTACCCGTCAGACTTTATTGAAATGAATAGCGTGGAATTTCCCGCTATCACAAGGAATGCGTCTTGAAAATATTAGTAGCTATCAAGCGCGCTGTGGACCCGAATGTCCGCGTGCGCCCCCTTCCAGATGGCAGTGGTATGGATATCGCCACCGCCAAAATGTCGATAAATCCCTTCTGCGAAATTGCGTTGGAAGAGGCAATACGCCTGAAAGAACAAGGTGTCGCCTCCGATGTTGTTGTCGTGAGTATCGGGCCTGTCAATGTGCAGGAGCAGTTGCGTGCTGCTCTGGCTCTGGGTGGTGATAGGGCCATTCATATCCTGACGGATAATCCGTTGGAGCCTCTGGCGATTGCCAAATTACTTAAGCCAATTGTCGAGCGCGAGCAACCGGGTTTGATCCTGCTGGGCAAGCAATCCATTGATGGCGATAACAACCAGACCGGCCAAATGCTCGCGGCCTTGTGCGGTTATCCTCAGGGAACCTTTGCCTCAAAAGTGCGGGTGGTTGGTGACGAAGTAGAGGTCACGCGAGAGCTCGATGGCGGCTTACAAACGCTGGCACTGCGGTTACCGGCAGTTATTACCGCTGATCTACGCCTTAATCAGCCGCGTTACCCAACCATGCCGAACATTATTAAGGCACGCCAAAAACCATTAGCGGTGATTAGCGTGGAAGAGCTTGGGGGCGTAGCGGAGCTGCGGGTTGCTACGGAATCTCTGGTTGCTCCCAAGCCGCGTCCATTAGGTAAGCAACTGGCGACGGTGGATGAGTTATTGGAAAAACTGCGCAAGGAGGCACAGGTATTATGAGCAGCGACGCCTTAGCAATCAGAAAAGTATTGGTAATTCTTGAGCCGGCAGACAGTGGGCTGGGTGTGGCCAATCTACAGGTACTTGGTGCTGTGACTGCCTTGCGTCAGCATCTCACGCTTGAATGCGATCTGGTACTTTGCGATTCCTCTATCGCGCAACAGCAAGCGGCGCTGCTTGTGGCTCAGGTTAAGCAGGTGCTGTATCCGGAGGCGATGCCGGATAGCCTCGCAGAAACGCTGGCTCCCTGGTTAGCCAAGCTGGCGGATGCCTACGACTATATCTTGATTGCTTCCTCGTCATTTGGAAAAAACCTCTTGCCGCGTTTGGCAGCTTTGTTGGATACCCAGCCCATCAGTGATGTTATCGCGTTCGATTCTGCAACCCGGTTTAAGCGCCCCGTATATGCAGGTAGTGCCATCGCCAGCGTTACCACTGAACAAACTAAAAAGCTTCTCACCATTCGCACCAGTGCATTTCCTGCGGCGGCAACCGGCTCCTCGATTGTAACTTCATCGATCGCAACTGCTTCAATTACCACTTCCACGGCGCAATTGGTCAGTATTGCGGGTCCGGCGACGCAGCATCTTAGTCGGGTAATTAGTGAAGAAAAAGCGGTGCTGGAGCGGCCGGAGCTGGCATCGGCACGGGTAGTTGTTTCAGGGGGCAGGGGGCTGCAATCCAAGGATAACTTTGGTCTTGTCTATCGGCTGGCCGATAAACTGGGTGCTGCGGTAGGCGCCTCGCGGGCGGCCGTTGATGCGGGCTTTGTTGCCAACGACATGCAAGTGGGGCAAACCGGAAAGGTTGTAGCGCCCGAGCTGTATATTGCCGTAGGTATCTCCGGTGCAGTCCAGCATCTCGCGGGCATGAGCGAATCGCGCGTCGTTGTGGCGATTAATAATGACCCGGATGCCCCTATTTTTCAGGTGGCGGACTATGGTTTGGTGGGGGATTTGTTTGATGTCCTCCCCGAATTGATTGAGCGACTGTAAAAACCTCGTTAAAAGCCGCTCAGGGAGCGGCTTTTTTATCGCTGTGCGACAGATTACCTGAATTCTGACTACACTCGAAATCACCTATTTATTGCAAATTTTCGCTACAATGGCGCCCCATTTTACTCAGGCGATAGCGACCATGAATCTGGAGCAGTTTGAAACCCTCGCGATGTATGTTTGCGGCGGCGGTTTAGTGATTTTTATGTTTTTTATTGTGTGGGATCTGGCCAAAAAATCGAATGCTGGTAAGTTCGGCACCTTCGTGCTCTTCGGTGTTTTGGGGTTTGCGATTATGGTGTTTGTGATTAAGGAAATCGCTGTTCACTTGTTGGGGTAAAACCTGACGGATTTAGTCAGCGACAATTCCACCCGCTTTTTAGACAAACTTTTTGATTAGGAAAGTTATGTTTCATTTTTTTGTTCCCTCCAGCAAGGTTCAGAAAGACCGCGCCATTATGCGTGAAACGGATGCGCGAGTTGCCAAATACAGCCGCCGTGGGCTAATCCTCAATTTTCTGGTTTTTGTGCTGTGCCTTGCCTTTGGTGATTTTGAGCAAAAGGAACACAACACCGCCATAGTTCTGGTAACCGGCTTGCTGCTGGTGACCTTGGTGCGCAGTTATTATCTGTTTCGCTTTGATGCACTATATGCACGTGCGCCGGCGCGTTGGCGCAATCAATATTTTTTCGCGTCGTGCTTGGGCGCTGCCTGGTGGAGCGTCATTCTGGTAACCCTGACCTGGGTGCAAGGAATGCGCGATGAAACCCTCGTGATGTGGCTCTACTCAGTCGTGTTTTATTCCAGCGTGGCCAACGTTTTTGCACCCTATCGCCATTTCTTAACGCTCTACCTCGCGATCGGGCAAATACCTGCAGCGATTACCGCTTTATTTTTAGCTAACGCCGACGGCTTGTTGTACGGCGCAATTATGTTGATGTTCTATGTCATGTTGTCACATCAGGGCAAGGTGACTTCGTTAGCGTATTGGGAGCGTCTGGAGGCTCACTATGCACTGCGTGAGCGCGCACAGGGTTTGGAAAATGAAAAGCGCAGCTCGCAAGCACAAATTGAATTGAAAAATGAGTTTTTAGTAAACCTCGGGCAAGAAATTCGTTCGTCTATCAGTGATGTGATGAGTACTCTGTCATTAATCGACGATAGCCAGCTCTCCGAGCATCACCGCGAGCTCCTTTCCACCGCGAATAAGGCTGCGGGGCGACAGATAGATCTGGTTAACAACGTGGTCGACTTCTCCAAAATTACCACCAAAACGCTGGTGCTGGATGAAGTGGAATTTGATCTGCGCCGTGTGTTGGAAAAATTTGTGCAGGATTTTACGCTCGATGCGCATCAGCAGGGGGTAGAGCTGTATTACATGTTTGATCCCAATATGCCGTTGCGCGTAAAAGGCGACGTGGCGCGCTTGAATCAGATTCTCGCAACTTTGCTGAATCACACCCTCAAGGCCAGTCGAATCGAGCATGTGTTTATTGAGGCTCGCGTTCACCAGGAGCAGGATGACTTTGGTGAGTTGCAAGTCATTATTAGTGATAGCGAGAAAAATGTTGCCGGTGAAAACGATCCCGATGCACACGAAAGTAACCATGTCGGAATTGGCTTGGCCATATGTAAAGGGTTGGCGGAATGTATGGGGGGGAGTATCCACCTGCGCGAAAATAAAAATCGCGGCAACCGCATTTTTATTAACGTTGCTTTGCAAATCGTTTCCCATGAAGAGCGTCGCTTTGGTTCAGAACAAAAGCTGCGTGGCAAGCGCGCACTGCTGGTAGACCCGCCAGAAAGCAACTCCAATGCGTTGGCGGATGAGATAAATGCCTGGGGGATGAGCGCTGTTGTTGTGGCGGGGCAGGAGCAGGCAATTGCTCGGCTAACCGAGCAGGCGAAAGCGGACACGCCATTCGATTTGGTGTTGATTTTTACCAAACTCAATAACATGAACGGGTTGGCCTTATCGCGCGAAATTGTCGCTCACCCGGAAATTGCCACGGTTAAGCAAATTATCGCGATGAGTATTTTGCAAAGCGACAGTCCGGAAATGCGCTTGCATTTGCGCAGCTATCCGCAAGTCTGTGTGATTGAAAAACCGATTATGCGCAAACGCCTGCACGATGTGGCCATCCAAAAGTTGCTAAACGTGAATATGGATGAGGAGCGCAAACCCTATGAGCGCGATGCTACGCTTCTCGCAGTAGTGCCCAGAGTATTGCTGGTGGAAGATCACCGCGTTGACCAGATGGTTATTAGCGCTATGCTGAAAAAGCTCGGCTGTTATGTACAGGTCGCGCACAATGGTTTGGAAGCCGTGGAAATTGTTGAAAAGGAACGCTTTGATCTCGTGTTAATGGATTACGACATGAAGGAAGAAGACAGTTTGCGCGCGACGCAAAAAATTCGTGATTATGAGCGTACAACTCACAGCTTGCGCCATCTGCCTATTGTTGCCGTAACTGCCGCGCAAATTGAAGCTTGCCAAGATGAATATTTAGCCGCGGGGATGGATGACTATATCGCAAAACCGATACGCTATGATGATCTGGAAGCGCGGTTGCAACGCTGGTTGGAAAAAGCATGAGTCAGGCCGCCAAATGAGTAAAACGAAAAGAAGCGTTTAGCTGGGTAAACCCGGGCGTACAATTTTTACACCACTGATAAGATCTAATGCCGCTGATAACATCAGCGGCATTTTTATTTCAGGGAGTAGGCTGTATTTCGTTAGCGAGTCACTTTTTTAGCTAAACTCAGTTTATAAAACCACTCTACAACAATAAGGGTTCATCTATGTACCTGTCTATTCCCGGCATTCAGACTATTTGTGATCGGCGCTGGATTACTACCAAAAAAATGCTGCAAGGGTTATCTGTGTTTCTTCTCGTCGGGTTGATGGGGTGCGATAAGCCTGCACCACAAAATCTGGAGTCAGAATCAGTTCCATCGTCCGCCTTGGCGAGTCAGGTTACTCTGAGTGGTGCGCGAGTCCTGGTGTTTAGTAAGACGGCGGGTTTTCGTCATGATTCCATTCCGGCCGGTTTGGCGGCGCTGGAACAATTAGCACAGCAACATCAATTTACGCTGGTGGCAACGGAAGATGCCGCGCAATTTAGCGATGAAAGCCTGCGTCAATTTAATGCGATTATCTTTTTAAGTACCACTGGGGACGTGCTGGATGATGCCCAACAATTAGCGATGGAGCGCTTTATTCAGGCGGGCGGGGGCTTTGTTGGTATTCACGCAGCAACGGATACCGAATGGCAGGGAGATTGGTTTTGGTATCGTAACCTGGTGGGGGCCGTATTTAAAAACCATCCCAATGATCCCAGCAATGTACAAACGGCAACTGTTCAGGTAGTTGATAAAAATCATCCCGCAACCGCGGCACTTCCTGACACTTTTTCGCTGGCAGATGAGTGGTACAACTTTCGCGATATTTATGAATTTATCCATGTGCTAGCCAAAGTGGATGAGTCTACTTATCAGGGTGGTGAGCACAATCATGATCATCCTATTTCCTGGTATCACGACTACGATGGTGGTCGCGCGTTTTATACCGCGTTAGGGCATACCAACGAAACCTTTTCCAATCCGAACTTTTTACAGCAGTTAACCGGCGGACTGACTTATGTGGTGGGTTTAAATCATCGCAATGGATTTCAGCCCCGTTTGGATTACACCAAATCGCGCCCGGAAGATAATCGCTTCATAAAAAAAACCTTGGTGGATAAATTGGATGAGCCTGTCAAGCTTGCTTTTTTTCCCAATGGCGATGCATTAATTGCCTTGCGTCCAGGGCGTTTTCAGCGGGTGGATTACAAAACCGGCCAGTTAAGCGAGGCGGGTACATTGCCGGTCGGGTACGACAAATTTATGGAGTTGGGTTTGGTGGGTGTGGCTGTCGATCCGGATTTCGCCAGTAACCAATGGATATATGCCGCTTTTACCGTCGCTAGTGAAGTGGACGGCAAAAAGCATCTGCGCCAACGGCTCGCGCGGTTTAAATGGAATGGTCAGCAAGTGGATGTGAAAACTGAACAGGTGTTGCTGGAGTATTCGATTGATAATAATTGCTGCCACACAGGCGGTGATTTGCAATTTGGCAGTAATGGCGAATTGTTTTTTTCAACCGGCGATAACACCAATCCCCATGACCAGGATGGTTATGCACCCGTCGATTTTCGTGCAGATATGAAAAAAAATGATGCCTTGCGCAGTGCGGGTAACACCATGGATTTGCGTGGCAAAGTGTTGCGAATAAAGCCAAAAGCAGATTCCGGCTATGAGATTCCTTTGGGCAATTTATTTACGGATGCCAGCATTGGGCGGCCGGAAATTTATGTCATGGGTGCACGTAATCCTTACAGCCTTACGTTTGATAAACAGACCGGGCATTTGTTTTATGGCGATGTAGGGCCGGATGCAAGCAAGGATTCTGATCAAAAAGGTTCACAGGGTTATGACGAGATTAATCGCGTAACCGCGGCCGGAAATTTTGGCTGGCCCTTGGTAATTGGTAAGAATCATGCGTATAACTTTTTTGATTACGTCAGTAAAAAATCGGGTGATTTCGTAGATCCCTCTGCGCCACTAAATGTTTCACCGAATAACACTGGAGCAAAAGAGTTACCGCCGGCACAGCCGGCATTTATTGCGTACCCTTATGGCATCTCAGATGATTTCCCGGAAATGGGAACCGGTGGGCGCACCGCAATAGTTGCCGATGTTTACCGCAATAACGAGTATCCGGAATCGATAAATCGGTATCCGTCCTATTACAACAATAAATTATTTATTGTGGATTTTATGCGCACCTGGGTGAAGGCGGTGAGTTTTGATGAGCAGGGGCGCATTCTAAAAATAGAACCTTTTGCCCCGCAAATCAGTTATGCCTTGCCGATCGATGCGCGCTTTGCGCCGGATGGAACCCTGTATGTATTGGAATACGGCATGTCCTGGTTTACCGGCAACCCGGATGCCCGTTTATCGCGTATCGAATATGTCGGTGCCGGTAATCGCCCTCCGGTTGCGCAAGTTCACGTGGATAAAACACGCGCGGGTATCCCAACAAAAATTGCGGCGTCGGCAAAGCAGTCAGTGGATTTGGACGGCGATAAAATTCAATTTGAATGGAAACTGAAATGTATTGCTGCAAGCTGCATTGAACAGTATTTGGGTGATGCACCGGAAGTAAGTGTTGAAATTGATATGCCCGGTGAATATCAATTAACGCTTACTGTTTCAGACACACAAGGCGCAAAAGCGTCGGTACAAGAATCCCTTGTGATTGGTAATGAACCACCGTCAGTAACACTCTTATCTGAAATGAATAAGAGTTTTTACTGGCCGGATACGAAAAACTTTGCCTACGAGTTCGCCATTATCGATAAAGAAGATGGTTTAATATCCGCGATTACTAACAACAATCCGTTTGTGCAATTCGGCTATCAGTCAGCTCTCTCGGAAAAGTCACAGGGCCATCAAAGTGTCAGTTTAATCGATCAAGGGAAAGCACTGGTTGATGCGAACAACTGTTTCGGATGTCATAAAATCGAAGAAAAAGTGGTAGGTCCTGCGTTTCGCGATGTAGCGAAAAAATACCAAAAGGATGGGAAAGCACTGAAATACCTGGTGAACAAAATTGGCAACGGTGGCGCGGGCGTTTGGGGCGAAATGAATATGCCGGCATTCTCTGGTTTGAGCGAAGCAGATCGCACGGCCTTGGCGACCTATGTGTTGTCGTTAACTGAAGACAATGCGCCAAAATCCTTGCCACTGACGGGCAGTGTGGAATTAAAAGCGCACGGCAAAACTTTGGGGGTAGCGAGCGGCCCCTATAAGGCAACAGGCGAATCCTACAAGTTTGCAGTGACTTTTACCGATAATGCAACCAATGGTGTACCGGCGATTCAAATCCAGAAAGAGTTTGGCTTAGTACCGGCCCGGCTTGATTTTGCCAGTGTCATTAGTTCTGCATCGTTAGGTAAATTGGTGAGCATTGACAAGTACAAAGAGCAAGATGTTATTAATCTCAAAGCTGGGGATGGCTGGGCTGGTTTTACCTTCGGCGATTATGATTTAACGGGTATTAATAAACTAATGATCGGTGCTTACTTTTTGCGTGAGGCGAGTGCCTGGAATATAGAAATTTATCAGGATAATCCCGATGGTGAACTGTTGGGTGCGCTCACTGTAACCCCGGATAAAATTTGGGATTATTCGCGCGTAACTGTGCTGTTGAATAAACCAGTTAATGATTATGCGAAGTTATATATTCGCGTTAAGCCGGAAGGAACAACAACTGCAGAGCTGCGGTTGATGGATGTGGAGTTTTCCCGCAACTAAGGCGGGAAGACGATCTTTTGGTGGCAGATTGGATTAGGCGATTACCTTAGGTGGTGCAGAATCCAATCTGCTTAATCGATAGTTGCGTGGCTTACAATCCCCCGCGCGTTAATTTTTCCGGGTTCAACAAGGCTTCCAGTTCCGCTCGCCCCAGTTTGGTTTCTTCCTCCGCGACATCAATAATCGCACGGCCTTCTTGGTAGGCTTTCTTCGCAATAGCAGCTGCTTTTTCATAACCGATGAGCGGATTTAATGCTGTTACTAAAATGGGATTTTGCGCTAGCGCTTTGTTGAGGTTATCGCGGTTAACCTGAAATGGCGCGATGGTTTTATCGGCTAATTCATTGCAGGAATTGCTGAGCAGTTCAATTGATTGCAATAAGTTGTACGCAATTAATGGCAACATCACATTTAGTTGGAAGTTGCCTGATTGCCCAGCAATACCAATGCTTACATCATTACCCATCACTTGGGCTGCTGCCATGCACACCGCCTCTGGAATTACCGGGTTTACTTTGCCGGGCATAATAGATGAGCCGGGTTGCAGAGCCTGGAGTTGAATTTCACCCAATCCTGCGAGTGGGCCGGAGTTCATCCAGCGCAGATCATTGGCAATTTTCATCAGGCTTACGGCGAGTGTTTTTAATTGGCCGGAGATCGCGACAGCAGTGTCTTGCGCGCTCATGTGCGCAAAAAAATTATCGGCTGGTAAAAATTCCAGATGCGTTGCTTCTGATAAATTTGCTGCAAATCTGGTAGCAAATTCTGGGTGGGCATTAATGCCCGTGCCGACAGCTGTACCGCCCTGGGCAAGGCGCAATAATTGTGGTAATGCCATTTGTAAGCGCACGTAGTTACTTTCAATTTGGCTGGCCCAGCCGCTGATTTCCTGACCCAGCGTAATCGGCATGGCATCCATTAAATGGGTGCGACCAGTTTTCACCACATCCATCAGGGCTTCCGATTTGCCCAATAGGCTGGTGTGCAATTCTTCCATAGCAGGGTAGAGCTGTTGTTTTAATGCGAGTGCAGCGCTGATGTGGATTGCACTGGGGATTGTGTCATTGCTGCTTTGGCTCATATTGACGTGATCATTGGCATGTACCTTTTGTCCCGCCAGGTCGCTGGCGATATGGGCAATGACTTCATTCACGTTCATATTGGTACTGGTGCCAGAACCGGTTTGGAATACATCTATCGGGAATTGGTCGATGTAATGACCCGCCAGCAAGCTGTCACAGGCGGCACATATAGCCCAGGAGATATCTTCATCCAGCAGGCCCAACTGGCGATTGGTCAGGGCGGCCGCCTTCTTTATATGGACAACGGCATGGATAAAACGCGGGGGCAGGGTCAGGGTACTAATCGCGAAGTTGTCCAATGCACGCTGGGTTTGAGCGCCGTAGAGTGCGGTTTTGGGCACCTGTACATCACCCATGCTGTCGTGTTCGATACGAAACTCGCTCATAAAACCTCCTTGGGCTGCTGACATCGGCTGTCAGTGCCGGGTATTAGTCTGGTTGATGCCAAGTCTAGTTCTTTAAAGAGATATTGGCATCATTGGGAGCAGGAAGCTTTGCAGTGTTGTTTCCAAGACACGCCGTGAACCCATCCATGGGGGCTTGTCGTCGACGTCCCTGTTTCCGACAGTCTTGGAAACAACACTACAAAGCTTCTGAGACCTTGTGCATTAATTTTCGCTACAATCCCATTTTTCAATTCACGTTTGAGTCGCTATGAGTAAACAATTCGTTGTAAACAGTGAATTCGCGCCCGCCGGGGATCAGCCCACAGCTATTGAAGGCTTGGTACAAGGTTTGGATGCGGGCCTGGCCCACCAAACCCTGTTGGGGGTCACCGGTTCGGGTAAAACTTTTACCATCGCTAATGTGATTGCGCGCATGCAGCGGCCCACATTAATCATGGCCCACAACAAGACGCTGGCTGCGCAGCTTTACGGTGAATTTAAAGAATTTTTCCCCAATAACTCTGTGGAATATTTTGTTTCCTATTACGATTACTACCAGCCTGAAGCCTATGTGCCCTCGTCAGATACTTTTATCGAAAAAGATTCTTCGGTAAATGAACACATTGAGCAAATGCGCCTCTCGGCTACAAAATCTTTGATGGAGCGCAAGGATGCCATTGTAGTGGCGACAGTTTCCGCTATTTACGGTTTGGGTGATCCCGAGTCCTATATGAAAATGCTGTTGCATATAGTGCGCGGCGATAAAATTGACCAGCGCCAAATTTTGCGCCGCCTCGCGGAGTTGCAATACACCCGCAACGATATGGATTTTGCACGCGCCACTTATCGTGTGCGTGGTGAAGTGATTGATATTTATCCCGCTGATTCTGATATGGAAGCGGTGCGCGTGGAATTGTTTGACGATGAAGTAGAACAAATTTCCATTTTCGATCCACTCACCGGCGAAGTGCTGCACAAAGTAGCGCGTTATACAATTTATCCAAAATCTCACTATGTAACGCCGCGCGAAACGGTGTTGGAGGCGATCGAAAACATCAAGGAAGAGTTGCGCACGCGTTTGGAATACTTGCGCGAAAATAATAAATTAGTAGAAGCTCAGCGTTTGGAGCAGCGCACTCGTTACGATTTGGAAATGATGCAGGAATTAGGTTATTGCAACGGCATCGAAAACTATTCCCGCTTTTTATCCGGCCGCGAATCTGGCGAGCCGCCTCCGACCTTGTTTGATTATTTGCCGCAAGATGCTTTGTTAGTAATCGACGAAAGTCACGTGACCATTCCACAAATTGGCGCCATGTACAAAGGCGATAGATCGCGTAAGGAAACCTTGGTTGAATATGGTTTCCGTTTGCCATCGGCATTGGATAATCGCCCCATGCGGTTTGATGAATGGGAACGCATTGCGCCACAAATGATTATGGTGTCCGCAACGCCGGGTAAATATGAAGCTGAAAATCAGGGGCAGGTAGTAGAACAGGTAGTTCGCCCAACGGGATTAATCGATCCAATTATTGAAATTCGCCCGGCTACCACACAAGTGGATGATGTGCTGTCTGAAATTCGTTTGCGTGTGGAGCAAAACGAACGTGTATTAATTACCACACTGACCAAACGTATGGCGGAAGACCTCACTGAATACCTCAGTGAACACGGTGTGAGAGTGCGCTATTTGCACTCGGATATCGACACAGTAGAGCGCGTAGAAATTATTCGCGATTTACGTCTCGGTCAATTCGATGTGCTCGTCGGTATTAACCTGCTGCGTGAAGGTTTGGATATGCCGGAAGTATCGCTGGTGGCTATTCTGGATGCCGATAAAGAGGGCTTCCTGCGTTCAGATCGCTCGCTGATCCAAACCATTGGCCGCGCTGCGCGTAACGTGAATGGTAAAGCGATTCTCTACGCCGATAGAATTACTGGCTCCATGCAGCGTGCTATTGATGAAACCGATCGCCGCCGCCAAAAACAAATCGACCACAACACCAAACACGGCATTGTTCCAAAAGGCATCAACAAAAATATCACCGACATCCTGGAAGGCTCTGTCGTTCCTGGTGCCGGTGGCCGTAGCGCGCGCAACAAAGCCATGGCCATCGCCGAAAAACAAGCCAAATACAAAGTGGAAGTTAACCCCAAAGATATTTGGAAAACCATCGAGCTGCTTGAAAAACAAATGTTCCAGGCCGCAAAAGATTTGGAATTTGAAGTGGCGGCAAAACTGCGCGATGAAATTGATAAGTTGAAGAAGCAGGCAATGTGATTGCTATTTCCATCGGGGCTCAATGAAAAGGGTTCAACAGCATGGACACATAGCGCGGATTTAAACAGGGTTCAATAAATTGAACCCCTACGTAGGGGCGCAATTTATTGCGCCCTTGTTGTTAATGGTGCCTGCAAATGTTGTTTGATATGGGGGCCGCCATTTATTCCAAACAACACCCGCAGCCCCGGAATGGGTGTAATCAATTCAAACAATCCCCAACAGCTTAGCACTACTAATAAAATCACGACAAAGGGTTCCAAAAAACCTCCCAGGTTAAAGGGTGTTAACCAATACGCGAACACGATGATAAGCGTTTGGTGCAGGATATAAAAACAAAACACGCCTGAATTTAAATAGCGGATGAATGGATTACTACGAGTAAGCCAATGCTGGCCCCAGGCGATAACGCAGAGCATCCATAGCCAGCTATTTGCGGACCATAAAATCCCGTTCATCGATTGGGCGATGACGCCGTCACCCAATGTCCCACCGTGAAATTCGAAAAGTGTGTAGCTGTAGCTAATAGATCCGGCGATTAACAGATGCCAGCGGATGTTTTTCACGCTGCGCCATAGGTGGGGAATTTGTACCACCGCAAACCCCAATGCAAAACTTAAGAACGAACGGCCGTGGTTAAACCAATCGTCGATTAAGTTATGGGTAACCGGGTGTTCTGCATAGAGAAGTGAGCCATTGATATAAAAACCGGCAATCGGGAGAAATACTAGGTGCGTCAGCAGCAAACGAGCGGAGAACCAGCGCCATACAGATTGCATCAATCGGCTGTGCAGTAATGGATAAACTGTCGCCACTGTCAGGGTGTAAACGAAAAGGTAGGGCAAGTACCACAAATGGTTCCAAGTGAAGTGCATTGTGCCGATAGTTTTGTGGCCTTCAAATTCGGCGCTTTTTTGATCCAGATAAGCATACCAAAACTGCCAGTAATCCAATCCTTCAATAATGTGTTTGGATTTTGCTTCGATATAAACCTGTGGGACAACCACCACCAGCATTCCGAACAAGAGCGGCAGCAATAATTGGCTAAGGCGTTTGCCTAGTGATTTCCAATTCGCATGCTGGGGTAAAAAGAGCGCCAGGGCTGCGCCGCTAATTAAAAATAATAACGACATGCGCCATTGATTGGACCAGAGCATCAGGTTCGCCAGGGCTTCACTTTGGTATTGGCTTTTGTAGTGAAAGCCCCAATCCGCCACATAGAGCATACCGGTGTGGTACAAAATTAATAATCCAAAAACGGTTACCCTTAGGCCATCTAATTCAGGCAATCGCGTTTTAGTGTTAATGGATAAAGGATCTTCGGGCAATTTTTCCTGCGGCATTTTTTACTTCCTGCAATACGTGTTGAACCGCTATCCTAGGTGATGTCCTTGTTGCAATGATTCGTTAAGTGATTGATTTACATCATTCTGTGATAAGCGGCAGCCGGCTGTGACGAGATTGCGTGACATACTCCGGGCGTAAACACCAAAGCAACGATAGAGAAAATCATGAGCAAACAACCCCCTGATATTTACCAGCAACATTTTCTCGCGCATCCCCGCCTATGGGGTTGGGGGCTGTTATTAGGCTGGTCCGGGTTTAATGTGCTGGTACTTGCTACGACCAAGTTAATGGAAATAAAACGCGATGGGCACGACATTGCATTCTGGCAACCCTTATCCTGGGAGCTGTCCAGCGCATTCATGATTTTATTGTTAATACCGGTGGGGGTTTATATTCATGATCGATGGCTGGCAAATCTATCCCTGAAAACCTGCATAGGCTTTCATGTGTTGCTGACCATTCCCTTTTCGTTATTACATGTGGGCGGCATGGTAGGCCTGCGCCATTTGTGTTATTGGGTGATGGGTGCTGATTATTATTTCGGCAATATGGCAACTGAGTTGTTGTACGAGTACCGCAAAGACGCTCAATCCTATTTAACATTATTGTTAGTGATATTTGGCTTTCGTTTGATTTATCGACGCCTGCAGGGCGAAGCGACTTACCTCACGGAAGAAGAGGAAAAAGAGTCAGCAGGGTCTGAAAAAAGCCCAGAGATCCTACTAATAAAAAAACTGGGGCGTGAATTTCTAATTAAAACGGCCGATATAGAATGGGTTGAAGCTTCAGGTAATTACGCCAATTTACATGTGCGTGATAGTGTTTACCCCATGCGCACTACTATGGATAGGCTGGAGAAGCTATTACCTGCCGATTTTGTGCGCATCCATCGTTCCAGTATTGTGAATTTGCACCGGGTGCAGCAGGTGCAGGCTATGGATTCCGGTGACCATGAAATAACACTTTATGGTGGCAAGACGCTGGTGTTATCGCGACGCTATAGGGATAATTTTAAAAGTCAGTTAAGTTTATAAAATTTAGGTGTTGCTTAATTATTGTTCTTTACTCAAGGAAAAAAAATGTTAAAAGTAGTAGCTGGGGTTTTCGTTATTGTTGGTTCTCTCTGTACAAATTTTGCTGCGGCAAACGAGGAGGCGTGTTTGTTGGAGGGGTCGGTCAGTATGATGGGTGTCAGCCTGGAAATTAATGACTGCCTGCAAAATAAAGGTTTAGCGGCGGCCAAGTTTAAAGAGGCTTGTACTTCAATGAGTAAAATGTACGTTCCTATGGGTGGGCAACCGGCAAAGTTAACCTATCTGGATTCTTGCCCGACTCCAGCGCAAGGAATCTGCGAAAACATGGCGAAGCAACCCTTGGATTCCTACCACTACTCAACGGATGCGGGAACCTTGGCGGGAGCACGTGCAAGTTGTAGTCAGAGTGGTGGAAGCTGGCAATAATTTTTTTGGTTGTTTATTTGCCAAGGCCGGAGGGAATGAATGAAAATTTTTCCGCTAATCAAGCTAGTGCTGCCAATTGTTTTTCCCTCCTGGCGCTTTTTCAGCAGCATTGGTCCCTCTCCAAGAATTGATCTGGCTTTTTTTAAAAACGAGGGGGAGTCACCTGAAATTTGGATTCCCTTTCGACCTATTCCTCTGCAAATCACTATTGGTCAACACCTCACACGGCTTTTTCATAGCCCCAAGTGGAATGAGCGGCTGTATATCAATAGCTGTGCAGAGCGATTATTTGAAGGTGGAGATTCATTTTATCTCACCGAAATTTCAAAACGTTTATTGATAGCGATAGAGCAGGGTGAGATTCCTGCCCCGGAAAATGCCCGCTTTATGCAATTTCGTATTCGTGCGATTTACAGCGAAGATACAGATGCAAATAAAATGGGGCAGGTGAAGGATGAGCTGTTTTTGCAGTCGCCTACTTACGCGCTGGTAAATGCAGAGGTTAACGCATGACTCTGGAGATGGCAGTGCGCTTTGCCGAAATATTGCTTGGATTTGCATTGTTGCAGCAAAGTCTGGAGCTTTTGCGTAGTTACGGGTTGGAGAAAAAGTTAGCCCTTCTTCGTGCGCCACTGGCGATTCTATTGATGCTGGGTATTTATCCTGTTTGGGTGGAAACCGCACTGCTTGCTAGTTCGATTTTATTGATCAAGCGTTTCCAGGGCCCTTATAACGGCGGCAGCGATACAATGAGTATTCTGGTGCTCTTGTGTTTGTGGCTTGCGAATCTCGCGCCATCACCTATGTGGCAGGAAATCGCCTTGGGTTATTTAGCGCTGCAATTGACACTCTCTTATTTTCAGTCGGGTTTGGTGAAAATTGAAAATGCGGAGTGGCGATCCGGTAAAGCGTTGCGTGAAGTATTTGCACTGACGGCTTATCCGGTGAGTGAGTCTCTGCGTTCTTTGGCGAACAGGCCGCAGCTACTATTGAATGTATCCAGGGCGGTGATCCTTGGTGAGTTGTTGTTTCCGCTAACTCTTTTGCACTCCATAACACTGACAATTGCATTGGTGTTTGCTGGTGTATTTCACTTGGCAAATGCAGTTTTATTTGGCTTGAATCGCTTTGTATGGAGTTGGTTGGCGGCCTATCCGTCCGTAATTTGGTTGCAGGGTAGGTTTAGTGAAATGACTTGGTAAGGGGTCTTCTGTAAACGCTAGTTTTAGTCGGGCTACAGTTCACATCTCTAGATGTTGTCATGTAAAACATAACAAATAATGGTTGGTTTCCTGTAATTTTGTCATTGAAGAAATTTTGAATATCTACGTGTGTAAGTAGATCTAAATATTCTTCAAAACTATTTAAATGGCATTTTTACTAAGGAAAAACCATGAAAAAAGTATTTTTCAACATGATGGCGGCAGCAGGTGGCTGCGCACTTCCATTGTTTATTTCATCTACTGCTGTGGCTCAAATAGCGCCATTTTGGGTTGATGGAAGTGAGAATGTTTATAATTTCCCCGACAAAGTTGTTTCCCTAACGTTTGATGATGGTCCCGATGCTTATTCTGAGCAGTTGTATCAGTATCTTAATTCACAAAAAATATCTGGTACGTTTTTTGTTATTGGGCATAAAGATGGACGCAATGTTGGTGTAACCCATTACCCAGCAGCGCTCACCGCGCTTGCCAATAATCGTCAGCGAGTGGCCAATCATACCTTTGCGCATTTTTACGATGGGTTACAGAACAACACGGATGTATTAAGTGGTATCAATAATTTGCAAAATTACATTGATCCCTATGTGCGTAATCGTTGGTATTTTATTCGTGCTCCGCACAATGTCCCAGGTATAGCTAATTACAACTCCATGCCTGGGATTACACGTCAATATCGCGATATCGAAACCAATTACGATTCGGTCGATTGGGCCTACGCGGCAAATGGGGTTAGTCCTCAGCAAGCCATGAATGATTTGGTCAATTTAATTACTGTGCAAAAAAATAATCATGGCGGAATTATCCAAATGCATGACGCCAATGAGTTCTCCGAAGGTACCAATTATACGTTGCAAGCAGTTCAGCACCTTGTCCCGCTTTTGAAACAACAAGGATTCGTTTTTGCCGGGCCTGTATTAGAGTTTTCTCCTCTGGATTTGTTCACGGCCTACAATGGCGATTACTCTGATGTTGATGGCGTTGGTACTAACGCAAGTTATTACAACACCTTCCGTTTGGCGGATATTAATAAAGACGGGAAAATGGATGCGTTAATGCGAAAGTCCAACGGTATTTATGTCGCGTATGGTTTCCCTGGAACTCAATTCGGCTTTGCACAAAAGCAGGTGCTATACAGCGGCAACTTTACAGATGCTACCGGTTGGAATAACACCAAATACAGCGCGTCTATTCAATACGGTGATGTTAATGGCGATGGAAGAATTGACATTGTCGGAAAAGGTCCCAATGGCATTATGGTCGCCATTAATAATGGCAATGGCTTCAATAACGTTGTCAATATGAGCTATCAATTGTCCTCGTACAATAATGGTATCGCTGATTTTGCTGATGCAGATAGTGGCGGTAGTTGGGGGAACGATGAGCGTTGGTATTCAACAATTAAATTGGTGGATATTAATAAAGATGGCAAAGCGGATATTTGTGCACGTTCTTCGCAAGGAATCTGGATCGCTTACAGCACGGGTACAGGTTTCCAAAAGAAAAAACTGGCTTTTACACAAAATTTCTTTGACCACGCAGATGATAACTGGAACTGGGGCGTTGCCGATAGGGCGACGACGGTTCAATTCGCTGACGTAAATGGTGATGGTTGGGCAGATGTCGTGGGTCACGGGAAGTGGGGAATTATGGTCGCCCTCAATACTAAAGTGGCAGGCGCGGAGTTTAACGGGGTTAATGCCAGTTGGTGGACGACTGATTTTAGTAGTTATGATTGGACACAGCCGCAATATTATAAATCGATACATTTCGCTGATTTAAACGGCGATGGAATGGCTGACGTAATTGGTCGTGGGCATGAAGGTGTGTGGGCTGCGCTATCGAACGGTACAAGCTTTACTCAGGCGCGTTTGTGGAGTGCTGAATTTAATGACCAATATGGTTGGTCTGATGTTAAATACAATAGCTCGCTTCAATATGGCGATATCAATGGCGACGGCAGAGCTGATGTTGCGGGGCGTAGCGCTAACGGTGTGAAAGTCGGCATCGCTCCCTAATCATCCTGATTAAATCTGTATAAAACATTGGGTGCAATCCGGCGCCCAATGTTTTTTTTAACCATTAAATGACAATTCGTTTTCCCAGTTTCGCCGCTTTAAATATTGCTTCAAGAATGACAATATCTTTCATGCCTTCTTCACCGGGAACCAGAATGGGTGAGTTGTGCAAAATGGATAGTGCATCGTTATCCATTTGTACGGCTTGTTGGTTGAGGGGGGAGGCGGGCAATTCCAGGCCGCTGCTGGTTCGACCGCGCACGCCTGAATATGACTGAAACGGCTTCAACTCATACCAGCCTTTTTCACAATTGGCGCGCAGTGAGTTCATATTGCGCGCGTAGCTGGTTGCGCATTTAGCGCGTGCACCGCTGGCGAATTCCAATTCAAATTCTGTAGTTTCATCGACGTGTTTATACAGTTCGCGTGTCGATGTCATGGCCGCACTTACCGCGATAGGTTCTTCGCCAGAGGTATAGCGCGCGGCGTTTAGCGGGTACACGCCCATGTCGTACATGGCGCCGCCACCCAGTTTTGCGTTAGCGCGCCAACCATGTGTGTCGCTGGTATTGTTGTAGCCTGCTTCTGCAATAATGTCGTTGATTTTTCCGTAAGGTTTATCGCGAGCGAATTGAATGATTTTTCGTGTATTGGTTTCATGCTGCATGCGATATCCAATAGTGAGCTGCACTTTATTTTTTTTGCAGACATCAATCATTGCCTGGCATTCACGTGCACTCATCGCCATGGGCTTTTCGCACCAGACATGTTTGCCCGCGTTTGCCGCAATTTCCGTAAATTGCTTGTGCGTACCCGTTGGTGTGACTACATAAATTACATCGATCGCCGGGTTGTTGGCTATCTCATGCATGTTTTGGTAGTTGTAGATGTTGTAATCAAGAATGCCGTAGGTTTTTTGCCAATAGGGAATTTTTTCTGGTGAACCGGTCACTATACCGGTGAGTTGGCAGTGGTTCGTAAGTTGCAGGGCGGGTGCAAGTACATCACGGCTGTAGTAACCCAGCCCAACCAAGGCTACCCCCAGACGTTTGGCGCTGCTGCTCGCTGAGCTGGCGCGTGCACTAGCGGCAAGGCCAATTAACCCAAGGCCTTTGATAAGTTGTCGACGGGAAAGGGCGGCATGCTTCACGTTAAAACCCCACACAAACATCAGTCATGATTTAGTTTTAATCCCCTCGGCGGCGATTGGCAAATCGCTAAACAAAACATTACGTCTGGAAACCCCGGTTTACCTAACTCCAGCAAAATTATTACACTCTGATAAAAATAAAAGCGGCGCAGAGGGTTCTCTGCGCCGTTTATTTATCGCTAACTACTTTTGCGGATAATACTTAGGGAGTGGTTTGATTGATCGATTTAGCACGCATCGGAATAGCCCACACAAAATCGGTTTGCAGAAATTGCAAGGTGCCGTAGGGATTGTTGTTGTTTAAATTTCCTGCGCGATGGTAAAAATCTGCTGGATTGGGTGCTCCATTGGCAGTGAGGAATTGCAAACCATATTCAGCAGGAATATTACCTATTGCCGCCGTGGACGGTAGTTCACCAAAGAATGGAAACGCCTTTTGCCCTGCACTGGTAACTGCTGCACGGGAATGGCACCCCATGCAGGAAGAGGTGGCAACGAAGCCGCTCTCTGTCACGGAGTTGCCCAGTAAACTGGCGTTGCCGTATGAGTCGGTAAAATTAATCATGCTGCCTTTGAGTCGGTAATTTTTCCACTCCTTTAACCAGGTACCGTTAAAACCACTCTTGTCATATTGCTTGAGCAGAGCGGAGGAGAGCGGTTCCTCTGGATAAACAGACCCAAAGGTTTTGGCGTTCGGTTGAGTGACGGGATTGGTTACACCGTAGCAATCATAGCAGCCTAATAAATCACAACGGCCGGGATTGTCCACGTGTTCAAACGTTGCCCAAAGCCAATTGGGAATTGCTTTGGAGCTGATGTGCATAGCAACCAAACCAATTAGCTGCCCCTTGGTGGTGTAATTCCAGTGGTAATCTTTTTTCTCATTTTCCTTAATCAATTTCCAATTGCCCTTAACCTCAATACTGTCGATAGGAAATACAATCTCCTTGCCGGTTTTTACGTAATCCGCGATGCCTTCCTGATACCAGAGGTTGTTATTTTTAATGTACTCAAAGGTTGCTTTGTTGCGATAGACAACTTCACAGGTTCCACCATTTTTTAAGTCATCAGGATTACAATCTGGCTCGCTACTGGTTTTGTCGTTGCTGTAGGTTTGGTGGCTAAATGAGGTATATGCCAAATTGTGCCCATCGGCTTTTGTTGGCCATACCGGCGGGTTGGCTGGGTTGGGGTGCTGCGGAAAATTTTCCGAGTCATCTATCCATGTCTCCCACACGGCGTTATTTAGCTCTACTTTTTTTCCGTTCAGCGTAGCGTATTCTTTTTTGGCTTTTTGGTTCACCTCTAAAAATAGCTGCCAGGCAAATTGATCGGGATAGTTCATTGGCGCTGCATGATCTTTCGTTGATGCCGGTGCGCGGCAGTAATGATCATTTTCCGCAAGGCTGGGTAGGCTACTCATACCGAGCATCGCTAGCGCCAGATAACAGGGTTGCAAATATCGTTTCATAAAATCGGGTCCTTCAAGCAGGGATTATTGTGCGTGATTGCTATTTAGCATCGCAGCATGCGCATACTGATTGGGTGCCGGGAGTAGTGGTTTTCCAGTTGCCATTCCAGCCACCTTTGTTTTCGCAAGTTGTTGCGCAAATACTCTGCGCGTCCGCATCACTACCAATCGGGCCTGCATTTACATCCGTTGGGTTTTTACACTGACCTGCGAGAATGTCGTTAATAAAAATATGGCTCACATCAAAGTTATTGTGTGGCCCGGTATTGCGATAAACCGGGTCTACTGTGTACTCATGGCAGCCGAAGCAGTTTGAACTATAGGGGCCTTGATTTACGCCATTGTTTACAAACCCATCTTGAAACGTAGTTTCCATGACGGTATTCGCTAAGCGCATGGAGCCGCGTTGGTTTGAGTAGGGGTCAGATGTTCCGCTCAACAAAGATCCTTTGCTGGTATCCGACACCCAAAGTGCGCCAATATTTTTGTAGTTTTTCCACACTGACATGGGATCATTTTGTTTTAGTTCGCTTAAGAACGCATTGATTTGAATATTCAAATCATTTAACGCGACGCTATTTTTATCAAAGTGTGGATCTCCCGGTTCCATGCCGCCCGGATGGCTTGTACAAATTTCGGTGGGATTGCCGGTAATTTTTCCTGGTGAGGGCTCTACTGCAATATTAAATGTACAGGTATCTGGTTTGTCGATGCAGGCTTTACTGGTAAATGACCAGCGTTGGTCATTCTCACTGCCATTATTACACTCAGCAGAATTATCAATATGTTCAAATGAAGACCACACCATTTCCGGGTGAAGATCAGTCGCCATCGCAAGATGGAAGCCAATTAAACCCAGTGTTTCATCGCCGGGTACGCCGTCGATGTTGGCCTTCATAATAAAGTAGCGACTAGCGTCATCGGCACTGGTAAGTACTTTCCAGGCAATTTTTATTTCCGTTGTGCCGCCGGGAAAGTTTGGCTTGGCTTGTATTTTTCCCGCGTTACACAAATTGCGATCGAACCTTACTTCGTAAAAAACAATATTTTTTGCTTGGTCGAAAATCGCCTCACCGCCCGTTCCCGCTTGGCCGGTACGTTCAGGCATATCGAATCCATTTTTAATTTTGTTTAACGCCGCAAATAAAACAGGGCCGTTTATCTGTTGGTCACAAGAGTTTTGCCCACTTGCTTCGAGTACTGGATAATTTTTTTGTACCTGAAATTGGCGAATCGCTTGTCCTTTCACAGGCGATACTAATTGCAAAAACCATTGCCAGGAAAATTGATAAAATTGACAAAAATCGGCTGCTTTACCGTCGGGAACTTCAGCAGGTGCGTTGGGTGAGGTAATCCAGGACTTATTGGCAGCGCAGGAAAAACTATCGGCACTGAAGGCAATTGAGGAGGCTGAGAAAATACCAATGGCACAAAGGGCTTTTATAAAAGGCCTGATCCGCATGGGATACTCCTTGGGAGATTATTTAAAAAATTATTCCATGAATGCATAACTCCTGTGCTCAACCCTAGAAGAGGCGATGGATATTGCAAGCGAACGAAAATAAAATTTTCGCTTAACTCATTGATATATAAAGTTAATACGGTTTTTGAAAGTCAATTACCGGATATTACATTGCCTATTAGGTAATCTGATAGCAGACTGCTAAAATGGGTCACTTCGTGTTATTTCACTCATTCTTAATTGTTGTGTCGTCATGCAAAATCCGCTTAATTTTTCCGATGTATCTACCTATCAAGATTCTCGTTTGATTCGCCTGTGGCGCCATTGGACGCAAGTCGCGGGCACCATGCCGTTGGATAAATGGTTAAAACATAATCTACGCGATCTCGGTCAAATATCGCTTGCAGAGCAGGCGGGCTTTACCGAGGCAATGAATAATGCTGTACGTTTCCAGCAGTTAGCCTGCGCGCTGGAATATATCTATCAGCACTTTGCCGATGCTAATGTGGGCGTTGTTGATTGGCTGCAATGGGACGTGCAATGGCAAGTCAGGGATATACAGCAAATGCCATTGGCGGCATTTTGGTATTGGATTCAGCTGCGTGTTACTGGTGATGGGCATAAACAAAATGTCGGGCAACTGAGTGATTATAAAAATCGTAATAGATTCTTCCAGCGTTTGTTGGAAGATGAATATTTTGCGCAAGCGGGAGAAAAATATTTATGGCTTGGGCTGCGACCTCAATGGCAATCCCTGGTTGCGCAACGAGCAATAGCCAGCGCCTGGGCTGATACGCAGCTGGATTCTTTTTTAGCGTCGCAGACAGCGACTCCGCCGTTGTGGCTGCGCGTACAATCCAATCAATCACCGGCTGAAATTCAGGCGAGTCTATCTGCACAGGGAGTAGATGCCAATCTGGATGCATTGAGCAATATTTTTCTGCAGGGTGGTAAGGGCGTAAATACCACGCTTGAATTCAAAAATGGCGATATTGAAATTCAAGATTTAGCCAGTCAATTTATTGCGCACGCCGTTGACGTAAAGCCGGGCCAGAAAGTCTGGGATGCCTGCGCTGGTGCCGGTGGAAAAACCCTTGCGATCGCGGCGCAGATGAACAATAAAGGGGCCGTTATTGCTACTGATTTGCATGACTATAAATTGGAGGAGTTAAAGCGCAGAGCCAAGCGCGCAGGGCGTTTTAATGTGCGAACTTTTACCTGGGATGGGGCCGCCCCTTTACGTTTGCCCAAAGAAATTGCCCAGCAGCAGGGATTTGATTGGGTGTTGATTGACGCTCCTTGCACCTCAGCTGGAACCTGGCGGCGCAATCCGGATGCGCGCTGGCGTTTTGATGAAGATGACACGCGTGAATTGATTCAGTTACAGCAAAAAATTTTACGTAATGCGGCACCTGCGGTGCGCAAAGGCGGTCATTTGGTGTATGCCACTTGCAGTTGGCAAGTGAGTGAAAATGAAGCACAGGTCGATTGGTTTTTGCAACAGCATCCGCATTTTGAGTTGCAATCCCAGCGCGTTGTAGGGGCGCCGGAACTGGATGCGGATACTATGTTTGTGTCGATATTAAAACACGCGCACTCCTGAACGATGTGCGCACGGCTCATGCAAATTCAAAAACGAAGGTGATGAGTTGCAATTATTGCAATTCCATCACCACTCGGAATCCGAGATGATTGTCAAAAATTTCACTGCGGTGATAATCGCGAATATGGCTCGCGAGACGTTCGACGTTATCTTTCGCTGATCCCCCGCGGACCACGTGTGAATCGCAATTCTTTATGAGCATCGCCTGGCCATTCTTGGGGTGCAGGTTGTAATTATCAGCAAAACAATCTTCTACCCATTCAGACACGTTACCGGCGGTGTCGTAAACTCCAAAACCATTCGCGGGGTAAGTGCCGGCCGGTGCTGTTTTAGCACCGAACAAGCCAGAGAACTTGCTGTTGCAACCGCGTCGACAATTAGCGCGACCTGCGGCTTCACGCACGTCATTGCCCCACCAAAATAAGGTGTTGGTTTCCGCGCGTGCAACATATTCCCATTCTGCTTCTGTCGGCAGGCGATATTTTTTGCCGGTGGTTTTGCTGAGCCACTGTGTATAAGCGCGTGCATCCTCGAAGTTGACGTTAATCACCGGACGATTACCGCGTCCCCAGCGATTGTCGCTGGGTTGTGGGCGTTGAGTTGCTTGCGCAAAAATATCGTAATCATCAAATGTAATTTCGTATTTGCTGATCGCAAAAGGCTTGGTGATCATTACTTTGTGTACGGGCATGGTAAGCGGATCATCTTTGTTGCCCATAAAAAAATTGCCGGTGGGTATGCTGATCATCTCCGGCCCCTGGCTTTTAATGGATGCCACCAATTGACTGCTGATTTCCTCACCCGGCTCTATAGATTCACTCAGAATAATTTCCGGTTGCAAATCAGCATCGACAATTTCCACCCATTGTTTTTGTGTTTGATAGCCTGCCTGACTAATCTCCAGCTGGTAACGGCCGGGCGGCAGTTGAATATCCGGTTGATAACGGTCGGGAATATTTAAAATGCGCACCCGCGCGTTGGCGGGGTTGCTGATGACTTTCAGTGCAAAAGTTTGCACTGGTGCGCTGCTAGCTGCTTCATCGCTCTGATTGGCTGCATAGGCTTGCTGATCTATAGATGCTTGATCTATAGGTGCTTGATTTATAGGTGCTTGATCTATAGGTGCTAGTGCGATGGCGTTGTCTGACTCAGCAGGCGATGAGCTCGTAGCATTTATCACTTGGGTTTCTGCTGACCCATTCGCGGGTGTACTGCTGTCAAAAGCAGACGTGCTGCTGTTTGTTTGATTGCTGATTGGATTATTAACCGGCTTATTTGCGGGAAGTTCGATAAACCAATCTGCTGTAGCCAGCATTAATTTGCCAATAGATGAGAGGCGCTCGGTCGGGGCTTTCCCCTTCGCGTAAAAAATGCTCATGCCGCACCAGAGGAGGGGCAGAAATAACAGGAGTACTACGACAAATGTAATGGGGCGATTGTTGCTGTGATAAGACGAGTTAAATTCAGTGATATGTTCTTCACGGCTAATCTGCGTTGGTGCATGCTGTTCGTTAAAAAAGATCTCCGTAATTTTGGTGGCCGGACGTGAATAAAAACCACGACTTGGACTCCAGCGCAATGCGCGAACTCTATTCCAGCGCCAGCGCACCGCATTGACTGTGGCAGACACAAGTGCTTTGGCGAGGTTCACCACGGTGAGGTCTGCTGGATGTGCGGCGGTAGTGGTCACAGTAGAGCGTTGGTTTTTTTCCAATTCGTCCAGTGCGGCAATCAAATCGCGTCCGCGTTGAAAACGCTGTTCCGGGTCCTTTGCCAATAGCTTTTCCAGGATTTTTTGGTAAGCCAAATATTGCATTGGCAACTTGGGAATTGGTGCACTGATATGTTTAAGCGCGATAGTGACGGCTTCGTCGCCCTGATAGGGCAAAGTGCCGGTCAGCATTTCATAAAAGACGATACCGAGGCTATAGAGGTCCGAGCGGCCATCAACTGTAGTGCCTTTGGTTTGTTCAGGACTCATGTAATGAGGTGTGCCCACCACAGTGCCCACGTGCGTCATGCGCGAATTGTTCGCCAAGCCACGCGCAACGCCAAAATCGGTGAGCACGGCGGAATTATCGGAACGGAATAAAATATTCTCCGGTTTAATATCGCGATGGATGTAGCCTTTTTCGTGCGCATGATCGAGTGCGCCGGCAATTTCACGCGTAATACGGATGACTTCTTCGCCACTCAGACCTGTGCTCATTCGATCGTGCACCGAGCCATTCGGCAAATAGTCCATGGCGATGTAATTCAAATCTTCGTGGCGGCCGATATCGTAAATGGCCACAATATTCGGGTGAGACAGTTGCCCTACGATAGTTGCTTCGCGTTGAAATCGTTCGCTGAATGCCGGGTCGCTATTGAGCTGCGGATTCATTACTTTAAGTGCAACCACACGCCCCACGCTGATTTGTATCGCGAGGTACACGGTGGACATGCCACCCTGATTAATTTTACGTATCACCCGATATCCGGGAATTTGTAGCGCCATATCAATCTAATTCTAAAATTCTATTCAAACAAATTACCCAATGAGCGGATATTCAACTGCTCACGACGTAAATTAATAAACCAAACAGTGATAGCAGTGCGCTGCCAAAAATAAATGCATCGATTTTTACTTTTCCGGTTAAATAGGGGACCCATTGCCAGAGGCCCTTGCGCAAGGTGTTATGACGTAAGGGGGATTCAATTATTTGCAGGGTGATATTATCGCGCCCACCGCCGGTGAGCGCGGCGTGTAGCAACTGATCGACGGCGGCCAGGCAGTCGTTGGATTCGCATAATATCTGAGCGATTGTTTTATCGCTGACTTCATCGGTCAGTCCATCGCTGCACAATAAAATCCATTGGTCTTTTTGCCACTGGCCATCAATAAAATCTACCTTGACCTGAGGTAATTCCTGCATTCCCAAACACTGGGTAATGATATTTTTTTCTGGATGGAACTCTGCATCCTCTGCACGAATTACACCGGTATCCACCAGCATTTGTACGTAGGAGTGATCAACGCTTAATTGTTCCAGTCGGCCGCCTTCGCGTGTGGGTGTCCACAGATAGGCGCGGCTATCTCCCACCCAGGCAATCTGGTATTTAACAGCATCGCTGCGCAGGGCGACTACGGTTGAGCCCATGCCTGGTGCACCTATACCTTTGGCCGCAGAAGCGAGGATGCTGGTGTGGGCGTGCTGGATTGCATCCACTAAAAGCAGTTTGGGATTGTTGTTGGTATCGCGTTCAATGGTATCGCGCACAATTGCGCTGGCAACTTCACCGGCCTCATGGCCGCCCATACCGTCGGCGACCAGCCATAACCCGTGCTCTGGCTGGCTGAGAAAGCAATCTTCATTGTTGTCGCGCACCAGACCCGGGTGGGACGCTGCGCTGTATTCCAGTGGGTTATTGGTCATCGTTGGTTTGGTTAGGTGTTGTTATTCTCGCAATTCCATGTGGATGAATACTAGATGACTTTAGGCAGGAAAACTACGCGGCTTGGCACAAAACCTTGCATAGGTGAACGGCTTCAGGCTCATCCGTGAGCCTTAATAAGTATTAACAACTTTTCAGTTGCAGTCCGAGTGTTTCAAGTGCAGCTTTTTGGCCGGCGTGAGTCACCAGCGCAATACTGGCCCGCTCTGCAACCAAGTAGGTGCGCGCGACGCGTTGCAGTTCAGCAGCGGTTACTTGTAATACCCGGTTGCGGAATAATTCGCGTTTTTCGCGTGTGCGTCCAAAGAGTTCAGCTTGATAGGTGGATTTTGCTTCGCCCGCCGGGGAGCCTGGTTTGTCGATACTGCCGATAACCCCGAGAATGGCTTCCTCAACAGATTGTGCAGAATGCTCGGACTCCTGTAACCACACCAGTGACTGATCGAAGTCGGTCAATGTTTCGGTCAAGCGCGGGTCGCGGTAGGAATAAAAACGGAATGAGGCGGTGTTACTGTCCTGACTTGCGCCACCCCCATAGGCGCCGCCTTGTTCGCGCACTGCACGATGTAAATAGCCGTTGCGTAAAAAACCGCCGAGCACGGTGAGGGCTGCGGCATCCGGATGTTCGCTTGGTACTGTCGGGTAAGCCTTCGCGCAGAAATTAACTTGTGTGTTGGTGATCCAGGCTTCGCGAATTTGTTCACTCACTTTATTTAACGTAAATGCCTCAAACTGATCACTGGCTGTGCTCGCATTCCAGCGTTGTTGCAAGTCCTCTCGGTAGCTATCCAAATGTTCTTGCTCGCCGACGATTAAAAATTGTTTCGGTGCTTGCAGAATGAGTTGATGGATTGCAGCTAGCGTCTGTGCAAACTCTTGCAGGGATTGCTCATTGTCCAGTGCAGAGTCCAGTGCTTTTAGTGCAGCAATACCTTCAAGCCCACTAAGCTGATGCGCAACTTTTGCGGCAGGGCTCATGCCCGCACAGGCGGCAGTCATTGCCAGGCTGTGGCCGTGGCCGGTAATACTTTGCTCACGGCGCGCGCGATTTTGCGCAATTAATTCGCGAATGCGATCCAGCTCATCAAAACGCGCTTGCAACAAGGTGTCTTGCATCAAGGCAATCATGGCGGCACTGTTACGGTTTAAGGCTTTTGCAGACAGCGTGATGTATGCATCAATATTTTGCACATCATCACCCGCACCGCGAATACTACTGAACGCGCTAATGGAGCCGACGGTTTCGGCTTGCTTGCGCTGGGTAGCGAGATAATCGCTTTTTCCGTTACCCAACTCGGTTAAACAAATGCAATAGAACGGCAATACTTTCAATTGTTCATTCGTGAGTGCTGGCAGCTTGCTGGTAATTTGCTGGTATACCAAGCCGTTGGTGCCCGCTGCGTAGCGACGCAATGGATAGTTGTGGAAACTTTCGTGGCTGCCGGGTGTGTAATGCAGGTTTGCAGGAATGTCCTCCAGGCCGACCTTGGGTAAAATACTTTCGTCATCTTGCTGCAGTTGGCGCGCTTGCAACGCTTTGGTGCGCTCAATAATTTGCTGTTTTTCTTCAGCTGTTAATTGCGCTTGCAATTGAGCCAGGCGATTTTTTTCCGCAGCTTTGATGCGCTCGCCCATTTGCAAGTCCGGGCGTAAGGTCAGTCGCACACGGTGAGGGTTTTCCAGCAGCCATTTGCGCACTGCATGTTGAATAAATTGTGGATCCTGGGTTTTACGGCGTAAATTTTCCAGTGCTGCATCCACATCCAGCAGGGCGATAGGATCACCGCGGTGAGTGGCAGAAGTTAGTCCGGTTAAAATTAATTGCAAACCGTAAGGGTAGCCATCGCCACCGACTTCGCGTTGCGACAATTCCAGCTGATGTAACGAGGCCGCAATTTGCTCTTGCGGCACGCCTTGGTCAGCGACCTGTTGCAAGGTATTCAGAATCAAGGCTTCTACGTTGTTGACATCATCCAGCTTGCAACCTTCCAGCCCGCAGACAAAGGCCATTTCGCGCGATGAATCGTCCAGCCCACACAATGGCGACGGTGCCTGACCTAGCTCGGTGGTTTCCAAGGCTTGCTGCAAAGGTGATGCTGAATTATCCAATAAAATATTGGATACTAGCTGTGCTTCCAGCGATTCATCCAGGTTGGTGGTTTTACCCAGCAACCAGGAAATGACTACATGATTCTTATGCTCAAGGTCATCTGCATCATTTTCGTCAACAGGGTAGGCCTCTTCGACATTAACCGGTGCGTGGTAGCGTTTTTCATCGCCTACTGCAATTACTTCATCCAGCTTTTCAAAATGACTGAGTGCCTGTTGCTCAAATTTTTCCTGATGCGTTGCTGCAGGAATATCACCATAGGTCATAAAAATAGCGTTGCTTGGGTGATAGTGGGTGCGATAAAAATCCTGTAACTGTTGATAGGTTAAGTCCGGAATATCTTCCGGTTCGCCACCGCTGTTGTAGTGGTAGGTCGACGTAGGGTAGAGGTACTTACAGAGGGTATGCCAGAGTTGCGATGGTACTGAACTCATCGCCCCTTTCATTTCATTAAATACTACACCTTTAAAGACCAGATCCGACTCCGGGTTTTCCGGCTCCGAAAATTCAACACGATGACCTTCTTGTGCGAAATCCAATTCGTCCAGACGCGAAAAAAATACCGCGTCCAGATACACGTCCAGCAGGTTGTTAAAATCCTTGCGGTTTTGGCTGGCAAACGGGTAAGCAGTCCAGTCAGAGCTGGTGAAGGCGTTCATAAAGGTGTTGAGCGAGCGGCGCACCATCATAAAAAACGGATCGCGCACGGGATATTTTTTACTGCCGCAGAGCGCGGTGTGTTCGAGGATATGTGCTACCCCCGTTGAGTCATGGGGCACGGTACGCAAGGCAACCAGAAATACATTTTCGTCGTTATCCGCTGCCAAGTGGATATGCTGCGCTCCGGTAACTTTATGACGATATTCTTCTACGCGGATTTTTAAAGCATCAATGGTTTGGCTACGCAGCAATTCAAAGGCGGGATGGGTCATGAAACTATCTCTTCAGTCATTTTTTACACAGTTGGGGGCAGGACGAAATGCGCATTGTCGGGCTACAAATTCACGCATTGCATCCAGAAGTGGCGAATAATCAACGCGATCCTGCTCAAGGCGTTGTAGAGCGTAACAACTTGCTTCCAGTGTGGAAAGCTGATTTTCACTATCTGCCTTGCGAATCAGGTAGAGGGATGGCGGCGGGTTTTCCAAGGCAACACGTGGCAAAGATTGTAGTAATGGATGCAGGTAAATCAATTTGCGGCTTTTGCGCCAGGTTGCGTCTAAAACAACCAGCCGAAGCTGTTCCGGTGGAAGCGCTGCGGGTGGCGTGGCAGGCTCCAACAACCCCAGGGATTTTGCTTCTGGTATGGGTGGGTAAAGAAGAAGTGGGCATTTCCCACCAGAATACAGTGCTTCTTTAAGCGTCCCTGAATCGAGCGGGGTATTGGCATTGCTGGGCATTACATGGCTATTAATTAAGCTCAAGTGCAAGAGCCCGGCGGTGTTCTTGGCATGTGTGGCTTCCTGAGGATCTTGCAAAATTAATAATTCCACCTGATTGGCAATTGGGCGAATCAGGCCGCAGATACAGGTGCACCCTGGTCGATGGCAACGTGCGCAGGGGATCCGTTTAGTTAAATCGCTTCCCATCATGTTATTTGGCGCCAGTCCCCGTCCCCAGTTGCTGTAATTCAAGCTGAACAATTAAATCCTGGGTGGGTTCAGTATGTTGTGAAATTAACGTGCGTTTTGCCGATGCGCTAAGGGCTTTAATTGCGGCTTCGCGCCGACTGGCGCTGGAACGTGAGGGCTGCGCTTCCAGGAAACAAAGTCGCACAGGTGTACGCCCGCGAAAATATCGTGCACCGGCCTTACCGGTTGCGTGCTCGCGCCAACGCCGTGCCATATCGGTGGTAATTCCAGTGTAAACTTGGTGATCGCTGGTGAGGATCATATAAACAAACCAGTTATTGGCAGCTGTCATAAATATGAAGGTGGCAGAGTTAGGTAGGTAATTTTATTTTCCCGGGCTCAGAATGGCAAAAGAATCAGCACAGCAAGATCGCAATTTTGATGATCTCGCCCAACGGTTTAAAAAAAATATATATGGAGGATTAAAAGGCGATATTCGTCTCGCGGTCCTTGAGCGGGATTGCCGGACACATTTGCCCAATGTCCCGTTAACGAATGTCGCGTTATCGAATGTCCAGTTAACCACGGCGCCTTCCGCCGAAAAAACCGCAAAACCCTGGCGAATTCTGGATGCTGGTGGTGGTCAGGGGCAGTTTTCACTGCAGTGGGCACAAGCGGGGCATGAGGTGGTGATCTGCGATATTTCCGCCGAAATGCTTAAGTTAGCAGAGGAGCAAATTAACGCACTAGGATTGAAGAATCGAGTGCAACTGATTCATTGCTCTGTGCAGGAATTACCTCAACATCTTGGTGAAGCGTATCAGTTTGATTTGGTGATTTGCCACGCGGTAATGGAGTGGTTGCAGGAGCCGCAGGAGCTATTGCCGTGCTTGTTGAATTATCTGGTACCAGGGGGTTATCTATCGCTCACTTTTTATAATCTCCATTCCTTGATTTATAAAAATTTATTACGCACCAATTTCAAAAAAATTATCAATCAGGATTATGGTGGATCGCGCGGCAGCCTCACACCCATTAATCCGCAGAATCCGGAACAGGTACTAGCCTGGGTGGAGCAATTACCCCTGAAAGTGTTGTGTCATAGCGGTATTCGGGTGTTTCACGATTATATTTTCAATGAAGAGCATCGCGCGCGCGACCAACAAAGTTTGTTGCAATTGGAATTGGAATTTTCGCAGCAAGAACCTTATCGCTCGCTCGGGCGCTATATCCATTTGTTATTGCAACAAAAAACACCTGCAGAGGCCTGATGGATGTTCTTATTGTTTGAGGATACTGAGTAAATAATCCCGGGCCTGATTAATTTTCGCTGCAAGATAATCATTGCCGCCGCGATCCGGGTGAAGTTTTTGGATCAGGCGGCGATGGGCGTCTTGAACCATCGCTTGTGTGACTTCTCCTTTGTCGGTATTACCGTTTAAACCAAGAATTTCCAGTGCCTCCGATAAGCTCATTTGGTTGGTTGATGTTGGTGGAGGCGGCTGTTGTGGCTGTTGCTGCGCTTGTTCTTGCTCTTGCTCTGCTTTTTTGCGCTGCAACCAAAATGGTAAAAGCTGGGAAACCAGGCCATAGGCATTGCGAAGAAAAGGAATTAATGCCCCCAGCGCAGCGCCTACCCAATGCATGCGTCCGGTAATCACCAGTAAAATCAGTATGCCCAGAAACGCTCCCACCCCAATGCGCCACAAGGCTTTGCGTTTTTGCTCAGGGTTCATTTTTTTATAGCGGCCACCAAAAATAATGATGCAGGTCACTATAACGGCGAAGAGCAGGATCTTGAGCACGAAGCCTCCAGTCGAGTTGTTCGAGGGGGTGTTGGTTTTGGGTATTATAGGCAGCTGAATTGCGATATCGATAGCGTTGATTTTGGGCTTTTTACAGAAAAATCAACTTATTGGCAGCCTAAGGCAAGTTCAGCAGCGAGACAGCTGTCGGTGTTATTTCGCGATAATTTGACTATGCTTGCAAATAGTCACTTAGGTAGACACTACAACATTCGGGTTATGCTTATGCGTTTTTCATTTTCTGCCGGCGTTACCATCTCTCTGTATTGGCGAAGTGCACTCGTGCTGGCAAGTTTTGCGTTATTATCCGGTTGTGGTGGGGGCGGAGGATCATCTGACTCCAAACCCTTTACCAGCAACCCTCCCCAGTCATCAGTTAGTTCGTCGATATCGAGCAGCAGTATTTCAAGCGCGTCCTCAATATCATCCATGTCGGCCAATGTGGCGATTAGCGGTAAAGTGACTTACGACTATGTACCTCATACCTTGAATGGTTTGAATTATGCCGGCACGGTCGCGCGGCCAGGGCGTGGTTTATTGGTGGAGCTTTTGGATGAAGCCGATCAAATTCTGGCTACCAGTTTGACGGATGCTGATGGAAAGTATTCATTTAGCATCGCGCGCAATAAATTGGTAAAAGTAAGGGTAAAAGCGCAGCTGCTGCGAACTCAATCGCCCGATTGGAATTTCAAGGTAACTGATAACACCAATAATAATAATTTGTACTCGATGGTGGGTAGCCTGACTGCGGCGAGTGAAGCAAATTCTGTACGCAATCTGCACGCGGCATCTGGCTGGAGTGGTGCTGGTTATGCCGCACCTCGGGTTGCAGCACCTTTTGCGTTATTGGATTCAATTTATGTAGGCATAGAACGAATTCAAGCGGCAGGCAATGTGATGGATTATCCACCGCTCGAGTTGCGCTGGAGTAGCAAAAATAAAGGTGCAGATGGGGACAAAACCTTAGGTGAAATTGGTACCAGCTTTTTTGATGGTGATTCGATTTATATTCTTGGTGATGAAAATAATGATACGGACGAATACGATCGCCATGTTATTTTGCACGAATGGGGGCACTACGTGGAAGCCAGCTTTGCGCGCTCGGACAGCATAGGCGGCGATCACGCCCATGATGATAAACTCGATATGCGTGTTGCCATGTCTGAGGGTTTTGCCAACGCGTTTTCGGCGATGATGTTGGATGATGCCAACTATCGTGATTCCAGTGGCCAATCGCAGGCTGATGGATTTTTTAGTGACGTTAGCCAAAAAAATAATAGCGTGCGCGGGTGGTACTCAGAGGCTTCGGTACAATCCATCATTTACAATTTTTACACTGGCAATAGCGGCAAAACTGCACGTGACTTCGCCGATATTTTTAAGGTGATTACTGCCAGTAATTATGCAGACTCCAAGGCGTTTATTTCTGTTTATGTTTTTGCTGAGCAGCTTCGTGCTGCTCTGGCGGGGCAGGCGAGTTTTTTCAACAATTTATTGGCGGAACAAAACATTTCTGTCGCGGATGAGTACGGAACAGGGGAAAGTAATTCGGGCGGATATGTCGGTAATTTACCCATCTATAAAAACCTGCCCCTATCCAACACTCCGGTTAATATCTGCAGTACCAACCGCTTTGGTGCTTACAATAAACTGGGAACAGCACAGTATTTCCTGATTAATGTTACGTCGGCAGGAAATTATCAATTTTCGGCGGTGGAGGTCGGCGCTGATTCTGGCAATTCCGACCCGGACTTGTATCTCCATCGCCGCGGTAGTCTTATCGATTTAGCGGAGGGAGCGGCAGTAGATCAGGAATCGCTTTCGCGGTTTATGGCTGTTGGAACCTATGTGTTGGAAGTGATTGATGCGCGAGTGGCCGATGTGGATGAGCCTTCTGAAATTACCGCTTGCTTTGATGTGCGTGCGCAGCCAGTGAATTAATACAGGTGTGATTGAATGAATAAATCAACGGTTTTTACCTTACTGTTTTTCACGTTACTAATCGGGTGTAATCGAGTTACTTCTGAACATCCTGCTGGTATTGCGGAAGTAGATGTTTCAACCGCAAAAGAGAAAAGGGCAGTGGCGCATACAGGTAAACCAGGTGCGCCGGTTAGTCTGGAAAACCAGCAACCCTATTACGTTGATGCGCCTGGAGTAATTAATCTGGATTTGCAGTTAACAACAGCAAAGCCAAGCGGAATGATGCAAGTAGATATTACTGCCGGTGAGGGCGTTGATTTGCGCTCATCACAACTGAACTATGAATTCGCGTTGACTGAGGATGGTGCTTACAAGTTGCCTTTGCAGGTGTCGATCGCCGCAAGAGGTCGTTACTATATTAATTTACAGGTGAGTATTTTGAGTGGCGATGAGCGTGAAAATAGAGTAATTACCGCTATTGTGCAGGTTGGTGCGTCAACCGCGGGTTCGAATAAACCCACGCTTGCTCCGGCGGCTCCCGAAGGCGAAACTCGGGTAATCGAGTTGCCCGCGCAGGAGACACAGAAATCTGTAGCTGAGTAGCTGTTCTGTATTGAGCCGATCAGCTTGTTTATACTGGCCAGCCACAAACTGGCCATTTTTATTTTTAAATGAGGTGTTTTATGTCAAACCAGCGCCTTCCTGCTGAATGGGAACCACAAGATGCTGTTCTGTTAACCTGGCCCCACAAAAATACTGCATGGAACTGGATTCTTGATGAAGTCACCGAACTTTATGAGGCGCTCGCAACGGTGATCAGCGATTACGCTGACGTCATTATTGCGGCGCCTGAAGCTGAAATGGACAGCATTCGGGAGCGTTTGGAAGCCATGGGTGCACCTATGGAATACATTTATCTATACTCATGCAAGAGTAACGACACATGGGCAAGGGATCACGGCCCGTTAACTGTAGAAACCCCTGACGGTTTTAAGTTGCTGGATTTTAAATTCAACGGCTGGGGCAATAAATTTGCGCATGAATTGGACGATCAAATTACGCGACAATTATTTGAACAAAATGCGTTTCCATTGGCATCGCGCGACGAACAAGATTGGGTGTTGGAAGGTGGCTCCGTGGACACGGACGGGCAGGGAACGCTGCTGACAACGTCGTCGTGCTTGTTAAATAAAAATCGCAATCCGAATTTAACAAAGGAAGAAATTGAGTCGCGTTTAAAGTTGGCGTTTGGTGTACGCAAAATTAACTGGTTAGATCATGGCTATATGGCAGGCGATGACACCGATGGTCATATAGATACTTTGGCGCGCTTGTGCCCCAACAATACCATTGTCTATACCGCGTGTGATGATGATCAGGATGAGCATTATGCAGATTTGAAGAAAATGGAGGCGCAGTTAAAAACATTTACCAATGCGGATGGTCAGCCTTACCGGCTGTTGGCTCTGCCTTGGGCGGGCGCAGTCTTAGGTCGTGATTCTGATTTGCGGTTGCCATCAACCTATGCAAATTTTTTAGTAGTAAATGAGGTGGTGCTCGTACCTATTTATGATCTTCCAATGGATGAAGAAGCGCTGGAAGTTATCGCTCAGGCTTTCCCTGGTTACGAAATTATGGGAATTCCCTGTTTATCCCTCATTGAGCAAGGTGGAAGCTTGCATTGCATTACTATGCAAATTCCCGAAGGTGTGTTGGGGTTGGAATGATGCAAAATAAAACATCAACAAAAATTCTGAAGGTCGGCATTGTGCAGCAATCCTGCAGCGCAGATCTCACTGCTAATTTTGCAAAATCTTTAGCGCAGATTCGTGTTGCTGCCGCCCAGGGTGCTGAGTTGGTTGTGCTGCAGGAGTTGCATCGCGGCCCCTATTTTTGCCAACAAGAATTGAGCGGAAACTTTGATCTGGCTGAAACTATTCCTGGTCCTAGTACCCAATTATTGGGAGATTTGGCACGTGAATTAAATGTTGTAATTGTAGCCTCGCTTTTTGAAAAGCGCGGTGTTGGATTACATCACAATACTGCTGTAGTTCTTGAGCGTGACGGCAGCATTGCTGGTAAGTATCGAAAAATGCATATTCCGGATGATCCGGGTTACTACGAAAAATTTTATTTCACACCCGGTGATTTGGGGTTTCATCCGATACAAACATCAGTGGGGAAATTAGGAATTCTCGTGTGTTGGGATCAATGGTTTCCCGAAGCTGCGCGCCTAATGGCGATGGCTGGAGCCGAATTGTTAATTTATCCCACGGCTATTGGTTGGTCTCCTGAAGAGGCACAGGATGAGAAAGTGCGCCAGCGAGAGGCTTGGATAACTGTTCAGCGTGCGCACGCGATTGCGAATGGAATACCAGTCGTGAGTGTAAATCGTGTCGGGCATGAACCCGATCCAGCAGGCGGTGCAGGATTGGAATTTTGGGGAAGTAGTTTTGTGGCAGGCCCACAGGGGGAGTTTTTATGGTCTGCGTCTACCGATAGTGAAGCGACCAGTGTGCTCGAAGTAAACTTGGCTCGTAGCGAAACGGTGAGGCGTATGTGGCCTTATTTGCGCGACCGCCGTATTGATCATTACGGAGATTTACTAAAAATTTATCGCGATTAAATTTGGTTTCTAATGGGTAAATGGCGCACTCGGTATTTTCCCAGTCCTGGTGGTGAGAACGCGTGCGTTCGTCTAGACTTAGCTGCACTTTCTATTTATTAAATGCCCTGATTTTATGGATTCATCGCTACCCGCCAATGAAATTTGTTGCCCTTCAGGAGATTCTCCTTGCATTTATACGCATGAACTGAAGCAACTGCGTGAAGAGGTTGGTTTACTCAAAGAGCAGGTGCGAACAGATGCACTTACCGGGCTGTATAATTTTCGATTTTTCTCAGATACCTTGCCGCTAGAAATGGAACGGTCACGCCGTTCCTTTCAAGCCCTGTCGTTGATTGTGTTGGATATAGATCATTTTAAAAAATTTAATGATACTTGGGGGCATGAGTTAGGAAACCAGGTGTTAATGCTGGTCGCTAATCTCATTTCACTGACAATTCGAAAATTGGATTATGCCTGTCGGTTCGGCGGGGAAGAATTTGTGGTGCTGCTGCCAAATACCGATTTACGTCAGGCAAAAAATGTGGCGGAACGTGTGCGTGAAGCGATTCAAAATTCGCCACTGGTACATGGTGAGCAATCTCTTTCTGTCACGGCAAGTTTCGGTGTGGACGAATTCAGGGCGAATCACAGCGATACTCCCGATGGGTTTATTGAGCGTGTTGATGCATTGCTCTATCAAGCCAAGCGCGATGGACGCAACTGTGTTAGATCTCCAATAGTGGATATAGCACCTGTCCAAACCACCGTTACCCCGGACGAAAAAGATGCGCTTTTTGGGCTATTCGGCAGCGACAATGATGAATCTGTGTAGCTGTTTTTACACTGTTGAAAAGTAATTGGGAGTTAATTGATTTATGGCGTTTCCAAAGATTGGTAATCTTGCCCCTGTGTTTACCTTAAAAAATTTTGCTGGTGAAAATGTTTCCCTAAAAGACTTTAGAGGAAAAACCAACGTTGTCTTGTATTTTTACCCCAAAGCATCCACCCCCGGCTGTACTGTCCAGGCCTGCGGTATACGCGACGCTGCGGCGGAGTTCGCTTCCTTGGATACGGTTGTGTTGGGGCTCAGCCCAGATTCAGTGCAAAAATTGCAGAAATTTTCAGATAAATATTCACTTAATTTCAACTTGTTGGCTGATGAGGATCACGCGGTTGCGGACAAGTATGGAGTGTGGGGATTAAAAAAATTCATGGGGCGGGAATTTATGGGGATTTTGCGCACCAGCTTTTTAATTAACAAAGAGGGCCGGCTTGTATACATCATGGACAAGGTGAATACAAAGACACATGATCAGGATGTGCTGACGGTTATACGTAATGGCATTTAAAGAGTCATTTATATAATAATGTGTGATAATAAAATCACGTTTTGCTCGCAAATTATACTCGCTGCTCTTTGCTTAAAATAAACTTAGTCTATAATCCACAATAGATGAGTGTAGTTTGCTTAAACCAAGGATGCGGGTTAGCAGTCAATCGTATTCAGGGAATACACTCCTGTTTGTTTCAACAACGCCCTTGCTTGGCAAAGGAGAAGCCTGGATGATCCAATTACAGCGCATTTACCGTAACAGTGAACATTTTTCAGAAAACCCATTCGAAGGATCGGAGATTAGGTCATACCCGGAGTATTTGGCAATGGCTGAAATACCAAAGTATGAGGGGGTTTCTGCGCGCGTGATCGATGCCTTAAAACAAAGGGTTGGTCGCGATGACCTTTCTATCGACCGAATTGCCGAAGATCTAAAACTCTCTAAACGAACTCTTCAGCGCCGTTTACAACAGCAGAGTGCAAACTTTGCTCAGCTACGTGATGTACTTCGCTTCCACTACGCGATTAAATACTTAATTGACGAGCATATGAGCGTAGATACCGTTTCCAAAGCGTTAGATTTCTCTGATCGTACCAGTTTTACCAATGCCTTTAAGCGCTGGACGAGTTTATCTCCCAGTGTCTTCAGAAAGCTTTTCAGGGATTATGCCTGATAAATCTGCAATCAAATTTCGCTGCCTTTATAAGTAAAGAGTGCTAATTGCCTGCTTGTTATAAAACGGGTAGAGTGAGCGCTCTTTATTTTTTGAGGTGAGTTTCATGAGTTTCTTTATTGCATCTGCTATGGCCCAGACTCAGGCCGCACCGGCATCACAAGGTAATCCAATGATTACCCTGTTAATGTTTGGTGGTATGTTCCTATTTATGTATCTGCTTATTATTCGTCCTCAGCGTAAGCGTCAAAAAGAGCATCAAAATCTTGTTACCGCGTTGGCTAAAGGTGACGAAGTGATCATGACAAGCGGGATGCTGGGAAAAATTATCAAAGTTGATGAAAACTACGTTGTTCTGGAGACGGGTAACAGTGTAGAGCTCAAATTTCAGAAAGTGGCTGTGCATGCCGTGTTGCCAAAAGGCACTATTAAATCGATTGATGCTGCGTAACCTGGCAGCGTAAGAAAGGGGCTTAGGCCCCTTTTTTATTGTCCGTTGTTTAGTAATTGCACGTTTATGATCCTTTATAACCTATAAAAATTTGGGGTTTCTATGGAATTAGTTCAACAAGCAGTTTCTTGGCTTAATGGTGTGGTTTGGGGCCCGCCCATGCTTATTCTCATATTGGGGACTGGGCTTTTCCTGATGCTAAGGCTGCGCGCTATGCCACTGTTCAAGCTTTTCCTCGGGTTTAAATTGATGTGTCGGGGGAGGGAGAAGGGTGAAGAGACTACTGGCGATGTTAGTCCGTTTCAGGCCTTAATGACCTGTCTTTCCGCCACTGTAGGTACTGGAAATATTGCTGGGGTTGCGACGGCGATTTTCATTGGTGGGCCTGGTGCTTTATTTTGGATGTGGTGTACGGCATTAGTGGGAATGGCAACCAAGTATTCAGAGATTGTGCTAGCTGTGCATTATCGTGAACGGGATGAAAAAGGTGAGTATATCGGCGGCCCCATGTATGCCATAAAAAATGGTTTGGGAAAAACCTGGGCGTGGCTGGGTTTTGCCTTTGCCCTTTTTGGTGGTCTTGCTGGTTTTGGAATCGGCAATATGGTCCAGGCCAATAGCATGGCTGAGGTGTTGGAATCTACTTTTCATATCGAGCGCTGGGTTACCGGTTTGGTAACTATGGGTATTGTTGCTGTAGTCGTACTGGGTGGGATTAGGCGTATTGCCAAAGTATCTGCGTCGCTAGTGCCGTTTATGTGCATTGGTTATGTATTGATGTCGGTGGTGGTGCTTGCGATTTACGTAGACCGAATTCCAGCGGCCTTCGCATTAATTTTTAAACATGCGTTTACGCCGGCTGCTGCAACCGGAGGGTTTGCCGGGGCGGCAGTGCTAATGGCAATTCAATTTGGTGTGGCTCGTGGGATTTTCTCCAACGAGGCTGGCTTGGGGACTGCGGGTATTGCGCAGGCGGCGGGTACTACCAATAGCCCGGTAAGGTCAGGGTTAATAGGTATGATTGGTACTTTTATTGATACCATTATTATCTGTAGCCTGACGGGCTTAACAATTATTTGCTCTGGTGTGTGGAATAGCGGCATAAAAGGTGCCAGTTTATCCAGTGCTGCCTTTGAAACGGCGTTGCCTGGTGTTGGCGCTTATGCCTTGGCTATAGCATTGCTTATTTTTACCTTTACGACCATTTTGGGGTGGGGCTACTACGGAGAAAAGTGCTGGATATATTTGGCTGGGCGTAAAACAGTGTTGCCATTTCGTTTGGTGTGGGTCTTGGCGGTTTTTGGCGGGGCGGTGTTCCAGTTGGATTTTGTATGGCTGCTGGCAGATACGTTAAATGCTTTAATGGCTATTCCAAATCTGATTTCATTATTGTTGCTCAGCCCTGTTGTTGTTGCGCTCACAAAAAATTATTTTAATAACCTCTCGCAGCATTAAATCTTATAGGCAATTGGCGGGGCGCGGTAGCCCTGCTATTTTGCTAGCGATTTTAGCTGGGCTTGGGGGGAATAGGCTCATTAAATAGATGCTTTTTCCTTTGTCTTGCCCCAGTTTTTTTTCCGTATATTTCACTAATGCGCGCATTGCCGGGGAGATTTGAAAGTCTCCATAAAAAGCTTGCAGCAGGTAAATAATTTCCCAGTGATCTTCAGTTAACTGAATATTTTCCTGCAGCGCAATTGCGGATGCAATCTGAGGAGTCCATTCCTGTAGGTTTTTCAGATAACCATCCTGATCCACTTCTATGAATTCTCCGTCAACTTCAATTGGCATAGCTAGTACCAGCTTTGGATGCATTTATGTTTAACGGTTAGCTGTACAAACTCCTCATAAGTAATCAGTTGAATTCCCGGCTCAATTTTCTGAGTTAGGGCGCGCGCATTTACGTCGGCAGACAAGGCATAAACGGCTATATTTTTTGCGTTAAGAGATTGCAGTGCTTTCGCATCGGGTGCGCTTTGTAAAGCACCAAAAACGCCATCCTCTATCAGCAACAATGAATCCTGATTCGAGCAGACAGCCAAACAGGATCCAAGTGTATTGTGGGTGAAGGATGATTTATTAATGATATGTAAAGTGCTCATATCGTTAAAAGCTCAGGATCTGGTCTTGTTGGTTGAGTAGTGAAGCTACTTCTGTGTTGTTTAGTTCATACAAATCTTCAATTATTAACTCATTCAGAGCAATTTGCCGCTGTGCTAGCGATTCCTTGTGAAGATAGATCTTTTCTATATCGTAATAAGTTAGCGCTGAGAGTACGGAGCCAATGTCTTTTTGTTGTATTTCTTGTGCATTTTGATTTTTCAGTAACTGGAATATGCCGTCGTCCATAAATAAAATGCTTAAATCTTGATCGTAAATTGCGGCAGCCAGAGCTGCATCTATTGCCTCTCGCGCTAGGGAGCTTCCATATGGGGCATGTCGGCTAACGAGTAAAATTTTTTTCCGCATTTTAGTGGCCAAAGGTAATTAATCGGTCAGAGTTAACGGCTGCATCCACTAGCTGACCAAGGCCACTCAGGGAAAAACCATCTGCCAGGTTATTGCTTTCTTTTTGGTAGCGGTTTGCTTCTTCCTGATTTACTAGTCCGCGCTTCAGTGCTGCTGCAATACATACTACCAAATCAACTTGATGTTCTTGTGCAAGCTTTTGCCATGCGCTGTACAGGTCTATTTCGTCTTGTGGCGGTGCGGCGAGCTTTGTTGCGTTGTGTACGCCATCTTGATAAAAAAATACCCGATAAAGTTGATGGCCTTGAGCTAGTAATGTCTTGGCAAATTGGTATGCGCTATGGCTGGATTGTGATGAATAAGGTGCTGAGTGAACGCAAATTGAGAAGATCATAAAGTTAATCGCTGTAAAAAAATAAGGCCCCATAAAGGAGCCTTGGTATTCAAGTTATGGTCTTAATCATCGCTTGATGCACCCAGCAACTGCAATAAGCTGGTAAATAGATTAACGATTGATAAGTAAAGACTAGTGGTTGCCAAAATATAATTGGTTTCTCCACCATGAATAATTTCACTCGTTTGATACAGAATCAGTGCAGACATAAGTAGCACAATGCCGGCTGAGAATGCCAAGTGTAGGCCTGAGAATTGATAGCCAAAGAATGATGCACCTAACAAAAACAGCATTACCGCAAGCATCAGCATCATGCCGACAGCTACAAATCCACCAAGGAAGTTAAAGTTCTTACGTGATGTAAGCACATATCCGGATAAACCAACAAAAATAACGGCGGTACCTCCTAAGGCTTGCAAAATAATGGTGCCACCATTCGCCATCGCTAAATACTTGTTTAGAACCGGGCCGAGGCCGGCACCAATTAGGCCAGTAAATGCAAAGACTACTGCCAAGCCAGTTGTTGAGTTGGCCGTTCTTGGCAGGACAAACCAAATTAACGCCATAGCGACCAGGCTCATTATTAGGCCGGCAAGATGACCAATGCCTACAGCCATGGCGCCGCCAGCGCATAAGGTACTAAATGCGAGAGTGAGCCCGAGCAGAAAGTAAGTATTGCGCAATACTTTACTAGCTTCGTTTTGACTCAGAGCTTGAGTGGATTGAGAGCTGTAAACTTCTTGCATATTCATCTCCGTCAATTGCCAAGGTAATAAAACTTTCAGTGATGATACAAAGCGGGGTTGGTAAAGCCAAGGTAAATTTAGCGTTAATCCTTCTTGTCTTAGTCGAAAAAAATTGCGGAGAGTTCACTGCGGCAATAAAAATACTTGGCTAGCTTTTCATCGGCAATAAAAAAAGCGCTTGATTTCTCAAGCGCTTTTTATGTATGGCGGAAGGGCAGGGATTTGAACCCTGGGTAGGCTTTCACCTACGCCGGTTTTCAAGACCGGTGCATTAAACCACTCTGCCACCCTTCCAAGTGCGGCAAATTATACATGGCTTTTTAGTTTGGGCAAGAGAAAACTAAAAATTAATAGCTAAATACCACAATAGAATAAAATGGATACTTTTGTTGAATATAAAAAAGCCGAATTGATGTCAATTCGGCTTTTTGTCTTGAGCTTTTAATTAAAGTTTATTTATTGTTGATCGCCGCTGTTGCGTTTGTTCTGGCGTGGATCATTTGATGGTCTGGAAATAGGGCGGGGGTTGTGGTCAACGCTGGGTGGCAAACTCGTATCCAGCGCTCGTGATGCCTGACTCTCAATAGTCTCGGTAATAATACTGATATTTCCTATAGGTTTTGGTGCGTTGCGCGGGTCGTTGCCAGCTCGCGTTGGAGCAGAAGTAATATCTACCTCGGTGATGGTTTTGCGTTCGGTGGTTTCAACGGTCACTTCCTGCGGCATGATGGTGGCAATTACTTCTGACTTGAGTTCTTCTCCAGTTTGTTTTTGTTCTGAAGAAGAAGGTAAGTCGGTAGGTTGTAGGGTTGGAATTACATCAATTTTTGGTGTTTCCACTCCGGCAGCTACTTGTTCAATATTCGTTGAGCTATTGCTGGTAGTGGCTTGATTGAATGCTACGTCTGCGGTAGTTGCTTCATTGGCCGGTTGAGCAGCATCAAATAGCGGTGCAGGCTTAGTGGCTTGCTGTTGCGCGTGTTCAGCAATTGCGGCGGAAATTTGCTGGGCAAGTTGTGCCGACTCGCTCAGTACTGCTGGTGCAGTTTCCTGAGGCTGAGCTGAAGACAATTCTTCTTGATTTTCTTGCGTTTGATTTTCCCCTTCCTCGCGACGATTACGGCGGCGCTGTTGTGAGCGGGTGCGACGACCTGCCGGGCGCTTGGATGGGCGCAACTCATCGCCATCATCCTGATTATCGTTAGTGGTAACGACGTTCTCTTCGTGCAACTCTTCTTTGAGTGGAGCGGGTTGGCGACGATTATTCTCTCTATCGCTGCCGCGACTATTGCGATTGCGATTGTTGCGAGATTCTTCGTCGTTATTGGCTTGGTTATCGCGCGGCTGTTGCTCGCGATTATTGCGTGGCTTACGCTCATGTTGCTCACGCTTTTCAACGTCTTTTGTGTGTTCGCTGCGTTTGTCCTGATCGCGTGGCGGCTTGTTGTCGTTGGCGCTGCGATGATCCAGGTTGTCAATGATCTCGCGATCTTCTTTGCGCTCTTTGTCGCGGCGATTACGGTTGTCGCGGCGATTGTTGCGTCCAGAGTTGCGACGACTGTCTCGTCTGTGTTCGCGCTTGTTTTTGCTGTCTTCGCTTTTTTCGCCACCGAAAATGCTTGTGATTGAATCAATCAGGTGTGACATCAGGCGTGACAAGGGGCCTGCTTTTTTGGTGGGTTCCGGGGCGGGCTGGCTTGGGCTCGCGGGTTGCACCAAGGGTTTGGGTGCAACAAAAGGTTTTGCGTTGAAGTCTTCCTCTTCTTCCTTGGTCTCATCGGTATGAGCAACAATTTTGTAGCTGGTTTCCAAAGTGCCTTCATCGTCATCGCGCAAGCGTTGAACTTCAAAATGTGGAGTCATGAGTTCTGCGCTGGGAACGATGACGACGCGAGTATTATTGCGTGACTCAATGCTGGAGATAGTTTTGCGTTTTTCGTTTAACAAATAGGTCGCAACTGATACGGGGCAGATCGCGCGTATTTCAGCGCTGCGTTCTTTTTGTGCTTCGTCCTCTACCAATCTTAAGATGGACAGTGCCAAGGAGCGCGTGCTGCGAATCGTGCCTACACCGTCGCAGCGTGGGCAGATTTTGGAATGAGTTTCACCAAGTGATGGTCTGAGGCGCTGGCGTGACATTTCCATCAGTCCAAAGCGAGAGATTCGCCCGATTTGAACGCGTGCACGATCCATCATCAATGCATCCCGCACGCGGTTTTCCACCTCGCGTTGGTTGCGTACGGGTTGCATATCGATAAAGTCGATAACAATCAGCCCGCCCATATCGCGCAAGCGCAATTGGCGAGCAATTTCATCAGCGGCTTCCAGGTTTGTTTGCAGCGCGGTTTCTTCAATGTCTCCGCCCTTGGTGGCGCGTGAGGAGTTGATGTCAATTGCCACCAGTGCTTCAGTGGCGTCAATGACAATTGAGCCGCCGGAAGGCAGTTTAACTTCGCGTTGGAAAGCGGTCTCAATCTGCGATTCTATTTGGTAGCGATTGAAAAGTGGGATGTCATCTTGATAAAGCTTTACCTTGCTGCGGTAATTGGGCATCACTTGTTGAATAAAGCCAGTGGCCAGGTCATAAGCTTCTTTATTATCAACGATAACTTCACCGACATCTTGTCGTAGGTAGTCGCGAATTGCGCGAATAATAACGTTGCTCTCTTGGAATAAGAATGCGGGGGCTGACGCGGTTTTTGCCGCATTGGAAATTGAGTCCCAGAGCTGCAAGAGGTAGTTTAGGTCCCATTGAAGTTCTTCCGAGCTTCTTCCTACACCGGCGGTGCGGATGATTACACCCATGCCTGCGGGAACTTCAACTTCACCCAGTGCGTCTTTGAGTTCGGCTCTGTCTTCACCCTCAATTCGACGGGATATGCCGCCCGCCCGTGGGTTGTTTGGCATGAGTACCAAATAGCGACCAGCCAGACTGATGAAAGTGGTGAGAGCTGCTCCCTTGTTGCCGCGCTCTTCTTTATCGATCTGAACAATTACTTCAGTGCCTTCTTTGATCGCATCTTTTATTTTGATGCGGCCATCAGAGTCGCCGGAGTTTTTGGTGAAATATTCGCGGGAAATTTCTTTAAGTGGAAGAAAACCGTGTCGGCTGCCGCCTTCATATTCAACAAACGCGGCCTCAAGGCTGGGTTCAACGCGAGTGATTTTTCCTTTGTAAATATTGGATTTTTTTTGTTCGCGGTTGCGATTTTCTATGTCCAGATCATACAGCCATTGGCCGTCGACCAGTGCTACGCGCAACTCTTCAGGTTGAGTTGCATTGATGAGCATTCTTTTCATGTGTTACCTAATTGTCTGTGAGGCGCTAGCCAAGGCGACAATCATGGTTAATCCAGGAATGTTTTGCGCAACCGTATAGACTGATGTGCTACCTAATGACAGAAGGCTCACATCAGCGGTTGGAGGGTTTGCTCCTTTATGGTGTTAGTAGGGCGCTACACAGCGCTAACACCAATAAGCGTTCCCTTTAGCTCGTTGATTTGCCGGTTAATCCGGCTTCTATTTGTAGGGGGCATACTAACTTAGTAGTTTGCCAATTGGGTTGTTTTTTTTGATCGATCTGCGATCAAGTTGCCAGATAGTAATTGAGCAATTTGTAGGGTGCTCATCATCGGCGCTCATAGCTGCATAGGTATGTATAAATCGTGCTTGCTATAAGTATGCAACCTGTATTTTGGATAGTTTTCTTGGCGCTTTGCCAGTATCCGATTTTTTACAAATAGATTTTCTAATGAGTTCAGCAAAACAAATATCGTATTAACAATGAGTGCAACCAAGGTTGACGCAATTGTTAGGGTAGTTGGTGTTTATCGATCACCGTCTACCGTTGTCAGTGCTTTCAAGGGTTTGTTATTGATGTCAAATTGCGGAGACACAATCGCTAAGCCCTTGCTGGCAGCGGTATTTCCTAGTGATGCGCCTATCATTTGCGCGATCCGGAAACCAGCCTGTATCAGCTCATGGACTATAGCAGTAATCCCAGAATGCAGCAATTAAATCAGTGGTTTAGCTAAGTGGCAGGTGACGGGTGTGGGTTTGCGGGTAGGGTTATTGGTGGCATTGGGGTATTATAGCGGCTATGAAAAAAAATGATGTTTTACTTGAAGACCTTAATGGTAGCGGCGCTGGTGCAGGTGTTAGCTTCATTACTATTGATTCGGATTTGGCTGGGCAGCGGTTGGATAACTTTCTGATTGCTCGCTTGAAAGGTGTTCCCAGGTCCAAGGTTTATAACGTGATTCGCAAAGGGGAAGTGCGGGTTAATAAAGGCAGAATTAAACCTGAGTATAAGCTCATGGCGGGGGATGTAGTGCGAGTTCCTCCAATTCGTACTGCGGAGTCTGGGACCGAGGCAAAGGCTAGTCATCAGATGATGGCAATGCTTGGTAGTTCAATCCTGTTTGAGGATGAGGGGTTGCTGGTCATTAATAAGCCGCCGGGATTGGCTGTTCATGGTGGTAGTGGTGTTACGCTGGGGTTAATCGAAACCTTACGGCAGATGCGCCCCGAGGCGCGCCATCTTGAGTTGGTGCATCGTCTGGATAGGGATACTTCTGGTTGTATCATGATTGCCAAGAAGCGCAGTTACTTGCGTCATCTGCAAGCTGCTCTGCGTGAGAAGTCTGCCGGAGCCGGTGGTGTTGAAAAGGTCTATCAGGCATTAGTTCTCGGTAGTTGGTCAAAGCGCTGTCTCCAGGTTAACGCTCCGTTGATGAAGTTTGAAGTTGCTGGTGGGGAGCGTGTGGTCAAGGTTCATCCGGATGGTAAACCAAGTTTGACTGAGTTCAGTGTGCTAAAGCGTTATGAGGGGTTTACCTTGATTGAGGCGCGGCCTATTACTGGGCGGACCCATCAAATTCGCGTCCATGCGCAATATGCGGGGCATTGTCTTGCGGGGGACGAAAAATATGGTAGTGATGAAGTTAACGAATCCTTGAGGGTACTGGGGTTGCGCCGCTTGTTTTTGCACGCCTCTTCCCTGTCTTTTTATTTGCCTGATGCTGATAAGGTGACTCGTGTTGAGGCGCCTTTGTTGTTGGATTTGGTTGAGCCTTTGTCCAAATTGACTGAAATGAACTGAGTGCGGGGTTAGTAGTGCTGCTGATATTTGATTGGGATGGCACTTTAAGTGATTCAAAGGCCAAAATCACTCGAGCAATGCAGATGGCTGCAGGTGACTTGGGTTGGGAGCCGCTCGCTGATCATCTTATTCATGACATTATCGGATTAGGGTTGCCTGAGGCGATTCATCAGTTGTATCCGGATGTTCGCGTTGAGGATAGATCAAAGTTGCGCGATGCTTATGCGGCGCGTTTTTTAATGTTGGATGAGGCTCGGCCCTCCGATTTTTTTCCAGGGGTAAAAGAGACTCTGGGGTCTCTCAAAGCGCAGGGGCACATACTGGCCGTTGCTACGGGTAAGAGTCGCAAAGGGTTAGATCGAATTTTTGGGGTGCTCGGATTAAGCAATTTCTTTCATGCCACACGCTGTGCCGATGAGACTGCCTCCAAGCCAAATCCACTCATGTTGGAAGAATTGTTGAAGGAGTTCGATGTTTCAGCGAGTGATGCGGTAATGATCGGTGACACTGAGTTCGATATGGAGATGGCAAAAAGAATTGGAATGCCGAGGATTGCGGTAAGTTATGGTGCGCATAGCATAGAGCGCTTGCATGGTTACGAGCCTGCTCTTTGTCTGGATCGGTTTGATGGTTTGTTGGCTTGGAATGGTCTGGTTGCCGGTTAATCGTTCAGGGGGTCTACCCCTTCATTCATTAGCATTTTCGTAAGTTCAATTAAGGGTAGGCCTATCAATGTGTTGGGATCTTTGCCTTCCAGTTTCTCAAATAGGCAAATGCCCAACCCTTCTGATTTGAAGCTTCCTGCACAGTCATAGGGTTGTTCCTTTTGTAGATAGTTTTCAATTTGTCTGGCGGTTAGTTGGCGAAACTTTACTGTGTAGCTATCCACTTCTAGTTGGGTTTTGTGTGTGTGGCTGTTGTAGAGGCATATGCTGGTGAGAAAGGTGATTTCTCTATCGCTAAACGCTCGGAGTTGGTTGGCGGCGGCGGCGTGGGTATGGGGTTTTCCTATAATTTGATTATTCAAGACTGCGATCTGGTCCGATCCGATAATCAGGTGGTTGGGGTGGTCGGTCGATAATGCTTTGGCTTTTTGTTCTGCAAGGCGTAACACCAGATTTTTTGGGGATTCTTCGGGGTTGGGTGACTCGTCGATTGCGGGTGTGGCCCAGCTAAATTTTAGTCCGAGCTTTTTCAAAAGTTCCCTGCGATAGATCGAGCTGGAAGCTAGCAAAATATTGTGTTTCTGCATTGGTTTTTTCTCGTGAAAGTTGCGTAAATCGCAAAATGATGTAGCTATTCTATGTTTAAACCACTAAATAGCGCTATTTCACCAGTTTTTCTTTGACATGATCAGGCGTTATCCCTATGATTGCGCGCTTATGTTTAAGCCCCCTTTTCAAAAGCCTCTGCCAAAGCAGGGAGATCCTCGAAAGTTCGCCCAACAAGGTGTTACTTTGGAAGGGTTTATACCTGTTGCTGAGTTGCCTCGTGTAGTTGAGGCTACTGAGTCTTCAGCAGGCAATGTTCAAGTAAAGCTTGAATTTAAGGTTAGTGAAGAGGGAAAGCGAGCTGTCATTGGTCAGGCTGCGGCAGAGTTGTCTCTAATCTGTCAGCGTTGTCTTGAGCCAGTTTCAGTAGCTGTTGAAAGTGATATCTCACTAGCAATTGTATGGGATGAGGAGGCTGCCAAGGCGTTGCCACAGCACTTTGATCCATGGATTGCCGGTGAGGGTGCGGCAGATCTTTACGATATGGTCGAAGAAGAGCTGCTGTTGAGTTTGCCTGCAGTTGCTTATCACGAAGAGCCTTGCCTTGATGGCAAACTTTATTCCAGTGGTAAGCCGGTCGAGGTAAAAAAAGAGAAAAACCCATTTCAAGTATTGGAACAACTTAAGAGCTCGCCGAAATCCTGAGGCGCCTCGGTTCCAGTGAGTCAGTAAATAGGAGCTAACCATGGCAGTTCAACAAAACAAAAAATCCCGTTCAAAGCGTGATATGCGTCGTTCGCACGATGCTCTGACAGGTCCAACCTTGTCAGTTGATGCAACTAGCGGCGAGAAGCACATTCGTCACCATGTAACTGCTGACGGTTTTTACCGTGGCCGTAAAGTGATTGATAAAGGTAGTGAAGAGTAATTTATTGCTCCAGAGACATTACCTTGTCGGCAAGAATTCGAATAGCAGTTGATGCTATGAGCGGGGACTTAGGTCCCCGCGTTGCTATTTCAGCAGCAGAAAACTTTGTTGCTATCCATCCCGATGTCGATCTGATGTTTGTTGGTGATCGATCCAAGTTGCAGTCGCTACTTGAAAAATCCTCGTCATTATTGCGCAAGTCAGCGCGTGTTTTACACGCGGCAGATGTTGTGTCGATGGATGATGCCCCCCTTAGCGCATTGCGTCAAAAGAAGAGTTCTTCCATGTGGGTTGCGCTGGAGTGTTTGCGCGCTGATGAGGTTGATGCTTGTGTAAGTGCTGGAAATACCGGGGCGCTTCTGGCTATGGCCAGATATCTGATTAAAACCTTTCCAGAAATTGACCGTCCTGCGATCTGTAAATCAATGCCAGTAACAAATGGGGTTACTTATTTGCTCGACTTAGGGGCAAATATCAATTGCTCCCCATTGCATTTGCAGCAGTTCGCGCTCATGGGTGCTGTATTGGCAGAGGTTTCGGGTGTTGTTGCTCCACGCGTTGCTTTGCTTAATATCGGTAGCGAGGCACAAAAAGGCACTGAGGTTTTGCGGCAAGCCCAAGAGCTTTTACGCAATGATTCGCGGATTAATTACGTTGGATTTGTGGAGTCCAGTGAGATTTTTACGGGAAATGATCATGTGATTGTGTGTGATGGCTTTCATGGAAATATTGCGTTAAAGGCTAGTGAAGGGTTGGCGCGGTTCGTAGCTAAAAAAATCTCTACGACGTTGAGGCGAAATTTTTTTAATAAAATTTTATCGCTTATCGCGGCACCTATGCTCACCCAACTGAGTAACGAGCTAAACCCTTCATTGTACAATGGCGCCAGTTTTCTTGGGCTACGTAAGACGCTCATAAAAAGTCATGGAAGTGCAGACGCTAGAGCGTTTATGCAGGCGCTTGTTGTCGCTCGCGAGCAGGTGTTGTTGCGGGTTCCAGAGAAAATTGCGCGGCAATTGGGCGCTGATAATTAATTTTCATCCAATTTAAAAAGAAGTTTAAATTCCTATGATTAATTCTAATCTTGCATTTGTTTTCCCAGGTCAAGGTTCACAAAAAATTGGCATGTTGGCTGAGTTGGCTGCTGAATATCCTGTTGTGCAGCAGACTTTTCTCGAGGCATCTGACGTTTTGGGTTACGACCTTTGGGCATTAGTACAAAATGGTACTCAAGAGGAAATTAATTTGACGGAGCGGACTCAGCCGCTGCTGTTAACCGCAAGCGTTGCGGTGTTTCGTGTGTGGAAAGAAAAAAATGGCGCTATGCCTGCGCTTATGGCGGGGCATAGTCTTGGGGAGTGGTCGGCATTGGTATGTGCTGGTGTTATTGCATTTAAAGATGCGGTAAAGCTGGTGCAGCAGCGTGGAAAGTTTATGCAGGAGGCTGTCCCTGCAGGCCAAGGTGCGATGGCGGCAATTATTGGGCTTGATGATGCGTTAATTGTCGAGGCTTGTAAAAAAGCGGAGCACGGTGATGTTGTTTCTGCAGTTAATTTTAATTCACCAGGTCAGGTCGTGATTGCCGGTACCGCGGCCGCTGTAGAACGTGCTGGTGTATTGTGTAAAGAAGCCGGAGCAAAACGCGCTTTACCTCTGCCTGTAAGCGCACCTTTCCATACAGAGCTAATGCGCCCAGCGGCAGAACGTTTGGCTGAGCAAATTACGGCAACTATTTTTTCTACGCCTAATGTTCCTGTGGTACACAATGTAACGGCCGACATTGAGACAAACCCTGAAAAAATCAAGGCACTAATGATTGAGCAAATTTACAGTCCGGTGCGTTGGGTAGAGTGTGTGAACACCATGGTTAAAAAAGGAGTTACCAAAACATTGGAGTGCGGTCCAGGAAAGGTGTTGTCTGGTTTAAATAAACGTATTAATGCTGAACTGGTTGCAGTTTCTGTTGAGAAACCGGATGAACTGCTTGTTGTTTTATCTGAAGTTTAATTTCTAAATACAGGATTAAATTACTATGAGCTTAAATGATAAAGTCGCCTTGGTTACTGGTGCGAGCCGTGGTATTGGTGCAGCAATTGCTGAGCAGCTCGGCAAGGCTGGCGCAACTGTAATTGGTACGGCAACCAGTCAGTCTGGCGCAGAAAAAATTTCTGCCCGCTTCACAGAGTTGGGTATTCGTGGCGTGGGCAAGGTGCTAAACGTAACTGATGCTGATTCAGTGGCAAACTTATTAAAAGAAGTTGGTGACGAATTTGGTGCACCGGCAATTCTGGTTAATAATGCGGGTATTACCAAAGACAATCTCTTGATGCGCATGAGTGATGAGGAGTGGTTTGATGTTATCAATACCAATCTCAGTGCAATTTACCGTTTAAGCAAAGGCGTGTTGCGCGGAATGATGAAAGCCCGTTGGGGGCGAATTATCAATATTAGTTCGGTTGTTGGTGCGATGGGTAATCCCGGGCAATCAAACTATGCCGCAACTAAAGCGGGTGTTTCTGGTTTTGCACGCTCGCTAGCTGCTGAAGTGGGGTCGCGCAATATTACCGTGAATACAGTGGCTCCAGGTTTTATTGATACAGATATGACCAAGGTGTTGCCGGAAGAGCAAAAACAACAACTCATGTCTCGTATTCCTCTCGGGCGTCTTGGGGCTCCCGAAGAAATTGCGTCGGTTGTTGTTTTTCTGGCCAGCGATGCTGGATCTTACATCAGTGGAGAGACAATTCATGTCAACGGCGGCATGTATATGTCGTAACTAACTATTGTAACTATCTGTTTTTAAAAGAGTATTTGTCAAAATACAAAGAATTTTGCCGTTTGGCATTACAACAACCTGAAAATCGATGTAAAATGCGCGTCGATTTTGGCCGGATCACATGGTCAAACCAGTTTTGGTTTTATTGCCCAAGTGTTTCGAACTATAACCACTAGGAGTTACATAACATCATGAGTAGCATTGAAGAACGCGTAAAAAAGATCGTTGCTGAGCAACTGGGTGTGAAAGAAGAAGAAGTGAAAAACGAAGCTTCTTTCGTCGAAGATCTGGGCGCTGATTCTTTGGATACCGTAGAGTTGGTAATGGCTCTCGAAGAAGAATTCGAAACTGAAATTCCAGATGAAGAAGCTGAGAAAATCACTACTGTTCAATTGGCTATCGATTACATCAATGCCAACCTGGCGTAATCTGCATAATCGCTGATTTCAGTTTAAGAAGGCCGTATTATTGCAAAATAGTACGGCTTTTTCTTTTTATCAGTTTTAGTGCTGTCAATAATCTGAGCAAAAAGCGCTTTTGAGTTAATTCTAATCATCATGACTAATCGGCTGTCCTTAACGGTTTGATTGTCCATCGCGGAGAGTCTCACAGGTGTCGCGTAAAAGAGTTGTTGTCACTGGTCTGGGTATGATCAGTTCACTGGGTAATACAGTTGCTGAAACCTGGCAGGGTATTGTGAATGGCAAGAGTGGCGTAGCTACTATTTCCCATTTTGATGCGTCGGCGTTCACCACGCAGTTCAGCGCCTCAGTAAAAAATTTAGTGGTGGATGACTATTTCCCTAGCAAAGAAGCGCGCAAGATGGATCCATTTATCCAATACGGAATGATTGCGGGCATTCAGGCAATTCGTGATTCAGGCCTGGAAGTTACCGATGCTAATGCAGGTCGTATTGGAGTTTCTATAGGATCTGGCATTGGTGGTATTGGGACAATCGAAGACGGTTCGTCAACGCTTGAGCATAAAGGTCCGCGCCGCATTTCCCCATTTTTCGTTCCCAGCGCCATTATCAATATGATCTCTGGCAATTTGTCGATCATGTACGGCTTGCGCGGTCCGAATGTTGCGATTACTACCGCTTGCACAACAGGAACGCACAGCATTGGATTTGCTGCCCGTATGATCCAATATGGTGATGCGGATGTCATGGTTGCAGGTGGTGCTGAAATGGCTACCACGCCCCTAGGGTTGGGTGGGTTTGCTGCCGCGCGCGCGCTTTCTACGCGCAATGATAACCCCCAGGCTGCCAGTCGTCCTTGGGATAAGGACCGTGATGGTTTTGTATTGGGCGATGGAGCCGGCGTTTTAGTACTGGAAGAATATGAGCATGCCAAAAAGCGTGGTGCAAAAATCTATGCCGAGCTGATTGGTTTTGGAATGAGTGGCGATGCTTATCACATGACGTCGCCGCCAGAGGATGGCTCAGGCGCAGCGGCTTCTATGCGTAACGCAATTTTGGATGCCGCCATTCCACTGGAATTAATTAATTATATTAATGCCCACGGAACATCCACGCAGGCAGGAGATAAGGCTGAGTGCCAAGCAGTAAAATCGGTGATGGGAAGTGCAGTTGGGCAAGTTGCTGTCAGCTCTACCAAATCGATGATTGGTCATTTGTTAGGTGCTGCCGGTGCCGTTGAGGCGATTTTCAGTGTGTTGGCAATTCGGGATCAGGTGGCTCCGCCGACGATCAACTTGGAGAACCCGGAAGAGGGTTGTGATATCAATCTGGTTCCGAACACTGCGCAAGAGCGCAAGATTGAAGCGGTGTTGTCGAACTCTTTTGGTTTTGGTGGTACAAACGGATCGTTGATTTTCCGCAAGGTTTAAGCTGTACTGCGTTTCTAGCTTAGCCAACGCCGGACTGGAGACAGTCCGGCGTTTTTGTATAAAAGGGGTTGTTATGTCCTTGCAGTTACCCATAGTCACTATTAACGGTGTGCACAATTCGTTTGTATCGCCATTGGATCGTGGGTTCGCCTATGGTGATGGGTTATTTGAAACCTGTCGGTATTTTGCAGGTCGAATTCCATTGTGGGATTTTCATCGCGAGAGATTATTGGCTTCAGCACAACGTTTGCGCATTGCTCTGGACGAAGTAAGGTTAAACGAATATCTCGATTCGCTATTGGCGTTGTTACGGATGAATCAAATAGCGGACGCCGTTGTAAAGGTGCAGTTAACGAGAGGAGTGGGGGGGCGTGGATACCGCTTACCCGACATAATAAATCCCACCTACTGCATCGGTGTTTTTGCCGGAGAGCCGCTGCAATCTGATTTTTTTCGTGGTGGTGTTGATGTGCGTGTTTGTGATTTGCGTTTGGGTAAAAATTCCGCTCTGGCGGGCATTAAACACCTAAATCGGTTGGAGCATATTATGGCGCGTGCCGAGTGGCATGATGAGTTTGCAGAAGGTTTGTTGCTGGATACGGATGGAAATGTTACAGAGGCAACGGTCAGTAACTTTTTTTTGGTAAAAGGTGGCGAATTAATTACCCCCGACTTAGATGCAGCAGGTGTTGCGGGGGTTATGCGGCGCGCAATTATTGATATTTTTGCTGCACAGTTGAATTTGTCGGTAAAAGTTACTCGGCTGAAACTGAGTGATTTGCGTGCAGCGGATGAAATTTTTTTATCCAATAGCGTTTTTGGTATTTGGCCCGTCAACAGCATTGCTGGTATGGAGCTTTTATTGCGTCACACCGTGACTCGTCAATTGCAGGAAAAATTATTAGCCTGGCTACGAAACACCTAATCTATCGTATGTAGTTATTGAAGTTATGAAGAAAATTTCTCCTTCCCTGAAATTGCTGATTATTGCTGCCGCAATTTATTTGGCCGGGCTTATCAGTGCCGCTGCAGGTTGGTTGTATTTGCAGAATTGGTTAACAACCCCGTTAAATATTGATACCCAAGGGTATCGCTATGAATTGAAGCAAGGGCAATCGCTAAGCCATTTGGCGAATGATTTTGGCGCTCAGGGTATTTTGGATTACCCGCGCTTGTTACGCTTGTATGCGCGCGTTACCAACGTCAATAAGGTGCATGCTGGAGAGTATTTTTTTGCTCCTGGTTCTACGCCTCAATCTTTGTTGGAAAAATTAAAAAAAGGTGAGGTGGTTTTGTATCAGGTTACCTTTGTAGAGGGGTGGACGTTCAAGCAGGCGTTAGCAGCCTTGGATAAAAACCCTTCAATAAGGCATGAGTTGACTGGCAAAACAAACAAGGAGCAACTTGCGCTCCTGGGGTTAGCTATCACTCATCCTGAAGGTTGGTTTTTCCCGGATACTTATAGTTTTAGCCGCAATACCAGCGATGTTGAAATTCTACAAAAGTCCTTTCGTAAAATGAAAAGTCTGTTAAATGCGGAATGGGAAAAGCGTGCAGCAAATTTGCCCTATAAAAGCGCCTATGAGGCTCTGATTATGGCGTCGATTATTGAGCGCGAAACTGGGCATCACAGCGAGCGGGATCAAATTGCGGGTGTATTTGTTCGGCGTTTACAACAGGGGATGAAATTACAGACTGATCCTACCGTTATTTATGGTATGGGGGATCAGTATCGAGGGCGCATTAGTCGCAAAAACCTCGAAGAGGCAACCCCTTACAACACTTATACGATTGAGGGGTTGCCGCCCACGCCAATTGCATTGCCAAGCGCTGCCTCAGTCAAGGCAGCACTGAATCCTGCAGCAGGAAATGCATTGTATTTTGTGGCAAAGGGAGATGGTACGAGTGAGTTTTCTGCCACTTTGGATGCCCACAACCAAGCAGTTCGTCGTTATCAGTTGAACCGCCGCAGTGATTATCGTGCTGCGCCACCCCCATCAGTCAAGGATTGAGTGTTTTTTGATCTTTTCCATGTTTCATCCTTGATCGGTGTTATCGCCGAGGTATGAAAAAACCTGTCGAATCAGTAGAATAACCCCACGTTTCGCGACCTTTCCCTATTCTGGTGAGGCTGCTTCAAGTCACGAATTACCCTATGGATTTGTTATCCCATGAGCGACAATCATTCTCCGATTGCAAACAACGACACCACTGAAGTAAAAGCTAAACCCTTGCATTTTATCCAGCAAATTATTCGCAAGGATTTGGACCAGGGCTTGCACACCAACATTGTCACCCGGTTTCCACCAGAGCCAAACGGCTATTTACATATTGGCCACGCAAAATCTATCTGCTTGAATTTTGGTATGGCCGAAGAGTTTGGCGGTGCGTGCAATCTGCGTTTTGACGATACCAATCCAGAAAAAGAAAATGAGGAATTCGTCAATTCCATTATGGAGGACGTAAAGTGGCTTGGATTTGAATGGGCCGGAAACGTTAAATATACCTCGGATTATTTTGATCAGTTACACGCTTGGGCTATTCACCTGATCAAAAGCGGTTTGGCATTTGTCTGTGATTTAAGTGCGGAACAAATGCGCGAGTATCGAGGGACTTTGGTTGAGACCGGAAAAAACAGTCCCTATCGAGATCGTTCGGTTGAGGAAAACCTTGCGTTGTTTGAAAAAATGCGCGCAGGTGAATTTGAGGAAGGATCTTGCTCGTTGCGTGCAAAAATTGATATGTCATCGCCCAATATCAATTTGCGTGATCCGATTATCTATCGCATCAAAAAAGCCCATCATCATCAAACGGGCGACAAATGGTGTATTTATCCCTCTTACGACTTTGCCCACGGTCAAAGTGATGCGATTGAGGGGATTACGCATTCAATTTGTACGCTGGAATTTGAAGATCATAAGCCATTGTATGATTGGTTTATCCAACATTTGCCAGTACCTGCGGTGCCGCGGCAGTATGAATTTGCTCGCTTGAATATTAATTATGCCGTCACTAGCAAGCGTAAATTGAAACAGCTTGTTGACGAGGGTTTTGTAGATGGTTGGAATGACCCGCGAATGCCGACTATTTCCGGTATGCGTCGCCGCGGTTTTACTCCTGCATCGCTGCGCAACTTCTGTGAACGTATTGGTGTAACCCGGTCAGATGGCGTGGTTGATGTGGGTATGCTGGAATTTTGTGTGCGCGATGATTTAGACAAAAATGCGCCACGTGCAATGTGCGTATTGCGTCCGTTAAAAGTAACGCTCACAAATTATCCTGCAGACAAGGTGGAAACGCTTACTGTCCATAATCATCCAAATCGCGATGATCTTGGTAATCGTACTGTCCCATTTACGCAAACGGTTTTTATTGAGCAAGAGGATTTTCGTGAAGAAGCCAATAAAAAATACAAGCGTTTAGTGTTGGGCAAGCGTGTACGTTTGCGCGGCGCTTATGTCATTGAAGCGGACGAAGCCATTAAGGATTCGGCTGGAGATGTTATTGAAATTCGCGCGCGCATTATTGAGGGCACCTTGGGTAAGGATCCAGAAGATGGCGTAAAACCTAAAGGTGTTATCCATTGGGTTTCTGCAGTGCAAAATCTGGATTGCGAAGTGCGCTTGTATGATCGTTTGTTCAATGATGAGGCGCCTGATGCCGGTGGTAAAAACTTCCTTGATGCAATGAATCCTAACAATCTGGAAATTTTACAGGGTTGCAAGGCTGAGGTGAGCTTGAGCAAGGCAATGGTAGGAAATAGCTTCCAGTTTGAGCGCCAAGGCTATTTCTGTTTAGACAGTAAATACAGCACCGCAGATAAACCGGTATTCAATCGCACGATTAGTTTGAAAGACAGCTTCGGTAAAGAAGAGCAGGAATAATATGCTGCAGATATACAATACGCTCACGCGTCAGAAAGAAATTTTCAAACCGCTAAAGCCCAACAAAATCTCTATGTATGTTTGTGGTATCACGGTTTACGACTATTGCCATATTGGTCATGCGCGTGTGCTGGTGGCGTTTGATGTGATTACCAAATTTTTGCGCAGTCAGGGTTGGGATGTTACCTATGTACGCAATATCACCGATATTGACGATAAAATCATCAAGCGCGCCAATGAAAATGGTGAGGAGTACACGGCGTTAACAAAACGTTTTATTGATTATATGCACGAGGATGAAACCCGGTTGGGCATTGCCCGTCCGGATATTGAGCCGCGCGCAACGGCGTACATTGATCAGATTGTTGATATGAATAAAGCGCTGATCGATAAGGGGTATGCCTATGCGGCCAGCAATGGCGATGTTTACTATCGCGTAGCGCGCTTTGCTGATTACGGAAAGCTTACCAATAAAAATGTCGATGAATTATTGGTTGGCGCTCGCATTGAAGTGGATGAAATCAAAGAGGATCCGCGCGATTTCGTTTTATGGAAGGGGGCGAAAGCAGGAGAGCCTGCATGGAAATCCCCTTGGGGTAATGGTCGTCCCGGTTGGCATATTGAATGCTCCGCCATGAGTAAGCATTGCTGCGGCGAAACTTTTGACATCCATGGTGGTGGCCCGGATTTACCATTCCCGCATCATGAGAATGAAATTGCGCAGAGTGAAGCGGCCAATAGTTGCAAGTACGTCAATTATTGGATGCATGCGGGGGCTGTACGTGTTGATGGTGAAAAAATGTCGAAATCGCTCGGCAATTTTTTCACTATTCGCGATGTGTTGGAAAAGTATCACCCTGAAGTGGTTCGTTTTTTATTAATCAGTAGCCATTATCGCAGTCCGATCAATTACGCTGAAGATAATTTGATTGAGGCGCGTACTGGTTTGGATCGTTTTTATGGTGCCTTGCGCGACTATGCTGATGTGGCGCCAACACCTCTAACTGAATTGGCGGAAAGCGCTTATTTCAAAGCGTTTGTTGATGCCATGAACGATGATTTCAATACCCGTGTTGCTTTGGCGGGAATGTACGATTTGGTTCGCGATTTAAATAACGCCAGCACAACCGACTCGGTTTTGGCAGTGCGTTTGGCGGGGGAATTAAAAGCGCTGGGAAATATTCTTGGTGTTCTGCAAGAGCAGCCGACTGTGTTTTTACAGGCGGGGAGTAGTGATCAGATTTCTGCCGAAGAGGTTGAGCAGTTAATAGCTGAGCGTATCCAGGCTAAAAAAGATAAAAACTATGCGCGTGCAGATGAAATTCGAAAACACTTAACGGCAAATAAAATTCAGATTGAAGATGCAAAAGATGGCGGTACACAGTGGCGCCGCGAGTAATTTATGAAAGAGCAATTATTTAGCGAGTACGCGCTACATTGGGCTGGTGGGTTTATGTTGATCTATGTGTTGACGCAGTTGTTGGTGTCAAAACATTCCCGTTTTCAGTTTCTCTCGCCCATTCAAAAAAGTGTGACTGTCAAGGTGGTTGCCTTGACAGGGTTTGTGGTTGCGTACCTTGTTGTGAAGCTATTGGTTAGTTAATGATGCATATCCCATCTCATCTTCGTGAAGCAGCGGCAAATATACGCCTGGCTTTTTTTGATATAGACGGTACCTTGCTGGATTCGCAGGGGCAGATAAAGTCCGATTTGTATGCCGCAATGAGTTTGCTTAAGCAGCAAGGTATTAAAACCGCAATAGCATCCGGGCGCCCTTATTTTGCAGCAAAGTATTTAATTGATGAGTTAGGTATTCGTGATACCGGAATGTTTTATACCGGCGCTCATTTGTATGATCCACTCAATCAGCAAACCTTGAGTGAAACGGCATTAACTCGCGATTCTGCCTTGGCTGTCGTTAACGCCGCTCGTGAGTTGAATATGTATGTCGAGGTTTATACGGCGGATGCTTTTTTTGTGGCGGATATTGTGCCCATCACTGAGGTTCATGCCGTGCACTTGCGTGTAGAGCCGACTTGTGCAGACTTAATATCAATCATTAAGGCGCAACCTGTATCAAAGCTATTGCTGGGTGTGAATCGTGGTGAGCAGGGTGATCTGTTATCTGCGTTGGAGGGGGCGTTTCCGCAGGAAATTTTTGCGCGTGCTTATCTCTCGGCACACCCGCAATGGCAGTTCGCCAGTGTGGTCTCAGGTAGGGCAACAAAAGAAAGTGCTTTCCAGGCTTTGCTGGAGCATCATCAGTTGGAGGCTCATCAAGTTATTGCATTTGGTGATGCAGAGTCAGATATGGATTTTCTGCGCATGGCCGGCATTGGTATTGCTATGGGGAATGCGAATGGCAATGTACAGGCTTGCGCCAATTGGGTAACTAAAACTGCCGATGAGGCGGGTGTTGCTTTTGCAATCCATCAATTATTTGGCAATTAATTTATGATTCTGCGCAGACTATTACGGCACCGTGGCCTTGGTATTAATTTATTGGCGGGTTTTTGTTTTTTGATGTTGGCTGTATATGGTTGGGGGTTAAGCTGGAAGGAAATGGGTAGCTATCTTTTGGTGCTGCTGGTTTTCTTAACTGGTTTAATTGGCGCAGCGGCGTCCTTGGCGTGGTTGTTAAACAAGGCTAAGCGCCGCAACAAAAGCCCACAGCAAAATCTTGATCGGGACAAGCCTCTGGATTGAGCTATTAAACGCGATTTAACACAATTTCCAGTACTAGTTTGCTGCCAAAATACGCAAGCATTAAACACACGAATCCTGCGAGTGCCCAGCGGATCGCTTTTGTACCTCGCCATCCCATATGACCTCTGCCCCATAATAAAAGTGCGTAAATAAACCAGGCAATGAGCGCGAAAACGGTTTTGTGTACCAAATGCTGCGCGAACATGTCTTCCAGAAAATAAAAGCCAGACACAATAGCCAGGCTCAGCAATATCTCGCCCACCCACAAAAACTCAAATAGTAGAGACTCCATTGTTTGCAATGGTGGCAGCAATTTGCTGTTGGCGAGCAGGCTTTTATTTTTCAGCGCGCGATTTTGGTAGGCGAGAAGCAATGCTTGTAAGCTGGCGATAGTCAGCAGGCTGTAAGCCAGCAGCGATAAAATAACGTGAACCGCGATGGTGTATTCCAGCGGGTGCTGCCATTCGGGGTTATTGCCAAGGATTGCTCCCAAAACAGATACGGCAGATAACGGGAACAATAAAAGAAACAGGTTATGTAGTTCTTTTTTTAGGCTGCTGACCAGAACCAACGCATTAACAACCCAAAAAATCAGCGACGAAATAGAGAATAGGCTAAAGAGTAATTGGCCATCCTTTAGGCTCAATCCGTAGATTCCCACACCATGGGCAACGAGTGCCAGCATAGCTACAGCGCGCAATTGGGGAGATTGCAATGATTTATGCCGCCCGAATTGCCGCCCAAAGTAAATGGCTGCAGCGGTGTAGAGAAGCAGGGCAATGAGGTTGGCGCTTAGTGTCATCATGCTGGTAAACAGAATCCTTGAGTGGTTTTTTAACGGCGAAACCAAGGTCACAAGTGTGTCATAAGGTCTTCCTAAAGAGAAGATTAAATGAGAAATGGCCTTATTAAGTCCCCCGTGGATAATGCCTTGTGGTACATCTTTTTTGACCGCTTTGGGGGTATAATCGCGACCACTTTATCTGGGATCACCAATGGGCGCAGGCGTTCAGGCGAGGTGATCGACTTTTTAACCGATGTTTGAGACAGATCATGTTTGAGAATCTAACAGACCGTTTATCCCATACCCTGCGTTCCATTACTGGTAAGGCGCGCCTGAGTGAAGACAACATCAAAGATGCGTTGCGTGATGTGCGTAAAGCATTGTTGGAAGCGGATGTGGCACTGCCGGTGGTTAAGGCGTTTATCGATCAGGTGCGTAGCCGTGCCTTGGGTCAACAAATTAGTAAGGCATTAAACCCTGGGCAACAATTCATCAAAATTGTTGAGGCGGAGTTGGTTGCAACCATGGGGCAGGCCAATGAGTCTTTAAACCTGGCGCAACAACCGCCCGCCATTGTCTTGATGGCGGGGTTACAAGGAGCGGGTAAAACAACCTCAGTGGCAAAACTTGCCCGGTTCCTGAAAGAGCGCGAAAAGAAAAAAGTATTGGTTGTCAGTGCGGATGTTTATCGTCCTGCAGCAATTCAACAATTGCAAACTTTGGCTGGTGAAGTAGGGGTAGAGTTTTTCCCTTCGTCGAGCGATCAAAAGCCCTTGAACATTGCACGAAGCGCCATTGACCATGCGAAAAAGCAATTTTTCGATGTGTTGATTGTCGATACTGCGGGCCGTTTGCATGTCGATGAAGAATTGATGACAGAGATCAAAGAATTGCATGCTGCCATCAATCCAATTGAAACCCTGTTTGTAATTGATGCGATGATTGGTCAGGATGCGGTTAATACTGCTAAGGCCTTTAACGATGCATTGCCATTAACGGGTGTGATTCTTACCAAAGCGGATGGCGATGCGCGCGGCGGTGCTGCCTTGTCTGTTCGTCACATTACCGGTAAACCTATTAAATTTTTGGGTATGGGCGAGAAGGTTGATGCTCTTGAGCCTTTCCATCCCGATCGTATTGCCTCGCGTATATTAGGTATGGGTGATGTGCTCTCTTTGATTGAGCAGGTAGAGCGCAACGTAGATAAAGAAAAAGCTGAAAAGTTAATCAAGAAAGTTACCAAGGGACAAAAGTTTGACCTTGAAGATTTGCGCGATCAATTGCAGCAAATGCAAAACATGGGCGGTTTAACCTCCATGTTGGATAAGTTGCCTGGCTTGGGTAATGTGGCGCAGATGGCGCAATCGGCTAATGTGAACAAGCAGTTCAAACAAATGGAAGCCATCATTAACTCAATGACGCCTGAAGAGCGCCGCAATCCGGATGATTTAAGTGGTTCGCGCAAACGTCGTATTACAATGGGTTCGGGTACGCAGATTCAGGATTTGAATCGCTTATTAAAACAGTACAAGCAAATGGCCAAAATGATGGGCAAAATGAAAGGCGGCGGCATGCAAAAAATGATGCGTGGATTGGGAGGGATGATGCCTGGTGGTATGCCTCCAGGGGGGCTTTGCCACCCGGCTTTAAAAAGTGAGTTAAAAAACCCGCGAGCGCGGGTTTTTTTATGTCTCGGTATTATGGTGTTAGCTATGTGGTTATTAATGGCGCGCAGTTAGCGCGTGAAGGCCCCTAAGTGCGCAGAATTAAGGGGGGAGCGTTAGGCGTTAATTAGTTTGCCCTTGCAGGGTTAGGACTAAAGTACGGCTACCGCCATGGTTACGGTGTTCACACAAGCGATACACCTAAGTGACAAAACACATGGCAAATGTAATTCATTGAATAGTAAGGTTATTTTTGTGAAACGTTTTGTCATGTAGATTCTCATAATTAGGCCTATTTTTTTGCTATATCACATGTCAGGTTTTAACGCTTTTACTTGAAAACCAAAATCGTGTGGACAATAGGAGCCGATAACATTGAACCATATTATAAAGTATTACTTTCAGAGTGAAGTATTCCAGCGAGACTTCTGGTTCAAACTCCGCTTACCATTCTAAAAGCCTGCCAGTATTTACAATCAAAAGCTAGTGACATAGAGGGTTCAAATTTCTTTATCACTGCAGCTATTAAACCTACCTTTGCAGGAAAAGATCCCCCCTCGTTGAACTTCCGTGCATCCAGTATTGGTAAATTTTTCGTCTGTTGTCTCCCTTGACAGTATTAATCTAATGATCTTATGGTGGGGGATTGTCATGTTTTATCAACGCTAAACGATGCTTTGCTATACCACTATAAAAAATGTGGTTAGAAAGGATAATTGTGTTTTTTCCATTCTACTCTAATCAAAAGGGGCTGCTAGATTCTTGCGTATAAAGCTGATGCAATTGCAGCAATTCTTTACGAAACCGACCAAATACGTTGATGGTGGTATCATAGGATTTTGCCAACATTGAAATGTGGATAGGTGGTAGATCATCTATATTGGTTTGCAACTCGCCTACAGGCATATTTTCAAAAGTAATTTCTGTTATGTCTTCAAATTGTTGCGGTTCTTGTAGTTTGATCGCTAATGGCTTTTCATCGTCACTATTTGGCATTGTTTCGCGTCGAATAGTTGCAGATTCCGGTATTTCTTCTGCCACACGATTCGCGTATTCCCCTAAATTGGGTTCGGCCGGTAAATACAAATAACTTTCACCGGGAACATCGCCCATACGTAAAACACGTCCCAATACTTGCCGAAGATGCAATTCTGTTTTGACTCGTGTCAGGTGGCAGCACACGCGCAGTCGTGGAATGTTAGTGCCTTCACTCACCATCCCTACGGAAATAATCCAAGGCTGGGTGCTGTTTCTAAAAGAATTTATAGTACCGTGGGCATCTTCATCCATGTAAGTAGCAACACAGGCTCGCTGGCCTAAGTGACGTTCCAGTAGTGTCGCAATCTTATAAGCATGATTTACTGATGCGGCGACGATAAGGCCGCCCGCATTCTCGTGCTGCTTGCGAATTTGCATTAACTTTTTTGAGGATTGTTTTAGTAGATACACAATCAGTGCATCGATACCAATCAGTTGTTGGTATGAGCAATCTGATAGTTTGAGTAACTCAGCGAAAGATGAATATTTCTCTGTTGTATCACCCCGTTTTACGACTATGCGATCATTGTCCACCAACGTGATGCTGGGAGCCCGACACACCTTTTCCTGAATAGCCTGCGCCATTCCATAAATAAAATCACAGCGGATTTTGTTGTGCTGACAGTAACTGGATAAAGCGATGGGGATTCGGTCAGAGCGCCAAGGTGTGCCGGTCAAGGCAATGGTATATGCCGCGCGCCCCTGAATATGCTGAATAATGGTTTGCCCCCACGCATTGGCGTTTTCAAAATTATCACCTGCGCAGTGATGTATCTCATCAAAAATTACTAGCACGTGATGGGTTTGAAACAATGCCCAAAATGCATCTCCCAAACTCAACATCGATTGATATGTTAAAGACTGTCCCCTTGATCCGAGGCGACCATCCATCCGAAAGCCGGTATGAACTTCCAGCGCTTGTTGAAAATCGGACGACACAATGATTGAGGGCGAAAAACACAATACCAAATCGACCATGCCCTGCTGTAAAAGCCGGTGCGCCAACGTTGCCGCCATGACGGTCTTGCCTGCGCCGGGGGTCGCGAGACACAGGAAGTGATTATCTTCATTCTTGAATTTCGACAGAGCCTGTTCAACACATCGGAATTGCCAGCGTCGTAACTTCATTGCGCCAAACCTGTTTGCCTCGCCAACAGGCTTTCAAGGGCTTTCACTCGCCCGAGCAATTTGGAGCACTTGTCACGGGATTGGTTGTACAGAGGTTGTATATCATCTTGCAGCTCGGGAATCTCGCTGCAAATTGCATCATATTCCTCGGTCTCGCCCATTGCGGACAACATTTCCAATTTGTGCCGATTTAGCCGCTCTTGCAGGCTCTGGCGAGGAATATCGTTTGTAACTGTAGCTCTTACCGGAGCCGCCGATGGTGCTGTAGTCACTATTGTGGTTGCGCACTCCTGCGTTTTAAACAGGGGTGTTAGTCGATATAAGGGCCAGCCGCTATCGACAACGACCTTAGTCAATTCCCCATTATCGATAAGGCGGAGCATGTTGCGATAAACAAACTGTCGAGCGGCTTTTTTGGAACTATGAAGGCATGCCGAATTGTTCAAATAAGCTTTTGTGAGATCGTGTACGGTGAATTCTCGGTTTACCAGTAATGAGAATGCCGAGAGTAGCCCGGACTTAACTGTGAGAGATTTCATGATAGAAATTGACGCCTCATGTCTCGAATTTCGCGCCATTCTATCCTGTCTCTATCATCGAGACAATGAAATCATCTCCTTACTCACCTCACTACGAAAAGTTACGGTTCTGGCTAAAAAAACAGCGGGAGGCCAGTGGTTTGACACTCCGTGAGGCCTCACTCGCCATGAGACGGCACCATTCTGTGCTAGGCAAGATGGAGCAGGATCGACGGAAAATTGAAGTGCTTGAATTTGTAAGGTACTGCCAGGTACTGGGTGTTGATCCCCATGACGGTTTGGAGATCGTCATTAACTCTCTCAAAGACGAGATTGATACATCGCAATAAAATTAGCCTCGTCCATCTCTACGACAAATGATTTACAGTCATCTGCTTTCCTGTTTCGAAAAGCAATCCTGAAAGCAAAAGTAGTTGGATTTCAATTAGATTCATTTGATCTTTTTCCAATTAATTGCTGCGAGTTTTCCTCGAATCTATTAGCAAAATTCCTGATTGAAAAAATTGGTTTATCATCTCTGGAAATAGTCATCGGCGAAAATCGCTATAAAAAATCACATCGACATGTTTGGTTGAGGCTTGATGAAACTGACATAGATATTACCGCCAATCGATTTTCATCGACAGATAGAGCGGTCTTTGTTGAGGTGTGTAGCCAGAGGCATTAACAATTAGAAATAATTAACGTTGAAAACCCCAATCCGAAGTTGACTCAGCTCAATAGAGGCGCAAGAGCTGTACTGTTATATGTTTATAAAAAGATCCTTAACTGCCTCTTGTGAGCATGTCCAATTTAAAAATTAGTCGGTAAATCCTGTACATAAGCGCAGGGAATTGTTACTGCGGCTAATCCATTTCTGAGTTGTGTTTTCAGGGTTGCGCTACCCAATTTCCGGGCAATTAGTCTAAGGGCGCTCATCTGCACGCGCTCAAAACAAGTTTGTTGTCGGGCATCTTGGGACTTTTTTGCGACACTCATCCTATCTTGGTGTAAAATGTTAACAATGCCAGCATGTGGTCAACACGCATATTCTTGTCCTCAGGTGTTAGTCCTAAAATAGGTTCGATATCTATGTCAAGGTCACCGCGTCGCCCTTTAATTGAAGCTCTGGAGCCAAGATTATTGTTCTCTGCCACCGCAGATATTGCTGTCTTCGATGATGGCAATTCTGATTGGCTGTCTTTAGCGCAGGCGGCACAGCAGGTCGATCTGGTTAGTATCTATATGCCAGATACCCCGCCGATGATGGAAAGCCAGGATTCTGGGCTTCAATCCGTTCCTGATACAGATCCTCAGGCCGATATTGCACCCAACACTCAATCTTCCGCTACTACGCTGGTATTTGTTGATACAGGGGTCGATGGTTACCAAATTTTGGTTGAAGATATCCGCAACCGTACATATGCCGACTCCACCGCCATCGTCTATCTCGATACCACCCAAGACGGCATTGCTCAAATCAGCAATTATCTTGCTAGTGCTAGCAGCATTTCAGTCATTCATGTGATTTCTCATGGTGTGACCGGTAATCTAATGCTCGGAAATCAAGTACTTAATGAAAATAATATTGACCAGTACGCCCAGCAATTTGTGGCTTGGAACATGGCGTTGAGCGATGAGGCCGATATTCTCTTGTATGGCTGTGATTTGGCGGCAAACCAAAGTGGTATCAACTTATTGCGCCAATTAAGTGATTTGACCGGCGCTGATGTAGCGGCAAGCAATGACCTTACCGGTAATAGTCGTGAAGGTGGGGATTGGGTATTGGAGATTAAGTATGGGCAGATAGATGCCCCCGAACTTTTTTCTGCCAAGTCATATCTTGAGTGGCAGGGGTTGTTGGCTGGTTCCAACCCTCCTACTGGTACCGATATATCTATTCCTATCTCTGCAGGAAGTGCCTACACCATCTATGCTGCTTCCTTTGGTTTTCATGAAACCGTTGATAGCCCTTGGGATGTTATGGCGGGAGTAAAAGTTACTACATTGCCTGCTGATGGCACCTTAACCCTTAGCGGCATTGCGATTACAGCTGGTCAAACGGTTACAAAAAGCGATATCGATTTTGGTTTTTTGAAATATACGCCGGATGCAGCCGCTGTAGCGGCTGGCGCTTCGAGCTATACCTTTCAAGTGCAAGATAATGGTGCGAGCAATACTCTCGACATGACCCCCAATACCATGAGTTTTACAATTTCAGGGGCCGTTAATCAGGCTCCAGTTGGGACAAATAACGTAATCGATACACAGGAGGATACGCCTAAAGTTTTAACAGCGGCTAATTTTGGTTTTAGTGATCCTGACGGCAATAGTTTTGCTGGTGTAAAAATTACTGCTATAAGTGGTGGTGGCACATTCTCGGTTACGGGAAGTGGCTCTGTAAGCGTAAATCAATTTGTTACTATTGCTGATATCAATGCGGGAAAGTTAATTTTTACCCCTGCAGCCGATGAAAATGCTACGAATTATGCGGTATTGACGTTTCAGGTTAGAGATGATGGCGGTACTGCGGGCGGTGGTGTGGATACCGACCAAAGTGCTAATAACCTTCAAATTGACGTGAGCTACGTGAATGACAATCCCGTTAATACAGTTCCGGCGGGGCCGATTACTACAGTAGAAGACACGACTGTTGCTATTTCGGGTGTTAGTATTAGCGATATCGACGACTACAATCTTTGGGATGTGGAAGTAACCTTAAGTGTTAGTCACGGTGTTTTATCTGTTAGTGGTGGCTCAGCCGCTATTTCAGGTAGTGGTACCGCCACCGTGGTATTAACCGGCACTATGGCGCAAATTAATGCAACACTTGCCGCTACGCTTAACTACACCCCAGCCAGTAATTTTTTTGGTGCCGATGTTTTCACCATAGCGACCAATGATAAAGGTGCAGGTCGTACTGGAGACATTGATAAAACAGATACAGACACAGTAGCCATCAACGTAACTTCAGTTAATGACGCACCTATCGTTGCCAATGCAATTCCCGATCAATCAACCAATGAAGAGTCACTTTACAGTTATACATTTCCAGCCAATACCTTTAACGATGTTGATGGCAATACGCTGACCTATACCGCTACTTTATCGGATGGAAATCCACTTCCTGCGTGGCTCAATTTCAATGCGGGTACGCGTACGTTTAGTGGCGTCCCTGATGACGGCGATATTGGCACCATCAGTATTAGAGTTACGGCTAACGATGGCTTTGGTGGAGCCGTAAATGACACCTTTGATCTAACTATCGTCAATATTAATGACTTGCCCTTTGTCAATATTCCGATTCCCAATCAGAACGCCACTGAAGACGCAGCGTTCAGTTACACTTTTCCCTCGAATACATTTGGCGATGGCGATCTGGGTACAAGTTTTACCTATACCGCAACGTTAGTTGATGGCAGCCCATTGCCTGGGTGGTTGAGTTTTGATTCGGCTACGCGCACATTTTCGGGTACACCGGTCAATGACGATGTAGGCACTCTCTCGGTAAGAGTCACCGCGAATGATGGTGCAGGGGCAACGGTTTCTGACAATTTTGATATCCTCATCGCGAACACCAATGATGCGCCGACGGTGGTAAATCAAATACCGAATCAGAACGCGACCGAAAATTCGCTGTATAACTACACTTTTCCAATCAATACGTTTAATGACCAAGATGTAGGGGGCACGTTAACCTACAGCGCGCAAATTCCCGGTGGGGCGCCATTACCGGCGTGGCTTACCTTCGATGCGGCAACCCGTACATTCAGTGGTATACCCTCCAATGGCGATGTTGGTAATGTCACCATCGAGGTAATTGCAAATGACGGCACCACCACTGTGTCGGATTTTTTTGATTTGCAGGTTCACAACGTTGGTGCCACCAATGTTAATTACGAATCTTCTGGTGCTGCGACAAACACTCAGTCAATTTCTGCGGGCGTGCCTCTTTTTCAATCGTTTGCACATGACAGCGTAGGCGCAACTTACACAATCGATTCAATTATTTTGCAAGTCAGGAAGGATCCCTCCGCCAGTATGCAAACTATTACCGTCTCATTAATATCATCGACTTATAATGGTACGGTGATTGCCAGTGACACTAAGTCATCTGCCGGCTTGAATACTACGTTAAGCTGGGAAGCATTTAATTTTTTTGGCGTCGCGCTAAACGACAATCAAATTTATTTTATAAGGGTTGAAACCACCAGCAATGATGGCCTAGTAAGCGTGGGCATTCACAATACGAATGTTTACCCCAATGGTTCATTTCACTCCAGCACGGGCACACCCGATCCGGATCGTGATTTGGCGTTTCAGGTATCCAGTGGCGTAAACAATAATCCTCAGATCGCCAATCCAATTCCCAATCAAAACGCAGCGGAAGATGCCGCGTTTAATTTTCAGTTTGCCCCGAATACGTTTAGTGATGCAGATGGCGATCCATTGACTTACAGCGCAACTATGGCCGATGGAAGCGCGCTGCCAGCATGGTTAAGTTTTAATGCCGCAACCCGCACATTTTCGGGTACTCCCGTCAATGCAGATGTGGGCACTATCTCGATTAAAGTAACTGCAGATGATGCAAAAGGCGGAACACCGGCAACAGATACCTTTGATTTGGTGATTGCAAACACTAACGATGCACCTACCATTGCCAATTCAATTCCCAATCAAAACGCGACTGAAGATGCCGCATTTAATTTTACTTTCGCTGCCAATACGTTTAGTGATGTCGATGTTGGCGATACGCTCACCTACAGCGCACAACTAGCCGGTGGTGGAGCATTGCCTGCATGGTTAAGCTTTGATGCAGCCACACGCACGTTTAGCGGCACTCCGACTAACGAATTTGTCGGCACTGTATCAATCGATGTAATCGCCAATGATGGCAATGGCGGTACGGTGACCGACACCTTCGATATTGTTGTTGCCAACACTAACGATGCGCCTACGGTTGCCAATCCGATCCCTAATCAAAATGCGACGGAAGATGCCGCATTTAATTTTCAGTTTGCGGCCAATACCTTCAACGATGTCGATGTGGGCGATACGCTCAGCTACAGCGCACAACTCGCCGGTGGAGGTGCCTTACCCGCGTGGTTAAGTTTTGATGCAGCAACGCGCACCTTCAGTGGCACACCAACGAATGCCTTTGTCGGCACTGTATCAATTGGTGTCATTGCGATTGATGGTAATGGCGGATCGGTCACTGACACTTTCGATATAGTTGTCGCCAACACCAACGATGCCCCCACAGTTGCCAATGCCATTCCCAATCAAAATGCGACGGAAGATGCCGCGTTTAGTTTTCAGTTTGCCGCCAATACCTTTAACGATGTCGATGTAGGTGATACGCTCAGTTACAGCGCACAACTTGCCGGTGGCGGGGCATTGGCCGCGTGGTTAAGTTTTGATGCGGCAACGCGCACCTTTAGCGGTACACCAACGAATGCTTTTGTCGGCACTGTATCAATTGATGTAATCGCCAATGATGGCAATGGCGGCACTGTAACTGACACCTTTGATATTGTTGTTGCCAATACCAACGATGCGCCTACGGTTGCCAATCCGATCCCTAATCAAAATGCGACGGAAGATGCCGCGTTTAATTTTCAGTTTGCGGCCAATACCTTCAACGATGTCGATGTGGGCGATACGCTCAGCTACAGCGCACAACTCGCCGGTGGAGGTGCCTTACCCACGTGGTTAAGTTTTGACGCAGCAACGCGCACGTTTAGCGGTACACCGACTAATGCCTTTGTCGGCACTGTATCAATCGATGTAATCGCCAATGATGGCAACGGCGGCACAGTAACTGACACCTTTGATATTGTTGTCGCCAATACTAACGATGCGCCCACGGTTGCCAATGCGATTCCCAATCAAAATGCCACGGAAGGTGCAGCCTTTAATTTTCAATTTGCCGCCAATACATTTGCCGATCCAGATGTTGGCGATACGCTCAGTTATAGCGCGCAACTCGCCGGTGGAGGAGCGCTGCCTGCATGGTTAAGTTTTGATGTGGCCACACGCACCTTTAGCGGTACACCGACTAATGCCTTTGTCGGTACTGTATCAATCGATGTAATTGCCAATGATGGCAATGGCGGCACTGTAACTGAGACCTTTGATATTGTTGTCGCCAATACCAACGATGCACCTACAGTTGCCAATCCGATCCCCAATCAAAATGCGACTGAAGATGCCGCGTTTAATTTTCAGTTTGCCGCTAATACATTTGCAGATTCTGACGTTGGCGATACGCTCAGCTACAGCGCGCAACTTGCCGGTGGCGGGGCATTGCCCGCGTGGTTAAGTTTTGATGCAGCAACGCGCACCTTCAGTGGCACGCCAACGAATGCTTTTGTCGGAACTGTATCAATTGATGTAATCGTCAATGATGGCAATGGCGGAACAGTGACTGACACATTCGATATTGTCGTCGCCAACACTAACGATGCGCCTACGGTTGCTTTCCCAATTGCAGACCAGAGTGCAACTGAAAATACCGCTTTCAACTTCACCTTTGGCGCCAATGTATTTGCTGATCCCGATGTTGGCGACACACTGACTTACAGCGCGCAACTTGCTGGCGGCGCACCCTTGCCCACTTGGTTGAGTTTTAATCCTGCCACCCGTACTTTTAGCGGTACACCTGCGCTTGGTGATGTGGGCAGTATCAATATTGAAGTCACTGCGAATGATGGACAGGGCGGTTCAGTGAGCGATGTTTTTGTGCTCACTGTTACTGGTTTGCCGGTCAATGCCCCGCCGTTTGTGCAGTCGGCTATTGCCGATCAAGTAGCTGCTGAGAATCAACGCTTTGATTTCAGTTTTCCCGTGTCGACCTTTGTTGACCCGGAGGGTGATCCGTTAAGTTATTCCGTCCAATTGGTAGGCGGTGGGTCTTTGCCAGCCTGGTTAAGTTTTGATGCCGCGACGCGCAGTTTTAGCGGTACTCCGACGGCGGGCGATATCGGCAGCATCAATGTATTGGTGACGGCGAGTGATGCAAATGGCGGCTCTATTAGCGATAGCTTTGTTATTGTCGTGAACAACGTTAATGACGCACCGGTGCTGGCCAATCCTCCGGCCAACCAAACCGCGCTGGAAGATGTGCCGTTCAGTGTAACTTTCCCCGCGAGCATGTTTACTGATGCCGATGTGGGCACCACCTTAGTCTATAGCGCGCAATTAGCTGGCGGCGCGCCCTTGCCAAGCTGGTTGGTATTTGATGCCGCGACGCTGAGTTTTAGTGGCACACCTAGCCAGGCGGACGTTGGAAACCTAAGTATCCAAATTATCGCGAGTGATGGCATGGCCGCTGCGACAGCTCAATTTGAGTTGACCGTGGAAGAGGTCAATGATGTACCTGAAACCACTGGCAATGTCGTTATCAATAATATTGAAGATGCGGCTGGCGACCAGGTTGATTTATGGGCCTTGTTTAGCGATGAGGAAACTGCCACCCGCAATCTGGTGTTTTCTGTCGTTAGCAATAGCAACCCGGCCTTGGTGAGCAATGCGAGTATTGATCTTGCCTCCGGTAAATTGCAGTTGAACTATGGCGCCAATCAATTTGGCAGCAGCGATGTGGTGGTGCGTGCACAAGATGAGCAGGGCGCTTGGGTTGATGCATTGGTACGCATCAATATCGCCTCGGTAAACGATGTGCCTGTGTCAAGCGGTATGGCGGATATCAGCGTTAAGGCCGGTGCTGCACCCCAGCAAATGAATCTGCGCACTGTATTTAGCGATGTGGAAAATGGCACCACGCTCAGCTGGACACTGATGCAAAACAGCAATAATAGCGCGGTTCCCAGTATTCAAATCGACCCGGCTACTGGCCTTATGACGCTCTCGTTTGCCTCTCAAATCGGTGGCGAGTCAACCATTACTCTGCGCGCGCAAGACAATGATGGTGCTTGGGTAGAAACCTCGTTTAAAGTCACTGTAGCTGCGTTGGAAAAGCCACCCGTTACTGTGCCGCCGGTAGAGCCGCCAACCCCTCCAACAACGCCGCCTACCACACCTCCAACAACACCGCCTACCACAGATGGGCCAAAAGCCCCTGATGGTGCAGATACAGATCTGCCAGAGATTCCCGGTGAATTGCCAAATCAGGGTGGCAATAACAGCCTTGAGCCACTGCTTCCCGATGGCTTGGACGCCCAACGAATTATCGTGGAAACCGGCGATAGCAACCACACTGACACGGTGATTAACGATAAGTCCAGCCGCGATTATGAACGTGCTGAGGAGGTCAATAGCGATGGCAATGTTCCGCTTACCACCTTAACCGCCTCACCTAATCTGGCAGGCTTGATTGCGCCAGACGCCGGTTTTGCCCCTTGGGAAGAGGCAGATTTTGATAATGAAGTGCGCCGTTTGCGCGCCCAAATGGATGAGGCCATGGTAGAAGAGCAGGATCGCAGGACCGTGGTGGCTGGTCTGACTTTTTCTGTCACTACCGGTTTGCTGGTGTGGTCTTTGCGCGCGAGCAGTCTATTGTTAACCATGATGTCTATGCTGCCGCTCTGGCGCGGGCTTGATCCGCTGCCTATTCTGGAAGAAGTAAACAAAAAGAAAAAAGAATTGGAGCAGCAGCGTAAAGATAAAATTAAGGAAGACAGGGAAGCTCACGAAGTGGGTTATCTTTTTGATCAGGTTAACAAAAAAGAGTGAGATATTTCATTGATGAAAATAATGTTTATTATTGGTTCATTAATATTGAAAAATTGAATTGAGAGAGTGTCTTTATAAATTCGATGAACTGTCAAAAGACCAAATAGTTTTCAAACGTTTAATTTGAATCTTTTGTGAGTAAATCCGTCCTTGGACATAAATAAAAATTGAAAGTGTTTAGTGGACAGAGGGAACAATCTTTATATCATCAATAGTGGCGTCATACATTTTGCCATTACTGGATATAAATGAAGCACGCAGTTGGTAAAACTGGCCTGTGGGTAGCTCGGCACTAGGGATTAGATCTTCAAACGAAAAGGTCATGGTGGATTTTCCTGATTCAGTTTTTAAGGCGCTTGCATCTATTAGGACTCTGTCTTTCACTGGGACCCATTTGGATTGAAAATGGCGCAGCCAAAAGCGAATTCCCCCTTCATCTGACGCAATAACTCTATTACCTGATCCGGCGTGGTATTCGACGGTTAAAGTAATTTTATCGTTTTGAGTCCATACCTTATCGCGCAATTTTTTCTCGTTCGTAAATTTTATAAAGGGTGCGATGGTCGGCGCCACGTCCAGTTTTATGGTGTCTTTCACAGTAGGTTTTTTTGCGGAAGCTACTTTGATAGTTGCAGTGCCGGGTTGTAGTGCGGTGATTGTTCCCGCTGTATCTACCCGCACGACTTTTATATTGCTAGTGCTCCAGATGAGTTCCGAGTTGTCGGCATGAGCTGGAAATAAAGTTGCAGTGAGTGTAAGGCTTTCACCCACCAATAATTTTGTCGGTGATGGTTCGAGAGTTAGCGATTTTGCTTGCACGGCAAACCAAGGCTCAATGGTGATGTTGCTCTGCGCATTTACTCCATTGGTGGGGCTGGTGGCTGTTATTGTCGCGCTTTGGCCAATGTTGCCCAGCGCAGTGATTTGGCCTTGCTGATCTACAGCGATAATATTTTTATCGCTGGATGACCATTGCAGCCGGGTGTCCGCATTCGCTGGAGTTAAGTGACTGGAGAGATTTAATTTTGTACCTTGGCGAAGATTTGTTTGTGCCGGTTCAAGCTGCAGACTTTCTACATCTGCTTTGTCGGTATCAAATAATTGATTGGCAGGTTTGTTGGTGAAATGTTGTGTTTCACCATTGCGCCATCTAATACTAATGCGCTCAATTGTTTGTGCACTTCCTAAACCAAAATGCACAATGTTTAACAGGCTTTGGGAAAAAATTCCTCCCGCTGAACCTACCCGTTTGCGATAAACACCTTGCGCGGTGGTGATTTTAACCTCAGCGCCTATGGCATCCACATGAGCTTTAGGTGAATAACCCACTCGTACTAATGCGTAATGTCCGGTTTCATTTTTTTTGTTGCGATAAAGATACCACTCACCACCTTCACTGCCATTTAATAGATCTAGGCCGCCATCCAAATCAAAATCAAAGGCTTGGCCCATATCACCATTGCCGGGGCCGCCAACATCATTGGCGCCGTGTTGTGTCAGGGTGTAGAAATGACCTTTGCCATCGTTTAATAATATGTAATCAGAAATGCGCGCACCAATATTCCCCCAGCGATAAAGGAATAAATCCTGATGACTGTCGTTATTAAAATCACCCGTGGTGACACCCAATGTATTGCCGCCGGGTTGAATCTGCCATTCGCGTGATACGTCAGTGAATTTTCCACCGTCATTGCGCAATAGAATGTCATTCATGTTGCGATTCTCTGGAATAAATTCGGTAGTGGCGCTAGTGACGCCAGCGAGACTAAATTTAAAGTTCCAAAAAATATCCCCATTGCGAACTAATGCGGCTTTCCAGCGGCCTTTGCCCAAGTAACCAAAATAAACACCATTTTCCGCAATACTATCCGGCCAGCCTTGCGCTTCGCTTGGGTCTATTTCCAGCTCCTGCCCAGCAGAAATCACTTTCGATGTTTTTTTTCTGCCAAGAAAAAAAGGATAATCTTTTCCTCTGAATTCACCTTGTGCGAGAAAATAAAAATTGTGCAATTTGATTTTTCCTGCGGCGGTGAATTCGAATTTATCCACACCTTTAAATCCGCGCGGTTTGATCGAAAACTCCTGTGTGATGGGGTCGTGATCAACTGCGGGTGCTTCGCCTTTGCCGTGTTCAACTTCTTTGCCGCGTGCGAGGTAAAGATCCTGATCGCCATCATTGTCGATATCCAAATCGGCGACTGCCATTATGTTGTGTAAGGCAATGACATCGGTGGGGAATTGCGCGGTAATATCGGTGAAAGTGAAATCGCCATTGCCCAGCCAGACAGAAAGTGGGCCAAATAAAATTACATCATCAATGTTGTCGTGGTTTAAATCCGTTATCAAAGAGCGCGATGGTTCCTGATCTTGCAAACCTGCGATTGTGCGTTGCGTAAAGGTTCCATCACCTTTATTTTCGTAAAAAAAATGTTGCGGCTTTTCATGGGTAAGGCTGGATTCGTTAATGAGCATTAAATCCAAATCGCCATCCAAATCCATATCTGACCATTGCGCGGCACGGCCGCGGCCTCCTTTGTTGATACCCACATCACCTGTGGTGAGTATCATCGTGCCATTGTCATTGGTATAGAAATTGGCTTTGGAAGGATCTGTGCCATTGCCGCCACCTTGGGTGACAACCAAATCCAGATCGCCATCATTATCGTAATCGCCAGCAGCGGTGCCGTGCAGATCGTGCATAAACCAGCGCGCCAGATTTTGACTGTGTTTGGTTACAGTGCCGTCGCCATTATTCCAATAAAGTTTGCTGCTCTCTTCATTGTGATTATTCACAATAAAATCGTAATCGCCGTCGTTATCTATGTCGGCGATTGTGGGGCCCCCGTATTTAATTGAGCTGACTTTATCTATGCCTGCGCTAACGGAGATGTCTTCGAATTGAGGTGGATGCTGATCGGGGAGGTCTATAAATTCAAGACGATGAATGTTGAGTATTGCATTGTTGGCTCTAAGGCTGAGCTTAAGTTTCCCCGGCGCAGGAAGCTTGATGAGCGCGGTTAATTGCTGCTGACCAGAGTGCGGAATATCGATATTGTCGAGCAGTAATTCATCGTTGGCGTAAAGACTAAAGTTGGCATAATTTTTTGGGTTATCGACGTCTAATACCATTTTTTTTATCAAACTGCCTTGAGCCTGATATTGAATTATTTTCGGTGCTGCAGGGTCGAGATCAATATCGCTGGCAAGGGGGGCGGCCTGACTGTTGATTGCGCTTAGGAGCAAAACCGTGCAAAGAAACGATAGGTATTGAAGGCAGGAATAGGGTACTTTTTTTATCATCATCTAACTCACCATAAAGTTATAACTATAGGTATGACCGCATCAAGCAGCACATTATTGTGCTACTTGGTGCGGCCGAGCCTAAACTTTAACCTAGTGTCTTGATTGGTGATAGTTAAATGTTGACAAAAACTGATGGCGGGAGGGTGCGAGTTACAAATCCCCCAACTGTTGAGCAATTTTATTTGCAGTGGTCACTACTCGTGTGTGCAGTTCTTCTTGTGCTATGGCGGTGCTCCAGTGTGACTTGAGCGGCGAAATAGCCAGTGCCGCAATTACTTTACCCTCTGGTCTACCAATGAGCGCGGCAAAATCGGTGGCGCCTTCGATAAAAGGGCTTTGTGCCGCGAGGTAGCCATCTTGTTTTATCGCTTCCAATTCGTTGAGCAGGGCAGTGCGTTTATTTTTACTGAGTTTGGCGTAGTCGGCGTCGCGCTCCAAAATCATATCGCGCACGGCTGGGTTACTATTGGCAAGCAACACCTTGCCTGCCGTGGTTGTCATGGTGGGGAATAGGGAGCCTTCGCTCATATTGAGCGAGATAGGGCTGTGGCCGCGCGCGTGCACAATAATCATGGTCTGGCTTTGGTAGAGCATCGCCAAATAGCAGGATTGGCCAATGTTGACCGCCAGATCTTCCATATAGGGCAGCGCGCATTGGCGCATTTGATCGATAGGCGAAATACTGCGCGATAGGTTGTACAGCTTGAGCGACAGCCGATAGCGCCCCGATAGCTCATCTCTCACCAAATAACCCCGCGCCTCCAAGCCGATCAGCACCCGATAAATATCATTGGGGTTGCGCCCCAAACCTTGGGCGATCTCAGTTTGAGATTTGGGCAGCTCCTGAGTCACCAGGTATTCCAATATATCCAGCCCTTTATCCAGTGCGGGAACCGCGTATTTATTGGTGGCAGTAGTCAAAGTCGTTCGGTCCTATTGTCTGGTTTTTAGCTCGATTTTTCAGGGTGAAGCAAGCCATGCATTCTTGGCCATCAACTGGCGCACCCGCAAATTAGTTCATTCACAAAAATACCCTATCCGCCGTCAAATAAACAGAAATTACCGGTTTTGAGTATAGGCTTGTTTATTTTTATAGAAATAAAATATTTATATATAAATAAAATGCTTGCCTTTTATTTTTTGCTGAATGATGATTGTTAACAATGCGAGCATGCAGACATAACCCTTGGAGACCAGATAATGAACGCAAGAAAACTGACTCAAGAACAGATTGATGCCTACCACCGCGATGGCTATGTGATTGTGCGTGGCTATTACACGCCAGAAGAAATCAAACGCTTACAGGATGCCGCCTTTAATGACGATTCATTAAATGAGCGCGCCTGGCAGAAAAAAGATGGCACCGGAAAGGTGAGCAAGGTGTGCTTGTGGCAACAAACGGGCGATGATTTTTACAGCATGTTTTCCCGTGGTCGTCGTTTGGTAGATACGGCAGAAACCTTAATTGGCGAGCCGATATATCACACCAGTACCAAAATTATGATGAAAGAACCCTTTGTGGGCGGTGCCTGGGAATGGCATCAGGATTTTGGTTACTGGCATCGCGATAACCTTATGCTGTATCCAAAATCACTCAGCTGTATGGTGGCGATTAACCGTGCAACGGTAGAGAACGGTTGTTTGCAAGTGTTGAAAGGGTCGCACCATTTAGGGCGTTTGGATCACAGCAAAACCGGTGATCAAAAAGGTGCTGATATGCTGTTTGTGAACGAAGCAATGAAATATCACGAGCTGATCAATGTTGAATTGGAGCCGGGTGATACCTTGTTTTTCCATTGCAATTTGCTGCACAAATCCAATGAGAATCGCTCATCCGAACCGCGCTGGTCCTTGATTTGTGCCTACAACGCTATCACCAATCAGGCGTTCCAGGAAAACGAAGCGATTTATTATCCTTTGTACCCCGTTGATGATGACGCCATTCTGAATTGGAAAGCCGCATAATTTTTTCAGTCGTGTTGTTGGTTATTGCTCTGCCGGAGTAGTGTTCGGCAGAGCTTTTTTATTGTTTTATTTGGAGCTTGCCCGCCAATGATTAAGCAAAATATTCCCTTGCCCAAATCCAATATTGATCCACATGGTCTGATTGTAGGGCAGGGTGATTTTCAATATCGCGTTAACAGTCACTGGGGTTTGCTTGATGCGCAAAAAACGCCGGTAGAAAATTGTCATGGCTTGGCTATAGATTCACAGGGGCGCATAGTGATGGTGACCGATCATCCGCGCAATAACGTAATTGTGTATAACAAGGATGGCAAATTGCTCGATGCCTGGGGTACGCAATTTCCGGGAGCGCATGCGCTGCGCATCGTTAATGAAAACGGTGAAGATGTTATTTATTTGGTGGATAGCGGCTGGGTGCTGAATCGCAATTGGGATGGCAAATCTACCGATGATTGGACATCACCCTACAATAAAGTCATTGCGCAAAGTGGCTTCATCGCCAAGCTCACCTTGGACGGGCGTTTGATTTATACCATTGGCCATCCGCAAACCATTGGGGTCTATCGCCCGGATCAACCTTTTCGCCCGACCGACATAGCGGTGGCGCCCAATGGCGACCTCTATATTACCGATGGTTACGGCTCGGATTATCTACTGCAGTACGACGCCAGCGGGCGTTACATTCGTCACTGGGGCGGCGGCGATAACGCCAACCCTGCACACAATTTAAAAAACACCCACGGCATAGAAGTGGATTTACGCAATCCGCAAGATCCGCATTTGATGGTGAGCTCACGGGCAGAGCGAGCATTAAAATTATTTGAACTCAATGGCGATTATCGCGGAGCAATCGATGTAGCCGGAGCTTACATAGGTGGGCCGGTGTTTAGCGCCGATCATTTTTTTGCCCCGGTATGTTGGTCGCACATCGATGGAAAAAATGCCGACGATTCAGGTTTTATTAGTGTGTTCGATCGCGATAATCGTGTCGTCGCTAATCTTGGCGGAACTCAACCGGAATATATCAATGGTGTTTTGCAACCTATGCGCAGCACCTGGGATGTATTCAACCACTGTCACGCACTCTGCGTGGATGAGGATGAAAACTTGTATGTAGGTCAGTGGCGAGCAAATCGAACCTATCCGTTTAAATTAGAGCGGGTTTAAGGCTAACCGCTCATTCTAAAGTGTTATTCCATTTTGAATTTGTTGCGAGCGTTCAATGAAAAATTTAGACGTTCGACAATTATATTTTCAGGTATATTCTATAAGGATAAAGAGTCAATGGGTGTAATCAGTTGTTATAGGTGATTTCACTATCACAAAGGTCAATTGTTGCCGATGCGTAAAAATACAATAATAAACTATGCTTTTATTTGTTTCATATTATTGAATAGTTATATCTGTCATGGTTGTTCTGTAACAGCAACGATTCCACTTATTGAGTCGGAAAAAGATAAGCTTATCTATGATCTCTTAGTGTTGTCTTTGTCAAAAACAGACGTCAATGTTTGCTTGACTCAGTTGGAGCAAGTTATTACTGATGCGAGAAAAACCCGCCGGGTTGAAGAGGGAAGCTTAAGTCTAAAATGGTCGTCGGCCTCTAATCCATTGGAGAAAAATCTGAAGCCAATAAAAGTCCCTATTTTTAAAGGATTGCTGGGGTATCGAATTTTTGTAATTCGCAAAGGTGATCAGAATCGATTTAATTCCATAAAAACACTTGAAGATTTACGTAAGTTAACGGCGGGGCAGGGCTATTTTTGGGGCGATACAAAAATACTGCAAACGGCTGGAATTCCAGTTGTCACGGCAGCGCAAGGGCGGAACCTATGGTCGATGTTGGCCAGTCATCGTTTTGATTATATGCCCTTGGCGGTGCATGAACCTTGGCTGGATCTTGAACATCGCGCCGAGCTTCAGCTTGAGGTGGAAAAAAATCTGCTATTAGTTTATCCATCTGCAATGTTTTTTTATGTGTCGACAGAAAATAAAGTGCTTTACGATTTGATTTCATCCGGTATGGAGCGTGCGATCAATGACGGCAGCTATGATCGTTTGTTTTATCAATCCCGCATGATTCAGGCTGTAGTTGAGCGCGTCAATCTTTCTACGCGCAAGGTTATCTATATTTACAATCCTTTAATTGATACGAATCTCCTGCCTACCAATCCCAAATATTGGTTCCCCCTGCCATCACTTATGTAAGTGAATACACCTCTCTGCTATTAATAGGCTTCTTTATCGCCATGGATTGGGTGTGTTTACTTGGCATTATTTTTTTTCATGCTTGCTGCTTGCGATTCAACCTGTATTGGTGAGCTTTAGGTGTGCGTGAAGTGTGGCAGGTAAGAAAGTGTGATTTATCGGCTTATTGTAGGTGCATATTTTATTTCAATGGTGTAAATTGTTAACAATAGGCAATATTGGCGGCTTGTGGTGCATCTGCATGGTGGTCCTTCAGTCGGATAATTGGCATAAGTTGGATAGATATATGAAACCAGTGTTTGTGTTGAGTGATCACCCGCACCGTCGGTTTAATCCGTTAACGGGTGACTGGGTATTGGTCTCACCTCACAGGGCCAAGCGCCCATGGCAGGGGCAAATTGAAGAGCTGGCGGCGGATGATAAACCTGCCTATGACCCAGCTTGTTATTTATGCCCGGGCAATACCCGCATCAATGGCGCGGTGAATGACAATTATGTTGGTGCTTATGTGTTTACCAATGACTTCGCGGCACTGGAGCCGGAAGATAGGGATTATCAAAGCAGTAGCGATTTGTTTTGTGCCGAGAGTGAGCGCGGCACCAGCCGTGTGATTTGTTATTCCGAAAGTCACAATAAAACCCTGCCAGAAATGTCCCAGGCGGCAGTGACAGAGCTTATCGATACCTGGTGCGATTTGTATCGCGAACTGGGTGAGAATCATTCTTGGGTGCAGATTTTTGAAAATAAAGGTGCTATCAACGGCTGCTCTAACCCTCATCCCCATGGACAAGTCTGGGCAACAGGTTCTGTGCCGACGTTGCCGCAACGGGAAGATGAAAAGCAGTTGTCTTATCAACATAAGCATCAACGCCCCATGCTGTTGGATTATGCGCAGCAAGAGTTGGCCTTTAAAGAACGTATTGTGGTGCAAAATCAGGATTGGTTGGTGGTCGTGCCTTATTGGGCTAGCTGGCCATTTGAAACGTTGCTCTTACCTCTGCGCCATGTGCCCGATATGTTGAGTCTGTCTTCATCGGAGCGAGAATTACTGGCCGATATTTTGATTCAATTAACGATTCGTTATGACAACCTATTTAAGACTTCCTTTCCCTACAGCATGGGGTGGCATTGCGCACCTTTTACCGCAGAAGACCATAGCCATTGGCAGTTGCACGCCCATTTTTATCCACCGTTATTGCGCTCGGCATCTATCAAAAAATTCATGGTGGGTTACGAAATGCTGGGTGAAGTTCAGCGCGATATTACTCCTGAACAAGCGGCGCAGTATTTGCGCGATCAATCCGCTATTCACTATAAAAATGCGGCATCTACAGATTGAAAGGTAATTGGTTATGACTATGTTGGAAAATGTTGCCCAGTGTTTTACCGAGCATTTTGATCAATTGCCGGATTTTGTTTCCAAAGCGCCGGGGCGGGTGAATTTGATCGGCGAGCACACAGACTATAATGATGGTTTTGTATTGCCAGCAGCGATTGATTTTTTCACGCTGGTTGCCACTTCTGTGCGGCAAGATAATTTAATTAAAGTGATTGCGCTGGATTACGTCGGGCAGACCGATGAGTTTGCGTTGAACTCTCTCTATGAAGCTCACCCCACTCAGATGTGGAGTAATTATGTCCGCGCGGTGGTGCGCACACTGGTAGATCGCGGCTATCAGCTCAAGGGTTGTAATTTAGTAGTGTCGGGCAATGTCCCACAGGGCGCTGGTTTAAGCTCTTCAGCATCTTTGGAAGTTGCTTTGGCGCAGGCGTTATTAACGGTTGCCGACATTCAAGTTCCAGCCACTGAATTGGCGCTGATTGGCCAGGCAGCCGAAAACAATTATGTAGGCTGTGCCTGCGGCATTATGGATCAACTGGTATCGGCTGGCGGAAAACAAGGTCATGCATTACTCATCGACTGCCGCAGTCTGGAAACTAAACCAATCCTTATGCCGTCACAATTGTCGATTGTTATTATCAACTCGGGCGTAAAAAGAGGTTTGGTTGACAGCGAATATAATTTACGTCGTGAGCAATGTGCGGTAGCAGCAAAATTTTTTAATCAACCCGTTTTGCGTGATGTAACTAAAGACCAGTTTTTTAGTGCTGCGCATCAATTACCTGACCTGGTGCGCAAACGCGCGCAACATGTAATTGAAGAGAATGAGCGAACCCTGAAAGCAGCTGAGGCCTTGGAAACCAATAATGTCGCACTGTTAAGTCAGTTGATGGCGGAGAGCCATGTGTCAATGCGCGATTTGTTTGAGATCACCACCCCTGAAATTGATTATCTGGTGGCAGCGCTGGATAAAGAATTGGGCAGTGATGGCGGTGTGCGTATGACCGGCGGCGGTTTTGGCGGTTGCATCGTAGCTTTAGTGCCACAACAAAAACTGTCCATAGTTGAGCCCATTCTGGCTGATTACCAATTAAAAACGGGTTTAATTGCCACGCCTTTTATCTGTACACCAGAGCAGGGCGCTAGTTTAGTGGCCTTGGAAAGTTAATATTCTCCTCGTGACTCTTTGTACCTGTTGAGGGCTATATCTTGGGTGAGATGATTGCCATTGATTGGGGTGGTACCAATTTTCGGCTACAGGTAGTGAATGCTGTAGGCGATATTGTGTATAGCATTACCCGGCCAATTGGCATTAACCAATCATCGCGCGCCGAGCTTGAACAATGTTTAATTGATGCGATTACACAATTGCCTGCGCAGTATGCGAGTGCACCGGTTGTGATGAGCGGTGCAGTGGGTTCCAATATTGGATTGTATGAAACGCCTTATATTGAATGCCCGGTGAATCCTTATCAATTGGTCGAGCATTTAATTAATATTCAAGTGAGCGACGTTAATGCTTTTATCGTGCCAGGAATTAAAACTCATGTGCGCGAAGGTTTGCCTGACGTCATGCGCGGTGAAGAAACCCAAATTCTGGGTTGGATGCAGCAGGCAAGTAGAGCGGAATTAAAAGAGGCACTCCTGTGTTTGCCCGGAACCCACTCTAAATGGGTGCTAGTTAAACGAGGAGAGATTGTTGATTTTTACACCGCATTCTCCGGTGAGCTTTTTGGCAGTTTATGTGCACAGAGTTTGTTGGTGAGCGGCACACAAATTCATGATGAAACCGCGTTTCTTCAGGGCGTTAAGGTCAATACGAGAGATACTTTTTTATTGAATTTAATGTTCAGCGCCCGCTCCAGAGTGTTAGCAGGGCTACATGAAAAAAATGTGAGTGCTGCGTACCTATCGGGTGTATTGATAGGTGCCGAAGTAAAAGCAGCAATGAAACTGTACGGAAAGAAAAAAAATATACATCTGATTGGTGCAGATCTTTTAGTGAATAGTTACGCCACAGCGATACAAATTTACCAAGGGAAATCGATTAAACATCAAGGAGCATTGATGGCAGCAAAAGGGGCAAGGTTATTGGCTAATCGATTTTTAGTGAATCACTCGCTGGAGCGCCGCGCCTGACAAAAATCGTATCTACTAAACCGTATACCGAATAAACGCTGTTTCTGATAAAAATAGTTCAAGTCATCATGTTAAAAAGTGAGTGAGATATGGGTGATCTTCCAGAAAAAAAATTAAGCAAAGCCAGTCTTCGTGCAATTGAGCGCGGTTACGATCAAAAAAATGCCGACTGGGTATTTGAATTTGATGTAAAACCCCTGGGCGGCGATTTTGCCTATCAAGAAGGTGTGATTCGACGCGACCCCTCTGCGGTTATTTTTGTCGATGGTCTCTACCATGTTTGGTATACCAAGGGTGAAGGTGAAACTGTTGGTTTTGGCAGTGCTAATCCGGAAGATAAGGTATTCCCCTGGGATAAAACTGAAGTGTGGCATGCAACCTCCAGCGATGGTTGGGATTGGAAAGAGCAGGGCGCGGCTATCGTAGCAGGCGCGCCTGGTTCCTATGATGATCGCGCGGTATTTACACCCGAGGTTCTTGCCCATGAAGGCCGCTATTATTTGGTTTATCAAACTGTCAAGGCGCCTTATTTAAATCGCACTAAAGAATGTATTGCACTTGCCAGTGCAGATTCGCCTTATGGGCCCTGGGTTAAAAGTCCCGCTCCCATTTTAACGCCGGCCGATAATGGTGTTTGGGATGGCGACGAAGACAATCGTTTTAATTGCAAAATCCGCGGCGATTTTGACAGTCACAAAGTGCATGACCCATGTTTGATGTTTTATCAAAATAAATTTTATCTTTATTACAAAGGTGAAATTATGGGGGAGCGTATGAACTTTGGTGGACGTGAAATAAAACACGGGGTTGCCATTGCCGATAAAATTGAAGGGCCTTATGTGAAATCGGAATTTAATCCGATCACCAACAGTGGGCATGAGGTTGTTGTGTGGCATGTGAATGGTGGAATTGCCAGTTTGTTGACTACCGATGGGCCAGAAAAAAATACCTGCCAATGGTCACCGGATGGTATTAACTTTGACATCATGGCGCATATTAAAGGTGCACCAGAGGCGTTGGGTTTATATCGCGACCCCGCTGCGGACATTCAAGACCCTATGGCTGGATTGGCGTGGGGGCTGTGTCACAAGTATGATTCTTCATGGAACTGGAATTATATTTGCCGTTTTAAAACCCGTCGGCAGATATTGGATCCTGGCACCTTTCAGAATGTAGCATCCTGATAATCTCCCCCCTGATATTTTCGTAAGCGCTGCGATAGCTTGTTTCGCAGCGCTTTTTGTTTCTGCGCTTATTCCCTCCGTCCCTTTATCTTCCTATAAATTCGCGTAAACGTTCTTAATTTGCCGCAAAAACTTCTCGCTTATGGCATTGCAATCTACCTCCATTGGCGCTAGTATTGTGTTAATTGTTAACAATTAACGGGTGATGTATGCTGCGTATAATAATTTTAAGTATTGCCATATTTGCGCTAAATGTGTTTGCAGCGGCTCCCACCGTTATCACCTTTGGTTCGGGGGAGATAGCGCCAAAAGAGGAAATCTACGAGTACCACCTGTTACGCCTGGCACTGGATGCTACCAAGGCGGAATACGGCGACTACGAAATTAGAGATTTGCCTAAAGGTGATGTGCCCACTTACTCACGTTTGCGGGTATTTGCTGAGGATAATCAATTCGAAAATTTTGTTTATAAAGATTCGGCGTCCAATGACATCCTTGAAAAATTACATGGCGTGGAGTTTCCTGTGGATTTGGGCGTCACCGGCTATCGAGTTGGTTTTGTGTCGCCCGACTCCAAGCGTAAGTTAGAAAAAATTGAAACTTTGGATGATTTGAAGCAACTGACTATCATCCAGGGGCGTGGTTGGTTAGATAGCGAAATACTCAAAAAAATTGGATTTAAAGTTGTTGAGGGCGGCAATATCAAAGGTTTGTTCTATATGGCAGCTAATGATCGGGGTGATATATTTTTGATCGGCGCGAACGAGCTGGGGCGGGAATGGAAAAAGAATCAGGATGTCAAATATTTAAACTACGACCAAAATGTATGTATTTATTATCCGCTACCAAAATTCTTTTTCTTGAATAAAAAAAATAAAGTCTTGGCTGATCGTATTGATAAAGGCCTTCAAATTGCCTATGAGTCTGGTGCCGTTAGAAAACTGTGGGATGAATACTACGGCGAAGCAGTGAGGTTTTCTGCGTTGAATAAGCGAAAAATATTCCGTTTTGAAAACCCTGTGATTAGTTCGCTGCGTAAAGATTATGAACGGTTTGTCATAAATCCTGAGTTGCTATAATTTTGCTGGAGTTGGTCATGCGGTGGCAGTCTGTCAATGTGAAAAACCCTGTTGAGTCCGCCAAGCGTTATCAGAGATTGTTTGCTGCTAATGTGATGGAATTAAAGGATCCATTTGGGAGTAGTAGTTTCTTTATAAATTTAGCCGGGACCTCACTAAGATTGGTTGGCATGCAGGGAGTAAATGCTGAAGCTAAAAAACGCATTAAATTGCACATGCCAGAAAAAGATGTTTTTACTGTGGTAGATAGTTTGATTAAAGAAAGGGAATTGTTTCAGGTTGAATCTATTAGCGGTAATTTATTTTATACGGACGCTGATGGCAATGTGTTTGAAATTGTCTGTGTTAACTAGGGTTTAATTGAGCGGTGATCGAGAGAAAGTAATGAAATCGTATCTTAGGAAGGTTTTGGTAACCGGAGGTGCAGGTTACATAGGTAGTCATGTTTGCATCGAATTAATCAACAATGGTTACTTTCCGGTAGTGGTAGATAATCTATCAAATGGAAAATTAGAGTCGCTGGCCAGAGTTGAAAAAATTACCGGTGTTAAACCGGATTTTTTTCAGTTGGATATCAATGATAAAGCCGCGTTACATCAAGTTTTTTCTGATTATGCGATAGGTTGTGTAATGCATTTTGCGGGCTTGAAAGCGGTGGGAGAGTCTACCCAAATACCTATCAAGTATTACCGGAATAATGTGTCGGGTACTTTGTCTTTGCTAGAGGTCATGGAGGAGCACTCAGTTTTTAATTTTGTATTTAGTTCTTCGGCGACCGTTTATGGCGATCCCGTATCTGTACCCATTGACGAATCATTTCCTCTGTCAGCCACCAATCCCTATGGTCGCAGCAAGTTGATCGTAGAAGATATTCTGCGTGATATGGCCAAGGCGCCAGACAATCAGTGGAACTTTTCAATCCTGCGTTACTTTAATCCTGCGGGTGCTCACGAGTCAGGTTTAATCGGTGAGGACCCCAAGGGGATACCTAATAACTTGATCCCCTATATCGCCCAGGTCGCAGTGGGCAAGCGTGAGGCGCTTACCGTTTATGGCAATGATTATGCGACCCCTGATGGCACTGGCGTGCGCGATTACATACATGTCGTGGATTTGGCGCGAGGTCATGTGGCAGCACTCAATGGTTTGACGCAGCAGTCGCGAGGTTGTTCAACCTATAATCTGGGTACTGGCACTGGCTATTCCGTATTGGAGATGTTGAAAGCATTTGAGCTGGCGTGCGGCAAATCTATACCCTATGTGATCAGCGCACGCCGCCCCGGTGATATCGCCAGTTGTTATGCTGACGTCTCTCTGGCTAAGGAGCGTTTAGGTTGGGCTGCTGAATACAGTGTAGAGCGAATGATGGCAGATACTTGGCGCTGGCAGTCGCGCAATCCAAATGGTTTTGCTGAATAAGGTTTTTCTGTGCTTGCTGTTGTGTTCTTTGGGAGGCCTGTGCCTCCCTTTTTTTGTCTGCTTTTTGTCTTTATCGCTATAGTGGCGCATGCGCTATGGTTACCTTTTTTCACACTCCTTAAGCTTAAAGTGTAAATTGCTAACAATCTACAATTGATTATTGACAATGATAAATAGCTGAGTAGTATTGTAATTGGCGTTAAAACTTAGCTTTTGTGCTCGATCCATGGAAGTGGGCGGCATAAAATAAAAAAATAAATACCTTACATGGGGGCTTTACGATGTCAAACATTACTCACCGCCTTAGAATTACGGCGCTGTCAGCGGCAATCTGTGCGGTTAACAGCGGTGTTGTCTATGCGCAACAAGAAGCAGTTTCTGCACAGCAAGATCAAGATGTGGAAGAAGTTGTGGTTACTGGTATTCGCGGGTCTATCAAAAGATCTGTGGATGACAAGCGTGAGGCACGCAAAATTGTCGATACCATCAACGCTGAAGATATTGGTAAATCAACCGACCAAAATATCGCGGAAGCATTGAACCGCGTTTCAGGCGTTAGTATGAATACCTCTGATGGTGAGGGTAAGACTGTTTCTATTCGCGGTGCAAACGCGGATCAGACCGTCGTTACTATGAATGGTACAGCGTTGGGGTCTACCGGCTTTTCTCAGGGTGTTGATTTGTCTTCCTATTCAGCCGACATCCTTTCAAAAATTGAAGTTATCAAAACGCCATCAGCAGATGATGAAGAGGGTTCGCTTGGCGGCTTGGTGAATTTGACCACTCGCAAACCGTTGGATATTAAGGAAGATGTTCGTACCGTTTCCCTGCAGGGCCGTATGGATGATCAATCCGAGGAGTTTGATCATAAATTTGTAGGTACTTTTTCGCAGAAATTCGCCGATGACTCAATTGGTGTTCTTGTTACAGTGAATGATGAAGAAAATAAACTTCGTCGCGATCAATATCATGCGCAGGATTACAGTACTTTTGGTTCAAATGCTTATACAGATGGACGCACAGGGCAAGCCTATGCTAACTCAACTGCGATGGCTATCGATGCCGCATCAGCTGCGGCTGCAGGGCGTGCTCCTACATTTGCAGGTGCTCAGGCGGTAGATCCATACGCGAATCCTCTATTTTGGACTCATGGTGGTGCTGAGCATAACCGCTCAATAGTTCAGGGCTTGGCGCCCAATCAGATGGGGTATCAATTATTTGAAAATGATTACAAGCGTCAAGGTGTTGACTTGTCGCTTCAATGGCAAGCCAGCGATACAACCGATCTCACCTTTTCTGCAAATTACAGTCAGGCAGATGTTAGTAACCGTATGGACGGTGTATTTGTAAACACCTCTCGTATGAGTAACTTTATTGACGGTGCTTCACAGCAAGGGTTGGGGTTGGGTTCTGAGTTTTGGGGCCGTACGAGTTTTTACGATAACAACCCAGTGGAATACGGTGGGACCGAGGGGGGAGCGCCAACTGACAATGATCAAATGCAGTGGACAGATCCTCAGCAGCAGTGGCATGTGTTGGATCCTAAAACACGTACTTGGACTACCCTGCTGAATCGCGAAAGCATTGGTTCTATTGAGGCTTCGGTAAATAATTACGAAACTGAAAACTCACTCTACGCGTTAGAGCTTAATCATGATTTCTCGGATCGTTTCCGTATGGTTGCGGGCGCATCTGTAAATGAATCAATCCAAACACCAAAAAATAATGTGTATTTGACGGCGAACACCAGCCGTGTAGTGGGTCCTTGGAACTTGCACCATGTACCTGCAAACTTGCTTAATCCTGCGGGCTACGATTGTTCCAGCGGTAACTGCCGCTTAAATGGTGGTTACACTGCGCCGGCCTCTTTGGGAAACAATGTTGATCTGGATCCTAGCTTAAATGATTTGTGGGATAACATAGGCACCTCAGGTTTTGACCCTGACGTTCTTGAAAACCACACACTAAGTTATATTCAGGCAACTATCACTGAGGTGAGTGATAAACAAGAAACGGCGTTTGTTGATTTTGATTTTGATCTGGACTCTTACGGAATTACAACTGTAGAGTTTGGCGCGAAGGTTACTCATCGCGAAAAATTTGTTAATAACCAATCCGGTACACCGCGCCCGAGTGATGAGCGTGTGCAGAGCATTAGTCCGTTTACCGGTGAAACTCTGTCAATTGACGCCAGTAACATCAATTTGATTCAGGTAACCAATTTTGCGGATGGCAAAGTGGATGCAAACGGCTTCTTAAGTGGCTTGGGTTACGCTAAAGATAACATCACTGATGGCTGGCTGCGCTTCGATCCAATTGCTGCGATTAATGCTGTATCTCAAGGCGAGCGCGCCTTTACTTTGGATAATACTCAAACCCGTGGCGCTGAGTTTGACAATGTGTCAGCGTATATTAAGGCAAATTTTGAATTCATGGATGAACGCATTCAGGGTGATGTTGGCTTCCGCCATGTTCGCACTGAGGTGGAAACCAACGGTTTCGCAGGTACCGTATTTGGCACTACCAGTTCAAATGGCGGCAGGGTTATAGACCCAATTCAGTTGATGAGAATGCGTGAAGTTGGGGCAGGTGGTGTCCAGTGCCCTTCATTGGCTGAAACACCAAGTCCATTGGATTACGGCACAAATTCCATTTTCTGGAATCCGCAGAATGGTAGTACAGATACTACGTTGGGTACTAACTACAGTCTGACGCAATTCTTTGAGCGTAATCGCTGGGCGCGTGTTGATGGCACTGGCTTCAATACTAATGGCACGCCGTTTGACTATAGTGATGATACTCCAATTGCCGCTACTAATAGTGGTCTTTGCTACGATCCAATCCTAGAACCTGGCGTTATTCCAAGCTCGTTCTTTGAGCGAAATTTGGTGCGATACGCCGATATCTCTACTGATCTGACCTATCCGTTTGATGCCAATGGTGTTCGCCAATTGACTGAGTCAGGCAATATCGTATCGAACGATCGCAGCCGCAACTCTGTTGCAGCAATTGATAATCATACCTACGACATTATTCTGCCAAGTTTGAACGTGAGTTTTGCCGCGAGAGAAGATTTGATTACTCGTTTTGCTGCGTCTAAAACCATGGCTCGCCCACCAATTGATGATTTACGTGCAGGTGCGCGCACCAATGAAGGGGATATTTTTGGTTCAGGCATAGCTTTGCGCCCGAGCTCCACCGTGCAATTGTTTACCGCGAAAATTGATCCGCTTGAATCCACCAATTTGGATTTTTCAGTTGAATGGTACTTCAATGACTCGGGCATGGTTTCGGCAAATATCTTTACCAAAGATATTAAAAACATGATCGAGGTGAAAGATTATTTGTCATATATTGGAGATCTGCGTAAGACAGCGGCTAACCCAGATGGTACTAGCTACAGTAACGGAGTATTTAGTGTTGATGGTCAGGATATTCCTTTGCTGTTGTCAGCAGCTGATGTGAATACCTGTATGCCTCGTCGTTTGCAAGGTGAAGCAGCATTATCGGGTACTCCTGAATTAATTTATGGAAACAACCCCGATTATCTATGTAACCAGTACACAGTGACTCAGAACGTAAACGCGGCAAAGGCATCGGTAGAAGGTATTGAATTGAACTACGTTCAAAACTTTGACTTCTTACCGGGTATCTGGTCCGGTTTGGGCACCTCTATGAACTTTACCTATCAAGAAGGTACCTTTGATAAGTCTCGTGAAGTAATTCCTGGCGCGCCAAAAGAATCCTACAACGCGACAGTCTATTGGGCGCAAGATGGTCACCAAATTCGCCTTGCTTGGTCTGGTGCGAGTGATGTGTTAGAGCAAACAGCCTTTGCCGGTGGTTCGCGTTGGAGAGAAGGTCGTCAAACATTGGATCTGTCCAGCAGCTATGCATTAACTGACTCGATCAGCCTGCAATTTGACGTAGCCAACTTGACTAACGAAACTGTGCGCACTTACTTCACTAGTCGTACCTTGGTATTGCCTGATGCCAATGGTAATCCAATTACCTTTAATGAGGGCTCGGCTATTAACGGCAATGCACCTACCAACCGTACTCTTGATGAATACACTGTTGGCAGAACATTCCGTGTAGGTATTCGTGCGGAGTTCTAAGTGATGGAAGGGCTGACAAATCTTGATTTGTTAGTCTGATAAAAATGAAGCGCTTTGGGTTTACCTCAAGGCGCTTTTTTTTGGATAAATATTTTTAACTGAAAATGTTGCCTAGTGAGACTATTATCAATATTCGGGCGCATTGCGCAAAATCACGCAATTAAATATTTAACAGGTGTAGTGTTTTGTCATCGAAACGATTTGTCATAGTGGGCGGTGGAACGGCGGGTTGGATGACGGCAATGTTATTCCAACATGCGTTTCAGGATTGTACGATTACGCTTGTTGAATCTGCGGCTACCGGAATTATCGGTGTAGGTGAAGGCTCTACGCCGGCATTAAAAGCGTTTATGGATGCTTTAGGCATCAGTGAAAGCGAATGGATGTCAGTTTGTCAGGCAACCTATAAATCGGGTATATCATTTAGGGGTTGGTCAACAAGAAATGGGTTTGAAGAATATTTTCATCCATTTTTTTCTCATTTTGATCGCGACCATATTAAAGCGCTTATATTTAATTCCGAATTGCGACGTGCAGGTAAACGTGTGCATGCGCATCCTAATTTGTTTAGTTATGCAAGCTACTTGGCTGCGAATTCTCTGTGCCCGATTACCCCATACGCTTTTCCATTTGAAGTTCAATATGGCTATCATTTTAATGCAGCTATGTTAGGTTCTTTCTTAAAAGAAAAAGCCATTGAGCGGGGAGTGGTATGGAAAAGTGCGCATGTCGAAAACATTGCATTAAATGCAGAAGGTGATATTGCACACTTGGCGTTCGAGGGTGGGGCAATACTTGAGGGCGATTTTTTTGTCGATTGCACGGGCTTTGCTTCGCTTATTACCGGCAAAACACTCGGCACTCCTTTTATTCCCTATAGTGATGTTTTATTTAACGATCGTGCCGTGACCTTAGCCTCTCCAGTGGAGAAGGTTATTTCAACGCAAACTGTAGCTACTGCATTAAATAATGGTTGGGCTTGGAAAATTCCTCTGCAAAATCGTGTGGGAAATGGCTATGTGTATAGTTCAGCTTTTTGTAGCGAAGCTGAGGCAGAGGAAGAGTTGCGCGCGCATCTGAATATGAATAATGGCGAAGGCGAAGCGCGTCATTTAAAAATGCGGGTTGGGCGAGCCAAAACTATGTGGAATAGAAATTCCCTGGCAGTTGGTTTGTCGCAAGGATTTTTAGAGCCATTAGAAGCAACGGCATTGGCGTTGGTGCAATTAACGCTTGTTAGGTTTGTTAAATTGTATAAAGCGGGTGTATATACCAATCAATACGCAGAGCAACTGAATTCAGAAATCGCAGAAGCGTTTGATAATGTGAAGGACTATATACATACACATTATTTAACGTCCGACCGTGAGGATACACCTTACTGGCGCGCCTGCCGCCAAAATTCTGCGGCGGCATCGAATCGCCTTAAACTGGTGTTACAAACTTGGTTGAGTGGTGCGGATATTAGTGAGGCGCTGCAAAGCACGGGGCTTAATCGCCATTATAAAGTGAATTCCTGGGTGTACTTGTTGAGTGGTATGGGAATATTTCCTCCCGAGCATCAACTGGTGCAAGCCAGCCCGGATGATTTGGCTAAAGTACCGTTGGATTCAATTGTCGATTTTTTTGAGCGGTGCGCGTTAAATCATATGCCGCAAGCAGAAGCCTTAAATATTCTGCGCACTGGTGCGAGTCCATTTTCTGTAGAAGGTCGCAATAAAGCGAGTAAAGAGCAGGCTCTTGCGCGTTTGCTTGGTCTTAACTTCGCTGTTTCATCCTAGGCCTATTCGCTGTTTGGTGTAAATGAGGCGCGAATGTAGGACGAGTTATATTTCTGCGCGCAGAGTCCCCAATATGCTTTGGTGCGAATCAGGAATTTTATTCACCTCATTTTTAATGGCGTAGGATACATTCTGCAAAAATTGAATATAGTGGGGGGCTATGTCGGCCGGCATAGAAAATTTTTCGTAATTGAGGAAAAATTTTTGACCTATTAATACTTCCAGCCAGCTATCGGTGCCAAAAATAGACGCTTCCGGTGGTGAGATCCAACCAGTTTTAGAAAACTCATTGAGTAACTTATCAAGTGATGCTGGGCGAGGCCCTGATTTTCGCTCTTTCCAGAACGAGTCCTCATCGCGTTGATTACAAAGGTAATGCACCATTAAAAAATCGCGCACTCCTTCAGTCTCCGAGCACCACGCACGATTAAATTTCTCTCTCCCTACCGCATTTAATTCATTATTGTCGATACTGTCGCGCAACTTTCTCGCATAAGCGCAAATTAAATGAATGCTGGTGGATTCCAATGGCTCTAAAAATCCTGCTGATAGGCCTATGGCTACACTATTAAGTGTCCACGGGGATGACAGTCGCCCGGTAATAAATTCTATTTTGCGTGGGGTAGTTAATAGATCGCCCTCAATACCCTCTAATAAGTGTTGTTTCGCCGTATCGTAATCCATATTTTTTGAGCAATAGACAATGCCATTACCGGTGCGGTTCTGAAGCTGGATTTCCCAGCGCCATCCGGCTGCGTGGGCAATTGAGCGAGTGTACAAACGAGGCGCTTTATTCAATGTTGTTTGTGCTGCAATTGCAGTATCACAAGGCAAGTATGCTTGCCAGTTATCAAAGTTTGCTTTTAATGCTTGTTTATTTAGGACGCCATGCATTCCCGAGCAGTCTACATATAAATCGGCGCTGAGTGTTTCGCCATCCTCCGCAATAAGTGCGGTTATACCGTTTTCATCTGTTTCGACTTTTACTATGTGCTTGGAAATGTGGATTGCGCCATTGTGCAACGCTTTTTCTCGAAGTAATCGAGCCAGAAGAGATGCATCAAAATGAAGTGCGTAAAGTAGGTTGCTTAAAGGGTAGAAGAGGCCGTTTGTGTTTTCGGGCGCTTTTGAACCGCGAGAAAACTTATCTGAATAAGCCGCAACAGCGGAAGGAATATAAGGTGTGAGGTCAGGATTTTTAAAATAGCGTGCCGTGCTTAACCAAATTTTAAAAAACTCAGCCTGTCCTAGGTTGTGCCCCATGTTGCCAAAACCATGCATATAGCGTTCGCCGGGACGGGACCAGTTTTCAAATTGAATGCCATACTTAAATGTTGCTTGGCAGTGCTTAACCAGATCCTGGTCGCTTATTTCTATATAATTTAAGAGATCGTAAATGGTGGGAATACTTGCTTCCCCAACGCCTATGGTTGGAATTTCTGCTGTATCAACTACTACAATCTGATAACCATGTGTTTCCCATTTTTTAGATAAAATAGCGCCCGTCACCCAACCAGCGGTTCCTCCGCCCAGAACAATGATTTTTTTGGAATGAGATTTGAGCATTTATAATTGCCTGTTGATAAATTTGGGTGGTGCAGTATGGTCAGCACTATAGTCGTTATTTGCCCATTATATTGGCGTTAGGATATATCGGAGGAAAAAACAGCTATTTATTTTATTGATAAATGTTAACATTATACATATATTGGTGTCGCATTTTCTTTAATTCAGGAACTGTTTGAAATATGGTGAATGTGCCTAGAGTATGTGTTGTCTATATTAATCATTTAAAGGATAGATAAATGTTACATAAAAAATTAGTGTTTTTATTTTCTTCAATTTTGTTATTGCTTTCGGGCTCAAGTTTTGCTGATTTTGGCCCTTTCAATAACCCTCAAGCATCTGGAACGGTAAAGAGTGGCTTAGGTGCAGTGAGTGGTATGTATATTTCGAATGTTCCAATTTTTGTAATGGATACAAAAGCCGTTATCGACTCATATTGTGTGTCCAAGGGCTATGAGATAGCCACTAGAACAACTGTTTCCTATGGGTCGAATAGTGGTGCTGTATTTGTGGCTATTGGCGGTGCATCGCACACAAATGCTGTTGTATCTACATATCAGGCCGGAATGCCCATCATAACTCAGGTCTGGTGTGACTATTCTGCTCAACCTACTGCAGTGGTTACTTATGGTCCTTTTGAGAATCCTGTGGGATCCGGTTATGTGAAATCCGGTGCTTACACAGGGCAGTATGTGACAGGTCGGTTGTTTAGTGGAGACACAATTTTGCTCAACTCTTGGTGTGTTTCTAAAGGTTATACCCGATACTTAAAACAAGAGCATGCATTTGGTTATGTCGGTTTTCTTGCCGGGAGCGGAACTGTTATGACTGATTTAAATATGTCATACAGTAATGGATCTACTCCATACACAGCAAAATTATGGTGCCAGTAATCTTGGTCTTATATTGATTTTAAATAATATCTGTGGACACAACTTTTTTTAATATTTGTAGGTTGTTTTTCCGACCCTAAATTAAATGTTTAGGGTCGTATTTTCAGAAAAAGGCAGCAATAAAAAGTTTAATGGCTTTGTAACTTATTAAAGAATATAAATGATCGCTTGATATTGTTGTGCCAATAGTCCCACTCATGTTTACCGGGTAGCGTTTCAAGTTCAGCAATATTACCTATGCCTTGAATATTTTTATTGAAGTTTAAATTTCCTTGATATAGTTGATCATCTATACCGCAATCAAATCGGATGGGCGGCAATGAATTCTTGTGGCGTTTAATCCAATAAAGTAATTCTGATTCTTGGGGATTTTCACAATCATAAATGCTTAATTCATCATTTACGAAAAGCGCCATTTCTCGAATATCTGTTATTGATGAGTGCGCCGATATACCTTTAAAAATTGTAGGGTATTTGGCCCCTAGACGCAGTGCGCCATAACCGCCCATAGATAGCCCAGCAATATATACATTGGAAGCAGGTGAGGCGGACGGGTTGCACTTTATAACCGCAGTAATCACATCTTCCACAATCCATTTTTCATAATTTTCACCGTTTGCCAGCGGTAAATAAGCTGAGCCGCCATAAAAACCGCCGTCGGAAGGCATCACCAATATCATTTGGCTGAGGCCACCTTTGGCGTATTCATCGCTATAGGCCTTGTGTGCACCGCCCAAACCCGACCATACCCAGTGATTGCCGTAAACACCGTGCAATAAAATGACAATCGGCAAGTCTTTGCCATCGGGATGAGCGTTAAAGACGCTGATATCGCAGCGTCGGTTTAAGTGTGAACTCTGAACGGTGAGTAATTGAAAATGTTCAGCTAGATATTCCGGGTTGGATTGTTCAATTCTAATAACAGCCATTTGAATTATTCCTCGTCATCAAAGACAACAACACCTTTGGCGATACGGCCATTAATTAAATCATCAAAACCCTGCGCTACATCTTCAATGCGATAGGTTTTAGTGACCAACTCATCCAATTTTAATTGACCCGCGCTATATAAATCCAAAATGCGTGGAAAATCCCGGTCGGGATTGCACATGCCATAAAGTGGATTGATATAGATTTTGTCCCATTCAAATAATTCACAGTCAAAATCAATGCGCTGCTCAATGCCACTGACTTGCACCGCCGTTCCGGCACTACGAATAAGTTTGAGTGGTGCTGAGCCAAGCGCGGGAACAGCGGTGCACTCAAAAGCATAGTCTGTACCGCGCCCGCCGTTGATCGCACGTACTTGCGTGGCTACTTCGTTAAAATCCTTATCATCTCGTGTCGCTATGACACCGTGGGTCGCACCGAATTTTTTAGCTTGATCCAAGCGCTCGCTATTGATATCAATGGCGATAATTTTATTGGCGCCTGACAATTTTGCCGCTTGAATAACATTTAAGCCGACGCCACCACAACCAATTACACAGACGGATGAGCCCAGCTTGACGTTGGCGGCATTGACTACAGAGCCCCAGCCCGTCATAACACCGCAACCAATAATTGATGCGGTGGCGTAAGGGATGTCGCAGTGAATTTTGACTACTGCAGATGCTTTAACAATAGTATGTTCAGACATAGTGCCGAGATGAAAAGAGCGTTCAATCGGCGCGCCCTGATGGCTTGCAGCATCTGGGTGTGCATGCCCACAAAGACCTTGCCCGCACACCGGTGAATTTATTTCGCAGATATGAGTATTGCCTTCGCGGCATTGAAAACAGTGACCACAGGGAATTGCCCAGTTTAAGATAACTCTATCACCAGCTTTCACTTTGGTTACTGCTGAACCAACGGCCATAACTATGCCAGCACCTTCATGGCCAACAATAAAAGGTTTGTTCCAGGTATTGATGGAGTCCCAGTCGGTGTGGCAAATGCCCGATGCTTTTAATTTAATCAGCACCTCGTCTTGTGCCGGAGTACCAATGGCAATTGTGGTTAAATGGAAGTTTCCTTTGCCATCAGACAATATGGCTTTTGAATGAATCATAAAAGTTAGCTCCAGTAAAGTTCGTGAAGTAGGTGTGAATGGGTTAAAAACGAAATATATAGACTAGAATTAGTTTGATTTTCATTGTTGATGATCGGCCATAGCTAAAAAATATTGCTATCGCATTAAAAATATAATCAACTTTATTCCAAGAATATTGACTACTGGAAAATGAGCATGGGCAAAAACAACGTATATTGCGAGCCGTTTTGCATACAGCATGGTTATGATTTTGAAATTCATCATGTGGTGTATTCGGAGGACTCTCCTTATTCCTGTTTTATGCATTTTCATGAAGTTCACGAACTTATCGTCTTTGATTCTATTGAGGGAACTTTTTTTTACAGCCAAGGCAAGTCAGCTTTGTGCGATCAGGATCTCGTCTTCACTCCCGCATTGGAAACCCATGATTTTGAGCTGTCATCGCGCAATAAATCCTGGTACATCATCCAGTTTTTACCTACCCTTTTGCTGTCCCCTGGACTAGAGCAGGCAGAGAATTTCTTTAAATATGGAATGCACTTACGCCTGAAACCTGAGGATGCAAGTGCCATTCAAACCCTGTCACAATGGCTGCTGGATTCCTATCGTGAATCACCTTCCAGCAATCGCAGCCAGGCATTGTTGCTCGCGCTGTTAACCTGGGTGGCAGATCGCGCAACTCCGTTAAAACCTCCGCACTATGACACGCTGTTAAAATCTTCCGGTTACATGAAGCTGGAGCCGGTAATTAATTTATTTCGCCACCATAAAAGTGTTGAGCTTTCCCTGGATCAGGCCGCGGAGTTGTGTTGTATCTCTCCGGCGTATTTTTCACGCTTGTTTAAATCCGTATTTCGCTGCAATTATTCTGACTACAATGTTAAACACCGGCTTTACAGCGCTGCACGAATGTTAAGTCAAAGCCAGTTTTCCATTACTGAGATCAGTTACGAGCTCAATTTTTCCAGCCCCTCTCATTTCATTTCCCAATTCAAAAAACTATTTGGTGTAACTCCAAAGAAATTCAAAACCACCATGCTACAGCGGGTTACCGAGCTCTAGATCTGGTGGGTCATTATTGGTGTGTTGCAATAGATCCGCGCATTGAGCCGATTTAATGTAGCAAAATGCATCTGTTAGAAATGGCACGAATAAAGCCAGGAATGTCATTTATTTGACATTCGGAATGCAGCCATGTCTTGATTTGTTAAGAGCTCATCGCCAAGGTTGATAAAATGCCGGCATGGTGTATATTGTTTATTGTTGACAAAATAATGACTGCAGACTTAGGAAATTGGCTGTTTCATAAGGTTTTTTTAAGAAATCGCGGTTGTTGATAACACTTCAATATATAAATTAAAAATAGGTGATTCATGATGTGTTCGAGTTATAAGCTTGATCGGCCCATTACTTTGTTTCTGAAAACCAGCGTGCTTAGTGTGGCTGCGCTGTTCTTAATCGCCTGTCAGGAAGAGGCGGCAGATAAGGGCGCTGCTGTATCCGAAGTTAAATCAATGCCTGCGGATAAGGTGTTGTTTGATTTTGAAGGCGATCAGTTACCGGCAGAAATTAGTTTTTTTAACGCTCAGGGAAGTTTGGTTAAATCCTCAGCGAGTGATACCTCCGCATCGCAAGCATTAAAAGTAAAGTTCAACTCTGTTGATCATGAATACACCTCCTTAGTTATCCAGCCAAAGTCAGATACATGGAATTGGAGTGATATTGGCGATGCTAGTCTTGCCTTTGATATTGCCAATGACGGTGAGCATTCCGTACAGCTATTTTTAGATGTGTCTGATGCAAAAGGTAATAGCTTTACTCGCAGCGTCAGTGTGCCGGTAGGCAAGTCCCGCGTTTATTATTCCAAGTTAAGTGGCCACGATATGGTCAGTGCAAATCCGGATTCCAAAGTGGAGTTGAATGCAGCCTCAGGATTGCGCGGCAACCCGCCGACCTGGTCTGGCGATGATGTGCAGTTCATCTGGATGTGGGGCGTTATGAATTTGGATTTGTCCGCTATTAAGCGCATATCCTTAAGTGTTCAATATGCTTTGCACGATAAAGAAATCACCCTCGACAATATTCGGGTTATTAAAAGCCCTGCAATGAATAAAGATTTCCTGGTCAATCTGGTCGATAAATTTGGCCAGCCAGCCAAAGTGGATTTTGCCGGTAAGATTCATTCTGAGACAGAGTTGCAAGCAGCAACCCAGAGCGAGTTGAAAGAGCTAAATAACGGTGCGCCACTAGCCGATAGATCTACATTTGGCGGTTGGAAAAATGGTCCGAAACAACCTGCAACAGGCTATTTTTATCCTAAAAAAGTTGATGGAAAATGGTGGTTGGTTGATCCAGAAGGGTATCTTTATTTTGCGACAGGATTGGATATCATACGTTTAGCCAATGCATACACTATGACTGGCTATGATTACGATGCTTCAACTATTGAGCAGCGCAGTGCCGATGATTTGACTCCCGAAGACTCGAAAGGAAAAATCCTTATTTCAGAAGAGGCGCAAAAAACCCGTCATTTGGTTTCTAAAACTCGCGCCGACATGTTTGAGTGGTTGCCCAAGCACACTGACCCTTTGGGTAATCACTATGATTACAATCGTGATGCCCACTCAGGCCCACTGCTAAAAGGCGAAGCCTTTAGTTTCTATAGTGCCAATCTTGAGCGTAAATACGGTGAAACAGAACCTGATTCCTATTTGCGCCAATGGGAAAAAGTTACTGTGGATCGCATGTTGAATTGGGGTTTCACCTCGCTAGGAAACTGGACTGATCCAAAATTCTACAGCAATCAACGCATTCCTTATTTTGCCAATGGCTGGATTATTGGCAACTTCAAAACAGTTTCCAGTGGCAATGATTTTTGGGGCGGTTTGCCTGATCCATTTGATCCGGTATTTAAAGAGCGCGCACTTGCCACGGCCAAGGCTATTGCTGAAGAAACTAAAAATAGCCCTTGGTGTGTCGGCGTATTTATTGATAACGAAAAAAGCTGGGGGCGCTCAGAAAGCAAAGAGTCTGAATATGGCATAGTGTTAAATACACTGACTCGCGATGGCGCAGACTCGCCAACGAAAAATAAATTTACGCAGTTGATGAAAGAAAAGTATGTGGATATAGCAGCATTAAATACCGCATGGGGAACCTCAGTTGAATCCTGGGATGCATTTCAAAAAGGTGTAAAAACTGGCATTAACAACGATGTTCAATTGCAAGATTTCAGTCTGTTATTTACCCAGTATGCTGAAGAGTATTTCAAAATTGTTGAGGGCGCCTTAACACAATATATGCCTAATCACCTGTACTTGGGTGTGCGTTTTGCAGATTGGGGAATGCCAAAAGATGTAGTTAAAGCAGCGGCAAAATACGCCGATGTTGTTAGCTATAACTTCTATAAAGAAGGTTTAACCAAAAATAAATGGACGTTTTTAGCGGAGCTGGATAAACCCAGCATAATCGGTGAATTCCATGTAGGCACAACGGAGTCAGGTTTGTTCCACCCAGGCTTGGTGCATGCGGCCAATCAGGAAGATCGTGCAAAAATGTATAAAGAGTACATGGAAACGGTTGTCGATAATCCTTATTTTATTGGTGCACATTGGTTCCAGTATATGGATTCACCGGTAACTGGCCGCTCCTATGATGGTGAAAACTACAATGTAGGTTTTGTGTCGGTGACTGATACACCCTATGCACCTATGGTGAAAGCCGCCAAAGAGCTGCACGGTGAAATGTATACTCGCCGCGCGAAAAAATAATAGTGTTTATGATCGTTTCAGAACGAAGGAGCTAGTCAGTAATGGCTGGCTCTTTTTTTAACGATGAAATATGTAATCACTACATGCAATGCAGATTTCCAATTCCCATATTTGATAAATACCGGATGTTTTATGAATGATTTTTTTTCACGTCGCGATGCATTAAAGCTGGCAGTTGCAGGTCTGGCAACTAGTGCTATTGGCTGTTCTGTAAACACGAGCAATGATAAGCCAGTAACACAACAGCTGCTTGATTCATCGGTAGCTGATACCTGGAGCAATAGCCATGATCGGGTATGGATCGGCGGCGACTATTGGGCTAACCCAATGGAGGATTGGCGTATTGTTAATGGTGGGGCTGAGTGTTTGAGTACCGGCGGAAATCGCAGCATACATTCGTTAACACATCAATTAGCAAATGTATCAGGTATTTTCTCTATTGCGGTGCGCATAAAAAAATTGACTGTCGGCGAGCAAGATGGCGGTGCCGGTATTCGCATTGGTGTGAATAGCGATATTAAAGAGTATCGCAGTAACTGTTTTGTGCAAAAAGGCTTTGATGCCGGAATTATCCACAATCAACTTGCATTGGGCGCTAAGCGCGTCGAATTACTGCAATCCTTGGGTGATGCTGAAGTTGAATTGAAGCTCTCTGGTGAGCCGCGTATTGGTGTATATGCATTGACCCTTGAAGCAAGGTTGGTCGACACAGGCAAACTAATTGGCCAAATAGATGATTTGGTTGCAACCGATCACATCATGGGTAATGTCGCTGTGGTCAGTAACTTTGCAATTTCTTCGGAAATCGCGGCGAACCCAAAAGGGACCACCTATCGGTTTTCAAAATGGACACTGCAAGGCAATGCATTTAGCAATCTACCCGAACAAAAATTTGGTCCCATTTTATGGACTATGTACAGCCTAAGTGATAGCCGCAGCGATGAAGGTTTTGTATTGAAGTTGAGCGCCTTGACTGGCCCTATGGGGGCGCAAGATAGCCATGAAGTTGAATTGCAGGTGCAGAAGTCTGGCAGTTGGAAAACTATAGCCAAGGCGCCGTTAGATTCAGATGCTTGGGTGGCTACATTCCGTATTTCGCACTGGAATGAAAAAGAAGTTACTGCGTATCGTGTGGTTTATCGCGAGCAGCGTCGGGATGGTAGTCAGGTGTCGGATTATTTTTCCGGTACTATTAAAGCCAATCCAGTGGGTAGAAATTTGCGCATGGCAGCACTGACTTGCCAAAATGATTATGCTTTTCCCTATGCCCCTGTTGCGACAAATGTTGCCAAGTTAAACCCGGATTTGGTATTTTTTTCGGGTGACCAACTTTATGAGAACCACGGTGGTTTTGGTTTAATTCGCACGCCTGCTGAGCCAGCGCTGTTAAATTATCTGCGCAAGTTTTATCAATTCGGTTGGGCGTTTCGCGATGTAATGCGCAATGCGCCCACTCTTTGTTTGCCCGATGATCACGATATTATGCAGGGCAATTTATGGGGCGAAGCTGGCGCAATGGTTTCATCTGATGCCCCTATTATTGATGGCAACGTGGATATGTGGGGCGGTTATGCGCTTCCGATACGTGTAGTGAATACCGTACATAAAACTAATACGGCACATCTTCCAGACCCCCATGATCCAACCCCTTCACTGCGCGGCATGAATGTGTATTACACCGATTTAGTGTATGGCGATGTTGGTTTTATTATTCTGGCGGATCGCCAGTGGAAGAGCGGTCCTGATCGATTGAATATTGTTGTAGGCGTGACCGGTAACGGTGAAGCTCCAACCTTTGTTAACCCTGATTTTGATCGTTCTGATTTACAGCTTTTAGGTACAAGGCAAGAAGAGTTTTTAGCGCAATGGGCGAATGATTGGCGTGGACATTCATTAAAAGCCGTGTTGAGTCAAACCGTTTTTGCTGGCATCTCAACGCATCAGCCGTTGCCCACCAAATATTTAAAATATGATTTTGACTCCAGTGGTTGGCCTGCCAGTGCACGCAATCGCGCAATTGAAATCATGCGCACCTCAAAAGCATTGCACATTTGTGGCGATACGCATTTAGGAACATTGTCGCAATATGGTGTTCACGCACAGCGCGATAGTAACTGGGCATTTTGCACACCGGCAATTGCTGCGGGCTGGCCGAGATGGTGGCGCCCTGACGATATAAAAATTCCTTTTGCACATCGCCCTGCCCATGGGCACTCACAAACCGGTGAATATTTGGATAGTTTCGGTAATAAAATTTATGTATATGCGGTTGGTAATCCCGAGGTGGGCAAGTCCAATAATCGCTATATTCAAGCTCATGAAAAGGGCAGTGGTTTTGGTTTTATTGTGTTTGATACGGTTGCAAAAACTTATACCACTCAAGCCTTTAAATTTTTAATAGATGTGGCAGATAACAGTCCGAATAATCAATTCTTAGGTTGGCCGGTGACTATTCATCAAGACGAAAATATCGGGGTGAATAGTTTGAGCTAATTGTTTAATTGCTATAGCTGATCTTCCACATGTTTTTCCATTCCCAAAGCCGCGGCCTTATACCGCGGCTTTTTTCGTTTAGACGAAAAGGTTATTTTCCTGTCTATTGAATAATGTTAACAATTAACATATATTTGGATTGTATTGATTAGACATAGATGTCGCCTGACTTATAAAAATAATAATTAACCTAGTTCAATTAAAGCCATATCAAAAAACGTTTTCCGTCCAGTATAAAAATAATCACGTGGAGCCTTGTTATGAAAAAGCATATTTCATGCTGTATTGCATTAATGTTGACCTCAGTAGCTTCGTTGGCTGCTGATTGGGATGCATATCCTGTGCCCGCTAGTGCAGGTGCTGGGAAAGTTTGGCAGCTACAGTCTCAGTCGGATGAATTTAATTACAACTTTTCTGCTACAGCAGCTGCTGCAACCTTCGGTGGTAAGTGGACTAATTTTTATCACAACACTTGGGAAGGGCCGGGGCCTACTCGTTGGATGCGCGAAAACACCTCAGTGTCTGGCGGGCAATTGCAAATAAAAGCAACACGTGTTGCGGGTGAAACCAAAACCTACGATGTGGATTTAAATCTCGATGGGGTTAATGAGCAATTCACTTCTCCTGCTACGCGTGCTGGCTGCATCACCTCAACGACTAGAGTGAAATATCCGGTATTTATTGAAGCGCGGGTAAAAATTGCCAATGCGGTAATGGCATCTGATGTTTGGATGCTCAGCCCTGACGACACAGAAGAAATTGATATTCTTGAGGCTTATGGTGGCAAAGCGGCGCGCAATGATTGGTTCGCGCAACGCTTGCATTTAAGCCATCACTTATTTATTCGCAATCCATTTACCGATTACCAACCGCGCGATGCCAGCACTTGGTACGCAGGGGCAGGGGTAACTTATTGGGCTGATAATTGGGTTCGTATAGGTGTGAATTGGGTTAGTCCAACCCGCCTTGAATATTATGTAAATGGCCAGTTAGTTAAAGTGATGGACAAACTGAATACCGTCAACGGCATTGATGGTATAGATCCGTGGAATATCACGGGTGGTAAAGGCATTACTAAAGAGATGGATATCATTATCAATATGGAAGATCAAAATTGGAATGCAGCGCAAGGGCGCCAACCTACGGATGCTGAAATTACTAATGCAAGTAATCACACCTTTAAAGTGGATTGGATTCGTGTTTATAAGCCTGTAACCGCAACAACCAGTTCATCGTCTAGTAATGGTAGCGCTGCTAGCAGTGCTTCAAGCAATACAGTTCAGCTGATCGATTTCGCCAATTATTTTGATACAGGTAAGGTTACGGCGAGTGTTTCTGGCGATAACTATATTGGTTTTAATAAGTCCGGTGGCGGCAATATTAATTACAACACGGTCGGTGATTGGGGTGATTATTTAGTGACGCTGCCTAACGACGGTAAATATAAATTTGAAATTATTACCGCATCGCCTATGACCAGCGGCCTTGGTGCAAAACTCATTATTGATGGAATTTATGTGGGAACCATCAGTGTGGGTTCTACCGGTGGGTGGGAGGTGTATAGCGCATTTGCGCTGGCTAATAGTATCTCCATTGGTGCTGGTACCCACACTGTGCGCATTGAAAGCACTGGTAGCAGCAGCTGGCAATGGAATGGCGATCAAATTCGAATTACTCGAGTTGGCTCACTCTAACCTTTAGCTAGCTTGTTAAATAATGATTGTATTTTTTACGGTTTCGTTAATATAAAAATAACTTTTGGAGTTTTTGCAATGAAAAAAATCACTTCATGTATTGCTGCAGCTTTGTTGCTGTCGGCTCCTTTGGCATCATTCGCTGCCGATTGGGATTCAGTTCCTATTCCTGCAGCAGCTGGAACAGGTAAAACGTGGCAGTTGCAGTCAATATCAGACGAGTTTAATTACACTGCTAGCCCCACCGTTAAACCGGCGGAATTTAATACACGCTGGAATCCCTCTTTTATTAATAGTTGGACTGGCCCAGGCGATAGTGAATTTAACGCTGGTCATTCCTATACTTCGGGAGGTTCTTTGGCCTTGCAATCAAGTGCAAAGGCGGGCACCAACAAAATCTATACCGGCATTATTTCGTCCAAGGAAACGTTTACTTATCCGTTGTATTTAGAGGCGCGGGTAAAACATACCGGCAACACTCTGGCAAATGCGGTGTGGATGCTAAGTGCTGATTCAACGCAAGAAATTGATGCCATGGAATCCTATGGTAGCGATCGTGCAGGGCAAGAGTGGTTTGATCAGCGTATGCATGTGAGCCACCATGTATTTATTCGCAGTCCGTTTCAAGACTATCAGCCAAAAGATGAGGGATCATGGGTTGTAAATCCGGCGGGTGGCACTTGGCGTGGCGCTATGCATGTTTACGGAGTGCACTGGAAAGACCCTTGGAATTTGGACTACTACATTGATGGCGTAAAAGTTCGTACAGTTTCCGGTCCTGCGATGATTGATCCATATAACTTTACCAATGGCACAGGCATCAATAAACCGCTGCACATTATTATTGATGTGGAGCATCAAGATTGGCGCGATGTACGACCAACAGCAGCAGAGTTGGCTGATACTAGTAAGAGCATAATGTTTGTGGATTGGATTCGCGTATACAAGCCGGTTACCAGCAGCGCGACTAGCTCCAGTAATAGTGTAAGTTCTTCAAGTAGTAGCCTGAGCAACTCAAGTAGCAGTAGTGCGACTACGGTTATTGATTTTGCAAATTATTTTGATACAGGTAAATCAACAGCAAGTGTAGCGGGTGATACCTATGTTGGTTTTAATAAGTCCGGTAGCGGCAATATTAATTATAATACTGCCGGTGATTGGGCTGACTATTTGGTTACTTTGCCGAGTGATGGGCAATACAAAATTGAAGTTACCACTGCATCGCCAATGACTAGCGGTATAGGTGCAAAGCTCAGCGTTGATGGTATTTATGTCAGCACCACTAGCTTGGCTGCAACCGGTGGTTGGGAGTTATATAGTGCCTCCACGCTGGCAAATAATTTGTCGATTGGTGCAGGCACCCATACGGTTCGCATTGAAAGTACCGGTACTAGTGCATGGCAATGGAATGGTGATGAAATTCGCGTGACCAAAGTAGGCAGCGCACCTGTCGGTTCGCCGACTACGCCAGCACCGGTGGCCATGATCATACAAGCGGAAAGTTTTTCAGCAACGGGCGGTGTTTACGATGGCTTTAAGACCTATAGCGTAAATGGAGTAAGTGCGATTAATTACAATCAGCGTGGCGACTGGGCGGATTACGCCGTTAATGTAGCGGCCGACGGCAGCTACACCTTCAACGCTTATGTCAGTTCACCCATGTCGGGGGCTGCGCTGGAAGTCAGTGTTGATGGAGTAAAAGTATTAACTCAAGCCGTGCCCAATAATGGCAGTTGGGATAGTTTCCAAAAAGTCAGCTCTGCCAGCAAAATTGCCCTAACCAAAGGCGCGCATACTATTCGCGTCACTAGTGCTGGCACCACCTCATCGACCTGGGAGTGGAATGCAGACAAGTTTGAATTGATACCCTAATAATATTTTGCGCGCGTAGTTTTAAATATCTATTAAATAATCAATGATAAAAAGATCCAGCAATCGCGATATGTTTATATCTCAATTGTTGGATCTTTTTTTTGGTTAAACAGGATTTTTGGAATTGGATGAATCCCTGCAATTAGCTTGTAGTGGTAAATCTAATTAAGATAAAACTTAAGGATTTCATAAATGAATATTAAAAATATCTTCATATTACCTTGCGTTATCTTAATGCTTTCTGCTTGCACAGGGCGGGAGATTGTCTCCGGTGTGGCTCAATTTGAAGCAGATAAATACTGCAGTAACACCAGTGATATTAGCTACTTGCAATGTGGAACCCAGGTTGATGATGAGTATGTAAAAAATAGACTGTTAAAAGAACAGCAATTGCGTGAGGCTGATGAAGCTCTGCGACAAGAAAAGTTGGAGCAATTAAAAAAAGCCAAATAACTAAGGTGGGTGATTGGCCCTTATCAAAAACGTAATCTGTTGCTGGAAAACCTTAAGAAAATCGAATGGAAAGCGGGTGAGCCTGCTATATTTATTGCTGCTGAATCAGCCCAGATGCAAGCGATAAAGCTATATGTAAAGAGTCAGCCAGGTTATAGTAAAATCCAAACTTACGCATCTGGATACTGGAAGGCATAAATACAGAATCTCTCATATCAACTATCAAAATGAAGATGCTGAGGCTGCATTAATTTCCGGGGAAAATAAATACAGCCTCAGCTCGACAATAGGTTTGACACTCGCGATCGCGATTATTGTTAAAAAAATAGTTTTTCTTTTATTATTTTCCAAAACGCTTAATGTAAAGGCTTTTATTGACTTCTTGCGCCGCCTTTACTAAGGGTGTGTAGGGGATGTCGGCAACACTTACAAAACCCACATTATAATTCTCACCGTCATAAGCCCGCCCAGTTAATGGCGAGTCAATATACTGAAACCAGTGTGCCCCCACAAAATAGGGGTTTTCAATCACACTATTGAGATAGCTTTTATATTTTTCACCGCGATCAAATTGAGATTCTGCATGTATTAACCCAGGGTTTAAGAGGCCAGAGTCAATGGCGCCATTATGGAATTCACCAATAATGCTGGGTTTGTCTAACTCAGCTAAAAAATCCCAATAAGGTTGATCAATACCTTCCCTATAATAGTTGTAGCTCATCACATCTACATATTTTGCGGCGGCTTTTAGTACTTCAGGTGTCATAGCCCAATGCGCAAAGCGTGGGCCCATATACAGATGATTCGGCATATATTTTGTTAGTGCTTTATCTACTCGACTGAAGTAGGCATCAGCATAAAGATAAAGCAATTCAGAGAAGTCGCCCAGCATTTGTGCATTATAAGATGTCAGCTCTACCGGCTGAGACAGCTGTGCCCAAGAAGTATGTTTTAAATCCCATGCGCTATTTAAGTTTTCTATATTCTGATACTTATTTTTCAGGTGATTGATAAATTCCTGTTTTAAGGGACTGTCATTAGCATTCTTTTTTAATCCATTGATAACAATTCCATACTGGAGCGAAGGGCTACCCATACTCCCCCAACTTTTTTCATTATCAATAAATACACCTACACACCATGGGTTGTCTTTTACTTCATCGGCTATTTTTTTAATGGCCTTGTTGGTGCGCTGTGTAAATACTGGGTCAAATGGATCGGGCATGGCACCCCAATAGTCGTTGCCTGAATTAACTGTTTTGAAGTCACCAATAATCCAACCATTAGCAAAATAAGGAAGTCTATTCATTTGATAGAAGCTAGCGTCCACCCAATTACCAAAGGATGTAAAGCCCCAATTATGCATACGTTTGATGGTGGTGTCGCGCCAGTCTTGCATTAGTGCTTCTTCATTTTGCGTGGCGTATTTACGGGCTAAATTAGCTCTATAGAAACTAAAGGTTTCGCCTTTTTTTAAGCTGCCAGAATGTACGCTGCGGCGATATCCATAATTGGCGCCTGCAGCTTCACTGTAGCTGGGCAGCCAAGTAAACATATCAGCCCTCAATTGGGAGCTTATATGACGCGATGGCCAAGCTTGTTTCGGGGCAGTGTTTAAACCTATCGAATCTTCGGGGGTGTAATCGCCAGCATCTCGTTGTTTGATTAGGGCAGCATCAAAATCATAACCGGTAATGGTTGAGGTGTTCGCCATGCGAATATTGGCAATACCATTCGAGAAAAATAGATAGCCTTCTGGATCAACGAGAGACCATTTACCCTGATATTTCTCCGCCCGAAAGTAACCGGTACTTTTTAACTTGGGGCCATTTATCCAGCCATTAAATGTTGAACGGGATGGGAATTGTTGGTCAGTTAAATTTTCTTGCTCTTGTTGTGAAAAACTACGTAATTGATCGGCGCTGTAAACCTTCCCAGCGAAGTCTTGTTTTGCATTTTGGCCATACTCATCAACTAAACCAGTGAGGTATTCTGGGTCAAAATTATTAGGTTTAACTACGCGGAGGTTATCAATGATTAATTGTTTATTTTCCAATACGCCTGAAATAAGCAGACGAATAGATGTGATTGCACTAGTGTCGAGTGTTTTTGTGCCGCCTCGCCAAATAGTTGAAATATAGTTATGGGGCCAACTGGGTGGGTCGTTGCGAATTCCGGTATTAAGAAGAAAAGATGGTACTTTAAGTTCAATTAAGTAACTGTTATTTGATTCAGCTGGTACGGCGACATTACTTAGTTGAAATGCTCCGCTTTTATCGTAAGTATATATGTAGATGTGGGTTGAACTTTTTGTTGAATTTTCAATATCTAACACGAGAGCTGCTGATTCATAATCATTAAAATTCCATGTGTTTGACGGGTTGATGTAAACCGATGAATCATGATTGTTGAGTGAGTCAAAATTGATTTCTAACCCGTGATTTCCCTCATTAACAATGAGTTTCGATCTGGCGTTTTGTAGCTCAATTGCTTTTATGTCGCTCTCGTTTTCAAAATCAAGCAGAATTCGTTCTTTAACTTCAAGCAGGTTAATTTTATCATTCTTGCCTTTTTTGTGTTTTGGTTCAGCGCAGGATGCTATTAAAAATAGACTAATTATGCACAATATAATTTGATTAAGATGTTGTGAGTTTTTCATTGGTAGGTTCCTGGTGCTAATGGCCAACAGTATTTTTTTTCATTAGGTTTTTAATCTGTGGTTCATCAAGAGCCGAGTCAAAGATGTATAGTTCATCTAATTGCCCGCGGAAAAAACGATTATTTTGATTGGTGTTTTGATCATCAAACGCAATATTACGACCCATAGTTAATGGTTTTGAATTTGGGTGATTAAGGTCGGTAAAGACTTTAGCTATAGATTTGTGATCGCTGTATTCTAAGTTGCCATCTACATAAATAAGGACATGTGTACTAAGATTTGCGTCTTTGCCACCAAATAAAACAATTGCTAAGTGATGCCAATTGTCATCGCGTAAGTCGGTAGTTCCCACTATTTCACCTTGATTCGTTCCTATACGGATGCGACCAAGGGGGCCACTAACAGCTAATGGATTCAATGAAATTTGCCATGCGGATTGCACATCGCTCAAGCCCCAATTCAATATTCCAAACCCTTGTGATAAAGAAAAATCTTTAGGTGCTTTCAACCAAAAAGCCACAGTTCGAGGTTTGTGCCCGCCGATCCCTTTATATGCAGTGGCCAGCCAGCTGTTTTCACCATCAAAATTAACGGCATTTCCAAATTTACCTGGTACGGTTGATATGCCTGCAAGTTTCTTGTTTAGTGAATTTACTTTTGCGTTGTAGCATTTGCCGTCTATTCCCGTGCCGATACAGGAAAATTCTTGTTGTGATAAATCATCAAAAGACCAGTGCAGGTAATTGGGTTGTGCTATTGATCGGCCAGGGAGACTGCGCATAAAACGATTGGGGTTATTTTGAATGTTAATAACTTGTTGTTGTAAATCAAACGCGCGAGCTTGATCTTTAACTAATAATTGGTAGGGTTGATCGGTACTGGCTCTTACTTTTACTTCACCGGTAAGTACGTGCACCTGACTTTTTCCATCATCTTCAACACTAACGCCAAACTCTGTACCTAAATCAATAATGCTCGAACTGGGCGTGTCAACTTTGAAACCGGTGGCGGCTGGCGGTACATTGGCGACTAGTTTTCCGCGCCTTAACAATAGGTGCTCATCCGATAGTATATCTACACTCATTGGTGCTTCTAATAAAAGACGAACACCATTTTTCAGCGTGATTTCGGCATAACCTTGGCTTAAGGAAAAAGGGCCTGATGATATTTTCTGCCCTTCAGTCAATGGTTTGCCTGAAGAAATGGCGGAAACAACTCGATATACCGCACCTACCTCGGTAATTTCCGGGGAAAAAATCTTTAGTAAAAACAGAAAAGAAAGAAAGCTAATGGCTGCAGCTAGTGCATACCAGTGTCGCTTGATATTGAATATCTTTACAGTTTGGTCGCGTATGGCAGATTGGCTATTATCGCCATAACGACTATTAAGTTTCTGTTCTAGTTTTTGCACAAAGTCATCTGTTGAGTTTTCATTTAATAAGTGACTCAATTGCCTGTGCATGACGCGTTGACTAGCCAGCTTATTTAATAGATCTGGATTTTTAGCAATGGCCTCTGCTAATTGCGACTCAACTTTTTCGCCTGCGATATAGTCCGCTATTAATTGTTCATCATGATTTCTCATTCGCTTTCTCCTTGCTGCTGTTTAATAATGCAATCGCGCAGCCATTCACGGCAGCGATATAGCCGCATGGTCATTGTTGAATGTTTTACGGTAAATTTTTCACAGAGTTGTTTCACACTAAAACCCTCAACGTAATGATCGCGTAATATCGCCTGTTGATCAGGCTCAAGCTTCAAAAAACATCCTGAAAGCCCGGTAAAATCAATTGCATCTTCCGTGCTTATGCTCCCGCTTAATTGTTGTGTGTCTAGTAACTCTTGAATAATGTCGGGTTCATGAGGTGTGGAACGCAGATGCTTTCGGCGATGATTGCGGATAAGATTTAAAGCAATACCAGAAATCCATGAACGAAAAGCGGCAGGGTCATTTATTTTTTTTAAATTCTCATAGGCCAATATAAATGCCTCTTGTGCGAGGTCATCTACATCTTGAGTGTATTCAGTGCGGCTGGCTATAAAAGCGCGCAAATAACGTTGATTTAGCTGCACTAGTTTACTGAAAGCAGACCGATCACCCGCTTGAGCCGCCTTTACATGGGTGCATACATCTTTGTCGGCTACTTTATTTTCCATAAAGCTACTCTTGGCTGACTCATGAAATTTTCGAAAAAAGAATGAGTTTTAAAAAACCTATTACAGATTTAATTAGGGGCATTCTCTTGTAAACGCTAAATCTTTACAGAATTTCAATTGCAAATAGACTGGCGGGAGCGCCAGCTTCAGTATGAGACAATTCGATATTTAAACAATTGGACAGCAGTGGAGGGTTAAAATGAATGATCTTTATGCTTTGATAATTTCCCGCGCAGGCATATAGCTCTTCGCCATATGCATTTAATACGCGGATGGTCTGTACACAACAAGGCATTTGAGTTTCTGGATGCTCCATCAGTACAGTTTCTAAGGCGTGATCAGCATCAGTATCGAAAAATAGTTTTAGCCCAGTTATTTTAACGTTATCTGACCAAGATAATTCGATATTAGGGTTTTTATCTTCAAGTTTAGCAACCCAGGCATTTGTGCCGAGATAAGGGCGAATAAAACCACCGCGTAAATGCTCTGCCGAATAAGGTTTGAGTGCGGGCGATAGGTGTAAGGCAAGATTATGTCCATTGGGGCGACGCTCAGGCGTCCAAAATTCAAATGAGTCTAAACCACTATTTTTGGGCGGGTCTTGGCGTCCAGTGTTTGAAACTGCCTTGTGAATTTTATTAAGCAGTGTGCATAGTCCAGTTATACGTTGATCGGTTAACGCCAGACTTGCGGTGTCATTGCGCATAAAACATAAAAACCCATATTGTTGCTGACTTAATTCAGCCATAAATTGTATGTTGATATTTTGTTCGCCTGGTGCAAGTGAAAGCTCAATTCGTTCCACTAAAATATCGGGTGTGTAGTTTCCGATTTTGCTGCTTATACGTAACTCGCATATCAAAATGCTTTCCATTTGTGCGCGGACATCGATATTTATCTTTGGCACCGGGCCTGCGTTCAATGGGAGTAATTGCGCCAAACTTTGGTCTAATGTTTTGAAGTCACCATTAGCAGGTAAATTATTTAATTCGAAAGTGGAGCTGGCTTTAATCTTGGCATTTTGCATTAAAAGGGAGGGTGTTATGGGGATCAGGGGGATTGACTGCCCATTAAGATTCAAGCGTTGCTGAAGTTCTTGCATGTGTTTAGGCGCAAGTAGTGCAGCAGGTTTGCAATTTAATTCACGGCAAAATGCAGCAGCCTCGCCAACCGCCTGACCACCATGGGCACAGGTAATCATTACGCGAGTTGATCCAAAAGCCATATGGCTTGCACTGATAATGCGCCCCGCTAAAAATAGATTATCAATATCACGACTCACAAAACAACGATAGGGAATTTGATAAACCCCTTTAGAGTGAAATTGCGAGCATGCAGGCTTATCGCTATAGATGCCTTCGGCTGGATGTAAATCAATCGCCCAGCCACCGTAAGAAACTGCATCGTCGAAAATGTGTTGCGTCACAATATCCTGTTGCTTCAGCATGTAATGCCCTTCGAAACGCCTACTTTCGCGCTTGCCCGGAATAGTGCCCACCCATTCTAAGGTTAAGTTTTCTACATCTTCAAATTTTCCGCTATTTTTTATGTAATCCCAAATGCCATAAACAATTTTCCAAAGCTCCCACTTTATATCTTCACTTTGGTAGATCGTATCAAGCACGCCGCCAAATTCTAACCACCAAAACTTACAACCGGAATCATTGCCATTAATATTTTTGCAGCGAGGAATAGCGGCAATTTCTTCGTGGCTATAAGCAAAGTCAGGTTTGGTGAATACCACTGGGCGGTCTAATTTTTTACTGTAAAAAAATAACGAATGACCGAGTAAGTCGGTACTTTCATTTTTAGGCGCCATGAGTTCGCCAAACTCCTCGCAAGACTCTGCACCCATACGAAAACTTGCACCAGCATTAAAAGCCAGTATGCCATCACCGCTTGCGTCACAAAATAACGGGGCATTAATATGGTATTGAGTAGAGTTTTGGCTACAAAAGGCTAAAACGCTGTCTATTTGTGTAGCTAAGGTTTTATTTACTTGAAATACTGCAGTGTTTAACAACAGAGTGATATTAGCTTCAGCGGCAACTTTATTTAACAAAATACTATCAAAAATTAGCGCATTACCCAGTTGATTTTGTTTTAAGTTGTCAAGCATGATCTCATCAATTACACCTCCCTCACGCGACCAGCGATTATTATTGCCCATGTGAGAGGTGGCACCGAGGGCCCAGAGTCTAACTTCGGAAGAGGCATTGCCACCGAGCACAGGACGATCTTGTACTAATACTACACGGCTGCCCGCGCGCGCTGCAGTTATAGCTGCACAAACTCCCGCTAAACCACCACCTGCAATCACTAAGTCGGTATTAATAACTATTTCTTTGTTTAAACGTGATGTTGAACTAAAGGGTGTAGTAATCATGAAGGTACTCTGAAAATTCTATGTTTTAAAATTTAAATTATGGATTGGATTTTCTAGCTTTTATTTGATCGGGGCTTAGGCACTGATAGAAATATACCTCAGGTTTATGCACCAGATCTGTTTCCTTCATGTCAGTGTTATTACTGCCAGGTATTAAATTACAATCAAATCTGCCGAGAAAACTGAATTTTTTATCAGGTTTTTCTTTGTCGCAAAAATGCGCTAGCCCCCAGCGGATGCCTTGCCCATTACCGGAGTCATCAAACGCATCTGGCACATAGGGGCCTGCTGCAATCGGCATTAAGGAGCTGACAGCCGCTAAGCTAAAGTTCACGCCATCTTCTGCATATTGAATCGTATTGTTTTCATTGCCATTGCGCGTAACTAAGGCAGCAATGCCTTTTTTAAAGGGGAAAAAACATGTTTCATGCCCTGAATTTAATACGGGGTTTAAGGCATGTTTTTTAAAGGGCCCCAATGGTGATTCTGCGATAGCCAAACCATTAGCCACTAAATATTCAGGCCTATCACCAAAGGCGGCTTTGTAATAAAGATGAATTTTATTGTTATAGATAAGTAAATAAGGATCATGAATGGAGTATTGATCCCACTCACCGGGTGCACCATTAGGTACCACCACATTGCCGCAGGCTTGCCAGGGGCCATTGGGTGAATCAGACATCGACATGGTTACCGGGCAGTGATCACCCTTAAGTCCACTTGCTTCCATGAACGCCTGATAATAAAGATAGAATCTACCCTTCCAAATTAGAATGTCAGGAGTGCTCACGGAACGCCAGCCAAGTCCGGGTTTTTCTGGGCGTTTGATTGCCACTCCTTGTTCTTGCCAACTAAAGCCATCTTTGCTTGTCGCGTACCATATTTCTGCTAAATCCCAATCTGTTGATGGAATTTCATCGCTACATTTAAGCGGCCCTTGGGGTGCTGCGATGGTGTTACGTTTGGTATACCAAACATAAAAAATTTCATTGTGTTTAATGATTTTAGAGGGGTCTCGACGAGAAACTCTCCCTGTATCACCTTGGTAATCAAAACCTTCTATTCGCGTATATTTAAAACTGCTGAATAGATCATTGTCCTCTGGGCGAGGGCTTTGGTAATTATCATAGAGTCTACTCATTGCGGCACTTAACTCACGCTTAGGGCGCTGTTGAGGAATGTCCCATGGAAATCCGCCAGAATCTTGGTCGCTCATTAATTGCTCCTTGAAAACAATTTATCTTTACCTAAAAGTATCAGAGCAATTGCAGTAATAGCTAAGCCCATGGTGGTAATAATAAGGGTGCCAGTTTCAGCTGTTACACCTAAAATAAACATCGTTAAACCAACGGCGGAAATTCCAATAGCAATCACCCGAATACCGCGGTTATTTTCAGTTGTGTTTTTTGTTTCTAAGTTAGAGGAGTTTTTTTCATGATTTTTTTCAGCTGAAAACTCGCCTATCTTTTTATGGCCAGGCGCTTCGTAGCCACGCACTCTAAGCCGCCATTCAAATATAGCTAGTAGGAGCGCAGGCAGGAGCACGCCTAATAACATTTCTTCGGTGCGATTTAAGGTGATATTGAACAGAGTGGGGGATATAAATTTAAAAAAGATATTGACAGATAAGCTTATGAATGTGGTTGCCAAAATGCTCGCGCCAGTTTGAAAACGAGAAAATAACAACCATACCGGAGGCAAAAATAATGCGCCTCCCGTTAGTGCTGCCATGGTCATAACTACATTTACCACACCGCCTAAAAAGGGCACCAGTAGTGCAACTGTAATAGTGCCAAACCCTAATAAAACAGTGGCTAGTCGGCCCACAAATACTAAATGACTTTCTGATGATTTGGGTCTAAGAATACGGTACACATCATTGGTGATTACGCCTGCAGTAATATTGAGTGCAGTATTGATTGAGCTTGAGGTTGCGAAAACCATACCTGCAACAATTAACCCTAACATGCCTGCCGGTAAAACTTCTTGGCACATCAATAAGTAAGCTCCCTCGGCTTCACTGAGGGATAAATTAGGATTTATCAAACGATAAGCCATAGGCGCGATCATCCAAATTAAGGGGCTAACCAAGTAGAGTGCGGCAAATAACCATGCTACTTTTTTTGCGTCTTTAGGTGTGGATACACAGGTGAAACGTTGAATGTAGGCCCAGTTCCCAGCAATAAAAAATAAATTAAATAATCCAAATGCAAAGATGAATGACCAAGTAAATTCGCCCGCAACAGGTGCAAAAAAATCCTCTGGCGCCTGTTGAATAAATTCATTTAATCCGCCAATACGATCAAGCGCTAAGGGTACTACAATTAATACCGCCGCCGTCAGCACTACAAATTGTAAAATGTCGGTCACAATGACGGCCCACAAACCACCCACTGCAGTATAAGCGAGAATAATTAGCCCTAAAATAATAATGGTTTCAGTGATCGGAATGCCTGTAGATACTTGTACAATTTTAGCGACAGGGTATAAAAATGTTCCGGTAGAGAATGTGCTAATAATTAAAAATGTTACCGTATATACTTTTTGCACTCTTAAACCAAGCCGAATTTTAATAAATTCGGCTGCTGTTAAGACCTGAGTCGCCTGCCATTTTCCCGCGATAAAAAATCCAATTAAAAGCCCAGCTATACACATAGTCCATTGAATGGTGATAGCTACCCATCCGTAGCTATAAGCGATAGAACCCCAAACAACAAAGGTGCCGGCGGAAAAAAAACTCATGAATAGCGATAAGCCACTCATCCACCAGGGCAGCGCGCCACCGGCGGAGAAAAAACCACTGAGGCTTTTCCCTGCACCGGAAAAACTAAGGCCACAAGACACTACAATAAACGTAAATATGGCAATGACACTTAAATCAATTACACCCATTTTATTATTCTCACTGATTCATCCCCACTAGGATCTCCTTCGGCAGAGAGATCGCATAAGTACATTATTTTTTACGTGTGTAATAGCGCACATAATCAATTTTCATACTGGTACCATTGATGGCGTCGGTAACGGGCCCGGCTATTTCAGCTTTTAAAATAGCCAAGCTAAATAATATTGTCTGCTCACTGAAGCAAACATCATTGCGCATGCTGTAATACAATTTTCCATCCATATAAAAATGGAAATAATCTTGGTCCCACGCCATGCCGTAGGTGTGCCAATCACTAGAGTAGTCAGCAACATCGGCGGCATCATACTGGCTGATAAGCTTCCATTTTTTTCCGTCAAAATATTCAAGCGTATAGTCGGTAATTAAATTGCGATATTTTCCTAGTGACGGACCGCTTTCTTGCAGCCAACCATTGGTGAATTGGATCGCTCCAATTTCCTTAGGGGTGTCCCAACTCAGCTCCAACCATTTGAGACCATGCTTGCCAGACACCCAACGTGTATCTAGACGATTATCAATTGCAAAGCTTTCTTTTGAGGGGAGCTTATCGAATACACCACTGGTTTTGAGATTGGTATCTTTGGCAAGCGCATAATTTGTAACACTTGTTGAGTCCAATGGGCTCATTACATTGGGATATTTGGTCGCAGGGGGGAATACTTGAAATTCATGAATGTGTATTGATTCTGGGCTAGTGCTACGCAGACGAATTTTGGTTGTTTTGATCGGGGCCTTTAGCACAATGTTGTGTCCCGGCTCGCCATCTAAGGTGTGGTGCAATTGATTGTCATCATGGCTTACCTGACCATTGGGCAGAGTATAAGTATCGGTCCAATTGTGCACATTGGTATTAATGATATTGGGATAATGGCCTTCATTAATGTCGATTTCACAAGCCTTTTGTCCTGCCGCAACCCCTTGTTTCGGCCATAACCAAAATGAATTATTCGTACCGTAGGCACCGGCATATTTATAACGCGCCTCAAAATACCCATAATGGAAAGTTCGTTTGCTCCAAATGTTTCCCGTGGTCCAGGGCTGCGATTCTGCACGAGTCTCTTTTTTACTCAGTAATTCAAGTACGCCATTTTTCACCACTGCGTTTTCACGCCAGCGGCTACTCAACACCCACTCATTTTCAGTTGCACCATTCTGACTGATCCAATTATTCTCCAAATCCGAGTTTTTATAATTAAATTCGTCGCTCCATTCAAGCTTCCACTTTTTAAGGTCTAACTGACTTTCTTGGGCGAGTACTGTTGATGATGCCAATACAACTACCAGCATATTTATAGTAAAAAAACTTTTTTTAACCACCGGTTAACCTCGCATTAATATAAAAATATAGTAACTGAATTAATTGAGCTGAAACCCTATTGTTAGACTTATCATGGCGGCGCTGAACGCAGGTTCATGGCATAAATCTTCACAAATGCACTATTTCGAATAGCGAATACTTACCTTAGTGTGTTGGCTCTGCTCAGTTGACACATAATTTTATGAAAAATTTATATTTTATGCGGGAGCTCCCCTGATCCTGTATGGAGTAGACTTAGATAAGAGGTAAGGTTTAGCTAGAGAGTAAGATATTTATGCATATATCCATATGTATTTTATTGTTGGGTAAGTCTCATTGCGCCGCAGGGTTCAAAAGGTCACGTTAATATCTTGGCCTGTGTAGATGCTCTACCATGCGTTTCTTATTTTTACGAAAGTTGTAGCACTTATGATTGATATTCCCATAGATACCATTCTTTTTGTTTTGTTATCGATATTGTCGGTACAGTTGATCTTGGTGGTGCTAATTTATTTTTCATTGGTGAGTCTTCATCAGCATGTTTTCTGAGGCAGGCGATAAACTTAGCCGTTTGCAGATAAGGGAATAAACATTGGATATGGAGAGTTCTGGTTTTTATGGAGACATAAAAATTTTAATGACTTAAAAATAACACACAGAGATAAATAAGGGTTCATCGTTGATGAAGCACTTAGGTGGTAGGAGTTGAAGCGTTTAAAGAAACTCTAAAAAAAGCCCGCGCCTACAAAATAAATCTCTATCCTGTTGGAGCGGGTCAGTTATTTTCCAATAAAATAATGGGTAATTTCTACGTGTGTGAAATTTACTAGGGTACTAATTCAAATTTATCCGCGTTCCATTCCCATGTAGATGCGGTAGTACCCGCACTGGCCACACGAATGGTATGCGTGCCTTTGGTGAGTGCGATTTTGTTACTTGAACTTATTTTTTGAAAGTTATCCCAACTGCCGTTATTCGGCACAGCTTGGGTTAATACTTTTACGCCATCTACGGTCACTTCCAGTGCGGCGCCAGTCATAGGTGAACTTACGTAAGCATTAAAACTGTAGTTACCATCGGCAGCTACATTCACGGTGTAATTCGCCCAATCGCCACGTTGATTGTAATTAACCGCGCTCACGCCATTAACCGTGTAGATTTTAAAACCATCGTATACACCGCCTGTTGCGGCAAAATTTTCGGCTTGTAAGGTCATGCTTACGGGTGTGGGAGTAACCGGTGAACCTATAGGATCACTGCCTACTTTGGTCACTCGAATTACATCACCATTCCATTGCCATGCGCTGGTGCCTGTGCTTTCAATACGCAGAGTATGGGTGCCTGCGCCAATAGACAGATTATTGACAAGTGTGGTTGTAGTGTATGTTTCCCAGTCGCCGGTTGTGCCCAGGGTAATTGTACCCACCGCAATACCATCAATGCTCAGTTTTGCACCAATGCCGCTGGTCATAGGTGATGCGGTAACAATTTCAATTTTATATTGGCCGTCTGTTGGCAGTGTGACTAAATAATCGCCCCAATCACCAACAGAATTGTAATTAATATTGCCGCCGCCGGATTTATTGAAACCGATAATGGTATCGCCCGCTACCGCACTGGTTGCTTTACCGGTATCAAAATAATTCGCGAAATCGATGGTTTGTGTAGCGCCACTGGCAACACTGCTGTTGGCACTAGAGCTTGATTGTGCACTAGAGCTGGATGAACTACTTGCAACACCATCGACCAACTTGTAAGTATTAATCCAATCAACGTACATGGTATTCATTGAAACATCGTTGAGTTGGCTTTGAACAGCAAGGCCACCCAGCCAAGAAAAATCGGCAGTCCATAAATCCCAAATAATATTCATATCTCTGGTGAAATCCCGTGCAGAAACAACGCTACCTGCAGGATAACCATTTAAATAAAATTGAATATTTCGGGCATCTTTTTGCCATACACCGAACGTAAAATAAGCCTCGTTCCATCTAACCCCTTTTCCTGGCGCGCCATCCGGCAGGTTTCGGTTATCAAAGTTGCCATGGGCTCTTTGGGTATCGCCATTTACAACATGAAAATACTGAGAGTTCATTTGCCATGGAAAATTAGGCTGACAGTTACACGAAGGGTTAGGATTGTTTTCGATGATGTCTATTTCATCGCGATTGTTAATGTCCCCGTTATTCAACCAAAAGGTGCTGTACGCAGAAATGTTCGCGCTTTTAATTCTAGCCTCTGTGTAGTAAGGATATTTAATTTGTGCATTAGACATTACCCGAGAACCATTAAACCACCTTGCACCAGTGCCAAGCGTTCCCTTGATCCATAAGTTTCCGTTTGAAACACCAGAGTTTTCAGCCACCATATTAACGGGTTCGCCATAATTCCATAAAGGCTTCTGCCATTTGCTCGTGTCAAAGCCACTATTAAAATCATCCGAAAGATTACTTTGTTTCTGCCACATTTTTCCCGCAGGAGGCGTTGGTTGAGCAAAAATGCTGGTACTGAACAATGTTAGTGTCAGTATATAAAACAACTTTCTTTGTGTTAATTTTTTCATTTTAATGTTTTCCTCTTTATTATCTATTAACTGCATTTAAACATTGCGGGATATTATCCTGCTCTTTTAAAAGGTATAAAAATTCCCGCTTCAATCAAGAGGCGGGAAAATACCTCAATTTAATTTTTATCTACATTTAATTTACTGGCACAAACTCAATGCGGTCTGCATTCCATTCCCAAGTTGAAGCCGTGGCGCCTGCAGAAATAATACGCACGTTGTGCATACCCTGCGTGAGGCGAACACTGTTGCTGACTTCTAAGGCGGCAAACACATCCCAATTGTTATTATTCGGTACTGTCTTTTTCGCGACCGAAATGCCATCAACTAATATCTCTATCGCACCACCAACTTGAGTGGTACCCAAATAAGCATTGATACGATAGTTGCCGGTTGCGGTGACATTGATGGTGTAGTCAGCCCAGTCACCGCGTTGGTTGTAGTTAACTGCAGCTACGCCCGTTGCGGTGGTGTACTTTTGTAGGCCTTGATAGGCGCCGCCGGTAGTGGTGTAAGACTCGGCTTGAACCACTATCGGAGTTGGAGTAGCAGATGAGCTAGACGCGGCTGATGAGCGTGATGAAGATGTTGCCGCTATTTGAGTAAATTCAATGCGATCTGCATTCCACTCCCACGTTGAGGCAGTAGTGCCTGCCGACACAACGCGCAGCGTATGAGTGCCTGCACTCAACTGCACACCGGTGTTTAGGGTTAATGGCACAAACGCATCCCAATTATTGTTATTGAGTACTGTCTTTTTACCGACCGAAACATTGTCGATGAAAAGCTCAATTGCACTATCCGCTAGTGTGGTACCTAAGAAAGCATTAATTGTGTAAGTGCCGGCACTGCCGATAGTGAAACTGTAATCAGCCCAATCACCACGTTGGTTATAATTGATTGCCCCAATACCATTTGCAGTGGTGTATTTTTGGAAGCCTTGATAAGTGCCGCCCGTTGCAATGAAGTTTTCTGCTTGCACAATCACTTTAGCGCCTATGCCACCAATGCTTGATGCAACTGACGAATTAACGGCTGAGGATGGCGCAATGGATGACTTAGCTACTGAGGACGGAGCTGCCGATGACGTAGGTACTGACGATGCTGCAACGGAAGACTGTGCCACGGATGAGCGCGATGACATTGTTGATGCACTTGCCGCTGAACTGGAAGGAGAATTTGTGCCGTCCAATAATTGTAAAAATTGCGCGCTGTGACCAAACCACTGCCATTCCGATGCGCCCGCACTCATAATTTTCACCCAATGTTTGCCTGGGCTTACTGTAAAGGTAGTTGGAAACCAATTTTCAAAGTGTGCATCCCAATCGCCTGAAATATTATTTAAATTTTCAGACAGCACTTCTTCGTCATCAATAAATACTTTTACTCCGGTGCCAGTTTGAATAGGCGTGCCAGCACTGAGCATAAAACTAAATTTACCGCCGCTACCAAAATCGATTTGATAACTACCAAACTCACCGCGAGTATTGTCGGTGATGGCTGATGGAAAACCTTTTGTACCCCAACCCACAGCACTCGCTGCATAGCCTTCAGCAACGGTCGCATTGCGCCCGGTGGTGCTAAAGTTCGCAAGCGTGATGCTATTTTCACTGCCCACTTCAACCAATTTAACGCGCAGCGTGAAAACGTTACCCGGTAAATCTGCATGAGTGCCGGTTAATGTAACTTCACCTGATGCGATATGGGTAAGGCTACCGGTTTCAGCATCATAAGTTTGTGCAGGAACTATCACGCCGGAAGCAGTCACTGTTGCGATTGCGGGGTTGTCAGAAACCCATTTAATATTTTTGTTGGTGGCATTACTTGGCGTGATGATGGCATCAATCACGTGGCCGTAATGCGCGTAGTAGTAACGAATATTGTCAGCTGCTGCGCGATAAGGGCTAAGACGGCGCTCAGAAAGCACTAACAAATCCGTTGTTTTAAAATTCACTGCAGTGGCTTTTACCGGGTTTTGGGTACCAGATGTTGCGCTGCCAATATAACTTTCGACCGTGCCAAAGGGTTTGCTATGTTGTTGTAAATATTCTAATGGTTGATTGGCACCTTTGCCGTTTTGATGACCATCTCCATCGCGAGCTGCAACGCGCATGCTGTAGCGTGCGTTACCGTCTGCTTGAATTGCACGCCAGCCTTTACCGTTGTGATTTTCGAGGGCGTCGGTTGTCCATACACGCACATAATCAATTTCGTGGTCATGTTGTAGTTCAGCTGGAGTGGGCAAGCCAAACCAATCGGGCATGGTTTCGGTGTCGAGCAAAATATACAGCGGAGTATGGTGATAACGGTTTTTCATCGAACGAATTAATTTACCATCTACATACCAGCGAAGTTCATCTGGACCCCAATAGAGTCCATATACGTGGAAGTCGGCAGCAAAATCTATGTCGGCTTTCCAGTGGCCGCCGTTTTGTAGCCCAGCTGCATGGGGCAGCAGATCATCGCCACCTTGCCAGCCTTCACGACCGCAACTTTGACCAGAAGCTTTTTTACTGAAAATACGGTGATCGTCACCTTGGTATTCAAATACCCAAGTATTCATATTGTAATAAGGGGCCCATTCAGGACGGCGCCCCGCTTGTTCGTATACATCGATTTCAAGATTATGGTCTACCAAGGCTTTGGTAAATACTCGCTCGCCTTTGATGTAGCGCACATCTTCCATTGATTTTGAATACAACCAAAAAGCACTAGAACCGACCCCTACTTTAGAGCGCACCTCAAAATAACCATAACGCACAGGTGTAGCGTTCATGGCGGTGGCTGCGCTCCAACCATTCATAAAGTTAGCGTTCAAAAAACCATAAATTTGCGACTCTACTTTTTGTTTAAGGCTGAGTTTTAGTAGGCCGCTTTCCTGGCGCACATTTTTTGGCAAAAAAGGCGCTGGCTCACGCCCGCCCCATGTGTGGTTATTAGTCACCCATTTACCGGTGCTGTCACTTGGGCTTTTAAGTACATCTAACGTGGCTTGATTAAATTCATCACTTGCGGTTGGAACAAAACGCCAACCCGCTTTGTTGCTCAAATCAGACAGCGGGAAGCTTTGTGCGGCGGGAGTGTTATCGCGCACTATGGCTTCTGTAGCAGACCAAGGTGAGCGAATACGCATATAAGGGTATTCATAGGCTTCGGTGACTGAGTGGCCGTCTTTATCCCAATAGGTGTTGAGATTCCAAGGGGAACCATCGCACTTGAATTTATAAGACCAAGGATCACCGCCACTAAAGTCATCGGCTTTGGCTGCTGGGTTTTCTTGGTCCCAATAATTGACACTTTCAACGCGGTAATCGTGGAAGTTACCTTCCCACGCAGTAGATTTTGCTGCATACGCGGTGGGTAATATGGCTGTACTTGCGGCAATCACAACGAGTGATCGCGCCACACAGAATAGGGGGCGAGATAGTTTTTTCACAGTTGGCTCCAGGTATTATTAATTATTAACGCCGGCTGCCAAATGCTTCATTGAGGTTAAAACCGCACGAGGCAAATAACCAACAATTAAATGTTGACAATTGACAGGGGCTGACACTGTAAGCCACATGCAGGGGGTAGGGCAAGTAATTGGTATTTTTAGGCAATAAAATGCTACTCAGGTAACATTTTATTGCTTTTGAGGGGGTTGGGGCGGCAGGTAGTTATCGAATATGGATGTAATCAATTTCCCATTGGCCACTTTCACTCGCGCCGATAAACTCAATGCGCAGACGTTTCAGTACCGCATGTATGCGCGCTCATCAATAATACCTAACCTGTTGTTAGTAAATTTTCTTGTGTTAATTCGTACTGAGAATTAGCAAGGTTGGTTTTGTTAATTTTGCTATTTGTTTTAATCAATTTGGTTCCGAGAACATATGCTTTGGCATTGTTAATTGCATCTACCGCCAGCAATTCATCCCCTGCAAAATACCAAGTGGAAAATTTCTGTTCAGTGGTGTTTTCGCGCCGAATTATGATTTGATCATAACCACTGGAGAGCCCTACCATTTGTAATTTTACATCGTACTGATCCGACCAGAACCAGGGTAGGGCATTATAATCTTGCGCTTTACCACAAATATCCAGCGCCGCAATTTTGGCTTGATCGACAGCATTTTGTACCGATTCCAAACGTATGTGACGTTGATAGTGTGGATTAAAGTGATAGCTGCAATCGCCAATGGCATAGATGTTTTCGTTGCTGGTGCACGCCTGTGCGTTGACACAAATGCCGTTTTCAATGGTTAAACCAGCTTGTTCTGCGAGGATTTTATTGATCCGCACCCCGACCCCCACAATAATAATATCAGCTAGATATTCTGCACCGTCGCTGGTATGCACTTTATTAACGCCAGCATCGGTGGTGATGGCACTGACATTTTTCTCGGTAACAATTTTTACACCATGAGCTTCATGCAGTTGTAAAAAAAAGGCCGACATTTCAGGGGCGGTGACACGGGCGAGAATGCGATTTTCACGCTCTAGTACCACCACAGATGCGCTCAATTTTTTCAGCGAGGCCGCCGTTTCCAAGCCAATATAACCACCGCCAATAATCACAACACGTTTGTTTGAGCTGCTGTGAAGAGCCGCTTTGATGCCAAGGCTGTCTTCCAGATTGCGCATAAAAAAAAGATTGTGCGCATCAGTTAAGCCACTGATCGCCGGCACTATAGGGCTTGCGCCGGTCGCTAGAATTAATTTGTCGTAATAGAGTTCATCACCACTATAGGTAGAGATTTTTTTTGCCTTAGCATCCAGCTGGGTGACTGTAACTCCCAGCAATAATTCGATGTCATCTTGTGTGTAACTGGCTTCTGGCTTGAGCGCCAGTTTTTCGATTGGATCATTGCTGGTGATATAAGTTTTTGATAGTGGCGGGCGGTGATAGGGCAGCCTTGGGTCACTATCGATAAGTACAATTTTTCCTGCCCAGCCCTCTTTGCGCAGTGCAAAGGCGGCGTTAACACCGGCGTGACTGGCGCCGACGATAATACAAGTTGCTGTTGTAAGCGGATGCTTAGTCATAGCCTTTAACCCACAAATAATTGTTTATTGTTGTTTGAATGTTGTTGATTGGTTTGGATTGTTTAGCCAACAACTTCGAGTACCAAGCCATCTACCTGAGGGGTGATTTCAATTTGGCAACACAAACGACTGAACTCATTTACATTGTCGTCCAGCTCCAGCATGTCTTTCTCAATGTCACTGGCAGCGGTTAATTTACTGGCATGCTCTGCTGGAACATAAACATGGCAAGTTGCACAGGAGCAAACGCCACCACAGTCGCCGCCAATACCTGGAATGCCGTTGTTAACCGCCAGTTCCATTGCATTGCCTGAAGTTGCCTCTAAAGTGATGCTGTCTTTACCGGGAGTAATAAAGGTAATTTTGGCCATTTTGGTTTCTCGTGTAAAAATGTTATATTCAAGAATTGTTCGAGTAAGAGATTATTTTGATAATTGCAGCTGCAACTTGTGGTAACCCACCTTGCGCTGAAATTCACCCCAGTTTTCAATATTTTCCTGTGCATCACCCAGGGTTATTTTATCGACTTGTTGGCACAGCTCATCCAACAGAATTTGCATGATTACCCGCGCGTGAGTTGCACCAAGGCAATTGTGATGACTAAAACCAAAACCGACGTGCGGATTTAATTTTCGATCCAGCATTACCTCGTTAGGGTTTTCAAAAACGGTTGCATCGCGGTTGGCGGAGGCCCAGCAGAGTGAAATTCGGGTGTCGTTTTTGACTGCATGGCCACAAACTTCACTATCTTTAGTCGCAACTCTTCCCATATGGGTGAGGGGAGAGAAATAACGTATGAGTTCTTCAATCGCACGGTTATGAATTTCAGGTTCTTTGCGTAAACGCGTCAGGGATTCGGGGTTTTCACCCAAATAAGCAAGAGTATTAGTGACCATATTGATTACTGTGTCGCGGCCGCCAGCAAAGGTGAGCACAATGATGCCTTTAATTTCATCGTGAGTTAATTTTCTGCCTTGCACTTCAGTGGCTAATAACACCGAAAAAATATCGTCGCTGGGTGATTTTTCTGCCTCGGCGATTTTTTTATCAATGTAGTTATAAAGTACCTGAGCTTTGCTGCCATCTAATGGATTATCTTCACTGCGAAATACGTGGGTTCCCCAGCTGATAAAGACATCCGCTTCTGCATAGGGAATATTGAGCAGTAGGGTTAAGGCGCGAGATTGTAGCGGAAGCGCAAAATCGTAAATGGCTTCAATGAAATCCTGTTGTAGAGATTCTTGCACCAATGTCGAAATTTGTTGGCGCAACGCTTGGCGATAATTTTCCGCAAGAGGGCGTTTAAACCAAGGCTCTAAAAAAGCACGGTAATCGCCGTGAAGGGGCGGGTCTACTTCAAAAGGAACTTGGCGAATATCGCGAATATTGACTTCGGACGGCACCACAATTCTGCCGGGAGTGGCGGCAGAGCTAAAGGTTTTCCAGTCGTGCGCGCATTTGCGTAAATCTTTATGGCGCAGCACCATCATCACCGGATCATTTTGATCATCCACAAAACCAACACCTTGCTCAGTGCGAGCTTGCTCAAAAGGGTCGGGAATACCAGTGTGATTAAACGGGCACTTGCTCATAATGGGCGTCTCCAAGCGATCATTGATGGCTTTTATGATAGAGCGGAGACCTTGTGGCTAATACACAGATAAGGTGAAAAAATATCACAAATTTGACATGCCATTGATTGGATAAGTGAATAAAAGCGAAGTTGTTATACTCGGCGGGCAATAAAAAAGGCACTTTCAAGGCCTGTCTGAAAGTGCCATTGATTTATTTGAGAGGTTACTTTTTTAGGAACTCATCAAAAAATGTTTTGGAATTATTGAGTGTTACAAATCCAAATATCCAGGCATTTTCAACGCAGTCGGAAAAATCTAAACCACCGGCTTTAATTGAGGGGTTTTCGTATCCGCTGATACTGTTGTTTGCATCCGCAACTCGTTGCGCTTCATTCCAAATATTCCCTACATCTGGATCGGCTTTTGCTCTCTGCCAATCACTACCATCTTTGGTGTTAAATCCCGGTGTGCCGTTACCCGTCGAATTACCATCAGCAATTTTGTTGTATTGCGCGGTATTTTTCACATAGGTTAAATCGGCGGGTGTTGTTTTATCTTCGTTCCAGTTGCTGTGTTGAACAACATGAAAGCGCGTTTTCAAATTAATGCCGGGGTTAGTCTGCTGAATGGCTTTGAGTACATCGGCGGTAAAATCCGATTGGCCCGCTTCTTGTACCCAAATATCGCCGCCGGCATTCAATGTTGCCAAGGCTTTTTGCGTGACGTTATTAACGGCAGCATTCCAATTGGTAGAAGCGTTAGACCAATTGCTTCCAAACGCTAAGTTAAAAAGTTGTGGTGCATCTATATAGCGGCCACCTTGAGTGCCGATAGTTCCAGCTACTGCATGGTATTTCACATTATTAAAGCGTGAATCGCGCAACATGGTGGCTAGGGCAGCAACTGCGTGCACATCATCTAGATCAGGTTTTTGATCGAAGTGGGCGAGCAATAAATCCTTGGTTGTATTGAATTTTCCGAGAATGACATTATCCACTGGTGGATTGTTGGTGTCTGGTTCTACTTTTTTAATGTCGATCCAATTTAGGTTGAACCCCCCTGTGAGCATATTTAAACGCAGTATTTTTTTGCCTTCAGCGAGGCTTTTTTTAGCCGAACTGATTGTTTGCCAGCTTTGCCATCCGCCTGTGTTTGGAATGGTCAGTGTGCTACCCAACAGAGCGCCATCAATATCAATACTGAGTGTGCCGGAAGTGTTGGGCGATGCAATGCGGAGTTGAAGTTGGTATTCGCCTGCAGTAGTGATATTGATGGGGTATTCCAGCCATTCTCCGCTATTAATCCAGCCGACATTGAGGCCACCACCAGTGTCAGTTGTCGCTTGAATATCAACATTACCTGTTTGTCCTTGTCCTCCTTGATTGCCTGATGTTGTATCAAATGCGGTTAAATAATCTTCTGCCTGAATTTTGGCTGGGACATTGATGTAGCTGATAGTGGGTTGGCCAAAACGGTCGCAGCGCAGTGTGCCGCACATGCAAATACTAAGGCTGGATTTGCTGTTGGCACAATCTGTCGCAGAGCTGCCGTAGGTGTTTTTACACTCGCTTGTAGTGTTGCACTGATCCTGTGCCAATAATGTGCTTGAAAACAATAATGCAGAAATAGAAAAACAAAATTTTATTTTATTCATGTTTATCTCCTTTTAGCTAAAGCTGACGGTAGATGGGTGTGTTTGAATAGGTGTAGCAGAATCCGCTAACAGATTGAGTTTATGCTGATGGTAGAATTATTTTGTGTTGCTGTTCGCAAGGATTAGAATGAAAAAATTATGCGGATCTATAATTATTTATTTGTGATCTGCTTAGTAAAAGCTCCAGCGGAACTGGAGCTTGTTTGCTTGAGTGTGAGGTGAAAAAGTAGCGGTAAAAGGCGATTTTAATGAGCTGATTTGATGAGGTGGCGCATGAAGAGGTCGCGATTAAGAATGGCTCCTTTGTGTTGAATTACCAGTGCAGATATTTTTGCCGCAAAACGAATGGCATTTTCGGGGTTTAGCCCGCGTGCGCGAGCCGCTAGATAGCTGCCATTAAAAGAATCACCTGCTGCAGTTGTATCTATAATCTGAGTGACGGGCTCAATAGCGACTTCCAATTGTTCTTGGTTTGACTGATAAATAATAGGAGCAGGGCCATCTTTAATAATAATTTCATCAATATCATAAGCACTTAAAAATTTGCTAACCGCGATTGCGGAGTCTAGCTGATAAAGATTGGTGAAATCCTCCAAGCTCGGTAAAACCAAATTGCTTGCATGAAAAGCGAGTTCGTATTGGGCTTTACAATTCTCGACGGAAGACCATAGTTTTGCGCGATAGTTGGGGTCAAAAATAACTTGTGTGCCCTGTTGTTTTAATCGATGGATAAAATCCCAAAAGAGGTCGCGGCTGTCTTTTTCTAATATGGCCAAAGAAATGCCGGAAAAAAACACTTGATCGGGAGCTGTGAAAGTCGCAGCGGAAAATTGCGCATGATGCAAATGCATGACTTGTTTTGCTGCTGAGTCATTGCGCCAATATTGAAAGCTGCGCTCGCCACTGGGGGTATTGTTGATCATATAGAGCCCCAAGGTTTTACTCAGGTGCTTATAGATCAACGAGGTATCTATATCTTCTTGCTGCAAACTAGAGATTAGTTCAGCGCTGGCGGCATCCACACCGACCGCGCTCATAAACGACACTTGTATCGCTTCGGGTGCGCAGCGTTTTAAATATACCGCCAAACTGTGTACATCTCCGGCAAATGATTGTTGCCATAAGCCCGGGCTAGCGGGGCTTAGTTCGAGCATACTTTCGCCAATAATCACAATTCGTTTCATCGCATATTCGCTTATTTCGGGCACTGTTAAGGGGCTGCTTTCTATTCTATAGATGTACCGGCTTTATGTAAAATGTTGACAAAGTTTAGGTGGCGCATGTTGGAAAGAATTGCAGTGTCCAGACGATGCTTACCCGTTTTATGAACAATGATCTACTCTTGTGTATAAGATGACATTGCAGGTTAACAGCGAATTCAGCGGGAGAGGGATTGTGTGCTTACATCTGCGCCATATAATCGGAATTCTATTCTTTTCGGGAGTGGGGGTCTCTTGCGGCTGCTTTGGCATGCAGGTTGTCAATTATCGTGTCCCCAGCACCCCTATAGATCAATACGAAAACTATACGATTGAGCTACTGACCTTGGCTCTTGAAAAAACTCGCGCTCGCTATGGTGACTATGAGCTTCAGCCTTTGCCTAAGGGGTTTAATAGGCTTAGAGCCAAACAAGCGATTGCAAGTAATGAATACCCTAACTTGGTTATTGAAGATAGTTATGATGGAGTCGAACGATCTGCTATTGCTTACATAGAGTTTCCCATCGATTTAGGAGTTTTGAGTTATAGGGTATGTTTTGTCAATCCGGGTGTGGCCCAAGCAGTAGCAGCAGCGAAGGCTTCTGATGAGCTCAAGCAGTACCGTATTTTGCAGGGTATTAATTGGACTGATACAAAAATTTTGCATGCCAACGGATTTAAAACACTAGAGGTGCCTGCTTACAAAAGCTCATTTCGTATGGTTGCCTCTGGCCGGGCGGATTTATTTTGTTTGGGGGCTAGCCAGATTATGAATGAGTATCTGCATAACAATTCAGGTTTGCATCTGACTATTGATGACAGTTTCTATTTTTATTATAAGTTGCCACGATTTTTTTTCGTTAGCGTGCAGAATAAGATATTAAAAGCCAGAATTGAACAGGGGTTGCTGGCTGCATATAAGGATAAAAGTTTGCAGGCGCTTTGGGATAAAAAGTTCCTAACCAGCTTGAAGTTTATACAACTGAGTAAGCGAAGAATGTTTTTGCTCAACAATCCGTTAAATGCAAAGTTAAATTCTGCCTACGAACACTACTTTGCACCACTGCCAGAAATTGCCAAGACAATTGATGTTTCCGTAAAAAATAATCAGTAAAAATAAAAAAGCCATACTCGGGTGAGTATGGCAAACGGCACGACAAAGAATGTTTAGTGGGTAAAGTTTCGGCTGTAGTGAAATGCTCTTAATGCCGCTGAGCTTATGTGGCCGCCATCATCCGCAAAGGTCACCTCAATCTGATTGTTAGCTTTGAGGATTGAATAGGGCACAGGGATTTCAATTACACCAAAAAAGTTTTCCCGCCCTTTGCCTTGGTGGTATTGATCATAGCCGCGATAATCTTTTGGTACAGTTACTTCGGTGCCATTAATGGTCACTTTAGGCTGCAAGGATTTTCCGTGATCCCTACCTATGCCCAAGCGTAACGTAGCCTCTCCAAATGCTGCTGGAGTGATGCCGTTTATCGCAAAGTTAAGGGGACTATTGGTTTTAATTGCCTGCAAATAATTTGTTGCATATGTTTTCTGTTCAACTTTAGTTTGATCGATTACTACTGCACTTTCATAGTTCATGGTAATGATCATGGTGCCACTACCTCCAATGCTTAACGAATCTGGAAACTTGTCGCTAACCGTTTCGCTTAAGACCGGCGCGTTTTGGCTATCCAGATGTAAGTGTTTAATCGTCGCATTGGCAAAGGCAGGATTATTTAATGAATAATCATTCAGTGTGAATTCTTGCGCGTTAAATTCCAAATTGTTAATGATGAGATACACCCGCTTATTGTCGGCATAAGCATTGACGACCAGATCGGGATCGCTAGAGGTAATATCAATACGTGTTCCTTTTACGTCTGACCACAATTGATAAAACTTGATCATGTCAGTGAAAACCCATTCGTCACCAGTTTCGCCGGGTGCCTCTTTGCGTTGACGCATAAGGCGGTCATTGTAGGGTATGCCATTAACGCGGCCCCACTCGGCTTTTATCGGCAGAAACGGAATCGTTTTAGCAATATTGTTGGGGCGTTCAAGAAAACTCATCAATAGACCGTTAAATGCAATCAGGCGTAATCCGTCGCGCTGTGGGGTCCAGGGATCAGAAAACATGGAGTGAATGCTGGCGCCATATTCCGATATCACTAAGGGCTTGATCTTGCCAAATTTAATCGTGTCATATTGCTCGAGCAGATCGAGGGTTGCCTCGACGTTGCTGCCGCGACGATATTTCTCGCGATTATTGTGCGCCGGAAAGTCATAGAGATGGATTGAGTAAAAGTCCATATTGGCACCGGCCAGATCAATAAAAACTTTGTCGCGGTTTAGCCATTGTTGAAAGTCATTTTTATCGTAATCGGGAAAGGCCACTGTGTAGCCGCCAATTAAAACATCGCTATTGGTCTTTCGAATTTCTGCCGCCACTGTGTTGTGAAACTGGAATACTTTTTCTACTGGCACTGGTGATGCACTAGCATCCACCAGGTCGTAAAGAGGTTCATTCATAACCTCAACATAGAGCGGCTTAGGTTGACCATATAAATCGCCTGCGCCTTTATTAAAGTATTTCGCGAGATACTGCCCCATGTAGTGGCCAGTGGCAGTTCCAAAAGGTTCACTTGGGGTATCGGTCTGTGAGAGTGCCCAGCCTTTGCGGGTAGTTTTGCCATCTGGCCAGAAGGGGTGTTGCTGTGCCCCTATAATCATATCCGTTAGCCGGTTTTCAAACTGACGAATTTTGGTGCTGTTGGCATTGTTGCTATACACCCAGCGTGCGTCGCCACCTTTGGTTTGTGCGTGACTCTCGCTGACAAAACCCGGGCGAGCGGGGTCTTGATTGAGTTCACCAAGTTGCCAGGTAATGCCTCCGGTATCGCGGCCGAAATACACGTCATAGCCGTCCATGACTTCGGTAATCAGGTCAGGTGAGGCGTTGGGGGCTCCCAAACTTTGGGCGTTTGAACCAAACCAATCGGCTTCGGTATTGGACGAGTGAATGGTGATGAATTTGCGTCGGTCAAAGCTGTCGATACCGCCAACAATATGTTTGATGTCTCTATTGAAACTGATTTTCGGTCTGCTGTCAGTTGAAGCGACTGAGCTGTTCGGTGTGCTCGACAGGCTAGTGCTGCTACTTGCGACTAGACTGCTAACGGCGGTGGACGATTGTGTGGGGCTGACACTGGCTTTGCTTGATGCTGGGGGAGTTGATGTTCCGCCACCGCCACCGCCACAGCCGCCCAAAATAAGGGTATAGGTTGCGATGCTAATTAGTTGAGTGAGTTTCATATCACACCTGCAATGGTTATGTTTATTTGGCCAACTGATTGGCTGCAACGCGAAGGTTAGCAGTAGATTTCCAATATGTATATATTTAATTGTTAACAAAAATGGCGCGTGTTACACTTGAATCAGGGTTTCTATTTAAGTGGTGTGTGTTCTGCAGATCTGCCCTGGATGCGCCAGAGTAATTGCAGTTGTTCTATTGAAAGGTGGCGATAGCCTTGCAATAGGCTTGGTTTTGTCGGTATTGATGGGCTGGGCGATCAGTTCAAATAATAACTATTGAGTGGTAATTAGATATGCAGAGAGCAAATAGAAACGCATTTTTCTTTTCCTTTATTGTGGCTCTGGGTGGATTTGTATTTGGCCTGGATATAGCCCTGATCTCCGGCACCATTAAATACATTATTGCTGAATTTAGTTTAACGGCCTTTCAAGTGGGTGCCATTGTCGGTGGTGCTACGGGGTTGGGGTCAATTGTTGCGTTGCTATGCGCGGGTTATTTTTGTGAGCGCTTTGGGCGGAAAAACACCTTATTAGTCATTGCTGCGTTGTATTTAATTTCCGCGTTGGGGTCGGCATTTGCCGTTAGTTTTGAGACGCTTTTTGCTGCGCGCTTTTTGGGCGGTTTAGCTTTTGCGTCGCTCACGCTGGCATCAATGTACATTGGTGAGATTGCCCCGCCAGACTTGCGTGGCAAGTTGGTGGGACTGAATCAAATGAATATTGTGGTGGGGATTTTTATCGCGCAGCTATTAAATTTCTACATAGTGACCGTAATTAGTTCGCAGCCCGCTTGGGCAAATTGGATTGGTTTAACCGAGTTAACCAGTTGGCGTTGGATGTTAGGGTTAGAAATTTTGCCTGCGTTGGTCTGGTTTTTATTGCTCTTTTTTATTCCGGAGAGCCCGCGTTGGCTGGTGATGAATGGTAAGAAGCATAAAGCGGAAGCGGTAATTGCCAAAATTGCACCTGCTGACATGGTTGCCCAGCAATTTAATCAGATTTGTGACAACTTAAAAGGTGCTGAGCATTCGCTGAGTGTAAGTGAGCAGTTGGGTTTGTTGTTTAAATCCAGGTTGCGTATCGCGCTTTTTATTGGTGCTGGTGCGGCCATGCTGCAATCTTTATGCGGTATGAATGCTGTTTTAGGTTATATGCCATTTATTTTTTCGCAGGTAGGCGGTGGCGATGCAAGCGCCTTTCAGCAAACCGTTTGGGTTGGTGCTATAGGGTTATTTTTTACCTTCCTGGCGCTGGTGATGATTGATCGCATGGGGCGCCGTCCTATTTTGCTCTGGGGTTCGGTCTGGGCTGCTGTGAGCATGGGTGTGGTGACTTATTGTTTTGCGGGAGCGACTTATATGTTGAGCGCAGAATCTGTCGCAGCCTTCGCTGATCGGATTGATACGTCACTATTGGCCCCTATGCTTGGGGTTGAGTACGCCAGTGATCTGGAATTTAAACGGGCATTGGTGACTCATTTGGGATCGGCAGCGCTGGGTTCACTGCAGGTTGATTTGCTCAATACTGCTGCGCATATGCAGGGCGTGTTGGTGTTTATTGGATTAATTAGTTTTGTGGCGGCATTTAACTTTTCCTTAGGCCCAGTCATGTGGATTTTGTTTTCCGAAATATTTCCTACGCGCATCAGGGGTGTTGCTATTCCTGCTTGTGCGCTGGTCTGTACACTCTTTGGTGGCGTATTGGTGCCTACATTGTTCCCGTGGCAGATAGAGGTTCAGGGTGTTGCGGTCACATTTTTGATCTATACCTGCCTTTGCGTGTTGGGTGCTATTTTTGTTCTAAAAATGGTGCCGGAAACCAAAGGGAAAAGTTTGGAGGAAATCGAGAGTCAACTTGTCGCCGTCAAATAAAACCCTGGTTATTGATCGCCGCTGTTTTATCTCTTCTGTTTAGTCTCTTAGCGCTCGCCAGATGTAGGCAAAAAGTGCCGCCATCTGGCCGTATTGGTAAGTATTACCTCGCGCTTTAGTGCTTTTTTATCGTTATTGCATTTCCGTATCCCACTTTTGAAATTATCAGACTTTTCTCCTTTACAAGTGTCTATCCTGAGTGTAGATTGTTAACAATAAACAAATGCATCGGGATAGGTCTATGCTAAATACAATTTCTTGCGTGAGTCACAACGAACTCTCAGCAACACATATCAAAGCCGTCAAAGTTGAATACTACCAAGTGCCATTGGCCGAGGTGTTATCCGATGCAAAACACGGCGACCACACCTGTTTTGAATTGTTGGTGTGTCGTATCTATTGCCAGGATGGCACTGAAGGTGTTGGTTACACCTATACCGGAGGTAAGGGGGGGCGAGCTATTTATTCACTTTTGGATGATGAACTCAAACCAATACTGATTGGCCGCAATGCATCGGATATTCATGCAATTTGGGAAGATTTAGGCTGGCACCTGCACTATGTGGGGCGTGGTGGTTTGGTTAGTTTTGCTATTTCTGCGGTCGATATCGCCCTGTGGGATATTCGTTGCAAGCGTCTGAATTTGCCGTTGTGGAAATTGGCGGGTGCCGCTAGTAATAAAACCCGCTGTTATGCGGGCGGTATTGATTTGAATTTCACCGAACAGAAACTATTGAAGAATATTGATAGTTATTTGAATCGCGGTTTTAACGCGGTAAAAATTAAAGTCGGTAAAGATAACTACAAAGAAGATGTTGCTCGCGTTGCTGCAGTGCGCGAGTTAATTGGTAAACACACCACCTTTATGGTTGATGCCAATTATTCAATGACCGTTGAAAAAGCTATCCGTTTTGGCCGGGCGATAGAGCAATACGATATCACCTGGTTTGAAGAGCCAACCATTCCCGATGATTATGCCGGTTATGCACGTATTGCGGACAGCATTAATATTTCATTGGCGATGGGTGAAAACCTTCATACTGTTCATGAATTTACCTACGCAATTGCACAGGCAAAATTAGGTTTTTTGCAGCCCGATGCTTCCAATATTGGTGGTATTACTGGCTGGTTGAAAGTTGCTGAATTGGCCTATGCCCATAACCTCCCTGTATGTAGTCACGGCATGCATGAGTTGCATGTTTCTCTCGTTGCTAGTCAGCCGCACGCAGGTTACCTCGAAGTTCACTCCTTCCCTATTGATGCCTATACCACTCGCCCAATCGTTATCGAGAGTGGTTTGGCTGTCGCATCAGATGAGCCGGGAACCGGTGTGACATTCGATGAAAAATTATTACGTCCACATTTAATCAAACAATCCTGAGGGGATCGAAATTATGTTAGCTGCTCAATATGTTGGTAATAAAGGCTTTCAGGTTGTTGAAGGTCAAATGATTGCTCCTGCTGCGGATGAAGTGCGTTTGCAAGTAGGGTTTGTTGGTATCTGTGGAACGGATATGCACATTTATCACGGTGTTATGGATCAGCGCGTTGCACCGCCGCAAATTATTGGCCATGAAATGTCGGGCACCATTGTTGAGATGGGGGCAAATGTAAAAGGTTTTGCCATTGGTGATCGCGTTGTTGTGCGTCCACTCGATTATTGTGGCGAGTGTCCTGCTTGTACTGCAGGTCACAGCCATGTGTGCCACAAATTAAAATTTATGGGTATCGATAGCCCAGGCGCTTTCCAAAATTCATGGACTGTAAAAGCGCGCACTTTGCACAAACTGCCTGAGAATATCGACTTAAAACAAGGTGCGTTGATTGAGCCACTTTCTGTAGCAGTGCATGATATTTCCCGCGCACGTTTAACGGCTGGTGAAAAAGCAGTTGTTATTGGTGGTGGCCCCATTGGTCAGTTGGTTGCACTGGTGGCAAAAAGTGTTGGCGCTGAGGTCATGATTTCGGAAGTGAATCAGGTGCGCAATGAATTTGCCCAGAAAAATGGTATTAAAACCGTTAATCCACTTGAGCAAGATTTGGATGCAGCGGTTAAAGAGTGGACTAATGGTAAAGGCGCAGATGTTGTGTTTGAAGTGTCTGGCGTGAAAGCGGCGATAGAAGCTATGACCAAGATTGCCTCAGTGCGCGGCCGTATTTGTATGGTGGCGATTCACTCGCAAAAGCCTGAAGTGGATCTGTTCCAATTCTTCTGGAAAGAACTTGAATTAGTGGGCGCGCGCGTTTATGAAGCGACTGACTTTGATATGGCCATTGAGTTGGTTGCATCCGGTAAAGTAAAGCTTGAACCATTCATTAGTTCGGTATCTAGCCTGAACAACATTGGCAGCGCTTTTGCGAGCATGGATAATAATCCTGCTGGTATGAAAGCCCTTGTGTCTTGCGCGGAGTAATCACGGTTATGTTGGAACAATTTAGCTTAAACGGTAAGGTCGCGTTGGTTACTGGTTGCAAGCGCGGCATTGGTAAAGCAATGGCTGTGGCTCTGGCAGAGGCAGGGGCAGATATTATTGGTGTATCTGCATCGCTGGAGTTGCAAGGCTCAGAGATTGAAAAAGCGGTAACGGCTACCGGGAAAAAATTCAGCGCTTATCAATGTGATTTTGGTAATCGCGACAGTCTTTATGCGTTTATCGAAAAAGTAAAAGCAGAGCATCCGGTGATTGATATTCTGGTCAATAATGCCGGTACAATTTTGCGCGCCCCTGCCGCTGAACACAGCGATGAGTATTGGGATCAGGTGATCAATGTGAACCTGAATTCACAATTTATTTTGAGCCGTGAAATTGGCAAAACCATGCTTGCGCGCAAAAGCGGGAAAATTATTTTCACTGCGTCATTGTTAACTTATCAAGGTGGCGTGACTGTGCCTGGCTATGCCGCGAGTAAAGGTGCTTTAGGTCAGTTGGTGATGGCGCTGTCGAATGAGTGGGCATCACAGGGTATTAATGTGAATGCCATTGCGCCCGGTTATATCTCTACCGATAACACTGAAGCTTTGCGCAATGACAAAGATCGTTCTGCGTCTATTCTTAGTCGTATTCCGCAAGGCCGCTGGGGCACGCCGGAAGACTTTAAAGGCCCGGTTGTCTTTTTGGCATCAAGTGCCTCTAACTATATGAACGGCAGCACCGTGTTGGTTGACGGCGGCTGGATGGGGAGATAAGCACCATGAAAAATGATCTCAATTTTATTAATGGCCAATATGTGCCATCAAAAGCTGCTGGGCATATTGTTGTTTACAGTCCAAGTACAGGGGCGGAAATTGGCCGCATCCCGGAAGGATGTAAAGAAGATGCACAAGATGCATTAGAAGCAGCACAGGCAGCACAAAAGCCTTGGGCTGCCCTTACGGCGCGTGCGCGTGCAACATTGCTGCGTAAATTCGCTCAGGCTATTCGCAATGAAACTGAATTGCTTGCCACCATGTTGGTGCAAGAGCAGGGCAAGTTGCTCGATGTGGCGCGCGGTGAAGTAACTGCAACGGCCACGTTTATTGAATACGCCTGCGACAATGCGCTCACTATCGAAGGCGATATTTTGCCTTCCGATAAACCCAATGAAAAAATTTATATCCACAAAGTGCCGCGCGGTGTTGTGGTGGCGATCACTGCCTGGAATTTCCCCTTGGCATTGGCTGGTCGCAAAATTGGCCCTGCATTAATAACAGGCAATACTATTGTTATTAAACCGACTCAGGAAACCCCCTTAACCACTCTGGAATTGGGCCGTATTGCCAATGATGTAGGTATTCCTGCGGGCGTGTTAAATATCGTCAATGGTTCTGGTTCGGTAGTGGGCCAGCATTTATGCGAAAGCCCTATTACTCGGTTAATTACCATGACCGGTAGTACCCGGGCCGGACAAATCATTTACAAAGCCAGTGCACAGCATTTAACCCCTGTCATGTTGGAGTTGGGCGGAAAAGCTCCCTTTATTGTGATGGAAGATGCGGATCTGGAATTGGCCGCTGAAGAGGCGCTCTGGGCGCGATTTGCCAACTGCGGACAAGTCTGTACCTGTGCCGAGCGTCTGTATGTACATGAAAAAGTATACGACGCGTTTGTTGCCAAGTTTGTACCCAAGGTGAAATCCTTGGTGCTGGGTGATCCAATGAATCCTGCAACACAAATGGGGCCTAAAGTTAATCGCCGCGAAATTGAGCAAATCGATGGGTTGGTGAAAAAAGGTTTGGCGCAAGGGGCGGAACTGGCCTGTGGTGGTAAGCCTGCGGTAGTGCCCGGTTTTGAGCAGGGCAATTGGTATGAACCTACGGTACTGGTCAACGTGAAACAAGATAATATTTTGGTTCACGAAGAGACCTTTGGTCCCATATTACCAATCGTGAAAATTAGCAGTATCGATGAAGCCATTGCTTATACCAACGACAGTGAATATGGTCTTTCAGCCTATTTATTTACTCAAAGCCTTAACTATATTCATCGCTCTATCGCAGAGATGGAAGTGGGTGAGGTTTATGTCAATCGCGGTATTGGCGAGCAGCATCAAGGTTTCCATAATGGTTGGAAGATGAGCGGCGCTGGCGGCGAAGATGGCAAGTATGGTTTGGAACAATATTTGGAAAAGAAAACAGTTTATTTAAGTGAGAAATACTAGTCGTTAATCTGCCGTTTTATACTGGCCGGGCTCAATGGGTGGGTGTGCTTTTTGGAAACAAATAGTCACATCTACCCATTGTTATTTGCAGAGATTATTGTCTAATGTCTGCAAATAGCTTAGCCTTATATCACTATCCAATAAGGCTATTTGCGAAAGGTCATCCAGAACATGAAAGAATCAAAAAAAATCATTCCCGTTCGGGATCAAATTGCTGATCAAATCAGATCAGACATTATTGCGGGCGATATGCCGCCCAATGCCAAATTAAATGAAGTGGCTTTGGCTGAGCGCTTTGGCGTCTCGCGTGGCCCGGTTCGCGATGTATTGCTGCAACTCACTAAAGAAGGCTTGTTGGTAGCCAAAAACAATTGCGGCGTTTCGGTGAACAGCGTTCTGTCTCCAGAGCTACAAGAGTTGATGATCGATATCCGCACCAAGATTGAACTTCATGCAGTTAAAACGTTGAAAGGTAAACTGCAAGAGGCTGATTTTGCCGAAATAGATGCGATTTTGGATCGTCTCCAAAATGCATTTGATGACGAAGATTACACCGAAGTGACAAAGGCCGACATGGACTTCCATCGCTATTTGGTGATGAAGGCCGGTGGCGAAGAGTTGGTTAACCTGTGGCAGCCCATCATTTTGCGTATGCGCATGAACTACAAACGTATCACCAAGCCAGTGGATTGCGTTAATGAGCATAGAGCGATAAGTGATGCACTGCGTAAAGACAATATTCGCGAAGCCACGGCTGCGCTCAAAGCAAATATTCGCTAAGTTAAACTAGCTAATAAATTAAAAACTACCTGAGCTTAAATTGCCTCTTACCTGATAACAGGTGGCAATTTGAGCTCAGGTTTTTTTTGGTTTGTTTAAGCGTTTAGTTGAATATTGCCGATGACCGCTGGTCATAAAACGCCAGACTCACAACTTGCTCAAGTTCGATTATTGAGTCAGTCGTGGGTCTGGCGTTTTTATTACCGTAAGGATTTCCAGTAATTATTGGATGGGAGGAATTTTACTGCGGCGCTGATAGAGCGATTTATTCACTCGCTTGGCTGCATCTACCATGGGTTGATAGGGGATGTCGGTATTACTTACCCAGCCTACGTTGTAGTTTTCACCATCGTAGGCGCGGCCGGTAACTGGGTCATCCACATATTGAAACCAATGCGCGCCCACCATATAAGGGTTATCGATTACGCTATTCATGTAGTTTTCATACATTTTTGCGCGGTCGGTTTGGTCGGCGGCAATAACTAAACCGGGGTGATAGAAATCTGTATCCGACGTTGAGCCTATGTGGTATTCGCCGATGATGGTGGGGAAATCCAAGTCTTTCAGAAATGCCCAAGTATCCGGGTGCATGCCTTCGCGATAATTATTAAAGCTCAATACATCGCTGTATTTTTTTGCGGCGGTGACCACTTCAACCGGCATGCCCCATTCGGCGGCGATTCTTACGCCCATGTACATATGGTTGGGCAGGGCGTCTTTAATTTCGCTGCTGACAATACGGAAATACGTTTCTGCATAGTCGGCGTAGAGCATAGAAAAATCTGCGCGAGAAGCATCATTCAACTTGTCCATAGTGATGCCAGTTGCAAAGCTGGACCATGAATCAATCTTTGTTCCCCAGGCTTGGTTAAGCGTCGCTATATCGCCGTATTTTTTAGTGAGTAATTGGGTGAACTGTTTTTTAGCTGGGCTTTCATCGGCAGTTCTGCTGAGTGCGTAATAGACAGCGCCGAAGTGAGCGCGGTCATTTTTCATTGATCCCCAGCCTTTTTCATTATCAACAAATACACCAACACACCAGGGAGTGTTTTTTACTTCGCGACCGATTTGTTTGATGGTCAAATGTGCGCGACGTTTAAATTCAGGATCATAAACATCGGGTAGTGGTGACCAATAATCTTGCCCGGAATAGATCACTTTAAAGTCGCCGATAATCCAACCGTTGGCAAAAAATGGCATGCGTTGGTTGTCGTAAAACATGGGGTCAATCCAATTACCAAATGAGGTGAAGCCCCAATCCACCATGCGATCCAAAGTGACATCGCGCCAGGTTTTTATGTAGGAATTGGGTGAGCTTTGGCCGTAGCGGCGCTCCAGATTGGCTTTGTAAAAACTGTAGACTTCACCCTGTTCCAATACTCCTTGGTGCACTGTGCGCCGGTAACCATAGTGTTCGCCAAGCTCGTGATCGTAGGGGGGCAGCCATTCAAACATTTCGCGGCGCAAGGGCGATGCAAGAAAGCGGGAATTTAACGATTTTTTGCCGACTGGAATAATATCGCGCGAGTCTTCCGGGGTTAATTCTTCAGGATCTATTTTGCGCACGCTGGCATCGTTGAAATCATAACCGGTGATGGTTTCCAAATTGGCCATACGCACATTGGCGATAGCGCTGGAAAAAAACAAATAGCCTTCCGGGTCTACCATCCACCAGCGGCCATCCACTTTTGCAGTGCGGAAATAGCCTGTGCCTTCCAATTTAGGGCCTTTGCTCCAGCCACCAAAACGCGATCTGTCTTCCGGTTGTTTGGCATTGGCCAAACTGGCTAACTCGGCGTCTGCCGCTGCTTTTAATTGTTTTTCTGAATGAATTTTAGTGGGGTAATTTTTTTTGGCGGCTTGGCCAAATTTATCGACTATCCCCACCAGATATTCCGGATCTTGGGCGGGATTAACACGCAGCTCAAGGTTGTCCACAATTAGGGTGTTAGTTTCAAATTGGGCGTAAGCTTTGAAAATAATTTTAGTGACTTGAGTGAAATCAAAATCGCGATCGCCTGAGCGCCAGGCTAACTTTTCTTCGCTGGTTTGCCATGCTGGTGGGGTTTCGCGCATACCGGTCTGTGCATTGGCAACACGCCCGGTTAAAGGGGCATAAAAACGAGCTGATTGACCTGCATCAATCACTGCGCTGCGCTCTTGTTTGCGGCCTTTTGCATCCATTAATGTCAGCCAAAATTGAAACGATTGACTGCCTGGATTGGTAACATCCAGTGCCAGATTTAAATCACCTGCGTATTCCCAATTCCAATAACCTTGCGCGGGAGTAGGTAGCTCAATTGTGGATTCCTCGCGCGGCTCGAATACCAGTTTTAATGCCTTGCCATATTTTTTCTCTTGCCCCTCTATCAAGCTTGCCTTGACGTTATTTTCCACAGCTTTATTCAGCGAAAAACTATCAAAGTTTTCAACGCTGCCAATTGGGGAATCTTGATTGGCGGCGCAGCTGAGTGACAACCCCGCCAGAGTGCCAGCAAGTATCTGCTTGATTAAATGTAGTTGATTTTTTTTCATTTTTATCTCCTCTTTTGGGTTGGTAGTGGCTCGCGTGATCTTTCAGAGAGTTGGATTCTTCTTAGTTAATGGTAATGATGTCAACAATTTACAATGTAAGGTTTTGTAAGTTGCGCTAATTTATCGGACAACCTAAAGAACTCTTGATTATTTAAGATTGTATACAATATTATGTTAATTGTATGCAATATGGGGCGCAATGATGGCGTTGGTAGATACGGAATTGGCTTTTTCGGTGCTCCTGGGGCGGGAGCAGGGGCTGGTAGAGCAAATATTGGCAGATATTGCCCTGGGAACTTTTGTAAGTGGTAATCGCTTGGTTACGGCTCAATTGGCCGAGCGCTATGGAACCGGCGTAAACCCTGTGCGCGAAGCCCTTAAGCAGCTAGAAGGTGAAGGGTTTGTGACCTCGCAAAAAAATAGTGGTGCGCGTGTGGCAAGTTTTGAATACACCAGCATGCGTGATCTATTTGAGATTCTGCAATTGCTTGAACCGTATTTTATGGCTTGGTTTGTGGATCATTACAGCGATGAAAATGTGGCACAGCTAGATCAATTATTGCAGCAAATGCGTGGTTTAACGGCTAATGACCGGGTGGGATTTTTGCATTTAGACAATTTGTTTCATTGGGAAATGTATCGCCATCACTACAACAAAAGTGCACTAAAGATTTGGAAAACAAAACGACTAATGCTGCTTGCGATGCATGGAAATTTAGCGGTCAGTCGTACGCGTATTGAGCATTCAATTGGTGAGCACCAGCAGATAATTGACGCACTGCGTGCGGGCAAGGGGGCGCAATCAGTGCAGGCATTAGCGTTGCATTTATCTTCCAGTGAAGATTACTGGTCAAAATTAATTCGTTAATACAGAGCAAAGAATGAATATAGTGGATATTAAAACCTATGCTTTTTGGCTGGGGTTTCGCAACGTCTGTTTGGTTAAAGTGGAGACCGATGAGGGTATCTATGGCTGGGGCGAGTCAGGCTTATCAGGGCGTGAAAAAGCGGTAATAGGCGCTATTGAACATTTTAAACAATTTCTGATTGGTCGCTCGGCATTAGATATAGGTGCACTGTGGCAAGAGTTGTATCGGAGCCATTATTTTGAAGGTGGGCGAGTATTGGCTGCTGCAATTTCTGCCCTGGATATTGCTCTGCACGATGCCTGCGGAAAATATTTGAAGGTGCCTGTATATCAGTTGCTGGGTGGCAAGCAGCGCAACAGCATTCCGCTGTTTGTTACTTCTACCTTGGATTTTGGCCCCGCTTTTGTTGACCATCTACTGCAATTACAAAGTGATGGTTGGCAAACCATTCGGGCGACTACCGGTGAGCATGGTGTAAGTCATAGGCCGACTGTATTTGACGTGCGTAAATCGATTGCTAAATCATCTCATTGGCTCACGCAGGCACGCGAAGCTTTGGGGAGTGAAATAATGTTAGGGGTGGATTATCACCACCGTTTGAGCGTGGCCGAAGCGGCTTCTTTTTGTCAGCGGATGCCAGCCGGCACTTTGGATTTTATTGAAGAACCTATTCGCGATGAATCCCCTGCGGCCTATCAAGCGTTGCGCACTATGGTAGATGTACCCTTTGCTATTGGTGAAGAATTCACCAGCAAGTGGGATTTTTCTCGCTATTTGGAGCCGCTGTTAACCCAGTTTGCTCGCGTAGATATTTGTAATGCGGGTGGTTTTACTGAGGCGATGAAAATTACCGCGTTATGTGAAGCAAAATATGTGGACATGATGCCACACAATCCACTTAGCCCTATTTGTACGGCTGCCTCCATTCATTATTGTGCCGCTATTTCCAATCTCGCGAGTTTGGAATTGTCGCCTTACGACGGTGACATGTCTGAATTCGATCGAATTTTTACTCATCGCCCATTAGTGGAAGCTAATGGCTTCAGTATTCCCGCCGATCCTGGGTTGGGTGTAGATGTAAATGAGCAGTTGATCAAAAATCTTCCCTTCAAATATTGGGAGCCGCCGCGACTTATAAAGCCGGACGGCTCCTATACCAATTGGTGAATAAAATAATGCAAAAAAATGCACCTGCAAGTAAAAGTGGAATTTTGATTCTGCTGTTTTTAACAGTAGTTATAAATTACATGGACAGAACCAATATATCGGTTGCTGCCAATGCTATTGCGCAAGATCTTGAATTAACTAAGGTGCAAATGGGAGTTATTTTCTCGGCATTTGGTTGGACTTATTCAATTATGCAAATTCCTGGTGGATTATTGGTTGATGCACTGCGCATTCGAATTTTATATCCCATTATTTTGGTTGCCTGGTCATTAGCGACTTTAGTTCAAGGTGTTGTAAGTAGTTTTGCCACTTTGGTGGGGTGCCGTATGGCGATTGGTTTATTTGAGTCGCCATCCTATCCCGCCAATAACAAAATTGTGACGCAATGGTTCGCAGAGCAAGAGCGTGCTGGCGCTATTGCTGTTTATACCTCAGGTCAATTTATTGGGCTGGCATTTTTAATGCCTGTATTAGCGTTCATTCAAGATTTATTTGGCTGGCGTGGGTTATTTATTGTTTCAGGCTTAATCGGAATTGTTTGGGCACTGGTATGGCGCTACTTTTATCGTGACAAAATAATTCAGTCTCCCGCTGCAGTCATACCATCACCGGCTACAACAAAAAAAGAACCCATCGAAATTCCTTGGGGCAATATCAAATTAGCTTTCTCCAATCGTAAACTTTGGGGGATTTATATTGGTCAGTTCTGTTTGGGTGGAACCTTAATTTTTTTTCTAACCTGGTTTCCTACCTATTTAGCCGAATATCGTGGCTTGAGTGATTTAAAAACTGGAATTTATGCGTCTATTCCGTTTTTATTTGCTTTTTGCGGCGTTCTGTTTGCTGGGTTTTTGTCAGACTATTTGGTGCGGCGTGGTGTTTCTACTGAGGTTTCAAGAAAGGCGCCTATTATTCTTGGCTTTATATTATCTGCCGGTGTTATTGGTGCAAATTATGTCGATAGTATTGCCTGGGCAACTTTTTTCCTGTCAATCGCTTTTTTTGGTAATGGATTAACCTCTATCGCCTGGGTTTTTGTGTCACTGCTTGCCCCGCAAAAAATGGTGGGGTTAGTCGGTGGATGCTTCAATTTTATTGGTGGACTTTCAGCCGTTATGGTGCCGATTGCAATTGGTTATTTGGTACAAGATGGTGACTTTAAGCCTGCGCTATTATTGATTACCGGTTTGGCATTGGCAGGCTTATTTTCCTATGTTTTTTTGGTGGGAAAAATTGTTCCCATATCAGCCGATAATCTGGAGAAATAAATTGAGCATTACATTTTTTGGTGAGCTTATGTTGCGTTTAACCCCAGCGCAACCACAGCAGCGGCTCATGGTGGCACAGCAATTGTCGGTAGATTTTGCAGGGGCTGAGGCGAATGTTGCGGCCGCCTTGGCGCGGTTAGGTGTGGCGACGGATTTCATTACGAAATTGCCAGACAACCTAATTGCGGAACAGGCTATTGCCAGTCTCCATCGCTGCGGTATAGCTACGAATAATGTCTTGTTCGGTGGAGAGCGCATGGGGACCTATTTTATCGAATTGGGTGCTTCGCTTCGTCCAACGCGAGTGATTTATGATCGCAAATATTCCGCTATTTCAACTATCGTTGAAAATGAATTTAATTGGAATGAAATATTACAGGGTAAACAGCGATTGCATTTGAGTGGCATAACGCCAGCACTTTCAGAGCAATGTGCACTGGAGACAATCAAAGCTGCAAAAATTGCACATGGCATGGGGGTCAGGGTAAGTTTTGATCTCAATTTCAGACGCAGTCTTTGGCCAGAACCGGCATTTGCCAAGCACTATTTTAAACAAATTATGCAGTATTGCGATTTGGTATTTGCCAATGCAGGTGTTATCAGTGATGTATTTGGATATCATTTTTTTAATTCTGATGCACTTGCAGAAGCTCAGGCTGTGGCTGAATTTTTAGGTGATGAATTTAATGTAGATGCCGCCGTTACTAGCCGTATTCATCACAGCGCTTCAGTTAATTCGCTCACTTCACTGTTAAGGAAAAATGCCGACTCGTTTAAGAGTACCGAGTTGCGGGTAGATATCCTTGATCGATTAGGTACAGGGGATGCATTCGCCGCAGGAGTTTTATACGGCTATCAGCAAGCCTGGTCAGCGCAACAAACTATTGATTTTGCCAATGCCGCCTTTGCGCTGGCGCACAATTGTTATGGCGATCAGGCTTGGATGAGCGAGACAGAAATTAATGAGGTGGCGCGGGGTAATACTGCTGGTTATGTGGTGCGTTAATTCGTGTTTTGTTGAGCGCAAGTAATAGATGCAGCCAAAGTTTAAGGCTGCTGGATTAATAGTGGAATACATCGATGAAGTTTGAACGAGTCAACAAGTTACTTGCCGAAAAGCTAATTGTCATTTTACGAGTAAAACACTCAGAAGATATTATTCCCATTGTGCAATGTTTGGCGGCTGCGGGAATAAAGGTATTAGAGGTGACTGCCAATACGCCCAACTTTTGTGCGGCGATTAGTCTTATTCGTGGCGAGTTTCCTGAGGTTTTGGTAGGGGCGGGTACTATTACCAATGTGTCGCTTGCGCAGCAAGCGATGGCGGCAGGCGCCCAATTTTTAGTGACGCCGAATACCAGTTCCGCGGTTGTAAAGGTTGCTCATGAGCAAGAAGTTCCAGTTGTGATGGGAGCATTCACACCAACGGAAATTGTGGCTGCAATTGAGGCGCAAGCTGATATTGTAAAATTATTCCCGGCTGAGCCAATGGGCCCTGATTATTTAAAATCTCTGGCTTTTGGACCATTTAACAACACAATTTTTTTTCCGGTCGGTGGTATTAATGAACTCAATGTCGAACGCTGGGCGAATTCAGGTGCTAAAGGAATCGGTGTGGGTGGGAGTTTGGCTGCGCCGGTGCGTACACCAGAAGAAGCGCAGCGCTTGGTTGAGCGGTTAAAAATACTAATAGAAAAAGTTGCAACATTATTTTAATGACAGGCTCATTAAGGTGTCGTGGGCGGTAATAAACAAAGTTTTTTCATCGCTGGAAAGTGTGCAATTGGCGGTGAGTTTTTCAGTGTAAATTTTAGCGAGCACTTCACCCGCCGGAGAAAAGATCCACACACCACCGGGGCCTGTCGCAAATAAAACGCCGGATGAATGTGTCGCCATTCCATCAGGTACACCTTGGTGTTCGATGTTATTTTTAAATTTGGTCGCATCATAAAAAACACGTTTATTCGATGTGTTTCCTTGCTCATCAAGGTCATAGGCCAACCAATGGGGATGTTCTGGATCTGACACGCCGATGTATAGCGTTTTCTGATCTATTGAGAGGCCTATACCGTTAGGGGACTTTACTTGATCATCCAGCAGTACGCTTTCCCCTGAGGGTGTTACTTTATAAATACCTTGAAATGCAATGGCTCTACGCTTGTCAGTCATGCCACCTGCCAAGCCGTAGGGAGGGTCAGTAAAGTATAAATTTCCGCTGCGACTGAGCACGGCATCGTTAGGGCTGTTGAGTCTTTTTCCTTTGAACTCGCTGGCAACATTTTTGTATTGTGGCGCAGGGCGGTTTAACGGGGCGATCATAAGTGCAATGCGTCGGTCGCCTTGCTGCAACAAAATCAATTCATTGTTGTTATTGAGTAATAATCCATTGGAACCACCGTTATCATCATCGGGAAAGAGTGCAGTTGCACCAGCGGGCTCTAAATAAAGGCGAGTTCCTATGCCGGGTTGATATTGCATAATGCGGTTGTTGGGAATATCTGAGAATAGCAATGCTTGCAATTCATCAACCCATAACGGCCCTTCAGTCCAGCGAAATCCATCGGCACGAATAAAGATTTTTTTCGTTGGGTCGATCAGCTGCAAAGCACGAGGATCAATAATCTCAATGGATCCTATCGCTTGGTTGAGTTCTGGCGCTAAGTGGCCTTCACTTTTATCCCATTTGTTTGTCGTGCAAGCAGCAATAGTGCAGGTCATAAAGAAAAGTATTGCAATTACATTAAGCTGTTTCATGTGTTGATCCTTGCAGGCGATTGTTTTTAAAATCAATTAGACGTTGTAATTGCTGTAAGGATTGGATAATAAATTTTATGGGAGCCAAAAAATGTTGCTCTTGTAACCGGTTTATTTCCACTTCACTTAAACTATTCAATCTATCGGTGTTGATGGTATAGATACCTTCGTAACTAAAACTTGACCCGTCATTAAGCGCGATGTTAATGCGCGCCGATTCCAGCAACTGATGGTTTAATAGCTGTGCAATAAATACTTTTGTCATGGTTTCACTGGGTGTTAATTGACTCAGTAATTCATTGATGGAATTTAAATAAGCGGTGGGTGTTCCGTCGCTATTAAAAAGCGACTCTCCTTGTGTGTGGCTAATACGTTTGCTCTGAGTGTTGATGCTAATAAAACCACTGTCGTGTTCTGTGTTGGGTGCTTGGGTATTCTCAGTAGCATGGCGACGCCCAACAATAAATGGCTGACGTTGGATATGGAGCGGAATATAATTGGCGTTCCATTGGTGTTGATCTAAATAAAGATTCTCTTCAGGCGCAAAACCTAATAGGGCATATAGATTAAACTGACCTGTGTCTGGGTCTTTCATAAAACATATCGGGTATTCATGGGCTAATTTTTTTAGCTCATGGATCAATACCGGAACGTTATTAATATTTTCACCGTATTCTGCACCATGCTCAGTAATCACTTTCAGTTGCGTGTGTATTTGGTGATTCAGTATTTCAATAGAAGTGCTCATATGTTCTCGCTATCGTAATTGGATAATAAAGTCCAAATTAAACGGGCTGTAATCCATATTCTTTAATTTTGTTAATAAGTTCTCTGTTGCTGGGAAGTTGGCTTTTGAGTTGTTGCGCCAACGTTGCATTTTTGTTGAATAACACTTGCGCTAATTGTTGATTGTGTTGCGACATACCTAGAGTGCTGGCTTCTGTTGTGTAGCCCATTCCGTACAGTAAATATTGATAGCTGGCAGCGGGGAATACCTCAGCCGCGCGATCAAAATCCATATGCCAAGGCGGTTGGTAGCGCCACAAAGTCATTAACTCTTGCAAGCTTTCTGGAATGCTACTTAAGCGTCGATTGTCTCTCCAAAAATCACTGTCGTCGCGTTTGCTAAGGGTGTAATGCAATTTCAAAAAATCAATAATGCGTTGCCAGCGATATAAAAAAGTTTCATTAAATCGTTTTGCGATGATGTCCATCGCGGGGCGTGTTGCTGGTAGTTGGTCGGCAATCATCGCGGCTGATATTTCAATCAATACCAATGCCGATGCCTCCAGCGGTTCAAGAAACCCTGCGGATAACCCTACAGCGACACAATTTTTTTCCCAAAACTTTGCTCTGTGCCCTGGTGTTATAGGAATTTTTCGCACAGAAATTTGCTCGGTGTTGGAGGAGTGTTGTCTGAGGTATTGGTGCAGTTTTTCTTCGGCTTGCTCTGTGCTGGTGTGCGCGCTGGAAAATACGTGGCCTATACCGTGTCTGCTTGGCAGGCCAATATCCCAAATCCATCCGGAATCCTGCGCGGTAGAAATGGTGTGCGAGGCGATAGGGCTGTTGTCATTTTCATAGGGCAGGTGGACTGCCAAGGCTGTGTCGATAAAAAGTACATCTTTACAGGATATAAACGGCACTTTGTAGTGTTTGCCAAGCAACAGCGAATTAAATCCACTGCAGTCTATAAATAAATCGCCTGCAATATCGCCCTGTGTATCGGTAGCAATTGAGGTGATATCGCCATTGTCGGCGGCATTAACATGAATAACATCGGCTAATAAATGGGTGACACCAAGGTTGGTAGTGCAATGCTTTTTTAAAAATTCGGCAAATGCACCGGCATCCAAATGGTAGGCATAGTTTGCAACAGCGGCATATTCCGGTGTGGTAATTAATTTCGGCGCTAAGCCCGCTTCACAAAGGGTTTCTTGTACGCAGACGGCGTTGGAGAAAGATTGGTTGTGTGGATTAGCTAACCAGTGGGGCGCAAGATTAATCTCGGAAAAGCCTTGCGGTAAAACTAAAGGGTGATAATAAAAATCGTCTTTTTGGCCAGTGCACCAATGCACAAATTTTGCTCCCTGTTTAAAGGACACATTACATTCACGCAGAAAATCTGTTTCACGCACGCCCATTTTTTTTAAGGTGTTACGCATGGTGGGCCAGGTTCCTTCACCGACGCCAATGATGGGTGTTTTGGGTGATTCTACGAGGCTAATTTGTATGCCTTCGCTATGCTGGCTGCGTATTTTGGCTGCGAGCGTGCCTGCGGTAATCCAACCGGCTGCACCACCGCCAACAATGACAATGGATTTTATTGCTTTTGTCATATTTGCACCGCCGTTTTTATTATCCATTTAATCTGTTTCGTTTTAAAAAAAAGGTCGCCAATAGTAGGCGACCTTTTTTGTACTCAATCATAATTGGGTGTTAAACACTGACAATTAGAATTTCGCACGTACACCTACGTTGTAACGAGAACCGTATTGCTCGTAATCTTTAATTTGATTAGTCCAACGGCCGTAACGATGGGTTGCTTCATCGGTTACGTTCAAGCCTTCGATAAATACGGATAGATTCTCATTGATTTCATAACTTGCGTTGATATCAATTTGATCATAGGCCGCAGTAAAGACGGGTTCATTGCCGGATGACAGGAGGAACTTGTCGCGCCAGTTATAGGCAATACGAATTTGGAAACCATTATTTTCGTAGAAGCCGACAAAGTTGGCTGAATCGCTCAAGCCTTGTAGCGCCAAATCATTGTCCAAACTGTAGACGTCGTAACTGTCATCGCTATCTACCATGGTGTAGTTAACAATGGTGCCGAAGCCTGAGTCGCCGAACATATGCTGTACATTAAATTCCCAACCATCAACCAAAGAGTCGTTCAGGTTTTGTGGTGTGGAAACTTCCCAGACAATAGCTTGATCACCAGGTTGTGAAGTACAGGCTGATGTTGGGTTGGCTACTGAGCCACCTGGGCAACCAGGGCGCGGATTGGCGCTGGGGTTAGTCAGTGGGCCATTGGGGCTGTTGATGATGCGGTCTTCTTGGCCTACAGCAATAAAGTTATCCACTTTCTTGCGGAAGTAACCACCGGATACATAACTGCCTTCGCCGTAGTACCACTCAAGTGACAGGTCGAGGTTTTCGGATTCGAACGGTAATAAACCCGGGTTGCCTTGATTTGCTTTGAATGGGCCGGTTGATAAGTGCGTGACTAAATCTGTGCCGGGATACATTGCATCAATATTGCTGCGCGCAATGGTTTTGCTGTACGAGAAACGCGTTACCAGGTCATCGGTTAAATTTAAACTTAAATCGAAGTTAGGTAAAAAATTATCGTAATTTCCTTTGAGTGTGTCCGACTGTTCGGTATCAGCGTATATCTTCGACATCTCCAGTGGCGATACCCAATTAAAACCTATCACTGGTTTAGTGATGGTGTAGGAGCTAACATCGGTTTCTTCGTAGCGCAGGCCAACATTGGCTTTAACCGGCATTTGGTTAAATTCCGCATCAAAATCAAATGACAGATAAAGCGCGTTAGTCTCTTCTTCAATACCATTGGTGCCATAGTTCATTGGATTATTAAGATTTTGCGCGTACACCAAATCAATAAATTCATTGGCGCTAAATACAGGTACATATTCAAAACCTATATCGCCTGTTTCAAAACTGAGATCCAGATTGGTCAGGTCCATGCCGCTTAATGCAAAGTTCGCGCTGTAAATATCTTTTACATCTACGGTGTTTTTGGTTTGTGCTACACCAAAATTAATCGCCGTAAGTGCACCTGCATCGGCATTTTGCCAAACGCCGTGCAATTGAACTTGTTGAATATTATTTTCCAGTTCATGACCGCGCTCTTGATACAGGTCGCCGACAATATTGGCTTTGTTGTAGGCGCCGCCGGGTAAGTCTGAATCGTCATAGGAAACGCTGGGCAATTTGCCAGAGAAATCCGCTGCGATATCCACTGCACCAAACGGGTTTTTGGTATTGGCAATGCGCTCGGCAGGTTGTGCTCCTGGGTTCGCATGAGAGGTTGAGTCATGTGCATCCAGAGTGAAAGACAATTGATCATTAACGTCCCACTCTACATTTACACCGAATGAATCATTTTCAGTATTAAAACCGTATTCCCAGGCCCAAAAGTTCAACTCATCGTTGCTGCGCGCCGGGTTAATGATGGTGCCATTGGCATCGGCTTTACCGGTTTGTACATCATCAAACCAAAAGCTCATGCGATTCATCGCGCCGTCTTCTTCAAGGCGTGACATGGTGTAATCAACAGTCGCGGTCAGGTTGTCGGTTGGGGCAAATTGCAATACCAATTGACCGTTTTGGCGGGTGCGCTCGTAGTTGGCATTTTCCAAATCGACAGTGGGGATGCGCCATGTCGCTTTAGTGGGGTTGCGATCAGTATCAATAGCGCTGGTGTCAGGATTTTGTTGGCCGGGATAGCCGCGGCTCCAACCATTTTGTGTGCCGATACGATCGACATGGAAGTTGCGTTCGGCGTAGGAATAAGATGCGAGTACGCCAAATTTTCCATCGGCAAAAGTGTTGCTAATCATGCCGGAAATTTCCGGTGTTACTTCATCGCCTGTTTCAACAGTGGGCTCGATTACACCTTTCACGCTCGCGTGAGCAACCAATTCATTAAAATCAAACGGCTTGGCGGTTTTCAAGTTAATGGTTGCGCCCAGTCCGCCTGAGGCCACGTTTGCTTTGCCGGTTTTATAAACCTCTACGCCGGAAACACTTTCTGCGGCTATTTCACGGAAATTAAAACTGCGAGAAATGGGTGTGCCATCCAACGCGGATGAGTTGGGCATTTGACGGCCATTTAAAGTCACCAGATTAAAACTGGGGCCGAAGCCCCGAACGGTCACTTGGTTACCCTCATTGTTGCTCCGGTCGATGGATACACCGGTAATGCGTTGTAAAGATTCAGCGAGGTTGGTGTCGGGAAATTTACCTATGTCTTCGGCACTGATGGCATCTACTACGCCGCTTGCTTGCCGCTTGGTTTCCATTGCGCCGGTGAGTGAGCTTCTAATCCCGGTCACTACAACTTCTTCCACAGCGCCGGAATCTTGCGCATAAATATTGATGCTGGATGCAGCAATCACTGCTGCTGAAAGTACTTTTAGTTTGAAGCGGTCTTGAATAATCATCGCCATACAACACTCTCCTAATGGTCTTTCATTTTTCTATATCGGCTTGTTTTGCCTTTGTTCGAATCAAAACAGGCCTTATGGTTGATTCGAAAGTAAGGGCGGTTTGCTAAAGATTGAAACGTTTGGTTTCCGCGCCTTGCCTTGCGCAGGTATCATCTGCCCACTTCTTTTTAATGTCAAACATTAATTGTTAACAAAATGTGTGGTTGTTGGTCGAAGTGATGGGGCATGGGCTGTGACAGTGAGGAGAGTGGGTATCAGCTGCGCATGGGCGGGAGGCGGGAGCGTAAAAAAGTTAAAGATTAACTGTGAAATGTTAACAAGGTTGTGTTAATGCAAAAAATATCGGTGTAAGATTCTATTTCTGCTACTGGCACAGCTTCACCAGCAGGGGCTTGGGATTCGCGTAAATCAGAATCGTCTTGGCCAATCATTAATAACAATAATATGTTCTTCAGCTGTTAGTGTTTTTTCCAATAACGATAATTATCATTTCATCAAAGAGGCAATTATGTTTAAACAACATAAACTCCGCCTTGCTGTTGCCGCTATTACTACTGGGGTTTTAAGTAGCATGGCGTCTTTAGCATTGGCGCAGAACGTTAAGGTTGATATCAACGCGAATATCAAACACTCGGTCAATGGCGTTTCTGATTTTGGACGCGAGCGGCGCATTACCATTCATGCCAGCCCAATGGAAAATGATTTCTTGGGTGAAAAAGAAAAGCTCGATTACCTGATGGATTTAGGTGTGACCTTTGGTCGCGATAATGGTTTGTCGATGTACTATTTCAGCCAAACCGGTGGTGATAAGGCGCGCTCTACCGATACCCCCAGCCCATTTCCTTTTGGTTATGCCAACAAGCCTAATCTGGCACAGTTGAGTGCTCTCTCGGCGCAATACAAAGAAAATTTGGATACCAAATACGCCGATGCGCAGGAATATTTTGGGCGCACTTCTTCATTGATTATGGGGTCACAACCCAGACCCGCTTACCCTAACTGGAGTTCGTATTCCTGGTTTGGTGGTGGCTTGACCAGTGAAACTCCGTGGCGACCACGCACCGCACAAGATGCAGCAGAATGGTATGCGGAATTTTTAAATAAATTTTTTGTGCAATACGAGAATGATCCTACGGCTATTCCTATGCCCAAATATTGGGAGGTAGTCAACGAACCCGATATGTTGATGAACGTTCCCAGTCATGAAGGTCATGTATCTACTTGGGAAGAACTGTTCGAATTTCACAACGTGGTTGCCAATACTGTACGTAGCAAGCTGGGTAACAAGGCTCCAAAAATCGGCGGCATGACCTGGGGTCTGCACGATTTGGAAAAAGGCGATGCAACTGCAACAGGTTCGCCGCGCAATCGTGGCGATGCATTATTGAATATGTTTTATGGCTCGGATGCGGGTAGTGAGGCGATCAAAAATGCTATCCGTGTAAACAGCTTTAATAAATCGCCCACGATGTCGCTCAATGGCCCAAGCCCAAGTTCGGATTGGTATCAATGGGATGTAATCTGGAAAGGCTTTATGGATGCCGCCGGTAAAAATATGGATTTCTATTCAGTCCATTTGTATGACTGGGCTTCTTGGGACGGAGCATCTACTCGCACCGGCGCTTTGCGTACGGGTTTCCAATCTGAAGGGGTTTTGGATTTGCTCGAATGGTACGACATGAAAATGCTCGGTCAACGCAAAGAAGTGGTGATGTCGGAATACGGCAATATTACCGGCACCGACATTACTAAATTGGATCGTCAGCGCATGCGCTGGGAAGTATTAAAGCCCTTCTCGCAAATGATGATGCAATTTATGGAGCGCCCTGATTACGTCACCTTGTCTATGCCGTTCATCGTGGTTAAGGGTGAGTGGGGCGATGAGGACAAAACCCATCCTTACGGCCAAAGTCTGTTGGATCGTGACTACTCAACTTGTACCGAAACACCTACGGCTTATACCAACTGTACCTGGAACTTTAACCCTTCCATTAAATGGTATGAATTGTGGCGTGACGTTGATGGCACCCGTGTAGATACCTATGCCAGTGACCGCGATATTCAAGTGGATGCCTATGTTAAGGGCAAACACATGTATGTCATTTTAAACAGTTTGGAAGCAAAGCCGACCACCGTAGACATGAACTTTGCGGGCATCAGCGGCAATGCGATCAAGAGCATCAAAATGCGCCACTTATATTTAGACGAGGCCATTGATGATGATAACAATCCAGCCAACGGTGTGGGTAAGCCAATTCTGGCCGATGCCACTCTGACCAGCCTGCCTAAAAACATCACAATTGGCGCAGATGCAACGGTGATTTTGGATATTGAGTACACCAATAACCCAAACCCCACACTCAACAGCAAAGAGCAGAAATACCCGGCTGAACCACTGACCGCCAATGCCCCGTATCGCGTTGCAGCCGCAAATGTGAGTGCGCAGGTGAACGGTGTGCCCAAACCGGCTAAAGGTGAAGCGCAACTGCGTGTGACCGGCGCCTTCTTTATGAATACCGGCATAGCGACTGGCTCGTCCGACAGCCGCGTATCGCTCAAAATTAACGGCAATACAGTACCGGTGAAAACCGATTGGCGCGGCGATGAGTCGAGAAGAAACGGGCGCTCCATGGCAACCTTGGAGATTCCGTTTGATGTAAGTTATCTAAGCGCAAGCGGCAATAACAACATTCAGTTAACGACGATTGCCCAGGGTGAAGTTGCGGCGGTGAGCCTGCAAGTGTGGGATATGGATACTCAAGTTACCCGTAGCATTCCCGCTGCTTGCAGCCCATGCACGGCCGTTACTGGCTTGAGCCTGAGCCAAACCAGCGTCAGCAATTTGTTGGTGACTCAATCGGTAGCGCTTCAACCAAGTGTTAGCCCAGCCAATGCCTCCAACCAAAACGTCACTTGGGTTTCATCTAACCCCAGTGTGGCCAGTGTTGATCAAAATGGTTTGGTGACCGGTAACAAGCCAGGTTCTGCCACTATCACCGCAAAAACAGTGGACGGTGCGTTAACTGCTACGGCTTCGGTATCTGTCAGCCAGTTGGTGCCTGCCGCTGTTTCTGTCGTGGGTTTGCCTAACCCTCTGTATATAGGCGCGAGCAAACAGCTAAGTGCGGCAGTTACGCCAATTCATGCACCTAACCGTAAAGTGACCTGGAGCAGCTCTAATCCGACCATTGCAACTGTGGATGCCCAAGGGGTAGTCACTGGCCTTAAGGCAGGCAATGTCACCATTACCGCAAAAACGGTCGCGAACAACATAGTGGGCACGGCAAACATTCAGGTGAAAGCCAAGTTGTTGACCGGGATGGCCATATCGCCCGCGAGCACCTTGATCCCACAAAATGATAGCCTGCAAATCCAAACCAGTTTCACTCCGGCAGACGCCAGTGATAAGTCGGTCACTTGGACCTCCAGTAATACTGCAGTTGCAACCGTGAGCAGTACCGGATTGGTGAAAGGTGTTGGGTTGGGTGTGGCAGAGATTACCGGGCGCAGTAACGACGGTGGCTTTAGCGGTAAAACCCGAGTGGAAGTTGTTGCCTCCAATACCACACTGACCTACGTCGAAGCCGAAGCTTTTAATCGCACCGGCGGAGCCTATGGCGGTTTTGTGAAAAGCACCACTGGTGCCGGCAATATCAATGACAACCAAACCGGTGACTGGGTGGAGTTCGATATTAACTTTGCGCAGGCGGGTATTTACCAATTGGTATTGGCAACCGGTACACCTTTAGATGGCGCGGGTGTGGAGTTCCTGGTGGATGGTGTTTCCAATGGCCGCTCCTCCTTGCCTAACAATGGCAATTGGGATCAGCACGTGACGACGGTAGTAACCAATGGTCTGCAGATTAACTCTGCAGGTACCCATACGCTGCGCTTGCTCAGTGTGGGTGCTGGCGGTGCCTATCAGTGGAATCTGGATAAGATTGGTTATCGTATTTTGAAAGCGACGACTGGTGGGGCATCGTCAATTGCTTCATCGACACCGGCATCTTCTTCACCTTCATCAATGCCGTTGTCATCTTCATCGCGTTCATCGACACCACTGTCTTCTTCCGTCTCATTGAGTTCATCATCGCGCTCATCCATACCTGTATCCTCAAGCTCGTCAGTTGCATCCAGTGTGGCATCCAGTGTTGCAACAGGTGGTTCGAAGTTGGTGTTGCAAGCTGAGGCATATACCGCGACGGGTGGTACTTACCAAGGCTTCCAAAAATACTCAACGGCAGCTGGAGTAGGGGCTATCAACTACAACCAACGTGGCGATTGGGCCGATTACACCCTGAATGTCACCAGTGCGGGTACCTATAGTATTGATGCCTTCCTCGGCACCACACAAGACGGTGGTGCTATAGAGGTGTTGATTGACGGTGTATCTGTAGCGAAAAAGACCGTTGCCAATAACAACAATTGGGATGTGTTTGCCAAGTTGGCAGTAGCGACTGGTGTGCAATTAACTGCAGGTGCACACAGCGTGCGCATTATCTCGGCCGGTACTACCGCATCGACATGGGAGTGGAATGCGGATCGTATTGAGTTCACTCAAGTGGCGGTCGCTGCTCCTTCCTCTTCATCGCGCGCTTCAAGTTCGGCGGCAGTGGCAACACCGGTGGTAATGCAGGCGGAGTCTTATGCTACGACTGGCGGCAGCTATCAAGGCTTCCAAAAGTACACCACCGCGGCGGGTGTAGGCGCTATTAACTACAACCAAACCGGTGACTGGGCGGACTACAGCATCAATGTGACTGCAACCGCTAACTATCGTATCAATGCTTATCTCGGCACCACTCAAACTGGCGGTGCTATAGAAGTGTTGGTGGATGGTGTGTCGGTAGCGAAAAAGACCGTGCCCAACAATAACAATTGGGATGTGTTTGCTTTGCTGGAAGTAAGCAGCAGTGTTCAGCTCAGTCAGGGTGCTCACACAGTGCGGATCATTTCTGCCGGTTCTACCAGTTCAACCTGGGAGTGGAATGCAGATCGCATTGAGTTTATCCCAGTAAATTAATCGTTTAAAAATCCCCTCGCTCGTTTGGCTCACACTGTAATTAGTGTGGGCCTTTTTTATGGTGCAGAGATTCTTACGATTTTAGTAAGCGCATTCATTTATCAAATGATTCTATTTTGGTGCCTGCACAACTGTTGTAGCGGCGCTCGTCGGGCAGACTGGCGAGAATTATGGCGGAAAGACTGCGCGCCGCGCCTGCCATCTCTCGCCTGGTTACGCGCGATAAAAGCTCACCGCGAGTTGTAACGCATCTAATTCTTCAGGCGATAGATGCAATGGCGGTAGCTCTAAGCCCGGTTGTAGACGGTACCCAAGACCCGGCTCCGCATAGACAGGAACTCCTGTAACCGAAAGGTCGTTGATATAACGGTATATCGAGCGCACAGACACCTGTAGCTGTTCGGCGAGTTTGGCTGCAGAGACGGGTTGCTGGCGACGAATTAAATTCACCAGCTGAAATAGACGATTAGCTTTACGCAACGAAAGCTCTTTTTGAAAAGTGCACCATCTATTGATGGTGCCTGGCCAATATTGTGGTCGAGATGGTCTCTTTCCGTAAATGATCCCAGCGGTGATTGGTTCTCTTTCGGTGGTTCAGGTCGTCGTAGCATTTCATATAATGATAAGCATTAAGGGCATCAGATACACGCGGGATTTAAAAGCTGCCTGAAGTACTAAAGAGAGGCGTAGGCGATGCAGAAGTGGTTTGATGCATGGTTCGAGTGGGGCTTGATGTCTGCGATTTGGCGCTTCTATTGTCACCCTGCTAGTGAGTATTAGAACCGAATTAACGGTAATACAACTTTTGATGCTTTAAGTCAGCTTTCGCAGCCTGAATAATATCCCATTACACGCCAATTGATGATCCGGCTGCGGGCAATTACACTGACGTGATTCACGGAGATCTATTATGGCTACAAACAGTAAAATTGAATGGACCGAACAAACATGGAATCCGGTTACGGGCTGCACTAAGATTTCTCCCGGATGTAAATATTGCTACGCGGAGGTAATGGCAAAGCGATTGAAGGCAATGGGAGCTCCGGGTTACGAACTTGGCTTTGACACCATTACGCTGATGTATGAACGATTGGATCAGCCTCTACATCGCAGGAAGCCGACCATCTATTTTGTAAACTCCATGAGCGATTTATTTCATGAGGCGGTGCCTTATGATTTTATTGATCGCATATTTGACACTATCCGTGCGACACCACAGCATGCCTATCAAATTCTGACCAAACGCGCGGAAAGAATGAATGATTATTTCCAGACTAGACAGGTACCTGATAATGCTTGGCTGGGTGTTTCTGTCGAGGATAAAAAGTACGGAATTCCTCGGATCGGCTATTTGCAAGCCATCAAAGCCAAAACCCGGTTTCTGTCTATTGAGCCGTTATTAGAGGATTTGGGGCGCTTTTCTCTCAAGGGTATCCACTGGGTTATTGTTGGCGGTGAATCGGGCGTTAAAGCCAGGCCGATGGAAGAATCTTGGGTACTAAAATTGCGAGATCAATGTCAGCGCAATGAAATTGATTTCTTCTTCAAACAGTGGGGCTCCTGGGGGCAAGATGGCGTCAAGCGTAATAAAAGTGCAAATGGCCGACAATTACAAGGCCAAGTGTGGGATATGATTCCAGTCGTTGCCATTTAAAATAATAGGAAAAGGAAACTCCGTGTGAGCCATAAAAATAAAAAATATGATTGGGAAATTGGATCAGAACTTCCGCAACTTGACGAACATAGCGAAACTAAACATCTCATCATAGCCGATTATTTAAAGCGCTATGTTGAAGTGTATATGGCAAATGCTACGATTGAGCGATTGCCACTCACCGTTGTAGATGGCTTTGCTGGTGGAGGAAAATACCGCGCATTCAATCGCGAAGAGACAACCGATGGTTCTCCTTTTCTGATCTTGAAATCAATCCAAGAGGCGGAAGCACTACTCAATATCGGTAGACGGAAGCCTCGTTCTATTGATGCTGAGTATCATTTCATTGAAAAAGATGCTCCCCATCTCGACTTCCTGCGGCAAGAACTACATTTGTCGGAATTTGCGCATTTACTTGGTTCAAAAATACATCTGTATAACAAAAAATTTGATCAAGTAGCTACTGATGTGATCAAGCGAATTCAACAGCGCAATAAGGGTATGCGTGCTATTTTTATTCTTGATCAATATGCCTATAAAGATGTTCCGTTCAGCATTATTAGAAATATTTTTTCTAGTACCGCCAGCGAGGTTATTTTGACCTTTAATTTCGACACTCTGCAAAGTTTTCTGGCAGAGAATTCGACTAATAAAAAAGCACTCGAAAATATCAATCTTTCACAATATATCGACTGGAATCGGCTGGCGCTTTTTAAGGAGGCAGGTATGTGGCAACACGCTATTCAAGAGCAGTTGGCAAATGCCATTCTAAAAGGATCTGGCGCAAACCACATGACTTTGTTTTTTATAAAGCCTAAAAAAGGATGGTGCTATTGGTTGGTGCATTTATCGCAAAAATTTATTGCTCGGGATGTCATGATGGGCCTTCATTGGAAACATTCTAATACCAGTGCAGGGTTTGAGCATCATTTGGGTGAAGGTATATTTACACTGGGCTACCAAGCTACTCAAACAGCAGGCCAAATCACGCTTGATTTTGGAGAAGTATTCGATTTTGGATCAAAAGCAAAAGAGCGCTGTATTGAGTGCCTGTCAGAATCCATTCCCCGTCTATTGGACAATTGCAATATACAAATGCCATTTTCACAGCTGACCGACAATATCGGCAGCCTGACGCCCGCCTCAACAATAGAAATCAAAGCTGCACTTCAGTCTTCTATAGACAATAAAGAATTAATGATTGTGACAAAAGATGGGGGAACTCGCCGAAGTGCTAACCAGATTGGGCCTTCTGATATTCTCAGATACAATCAAAAACAACTGTTTTTTTAATTACATAAGGAGATAATTAGTGCTTTTGCCCCAGGAATATATTGGTAGACCCCAAGCCTTTTTAAAGCACACCATATTGAAAACGTATCTTGAGCGTCTTTTCATGATTATTGGCCAGTCTGAAATTGTTATTAACTATGTGGATTGTTTTGCTGGTCCTTGGTCAGACGAAAATGAAGCGTTAACAGATACATCTATTGGTATATCCATCGCGCAAATGAGGAAAAGTGTAGCCATTTTCAAAAAAACGTTCAAAAGAGATGTTAAATTCAGAGCGCTTTATATAGAAAAAGACAATGAGGCATTTTCACGTCTGCAGGCATTTTTAGATAAACATCGAGATCCTGCTATTACAGTTGCTTGTATGCATGGTGATTACACCAAACTAATACCCCATATAGTCGAATGGACACAAGATCATTTCACCTTCTTTTTTGTTGACCCTAAAGGCTGGAAAAATATTATTGGTGCAACGACAATGAGGTTGTTATTAGAGCGACCCAAAACAGAATTTCTTATCAACCTAATGTACGACTTTGCCAACAGAGCTACTGGAATCGAAAAACATGATCCGGACATGATTGAACTGTTGGGTACAAAACCTAATTATAATGGCTGTGAAACAGTTTTTGATCGCCAGCGGGCATTTCTTTCCCAGTATCAAAAGAATATAAACTCGATTTATCTCGGTAGGTCTACGTATATTCCCATCAGTCGACCCGGCACCAATAAATTACTTTACTTTCTTGTTTACCTGACGCGACATCCGAAAGGTATCATTGTCTTTAAGGAAGCGGCGGAGAAAATGATCTCTGTGCAGCGTATAACGCATAACGAAACTTTGCTGCTAAAACAGTTTGACGCTGCTCCTATTACTGACTTATTTGCGGCTGAGGATGACGTAACACAGTGTATTCCTGTAACTGACAATCGCCTTTCCGCAAAAGTATTTTTGCTAACAAAACTAACACGCACCCCCTTATTAATTGATAACGAACGTTTCGCTAGATTTTTGGAAGAGAGTGACCTTTATCCAACTGACTTTCAGCAGGCAATGAAGGAGTTGCTTAATAGTAAGGCGGTATTAAACGTCGATGCTGATGTTAGTAAGCGCAGAAAAAAATTCATACAGCCTGACTGGCCGCAAAAGAGCGAACGATGGCAACTATCAGACGAGTAAACGATTTTCCATAACCAAGCATAACTAAATTTGTTTGCTGTGGATCATATGAGACAGAGTTACTTCGCCTCAAAATGGAGTTCGCTCTAAAAATCAACGGCAGGATTCACAGTGAATACTTTCCCAGCATTAATTGTATTTGATCTCTATGGGACATTGGTTCAGTTTGGGATTAAGCATCATCCTTTCCGAAAGATTCTACTTTGGGCTAGGGAGCAGGGGCGCAGCCCAAAACCAGATGACGCACGAAAATTGATGACGGTAGACAAGGATTGCGGTGAGTTGCTGGCAACACTTGGGATTTTTCCTCCTGCCAATATGCTCACACAATTACATCAAGAAATTCAGGAAGAGTTAGCCGGCCTGACTCTCTTTGATGATGTGCTACCAACCCTAGATTTCTTGACCAGCCGAGGAGTTCCTCTGGCCATTTGCTCTAATTTGGCAAAACCCTACGGCGCGGTGATTGACCAGCTATTGCCGCAATTTAACTTCACCCGGCACCTCAGCTATGAAATTGGTGCAATAAAACCTGACATAGAAATGTACGAGTCGATTCTAACGGATACTGGATTAATACCAGAGCAAATCCTCTTCATTGGTGATACATCACTGGCCGACTACGAGGGACCTACTAAATTTGGTTTCCGTGCTAAACATCTGGTCAGAGGCCAATCTTCAGGGATGAATAGCATTGCCTTATTAACAGAAGTTTTGCAGTTGCTGGCGCTAGATAGTTAACTGATGACACGGTATTCGAGCGGTTTCTCAGATCCTCATTATTAAATTGCCAGTAGAAGCCTGATAGATGGGCACGTTTTAAATCATGCCAAGCTCATCAATTGAATATTTCAGCCCGAAATTATGGCGTATAGCGAGTTACTTTGCCTTCTTTCAACATCTCGTTCTCTAGTACCAGTTCTTCGTTAAGGGTGATTAGTGTATTTACGATATTCAAAAGCTTTTCGTTCTGACTCTGAAGTCGCTGTATGCGTTTTGAATCCGATTGTCTTGATTTCTTGGGTTTGCCCTTTTCGGTAGAGGTCGAATGAATCTCCGAGTACGCAGTAATCTCTCTATGTAAATCTGGGTATCGATCCATTCGTAGACTTACTGGCAGCATGCCAGCCTCTTTCGCCACGTTGGTTAATGACACGCGGGTGCCTTTAGGTAGGTTTTTTGGTTCATCGAGCTTAAGTCGCTCAAATGCGGCACGCATTTCTGCTTCAACACTTTTGGGACGTGGCATGAAAGTAGACCTCAATAGCTTCGTTCTCGGCTTTGAGTTTTGAGTGCCGAGGGGTGTTCTTTATAAGATTTGTTAACTCAATGGCGTTGGCGTCGTATAACGCTTTAAGTCCCTTTTCATTTCGCTTGGAAAACACCGCATCTTTGCATGGACCTTTTCCATCCACTCCGGCGCAATGCACTGCCGATTCAACCCCGCCGTACTCACAAGATTGAGTCATGCAAAAACCAAGTAGGGTGCGTCGGCAAGATGCTTCGCCGCTCTTTGCGAGTTCCTCCAGCTTTTTGTAATCGCGATCTTCAATAAGTTTGAGCGTGTTCACTGCGATTAGATTTTTTCCTGTGGCGTGAACGCTGTCACCAATACTGTTTTCAGCTATCTCAATTAACTCCCGTACTGCTGACCTATTGGCCTCGACAGTAACTGCATCACTAGCGTTGGCATTCGTTATAAGGCGCGTGTAATTACGTCCATAGTAATAACTTTGATAAACGGTTTTATGTTTCATCATCCACTGTATAATTTCATCTGGTACGTTTGAGGCAAACAGATTTACGGCCAAGGTCCGTCTTAGTTGATGGGCGTTAAACGACCAGCTGCCATCGACCTTGAACCATAATTTCTCCGTTAGCGTCGGTGTAAGCTGGTATGCGATGTTGTAGTCGTCTTTAGTAATTATAAATTCCTTTTCAGGGAATGCTAACGGATTGAGTTCTACGAACTTACCTAAGTCCCATTGGTATACTTTGATAGAGCTCGTGCCCGAACCCCAATGTTCTATCTTGCCTGTCATTAGATATGGATTTATTTGAACATCTTGAGGGACGACTTTGAACGTAGTGTCTAACCGCAAGCGTGAGAAGAAATTAAGAATTTTGACCGCGCGTTCGACTGAAGTTGGTACGACCCAGCGCGCATCACTATCAGGATCAGTTTTTGTTGTTTCACCCGCCAGCAACGCTACCTTACCGAGAGTTGGGTCATCGTCCTCGATAAAACAATCCGAACGCATGGAAAGCCCTTCACCGAGCCTCTGTATACTGTGTGCCAATATAAACGTGAATGCACAATCCCTTACGAGGTTTGCATAGACAGAGAGCGCTTGTAATTCGTATTTCTGAGTAGGTATATAGCCTACCCATCGGTTTAAGAGATCAGCTATTCCATAGTCTTCAAAAAATACTGTTGCTCCTCCTCGATAAATCCGTCTTTTGGCTCGTGATGGTTTCATTTGACCCTTGACGCTAGTGTCCCGCCCTGCATTTACGAATGGGCTCTTTTGAGAGTGACCATTTTCAATGTTGTGTCGATACGCGTCATGCACCCATGTCCAAGCCTTTGCAAAAGCGGCTTGCTTCATTTCAAATGCGTCCATCACGAGTTCGGTTGATCGAATGAGCGACATCCAAATACGTGGGGGTATATAAGCGTTTTGGACTGGTATATGAGAGATTTGGAGTTGAACTAATTTTTCGATGAATGCAACATCAGCAATTTTCCAACCCAAAACATTTTCCGCTCTCAATAAGGCATTAAGAATCCCAAGCACTCTTCTGTGCTGTGGTGGTGAAAGAAAATCTATAAGATCGCTTGCCAAGCGCGGAAATCGGTAAATTTGATTAATGGTGATGTTGTGTAAGTCTGCAAATTTGCAAAGCTTACTCAACAATTTGAATGTTGATTGAATTGATTTTACCGTTCCTGGAAACAAAGGCATGTGGTACAGATATAGAAATGTAACCTGCTTGAGAAGATCCTTGTTTTTTGGGGTAAGCTTCTGAATATTGAAATTAAAGGAAGAACGGCTATAGGCATGAAAATCCCACCGTTCATCACAATATTTGGAAAGTGGTTTGCCGTCAGAGTCAACAGAAACATAAAAATCATCTGGTGGCGGGTAAGTTATTGGCTGGTAGTTGCAAAGCTCTGAAGCTATTAATGATATATGGGTGTCGCAAAATCGAAGAGTTGAGGCGTTCATCTGGACTCCCAGAATTGAATGATGTTTTTCCATGTTGGGTGATAGACACCTTCTTCAATGCGAATAAGAGACTCAATTACCCATTGTTGTGATCGCGTATTGCGTTCTCTGAAGGCGTCCAGCTTTTCCGACAGTCGCTTAATAACCAGGTCTGCAGGTATCGCACGTTTTACTGGTTGAGCAGCTTCAATAATTTTTAGGTATCTAAAAGTTGTAAGCGACCACACATAATCCTCGGAATCGATGTCGCGATGGCTTTTGCACCACAGGCAACCAGATTCATTGATGCAGTTGGGGTTAATTACTCCTGATGGTCTGTCGTGTGTGGATTCAGGTTGCGCGTTACAACCGCTGTTTATCAAACTAACTGGTTTTTTATTCCAAAATTTCGTCAGTGCAGTCATAGCGCGTTGCTGTGACGGCCTTTCATACGCCTGCTTAAATACTTCTCGTGTGTGCTGGCTCATCTCAGCACTCAGATTTGGGTCACCACTCATGCGATCTAAAAAGTTTGCACGAGTATTGCGAGTCACCCTCGGTGGAATCCATGGGATCCCATCCTGTTTTGCTTGTGCCTTGAGCACTCCGTAGTTCACGCTGCCATTATTGGTGCTCTTATAGAGGACAGGGAAAAGTTTAGAATCTTCAGGATAAAAAAAATCGACAAACTTTATTAAATTCTTAAATCGCTCTCGATACTCTTTATAAATCGTAAATTTGACGGGCCCCTTTTTTCTCCCCTTGTAGCATGTCACAAGCCAATCATTGTTTCCCTGTAGCTTATAGGTAAATCCTTTTCGTTCAATCTGGGTAGCCTGTGACATACTCATGCCAGTTTGATATACGAAGATCACAATCTCAGCAAGCAGCCGAATTCTTATCAAGCTCCCTCTGAACATATCTATCGTTGTGGTTGGTTTACAAAGCGTTACAGCCTTTCGCGATATGACGTTGTTTTGATGGTTGAGCAGTCCCGTTAGTCCAGATGGCATTCTAATTGAATGTCTTGAACCATCAGGTTTCAGTATGTCTAGGGCTATTGGTAGTTGGCCATGAATCGACTCAACAGTAATGGCGTTAGAAATATCGACGCAGTAATGTCCAAGTATTCTTGCGTCCCCTAAGCTCTGCTTCTCTGCCGCACGACTGATAAGTGTCTTACGAGGAGCCTTATAGGATTTGATCGTCTTAGATTGATATTTCAGTAGCAGGTGAGGGGGTCTTTCCAATATGTCGGATATATATTGGCTCAAATCGAGAACGTTTTTATAGGCCGTTATACCTTTGATATCCTTTTTGACGTATGCCTGAGAATAGTTGTACTCATCGTATGCCAGGAACACTGTTTCTAACGCCTTATCTTCCACCGATAGCTGAATATCATTTACATCGATCCATTTTATAAATTTATTGATAATGTGATAGTAGGTGTAGATTGATGCGTGTGATGTGCCCCGCGTAATTTCGAGGTTTAAAAGATCCTTAATTGCTTCTACGAACGGTAAGCGATCTTTAATAATGCCATGCCAAGCTTCAGCTGTTGCATCGCGATAAAACCATCGGGATTCTGTCGCTGCTCCTCCTTTAATGAGCCAGCGACTGAGGTCGGTCCATGCACCTTCAATTTCTTTGATTTTTAGATGCTCCGGCTTCTTCAAGTTCGTTTCACTCCACTAAAAAAAGTTTGGGCCTAAGAACTGATTGGTAAACTCTTTGTTCACCTTTCTTGCTGTTTTGGATGTTTTTAAAAACTTTACGTATTTCCAAGTTGTGCTTGCATTTTTATGCATCAACCAATCTCTAACATGCTCAATTGCATTTGCGTCACTTACGCTCATATATAAACGCGCAAGCTCGGTTCCACAGGTTGCCCTGGATTGGTGAAATTTAAGGTCATGAAACTGCGTCAAGTTGTCTCGAACTAAAGCCTTTCTTAAATCGGAAAGAGCTGTGTTGATGCTTGCTTCGCTGTAGGGATTTCCATCTTTTGTCAGAAACACCAAAGACTTGTTTGCCTTTGATGCTTTGGCTTGACGTTTAAGCCTAGTGACATTTGTTTCAGCATACTCAAGTATGAATTCGTGTACTGGTTTCAGAAAGCGGAGGTAACCTCGGACATCGAATTTTGTATCGATCCCTGTGCCCGGTCCGGCAGCAATTAGTAGTATGAAACTATCTGGGTGCTCACCGATTGAGATGGAAGTCGGATCTACTATAGCGCTTTTAAGATTTTCAATCCGAAGTGTCCTTATTGATCCGATGCGCGCTCCTGTGAAGAACCCCAGAGTAAACATGGCGTGTAAAATTATGTTTTGTTCACTGGAATTTTGCTTCAAATACCTCAACAGGGTATCCCTATCTTCGGTAGAGAGTGGCATTAAGCCGTCTTCGACACTAGTGATGTTTGCCTTTCGGTGTGGAATTCTTAGGTCGGTTGTCCACACACTTAACGTGCGATTGAAGCCTGTCTGGTCGAAATATGTAGCTGCAATCTGCTGGTCAGCCCACATCTCAAGCTGTTTATCTATTAATCCTCTCGCCTTGACCCATTTGTAGAAGTTGACGACTGCATTTATTCGTCGCGAAGCTAATGAGCTTGTCTTAGTTGAGGTATTTATAAGATGCCCGCGGAATCGTTCCAAGCAGCGATCCTCGCGTTTAATGGGAAAGTGGAGCCAGTGAAGATTGTTTTCCTCCAACCAATCTGCATAGGCCTTTAAATCGTAAGCATTGCTACGAATCGTTGGAGACTTTACTCGCTTTTCTGCCAAGTAACGATGAGCCTCCATCCACAGCGAGCCATCAGACCAGAAAATGGTGTACTTGGTCTTAGGTTTACTGGATTCGCGCGGAGCCCAGTCTCCGTCGATGCGGATGTAAGGTAGAGCTGCGTAGGATTCGAGGTGTGCCAAAGTGGGTGACCCGACAGATTGAGGTATTGTCAGGTGATAATCAAACTTATGTGTAGTAATGTCAATATGGCAACTAATGTGTAAAATAGACACCTTGCCATATCCCCAAATTTAATCGCCCCCGTGTAACAGGGATATTCAAGCTTGCGCCCAACAAGCTGCTTTTTAGATGAGCTGGTAAATCATCACTGCCTTCGTCATTGTGTAAATAGTAGGGTTGATCCTCTGGAGCTAGGCGATTAAAAAAGCTTTCGAAATCTTTACGGACTGTGGGGTCCGCATTTTCATTAATGGTGAGCGAAGCGGATGTATGCTTGATCAAGATATTCAATAAACCTATATCCATTTTTTTTATTTCTGGAATTGCTCCAAGGATTTCATTGGTTATCAAATGAAATCCGCGACGATAAGGCGGTAACTGAATTTCTTTTTGTATCCACATGAGATGCTACCTAACTTATTTTGGCGATAGCGCCACGCCGGTAAAGCGAATACCCTGCCATCCGAATTTAATAAAATTACGAATATTTTGGTGGTCTGTGGCCGCGGGATGTTGCAAGACGTCTATTCGGTAGTAGTCACCAAAGCACTGTAAGGTTTGCTCGTTGTTAAAACCTTGAATTTGTGCAAACGAAAAGAGCTTGCAGGAGCCGGAATTTTGTCCAGCTTCATTTTTCAACTCGCCATTCTCAAATTCAGTTGGGGTAAAGTTATAGTTCGCGTCAATAACAGCGATAGTTTCTTTAAAGTCGATATTGTTTGGTGATTTGTTTAATTTGGCAATAAATTCTTCGATGCTCATAGTGATCTCGTAAATTCTGGAAATGGCGTAAAAACTAATTTGTAAACTGAAATGGCATTTTAGCCCGCTCTTAACAAAAAAAATAACTGCAGTGCAATATCTTATGGTTGTGTTAGCGTAATTGCGCTATGGTTATTACCACCCAGCCTTGATTGAGTGGTTGTTATGACGAAAAAACGCCCAATATATATTCCGTTTGCGGGACCGGCATTGTTGGAAGCCCCTTTGTTGAACAAAGGCAGTGCATTTACTCAGCGCGAGCGGCAACAGTTTAATCTCGAGGGTTTGTTGCCTTACAAGATTGAGACAATCGAAGAGCAGGAGGCACGTGTTTACCATCAATTGTGCTCCTTCCAAACGCCAATAGATAAACATATATACCTGCGTAACATTCAAGATACCAATGAAACTGCATATTTTAGGTTGGTGACAGATCACCTAACGGAAATTATGCCGTTGATTTATACCCCTACGGTTGGTTTGGCGTGCCAGCAATTTTCCAAAATTTATCGCCGTAAGCGCGGATTGTTCATTTCGTATCCGGACCGCGATCGCATTGAAGATATGCTGCAAAATGCGACCAAACAAAATGTAAAAGTGATCGTTGTTACGGATGGTGAACGTATTTTGGGGCTCGGAGATCAAGGTATCGGTGGAATGGGGATTCCCATCGGTAAGCTGGCTCTTTACACCGCGTGTGGTGGCATCAGCCCGGCATATACGTTGCCAGTGACTCTCGACGTAGGGACGAATAATGCGGCGTTGTTAGATGACCCGATGTATATGGGGTGGCGGCACCCACGTATTACCGGTGATGATTATTATGCATTTGTGGATGAGTTCATTCAGGCGGTAAAAGTTCGTTGGCCAAATGTATTGTTGCAATTTGAAGATTTTGCTCAGGACCATGCAACACCTTTATTAAAGCGTTACCGCGATCAACTGTGTTGTTTTAATGATGATATTCAGGGCACTGCCGCTGTAGCGGTAGGGACGCTCATGTCAGCATGTTTGGCAAAAGGGGAACGGTTAAGTGATCAGCGCATCGTCTTTGCTGGTGCGGGTTCCGCGGGCTGTGGTATTGCAGATCAGATTGTTAAACAAATGATTGCCGAAGGTACCAGTGAGCAAGAAGCACGTCGGCGGATTTTCCTATTGAGCAAAGATGGATTGTTGCAGGAGAGTTCTTCAGGTTTGTTTGAATTTCAAATTCCGTTTTGTACCCCTGATGAAATTGTAAGTAATTGGAGTCTAACCCACACAAAAGATGATGGTCCGATTAATTTATTGGATATTGTGATTAACGTTCAGCCGAGTGTGTTGATTGGTGTTTCAGGGCAGGCTGGGTTGTTTACCAAATCGGTGGTCGAGGCAATGCAAGCCGAATGCGAGTATCCATTGATTTTGCCCTTGTCGAACCCCACCTCTCAAGCTGAAGCACAGCCGGTAGATTTATTGCGTTGGACATCGGGCAAGGCGATGGTTGCTACAGGCAGCCCGTTTCCACCAGTAGATATGGGTGATCATGAAGTTGATATCGCTCAATGTAACAACAGTTATATTTTTCCTGGTGTTGGGTTGGGGGTTATTACTGCGAAGGCATCCAGAATTACTGACGCTATGATGATGGCGGCGAGTAAAGCCTTGGCTGATGCCTCTCCGGTAGCACAAACAGGGCAAGGGGCCTTGCTACCGCCCCTAGAGAAAATCCGCGATGTGAGCAAATTGATTGCAAGGGCGGTTGTACTTCAGGCAATAGCGGATGGGGTTGCGTTACCTATTCCGGTAGATTTAATCGATCAAAAAATCGAGAAAAATTTTTGGGAGCCGGAATACAGAGAGTATCGCCGTACATCTTTCTAACTAAACAAGTAAGTATTAATACCTGGGTGCAAAAAGTTTGTGCAATTTACCGTCTTGCAGCCTATATGCTAGTCTTCAAAGCGAGAGTAACAGATTTGGGTTCCACGTCGGTTTTGGTGTGATGACGTCGTTACAATACCAAAGACTTTTGTGGAATAGAGTGACAACTGGTCGGTTTGACCATAAAATCAACACTGAATCAAAATTAGTTGAATTTGACGCCATTCTCTCTATCGTTTCTGTTGCAGGTGATGCAGAATAGGGGGTAATAGAGGGAGCGGGCCCGAGATCTAAAGCCGATTAGTGTGTAAGTGGTATTTCTTTAATAGCTTTAGGTCATAAGGCGTGGCGTTTAAATTAACGACCTATGCGGATACGTCAGGAGTGTAACCGGTGCCAGTACAAGGGCAGTTTCAAAGTGCAAGTCATGTGGTATTGATGATTTTGCAACTTGGGCAATCCTTTAACCAGTGCTATTGCATTAACCCTAACCCTTTTTATAGCTTTTTAATCGACCTGAGTTGTTCGATAAAGGACTAAAACATGGATTTTCTTTCTGCACAGAAATACCTTTTAAACAAGCACCAAGCCAAAGAGATGTTTCCCTCTGGGCCAGATATGGCGGTTTACAAAGTTTGCCATAAAATGTTTGCGACTTTAACCGCAGAAGGCGGTGTGCCGCGCGTAAGTTTGAAGTGTGATCCCGATCTGGCGTTGCAGCTGCGTGAGCAGTATCCGGCTGTACGTCCCGGATTCCAGATGAATAAAAAGCACTGGAACACTATTATTCTTGATGGTTCCGTTCCGACAGAGCAGATCCAGCGAATGATCGATCATTCATATCAACTTATTGTTGATAACTTGCCAACTGCTGAGCGTGAGCAGTTACTTGCCTCTAAAAAGTAACTTCCGTCTGCGCCGGACTGATATGCCGGCGCGCTCAAGCATAGAAGCTCGAGTGAGGTGGTGGTAATGGCTGCTGACGGAGTCAACCAAGATCTACTAAAGGATATGAGAGATTCTTCCCTCGCTCAAACAACAAGCGTTGCAACACGCTTAAAACTTATTCGCGAGATGTTTGGTATATCTCAGCGAGAATTGGCTAAACGGGCCGGAGTTACCAATAGCAGTATTTCAATGATCGAGTTGGGGCAAGTGAGCCCCAGTATCCAGTCGCTCGAGAGAATTCTTGCTGTAGTTCCGATTGGTTTGTCCGATTTCTTTGGTTTTATCCCAACCTCCTCCGTTCGTGTCAATAAATCCTCATCCTTGTTATCGCCTACCGTAATGGAGTGCGCAGGAGACCAGTTGGTAAGCCATTTTGTTGTTGTCCTTCAGGGTGAAACAAATGGCCTGAAGTTGCTGACGCAGGATGCCTGTGGTTTGGTGGTTGAAGGGCGCGCTCAGTTAAAATCAATCGCTACTCAAGAGTTGCTGGATGAAGGGGATTCCTTTTATATCCCGGCTGGCCAGTTACATTGCTTTACCAATCAAGGTAAAGCGCCACTCAGGCTATTTATTTGCTCTCTTTTTGCTCATAAATAAGCCTCATTCTATTTTTTTGTGCATTATTGCCCGTTGGCTTGCTCTACAGTAAGGCAAGTCAGCCTCAGCCTGCTAAACTCAAATCTAGATTTTCACTCCTTATACTAATGAGAGATTCGATTATGTTCCAAGGAAAAGCCCTCAAAGTTTCTCTGCTGCCTGACGGTATTGCAGAGCTGACTTTTGACCTGCAAGGCGAGTCAGTGAATAAATTTAATTTGCTTGCTGTATCGGAGCTGGAGCAAGTACTCGACTTGCTTGAGCGAGCAAAAGATATCAAAGGTTTATTGGTGAAGAGCGCCAAGGATGTATTTATTGTTGGGGCGGATATTATGGAGTTTGGCGCGGTGTTTTCGTCGGGCCCGGAAAATATTACCAGTCACCTAGCGACTAATAATCGAAATTTTTGTCGGCTAGAAGATCTGCCATTTCCAACAGTAGTTGCCATCAATGGTTTTGCATTGGGTGGTGGATTGGAGTTCTGTCTTGCTTGCGATTATCGAATTGCGAGCCCCGCCGCGAAGATTGGGCTGCCTGAAACCAAGCTAGGGATAATTCCTGGTTGGGGTGGAACTGTGCGTTTGCCTCGTGTTGCAGGCTTGGATACTGCGGTTGAGTGGATTGCTGCAGGTAAGGAAAACGACGCCGCTGCCGCATTAACGGCGCGGGTTGTTGATGCTGTAGTCGAACTGGAAAAGTTAAATGAGGCAGCGTTGCATTGTTTGAAACAATGCATTTCTGGCAAGTTTGATTATGTGGCTCGTCGCGCCCAGAAAAAAGGTCCGCTTAAATTGAACTTTATCGAGTCGATGATGGCCTTTGAGACCTCTAAAGCGTTTGTTGGCGCGCAAGCTGGTCGTAACTATCCTGCGCCCGTTAGTGCCATTAAAGCGATGCAAAAAGCTGCTGATAAAGGGCGCGATGACGCATTGCAAGCAGAGGCAGAAAATTTTGCCAAAATGGCTCAAACACCTGTGGCCCAAGCGCTCGTTGGAATTTTTGTTAACGAACAAATGCTTGGCAAAAAAGCAAAGGGCTGGGAGAAAAAAGCCGATAAAAAAATCGCTCGTGCGGCAGTGCTCGGTGCAGGAATTATGGGTGGTGGTATAGCCTATCAATCCGCGCTGAAAGGCGTGCCCATAAAAATGAAAGATATTGCCCAAAAAGGTATAGATCTGGGTTTGTCTGAAGCGAATAAATTATTGAGTAAACGTGTCGAACGTAAAAAATTATCGCCCGCCGAAATGGGTGATGTATTAAATCGAATCGAACCTGCGTTAAGTTATGAAGGGTTTGATCAGATTGATATTGTGGTTGAGGCTGTCGTCGAAAATCCGAAAGTAAAGAAATCGGTGCTCGCTGAAGCAGAGACCAAAGTGAGTGCTGATACTATTATAGCGTCCAACACATCGACCATCTCTATTTCATTATTGGCTGAGGCCTTGTCTCGTCCGGAAAATTTTTGCGGTATGCACTTTTTCAACCCCGTTCATATGATGCCATTGGTTGAAGTTATTCGCGGCGTAAAAACCTCTGATAATGCTGTTGCGCGCACAGTGGCCTATGCAAACGCCATGGGTAAGAAACCGATCGTTGTGAAAGATTGCCCGGGATTTTTGGTGAACCGTGTTCTTTTTCCCTATTTGGCAGGTTTTGCGATGTTGCTTCGCGATGGCGCTGATTTTCAACGAATCGACAAGTTAATGGAAACCTGGGGTTGGCCCATGGGGCCCGCTTATTTGCTGGATGTTGTAGGTATTGATACTGCGGTTCATGCTGAGAAAGTAATGGCCGATGGCTTCCCGGATCGAATGAAGCGCGATTTTACATCGTGTACAGATGTGCTCTTTGCAGCGGGTCGCTTGGGGCAGAAAAACGAAAAGGGCTTTTATAATTACGAATTGGATAAAAAAGGTAAACCTGCAAAAGTTCTTGCTCCTGAAGTAGTAGAACTACTTAAACCAACAATTACCGGAGCTGCGGAGTTAAGGGATGAGGATATTATTGCCCGTATGATGATCCCAATGGCTACTGAATTAACCCGTTGCCTTGATGAAGGTATAGTAGACACTGCGGCAGAAGCGGATATGGCGTTGGTTTATGGAACAGGCTTCCCTCCTTTCCGTGGTGGTGTATTCCGTTGGATTGACTCCATTGGCGCTAAGGAATTTTGTGATTTGGCAAATAAGTTCAGTGGCCTCGGGGCATTGTATTCTGCGCCCGATAGCTTGAAAGCCAAAGCGGCAAACAATCAGAAATTTTACGGTTAAGGAGTCAGAGTAATGAGCTTACAACCACGCGACGTTGTTATTGTCGATTACGCTCGTAGCGCGATGGGGCGCTCCAAAAATGGCTGCTTCCGTCACATGCGCGCGGATGATATTTCCGCTGCAATCATTAAAGGTTTGTTGGCACGTAATCCACAATTGGATCCAAATACTATCGATGATTTGCTTTGGGGTTGCGTCATGCAGCGTGAAGAGCAAGCATTTAATATCGCACGTAACATTCTTCTGTTAGCGGGATTGCCACATACTATTCCAGCACAAACTATTAACCGTTTGTGTGGATCATCAATGTCTGCATTGCATACGGCTACGGTAAATATTCGCGCGGGACAGGGTGATGTTTATTTGATTGGTGGGGTAGAGCATATGGGCCACCTCCCCATGTATGAATCAGTGAGTATCAATCCGTTATTGGGCCTGTCAGTTGCTAAAGCGGCAGGCAATATGGGAATGACCGCGGAATATCTCGCACTTTTGCACGGCATTAATCGTCAACAGATGGATGAATTTGGTGCGCGTTCGCATCAGCTTGCTGCAAAAGCCCGAGAGACGGGAAAGTTTAAACGCGAAATTATTCCAGTCGATGGACATAACGGCGACGGTTTTTTGATATCAGTTGATCAGGATGAAACTATTCGGCCGGAAACTACGGTTGAAGCGCTGGCAAAATTGCCGCCGGTGTTTGATCCGAAAAATGGACAGGTGACTGCGGGCACTTCTTCGCAGCTAAGTGATGGTGCTTCTGTAATGTTGGTTATGTCTGCGGAGCGAGCGAAATCACTCGGGCTTAAACCTATTGCTAAAGTGGTTTCATTGGGGTTGGCGGGCGTTGATCCGTCAATTATGGGGTACGGGCCGGTACCATCGACCGAAAAAGCACTCAAGGCGGCTAACCTGACGATAGATGATATTGATGCATTTGAGCTCAATGAGGCCTTTGCTGCCCAAGCTTTGCCGGTATTGAAAGACTTAAAATTGTTGGATGTGATGAATGATAAAGTGAATTTGCATGGTGGAGCAATTGCGCTTGGCCACCCTTTCGGCTGTTCTGGAACAAGAATTACCGGTTCGTTGTTAACAGTTATGCAGGATCGCGATTTGAATTTTGGTGTTTCTACCATGTGCATTGGTTTGGGGCAGGGTATTACCACAGTGCTTGAGCGAGTTAACTAAGCTTACTGCGCTAGAGTTACGCGAAGCAGCCGATCTTATGATCGGCTGTTTTCTTTGTGAGAGAGATTTCCGGTGATTGCATGCTTATTGATAATAGGTGTACGTAGGTTTTGGCTGGATTGGATGCTAGAATGCCGGCCCAATTAAATAGGGGTTGATATGTCATCGTTTTACGAAATCATAGAGTTAATAAACGGAGATGTGGCGCTGGCGCGAGCTGACGACGAAAACTCTGAGCCATTGGTAACTATTCGTTTTTCTTCCGAGTCATTAGCCTTCCTTGGGGAAGAGAAATTTAATGTCGCCAAAGCTATGATTGAGGCTGGAATGGATGCTGCGGGGGATATCGCTGACCAACAAGCTGAGGCCATGCTGGAAGATTTGACTGAGACTCAAAGTGAGGCTGAAAAATTAATGCTGCATTAAATTTGGTTCACATCCTAGGTTGTGAGCTTACCTTTTCTTCCTGACGTTGTTTAACGTACCCGCAGTAATAACCCTTGGCATTGTCCTTGTGCAGCTGCCTGTTCAAGCTGGTTCAATTCTTTGTCTGTTAATTTGCCCGGGCTTGAAATAACCGTATGGCTATTACCAGCAGCCAGTGCCTCCCAAGTAACCCATAGCAGACTTAATTGATCGTGACAGTGAATAACGCGAATATAGCGTGTATTCACGCCATAAGATTCCAAAAGCTCGCGGCTGATATTATGCGGTGCAATCCAGGTGATCCAACGATCTTGTGAACTGTTGCTAAGGAAAGCAATCATCGGCATTAACAGCGACAGTTGCTCGGGGGCGTCGCTAGTCAAAATTAATTCCGTAACACCACCAAGCGGTTGTTTGCGGTTGCTGCTGGTAGAGTTGCTGCGAGCGAGATTAGTCACGACGAATTACTCCTACACTTAGGCCTTCAATAGAAAACTCCTGATCACGCATATCAACATGAATTACTTCAAAGTCCGGATTTTCAGGCCAAAGCTCTACTTGAGCTTTGTTTCCGTTACGTTTGAAGCGCTTGACGGTAACTTCTTCACCGATACGGGCCACTACAATTTGGCCGTTTCTCACTTGATCTGTTCTATGTACGGCAAGTAAATCCCCATCGAGTATGCCAGCATCTTTCATACTCATGCCATGCACCCGTAACAAGTAATCAGCGCTGGGAGAAAAGAAGTCATAAGGAATATTGCAGTAGTCTTCTATGTGCTCTTGGGCGAGTATTGGGTTGCCCGCAGCAACTCGGCCGACGATGGGTATACCATTATGAGTCTCTGGTAGGCGTATACCGCGCGAAGCACCAGGGATAATTTCGATGGCCCCTTTTCGGGCCAGTGCTTTTATGTGTTCTTCAGCAGCATTCGCAGACTTAAACCCCAAAATACGAGCAATTTCAGCGCGCGTAGGTGGGTAGCCGGTTTCGTCGGCATATTTGCGGATAAGGTTTAATACTTCTTCCTGACGCGGTGTTAAGTCTGACATGAAACACTCCTGAATCTGTTTATTTGTACAGTTATTGTGATTATATACAGTAATTCAGGTTGTGCAATAGCTTTTCAAAGTGATGCTTATTTGACCCGCTTTCCATAGCGAATGTTTTGAAGTTGGCCTCGACTAAAATAGAGATGGGTCATGAATTTTCCGCTCCCAGGGTTGTAGGTCCATATATCTACATTCTCACAGCTGCTAATTGCAATATTGTTTTGAACGTTATTGTTGCCGTTTTGCACCCCTTGGGCCTGATTGACAGCAATTGGTTCGCAGTAGGAGTCGGTCATTGCCGGGTCTCCGCATTTTTCCAAAATGTCTGCTTTAGTTTCACCGATGTGAGCAAGTTGGCCACCACAGCGCAACGACTCAGCGTGACATGTAGTGGAGAGAAATGCGGCAACTAAAAAAACAAATAGCGAGGTTGATCTAGTCATAATGAAATCCTTGTTTGTTTCTCTATAACTTTAGTCGCGTATGCTGAATTGAGAGTGAACTAACCGCCTAGCTTACATAAAAGTTTGTCCATTAGTGTTGTGGGGAGGAGGCGCTTTAAATAGCCAACCAGGTAAGTGGGAAAGGTAACGTAATAACGTGCTTTGGGATGCGTGCTTTCCAGCGCATGAATAAGTCGTTTGTAGACTGCATCAGGTGCAAGTGTAAATGGGGTGTTGGAGGTCTCACTACCTAATCTGGTAATTGCCGTTTGATAGCTTTCTCGGTGTCGACTTGAATTGATATCAATATTTTTAACTAACATAGCGAGCGCGTTTTTTCGAAAGCTGCTATGGATTGGGCCTGGTTCAATCAGGCTTACGTAAACGCCGGTTTTGTTTAATTCAAGTCGCAAAGTATCACTCAAACCCTCAATCGCATATTTACTGGCATTGTAGGCGCCACGCAGGGGCATCGCCGCAAGGCCCAATACAGATGAGTTTTGTACGATTCGTCCAAAGCCTTGTTTGATCATAATAGGCAGCGCCAAATTGGTTAGTTCTAACCAGCCAAATACGTTGGTTTCAAATTGTTGGTGCAAGGCTGCGCGTGATAAGTCTTCAACGGCGCCGGGTTGGCCATAGGCTCCGTTATTAAAAAGTGCATAGAGTTTCCCGTTTGTTATCTGCATCGCCGCATGAAATCCCGACTCGATTGACGCCGAGTCAGCCAGATCAATCTGCACTGAATTTAGCCCCTCTGCTTGCAGGCGCAAAACGTCCTTAGCTTGGCGGCAAGATGCAATAACCAGATAGCCGTCTTGGTGAAGTTGATGAGCAACATAATAACCTATGCCGGAGGATGCCCCGGTAACAAGAATAGATTTCTGCATTTTCCAAACTAATCCGCATTAAAGGTTTTGGGGTTTGTGCCGCTAGTTTAAGGGTGCGCCGATTTTTATTGCACGCTGATCACGACAACGCCTTCCGTAAAACATAAATGGTGATTTATGAATTCCTATTCTGCCGTGCAAAACTATGCCAGTGTCAAAGTACATTCCGGTGTTGAGTCTGCGTCACCGCATCGCCTCATTCAAATGCTTTTTGAGGGGGCGCTTGAGCGAATTGCTCAGGCCAAAGGCGCGATGGCTCAAAATCAACTGGCCCGTAAAGGCGAGATGATTGGTAAGGCAGTAGCAATAGTCGGGGGATTACAGGGGAGCCTGAACGATAAAGAGGGCGGCGATTTGGCAAATAACCTCGATAACCTGTATGACTATATTATTCGCCGTTTGACGCAGGCTAATTATGAAAACAACCCAGATTATCTTGATGAATGCGGTCGTTTACTGGGGGAAATAAAATCCGCCTGGGACGCCATCGCCAATCAGGTGTAGTGAGGTCGGATATGAGCATTCATCTGGTCCCTTACCCGGATTACTGTGGCGAGTCAGGCATTTTAGTGATGCGGTCATTGCAGCAAGATTTGAATAAAGCGTTGCAGCAAGAGGATTGGGAAAAGGTTCGTCAATTGGATCGAATTTGTGTTCTGTTAATTGATCGTGTTATCAGCGCAAACCGAGAGAACAAAAGCACCCTGGTGCGCGCGTTAAGTGAATTAAAGGGGGTTTATGCTGGGTTAATTGCTCAATGTCACCAGGAGGTGACCCTGCTGCACGCGACCTGACGACCGTTAATTGTTAAAGAAGTGTTAAAGCTAGTTCGTTAATTCGGTTTTTAAAACCTGTTTCTTATAGCAAAACTCGCAAAAGTCCGTTGCCCCTGCTAGCCTTAAAGAACATTACTGCTAGCAGGGGTCAGTCCGTGTCTAATTACAATCCGCAAGAAGCGCTGAAGCAATATCGCCAACTGGGTATTGAATCAGAGGTTAGCAACGCATCTCCCCACCGCCTTATTCAATTACTGTTTGAAGGTGCATTGAGCCGTTTGGCGGCAGCACAGGGGGCGATTGAGCGCAATGATCTTGCTGTAAAAGGGGAGTTGATTGGCAAGGCGATTAGCATCGTCGGCGGTTTGCGCGCATCGCTGGATATGAACGCCGGAGAAATTTCCGAGCGTTTGGATCAGCTATACGAATATATAAACTTCAAATTGCTGGAAGCCTCCGCGCAAAATGATGTAGAAAAAGTGAATGAGGTGATTCAACTGTTAAAAACCGTTAAATCAGGTTGGGACGAAATAGCGCCTCAGGTTTCGGGTTCATCCGCATAAATTAAGGTTTCAGTTGTTAGAAATCGAATGAGCTATAAAAATAATTCGTATAATTTCCAATCGATTCTTAAAGTGTATTTGTCTGGAAAAATCTAAGTTCTTGAAGGCATATTTTTGGCGAATAAATGGACTTACTGTTTGATTATTGTCAAAACGCCAAAAACTTTCCGCCATAAATTTGACTTGATTCTCGGCCTCGTCTATTACTTACTCCGATAACTCATCTCGCCGCACTGATTATGGTTTTCTGGCCTTTTTTCAGTGGTTTAGGCACGAAATGAAAAGGTCTTGGGGTATGTGGCGCAACAATAAAGTTCTCGTTATTGACGATAATCCGTCACGTAGGCACGATCTAAAAATCCTGTTGGATTTTCTTAGCGAAACCACGCTGGTCGCTCCCAGTAATGCCTGGCAAGCCGCCGTTGCTGAAGAAAATGGCGGTGAAGATTATGTGGCTGTTTTTATTGGTGACTATCGCGATAGCAATCAAACTCTGGCGCAGCTTTTGAAAGAAATTCGATCCTGGAACGATGAGCTCGCTGTAGTCTTGGTGGGCGAAGAAAACCAGAATACCGCCGATGGTTTGGAAGATATTTATCGTTTTATGGCGATAGCCACCATGTCGGTGCCCCCCACCTACAACAAACTGGTTGATACGTTACACAGAGCCCAGCTGTACTGTGAAGCGCAATCCAGCAGCAAACGTCAGCCCCAGCGTCGGCCCGTGCATTTATTTCGCAGCTTGGTGGGTACCAGCCGTGAAATTCAGAATGTGCGCGAGATGATGGCGCAAGTCGCTGATAAAGATGTTTCGGTATTGATTACCGGAGAATCCGGAACTGGTAAAGAAGTTGTAGCGCGCAATTTGCATTACAATTCTCCGCGGCGCGATAAGCCTTTCGTCCCCGTTAACTGTGGTGCTATCCCGGCAGAGTTGTTGGAAAGCGAATTATTTGGCCACGAAAAAGGGGCGTTTACCGGTGCGATTAATTCGCGCGCAGGCCGTTTTGAGTTGGCTGAAGGCGGTACATTATTCCTGGATGAAATCGGCGATATGCCATTAAACATGCAGGTAAAGATTTTGCGCGTACTGCAAGAGCGCTGTTTTGAGCGTGTTGGCAGCAACAGAACCCAGCCGGTTGATGTGCGTATTATTGCAGCGACTCATCGTAATCTGGAGCAAATGATTTCGGATAATACCTTCCGAGAAGATTTATTTTATCGCTTGAATGTTTTTCCAATTGAATTGCCTTCACTAAAAGAACGTGCGGAAGATATTCCGTTGCTTATGAATGAGTTGGTGTCGCGCATGGAAAGTGAGCAGCGTGGTTCTATTCGTTTTAATTCGGCAGCAATTATGTCGCTCTGCCAACACGAATGGAGCGGCAACGTACGCGAGCTGGCAAATCTTGTTGAGCGGATGGCGATTATGCATCCTTTTGGTGTTATCGGCGTACAGGATTTGCCTGCGAAATACCGCCATGTGGACGTTACCGATGAAGACTTTGTCCATACGTCTTTAAAAGTCAATGGAACCGTGCCAGCGGGTGCTAGCACCAGCTACGTCAGTATGAATGACACTCCATTATTGCCTGAGCAAGGCATAGATTTACGTGAATACATTACCAACCTGGAGATGAGTTTAATCCAGCAAGCGTTAAATGATTGCGGTGGTGTGGTAGCGCGAGCGGCGGATAAGTTGTGCGTGCGAAGAACAACATTGGTTGAAAAAATGCGTAAATACGATATGCAGCGATAAAACCTACGAAAATACGAGCGGTAATCCAAGAGTTGACTAGGTGTTGAACTGAAAAAATCCCCTGCAGTAAATCTGCAAGGGATTTTTTTATTTTGGTGGTTAGCTATTACCCTGCGCGCGCTGTTGCGCTGGTTTGGGCGGGCCTTTGCGATGTGTAGATGCGCTGGCTGGTTTGCTGGTGCGTTGTTGTTGGTTGTTGCCGGATGGCTTTTTTCCATTGCCATTCTTGGGCTTTTGTCCCAGCGCAAGTTTGGCAGCACCTGGTTTTCCTGCGCGGCTTTTTCCGGGTTTTGCTGTGCCCGCACCAATTGTCATACGGCGACCCAGTACAATAGGCTCTGCTTTTGCGTTAGGGTCTGGCTCAAAGCCCGGAACTACTTGCTTATCGATATCGCGTTTAATTAATTTCTCAATATCGCGTAAAAATTTATCTTCATCGATACATACTAATGAGATGGCAATTCCTTCCGCATCAGCGCGTCCGGTGCGACCAATCCGGTGGACGTAATCTTCCGGTACGTTGGGTAATTCATAGTTCACAACGTGTGGCAGCTGATCGATGTCGATACCGCGTGCGGCGATATCGGTAGCAACCAGCGCACGAATTTCACCTCGTTTAAAATCTTCGAGTGCTTTAGTGCGGGCGCCCTGACTTTTATTGCCGTGAATTGCCGCTGCGCGGATACCGTCGTCCAGCAATTGTTCAGTTAATTTATTTGCGCCGTGTTTGGTACGAGTAAAAATTAATACTTGTTGCCAATCACCTTGCTTGATGAGATGTGAAAGCAACTCGCGTTTGCGATTGCGATCCACGGGGTGTACCCGTTGGGTGACCCGCTCAGACGCAGTGTTGCGACGCGCAACTTCGATCAGGCTGGGTTGGTTTAGTAATTTATCAGCCAGTGCTTTAATTTCATCGGAAAAGGTGGCCGAGAAAAGCAGGTTTTGCCGCTGCTTTGGTAAAAGTGCCAACACTTTTTTGATGTCGTGGATAAAGCCCATGTCTAGCATGCGGTCAGCCTCGTCCAGCACTAATACTTCTACTTCACGTAGTGAGACTGCATTTTGATTGACGAGATCCAGCAATCGACCGGGAGTGGCTACGAGAATGTCGGTGCCGCCGCGTAAGTTCATCATTTGTGGATTGATACTGACGCCACCAAAAACCACTGTCGAGCGCAATGAAAGGTATTTGCCATAAGTACGCACACTATCGTGTACCTGAGCCGCCAGTTCGCGCGTAGGGGTAAGGATCAAGGCGCGAACCGGGCGCCGGCCTTTAACCAGTTTGTCTGCGGTTACCCGGCTTAGTTTTTCGAGTAAGGGCAAAGTAAAGCCGGCAGTTTTACCGGTACCTGTTTGTGCGCCAGCCAGAATATCGCCACCTTTTAGAACGGCGGGAATAGCTTGCGCTTGGATAGGGGTTGGATTGCTATAGCCGGCTTCGGCAATAGCACGCAAAATATCGGCCCGAAGACCGAGACTTTCAAAAGACATAAGTTTTTCCTGTGGCTCGGCCTCCCGCGTGGCGGGCAAGGTCTGGCGAGCGGAGATATGGCAAACCCTGGGTTTGCAAATGGAGGGTGACACTGACCTTAAGGGTGTCGGCGCGCATGGTACGCAGTTGCTGTGCAATAAGCCAGCGACTTTTCGGTTTATTAGGCGGTAAGGTGAATTGTGAGGGTCAACTGGTCGTTTCTACCTCGGCGAGTTTGCGTTGTTTCGCGAGGTTAAGGATAACCAGGCAAAGACTCGCAAGGATCAAGAAACCGCACGTCATAGGAACCAGCGTGTTGTCATACATTTGGCCAATCGCGGTTCCTATTATCATGGAGATTATGGATGAGCTGGCTCCAATTACGGCGGAAGCTATGCCTGCAACGTGGCCCATAGGTTCCATCGCCATGGCATTCACATTACCGAAAACCAGACCAAAGCAGAAAAATAATACCGCGGCGTAAGCTAAAAACAGCCATAAATTGGGTGTAGTGATTAACTGCAGAGCCAGAAAAATAGCGGAGCTAAAAATAATTCCCAATGTTGCTTGTCTGCATAAATATTCCATTCCCCATTTTTGTACGAAGCGTGCATTCACCATGGATGCAACTCCAAATAGCAGCGCCAATACACCAAAATACACAGTGAATAGTTTTCCGGTGTTAAACAACTCCTGGAAAATTTGTTGCGATGAGTTCAGATAGCCCATAAAACTACCGAAAAATAATCCCATGCACAGGGTGTAACACATAGTAGAGTAATTGCTGATAACTTCTTTGAATCCATCGATAAACCCGGTGCGAGTAAACGGAATACGAAATTCTTTGGGTAGTGTTTCTTCCAATCGCCAGAATATCCATACTCCAATAATTAACGCGTAAACGATGTAGAGTACAAAAATATAGCGCCAGGAACTGATGAGTAACACCGCCTGACCAAGGCTTGGTGCTAAGGCGGGTACCATTATGAAAATCATCATGACCAACGACATAATGCGGGCCATTTCATTGCCAGCATATTTATCGCGCACAATTGAAATGGCAGACACATAGGGTCCGGCAACCCCCAAGCCTTGTACAAAACGGCCAATTAGCAGTCCTTCAATGGAGGTGGCGAAAAAACAAATTGCACTGCCACAGAAAAATAATGCGATACCACCGTAAAGAACTTTTTTGCGACCGGTTGCATCCGATAAAGGCCCGCACACTAATTGCCCTAGTGCCATACCTAAAAATAACGCACTGATCACGTATTGGATTTGGTTGGGGTGACTTAGGTTGATTTCCTGGCCGATAAAACCCAATGCAGGCAACAAGGCATCAATCGAGATGGCGACAATCGACATCATCAGTGCAACCAGTAGGGTGAACTCGCCGGAAGAGATGCGCGAGGCAACTGGGTGGGTTGAATAATCAGTCATGCGTGATGTTCCGTTTGGTGAGTGCCGATAGATGAATGCCGGGTGCAAAGCTTATCGCCTTTCGCCGGCAGGGGCTGTCAGAAAATGTAAATAGCCAATAGGTAAAACGTTTGCGATTGCAGGGGCGAAGCATTACCTGGGAGTTAGTCGTAATCCTTCGCGGAAAATCGACAGGATTGGAGAAATTATGTAGCCAATATTTCGGTAAATGTTGGTTAGCGTGGTAGGCGATACATAATCCCGCCATCATAGGGCAGTTTAGGCAAATGTTTTTCCATACGCAGAAGAGCGTCGTCATAAATTTTTCGCACGTTAGGCTTTGTACCAACTTCCATACGCCGCGAGAGCATGGTTACTGGAAACAAGCAGTCGTTAGTTTTTCGGGCACACAGGGCGCGGCTGCGGCCCAACTCGTCTTCATAAATTTTCCATTCAAGTGTATTGGGAAAATCTGCCAGCATAACATTGCCTAATACCACACCCATGGCTTGCTGAAGCTCGAAGTTATCCGTTGCTACCAGTTCTTTGTCGACAATACGCTGTAGCGTACTTAAATCACTCAAGTCGCGACGCAACGGTGTGCCGAGCTTGGTTTGGGTAAGCTCATTGATCTTGGTGGTTTCCTGGTCCATGCGGTTTTTGTCCATCCAGCCCAACTCCTTTATCTGGATTTCTTTTTTCGTTTCTATAGTGGGAGCTTGTTTGTTCACGACATTCATCGGCGTTTGCGCGAGAACGCCATTGGCATTAACAAACATGGTGAGAGCGAAAATCGCCCACTGGCTACATAATTTTTTCATCGGAAATATCTCTGCAACGGCTTAATGTTTATCCGCGAGCGCATCGCTTGCGATTAATGGTGTTTGTGTTGGCGCTTTGGGCATGTAGGGGCCAAGTTGGTCCAGTGGTATGGAAAAACCATCAGCACCAACGATGTTTATGTGTTCCGCGCGTAACTGACGCGGCTCAGCTAAGCCGCAAGAGTGGGCAATCATGGCTACGCTTTTGGTGATATTGCGTTGGTAGGCGGCGACACGTTCAGCCTTATCGGTTGGGTCAAGCCCTTTTTGCAATTTAGCATTGTGGGTGGTGATACCGGTAGGGCAGGTGTTCTTGTGGCATTGCAACGCTTGGATGCATCCCAGCGCAAACATAAATCCGCGTGCACTATTCACAAAATCAGCGCCTGATGCAAGTGCCCAGGCAACCATATGCGGTGTAATTAATTTGCCGGCAACGATAACTTTAATGCGCTCTTTGAGACCGGCTTCCTGCAATAAAGCGGCAAGCCAGGGCAGGCTTTCCTTGATGGGTAGGCCAACGTGATCCATCAGGGGTTGTGGCGCGGCGCCGCTGCCGCCATCACTGCTGTCCAATGTAATAAAATCCGGCGCAGCTTCCAGGCCACGCACGCGAATTTCCCTAATCAATTCGACAAGCCACTGCTTTTCTCCGAGAACCGCTTTGAAACCGACCGGTTTCCCGGTGGTGGTACGAATGTGGTTAATCATATCGAGCAAGTCGGCTACGGAACTGATGTCCGTGTGTCCGTTCGGGCTAATGGACGCTTGCCCCTCGGAAATCCCGCGAATCATGGCAACTTCTGCCGAAACTTTTTCAGCGGGAAGTATGCCGCCTTTGCCTGGTTTGGCGCCCTGGCTCAGTTTAATTTCAAACATTTTAATTTGCGTTTTGCCGGCTAACTCGCGCAGGCGTTCATCGCTTAAGTTGCCGTGCAAATCGCGCACGCCATATTTTGCGGTTCCAATTTGAAATACCAGATCGCAACCGCCTTCAAGGTGATAAGGTGATAATCCACCTTCGCCAGTGTTGAGCCAGCAGCCCGCTTTAGCCGCTCCACGTGATAACGCGAGAATTGCCGGTTTGGATATGGCACCGTAGCTCATGCCGGAGACATTAAAAATCGAATGGGTGGTGTAGGGCGAAGCGCAAAATGGACCCAGTGTCACGGGTGATGGCATGAGTGCATCTTTTTCCTGGATGGGAAAGGCTGAGTTTAAAAACAGCAAGGTGCCGGGTTTGGAAATGTCCAGTGTTGAACCAAAGCCGACGTTGTTATCAATATCTTTTGCGGCACGATAAACCCAAGAGCGGTCCGCTCTGTTAAATGGCATCTCCTCGCGATCTTGCGCAAAAAAATACTGCCGAAAAAACTCCCCCAAATGTTCAAAGAAATAGCGGAAACGCCCTAATACCGGGTAGTTTTTACGGATAGTGTGAGTACTTTGAGTAACGTCGACGATGTACATAAGGATTACGGCGAGCAGCAGTAAACCAATTACGGCAATAAAAATAACTTCCAGCCAGGTGAGCAGGGTGAGTGCCCAGTGGGAATCAGTCATGTGGAGTAATCCTATTCAATGTCACTGTAATGTTTAACGCAATTTTTACCGAGAGACTTTGCGGTGTACATGGCGGAGTCAGCGTGTTTAATCAGGCTTAGCTTGTCATCACCGTCTTGCGGGTATAGGGCGATGCCAATGCTGCAGGAAACATGGATTTGATTGTCGTTGATAAAAAATACCTGATTCAATGAGTTGCGAATTTTATCAGCGACTTGCCGGCTGATGTGGCGTGTACTCATGCCACGCATTTGTAAATCGCGTGCAGAAATAATAATCATGAACTCGTCCCCACCATAACGGGCAACTGTGTCAGTTTCACGCACGCAACCGAGCATACGCGTGGCGCATTCTTGCAATAACAGATCACCAGTATCGTGACCAAACTTGTCGTTCACGGGCTTAAAGCCGTCCAAATCCATGAGCATAATAGCAACTTCCATTTTATCGCGCCGCGCACTGATCAGTGCTTGTTCAATTCGATCCTCCAACAAAATGCGATTGGGCAGGTTGGTGAGCGGGTCGTGGTGGGCAACTTTGTGAAGGTACTGACGCTGGCTATTTAATTCCATTAATTGCGCGTTAAGTTTTTTCGCCATCAGCGAAAAATTGCGGGCAAGTAATCCTAGCTCATCATTGCGTTGCAGGTGTATTTCAGGTACGGGGTCGCCTTGTTTAAAACGGGCAAATATTGTTGCCATCTGGCGTAGTGGAGTGGATATTTTCCAGGCTAGGAAGAGCGATAAAAGTACAAATAGCAAGCCAAATACCAGTGCGCTTTTAAGTGCGGTAATTCCTAGTTGGCGGCTCTCTTGCAGTACGGTATCCAGGTTGCTGACCAGCCCCAGCACAATATAATTTTCATCCGCTGCCCACTCAAAGGGTAATTTACTTAACGAGATTACCGCTTGTTTTTCCGGAGCGCGAAGGTCCTGCATTTCCGCTACTAACTGGGTGAGCTCACCGGCAAAAATGCGTTGAGCAACAGGTAAGTCCTGTTGGATTGTAAAGCGTGTCCCTTTGTCAAAACCAAAAGTTTTCTCCGCGTTCGGGTGGAGCAGGTAATCGCCCAATGAGTTGGTAGCGATTACATCAATGTTATCGGGTACATCGGTTTCAATCAGGCTGAACATGGTTTCCATATCAACGTTAATAACCATGGCTCCAACGATAGTGTTGGTATTCGTATATATCGGGGTGGCTAAAATAATGCTTGGTTTACCGTATCCATCCAACAACCCACGCTCTTTATTGAGTTTAGGGGCGGAAATAAAAATCTCGCCGGGCTTTAGTTTTAAGGTGTTGTAAATGTAAGAGAAGTGAGCCTTTTCTTGCAGTGCCAAGCCATCAACGACACTGATCGAATTTTCCGTTTTATCGATACGCACCAGCTCCAATCCGTGGTTGGCTGCCCCGATAAAGCGTACCTGATTATATTCTTTGTGCGAGTTAAGTAATTCAGACAATGCCGATGAGAGCCGAGCGCGTTGAGTCAGTGCATCAGCGGGATTGGGGTGATTCGCAATTTCACTGACCGCGGGAAGATGTGCGATGAATAATAGATCCTTACCAATATCTTCAATAAAAAAAGCGTAGCGATTTGCTAGCACGCGTGTGGCAGTGGCTAATTTATCCTGAGAGGATTGCAGCAACAGTGCGCGGCCCTGGCTATAGGTGACGTATACGTTTATGCCGGCGCTTAACAGACTGAGCAATGCGATCCAGATCGTTAATTTGATTACTAGCCGTGAATTCATGGCGCAAACCTTTCCATTACATCGCCAGAAATAATTTGCTCCCATAACCGATTGCGAGTCTCGCCACTTTCAACCGGTTCCAGCCAGATAAGCTCGGTATTGTGGTGCAACAACGAGGCTCCTCGGGTGTTAGCCAAACCGTGGATATTAGTCAGCCGCTGGCTGGCCTTTTCTCCCAAGAAAAAATTAATCCACTGCTCCGCCAAGGGGCCAGCATTCTTGCTGATCGCCCAACAATCCAGCCATGCGAGTGTGCCATTTTTGGGTAAGGTGTAACCAACGTCTGCTCCTATATCCGCTAATGCCTTTACTTGCTGGCTACCATAGTTGGCGTAAATCAAGGCTATTTCCTGGGTTTTAAATAATTTCACCGCCTCTTGTGGCGATGAGTAAACAGTCAACAGATTGCGCCGCAATTCTACGAGTCGCTGCGCAGAAACCATTAATTCTTCATCCGTTTGCTGGAACGGTTTGCTCATGCCCAGGCTGAGTGCCGCCAGGGTGAAGCTGTGATTGCTGGTATTAAAAGCAAGCACTTTCCCTGCGTAGGCTTTATCCCAGAGTGCATTGATGGTTTCCGGTGGTTGGTGGACTAACTGGCGGTTATAAATCAGCCCCATTTCGGAGTAGGTATAAGGAATCGCATAGGTATTGCCCTGAGTGACCAAGCCTGGAATCTGCCGGCGGTTTTGAAAGCGCGCATCTTGTTGGTGGATATTTGGGATAGACTCAATATCAATTGGGCGTAGGTACCCTTTTTCTTTATAGCGCTGGAGTTCAGCGGTGTTTACCGCAATCAGGTCGTAGTCGTTCTGAGGGGATTGGCTAAGGTGATTCCAGAGCTCATCGTCGGAATAAACCAGCGTAACCTCTACCTTACTCTTGGTTTGTTGCTCGAATTCTGCAACCAGATCAGTATCGGCATAACCTTCCCAGGTGAGAATCTTGAGTTGTTGTTTTGCCTGGCCGGGAAGGGCAAGAACCAACAATCCCAAAAAAATGCAATACATGGTTAACTTCATTGCGGATTCCAACGTGCGCGATGGCTTAATTCTAGTTAAGTTATGCGCAGGCTTGTGTTAATTCTCATTAATCTGCGAGTGTTTCGGTAAACCTGGTTATCTCGCTGTCTGACGTTAGCCTCGCGCGCCAATTTTCTGCGCTGGATTACCGGCAACTTTGGTGAATGCTGGAACCGATTTGGTCACCACACTGCCCATGCCCACCACGGCCCCATCGCTAATATGAACACCATCGACTATCCCCGCATGGGCGCCAACCCAAACATCTTCACCAATATGGATACCTTTGGACGTTACCGGTTGGTCTTTAATGGTGCGACCATTATCCATGCCGTGATTGAAGGCGTAGGCATAGGCGTAAGCCGCCAGACGCGAATTATCGCCAATCACTATGCCTTGACTGCCACCGTCCAGGGTCACGTGATGGTTAATGGAAACATTACTACCCAACGCGATAGGACCATGGAGAACCGCATCTGCCGCAATCCAGGAATTATCGCCAATCACAATAGGACGACCTGGTTCGGCAAATAGCTTCGCTTCAGGCGCAATAAAGCAATTCCGGCCGATGGTTACGGTTTCCATCTCACACAAGTAAGCTTGCCAGTCGTCCTGCCAGGCTTGTGCCCAACTACGGTGAGCGGGTTTTAGGCGAGCATATAACCAAGGCATATAGCTCAGGCGCAATTTGTGTTGAGTGCGGTAAAAGTCGGTATTTTTTTCAGGTTCTTTTGTCATAGTCGCGTACTGAATGTGTGCACGCAAATTATAACGATGATTGAAAAACACTGGGGGAAGAAATTTCAGCGGGGTAGGAATAAAAAAGGTGACCGCCGGTTGCAGGTGATTGGTTTGTTCGCTTGGCCGCTAGCGCTTCCTGCATAACAGTCAGCTGGGCACAAATCGAAACATGGAGCGCCGAAATAAGTGCTCTTAGGGTGAACCCGTCATAACGGCAACCGAGGCGGACACCTGTTTTGATTATAGCTATGGCGATTTTTGCCGCTAGGGGGTGGATTAGTCTTTTGCGTCACATCTATCGGCTTTTTATGGCCGAAAAAATCTATGACTGATATTCTTGCACCAGTTATTTTATGGCCCGCCGTTATGTACGACATTATTGAAAACCATCCGAATTTTGTCGTGATCTACAAAAAACCTGATACCAGTTTTCACAGTGAATCCGGCCAACCTGGTGTGTTCGAAACAATCAAGCAGCGCGAAGGTTTTGTTGAGTTGTATCCCGTTCATCGGCTAGACAAAGTCACCTCTGGGTTGTTAGTGATGGCGAAAGATGCGGCGACCAATCTCGCGTTAACCCAGGCTTTTGCTCGACGTGAAGTTGAAAAATATTACTTGGCGATCAGCGGCAAAAAGCCCACCAAAAAGCAGGGGCTTATTAAAGGGGATATGGCTCAAGCCAGACGCGGGGCCTGGAAGCTTTTAACTGATACTAAAAATCCTGCAGTAACGCAGTTTTTCAGCAAAGGCGTAGGGGAGGGCAAACGTTTGTTCGTCCTTAAGCCGCATACGGGAAAAACCCATCAATTGCGAGTTGCGTTAAAAAGCCTGGGCGCACCCATATTCGGCGATGAACTTTATGGTGGTGAGTCTCCGGCTGATCGTACTTACCTGCATGCGTTTTGTCTTGCCTTTTCCCTCGATAATCAAGATTACCGTTTTACTGTGTTGCCGCGCGAAGGTGAATATTTTGTGGGTGATATTTTTACGGAAGCGCTTAGTGAATGGCGTGAACCCTGGGCTTTACACTGGCCGCAACTCAAGGGGCATTCGTTATGCGCGCGATGATTGGTTTGGGTATTGCCGCAACACTCATCGTCGCATCTACACTTGCGTATTTCCTTAATTCGGATACAGCGCAACACCAAGGACCCAGCGCAATCGGCAACGAAAATTATCGGTTTGTGAAAGTCAGTTGTTGGTTTGACGCCGATTGGCAAGCTTCTATTAGTTGCGGTGAATTACATACACCAAAAGCCCAAGGGCAATTCGTATTGCCGGTTGTTATTTTGCATGCTGAAGATTCAACAGCAAAACCTGATCCGATTGTTTATTTGCAAGGCGGACCGGGCGCTAGCGCGGGCTTACATAGCGAAGGAATAAAACGTTGGTTAAGTTGGATGCGTCTGGCGAATACAAAGCGCGATTTGATTTTAGTGGATACGCGTGGTACGGGGAGTAGCAAGCCGGCGCTCGTTTGTGCGGATTACAATCGCGAAAATCAAAAATTGATGCGTGAAAATAAACCACTCAGTGATGAGTTGGCGCAATCTTATGCGATTACTGCTCAGTGTTTTAATACCGCGGTAAAAAGTAACAGCAACCTGGATTATCGTTATTTCAGTACCGCGCTGTCTGCGCAGGATTTACGCGCATTAATGGCGCGATTGGAATATCGCGAGTGGAATATTGTCGGAGTCTCTTACGGAACGCGCCTTGCTCTGGAAGTGGCTCGTCAGGAGCAGCTCGCACCACAACGCGTGCGTTTAAGGGCAATGGTACTGGATTCGATTTATCCTGCCGGCTTTGGCGGTGTTCAAACGTGGCCACAAGTACTGGACGACGCAATGCAGCGGTTTTTTAGCGGCTGTGCGGAGCAGCAATCCTGCGCAAAAAAAATTGGGCTCAGTAAGAATAATCTGCAGGACTTATTTGTATCTGCTCTGCAACGTCTGCGTGAAACCCCTGTTTCATTAACCGTCAGGCATTGGAACGGTGAAACACCTATGTATTGGCTGGTCAATGATCATCGTTTTTTGTCGATTGTATTTGCCGGAATTTATGATCCTGCGGACTGGTCCAAAATTTTGGATGCGATTGTCGGTGTTCATCAAGGGCGTAACGATTTGCTAAAACCCTTGGCAGAACCTTATTTAAACAATAGCGTTAGTGCTGATTTTAATAGCCTAACTTTTACTGCAGTTGATTGTGCGGATAACCCGGTATTATCTGAAATGGATTATGTGGCAGCGGTTGCGCACTATCCATTGTTGCAAGATTACACCCGGGATCAATGGCGGTTTCAGTTATGCCACGAGTTGCGCAGTACTATACCGCTACAATTGGCTCAGCCGCAGATGCCGACCTTGATATTGGCAGGCGCAAAAGATCCCATTACACCGGTTAAATGGGCCAGGGAAATTCATCAGCGCTGGCCTGAAACTCAATTGCGGATTAATGAAAATCTGGCGCACTCGGTATTGGGTAGTGATGTGTGTTTATTGGAAAATTTGGGGCAATTTTTTGATCACCCCGAAAGCACTTTTACGGCATGTTCGTCATTGGCTCGTGCTATTGACGAGTGACTTTTAAAATAGTGAATGCAATAAAAAAGCCGCACTTTTTTAATAAAAGTGCGGCTTTTTTTACTCGCAAAATCTACGAGTTTTTATTCTGGCTCCGCCTGCTGGACTCGAACCAGCGACCCAATGATTAACAGTCATTTGCTCTACCGACTGAGCTAAGGCGGAATGGCTATCTCATAAGAGAAGGCGCGCATAATAGCGATGCACTTTGTTTAGGTCAACGCTTTTGCCAGTCTTATACTAAAAAATGGAATAAGAAAAATAAAAAAGGCGCTTTCGCGCCCTTTTTGACTAACCCTTATCCAGCAGAAAATATTATTCGTATTTGCACAGATAAGAAGTTTCTACATCGGCGGTTACTTTGAAGCGTTGATTGGCTTCAACAATAAATGTTTCGCCAGCGGCAAAGGTTTGTGCCTTGTCGGTGCCAGGTAATACTACGGTCAGGCTGCCAGTAACTACAGTCATGTATTCTTTTTGGCTGGTGCCGAACTCGTAATCACCTTTAGCCATAACGCCAACGGTAGCAGGCAGGGTTTCGGTTTGGAAAGCGATGGATTTAACTGCACCACCGAAGTATTCATTCACTTTAAACATAGGAGGCTCCATTAAAAGGACGTTCGTTAAGTAACCGGTAGGGGACATCAATCTCGACGGTTGCAAATGTATCGCGCATAAAAAAGGCCGCATAGTATGCGGCCTTTCTCATTTAATTCTGGCTCCGCCTGCTGGACTCGAACCAGCGACCCAATGATTAACAGTCATTTGCTCTACCGACTGAGCTAAGGCGGAACGGTAACTTCCTCTGCGGAAGTGGTGCGCATAATATAGAGGCGGTTTTGGTTGGTCAACCGTTTTTTACACCTTTCTCCCGAAAAAAATGCCAATGAATTCAAAGCTGTCTATTAATTCCACAGCCTGTATTTTTGCTGGGCAAACGGCAGGGCAAATACCCTAATGGGACAGGCTTATCACTTTGAAACTACCATTGTCGATCAGCGTTTTTACGTGCTTAAACAGGGGTGCAGCCTTGCGTTCCAGGGGGATAAACTGGTTGACCACAAATAGGGCTATACCGCCGAGCGCGAGCAGACGGCTGGCGTTTGCGAGAAATTTGTCTGTCAGGTCGCCATCCACACTGAAGCCCTGATGGAAAGGGGGGTTACAAAGCAGTAGATCGGCTTTTACGGGTAGCCCAAAACCGGCATCGGCACCGATTACCTGGCCACTAATTCTATTGAGTTGCAGGTTTGCGGCTGCGATTTGCAAAGCGGCGGCGTTGTTATCGGTTAAAAGCCAGTTTTTGGCGGCGGCCGAGGGAATTTGTTGGGCGGCAACAGTCAGGTAGCCATAGCCGCAGCCCAGATCCACTGCCGTTTGTGGCGCCGGCTGGTTGCTCAATACTTGCTCCAATTGGGCAATTAGCAGGGCACTACCAGCGTCGATTTTATTCCAGCCAAATAACCCCGGTTTACTGACCAGCGTTAAACCAGAATCCGCTGCGATAGGTCGCGTATTTACATAATCGCTACTATCTAATTGTAATTGCACATTAAACGGTGAATGTTTAGTCAACCGTGCGGTATAAACCTGTCCATTTTTTTTTATGTTTTTTTCGCATCCCAGGAGCTGGGCAATTTTTTCAATATAGGTTTTAGTGCCGTCGTTTTTGAAGCCGGATAACCAAAGTTCGCCACCGGGTTTCAAGCAGCGCCATGCGTTGTTTAACAAGTGATGCACCAAGGGCTTTTCTTTGGATATTCGATAAAAGAACCCATCCAGACTACAGTCATCGTGCTGTGAAAAATCAAAGTCAGAAAATTGGGTCTGCAGATTGCGCGCTTTGGCTTGTTCGGCAATATCCCAGCGATTGGTGATTAATTGTAAGTTGGATGGTGAAAGTTGTGGTAAACCGTTGAGTGCATTTTCATCGGTGCACCATACATAGAATTTCCCTTCTGCAATGGCTATTTGCAGTGTGCCTACCATCCAATCCAATGCCTGATCACTCATTGTGTGGCTTCCTGTATTTCTGCTGCTGTCAATGCGCGATATTCTCCCGGTGCAAGCATTGGATCTAATTGAATTGACCCTATGTGTTCGCGATGTAACTGCACTACGCGATTGCCCATCGCAGCAAACATGCGTTTTACTTGATGATATTTGCCTTCATGAATTTGCAGACGTGCCGTGTGGCTGTCTAGAATTTCCAGCTGCGCCGGGAGGGTGAGATTTTTTTCACCGTGCAGCTGTACGCCGTGCGCAAACAATTGAATTGCTGCTTCATTAATCGGATCTGCCGTGGAAACCAGATAAATTTTAGTGCACTCTTGTTTGGGGGCGGTAATGCGGTGATTCCACTGTCCATCATCGGTCAGTAACACCAGGCCGGTGGTATCAATATCAAGTCGTCCGGCAATCTGCAAATCCTGTTTGCGCGGTATATCCAAAAGATCCAATACCACTGGGTGTTCTCCGTCGCTGTTTGCGCATACGTATCCTAAAGGTTTGTGGAGCATAATATAACGTGAGCTAAATGCCTCAATCCGTTGGTTATCCAGCATTACCTGGTCGTCGCTTGCCAGCTTATGGTCTGCTTTTTTTACTGGCTCTCCGTTAATAGTTACACGATGAGCTTTTACCAATTGCTGAACCTGCGAGCGCGAATAGTTGGTGTATTGGCTTAAAAATTTATCAAGACGCATGTTTAAACGGTTTCCAGCCAGGAGGAGGGCACTGCGTTGTGCCAAGCAAAGTCATGCAGCACGCGAGAAAATTTTGCCTCCAGTGGAGCCACAAATTTTAAAGGAGCTTGGGTCACGGGATGATTAAATTGTAATTCTGTAGCTGCCAGCATTAAACCGGAACAATTAAATTGATTTTGAAAAAAGCGATTGTGTATTCCTTTACCGTGCTTTGCATCGCCAATAATCGGGTGACTAATGTGTTTCAAGTGCCTGCGTATTTGGTGTTTGCGACCCGTTCTTGGTTTGCACTCCACCAATGAGTAGCGAGTGCTCGGGTATTTATCAACACTAAATGGCAGTTCTATGGTGGCGAGGGTTTTGAACACGGTGACTGCTGTTTGTGCCGGTTTATCGCTGCGAGCTTTTTTGTCGGTGTATTTATCCAGCTCTTCGATTAACGGGTGGTCAACGACGATAGATGCAGGGGTATGGCCTCGCACCAGAGCAATATAGGTTTTTTCTAAAGAGTGCTGGGAGAAAATATCACCCATTTTTTTTGCAATGTGTGCAGAAAGCGCAAATATCAGAACGCCTGCAGTGGGTTTATCCAACCGATGCACAGGAAAAACCTGTTGCCCCAATTGGTCGCGAACCAGCTGCATAGCAAAGCGAGTTTCATGACGATCAATCTCACTGCGATGAACCAGCAAACCGCTAGGCTTATTGATGGCGACCAAGTGTTCATCGCAGTAAATAATAGGTAATAATTCAGTCATTTAATAGTTTGAGAGCTTGATCAAATCGGGCAATCGTTTGAAAGCAAAAAAGCAGGCTGGCGCCTGCTTTTTTGCTTCTGTTGCTAAGGCTACAAATAAATCGCCGCTGCTTATTTTTGCGGGGGTGATTTCTCTTGTGTGCAATTCCAGCCCCAGCCCTTCTGCTTTTCGGCAAATTCTGCGGCTTTTGCTTCGCACTGTCCCTCTGTCATTTCATAGCTCCATAATTTTTGAGTGGTTCCATCCTTCGTGTAATTCACGGCGCAAGGAGCAGCTTTTTCACCGCTATAACTCACTTCGATAATTCGCTCGGCTTTATCCAGAGTGCAAATGTATTTCACCGGTTCAGCCGAAAATGCGCTGCTACAGATTGCAAAACTTCCTATTAACATAACTGCATAACGCATCTCTTTGCTCCTTAAAAACGCAAGTTTTAAAAATACAAGATTGGAACTAAAATCGAACGAATTGTTGATTTATACCTTAGCCGATTTTCTTCTCGCCCGAATCTACGGTTTGGTAAATCAGTGTATTGATTGTCATTGGGCCGACACCGCCAGGAACTGGAGTGTAGGCTGCAACGCGATCTACCAATGGCTTTAATTCAATATCTCCAACTCCACCGGGGTGATAGCCTGCATCAACCACAACTGCACCGTCTTTAATCCAGTCGGCTTTAATAAATTCCGGTTTGCCAACAGCGCCAACCAGAATATCTGCCTGTTTAATTAGATCGGGCAGGTTTTGTGTGCGCGAATGACAGATGGTGACCGTTGCATTGGCATTTAACAGCATAAGAGCCATTGGTTTGCCCAAAATAGGGCTGCGACCTACTACCACCGCGTGTTTGCCTGATAACTCAACACCGTAAGCTTCCAGCAGACGCATAATGCCCTTAGGGGTTGCGCAGCCGTAAGCCTCTTCGCCCATACTCATACGGCCAAAACCCAAACAGGTAACGCCATCGACATCTTTTTCTGCGCTGATCGCATCAAAGCAAGCACGCTCATCAATTTGGTGAGGTACAGGGTGTTGCAGCAAAATACCGTGAACATTGGGATTGCTATTCAATTCCTGAATTTTGGCCAGCAATTGCTCTGTGGTGGTCGAAGAGGGCATTTCGACTTTTAACGATTCCATGCCAATGCGAGTGCAAGCATTACCTTTCATTTTTACATAGGTTGCTGATGCTGGGTCATCGCCTACCAAAATGGTGGCCAGAATTGGAGTCTGACCATTGCTGCGTGCTTTTAGTGCGGCAATGCGAGCAGAGAGTTCTTGTTCGGTTTTTTCGGCAAGGGCTTTGCCATCCAATACGAGTGCGGACATGAGCGCTAATTACCTGTGCAATTGAATTGAGAAAGGTTGGAATTGAAATGGTCGTTATTTTCCCACAGCAACTATGCGGCGCCAAGAAAATTTAGTTGTTGCTTGCGCTAGGGAAAAAGAGATCGTTACAGAAGGAATTAATTAGGTGTAAAGAAAAGAGATGGGGATATGGGGTGGCTGATGGGGATCGAACCCACGACCACTGGAATCACAATCCAGGGCTCTACCAACTGAGCTACAGCCACCGTAGCGGAAAAAAAAACAAACCACACCGAGATTACTCTCTACCTTTAAACCATTTAGTGAAAAGTGGGTTGCATAAACTACCCAGTATGGCGCGCCCGGCAGGATTCGAACCTGCGACCACCCGCTTAGAAGGCGGGTGCTCTATCCAGCTGAGCTACGGGCGCATGCTGGAGTTTAAAACCTTGGCAGGTTCGATAAAAAAAGATGGTCGGAGTGGAGGGATTCGAACCCCCGACATTCTGCTCCCAAAACAGACGCGCTACCGGGCTGCGCTACACTCCGACGACTTAAAACTTAGTGCGTTTCAAGTGGTGCGCATAATAGCGATGCGATTTAGACTCGTCAACGAAAAAAGTGCAACAAAATAAAATATTTAGCTCACTTAGTTAATTTCTAATCAGCTTGCACAATGTCTATGCAAAGTTATATCCAAGCGGAGGGAATTGCGATTCTTGTGGCTTAATCGCGGGTCTCTGTTCGGAGCTTTTTAGTCGGTAGGCACGATAGCAGTTATTACCTGGCGCCATTGAGTTTTGCCTATTGCTTTACTTCCTATAGTTCGTGCGACTCTCACTCTTGGTCGGTTAATACAGTATTGCGCAGAGTTGCAGGCTTGTATGACCCGGGTTAGCTAGTCAGAATAAGCACTTACCTGTATTGGAGTCTTTATGCAAAACAATAATTTAGCGGTATCAATGAAGTTGGGAATGCGGCGTTTGGCGTCTGGGGTCTGTGTACTGTCGACCCGATTGGATAACGATCAACGTTTTGCAATGACGGTATCGTCTGTTACGTCAGTTTCCGATTCTCCCGCGTCGCTTCTGGTTTGCATTAATCAATTGGTCTCCCAGCAGGCACATCTTGCAACCAAGGGAAGTCAGTTTGCGATCAATGTACTTTCCAGCAACCAACAAGAGGTTTCCAACATATGCGCTGGGCGCGAGCCGACACGAGATCGTTTTGACGTCGGAAGTTGGGAGGAGGATGACTCTGGTTTACCAGTTTTGGGGGGCTCACAAGCGGTGTTTGTTTGCCAAACTGACCAAGTCATGACTTATGGGACGCATAAAATCGTAATTGGCGTCATCCACCGGGTGATAATAAATGGGGCCGAGGTTGATCCTTTGTTGTACGCCGATGGCAGTTATGGTGTCTTTTCGCGCCAATAAATTCTTACCGGTAGTTGGTATACAAGAGTGTTGCCAGTAAAGTTTTTAATTCGGGCTCGTAAGTGATTTTACGAATCAAAATGAAGCAAACTTTTTGTGTGAAATAACCTTGCAATATGAATATTTCGTGTCTATCGGCGCTTTAAGGTTAACGACCACTAACTCTTTATGCACATCTCCTGTGCTGGTGCGACATCTCCGTTTAATGCTTGATCAAAACCGTGAAAAAATGAGCTTTTAAGCTGGTTTTTTTATGTAACAAGCTGATTTATAAGGAAATTATTTTTGTGGTTAAAATTTGATCAAGTTGTAGGTGGGGTAGATTTTATGGGGCTTTGGGGCGGTTTCCCAAAATCTATCCACTAAGTTATCCACAGAAAATGTGGACAAAGTTTTGATGAATTTTTTTGTGCAAAAAAGTTACAGATTGAGTGTTTCGTATCTTTTTTTTACGTAACAGGTGACGATTCTTTGCGTAAGTTTCCTTGTTTAATTACTGGATAAAATTATGAGTAGACGATTGAAGGTTGCAGTGCTGGGTGGTGGTAGTTTTGGTACGGCAATTGCCAATATTATCTCCTGTAACAACCATCAAACTTATCTCTGGATGCGCTCAGCTGAGCAAGCGGAAGAGTGTCAATCCAAGCGACAAAACGCCCGCTATTTGCCCGGTTATCTCTTAAATGAAGAGTTGATTATCACTGCGGACCTGGAGCTGGCAATCCAGGGGGCAGATTTGGTATTTGTCTCTATTCCCAGTCATTCCTTTCGCAGCGTAACCCGTCAAATTAAGCCGTTACTGGGGGCGGAAGCTATCGTAGTGAGCACTGCAAAAGGGATTGAGCCAGAAGGGTTCACCTTAATGAGCCAAATTCTGGAGCAGGAGCTTCCACATCAGCCTATAGGAGTGCTTAGCGGGCCGAATTTTGCGAAGGAGATAGTACAAAAGCAACAAACAGGAACCGTAATCGCTAGCGAGGATGAGGGTGTTATTGATTGCGTTCAGCATACGTTGAAATCTCCTACTTTCCGTGTCTACGCAAATCATGATCGTTACGGCGTGGAGTTGGGCGGCGCGTTGAAAAATATCTACGCTATTATTTGCGGCATGGCGGCTGCACTAGGGGCTGGTCATAATACTCAGGCAATGTTATTAACGCGCAGTCTCGCCGAGATGGGTCGATTTGCGCAAACCATGGGCGCTAACCCAATGACGTTTCTGGGGTTGGCGGGGGTAGGCGATTTGATTCTGACTTGCACGTCCGACCTAAGCCGTAACTATCGTGTTGGTTATGCCTTGGGGCAAGGAAAACAATTAGATGAAATTGTTGCGTCCCTGGGGCAAGTTGCTGAAGGTGTGAATACCTTGCGCCAAGTTAAACAAAAAGCAGATGATCTGCAGGTGTATATGCCGTTGGTAAGTGGGTTGTACGCAGTATTGTTTCAAAATAAAGCAATTACTGAAGTCGCACACGGATTGATGGTCGGTGAGCAAGCCAATGACGTTGAATTTTTGGGGAAATAATTATGGATAACCAACAGTTAAAATCAAATTTACTTTCTAGCAAACACTGGCTTCGTTTGGTGTTTATGTTGCTGTACGCTGCTGTATTGCAGTTGGCAAGTCTGGTGATGTGGGTATTGGTTGCTATGCAGTTTTTGTTTTCGCTAATAACAGGAGAGAACAATCAGCATTTGCGCCGTTTCGGTCATTCCTTGTCGACGTATATTTACGATGTACTTAAATTTCTATGTTATAGCAGCGAAGAAAAACCTTTTCCATTTGCCGACTGGCCTGTAGGTAATCCGGAAGGTGCGGAAAATGTAGTAGCTGCTCAAGCAACGGAATTACCTGCGAACAATTCTACCGAAAAAGCGGCGGAATAAATGAATCTGTTTATTTTGCGTCATGGTCAGGCTGAGCCGCAGCAGACCACAGATGAAGCCCGCGAATTAACTGACAAGGGGCGCGCCGAGACTGCACGGGTGGTTAGCGGACGTTTGGCTGAATTACAAATAGTGAATCAGATCTGGGCGAGCCCATTGGTTCGCGCCCAGCAGACAGCCCGTATTGTGGCGGCCCATTTTCCTGCGCTAACAATTGGGAGCTCGGAGCTTATTATTCCTGAGGCGAATCCGGTTGTGGCAATGGATTGGCTGCAGTCTATTAATCAACCTGACTTGTCTATACTTCTGGTGAGTCACCAACCTTTTGTGGGTGAGCTGGTTAATCGATTGTGTGGTAAACCCACCGGCTACTATTCAATGGGTACTAGCTCGTTTGCTGCAATTAACATCTCCTTGATTGCTTCTGGTATGGGGGAATTGTTGTGGTTGGATCACGCATAAATTCCACTTTCAGTTAACCTTGGGTTTCATTCACGAGCTTACTATTTATGTCGTTATCACAAAGTCCTCGTGAGCTGCAGTTTGAAGTGAATGGAATGCTTTTTTCTGCTCAGGAATGGGGGGCTTCAGGTCAATTACCTGTGTTGGCTTTGCATGGCTGGCTGGATAATTCCGCCAGTTTTTTTGCGTTGGCGCCACAGCTAAATAATCTTCATATTGTTGCAGTTGATTTGGCTGGTCACGGGCGCAGCGAGCATCGTCCCGGTCAAATGGCCTACACTCCTTGGGATGATATTAATGATCTGTTGGCGATTGCGGATCAGTTGGGTTGGGAGCGCTTCGCGTTTTTGGGCCATTCGCGGGGGGCGATAATTAGTACGCTAACAGCGGGTGCATTTCCGGAACGAGTATTATGTTTGGGCCTGGTGGAAGGGTTATTGCCAGAGCCGGGATTGCCAGAAGATGCTCCGGTACAATTGGCCAAGGCAATCGGTGGATTGCGCAGTCAGCTGCAAAAATCACCGTCAATTTACCCTGATATAAATGTTGCGATTAAAGCTCGTGAGCGGGGAATGTTTCCGCTTGGGTACGAGGCAGCCAGAGCTCTTACCGAGCGGGGTGTAGTCGCACAAGGCGGCGGCTTTTCCTGGAGTACAGATCCTCGTTTATTGGCGCCTTCAATTCTGCGCTTGTCCCGTGAGCAATTGTCTGCATTTGTAAATAATATTAGCGCTCCAGTAAAGCTTCTATTGGCTACTGAGGGGTTGCCCAAGTTGTACACTAATTATTTGCAGCAAGTGGCCAAATTTCCCCATATAAATTACGAGCTGCTGGAAGGCGGACATCATCTGCATATGGAGCAGCAGGTGGTTGTGGTAGCGCAAAAGCTAAATGAGTTTTTTGCAGAGTTCATCGCATCTGACGTCTGGAAGAAATAGTGGGTTCAATTTGTCATGCAATTATATGAATTAAAGGCTAGTGAAAACGCATGAATAAAAAACGTCTAGGCGCATTGACAGGGCGGGGGGGGTTATCGTTTTTTTGCTGTGCAATTCAAGTTTCTTGTTTGCAGAGCAGTTGCAGTTACAGCCTTACCACAACGCGCACACAATGTTTGAAACACATGGGCAAGCCGATGAATATATTCTTGCCTTGGGTAGCCATAAAAAAGTGTCTGGTTCATGGCGATTGGATCGGCAGCAGCGTTTAAGTGGAGCTTTGGACAGGTACACTCTGGAGTTACCCGAGGGGCATAGTGCTGAAAACGGTTTTGATTTTTATTTGGATCAACTGCAAAACTTTAATTTTCGCGAATTGTTTCACTGCAAGAGCCGCGATTGCGGTACCAGTAACTCCTGGGCAAACAATCATTTTAAAATTTTACAGCTTTATGGGTTAGACCAGTTTCAGTTTTATGGTGCTTACGAAATTACCACAGCGGACAGTAAGCCATACTATGTGTCTCTATATGCGGTGCAGCGAGGTAATAAGCGCGTTTACCTACAGGTCGATGTGTTGCATATCGATAAAATTATTGAGTTGGGAATAGCCTCTAGTCCCGAGTCAATAATTAAGACCATAGTGACGAGCGGTTACTATGTGTTCCCAGATTTGGTGGCCCAAGATACTCAGGGCAATACTCGAATTCAAATTAGGACCGCGCATTTACAAACTTTAATTGACGTGCTCGCGCAAAAGGCGAATTGGAACATTGCATTGGTTGGTCATGATTACTCGGCGGTTGCAACTGCGCAGCAACAAAAAGAATCGCTAGCTTATGCTGAACAGCTTAAAGCTGCACTGGTGGAAAACGGTGTTGCAGCGAAAAGAGTGAGTACGTACGGCATAGGCGGTTTGGCACCGGCTGGGCGTGGAGACAGAGAAGCGCGAGTGGAAGTGGTATTGCAAAATTAGACGCGTTATCTTGCAGCGGCAGCGCCAATAATAAACCGCTTCTGACGTTAAGCAGCTTATTACTGGTTGCCTTTTTAGCTTTTATCTCAATAACGACAAAAACTCATTGCGCGTCGCTTGATTGGTGCGAAAGCTGCCGAGCATGGCGGAGGTTTTCATTGAGGAATTTTGTTTTTCAACACCGCGCATCATCATACACATGTGCTTGGCTTCAATGATGACCCCAACCCCTGATGCGCCGGTAATTTCCTGCACGCTTTCCGCAATTTGTACAGTTAGCTGTTCCTGGATTTGAAGGCGGCGTGCGAACATATCCACAATGCGGGCGATTTTTGAAAGACCCAGCACTTTGCCGGTTGGAATGTAAGCGACGTGTGCTTTCCCGATAAATGGCAGCAGGTGATGTTCGCAGAGTGAGTAAAGCTCGATATCCTTTACCATAATCATCTCTTCCGAATCGGAAGGAAACAGCGCGCCGTTTACAACTTCGTCCAGGGTTTGGTTATAGCCGCGGGTTAAAAACTGGAACGCCTTTGCGGCGCGGTCTGGTGTGTCGAGCAAGCCGGGCCGGTTAAGGTCTTCACCGATACTGGCAATAATGCTCGCAAAATGGTCTCTCATGGGCTTTCTTCTCTATAAATGGTCTAGCCTGGCGCTCCGCCAGCGGTTACTTGCGTACAGTTTACCGCGTTAGTTGCTTATCACGAAAACTTAAATCCTGAATCCTTGAGTAATTGGGTAGAATAGCGACCTTTTTATGGCGGTGGATACCATCATGAGCAATTCTTCACCAGATTTCGCCGGTGCTGTGGCAGAACTGCAGACCTTGCGTGACTTTTTTCGTTGGGGGGCCAGCGAGTTTATTGCTGCCGGGCTTTTTTATGGGCACGGAACTGATAATCCTTGGGATGAATCTGAGCAGCTGGTGTTACACGCCGTTCATATTGACCCGCCCCTGGCAGATGAATGGTTGGATGCACGATTGACTCGAATGGAGCGAGAGCGTGTAGTCGCAAATATTCGGCGCCGGATTGAAGAGCGAATTCCCGCCGCTTACATCACTGGTCAGGCCTGGTTTGCTAGCTTGCCGTTCGTGGTAGATGAACGGGTGTTGGTGCCGCGTTCGCCCATCGCTGAATTAATTGAACAACGGTTTGCTCCTTGGTTAAGTGCTGAGCCATTGCAGATTCTTGATCTTTGTACGGGGAGTGGATGTATTGGTATCGCCTGCGCGTTTGCGTTCCCTGATGCAGAGGTTCAGTTGAGTGATATCTCATTTGAAGCCTTGGCGGTTGCCGAGGAAAATATCCAGCGACACGGTATCAGCGAGCGCGTGTTCGCGCTCCAGTCGGATTTGTTTGAGAACCTGCACGGACAAAGGTTTGATCTAATCGTATCAAACCCACCGTATGTGGATGCTGAGGATATGGCCAGCTTGCCGCTTGAGTATCATGCAGAACCTGAGCTGGGTTTGGCATCCGGTGAGGATGGGTTGGATTTCACGCGCCGGTTATTGGTTGAGGCTTTGGATCATCTAACGGAAAGCGGCCTGCTGGTGGTTGAAGTTGGAAACTCCTGGCCAGCGTTGGAAGACGCTTACCCGGAAATACCTTTTGCCTGGGTTGAGTTTGTGCGAGGCGGACACGGTGTTTTTGTGTTGAACGCGGCAGATTTACGCAGGGCGCGGGAGCTGGGTGTTATCTAACCTGTGCGTAGGCAAACTAACTCACGTATAATTTGCTTACACTTTTTGTCCACTTTATTGACTTGTCTGGTGTTGGATTCTTATGTCTGGAAATACCTACGGAAAATTATTTACGGTTACTACTTTTGGCGAAAGCCATGGTCTGGCACTGGGTGCTATTGTGGATGGTTGCCCACCAGGGTTGGAATTAACCGAGGCCGATATCCAGATTGATCTGGATCGCCGTAAGCCGGGTACTTCGCGCTTTACCACGCAGCGTCGCGAAGAGGATTTGGTAAAGATTTTATCGGGTGTGTTTGAAGGAAAAACCACTGGAACTCCAATTGGAATGGTGATTGAGAATACCGATCAGCGCTCCAAGGATTATTCCAATATTAAAGATCAATTCCGTCCGGCTCATGCGGATTACACCTACATGCAAAAATACGGGGTGCGTGATTATCGTGGTGGTGGCCGTTCATCGGCACGTGAGACAGCGATGCGTGTTGCGGCAGGTTCTATTGCAAAAAAATATCTGAAGGATTTTCACGGGATCGAAGTGCGCGGCTATTTATCGCAGCTGGGGCCAATCAAAATTGACACCGTGGATTGGGATCAGGTTGATCAAAACCCTTTCTTCTGTCCCGATGCGAGCAAAGTGCCTGAGATGGAAGAGTTTATGAAAGCGCTTAATAAAGAAGGTGATTCAATTGGTGCGAAAATTACCGTGGTTGCTACCAATGTGCCACCGGGGTTAGGGGAGCCGATATTTGATCGACTCGACGCTGAAATTGCGCACGCGTTGATGAGTATTAATGCGGTAAAAGGCGTGGAGATTGGTGAAGGGTTTGCCGTTGTTGAGCAACGTGGTAGTAAGCATCGCGATGAAATGACGCCGGAAGGATTTTTGTCCAATAATGCAGGCGGGATTTTGGGTGGCATTTCTTCTGGTCAGGATATTATCGCCAATATCGCGTTAAAACCGACGTCAAGTCTGCATATTCCTGGACGCAGTGTGGATGTACATGGTAATCCTGTCGAAGTCATTACCAAAGGTCGTCACGACCCCTGTGTTGGAATCCGTGCAACACCTATCGCTGAAGCTATGCTGGCATTGGTGTTGATGGATCACCTGTTGCGTCATCGCGGGCAAAACGGCGCGGTTAAACATTCTGTGCCGGTGATTCCTGCCAGCGTGAAATAACGTTTTACCAGTCTGATGATAAGGCTATCGTCAGACTGTATTCCTTCTCCTTTCCAGCGTTCCTTTTTATGTCCCTGCCTGCCGCGCAAGTTCCTGTTCCCTATTGGCGTCTTTCCGGATTTTACTTTTTTTATTTTGCCGTCGTTGGAACCTTAATTCCCTATTGGGGTGTTTATCTAAAATCTCTTGGCTATTCATCCCAGGGCGTGGGAATCATCAGTGCGATTATTTTGGCTACTCGAATCCTTGCGCCCAATTTTTGGGGTTGGCTTGCCGATCGCACCCGAGAGCGGTTGAAAATTATTCGTTACGGTAGCTTTCTTGCTGCCATTGTTTTTGCTGGTGTGCTGCTTGATCAACGCTATTGGTGGCTGGTGTTGGTGGTGAGTTGCTATACCTTTTTTTGGCACGCAGTGTTGCCGCAGTTTGAAGTCATTACTCTGGGTTATCTTGCCGGGAATTACCATAAATACAGTCAGATCCGACTGTGGGGATCTTTGGGTTTTATGGCGGCGGTAATCGGTTTGGGGTTGGTGTTTGATGTATTGCCAATAAAATTTTTGCCGCTATTTATCTTGAGCTTTTTAATTCTTATCTGGCTTTCCAGCTTAAGTTTGCAAGATAAGAGTGGCAATAAAAATATCGAAAGCACGAGCGGATTTTTATCTATTGTTACCCAGCCGGTTATGTTATGTTTTTTGGTGTCCAGTTTTTTGTTGCAGTTAAGTCACGGTCCGTATTACACATTTTACACCTTGTATTTGGTGGAAAATCACGGCTATAGCAGCATTTCCACCGGGTTGCTATGGGCTTTGGGTGTACTGGCAGAGGTAGTGATTTTTATCGTTATGCCGCAAATCTTGCGAAATTATAGTTTGCGTAAGTTATTCCTATTCGCTTTATTATTGACCGGTTTCCGTTGGGTTTTAATAGGCTTTTGCGCTAGTTCATTAATGGTTTTGTTGTTTGCTCAGCTGCTACATGCCAGTAGTTTTGGGGTTGCACACTCGGTTTCCATTGAGTTGGTGAGAAATTATTTCAAAGGAGGTCATCAGGGGCAGGGGCAGGCGCTGTACAGTTCCTTTAGTTTTGGTGCCGGCGGCGCTGCCGGCGCATTGATTGGCGGCCTGTTATGGGACTATAGTGCGCCTTTAACATTCTTATTATCCTCAGTTGCCGCGTTGCTGGCTTTTGCGTTCTGTTATCGCTGGTTGCATCCCGTCGTTGTAAACGAGGCTGGTTAATATGGAAAACCTTAGAGTTTCGCTGGTCCAGCAAGTCATTGTTCCTAATGATCCGCAATCGAATTTGGATCATTACAACAATGTTTTGGATAAAATCTCTGCCACTGACTTAATTGTACTGCCTGAAGTATTCACCACGGGTTTTTGTTCCAGTGCGCGCAATTATGCAGAGGCTGTGGATGGGCGTGCTTATCAATGGATGCAAACACAAGCTGCAAAACATAACGCAGTTGTGACTGGCAGTTTGGTAGTGAAACAAGGTGATACCTATTTTAATCGCCTCGTATGGATGCGCCCTGATGGCATTTATGCAGAATACGATAAGCGCCATTTATTTCGTATGGCGGGGGAGCACACACGTTATGCGATGGGGACGGATCGCATTCTGGTTGACCTTAAGGGATGGCGAATTCTGCCGCTGATTTGTTATGACCTGCGCTTTCCTGTATGGAGTCGCAATCGCAATGATTATGATCTTGCTATTTATGTCGCCAATTGGCCTAGCGCGCGGGCATTACATTGGAATCGCCTGTTGCAAGCGCGCGCCATCGAAAACCTGAGTTATGTTATTGGTGTTAATCGTGTTGGTATGGATGAGGCAGGGCAGCACTATGTGGGCGACTCTTCTGTCTACGGTCCTGCCGGTGAGTTAATCGCGGCGAGTCAAGAACCGGAAATAATTTCTACCGAGCTTTATGCAGATCGTTTGCACGAGTACCGGGAAAAATTTCCTGCTAATCTCGATATGGACAAATTTGAATTGCTGCCTTGATCAGCAACAGTAACTGCATCATCCGGAGAACTGTTGAAAATGCCTAAAGGTTTTGGTGATAAATTAGTTATAGCGATTTCTTCGCGTGCGTTATTCAATCTGGATGCCAGTCATCAGGTGTATGTCAAAGATGGTTTAGCGGCTTACGCGCAGTACCAGATAGATCATGAGGATGAAATTCTTGAGCCCGGCGATGCTTTTCCGATGGTGAAAAAGCTCTTGCGCTTGAATGAGCGCTTGGGCGGTGAACCGCGAGTGGAAGTCATTTTACTTTCACGCAATAGCGCTGATACTGGGTTGCGCGTTTTTAATTCCATTGAGCATTACGGATTAAAAATCAGCCGCGCTGCATTCTGCGGCGGCACATCGCCGTATCGTTATGCGTCGGCGTTTGGCTGCCATCTATTTCTCTCAACCGAGGCAGATGATGTAAAGCAGGCATTGGATCACGGCATGGCAGCAGCGACCTTGATTGCATCGAATAGTCAGATTGAAAATGAAGATGAATTGCGTTTTGCATTTGATGGAGATGCCGTGCTTTTTTCTGATGAGGCTGAGCGTGTCTTTAAAACTCAGGGTTTATCGGCATTTACGGAAAGTGAAAAGGCGTCCGCCAAAGAGCCATTGAGTGGTGGGCCGTTCAAACAGTTTTTATCGGCGTTGCACGGTTTGCAGGCTGAGTTTGGTGAAAGTTGCCCGATTCGCACTGCGTTGGTGACGGCGCGGTCTGCGCCCGCACATGAGCGAGTTATCCGCACATTGCGCGCTTGGAATATTCGGATTGATGAATCCTTGTTTCTCGGTGGTTTGTCCAAGGGAACGTTTCTTAAAGCTTATGGGGCGGATGTATTTTTTGATGATCAAAAGATGCATTGCGAGTCCGCCGCTGAGCATGTGCCCACGGGACATGTGCCCCATGGTATCGCGAATCATCAACCATCCTGATCTCCCGGAGTAATGACTTATATACTCAACCAGGGGTCCTTTTAGGGTGTTTTTCACTATTTTCGTCATATTCCTTCGTCAAAAACTTTGAATTTCCGGGATATAGTCTAAAGTTGTAACAAGAGCAGCCTGTAGCACAATTAATAATTGCTAGGCATAAGCTCCTGTTTTGTTCTATTCTCATTATGAATAATCTAACCTGATTTTTATAACTCCAAGTATGCTTGGGGTTTTTGTTACCGGTGCTTGCCCCTGGCAACTGCCCCAGTGAGTGAGCCATTCGGAGGGCTTATGAAGCTGCAACAACTGCGTTATATCTGGGAGGTCGCGCATCATGACCTCAATGTTTCTGCAACCGCACAAAGTCTTTATACGTCGCAACCGGGCATCAGTAAGCAGATTCGTTTGCTTGAGGATGAGTTGGGTGTGGAGATCTTTTCCCGCAGCGGTAAGCACCTGACCCGCATTACGCCGGCGGGTGAAGCCATTCTGAAAACGGCGGGTGAAATCCTGCGCAAAGTAGAAAGTATTAAACAAGTGGCCCAAGAGTTCAGTAATGAACGTAAGGGTACTTTGACATTGGCAACCACTCATACCCAGGCGCGGTATGCATTGCCGCCCGTGATAGGCTCGTTTATTAAGCAGTATCCGGAGGTTTCCCTGCATATGCATCAGGGAACACCGATGCAAATCTCTGAAATGGCAGCGGATGGTACGGTAGATTTTGCCATCGCAACGGAAGCCATGGAGCTGTTTAGTGATTTAATCATGATGCCTTGTTACCGTTGGAATCGTAGCATCGTAGTGCCTAAAAACCATCCACTGGCGCAAGTTGCTAACCTGACTTTGGAAGAAGTTGCCAAGTATCCAATTGTGACTTACGTATTCGGGTTTACTGGCCGCTCGAAACTGGATGAGGCGTTTATCAATCGTGGCTTGGCTCCGAAGGTTGTGTTTACTGCAGCAGATGCTGACGTTATAAAAACCTACGTTCGCCTCGGGTTGGGTGTAGGTATCATTGCCAGTATGGCCTATAGCGATACTGCTGATTCTGATTTGGTGGCTTTGGATGCGAGTCACTTGTTCGAATCCAGCGTTACCAAGATAGGTTTCCGTCGTGGCACCTTCTTGCGCGGCTTTATGTACGACTTTATTGAAAAGTTTGCACCGCATCTAACCAAAGACATTATCAATGAGGCGTTTAGTCGCCATTCGCGGGCTGAGCTGGATGATCTGTTTGAGGATATTGAAATACCTACGCGCTAACCTTTCCAAAGGTAATGTTGTTTTGAAAAAGCCGGGCAAATCGCCCGGCTTTTTCATTTTAATCAATAGGTTAAAAAGCTTGCTTAAAGTGATCCTAATCATATTTACCAGAATTAAGTAAATCTCGAAACTTTTAAAACTTATACAAAAATATTGCAATGTATAGGTTTTGAGTTTATACCTATACAAAGATTCTAATTTGTATAGGTTTTTCTATGCGCAAGATTCCGATCGGTGTTAGTCAGTGTCTGCTTGGTGAAAAAGTGCGCTATGACGGTGGTCATAAACGTAATCGCTTTTTGGTAGAGGATCTGGCGGAGGTGGTCGATTTTCGCCCGGTATGTCCTGAAGTGGCTATAGGCTTGGGGATTCCTCGAAAGCCTATACGGCTCGTAATTAATGGTGGGGACACGCGGGTACTCGGAATTGAAAATCCCGATCAGGATGTGACCGACGCTTTGGTTGCCCAAGCTGAAGCTGCCGTCCAACAAATGCCTGATATCTGCGGTTATGTTTTTATTCAAAACTCTCCGAGCTGTGGTGTCTTTGGTGTTAAACGCTACCTTCCTAACGGCTACTCAATTGATCGCGACGGTCGTGGCGCCTACGCGAAGCGTTTTATGGAGTTAATGCCCTTGTTACCGGTTGAGGAAGCTGGACGCTTGAATGATGCCGGGTTGCGAGACAATTTTTTAACCCGTGTCTTTGCCTACCATGATTTCAAAACCCGTATCCTGCCTGCTCCAACGGCCAAAAAGCTGATCGACTTTTACTCGCGGTACAAATATCAAGTGATGGCTCACCACGTGCCTAGTTATTTTGCGATAGGCAGGTTCCTGGCCAATCTTTCATTACGAGACATTCAATCCAGTTGTGATGAGTTTTTTCAGTTGTTTATGGACGCGCTTAAACATCACGCGACTCGTAAGGGAAACACCAACGCCATGATGCATTTGCGTGGTTATCTGAAGGAAATATTAACCACGCAGGATAAGCAGGAATTATCCCAGTTAATAGATTCCTACAAAGCGGGGAGAGTTCCGTTAGTTGTCCCCTTAACTCTGCTGAAACATCATCTGCAGAAGTTAGACAATCCCTATTTGAAATCTCAAACGTTTTGGGAGCCTCATCCGGAGCAATTGGGTTTGCGAAACCATATTGTTGAAAACTAATGATGAATACTGACACCGCTGTTATTGAATCCGTGGCAAGTGATCAATCCGAAGAAGGTTTGGTTCCGATTCGTGAAATTTCGCGCGCAACGGGAATCAATACAGTCACTCTACGCGCATGGGAAAGACGCTATGGTTTGCTGATTCCGCAACGTACGGCCAAGGGACACAGGTTATACAGTTTGGCTGATATTAGCCGTGTTAAAGAGATTCAAGTCTGGCTAGGGCGGGGCGTAGCTATTAGCAAGATTAAAGCGTTGCTAACGGGTCAACCCCAAGAGCACTCGGTGGCGGAAATCGATTCCATCTGGCTTAGTTTGATTGATCAAATCCACATGCAGATTAACGCGTTTCATCGCGGGCGTTTGGTGCATATTTTGGCGGATACCTATGCGCTTTATCCGGCGGAAATGGTTGCTGATTATTTGCTGGTTCCGTTAATAAATAGCTTGCAAGCGAATGAATTCGGCATGGTCGCCAAGCGAAGTTTCTTTGCAAGTGTGTTACAAGAATATTTGTATGCCGCTATTTATAGGCAGCGCCAGCCCTTGGGCCAGAGCAAAATTTTACTCGTCTCATTATCTCAAGATGGGAATGATTTATTACCTTTGGCACTAAGTTACAGTTTATTAGTCCATCAATATCATGCGGAATATCTTGGTGCCCTGGAATTGAATGAAGCTCGCCTCTGCGCGGAAGTATTACAAGCAAAAATAGTTGTGCTAATTAGCTCGCCAAACGTCAATACCGGCGAGCTACAGCTACACTTGAAGGCATGGCGAGATAAAAATGCCATACCGGTAGTCTTGGCAGGGGGGCTGGCGACTGTGTATCCCGCGCTGGGTTTGAGGGAGGATAGTGACGTTTACCCCTGTGCCACTTTGGAGCTGGTTCACACTGCAATTAATTTATTGGTAAAGGGATAAGTCATCATCATGACCCATAGTGCTCCACCTCTCGTTCACACTATTCCACAAAAGATACGCAATCTTTATCTGCGCTTTGATAAAAAAATGCTGGCTAACCTCGCTAATGTGTACAGCGAGGATATTCAATTTCGCGATCCATTACACGCGTTAAATGGTTTACAGAATTTGACAGATTACTACAGCGGTATGATGGGAGATTTACTGGAGTGTCGTTTTGAATTTCATCACTCCATGGAAATGTTGGATCGCGGCGAAGCGATCTTATTTTGGACCATGCATTACCGTCATAAACAACTCGCCGGGGGAAGGCTGCTTGAACTAACGGGTAATACCCATATTTTGTTTAACGATAAAGTGTATTACCACCGTGACTATTACGACGCGGGTTCCATGTTGTACGAGCACTTGCCGGTAATGGGGTTTGCGATACGGCAAGTAAAAAAACGGATTGGTGCCAAATGACAGCGCTTGTTTGGTTTCGGCACGATTTGCGCGTTTACGACAATCCCGCTTTGTTTAAAGCGGCGGAGACACGTGAGGGAGTGGTTGCTGTTTATGTCCATTGTGAAGCTTATGTGCGTCTGCATACTATTGCCCCCACACGTCTGGATTTTATTCGGCGACATTTGCATTTGCTCCAGCAAGCGTTGCAAACATTAAATATCCCTTTAAAGGTTATTTGCGTACAAAAATCAGCGGAGATTGCTCCGGCTCTTCTTAAGCTCGCTCAGGTTGTTAATGCATCCCAATTGTTTTTTAACGCGGAATATCCAATCAATGAAATCAACCGCGACTTATCCGTTAATCAATTGCTTAGGGAGCAGGGTGTTCTCGTAAAACGCTGCCATGATCGCTGCGTCGTGCCGCCCGGGATGATCCGTAACGGGCAGGGCGAGCCATATAAAGTGTTTACCGCATTCAAAAAGAAATGGCTGCAAACCGTCATGCCCATCAGCATGAAGCCTCATGGATTGCCGGCAGTACAGCCTGCATTAACTGTGTGTAACGCATCACCTGAAGAGATTGACCAACTGTTTGTTTCCCATGAGTTGCGCGATCTTGCCGCGTTATGGCCAGCCGGTGAAGAGGAAGCCTGTCGCCGTTTGGATTTATTTATTGAAAAATCCATTACCCGTTACCAGGAACAGCGCGACTTTCCCGCTATTGACGGAACTTCATCACTCTCACCGTATTTGTCTGTTGGTTCATTATCTCCGCGGCAAGCGATTGCTGCCGTGTTGGCGTTTACCCAGGGGGAATGGGAGGGGGGAAATGCCGGTGCAAATTGTTGGATCAGTGAATTGATCTGGCGAGAGTTTTACCAGCATGTCGTAGTCGATTATCCGCAAGTTTGTAAACGCAAGGCAATGCAAGCCCACACCGAGGCTTTCCCTTGGAGTTATGACAAAGCTTTTTTCAACGCCTGGTGTGAGGGCAGAACCGGCATTCCGATTGTGGATGCCGCTATGCGTCAGCTAAATGCCACCGGCTGGATGCACAATCGTTTGCGGATGGTAGTGGCGATGTTCCTCACCAAAAATGGCCAAATCGATTGGCGTATGGGCGAAGACTATTTTATGTCGCAGTTGGTCGATGGTGATTTCGCCGCTAACAACGGTGGCTGGCAGTGGAGCGCATCGACCGGAACAGATGCTGCGCCTTACTTCCGTATTTTTAACCCTGTTAGTCAATCCGAACGCTTTGATCCAAATGGCGATTTTATTCGTAAATGGATTCCAGAAATTGCGTATTTATCGAATCGGCAAATTCATAATCCACCGGCGATGGCCAATTATCCCGCCCCAATAGTGGATTTGTCGGCGAGCAGAAAATCGACGATTGCTTTATTTGCGCAACTCCCGAGTGTTTAGCAGTAATTGATCCGCAGGAGACAATCCATTGAGCCGCTATTCAAATGTGCCATCGAGGGTTCTTGTTACCGGTGCTTCCAGCGGCATTGGCTATGAGCTTGCGCGCTTGTATTTACAGCAAGGCAGCGATGTATTTTTGATTGCGCGTTCTGTGGATGCGTTGTCCAGCTTGGTTGAAGAATTTCCCGACCATTGCACAGCGTTGCCTGCGGACCTTTCTAGTGAGCAGGATTCTTTGCGAGTGGGGGCATTGCTTTCAGCCGCGACAGATTACCTGGATCTGGTCATTTTAAATGCAGGCACCTGCGAATATGTGGATGTTGAAAATTTAACACGCGAGCCATTTTTCAAAGTAATGAATATTAATTGGTGGGGCTGTGTACACAGCCTCCTGTTTTGCATGCCGCTTTTACGCAATGCAGCAGCAATGATGCGGTCTCCGCAGTTGGTGGGTGTTTCCAGTATGGCAAGTTTGTTACCTATGCCTCGGTCGCAGGCCTATGGCTCCTCAAAAGTTGCTTTGGAATATTTATTGAATTCCCTGCGCGTAGATTTGAGCAATCAGGATATTGACATCACTATTGTGCGCCCGGGGTTTGTAAAAACGCCGTTAACTGAGCGCAATGATTTTGCTATGCCTTGGTTGATAACAGCTGAGGTTGCGGCGAAAAAAATCAAACTAGGTATACAGGCTCGCAAGTGGGTGGTGCAGTTCCCCTGGCCGTTGGTTGTGCTCATGAAATTTGTGGCTTGGTTGCCGCTGGTGGTGCAAATTAGTTTACTAAAAAAAATTTCCCGAAATTCCTAAAAACAGGTTGTATCTATGTCCGCTGCAGGGAAAAAAATTGCTATTGTTGGGTCGGGTATTAGTGGATTGGTCTGTGCGTATTTGCTCGCCAAGCGCAATCAGGTCAGCGTCTTTGAGGCGGCCAACGAAATCGGCGGCCACACCGCAACCAAGCGGGTGTGCACTGCACAGGGCAATTATGATATCGACACCGGATTTATTGTTTTCAATGATCGTACCTATCCAAACTTCATGCGCTTGCTGAGTACATTGGGTGTTGCCTACCAACCAACAGAAATGGGCTTTAGTGTTTCCTGTCGGCGTACGGCATTTGAGTACGCCGGAACATCTGTTAATGGTTTATTTGCGCAGCGCAAAAATGTTTTTAGCGTTGAACATTGGCGGATGTTATTAGACATTGTGCGTTTTAATAAAGATTGTATTGCTCGCTACGAGCAAAATGCATTGCCAGAAGGGCAAACTTTAGGCGAATTTCTTTCTGCCCAGGGTTATTCACAGCGGTTTAGAGATTTCTATATTTTGCCAATGGTTTCCGCTATTTGGTCGTCATCGTTGGAAACGGCGGCGGCGATGCCGTTAGTGTTTTTTATTCGTTTTTTTTACAACCACGGTTTATTAACTGTGACCCAACAGCCTCAGTGGTACACCATTGTTGGTGGGTCAAATAAATACCTTGGTCCGTTAACTGAATCTTTTAAAGATACTATTTTTACCAATTGCCCAATCACACGAGTCGAGCGCCTGGATGCCGGCGTACGAATTGTCTCAAAACAGTTTGGCGAGCAGGACTTTGATGAAGTGATCTTCGCCTGCCATAGTGATCAGGCGCTACAGCTGCTAACGGACGCAAGCGCGGCAGAATCGGACATTCTCGGCGCTATTCCTTATGCACCAAATCAGGTGGTTTTGCATTCTGATGCTAGCGTGTTACCGCGTGCTGGTACTGCGTGGGCGAGCTGGAATTATTTACTCCCCGCACAAAACACCAATGAGGCGGTGTTGACTTACAACATGAATATTCTGCAGCGATTGATCTCCGCTGAAGTATTCTGCGTATCAGTGAATGCAGGTTCAGTTATCGATCCAACCAAGGTTTATGGAACTTATAACTATAGTCACCCAATGTTTACGTTGGGTTCCTTAACTGCCCAGTCGCGCTGGGGTGAAATAAGTGGTCATCGCCACACCCATTTTTGTGGGGCATATTGGCGCAATGGTTTTCATGAAGATGGTGTGGTCTCGGCAATTCGCGTTGCAGCGGCCTTGGGTGAAATCTGGTAATCGTGAAATCTGTTAATCGTAAATAAATTTTTCTGCGGTGAGTTATGCACAGTGCGATTTATAAAGGCATCCTAAAGCACCGTCGCTTCATTCCCAAGCGTCATGAATTTAGTTATTCATCGACGCTGTTTTACATAGATCTGGATGAGCTGCCCCATCTATTTGACAAAGTGACAGGCTGGTCACTGGAATCAATGAATTTTGGGAGTTTTCGTCGTAGTGATTATTTGGGAAATCCGGAGCTTCCGTTAGTTGATGAAGTACGGGGAAAAGCCCGGGAGTTGGCCGGATATTGTCCAGATGGAGCGGTGCGCATGCTGACGAATCTGCGCATTCTGGGGGTTTGTTTTAATCCGGTAACGTTTTATTACCTGTTCAATCGTGGTCAAACGCATCCTGAATTAATTTTGGCGCAAGTCAATAATACCCCCTGGAATGAACGACACGTTTACGTCGTGCAGTGCAACAGTCAGACAGGCAAAACGGATTGCACTTTCGCTAAAACTTTTCATGTCTCGCCATTTAACCCTCTTGCGATGGAGTATCGATGGGTGAGTACCAGTCCTGCGGAAAATATTCTCGTGCATATGGAAAATCATACGGCAAATCCCGGTCAAGGAAACGACTCTTTGCATATGGATGCTACTCTCAGTTTAAAGCGCTACGAATGGTCCGCTAGCGCGCTTCGCAAAATTCTCTGGTCGCAGCCTTGGGCTGCGATAAAAGTTCCTTTCGCTATTTATTGGCAGGCTCTGAAACTATTAGTTAAACGGGCGCCTGTTTACGACCACATTGATTTAAAAACAACGGGGGAAAACCGTGAAGACTTCCAGCATCGCACTCCTACCCAGCCATAGAGCCTCGTCGCTGAGTCGTAGCCAGGTAATGGCACGGCGCTTGTTGATGAAATTATTTTCCCGCTTGCAATGGGGTTGTTTACGTATTCACGAGCAGGGTGAGTTGTATCAGTTTGGTCAATCGCCAGAAAAGACGGATTTGATCGCAGATATCTATGTACACGACGCTCAGCTTTACTGTGAAGTAGCCTTTTCTGGTTCTATCGGATCAGGGGAAGCCTATATGAGCGGTTATTGGTCTACGCCTAATCTCACAGCAGTGATGCGGCTATTCGTTCGTAATCTGGATGCGTTGGATGCAATGGATTCGCAGCAGTCGCGCCTGGGTAAATGGGTTTTGAAACTATTCCACTGGTTCAATCGCAATACTCGCGAGGGTTCTCGCAACAATATCTCTGCCCACTATGATCTGGGGAACGAATTTTTTAAGCTGTTTCTTGATAAGAGCATGATGTATTCCGCTGCTATATACCCTCGTCCTGATGCATCTTTGGCTGAGGCCGCAGAGTTTAAATTGCAGCGAGTGTGCGAAAAACTGCAATTGAATGAGCAGGACCATTTGCTGGAAATAGGTACTGGCTGGGGTGGTTTGGCAATTCATGCAGCAACTCATTATGGCTGCAAAGTAACTACCACAACAATCTCCAAAGAACAGCGTGATTTTGCAACAGCACAAATTAATGCGCTTGGCCTTGAAGATAAAATTACTGTTCTGTTTGATGATTATCGCGATTTGCAGGGCCAGTTTTCCAAACTGGTTTCTATCGAAATGATAGAGGCGGTTGGTCATGAACATTACGACCAATACTTTTCGATTTGTTCCAGGTTACTTGCGCCGAATGGTTTGATGCTTATACAGGCAATCACAATAGCCGACCAGCGTTATGAGCAGGCGAGGCAGACGGTAGATTTTATCCAGCGCTATATTTTCCCGGGGGGTTGCTTGCCGTCTATTGCGGTGATTGCTGATTCCGTCAAACGAAACACTACTATGAATATTCTCCAGATTGAAGATATTGGTGAGCATTATGCACAAACGCTCAAGCATTGGAGAGAAGCATTTAATGGGAGCTTGGAGCAGGTAAGGGCACAAGGGTTTGATGAGCGCTTTATTCGCATGTGGGAGTTCTACCTGTGCTACTGCGAAGGGGGGTTTATCGAGCGCAGCATAGGTACCGCTCAAATAGTGTTTGCTAAATCGGGTTACCGTAGCGGGTACTTTCAATAATGCAGCGAGCATTGGTTTTTATCCTGGCCAATGCTGCCCTGTTTCAAATTGGCTGGTTTGTTTGTGTATTACTGGGAAGTTTTTCAGCCGCTTTGTTTACCTGCTCATTATTGATAATGCATTTTTATTTCAGTCCGATCCGCATCCGTGATGCGATCTCGGTAGTCGTTGCAGTGATTTTAGGTATTGTCCACGATGTAAGCCTTATGCAACTAGGACTGGTTGAATTTACTGAATCATCCGCATTCCCTCCATTATGGTTAAACTGCCTGTGGGTTTTGTTTGCTATAACCCTCAATCACTCTATGCTGTGGCTTTATAAGCGCTGGTTACTGGCATCCCTGGTGGGCGGTATCGCAGGTCCGTTGACGTATTTAGCTGGCGTACAGCTTTCATCTGCACAATGGTCTAGCTCCTTGGTCGAAGTTGTTCCTATAATAGTCGGCTTATGGCTATTGATATTGCCGTTGCATCGTCTGCTTTGTTTGAGGGTTGAGCGTTATGTTTATGAATTTCATTCGATTTAATCCAGTAATTTTTACATTGCTAATGCTGCCCGGAATTGCAGCTGCACAAGACAATTACGTTGTTGCGGGCAGTGCCTATAGTTTGGAAAACAATCAGTTGTTGTATCGCGAGTTATACACGGCGCTAGATGAAAATAAATCTGCTCGAGTTGATTACGTTTCCCCCGAGGGAAAAACGTTCGCAACGAAAACCCTTGTTTACCAAGGCGAGCCGTTCCAACCGAGCTTTAATTTTCAAGACTCTCGCGATAATGAGGTTGTCTCTGCTCAGTTTGAAGGTGCGCGGCTGGTCTTAACTCATGGTATAGACGGTTCGCAAAATCAAAAAAGCATTATGGACAATGCCAATATGGTGATTGATGCAGGGTTTGATTCGTACATCCAATTAAATTGGGATAAATTGGTAGCGGGAAAGCGCCTTAAATTCGATTTTGCGTTGCCCAATCGTTTGAGTAGCGTGCAATTGGAGGTTCGGCAGATCAAGCCCGCAGAGTCACCCATCTATGACAAAGATTATGGCCGTGATTGGATTTACTTTCGCATCTCTCCGGCAAAAAAATTCTTGTCCTTGTTTGCCGATCCAATCAACCTTGCGTATGACCCAAAAGGGAAGTATTTGATGCGGTTCCATGGGCGCTCAAATCTGGATGATGATCAGGGCGCGCCGGTAGATGTGCGGATTGAATATGAATATTTGAACTGATAAATAAAAACGGGCACGCAAGTGCCCGTTTTTATATTGTGTCGGACAAATCTAAATCATGCTTGCTCATAGGAGCACCAATCGCTCCAACTTCCAGGGTAAAGTTTCGCATCTAATCCGCTTAATTCCAGCGATAACAAATTTACACAGGCGGTGACGCCGGAGCCGCAATACACTAGAAGGCTTTTATCGTTCGGCAATTCTTTCCAGCGTGCTTGTTGTTCATTGACGGGTTTAATAAAACCCTGCTCGTTGGTGGCTTCTTGCCAGAAATAATTTATTGCACCAGGAATATGGCCAGCCACGGGATCTATAGGTTCCTCTTCACCGCGATAGCGTTTGGCTTCGCGCGAATCAATTAATAGTAATTTCCCGTCGTCTTTCAATATATCGTCACGACTGAGTATCTGGTCGGCGCGGATACTAGCTTTGAAATTTCCATTTTTTATCCCGGGTTCGCGTCTGTCCAATTGATTTCCTGCGTTGTTCCATGCGCTGAAACCGCCATCTAAAATAAGGATATGAGTATGGCCCAAGTACCGTAATAACCACCAGGCACGTGCGGCGTAAGCCATACGTGAATCATCATATACCACGATTTGCGTATGTTGATGAACACCACAATCACGCATTTTTTTTGCGAAGACTTCGGTATCGGGCAATGGGTGGCGGCCGCCATGTTGTGCTACTGGCGAGGATAAATCTTTTTCCAAATCCAGATAATAGGCGCCGGGAATATGGCCGCTACGGTATTGTTCATAGCCTTGGGATTTATTGCCCAGATTAAAGCGGCAATCAAAAACCACCACTTTGCCCAGTTGGTTTTGCAGTTCTGCAACAGAAATAAAATGAGACATTGTTATATAGGAGGGTCGTCAAAATAGTGACGCCATAATCGCACTAATAGCCTGGTCTGTGAAGGGTGAAAACTGAACGTATCGTGTATTTTTTGTGGTTTTCTGTGAGTGGATTACCGGAAGCTTGCATTAGCGTTATTATTTTCCGGTGCTTTCCCTTCCAGTTGGTAAGCGAAAGCAATGATGTAGGCAACGGCAATGTAGAGGTTTTCAGGAATTTCATCACCCAGTTCCAACGTAACCAGTAGATCAACCAGTCCGGGGTTATCGCATAAGGGAACATCATGTTCGCGCGCTATGGCTATGATTTGCTCCGCCACTTGGCCCGTACCTTTCGCACTGACATGAGGCGCATTCTTGCCGTCGTAATAAAGTGCAACGGCTTTTTGCAATTGATTGGAGGAAAACTGGTTGGTCATCGTGGCCTCAGGTTTTTATATCTACCAGGGAATAACCCAGCATCATTTTGGGCTTTGGAGGTAAGCCGGGAACGCATTGCATATGTGTAACCTTGATACCTTGTTGCTCCAGGTGTTGCTTGAGTTCATCCATTTTTGTTTTGGCTTCTGCCAGTGTGTTTTCTTGCTCTGCCCAAAATTTAGCGCTGAGATTATCGCCGAGCAATCCTAGTTGTGCATAAAATTTCCCCACTATCGGCAAATCAAAATTGAGCATCACATTCCATTGCCGAACCCGGGTGGAAGCGGGCGATTCTGATTCCTGCTGCTCTTCAATCCATTGCTGTTCAATATGGATCTGTAATGGATGAACATCTTGCCCGTGGCGCACCGGCAGTTCAAATTGCCATGACTGATTGGGCTGGGCGACGTCTGGTTGACTGAGTTGTTGGTTAACCGTGTGTATTTGCTGCAACTGAATTTTGGCAATGCTGCCAAGTGTGTATTGATGCATCAATAATATCAGTTGCGTGCGGAGCTGTTTTTGGTTGAGTTCGCCTTGCTGTTTGCTCATTAACAACCCAAGGAGTTGCGGCAAGGCATTGAGCAGATTATTTTTGGTTGTGTCTGTTGGGTTTAGTGGTGATGCACCTGCGCTACTAATTTCTGTATCCAGTTGATGTAATAAAGACAACAAGCTGCCTTTTAAGTCTTGGGCAATTATTTTATCAATATTCAACGTGCTGTTATTGCTGCTATTGGTGTTGCTCAATAGAGGTATTGATTTGCTTGTAGTTAACAGTGAATTGGTTGGATTTAGCAGCTTATTGGCAGCGGTCGGGGTGCTTTTGGAAGCTGTGTTGACCGCAGTTGTATTGGTGTTTGTCACGCCGGTTGTCGCAGTTGTTGAGGCTTGTGATTGAGTTGTCGCGGTTGATAATAGTTGTGCCAGTTTATTTTCAAATCCTTGTCCATTGTTGGTTAGCGCCATCGCCAGCAGTTTTGGATTCTGTAGCTGTTCACTGAGGCGAATATGGTTGGCAAGTGTTTTTAGCGCATCTTGTATTTGGTTGGGGAGCCACTCTTTCCGTTGCGCAATGGGTAGTTGCTGAATAAATTGGGCAATTTTTGGCAAGGTGCTTACCAAATCCTGTCCGGAATCTTTCCGTGGTAAGAGTGTGCGTAAGCTGTTGCTAATGGCAGTGCGAGCTTGTTCGTTGATTGAGGATTTTTGTTCAGTTGTGGTGTTTTCGCTCAGTAACGAACTTAAGTTCAGTTTCGCAATTTGTGCAATCAGGTCTTTTGTAAGCGGTAAACCCAGGTTGGTGGAATTGGATGGGTTGTTGGTGTTCCCCGTGTTTGCAGGGGGCGATATGTTAATTCCTTGAGTTTGTAATACGCGAATCAGTGTTTCTACCTGTGTCTGACTCAATGGTTGCAATAGTTGCAGGCGCGAACCTTCAGCAATTTGTAGCAACAGGGTTTGGCCAGTTTGCAGTGGAAGGTTGGTGTAAGTGAGTAAATTCTGTAATGTCGGGTTGCTGCTCATCGCTGTTGATGTTGCAGTTCCCGTCATCAATTGCGGGGTCACATTTAAGCTGGCAAGTTTTATGGCTGGTTCTTGCAGGAGTTTTTTTTGTTCAGTTAATTGGTTGATTAAAGCTTGGGTTGCAGGTGCTGAAGAGTTTTTGTTGAGTTGGGCCAAGGTTGCATCGATTGTTTTAATAATCTCTTCGCGCTGGGCCGGCGTAGCTTGGTTGATTTTTTGTACTTGCGCCAGAAATTGGCTGCCGATCTTTAGCCCCAGAGTTTTACTAATCAGGGTAACTTGTTCAATTTGTGCTCGCTGGATAGTGTGCAGAAGCTTTTCATTGATGGAACCCAAGTCCATAAGTCGCGCTCTCAAAGCTCATTTAAATCGTGGTAGTGTGATGAAAATCGTAAATGGGGATGCGTTGCCGGCAATTTCGTCGTTATAATCGCGCTCATATAGTGCAGCCGTGCAATCGGTCCCTTGGCAAACCCGGTAATCTCTGGCTCCAATCCGGTAAAGAGTATAGCGGCTGCCGGAATTATTTCTGTATTCAGGTTTGCAGGCCTGAAGTTGTTCGGTATTCCTAGGCCCATAATAACTATGAGTTCCCCCAATATTCCCTTGCTTGAATTGCGTAATCTCGGCTGCGAACGGGACGAGCGGTTGTTATTTTCAGGTTTGAATTTGCAACTTGGTACCGGAGATGTAGTGCAGATTGGCGGCCCCAATGGTGCCGGTAAAACGACATTACTACGTGCATTGGCGGGAATTAGCGGAGATTATCAGGGCCAGATCCTTTACGCTGGCCAAGCCTTGCCTGAGGCCGGCTGGGATTTTTCCCGTGACCGACTTTATCTTGGCCACTTACCTGGTATCAAGAAATCCCTCACTCCTTCTGAAAACCTCGCCTGGTACCTCGCCCAGACAGGAGCGCGAATCAGTATCGATGAAGCCTTGGCTGCAGTCGGCTTATATGGTTATGAGGACACACCTTGCTACCAGCTTTCTGCGGGGCAATTGCGTCGTGTGGCTTTGGCTCGGTTGCATTTGACGGAAGCACGCGTCTGGATTCTTGATGAGCCTTTTACCGCTATTGATAAGTTAGGTGTTAGCCAGTTGGAAGCCTTGATTGCCCGGCAGTCAGCGCAGGGTGGGGTGGTGATACTCACTTCCCACCAGGATTTAACTCTGCCGCAGTTGCGTCTGGTGAATTTACAAGACTATCGCCCGGGATCTGCAAAAAATTCAGCTGCACATCAAACCAAAACAGAATTAAATGGTCAGAGTGGCGCACCGGTCGGAGCAGGGGTGGGGCATGGCTGATCAATCTGCTACTACCTCAGTGTTGAGCGGTTTCCTGGCTAGCATTCGTCGCGATCTATTGGTCGCTGCGCGCCACAAGGCAGAGCTGACCAATCCGTTAGTGTTTTTCTTAATCGCGGTGACCCTGATTCCGTTAGGTGTCAGTCCGGAAAAATCAGTGTTGGTGTTGCTGGCGCCGGGCATAGTATGGGTGATGGCGCTGTTGGCCACGCTTTTGTCTCTGGATGGTTTGTTTCGCAGTGATTATGAAGATGGTTCACTGGAGCAAATGCTGATCAGCCCGCAATCGCTCTATTTTACGGTGATGGCCAAAATTCTCGTGCATTGGTTGGTATCTGGCCTGCCAGTAACCTTGATGGCGCCCGTTCTTGGGTTGATGTTGCATTTGCCGGGCGATGGCTTCCTGCCGTTGCTGACTTCTCTTGCACTGGGAACGGCGTCTATGAGTTTAATCGGCGCCGTAGGTGCTGCACTTACGGTATCCTTGCGCAAGGGCGGGCTATTGCTCTCACTGATCGTGATGCCGCTGTATATCCCGGTGTTAATTTTCGGTGCCAGCGCGGTGCAAAGCGCTATTCAGGGTGGAGCAATTGGCATGCAGCTGGCAGTTCTCGGTGCGTTCCTCGCCCTCGCTATAGTGCTTGCACCAATTGCAGCACTGGGTGCGCTTAAAATCAGTAGTAATGGATAACTCATAATAACGACAAACGACACATTTGAAGGTAGGCAACTATGGCATGGCAGTGGTTTCACCGTTTAGGTTCTCCCCGCTGGTTCTATGAAAAAACAAGCCCCTGGCTTCCCTGGCTTACTGTAATCAGTATTGCGCTTATTGTTACCGCTGCCGTGTGGGGGTTGGCTTTTGCTCCGGCGGATTACAAGCAAGGCAACAGCTATCGCATCATTTATATTCATGTTCCCGCTGCGTTTCTTGCTCTGGCTGGGTATTACATCATGGCGATTTCTGGCGCAGTTGGCCTTATCTGGAAAATGAAATTGCCGTTTATGGTAATGAAGTCGGCCGCTCCTATTGGTGCAATTCTTACGTTTATTTCTTTGGTAACTGGATCTATCTGGGGTAAACCAACCTGGGGTACATGGTGGGAATGGGATGCGCGCATCACCTCTATGTTAATTTTGTTTTTCCTCTACTTGGGCATGATTGCGCTCCAGCAGGCTTATCAGCACCGCGACACTGCCGATAAATCCAGCGCGGTATTGGCTTTGGTGGGCATGGTAAACATCCCGATCATTTATAAGTCGGTTGATTGGTGGAATACGCTGCATCAACCAGCCACTATCAAGTTCACCAGCAAATCCACCATTGACCCTTCCATGCTCTACCCATTATTAATCATGGTGATTGGCTTTTACTGCTTCTATGCCCTGGTGCTGCTGTTGTATACCCGCGTGGAAATTTTGCGACGCGAGAACCGCACTCAATGGGTTAACGATCTGATTGCGAATAACAAGTAAAAGGGCATAACGATGAAATTTCAATTTGAAACCTTTGCTGATTTTATTGCTATGAATGGCCACGGCCCATTTGTGTGGGCGGCCTATGGTATTACCTTTGCGGCGTTGATTTTTTTATTGTTTAGCCCGGTGCTGCAAAAAAAGGCATTTATCAAACAGCAACAAAAGTTGCAGAAATTAGCCCAGGTTAATCCCGATGGACAGGGTGTTGATTAATTATTTAATTTTATAGAGACCCAAACCATGCATCCGGTTCGTAAGCAGCGTTTAATGATTGTTGTTTTTATTGTGGTGTTTTCCAGTATTGCGGTGGGTCTTATGGCCTATGCCCTGCGCGAAAATATCAATTTGTTTTATCCACCCAGTAAAATTGCGGCGGGCGATGTTCCGCACAATACACGCATTCGTGCTGGCGGTTGTGTTAAGCCCGGCAGTGTTCAACGCTCCGACACGTCATTGGAAATCCACTTTCTGATTACGGATGGCATGGCTGATGTAAAAGTAAATTTCAACGGGATTTTGCCTGATTTATTCGCTGAGGGTGAGGCCGCTGTAATTAATGGTGTAGTGACGGAATCTGGTGAAATAAATGCCAGCGAGGTGCTCGCCAAACATGATGAAAACTACACGCCGCCTGAAGTTGCTGACGCCATGAAGGATAAGGGCGAGCATCAAAAAACCTGTGAGGGATTGAAGTATGGCGCTTGATCTGATTCAACTGGCTCCTGAGCTTGGCCAGTTCTCATTAATTCTCTCCTTGTGCTTGAGTGCTGCTCTGTTTGTCCTTCCGCTTAGCGGTACTTATCTCGGCAGTACACTGTTAATGCAATCTGCCCGCTCATTGGCGACCGGTTTCTTTATTTTTGTCGCCTTTTCTTTTTGCTGTTTGGTTTATTCATTTATTCATGATGACTTTTCGGTGAAATATGTTGCGTCCAACTCCAATTCACTGTTGCCGGTGTATTACAAAATTAGTGCCGTTTGGGGGGGGCACGAAGGTTCACTGTTGCTATGGATTTTAATGTTGTCTGGTTGGACATTTGCGGTAGCTATTTTTAGCAAGTCGTTGCCTCTGGATATGCAAGCGCGAGTGTTATCTATTCTGGGATTTGTAGCCGTTGGTTTCTTGCTGTTCATTTTATTAACTTCCAATCCCTTTGACCGCATATTACCGATTCCACCGCAAGACGGTGGCGATTTGAATCCGTTGTTGCAAGATATTGGTTTAATTATCCACCCGCCCGTGCTTTACATGGGTTATGTGGGCTTTAGTGTGAGCTTTGCATTTGCAATTGCAGCCTTGTTAACCGGCCGTTTGGATAGTGCATGGGCTCGTTGGTCTCGTCCCTGGGCAACAATGGCTTGGGGTTTTTTGTCAGTGGGTATTGCGTTGGGCAGCTGGTGGGCGTACTACGAGTTGGGTTGGGGTGGCTGGTGGTTTTGGGATCCGGTAGAAAATGCGTCCTTCTTGCCTTGGTTAATTGGCACAGCGCTAATTCACTCCTTGGCAGTGACTGAAAAGCGCAGCCTTTTTAAAAGCTGGACAATTCTGTTGGCGATCTTTACGTTTTCGTTGAGTTTGTTGGGGACATTTCTGGTGCGCTCCGGGGTATTAACCTCGGTTCACGCATTCGCCAATGATCCTGAGCGCGGTGTTTTTGTGTTGGGTTTTTTACTGGTTGTGGTGGGCGCATCATTAACGCTCTATGCGTTGCGTGCGCCAGTAGTGAAAGGTTCGACCGGTTTCGACTGGTTTTCCCGCGAGACATTATTGCTGGGTAATAATATTTTGCTCACCATTATTATGATCATGGTGTTGTTGGGCACTTTGTATCCGTTAATTGCCGATGCCCTGAATCTTGGAAAAATATCCGTAGGCCCTCCTTACTTTAATTTGTTTTTCCTGCCGTTGATGGGATTGTTGTGTCTGTTGATGGCGTTAGGCCCGATATCGAACTGGAAACGCACTTCGGGTAAACAATTTTTGCAGGTCTTATGGAAACCCTGGGTAATTAGCCTGGCGATTGGGTTAGCATTTCCATTTTTTTACCGCGATAAGTATGAAATTCTGGCGGCGTTGACAGTGTTTATCGCGAGTTGGATTTTTGTTGCGCTGTTTGCTGATCTTCTGTATCGCTTGCGCAATGCAGAGACGATTTTTTCTGGCCTGAAAAAACTTAGCTTGAGTTATTACGCTATGGTAATTGCTCACGCGGGCATCGCAGTAACTACCGTCGGCGTTGGTCTCACCAGTATCTACACCGAACAGCGCGATATTCGAATGGAAGTAGGGCAGCACGTTGAGGTAATTGATTACGAATTTGTGCTGGAAAAGCTGGAACATATCGAAGGCCCCAACTATCAAGCCGAGCAGGCGCTGATTAAAGTCATGCAAGGCGGAAAATTTCTGCGCGAAATGAAACCGCAAAAACGTCGCTATATTGCCACTGGCAGCACCATGACCGAAGTTGCTTTGGATGTAAGCTTGTTCCGTGATCTGTACGTTGCTATGGGTGAGCCGTTAACGGAAACAGCCTGGGCAATGCGTGTGCATTTAAAACCATTTGTCCGCTGGATTTGGTTGGGAGCATTGATGATGGCGTTTGGCGCTGTGCTAGCTGTAGCCGATAAACGCTATCGTAAAGTAATTAAGGTAGACCAACAGGCATCGACAGAAGTGCCTAAAGGAACGTTAATCAATGAATAAGCAACGGTTATTGTTATTTATTCCGCTGGTAATTTTTGCAGTTTTGGTGGTGCTGTTTTGGCGGGGGCTCTCGCTGGACCCGAGTGAGATGCCTTCTGCGTTGCTGGATAAGCCTGTTCCCAATTTTGAACTTGCCGTGGTGCCTGCGGAGGAAAACCCGGCTGGCTTATCAAAAGCGAACCAGGAAATGGTGCGGGGCAAGGCGGGATTGTTAAATGTCTGGGCTACTTGGTGTCTCCCTTGTAAACAAGAGCATCCATACCTCAATATTCTCAAATCGCAAGGAGTACCTATCTATGGTGTTAATTATAAGGACAATGCTGAGGATGCGCAGCGGTGGCTAGCTGAGTTGCATAATCCTTATGTGTTTTCTGTGTTGGATGACGATGGTCGCTTGGCATTAAACCTTGGTGTATTTGGATATCCAGAAACTTATGTGATCGATAAGCAGGGCGTTATTCGCTATAAACATATTGGTATCGTGAACGAAAAAAATTGGAATGAAACTATCAAGCCAATCTACGAAAGTCTTAAGTAGCGCTCACTAGCCAGGCTTAGCTATTCAAGTGGGGGATTTGATGCATATCAAATCCCTTTTTTTGTCTCCGCGTACACTGAAATTATTGTAGGTAAATGCGGAGGTAAATATGTATTTGGATTTCGTAGTGGTGCTGGGGTTGATAATTGTTGCGCTAACTTGTGCGATGATTTCGTATGTTGGTGTTTATGCTTACAAACATATAAAGGCTGATATTGCTTCTCACCCAGAAGAAGCGACCAAAAAAATGTAGGTTTGCGTGGAGCTGGAAAACAGCAGGCATAAAAAAAGCCCCTAATGCGGGGCTTTTTTCATTTCTAATAGTGGCGGACCGGACGGGGCTCGAACCCGCGACCTCCGGCGTGACAGGCCGGCATTCTAACCAACTGAACTACCGGTCCGCGGCAGTCAAAAACCACAATCACCTTATGAGTAAGAGTGGTGGGCGGTACAAGACTCGAACTTGTGACCCATGCCTTGTAAGGGCATTGCTCTACCAACTGAGCTAACCGCCCAAGATTTTCGCTTTTCAACGATCACCTTGTTGGTGGCGCGTATTCTAATCATGTAAAACTATCGGTCAACCTTTTTTTAATGGTTTCGTCATTTTTTTGAAAAATATTCAAAAAATGGATGGAAAACAAACACTTGTGATTAGTTTTTGGGCTCGCAAGCAAGCATTCCTGCGATGACTCGGAGTTGTTATACTCGTCGGGAATTTTTTAGGTATCTGGAATAAGTCATGTACAAGATTCTAATAAAAGTAATTGTTGTGTCGGGCCTGTTGTTGGCTTCACACCTGAGTTCTGCGGCTATTGAAGTGCATGAATTTAAAAATGAAATTGATCGTCAGCGCTACCAAAGCTTTATCGATGAAATGCGTTGCCCAAAATGCCAAAACCAAAATTTATCCGGTTCGGATTCTCCAATCGCGTTGGATTTGCGCAACGAGCTTTATTTAATGATTGAAGAAGGTAAGTCGGATCAGCAAATTGTTGATTTTATGGTGGAGCGCTACGGAGAGTTTATTTTGTATCGCCCGCGCCTTAGTCCAGCAACAGTACTCCTATGGGCAGCACCGGTTTTACTACTGGTGTTTGGTGCGTTGTTTCTATGGTTGCTTGTGCGCAAGCGTCGCCGCTTGGCGCGAGAGGCGGAAACCGGGTTGTCTCAGCAAGAGCGCGCGCGTCTGGACGCTCTATTGAATGCTGACTCTAAAGATAAAGATAAAAAGGAGAAATCTAAATGATGTCCTTATGGTTAGGGGCGTCGCTCCTGTGTGTTATTGCGCTAGGTTTTGTTTTCTGGCCCTTGTTGTGGCAGCGTAAAGCAGTAACAGCAGCCGCACTTGTCACTGAAGTTAATGCCCGTCTCGACGAAAACATTCGCTTGTTTCGGGAGCATATTGGGGAGCTGGATACACAGTTAGCCGATGGGCGAATTGACCAGGTCCAATATGATCAATTAAAGCTGGAGCAAGAGCGGACATTGCTGGAAGACGAGGCGAGCGTGCGAGCTTCATTGCCATCGGCGGCTGGAAAGTTTGGCCTTAAAACATTGTTCGTCGTCGCCGTTGCAGTGGTGGCAGGTGCGTGGTTGCTGTACCAGCACTTGGGTAGCAGCGCAGACGTAGAAGTGCGGCAGGCGCAAGAACTGAAGCAGCAGTTGGATGCAGAGGATATCAAAGCAGGGCGTAATCCTGATCCGGTCCGTACACGTGAAGTCAATCGCTTGATCGAGGCTCGTCTGGCTGATGTTCCGGATCATCTGCAGTATTGGTTTTTTCTTGCACGCAACTACATGGAGTTGAATGAGTTCGATAAGGCCGTCGGTGCTTATCAGCAAGTGCTGGAGCGCGATAAAGAATCGCCAATGGTAATGGCGGAGCTGGCTCAAGCAATGTTTCTGCGCGATGGTCGCAAAACTAACCCTGCTATTAACGATCTCGTAGCCAAGGTATTAAAGGCTGAGCCAGACAACACTATGGCGCTAGGAATGGCGGGTATTGATGCATTCAGTAAAAAGGATTACATCAATGCAATCAAGCATTGGGAGCGGGTAGTGAAGCTGGTAGGAGCTGAGTCGCCCGCGGGGCAGTCGTTGGCATCGGGTATCGAGCATGCGGCCACGCTGTTCTTTAATGACGGCGGGACTCTGGAGCAGTTGGAGGCATCGCGTAAGGGGCGTCAAATTGGTGTGATGGTTAAATTGGCTGATGGCGTGGAGGTAGGTCAGGATCAAGTGGTGTTTGTTTATGCGCGTGCCTATCAAGGCGCAAAAATGCCCTTGGCTATAGATCGAGTAAAAGTATCCGAACTTCCCCGGGTTGTGCTGTTGAATGAATCTATGGCCATGACGCCGGCGATGAGCCTGGCAGCATTTGATAAAATTGAGTTGGTGGCTCGCGTATCCAGCGATGGTACTGCTGCAGCAAAAACAGGAGATTGGGAGGGGAGTCTCGGTCCTGTGGATCTAACAGCTAGTGCGCCAGTGGTCGATATCACTATTGACCGCCAAGTGAAGTAGAGCGTCGGCACTTAATGAGTTGAGTGAAAAACATACGCTTTGTGGGCCCGTTTGGCTTTGTGTTTCACGGCGGGTGTAAAGCGTGGCGTAAATGTGTAGAATCCCGCCCTTAAATGTTTTTTACGGGGCGGGATTTTTTTTGCTAGTCTAAAAAACATTAATAAAATCAAGTGGCTAGGCGATATTGGTGCCGGCGACTAAAAAGTGAACAGGGGTTGCTTAAAGTGGGGGCGCTTTAGGTACTAAAAACCTGGTTAGATACAAATAATGGTGATGTGGAACTATGCGGTTAAAGTGCATCAAGCTGGCTGGATTTAAATCTTTCGTTGATCCGACGACGGTCAACTTTCCCAGCAATTTGTGCGCTGTTGTAGGTCCCAATGGTTGCGGAAAATCCAACATCATCGACGCAGTGCGCTGGGTAATGGGTGAGTCCTCCGCCAAAAACCTGCGTGGCGAAAACATGACTGACGTTATTTTTAACGGTTCCAGCGGTCGCAAGCCCGTCGGTCAGGCATCAATCGAATTGGTATTTGATAACTCGGATGCCACCCTCACTGGCGAATATGCCGCATTCACTGAAATCAGTATCAAACGCAAAGTGTCGCGTGATGGTGATAACAGCTATTACCTGAATGGCACCAAGTGTCGCCGTCGCGATATTACCGACATCTTTTTGGGTACTGGCCTTGGTCCGCGTAGTTACGCGATTATCGAGCAGGGCATGATCTCCAAATTGATCGAAGCCAAGCCAGAAGAGTTGCGCGTTTATATCGAAGAAGCAGCGGGAATTTCCAAATACAAAGAGCGCCGTAAAGATACCGAAAGCCGTATGCGTCGAACCCAGGAAAACCTGGAGCGTTTAACCGATATTCGCGATGAATTGGAACGCCAATTGTCGCGCTTGCAGCGTCAGGCGCAAGCAGCAGAAAAATACGCGGAATACAAAAAAGAAGAGCGTTTATTAAAGGCGCAGTTGCAGGCATTGAAATACCAGCAATTAGATGTGCAGGCGAAAGCCAAGCAAGCCGGTATTCGCGACCTTGAATTGCGTATGGAATCGTTCGTTACCGATCAGGTTAACAAAGATACCCAAATCGAAAAATATCGTACCCAGTACACTGAGTTGGGCGATAAGTTTAATGAAGTACAAGGTCGTTATTATGCGATAGGCGCAGAAATAGCGCGCCTTGAACAAAGCATCCAGCACGCGAACGAGCGTGCGCGTCAATTGCAGGTGGATCTTGATCAAACCGCGCGCGACAGCAAAGAGGCTGAAGAAAATTTAGCAATAGATACGCAAAAAGCGGAAACTTGGGAAGCTGAGTTGCTGGAGTTGGAGCCAGAACTGGATTTGATCAAAGCGGCCGAAGAAACTTCCAGTGAATCGCTCATTGATGCCGAAGAATCTATGCAGCGGTGGCAAAATGAATGGGATAGTTTTAACCAGCGCGCTTCCGAGCCGCGTCAGCGCGCAGAAGTGCAACAATCACGCATTCAGCATCTTGAGCAAGTACAGCAGCGTTTATTGCAACGCATCGAAAAATTGCGCGAAGAAAAAAATAATCTGCAAGAAGGTTCTGAAGACGAATCCATTAATCAATTGAATGAGCAATTGGCAGAAATGGATTTGGTTGCCGAAGAAAAACGCGCGCAATTAGATGTGCAATCTGAGCAACTTGATACTACTCGCAACGACAATAATCGTTTGGTGAATGAGCTAGATCAGGTGAAGAGCAAACTGCAAACCATGCGTGGTCGTCACGCCTCCTTGGAGGCCTTACAGCAAGCAGCATTGGGCGAAAAAAATAAAGCAGTTACCCAATGGTTAAATCAACAAGGTTTGAGTAGCAATACTCGCCTCGCTGAATCCGTTAGTGTGAATGATGGATGGGATAAAGCACTGGAAACCGTTTTGGGGTCCAGCTTGCAAGCGGTTTGCGCGGAAAATCTGGATTCGGTAGCAGAACTCTTGGGTGATCTTACCCAAGGTGAGTTGGTGCTGTTTGATACGGCGGCAAAAACCGCGGCAACTTCTTTCTCTAAAGCGAAATTGCTGAGTGAAAAGGTTAGTGCAGCCTGGGATGTTAGCGGTGTGCTTGCTGGGATTTATATCGTCGAAGACTTAAATGAAGCCTTGGCGCTGCGCAAACAATTGCATGCGAATGAATCAGTTATAACTCGCGATGGTATCTGGTTGAGCCCGCACTGGGTTCGGGTGACGCGCGATACAGATGCGAGCTCAGGTGTAATTGCGCGTCGCCAGGAGCTGGAAGAGCTTAATGCACAAATAGCTGATGCAGAAGAGCAAGTCGAATTATTAGCCCTGCAATTGGAAGAAGGGCGAGCTACTGTTAAACGTCTTGAGCAAGATCGCGAAATTTTGCGTCGTGAAGTGGATGAGCAAAACCGTAAATACGGCGAGTTGCGTTCACAGCTGAGTGCAAAACAGGTTCGTGTAGAGCAAATCACGATGCGTCGCGAGCGCGCTGAAAACGAAATCCGCGAGGCGCGCGAACAAATGGAACAGGAAGCGGAACATCTCTCTGAGGCGCGAATGATCCTGAGCGAAGCTATCGAGATGATGGAGCAGGATACCGAGCTGCGCGAAACTCTGTTGCAACAGCGCGATGACATTCGCACAGGTCTTGATTCTGCCCGTCAGCGCGCGCGTCACGATAAAGACAAGGCTCATGAATTGGCAATGCGTTTCCAATCGGTAAAAACGCAGTTGGATTCCATTCGTTTGGGTATCGGTCGATTGCAGGAGCAAACCGCGCGGTTACATGAGCGTCGCGAAAATTTGTTGGCCAGCATTGCTGATAATCGCGACCCCGTTGAAGAATATAAGCTTGAGCTAGAGGCGAGCCTCGCCAAGCGTTTATCCGTAGAAGCTTCATTAACAGAGGCGCGTCGTGCGTTGGAAACTGTTGAACACGAGTTGCGCAACTCCGAGCAAGCGCGCAGCCGCGCTGAGCAGGAAGTGCAAGCAGTGCGTGCGCACTTGGAACAAGAGCGCCTCGCTGCGCAAATGTTTGAAGTACAACGCGCGACTATTGTTGAACAGTTGCAGGAAGAAGAATTAAATCTGGAAGCTATTCTGGCAGAAATGCCAGAAGCGACAGAGGTGAAACCGCTTGAAGAAGAACTGGATGCGATTGCCGGGCGTGTTGCTCGCCTCGGTCCAATCAACCTTGCTGCGATTGATGAATACAAAACTGAATCCGAGCGCAAGAATTATCTCGATGCGCAAAATGCGGATTTACTTGAAGCATTAGAAACCTTGGAAAATGCCATCAAGCGTATTGACCGTGAAACTCGCACGCGTTTTAAAGAAACCTTTGATCAAGTTAATAAAAGTTTGCAAGAGCTGTTCCCCAAAGTCTTTGGTGGCGGCCATGCTTACCTTGAGTTAACAGGCGACGAGCTGCTGGATACCGGCATTACTATCATGGCGCGCCCACCGGGCAAACGTAACAGTACGATTCACTTGTTGTCCGGTGGCGAAAAAGCGCTGACCGCAATTGCATTGGTATTTTCGATTTTCCGTTTAAACCCTGCACCTTTCTGTATGCTCGATGAGGTGGATGCTCCGCTCGATGATGCCAACGTGGGCCGTTACGCGCGCATGGTGGAAGAGATGTCCGAGCACGTGCAATTTATTTATATCACCCACAATAAAAACGCGATGGAAATGGCGCACCAGTTATTAGGCGTTACCATGCATGAGCCGGGTGTTTCCCGGTTGGTAACGGTAGATGTGGATGAAGCTGCAGAATTAGCTGCAGTTTAACGTTGAATAATTATTTACGGATCACCTTATGATTAAAGATTGGGCCATCATCATAGGTACTCTTTTGATTCTGGTTATTCTTATTGACGGAATCAGACGTAAGCGCAATGAACGCTACGGCAATATTAAAGTGTCGCGCTCATTGAAAAAAAGCTTGAAGCATCATGATGACCATGATGAAGAGGCGTTAGAAGAGGCTCCCAGTTATACCAGTGAATTGCCGAATGGTGGTGCACGGGTAATTGGGCAGCGCGACCCCAGCATTCCTGTGCCGAGCATTGAGAAAAAAGCCCAGGCGAAATCGTTTATTGAGAAACGCACGCGTCAGCAGGGTGAGGCTCCGGCGGTGGAGCGCCGTGCGGCCCGCGAGCCGCAACAAACCAGTTTGAATTTGGGCGAGTCGGTACCCATGCTTATGGAGTCGGTAGAGGATGCCAAAGGGCAGCCGCTGGCCCAGCATGAACGTATTGAACCAAGCTTTTCAGCATTGCGTGATGATTTGGATGAGCGCTACGACGAGAGCGAGCAGGATTATCGAGATGACGATGCCTACGAACGTGAAGATTATGAATCTGATAGTCGCTATGAGGCATCAGACGATTATCCCGATGAAGAGTTGCAAGAAGAATCCGACGTTTACGCCGAAGCCGATGATGAGCGCGGTTACGACGAAGAGCAAGACGAAGACGATGATGAATATGATGAGCAGGATGATGAAGATGATCATAGTGCACAATCATCGCAACAAAATATCGCCGCTAAGCAACCGACAGAGCCAGAAGAAGTTTTAATTATTAACGTAATGGCTCACAAGGGGGAAATGCTTAAAGGCGCGGATTTGCTCGACATTATTTTGCGTTGCGGAATGCGTTACGGCAGCATGGATATTTTTCATCGTCACAGCGATGCGAAAGGTGATGGCGCTTTGTTGTTTAGTATGGCGAATATGGTAAAGCCCGGCACGTTTGATCTGGATGCTATGGATGATTTTGAGACTCCAGGCGTGAGTTTGTTTATGACCCTGCCAATTGATGCAGATTCCATGCAGTCGTTTGAATTGATGGTGGATACTGCTCACGCAATTGCCGAAGGTTTAAACGGTGAAATGAAAGACGAGCAACGCAGTGCAATGACTCGCCAGACGTTGGAGCACTGTCGTCAACGCATTCGTGATTTTGAGCGTATGCGTTTATTCCGCCGTCCTCCACGCAATTAAGAATTTATTTTTATCGCACACGGAGGTGCAAGTAAGTTTTTTAAAAGTCGTAATTAGAACAACACCGCAAGCTAAGGCATGAATCGCGCATCGCCCCAAGCCGAATCATCAGGTAATTAATTCATGTCTACCCTTTCGTTATTCGATAATCTTCCTCCTGAAATCGATGAGCTGCGCAAGCAGATTGGTTATCACAGCTATCGTTACTACGCGCTCGATAATCCTGAAATTACGGATGCGGAATATGACCGCTTGATGCGTCGCTTGCAGGAACTGGAAGCGCAATACCCTGAATCAATTACACCTGATTCCCCAACCCAACGCGTGGGCTCTGCTCCTCTAACTGCGTTTCAAACCGTTGTGCATGAAATGCCGATGTTATCTCTGGATAACGCCTTTAGTGATGAAGAGTTACTGGCATTTAACCAAAGGATTCTGGATCGTTTAAAAATCTCCGGTGATATCGAATATGCCTGTGAATTGAAGCTGGATGGTATTGCAGTGAGCCTGTTGTATCGCGATGGAGTTCTGGTGCGTGGAGCTACGCGTGGTGATGGAACTAATGGTGAAGATATTACGCAAAATGTGCGCACCATTAATTCCATTCCTCTTCGCTTGCAGGGAGAAGGTTATCCCACTCTGTTGGAAGTGCGCGGCGAAATTTATATGCCCAAGGCAGGTTTCAATGCGCTTAATGATAAAGCACGTGCCGCCGGTGAAAAGCTATTCGTAAACCCGCGTAATGCGGCCGCGGGTGCCTTGCGCCAGCTGGATTCAAAAGTTACCGCGAGCCGTCCTCTGGAAATGTGTGCCTACTCTGTGGGTTGGGTGGATGGCGGCAGTTTGCCGGATACGCATGCTGGGATACTTTCCGCACTAAAAACCTGGGGGTTTTTAACCAATCGTGAAACAGCTGTGGCGGCCAGTATTCAGCAGGCAATGGAATATTATCGTCGTATCGGTGAAAAGCGCGATTCGCTAGCCTATGACATTGATGGAATTGTTTTTAAAGTAAATTCGCGCAGTCTTCAGGATCAGCTTGGATTTATTTCGCGCGCGCCGCGCTGGGCCATTGCCTATAAATTTCCAGCACAAGAAGAATCCACCACTTTATTAGAAGTCGAATTTCAAGTGGGGAGAACCGGTGCAGTCACCCCGGTAGCGCGTTTGCAACCCGTATTTGTTGGTGGTGTTACCGTTTCTAACGCGACCTTGCACAATCGCGACGAGATTCAACGTCTTGGTTTAAAAGTTGGCGATACCGTTATTGTTCGCCGCGCCGGGGATGTTATTCCACAGATAGTGCAAGTGATTGAAGCCAAGCGCCCGGTAGATGCACGTGAAATTGTTTTCCCCGAGTTTTGTCCGGTTTGTAATTCTCCTGTTGAAACTGTTGCAGACGAAGCTGTGGCGCGTTGTTCGGGCGGTTTGGTTTGTGCCGCTCAGCGCAAAGAAGCCATTAAGCATTTTGCTGCACGTAAAGCCATGAATGTGGAGGGCTTGGGCGATAAGCTTGTTGAGCAGTTAGTGGATTTGGGGCTGGTAAATACTCTTGCTGATATTTACAGCCTATCACGCGAACAGCTGGCAGGGCTTGATCGCATGGGTGAAAAGTCGGCCGATAATATTTTGCTCGCGTTGGAAAACACCAAAAAAACCACCTTAGCAAAATTTATCTTTGCCCTGGGTATTCGTGAGGTTGGCGAAGCGACTGCGCGCAATTTTGCCAATTATTTTGGCAGCTTTGAGGCGCTGGCTGCTGCCGATGAAGAAAGCCTGCAAAAGGTACCCGATGTCGGGCCGGTGGTCGCGCATTTTGTTGCTGAATTTTTTTCACAAGAATCCAATCGCGAGGCGGTGGACAAATTACGCGCAGCGGGAATTTATTGGGACAATATTGAAGTAGCAAGCCCGGAAGCGCTTCCGCTAAATGGTTTGACCTATGTACTAACCGGAACGCTCGAGGCTTTATCGCGCGATGACGCAAAAGCTCATCTACTCGCGTTGGGCGCAAAAGTTGCTGGCAGCGTTTCAGCAAAAACGGATTACGTCGTCGCTGGACCCGGTGCAGGCTCCAAGCTGGCAAAAGCGGAAGAGCTGGGTCTGAAAGTTATGGATGAAGCGGCGCTGCTTGAACTCTTGCGTGAACATGGAAGGGCAGTGTAACAATGAGTTCATTGATTAAATTATTGCTGGTGACGGGTTTGTTGGGAATGGTGGGTTGTTCCACGTTACCGCCATCAAACCCCAACAACCTGTGCGATATTTTCGATGAGAAATCCTCTTGGTATAAAGATGCCAAAAAAGCAGAAAGGCGCTGGGGTTCACCGGTTCCCATCATGATGTCGATGATGTACCAGGAATCCATGTTCAAACACAATGCACGTACACCGCGCACAAAAATTTTGTGGATTTTTCCGGGGCCACGTAAGAGCGATGCTTTTGGTTATCCGCAAGCCAAAAACGCGGTATGGAATGAGTACCAGGATCAGGGTGGAAACAGTTTTGCACGGCGCGATAATTTTGGTGATGCGATAGATTTTATCGGTTGGTATAACAAACAGAGCCAAAAGCGCAGTCGTATTGGTTTGAATGATGGTTACAGTCTTTACCTCGCCTATCACGAAGGTCATGGTGGCTATAATCGCGGGACTTATCGGCAGAAAAATTGGTTGATGAATACTGCCCACAAAGTTGATAGCCGCGCGCAACAATACGCGAACCAATTGCAAAGTTGCGAAGAGCGCTTTAAGGGCAGTTGGTGGTGGCCTTTTTAAATTAGAGAAACAGCTATGGATCAAGAATCTATTGTTTATGGTTGTATCAAGGATTTAGCGCCGGTAAGCGGCGAGTCGGAACGGATTCGGGTGAATCGCGATGCAATGTTGTCATTGCCGCGCGCCGATGAGTGGCCGTTCTTAAGTCAGGAAATGTTTGCCATTCCGAGTGTGGAATCGGCGTTTTACAATTATCAAACCGAAGTGATGCACTTCGGGGCTTCCTACAAGGCAGTGGAATACGAGTGGGATCAATGGATTGCACAGTTTGAATCACTGCTCAGCAAAATGTATTGGGTTTCTGCCACAGTGCATTTGGAAACAGAATTGTCGGGTACGCACACCTTTACCTGGGAAGCTGAAAGTGGCTATCACAAGCCAGGCTCGGGTGATATGCGCGTACGCTGCGAGTGGAGTCATGAAGGCTCGCTCAGTATTTAATTTTTACTTGCGCTCTAATTCAGTTTTATTTGCGCGAAATTTAATAGGCACAAAATTTAATAGGCACAAGGCTATGCAAATTCCATTAACAACACCGGATTTTCGATTTCGCCGATTGCGGAAAACCGCTGCATTGCGTGAACTGGTGCGTGAAACTCACGTGCGTATGAGCGATTTTATCCTTCCTATTTTTGTGGAGGAAGGAATTACTGAGCCAGTGCCCATCAAGTCTATGCCTGATGTTTACCGCTACCCTGAAGCGCAGCTTGCTGAAATTGTTCAACGCGCCTGGAGTAAAGGTGTTCGCGCCGTGATTTTATTTGGTGTTTCTACCCATAAGGATCACGATGGTTCCGATACCTGGTGTGAGGATGGTTTGCTAGCACGCATGATCCGTACCGCAAAACAAGCGCAACCAGAAATGCTGGTCATTAGCGATAATTGTTTCTGTGAGTACACTACACACGGTCATTGCGGTGTGGTGCACGATCAAGATGTAGATAACGATAAAACCCTGGCCAATTTGCAAAAGCAGGTAGTACTGGCTGCTCAAGCTGGCGTAGATATGATTGCTCCATCCGGCATGATGGACGGGATGATCAGTGCTATTCGCGAAGCACTGGATACTGCGGGTTTTACCTATATTCCGGTGATGTCTTACTCAACGAAATTTGCGTCTGCGTTTTACGGTCCATTTAGAGACGCCGTTGATAGTAGTTTTAAAGGCACGCGTAACACCTACCAAATGGACCCCGCTAATGCTCGCGAAGCCTTGGCAGAATCGTTACAGGACGATGCAGAAGGTGCCGATATTCTAATGGTGAAGCCGGGCATCGCCTATCTGGATGTGCTTGCACACATTCGCGCTAATTCTGCGCGACCTTTGGCGGTTTATCACGTGAGTGGTGAGTACGCGATGATTAAAGCGGGTGCAGCGGCAGGTGTGATCGACGAAAAAGCGATAGTGTTGGAAACCATGACTGCATTCAAGCGTGCGGGTGCAGACTTAATTATTACCTACTATGCCGAAAAGCTTGCAGACTGGTTACCTGCATAGTTCTCAGTAACTATTCGCTTATCCGGTGTTTTCTGCGTGGAATGTGTATGTTGAATTTTTTTCGTGAGAATAAATTGTTGGCGGCGTTGTTTGTTGTCAGTTTTTTGGTGATTTTATTCGGCGTAGCATTGCTGATGTACTCCAAGCAACAAATGGCTCAACAAGCAAAAGAGCAAGCGCAGGTTCAATCCCTGAGTAAAATCGCCAACGACGCTCAGGCGCAGTTGATGCAAACTGTAGCTCACCCGGAAGTTCCGATTACAGATGTTGTTCCGGAGGATTCGGTAGCCAAGGTGGCTGCTATGAAAGATAAGAATCCGGAAGCCGGCACCGATGACTGGTGCGAAGTAATGATGGTTAAGCCCTCTAAAGAGTGGACAACCGAAGAGCAACAAACTTTTGCCAAAAACTGCATTTAACGCAGTCTTTTGGTTGTGATGTGTCCTGATGTTTTTTAGCGATTCCCGCCAGCACTTTTTCAATCCGCTCACCGGTAAATACCGCGAGCTGGTCGCCGAGTGCCTGCGCCTTTTGTACCAGCGTCTTTATACCGACTTGCGCGATTATGGTCACTCAATGAATCGCGAACAGCTCATCGATATCTTCAAAGAAGCCATAGCTCGAGCACCAATTTTGGATGCCGACACGGGCGACGTCGATGATAGCGAAGGGCGGTTTAAAACGCAGCGTGATCTTGCCGGTTTTATTATCACCAGGCTGATTGAAAGCGGTTGGTTGGAAAAGCAAGTAGATGAAACTACCTTGCAAAGTAGCTATGGTTTTAGTCGGATGGGACGATTGTTTACGCAGCCGTTTGCCGACAACCATTCCAATCAATTTCGCACCCGCAATCGCAACACCCGCAACACACGTAACAGCTTGCAAGCGTTTTATGAACAAGCTGAAATTAATGATTTACTGGATGCCTACGAATATTCCGAACGTATTATTAGTGATTTCACCGATGTTATTGCCGAATTGGAAGAGCGTAAACGCCAATTGGTACGCGAGGTGGAGTCGCGTCAGCTAATTCAGCAGGCCAGTGACGAATTTTTCGATTTTATGGAAACAGTATTCAAGCCGGATCTCGAAGTGCGCTTGTCGGCTGACAGTGTAGAAAAATACCGCGACCAGATTTCGGATCTCATCACAAAAATTCGCCGCAAACGTAAATTCGGGCAGGGTGACGAAGAAACGGCCGCGAAAGATTGGCGCGCGGTAATGGAGATTCGTTTACGCAAGGCATTGCCGCAGCGAGTTATTCCGGGCGTGTCGCTGTTAGAAACGCTGTTGGAAACCATCGATTCCCGCTTAAAGAATGCTTGTGAAATTATGTTGCCGGCACTGCGGCGTGCGTTGAATACATTTACACAACGCGCTGACATCATTATTCGTCAACTGAGTTACATCAATAGTCGCGGGCAAGATGATGTGATGGACGTGTATCGCTCGCTCGCCGAGTTGACCTCAGAAGAACAAGACCAGGTGTTTCTCTCACAGGGTGATAGTTTGGCGAGTTTGCAAATGGCTTATATCGACCCCGCCCAGATTCAGTTGCGCGCTCCGCGAACTATTCAAATCATTCGCTCGCAGGTGGATGAGGATAAAGCCCTGGATGCAGAAGCGCAGAAGAATCTGTTTATTCAGCAGGCGTTGGACAAAGCATTTATTTTGCAATCGAGCAATATTCGCGACTTCGTCCATAAAGCGCTGGTAGAGACGGGCAGTGTAAGCAGCCGTGATTTGAAAGCCGAAAATATGCAGGAGCTGTTGGGGCTTTCCCATGCCGTCGAAGTGGGTGCGGCTGCCAACCTGACGTCCCGGTACAAGTTCGTGGTGCATCAGCAGGATGAATGGTTACATGAATCTCCACGTGTGCGTAACGATCAATATTTTAGACAGCGCGATGAGTTTGTCATCAGCCTGATAGATGAAGGTGAAGCTTCATGAGTGAAGTATTAACGGCCGCTCTACAAGAGCAGTTGGACAAACATAATTTATCGCTCGATAACTGGCGAGAATTGATTCAGCGCTTACTCGATTACGGTGTGTTATGCCGCGATGATAGTCAGGTGGAAGCGGAGCTCTATGATCGCTTTGTGCGCATCGAGGCGTTGGTCAACGATTTTCTCAGCTTGATTGGTTTGCGTTTCCAGCACGATAGTAATTTTCGATTTGTCCGTGTATTGCCTCCAGGTGCTCGATTGCCGGGGATGGACGATGAAAGCGATGAGTCATTTAATGCGGGGCTACGCAATCGTTTGAATCAGCACGAAGTTGCTTTGATTCTGGTGTTGCGAGCGGAATATGACAAAGCCTTACGCGAAGGTGGTATTGATGAGCAAGGATGCGCGACCTTATCCCTCGAAGCCATCGCTATGGCGATGAAGAGTTTGTTGCGTCGCAGTTTGCCGGAAAATATCGGTGAACGCCGCGCGGCCTTTAAACGCCTGCGTCAATTGCGATTAGTACACTTTATGGCGGAAGCGGATATCGATTCGGGCGAGAGTTGGATCAAAATTCGTCCGCTCATTATCAATTTGGTTAATAACGAATGGTTGGCGCAAATCCGCAACCATTTGGCTGAAAACTTGTTGTTAGTGGATGAAGAGCAAGAACAAACTGCTGACGATGACGACGCTAAAGTCGAACGCAAAAAAGCAAGCCCGCATTTGAATCGTTCGCTGTTTGCGACCGATGCCGAAAATTAATTCTAGATTCGCTGAAACACTACTATGTACTTAAAACGTTTTATTTACGTCAATTGGGGCAACGTGCCCAATGCTGAATTTGAATTCGGGCCGATTAATTTATTTTCCGGTGGCAACGGTTCGGGCAAAACAACGGCAGCGGACGCGATTCAAACTATTATGACGGCGGCGCACGATAATCTGTTTCACTTTAACCCGGGGCAGGATGAATCCAGCCAGCGTGGGCGCGGCGGAAAATTAGTTCGTACCCTCGGTTCCTATGTGCTGGGGTGTGACGATGGTGCCTATTCGCGTCCGCAAGGCTGCGATGGATATTTGGGCGCGGTGTTTTACCCTACTCAGGGTGAGCATGGAGAGCCCTTCACGGCATTGATCGGAATGCGCGCGTTTTTAGAAACGACAGGCCAGGGCGCCAGCTTGCAAAAAGTTGCTCGCTTGGACGACAGCCAGTTTTTTATTTTGCCGCATGTTGAGTTGACCCTGGCAGATTTATTAAAGGAAGAGAAAACTCATAAGTACATAGTGCCTCTGGACAAACTTTACGCCAGCCTGCGCCGTCAATATGGTCAGGAAAATGTAGAGAAGTACGATAAGAAAAAATCTTACTTGTGCCGTTTTTACGGAATTTTGCGCGGCAAGGTGGATGCCGTGTCTGAACGCGAGGCGATGAACGCCGCACGCGCGTTTTCGCGCTTTATGGCCTACAAACCGATCAAAGGAATCGATGAATTTGTCGCTAACGAAATTCTTGAGTACCGCGATTTGGGAGAGGCTATTCGCAGCGTTTCCACCATGCTTAAACGAATTCATACCATGGAGGCGGATGCTCGTCAGTTGCGCCAGGGTATTGAGCGTATGGCCCATGGCCGGGAGCAAGCGGACAAATTTATTAGCAACTGGTTGGAGCAGCAAGTGCTGCTTTATTCAGTTGCTCGCCGTCGCTATTCGGACTCACAGCAACATTATCTGGAAGCCAAGCACAAACAGCAGTTGTTGCGTGAAACATCAGCCAGCAATCAACAGGCTCTGGCGGCCTGTGAGGCTCAGCGTGAAGAAATTAACCAATTGATTCTTGCGGCGACCGCGCGTCGGCTGGGTGTTCCGGCACTGCGCGACAAAGATCAATTAGAACAAGAAAAACAAACTCAGGAAAAATTAATGCAGGCGCAAGTGCCGGAGCTGCGCAAGCAACACCAGCAATTGCAAACTAATATGGAAGCGGCACAGCAGTTGCAGCAAGCGCTCAAACAAACTTCGATCAGTGTGGATTTGCCTGCATTCAAAGAAGCTAGTCTTGGCAATTTAATCAAAGCTATTTGTACTGATTCCCCAGTGCAGGACATTCATCAGTTGCTCAATCGCGACTGGATTCAAGCGCATCCATTGGATGGGCAGCTAGCGGCGAGTTTGGATCTGCAAAAAAATCACAACGCTTTTTATGCAAGCCTGTTTGAAGCAGCGGCGGGGCGCGTGCATCTGCGTGATCAATTGGCACAAGAGCGCGATAAACGCAAAGGCCAGGCGGAGCGCCTGCAAAAAAGTATTGATAATAAGCGGCGCGAAATTCAAACGCTGGAAACCAAACAGGTCAGTTACCCGGCATTTGTGCGCGCTGCGTTGGACGCGATTAATAGCCAATGCCCGAAGGCGGACGCACGTGTGCTCTGTGATTATGTGGAAGTACGGGATCGCGAATGGCAAGCAGCCATTGAAGGTTATATAGGCGCTGCACGGTTTGGCATTATTGTAGAGCCTGAGTACGAGGCGGATGCTATCTCTATAGTGCGTAACATGAGCGGGCAGGGCAATCGCGCCCGGGTTATTCAAGGTGATAAAGCAGGAAAGGATTTGGAGAAGCTGAATGAAACGGCGTCCAACTCTATTATCCAAATTATGAGCTTTGCCCACGCCACTGCCGAGGCTTACATCAAAGCAAGTTATGGCAATGTTCAGCGCGTGGAAAATGCAAAGGAATTAAAAAACACACGCCGTGGTATTACTAAAGATGCGATGGGTTCTGGTAACTATGCCATGTTCCGTTGTGATATGCCTGAATCGGAATTGGTGTTTGGTCAGGGCGCGCGTGAACGTGCACTGGATGCGAAACGGAATGAATTCCATGATTTGGTAGCAGAATGGCAGGCATCTGGCCAACAAGCAGAAGAAGTGCAGGAATTGTTACTGGCCATTGATAAATTAAAACCGCTCGCCTATGCCGAATCCCTGCAGGCGATGCTCAATGCGCAAACGCGTATTCAGGCAATTGAAGCCAAGCTGCAGCAATTGGATTTAAGTGATACCAAAGCACTGGAAGCAGAACTCGCTGACCTGAACCAGCGGTTGCAAGCGCAAAACACGCAGTATGCAAAATTAAATAATACCCAGGTGGATTGCCGTGCGGAATTAAAACTGGCGGATAACCAGTGCCATAAGCTGGATACCGAGCAAGATAAAAATCTGGCGATTGCAGATAACTGTGAAACCAATGTACAAGCCATTACAGCACTCTGGCCTGAATTCGATGCGGACGCGCGCTTGCAGGGGGCGGATGAATCGCTCACGCAATTTAGCGCCCAATATTTTGATACCCAGCTTGCGGGCGTGAGCGCAGAATTAAAAACTATTCTGCATCGCTTACAGCAAGCCGCCATGATGCACAACCAATTCTGTTCCAGCAGCGATTCCATTTTATTCGATGTGGATTACAACGATGATCTGGGTAGCCAAAACTTCCGTGCAATTTGTGAGATTCGTCGCCAGTTTGATGCGCTTTATAATCGTGATAAAAACCATATCCTCGCGCAGCGTCACAAAGAAATTGAATCCCTGCGGGAGAGTTTCAATAACGCATTTGTGAGTAACCTCTGCCACTCCATCTTCCAGGCAATTAATGATGGCAAGAAAATCCTTGAGGATTTAAACAAGGAATTGGAGCATCACCGCTTTGGTGCTGATCGCGAACGTTTCCGTTTTGATTGGGATTGGGTTCCGGAATTCAAAGAGTATTGGCAGTTCTTCAAAGCGGTAATGGATAGCCCAACTGCCGGCGGCGACGAAAATGAAACGCTCTTTACTATGAAGTTGGATGATAAACATCAAAAAGTGCGCGAGCGCTTGATGACCATGTTGCTGGATGAAGATGAACAAAAAGCATTGCGTGAATTAAGCCGCATTGCCGATTATCGCAACTATCGCCGCTATGAAATTTACAAAGAGCCGGAAGGCAAAGCACCGATTGCGCTGAGTCAGTACGGTACCGGCTCTGGAGGTCAGCTGGAAACGCCGGCGTATATTATTCGCAGCGCTGCAATTACGTCGGCATTCCGCTTTAATGAAGGCAACAGCCATTTGCGCATGGTATTGGTGGATGAGGCTTTCTCTAAAATGGACGAACACCGCTCGCGCGAGGTGATTAACTACTTAACGGAAAGCCTCGGCTTGCAGCTGTTATTTATTATGCCGAGCAGTAAATCCGGCCCCTTTATGGATTTAATTTCGAACCAGTTTGTATTCAGTAAATGCCCAACCGCTGAACCAATGGGTGAACTTAAAACCCGTGTAATGTTGGATAGACAAGTGTGCGACCAGGAAAAAATCATCAAACTGATGGCCAACCACCGCAAAGCTATTCGCCAGCAAGCTGCGTTGGATTTTATGGCCGAAGTAGAGTAATGCCAACGCTAAATAACCGGGCCGTCAGCGCCCGGCGCTAACTGGAAAACAAGCGGCGCAATGCTAGGCTGTATAGATGTTGTAAATCTAGCCTGGGATTGCGTCGATGTTCGCCAGTGGACCTACCGAACCCGTCATCCTGATTGCGGATGATATACCGAGCAATATTCACCTGATCAATGAGGCGGTAAAGGGCCTTGGCAAGTGCGTGTTTGCGACTGATGGACGATCCGCGCTCCAGGCTGCCTACACCCATCACCCAACCCTGATTCTGCTCGATGTTGAGATGCCTAACCTGGATGGTTACGACGTTTGCCGCTTGTTAAAAGCGGACGCTCAGCTTCAGGAAACACCGATCATATTTATTACCAGCCATGCAGAGCCAGCCTATGAGTTGCGTGCGCTGCAACTGGGTGCCGTTGATTTTATTCCCAAGCCCATAGTTCCTGAAATTGCGCGGGCGAGGGCAAAAACCCAATTATTACTCCAGCAGCAACGTATCGCATTGGGCGAAATCACGCGCGATTTAAACTTGCTGGTCTCTTCCTTGCCGGTGTTTGTCTCATATTGGAATGAGGGATTGGTTAATTGCTTTAGTAACGATGTGAACGGCCAATGGTTCGGATTGGCGCCTGATTCTATGCGTGGCCAACCACTAGTGAGTGTCGTAGGGCAATCGGTCGCTAAACTTATCCAACACCAACTAAGCGCCTACTCCCTTGGTGATATTCCTCCCTTCGATATCAGCTTTGTTACCCAACGCCGTCCACTCTGTGCCCAGGTTTCGCTGGTAAGGCGCCTTGGTAGCGCGGGTGAACTCGGTTATTTGATGCTACTGACAGATATCACCGAACGTAAACGCGCGGAACAGTCTTTGGCCGAAGAAAAAGAGCGCATCCGCATTATGTTGAATTCCATTGGCGATGCCGTCATCGCGACGGATAGTAATGGCTTCGTCACCTTTATGAACCCCATTGCGGAGGACCTCACCGATTGTATGGCCAAAGATGGCATTGGACGGCCGATTGAAAATGTCATGAAGCTGCACGATGGTATGACGGGAAGTCGCTTGCAAAACCCGGTGCGGATTGCGCTGGAAGATAAGCGCGTAGTCGGAATGGCTTTGAACTCGCGCTTGCAGAGCGCCGGGCAATCCATAGAAGTAGAAGATTCTGCAGCGCCGATTTTGGATCAGCAGGGTGAGCTTACCGGGGCAATTATTGTTTTCCATGATGTGAGTGAAGCCCGTGCCATGGCGTTGAAAATGACACATCTTGCGCATCATGACCCTTTAACTAATCTCCCCAACAGAATGTTGTTACAGGATCGCGCACACCAATCCTTTCAATTGGCGCGTCGGGAAAATCAGCGCGTTGCGATGATTCTTTTGGATATCGATAAATTTAAAGAAATCAACGACGCCTATGGTCACAGTATTGGCGATACGCTCATAAAACAGGTCGCCAATCAGCTACAAAAAGAACTGCGGGGCGGTGATACGCTTTGCCGCCAAGGGGGCGATGAATTTGTGGTGTTGGTCCCCAAGTTTGAGACCTCCGAACAGGTTGGAACCCTGACACAGCGGTTGTTGGCCTCGTTCCAGCGCAAGTGGTTGGTGGGGGATAGGGAATTCGTATTTACCGCAAGTGCAGGCGTGAGCGTGTTCCCGGATGATGCTGATGATGTGGAGCAACTTTACCGCCACGCCGACGCCGCTATGTATTCCGCGAAACAAGCCGGCGGTAATCGATTCCATTTTTACAGCGCCGATATTGAGGCAAAGCAGTCCTTGCGGCGCATGCTCGAGCATGACCTGGCGTCTGACTTGGGCGACCCCTTCGTTTTATTGTTTCAACCAAAAATCCAAGCCAGTACGGGCGCCATTGTGGGTGCCGAGGCACTGGTCAGATGGCGACAAGCGAATGGCGAGCTTCTTGGGCCCCAAGTATTTATCCCTTTGGCTGAAGAGACCGGTTTGATTATTCCCTTGGGGAAAATAATTTTTCAAAAGGCGTGTGAGCAAGCGGCGGTGTGGGCTGCCATGGGCAAGCCCATTCGGATGGCAATCAACGTGTCTGCAATTCAAGTGGAAGATCCCGGTTTTATCAATCTGGTGGGTGAGTTGCTAGCCACCACGCAAGTCGACCCACAGCAAATTGAGGTAGAGATTACCGAATCCGTCTTTGCGCGCGATGTGGACAAGGCTTCGTATTTAATGCGCGAGCTAAAAACCATGGGCATAAAAATCGCGCTCGACGATTTTGGTACTGGTTATTCCAGCCTTTCTTACATTAAAAACTACCCGCTCGACGTATTAAAGATCGACCAAAGTTTTGTGCGCAACATGCTGGAAGACCCGATAGACCAATCTATTATTAAAACAATTATTCAATTGGCTAATGATTTGGCATTGCGTGTTGTGGCGGAAGGCGTAGAAACGTTGGAGCACGCCAACAAATTGATGGCAATGGGCTGTGACATTATGCAAGGGTTTTACTATGCGAGACCTTTGCCCGTTGCGGAAGTGACGGAATGTCTACGTGGAAACAAGACTCTGCCGCTAATTAAAGAGCGATTATGAAGTACACAAAATATAATAAACCAGTCATTGCCGGCTTGCTTTTTCTGCTACTCGGATTGAGCTTGTCATTGGGCGCCGCGCGGATTTACACCCTCAATAACCAACAAGAAGTGCGTGACCATGTTGACGAGGAAGTAGAAAAGCTTGTCGATAAAATTTCAATGCGCATGTATTCCTACCAGTATGGGTTACGTGGTGCCCGCGCATTTATATTGAGTAGTGGGGATTCGCTTGATCGTGAGTTATTTCGCCACTACGCCGACTCACGTGATTTAACCAAAGAGTTCCCTGGTGCGCGCGGGTTTGGTTTTATTCGGCGGGTATTATCAGAGCAGGAGCCAGGGTTCCTCGCTCATGCGCGACTCGACGGAAAGCCCAATTTTGCCATTCGCCAACTTAGCCCCCACCTTGACGAACGTTACGTTATTGAATACATCGAGCCAATGTTGAATAACGAACAAGCGATCGGGCTCGATATCGCGTCTGAAGTTAATCGCCGCACCGCTGCGCAAAAAGCAGTTAATAGTGGTGAAGTGCAAATAACTGCGCCTATTACTTTGGTACAAGTCACGGGGCAGCCGCTTCAATCATTTCTTATGTTATTGCCAGTTTATAAAACCTGGAGTACACCAGTGGTAAGTACCGAGCGCTGGCAAGCGGCGATTGGTTGGGCCTGTGCCCCGCTGGTTACCGAGGACGTTATTAGCACGCTCGGCGTTAATCGCGAGTTTTTTAACCTTCGCCTGACTGACGTAGGTGATTTTGAAAAAAAAGTTGTGTTTCACCAGAGTGAAGGGTTTAACGCTGAACAGGCTGTTATTGGCTCCAAAGTGTTTACGGTGTTTGGGCGAGATTGGCAGGTTGAGTTAGAACCACGAACCCTGTACATCAGTTCATTGCGTCAAACCAACCCTTGGGGGGTATTTGGCGTAGGTGTAATCATCAGTTTTATTCTCGCGTTGCTAATTTTTGTTACGGCAGTCGTGTTGCGTAACAAAAGTGAACTGGTAAAACATCAGGCAAACCTAGCGGCGATAGTTGCGAGTACGAATGACGCAATAGTAGGAATGGATTTGCAGGGTGTTGTTACAGCCTGGAACCTTGGCGCCGCAACAATGTTTGGATTCAGTGCTGAAGAAATACTCGGCAAACGGGTAGTGGATTTACTTATTCCGGAAGGGCTTAAGGCAGAAGAGATTACCATTCTGAATTACGCAAAAAATGGGCTTCCTGTGCAGAATATGGTGAGCAAACGGCAGAAAAAAAATGGCGAAGTTTTTGATGCGTTAATTAATGTATCGCCTGTTTTCAACGTGCGCGGTGCGGTAGTTGCCGTTTCCAAAACCTTAAGAGATATTTCCGACATTAAGGCGGCTGAACGGAAAATGCTGGAGTTAAACGTTACTCTGGAAACGCGAGTGCAAGAACGTACCGCCGAGTTATCCAAAGCTTTGCGCGAAAATACCGCGATACTGGGAACAATTAACGCCCAGTATTTATTTTCCGTTACCGATTCGGCGGGAAAAATTCTTGAAGTCAATGATAACTTTTGCGCGGCGAGCGGCTTTACTCGTGAACAATTGGTGGGTAGCAACCATCGCATTATTAATTCCAAGGTCCATGAGCGCCAGTTTTGGGTTGACATGTGGCAGCAAGTGATGGGCGGTAAACCCTGGCATGCCGAAGTCTGCAATCGTACCAGTGGCGGTGAATTTCGGTGGTTTGACAGCGTAATCGCGCCGATTCTGGATGCGAATGGCAAGGTTGAACGTATCATTGCATTGCGCACCGACATCACCACGCGTAAATCAATTGAGGCAGATTTGTCGGCTGCCCGTGATCAGCTTTCTATTGCGGCAGATGTAGCCAAGTTGGGCGTGTGGACTTGGGATGTTGCAACTAACCAATTGCATTGGAATGACCGCATGTATTCCATGTATCAGCAGCCCTTGTATTTAAAGAATCATGGCTTGGAATATAAACACTGGCGGGAGCGGCTGCATCCGGATGACGTCGCCAACGCTGAGCAAAAGCTACAAGATGCAGTAGCGGGTGTTGGTGCATTTGATCCGGTGTTTCGCATTATTACACCCGATCAGGAAGTGCATTACATTCTAGCCGGCGCACAAATTGAGCGCGATAGATTCGGAAATGCTAAACGCGTAACCGGTATAAATTTGGATATTACCGATCAAACGTTATTAGAAGCCGAGTTGCGCCACGCGAAAGAAATGTCGGAAGCGGCGAGCGAAGCCAAATCGCAATTCCTCGCGAATATGAGTCACGAAATACGCACGCCCATGAATGCCGTCTTGGGGATGCTGACCCTGGTTAAGCAAACCAATTTAAATATTCAGCAACAGGATTACATCGGTAAAGCAGACACGGCTGCTCGTTCATTACTTGGGATCTTAAATGACATCCTCGATTTTTCTAAAATCGCAGCGAATAAATTGGTGTTGGACCCGATTGAATTTGAACTGGAAGTTATGTTGCGTGAATTGGCTGTAGTGCTGGCGGGCAATCACGGCGAAAAACCGGTAGAAATTGTATTTGATATTGATCCTAAATTGCCGCGTTCAGTGGTGGCAGACAAACTTCGCTTACAGCAAATTTTAATTAATCTTGCGGGCAATGCGTTGAAGTTTACACACCAGGGCCATGTAGCCGTAAGGTTGCGTCAACAGGCCATTAGCGAAACCCATGTGAAAATCATGGTAGAGATTGAGGATACCGGAATCGGCATTGCCCCCGAGCAGCACCAACGGATATTCGAAGGCTTTGTTCAAGCGGAGGCTTCTACCTCACGCCGATTTGGTGGGTCGGGATTAGGGTTGGTAATTTCCAAACGCCTGTTGGAATTAATGGGTGCGGATCTACATCTTCACAGTCAACCTGGCCTTGGAACTACATTTTCCTTCGCGCTTGATTTACTCATTGGTGCTCACTCCATAGCTTCACAAACCATCCCTGAGGCATCGCTTACCCAATTGCGGGTGTTAATCGTTGATGACAATCCGCTAATGAAAGATGTGCTGGGTATTGGTATGCAGGATGCCGGCTGCGAAGTAGTTACCGCCAGCTCGGGTACTGAGGCACTAGAGAAAGTCGCGCAGGCCGATGCGGAAGGGCGCCCGTACGACGTTATCCTCATGGATTGGAATATGCCGGAAATGAATGGTCTGGAGGCCAGCCGGTTGATTCGGGCGAGCGAAAATCATGAAGCTAAACCACTTATTATTATGGTCACTGCATTTGAACGCGAATTGCTTATGCAGACCGCGAAGTTGGAACGCCGGCCGTTTAACGAACTATTGGTAAAACCGGTAACTACCAAGCAAGTTAGTGAAGTGATTGCAAAATTAGGTACACCACAAACAGTACCTACAGCGGCTGATTCTAAAATTCTTAATCATGACCTGGATGGCTTTAATATTTTGGTGGTGGAAGACAACGAGCTGAATCGTCAGGTAGCGCGTGAGCTGTTAACAATTGTTGGCGCGCGCGTCGTAGAGGCCGAGGGCGGTTTAATCGGGGTCGAAAAAGTCATTAAATCCGGCGAACACTTCGACATCGTATTAATGGATTTACAAATGCCCGACATTGACGGCTTTGAAGCCACTCGCCGAATTCGCAGCGATGGGCGCTTTGCGCGCTTACCTATTTTAGCAATGACGGCCAATGCGAGTGCGAATGACAGGGAAGCCTGCCTGCAGGCCGGAATGGATGAACATATCGGCAAACCGTTTGATATGAATAAGCTGGTTCCGCTGATTCTGAAATTGTGCGGCGAAGGAAATTACGTTGCGTCGGTTGATAGCGTACCGGTCGGCACAATCGATACCGCCCCCCTGGACACCTACCCCTTAATTGAACCGCTGGAGTCGATTCTTTCCCGCTTTGGCAATAATGCGGAACTCGCGTTACGCATGTGTAGCCGTTTTGAGTCGGAAACAAAAAGCTTATTCGATAAGTTAGTGAGTTCGGTTGGTCAACAGGATTCCGTTGCAGCAATCGTAGCTACCCACTCTTTAAAAGGTGTTGGCGGTACCTTGGGTGCAATACGTTTGTCAAAACTGGCAGGAAGGCTAGAACAACAGTTGCGTTCAGGAGATTTGCCGTCCGACGAGGAAATTCGTGCGGTTTACACGCTAATTCATACTAGTCTTGCTGCATACAACGAGCTCGACTTTCAACTGCCATCAACCCCAAGTACACCGACCTTGAGTCGCGAACAGCTCTTGTTGCTCACGGCGCAGTTACAAGGTTATTTGCGTGAGGACAACATGAATGCAGTTGATTTGTGTCACCAGGTAGCCGCTGCACTGGGTGGTGACCCCTTGGCACAGTTGCTAAACGAACAAGCATCGGAGCTCAATTTTGGAGCTGCCATAATTACCCTGGAAACCTTGGTGGAAAAAATTATCCATGCCGCAGCCTAATGAGTGGGGCAAATTACCTCACGCAAAACCGCGCTTATTGGTGGTAGACGATCAGCCGATAAATATTCGGTTGATTCACGAACTATTTAGCCAGGAGTTTGATGTGTTCATGGCAACCAGTGGCCAACAGGCATTAGAAAAATGCAAATCGCTAATGCCGGATTTGGTGCTACTGGATATTGTCATGCCCGGTATGGATGGTTACCAAGTTTGTGCCGCGCTAAAGGCCGATCCTGCGCTGAGTGATATTCCGGTCATTTTTATTACCGGAAATTCAAACGAAGAAGATGAAGTTAAGGGGCTGGAATTGGGTGCGGTAGATTTTATCCATAAACCCATAAATCCTGTCATCACGCGTGCACGCGTTAACACCCAATTGAAATTAAAACGGCAATCGGATTTGTTACGTCAGGTTGCATTAATCGATGGGTTAACCGGCTTGGCGAATCGGCGTCGCTATGAGCAGGAGTTGCTAACTGCCTGGTTGCAATGTGCGCGTGATAATCAGCCAATCAGTGTAGTGATATGCGATATCGATAATTTCAAACTCTACAACGATACCTACGGCCATGTGGCCGGTGATGCTTGTTTGCGCGAAGTGGCGCAATGCATGGCTAACAGCGTTCAACGCCCTTATGATTTAGTAGCACGGTATGGCGGTGAAGAATTTATTGCGGTTCTCCCCAGAACCTGGAATGAAGGTGCACAGCAGGTAGCGACCAATTTTTTCGCGATGCTGCAACTTTCTGCATTAAAACACGAAAAAAATGTGACTGGCCTGGTTACCGTGAGTGCAGGAGTCGCTACAGTAGTTCCCTTGCCAAATAGTTCACCGGAAAAATTAATCGCAATCGCCGATGAAGCCTTATACGTTGCCAAAAAATCAGGTCGCAACCGTTTTCATTGTATAGCAATGGACTCCAGCCATGTCTCTGAATAGTCTTGCCCGCTTCGGCGTGATTTTGGTGAGTGGCCTGGGTGTAATGCAGGCAAACGCAGTGACGCAAAATACCAAGGGGGGCTTTGTTGATCTTAATGTTTACCCTTACTTATCTGATGTAGAGGCAGACTCGGTGGCAACGATTAATATCGCCGCCAACTTGGAAAACAGATTTTCCTATTTCAGTTTAACCAATTTCATTAATCAGCCAGCAACGGACGAATTGCAAGACACAACTGGCTACTACACTGAGCAAAATATCCGCTGGCAAATTGCCGACCAGTCACCGCTGGATTTAACCGCGCAATTTAATTTTCGTACCGGGCAAGATAATGACCGTCATCGTTTGGGTTTTCGTTGGCGAATGGCGGATACGGAATGGTTGAAAGAATATTTTGCCGCGGTACATCTTAGTTGGTCGATGAATTTTCACCTTTACCAATGGGATTCAGAGCCCGGACACGTTTGGCAAATCGAGCATTCCTTTCGCATGACTTTTCCTTATGTAAGTGATCGGCTTTACTTGGCCGGGTTTATCGATCATACGTTTAATCAGGATTTGCCGGATTCTTATCCTGCAAGTCCGGTAGTTTGGGAAACCCAGTTGGGTTATGAAGTGTTTGAAAATTTTTTTGCGATCGCAGAGTACAGAGTGAATCAATACAATCGCCAGGATGTAAATAATGTGGCGGTTGGAGTGGAGTATTTAATGAAATGGTAGCAATCCTATTCCCGGGGTTGCTTACTGTCGGTTAGTGACCAAGGGAAAGAACCGCGCAATTTTTTTAACCAGTTTTTCCTGTTCGATGGGTTTAACCACGTAATCGTCTACACCGTCTTCAATCGCTGCGCGAATTAATTTGGCTTCGGTGACGGCAGTCACCAACATGAACACAGTGCCCAGGTAACGTTCGGCGGCACGCATGGCGTTATGTACTTCAATGCCGGATTTCTCTGGCATATTCCAATCACACAACACCAGGTCGTAGGGTGGGTTGGCGTCATACATCAAGCTGACACCTTTCATTCCGTCATTGGCAAAATCGACCAGGAATATTCCAACCGAATGGAGATAGGCGCTAACGAGTTCGCAGATTAGCTGGTCATCATCCACGATCAAGGCTCTTATTTGCCCGGGTGCGAGTTCCAATCGGCGATGAATCGCGGCCTGACGAAGCGGAGAAACAGATTTTTCGGAGATGTAGTGATTAACGGGTGCTTTTTCAGCACTAGCCGGGCGCAATTGCGCCGTAATTTTTTGTAAAGCGGATTCTATGGTTTGCAGGGTTTGTTCCATTTGTGTTTTTGCGCTGCCTTCGGCATTTGCAATGTTTTTGGTTATCCAGTCACGTTTTTGTGTGAGTGTTTGTCCGATAACCTGTAATTCCAATTTGGTAAACATAATCGGCCTTAACTTGTGCGTAAATGAAACTTCTTTCAATATAGACCAGTCTCGTTTTATGGCTAGTAACCTTTTATCAGGGTGAGCGTCATTCTTTAATAACCGAAGGGCTTTAATAACAGAAGGGCTTTTGTGTGGCAGATTTTGATCAGTTTATAACCCGGCTCGAACAGCTAGTTACTCGCGTAGAAACGCTATTACCTCCGGCGAGGGCGGCGGTTGATTGGTCGGCCACCGCATTTCGCTGGCGAGTAGGGGCCAGCGGAGCGGGTTTCTTGCAGGCTGTTAAGCATCCGCATTATGTGGATTTGGATGCGTTGAAAAATATCGAAACGCAAAAAGACTCAATAGTTCGCAATACGCGTCAGTTTGTGACCGGGCGACAGGCGAATAACGTACTGCTAACCGGCGCGCGGGGTACGGGTAAATCCACCCTGGTAAAAGCTGCCTGGACAGCATTTGCCAACGAGGGTTTAAAAATCATCGAAGTGGATAAAACGGATTTGTTGCATCTGGCCGATATTGTGGATCTGGTTGGTGAGCGTCCGGAAAAATTCATCATCTTTTGCGACGATTTATCGTTTGAAGAAGGTGAGATCAGCTATAAAGCCCTGAAATCGGTGTTGGATGGATCTATTTCTGCGCCCACTGCGAATATGTTGTTCTATGCAACGAGTAATCGGCGCCATCTGTTGCCGCAAAAGATGCGTGATAATCTGGATGTTGTTAGTTACGAGGATGGCGAGGTGCGCCCTAACGACAGTATTGAGGAGAAGGTTTCATTATCAGAGCGTTTTGGGCTTTGGTTGAGCTTTTATCCCTTCAGTCAGGATGATTATTTAGCGGCGGCGCATCACTGGGTGACAGAACTTGGCGGAGCCTGGGGGGATAATGCCCGGGATGCCGCACTCCTGTGGCATAGAACACGCGGTGCACGCAGTGGCCGGGTCGCTTGGCAATTTGCTAAAGACTACGTAGGTCGCCACCAGAATTAATCGTTTTTAAGGTTATGTTCTGTAACTTTTTGGCTGTTGCTGCATCTCTTTTACACTTAAACCTTGTCGTTTGCGGGGCACTTATACCCCCCATGTCACCTAACATATAGGACACATCAGGAGTTTTAATGATGCATTCAGGACAATCCGTTTTGCGCAAATCGGTTGATGAATCCCACTCCGTTGCGGTGGAGGCAGCGCCAACGAGTCCATTGTTGTCTCGCACAACCTTGTTTACCAGAACGCCCAATTTACGTGATAACGATGAAGCCGGGATGCGGCGTGTGCTGCGTGAGTATTTCCTGGATACCTTCAACACGTACGAATCCTTGTTTGAATGCTTGGCCAATGACCAGGCGTTTTACACCAAGTCGATCAGGTTGCGTCATCCGCTCATTTTTTATTACGGTCACACCGCTACATTTTTCGTTAACAAATTATTGCTCACCCGCATGATTAGCGAGCGTTTGAATCATCGTTTTGAATCTATGTTTGCGGTGGGTGTGGATGAAATGAGTTGGGATGATCTCAACGATGCCCACTACCAATGGCCAACACCCACGGAAGTAAAAAGTTATCGCGATCAAGTGCGCTCACTGGTGCTGAATTTAATTGACAATGCGCCGCTGCAATTACCGGTTGATTGGAATAATCCCTGGTGGGCGATCATCATGGGGATTGAGCATGAGCGTATCCACCTTGAAACTTCATCGGTGTTAATTCGTCAGCACAAATTGGAATTCGTAAAAAGCTCGCCGAATTGGCAGCCCAATCGCGTTACTGGCATGCCGCCGCAAAATGAACTGGTTAAGGTGAGTGCAGGGCAGGTGCGTTTGGTAAAAGAAAAAAGCGATCAGTTTTACGGCTGGGACAACGAATACGGAATACATGAAGCAGATATTCCCGAATTTGAAGCGGCAAAATTTTTAGTGAGTAACCAGGAATTTTTGCAATTTGTGGAAGCGGGTGGTTATCGCAATACTCACAATTGGGAAGAAGAGGGCAAAGGCTGGTTGGGTTTTACGCGCGCGCAGCATCCCACCTTTTGGGTGAAGAAAACCAACGGTTGGTATCTACGTTTGATGACCGAAGAGGTGCCCATGCCTTGGGATTGGCCGGTGGAAGTAAATTATCACGAGGCCAAAGCGTTTTGTAATTGGAAAAAATCCGAAACAGGTATGGCGGTGCGTTTACCCACGGAAGATGAGTGGTATCGCCTATATGACACTGCAGGACTAACCCAAGTAACCGAAAATATTGCCAACGCCAATGTGCAGCTAGATCATGGTGCATCGTCATGCCCGGTAAATTATTTTGCCCATGGTGAGTTTTATGATGTGGTAGGTAACGTGTGGCAATGGACAGAAACACCTATCTATCCGTTCGACGGTTTTGAAGTTCACGCGATTTACGATGATTTCACTACACCCACATTCGACGAGCGCCATAATTTAATTAAAGGTGGCTCGTGGATTTCTTGCGGTAATGAAAGTTTGCGCTCATCGCGCTATGCATTCCGCCGCCATTTTTTCCAACATGCGGGTTTCCGTTATGTTGTTTCCGGAGAGATAAAGCCTGTGCCCAGTTCCCATTACGAAACCGATAAATTAGTGTCCGAATACGCTGAATTTCACTACGGTGACGAATATTTTGGTGTACCCAACTTTTCCAAAGCCTTGGTAGATTTGGCAGTGACCGCATTAGTGGATAAACCCAAACGCAAAGCACTGGATTTGGGTTGCGCCACCGGTCGCGCCACCTTTGAATTAGCAAAATATTTTAACCATGTTACTGGCGTGGATTTTTCTGCACGTTTTATAAATGTGGGTGTTCAGTTGGCCAGCGGTGAAACCTTACGTTACACCCTTGCCGATGAAGGCGAACTGGTTTCTTATAAATCCCGCTCACTTGCCGAATTAGGTCTGGCGGAAACCAAGGACAATGTGGAATTCTCCCAAGGGGACGCCTGCAACCTAAAAACCATTTTCACCGGTTACGATTTTATTCTCGCTGCCAACTTGATAGATCGCCTTTACAATCCCGCGAAATTTCTGAGTGCTATTCATGAACGCCTGAATATCGGCGGCATACTCATGCTCACATCGCCATACACCTGGCTGGCAGAACACACACCACGTGAAGATTGGGTAGGCGGCTTTAAAAAAGATGGAGAAAGCTTTACCACACTCGACGGGTTAAAAGCGCACCTCGGTAAACATTTCCGGTTAATTAAAGGCCCGGAAGAAGTCCCGTTTGTAATCCGTGAAACTAAACGCAAGTTTCAGCATACGCTTTCTGAGGTTACGGTTTGGGAGCGGATTCAATAAATCCGTTGTTCCGTTAGGTTGCTGCTAATGTAGGGTTAGTTTGGGTTCGTTCCTCACCACCAAGCTACAAAAACGCCGCTTGACGAAAATAGGACAGGTGACCTATATTGATTAGGTCAACTGTCCTATTTTTATTTCTATGCCTGATCTATCCACTCGCAATCTAATTATCAGCAAAGCCGATGAGCTGTTTTATCAGCAGGGTTTTGAGTTTACGTCGTTTGCGCATATTGCTGAGGCGGTAGGGATTTCGCGCGGGAATTTTTATCATCATTTTAAAAGTAAAGACGAAATTTTGAGTGCGGTTATTGAGCGGCGCAGGGAGGGCACCCAAAAGCTGCTGGAGACTTGGGGGCAGCAAGCGCCAACACCAGAGGCGCGGATTCGTTTATTTATTCAGATTCTTATTATGAATCAGGCCAAAATCCAGCAGTATGGCTGTCCGGTGGGAAGTTTATGTTCTGAACTTGCCAAATTGGGACATGGCTTACACGCTAACGCATTGGAGTTATTTGGTTTATTTCGTACATGGCTGGCATCACAGTTTGTTGAGCTCGGGTTGGTAAAAAAGGCCGATGAATTCGCTATGCATGTATTGGCTGCAAGCCAAGGTATTGCATTGATGGCCAGCAATTTTCACGATCTAGATTTTGTGCGGCGCGAAGTAAAAGGTCTGGAAACTTGGTTAGAGCGGGTGGTTTCCGACGTTCGTTAAGTTTTTTCATACGGAAGGATTTTCTATGTTTATCGTATTACTCAGCTTTGCGGAAAATAAACACTTGGCCAGTGAGTTTATGGCGGGCCATAAACGCTGGATCCAACAGGGAATGGATGACAACGTATTTTTGCTTGTCGGCAGTAAACAACCCATTCCCGGTGGTTGCATTATTGCTCATGGTTTATCGGCTGATGAGCTGGAAATTCGGATAGCAAAAGATCCTTTTGTTGAGCAGAAAATTGTTTCGGCGGAAATAATTCAGGTTACGCCCAATCAATTAGATGAACGTCTTGCCTTTCTTCAATAGACAGCTCTTACTGACATCCTTTGGCTTCGATTGGATTTACCATACTGGAAAATTTATCTAACAATTTAAGGAAAACCTATGCCTATCACTCGCATCAACCATTTCGAGGCAAAACCCGGCGCTGAGCAGGCGCTGTGTGAATTTTTGCAGTCGGTTATTGCGACCATCGAAAATTGTTCCGGCTGCCTCGGGTGTCAGTTGTTGCTTAGTCTGGATAACTCGGCAAATATTGCAATTGTTGAGCAGTGGGTGGATGTGGAGTCTCATCAACGGGCGGCAGGTGCGATTCCGCCTGAGCAGTTAAAGGCGGCGTTTGAGTTCTTTGCCAAACCACCGTCGGGTAGTTATTACACTAGCGTGAATTGATGCGTTATGAGTTATGACCAGCTGGATGCAATTGCCGATTCCTACATTCCTTTGCTATTTGTTTTATTTTTGGCTGGGCTTGGAAGGGATGTTTATCTGCTTTGGCCCAATTATCGCGCTTCCTTAATTTCCCTTTTTTATGTAATCGGCTTATTGGTAACTGCCTACGGTTTAATGTTTATTGATAATACAGTGCGCCTTTGGCCATCGTTTGGGTTGGATTACAGTACCCATGCCGCGGTATCACTAGCAATGGTGCTGGGGTTGGCGAGGGTGTTTCCTGCACGGTGGTCGCTGCTGGCGGTTTCGTTTGTTGGGTATTTAGCGTTAATGCTTTATCAACAATACCACTCTTTATTGGATGTGCTGACCACCTCGGTAGTTATTGGTGCTTGCGCCGCGCTGTTATCAAAAGCGTTGGATTTTATCGAGAAGCCAACACGTCACAGTGCTCAGGACTGATAGCCACTTTCATTTTGGTTAACCTGGTTGTTCGGATAACCGCGTGCGTGCCGTTATTTTGATACGCATTAGCAGCCTAATCCACCTATTTGGTCCTACGAATTCCGTTTTTATTTTATCTAATTCTAAAAGCCTTCGTCGGGCCCCCAGGTTCTATTTTCTCATCTGGGTTTCGCTAGATTAACCGGATTTGTCGGCCTACACTTTTTAGTTAAATGCGAGGGGTAATCCCGGGAAAATTGGGTGTAGGAATAGGAGAGCATCGTGAATCTGTTTTTTTTAAAGAAAGCGGCTGATGATAAAGAAAACGCTAGAATGGCGAAAATGGAACTAGAGGCTTTGCATCAGGATATGGCAGCCATAAAGGACAACACGGCCTATATCAGTTTTGATCCTTATGGAAACATAAAGGAAGTTAACGATTTGTTTTTGGCGACCGTTGGCTATTCGCGTACAGAGGTCATTGGTAAGCACCACCGGGTATTTTGCAGCAGCGCGATTGTTAACACCCGAGAGTATGAAAATTTCTGGCGCGATCTTGCTCAAGGAAAAGCATTTTCAGGGACTTTTGAGCGGGTCAAAAAAAGCGGCGAAACCGTATTTCTATCGGCAAACTACTTTCCGGTTAAGGATGCTAGTGGCAGGGTTGTACAAATTATCAAAATCGCGTCCTATGTTACTGAATCGCAACTGGCGCTCAAGGCAACATCTGCCGTACTTCAGGCGTTAGATAAGTCCCTGGCGGTGATTGAGTTCACGCCCGAGGGCGACATCATAACGGCAAATGAAAATTTTCAAAAAACAATGGGCTATTCCCTAAACGCTATGGTTGGTAAACATCACCGGATTTTTTGCGATGTGGAATTTTATCGAGACAACCCGGATTTTTGGCAAAGACTGAGCAAAGGGCAGCACTTCGCTGGTAAGTTCAAGCGCAAAGGTTCTGCGGGAGAAATTATTTGGCTGGAGGCAACCTACAATCCTATTTTTGATCTGAATGGCAAGGTGGTAAAAGTCATTAAATTTGCGTCGGATATTACCGAGCGCGTTGACACCGCAATGAGAGCGATAGACTTGGCGGCAGCGACTTCAGAACAGACTTCCCAGATTACGTCGAATGCGGTGGGTGTCCTCAATGATGCAATCGAAACCTCTCACCACATTGCAGGGCAAGTAAAAGAAGCGTCGATTATTGGTGGTCAGCTGAGTATTCAATCCAAGAGTATTAATGAAATAGTGACGACTATTCGCTCCATCGCAGATCAGACCAATTTGTTGGCGTTAAATGCAGCCATAGAAGCAGCAAGGGCCGGTGATTCCGGGCGTGGTTTTTCCGTAGTGGCAGATGAGGTGCGCAAACTCGCTGCCGATACTTCTCAAGCGACCTCTGAAATATCCAAGGTTGTGCAAAACAACACGACGTTGATTAGCGAAATAGATGCCAAGCTAAATACGATCACGGGCATTGCCCTGCACGGAGAAGATAGTATTAGCGAAGTGGCTGCTGGATTAGCTGATGTACGCAACGGTGTTAATCAATTTGTGGAAATGGTTGAAACCATGCGGCCCTGATTTGGATACTCGCTTGTTTCTCCCCAATATTTATTGCATGTCCTGCCTAACAATCCTATAGGGATTACCCCCGTTTTGGTCTATCATCACCGAGCCTGTTGGCTCGGCGATGATCCCCAATTGTCGTGTCATTCTTGGCAAGTCTTACAGCTGAGTTCATTCAGGTTAAATTACACCGACAAGGAGTTGCATTAAGCATGAATATTGTTATACGTGAGGCCGCGTTTAGTGATTTGCGGAATCTGGCAGAGTTGTTTGATCTCTACCGTCAATTCTATGAGCAAGAGCCGGATTATGAACTTGCCTTTCAGTTCCTTTCCAGTCGTTTTAAAAATAGTGAGTCGACCATTCTAATTGCAGAGAGTGATGATTTAGGATTGGTAGGGTTTTGCCAGCTATACCCAACCTTTTGCTCGGTCGAAGCCACACCCATTTACTCGTTATATGATTTGTTTGTGCTGCCTGATGCGAGAAAGCTTGGCGTAGGCCGCCAGTTGTTGCTGGCTGCCGAAGTTCGTGCGCTCGCCGATGGAAAAGCGCGCATGGACCTAACCACCGCCAAAACCAATTTACCCGCGCGGTCGCTGTATGAATCCCTGGGCTGGCAGCGCGATGAAGTTTTCTATGCATACAACAAACGCCCGAAGCATTAGTTTGCAGGAATAATAAAATTAACGTTCGAGGTAATTTGTGGAAATTCGCATAGCGCAAGAATCGGATCTGAAGTCATTTTTTCAGTATCTTGATGTTCATTTGCAGGATAACGGTGTAAATGAAAAACCTATATTCCAGCCTTTATCACGCGAAGAGTCCAAGGTTAGTGACGCGCTCAAAAATAAATTTTTAAGCGGCGTTAACAAAACCGTTTCTGAAGAAGGTTGGCGAATTTTAATGCTGGCATTGAGTGGGGAACAATTTCCGGGGCAAGACATTCCCGGGCAGAAAATTGTCGGGCATATCGATATTCGACCACACCCCAATAAATACGCTAGCCATCGCGCGCTTCTGGGAATGGGGGTTGATGTGCTGCATCGCCGAGCCGGTATCGGTGAGCGGTTGCTTAACTTCCTGCTCGATTGGATGCAAGCAAATACACAGTTCGAATATCTGGATTTGCAGGTTATGTCTGATAACCTTCCCGCGATTAGCCTTTATAGAAAACTGGGTTTTATTACCTATGGTCAGATTGGCGATATGTACCGGATCGATGGCAAATCTGTGTCTGAAACCTTGATGTCGCGTCGCGTAAAAAATTAGCAATTTTTTATTACAACAGGAATTGGATATTTATGTATACCCCAAAACTTCATGAGGAAAAACGCCTCGATGTATTACATCAGCTGATTAAGGATTATCCCTTGGGAACATTGGTGGTAATGGGGCAGGGCGAGTTGGTTGCGAATGCTATTCCGTTTTATCTGGATGCCGGTCGTGGGGAGTTCGGTACGTTGGTTGCGCATATTTCCCGCGCAAATCCATTGTGGGAGTTGCCCGAGAGCGATATTTCCGCATTGGTTATTTTTCAGGGGCCACAGGCCTATATTTCTCCGGCTTGGTATCCTAGTAAAGCTGAGCACGGTAAAGCGGTACCAACCTGGAATTATGTAATGGTGCAAGCGAGTGGCAAGCCGCGTTTTATTCAGGATCGCGCGTGGCTATTGGCACATGTGGAGGAATTAACTAGCACTCATGAGCAGGGTCGAGCGCAGCCATGGTTGGTGACTGATGCCCCGGAGGACTTTATCGAGCGCTTGTTAAAAGGAATTGTCGGGATAGAAATTCCATTGAAAAAAATTGTGGGTAAATGGAAGGTCAGCAAAGATCGACCAGAAGTAGACAAGGTTGGAATAATCGATGGTTTAAAGGAGTCCGGAAAACGGGAAGTTGCAACTATGGTCGATTTGGTCGCCGCTCATACAGATGCTTGAGCATTCGCTCAAGCATCTCGGATTGCATTAAGCGGAAGCTGCTTTGTCATTTTTGTTTCTGGGGAAAAAGTGCGCTAATTCTTGATCAATATCCAATTCGTTATGGGTGTCGGGGTTGACGCTAACCATATCCCAGGAAAGTTTTTCTTGATCCACAAATGTGCCAGTCCAAACTTGCGGCGTTGCGTTTACGGCACGACTGATCACCCAGGTGTAGTTAGTCAACGCATGCCGTGCGAGCACTACATCCTGAACTTCAAAATGCGGTTTTGCCACCGTAAAGCTTGCCGTGAACTCTTGTCCGATCGCGTAAAAATCAATCGGCGGGAGACGCGGAACCCAGTCATAGCTATTACATACGCGAATTGTTTTTGTCAGGAGCTTGTAGGCCTGATTGTAAGTGCTTTGCCAAACATGCGCGCCAACTTTTGGGCTGGCAAAGGTGATGCTGGTAATGCCTATGTCGGGATAACTGACGGCTAAATCCAACGTAAATAAGCTGGCCAATGCGCCGCCCAGGCTGTGACCCGTAATAAATATTTCAGTTGGGGTATCGGGCAAATCTTGCAATGCGGTAAATATTTGCGTTTGCAATGATGCATTCATTTGATTGCTTTTGGTGGCGTAGACATCATTAAAACCTTCGCCTACATGAACGTTGCCAGGGAAAGTGGCTGAATTCTTATAAGGTTTGAATGGGGTGGTGGTCGCTGATTCGAGATCAATGATGGCATCCCACACTGATGAAGTTCCACGAAATGCCACGATATACGTGTTAGCTTGGTTGGCTGCTTGATACAGCAGTGCATAGCGTTCTTCCTTTCCGCTGCCCCAGGCTACATCATCAAAACCGGTAAATCGTTGTACAAATTTAAAAGTTATGTTGTCAACCGTTAGGTCTGGCACTTGATAAGTCGGGTTGTTGGTATTGGCGAAGTCGGTATAGGCTTCCGCAGAGGCTGCCATTAACAAGTTGGCAAAGGTGGTATCCAGATGCGGGCTGGAATTGTTTGCGCTGTTGTTATCGCTGCTCATTGTTTTCTCCTTAACACAGGTTGTTTGCGGTGAAATTTCCTGCTTAGTATAGGGGATATTTCCCATGCAACTATTACGTGCTATAACAAGGTTTCGTTTTAAATTGCATTTTTGCAGCAATCAAATAGGGTAGGGGCTGTGGGTGTGATGATTGGAAAATGTTTGTGTGAAGCGGTTGAGTACACGATCGATGGTGCCTTAGGGCCGGTTTACAACTGCCATTGTTCAAAGTGTCGCCGTTGGCATGGGGCTGCATTTAGAACGCGTGCTTCAATTAATAAAAATCAATTCACTTGGATTAAAGGTGAGGCGAATTTATCCAGCTATAAATCGTCTGATTATGTCACTAAATTTTTTTGTAAAACCTGTGGTTCTCCCCTTATCAGTACTTATGACAATAAGCCCGATATTCTAGGTGTTCCACTCGGTGGTATTGAGGGGATTGAGCACGTGGAAGTGCAAGCACATATTTTTGTGGGTTCAAAAGCGAGTTGGTATGAGATTGCTGATTTAGCGCCTCAGTACGACGCCTGGCCAGGGAGTGAAGAGGCTGTCCGTGAAACTAATCAATAGTGTTTAGTTAGGTAATTACCTTTTCGTTTTTCGATTATTTTTCAGTAGATGTAACTATGACTTTTAATTTTGATACGACCATTCGGCGGGAACAAACCAACTCTGTAAAGTTTGACGGTCGCCAGCAGTATTTTGGTACCACAGATGTGGCGCCGCTGTGGGTGGCGGATATGGATTTCGCCGTGCCCGAATGCATTACCCAGACATTGCAGGAGCGATTGAATCACCCGGTGTTCGGTTATTCGCTTTATCCGGAAAGCCTGTATCAAGCTACCATTGATTGGTTTGCGCGTCGGCATCAATGGCATATTGAGCAGGAATGGATTTTGATGGCACCCGGTGTGGTTCCCTCGCTGTTTGCAGCGGTGCAGGCATTCGCGCACGAAGGCGAAGGGGTAATTGTGCAATCACCGGTGTATTTTCCATTCTTCTCGGCAGTAACCACTAATCGCCGTAAATTATTGAATAACGCCTTGCGTGAGTCGAATGGGCGCTATGAAATAGATTTTGAGCATTTGGAACATTGCGCGCAGCAAGGCGCACGTTTGTTAATGTTATGTACTCCACACAATCCGGTAGGGCGAGTTTGGTCTGTTGCCGAATTGAATCGGGTGTTGGAAATTGCACGGCGTTATGATTTAACAATTCTTTCTGACGATATTCATTGCGATTTAATTTACCCCGGCAACACGCACACTATGCTTGGGCGTTTGGCGCAGCCGGGCGATAAAATTGTGACCACCATTGCACCCAATAAGACTTTTAACATTCCCGGTTTGGGTTTGTCTGCATTGGTGATTCCCGATAAGACTCAACGTGAGGCAATGAAGCGGGAATTTGAAAAACTGCATGTTGGCAATAGTAACCCCTTTAGTATTGCGGCTTATGAAGCGGCCTATCGCGGTGGTGATGAGTGGTTGGATGCGCTTATGGGTTATTTGCAAAGTTCGCGCGATTTTGCTGCTGATTTTATCGCGCAGCATATTCCACAGATTCGTATGGTGAAGCCTGAGGCTACCTATCTATTATGGTTGGATTGCCGGCAACTGGGGTTGAGTGATTCAGCCTTGCGCGATTTTTTTATTCAGGAATGCAAGTTGGGTTTAAGTCCGGGCGCTGTATTTGGCGAAGGTGGTAGTGGTTTTATGCGGATGAATATCGGCACCCCACGAGCGAATATTCATGCGGCGCTGACGCAGTTAAGGCAAGGTCTCCACAGAATAGGTTATGAATAACTCAGCTGATATATCTTCATATATAGCGTAATACTACTCAGGGGTTGGCGCTCGTAAATCTCGCATCTCCCGTTATATTTATTTGGGTAGTTGTTAATCATCATCATAGAGTTATACCTGAACCGCCAAGGTTTGCGGAGCCTCCTTCATGTCCATTTCTAAAAAGTTCACCGTTGCTCTTGTGGCAATTCTGGTGTCTGGAATTTTTGTCTCGGCGCTGAGTATTTATTTTATCGAGCGTGACCATATTGCATCGCGTGCCATCGGAGAAAGCGAACGTATTAGTCGTGACTCGTTACGTTTGCTAGGCGTTATTGATTCGATAATGGCCGAGCGCGTGAAAAGTAGCATGGCTGCGCTGCGGCAACTTGGCGGTAATATAGGTCAGCCTCGCCAAGGCGAGCGGGTAAGGGTGAATAATCGCGAGGTGCCTAATTTATATTTAGGTGACTCGCCTATCGCCAATGATGTCGTATTGGTGGATAAGTTGACCTCGATGATGGGTGGTACAGCAACCATCTTTTCAAAAGACGGTGAGGATTTCGTTCGCATAGCAACAAACGTGATGACACCTACCGGAAGGGCAACAGGTACGGTGCTTGCTCCTCAAGGGGCAGCTATCAAGCAAATCCAACAAGACAGGCCGTTTTACGGATTGGTGGATATTCTGGGTAATCCCTATTTAACGGGTTATGAGCCAATTCAAGATGCGAGTGGCAATACTATTGGCGTGTGGTATGTCGGTTACAAAGCGGATTTGCAAGAGTTATTCACAGCAATACAAGAGAGCCGTGTCTTGGCGCAAGGTTTCGTCGCGATTCGCGATAATCTGGGTGTAACCCGCGTTCACTCAAATAATATTGATTCTGCCGAAGTTGATCGAATTATAAATTCGGAGGACCCTGCGTGGCATTTGACGCGCGACCGTTTTGATCCTTGGGGGTACGAAATCGTTACGGCTTACTCGAATGCAGAAATAGGCGCGCTGGTTAATCAAGCCTTGTTATTCACGTCAGTTATGCTCGCAATCGCGAGCTTGGTAATACTGGCTATTGTGTATGGTTTGCTGCAATGGGTGATCGTTAAACCTTTGTATCAAACAATCAATCGCGTGCGGAATATTGTCAGCGGGGAAGGTGATTTGACCTTGCGCTTCAACTCTACCGGGGAGGACGAGTTAGCCGAACTCTCCAACGGATTCGATGGTTTGTTGGACAAGCTCCAAAACACAATCAATTCTGTCGCGAAATCTACAGAGCAACTCTTTGGTGCAGCGTCTGAGTTGAAAGATATTGCCAGCGAATCGTCGAGAGCGGCCACCAACCAAAGTCACGATATCAGCAGTATTGCCAGCGCAATTTATGAAATGAGTACCACCGCCCAGCAGGTTGCGGTGCACGCGCATAATGTCGCCCAAGCAGCGACAAGCGCTAAAAAAGATGCTGAAACAGGCTATCGGAATTTGCGCCAAACTATCGACTCCACGCAATTGCTTGCAGGCAATATTGAACAAGCTGCACAAGGTATTGATGCGTTGGCAGGTGCGAGTAATGAGATTGGCGCTGTATTGGGCGTGATTCGTTCGATTGCCGAGCAAACTAATTTGTTGGCTCTTAATGCGGCGATTGAGGCTGCTCGTGCGGGAGAGCAGGGCAGAGGTTTTGCCGTGGTGGCCGATGAAGTCCGTTCACTCGCGAGCCGCACTCAAGCGTCCACCGAGGAAGTGGACAAAATGGTTAAACGCTTTAGAGAGAATTCAGTAATTGCCTTCGACAAAATGCGAATGGCGGAAGATCAGGTTCATGCAAATGTTAACGGAGCAGATGAATCCGGTCGATCTATTCAGCAAGTCTTGTCAGCAGTGTCGGACTTAAGTGGGTTAAACGAAGAAATCTCAACCTCGGTCAACGAGCAAAGCAAGGTCGCCGAGGACATCAATGCAAATATTACGCGTATCAATAGCAATAGCGACCAAAGTCATCGAAGGGTTCAGGAAACGCTACGAGCGTCGGAGCGACTAAGCCAAATTACGGGCGAAATACAACGTCAATTGGCAACGTATAAAACCTAAGTGACCGCAAAAAAAGGGGAGGTGCACGGATTAATCCATCTTGTGCATGCAAATCTGTACCTAAACGCCTACAATAGCGGCCTTTTTTCAGTACCTCCCCATTTCGCGAGACACTATGAGCGTAAATACCTTTGATCCAACCCAAACCACAACCCTGGATACCCCGGCCAAAACCCTGGCCAGTCAGGTCCAAGCAGGCGGCAACAAAGGGAATACCATAGGTTTTGTATCGTTGGGTTGCCCCAAGAATCTGGTGGATTCCGAGCGCATCCTCACCCAGCTACGGATGGAAGGCTACAACATTGTGCCTACTTATAATGATGCCGATATGGTGATTGTTAACACCTGTGGCTTTATCGATAGCGCTGTACAAGAATCCTTGGGTGCGATTGGCGAGGCTCTGTCCGAAAACGGCAAAGTACTGGTGACGGGTTGTTTGGGTGCCAAGAAGGATGAAATCATTCAGGTACACCCAAATGTGTTGGGAATAACCGGAGCCCACGCTTACGAAGAGGTTCTATCGCAGGTGCATGAGCACTTGCCGCCCAAGCCACAACACAATCCCTTTACCGATTTGGTTCCGCCTCAGGGTATCAAGCTGACGCCACGTCATTACGCCTACTTGAAAATCTCTGAAGGCTGCAATCACTCCTGCAGTTTTTGCATCATCCCCGATATGCGCGGCAAGCTGGTAAGCCGGCCGATCGGCCAGGTAATGGGTGAAGCCGAGCGGCTGGTTAAGGCTGGTGTAAAAGAATTGCTCGTGATTTCGCAAGACACTTCAGCCTACGGTGTAGATATTAAACACCGCACCGATTTCTGGGATGGTCGCCCGATGAAGACCGATATGTACCAACTCGCAGCGGCGCTGGGTGAGTTGGGCGTATGGGTTCGCCTGCATTACGTATACCCCTATCCGCACGTAGATAACATTATTCCGCTGATGGCGCAGGGCAAGGTGCTGCCATACCTGGATATTCCGTTCCAGCATGCCAGCCCAACCATACTGCGCAAAATGCGTCGCCCTGGGCAGGTGGAGAAAACTCTGGAGCGGATTAAGAGCTGGCGCGAGCAAGTACCCAGCCTGACGATTCGCTCGACTTTTATTGTTGGTTTCCCTGGGGAAACTGAAGAGGATTTTCAGGAGTTGCTGAACTTCCTTGAAGAAGCGCAATTGGACCGCGTGGGTTGCTTCCAGTACTCACCGGTAGATGGTGCAAAAGCCAACGATCTGCCTGACCCGGTGCCGGATGATATCAAGCAAGAACGCTATGATCGTTTTATGCAATTGCAACAACGAATTTCTACGGAACGGCTGAAGTTAAAAGTAGGTCAGACATTGCAAGTGCTGATCGATGAAGTGGATGAAGAAGGTGCAATTGGGCGCTGTTTTGCTGATGCGCCAGAGATTGATGGTTGTGTATATCTTAATGGAGAAGAAAATGTACAGCCGGGCGATTTGGTGAATGTATTAATTGAGCATTCAGATGAATACGACCTATGGGGAACCAAGGTTTAATATTCACCCGGATCGAAAAATCCCCTGTACACGCAAGTGACAGGGGATTTTTTTATGGGCTATAGTTCGCCTATCAATTTTTGGAGCTGGTTATGGTTGACGTTCAACATCGAGAAAACGACCAAAAATTTGTAATCCGCCATGGGGGTAATGAAGCGGTATTGGCCTATCGCCTGCATTCAGTGGGTGATGCACGAGAAATAGATTTCTATAGTACCTACGTACCACCGGAATTTCGCGGCCAGGGGCTTGCAGAAAAATTAGTGCGTACAGGGCTAACCTGGGCGCGCGAACAGGGCTTTCAGGTTCATGCCAGCTGCTGGTATGTAGCAAAATTTTTGCGCTAAAAGGAATGCACGGAAGCCTGAAGTTCCGTTCGTAATTAAATGTTGCTTCGTTGAATGTATTGAAGGATTTACGTGTATGTTACTCAAGCGTGGGTTTACCCTGATTGAAATGCTGGTCGTTGTCGCGATTATTGCAATATTGGCGTTGATGGCACTTCCATCTCCCGATCCGGCCATTGCAAGAAAACAAGTGACCGAATCAATGGCGTTGATTGATGATTACCAAAAGTTGGTAGTTTTTTATCACCAGAGTGCCCAGGCCTTTTTGAAAGATAATCAGGAGGCAGGCATTCCACCCGCCGATAAATTACTGGGGAATTATGTCGATCGAATTGATTTAATCAACGGTGCATTTCACATTCATTTTGGCAATAAGGCGCATCCGGAAATTAAGAATAAAACCCTCAGTGTTCGACCGATCGTTGTAATAGGATCGCCGCAAAGCCCAATTTCCTGGATTTGTGGTAAGGCCGCTGCACCGGCAGGAATGGAAGCTGTCGGTGAAAACCGAACCGATATTGAAGTTAAAAGTTTACCGTTGAATTGCCGAATTTAAGGTGTTGTGTTGATTAGCTTTGGAAAAATAGTTGTAATTCTGCTGGCAGCCTTGGTTATTTTCAAATGGAATGTGATTCGCGACGAGCTAAGTCCGCCGCCGGATTTTTCCGCGCAGCATCCCGAAGGTGTCGTGCTTTATGCCACCGACTGGTGTGGTTACTGTAAAAAAACGCGCGAGTTTTTCAAACAAAACAACATCGCCTATGTTGAGTACGATATTGAAAAGTCAGCCGAAGGGCGCGCGCAATATGACCAGTTACATGGCAGCGGTATTCCATTGGTGATGATCCACGGCCAGGTGTTACGCGGGTATGACCCCGAAGCTCTGAAAGCGGCATTGCGCATTCAATAAATTAACTGCAGCCAATTTATTGGTATAAGTTTACAGCAACAAACTAACGGGGATGATGTAATGATTCAGCTGCAAAAAAATGATACCGGAATCTATCGCCAGCGTATTCGTATAGATGGTCATGAAATTCTGGCGGATGTTAAAGCTGATGTGGGCGGTGAAGATTCCGCTCCTGACCCGCACGGGTTGCTGGATTCCTCTCTCGCTGCATGCACGGCAATTACACTCACAATGTTTGCCAAGCGTAGAGGTATGCCGCTTGACTCCATTAATATTGATATAGAGCGCGACGATTCAAAAGAAAAGGCTGGTGAATATAATCTGGCGATGAAAATAGAATTTGTTGGTTCCTTAAGTGAAGAGCAGAAACAACAGCTTGCTGGTATTGTGGAGAAGTGTCCGATTCATAAACTCCTGTCTCATGGTAGTTTTAATATCACAACAACTACCGTCTGATTGAATCCTCATTAAAAGGGAGAGCTCCGTGAGTGTTTTAATTCCGCCGCGAACGCAGGATATTGGCTTTACTGTAAAGCGTTTATTGCCTTCACGTTTACAACAACGGGTAGGTCCGTTTATTTTTGTTGATCATATGGGGCCCGCCCACTTTGCTGCAGGAACTGCAGAAGGCGATGTTCGCCAGCATCCGCATATTGGTTTGGCTACGGTGACCTATTTATTTTCAGGTGCTATGTTGCATCGCGACAGTTTAGGCGTAGTACAGCGCATCGAGCCGGGCGCTATTAATTTAATGACGGCTGGGAATGGCATTGTCCACTCAGAGCGTTTGCCAAGCGATATTCGCGCGAATAATACGCCAGTAGAAGGCATACAAACCTGGCTGGCATTACCCACAGAAATTGAAGACTGTGATCCATCTTTTGTACATTACGGTGCTGAAAACATTCCTTCGGTTAATTTGCCTGATATGAGTGTACAGGTACTTATCGGTAAGGCTTTCGGGGTTGCGTCGCCGGTAAAAACGGCGAGCGTCACAACTTATTTGGATATTTCCCTCGCTGCTGGCGCTGTGTACTCACCCGATTTTCCGCAACAGGAACTTGCTATTTATGTTGTATGGGGCAATGTGAGTGTAAATGGTGACGCAGTGCCGGAATATCACCTTGCTGTACTTGACGAAAACTCCAGTGTCACAACCGATTCAGGTGCGCAGATAATGCTGCTGGGTGGGGAACCCTTGGCCGGTGAGCGATTTATTTTATGGAATTTTGTTGCGTCATCTCGCGAAAAAGTTCGCGCTGCCGGGGAGCGTTGGACTAATGGTGGATTTACCATGGTGCCAGGTGAGACTGATTGGATTCCATTGCCAAAAGCGTAAAAAAGCCGCTAATCAGCGGCTTTTTTGTCGATGGAAAAAGGACGTTGTCACTAAGAAATCGCTTTATCAACAATGGCCTGAGCTTCTGCAATCAGTTCTTGCAAATGCTCTTTGCCTTTAAAACTTTCCGCATAAATTTTATAAATTTCTTCTGTACCTGAAGGGCGTGCTGCGAACCAGCCGCTTTGGCTGATCACTTTAATTCCACCGATGGCAGCGTTGTTGCCTGGCGCATGAGTGAGGATGGTTTCAATTTTATCGCCCGCCAATTGAGTTGAAGTAATTTGTTCGGGGGATAATTTTGAAAGTGCTTTTTTCTGTGAGGTATTCGCTGGGGCTTCCACTCGCGCTTCAGCGGCATGGCCGAATTCGTCTGCTAATAATTGGTAGCATTCGCCAGGATCGCGACCGGTTTTGGCTTTAATTTCAGCAGAAAGAAGCGAAGGAATGATACCGTCTTTATCAGTGGCCCAAACACTGCCATCAATGCGCAGGAAAGAAGCGCCGGCGCTTTCTTCGCCGCCGAAGCCAAGGGAGCCATCGAACAATCCCGGTGCAAACCATTTAAAACCAACGGGCACTTCATGCAGCCGGCGGCCTAATTTTTTTGCAACCTTGTCGATCATTGCGCTGCTAACTACGGTTTTTCCAATCGCCGTTTCGGCCTTCCATTGAGGACGATTTTGAAACAAATAGTCGATTGCGACCGCGAGATAGTGGTTCGGTGGCAGCAATCCACAGCTAGGGGCAACTATGCCGTGACGGTCGTGGTCGGCATCACAGGCGAAAGCAACATCAAATAGATTGCGGCGCTCTACCATCCCTTGCATGGTGTAGGCAGAAGATGGGTCCATGCGAATTTTTCCATCCCAATCGGCCGTCATGAAAGAAAAGGTTTTATCAACGGCGGTGTTCAACACTTTCAAATTTAATTGGTAGCGATCTGCAATCGCGGCCCAGTAATTAATACCGGCACCGCCGAGGGGGTCGGCACCCATTCGGACATTCGCTCCGCGAATGGCATCCATGTCAATTACGTTGATTAAATCACTCACGTAATGATTGATGTAATCGATGTAGTGAGTCGTCGCACTTTTAATGGCTTGCTGATAATTCATCCGCTTAACATCGCGCAGATTATTTTCCAGCAGTTCGTTTGCACGTGCCTGCATCCAATTGGTGATGTCGCTATCGGCGGGCCCACCGTTAGGCGGATTATATTTAAAGCCCCCATTGTCGGGTGGGTTGTGCGATGGAGTAATGACTATGCCATCCGCAAGGCCTGAAGTGCGGCCGCGGTTGTAAGTTAGGATGGCGTGGGAAATGGCTGGAGTAGGGGTGTACTCGCCGCCCTTAGCTAGCATGATTTCAACCCCGTTGGCAGCCAGCACCTCTACAGCACTGATCTGCGCAGGTTCGGAAAGCGCGTGGGTATCAATCCCCAGATACAGGGGGCCGTTAATACCGGCCTTGACTCGATAGTCGCAAATAGCCTGGCTGATAGCCAACACATGGTTCTCATTAAAACTGGTATTAAACGAGGAGCCGCGGTGGCCAGAGGTACCAAAGGTGACGCGCTGTTCCGGAATGCTGGCATCTGGTTTGTTGGCGTAGTAGGCATCGATCAATTTAGGTAGATCGACCAACATCTCCAGCGGTAAAAGTTGACCAGCCAGTGGGCTCGTAGGCATAGAAACTCCTTGGTTGTCTTGTGTCAGGCAAAAGTTGATTATGGTTTGTTCGTATTGACGCGGGTATGACGCTGATCAAGCCGCTGTTATTCAGTTACTGGAGCGAATTTTAGACTTATAACGCGCGTCTGTTAATCGCTTTGTCAGAAGCTGCGAAAATAAAAAGGCCAGCGAGTTGCTGGCCTTTTTCATTAATTACCTGTTTTGCTTTACGTCAATCAGACTTAATTTTTTGCGCTCAAATAGATCGTTAATTCCTGCCCGGGATGAATGTAGCTTTCATCTTTCACTTTGTTCCATGTCAGGATGTCTTTTTTGGATACATCGAATTTATCGGCAATTTTGTGCAGGGTATCGCCGGATTTGATTTGATAGGTGATCTTGTTGTCTTGCGGCTGGGATGAGGACTTATTGACTACCAACAGTTTTTGACCGGGCTTCAGTTTGGCGTTGCTGGCCAGCTCATTCCACTTCAGTAGGTTGTTTACGCTAGTGCCGTGCTTCTTAGCGATGGTCCAGAAACTGTCACCTGATTGTATGGTGTAGTAGGTACCGGTGTTTTTTTGGTTGCGCTGGGCTATCTCCTGCTCAGCTTGAATGGCGTAGGGCGAATTCAAGGGGGACTGACCGGGAATGCTCAAACTCTGGCCAACGCGCAACTGCGCGGTTTTTAAATTGTTAGCGGATTGAATTGCCGCAACGCTCGTGCCGAAACGTTTGGCGATGACACCGAGCGTATCGCCAGATTTTACTTTGTAATCACCTGCGACTTGAACCGGGGCAACTTTCGGCAGCTTGTCCAGCGTGAGGGTAAATTCAGCCGCATCGGCGATGGGGATAAGCAACTGGTGTGGGCCGGTTGGATCGGTAATCCATTTGCTGTAACCCGCATTCAGGTTGCGCAGCTCTTTGGGGTCAATGTCAGCCATGCGTGCCGCTTGAGCCAAATCAATGGGAGAACTGACGTTGACAGTAGTGAAATAGGGGTTGTTAGGAATTTCGTTAAGTTCGAGATCGTATTTGTCGGGATTGGCAACTACTTTAGACAATGCCAGCAATTGCGGTACGTAAGATTGTGTTTGCTGGGATAAAGGTAGGGACCAGAAATCGGTACCCTTACCTTGCTTGCGATTGCGCTCAATTGCGCGGCGCACTGTGCCTTCACCAGCATTGTAGGCGGCAATGGTTAGCAACCAATCGCCATTAAACATCGTATTCAAACGTTTTAAGTACCTAACTGCAGCGTCGGTAGAAGCGACCAGGTCACGGCGTCCGTCATACCATTGGTTTTGTTTCAAGCCGAAGTTACGGCCAGTTTGGGGGACAAACTGCCAAATACCGAGTGCTTTACTGGGGGAGGTCGCGAAAGGGTCATACGCACTTTCTACGATGGGCAAGAGTGCAAGTTCAAGTGGGAGGCCGTTTTCTCGCAGCTCGTTAGCAACATAATGTAAATAAGGTTTACTTTGCTCGGTAACGCGGTCCAGATATTTCTGATTATTGGAGTACCAGCGCAGGTGTTTCGCAACTTTTTCATCACCGACTTTTGGTAACCCGTAACCGTCGATAATATCACTCCAAAGGTTGCCGTAATCGCCAGTGTGCTCACGTAGCTTGGCGCCTAGCTGGGATTCATCGGACGGCGCTGCAGGTACAACCTGCGGGAGTTCAGCGGCAGTGTCAGCTGGTTTTTTGAGCGTGCTGCAACCAGCCAGAGAAAGAATGCACAACGAGCTGAGGCCCAAGGCCAGCAGATGAGAACGATTTTTAGTGTTCATAGGGTCACTTCATCAGTGTACTTTTTATTGCGGCACGAAAAAAACGGGGTGCCACAACGGCTAAACAACGCATTTCAATGACTTTTTGATTAGCGTGTTAGCCGGCAAAAGTCGGTTGGTTACGGCCAGACCGCAGCAAGTACTGCGGGGGAGTATTGCTCGGAACTTAGGATTTATGTCCTATTATTCTGTCAAACAACGGCTATTTAGTGATTACCTTCTGCCATCCGTGGGGCTGTGGATTTCTGATTCTAGGTGCTGGCCTTTGGCGGGTCAATGCTTAATATGGAATAAGCGCAGCCTGTCACACACGGGTTGAGAGGTGATTTTGGCCGTAATCAAATGGGTTATTACATCATTCGAAACTAGCCTGGCCAGCGGTCCTTGATGTGTCGCAAAGCATCAAAAATCCCGGCGGCGGATTCTGGTAATGAGCCTGAGTTGCCAAAAACAAAGTTTTTGATGCCAATCTCATGACAGCGAAAAAAGGGATTTGTTCGTTTTTCCAGCCCGATCGTCGTTGGGAGGGTTATTTTATTCTGGGATCTGAGCTGCCTTACCTGGGTCAGACGTCCGATGAGTTCTTTGTTTTCCGGTTCAACCTCAGCAGCAAATTTGAGGTTCGCAAGGGTGTATTCATGGGCGCAGTAGATCTGAGTATCGTCGGGTAGGTTGGCGAGCTTTTGCAAAGACCCCCACATAATCCCGTCGGTATCATCGAAACGTCGGCCACAGCCTCCGGCGAAGAGGGTATCACCACAAAAAAGCGATTTATGCTCTGGTAAATAATAGGCAATGTGTTCCCAGGTATGGCCCGGGACTGCAATCACCCGAATGTGGAGCCCTAACAACTCCAGTGAATGCTTGTCATTAAGATGTTTTGTTATCTGTGGGATAGCGGTTGATGTCGGGCCGTAAACATCCACCGGCCAGTCCTTGAGGAGTGCATCAACTCCATCGATATGATCATGATGGCGATGCGTAATCAGAATTGCGGCGAGCGTTAGTTGTTGCTGGTGAAGGAAATCGATAACCGGTTGTGCAGCCCCTGGGTCAACTACTATTACACGCGCCTGCAAAGGATCGGGGTTGATAACCCAAAAATAGTTGCTTTCAAACGCGGGAATAGGGGTAATCTTTAGCACCGGATGGTCTCTCTGGTTTTCATCGGAGGATTATTTTATCGCTCGTTGTAGATTTAATGGCGGTAAATTTGTTCAGGCGACTCACTTCGCTGATGAGGATAATAAATGCATCGCAAAATTATCAAAGCCCCGCATCGATTGATGATCCGTTTTTCTGCGATGTGGAAGCGGCGCTTTGGGGTATTGCCGCTGCGCGACTCGATAGAGGATTTGACTACCTGGTTTGAAACCCCGCTGGGGCAATCCTTACTGGCGGAGGAGCAGGAGGCTATAAACGATGGTTTGCAATGCGTCTTTGGTTACCATTTATTGCAGTTAGGAATTAACGGGCGAATTGACCTAACGACTGAAAGCCTTATTTCCCACCGATTTCTGTTGCATCCGAATGTCGAACATAACCCACGCCTAAGTGCGCTAGTGGATTTCAATCATTTGCCCCTGCCCGCTGAAACCATCGATGCGGTGCTGTTACATCATGCCCTTGATTTCAGTCAAAGCCCTCATCATTTGTTGCGTGAAACTACCCGCGTACTTATTCCGCGCGGTCACTTGATCATTGTGGGGTTCAACCCCTGGAGCCTATGGGGGTTTTGTGCCCGCATTGCTCGGTTGTTCACCACTGCTCCCCGTTGGCGCCTTCAGTATTTGCGTCTTGGTCGATTACTGGATTGGTTGGCTCTGGTCGATATGGAACCAATTGCCATCTATAAAGGGTTTTTCAGGCCTCCGCTCCCGCAGGAAAATGCAATTAATCATTTGCAATGGGTGGAGCGCTGGGGTAAAAGGCTGCGCTTGCCCTGGGGAGGCTTCTATATGATTGTCGCCCGCAAGGATCATATAGCGCTGACGCCATTGAAGCCGGACTGGAAAAAATATCGTCCGGTACCGGGGTTGGCAGTCACACGAATTATCGGGCCCACTGCTAGTAGTCGCGTGCCGTTACGTAATCACCTGTTGGTGGGTGGAAAAGTTTGAAAAAGGTTGAAATATTTACCGATGGTGCGTGCAAGGGAAATCCTGGGCCTGGCGGTTGGGGAACTCTGTTGCGTTACGGCAATGTAGAGAAATCACTCTACGGTGGTGAGCCTGAAACTACGAATAATCGCATGGAGTTGATGGCTGCAATACAAGGTTTGAGCGCGTTGCGCGAAGTCTGTGACGTTACCATTACCACCGATTCGCAGTATGTACGCAAAGGAATTACCGAATGGTTGTCCAACTGGAAGCGAAATGGCTGGCGCACGGCGGCGAAGGAGCCGGTAAAAAATGCGGATTTGTGGCAGCAGCTTGATGCGCAGAACCAGCGTCATCAAGTGAGTTGGCGCTGGGTAAAAGGTCATAGTGGGCATCGCGAAAATGAAATAGCCGATAGCCTTGCCAATCGTGGCATCGAAGAATTACGTCGCTAATATTGATGAGGTTGAGTTAGATGCGTCAAATCGTTTTGGATACCGAAACCACCGGTTTGGAAACCTCACAGGGCCACAGAATTATTGAAATAGGCTGCGTGGAATTGGTTAATCGCCGTTTAACCGGTCGCCATTACCACCAATATATCAAGCCTGAACGCGAGATTGATGCGGGAGCACAGGCGGTGCACGGTATCAGCAATGCCATGCTGGAAGATAAGCCGGTTTTTGCCCGTATCGCCGATGAGTTCCTGCAGTTTGTAGGGGATGCTGAGTTAATTATTCACAACGCGGCGTTCGATATTGGCTTTCTTAACTATGAACTCAACATGCTGCGACCGGGCTTCGGCAGTCTGGCTGAACGCTGTCATGTCATAGATACCTTGTTGATGGCACGCTCCAAGCATCCCGGGCAAAAAAATAACCTGGATGCCCTCTGTAAACGCTATGGGGTAGATAACTCCCAGCGGGAGCTTCACGGGGCTTTGCTCGATGCTGAAATTCTGGCTGATGTTTATCTCTTGATGACTGGTGGTCAAACCGCGTTATCACTTGGTGGAAATCAATCCAAGAATGATGACGGAGGCGATCAGGCGGAGGAAATTCGTCGGGTTGCGCCCGAACGCAAACCCTTACCAATTGTCATGGCAGATGCCGACGAGCTGGCAGCGCACGAGCAAAAGCTCGCCGCGATTGCCAAAGCTAGCGGCAATAACTGCGTGTGGTTGCGTGAATAAGGTGAGCGAGCTGAAAAATGTACAAATGAGATTTGTTTAGCAAAGTGCCTGTTATTTAAGGTGCCGCGGTGAAATAACGCCAAAGTTGGTATAGAGTCAGTGTACTTGTTTAACTTTGTAGCAGTTTAACTATCCCTTTAAAGACAAAACGCCAGGATGTAATTGTGAGTACAACAGAAACCTTGAATCTTGCCTCGCTGAAAATGGTTCATGACGAACTGGTTGCGACTATCGAGCAATCCGCGATCCGCCTTGAACAGTTTGCGCAGGATCGCAACAACGGCGAGCTACTACAGAACTGTATCGATGGTATCAAACAGATTCGCGGTATTTTGAGTTTAATTCAGCTAAGGGGTGTGGATTTGCTGGCCGATGAGCTGGCCACACATATTACTGATATTACTCTGGGTGAAGATGAGAAAACCGACGCTAAGTTGGAGCTGTTAACTGCCAGCTTTTTCATACTGCCACGCTATCTTGAATATTGCACACAAACTGCCCGCAGTATGGCCATGTTACTTATTCCGCACATCAATGAGCTACGCCTCGCGCGCAAAGCAGCTCCGTTGCCGGAAAGTTATTTCTACGGGTTGACTACCGTCAAGCCAGCTCCGCGTCTATCGGTTAACCAACAGGCGCTACCAGAGGATTTGACAGCGCTGGTGCGTCGCTTGCGCCATATGTACCAGACAGCATTGCTGAACGTATTAAAAGGTGTTCAGGTTAAGGCGTCATTGGGAATGATGACTCGCGCACTGCAGCGGTTGGAGACCGCGTCCGCTGGCACGGCGTTGGGTAACTTCTGGTGGCTGGCTGGTAGTACGCTGGCCGCGTTAGCTGAAAAAAATATGCAATTGGGCAAGGGCCGCAAGATGCTCTTCAGTGCCATTGAGCGCGAAATAAAGTGCTTTCAATTTGAAGGCAGTGCGGTATTGGAGCGCGAAGTCGATCCTGCTTTGCAAAAAGAACTTTTATATTTGCTGGCGCTTTCCAATTCGGATAGTGAAGGAGCGCGAGCAGTATTGGCAGCATTTGGGATTGGCAGGTTGCCCTATACCGAAGCTGAACTGGCACGTGAGATGGAGTTCCTCAATGGCCCGAGTGCGAACACCATCAGCTCAATGGTTGCAGTGTTAACTGATGAGTTGCACAGCACCAAGAATATCCTGGAACGCGCTGCGCAAAGTGGTGCAGAGTTGCTAACAGAATCGCCCGAGTTATTGGATACGTTGAAAAAGGTTGCCGATATTCTCGCCATTGTTGGATTGATTTCGCCAAGTAATAGTTTGAAGCAGGAGATCGCTAAAATTACTGATTGGCAGGTCAATGGCACAACGATATCTCCGGATGAGTTATTGGTGGTTGCGGATACCTTATTGTATGTGGAAAGTACTATCGCGGGTTTAAGCAATGCCAACCTTTCGGACGAAAAAGTAGCGCAGATTAATGCGCTTTCACGCGATGCCGCTATGGCTAACAATCAAATTGCAGAAGCCGAAAAAATTGTTATCGACGAAGCTGAAGCGGGTTTGGTATTGGTAAAGCGTGCGTTAAGCGCGTTCGCTGAATCCAACTACGATAAAGGCCACATCCGCAATATCGTCGGCACTCTGGACTCAGTGCGCGGGGGAATGTTTTTGTTAGGCTTGCCTCGTGCAGCAAAAGTGCTTGCTGGTTGTATGCGCTTTGTGGACGAAGATTTACTTGCCAATGACCAGCATCCTGCCGTTCAGCATTTACTCGAAACCTTTGCAGATGCGGTAATTAGCCTGGAATATTATCTGGATGCGATAAAACTGGATAAAAATGCGGACACCAGTGTGTTGCAAATCGCTGAAGAAAGTTTGCAAGCGCTGGGCTACAAAGTTTGATCATGTCCGTAGGTTTTGATTTAGCGTCTTTCGAGTTCAATGCTTCCGCCCTAACGCCGACTGCTTCCCGCAGCCGGCGTTTTATTATTTCGGTGTTAAATACCAACCACACCTGTGAGCAATTGTTATGCGATAGCGCAGGTGTAGTTCTCGTCTGTGCTGATAGTGATGCTAATACATTGCCACTTTCAGTTGCCAGCGAGCACTTTCTTGGCCAACTTAATGATGAAGACCTGTGGGTACGTGTGGTAGGCGTTCAAGACGCTCCCGCGGGGTATCAATGGTTAGGGCTTCGTTCGCAGTTGGAATTGTTATCGCCAGAGGCGTTTCAACTGGCTGGACGCGCACTGCAAATTGCGCGTTGGTATTATGACCATCGTTACTGCGGTCGTTGTGGTCAGGCGACTGTGCAGGACTCGCTCGATTTCGCGCGCGTGTGCCAAGGTTGCTCAACGCGCTTTTACCCGCGTATCTCCCCCTGTATGATCGTATTGGTAACGCGGGGTGATGAAATTTTACTCGCCCATCATCACCGCGCATCGAGAGTTATGTACACAACCCTGGCGGGTTTTGTCGAAGCGGGGGAAGGGGTAGAGGACTGTATTCGGCGTGAGGTTATGGAAGAGGTTGGTGTGATGGTGGGTGAGCTTAAATATTTCCGTAGTCAGCCCTGGCCATTTCCCGGGCAACTAATGCTCGGCTTTTTTGCCGAATATGAAACTGGGCATATTGCGATAGATCCAGCTGAAATTATCGATGCGAAATGGTTCCGCTACGATGAGTTGCCTCAGGTGCCTGCAACCGCTACTGTAGCCGGGCAGTTGATAGCGCATTATGTTGGATTGCGACGCGCCATTAACCATAAACAATAACAAGTTTCCCAAACAGGTAGGACACATATGATTTTTACCTTGGTTGCCCTGTTTATCAGTTTGATCGCTACTTATATCGCCTATAAGGCGGCGCGGATGCTGTGGCAGAATTCATGGTTTGTCGGGTTTTGTCGCGGGCTATTTGGCCTTGCATTATTGGCTTTAGCCGCGTTGATCGGGTTGACCGCGTTTGACGTTTACAGCTACAAACAAGTCTTGCAGGAACAAGTTGTCGCCACCATTAATTTTGACCGCATTGAAGATCAACACTTTTTTGCCGTGTTGGCAGATAAGGAAGGCAAAGAGCAGCGTGTTGAGCTGCGTGGTGATCAGTGGCAATTGGATGCGCGTATTGTGAAGTGGGAAGGCTATTTGGCGACATTCGGAATTAAGCCCGCCTTTCGATTGGAGCGATTGAGTGGGCGTTACTACGACATTGAAAAAGAAACCATGGCGGCGCGCACCGCTTACACAGTGCATAATAGTTTGTATGGATTGGATATCTGGAGAATCCTCAATACTCACCCGGATTGGGTGCCTGTAATAGATGCGGTTTATGGTTCCGCGACTTACCTACCCATGAAGGATGGCGCGCTCTTTGAGATAACACTTTCCAACACCGGGTTGCTTGCACGACCAATTAACGCTGCCGCCCGTGAAGCGGTTGCCGAATTTGAATAATCGTTATTACTTTAATTTTTAGACGTTGTATGGAGTTATTTCATTGGAATTTTTAACTGAATACGGTTTGTTTCTGGCGAAGACGATTACGTTTGTGGTTGCCATTTTTGTCATTATCAGTCTTGCAGTATCCGTCGGGGGGCGTAATAAGAAATCGGATAAAGGTCACATTGAAGTCACTAAGCTCAATGAGAAATTTGAGCACCTGCGTGACTCACTGCGCGATGCAATGCTTGATGATGATGAGTACAAAGAGTTTGAAAAGGCTGAAAAAAAGCGACTGAAAGAAGAGAAATCACAGAAGAAAAAGGCGGCAAAGGAGGCCGAAAAAAATAAAACGGACGAAGCGGCCAATCCATCTGAACGCAAACGTATTTTTGTATTGGATTTTCATGGTGATATCAAAGCTTCCGAAGTGGAGTGTTTGCGTGAGGAAATTACGACTGTACTCACATTGGCTAAACCCACCGATGAAGTTGTCGTAAAAGTAGAAAGCGGCGGTGGAATGGTGCACAGTTACGGGCTTGCCTCCAGTCAGCTAGCTCGCATTACCGGAAAGAATATTCCGCTTACCGTTTGTGTGGATAAAGTGGCAGCCAGTGGTGGTTACATGATGGCCTGTGTCGCCAATAAGATTGTAGCCGCGCCGTTTGCCATTCTCGGTTCTATCGGTGTCGTTGCCCAGCTGCCCAATTTTCATAAGTTACTCAAGAAGAATGACATTGACTATGAAATGTTTACTGCGGGCGAATACAAGCGCACTGTCACTATGTTTGGTGAAAACACAGAGAAAGGCCGAAGCAAGTTTGTGGAAGAGCTGGAAGATACCCATGTACTCTTTAAAGAGTTTGTGGGGGAGCATCGTCCGCAAGTTGATATAGCTAAAGTTGCCACAGGTGAAGTCTGGTTTGGCTTACGTGCAAAGTCGGTGAATCTGGTGGATGAATTACAAACAAGTGATGAGTATTTATTCTCCCAAATCGATAACGCAGATGTTTACGAAGTGGAGTACAGCTTTAAAAAATCTCTGCCAGAAAAATTGGGCATAGCTGCTCAAGGTGCGGTGGATCGCCTGTTAATGACATGGTGGGAACGGCTGAATATTAGTCGCTGGTTTTAACTAAAACGGTGCCGAATGGCACCGTTTTTCTTTGGAGGAAAGTTTAATGATTTTTTCAATGGCGAAGTTACAGATGCCTACGCGAGATAACGCCCTGCCAGGACGCGCAACAGCGATGCTGGTCGAAAATAAACACGCTGTTAAAAGTGTAGCTATAAAGCCCCCCTTTCCAGAGGGCTATGAAAAAATCCTTTTTGGTCTCGGTTGCTTCTGGGGTGCTGAGCGAAAATTTTGGCAGCAGCCCGGGGTGTATACCACCGCGGTAGGTTATTCTGCGGGTTACACACCGAATCCAACGTATGAAGAGGTGTGTAGCGGTTTAACCGGGCACAATGAAGTAGTGTTGGTTGTGTTTAATCCCAACGAAACCAGTTTGAAGCAATTATTAAAAGTATTTTGGGAGTCGCACAATCCAACCCAGGGAATGCGTCAAGGGAATGATCGCGGTACCCAGTATCGTTCAGGTGTGTATGTATTTACTGAAGAGCAACGCGTTATAGCCGAAGAAACGCGCGGCATTTATCAGGCTGCGCTCAGTGGAAATAATCATGGTGAAATAACCACTGAAATAACGTCTGCAACAGAATTTTACTACGCTGAAACCTATCACCAGCAATACCTGCACAAAAACCCCGGTGGTTATTGCGGCTTGGGCGGTACCGGGGTTTGCCTCGGCGAATAAACTACATTGCTTCGTAATAGGGCCCACTACCAGCTTCTGGTGGTGTCCAGGTAATATTTTGTAGTGGGTCTTTAATGTCACAGGCCTTGCAGTGAATGCAGTTGGCTGCATTAATTTGCAGGGCATCTCCATTGTCCTTTTTGATTATTTCATACACCCCAGCTGGGCAATAACGTTGCTCTGGCGCTCCATAGATTTGTAAATTATGTTCAATGGGGATGTTCGCATCATTTAAATGCAGGTGTACTGGTTGATTTTCCTCATGGCTAATTTTTGATAAATAGATGGAAGATAAGCGATCAAACGTGATTCTTCGATCCGGTGGTAGGTAATGAATTGGTTTGGCTTGTTTCAACGGTATTAAGCTTTCATGATCGGCTTTCCCGTGTTTCAAGGTCCAAGGTAGATTAATTCCCAACGAATGAAACCATAAGTCTACGCTGGAATAAATCAGGCCGCCCAATGAACCCCATTTTGACATTGCCGGTTTCACATTGCGTGCAGCGTAAAGGTCTTTCCACAGCCAGGATTGCCGAATTTTTTCCGGATATGAATTCAGTATCGCAGGCTCATCGTTACCCAGCGCTTCAAGAATAGATTCAGCGGCTAGCATTCCGGACTTCATGGCGTTATGCGAACCCTTAATTCGCGGCACGTTAACAAATCCGGCCGAGCAACCGATCAGCGCGCCACCGGGAAAGACTAATTCTGGTAGCGATTGAAGTCCCCCTTCGTTTATAGCGCGCGCACCGTAGGCAAGGCGTTGCCCATTTTCCAGTAGTGGTTTAATCATTGGGTGCGTTTTAAAGCGCTGAAACTCTTCAAAGGGATTTAAGTAGGGGTTTTGGTAATTCAGATGAACCACCAAGCCTACCGCTAATTTATTCCCTTCAAGATGGTAAATAAATCCGCCGCCACCCGTGTCTTTATCCAGTGGCCAACCCAGGGTGTGCATAATTTTTCCGAGTTGATGCTGCTGTGGCTCAATCTGCCAAATTTCTTTAAAACCAAGCCCATATTTTTGCGGTTCTGCATTGGTGCGCAGGTTAAATTGTTGTTCCAACTTTTTGGTTAATGATCCACGTGTTCCTTCGGCGATAAGCGTGTATTTAGCAATTAACTCGATGCCCGGCGAAAATGCGCTTTTCGGTGTCCCGTCACGCGCTATTCCCATATCGCCAGTAATAACACCTTTTACGCGGCCATCATCGGCATAAATAATATCAACTGCATTAAAACCAGGAAATTGATCAACGCCAAGATGTTCCGCTTCACTTGCCAACCAACGACAAACTTGTCCCAAGCTCACAATAAAATTGCCGTGATTATTCATCAGTGGTGGTAATAATTTTTCCGGAATTGTGTAGTTGCCGGTTTCAGTGAGCCAACAAAAATGATCCTGAGTGACTTTATTCGAAACAGGTGCATTTTTTGATTGCCACTCGGGAATTAATTCGCTTAATGCTATGGGATCTATCACGGCGCCGGAAAAAATATGTGCGCCAACTTCTGCGCCTTTTTCCAGCAGGCACACACTAATGTCGCGTTGTTGTTGCGCTGCTAATTGTTTTAACCGAATGGCCGCAGAGAGGCCGGCTGGTCCGCCGCCAACAATAACTACGTCATATTCCATTTGATCGCGTTGCGTCATACATGCCTCGCTTCTTTGGTAGTCGTCAACGAGCGGCAATAATCTAAAAAGCTGGTGATAGCGGGAGTTTGGTAGCGGTTTTTATGCCAAACCAATAAAAACTGCCTGCGTAAATCCAGCATGGGAGTTTTTATTTCTATCAAACTGCCGCGCCGAAATGCATCGCGCAACGCAAGGCGAGATATGCACCCAATCCCCAATCCTGATTCGACAGCGCGCTTGATTGCTTCTGTATGTTCCAGTTCCAAACGCACCTTCAACGCCGAAGCATAGTGACGCATTGCGTGATCGAAAGTTTCTCGTGTGCCTGAACCCTGTTCGCGCAGAATCCAGGTCGCATTAACCAAGTCCTCTATCACGATGTTTTGCTTGTGTGCCAACTCATGCTCAGGTGCGCAGAACACCGCAAGATCATCGTCCATCCACGGCTCTGCAATGAGCTCAGGGTGATGGCAACTGCCTTCAATCAATCCCAAATCCAATTCATAACCGGCAATTTGCTGCAGGATGCTTTGGGTGTTCTTGACTTGCAGGTCGATATGGCACTCTGTGTGGTGTTGCATAAACTCGCTGACAATCAATATCGCTAGATAGTTGCCGATCGTCAGGGTCGCCCCCAGTTTCAGATTGCCCAAGGCGGCTTTACCTTCAAGCAGCTGTTCTATTTCCTCGGCCTGGGTTAACAGGCTACTTGCTGCCGGCAAAAGGCTTTTGCCCAAGGCATTAAGGATCAGCAGCTTGCCGTGGCGATCAAACAGCTGGCAATCAAACTGCCGCTCCAGCTCTGCGAGGGCAGTACTGGCAGCAGATTGCGATAGGGCAACCTGCTCGGCAGCCTTGGAAACGCTGCCCGTACGCGCTATCGCAACAAATATTTCTAATTGGCGTAGTGTGTATCTCATATCTGTATTTCAAATATATAAAATATAAATTATCAATTTAACAAATATGCTAGCGCTAAATAGAATGATCCACAAGTTCATTTTTGAGGCTTGAGCCATGAAAGTTCTAATTGCAGTGAAGCATACGGTGGATCACAACCTGAAACCCTTTGTTGATTCCGCTACCGGGCAGGTAGATCTATCCCAAGCGCGGAGGACAATGAACCCCTTTGATGAAATTTCCATTGAGGAAGCTTTGCGGCTAAAAGAACGTGGTCAAGTGAGTGAAATTATAGCTGTCGCAATTGGAAACCCAGCGGCAAAAGACAGCCTGCGTCATGCCTATGCGATGGGGGTAGATCGCGCGCTGTTAATTGAAACTGATGCGCCTTTGCAGCCATTGGGCGTTGCAAAATTATTAAAAGCCATTGTTGAACGTGAGCAGCCAGCATTGATATTTCTGGGTAAACAAGCAGTGGGTGAGGACTATGGCCAAACCGGACAAATGCTTGCAGCATTGTTGGGAGTAGGGCTGGGGACTTTTGCATCAGCAATCGAATTAAGTGGTGGGTATGTGAAAGTAAAACGTGAAATTGAAAAGGGAACCCAAACCATTCGTTTGCAACTACCGGCCGTAGTAACCGCCGACTTGCGGTTAAATGAGCCTCGTTTTATCAAGCTGCCCAGTTTGATGATGGCCAAGAAAAAAGCCATAGAAACACTTAGCGCGGATGAATTGGGAGTTGATCTTTCGCCGCGCTTTATCCAACTAAAAGCGGCAGAGCCTCCCCAAAAACGGGGTGCTTTGCAGTTGGCAAATGTACAAGAGTTGGTGAAAGAATTACGTAAAGCGGAGGTACTGCAATGAGTATTCTGGTATTGGCCGAACATGACGGCAAGCAATTAAAAATATCGACTGCACAAGCCGTTGCTGCCGCTGCTCTATGGCAACAACCAATCGATCTACTGGTGTATGGCAATCAAGTGGAGCAAATCGCGCGTGGTGCGGCGCAATTGTCAGGAGTAGGACGAGTGTTAGTTGCCCAGGCGGATCATCTGCAATTTCCGCTAGTGGAAGATGTGCAAGATTTAATTGTTAGCATTGCACGCGAATATAAAGTGATTGTGAGTGCCCACAGTGTATTAGGGAAAAGTGTTATTCCCGGCGTTGCTGCGCGATTGGACGCAGCACCCATTACCGATGTCATTGACATCCAGTTGGAACCCGGTGTTGCGCCAGTTTATGTGCGCCCTGAATACGCCGGAAATATTTTTACGCATATTCAAAACCCGCAGGCGCAACAAATAATTAGTGTCCGGGCTACGGCTTTTCGCCCCGTTAGTAATGGTGGGGTGGCTGAAATTCTCACTGTTGCTGTTCCTCAATCGCGCAATATTAGTCAGTGGTTAAGTGAAGATATTAATGTATCGGAACGCCCGGATTTGTCGTCCGCACGTGTCGTGATTGCCGGTGGTCGTAGTCTGGGTGAAAATTTCGATAGCTTATTAAATCCCGTTGCCGAACGCTTGGATGCCGCCATAGGTGCAACTCGTGCCTGTGTAGATGCGGGATTTGCACCGAATGATTTGCAAGTGGGGCAGACGGGTACAGTGATCGCGCCAGACCTTTACATCGCTGTGGGGATTTCCGGTGCTATGCAACATATTGCGGGCATTAAGGACAGCAAGGTTATTGTTGCCATTAACAATGACCCGGACGCCCCCATTTTTAAATATGCCGATTATGGCGTAATTGCCGATTTATTTACTGCCTTGCCAGAATTGCAGCACGCACTGCAGCAATAATTTATTTGATCAGGGAAACCTTATGAGCGCTTTTAATACCCAAAAAGTACTGTCCGTTACCCATTGGAACGATAGCCTGTTTAGTTTTACCACGACACGTGATGAATCCTTTCGCTTTGAAAATGGCCAATTTGTAATGATTGGTTTAGAGCAAAATGAAAAGCCATTGCTGCGTGCATACAGTATCGCCAGTCCTAACTATGATGAGCACCTGGAATTTTTTAGTATCAAGGTGCCGAATGGTCCGCTTACCTCGTTATTACAGCATATCAAAGTAGGGGACCCTATTTTGGTGGGCAAAAAACCAACGGGAACCCTGTTGCTGGCAGATTTGAAGCCAGGGCGTAACCTGTTTCTATTCTCGACAGGCACCGGGTTGGCTCCATTTATTAGCTTGATTCAAGACCCGGAAACCTATGAGAAATTCGACAAGGTGATTCTGGTCCACGGTGTGCGCAAGGTAAATGATTTGGCCTACCGTGAGTTCATTACCCGGGATCTGCCAAACCACGAATTCCTCGGGGAGGAGATACATAACAAGCTGATTTATTATCCAACGGTTACCCGTGAAGAGTTTACCTGTCAGGGGCGTTTAACGGATTTGCTGGCGAGTGGAAAGTTGCTGAAGGATATTGGCCTTCCACCATTAAATCCGGAAACAGATAGAGCCATGCTCTGTGGTAGCCCAGGTATGCTTGATGATACCTGTGCAATCCTGGATAACGCAGGCTTGGTGGTATCACCGCGCATTGGTATTGCGGGTGACTATGTTATTGAACGCGCGTTTGTTGAAAAATAATCGCTTTATTATTTTTAGGAATGTGTTCAGCGGTCTGTGATTTTGAAACTATTTTTCTTTCGGTTTTATCGAAACGACACACGAACAACTATTTTGATACTTAAAGCCATGCGCATGTATAGGAGAAAATCGAGTACTCCCTGATTTCCTGATACTTTTTTTACCCAGAGGGGTTAGTCGATTTCAGCGCATCGGAGGGTGCCGTAATATCATGTTATTTCATTAGTTGTCGTGCGTGTGTTTAGATGCCAAGGTGAAAATTGCTCTGGCGTCGCTTTCTGTCGAAACGCCCGGGTGTTAGTCAGTTTCCGGGATGTCTATGAGCCGTCAAACCAATAAAACCCGTTTATATGAAGCGTTAGGTCAAATTGTCGTTTCATTTAAAGCGCTCGAACAGGCTCTAGAGGCAATCATTTATTGTTGCATGGAGATTTCCCCGACGCAGGTTCGAATATTGATGAATTCCATGTCGTTTGCTACCAGGGTGGCGACTATGGAGTCTTTGTTGCGAGAGTTGCACGCCGATGATGAACTGGGAAAACTATCAATTACCTTGCAGGAATTCATTGATCGTTGCGCTTACTGCGAGCGTCAACGCAATGAATGGGTTCGCTCTTATTGGATACCGGAGCTGGAAGCAGATGCAGGGATGGTTCGTCGTTTAAGTGTGCAGGTAGTCAGTAGTGACGCTGAATTGGCGTTGGAGATTATTCATTTGGCAGAACTGGAAAGTTTTGTTTTGTGTCTAAACGCAACGGTGGCCTACCTGCAGGCGTTTCATCAAAAATTATTTCTTAGTTTTGAACGAGTGCAGAGCCCGGAACATTTTCAGCGTTATTTACGTACGCAGATATGTGCGGATAACGATGCGCGCTAAAAATTCGTGCGGATATTTGCTCTGATCTGGCTGAGGGAGATCGAACGATCTCCCTCTTGATTGCTAACATTTTTATTAGATTTTTCTGCTGATGCTTTATTAATACTGTAAGGATTGTCCACTTACGCCGATTGAATCATCGCTCAGTAAGTAAACATAAGCAGGCATCAAACTTTCAGGAGCTTTCACTGTTGCAGGATCTTCTGCCGGATAAGCGGCCGCACGCATTGCAGTCCGAGTGGCGCCCGGGTTAATGCTGTTGGCGCGAATCCGGGTTGCGCCTTCCAGTTCGTCGTGCAAGGTTTGCATAAAATTTTCTGCTGCAGCTTTTGAAGCAGCATAAGCGCCCCAAAATGCGCGGCCTTTAAAGGCAACACTGGAACTGGTGAAAAGAATGCTGGCATCTTTTGCGCGCTCCAGCAGAGGTAGAACCGCTTGAGTTAGCATAAATGGAGCATTCACGTTAACCTGCATGCAACGCTGCCAGGCGCTAACCGAATAATTGGATATCGGCGTGCGCTCACCCAGGTCGGCTGCATTAAATAAAATGCCATCAAGGTGCCCAAAGGTGTCTTCAAGCGCGTTGCACATATCGTCGTAATCTTTTTCTACCGCGCTTTCAAAGTTGATCGGATAGATGGCTGGTTGCGGATAGCCTTCTGCTTCAATTTCGTCGTAAACCTGCTCCAACTTGCTCATGGTGCGGCCTGACAAGATTACCGTTGCGCCGCAAGCGGCAAACGTTTTAGCCGCGATTTTGCCAATGCCATCGCCGGCACCGGTAACCAAAATAATTTTATCCGCGAGAGAGTTGGGGTGAATTGCATAATCTTGTGGGATTTGCATAGTATTTTTTCCCATCACAAATATTTTTCAACAATAGGCCAGATTTCATTGGCGTGATTTACGCAGTAGTCTGCATTCCAATTGGCGGGGTCATCGCCTTCATCAACGTAGCCATAGGCCGCTGCAATAGTGATGCTTCCCGCACCTTTCCCGCAGTCAATATCGCGCTTGTGGTCGCCGATATAAATGATTTCTTCAGGTAAGCAATTCAATTGCTTACCTGCTAAAAAAAGCGATTCCGGATCTGGCTTGCTGCGCGAAACGTGGTCAGGGCAAATTACGCTGACCGGTGGAGGTTGAATGTTTAGCGCCGCCATTAATGGCAATGTGTAGGTTGCTGGTTTGTTGGTTGCTATGCCCCAGGCAATATTGTTGTCAGCAAGTTTGTCCAGCAACGCAGAAATACCGGGAAACGGTTTGGTGTATACCGCGACATGGGCTAAATACAATTCCAGTAAACGCTGACGCAAGCGTTCAAATTGTTCGTGGCGTTCTTCTAAGCCGAACGCCAGTTTGATTAAGGCTTTGGAGCCATTAGATACGCCGGTGCGAATGGTGTCTTCCGCTAATGCGGGTTTGTTTTCTTCGGACAGTAATTGATTGACGACAACGACGAAATCCGGTGCTGTATCCAGCAGGGTACCGTCCAGGTCAAACATTACGGCACGTATTGGCTTTGCCATTATTGCGTAACCTTTTTAGCGTGAATCAAATAGTTAACACTAACGTCGCTGGCATCGAGCTTGTAATGTTTGGTGAGCGGATTGTAGGTCATGCCAGTGATTTCTTGCAGTTCCAATCCAGCGGCGCGCAACCATTGTGCTAACTCGGATGGACGAATAAATTTGCTGTATTCGTGTGTACCTTTGGGTAAAAGTTTCAAAATGTATTCTGCACCCAGAATCGCAAATGCGTAGGATTTCGGGTTGCGGTTAATGGTGGAGAAATACACATCGCCACCATCTTTTACCATGTGCGCACAGGCTGCTACTACGGATGAAGGGTCCGGCACATGTTCCAGCATTTCCATGCAGGTAACAACATCGAATTCGCCTGGCATTTGCGCTGCTTTATCTTCTGCAGTGATTTGCTCGTAGTTCAAGCTAACACCGGTTTCCAATGCATGCAGGCGTGCAACGGATAAAGGTGCTTCGCCCATATCAATGCCGGTAACCTCGGCACCGCGTAGCGCGAGTGACTCGGCAAGAATGCCTCCACCACAGCCCACATCTATCAATTTTTTTTTCGCAACTGGGGAGCGTTGGTCAATAAAATTGGCGCGCAGTGGATTAATATCGTGCAGCGGTTTGAATTCACTGTTTTTATCCCACCAGCGGCTGGCGAGAGCTTCGAATTTTGCGATTTCTGCGGTATCGACATTGGCCATGATAGTTATCTCTTTTTAAATTAATGAGTGGCGATTTGCTTTCGCCACCAGTTGGCTTTGCCTAGAATTTCGCGCTCATTGAGCGTTTGTAATTCGCGATTTTTAAGTAAGCATTTCCCTTCCACCCAAACGTGGGTAACGGCTTGTCCGGAGTGAGTGTACACAAGTTGCGATGCCGGGTTGTAAACCGGTTGCATGGCGAGTTCACCCAGGTCAATTGCGGTGATGTCGGCGGACTTACCAATTTCCAAACTGCCAATCTGTTCATCCAGCCCAAGCGCCTTTGCGCCGTTCAGGGTTGCCATGCGCAACGCCGCGTGAGCGCTCAGTGCAGTAGCATCGCCAGCTACGGCTTTGGCGAGTAGGGCGGCGGTTTTTACTTCGCTGAATAAATCCAGGTCATTATTGCTCGCTGCGCCATCGGTACCTATGGCGACATTGATTCCTGCTTTTAATAAACGATCTACCGGGCAGAAGCCGCTAGCCAGCTTTAAATTGGATTCAGGGCAGTGAACAACGTGGGCGCCGCTGGCTTGCAGCAAACTAATGTCGCTGTCATCGATTTGGGTCATGTGCACGGTTTGCGTCAGTGGTGAAAGCAGGCCTAAATCCATCAGGCGCTGAGTGGGCCTACAACCATATTGCTTGATTGAGTCGCTCACTTCCTGGGCAGTTTCATGCAGGTGAATGTGGATTGGCATATCCATTTCGTGGGCCAGCATTGCGATCTTCTGCAGCGGCGCATTCGATACCGTGTAAGGTGCATGAGGGCCAAACGCAACATTAATCAGCTGGTTGCTGCGGAAGGTATCGTGCAAGCTTAAGCCTTTGTTCATGTATTCGTCCGGGCCCAGTCCCCAGGCGGTGGGGAAATCCAGAATAGGGAAGGCCAATTGGCAGCGGATGCGCGCATCGAGGCAAGCCTGTGCGGCCTGCTCGGGATAAAAATACATATCTGCGAAACAAGTGGTTCCCGTTTTAATCATCTCAGCGATGGCTAAATCGGTACCGTCGCGCACAAACTCCTCGCTTACCCACCTGCCTTCAGCGGGCCAAATGTGATCGTTCAGCCAGGCGTGCAGTGGCTGGTCGTCGGCATAGCCGCGCAGCAAGCTCATCGCGGCGTGGCCGTGAGCGTTCACAAGTCCCGGTAGAACCGCGTGGCTGCCAAGGTTGATAACTTCGCGAGCACTATAGCGCTGCTCCGCGCCCTCGGAAGGAATAATGGCCAGGATCTTTCCTGCGTGAATAGCTAAGGCGCAGTTCTCCAGAATGCGATTTTCGGGAACTACCGGTATTATCCAGCGCGCTTTGATGAGTAGGTCGATGCCAAGTGGATTAGTAGACATAATTAGCTGTCAGTTTGGAAAGCAGGGCTTGCCAGTATACTGGAATGGTCGGGTTCGGCCACGCCTGATTTCGCCATTCTGTGAGTGGGGTTTTTTAAATATAAGGTCTTCAAATTACTGGATTTCCTGATCCTGATACTGTTGGTAGAGATTTGATTCCTGATCTGCATAACCCATGGATTTTGTGGTACCATCGCGCCCCTGAATTGTGCCTTAGACGCATTTTTAGCCAACCCGCTACCGGGGTAGCTGTTTTTGCTTCTAAATCGATTTACGCCTTGTTAAAGCGCTTAGCGAAACAATGGCGAGTCGCACCGCCAATTTAAATAACCGAATTAAAACTAGCCGAAGCCTTAATAAAAAAGGAAAGCTGTATTCCCATGGTCGAATTCGCCAAAGAAATATCACCGGTCAGTATTGAAGACGAACTTAAGCAATCCTACCTCGATTACGCCATGAGCGTTATTGTTGGTCGCGCGCTACCAGATGTGCGTGACGGATTGAAACCTGTACACCGTCGCGTGTTGTTTGCGATGAGCGAACTGAACAACGACTGGAATAAGCCTTACAAGAAATCTGCCCGTGTGGTGGGTGACGTAATTGGTAAATACCATCCGCACGGTGATTCTGCAGTGTACGACACTATCGTCCGTATGGCCCAGCCTTTCTCGCTGCGCTATATGTTGGTGGATGGTCAGGGTAATTTCGGTTCGATTGACGGTGATAATGCGGCAGCGATGCGTTACACCGAAATTCGTATGGCCAAAATCGCCCATGATTTGCTGGCTGATTTGGATAAAGAGACCGTCGATTTTGTGCCCAACTATGATGGCACCGAGCAAATTCCGGCAGTATTGCCAACTCGTATCCCCAACCTGTTAATCAACGGCTCTTCAGGTATCGCGGTAGGCATGGCTACCAACATCCCGCCGCACAACCTAAAGGAAGTGGTGCAGGGCTGTTTGGCAGTTGTTGATAATCCGGATGTCACTATTGATGAGTTAATGGAATTTATTCCTGGTCCGGATTTCCCCACCGGCGCCATTATCAATGGCCGCGCTGGTATTGTTGAGGCTTATCGTACCGGTCGTGGCCGTGTGGTGATGCGTGCAAAAGCTGACATCGAGCGCGATGACAAGTCGGGACGCGAAACCATTATCGTTACTGAAATTCCATATCAGGTTAACAAAGCCAAATTAATTGAGCGCATTGCTGAGCTGGTTAAAGAAAAGAAAATCGAAGGCATTAGCGAATTGCGCGACGAGTCTGATAAGGACGGTATGCGCATTGTTATCGAAGTTAAGAAAACTGAATCCGGCGATGTGTTGCTGAATAATTTGTTCGCTCAAACACAATTACAAACCACGTTCGGTGTAAACATTGTTGCGTTAGATGATGGTCAACCAAAAATTCTGAACTTAAAAGAATTGCTGGAAGCTTTTATCAAGCATCGTCGCGAAGTGGTTACTCGTCGTACGGTGTATTTGCTCCGCAAAGCGCGCGAGCGTGGGCATATTCTGGAAGGTTGGGCAGTTGCTATTTCCAGCATTGATGAAGTGATTGATTTGATCAAACGCTCCGCATCACCTGCCGAAGCAAAAGAAGGTTTGATTTCGCGCGGTTGGGATGCGAGTGCCATGACGCCGTTTGTGGAGCGCGCTGGTAAAGATGCTTGTCGCCCTGAAGATTTAGGTCCTGAATTTGGTATTCGCGATGGCAAATATTATTTGTCGGCGGAACAAGCTCAAGCAATTTTGGATTTGCGCTTGCATCGCCTTACCGGAATGGAGCACGACAAAATTCTTGCTGAGTACGAAGAGAAGTTGGCGCAAATCGCTGAGTTCCTGGAGATTCTTGGTAATGCTGTGCGTTTGATGGAAGTAATCCGCGAAGAATTAACGCAAGTGATTGCCGATTACGGCGATGCGCGTCGCACTGAGATTATCGCTTCTACGTTGGATTTGACCACGGAAGATTTGATCAACGAAGAAGATCGCGTGGTGACAATTTCCCATGGTGGTTATGCGAAGAGTCAACCGCTGGCGGATTATCAGGCGCAGCGTCGCGGCGGCATGGGTAAATCTGCTACCGCAGTGAAAGATGAAGACTATGTTCAGCATCTATTGATCGCTAGCACCCACGATACTGTGTTGTTATTCACTAACGCCGGTAAAGTCTATTGGTTGAAGGTATATATGATTCCCGTCGCGGGTCGTCAGGCACGTGGTCGCCCCGTGGTGAATTTGTTGCCGCTGGAAGAGGGCGAGCACATCACGTCGATTCTTCCTGTGAAATCATACGACGATGATCATTTTATTTTCATGGCGACCGCAAACGGTACTGTCAAGAAAACTGCGCTGACTCAATTCTCTCGTCCGCGCAGTGTTGGTTTGCGTGCGATCGAATTGGATGAGGGCGATACATTGGTGGGCACTGCAATCACCAATGGTGCATCTGACGTAATTCTTTTCTCCAGTTCGGGTAAAGCTGCGCGTTTCCGTGAAGCACAAGTGCGCGCAATGGGTCGCACCTCACGTGGCGTACGCGGTATTCGCTTGGCAGAGGGTCAGCGTGTTGTAAGTATGGTAATTCCGTTAGCTGGCGGTCAGGTGTTGACTGTAAGTGAAAATGGTTATGGTAAGCGCACGGAAGTGGGTGAATTTCCGGCCAAAGGTCGCGGCTCACAAGGTGTTATCGGTATGCAAACTACCGAGCGAAACGGTCAGTTGGTTGGCGCGGTGCAAGTGTTTGACGGCGAAGAAATTATGCTGATTTCTGATCAAGGGACCATGGTTCGCACTCGAGTAGATGAAGTGTCTGTTCTCAGTCGTAACACCCAGGGGGTGCGCTTGATTAAGCTGAAAGACGGCGAGCGCATGCAAGGTCTCGAGCGTATCGAAGAAAGTGCGGATGAAAATGCCAAGCGCGAACTGGCCAACGCTGAAGGTGGTGAAAACGAAGAGTTGCCAGATGATATAGCCGCAGAGGATTCTGCAGGCGATGATTCTGTAGACGAGTAATCAGGCGAGGCGATTGTTCATGTCATCCGAACAAACTGAAGCGGCAAAGTTACTGGAGCTGCGCAATAAAATCGATGCGATCGATGAAAAAATTGGTCGTTTGATTTCTGCGCGAGCAACCTGCGCACAAGAAGTTGCAGAAGTTAAAAAAGCAAATTTACCAGAAGATACAAGCATTCTGTTTTATCGTCCGGAACGAGAAGCTCAGGTGTTGCGCAAGGCGATGGAGCGCAACAACGGGCCATTAAGTAATGAAGAAATGGCCCGCTTGTTTCGTGAAATTATGTCTGCTTGTTTGGCCTTGGAAAATCCAATCAAGGTTGCTTACCTTGGTCCAGAGGGTACCTTTACTCAGCAAGCATCGTTAAAGCATTTTGGTCATTCTGCTGTGGTAACGCCACTTGCGGCGATCGATGAAGTATTTCGCGAAGTGGAAGCGGGTGCGGTGAATTATGGGGTGGTTCCTGTAGAGAATTCTACAGAAGGTGTGGTTAATCACACGCTCGATAATTTTATGGGTTCAAACCTCAAAATTTGTGGTGAAGTGGAATTGCGTATTCATCACAACTTGATGGTGTCTGATGTCACTAATGTAAATAGCATTAGCCGCATTTATTCTCACTCCCAATCACTGGCGCAGTGTCGCAAATGGCTTGATGCACACTATCCAAAAGCTGAACGTATTGCAGTAAGCAGCAACGCTGAAGCAGCCAAGCGTTTAAAAGGTGAATGGAATGCGGCGGCGATTGCGGGCTCTATGGCAGCAGAGTTATACGGCCTGAAAATGATTGCCGAAAAAATTGAAGATCAGCCAGATAATTCCACGCGCTTTTTAATTATTGGTCAACAAGCGGTTCCGCAGAGCGGTGTTGATAAGACCTCTATTGTTGTCGCCATGCGTAATGAGCCTGGCGCCCTCCATAATCTGCTTGAACCGTTTCATCGCCACAATATTGATTTGACTCGGGTAGAAACTCGTCCGTCACGCACAGGTGTATGGACTTATGTTTTCTTTATTGATTTTGTTGGGCACGTAGATGATCCGCTGATTAGTGATGTGATGAAAGAAGTAGCATCGCGCTGTGCAGATTTGAAGCTGCTGGGCTCTTATCCTAAAGCGGTGTTGTAACTGTTATGACTTCGCCGTTAATTAATAAATTCGTTGTTGTCGGAATTGGTTTGATTGGTGGCAGTCTTGCAACCGGTTTGAAGCAGCGCGGTGGCTGTGCCGAAGTTATTGGTATCGCCCGGAAGGCAGAAACTTGTAAAGAAGCCGTAGATTTCGGGGTTGTTGATCGCGCCTACACATCTGTGCAGGAAATCGCTCATGAGCTAACGGCGGGCGATGTTATTTTTATTGCTGTTCCCACCCTTTCGGTAACCTCAGTTTTTGAAGAAATTAAACAGTGCGTTTCTAGCGAAGTGACAATTACCGATGGGGCGAGCGTCAAGGGCAGTGTTCGCGTTGCTGCTGAAGGCGTGTTCGGATCGGTTCCTCCGCAGCTGGTATTAGGGCATCCTATTGCAGGATCAGAGAAGAGTGGTGTCACTGCCGCAAACCCGAATTTGTACGAACGTCATCGCATAATTTTGACTCCATTAGAGACGACAAGTACCGCACATTTGGATCTTGTTAGTCGCATGTGGCAGGTGGTGGGTGCTGAAGTGTTGTCAATGTCGGTAGAGGAGCACGATGAAGTGCTCGGAGCTACGAGTCACTTGCCACATGTGATTGCTTATTCGCTTGTAGATACCTTGGCGCAAGATATTAATAACCCCAATATTTTTCGCTATGCCGCCGGTGGTTTCCGTGATTTTACCCGTATAGCATCTAGCGATCCCGTGATGTGGCACGACATTATGAAAGCCAACAAGTCTGCCATTTTGAAGTCTATGGACCTGTTTATTGATAATTTATCCCGGTTGCGCAAAGGAATTGAGCAGGGTGACAGCGATTATTTGTTGGATGTCTTTAGTCGTGCAAAGGAAGCTAGAGATGAGTTCACTCTGATGCTTGCTAAGCGCCAGGCCGTGCCCAAAGAGGATTAGCGTGGCGTTATGAAGGTGCCCAAACTTTCAGGAATAAACTTAGAAAGAATTAGTCATTAAACCTTGCGTTGTGGACCTATATAATCGCTGCTGATTTTTAAACACTTTTGTAAGTCCAACGCTGTTTTCATATTGGTATTTATTGAATGTCAAACTACAACTTGACTCACCTCAAGCAACTTGAAGCTGAAAGTATCCATATCATCCGTGAAGTTGCGGCTGAATTTGATAATCCGGTAATGCTTTATTCTATTGGTAAAGATTCTGCGGTGATGATGCACCTCACCATGAAAGCATTCTTTCCCGGTAAGCCGCCCTTTCCATTGATGCATGTGGATACCACATGGAAGTTTCGCGAAATGATTGAGTTTCGCGACCAACGTGTGAAAGATCTCGGCTGGGATTTGATTGTACATATCAATCAGGAAGGGGTTGACATGGGCGTTGGTCCGTTCACTCACGGAAGCGCCAAGCACACCGATATCATGAAGACGCAGTCGTTAAAACAGGCGCTTAACAAATACGGTTTTGATGCAGCTTTTGGTGGTGCTCGTCGCGATGAGGAAAAGTCGCGTGCAAAAGAGCGTGTCTATTCTTTCCGCGATAAAAACCATCGTTGGGATCCGAAAAACCAACGTCCAGAGCTGTGGAACATTTATAACGGCAAAGTGGACAAAGGTGAAAGCATTCGTGTATTCCCTCTGTCCAACTGGACTGAGCTGGATATATGGCAGTACATCCATTTGGAAAATATCCCCATTGTTCCTCTGTATTTTGCTGCCAAGCGCCCAGTAGTGGAGCGCGACGGTGTAATGATTATGGTTGATGATGATCGTATGCCGATTGCCCCGGATGAAAAAGTGGAAGAAAAAATGGTTCGTTTCCGTACCTTGGGTTGTTATCCGTTGACTGGTGCGGTGGAGTCAGAGGCAACTACGCTGCCTGAAATCATTCAGGAAATGCTATTGACCACTACATCAGAGCGTCAGGGCAGGGTTATCGATCACGACAGCTCTGGCTCCATGGAAAAGAAAAAGCAGGAAGGTTATTTCTGATTTTCTGTGCCCCTGTTTTTATACGCATTGCGAATGAATAGAGAATTTTATGAGTCATCAGTCAGAATTAATTGCGCAAGACATTAATGCTTATCTTGCGCAGCATGAGCAAAAAGAGCTGTTGCGTTTTTTAACCTGCGGTAGTGTAGATGATGGCAAGAGCACCCTGATAGGTCGCTTGTTGCACGATTCCAAAATGATTTACGAAGATCAGTTGGAAGCGATTAAATCCGATAGCGTGAAGCATGGCACTACCGGTGAAAAAATTGATTTGGCGTTGTTGGTGGATGGTTTGCAAGCGGAGCGCGAGCAGGGCATCACTATCGATGTTGCCTACAGATATTTCTCCACCTCCAAACGTAAATTTATTATTGCCGATACCCCAGGTCATGAGCAGTACACACGCAACATGGCAACAGGTGCATCTACTTGCGATCTTGCGATTATTTTGATAGATGCACGTTATGGTGTGGTTACTCAAACCCGTCGTCACAGTTACATCGCTTCACTGTTGGGCATTAAGCATATCGTTGTTGCTGTTAACAAAATGGATTTGCTCAACTTTGATGAGGCAGCCTTCGAAAAAATCAAATCAGACTATCAACTATTTTCCAGCAAGCTGGGTATGAAAGATGTAATTTTCGTGCCTATTTCAGCGTTGGACGGCGATAATGTGGTAAATCGCTCAGAGCGTGCGCCTTGGTATAAAGGACAAACGCTGATGGAAATTCTTGAAACTGCTCCAATCGCTGGCGATAAAAACTTTGCGGATTTCCGCTTTCCGGTTCAATACGTAAACCGCCCAAATCTCGATTTCCGTGGTTTTTGTGGCAATGTGGCTTCTGGTGTCGTAAAGGTCGGCGATCAGGTTCGCGTGTTGCCCTCAGGTAAAACCAGTCACGTTAAATCGATTGTAACCTTCGACGGAAATCTGGAGGAGGCGTTTGGTGGGCAGGCTGTTACGTTGACATTGACTGATGAAGTAGATGTTAGTCGCGGTGATATGCTGGTTTTGGCGAAGGACAATGTTCCTCAGTCAAACCACTTGCACGCGCATTTAGTATGGATGACTGAAAAAGCGTTGACGCCCGGTGCTGAATATTGGTTCAAATTCGCCAGCAAAATGGTAACAGGTGAGGTTGAAGCGATTAGTTGCCGCATCGATGTAAATACGCAAGAGGAGACCAGTGTTAATCAACTGCAGTTGAATGATATTGCGATTGTGGATTTATTATTAACCCAGCCAGTTGTTGCGGATGCTTACAAACATAATCGTGCAACGGGTGCATTTATTGTCATTGATCGTTTAACCAACCTGACAGTTGGTGCGGGCATGGTTATTGATCAATTGGCTTCAAAATCTGTAGTGCAAACTAATTTCAGTGAGTTTGAATTAGAGTTGAATGCACTGATTCGCAAACATTTCCCGCATTGGGGTGCCACTGATTTAAAAAGCCTGTTGAAGTAATAATTTAATTACTTGCTGTGAAATAAAAAGGCCCTGGCTGAGAAGTCAGGGCCTTTTTATTTCACATTTTTTTAATAGGAAATGTAAGAGATTTCGTACAGCACAAATGGTTGATCTCTGCTGTTTGCAAATTTCTATTCTGCCTATCTTGTGCTGGTGCTTGACCCTAGTGGGTTTGCGCAAAAGTATCTCTTAAAACATTTCTGAACAAGGAGTTTAGCCATGAAGGCATTGTTGACTGTTGTTTCTTTGGTGGTGTTGATGTTGGGTGGTGTATCTACAGCGCTTGCAGTTGAGGGTGTGTCCGTTGCAAAACCGGCGAAAGCTGAAGTTGTTGTTCCCAAGAACGTTGTAAACATTAACACCGCTGATGCCCAGGAATTGACCAAGCTGAAAGGTGTTGGTGAAAAGAAAGCCGAGGCGATTATTGCCTGGCGCACTGAGAATGGCGGCTTCAAGACCGTAGATGATTTACTGGAGGTTAAAGGTATTGGTGAGGCGACACTAGAGGCAAATCGCGAAAACATCAGTATCTAAGTGGATTGTCCGTGTCGCACGGTGTTAGAGAATGAATTTTGCGGCAATATTTGCTTTAATAGTGGCCCGGATTTGATCCGGGCTTTTTTATTTTTGCGAGGTTAAAAAATGTCCTCTATGGGTCCTAGAATCGTTGTAGCTATGGATTTTGACAATGCAGATCAATGCTTGGCGATGGCAAAGCGGCTCTCCCCCTCTGATTGCCGGCTGAAGGTGGGCAAAGAGTTGTTTACCGCATGTGGCCCTAAAATTGTAGAGCAACTGATGTCGCTCGGTTTTTCTGTATTTCTCGATTTGAAGTTCCATGACATTCCAAATACTACAAGTAAAGCTGTAAAAGCTGCCGCAGATTTGGGCGTGTGGATGGTTAATGTGCACGCTTCTGGTGGTGAGCGTATGCTAAATGCTGCAAGAAACGCATTGGAGCAAAGCGGAAAGTATAAACCTTTGTTGATCGCCGTAACGGTTTTGACCAGTATGGAGGCGGTTGATTTGCAAGGTGTAGGTATAGATCGCACACCTGAAGAGCAGGTAATGAGATTGGCACGATTAACGCATAACTGTGGGCTGGATGGAATTGTGTGTTCTGCTCAGGAGGCTCAAATGATGCGCAATCAGTTTGGTCGCGATTTCTGTCTGGTTACGCCCGGTATACGTCTTGAATCTTCTCCCGCGGATGATCAACGCCGCACGCTAACTCCCGCTGCGGCCATTGCTGCGGGTAGTAGCTATTTGGTTATCGGTCGCCCGATTACTCAGTCCCCAGATCCCATTTTAACTTGTAAAACGATTATTCAGTCGCTTGCATGATGAACACTTCTGAGGAGTGGAATATGACCAATCAGCGATTTCCTACCGTAATTACAATTGATGGGCCGAGTGGATCAGGCAAAGGAACTCTCAGTCAAATGTTAGCTCGCCAATTGGGTTATAACTTGCTTGATAGTGGCGCTTTATATCGGTTAGTAGCGCTAGCCAGCATGAAAAGGGGGGTCAATTTAGCCGACGAGCAACTGGTTGCACCGGTGGCTTTGGCTTTGAACGTTAAGTTTCTAGTTTCTGAGAATGCCACGAGCATCATTCTTGATGGTGAGGATGTAACTGATGCAATTCGTCAAGAAGTGGTTAGCATGGGTGCTTCTCAGATTGCTGCGCATCCCACGGTGCGTTCTGCGTTACTCGAACGACAGCGTGTGTTCGCAACCACTCCAGGCTTAGTGGCAGACGGACGAGATATGGGAACTGAGGTTTTCCCTGATGCGTCTGTAAAAATCTTCTTGACTGCGAGTGCTGAGGCTCGCGCAGAGCGTCGCTTTAAGCAGTTGCAGCGCAAAGGCGAAGCTGTAGACAAAGCTAATTTGATTGCAGATATCCGTGAGCGCGATGAGCGTGATTCAAAACGTGCGGTATCGCCACTTAAACCTGCGGTAGACGCCACAATTATTGACAGCACGGATATGAGTATAGAGCAGGTTTTTGCTAGGATGCTGTCGCTAATCAAGCAGGCTGTTTGATGGTCGTAGATCTTGTCAACAAACAGTAAAACAACTTCTTTAGTTTGCACAAGGCTGGTTAGCCAGGGCTGGAATTTTTTGTAGATAGTGAATAACTAAATCACAACAGCGGGCTTGGATATAGTTATTTTTCAGATGGGATTCATATATGACCTTAACTTGTTTTAAAGCCTATGATATTCGTGGAAAGTTGGGTGAAGAACTCAACGAAGACATTGTGTACAGAATCGGTCGTGCATATGCCCAATACATTAAACCAAAAAATGTGGTTGTAGGGGGAGATGTTCGGCTTACCAGTAAAGCACTAAAAACCGCTTTAAGTAACGGTTTGCGCGATGAAGGTGTCGATGTAATTGATATTGGTATGGCAGGAACCGAAGAAATTTATTTCGCCACCAGTCATCTGAAAACTGATGGCGGTATTGAAATTACCGCCAGCCATAACCCGATTGATTACAACGGCATGAAGTTAGTAAGAGCCGGGTCAAAGCCGATTAGCGGAGATACCGGTTTAAACGATATAAAAAGGCTCGCTGAAGCCAATCAGTTTGCCGTTGCAGATTTTTCTGCTCGTGGTTCTCTCTCTGAAGTAAGCATCTTGGATGCTTATGTTCAGCATCTCTTGTCGTATGTTGATGTGTCTGCATTAAAACCTTTGCGACTTGTTGTAAATGCTGGCAATGGCGCTGCTGGGCACGTCATCGATGCAATTGAAAAATATTTGCCTTTCACGTTTATCAAAATTAATCATGAGCCTGATGGCACATTTCCTAATGGGATCCCCAATCCTTTATTGTTTGAAAATCGTGCCTCTACATCAGAGGCAGTACTTGAGCATGCTGCTGATATGGGTATTGCGTGGGATGGAGATTTTGATCGCTGCTTTTTGTTCGATGAGACGGGGGAATTCACTGAAGGGTACTACATAGTAGGGTTATTGGCGGAGGCGTTTTTATTGAAAAACCCCGGCGCAAAAATTATTCATGATCCACGTTTAACCTGGAACACGCTCGATATTGCCACTGTAAATGGTGGGCAAGCTATTCAATCAAAAACAGGTCATGCGTTTATCAAGGAGCGTATGCGCGCGGAGGATGCTGTTTATGGTGGTGAAATGAGTGCGCACCATTACTTTCGCGATTTCTTCTATTGCGATAGCGGTATGATTCCCTGGTTGCTAGTGTGCGAACTCTTATCCCGCAAGCAGGAAACATTGTCTTCAATGCTAGCCGATCGGATTGCGAAGTTCCCTTCACCGGGTGAAATTAATAGTCATGTGGCAGATGCAAAATTGGCAATTGAAAAAGTGCTTGCTCATTATGAGTCCGATGCCCGGTTAATAGATAAAACTGATGGAATTAGCTTGGAGTTTGATGAATGGAGATTTAACCTAAGGATGTCTAATACCGAGCCAGTTGTGCGCCTGAATGTAGAGAGCAGGGGTGATAAAAAACTGGTAGAACAGAAAACAGCAGAAGTCCTTAATTTACTTAATAGCTAACAAACAAATACCCGAAGGGCGACAACTATGCAAGTTAAGAAAGCGGTGATTCCAGTAGCAGGTTTGGGAACTCGTATGCTTCCCGCAACCAAGGCTATTCCCAAAGAAATGCTTCCGGTGGTTGATAAACCATTAATTCAATATGTTATCGAGGAAGCAGCAGCAGCCGGTATTAAAGAGATTGTTTTGGTCACTCATGCGAGTAAGAATGCAATCGAAAACCACTTTGATACCAGCTTTGAATTAGAGGCTCAATTAGAAGCTCGCTTAAAACGTTCTTTACTTGCAGAAGTTCGTTCTATTACCCCACCTGGATTAACCGTAATTTCAGTGCGTCAGGCTGAGGCGAAGGGATTGGGGCATGCGATCTTGTGTGCGAAACCTGTAGTTGGAGATGAACCTTTTGCTGTGCTGTTGCCTGACGTACTGGTTGACAACGCGGAGTCTAATCTGAAGCAGGATAATCTAGCCGGCATGACTCGCCGATTTCAGGAGACGGGCAATAGTCAGATTCTTGTTGAGCAGGTCCCTAATGACCAAGTTGATAAGTATGGTGTTGTTGATTGTTCCGGTGTTGAAATTCCATCGGGAAAAACAGCTGCTATCAAGGCGATGGTCGAAAAGCCTCCTGTTGATGAAGCCCCTTCAAACATGGCAATTGTGGGGCGCTACGTTCTTTCCAAGACCGTATGGGATTTACTAGCAAAGACTCAGCCCGGTGCCGGTGGTGAGATTCAATTAACGGATGCTCTAGACGCTTTATTGGGATTGGAGACTGTTGAGGCTTACCAGTTGGTTGGTCGTAGCCACGATTGCGGCACTAAATTGGGCTATTTGATGGCTAATGTTATTTATGGTGAGCGGCATAGTGATGTTGGAAATAATTTCAAGTCATTTTTGCAGAAACGTTTTTCGAATTAATTCATTCCACTCAATATGGTTTGATGTAGCTATAGAATAAGGAGTGCTAAATGATTATTCCCGTCGTTCTTGCAGGTGGCTCTGGAACCCGTTTATGGCCGATGTCTCGCCAGCATTACCCCAAACAACTACTAAAATTGTTTGGTGATAAAACAATGCTCCAGCAGACTATCGCCCGGCTTGACGGTGTTCCTAATCTTGCTCCGCCAATTGTGGTGTGTAACGAGGAGCATAGATTTATGGTGGCGGAGCAACTGCACGAGATTGGCCAGCCAAAGGCCTCTATTATTCTAGAGCCGGTTGCGCGTAATACAGCGCCCGCGTTAGCGCTGGCTGCGCTTCATGCGCGCTCACTCGCAGACAACCCAATTTTATTGGTGTTGTCTGCCGATCATATGATTAAAGACGTTAGTGCTTTTCACTCTGCACTGAATGATGCAATCGTTGCTGCGTTAGCAGGGCATTTGGCAACTTTCGGCGTTAATCCAACCAGACCGGAAACTGGGTATGGATACATTAAAACCCATCACGATTCTAAGCAGGCAGACGCAACCTTTTACCCGGTGACTCGGTTTGTGGAAAAGCCCGACTTGCCCACGGCTGAGAGATATTTAGCTGAGGGTTGTTATTATTGGAATAGCGGGATGTTTGTTTTTCAGACTGAAGTTTTTTTAAAGGAGTTGCAGGAGCAAAGTGCTGAGGTAGTGATCGCTGCTGAGCAGGCCAAGGTGTGGTCAGTGCAAGATCTCGATTTTATTCGTGTTGATAAAGATTCATTTTCACAAGCACCCAACATTTCAATTGATTACGCGCTGATGGAGAAAAGCAGCAACGTAGTTTGTGTACCCTTTAGCGCAGGCTGGAGTGATGTTGGAGACTGGAAATCATTTTGGGATCTTTCTGATAAAGATTCTGCTGGGAATAGCATTATCGGAGATGGTATCGATATAGGGTCTTCAAACACATTGGTGTTTTCTCAAGATAAGTTAGTGGCAACTCTGGGAGTTAACAATTTAATGATTGTCAACACTCCGGATGCAGTGTTGGTGGCGGATCAGTCGCAAGCCCAGCAAGTAAAGGCAATCATTGCGCAGATTGAAAAACAAAAGCGCTCGGAGCACCTGCAGCATCGTGAAATATATCGCCCATGGGGTTGTTATGATGCGATTGACACGGGGGATCGCTATCAGGTCAATCGGATTAGAGTAAAGCCCGGGGGTAGCTTATCCTTGCAGGTTCATCACCATCGTGCAGAGCACTGGATTGTGGTAAAGGGAACAGCTCTGGTTCAAAAGGGCGATCAAAATATGCTGCTCTCTGAAAATGAATCCACATATATTCCTGTGGGCACAAAACACAGGCTGAGTAACCCGGGTAAAATACCCCTAGAGATAATTGAAGTGCAGTCTGGCCCTTACCTTAAAGAAGATGATGTTATCCGTTACGAAGATAGCTATGGGCGATCCTAAAAGGTTTTATTAATTTTGCTAGGGAGTAATTGATGAAAGTAACAGTATTTGGTACCGGATACGTTGGTCTGGTTACAGGCGCGTGTTTGGCTGATGTTGGTCACGAGGTTCTATGTGTTGATATCGATCAACGAAAAGTAGATAACCTTAAGCAAGGTATAATTCCGATTTACGAGCCCGGTCTTGAGCCTGTCGTCAAGCAGGCAGTACAAAATGGCTTGTTGAATTTTACAACCGACATGGATCAGGCGGTTAACCATGGTGAAATACAGTTTATTGCTGTGGGTACACCCTCCGGAGAGGATGGCTCTGCGGATTTACAATATGTTGTAGCAGTTGCCAAGACGATTGGAGAGCGAATTAATTCTTACAAAGTTGTTGTCAATAAGTCGACGGTGCCTGTGGGTACTGCAGAAATCGTTGAGGTTACCCTTGCTGAGCAGCTGCAAAAACGTGGATCTCAAATTGATTTTGATGTTGTTTCTAATCCTGAATTTTTAAAGGAAGGGGCGGCAGTTAATGACTTTATGAAACCCGATCGCATTGTCGTGGGAAGTAAAAGTACGCGCGCGGAGACGCTGATGCGTGAACTTTATGCTCCATTCAACAGAAATCATGATCGAATGGTTTTCATGGATATTCGTTCGGCCGAGCTGACCAAATACGCGGCGAACGCCATGTTGGCAACCAAGATTAGTTTTATTAATGAAATGGCTAACTTGGCTGAGCGCCTTGGTGCAGATATTGAAAAAGTTCGCAATGGCATTGGTGCTGATCCTCGCATTGGTTATCACTTTATTTACCCAGGCTGTGGGTACGGTGGTTCCTGTTTTCCAAAGGATGTTAAAGCTCTTATTAATATTGCGAAGAGTGTCGGTTACACCGCTGGTCTCATGGAGGCTGTGGATGAAGTAAACGCAGCTCAAAAGGGTAAGTTATTCGAGTATGTAAGCGGCCATTTCGGTGGTGACCTGCGCGGTAAGGTTTTTGCGGTATGGGGCTTGTCATTCAAGCCAAATACTGACGATATGCGCGAGGCACCCAGTCGTAACCTGATGGAAGCACTTTGGGCGCAAGGGGCCAAGGTGCAAGCCTATGATCCGGTTGCAATGGATGAAACCCAACATATATATGGGTTACGTGATGACCTGAAGCTTGTCGGTACCAAAGAGGCGGCGCTTGAGCGCGCCGATGCTTTAATTATCTGTACTGAGTGGAAAAACTTCAGGGCACCTAACTTCGAGCTAGTCAAATCAGCGTTAAAAGAGCCGGTTGTGTTTGATGGTAGAAATCTCTATGAGCCAGAGCGAATGGCTGGGTTGGGAATTAAGTATTACGCTGTTGGGCGCGGTCTCAGTGTTGCAAAGCGCTAAATCTGCATCTAGGTGTCGGCCTTAAGGTCGGCACCTTTTCTTCTAAGCTGTTGAAAAATAACGATCCTTCTGCTAGCATCCTGCACCTGCTGATTTCTGCGCCCTTTCTGACTGATGTTGGTAAGCGTGATTATTGGCAGCGGTAAAAGCTGTTACCCCCAGTCTGAGGAAGCTTTTCCCTTCTTATTAATTGACCCGCTTGACAGACCATGCGGATAAAGTAGGCACCTTTGTGGTGAATCTACTTTTAATTTATAGGTAATACCATGAGTATGAACGAAAGTTTTGCTGAATTATTTGAAGAGAGCCTGAAAACCGTTGACATGGTTCCAGGTACTATTGTAACTGGCGTAGTTATCGATATCGATAAAGATTGGGTAACCGTTCACGCTGGTTTGAAATCTGAAGGTGTTATCCCCGCAGAACAATTCCGTAACGAACTGGGTGAGTTAAACCTCCAGATCGGTGACGAAGTTCAGGTGGCCTTGGAGAGCGTAGAAGATGGTTTCGGTGAAACCAAGCTGTCTCGTGAGAAAGCCAAGCGCGCTGAAGCCTGGAAAATCCTTGAAGCTGCTCATGTTGCTGAAGAAGTTATCAAAGGTGTTATTAATGGCAAGGTTAAAGGTGGTTTCACCGTTGACGTTGCTGGTATCCGTGCCTTCCTTCCTGGTTCTTTGGTTGATGTTCGCCCTGTTCGCGAAACTACCCACCTCGAAGGCAAAGAGCTGGAATTCAAAGTTATCAAGCTGGATCAAAAGCGTAACAACGTAGTTGTTTCTCGCCGTGCGGTGTTGGAACAAGCCAACTCTGTTGAGCGCGATGAGTTGTTGGCTACCCTGCAAGAAGGTCAAGCGGTTAAAGGTATTGTTAAGAACCTTACCGACTACGGTGCGTTTGTTGATCTGGGTGGTGTAGATGGTCTGTTGCACATTACCGATATGGCTTGGAAGCGTATCAAGCATCCAGGTGAAATCGTAAACGTTGGTGATGAAATCGACGTTAAAGTTCTGAAATTTGATCGTGAGCGTAACCGTGTATCTCTGGGTCTGAAGCAATTGGGTGAAGATCCATGGGTTGCTATCACCAAGCGCTACCCAGAGGGTGCTCGTGTTAAAGCCAAGGTAACCAACCTGACTGATTACGGTTGTTTCGCTGAGTTGGAAGAAGGTGTTGAAGGTCTGATCCACGTTTCTGAAATGGATTGGACCAACAAAAACATCCACCCTTCAAAAGTTGTTCAGTTGGGTGATGAAATTGAAGTTATGGTTCTGGATATTGATGAAGAGCGTCGTCGTATCTCCCTTGGCCTGAAACAATGCCAAGAGAACCCATGGGATGCGTTTGCTCGCACCTGTGCAAAAGGTGACAAGATCAGCGGTAAAATCAAGTCTATTACTGACTTCGGTATCTTCATTGGCCTGGATGGTGGCATTGATGGTCTGGTTCATTTGTCAGACATCAGCTGGCATGAAGCAGGCGAAGAAGCTGTTCGCAAATACAAGAAAGGCGATGAGCTGGAAACTGTGGTATTGGCCATCGATCCAGAGCGTGAACGTATTTCTTTGGGTATCAAACAACTGGAAGCCGATCCATTCTCTGAATACGTTTCAGTAAATGACAAGGGTGCTGTTGTTAAGGGTATCGTGAAAGAAGTTGAAGCTAAAGCTGCTGTAATCACCTTGGCTGATGATGTTGAAGCTGTATTGAAAGCGTCAGAGCTGAGCCGTGAGAAGGTAGAAGATGCTCGTAACTTACTGAAAGTTGGCGACGAAGTTGAAGCTAAGATTATTGCTGTAGATCGCAAAAATCGTAGCATCAACCTGTCAGTGAAATCTAAAGATGTAGAAGATGAGAAGGCTGCGATGAAAGAGCTTTCCAGCAAGCAGTCAGACCAGGCTGCTCCTGCAACTTTGGGTGATCTGATCAAAGCACAGATGCAAAACAAAGAGTAATCTTTGATATGCTGCGGCTAGCAAGGCTAGCCGCAGCTATTTTTACTGGTTAATCTCTAGTTGGTTGGGCTATATTTGTTGTTCGTGGCTTGTATATTTCTGAAAAATTGTGTTGTTTAATCTTTATCATTGAATGAGCAGCGGGTTATGACCAAATCAGAATTAATTGAGTACATTACCGAAAAGCAAAATCAATTAACCATTAAAGACGTAGAGGTGTCAGTCAAACTGTTATTGGATTATATGTCTGATATTTTGGCGTCCGGAGAGCGTATAGAAATTCGCGGATTCGGCAGTTTTTCTCTTCATTATCGTGCTCCTCGCACAGGCCGGAACCCCAAAACAGGTGAGGCGGTTATTCTTGAGGGCAAGTATGTGCCTCACTTCAAGCCCGGAAAAGAAATGCGCGATCGGGTAAACGAGAGCATCAATAAGTAACAACTGCTTTATTTCCTTCTGCTTTAGTCGCCATCGGGATGATTGCGATTTGTTGTTTCGAGGCCCACCTATGTTGATTAAGTTGCTTGAGGCTTCGCGTGCAACTAAGCGGGTAATATCCCTTTGTTATGACTCCTTCGCTATAGTATTAGGCGTTTACTTTTCCAACTGTATTCGTTTTGGGACTTTTGACCTGCTAATAACTAGTAAGGAGCTCACTGCGTTATTAATTACGTTGCTTACCACTTTGGTAATCTTTATAAAATCTGGAATGTATCGCGCCATTTTGCGATATATGACTCAGCCGGCAATAGTTACAATAATTATCTGTGTGCTTTTATCGGGTGTAACCCTTGCTGTTTCCGGCTTTCTTACTTACTCCAAAATTCCCCGTTCGGTTCCGTTTATATACATTGGTTTGATGTTGATATTAATCGGTGGGCCGAGACTCTTAGTTCGTCATGTGATTTTAAAAATGGGAGCTTTGCCTCCTGGTGATATGGTTCCCGTTATTATTTATGGGGCAGGGAGAACCGGCCACCAGTTAATGCTCGCACTTCGGGATACCGGTTACAGAGTAGTTGCATTTGTTGATGACAACTCATCGTTACACGGAACACTTCTCGCAAATATTAAAATCCATTCTCCTGCTGAATTGCCCAGGCTAATTACGGCCACTTCCGCGGTTAAGGTTTTGCTTGCTCTCGGGCGGACCCCCCATAGTCTTCGGCTCGAAATTATTAAGCAGCTGGAGAAGCTTCAAATTAATGTGCAAACTATTCCTGACATGGGGGATATTCTGTCTGGACGGGCACATATAGAAAATGTACGTGATGTTGATGTCGAGGATTTGCTCGGTCGTGACTCTGTTCAGCCTTTGTCGGATCTAATGGCTGAGTCAATCACAGATAAAGTGGTTATGGTTACCGGTGCTGGGGGATCGATAGGCAGTGAGCTTTGTCGGCAAATTATCGAATGCAAACCTAAGGCATTGATTCTCCTGGATCATAATGAATATAGTTTGTATGTCTTGGAGCAGGAGCTGGCTGCTCGCAATCTGCCGTTAGTATCCATAGTTCCATTGTTAGGATCGGTTCAAAATAGTGCATTTTTAAAATCCGTTTTCAAGAATCATCGCGTCAATTCTATTTATCATGCTGCGGCCTACAAGCATGTTCCCTTGGTTGAATCAAATATTGTTGAAGGGATTAAAAACAATGTTATCGGAACTTTGTGTTGTGCTGAAGCTGCGGTTGCCGCTGGTGTTGGTTTGTTTGTGTTGATCTCCACGGATAAAGCTGTGCGTCCAACAAATATAATGGGCGCATCGAAGCGTTTGGCGGAGCTTATTTTACAAAGCGTTGCTCAGCGTCAAGAGCTTACCCGGTTTGTGATGGTGCGTTTTGGCAACGTCCTAGGGTCTTCTGGATCAGTTGTACCTTTGTTTCGTAAGCAAATTAAAGATGGTGGGCCAGTTACTGTTACACACCCTGAAATAATTCGTTACTTTATGACGATTAAAGAAGCTTCCCAGCTTGTCATTCAGGCGGGAGCTATGGGTAAGGGTGGTGATGTTTTCGTATTGGATATGGGCGAGCCAGTAAAAATAGTTGATTTGGCTTTACGCATGATTCACCTTTCGGGGTTATCTGTTCGCGATGCTGCTAATCCTGAGGGTGATATTGAGATTCGCTACAGCGGATTGCGCCCCGGTGAAAAATTATACGAAGAGCTTTTGATTGGCGATAATGTTTTCGCAACGGATCACCCTCGCATTTTCAAGGCATTGGAGCGCTCAGTCTCCTGGGGGGAAATGGAGATTTTTTTGAATAAATTAAACATTGCGTGTGAAATGGATGAGCCGAATAAAATTAAGCATATGCTGCGTGAAATGCCGCTTGAATACAATTGGGCGTTGACGGAGGAACAGGATCCCCCTCGAGCAGCACTAAGCCGCGTTAGTTAACTTGTTATCCCTGCTTTAAATTTCATAGAAACGATAATTAGTGGGCTGTAGGCAAGGATTAGTGCCAGCATTGGGTGGATAGCAGTTGAAACCGTTAAAAAAGCAATTGGGTAAAGCCATAGCATATTCATTGCTAATGCCGATAGTGAGGCTTTTCCGTGCGAGCCAAGTTGTACCGCGAGCTTTTGGTAACTGTGAGTACGATGAGGTAGGTAGAATTTTTGACCACTTATGAAGCGAATGAAGAGCGTATAACTTGCATCGCAAATAAAAAGTGCCATGACAATTAACCAGGCCACAGCAATTTTTAACGAATCAAAGCTGGTTTTTATGGCCAGTAAACCAAAGCAAAATCCTAAAAACAGGCTTCCTGTATCACCCATAAAAATTTTCGCTGTTGGAAAATTCCAATACAGAAATCCGGTGCAAGAAAACCCAACAATTAACAATAAAGTAGCTGCTTCCGTATCTACGTTGCAGTAGAGAAGTATACTTCCCATCGCCACGCAAGTGCTGATTGCTTGCAGTGCTGCTATTCCATTAATGCCATCCATAAAGTTGTATAGATTTGTGGACCAGACAAGTGCCAATATTAGCGGTACGCTAACCAAAGTAATATTGAGCAATGACCAACTTGTTTCTAGCAGATAATGTTGTATTCCTATTGTTGCAAAAACGAGCTGAACGATTAAGCGGAGTTGAATTTTTAGGTTAATGAAATCATCTATTAACCCCAAAATTGCCATTGCTATAGGGAGCGCAATAAGCAAAAAATCAGGAGCCTGCTCTGGTGCATAGATCCATAAAAAGGAATACGTAATTGCACAAGACATCGCTATAGCTAATCCTCCCCCGCGGGGCGTAGGTTTATTATGCGAGCTTCGATCGCTAGGCGTATCCACTAATCGATTTCCCAGCCAAATAATTACCATTTTTGTCAGAATAAATGAAAAAGCCGCTGTGAATGCGGCGAGTGTTGTCCATAGATTCATAGTGTATTGATGATGCCAAGCGCCGACGAAGAAGCCATTCTACGTTATATATTTAAACCCGTTGCTTTTATCTTGTGGTCACTAATGGTGCGCACTGGGTTGTTTGTGTTTGTGTGTGGTGCAAAATTCGCTAATTAGAAGAATTGGGGTTGGGCTATCTCATTGATATTTCGATGTTATTGTAATGTGGATTGAAAATTGCCTAGACCGGGTTCATTTTTATTCTAGGCCGTCCATTGCTATTTTTTCGCCCATAATTAGTGCGAATTTTTGTGATGATTAGGGTTTTTGCCCTGAATATAGTCCGCAATGTAAAGGAACTGTCTCAAAATGAAGCATTTATTCCTTGAATTGAAGTTTATGTAAACATAATAACCACTATGGGGTACTTATGAAGAAGAGAAGTTTTATTTATGCCACGGTTGGTGCCGCTATGGCACTTACGAGCCCGCAACTGTGGGCTCAAGAACCTGCGTTAAATGGTGCGAATACGGCGTGGATACTGACGTCTACTGCACTCGTTCTATTTATGACATTGCCCGGTTTGGCGCTGTTTTACGGCGGCCTGGTGCGTGTGAAAAATATATTATCGGTACTCATGCAATGTTTTGCGATCGCCTGCCTCGCATCGCTGCTTTGGTTGATTGCTGGGTATAGCCTGGCATTTGGTACCGGCAACTCCTGGATTGGTGATTTCAGTATGGTGTTTATGGCCAACATTACTGAAGATGCATTGGCCGGCGATATACCACTCAGCCTTCATGCTATGTACCAAATGACTTTTGCAATTATTACTCCTGCGTTAATTGTTGGCGCCTTCGCGGAGCGAATGAAATTTTCATCCATGTTGCTTTTCTCTGGTTTATGGTTGTTCGCAGTTTATATTCCGGTGTGTCATTGGGTATGGGCTGGATCTGGCTGGCTATTTGCCATGGGGTTGCTGGATTTTGCCGGTGGTACGGTTGTTCACATTACGGCGGGGGTTGCGGCTTTAGTCGCGGCAGTAGTTATTGGAAAGCGTAACGGTTTTCCTACCACCGCTATGCCCCCACATAATATGACGATGACTGTAACCGGTGCTGGTATGTTGTGGGTTGGCTGGTTTGGTTTCAACGCAGGTAGCGCGCTGGCTGCTAACGGCAATGCGGCGATGGCTATGTTAGTCACTCATATTTCAGCTGCAGCAGGTGCTTTGGCGTGGATGACGATCGAATGGGTACGTTTCCGTAAGCCGAGTGTATTGGGCATTGTGACCGGTATGGTTGCCGGCCTGGGTACTATTACGCCTGCTTCTGGTTATGTTGGTCCTGGCGGGGCGTTAATCATTGGTCTGGCGGCGGGTGTTGTTTGTTTTATTATGACGCACTTGGTGAAGCGAGTTTGGAAAATCGACGATTCCCTTGATGTGTTCCCTGTGCATGGTATTGGTGGGGTGCTGGGTACGATACTCGCTGGTATTTTTGCTTCGACAGAATTGGGTGCGTTCAGTGGACAAGGTTTTGCAGCTGGAATTAATTCAATGGGGCAGCAGTTGGGTGTGCAATTACTTGGTGTGGTAGTGACGTTCGTCTATACCGCCGTTGTTACCTATATATTGCTTAAGTTAACGGGCGTCTTGACTGCGGGGCTCCGTGTTAGCAAAGAAGAAGAAACAATTGGATTGGATTTGAGCTTGCACGAAGAGGATGGATACAAGCTCTAAGAAATAGGTGATATACCTGAGCAACAAGGGGCGCCATTGAGTGCCCCTTGTTTTTTATGCCTCTGCAACGAACACCGCACGTATTGGGGCGGGGTGACCTTCCGCAGTGAATGCAGAGTCATCGGGATGTAAGAATTCAGGCAGTGAATGAAAGCGCATCCATTCAGTTGCACGTTGTTCTTCGACGGTGGTAGCACATACATCGACGACGCGGGGATTGCTAAATCCCATTTTGCGTAACCAGGACAACATGGTTTCGCAGCTTGGTAAAAACCAGACATTGTTCATCATGCCGTAGCGACCTTCGGGCACCAATACTTCGCCTAGTTCGCCCTCAATTACCAGCGTTTCCAACACCAATTGTCCTCCGGGACGCAGTGCATTTTTTAATTCCAACAGATGATCCATGGGGGAGCGCCGATGATAAAAAACACCCATAGAAAAAACGGTATCGAATGCGAGTAACTTATCTGGCAGATCCTCTATGCCGAGCGGTAATACATCAATAGGATAATTTGCTCCAGCAAAATGTTTAATCATAAAAAATTGCACGATAAAACGGGGGGATGGATCTATTCCAATGACGCGTTGTGCGCCTGCACCCAGCATGCGCCAGCAGTGATAGCCATTGCCGCAGCCTACATCCAAAATCAAGCGGTCTTTCAACGGTGCCAGGTGTGGCAACACTCGATCCCATTTCCAGTCTGAGCGCCATTCGGTATCTATATGGATATCGTGAATAAAGTAGGGGCCCTTGCGCCAGGGAATTAATTCCTGCAGTACGGATTTAATATGTCCACGCTCTTCGTCAGTGCAATCCGCAGTCTGACCAATACGTACTTCGTGCTCTAATTCAATAAAGCTTTGTGTAACTTCAGGTAATTTTTCCAGGGACTGTATCCAGCCTGCTAAATCGCCGTAGCGTTTCTCACACAGGCCTTTCGCTATTTGCTCCGGGAGTTTTTCCGCCCATTCAGCTAGCGGTGTTTTCTTTAATGCGTTTAGGAGCAAGTCGTAGTTAATGCGATTCACAGAGTAAAAACCTTTAAAAAAACGGGTTATTTTATCGCAATCAGCGAAGCGAAATTAAAACATTGGAACCAGACATCGACACTGCTGAATCCCGCTGCACGTAAGCGCTGACGATGAGTGTCTAGTGTTTCGGGAATTAAGTAATCTTCAATCGCTGTGCGTTTTTGCGCAATTTCCAGATCACTGTAACCATTGGCTCGTTTGAAGTTGTGGTGGAGTTCAGTCATGAGCTGCTGGTGCGGATCATCGTCAAACACGACTTTTTCGGAAAGAATTAACACTCCGCCGGAGTTCAAGCCGGAGCAAATATTTTCTAAAACCTTAAGGCGCTCTTCAGTAGTGATAAATTGCAACGTAAAGTTAAGCACTACCATAGAGCCATTTTCGATGCTGATATTTTGAATTGGCGCCTCGAGAAGCTCGACGGGGATCTCGCCACTATCAGCCGCAATTACCTGTTGGCAGCGAGAAATCATCGCTGCGGAATTATCGACCCCGATAATCTTGCAATCAGCGGCCTGAATACGGTGCCGCATTGCCAGAGTCGCGGCACCTAGGGAGCAGCCGAGATCATAGCAATTACTGTTGGCTTGCACATAGCGCTCGGCCAGATTGCCAATCATATTAATGATGGTGGCATAACCCGGAACTGAGCGTTTGATCATATCCGGAAATACATCGACCACTCGTTCATCGAAGGCGAAGCGGTTGACTTCTGCCAGAGGATTGGCGTAGATGGTATCTGGTTGGTGTTTTTGCATGCTTTTGTCTGTTTTGTGACATAAATGAATAGGATATTAAGAGGTTTGCATTGTACCTCTCGCCGGCAATGACAACAAATTCCTGAATTCATAAAACTGTCATCTTTCCGCCGGATTATTCGCAGTTGTTCCGTTTATTAACAAGTTGTTGCCTTTATGTCTTTGCAGAGCACTGTGTTTACCCAAATCACGCTGCAAAAGGAATTACGTCGACTGATTGATTTCAAATTACTAAAGCCGGTATTCCAGCCCATTATGGCGTTGGAGAATCCGCGCATTATTGGTTACGAGGCATTGATCCGTGGACCGGATGATAGCTCGCTAGAGTTTCCGGATAAACTGTTTCAAGTCGCGCGCGAATCGCGCTTGTTAGCTAGTCTTGAGTTTGCGTGTCGTGAAGTGTCCTGCGAGCAATTTGCTGCGTTAAATTTGCCTGGCAAACTATTTCTCAATATGAGCCCCATTGCGTTTACCGATAGCCAATATCGCGATGGTGTGACGCGTGAAATTTTACAGAGGGTTGGTTTGAGTGCGGAGCGCGTGGTCTTTGAACTGACGGAAAGCCAACCGTTAGATGAGCTGGATCTACTGAGGGCCGCATCTGATCACTTTCAAAGGCAAGGCTTTGCTGTGGCCCTTGATGACCTGGGGGCAGGTTATGCGGGTTTACGGGTATGGAGTGAGCTGCGTCCTGACTATGTAAAAATAGATCGTCATTTTATTTCCGGTATAGATAAAGATCCGGTCAAGCGCGAATTCGTTCGTGCCATGCTTGATATTGCCCATCGTATTGGCCATAAGGCAATTGCTGAAGGCATTGAAACTGAAGCAGAATTTTCCACGCTGGTTGCCATGGGAGTTGAATATGCCCAAGGTTATTTTATCGCACGCCCGGCAGCGGTGCCCGCTGCAGAATTATCAGCACGGCTTATGTCACTATCCGTTTCATCGTTGCGTCGATATCAGGACAACTTTGTTCGGACAGCGGGTGAGATAGTTGTAGATTCCGTCCATGTATCTCCGCAATCTTCGGCAGAGAGCTTGGTCAAAATGTTTCGGGCCGATGTGCGCCTTAGCTGTGTTCCGGTGGTTGATGGAGATAAAGCGTTAGGCATGGTGAGTCGTGCGGAACTATTAAATATTTTTTCCCATAGATTTGCTCATGAGTTGCATGCCCAAAAAACAGTGAGGGAATTTATCAGCCCTCGCTCAATTATTGTTGATGTAAACACCGATTTAAAAGCGGTTGGCCAGCTCATCAGCGAAGATCCCCAGCAAAATCTCAGCGTGGATTTTGTTATTTGCAATCAGGGGCGTTATCTCGGCGTTGGTAAGGTTCGTAATTTATTGCGTTCTATTACGGAAGAAAAATTGCGCCTCGCGCGTCACAGTAACCCTTTAACTCAATTGCCTGGCAATGTGCCGCTGTACGAATGGGTAGATCATCTGTTGATACAGCAGCAAGAGTTTGTAGTGGCTTACTGTGATATTAATCACTTCAAGCCCTTTAATGACGCATTCGGTTACGGGGCAGGGGATGAAGCTATTTTGTTGCTGAGCCGCATTCTGTGCGATGCGATAGATGGAAAGGGCGATTTTATCGGACATGTTGGTGGCGATGATTTTATCGTCGTTTTTCGTAGCGAGGACTGGCGATTGCGCTGTGAAGCAATTTTGCGTGAATTTATCGCCGCCAGTGCTGATTTGCTTCCCGGCCAGCAGCTGGATTATTGGAGTCTGGACCGCCAAGGGCAGCGTCAGAAATTTGGCCCATTGACTTTGGCCATAGGTTGCGTCAGCCCCGATATTAGTGTCTGCAAAACCCATCATCAGGTATCGCAATTGCTGGCCGATGCAAAGCATAGCGCTAAGGTTCTGGGTGGTAACCAATTGTTTTATTCCCGCCGGAGAAAACCCTAGGGGTTAGGTATTAATACCCACCAAATTAGAGGGATTCTTATTTCTAAATAGCTAGCGACCCGCCAATACTGGGCTATTCTTAGTCTGATTTCCCCTAAGGAGGCGGACTAATGGCTGATCTCGGCTATTACAAAATGCACGCGCTCATTATTGATGATTTTGAGAATTTTCGCGGCACACTCTACAAAATGCTGATGGATTTGGGGGTCGGCAATGTTGACTCGGCAGCTTCCGGAGAAGAGGCTCTGCGTTTCTGCAAAGCTCGCGCGTATGATTTGATTTTATGCGACAACAATCTGGGTAAGGGCAAGAGTGGCCAGCAAGTACTGGAAGAATTGCGCACAACAGATAATCCCTGCTCGGATAGTTTGTTCATCCTCGTATCTGCCGAAAATAGCAAAAGTATCATTATGGCGGCTTATGATTACGAGCCGGATGCATATTTGGCGAAACCAATTACTCCAAAAGCACTGGATCAACGCTTGGGACGATTAATGGAGCAGCGCGTTGAGTTAAAAACTATTCAAACCGCACAGAAATCGGGAGATACTCAAGGGGCGATTGCTGCCTGTAAAGACCGTATCGCAGCCGGCAGCCGCTACACTAATGCCTGTCAAAAAATTCTTGCCCAGTTGTACCTCGACAATCAAAATGTTAGTGCCGCAGAAGAAATTTATCGCAATGTGTTGGAAGCCCGAGAGTTGGAGTGGGCCCAAATTGGTATGGTGAAAACCAAGCTTGCCCAGAATGATTTGTTAGGGGCGCAGCAGTGGGTGGAAAATTTATTGCAATCAAATCCCTTGTGCATGAAAGCCTATGATTTGCAGGCAGAGGTGTACAAGCTTCAGAATGATTTTGATGGGTTGCAAAATATTTTACAAAAGGCAACTGAGCTCTCCCCTCTATCCATCGTTCGTCAGCAGAGCTTGGGAAACATTGCGCAACAAAACAATGATCTGGTTACCGCGACGAATGCCTTGAGGCGCGCTGTTAAATTGGGTGAGCATTCCTGTTTTGACAGGGCGAGTGTTCATTCGCTATTCGCGCAATCAACCATAGATTTATATTCAATTGATAAAGAATTGGCTAAGCCACTTGTCCGTGAAGCCATTTCTTGCGTTATTAATCTGGAGGATAACTTTGGCAAGTCCAATTTGCGCAAAGTCGAGTCATTATTGCTGGAAAGCCAGTTACAGGTATGTAATGGAGATCAACGTCGTGCACAAGAGGCACTGAGCTCAGCGCAATCAGCTTTGGGAAACACCAAAGATGACTCCGCCTTGGATGTGCAAATCGAGATGGTTAGGGCGTTACGCATGCTTGGAAAAACAGAAGAAGCGCAACAACAGTTAGGTGATTTATTGCACCGCTATGCGGGAAGTGAAGATAAATTGCAGAAACTCGACGTGTTACTGGATGAGCCTCGCAGTGAGAAAAATAAATTAATGGTTGCCGAAATTAATAAGAAAGGCATTTCCCTGTACAACGCCAAAGATTTTACCGCTGCGGCTGATGCGTTTAAAACCGCGCTGCAAAAGTTGCCAAATCACATAGGTCTTCGTTTGAACTATGTACAAGCTATGATCGATAAACTTAAAGGCAACTTCAATAGTGCAATCAGCGAAAAAATTCAACAAACCTTCACCAAAACGACGAGTATTATTTCCCAATCACATCCCCAGTATCAGCGCTATAAGCAATTGAATGATGTTTATAACGGATTGGTTCGCGCCAATGAGAAAAAATAGCGAGGTTTACAGTGGACTCAAGTTCTGAGAACAAAACGCCTTCACCTGATCATGATCAGATGCCCATCGATTTTTCTTTTGTGTTGGCGTCCAGTGTGCACGACATGAAAAACTCCTTGGGGATGTTGCTCAATACAGTAGCTGCGATGGTGGAAAGCTCACCCCCGAAAGATGAGGAACAGGCTAAATTTTTCTCCACGTTGGAATATGAGGCAGCGCGTATCAATGGCGAGTTGGTTCAATTGCTGTCGCTCTATCGAATGGATGAAAGAACCCTGGTGGTGGTCATTGATGAGCATCATGTAGTCGATATTATTGAAGAACAAATTGCACGTAATGATACGCTGCTTCGTTCACGTAATATTCAAATTCAAATTGAGTGCGACCCGGATCTTAGTTGGTATTTTGATAATGAATTAATAGGCGGCGTGTTAAATAATCTTCTTGTAAATTGCGCCCGCTACTGTCGTAGCAGATTATTGGTTAGTGCAGCAGAGGACAATGGTTTTTTATGTATTGCTGTAGCGGATGATGGTCAGGGGTACCCAGAAGCTATGTTGCTCGGGCCACTCCCACAAACCGCAGTATCCTTTAGTTCCGGCAATACCCGTCTTGGTTTGTTGTTTGCGCGCAAAGTTCTGGAGTTACATAAATCACGAAAAGGGCAGGGTTATATGACCATTGCCAACAATGGTCCATTAGGGGGCGGCGTTTTAAAGCTTTATTTGCCCTAGTGCAAGCGGGTAATCATTTATTTTGCCAGCGAAGTGGAAGAGTTGAAATCGCTGCATAGCTATTGCATTATTCAAACCCGTTTTTGAATTGGCGCCAAGGTTAAAGTTTATGCTTAAAATCCGCTTTAAAGATAATAAATACAACGCGGTATGGTTGGTTGAGCCAAAGATTACAATTGGTCGGTCAGCGACCAACGCGCTGGTTATTGATGATCCCTTAGCGAGCGATATCCATCTCGAGGTGTTGGTTGATAATGAGCATCTCACCCTGCGGAATTTAGTGCCTACCCAACCCGTTTCGGTTAACGGCCAGCCGGTGAACGGTGCGTGCGAGCTAAAACCGGATGATCAAATCACTCTAGGTAGCGTTGAGTTAATCGTTATAGATCCTAAAAAAGAAGCCCGGGCGATTGCTGAAGAATCAGGCAATGTTACTCAACTGCGAGCGCCCAAAGCGACAGGTTGGTCGCTAAAAGCTAACCATGCCGCCTTGGCTAACCGTGTTTTTCCGTTAAAAGAAATCAATGTGATTGGGCGCGCGAGTGAGTGCGACATCAGTCTTTCAGCAGCGCATCTTTCTCGCCGCCATGCGCAATTGCAAATCATCGATGGTATGTTGTTTGTTAAGGATCTGGATTCGGCCAATGGCACTTATCTGAATGGCAAACGAGTCGCTGAAGCCCGGGTAAAACGCGGTGATGAGCTTCGTTTTGATGCGTTGAGTTTCGGGGTGATGGGGCCATCAGACGATTTAGCTAAAACGGCAGTTCGCAAAGCGACACCGGCGAAGCCGGAATCGTTAGAGGCGAAGCGTCCTAGCCCGACTCCAGCTAAAAGCCCTACAGCGACTCGCGCATCTTCTATTAGCCGCTCGCCATCAAATGCGACCCCTCAACCCGGTACCGAAGCGGGTGGAAAAGGCAAGTTTGGGCTAATCTTCATCGGTGTATTGGCTGTTGTAGTTATAACGGCTTTGGTCTTAACACGAAAATAAGTCTTTAAGCTTTACGGGAATCAGCCGATAGCCTGTGAGCCACAGACTCGTGTTGCTCACAGGTGACTTTATGAATATCTCTTCTCTTAACAACCCCGCCAATTCATCTATCAATAATTTGTTGAATCAACCTGGTAGTACTCACAGCTCTGGCCAGGGTAAGAGTTCACCGATGGTGGACCCGGTGGGAGAAGTGGCTTCTATTCAAGACAAACGCCAGGCGGCATTACAGCTTGTGAATAAAACACTTACGGCAGCCTACGAAAAAATCAGTTCCCGCGGGCAGGTTGCCAAGGCCGAATATGAAACTTTTGAGCCGTTAACCGCAGAAAAGGTGGCTGGTAATATCCTCGGTTTTATCGAGCGTCGCTTGCAGATGGATGTAGCTGATGGCGCTAGCCAAGAAGAATTGCAGGCGCGTTTGGAGGCGGGGCTTTCCGGGTTCAAAAAAGGTTTTGCTGAAGCGAGTGAAAAACTGGAAGCGCTAAGCCTTCTCTCTCCCGAGATAAAAGCCGACATCGGTAAAACCTACGATTTGGTGTTGGAAGGCGTAGATGAATTACGCAAAAAATTCATTGAATCTGCAGATTCCGCCAAAACAGATACCGCAAAATCACCCAGTGAATCTGCTTCTCTTGATCAATTAAAATCTGGAGCAAAAGCCAAACCGGCAACTGCGTTGGATGTGCCCGACTTTTTACCCGCGGCGAAATCCAGTTACGTGGGGTACGGGGCGTATGAATACGGTCGGGCGCGCGAATTCAGTTTCGAGTTAACCACAAAAGACGGCGACAAAGTAACTATTAAAGCCAGTTCCAGTGAAGGCTTGGCGGTTGAAGCAGGACGAAGTGAGCGAGGCACTAAATCTGTGAGTGCTCTTAATGCCAGCTACAGCTCAAGCGAATCATTTTCGTTAAGCGTTGAGGGTGATTTGAGTGAGGAGGAGCTGGGGGCAATTAATGATTTACTGGGCCGTGTTAGTGATTTGGCGGGGCAATTTTTTGATGGAAACCTTGATACTGCGTTTGAGCAGGCGATGAACTTGGGTTATGACCAAGACCAAATCGGCAGTTTCGCATTGAATCTGGCGCAAGCGGAAATCCAGCAAGTTACCCAAGCCTACCAACGTGTTGGTCCCGCCGCTACTGGTGACGATAGTAAGTCCAACTTATTGACTGATCGTTTATTGCCGCTGGGTAATTTTATTAGAGACTTGCTGGATAGTTTGGACCGCGCGTCTATTTTCGATGAGCCCAAATTACTCGTCGGTGAAATTGCAGAAAATGTCACCGGCGAAGGAGAAGTGGAAGAACAGCAGGGCAAACGTTTCCGCGATTTTATGGATCAGTTGCTCGCACTTGATTTGAAGTAAGCGGACTTGCAATGAACTTGGTACACTGGCCTCATTCCATTGAGCTGCGGTTATTGGCATCAAGTTTTTATGAAAACAGTTTACCTTTACTCAACCCCGGGCTGTCACCTTTGTGATCTGGCCTGGGATATTCTTGCTCCCTTGGTGAGTCATTTGCCTTTGTGTATGGAAGAGGTGGACATTGCCGAATCCGATGAATTAATTGAACAATATGGAGTCAGGATTCCAGTCCTAAAATTTGCTAACGAAGAAGCGGAGCTAGGATGGCCATTTGATACGGTGCAGGCCTCATCTTTTTTGCAAAAATACACGGGGGCTAATTAGCGTTTATACTTAAGGTATTCATTGTTTCTGCTACCCAACGCAACGACTCAATGTAGATTTCTGCCAGTCGTTCAGAAGTCAACCCGAGTTTTCCCAAAGAGTCCCAATCAATTTTTTCCCACTCTCCTTGCTCATGAGATTGTACCAATTGCAGTACCATACCTTCCGGCCCGGAATGATCGAGCATTGCCTTGTTAATTGCATCACTGAGTGAAAGGCTGGACAGAAGCTCTTCCAAGGGAGTATCTAAAAAGGCATCCAATGTAGATAGCAAGCCAACCGTAAAAAACGAATCCGGACGGCTGTGACGATTAATTTCCGTAGCAATTAATTCACACATGCGCGCACGTGTTAATGCTGCGATACTAAGTTCATGGGGCTTTCCACTAAGATTTGACAGCGCCAGCAAATTCACCCAGTTTCGGAGCTTGTTTAAACCCAGCAGCATGATTGCTTGGCGTAAGGAATCCACCGAGCGTGACAGCCCAAAAGCCGCGGAATTGACCAAACGCAACAATTTGAAACTTAATAACGTGTCCCTGGCAATCATGCGTTCAATTTTTTCAATTGGAACATTAGGGTCATGGAGAGCGGACAAGAGTTGTAATACTGATTGTTTGTTTTCTGAAACCTTTTTGCCAGTAATTACCTTGGGCTTAGCCAGAAAATATCCTTGAAATAAATCAAAGCCCAGCGCTTTACAGTGCTCAAACATTTCATAGGTTTCTACCTTTTCCGCAATCAATGTAATTCCAAACGGTTTTAGGTAGGTGATGTGCTGCTTGAGCTTTTCAGGCGGCAAATGGAGCACGTCCAATTTAATAATATCGGCGTATGCGACCAGGCTTTCGGTTTCTTTGGTAAGTTCGAAGTCGTCCAGTGCAATGGTATACCCCTGATCACGCAATTGCATAAGTGAATGCAGCATAGCGGCGTCCACTTTTTGCCCTTCAAGTACCTCGATCACCAGCTTCTGTCGATTGAAGGGTGGGGGAGCGTCAATCAGCGTGCGAGTAAAGTTAACAAAGGCTTTGTGCTTGCCGACCACTTGTTCAATTGATAATTCGGTAAATGCATTGAGCAGGACCTGAGAGCTGGCAGCGTCACCGTCACGTGAACCAATTTGAGTCAGCTCGCTATTGCGGCATAACAACTCATAGGCAACCACCTGCATGTTGCCGTTAAAAATGGGCTGGCGTGCCAATAAAGGTATAGCGTCGGTCATAAGGCAAAGTCAGTTTTTAGTTGTAGTTACAGCGGAACGGCAGCACCATTAAAATCTAACTATTGGTGTTAGCTGATCAATGATTGAAAGTGTAGCCCCTAACGCTGGGCTTACCACTTTTAATCGCAGTCTTACCGACGTGAGTGGTTGCTGCTCGTTGGTTCGATTTGGTCTCTATTTATCGGACCTCTCATATTAGACAGTTCCCGGACTAGCAGTTCCTCCGGGCCGGCGGAGGCCCGTAAAAATTGCTGCGCCAATTGCGCAGTCGCCGGGGTACAGCGATTATTCAAGCACCAAAATGCAAGGAGCGGCAGGCCCATCATTAATGAAGGTAATATAATCAATAAAGAAAAGATCAGACTGCCCGATTCGAGAAACGAGTTTATTCCCCGATTTATTAGATAACAGCAAATAAGTATGACTGGCACGACAGGCTCCTTAGCAATTAACGTTAAGGGCCGTGCAGCAAAAAATGGGTACCAATAAAACGAAAAGGCCGCAGTTTTCGCTGCGGCCCTGAATGTAAAAATAAATAAATTCTTTTTACCTACTTGTCCGCCAAAGCAATACAAATCGCGCAGCCAATGCTGGTCGCCATGCGTGATGTTTGCGTGCGAAACAAAAAGTCATCATAAAAAGTAAACAAGTTGGATAAAAATGGAGCTCGACTCTAATCTAAATCCCGGTACCTCACAAGAGTTTTTTTACGTCCAGCGCTGAATATTCCTATCAGAAAAATACCTTGTGCATCCTCGATACTGAGCGAGAATGACTTAAATTCAGCAGGGTTAATACTTATTGCCTATACTTTTTCTTGTCTATTCAATGTCTTGGCTAAAGGGCCTGCAATAGTGGTGTAACTATGTCCAAGTTGCTGGATTCTATTGATCAACGTACCCGCCTGGTGGGGGAAAATCGCCTTGAGCTGCTTATGTTCCGTTTGGGAGGACGGCAGTTATTTGCGATTAATGTGTTTAAAGTGCAAGAAGTGGTAAAGATGCCCAAATTGCGCCACGTTCCTCATAGCCACCCTCATATTTGTGGAGTTGCTCACCTTCGAAACCAGGCTGTGCCCGTGATCGACTTGCGCGCGGCTATCGGAATGAGCCCACTAAAAGAAACTGAAAATGCAAATTTGATTGTGGCCGAATATAACCGTTCGGTGCAGGCATTTTTAATCGGCTCGGTAGATCGAATTGTGAATTTGAATTGGGAGCTAATCTTGCCCCCCCCTAAAGGTACGGGGCGTAGCCATTTTTTAACCGCAATCACCCGCATTGATGATCAGCTGGTAGAAATTCTCGACGTAGAACGTGTATTGGCCGACATAATCCCATACAACACGCAGGTATCTGACGAGGTGTTGGATTCAGATTTGGTCGCGGAAGCGCGGCGGCGCAAATTAAAAGTATTGTTGGCTGAGGATTCGCCAACCGCGGTCAAGCAGGTTAGAGAAACGCTTGGGAATCTCGGGATCGATGTTTTATCTACCCAGGACGGATTACAAGCGTTAACCCATTTGCGGCAGTGGGTTGCCGCCGGGCGCAAGGTAACCGATGAAATCCTGATGCTAATTACGGATGCGGAAATGCCGGAAATGGATGGCTATCGCCTGACAGCAGAGGTACGCAAAGACCCGGATTTACGCGATTTGTACGTTGTATTACACACTTCACTGAGCGGTAGTTTTAATAAGGCGATGGTGGAGAAAGTAGGGTGTAATGACTTCCTTTCCAAGTTTCAACCGGATGAACTGGCTACAGTCGTTCAAAAGCGATTACGTCAGTTTCTAACCGGTAGTCAAAAAACCTTATAAAAATGCCGGCGAGCGCCGGCATTTTTGTGTCCATAAGTTATAGGGCACTATAACTGCCTATTGGCTTCCGCCGGCGTAACAAAATTGGTTTCTTGTCCAAGCCGATAAGCGTAGATCACCGAAAAAGACAGCACATTTTGTACGTAACCGCGCGTCTCCTTGTAAGGAATCGTCTCAATCCAAACATCGTAAGGCAACTGGGAATTCTTTTCTTTGTTTAACCATTTTTTCACGCGCGAAGGGCCGGCATTGTAGGCTGCAGCAGCCAGGATACGGTTACCATCGAAAACATCGAGCAAGTGATTTAGATAACGGCTACCCAAGGCAATATTTTTTTCCGGGGTAATTAAATCATTTGGTGAAAAACTCAAGCCGCTCTTCTGCGCGGTATGTTTCGCTGTTGTGGGGAGTAACTGCATTAAACCCACGGCCCCTGCTGGTGATTTTGCGTCGTGCATGAACGCACTTTCCTGGCGTGTCACTGCAAAAATAAACAGTGGGTTTACCGATGTTTGTTTGGCTGCTTTATTCACATGATCTTTGTAGACAATAGGGAAGCGCACTTGAAGCTCATCCCAGGATTGGGCCTCTGCCATTAATTGAATACCATGGCGATACCAACCCCATTTTTCTGCCAGACGACCCGCAATAATCATCTGCTCCATGGGCATTCGACGTGCACTGTGAAAATACTCTCGGCTAGCTGCAGCCAGTTCGCCACGCATAAAAAACTCTCGCGCTCGCAGCATACCCTGGGAGTTTTCCACTGCACGGAATTGTTCTTCGGTAACCGTTAATGGTCGATCCAGTAGGTGATAGGTAACGCCCGTCTTATCGGCAGCGAGAAAACCGTAGAAACTGCGTGCCGGTGCGACGCTTTGATAAATGGCCATAGGTGTTTCGCCATTCATTTCCTTAATATCCAACTGCTCCATGGTTCTGGCTTGCCAATAGCGCCAGCGCTCGGATTTTCGTGCATCTTCAGGCAGGCGCGCAAGCCATTCGTTAATACGCTCCCAATCTTGCTTGCGCAATGATTCACGCAGTAACCACTCAAGTAAATCAGTTCTCGTGAGGTTTGGAGTAGATGCAACTAATTTTTCAGCGTCGACTTCGTGGTCTTGATAAAGCAAACGCAAGGCAATGTGGTACTTGATGTTAACTCTGTCTTCATCACTAAACAGCTGTTGGGCGTCGTATTGATGCCAAAGCGTCAGCGCTTCTTTCGCATTGGTGAGCGCCAGCTTTTCCAAGCCATGCAGGATGACGGATTTCATTTCTACTGATTGCTTGGAAAATTTACCAGTTTGTTTCAGCAATCGAGGGTTGGCGTCGACTTGTTGCATCAACAATGCAGTCGGGCGACTGTTTGCGGGGAGTAAATTGCTCAAGTAACTTGTCATGCTTTTGTTGCCAGCTTTCAACGCTTTTTGATGGCGCTCCCAAATTAACTCGGACGTCATAAGGCCGGCCTTCTTCCAGGCCGAGAAAAGCGGGTCGCAAGCTTTTGATTGGGTCTTATCAATGTTCCAGAGTGGCGCAACTTCATTCAGAGCAGTTTTATCACCTGTTTCATAACGCGCACGAACCTGCAAACAGGCTAACTCAGGGTCTGTCAGGCGCTTGTCGTAAAACTTTAGATAATCATTCCAACGCTCACGCTGCGCCAGGGTGCGTAACCAACGATGGGTGAGTCGCTCAGAAAGAAACGAGTCTGGGTACCGCGTAAAAAAACTTTCCACATCGTTTTGAGGTAATGCAATCAGTCGATTACTTAATTCCTGATATTCCAAATACGGCAACAGTGGGTAATTCTGTAATTGTTTCACCAGCTGCTTATATTCACCCATGTTTTTTGCGTTTAGCGCCTTTTGGGCTTGGGCATATTTTTGCCTTTCCAATTGACGTTGGTCGACCTTGGCAGGTGCTGCTTTGGCGGTAGCCTTTGGAGGAGGGTTGGTTGCTGCTTCGGCGATCAGGGTCATACTGCCGACGAATACGCTGGCGCTGATTGTGACGGGCCAAAGTATTTTCGAAAACCTCATGGGAACCTCAAATTATTATAAAACCCGGCGGGTTGGTTATGCCTGGCTGGTGGGATATGATGCGGCACTTTTTTGCGCCCGGTGATTAACTGAGAATACCAGTCAAGTTGGGCTTCTGCCAGTATCATTTTCGTTGTAAAACTACCTGAATTATTCTTTCTATGTCTTTGATTAAAATTGAAAAAGCTTACCTTGGCTACGGGTTGCAAATCCTGTTGGACGAGGTCGACCTGAGTATCGAAAAAGGTCAGCGTGTATGTTTGATTGGGCGCAACGGCGCGGGTAAATCCAGCTTATTAAAAGTGATTGCGGGTGACGTCGATCTGGACAAGGGCGAGGTCATACGCCAAAACGGGATTCGCATCGCACGTTTGGAGCAGGATTTACCGGAAGCGGATGATCGGCTGGTGTTTGATGCCGTGGCGGCCGGAAGCGATGGGGTTGGGCAGTTGCTGGCCGAGTATCGCCAGCTATCCCACAGTGCCGATATTTCAGATCAACAATTAGCGCGCATGAGTCAGTTACAGCAGCAGATTGAGGCGCGCGATGGCTGGGCGTTACAACAAAAAGTAGAGTCAATTATTTCGCGTCTTGAATTACCCGCCGAGCGCTATATGCGTGAACTTTCTGGCGGCTGGCGCCGACGCGTTGCGTTAGCACGCGCGCTGGTACTTGAGCCGGACGTGCTCTTGCTGGATGAACCAACTAATCACCTGGATATTGCTGCGATTGAATGGCTGGAGAAACAGCTTCTCATCTTCAATGGCGCGCTCATTTTTATCACTCACGACCGTTCTTTACTCCAAGCATTGGCAACGCATATCGTCGAGCTTGACCGCGGCCATATTCGCTATTGGCAGGGCGATTATGCGAGTTTCTTGGTTTATCGTGAGCAGGCGCTTGCGGATGAAGCGCGTCACAACGAGTTGTTCGATAAAAAACTCGCGCAGGAAGAAGTTTGGATTCGCCAAGGGATTAAGGCGCGTCGTACCCGCAACGAAGGACGTGTACGAGCGCTGAAAGCGCTGCGAGAGGAGCGTTCCCAGCGTCGGGAGGTAATGGGTAAAGCAAACTTCACTCTGGCAAGTAGCGGAGATTCCGGTAAGTTAGTGGCGGAATTAACGGATGTCGTTTTTGCATGGGGTGAAAAGCAAATCATCAAACAATTTTCTGCGCGCATTATGCGTGGTGATCGTATTGGTTTGGTGGGTGCAAACGGGGCTGGAAAAAGCACCTTACTGAAATTAATTCTGGGGGAGTTGGAGCCACAGTCCGGTAAGGTAAAACTCGGTACCAATCTGCAAGTAGCCTACTTTGACCAACTTCGCGATCAACTCGATTTGGATAAAAATGCGGTTGATAACATCGCGGAAGGGCGCGAATTTATCGATATCGACGGAAAATCCAAGCATATATTTTCCTACCTGAGTGACTTTCTCTTTAGTGGTGAGCGTGCACGTACACCACTGCGCGCGTTGTCCGGCGGTGAGCGGAATCGGGTTTTGCTTGCAAAATTGTTTAGCAAGGCGGCAAACCTATTGGTGTTAGATGAACCGACCAATGATCTGGACGTGGAAACCCTGGAATTACTGGAAGAGATTTTGACTGATTATCCCGGTACAATTTTGTTAGTGAGCCATGATCGCGCCTTCTTAAATAATATTGTCTCCAGTGTAATCGCCTTTGAGGGGCGCGGTAATGTGATCGAATATGTCGGTGGTTACGACGACTGGCTTCGCCAAGGGGGCAAGTGGACTCAGGCCGATGAACTTCCTGTTGTTGCAGAGCCTGTGCAAGTACAACAGGTTGCTACAGCACCTGCTAAATCACCCGTAAAATCCAAGAAGCTCAGTTACAAATTTCAGAAAGAGTTTGATGAGTTGCCACAAAAAATCGAAGCCTTGGAGCAACAGCTTGAATCATTACAGGTGGAGGCAAATGCAGGAGATTTCTACTCGCAGTCTGCCGCTGTTGTAGAGAAAAAACTGCAGGATCTGGCCCGCGTGCAACAGCAACTCGATGATTGCTTCGAGCGCTGGGCCGAATTGGAGGATATGCAGCAAGAATAAATCATGGCCGTAAGATTATTCAGGGAGGTCGGTTTGCTTTTTGACGAGAACGGCCAAGACGTCACAAGTAGCGCCATGCAAAACGCTATTTGGCGTTGAGCCAAGTAAAAGCGCAAACCCTTTACGTCCATGACTGCCAACCACAATCAAATCTGCCTCCTCCTGCTCGGCGAGATAGTGAAGTTCCGCTGCTGGCTGCCCAACCAAAACATGCTGTTGCTGAATTGGGTAGTCAGCGGATTTTGCAAGTTGGGTCAATTCCGCGCTGGCTTTTTGAACTTGCTGTTCCTGCACACCGCTAAGGTCTACCGGCATATCTCCGCCATAGGCAAAAGCAATGGGTTCAAGGACATGGGCAAGAGTCAATTTGGCGTTGCAGACACTGGCAATTCCTGCCGCGCGCGCGATCACTTTCGGGCAATCCTCGGATAAATCGACACCGACAATAATGTGGCGATAACTGATGGCCTCATTCATGATTTTCACCTCGCTGTGAATCCGTGTTGAGAACGAAGATAAATTTACTAATACGACAAGCTGTGAACAAAATAATCCTTAATCAAAAGGTAGCTCAATTCGGGATTAATCCAAATTTGTTTAAGCATTAATGATTTTTTTGGGGCTTTTTTATGAGTGTTTGGCTTGTTGTTTTTATATTGTTGGCCGTGGGGATGATTATGGGGCCCATCTCTATGCTCAGGCCAAAACCAGGTCAACGGCGTAAAGAAAATTTACGGGCCCAAGCAGCACAACAAGGTGTGCGTTTTGGGCTGCGCAAAGCCCCAAAGCTAAAGACAGATATGGAGGATCCAGAACCCACCCCGGCATACTACCTTGCCCCCACAACAAAGATGCAAGCTATGTCGACCTGGACACTAATGCGCACGGGATATGAGCATGAAGGAAACTTTTATCGCGATTGGGATTGGAACGGGGAATATCGCCCGAGCGCGAAAGCCAGTCATCTATTACGCGAATATTTAGCTAACTTGCCTGAATCGGTAACCTTGATAAGTCAGGGGGAGGCGGGAACCTGCCTGCTTTGGAATGAAAAGGAAGATGCAGAATTACTCAATGTACTGATTAAGTTGTTAAAAGAGTTGCAGGCTAGTGTAGTTTAAGCGCCGCAGATGCAGGTGTCTGTAGTTCGCGGCTCAAGCTAACCCGGTCACCGTCTACCATCTCGCTCAATTCTTTGATCATTTTCAATCGGCGTGGATCCTGATGCATCGACTCCATTAGCAACTGCTGAGCCTTACGATAAAACGCCTGAGCGGAAAATCGATCGCTAATTGCCATGGATTTATCTCCCTGGCCGATATAGGACATTACCGACACCATCAAATATGCCCAGCGCAATTCTGCTAAATACGTTTCGAGTTCTATTTCATTAATTACACCTCGTGCGGCCAGCTGGGTAATCAAATGCATAGCCTCATTCAAATGCAGCTGAGTTTTAGCGATTTGCGCGTCGCTATCGCGCTGGTAACTTATTGGTTGGCGCGTTTGCGGGTTTAGCATTTCTTCGGAGTGGAGCTCTGTCTTGCGAATTGCCGCCTCGAGGTGTTCCCGGTTTTTGTCTTCCAGTGCCAGCATGTGCTGTTGCAGCTCAACAATCATGTCATTTATGTGTTTGGTGATTACCCGATTGGGAATTGTCTGCTCAAGGCAGGTCACAACCTCGCCGAGCTCATCAGCCTGTACACGTAATCGACGTTGCTGCAGGCGTCTTTCTCGCTGCTGCGCCTGCATACGGTTAATTACACTTACGGCAATAAGTGTTATCAACATCAAAAAAACGAGAATAACAATCAGGGTCATGCGTGGCTTTTCTGGTTGGTGGATAGCGATAGAGGTTAACGCTTTTGTTAAAAACTCATGATTTCATTAAAGTTATTTAAAATCAGTGCATTACATACATAAGTTAACGTTGATTCAAGTCCTGTTTTGCGATCAATTTTGCATGACTTGTCTTGCTAGACTATAAGTCTTGGAGGAAATTATCGCTTGACCCCTCGAGGATCAGGTCTTATATATGCGCACCTTTGAATGCTAGTTTATCTTTTTTTGAACGCTCTGCAGTATTAGTTTGGCATATTTTTCATCATTGCACAGCCTTCCTTTATCTCGAGATATTTTTGACCATCATGGGTAAATCCTTAGTTATCGTTGAGTCGCCTGCCAAGGCAAAAACCATTAACAAATACCTGGGTAACGACTTTGTCGTTAAGTCCAGTATTGGTCATATCCGCGATCTACCCACCAGTGGCGGAGCAAAACCTGTTGATGCAAAAGAGCGCGCTAAACAAGCGGCGGCAACCAGGAAGATGTCAGCTGAAGATAAAGCGCTTTATCAAGCGCAAAAAAGCAAAAGCCAGCTTATTAATCGTATGGGGATTGATCCGGAAAATAATTGGGAAGCCCAGTATGAGATTTTGCCCGGCAAGGAAAAAGTAGTAGAAGAGTTGCGCAAGCTCGCAGAAAAGGCTGACACAGTCTATCTCGCAACCGACTTGGACAGAGAAGGGGAGGCTATCGCTTGGCACTTACGCGAGGCCATTGGTGGGGATGAGTCCCGCTATCGTCGTGTGGTATTTAATGAAATTACTAAATCGGCCATTCAAAATGCGTTCAAAACGCCTGGCCCGATTGACCAAAATCGCGTAGATGCGCAACAAGCCCGCCGGTTTTTGGATCGCGTCGTAGGCTATATGGTTTCGCCTTTGCTTTGGGAGAAAGTCGCTCGCGGATTATCTGCCGGGCGCGTGCAGTCAGTTGCCGTGCGCTTGGTGGTGGAACGGGAGCGAGAAATCCGTGCTTTTATACCTGAAGAGTACTGGACATTGTTTGCGGATTTAAAAGCGGATAAGGATCCGGTTGCATTTGAGGTTAAAAAGAAGGGTGACGAAGCCTTTAAACCCATCAATGAAGCACAAACCATGACTGCTGTCGCTGCACTGAAGGGCGCTAGTTACAAGGTTGCCAGTCGGGAAGATAAGCCGACCCAATCGAAACCTTCCGCACCGTTTATAACCTCGACCCTTCAGCAAGCTGCGAGTACGCGACTTGGTTTTGGCGTCAAAAAAACCATGATGATGGCTCAGCGTCTGTATGAAGCTGGCTACATCACCTATATGCGTACTGACTCCACGAACCTCAGTAAAGAGGCGGTCGAGAGCTGTCGTGAATATATTCTTACTCATTACGGCAAATCTTACCTGCCAGAGTCACCGGTTGCCTATTCCAGTAAGGAGGGGGCGCAAGAGGCTCACGAAGCGATTCGACCATCTAATGTTGATGTATTACCTAATCAACTAAGTGGTATGGAGCGTGATGCGGAGCGTCTTTACGGTCTCATCTGGCAACAATTTGTCGCTTGTCAAATGACGCCAGCGGAGTACACGAGCACGAGCGTTGTAGTGCATGCAGGTGAATATGAGTTGCGCACTCGCGGTCGAGTAATTCGCTTTGATGGTTTCACCAAGGTGTTACCGCAGGTCGCAAAAAAAGATGAAGATGTTGTTTTGCCTGAGATGAAAGTGGGGCAAGTATTACCCTTGATTAAATTGAATCCGCAGCAGCATTTTACCAAGCCTGCTGCGCGCTACACTGAGGCCAGCTTGGTAAAAGAGCTGGAGAAACGTGCAATAGGTCGTCCGTCTACATATGCAGCGATTATTTCTACAATTCAGGAGCGCGGATATGTCCGCCAAGATAATCGTCGCTTCTATGCCGAAAAGATGGGCGATATTGTTACCGAGCGTTTGGTCGAAAGTTTTGATGATTTAATGGATTACAGTTTCACCGCAACTATGGAAGAGGCGTTGGACACGGTTGCGCAAGGCGGAAAAAACTGGCGCGATCTGCTCGACGAATTTTACGCTGGATTTAGTAAAAAGTTGGAGTCCGCTTCTAGTGCATCCAAGGGGATGCGCGCGAACGATCCAACTGATACAGACATCTCCTGCAATCTGTGTGGTCGCCATATGCAGATTAGAACCGGTAGCACGGGTGTGTTTTTGGGTTGCTCCGGTTATGCGCTGCCGCCCAAAGAACGCTGCAAAAATACAATGAATCTTGTTTCTGGTGATGAGGTCATTGACGCTGAAGCGGACGAAGAAGCTGAATCTCGCCAACTGAGATCCAAGCATCGTTGCAAGCTCTGTAATTCTGCGATGGATTCATATTTGCTAGATGAGAGCCGTAAATTACATATATGTGGTAACAATCCAGATTGTTCTGGTTACGAAGTGGAGCAGGGAAGTTACAGGCTGAAGGGGTATGAAGGCCCAACTATTGAGTGCGACAAGTGTAACAGCGAAATGCAGCTTAAAACGGGGCGTTTCGGTAAGTACTTTGGCTGCACCAATAGTGAGTGTAAAAACACTCGCAAGCTACTTAAGAGTGGAGAGGCTGCGCCGCCAAAGGTGGAGCCGATTGCGATGCCGGAGTTGCGCTGCGAAAAAGTTGATGATCACTACGTTTTGCGCGATGGAGCGGCCGGTCTATTTCTGGCTGCCAGTCAATTCCCTAAAAATAGGGAGACGCGTGCGCCGCTCGTGGAGGAGCTGTTGCCTTACAAAGATCGGATCGATCCAAAATATCACTTTTTATTATCCGCACCAGCTAAAGATCCAGAGGGCAACAAGGCCATTATTCGTTTTAGTCGCAAGACTAAAGAGCAGTACGTTCAGACTGAAGTGAACGGCAAGGCAACTGGCTGGAAGGCTTTCTATAACTCCGGTAAGTGGTTGGTACAAAAATAACCTGTAAGGTCGACGGGTACCTGTCTAACCGTCGACCAACCCTTTCCTCCCGTTTGCGTAATTTGCTCATGCGTACACACTTATCCTTGGTTAACCAAAAGCTCGGTTTTGCTTCTACCCTGCTGTTGCTGGCCGCTGACTCCGAGCTAATCTCGGTAGGAAGCTTGCGCTGTAGAGCTATTCAGGAATCGATATTGCTCCATTTATATACAGCTTTTCATTTCTATCAGCGTGAGTTGGCGGAACTAAATGGTATCAAGATGCCTGAGCTTATCGACTCGATGGATTCCTTGGTGAATGGACTTAATCAGCTGGGTAAGCAACCATCAGAAGTTTTAGAGTTACAGTCTATTTGCGCTGAAAAAGGAAGTTGGTTGAATCAGCTATTGAATCAATACAAGTTGATTTTCATCTCCCCACCTAAAGCCGTTGAGAAGAAGGCGTTTGTGCAGGAGGGGATGATTGAGCTTGTTGATGTTTCTCAGGACACTATCGAAGTGAATGCTGAACTAGATCTAAAAATATTGGCTGAATGGCTGAATGAATTTAAGGCGCTTATCTTACGGCATCGCGAAACTGGCGCTGAGTATTAACAAACGTTACATAAAAAGTTGAAGCTGCATAATGACTGTGGCACAATCAGCACCCTTCGCGCGACCGACCCGATGATTTTTATAAAAAACATTAAAAATCAAATAGTTAAAGCGCAATAAGATTTAGTCAGTGCCTTTTTCCAAAACGGAAAAGGCGACCCAATGCGGACGTGGTGAAATTGGTAGACACACCAGGTTTAGGTTCTGGCGCCGTGAGGTGTGAGAGTTCGAGTCTCTCCGTCCGCACCATATTTCCGGGTTTTTAATAAAATACCCGATCGATTGCCAAACATTAGTTATTGCACGAGGCACATATGCAGGTTTCACTTGAAACAACATCTGGATTGGAACGCCGCCTGACTGTAGGCGTACCTGCGGAACAAGTAGAGAACGAAGTTGAAAATCGTTTAAAGCAAGCTGCACGCAATGTCAGCATTAAAGGTTTCCGTAAAGGTAAGGTGCCACTCGCAGTTGTAAAGCAGCGTTTTGGCGCAGGTATTCGTCAAGAAGTTGTTGGTGACGTGATCAGCCGTTCTTTCTATGCTGCGGTTCAAAAAGAGAATGTTAAGCCAGCCGGCCAACCTTCCATTCAACCAAAGCAATTGGTAGAAGGAAAGGATTTGGAATATGTTGCTACTTTTGAAGTTTACCCAAGTGTTGCTTTAAGCGATCTGACTACTTATGAAGTTACCCGCTATAAAGCAGAGGTTACCGAGTCTGATGTAGACAACATGGTTGAGGTGTTGCGTAAGCATCAGGCGACTTGGTCCGTAGTGGAGCGCGCTGCTGCAGATGGCGATCAAGTTGACATCAACTTTGTTGGCACCAAAGATGGTGTTGAGTTTGCTGGCGGGAAAGCCGATAACCACAAATTGGTATTAGGTTCCAAGTCTATGATTCCGGGCTTTGAAGAAGGGATTGTAGGGATGAAAGCTGGTGAGCAAAGAACTGTAGCGGTCACCTTTCCAGCCGATTATCAGGCGGATGAATTAAAGGGTGCAGCAGCAGAGTTTTCCATCACCGTTAATGCTGTATCTGAGGCGCAGCTGCCAGAGCTTAAGAAAGAATTTTTCCAAAAATTTGGCGTAGAGAAGGGCGGTGAAAAGCAGTTCCGCAAAGAAGTAAAAGCTAATATGGATCGCGAATTGGCAAATGCACTTAAGGCCAAGGTTAAGGTCCAGGTAATGGATGCATTGATTGCTACCCATACAACAGATGTACCAAAGGCACTGGTAGCTAATGAGATTCAAGTGCTGCGCAATCAAATGTTGCAGCGTTTTGGTGGTCAACAGCAAAACTTTGATGTGAAGGCGCTATTGCCTGACACTATGTTCCAAGAGGAGGCTAATCGCCGTGTAACCTTGGGACTGATAGTTGGTGAAATTGTTAAGAGCAATAAACTCAAGCCCGACGCCAAGCGTGTTCGAGCGATGATCGAGGAGATAGCCTCTACTTACCAAGAGCCCAAAGAGGTTGTTGAGTATTACAGCAACAATCAAGAGCTGTTGGCAGGCGTTGAGTCTGCTGTGCTCGAAGATCAAGTTGTAGATCATATCCTTGCTCAAGCCAAGGTCGCTGACGTAGAAACCAACTACGACGAAATCATCAAAGCTAACGCTCAGCGCTAATCGTTTAAAAAAGCCGCAAAGCGCTCGTTTTGCGGCTTCTCTCTTTCTGAATACCTCCCAAAATCCCTCTTTTGACTGGCATATAATCCCATCACGGGTTAAGCTCTGTAGTGTTAAAAATCTCAAGTTCTCAAATTTGGCGAAGCTACTAAGCCCGCTTAAGGACAAAACGCACGATGTCATACGAACAAATGAAATCCCACTTATCTCATATCAATAGCGGTCTGGTTCCAATTGTTATTGAGCAAACAGCAAGAGGCGAACGCTCGTTTGATATATATTCTCGCCTGTTAAAGGAGCGCGTTATATTTCTGGTTGGTCCTGTTGAGGACTACATGGCCAATCTGGTAGTGGCCCAGTTGTTGTTCCTTGAAGCGGAGAATCCAGACAAAGATATCCATCTTTACATCAACTCTCCTGGTGGCTCGGTAACTGCGGGGATGTCCATCTACGATACTATGCAGTTCATCAAGCCAGATGTGAGCACGATGTGTATCGGTCAGGCTTGTAGCATGGGGGCATTTTTGTTGAACGCGGGTGCTAAAGGTAAGCGTTTTTGTCTTCCAAATTCTCGAGTTATGATTCATCAGCCTAGCGGCGGTGCTCAGGGGCAGGCTTCAGATATTCACATCCAAGCCCAGGAAATATTAAAAATTCGTGCACGGTTAAATGAGCTGATGGCATTTCATTCCGGCCAACCAATAGAAAAAATTGAGGTGGATACGGAGCGTGATAATTTTATGTCCGCGATTCAGGCAAAAGAATACGGATTGGTTGATGCGGTGATTGAAAAACGCATACAGCCGAATAAATAGTTTGAGTTGTCAGGTATGTGAAAATTCGCTTAAGCAAGTAAAGAAAACGGCGCCAAACCGTGGCTCTCAGCTTGAAATTTATTGCTTAAGCCTGACAATAGTATTGAAATTTTGATGGAGTGGGCCCAATGACCGATCACACTAGTGACTCAGGTGATAAGAGCGGAAAGCTACTGTATTGCTCCTTTTGTGGCAAAAGCCAGCACGAGGTTCGCAAGCTAATTGCAGGGCCGTCCGTATTTATATGCGACGAATGCGTTGATTTATGTAATGACATAATTCGCGAAGAAATCCAGGAAAATGCTGCGGAGGGTAGCCAAGATAAGCTGCCAAAGCCTCATGAAATCTCCGCCATTTTGGATCAGTATGTTATTGGTCAAAAGCGCGCCAAAAAAGTTCTGGCAGTTGCGGTATATAACCACTACAAGCGCCTGCGTTTTGGTGAAAAAAGTGGGAAAGATAAAGAAGTAGTAGAGTTGGGCAAGAGCAACATCCTTTTGGTTGGTCCCACTGGTAGCGGAAAAACTTTACTGGCAGAAACATTAGCTCGACTGCTTGACGTACCCTTTACTATTGCTGATGCCACCACGCTTACCGAAGCAGGGTATGTCGGTGAAGATGTGGAAAACATCATTCAGAAGTTGTTGCAAAAATGTGACTATGACGTTGAAAAGGCGCAGCAAGGCATAGTCTATATCGATGAAATTGATAAAATTTCTCGTAAATCTGACAATCCCTCTATAACTCGTGACGTTTCCGGGGAAGGTGTACAGCAAGCGCTACTGAAATTGATTGAAGGTACAGTTGCATCAGTTCCTCCTCAAGGCGGGCGTAAACATCCGCAACAAGAGTTTCTTCAGGTAGACACGTCCAACATATTGTTTATTTGTGGTGGCGCTTTTGCTGGATTGGACAAGGTTATTCGCGATAGATCCGAAAAAGGCGGTATTGGTTTCAGTGCAGAAGTTAAGAGTAAGGATGAGAAGCGTAACTTCGGTGAGACCCTGCACGATCTTGAGCCTGAAGATTTGGTTCGATATGGGCTTATACCTGAGTTTGTAGGCCGATTGCCAGTGATAGCTACATTGGATGAGCTGGATAAGGCTGCGTTGATCCAGATTTTAACCGAGCCTCGCAATGCGCTCACCAAGCAGTATGCGCGCCTATTTGAAATGGAGGGTGTTCAAATTGACTTCAGGACGGACGCACTTGATGCAGTTGCTGAGCGCGCCTTAGAGCGTAAAACTGGTGCTCGTGGATTGAGATCTATTATGGAATCAGTACTGCTTGACACAATGTACAAAATTCCTGCTGAAGAGCATGTAGTTAAGGTTGTCGTTGATGAATCAGTTATAAAAGGTGAGTCTGAGCCATTACTGGTTTATGAGAATACAGAAAAGCAACCTAAAGCTGTTGCAGACGAATAGTTTTAAAGGTTAATTTCTGTTCCGGCCGATTAAAAAGAGCGCAAATTTGCGCTCTTTTTGTTTTTCTGTGGGGTGTAAACTTGTAATTACGTCGATCAGCCCCCAATCTTATTTCATGACAGTCTGAGCTGTCTTTTGAAAAGAGAGGATCCAATGGTCGCTGAAACCCCACTCGAAACCCATATTAGTGATATCCCATTATTACCTCTGCGGGATGTTGTTGTTTATCCGCATATGGTAACCCCGCTTTTTGTAGGTCGCGGCAAGTCAATAGAGGCTCTAGAGCGGGCTATGGCTGCGGACAAACAAGTACTTTTGGTCGCGCAGAAAAATCCTCAACAGGATGATCCTCAAGGGAATGATCTGTATGAGATTGGCACAATCGCTGCAATTCTTCAGCTTCTGAAGCTTCCCGATGGAACAGTTAAGGTTTTGATAGAGGGACGCGAGCGCGCAAAAATATCACTAATCGAAGATGTAGGTAGCTACTTTAAGGCTAACGCCGAAGTAATTATTAGCGCGAGCATCGAGGGCGCTGAAGCTCGAGCACTGGTTGCGTCCGCAATTGGCCAATTTGAGCAGTACGTAAATCTCAGTAAAAAGGTTCCTGTCGAGGTTATCACCTCTTTGTCTGGTATTGACGAACCAGGCCGTCTTGCCGATACGATCGCGGCTCACATGTCACTGGACCTCCCCAAAAAACAATCCATATTGGAAATGGCGGATATCCACTCCAGGATAGAGCTCTTGCTTGATTTGATGGATGCTGAAGTTGATTTGTTTCATGTAGAGAAAAAAATCCGCGGACGCGTCAAAAAGCAAATGGAAAAGAGCCAGCGTGAGTATTATCTCAACGAACAGATTAAAGCGATTCAAAAAGAACTCGGTGAACTTGGTGAAGAGGTTAGCGAGGCTGATGAGCTGGAGAAAAAAATCGTTTCTGCATCTATGCCAAAGGATGCCGAAGAAAAAGCTCGCACTGAATTGAATAAATTAAAGATGATGTCTCCGATGTCTGCAGAAGCTTCTGTGCTGCGCGCATATATCGACTGGATGATTAAAGTACCGTGGAGTAAGCGTAGTAAAGTTCGCAATGATTTGGCGCGGGCAGAGGAAGTTTTAAATAAAGATCATTTTGGTCTTGAGGAAGTCAAAGAAAGAATTCTCGAATATCTCGCTGTACAGCAGCGTGTTAAAAAAATCAAAGGCCCAATATTGTGTCTGGTTGGGCCTCCCGGGGTTGGCAAGACGTCCTTAGGTGAGTCTATTGCTCGCGCAACAAACAGGGAGTTTGTGCGCATGGCGTTGGGCGGAGTTCGCGATGAGGCTGAAATTCGCGGCCATCGCCGTACATATATAGGGTCGCTTCCTGGCAAGCTTATTCAAAAGATGGCAAAAGTTGGGGTTAAAAACCCGCTCTTTTTGCTCGATGAAATTGACAAGATGGGAATGGATAATCGGGGTGATCCAGCGTCAGCTCTACTCGAGGTGCTGGATCCCGAGCAAAACAGCCATTTCAACGATCATTACCTTGAGGTTGATTACGATTTGTCGGATGTGATGTTTGTGTGTACATCAAATTCAATGAATATTCCCGGGCCACTGCTAGATCGTATGGAAGTCATTCGCATTCCGGGGTATACCGAAGATGAAAAATTAAATATCGCATTGCGTTATTTAATTCCAAAACAAATGCGAGCTAATGGACTTAAAGAAACGGAAATTGAAGTTACCGATGAAGCCATCCGTGATGTGATTCGTTATTACACTCGTGAAGCCGGTGTGCGCGGATTGGAGCGAGAGATTGCAAAAATATGCCGCAAAGTAGTAACTCGCCACGTAAAACGTAAAATAAGTAAGGCTGATGTTGTTACTGGAGAATTACTAGAGGATTTGCTCGGCGTAAGAAAGTTTGATTTCGGTAAAGCTGAAAGTAAAGACCAAATAGGCCAGGTAACAGGGTTGGCTTGGACCCAGGTTGGGGGGGAGTTGTTGACTATCGAATCCTCCGCGATAACTGGTAAAGGGCGAATTATCAAAACCGGATCCCTCGGTGATGTGATGCAGGAATCTATTCAGGCCGCGCTTACCGTTGTACGCTCAAGAGGTCAGGCTTTAGGAATAGCGCCCGATCATCATGAGAGGGTAGATGTCCATATTCATGTGCCGGAAGGGGCTACACCGAAAGATGGGCCGAGTGCTGGTATTGCTATGTGTACCGCGCTTGTTTCGGTGTTAACAGGCATTCCTGTGAAAGCAGATGTGGCCATGACTGGAGAGATCACGTTGCGTGGTGAAGTCCTGCGTATTGGTGGACTTAAAGAAAAGCTACTCGCCGCACATCGAGGTGGAATTCGAACTGTTATCATTCCGGCTGATAATGAGCGGGATTTGAAAGAGATTCCCGTGAATATTAAAGACGATTTGGTAATTAAACCGGTTAAATGGATTGATGAGGTTTTGGATATAGCCTTGCAGTATCATCCGAAGCCACTGAGCGACGAGGAATACCGGGCCCTGGAAAAGGCGGCCCAAAAAGCGCCTGAGTCAGATAATCGCCTCAACACACACTGATTTAAACAAATTCAGCGGGGGGTGTTAATTTCACCCCTTTGATTGTTTTGTGATCAGATCGTTTGGGGTTTTGTGTAAAGCTGTAAGCTTTCCTTGACCCCCCTTGGCTCTGTTGGTATAAATCGCAATTCATTTGCTGTGCAGCCAATTAAATTATTCGCGACATTAATTAGTGCTGTATTTTCAGAAACAAATAATCAAAAGGGGTTAAGTGTGAACAAAACTGAGCTAATTGAAGCCATTGCCGCATCGGCGGATATTCCTAAAGCGGCTGCTGGCCGTGCCTTGGATGCTGTAGTCGACAGCATTACCGGTGCTCTTAAGAATGGCGACTCTGTAGTTTTGGTGGGCTTTGGTACCTTCGCAGTGAAAGAGAGAGCTGCCCGTACCGGCCGTAACCCGCAAACCGGCGCAGAAATCAAAATTGCTGCGGCAAAAGTTCCTGGCTTTAAGCCAGGCAAAGCGTTAAAAGACGCTGTTAATTAATATCCATCCAATGTATTTTTAGTTGGATGTAAGTATAAAGGCGCATTTCGGTGCGCCTTTTTCTTAAGGTTGTTTGCGATAAATTGCATGGCTTTCGCGCTAATGCTCAAACTAAAATCCAATAAATAAATAGTAAATTTTCATTTGCGTAGACACACAGCCGCGCAAAATGTTTGCTTCCCTGCTAGGAGTTTAAAATGCTACAACACCTCAGAGACAATTCCAGAGGCGTGATCTCTTTCATTCTAATCGGGTTTTTGGTGATCATTTTTGCCCTGACCGGTGTTGAAGCGTTGTTTAATTGGGATTCAACCGCCAATCAAGCTGCAAAAGTGAACGGTGAAACGGTTACTGAAATGGATGTTGCTCGTGCGATCAATGTACAGAAGCAACAAATGCTCAGTACTTATGGCGATCAAATTCCCGCAGAGTTCTTGAGCGATGAGTATTTGCGCAAGCCCGTGATTGAGAATTTGGTTCAGCGTAAAGTCTTATCGCAGACTGCTGAAGGTGCAGGCATGACCATCGGTGCCGCTTATCTGCATGAGCAAATAGCAAGCTCCCAACAGTTTAAGACTGAGGCAGGTGTTTTCGACAATAACCGCTACCAACAGGCTTTGCGTAATATGGGTTATACCCATGGCACTTATAGCAAGCTTCTCACTGAAGAATTGGTTATTAATCAGTTGCAAGCAGGTGTGAGCTCAACAGCATTTGCAACCCCTGCGCAACTCAGTGATGTGGTAGCGCTGAGCTTTCAATCACGTGATCTTGCCTATGCTGTTTTGCCTTCAACCAAGATTCGTGAGTCCGTAGTCATCGAAGATACAGAAATTCAAACCTACTACGATGCGAACCAAAAAAACTTCACGAGTGAAGAGCAAATCGCAGTGGATTATATTAGTTTGAGTGTGAGTGATTTAATGAAAGGCGTTGCAGTAACGGAAGAACAACTTCACAAACAGTATGAGCAAAACCTTACCTCGTTTGTAGCTGCACCTGAGCGTCAGGCGGCGCATATCTTGATTGAAAATAATGACTCAGCAAAAATAAAAACAGTTTCAGAAAAGCTGGCTGCGGGAGAAGATTTCGCCAAACTTGCAAAAGAGTTTTCTGATGATTTGGGTAGTAAAGAGCAGGGCGGAGACCTGGGTTTTACCAAGGGTGATGCATTCCCGGGGGAATTTGAAGCAGCGCTTGCGTCCCTCAAGGTGGGGCAAGTTTCTGCGGCGGTGAAAACTGATGCTGGAACCCATTTTATTAAGTTGTTGGCAGAAAAAGGTTCTGAGGCTCCTAAATTTGAAGAACAAAAAGCCAGTATCGAAGAACAACTAAAGCGTGCAGCGGCGGAAACTGAATTTGTCGCGCAACTGGAAAAACTACGTGAAGAATCCTATAACGCGGAGAACTTGGCGGAGGTGGCTCAAGCTTTAGGCCTGAAAGTTCAAAACTCCGGGCTGTTTGAGCGCAACAAAGGCAAGGATTTAATGGCGAATGCGAAGGTGGTCGCGGCGGCATTTTCTCCAGAGGTGTTGCAAGATGGTAATGCCAGCGACACTATCGAAATCGACGCAAGTACCGTTGTTGTTTTGAAAAAGACTGATCATAAACCCAGTCAGGTTAAGCCGTTAGCAGATGTGCGCGAGCAAATCTCAAACACCCTTAAGGATCAAAAAGCCCGCGCATTGTTGAATGAGCAGGCAGCAAAACTGATTGCCGATTTAAAGTCTGGTGCAAAGTTTGAAGACTTGAGTAAAGCTAACGCGGTTGAGTTGAAGCAAATAAAAGCCGCAACCAGAAGTAGTGCCGATGTTGATGGCGAGGTGCTTCGTTACGCATTCACTATGAGCAAGCCGCAAGTAGGGGCGTCCAGCTATGGTAGTGTTATGACTGCAGCTGGGGATATCGCGATTGTTGCTCTGGAAGCTGTTACCCCAGGTAATTTTGAAAAGGTAACGCCTGAGCAAAAAAACGCAATTGTCTCGCAATTGGGAACTATCTATGGGCGCAATGATTTCGCCAGCTATCAAAAATTCTTGAAAGATGCGGCAGAAATTGAGTAATTGAATTTTATCCAAATAAAAAAGCCAGGTTTTAAACCTGGCTTTTTTATTTCAGCTCCTTTTACCAAATTTTTATACGAACCTCTTGGTTTCGATACATTCCGTCGTCAGGTTTAACATCGAATGCTTGATAGAACTCTGGCATATTCGATAAAGGACCTAAGACACGATACATGCCCGGCGAATGTGGGCCAGTGATAACTTGTTGGCGCAGAGCTTCATCGCGGTATTTAATTCTCCACACTTGTGCCCAACCCAGAAAGAAGCGCTGTTCGGGTGTAAAACCATCAATAACATGGGCAAATTTCGTGTGCCCACTTTTATAGGCTCGATAGGAGAGGGTTACGCCTCCCAAATCTGCAATGTTTTCACCTAGACCTAAAGCACCTTGCAGATGAAGATCATCTATCGGATTGAAGGCGTTGTATTGCTCAACCATTAATTGGGCGCGAGCTTTAAATTGCTTCGCATCTTCTTCAGTCCACCAATCACGCAAGTTTCCATCACCATCTGAGTGGCGCCCCTGGTCATCAAATCCATGCGTAAATTCGTGGCCAATTACAGCTCCAATAGCTCCGTAGTTAACAGCATCATCGGCATTAACATTAAAAAATGGAGGCTGCAAAATGGCAGCAGGAAATACAATTTCGTTCATGCTGGAGTTGTAGTATGCATTCACGGTTTGAGGTGTCATGTTCCATTCGGTTCGATCTACTGGCTTGCCTAAGCGACCGATTGCACGCTGATATTCACAAGCATCATTTCGACGCAGATTGCCAATCAAATCATTGGCCTCAATTTGAACGCATTGATAATCTCGCCATTTTTCTGGAAAACCAATTTTGGTGTTAAATTTCGCAAGCTTTTGTTGTGCTTGTTTCTTGGTTTCAGGGCTCATCCATGTCAGTTCATTAATAGATTGCGAGTAGGCTGTGCGTAGATTTTCGATCATTTGATCCATGCGCGCTTTGGCTTCAGCTTTAAAATACGCTTCTACATATTTTTTGCCGACTAAAAACCCAAGATTTTCATCCGCAAGTAGCGCTGCTCTTTTTTCGCGAGTGCGCTGTTCTTGCAGTCCGCTAAGTGTTTTTCCATAAAAATCGAAATTCGCATCAACAAACGCTTTACTCAGATTAGGTGCATCATTATTAATGAGATGGAATGTTAAATATTCTTTCCAGTGCGCTAATGGTGTTTCATTTTTTAATTTAGCCAGTGCGGTGATGTAGGTGGGTTGATTGATTACTATTTCCTGGATGTTTTCCAAATTTGCCGATTTCAAAAATAATTGCCAGTCAAATCCAGGGGTCAGCTTATTTAATTCGGCTACATTCAGTTTATTGTAAAGTGCGTTACGATCGCGATTCTGTACACGTGACCATTGTAGTGCAGCGATTTTCTTCTCTAGTGCAACGATATTGGCGGCCGCGTTTTCGGGGTTACTCAAACCTGCCAGTTTCCATAATTGGGCGATATAAGTTTGATACTTGCCGAGCAATTCAAGCGACTTCTCATCGGTTTTCAAATAGTAATCGCGGTCAGGTAATCCCAGTCCTGACTGATAGGCGGCTGTAATATATTGCTCGGAATTTTTATCATCCTGATCGATATAAAGTTCAAAGGGTACACCAACACCAAATTGCTGCCATTCAGCCCAAAGTTTGGTCAGATCCGCTTGGGTGTGTATTTGTTCAATACGTTTCAGGTCGACATACAATGGCTTTATGCCCAATGATTCAACGGTTTTTTCATCAAGAAAAGATTTATAGAAGTCTGCAATTTTTTGTTCGTCTGAGTTTTTTGGAAATGGCGTCCTCGCAAGCTCTTGCATTAATGCCAAAACTTGCTTTTCTGCGCTCTCCCGCAGTTCATCAAAGCTTCCCCAGCGAGCCTTGTCACCGGGAATTTGCGTGTTGTTGACCCAGGTTCCATTGGCGTAGCGGAAAAAATCCTGCTGTGGTTTGACGGTGTTGTCCATGTTAGCCAATTCAATACCAGATGCTAACGCCCCTTTGGTGTGGGGTATATTCTGGTCTGAATAATCGCTTTTGGAACAGGACGCAAGCGTCAACGACAATGCAATTCCACTTGCGATATAGGTAAATTTTTTCATGCAAATTTCCCGATAACATTTTGTTGATGAAAGATTGCCCGAAGTCGCTATGCTATAGCGGTGCTGCGTATGAAAAATTCTTACGATAAAAATTAGTACAGGACACGTCTGAACATACCAATTGCCATTTGATAGCCAAGCAACTGCAATTCCGCGTCGTATCGGTCACCTTCGTCGCGCATAAAGGCGTGTACGCCATTAAATTCATGCCAAGTGAAATTCACTTTCTTCTCGACCAGGTTTTGGTAAACGCGCGCCCGGCCCTCAGCGGGAATGTGCGGGTCTTGTTTGCCCCAAATCATTTGCAATTCACCTTTAATTTCACCGGTGCGGGTGAGGCTTTCATTGCCGGTTTGGGATGGTGTAAGTCCTGAATGAATGTCTGTTGCATAAAAACAGCTGGTAGCAGAAATTTCAGGGTGAATAGCTGCCCGGTAGGCCAAACCGCCACCCAAACAGAAACCCATGGCACCAATCTTTCCCGAGCAATAATCCAACCTGTGCAAATAATCCACCATGGTTTGTGTGTCTGAGTCGTGCGCTTCCAGATATTTAGCAACCTTGTCGGCATTCCCTTTATCCCGGCCTGCGTCATCATAGCCGAGCACTGTTCCTATCGGGTTTAGCTCATGGAATACTTCAGGCACTATCACTACGAAACCGTGCCCGGCCATAATTTGTGCACTGCGGCGAATAGGTGAGGTTTGTTGGAAAATTTCGGAGTAGAGAATAATGGCGGGGAATTTTTTACCAGCGGTTTCGGCGCTGTCTTTGGGGTGGTAGACATAACACCGCATGGTTCCCGTTGGCGTTTCCAAATCTACTTGATGATTTTGAATTAACATTTTTCTCTCCGCAGTGTTTATACGTGTGGGGTTAGATCTGGCTGACCAAAATATTGTTCCAATGTATCCATCAGAATTTTAACTTTTCCAATAGACTCTCGATATTCCTGCTCGGTTTCCGAGTCGGCAACTATACCGCCGCCGCCCCAGCAATAAACTTTCTGGTGATCACACACCAGGGTGCGTATCGCAATGCTGGTATCCAATTGTCCATCGACACTTATGTAGCCAAGGCTTCCGCAGTAAACCGAGCGACGCGTCGGTTCTAGCTCCTCGATAATCTCCATCGCGCGAATTTTAGGGGCACCAGTAATGCTGCCCCCGGGAAACGCATCGCGCAATACGTCAATAGCGCAGGTGCTTGGGGCTAATTGACCGGTAATCGTGCTGACCAGATGGTGGACATTGGCAAAGGACTGCAATTCAAACAGTGCCGGAACACTTACACTGACGCAATGTTTGCTCAGGTCGTTGCGCAGCAAATCGACAATCATCACGTTTTCCGCGCGATTTTTTTCGCTGGTTTGCAGCCATTTTGCGTTCGCTTGATCCTCGTCTGCTGTCTTACCGCGCTTGATTGTTCCTTTAATTGGTTTGGTTTCGACAGCAGATCCTCTGACCTCAATAAAGCGTTCCGGTGACAAACTGAGCAGTGCTTGTTCCGTCAGTTGGATAAATCCGGAAAAGGGAGAGGGCAAAATTGCACGCAGGGCAAGGTAGGCAAACCAAGGGTCACCCTGGAATTCTGCTTCAAATCTCTGCGCAAAATTTACCTGATAGCAGTCGCCCGCCAGAATATAGTCATGGATTCTGGCGAGCGCCGAGTGGTATTCATTTACTTTAAGATTGTTATTGAACTTACTGATTTTAAAGGGCTTCTCAGAGTGATTCAGAAATGACTTCAAGTCGTGGAACACGTCAGGATCTGGGGTTTTAGCGAGAAGTTGTTCGATTTCCAAAAAGTTATAAGCCCCGGGAAGCGCATGGCTGAGGTGTTCATTTATTACCAGCCAGCTCTGTTTATTGCCGTGGTCCTGCACCAGAGCCCAGGGATAAATCCCGACTTGCATATCCGCAAGGCCGATATCTGCCTCTGCGTAAGCGGGGATTTTTTCCAGGCGACGTCCCAGGTCATAGCCAAAATATCCCAGGGCACCGCCAATAAATGGCAGTGGCTCAGTCTTGGTCTGTTGCTGACTACAGGTGGGCAAATATTGCTTGATCAGTGCAAAAGGGTCCTCGGGGGACTGCTTTTGGTCGCCATCATTGCAATGGATGTAGGTGTACTCGCCCTGAGTTTCCAGCCAGCATTGTGGGGCGGCGCTGATAATATCGTAGCGACCATAGTGACTGCCCGGGTGGCCGGAATCCAGCCAAACGGCGCGCGGCAAGTGGCGCACCTGCATAAACCAGAGGGCAGAGTCACGGAGGTAGGGCAGAGAAATCAAACGGGGTGCTTCGGGCATGGAAATACAAAACCAACAGCCTTATGAGCTGTGCATTTTAGCGCATTGTGGGCTAGCAGCGCTAAATAGACTTTAGCGACAAGCCCGTTTAAGCTGCATTTTTTGCCTGGCTCGCTGTTGCCGCTGTATTTTCTGACCCTGCATGAAAGGAACTAATAATGGATGTGATTTTTTTTATTCTAGCCATGTTGATTGGCGGTGTTGCAGCCTGGCAAGGGTTCAGCTGGTATTACCTGAAAAAGCTTAAGCCCCCCGTGCAGGATGTGACCACTGAGTCCCACATTCTGTTGGAGCGAATTGAAAAAGTATTTAAGGTGGTAGTCGCAGAAGGCTACTTCACTGAAATTTATGATCACAACACAAAGAAGGATTTCCTCGGGATATTTAAAACGAATAGCAAGGCGTTAGTAGTGGCTAAGGCGAAGGTATCCGTTGGGTTCGATTTTGCAAAAATGCATTTTCATCGTGACCATCATAACCGTACGTTGGTAGTACAACAGTTTGCCGAGGCGGAAATTCTGTCGATTGATACTGATTATAAGTTTTACGATATTAACCAAGGGCTACTCAATAAATTCGATAACGAAGACTACACCGCAATTCTGGTGGAGGCGAAAAAATTGATGCAGGAAAAAGCGCGCGAAAGTGATTTACCCAAAATTGCCCAGCAGCAAATCGAGTTAATGATGCAACAGCTCTGCGCGTCAGCGGGTTGGCAGCTTGAGCAGGAGCGAGTGCTCGAGCCTCTGAAAACTGTCCAAGGAATTACTGAGGAACCCAAGCACTAAACCGTCAGAACAATAGAAATTAAATAACAACAAAGTCAACACGATCAACAAGGAATTCCCATGGTGCTTCTGATAATTTTCACTCTGGTGGGCATGGCATTAGGTGAGGCTATTTTTTACGGCAATGGCTGGGTAATTGGCGGCGTATTGGGTTTCCTCATTACCAAAATTTTTCAACTAAGTAACAAAATTCAGCGCCTGGAAAATGTTGTCGACCTTCTGAAAAAGCAGGATCAACCTTTATCTACAAAAATCCAATCCAATCAGCCGGTGCCGGTTGCTGCTCCGCCTGAAACCAAGGCTGAAGAAGCGCGCGTTCCACTCGCGGAGCGGCTCAAGAGCCACGGAATCGATCTGCCGCCCGAGGTGTCGACGACCGATGTGGTAAGTGGTATTCATAACGATGCTGCGGCTGCGCCTCCCGAAATGGATAAGCCTGTGGATACCATACCAACCAGCAAACCTGTGCATCAGCAGCCGCGCGTATATCCCCCTCGAACCCCCAACGCGGTTGAAAAAGCATTTCACTATGTGCAGCGCTTTTTCACCGAAGGCAATCCTATTGTGCGCATCGGTATGGTGGTGATGTTTTTTGGGTTAAGTTTTTTAGTGAAGTACGCGTCTAACCAGGGATTGTTGCCTATTGAAGTGCGCATGTCTGCAGTTGCAGCAATTGCGATAGGGCTTATTGCTGTTGGTTGGAAAACGCGTAGTAGAGCAGGTGGTTTCGGCTTGGTATTGCAAGGTGGCGGCATTGCCGCGCTTTACCTTACCGTTTTTGCAGCAGCGAAAATGTACAGCTTAATGCCGACCGGTGCTGCCTTCGGCATTATGTTTATTATTGTATTGCTCGGTGCGGCGCTTGCTGTTTTACAAAACGCGCAAGTCCTGGCGTTGATCGCCACGGCTGGCGGCTTTCTCGCCCCGATTTTAACGTCCGATGGATCAGGCAATCACGTTGGCCTGTTTAGTTATTATTTGTTGCTCAATATCGGCATTCTCGCTATTGCCTGGTTTAAAACCTGGCGCATGCTTAACTGGGTTGGTTTTGTATTTACCTTCGTAATTACGTCTGTATGGGGGTTGCTGAAATATCAACCCCATTTATACGCATCTACCCAGCCATTTTTGTTGGCATTTTTTGCGCTGTATTTGGTGGTATCGATTTTATTTTCTCTCAAGCAGCCACCGAATTTAAAAGGTCTGGTCGATGGCAGCCTGGTTTTTGGTTTGCCGATTGTTGGTTTTGGTTTGCAAACCGCGCTGCTTAAGCACACTGAATACGGGTTGGCGATTAGCGCCCTTGTTCTCGCCACAACTTACGTTGGCTTGGCTAAATTTTTATGGGGCAAATACCAGCAAACCCATCGCGTATTGATTGAGTCGTTTATCGCGCTCGCCGTTTGTTTTGCCACCTTAAGTATTCCACTCGCGCTCGATGCGCAATGGACCTCCGCAACCTGGGCACTGGAAGCAACAGGGCTGATTTGGGTGGGGTTACGCCAATCGCGCTTGCTGCCACGGATCGCAGGTTATCTGCTGCATCTCGCCGGCGCCTTCTCGCTTTTTATTAATGGACCAGATACGGGTACTACGCCCATTGTTTCCGGTGATTTTATAGGCATGGTGATTTTGTCGGCGTCAGCACTGTGCATTGCATATTTGATCAACCGCTACCAGGAGTACGCGTACAAGTTCGAACGCACCCTTTCAACAATTGCGCGGGTTATCGGTTGGATATGGTGGTTTGCCGCGGGCTATATGGAAATTACCCACCATATGTCCGGTGAAAATTACTTCGCTAGCTTGATCGGATTTTATTCATTGTCAGTTGCTGCATTCCTGTGGTTTGGCGTTAAAGTTCAGTGGCAACTTATGGGGCAGGTAGGTTATTGGTTACTGCCGCTCACTGCGCTTTGGGCTCTGCGTGATTTTGGTGAAAGTTTGTTTATGGGCTACACGGCCTATCCGTCGCAGGGCTGGAATTTATTGGCACTCGCATTATTCGTCGCCGTGCAATATCGCTTCCTGTGGTCGCTCAGCAAGCAGGGCGTATCAGGATTGCAAAGTCTTTACCATGTACTGGGCGCCTGGTTTTTATTTTCATTGGGCTATTGGGAAGCGCTGCATTGGCAAAACCATTTTAATTGGTTGGGTACCAGCGCAGCGGTGTTATGGTTTGCTTGTTTGGTTATTCCTTTGGTGGCCTTGCTTTATGTTACCAACAAACCCATTTGGCCCTTTGCGCAACACTCTGCAGATTATAAAAACCTGATTCCCGCTCCGCTGTTATTGTTATTAATTGGTTGGTTCTTGTTTGCCTCAACTTACTCAGGAATTACCGATCAATTTTATTTACCAATCCTGAACCCATTGGATCTCGCTCAGGTCGCGGTATTAATTATTTGTACCTATGCCATCAAGCGCGGCTTTATGGGTTTGGCAAATGCGCCAAAAGAATTTCGTTATGGTTCGCTCGGCGTGTTGGGTTTCATCTGGCTAAATACTGTATTACTACGCGCACTGCATCAATATGCGGATGTAACCTATGCGGCAGATATTTTGTGGGACTCGGTAGTCGTGCAAATGTCACTCTCAATTCTGTGGGCAATTTGTGCACTGGTGGTAATGAATATTTCTCGCCGCACGCAGGTCCGCGAACTATGGATCATTGGGGCTGGGCTGTTGGGATTGGTGTTATTAAAACTTTTCACCAAAGATTTAACCGGCACAGGCACACTTGCACGCATTATCTCTTTCATGGTCGTAGGCGGATTGATGTTGTTGATCGGTTATTTATCGCCGATACCCGCCAAGGTGAAATCATCCCCGAAAGAAACCGTTTAATTGTGGAGTTAAGCTCGAATGTATTTCGTAAAAAAAGCAGTTTTATTCACCAGTTGCCTGATTAGCTTAATCTGCCATGGAGACGTAATTCCGGTGTATCAGATTGAGCAAGCGACGGGAAGTTATGTGCAAGCGACACTTACGCATGACATCTATCGCTACAGTGGTGACTCCCAGCTCAATGATTTAGTCGTGACCGATGCCCAGGGCAACAAATTGCCTTATCGAATCAGTGTGCCGAGCACTCAGGTCAGTGAACAGTCACAACAAACGCCCGTGCGTTTTTTCCCGGTGGCCGTAGGTACTGCGCCGGAAATGCTGTTGGCATTGAGCAGCGCCTCTATTCGTTTGGACGATAATGAAATCTCGGTAAGCGTGGTCAAAAACGATAAAGAAGAATTGCAAAACCAGGCCGCACCAACCGATTTTTTTGTGGTGGATTTGAGTGATTTAAAAAACCGAGCAGACACTTTGGTAGTTTCATGGCCACAAAGTGAAGCGCACCAATATTTAGAAGTGCAGGTTAGCGGCACGAATGATATGTCTACTTGGGTCCCGATCGCTAACACCACCTTGGTGCAACTCCATAAAGATGGCCAACAGCTTACGCGCAATAAAATTGCGATTAGTCTTGCTGAAAAACAATACGCCTATTTAAAACTGAAATTCACTCGTGGTGGCGAGCAATTACAACTTACGCAGGTAAATGTTGAAAATACGGATAAAGTCGCGACAGCGGTTCCACATGATCGCTGGGAAATAACCGGTCAACTCGTGGAAGATCAGGAATCGGCATTACGCGCTGGCACGGCTGCACCATCCATGCCGGTGGCCGCCTGGGAGTTCCAGCGCGACGATATAGCGCCAGTTGCACAGTTGGATCTGAAACTGGGTGAACTCACTTACGGGGACAGCTTACGCGTATATTCTCGCGCAACCGAAAAACAGCCCTGGCAATTGGTGCATCAAGGGATTTGGTTTAACACCCAGGTGGGAAGTGACTGGCAACACAGCGATGAAATCAGCATCTACAACAATACCCACAGTTATTGGCGAATTGAACTTCATGAACTGGTCCGCACCAGTGCCAAACCCATTCTGGTGCTCCAGCGCCAACCAGAACTGCTGCAATTTATCGCCAATGCCGCCGCGCCCTTTAAAATCGCCGTAGAAACCGACAGCAAACTCCAAAACCAAAACACCAGTGCACAAATTTTTTCGCAATTAATCGCCGGCAAAGAAATCACTTGGCAATCAGCAACGGTTAAACCACTCAACCCCGACCTAAACCAATTCGCCCGTTACGGAATGCAGATCAGCTGGAAAACCATCGTATTCTGGGGGATTTTGATTTTAGCGGTTGGAGTTTTGATTGGTGTTGTGGTTAGGTTGATGGGGCAGATGAAAACTGCAAGAGAGTAGATCAGTGGAGATAGTTAAAAAGCAACATGTTTTTCCCGCAAAGTCTATTGCACGGTTCTATGACTCGAATGGAGCAGTGGAGGTTAACCTTTTTCGCCAGTCAAAAGTCATTAGAACAACAAGTAAGGATCAGTTGTTTACGGTAAGGCGCATTTGGGATCAATCAGCCGAGCAAGGATTTGGACTATCCATTGAGAATAAATTTCAAAATTTAACTGATTATGTAATACAGACTAAAGATTATTTATTACCACCTGAAGCCAATCAATTGGTAACAAACTTTTATGTGCTATGGCGCTCGCGATCTGTAATAACAGAAAAAGATTTTCTTTTGGCTCCAAATGTAAAAATTATTGACGTTCAAGGTGTGGGGCTATCGGATTTTGAGAAGAATGAAATTGAATTGAATCATGGTTTTTACGTCAATGAAGATCAAACGCTGCCTATGCGCTTTCAGCGAGGCATGGTCATCAAAGGCACAATAGATATGTTTTTTGATCGAAATCCCAGTTTAAGATGGTATGTGTGTCGAAGTCGTAAAGTGGAATTCACTGTGCCAGATGTGCCAAGCAAATACCTAATTATTCCAATAACTCCTCATATTTGTTATTCCTGTGAGATAAACTATGAAAATCTCACGAAAGCACAGATGACTGATTTTAATTTAAACTCAATAACTCGATCAAAGAATTATTATTTTGGAAGAAACTTGGCTAAAGCGCTTTATTAGATATACAGATTGATCACTGAATAATTGACAGATACTAGCAGTAAGAGGATTTATCCCCATAGAGGAAAGCATGAAACTATTTGAGCAGATAAATGTATGGCATCGCTTGGATGATTCTGAATCTGTTTGTTACAGATGTTTTCGCTTACTTCCCGATGGCGGTTATTGTGTACAAAGTGCTGATTTTTTTAGGCTGAATGAGCGAAAAATGAAGAACTTTGATCAACAACAGACTGAGTTGTTTTTAGAGCAGTCACCCGATGAGCGTTCTGGATTGTGGCCCACCTTGGACGAGGCGATCAAAAATTTTCAGGAAGAGTTTGAGTCTTAAATTTTACCATAACGGCGGTTTGCTTCGCGAAGCACGCCCTACGTTTACAAATTAGAAAGAGTATGTAATGGCTTCAAAATTTTATGTGGTATGGGCAGGGCGAGAGACTGGGATTTTTACGGATTGGCCTACGTGTAAAAAACACGTCGATGGTTTTGTCGGGGCACGTTATAAATCGTTTTTAACGCGTGAAGAAGCCGAAGCGGCTTTTGGTGGTGCAAAGCCTACTGCTGGAACGGGACCTGCAGCGTCGAGCGGTGCGAAAATCAAAACTTATAATGCAGCGGAAGTAAATGCATTACCGGTAGATGTAAAAATATTTACCGATGGCGGTTGTGAGCCAAACCCCGGTGAAGCGGGTTCCGGGTTGGCGGTTTATCGCGATGGGAAATTGGTTGAGCTTTGGTATGGTTTGTACAACCCCATGGGTACTAACAACACCGCCGAATTGAATGCATTACACCAAGGTTTGTTATTGGCAAAAGATGAAATTGCCAAAGGCAAAACCGCAGCGGTTTTTTCTGACTCGCAATATGCCATCCAATGTGTCGTGCAATGGGCCATCGGTTGGGAAAAAGCGGGTTGGAAAAAGAAAAGCGGGGAGATTAAAAACCTCGAATTAATTAAGGAAATCTATTTCTTGCACCAAACCCTGAAAGACAAAGTGCAAGTTCTGCATGTCAATGGGCATGTTGGTGTGCAAGGCAACGAACTCGCTGACCGCATGTCCATTCTTGCTATAGAATCCCGCGAAACCGATTTTTCGCTTTATCGCGAGCCATTGGACGTCACCGCAATTTTGGCAACCCGCGCGGGTTAACTGCGAGGCTAAATAGGAATTTCTAATGGCTAAAAACTGTTGCCCCAAATGCGGCTCAAAAAACCTTATTAAAAATACACAGCGTACCTATGATTGCGGTACGTGTGGTGCTCCGTTGTTGCATACCTGGCCGTATTTTGAGTCCTCAGTTTTTCTGGTTCCGGTATTCCTGAATTTGCCGAACCAATTTTTGCCAAGCTATTGGGCGATGGGTGTTTCTCTGTTGCTCGGCACCCTTGGTGTTGTGTTGTTCTTTAAATATCGGGATTTTCACATCGATATAGGAAAGGTGAACATCGCTATTGATGTAGCGAAAGACGAACTATCACTGATTGAAAAGTATAAAGCGGGAAGCTTGGGCGTATTGGATTTGTTTCAGCGGCTTGATTGGGCAAAAAAGCAATTGGTATGGGTCACAGCGCTGTCTCCACTGTTTGCCGAGCACTTTAACCGCGTGGGCGGTTTTGATGTGAATGAACAATTGGCGCGCTTTCAGGCCTTAAAAACAGATGTCGATTTGAGTTTAACCATTAATCAATTAGTTGATATGTTGCAAGCCCGTGTGCAACGTTATCAATCCTATCGGTAGAAGTAAGGTTTATTCTTGTTTAGTTCTCATCGTGTTGTCGTATCGCTGTTTCTCCTTTTTACATTGGCACTCTGGCTGCCATCGCTTTTTATTCCCTTCTGGGGGGATGACTATTATTTCCTGACCCAAGCCCGCGAAGCACAGGTGGCTGGTGATTCCTGGTGGCAGCCATTTTTTTCGGAATCAGCTACCGGTTTTTGGCGGCCGTTAAGTATGGATACTGGCTGGCGGTTTGTGGAACAGATGTTGGCCGGAAATCTGTTGTATGCGCACCTGTATTCCTGGTTCTTGTGTTTACTTTCTGCTGGCGCTGTTGCGCTCTTTGCGTACTTATTCGCGCGGTCGATGGAGTGGCCGCAGGCTAAATTAATTGGTCTGCTAACAGCTGCGATGCACGCGGTGCATGTGGCGAGCTATTTGCCATTGCATTGGGTGGCGGCGATGAATAGCCCCGCACTGGTGTTCTTTTTGTGCATTACTTTATCCGTGTGGATTTCATTGCCGCGTTTAACGGGAGGCGTGCGTTTGCTCGCGCTTGTCAGTTTGCCTTTGTTGCAATTGCTCGCTTTGTTTAGCAAAGAGGCAGCGATTTTAATTCCGGCGTTGGTAGTTGCGCTCGCCATATTCTTGCGCGACAAACAACGTTATACCCGCACCGATAAATTGGTGTGGGTTCTTTGTGTGCTAATTTGCCTGATATGGCTTTATTTCTATAAACAATTCACCCCGCACCGCGACTCTGCCTACGGTATTACCTTGGGTAAAAACCTGATGGTGAATTCACTCAGTTTTATTGCGTGGATTTTTAACGTTCCGCGCGAAGCACTCAGGTTGATTGTGACTGATAGCCCGCTTAAGGGAGTGACATGGGCACTAGCTTGTTTTATTCCTATGGCGATTCTTTATGCCGCGAGCTACCTGAAACTAGCGCGGGAAATAAAATGGCATCAGTGGTTGGCGTTAGCGGCGTTTATGGTGTTGGCCTATGGACCTTATTTTGTATTAGCTGATCAAGCTTATGAGTACTACGCGGCAGTTGCTATTGTTATTCCACTACTTTTGGTTGCGCGCGCGCTATCGGCAACGAATCATTTAGCAATGGGTTTGATATTGATGGGCCTTGCATCCACCATCGCCGTGCAAGGCACACGAAGCGCGGAGTATCCGGCTGTTATTAGCCGTGCAATCTGGGCAGAAAATCAACTGCAGTGGTTAAGCGAACAGCACATTGAATTACCACTGGTCGTTAGTATTAATAACCCGCATCAATTCGCCGCTATTGGTGTGCCAGGCTTGGTGTGGCGATTAAATATTCCACGCGAACAAATCTTGCTCGCAAATGATTGTAGCGAAAACACTAAACGCCGCCTGCAGCAAAACTCAGCAGGCAATTTTGAATGGATCGATTGCGCACACTAATCTGCAGTCGATATTTGCCAGGGATAGCCATAACCCCCCCACACAAAAAAGGAAACGGGAAAAGGCTGATCATGACACTTCAAAAAATATTAGCTGAAAACCAACAGCATTTAGCGCTTGTCATCGGTAATGGCATTAATCGCTATAACAGTGCTAGCAAAGTTAACTCCTGGGATAAAATGTTGCTGGAGTTATGGGAAAAGCACACCCACGTAGATTCAACCATAGTTCCGCAAGGTATTTCGTTAACGGAGTTTTATGATGCGCTGGATTTGAGCCGTACCGATGCAAGCGTGAATTTGCAAAAGGAATTTTGTAGCTTACTGGCGGGATGGAAAGCGCTGGCGCACCATCAAATGGTAGTGGATTGGGCCACTCATTTTTCTTGCCCGATATTAACCACCAATTTTGATGAAAGTCTTTCCGATTCAACCAAATTATCGATGCACCATTTGGATGGTCCGCGCTTCACCGATTTCTATCCTTGGCAAACTTATTTTGCGCATCAACCAATCGCTAATCCCGATGCGGAATTTGCGATCTGGCACGTTAACGGCTTAATGCGCTACTCGCGCAGTATTCGTTTGGGATTGAGCCATTATATGGGTTCGGTGGAGCGGGCGAGGGCGTTAATTCATAAAGGGGATAAACGTTTATTTGTGGATCGCCATCGCGACAATTGGAATGGTAGTAATACCTGGTTGGATTGCATATTTCACCGCGACTTACTTTTTATTGGTTTGGGGTTGAATTCATCAGAAGTATTTTTGCGCTGGCTGCTGATAGAGCGCGCTAAATATTTCAAACATTTTCCCAAACGTAAACGCAATGCCTGGTATGTTTACGCGGGCACTGAAATATCCCAGGGGCAACAGGTTTTTTTACGCAGTGTGGGTTGTGAGATAGTCAAAGCGAACTCTTACGATGAGCTATATGCAAGCGTGTGGAGTATTTAGAGCAGGTGAATCAGCCATTGAAGCAATGGCTGATTCATAAGACTAGGCAGCGCGTACTCGTATCTGCGATGTTTCGAACGACTTACAAATAAACAATAGCGTTTCGCGGGTCTTTGGGTCTTCAACTTTACGGGCTATTTCAAGTGCCTCTGCGAAGCGGTGTTGAATACAAAGAATACGGGCCGTACGGATACGTTCGATATCATTCAGTTCTGTTCCCATTGGGGATACCTCTCAAGTTCAATCCATGCTTGGTAGTGGATGGTTCGTAGTGGAATAAAACGAATAACAAAAATTCCCTTTGCTAAAACTCCTTCTAACGACCTCTCTCTTGGCCCGCATCCCTGCACAACAACCGTTATGGTTAAAATGTAGCCAACGAATGACGTTTAAGACACTGGGGATTTTCGGAGTTTTTTGTAGGATATGTCGCACAAGCGGATCAACAACTTCCTGTCCTGTTACGGCCCCTCCTGGTTCGAACACTGTCGCCCATCCTAAAGACCAACTCGCTATCGACAGCGCCAAGAACGTGGCAGGCAAATGTAATCTTTACACTCGATAGTAATTACTCAAGGGCTGCGCCTACTGGATGCCTGGGCGCCTTCACGAGTAGCTGCGTTAATAAAAACCCAGTCACGATTAAATACCAACAAAATCAATTTCTTAGGTCCGTTGTGCCACCTTTTTTGGCCCGTGAAACAATTTGTGCAACCAGCCACTTTGCCGTGTGGCGCAAACTGGCTAGCAAATCATTCTGTACCGACGTTAGGCTCGTTCTTCCCTCATTGCACGCTGCTTTTCAGCAGCGCTGCTTCACCATACTAATAATAGGAGAACGCACGTGCGACCTTACTTCAAATACGCTCAACTTATACTGCCCCTAGTATTAGTAAGCGGGCTGGCATTTCCAACCTTTTGCTCAGCAGCGCGTTACCAAACGGAAGATTTCACCGCTGCGTTTGACACCACTGCGGGCAATATCGGCAACGTTTATCGCATCGGTGATGTGGATATCCAGGCCACCAGCGATACCGGTGGCGGGTTTAATGTGGGCTGGATTGAACCGACGGAATGGCTCAGTTTTAGCAATCTGGTAGTTCCAAGCACGGGCGATTATTTAATTAGTGCGCGCGTGGCCAGTGAAACTGGTGGCACCCTGTCACTGGATTTAAATGGTGGTTCCATTCCCCTCGGGCCCTGGGCCATTACTGGCACCGGCGGTTGGCAAAGCTGGAAAACCTTCTCCAAAGTGGTAAAGCTGAATGCAGGTACATATAACCTTGGCGTTTACGCCACAACTGGCGGTTGGAATTTGAATTGGGTCGATGTGGTCTCTTGTCAGCAAACCGATTGCGGCCAGGCTATTCCGGGGCGCGTGGAAGCGGAGCGCTACAGCAGTTTTCTGGATACCACAGCGGGCAATACCGGCGGCCAGTTGCGTAGCGATAATGTGGATATCGAACTCAGCAACGATTCCGGTGGTGGCTATAACGTTGGCTGGATCGACACGGGTGAATATCTGCGTTACAGCGTGAACGTCAGCACCAAGGGCCGTTACAAAATTACTGCGCGCGTTGCATCGCCCAATAGCGGTACCTTTTTCAAATTAAAGCTCGATGGCCGGGACCTTGGTACCCGCATCAACGTCCCCAACACTGGCAATTGGCAAACCTGGCAGAACGTAAGTATTGAAGCATCGCTCGATTCGGGCGCGCATGAATTGGAAGCCTATTTTGAAACCGGCAACTTCAATTTGAATTACGTGGATTTTGAATACCTCGGCCCTAACGATAATTCCAGCAGCAGTTCAAGCAGTAGTTCCAGCAGCGCGGGAACCCTAAAAGTAATGACTTATAACGTGCGCACTACACCCGCTGGTGATGTGGGCGAACGCTTTTGGGATAACCGCAAAGCCGAACTGGTGACCGCCATTAAAACCCAATTACCGCTGGTGATCGGATTCCAGGAAGCCACGAGCGAGCAGCACGATTACATTCGTGGCAGCTTGGGGAGTAGCTGGTCTTCATCGCCGCTGCGCCAAATTATTTATCGCAACGATGCGTTTGAAGAATTGCAAAGTGGCTATATCGAATTAGTCGCCGATGTTTGGGGCAGACGCACCAGTGAGTGGATAAAACTGCGCAGGAAAGCGGATAGCCGCGAGTTTATATTCTTTAATAATCACTGGGGCGTAGATGGAAATTCGCAGCAGGGTTCCGCAAATATTATCCGCGACCGAATTGCTAGCTTGAATCAAAATTGGGCATTGCCAACTATATTGCTCGGCGATTTAAATGCGGCACCGGGTAGTGGCCCGATCAACACGCTGATGAACCAAACACAACTCATCAGCCTATTTACCGGCAATACCTTTAATGGTTGGAATCCAACGCCTAACGTGCAATTGGATTATATTTTTGCCAGTAAATTTACTCTGTCTGGCTGCAACCTGATTACTTACCGCGAAGGCACTACGCCACCGTCAGATCACTATCCCATTTTTTGCGAGGTGAAGTTTTTATAAAGCCATGGTGTTGTAAGGTCACAGTTTAAGTCTGTATCCATTCAAACTTCTCCTTACCATCAGAGTAAGTCGACACCTACCATTTTCCAGACAGTGTAATTGGTCCCGGCCTTTTTAAAGGTCGGGATCTTTTTTTTGCGTTAATGGTTCTCAATAGCAAGGGATTATTGGGTTTGGATTTGTAAACAGGGCTGACATTTATCTGATAATTCGGCTAGGCTTGCGCAAAATGCTAATAACCACGGACAACCTAACCATGAAAAGAAAACTACTTGCTTTCAGCCTTGCGTCTGGCCTCTTGGCCAGCATGATGACATCCAATCTAGTTGCCGCTGAGGCCGCTAATAATCCGGATACGGAAGAGTGGATCGAGCTGTTTAATGGTAAGGATTTAAGTAATTGGTCGCCCAAGGTGCGTGGTTACCCGCTGGGAGAAAACCCTTTTAATACGTTCCGGGTTGAAAATGGAATTATGGAGGCGCGTTATGATCAATACACAGAGTTTGATAAGCGATTCGGTCATATTTTTTATAACGGTGGGCCGTTTTCCCACTATAAAATCCTGGTGGAATACCGCTTTGTGGGGGAACAGGTGAACGGTGGGCCGGCCTGGGCGTATCGTAATAATGGCATTATGTATCACACGCAAGACCCCAAAACCATGACCGTAGAGCAGGATTTTCCCGGTAGTATGGAATACCAGTTACTGGGTGGTAATGGTAAAGACCCGCGTACTACCGGCAACCTCTGCACTCCGGGTACCCATGTCGTGTTTAATGGAAAATTTACCGAGGACCATATCATCAATTCAACCAGCGATACTTACCACGGCGATCAATGGGTAACGGCGGAATTGGTGGTGCATGGTAGTGAAAAAGCCGAACATTTTATTAATGGGAAAAAAGTCCTGGAGTACACCGGGTTGCAATGGGATGATCGCACACCCAATGGCAGCGGCTATATTGCGCTACAGGCAGAAAGTCACCCAACAGATTTTCGCAAAGTACGCTTGTTAAATCTTGAAGGATGTATGGATAAAAAGGCCAAAAATTACAAAAGCTATTTTGTAAAAAATAATTCAAAGGTTTGCCAGTTTTAAACTAAAAAAAATCGCTCATTGAGCGAAAATAAATTGTCCCCCGACCTTATAAGCCGGGGGAAACCGTGTCTAGCAATGAGGAAATTTGATCCATGTTAAAATTAAGTTCTGCTGCACTTTTAGCCCTAGTTTTTGCATCCGGCGTGACAGTTGCCGATGACGCTGCAATCGATGCTAAATACCAAAAATCCTGCAAACTTTGCCATGATGGCGGTTTGATGGGGGCGCCAAAAACCGGTGATGTAGCCGCTTGGGCACCACGTCTCGAAAAAGGAAATGAGGTATTGCTTAAACACATTAAAGAAGGCTTCAACGCTATGCCGCCCAAAGGCACTTGTGCCGATTGCACAGACGAAGAGTTTTTGAAGTTGGTTGAGAAAATGTCGAAGTAAAAATGATGCCTTGCGGCAGTTGTTAAAAATAAACCCGACTAAGCGTCGGGTTTATTTTTATGTGGAGATTTCTGAAACGCTTAATCGGCGGATTTTTATTCCAATTACAGGTACACGCGCAACAGCGTTTCTGCAACACATGCCAATCTTTTGCTGCCGTTAATTTCCACACTGATTTCACTAACCAGGTCTACGCATCGTTTGGATGGAATCACGTCTTTTAGTAAGGTCCGCGCGCGCACTTCTGATCCCGCCTTTACCGGGTAAGGAAAGCGAACTTTATTTAGGCCGTAATTAACCAACATTCTCGCTTCAGGGTAGGGGGTTTTTGAGGATTCGGTGAGTTTTGGGAGTAATGCAAGCGTTAAGAAACCATGGGCGATCGTAGTACCAAAGGGCGACTCTTCCGCAGCGCGGGTTACGTCCGTATGAATCCACTGGTCGTCCTCGGTGACACACGCAAACTGGTTGATTCGATCCTGATCGATTAACAGCCACTCTCCAAGATGGGTTTCCTGGCCAATAAACGCATCCCATTTCTCATAAAACGCTTGCGCCTCCGGCGTAATGGCCGGCGGGATAGACTGTGGGGTTTGGCGCTCCCGTTCCAGAAGCAATGAAAACCTGCCAATCCACGGGGTATTCAGGGTATTGTTGATGGTTTGACTGAGTTTTTCTGACAACTCGCGCAATTGCGGCTCGAAGCGGGATTTGAACTCCACGTTCTTTAACTGTTGACGCAACAAGCGCTCCTTATCTTTGAGGTATTCCACAACACTCATAAACGCTCCCGTGTGGCTGGAAAGGTATTAGAAACTGGCAGTCGCTAAACTGCGAATCTTTTTACGCTCCCCACACGACTATTGCAACCAGCAATCGATAAACGCCGCAAATTTCGGTCTGCCTGTATAATTGCCACCCACGCGCCTTATGCCAAAAGCGCTTATCCGTACCACCTCCACCTGGATTGCGTAAACTCGAGCCCAATAGGGTTTATTTTATGTGCGGGTATAAGCAGCCAGCGCATTGCGTAAAGATTCGGGCGATGTGTGGACTGAACTTTCGTGAAACACCAAATCGTAACCAAATTCTATAGCAGAACCTACCACGAGCACTGAATCTGCTAATGCACGGACGGATAGCTTGTCATCGCCTCGCGCGGTGTAAATTAGCTCACCAGGATTATGCTTTCGAGAATTTGTTTTTACCTGCCCTGATACTACAAAAGCCCAGCTAAATTTATGGTTAAGCGGTAAATCGTAGCTCCATGAATCTCCTGACTTTAGGTGTACCGCCAAATAATTTGCTCCAGCGGGAAACGCAAATTGACTCCTATCTTGCTCATACCACCCAATAAGTATTCGAACCTGCTTATGGAAGGGTGCAGTACCTATGCGCACATAACGCGATTGCGGTGAAGAATTTTCCAGCGCGGGCGATAGCGCGATACCCACTTGGATGCATTTAAAATTCGGAGTCAGGGGTTCTATCGAATTGCGAATACCGTTGCCGCTGATTACCCAACTCCAGTCTTCCTGTTTCAGGGTGTCGCTATTGCCGGTTGAATCGCTGAACAGCGCTTCGCCTGCTAAAACGTAGGTAATCACAGCGGTGCCGGAGCTAATAGTACCTGCGTTATGCAGGTCGTGAGCAGAAAGTATTTCGAGTGACACAAATGGCTTCAACACCTCGAGCGAATGCTTTCGGAAAAACACGTTGCTTTCGACTTGTATATTGTCGGTTTTGTCAGTGTTTATTGATAACTCGTCCTTTGCGATTTTCATGGGGCTCCCGGCTATTGTTTGCGATAAAGGAATGGGCGTTAGTAATTCGTTTATTGTTGGTTGGATATTGCCAAAAAGCGCTCAAGGCGCTTAATCCTTACGCCAAAAACTCTAACATTTGGTAAATAGTTGAACTTTTTTTAATTAAAATTGAAGTTTTTTTCAGAGAAGGGAGGTTTTATTGCACTGCCTATGAGGCAGAGGAGCAGGGGAATCAATTCACAGTATGTTGCTAAGCCATAGAAATTGGCGAACTCATCGTTGTAATTGATAAAACAATGAAGGGACCTGCAAATGTAAAAAGACCTCGTTCAGAGGTCTTTTTACATTTGTTCTCCTTTTAGCCCGGGTGATCAGGTGTTACATCCAAGCGTTGGCTAGTGTCCCTCATGAACTTCTTCTTTCAGGGTAGAGAGGTAAGCCACCAGATCACGTATTTCAGCTTTGGTTAACCCCAGTCCCATTGGTGGCATGGGGGAGATTCCACCAAACTCCAGTTTCTCTATATCACTACGCAAAATGGTTTGCGGTTTGTTATCGCTGGTTATGCGTACATCCGCTTTGGTTTCAGCATCGAATGAGCCCTCGACACGTTTGCCATTTTTCATTACCACGGTTACCCGGCCAAACCCCGGAGCGATTCGTGCGGCAGGCGCGACCAATGCTTCTACCATTTGCTCCGGGACAATACGTGTGGCGATTGTTGTCAGATCTGGCCCCACTTTATTTCCGCGATGGCCAACCATATGGCAGCGTACACATTGGGTTGAGTTGCTATAGCGGAACAGCGCCATACCTTTTTGTGCATCACCGCCATAAATCGCTTCGCGATAAACTTCCAACGGGTTGTTTTTATCTTTTTTCGCATCGTAATCGGCCAGCAGTTGTTTTAATTCCGGTGAGCCAATTTGCTCTGCCGCGGTAATTAATTCAAGCTGAACTTCAGGCGCGATTTTTCCCTCGATTAACTGCTGCATCTGCGTTCGAAACACAGCTTCGGCTTCCGGCGCTTTTACATTGGCCAGTGAAAGTAGTGCAGCTTGTTGTTCGCCCGGTGTGCCGTTGGCGATAAGTAGTTGATGCATTTCAACCACCTGTGCGACGGGCATTTGCAACTCGGGCACCATCGCCAAAGCCGCCATGCGCACGTTTTGCTCTTTATCTTTCAATGCACCGAATACCAGCGAGCCTATGTCAGCATGACCGTTCTTTTTTAACGCATGTAGCGCGCTGATGCGTACGTTTGGATCAGTATCTTGTTGTAACATTTTTACCAGTGGAGCCGCACCGGATTGGAGGTTGAATTCACTTTGCGCGTTGGTCGCCGCTTGGCGTACCTCACTGGACTTATCGCTCAGTAAGGTTTCAATGGTATTGGCAAATGCGTCCTCTGCCTCTGCGCGAGGATGATTAATCGGGCCGCGATAGAAACCGCTTACACGGTCATAGACTGAACCTGAGTCCCAGACGGTTACCGCAGCAATCGCTTCAGCGCGAAGTTGGCCTGGGATCGATGGGTTCGTTGCAAAACGAATTAATCGCTCTGCATTTTCATCGCTGTCCTCTGCGTAAACGTTCGCATTAATGGCGCGGCGCAACAAGGCTTCGCTAGTGAACCGGGGCTTTTCCACAAGTGCCGCCAGAGCGGGCAGGGCGTCGGTAATTAATTCATCATCATTAATTGCTCGCGCAGCGTTGGTCACGACATACTCACTGGAATCATTCAGAAATTCCGCAACCACCGGGCTATGCATTCGTTTAAGCGCTACGACTGCTGCAACGCGCACAGCTTCGGATGAATGGGTCGATAGCTTTCCCAGCGCATCCGCATCACCAATACGGGCCAATGCAATGGCGCCCGCCTGACGCAAGTAAACATCGTCATCATTATTGGTAACCAGCATGTCGATGAGTGGTTGTAAGGCATTTTTTTCTGCCATGCGTCCCAGCGCCTGCGCCGCATAGAGTTGTACGCGTGGATTTTTATCTGCCAGCAATGCGATTAACGGCTCGCTCGCCGTTTTCATTTTGGCATCTCCCAAAACTTTGGCCGCTTGCGCGCGAATCTCTGGATCACTGTCTTGGAGTAGATTGATAATAATGGCGTTACCTGCGGGATTTTGGCGCAACAGCTGACCAAGGCCCCAGATGGCATGAATGCGCGCGAGTTGATGAGGCGACGTCACTGCCACTTCCTGCAAGGCTTTTACCTGATGCTGTTCCGCCAGTACAAATTGTGCTTTCTGGCGCACACGCATATCCGCGTTATTTAAATGCTCAACTAATTGCTCCGTTGTAAACTCGCGGAAATTGCTACCAAGCAATGTTTTGATTTGTTCACGTTCAGGTGTCATGCCCGCCGCTGAATCCATTTTCCAAACGCGGCCTTTTTGTTTTAAACCCCAGCCTTCAATCCAATCACTAAAATAAAGTGCACCATCGGGGCCGAAATCCAAACCGGTGGCGAGTACCCCACGCATCATATTTTTATCGCTTGCCAATTCAAACGATGCACCTTTGGGCTTTAATGTAAATGCATTAATACCCGCACGTGTAGCTGAACCAACAAATTCCACAACGAAAAAATGATCTTTCCATTCATCGGTTAACCCTGTACCAGGGTAATAGGTCATGCCGGTTGGACCAGCGTGGTAGGGCGCAACGGGTGGCAATATATGCGCAGCCTGATTTTTAAAACGCGGCTTGTAATAATCTTCATCCATCCAAATTTTGTAACTGTTATTTTTCGCGTCCTTGTATTTACCCAATTGCCAGTTAATTCGCCAGCCGGTGTCAGAGCCATCAATCAAATGGACTACGCGCTCATATTCGCCAATATGATCGCCATCGTTATCTACGCTGATAAGGTTGCCGTATTTATCGAACGAGAGTTCGTAAATATTGCGCAGCCCCGCCGCGAACACTTCAAGGTTGCTGCCGTCGACTTCGCTGCGAACAATTACACCCTGATTGGGGTAATGAAGCTTTGTGCCATATTGATCGGTAATGCTGGTACCTATATCGCCCATGCTCGAGTAAAGCATGCCATCCGGCCCCATGATTGCGCCGGACAGACCGTGCCCGCTGAATCCCACATGCACACCAAAACCATTGGTAAGTGAAGTGTGGCTATCCATATAGCCATCGCCATTGGTATCCTTCACCCGCCAGACATCGGGGGCGATATTGATAAATAATTCATCGAGTAAATCGTTGTAAAACAAACCACCGATCACATCCGTGACTTCGGTGTGGAAATCATTAACGACGGTTTGCGCAAAATCCGCTTTGCCGGAACCCTGAGTGTCTTCAAGGCGAATCACTTTTTCTGTCATAACCGCAAGATCGCGCCAGTCGTGACTGCCATCTTTGTTACGATCGGGAATTTTTTCATTCTGCGCACTTTTTTCTGGCGCTAATTCACTGCGCAAAAATTTCCGCCTATCTTCATAGGTTGAAAAGGTCATGGTTGCATCTTCCCACTCGGGAACGCTGCGAATATCAAATTCCGAATTATTGCTGCGCTGAGTAATACCAGCCCACACGCGGCCTTTATCATCTACATGAATAGCAACCGTATCGCCCAATAATTTTTCCGATGCCCACAATTCCGTTTTCAAACCTTCACTGGTAGTAATGGGCACTTGTTGTTCGATGGATTTCGCATCTGCGTTGGCTTCATCCGGCGCAATACGGGTAGTTTCAATGGCAATGCTACTGGCACTTGAGCTGCTACTTGCGACAGTAGCCTGGTCTGTAGGCGGTGTTGGTTTTTCTCCGCAGGCGCCAAGCAACATAAATGCGGCGACCAAAGGAGTTACAACAAACAGGCGATTAACCGATGCGGGCGAAATAGGGGCAAGGCTAGGGCGTAAAGTCATGGTCTACTCACAACATTTATGATTATTGGTGGCGCGCACGGCGCTTATAGTCGGTACGGATTATAGGTGAGTCGCGTTGCGGCAGCGCCTGAATTGACGCTGCTGAACACTAATTAACACTTGCAGGTCAGCGGTTGGCTGCTTGTTCGATGTCTGCGGGTCTAGAAATGGACATTCCCTGTCCATCTTTTACTACACTGGAATACCATCCGGTACTTGATTCACTTTTCTGGCTTGTGTTTCGGGGGGCGCTTCGTATAGATCGGCGGCAACTCCCAATTGGTCGCGGACCCGAATCAAGGAAAACATGCCGCCCATTTCCAGTTTGCCGTAGTTGCCTTCGCCCATCATCATCGGCAGGGTATTTTCCGGGCCGGGCATATGGCCCATATCAGTATGCTCCTGGTGCTCGGCCATCCCGCTTTCGCCCATCGCCATATAGCCCGGCAATACTTTATTAATCTGGGCTTCTGGCTGCTTAACACCAAGCATGTTGGGTACGTCGTGCCCCATAGCATTCATGGTGTGGTGGCTCATGTGGCAATGGAACGCCCAATCGCCGGGAACCGCAACAAATTCCAGATCGCGCGTTTGGCCTACGCCCACGATTTCAGTCACTTCTTTGCGCCATTGGTTTTGCGGCCAGCGCCCGCCATCTGAACCAGTAACTTCAAATTGCACGCCGTGCATATGCATGGGGTGATTCCACATAGATAAATTGCCTATTCGCACGCGCACGCGCTCGCCCGTTTGCGCAACGAGCGATTCAATCGCCGGGAATACCTTGCTGTTCATCGTCCACAAATCAAATTCGGTCATGACATTAGGGTCAGGTCGATAAGTGCCCGGATGCACGGCCCAGTTGTGCAAGAGCACGGCGTAGTCGCGATCAATCGTCGGGGTTACCGGTTCTTTGGGATGAATAATAAACATGCCCATCATACCCATGGCCATCTGCACCATTTCATCGGCATGAGGGTGGTACATGTGGGTGCCGTGTTGCTGCAAGGTAAATTCATAGACAAACGTTTCGCCAGGTTTTATCGGCGGTTGCGTTAGCCCGGTAACGCCATCCATTCCCCAAGGCAATAAAATGCCATGCCAATGCATACTGGTGTGTTCAGGTAGTTTATTGGTCAGGTATATACGCACGCGATCGCCTTCAACGACTTCGATCGTTGGGCCTGGCGTGCTGCCGTTGTAACCCCAGGCCTTTATTTTTGTACCCGGTGCAAATTCATGCTCAATTTCTTCAGCGATTAAATGAAATTCTTTAACACCCTCATTCATGCGGTAGCCGAGTGTGCGGCCATTGGGTGTAATTACCGGACGATAATTTTGGGTATTAAGTTCCGGCTTTTTCGTACTCACCGCCGGAATGTTTTTGGTGGTTTTGATGGGTCGCTGCACTGGGTTATGCGCGGAGTGATCACCGGAGTTCATTGGCATGTCATGCATGCTGTGGTTGTGTTGTGCCCGTACCGGCAAGCTCGCTGCAACCAAACCCACAGCACTGCCAAGCAAAAGATTGCGACGATTAATCATGATGATGCTCCTGGTGCTGGCTGTGATCTTGGTTAGAGCTTTCTTGCGAAGAGTGCTCGCTATGCCCCATCTGTGAATGATCCATCTGTGAATGATCCATCTGTGAATGATCCATCTGTGAATGATCCGTCTGTGAATGATCATTATTAATCGCGGCGGGTAACGGAAGCCTGTGACCGATTGCGAGCTCCAAGTCCGCGCGTGCCTGCCAGTACTCTTTTAAAACGTCGGTGAATTCATGCGCGAATTGAATTTGCTGGCGTTTAATATTCAGCAATTCAAACGGACTGGTCAGCATAAAATTGACTTCGCGATTGGATAGCTCCACGCGCTTTTCTGCCACAGCCAAGCTCGGCTGCAATAGCTTTAGCTGAGCACGCGCGGAATCCATGGTGTTGAGCGATTGCGCAATGTCGCTATCGGCATTGAGCGTTAATTGTTGTAGGCGCGCATCTAATTTGGCTTTTTGTGCCCTTAGCGCAGCTAGTTTTCCCTGCCCGCGATTAAACAAGGGCAAGGCAATTTCCAACTCGGGTCCAATATTTTTCGCTCCATCAAATTCGCGCTCGCCGGAGACACCAATACTGATATCACGCCAACCATTTTGTTGGCGAATTAACTGTTGTCGCTTGTCTACAATCGCTTTTTGCTGTTGGGCAACTTTAATATCCGCACGATTTTCGCTCGCACTCGATAGCAAATCCTGGTGTGAAAATGTTTCATCGGGGAACAAGGGTAGCTCAAGCGGCAGATCAATGCCCTGGGTTGATGGCAAACCAATAAAATTCAGCAATTGCAGGCGTTTCTCAAAGGCTGCCGTCTGACGCTTTTCCAATTGCTGCCGGGCACGGCGCAATTCATTGTCATAAGCGAGGAAATTGTTCTCCGACATATTGCCGGCGCGATATACGCTCAGTGCCAATTGTTGCCTGGCCGTTGTGGCCTGAAGCATTTTCTCCTGAATGTAGCAATGCTGTAGTGCAGCGACTGACGCGAAGTAGAGTGCACTGGTTTCTGTAATTAATTGCTGCAATTCACCCTGCAGTTGCAATTGCGTTTCCAGCAAATTTTCCTGGGCCAGTTGACGGCGTAACGGGCGTGTAAAGAGTGCGAGTAAAGGTTGACTAAGCGATGTATCCAACTGCCAGCGTCCACCGTCCTGTGGTCTTAAAGCACCGATACTCAGGTGTGGGTTTTCAATCAGCTCCGCTTGCAAAGTTTGTGCATCAGCGATGCCCAGCTCCGCCAACTGCATACGCACTTGAGGCGAGCGAGATAAGAGTATTTGTAATGTTTGTTGCAAGCTCAGCGGTGAATCAAACTCCTGCGACTTAACTCCTGAAGTAGTACTTGGGAAATCCAACTCTGGATATTGTTCTTCCAGTGGTTGCGTCACCGCTTTCATGGAAGATTGCGGGGGTTGGGTAGCGCAGGCGCTCAGCAGCAAAGTTGCGGCAAGCAGGGAAAGCAGGCGCCCCCGGTTTGGGAAGTTGCTCATAATAAAGACCTGTTTTGTGCGTGTTTTCAGCTCAAACAACGCATTAATAAATAGATCTCACTAATATTCGAGTGAAAAATAATAGAGATCGAAAACAATGATAAGAATCAGGCGCGCGTTTGCGGTGGTTTTTGTGGCAAGGCCAATAGCGGTTGCATAGGGGAGGGGAGCGTAAATGCAGTGTAATGCGGTGTTAATTCAATATTCTGGTCGAGTAGATTATTTACTAATAAAACACAGTGCCAGTGACACATAAACTGGCAATGCTTGCAGGATTTTATATCTTTTCCGGAATGAGCGTTATCATCCATTGAGTGCAATTTTTTCTGATCAACTTGATGGCAGGGGGCATCCGTACTGTGTGAGATCAATGACGGATTTTTATCCATCATGCTGGATTGCAATTGCGCGCAGTGCACCCATTGCCCTGCAATTGCCTGTAGCGGCAACCAAAGGCAGAGGGCAATCACAAAATAATAAAGTGGTTTGCGCGTAACCATAATCTACAGCTAATTTGAATTATGTGAATGATGGCAGGCCATTGCATCGAGTATCGGGCAATCCGGGCGGTCGTCACCATGACAACGTCCCGCTAAATCATGTAATGCTTTTCGCATTTGCTGAAGCGAACGTATTCGCTCATCCATTTCCTGGATATGTTCCAGCGCAAGTTTTTTTACCTCAGCACTAGAGCGTTCAGAATCTTGCCAAAGACTCGCCAGGATTGCTATCTGTTTCATTGAAAAACCCAAATCGCGCGCGCTTTTTATAAAACTTAATAGGTGAATATCGCGAGTTTGGTACACGCGATAGTTTGCGTAAGTGCGATCTGTTGGTGTGATCAGTCCCAGCGTTTCATAATGGCGAATCATTTTTGCGCTAAGGCCGGTTAGCCTGGCTGCTTCACCAATACTATGGAATCCTTTGGCGTGAGCGTCCGCCAATTCCAGGGCGGGTTTGTGAGCGCGATTGTTCATTTATGCCTCCGTTTTAGCTTGCCAGTGACGCAACCGTAACGCGTTGGTCACCACAAAAACACTGGACAATGCCATGGCACCGGCCGCTAACATGGGCGACAACAAAATGCCAAACATGGGCCATGCTAGTCCAGCTGCCAGAGGAATCAACGCAACATTATAGGCAAAGGCCCAGAATAAATTCTGTTTGATATTGCACATAGTGGCGCGTGCCAGTGCAATACTTTTAGGAACACCTTGTAGATCGCCACTCACTAAAATCAGGTCTGCGCTTTCGATCGCGATGTCAGAGCCAGTACCAATCGCTAAACCCAAGTCTGCTTCTGCCAAAGCAGGTGCATCGTTAATTCCATCACCGACATAAGCGATAGCACCGTGCTCCGCGCGCAGTTGCTTGAGTGCAGCCACCTTTTGCTCTGGCAGAACTTCTGCTACGACCACATCAATTCCCAAATTTTTTGCAATGGTATTAGCGGTGCGCTGGTTATCACCGGTGATCATGGCAATCTTAAACCCCAAGTGATGCAGGGACTTTAATGCAGCCGGTGTACCCGGCTTGATGCTGTCGGCCAATGCCATTACCGCAGCAATTTTATTATCTACCGCAAGATAAATCGGCGTCTTTCCTTCACTCGCTAAATGCGCTGCCATGTGGCTGAACACAGCCAGGTCAATTCCAAGTTTGGTAAATAATCTATCCGCTCCGATATGGACAATTTGCCCGGCAATTTGAGCTCGCAAGCCATAGCCAGGAATTGCCTCGAAGGAATCTAGCGAACCCAGGGGTAACCGAGCAGCATTCGCCGCTTCTATTAATGCATGGGCGATTGGGTGCTCTGAATGTTGTTCTGCAGTAGCGGCTAACACGAGAACATGATCTTTATCGAAACCCGATGCGACCTCAAAGTTGGTTAGTCTTGGCTTGCCTTCGGTGAGGGTTCCGGTTTTATCGAAGGCGATGGTTTGCACTTCGGCCAATCCTTGCAGTGCACTTCCACGGCGAAATAGCAAACCGATTGCGGCGGCACGACCGGTGCCTACCATAATTGATGTGGGAGTCGCCAATCCCATTGCGCACGGACAGGCGATGATTAACACAGCAACAGCGTTAACTAATGCAAAACTTAGCGCCGGTTCAGGACCCAATGTCAACCAAACAATGAAGGTTAGAAGCGCCACTAACATCACCATCGGCACAAACCAACGCGTAATCTGATCAACCAACGCCTGGATCGGTAATTTTGCGCCCTGAGCTGTCTCCACTAAATCAATAATACGAGCAAGCAGAGTGTCTTTCCCAATTTTGGTAACTTTGTACGTGAGCGCTCCATTGGCATTTAGCGTCCCACCAATAATTTCCTGCCCAATGGTTTTGCTGACCGGGATGGATTCGCCAGTCATCATTGACTCGTCTACGAAGGAGCTGCCATCAATAATCTCACCATCCAACGGAATACGCTCGCCAGGGCGAACCAGAAGTAGATCGCCGAGTCGGACTTGAGCAATTTCAATCGTTTCGGGCAGCCCACCAACTAATCGAGTCGCTGTGGTCGGTTGGAGCTTGACGAGTTGGGCAATGGCTTCGCTCGTGCGGCCACGCGCATTAGCCTCTAGCAAACGTCCCAGTAAAATCAATGTCACTATGACAGCAGCAGCTTCGTAGTAAACATTCACGGTGCCCTCGGGCAATAACGCGGGAGCGAAGGTGGCTACTAATGAGTAGCCCCAAGCGGCTACACTGCCCAAGGCAACAAGGGAATTCATGTCGGGCGCCATACGTGCAAGGGCAGGCAGGCCCTTTTGATAAAACACCCGTCCTGGTCCAAACATCACGATCGTGGTTAGTACAGCTTGAATAATCCAATTCCAAATACCCAGATTGGCCATTAGCCAATGGTGGAATGCCGGCACCATATGCGAACCCATTTCCAAAACGAATACCGGCAAAGTCGCAAACAAACTCCATTTAAAGTGTGAGGCCAGAGCAAGCCGTTCTTGCTCGCGCTTTTCATCCTCACTCGACGCTCCCGTGGATGGTGCAAGATGTGCGGAATAGCCCGCCTGTTCGACTTTTTGGACTAAGGATTCGAGCAGCACTTCGCGCGAAACACTTAGATGCGCACGTTCGGTAGCCAAGTTCACACTGACCGATTCAACACCATCCACCTTGGATAGGGCTCGTTCAACGTGAGCAACGCAGGAAGCGCAAGTCATACCTTCAATTGCCAATTCCAGATCCTGAGGGGTGTTCTTCATGGCTGGTTACTCCGTAACGGGTTCCGCTGGATAGCCAGCTTCATCAAACACTTTCAGTAACTCGGTTTGACTAAAATTGGTATCTACCTCCACGCGTTTTGAGTCGAGCTGAACACGAACTAGCGCCAACTGATCAGCTGCGTAGATAGCGCGGGTAATCGCGTTCGCGCAGCCGCCACAGGTCATGGTTTTAACTGTGAATGCGTACATTATGACTACCTCGTGAGTTGTTTTGTTTGATCAAGATGGAGTCAGGTTAAGGTTTACCACCGTGGCAAGGTCAAGCAAAAAATTGACGGGATTTTGAATTGCAGTAAACGGATGAAGTCACTAGTATCTCGCACTCTTATAGTGCATCAGGTTTGGTCGAGGCGAAAACATTTATGCGAGTGAAGCACGCGCTACATGAACTCAGGTTGCTCTTTGGTATAGAGCGCAATACCACCAATCACGGCGAGAAATTTATTTCTGCACTGGGTGCATGCCTCGGAATACTCGCCGTCTATTGGGGGACGCGCTGGAGTTTTCCTGACGGTTTTATGCACACCGCCGGAACCCTGATTATGGTGACGTCCATGGGCGCGACGGCGGTATTGTTGTTTGCGGTTCCTCAAGGCGCATTGTCACAACCCTGGGCGGTAATCGGTGGGCATATGTTATCGGCCTTCGTCGGGGTCAGTTGCCATCAATTATTTCCGGATCAAACCTGGACTGCTGCACTGGCGGTCGGGCTGGCAGTAGGCGTTATGCATTATTCGCGTTGTATGCACCCACCAGGTGGTGCAACCGCCCTAGCAGCCGTCATCGGGGGGGCAGAAATATATCGGCTTGAATATTGGTATCTAGTGTTCCCCATTCTAATTAATGTTGTCAGCATCATGGTGATGGCAATTGTTTTTAACGCCTTCTTTTCGTGGCGCCGCTATCCGGCCCATCTGGTGCGGCGCAAAATCAGTAAACCTGCAGTAGCCTCTGAACGTCAGTTTGAACTGACCCAAGAGGACTTCTCCGCTGCGATGGAACAGCTCAATTCCTACGTGGACATTACCAGCGAAAACCTTACACAGTTGCTGGAACTGGCCAAACAGCATGCTGAAAAAAATATTACCCACCCTGAGCAAATTATCGCCGGGCATTTCTATAGCAATGGCAAGCTGGGGAACTTGTGGAGTGTCAGGCAGGTCGTAGACGCCGCAGATAATGCCATCGCCAGTAAAGACCAAGTTATTTACAAAGTTGTAGCTGGGGATGGCGGATACGCAACGGGCATTTGTTTGCGCTCCGAATTCCAGCGCTGGGCACGCTACGAGGTTAAACCTCAGGCAAACGGCCATTGGAAAAAGCTAACTGATGAGGACTAACCTCAACAAAATCACCTAAGTATTACAAAATCCAACAAATTTCAGATGTTTGGCGAGCGCGAGTCGGGCTAATATGCAGTACCGCAAAAAGGAGATTCCAAGAAATTGGGATCAGCAACAACTTCACTATTTATCAAACCGAGGTTTTCGTTCATGAGTTTTTCTACCGGGTTCGCACAGTCTTCCAAATGGCTAAAACATACCGCAACTGCCGTTAGTCTCACTGGCAGTCTTTTGCTGAGTCAGTTTGCCTCTGCCACTACAGTTCAATTTCAAACTGTGTTGGGTGACTTTGAAGTGAACCTGTTTGACAAAACCACCCCAAAATCAGTGGCTAACTTCCTTGCTTATGTAAAGGCAAATGCATACGTAAACACCATCATTCATCGTTCAGTACCAAGCTTTGTAGTGCAGGGTGGTGGTTTTAGCTATCAAGGTAAATTGCCCTTGGTTGCAATCACGCAAAACGCCAAGGTCGAAAATGAGCCAGTGTATTCCAACCTGCGCGGCACAATTGCTATGGCGAAATTAGGTTCTGACGCTAACAGTGCTACCAACCAATGGTTTATTAACCTCAGTAATAACTCTTCCAATCTGGATAAGCAAAACGGTGGCTTTACCGTGTTTGGCCAGGTAACCGGTAATGGTATGGCGATTGTCGATGCGATTGCCGCGTTGAGTCGTTTCAATATGGGTAGCTCATTTACTGAAATCCCGCTGCGTAATTACACGGCGGCCGATGCGACAGCAAACAAAGAAGTGACCGGAAGCAACTTCATGTTGATCCAGAATATTGTGGTTCTTAATGCTGACCCTGATACCGCCGCAAACCTGAACCCAACCAAGAACACGCTGATTACCGAAAAAGATGATGATGGCGGCAGTGGTAGCCTTGGCTTGATTAGCCTTATCGGTTTGGGCCTGCTTGCCTTGGGTCGCAAAAGACTGTTGAATAGGAAGTAATTTCAACTGTTAAGAGGGAAGTGTTGTGATTACCTACTTGTATTGGATTGCCGTAATCAGCGTTGCATTGTTTGTTTTTTGGGGCGTTGGGCGCTACCTCAAATGGAAGGCGGGCTTAATTGGTGGCTTGACCATTTTTATTATCGGTTGGTTGATGTACACCTTTCATTACGAGCAACACTTCGTAAAAAACTATGGCGGTGTAATGTCTATTGAAGTTCCCAAAGGACAAGTTCACCTGCAGGCAACGTGGAAAGACGACAACCTTTGGGTAGAAAATTACGACCCCGCTACCAACAGCTGTATTTTCAGTGAATACTCTAAAGGCAGTTTGCTCGAGGGCCGGGTAACCATCAAAAACTGCAATCCGTTAATGCCTCAGGGGTTGCCAGTCAAATCGGCGGAATAGAAACGCTGAGTTGCTACAAAAAGGGACCTCTGGTCCCTTTTTTGTTTCTCAAATACTCAACATTTATCGCCAGCAATTAGCGCCTTACGCGCGATTAGATTTTTTTAGGCTAAAGGCACATTTTTCATTGTTCCAACTATTTTTCGAACTAGGATGAAAGTAAGGGGAGTTACATCTCCCGCGTTCGAGAGAGGGCTGACTATGAAAAAACTTCATAGCGCATACGTAGTCTGGACGCTGCTTGCATTCGTGTTAAGTGGTATGCCGTCGGTAGTTTTTGCTGCTCAGCAGGTCAAAGACAAGACCTGTGATGCCATTCAAAAATCCATCAATCAATTACCAGCGGATGGTGGAGAGGTCACCTTGCCCGCAGGTACCTTTACCTGCAGCAAACCCATTATTCTGGATCGCAACAACGTTACGTTGCGCGGCACTGGCCCCGGTACTCTATTAAAACTGGCCGATCATACCAATTCACCCGTAATCGTTATGGGACTTACTGACAGTATTCCTGGTCGCGATACTCGCCATATCCGTGTTATCGATTTAATGATTGATGGTAACCGGGCAAACCAAACCATGGAGTGCATGGGTGGGCCTTGCAGCGATCAATTTCCGTTACGCAATAATGGGATTAGTATTCGTCGGTGCGTGGATTGTGTAGTGCAATCTGTCACCGTATTCGGGGCTATGTCGGGTGGCTTGGTTACTGAATTAGGGTGCAGACGTTTAACGATTCGTGACTACACGTCCTATGACAATGAATTCGATGGTCTCGCCGGTTATGAGACTGAAGACAGCACCTTTTCCGGAATCCATTTATACGGAAACAAGGCGGCTGGTATTTCCACCGACATTAAATTTAACAATAACAAATTTTATGATGTGACCATCGCCGACAATAAAACCGTAGGTATTTTCATGCGCGATTCACTCGATAATTCATTCACCAATTTGCATATTCGCGATAGCGTGCAGCACGGTATTTTTCTTGCGCAAGTCAACACAGATCCCAACACGGCGGCAACAGGGAACACCTTCACCGGGGTAGTGATTTCGCGCTCAGGGGGAATGGGTGTTTTAGCGAATGACGCATCTTGCGTGAATAACATGATGGTAGGCGCCCAGTTTATAAACAATAAACATGGTTGCATCAGCGAGGCGGCGTCTGGCCTGGTGGAAAATGTGGGCGCTATTTGTCGTTAAACCTACAACCGAACTTCAGCTTTAAAATGTGTGTGTACCAGGATGTATTTTGAGGTAGCTCGCGATCTAATTGATCGCGAGCTTTTTTTCGCCGGTAAATCAAAAACAGTTTAATTTTCTACGGTAGGTAGGAAGCGATAACCCACGCCAGGCTCAGTTTCTATATAACGAGGATTGGACGGATCATCCCCCAACTTTGTGCGTAAGCGCGCAATAAAAATTCGCAAATAGTGCGTATCCTCAACATGGGTTCCACCCCAAATTTCACGCAATAATTGCTGCTGGGTTACCAATCGGCCAGCGTTGTTAATTAAACGCTTGAGCAACTCAAACTCTTTACGGGAGAGTTTTGCCGCTTCACCATCTACCGTTAATTTACGTTCTTGCAGATCAATGATGACCCGCTCATCCTGGTATTTATCAACGCTTTGCACGCTGGGGCCAAAGGCCTTGATCAAACCGCGAATACGAGCCAGCAATTCCTGAATACCAAAAGGTTTAACCACGTAGTCATTAGCACCGGTATCCAGCGCTTGGACTATTTCAGATTCGCGATTACGGACCGACAGTACAATAATTGGCTGATGATAAAAATCACGCAGTTTTTTCAAAACAACCTGCCCATCCAGATCGGGCAATCCCATATCCAGGATGACTAAATCCGGATTTTCCTCCGCCGCCAATACCAGCCCCTGACGGCCAGCATCTGCCTCCATGATTGAATAGCCTTGCGCAGTCAGGCCGATTTGCAGGAACCGGCGAATTTGAGGTTCGTCATCAATTATCAGTATTTTGCTCATGGTAACTCCGTAACTTTGCCAAGAGTATAAGCGGCACCTTATTCACAGCGTGTCACATCACTGTTAAATTTTATTCGGCAGCTGAATGGGAGCTTGGGCTATCAGGGTTTTTATCGCTTGCCCCAAGGTTCGCCTCAATGGGAATTTCAACACGGACACAGCAACCCGGGTTAATTCGGTCTGCGGTACGCTTGGGGTTAGGATGAATACTGACACTTCCCCCATGCGCCATAATCATACCGCGGCAAATGGTCAGCCCCAATCCGCTACCAGAACGACGACGATCACCTTTCTCGGCGGTATGGAAACGTTCAAAAACCTTTTCCCGCTCGCCTTCCGGTACACCTGGCCCCTGGTCGCAGACGCTGATAATAATTGCATCATTTTCTTTTACGCAGGTGACTTCAATATAAGCACCGGATGGAGAAAATTTGATCGCATTATCAATGATATTAAATAGCGCTTGTTCAATAAGAGCGGCTTGAATATAGAGTGACGGCAAATGGGGGTTAATATCCGCGCGCACATCGTTATGAATTAGTAGCGGTTTTAGTCTTTTTTTAACCACGCTAATGATTTCTTCAACACCGACCCAATCTCGCTCTAATTGCAGCTGCCCGAATCCTAAACGTGTCATATCGAGTAAGTTTTGGGTGTAGCGGTTTAAGCGCTGAGCTTCCTCCAATACTGTGTCTAGCAATTCACGAGTTTGCTGTTTATCCAGATGTTCACCAAATTCAATAACAGTTGATGTAGCCCCAATCATTGTCGTTAAGGGCGTGCGAAAATCGTGAGATACCGAAGAGAGCAGGGCGGAGCGTAGTAGCTCATTTTCTTTGGCAATTTTTTCTTTTTCCAAATCTGCGGAAAGGCGTGTACGCTCGAGTGAAATATTCACCTGGTGTAACAACAACAGAAAAATGTCTTTTGGAAGGTATTGGATATTTTCAATGGATATTTTTAGCAGACCAATAACTTGTTGCGAGTTGTGCAGAAAAAATACATCGTGTTCTTGTTCCAATTCAGGAATTTGCAAACTAATTTCCGGGGTGATCCGCAGTTCCAATAATTCTTCCAGGTAGGTTTTTCGCAAATGGGTCATGCGCCGAATCATTGGATGGGTCGCCCAGTTAACATCCCGCGTAATCAGTACGCAATTCTCCTTCCATGGCTCAAGCGCATCGCGCATCGCGTTAATTACATCATCCGTATCCAGGGCTTTGGGTAATTTTTCCAGCAATTCGAGCTCAATATCAGTCATAAACTCGCGTACACGGATTTTTTGTACGTTTTGTTTATGCTTGGTTGCCATATAGCCAACAATGACTGAGGTTAGTAAAAATAACAAAATAGTCAGCAGATCTTCATCCTGATGGATCATGATCGAACCATAAGGCTCAGCAAAAAAGAAACTGAAGGCAAAAAAGCTGGAAAGCGCATTAATAATTGCCAACTCAACCGTCACGTTAATGGCGATAAAAACCACCATTACGATATACAAAAGCGGCACATTGGTTTTGGGTAGGTAATCAGTAATCAAAAATGCAATTGGCGTTAACAGCCAGGGAAATAGAATTCCGATGGGGTAGGCGAACTTGCGTAAAACCTGTTCGATCTTCATGTCATGCGCGCCAGAACGCAGGAGAAAAAAGAACGATAATCGTTAGAAACTCCAGACGTCCCAACAGCATGCCGGCAGACAAGGCCCATTTGGCGGTATCGCTTAAGCTTGAAAAATTACCCGCTGGACCTATGACTGGCCCCAGGCCAGGCCCAACGTTCATGAGCGCGGTTGCTGCACCGGTAAAACTGGTCAATAAATCCAAACCTGTTAATGCCAATATAAAGGCAATTATCACCAAACAAGCAGTCATTAAAAACATATATGAAATTGACGAAGCAATAATCTCGGAACTGATCAAACGGTTGTTATAGCGCCGACTGATAACAGCGCGAGGGTGCACAGCGGTAATGATTTGTTCCTTCACAAGACCCGCAAAAATCTGCAAACGGAATACTTTAATACCACCGGTTGTTGAACCTGAGCATCCTCCCACAAATGTGACGAAGAAAAATACAATCAGTGCCAATGGGCCCCACAGTTGATAGTCACCTGATGCGAAGCCGGTAGTTGTGATCACTGAAACCAGGTTAAAACAAGCCATAGTAACGGCGCGCAACGGCCCCATTTGCTCGGAAAGTATTAGTTGCAACGCGAGTACCGCGGTTGTGAGGGCAACCAGGAGCAATAAACCACGCACTTGTGTGTCACGGAAAAATAGGAATTTTTTATTTACCAGTAGTCGAACAAACAAGACAAATGGAAAGGCGCCCGCAAGCATGAAGACAATCGCAATCCAGTGAATAAGCAGACTGTCAAATTGAGCAAATGAATTGTCTGAGGTGGAAAATCCCCCGGTAGAGACCGAAGCCATTGCGTGGTTTATCGCGTTAAACAAATCCATTCCGGCCAGCCAAAAAGCAAGGCAACAGACAATGGACAACGCGATGTAGGAATAAATAATCATTGCCATCAGGCTTTGCGCCCTTGGCATCGCTTTATCAGACCAATCAGACGATTCCGTTTTAAACAGGCGCATACCACCCACACGCAGAAATGGAAGCACCGCAATTGCCATTCCGATAATCCCAACACCACCGATCCAATTAAGTAATGACCGCCACAAAAGAATGTCTTTGGGCATTGCATCCAAACCTGCCATTACTGAGGAACCTGTAGTGGTAATACCCGATACCGCTTCAAACACCGCATCAGCAACGCCTAGCGGTTTAGATATAAATAGGAAAGGTAGGGCACTGAACAGCGACACTCCGGTCCACGCGCAGGTGGTAATCAAAAATACCTGCCTTGGTTGCATAAAATCGAAGTGATGTTTCCGACCGATTAGTAAAAAAACGATTCCCGCTATACTGGTTATAGTGGCGGAAGAGAAAAAGGCGAGCTGGTTGTCACTATCGTAAGCAATCGACAGTGCCAGCGGTATTAGCATAAACAATGCAAGAATATTCAGGATTGCGCCCAGAATCAGCAGCGTAGGCCCCAGTAATTTCATAGTATTTGACTTATCGATATGGCAGAAAATTGCCCGCATTCTAAACGCTGGTCGACTGGGAGCCTATGGGGAATGGATATATATTTTGTAAAACTTGCCGGTGAGGGATAGATCTCACCGGCGACGCCTTAGTAGGGCTGAGTGGTCTCGGCATAGATCAGAGTGACATACAGATTCACTATATGGGGCGACTGCTGCATAAATACCGTAAGATCGGTCTCCATTCCCAAGCTCATCAGCTGTGTTTTGCGCTCATTAACATAGCGCTCCGCGGCCCGCTCCAACACCTCGCGAAAAACCAATGGCTGCTGAAAGCGCATTTGCGGATTATTAATACAGAATTGAGTATAGGCATAGAGCGCCTCAACCATGGCACTTTTGTAGTAGGCGGGATGTAATTGGTGTGTCAATTGATCTATATGATGAGCGAAGCTCTCCTCTCCAGGAGTCATGGAACGGCGGGTTGTTTTGCAATCGAGCGTGAAACGCTGCCCATTCGCATTGCTAAACACAAGATACTCAGCAAACATCAGACTATGCCAAATATCCTTGAGAAAGTTTTCATCAAAATGCGTAATCAAACCGCGCGCCGTACGCCACTCCAACCAGTCAGTCTCCATTGCATCTGAGAGTACAGGATTTTCATCATCCGCATTTTCGTTATGGTGGATTTTGTACGGCGTAACGTGATTGATCCCTTGGGCAAATACTTTTTTGCGCGAGGTTAAAATGGTGCGAATTTTTTTGTACAGTTTGGCCGGGGATTGCAATCCTAACCATTCAATCATGGATACGTCTTCCGCGTCGCCTTTATCCATACCACACAGCAACATGAAGTTACGCAACTGAACAGAATGCAACCCGTCAAAAAGCTTTGGTTCTGAACGAATCAATGATCCTATGGCAGAAATTAACTCTTGAACCAAGGTGCGTTCTAATAAATCCGGAAATAATTGGCGCACACTTTCGAAGTAAGATGCATTCGAGAAAGACTGATCAACCTTAATTTCGGTGAAATTATTGTCACCTACCGTAATGCTTAAATTTCGCGCAGCAAGTAGAGTCAAGCTATCACCCAAATCAGTTAAGGTGTAATTTAGTTGTGAAAAGCAAAAACGCGCCAACAACCAATAATTTACTTTTTGCGAGCGATAATACACATCTCTAATTAAATCTTTAATGGTAATTATTGCACCATTAATTCCAATGTTATCGGTCAGCTTGTGCTTTTTGATGTACATTGAAAATTTTCGATAGGTTATAATATCGCTTTCGGTGTAGAATTTTTCCAATAACAACGCCGCTTCAGGCTCCAATTGAGCAGATTGCAAAGCGTCATCATGTACACTGGCCGCTTGCATCTGATTGCTCATTGAAGTTACATGAAAATTCGGGATAGTTAAGCTATTTACGCGTGATGCTCGATAAGCAAGATTAGCGGATGCGTAACCTACATACTCTTCTTTATTGCGTAATTGATAATCACGTAATACCTCAAATAAAAGCTCCGCATTCGGAACTTTATAAAGACGATGATCAATTAATAGCGTAAATACCGCAACTTCCGAACTAATCCAGTTTTTATAAATAAACTGAATCTCCTGAATCAAACTTTCTATGACCCATTGTGCATCGTAGCGACGATAATCTTCACGCTCACTTTGGAGCCAGGATAAACTCAAATAAATTTTATTATTGATTTCATAGGTTTGTGAGGTTGCTAAACTTTGCACCCGACGCCGCGGACGCCCGCTGAGACCAAGTGATTTATTTTCACCAATATGGGCATAGGCTTCCATCAGGCTGGAAGCTGACAATACTCCCATGGGTTTTAAATCTTGAATAGTTTCAGCAATAACGCCGTATTTGGCCAAATGCTGTTTAACAGTCTCATTTTCAGCGAGCACAACGAGTGCGATACTGGATTTGATAAAACGGGTAGAGCGCCTGCGCATTTTTAATGGATCGAGGTCATCGCTACTCACCAAACCTTCATCCAGCATTAAACCCGTAAGATATAAACTTTGTGCCCAAACCAACGGAATATTTTCGTTGGGAACACGGGTCTGCGAACGCGGGCTTTTCTTTTCCGCTTCAATATTTTCCAGCGGCAAATAGTAGAGTTCCGGCAATAACCCTATGCCATCTACATAAACCATTAAGGATTCGAGCTTTTTGCGATAGTGCTTAGCCGTTGCTTCACTTCCATCAAATAACGCCGTTATATAAAGGTAAGTGAAAAATAGTGGCCATTCCGATTCAACGTGAGCAAAATTACCCAGCTCATCGTGTTCATAATAGATGCGTGAGCTTTCTTCCAAAACGGTTTGATGGCCGTCCCACAAAAAGCGTTTACACCCGTAGTTTCCCCCCAGCTTGGTCAACACCGAGTCGCGAGTTTGAGTGGCTAGCGTTTCTTTGCCGACGGCAAAGGCCGGAAACCCGATGATACTCAAGAGTGCACTGTCTGTTTCTTTGGATAGCGATTCGCGGGGTAGGAGTGAGGCGAGGGTGGTTCTCGCTAATGAGATGGCGTCGGCAATAACATGGATCACCGCCCTTTTATCGCCATGCTTCCCAAACAGGTTAAACCCGTCTAGAGCTTGTAGTGCCGCTTTTGCCATACCGACTGAACTGGCATTGATTTCTGTCTTGCCGTTGTTAACCTTATTGCCACGCTCCCAGATTCCATAATCCGGCGTGCGATAGGCACTGGCGATGTAGTAAACCAGATTCTGGACAAAATCGACTTCATCGTGCGTACACACAATGCGCAATCCTGATGCGCTCATCTGTGCCAGCATTAGTAGAAATACGGAAGTAGCGTCGATTTGCAAATGACCCCAAGCATCATCGGCAACTACAGGTAATCCGGTGGCCGTATCGTATTTGGCGTGAAGTGCGTCGCCGTTATCTAGCGACAATTTAAACGCTTCAACCTTATGAGCCTGACGCATCATGGACTGTAACAAGCCGCGCATTAGCTTGATGGTTGACTGGTCCAGTTCATCGCTTTTGTGAGGTTCCCCCTGGTGCCTGAAAGCCATCCCAAGAGTCCAAACGCAGACAATCGAATAAACGTTATCCCGCACCCAGGCATCGGTGTAGTCACCATGGTTATTAATTGCGGTACTGGCAGGAAGCAATCCGGTTACCGGATGCTGTTTACTTAGAATTACTGTTTGAACTTCCGCGTATAAACGCTCCAACAGTTGTGTATGCTTCATAGAGCCTTCGCTATCTAGAGAGTTAGCGACCTTCGATCGGTACAGCAAAAAACAGGGGCTGAAGATGGTGTGTTGTAGAGATATTTATCCAATACCCAATTTCGCATAATGGGCGGTTGGGCTTATGTTACAGGGCCGCTAGGCCCGAATTCGACGCCGTGATAATTGCCGAAGGCAACCACGGCTAGAATTTATACATAGGCCCTGTTATGCGAAATTTTTCAGCCTTTTTTTGATCGGGTCATTTTAGTGTTACTTAATACTAGCAGCGATCATGCCGTTTTAACTACCCTAACTCTGACGCCACCACTCCTGATTACCCTAAAACAATTTTGCACTCTGTTGGGGCCTTCCTGAGCATATTTGCACACAAACCGACTTAGCCTGTGAAGGGAGCTTCCAGCGACCGCCCATAGGCGTTATGTCGGCCCTTGCCCTTTAGGGCATTGGGTATGCGTCTGCACATTTCCCGACGTCGGGAAATCGTTATCTGGTTCTCTCCGGATTTGTTTTTCAATGGAATCAATGACTTACAAACCAAAAAAAGAAAATGGTTTTCGTAAGCTTTTGATTTATAAGGAGAATTCGACCCTCTCTCCCAGGATTAGGATTTCATCAGGCCGCGAAGGGGTACGGGTGTCAGTTACACCCGTACTTTGCCCCGGTTTCCCGGTGTAACTATGTTAAATCATCAATCCTTTTCATTGCTTCATTTGCCGTTAAAGGCCTTGGGGTGCTGTTATTTTCAATTGTTTTTTCGGGGGCTTTTTGTAACTCTGAAGTAGCTTCTACAACCCTTACAAGGGCTTGATGGGGATAGCTGTGATTGAATGCTACCCCTCCAACAGGCTTCCACCCTTGGCTTAGTTTCTCTGCTACTTTTTGCTCAAAGTCTTCAAAGCCTTTGTCGCTAACTATTACCTTGTATTCCACTTTTTTCATTTGTCGTTTTTTTCTTTAATTCTTTGATTTTCAAGGTTTTTTGCTAGTTTTAGCCATAAGTCCCTTGATTCCTTGTTTTTCGCTTTTAATGCCATGCTCACGGCAAGTATTTCAATAGGATCGATGTTTAGTATCTGAGCTATCCGGATGGCATTTTTTTCTGCTACACCTGATCCTTTTTGTATGTTAGTCCAAGCTTGTTTTTGCATTCCCAGATATTCCATAGTTTCTGGGTAAGTCTTTAAATTCAAAAGACTTTTTACGCTTTCAATATAAGGGACTAGTGTTTTCATGCCAAAATGGTAAATCACTGCTTGACCTCTTGCACGGTAAATTGATAATTTACTGGTCAATTGGCTATTTACTGCCATTTTTCAAGGCATGAGGATTAGCGGTGTTTTTTGACTGGTTAACAGTGCATCAGGATCATGATTTTCAGCTTCCGATACTGGCTGACCGCCATTTCATCGCTGTTGATACTGCATCCGGTGAGGATTTAGGCATTAAACAGGATACGTTGCAGCATGAAGGCAGCTATTCCACGTCGATAAACATCCGTATTTCTGGCAACCGCGTTACTGTCTCTGGCAACCCCTCACGCATTAACCGCATTGAAAATCTTTTTGGTTTAACGTCACTTGATCAATGCATCGCTGTTTACAACAAAATTTTAATTCAATACGGCTTACCGCCATTTACTCCATGCACAAAGGTTTGGCATTCGGTGGGGGAGGGTGGTCGTATTAATACCTTCACTGATGGTGCTGTATTCGAAGAGATTCACATCACCAGCAATTTAACAACCGGTACAGTTGTTCATGATATTACCGGCCCGCAATCCGATTTATTTAAAAACCACGATGTTGCTGTCGATACGTTCATCAGAGCGATATCAACACTGCCTTATAAAAATTCAATTCCGCGCTTACACGCTAACGGTAAAACCTGCGATTGGTTAACCAAGAAAGGCACTGGCGGAACGTTAATTTATCCATCCGTGTACAACAAAGCTTACGAACTTGAGTTACACACACTCCCAAAAATCAAGCGCAAATTTGGCGACCAATCTCCCGAGTATCAGTACCTGTTAAACGTTATTGAGTACTGTCATCAGCACGGTGTCGCACGCTTCGAACAGAAATTAAAAAGCGCTTTTATTCGTCGCAATCATTTACGTTTTTATGGCTTATTCAATGCTGTTAAAGGTCATAAATTTTTGCAATCCGTTCACGACGATTTTTTAAACATCCACAATAAATTGCAGGTGGAGCATATGTCATTGGAATCTATCACTGAAAAATTAATTTCAAATGGTATTTGTGAAAATACTAGATCCGCTAATACAACTACGTTGTACGCCATTCAGTGGATGCATGGTCACAAGTTTGATCTTACAAAGACTCAGGTTCAAACCCACCGCGCACGTTTGCGCCAGATCGGTATTGATATCGCGTTGCCTTGCGATTTAACCAAGTTCAGTTTGGTAACCGTTAAATCGGCTACGCAAATTAACGTGGGTCAGTTGCTGATACCTAACTGGTATCGCCGTCCCAATCATTTGCAATTGGCTGCTTAATTTCGTAACGCGCGTTACGAAATTATTTGAGGGTAGGGCAGTGAAAGACAAACGCGACAAAAGCACAGCAGATATTTTTACCGGCCAACGTCCTGTTGGTCGTCCACGTCTCCACCAGTCAAACGCTGACAAACAGCGTTTATATCGTCAACGTAAGAAAGAGGCTTTGTTATGTCAGTAGTTATCGAAATCGCTTCAACGCAAGTGCAAACCCGTTCCGGTACATCACAAAAGGGTAAGCCTTACACCATCAACGAGCAGGCCGCTTATATGCATATCGGCCAGCCGTATCCGGTGCAGATAAAAATCAATTTGGAGAATGGCCAGCCACCGTATCAGCCCGGCAATTACGATTTGCATCCGCAATCATTTTCTGCTGATCGCTTTGGTGGTATTTCAGTTCGCCCGTTGTTGGTTCCTCGTCCTGCTGAGCAACGTCAACAGCCTTCGGTTAAAGCAGGTTAATCATGCAAGACGTAATTTATTTTGCAATTTACCCGGTGCTTATTGTCATCGGTGTTATAGCAGCAAATTACGTCTCAAAGCGTCACAAAGGTAATTGATATGGACGCCGATTTGTTACAACAAATTTTTGATCTTTTGTTTGTTGCCTCTCATTGCTTTGCCGCAATGAAGGGCTGGCAAGCAGGGAGTACCCGCTAATGACTGCATCAGATGTTGCATTATTTATTGGCGGGTTGTTTGGCTGTTGGTGCCTCGGTTGGGGTACTGCATTTGTTTTTACTGTAATCAAGCAATTTATGGAGAAAATCTAATGAACTCAATTTTTGGTGTTTTACGTTCACGCGGTGCAAGTGTTAAAGCTGCTGTTGCTGTCGCCTTGTTGGTTTCTGCTGCTGGTGCTCATGCTGAGTTGCCAGAGTGGGCAAGCGGTATTGGCGAAAAAATATCAGGTGCTATTGCCGATTCTGCCGCAATGGTCGGCCCATTATTTGCCGCCGCGTTGGTTGCTGGTTTGATTTTCAAACTTGTTAAACGTTTCACCAACAAAGTGTAACAACGCAATAACCGCACAGGCGCAGCCTGTGGGGTTATGAAGTTGTTATTTTTTGTTGTGCAATCCCTAAAACCCGCACTTTCACACCCGCTGAATTTGCGGGTTTTTTAATGGGCTAATTTATGCGGTATTTGATTTTATTTTCTCTTTTGTTTTTTTCTTCTTTTTCATTTGCGCAACAAATGAGTTGTGTTGGTGATGCTGGCGGCGCTAACGATTGCGGAACGCGCGGCGGCAATCCTACCAAAATTTCTAACGGTGCCTCTGTTTGCGTAAATAATCATAATTTATTTGTCTATGACCGCGCTTGCGGTGCTGGAACTGTTAACCCTACCGGCTCAGTTTATAAGTGTTGGAACTCGTGTTCTTGCTCCCCCCCTTATGAGTTGACTACCATTCTTGAACAGGGCAATTGGGTTTCCAAATGTGTCATTCCCGGCGGTGATCCCGGTGATGGTGATGAGTGTGAATCCGGCCAACCAAAAGTTTATGATCCTTCAACCGGCCAGATGGTTTGCCCCGGTTCCGGTGATGGCAGTAGTAGCGCTGCTGCGTCATCGCAATCTTGTGTTGTTCCCGGTGATTTTAATGGTGATTGTGTTCCTGACACTGCAAGCTCTGAATCAAATAGCTCGCCTCCTGCGTCTGCTGCTAATTCTTCTCCGCCTTCATCAGCTTCTGCATCGTCGCCGCCGTCTTCAACTGGTGGTGATTCTGACGGTGGTGGTGGCGGTGGTGGTGGCGGCGGTGGTGGCTCCGGTAGTGGTGCGCAAAATAGTTCGTCACCTTCTGGCTCAAATTCTTCGTGGACTCCTTATGCCCAATACGGCAATTGGATTCCTGTATCCGCTGACTCCAATTGCCCAAATAAATATAAAGATGCTTCGGGCCAGTGGTGGTGTAGTGGCTCGACTGGCTCTAATACATCTGCAAAAGGTGAATGTGATCCTACGTCTAAGGATTATTTAGCCTGTATTACGCAATCTGGTGTTAATAATTCTTCCGGCTCTAACTCTTCTGAGTGCAATCCTTCCATGTCTAATTATTTGGATTGCTCCGGTAAGCTTTCCGAATCTCAAGGCAAGATTTCAGAGTTAGCCGATAAATTTTCTGAGTCTACAGATAAGGAAATGGAGAAATTTAAAAAGGCCGTTGATGATGATTTGACTAACTTCCAGCGCGACGGCCTTTCTTTTAAAGATCAGCCTTCTATTTTGCGATCTGCGTTGGTTGCTTTTTTGCCTGTTTCACGCTCTTGCAATCCGCCACCGTTAAAAATTATGGGTTCAACCTATGAGCTTGATTGCGAATATTTCGAGCTTTTCAAATCTGCATTTGGTTGGTTTTTGGCGGTGCTCACTGTCTGGAATATTTGGCAGTTAGCTATCAGACCTGTTGATCGATAGTGGGGTTATTTATGCATTACATAGTTATTGCTATTACTTTTTTAGCCACGTTTCTAGCAGATATTTTTACGCGCTCTGTTGGTGTTGTTTTTGAGATTCTTACTAAGCGCATTTTAATTATTGCTTCATGCCTTACTGTTCTTGCTGCTTTTGTGGTTGCTTTTTATGCGTTGATTTTGACCTTGGTTAATTCAATATCTGCCACACTGCCGCCGTTCTTTTCTGCCGCCGCGTCCATGGTTGTACCTGATAATTTTATTACTATCGTTTCTATCCAGATCACTGCGCGCATTGCCCGTTGGGCCTATGAATGGAATGTCAAAGTTTTGCAATGGAGGCTCTAACGTGTCTGTTTATATTGTCACTGGCAAACTTGGTAATGGTAAAACCTTGGTCACTGTGGGTCGCATTGGTGATGCCATTAGGGCAGGGTGCCGCGTTGCTACCAATCTTGATATCAATTTAAAAAATATGTTTGGTCGACATGCAAAAAATATCAATTTGATGCGCATACCTGACAAGCCAAACATTGATGATTTAAATGCGATCGGCAAAGGATATGAGGGCAGGGACTATGATGAAAACAAATTTGGAATTTTGGTTTTGGATGAATGCGGTACTTGGTTTAATTCGCGCAATTGGCAGGATAAAACCCGTAAGGATGTGAACGACTGGTTTTTACATGCGCGCAAATTGGGCTGGCATGTTTACATTATCATTCAGGACATTTCGATGCTTGATTCACAGGCCCGCGATGCAATCGGTGAATTGCTGGTTACCTGTAAGCGACTGGATAAAATTCGTGTTCCGTTTATTGCGCCCCTTGTTAAAACGCTCACCGGAATTAATTTAACCATGCCTCGTATACATCGAGCGAAAGTTACTTATGCCGATGGTCTTGTTAGTGATGTCTGGGTTTATCGCGGTAACAATCTTTTTCGCTGCTATGACACTCGCCAAAGCTTTATCCAGAATTACCCGCACGCAACCCATAGTTTATTAACCCCATGGCACCTTTACGGCCGCCATGCTGTTGAGATGAATTGGAGCAATATCATGAGGATTACGAGAATTTACTGGAAACGTTTTGCTAGTCCGGTTTCCTTGGCAACTGGTCTTTTGCTGGGTGCGTTTGCCATGCTGTTGCATTCCCAACCGACTGTTTTGCCGCAACCCGTTAACCAGGTGAATTTGTCCTCACAGGCACCAGTTTTGCCAGCGTCACCGGCACCGGCTAAAAACCCGTTTGATGGCTCCAAAATTTATGTTGTTGGCGACTTGTCCGGACAGCTGTTATTTCAGGTCGATTTGCCCGGCGGTAGTTATATCGGTATCACTGAGGCTGAACTGGTGAGTTTGGGTTTTGACGTTGTAAAGCTTTCGCGTGGCGTGGTTAAGCTTACGTTTGAGTCTGAATTGATTTATGCGTTGCCGAAACCTAGCGCGCCCATGGTCGCCGATCGCTCTGTAACGGTTTCTGGTGCTGTTGGCGGGGATAATTGACCTGACCCTAGGATAATCGTCAATTTCGCATAATGGGCGGTTGGGCTTATGTTACAGGGCCGCTAGGCCCGAATTCGACGCCGTGATAATTGCCGAAGGCAACCACGGCTAGAATTTATACATAGGCCCTGTTATGCGAAATTTTTCAGCCTTTTTTTGATCGGGTCATTTTAGTGTTACTTAATACTAGCAGCGATCATGCCGTTTTAACTACCCTAACTCTGACGCCACCACTCCTGATTACCCTAAAACAATTTTGCACTCTGTTGGGGCCTTCCTGAGCATATTTGCACACAAACCGACTTAGCCTGTGAAGGGAGCTTCCAGCGACCGCCCATAGGCGTTATGTCGGCCCTTGCCCTTTAGGGCATTGGGTATGCGTCTGCACATTTCCCGACGTCGGGAAATCGTTATCTGGTTCTCTCCGGATTTGTTTTTCAATGGAATCAATGACTTACAAACCAAAAAAAGAAAATGGTTTTCGTAAGCTTTTGATTTATAAGGAGAATTCGACCCTCTCTCCCAGGATTAGGATTTCATCAGGCCGCGAAGGGGTACGGGTGTCAGTTACACCCGTACTTTGCCCCGGTTTCCCGGTGTAACTATGTTAAATCATCAATCCTTTTCATTGCTTCATTTGCCGTTAAAGGCCTTGGGGTGCTGTTATTTTCAATTGTTTTTTCGGGGGCTTTTTGTAACTCTGAAGTAGCTTCTACAACCCTTACAAGGGCTTGATGGGGATAGCTGTGATTGAATGCTACCCCTCCAACAGGCTTCCACCCTTGGCTTAGTTTCTCTGCTACTTTTTGCTCAAAGTCTTCAAAGCCTTTGTCGCTAACTATTACCTTGTATTCCACTTTTTTCATTTGTCGTTTTTTTCTTTAATTCTTTGATTTTCAAGGTTTTTTGCTAGTTTTAGCCATAAGTCCCTTGATTCCTTGTTTTTCGCTTTTAATGCCATGCTCACGGCAAGTATTTCAATAGGATCGATGTTTAGTATCTGAGCTATCCGGATGGCATTTTTTTCTGCTACACCTGATCCTTTTTGTATGTTAGTCCAAGCTTGTTTTTGCATTCCCAGATATTCCATAGTTTCTGGGTAAGTCTTTAAATTCAAAAGACTTTTTACGCTTTCAATATAAGGGACTAGTGTTTTCATGCCAAAATGGTAAATCACTGCTTGACCTCTTGCACGGTAAATTGATAATTTACTGGTCAATTGGCTATTTACTGCCATTTTTCAAGGCATGAGGATTAGCGGTGTTTTTTGACTGGTTAACAGTGCATCAGGATCATGATTTTCAGCTTCCGATACTGGCTGACCGCCATTTCATCGCTGTTGATACTGCATCCGGTGAGGATTTAGGCATTAAACAGGATACGTTGCAGCATGAAGGCAGCTATTCCACGTCGATAAACATCCGTATTTCTGGCAACCGCGTTACTGTCTCTGGCAACCCCTCACGCATTAACCGCATTGAAAATCTTTTTGGTTTAACGTCACTTGATCAATGCATCGCTGTTTACAACAAAATTTTAATTCAATACGGCTTACCGCCATTTACTCCATGCACAAAGGTTTGGCATTCGGTGGGGGAGGGTGGTCGTATTAATACCTTCACTGATGGTGCTGTATTCGAAGAGATTCACATCACCAGCAATTTAACAACCGGTACAGTTGTTCATGATATTACCGGCCCGCAATCCGATTTATTTAAAAACCACGATGTTGCTGTCGATACGTTCATCAGAGCGATATCAACACTGCCTTATAAAAATTCAATTCCGCGCTTACACGCTAACGGTAAAACCTGCGATTGGTTAACCAAGAAAGGCACTGGCGGAACGTTAATTTATCCATCCGTGTACAACAAAGCTTACGAACTTGAGTTACACACACTCCCAAAAATCAAGCGCAAATTTGGCGACCAATCTCCCGAGTATCAGTACCTGTTAAACGTTATTGAGTACTGTCATCAGCACGGTGTCGCACGCTTCGAACAGAAATTAAAAAGCGCTTTTATTCGTCGCAATCATTTACGTTTTTATGGCTTATTCAATGCTGTTAAAGGTCATAAATTTTTGCAATCCGTTCACGACGATTTTTTAAACATCCACAATAAATTGCAGGTGGAGCATATGTCATTGGAATCTATCACTGAAAAATTAATTTCAAATGGTATTTGTGAAAATACTAGATCCGCTAATACAACTACGTTGTACGCCATTCAGTGGATGCATGGTCACAAGTTTGATCTTACAAAGACTCAGGTTCAAACCCACCGCGCACGTTTGCGCCAGATCGGTATTGATATCGCGTTGCCTTGCGATTTAACCAAGTTCAGTTTGGTAACCGTTAAATCGGCTACGCAAATTAACGTGGGTCAGTTGCTGATACCTAACTGGTATCGCCGTCCCAATCATTTGCAATTGGCTGCTTAATTTCGTAACGCGCGTTACGAAATTATTTGAGGGTAGGGCAGTGAAAGACAAACGCGACAAAAGCACAGCAGATATTTTTACCGGCCAACGTCCTGTTGGTCGTCCACGTCTCCACCAGTCAAACGCTGACAAACAGCGTTTATATCGTCAACGTAAGAAAGAGGCTTTGTTATGTCAGTAGTTATCGAAATCGCTTCAACGCAAGTGCAAACCCGTTCCGGTACATCACAAAAGGGTAAGCCTTACACCATCAACGAGCAGGCCGCTTATATGCATATCGGCCAGCCGTATCCGGTGCAGATAAAAATCAATTTGGAGAATGGCCAGCCACCGTATCAGCCCGGCAATTACGATTTGCATCCGCAATCATTTTCTGCTGATCGCTTTGGTGGTATTTCAGTTCGCCCGTTGTTGGTTCCTCGTCCTGCTGAGCAACGTCAACAGCCTTCGGTTAAAGCAGGTTAATCATGCAAGACGTAATTTATTTTGCAATTTACCCGGTGCTTATTGTCATCGGTGTTATAGCAGCAAATTACGTCTCAAAGCGTCACAAAGGTAATTGATATGGACGCCGATTTGTTACAACAAATTTTTGATCTTTTGTTTGTTGCCTCTCATTGCTTTGCCGCAATGAAGGGCTGGCAAGCAGGGAGTACCCGCTAATGACTGCATCAGATGTTGCATTATTTATTGGCGGGTTGTTTGGCTGTTGGTGCCTCGGTTGGGGTACTGCATTTGTTTTTACTGTAATCAAGCAATTTATGGAGAAAATCTAATGAACTCAATTTTTGGTGTTTTACGTTCACGCGGTGCAAGTGTTAAAGCTGCTGTTGCTGTCGCCTTGTTGGTTTCTGCTGCTGGTGCTCATGCTGAGTTGCCAGAGTGGGCAAGCGGTATTGGCGAAAAAATATCAGGTGCTATTGCCGATTCTGCCGCAATGGTCGGCCCATTATTTGCCGCCGCGTTGGTTGCTGGTTTGATTTTCAAACTTGTTAAACGTTTCACCAACAAAGTGTAACAACGCAATAACCGCACAGGCGCAGCCTGTGGGGTTATGAAGTTGTTATTTTTTGTTGTGCAATCCCTAAAACCCGCACTTTCACACCCGCTGAATTTGCGGGTTTTTTAATGGGCTAATTTATGCGGTATTTGATTTTATTTTCTCTTTTGTTTTTTTCTTCTTTTTCATTTGCGCAACAAATGAGTTGTGTTGGTGATGCTGGCGGCGCTAACGATTGCGGAACGCGCGGCGGCAATCCTACCAAAATTTCTAACGGTGCCTCTGTTTGCGTAAATAATCATAATTTATTTGTCTATGACCGCGCTTGCGGTGCTGGAACTGTTAACCCTACCGGCTCAGTTTATAAGTGTTGGAACTCGTGTTCTTGCTCCCCCCCTTATGAGTTGACTACCATTCTTGAACAGGGCAATTGGGTTTCCAAATGTGTCATTCCCGGCGGTGATCCCGGTGATGGTGATGAGTGTGAATCCGGCCAACCAAAAGTTTATGATCCTTCAACCGGCCAGATGGTTTGCCCCGGTTCCGGTGATGGCAGTAGTAGCGCTGCTGCGTCATCGCAATCTTGTGTTGTTCCCGGTGATTTTAATGGTGATTGTGTTCCTGACACTGCAAGCTCTGAATCAAATAGCTCGCCTCCTGCGTCTGCTGCTAATTCTTCTCCGCCTTCATCAGCTTCTGCATCGTCGCCGCCGTCTTCAACTGGTGGTGATTCTGACGGTGGTGGTGGCGGTGGTGGTGGCGGCGGTGGTGGCTCCGGTAGTGGTGCGCAAAATAGTTCGTCACCTTCTGGCTCAAATTCTTCGTGGACTCCTTATGCCCAATACGGCAATTGGATTCCTGTATCCGCTGACTCCAATTGCCCAAATAAATATAAAGATGCTTCGGGCCAGTGGTGGTGTAGTGGCTCGACTGGCTCTAATACATCTGCAAAAGGTGAATGTGATCCTACGTCTAAGGATTATTTAGCCTGTATTACGCAATCTGGTGTTAATAATTCTTCCGGCTCTAACTCTTCTGAGTGCAATCCTTCCATGTCTAATTATTTGGATTGCTCCGGTAAGCTTTCCGAATCTCAAGGCAAGATTTCAGAGTTAGCCGATAAATTTTCTGAGTCTACAGATAAGGAAATGGAGAAATTTAAAAAGGCCGTTGATGATGATTTGACTAACTTCCAGCGCGACGGCCTTTCTTTTAAAGATCAGCCTTCTATTTTGCGATCTGCGTTGGTTGCTTTTTTGCCTGTTTCACGCTCTTGCAATCCGCCACCGTTAAAAATTATGGGTTCAACCTATGAGCTTGATTGCGAATATTTCGAGCTTTTCAAATCTGCATTTGGTTGGTTTTTGGCGGTGCTCACTGTCTGGAATATTTGGCAGTTAGCTATCAGACCTGTTGATCGATAGTGGGGTTATTTATGCATTACATAGTTATTGCTATTACTTTTTTAGCCACGTTTCTAGCAGATATTTTTACGCGCTCTGTTGGTGTTGTTTTTGAGATTCTTACTAAGCGCATTTTAATTATTGCTTCATGCCTTACTGTTCTTGCTGCTTTTGTGGTTGCTTTTTATGCGTTGATTTTGACCTTGGTTAATTCAATATCTGCCACACTGCCGCCGTTCTTTTCTGCCGCCGCGTCCATGGTTGTACCTGATAATTTTATTACTATCGTTTCTATCCAGATCACTGCGCGCATTGCCCGTTGGGCCTATGAATGGAATGTCAAAGTTTTGCAATGGAGGCTCTAACGTGTCTGTTTATATTGTCACTGGCAAACTTGGTAATGGTAAAACCTTGGTCACTGTGGGTCGCATTGGTGATGCCATTAGGGCAGGGTGCCGCGTTGCTACCAATCTTGATATCAATTTAAAAAATATGTTTGGTCGACATGCAAAAAATATCAATTTGATGCGCATACCTGACAAGCCAAACATTGATGATTTAAATGCGATCGGCAAAGGATATGAGGGCAGGGACTATGATGAAAACAAATTTGGAATTTTGGTTTTGGATGAATGCGGTACTTGGTTTAATTCGCGCAATTGGCAGGATAAAACCCGTAAGGATGTGAACGACTGGTTTTTACATGCGCGCAAATTGGGCTGGCATGTTTACATTATCATTCAGGACATTTCGATGCTTGATTCACAGGCCCGCGATGCAATCGGTGAATTGCTGGTTACCTGTAAGCGACTGGATAAAATTCGTGTTCCGTTTATTGCGCCCCTTGTTAAAACGCTCACCGGAATTAATTTAACCATGCCTCGTATACATCGAGCGAAAGTTACTTATGCCGATGGTCTTGTTAGTGATGTCTGGGTTTATCGCGGTAACAATCTTTTTCGCTGCTATGACACTCGCCAAAGCTTTATCCAGAATTACCCGCACGCAACCCATAGTTTATTAACCCCATGGCACCTTTACGGCCGCCATGCTGTTGAGATGAATTGGAGCAATATCATGAGGATTACGAGAATTTACTGGAAACGTTTTGCTAGTCCGGTTTCCTTGGCAACTGGTCTTTTGCTGGGTGCGTTTGCCATGCTGTTGCATTCCCAACCGACTGTTTTGCCGCAACCCGTTAACCAGGTGAATTTGTCCTCACAGGCACCAGTTTTGCCAGCGTCACCGGCACCGGCTAAAAACCCGTTTGATGGCTCCAAAATTTATGTTGTTGGCGACTTGTCCGGACAGCTGTTATTTCAGGTCGATTTGCCCGGCGGTAGTTATATCGGTATCACTGAGGCTGAACTGGTGAGTTTGGGTTTTGACGTTGTAAAGCTTTCGCGTGGCGTGGTTAAGCTTACGTTTGAGTCTGAATTGATTTATGCGTTGCCGAAACCTAGCGCGCCCATGGTCGCCGATCGCTCTGTAACGGTTTCTGGTGCTGTTGGCGGGGATAATTGACCTGACCCTAGGATAATCGTCAATTTCGCATAATGGGCGGCTCAAGTTATGTTACCGAAGGCCGCGAAGCGGAATTCGAAGCCGTGATAATCGCGTAGCTCACGGCGAGAATTTATACATAACTTGTGTTATGCGAGATTGCGTATCCCCGTTTTCGATCTTGGTCAGGTTTAGTATTTGTTTTAATCCTAGCACCGTTTATGCCCATTTAACTATCGCTTTGATTTGGTACCAATATTCCACCAGGTGATGCAATTCCTGGGTTGATTTTGGTACCAAAATCCGTTTATTTTTTAAAACCAAATTGGTACCATTATTCGACCAGGTGTGCCAAACCTGGTTTACTTATTGGTACCAAAACTGGGGTTATCTATGCTTGTTAAGTTTGATGCAGACGAAGATTTGATCGATGCGATTAAACAAAGCACCAACATGGCTGTAGCTAGCAAGGCGTGTCACTATGCCGCTACTCACTATCTTGATTTGCTACAGGAAAATGCTCGCTTGCACCAGAAAGTTGCTCAAATGCGTGATTCTATTGCGGTTTATCGTCAGATTATTGATTCTGCTCGTGATGCTGCCGCGATGCTCGTTGAGCGTGCGGGCCAAGCCGACCTTTTCACTGATTAACCTTCTAGGTCTTTCCGCGCCGGTTTTCTCTCCAGCAAATTCGCACACGAACCGAGTTAGCCTTTCAAGGGAGCTTCTAGCGACCACCGGAAGGCGTTATCTCGGCCGAGGGGATTTATCCCCTCGGTTTGCGTTGGCACCGTTTAAACGAATCCATGGGCTTTGGCGCCCGCTGACGCGCGCAGGTACGAGCACGAAAGGCGGGCGCCAGCCCGAACGGTGCCTAGTGACACCGTTACAAAGTCCGATGCATCGGAAAAACCCATTATTTTTGCTTTTCGGCAGCTCTTAGCCGGTCTGCTGTTGATTGAGCTATGAATGCAGCTATTAGTTCTTTGATGGTGGCTTGCTTTCCTTCTGGCAGTGTTTCTATTGCATTTAGCATGTACTTCATCCCATTTGGCCCCTCTGTTCCAAAAACCAATTCTTCCATGGATACACCTAGGGCGCTTGATAGTGCCACCACTGTTTCTAAAACAGGGTTTTTCTGTATCCCAATTTCCAGTTTTGATATTTGCCCCTTGCTTACCCCTGAGCGCTCTGCCAAGTCATCTTGGCTTATTCCCCTTTCCGCACGTATGCGTTTTAAATTTTCGCTTAAGCGCATTTTTTATGCCTTTTGGTGGTTATGTATGACCAACTTTATCATTTAAGTTGACATTTATGTCTACTATAACTATATATGCACACATAAAGTAATCATATGAATCCACTTTGGCCTGACTATGCAAATTTGTTTTTGGTGGTTTACATGCAACAAGTAGGGATGATTGATTGGTTAACACTTTGGCTTGATGCCAGCTTGCTTGATCGTAAATCAATGCATCGCGTTTTAAAGAATGCTGATCGTGTGCAACGTATTAATGGCTTAACAGGTGAGATTCAATGGGAGTCGGCAGTACGTGAGCATATCCGTTCTGATGATCACAATGTAACTGTAAATTTTGGTTCACGATTGCAAATTCAGGGAAGCCCAGCGCGCGTAGTTTCCGCGCACAATGTTTTTGGTTCTTTAGATATTCAAGAGTGTGCAAAACAAATGATTCTTTTTGTTGCAAAGCATCACTCTATGATTATTCCTTCCGATTTAAAAATGTGGTCATGTTCTCGTATCGATGTTACTCAAAATTTTGATATGGGCTCATTAGCTCAAGCACAGCAAGCCGTTGATTATTTAAAACCGTTGAAGTGCGGAAGACAAAAAACTAGCACTTTTGACACATCTGTTATTTGGGGTAGGGGATCTACCTTGCATAAAGGAAAGGCTTATTTAAAAGGCCCGCAGCTTCGCGAGTTAGTTACTAAAAACAATGCTCGTGTTAGTGATGAAGAGTTAGCAAAAGCGGATCGTTTGTTGAGATTAGAGTATTCCATGTGTAGGGGTTTGATTCGCCGGATACGCGAAAGCACCGGTAAGAATTGGTATGACTTCACGCCTGATTTTTTACTTTTTCATCATTCAGATTATTTTTCTAAATTTATATCCACTATTGAGGTGGTTGATATGTGCAATATTCTAGAGCGGTTGCTTAATAACGTTGGTTCCGATGAAGGGCAAATTCCAACTGAAGGTAGGGCGCGAGCCGCTTATCGTTGTTATACCGACATTCGTTCACGTGGTCTTCATATTACTAAACAAGATTACAGAAAGGCGACTTGGTATGACCATTTAAAGCATTTGAGATCAATTGGTTTGGCGGATGCGGATTTACAACCATCTAATGTGGTTCCGCTTCGTCGTCGCCAAATTTTTCTCGATCAACCGGTCTCTAGTTGGGACCAAATTAACTTAGCTTGAGGCTTCATATATGACTACTGTTAATAAAACCTCTCTTGATGTTTGTGCGCTTGCCATGATGTCCAATACTTATTTTTTTCAACATCGGAACCCTTTGCATTCATCTTTGCATGTTATCGGTGAAGCCAGGGTTACTGCTGTTGTGATTCATGAGGATGCACCGCCAGATATACTTCTTCATCCAGTTTCTGATGATTATCAAAGTTTTTACCCTATTCAGGATTTGTCTTTTTCTTCTTCGCTTTCTGCTGCCGGCTGATTTCGCTTTTATTTTTTTCTCCTGTAATATTCGCCGTTATCGTCAAGGTTAAACCTTGTAGGTAATGGCTTTTTTATTGGAGTTTTGGATATGCCTTTTGCTTTGAAATCGCGTTTTTATGTCGGCGTTTATGATCCATCAACGTACGATTCATGGCCTTATTTTCATTTAGATGAAGGTGTATATCTTTCTAAAAATAAGCGGCTATGTTCCCATAAAAGCGCAATTGAGTTTGATGATCCGGAAAAGGCAAGAGAGTTTTACGCATCTTGGCAGCATGCTGATCGCTACCGCCTTCACGTTTGTCCTTTCCAGACTCATGTTGAAGTGCCTATGCCTGTATTTCCTGATGATCATCCTCGATCAATATTGAGGCGCATTGAGAGTAATGAACCACGTTATATTTTTAATACTGCGCTTCGATGGTTTTTTGGTGATTCAAGATTTTTTCTGGCTAAATCCACTTTAGCTAAGCATCGAAAAATTTTGCTGGCTTATGGAATAGATATCAACTGTAAACCTGATGTTTTACTTGAGCCGTTGCCAAGCCTTGATGAAAAACCTTATTCATCTAAGCCGTCATTATCGGTTGTTTGACGAATGGTTGGCGGCCTTAGATAGACCGCCAAAACGGATATGCAATTTCGCATAAGGCGAGCGAGGTTATGTTCAATTCGAAGCGGTGAAAATTGCGAAGCACTCACCGCGAGAATTTATACATAACCTGCATTATGCGAGATTGCCTGTCCCCGTTTTCGATCTTGGTCTGGTTTAGTATTTGTTTTAATCCTAGCACCGTTTATGCCCATTTAACTATCTCTCTGATTTGGTACCAATATTCGGCCAGGTGATGCAATTCCTGGATTGATTTTGGTACCAAAATCCGTTTATTTTCTAAAACCAAATTGGTACCATTATTCGACCAGGTGCGCCAAACCTGGCTTACTTATTGGTACCAAAATTGGGATTATCTATGCTTGTTAAGTTTGATGCAGATGAAGATTTGATCGATGCGCTTAAACAAAGCACCAACATGGCTGTAGCTAGCAAGGCGTGCCATTATGCCGCTACTCAATATCTTGATTTGTTGCAGGAAAATGCCCGCTTGCACCAGAAAGTGGCTCAAATGCGTGATTCTATTGCGGTTTATCGTCAGATTATTGATTCTGCTCGTGATGCTGCCGCGATGCTCGTTGAGCGTGCGGGCCAAGCCGACCTTTTCACTGATTAACCTTCTAGGTCTTTCCGCGCCGGTTTTCTCTCCAGCAAATTCGCACACGAACCGAGTTAGCCTTTCAAGGGAGCTTCTAGCGACCACCGGAAGGCGTTATCTCGGCCGAGGGGATTTATCCCCTCGGTTTGCGTTGGCACCGTTTAAACGAATCCATGGGCTTTGGCGCCCGCTGACGCGCGCAGGTACGAGCACGAAAGGCGGGCGCCAGCCCGAACGGTGCCTAGTGACACCGTTACAAAGTCCGATGCATCGGAAAAACCCATTATTTTTGCTTTTCGGCAGCTCTTAGCCGGTCTGCTGTTGATTGAGCTATGAATGCAGCTATTAGTTCTTTGATGGTGGCTTGCTTTCCTTCTGGCAGTGTTTCTATTGCATTTAGCATGTACTTCATCCCATTTGGCCCCTCTGTTCCAAAAACCAATTCTTCCATGGATACACCTAGGGCGCTTGATAGTGCCACCACTGTTTCTAAAACAGGGTTTTTCTGTATCCCAATTTCCAGTTTTGATATTTGCCCCTTGCTTACCCCTGAGCGCTCTGCCAAGTCATCTTGGCTTATTCCCCTTTCCGCACGTATGCGTTTTAAATTTTCGCTTAAGCGCATTTTTTATGCCTTTTGGTGGTTATGTATGACCAACTTTATCATTTAAGTTGACATTTATGTCTACTATAACTATATATGCACACATAAAGTAATCATATGAATCCACTTTGGCCTGACTATGCAAATTTGTTTTTGGTGGTTTACATGCAACAAGTAGGGATGATTGATTGGTTAACACTTTGGCTTGATGCCAGCTTGCTTGATCGTAAATCAATGCATCGCGTTTTAAAGAATGCTGATCGTGTGCAACGTATTAATGGCTTAACAGGTGAGATTCAATGGGAGTCGGCAGTACGTGAGCATATCCGTTCTGATGATCACAATGTAACTGTAAATTTTGGTTCACGATTGCAAATTCAGGGAAGCCCAGCGCGCGTAGTTTCCGCGCACAATGTTTTTGGTTCTTTAGATATTCAAGAGTGTGCAAAACAAATGATTCTTTTTGTTGCAAAGCATCACTCTATGATTATTCCTTCCGATTTAAAAATGTGGTCATGTTCTCGTATCGATGTTACTCAAAATTTTGATATGGGCTCATTAGCTCAAGCACAGCAAGCCGTTGATTATTTAAAACCGTTGAAGTGCGGAAGACAAAAAACTAGCACTTTTGACACATCTGTTATTTGGGGTAGGGGATCTACCTTGCATAAAGGAAAGGCTTATTTAAAAGGCCCGCAGCTTCGCGAGTTAGTTACTAAAAACAATGCTCGTGTTAGTGATGAAGAGTTAGCAAAAGCGGATCGTTTGTTGAGATTAGAGTATTCCATGTGTAGGGGTTTGATTCGCCGGATACGCGAAAGCACCGGTAAGAATTGGTATGACTTCACGCCTGATTTTTTACTTTTTCATCATTCAGATTATTTTTCTAAATTTATATCCACTATTGAGGTGGTTGATATGTGCAATATTCTAGAGCGGTTGCTTAATAACGTTGGTTCCGATGAAGGGCAAATTCCAACTGAAGGTAGGGCGCGAGCCGCTTATCGTTGTTATACCGACATTCGTTCACGTGGTCTTCATATTACTAAACAAGATTACAGAAAGGCGACTTGGTATGACCATTTAAAGCATTTGAGATCAATTGGTTTGGCGGATGCGGATTTACAACCATCTAATGTGGTTCCGCTTCGTCGTCGCCAAATTTTTCTCGATCAACCGGTCTCTAGTTGGGACCAAATTAACTTAGCTTGAGGCTTCATATATGACTACTGTTAATAAAACCTCTCTTGATGTTTGTGCGCTTGCCATGATGTCCAATACTTATTTTTTTCAACATCGGAACCCTTTGCATTCATCTTTGCATGTTATCGGTGAAGCCAGGGTTACTGCTGTTGTGATTCATGAGGATGCACCGCCAGATATACTTCTTCATCCAGTTTCTGATGATTATCAAAGTTTTTACCCTATTCAGGATTTGTCTTTTTCTTCTTCGCTTTCTGCTGCCGGCTGATTTCGCTTTTATTTTTTTCTCCTGTAATATTCGCCGTTATCGTCAAGGTTAAACCTTGTAGGTAATGGCTTTTTTATTGGAGTTTTGGATATGCCTTTTGCTTTGAAATCGCGTTTTTATGTCGGCGTTTATGATCCATCAACGTACGATTCATGGCCTTATTTTCATTTAGATGAAGGTGTATATCTTTCTAAAAATAAGCGGCTATGTTCCCATAAAAGCGCAATTGAGTTTGATGATCCGGAAAAGGCAAGAGAGTTTTACGCATCTTGGCAGCATGCTGATCGCTACCGCCTTCACGTTTGTCCTTTCCAGACTCATGTTGAAGTGCCTATGCCTGTATTTCCTGATGATCATCCTCGATCAATATTGAGGCGCATTGAGAGTAATGAACCACGTTATATTTTTAATACTGCGCTTCGATGGTTTTTTGGTGATTCAAGATTTTTTCTGGCTAAATCCACTTTAGCTAAGCATCGAAAAATTTTGCTGGCTTATGGAATAGATATCAACTGTAAACCTGATGTTTTACTTGAGCCGTTGCCAAGCCTTGATGAAAAACCTTATTCATCTAAGCCGTCATTATCGGTTGTTTGACGAATGGTTGGCGGCCTTAGATAGACCGCCAAAACGGATATGCAATTTCGCATAAGGCGAGCGAGGTTATGTTCAATTCGAAGCGGTGAAAATTGCGAAGCACTCACCGCGAGAATTTATACATAACCTGCATTATGCGAGATTGCCTGTCCCCGTTTTCGATCTTGGTCTGGTTTAGTATTTGTTTTAATCCTAGCACCGTTTATGCCCATTTAACTATCTCTCTGATTTGGTACCAATATTCGGCCAGGTGATGCAATTCCTGGATTGATTTTGGTACCAAAATCCGTTTATTTTCTAAAACCAAATTGGTACCATTATTCGACCAGGTGCGCCAAACCTGGCTTACTTATTGGTACCAAAATTGGGATTATCTATGCTTGTTAAGTTTGATGCAGATGAAGATTTGATCGATGCGCTTAAACAAAGCACCAACATGGCTGTAGCTAGCAAGGCGTGCCATTATGCCGCTACTCAATATCTTGATTTGTTGCAGGAAAATGCCCGCTTGCACCAGAAAGTGGCTCAAATGCGTGATTCTATTGCGGTTTATCGTCAGATTATTGATTCTGCTCGTGATGCTGCCGCGATGCTCGTTGAGCGTGCGGGCCAAGCCGACCTTTTCACTGATTAACCTTCTAGGTCTTTCCGCGCCGGTTTTCTCTCCAGCAAATTCGCACACGAACCGAGTTAGCCTTTCAAGGGAGCTTCTAGCGACCACCGGAAGGCGTTATCTCGGCCGAGGGGATTTATCCCCTCGGTTTGCGTTGGCACCGTTTAAACGAATCCATGGGCTTTGGCGCCCGCTGACGCGCGCAGGTACGAGCACGAAAGGCGGGCGCCAGCCCGAACGGTGCCTAGTGACACCGTTACAAAGTCCGATGCATCGGAAAAACCCATTATTTTTGCTTTTCGGCAGCTCTTAGCCGGTCTGCTGTTGATTGAGCTATGAATGCAGCTATTAGTTCTTTGATGGTGGCTTGCTTTCCTTCTGGCAGTGTTTCTATTGCATTTAGCATGTACTTCATCCCATTTGGCCCCTCTGTTCCAAAAACCAATTCTTCCATGGATACACCTAGGGCGCTTGATAGTGCCACCACTGTTTCTAAAACAGGGTTTTTCTGTATCCCAATTTCCAGTTTTGATATTTGCCCCTTGCTTACCCCTGAGCGCTCTGCCAAGTCATCTTGGCTTATTCCCCTTTCCGCACGTATGCGTTTTAAATTTTCGCTTAAGCGCATTTTTTATGCCTTTTGGTGGTTATGTATGACCAACTTTATCATTTAAGTTGACATTTATGTCTACTATAACTATATATGCACACATAAAGTAATCATATGAATCCACTTTGGCCTGACTATGCAAATTTGTTTTTGGTGGTTTACATGCAACAAGTAGGGATGATTGATTGGTTAACACTTTGGCTTGATGCCAGCTTGCTTGATCGTAAATCAATGCATCGCGTTTTAAAGAATGCTGATCGTGTGCAACGTATTAATGGCTTAACAGGTGAGATTCAATGGGAGTCGGCAGTACGTGAGCATATCCGTTCTGATGATCACAATGTAACTGTAAATTTTGGTTCACGATTGCAAATTCAGGGAAGCCCAGCGCGCGTAGTTTCCGCGCACAATGTTTTTGGTTCTTTAGATATTCAAGAGTGTGCAAAACAAATGATTCTTTTTGTTGCAAAGCATCACTCTATGATTATTCCTTCCGATTTAAAAATGTGGTCATGTTCTCGTATCGATGTTACTCAAAATTTTGATATGGGCTCATTAGCTCAAGCACAGCAAGCCGTTGATTATTTAAAACCGTTGAAGTGCGGAAGACAAAAAACTAGCACTTTTGACACATCTGTTATTTGGGGTAGGGGATCTACCTTGCATAAAGGAAAGGCTTATTTAAAAGGCCCGCAGCTTCGCGAGTTAGTTACTAAAAACAATGCTCGTGTTAGTGATGAAGAGTTAGCAAAAGCGGATCGTTTGTTGAGATTAGAGTATTCCATGTGTAGGGGTTTGATTCGCCGGATACGCGAAAGCACCGGTAAGAATTGGTATGACTTCACGCCTGATTTTTTACTTTTTCATCATTCAGATTATTTTTCTAAATTTATATCCACTATTGAGGTGGTTGATATGTGCAATATTCTAGAGCGGTTGCTTAATAACGTTGGTTCCGATGAAGGGCAAATTCCAACTGAAGGTAGGGCGCGAGCCGCTTATCGTTGTTATACCGACATTCGTTCACGTGGTCTTCATATTACTAAACAAGATTACAGAAAGGCGACTTGGTATGACCATTTAAAGCATTTGAGATCAATTGGTTTGGCGGATGCGGATTTACAACCATCTAATGTGGTTCCGCTTCGTCGTCGCCAAATTTTTCTCGATCAACCGGTCTCTAGTTGGGACCAAATTAACTTAGCTTGAGGCTTCATATATGACTACTGTTAATAAAACCTCTCTTGATGTTTGTGCGCTTGCCATGATGTCCAATACTTATTTTTTTCAACATCGGAACCCTTTGCATTCATCTTTGCATGTTATCGGTGAAGCCAGGGTTACTGCTGTTGTGATTCATGAGGATGCACCGCCAGATATACTTCTTCATCCAGTTTCTGATGATTATCAAAGTTTTTACCCTATTCAGGATTTGTCTTTTTCTTCTTCGCTTTCTGCTGCCGGCTGATTTCGCTTTTATTTTTTTCTCCTGTAATATTCGCCGTTATCGTCAAGGTTAAACCTTGTAGGTAATGGCTTTTTTATTGGAGTTTTGGATATGCCTTTTGCTTTGAAATCGCGTTTTTATGTCGGCGTTTATGATCCATCAACGTACGATTCATGGCCTTATTTTCATTTAGATGAAGGTGTATATCTTTCTAAAAATAAGCGGCTATGTTCCCATAAAAGCGCAATTGAGTTTGATGATCCGGAAAAGGCAAGAGAGTTTTACGCATCTTGGCAGCATGCTGATCGCTACCGCCTTCACGTTTGTCCTTTCCAGACTCATGTTGAAGTGCCTATGCCTGTATTTCCTGATGATCATCCTCGATCAATATTGAGGCGCATTGAGAGTAATGAACCACGTTATATTTTTAATACTGCGCTTCGATGGTTTTTTGGTGATTCAAGATTTTTTCTGGCTAAATCCACTTTAGCTAAGCATCGAAAAATTTTGCTGGCTTATGGAATAGATATCAACTGTAAACCTGATGTTTTACTTGAGCCGTTGCCAAGCCTTGATGAAAAACCTTATTCATCTAAGCCGTCATTATCGGTTGTTTGACGAATGGTTGGCGGCCTTAGATAGACCGCCAAAACGGATATGCAATTTCGCATAATGTAGATTATGTTAAATTGCATATTCCATTCATCAGCCTCGGATCAGGTCTAAATATAGGTTCTCGTGCTTGTGGCACCTGAGATATCATCAGGCGTTAGCCACCATATCAAACAATTCACTTTCTTGGGGAGTTTCTGGCGAAGCGCGCAACATTTCAGTTAATTGGTTGCCAGCTTCCTCACTTAAGGTATCCAATTCCACACCAAAGCCATGGTCTGTAGCGTGGATAACAATTGAATCAAAGCGATAACGCTGCAATTTCTGTGCGCTGCGAGTCACCACAATCTCTATCCCTAATTGTTGCAACGGCTTCACATCCGACAAATCCGACTCGATAAAAAGACCATGTCGCGTGCCATTTTTAATGCGGCCTATGGCGACCGGTATTTCATAGCGATAGATGAGGATTTTAATGTCGGCGTTATAGCGCGCGCTGCATCTGTGTTCCATGGCGGTTCCTTTGTATAGTTGAGTGATAAGTTGCTACCTCGACTGACGCTAGCCAAGACGATGATAGCTTGCCAATAACTGCCGAATACGATCAGCAAGTGTGGGTTCAACCTGATCCCACGAAAATGTCCACACCCAATTTTTATCCGTTGTACCGGGCATATTCATCCTGTGCCCTCCATCCAGCTCCAAAAAATCTTGCATGGGAATAATTGCCATGCGCCCTACAGATGCCAACGCCGCCTGAATTAGTAACCAGGGCATTGGGTCTTCAGAATTAAAACAATAGGCATTTACTTGCTGGCGGTTTGCTTCCCCTAGGGTGTCCCACCATCCCAACGTTGTATCATTATCATGCGTCCCGGTGTAAATGACGTCGCTGCGCGTATGGTTATGGGGCAAGTGAGGATTACTAGTGTTTCCGTCAAACCCAAACTGCAATACCAACATTCCAGGTAAATCAAATAAGTTGCGCAGTGCTTCAACTTCTTCAGTAATGACCCCAAGATTCTCTGCCACCAAAGGCAGACCGGGATAGGCCGCAAAACACGCCTTTAAGAATGCCTCTCCCGGAGCTTTTACCCACTTTCCCAATCGAGCGTCATGACTGTCACCGGGAATTTCCCAATATGCTTCAAAGCCGCGGAAGTGATCGATGCGAATTAGGTCAAACATTTGCAGCTGAGTGCGCAACCTTGCCAACCACCACTGGAAACCATCAGCTTCCATCACGTGCCACGCATAGTGAGGGTTTCCCCAATGTTGGCCAGTTTCGGAAAAATAATCCGGCGGCACACCCGCAACTGTTAGTGGATTCCCTTTCTCATCCAATTGGAAGTAATGTTGCTCCGCCCATACATCTGCACTGTCATGGCCTACAAAAATAGGCATATCGCCAAACAAATAGATGCCCTTTTGATTTGCATAATTTTTCAGTGCAGCCCACTGACTGAAAAATGCAAATTGTTCAAAAATAACGACATCAATGTCGGACTTTAATTCGCGGCTAACCTTTGCAATAGCCTTAGGGTTGCGGCTACGCAATTCCGCTGGCCAATCAACCCATGATGCGCCTTTGTAGTGTTTTCGCAAGGCGCAAAACAAAGAATAATCATCTAACCAATATTTTTGTTGTGAACAAAAAGTCTGAAACTCTTGCCGGGTCTGAGCGCCACCTTCAGAGCTCAAAAATTCGAAGAAGGATAAAGCGCACTTTTGTCGTGCGAGAACAATATTTCTTTCACCATCGAGCAGCACGTCGTCTGCCCTAACCCACCCCTTTTCGACCAACCAGTCCAAGCTAATAAGCTCCGCATTCCCTGCGTGTGCTGAAATAGATTGATAGGGTGACATATCTGCTTGCGTTGGCCCAGTCGGCAACATTTGCCAAACATTCAGGCCAGCATTGTGGATCAGGTCTATAAAATAATAGGCGTCTTTTCCAAGAGTGCCGAATCTATTTTTAACATCTCCGCCCCAGCAAGACTCAGAGCAAGGCAAGGATGTTGGGTGCAGCAAAACACCTGCTGTGCGACGCTTAAAAAGTGGTGATTTGTCTGCCATTCGCCCTTCCCTTTTACACCTATAGCTATTAAAAAAACGCTACAAAAAGTTTAAACCGTCACTGTAATTGAATCGGAGGCTTTATTAGTTGGCGTGCCCCTGACGCATGACACCTCCCGTTGCCGGATCGCCACCACCGACACTGATTACCTGATTCAAATAGCCTGGAGCTGGTGTTTCGATTAAGGAGTAGAGATTCATTAAGTGGCGGCGATACAAATATTCAAAGTCGCTAACGCTTTGCGCAGGATTGTAGTCGCCAAACCACCAAAACCAATCAGACCCTTCACATAACGCCAATTGTTTTTCAATTTGCGCGAGCTGCTCCGCCGAAAAGCTACGTTTCTGCAACGCCTGATCAACCTGCTGCTTAGCATCGCACAACATATCCCAACCGCGATTTTTGTCTTTGTCACCGATCCAGGTTGAGAAGGTGCCGTAGACCCAGCTCCCTGCAACCAAATGAGGGATACGTAATGGTTCTGGCTTTTGCGAATCTAAAATTTCGCTATAAGTGGAAAGCTCAAGCTGTGGATGAGCAATCAAACGTTCATAAAGATTGTGCAAAAAGTGAAACGCATTTTCCGGAAAATATTCCCAAGCATTTTCACCGTCCATAATCACGGAGATTACCGTGTTTTTTGTATCGTTGGCGGCATTAGCAATATTCACCATGTGATTCAATAAGTCGCCAACGGCGTCATCCGAGTGCCAGGTGGCATACTTAAAGCCGATTAGGTCTGATAAGCCATCATCGCGAAAAAAAGTATTAATTTTTACGTTGGCAAATTCATACGGGCGATGCAGTGACTGCCCGGTTTGCTGCAATTCAACAGAGACCGCCTGATTTTCCTGCGCACGTAAACTATTGTGCAGCACTGAATCGCCGGTGGCGGCCCAATCGAACTTGGCTTCATGCAATAACTTTAAAGTGTCGTCGCTTAAGGAGCCTTCCGACGCCCAACATCCGCGAGGGCGTTTTCCAAAATAGCTTTCGAAAGTTTTTATACCTTCATTTAAATGCCATTTGGCACGATTACGACCATCGGGATAACAGCTTGAATTGGGCAAGGAAACACCAGGCATTGCCTCTTTCGCGGAATTCAAATCAATTAACAAAGGAATGATTGGGTGCGCATAGGGGCTCATACATAATTCTATTTGCCCTTTATCAGCCAAGGCTTTGTAGCGTGGACCAACTGATCCTACCAATTCGCCGATAATCGTAAGCAGCTCGCGTCTATCTGCGGCCGTATAATCGCGCTCTTTATCTTGCAAGCGTTGAATCCGGGCATCGCTGCGGCGCGGAATCTCTGCCAACCAGCTCAGGTGATACCACACGCCCAGATCAATTAAGAATTGTTCATTCAGATAGCGGCTTAAAAACGGCTGCTCTTTAAAATTACTCACCAACGAAGCAAGTTCGCGATAAACGGGAAACCGATCAATCATCCGATCGCGATTAGCACGTAGATACTTTTGCGCCAAGTCAACGAATGCCATTGTTCCAGGCAATGGTAAACTCGGCTCAACCAGTGATGCCAAAACAGCATCTTTAATTTTTTCACCATTGGCGAGATGCGCAGCAATTTGCTGCGCATAATCATCAAGTTGTTCCAACAGAATTGGAGCAAAATTAACGACCGCCTTTGCCGCCGGCTGCGCTTCTATATGCGCAGCCATGTCGACATAGTCTTTAATGGCGTGAAGATAAGTCCAGGGAAAATAGTATTCACCCGTCATAATGTCGCGATAGTCTGGCTGGTGCATATGCCAAAGAAATACGACCTTCGTTTTGCCATTGTTAGCCATTGATATCATCCTGTCCTAACATGTCGGGAGTGACCAGCACAACGCCTTTAGGTGAGACGTGGAAACGTTTTTTATCGGCTTCCAAGTCATAACCAATGACGGTGCCCTCGGGAATTTTGCAGCGGCGATCAATGAGCGCTTTGCGTATTTTGCAGCGACGCCCTACTTCAACACTGGGGAATAAAACGGAGTCTTCGATTTCACAATAAGAGTGAACGCGAACACGCGGGAACAGCAAGGAATGCTTTACCGCAGAGCCAGAGATGATACATCCGCCCGCAATCAACGAATCTACAGCGTAACCACGACGTCCATCGTCATTGAACACAAACTTTGCTGGCGCAACTTGTTCCTGATAGGTCCAGATAGGCCAAGCGGCGTCGTACAAATCCAATTCAGGTGTGATGCCGGTTAATTCAAGGTTTGCTTCCCACAATGAATCCACAGTTCCTACATCGCGCCAATAGGCATCACCGCCCGAGACGGGGTCGCGGAAAGGAAACGCGCTTACGCGATGGGTTTTAATCATGGACGGAATGATATCTTTACCAAAATCGTGCGACGAATTTGGATTGTCACGATCTTTTAATAGCTCGCGGAATAATACTTTTGTACTGAATACATAGATTCCCATCGATGCGAGTGCTTTATCGGGTTTGCCTGGCATGGGCTCTGGTTTTGGCGGCTTCTCAGTAAACTTAACGATGCGATAATCCTTGTCCATGTCCATAACGCCAAAAGCGTGTGCGATGTCCAAGGGAACTTCGATACAACCTACGGTGATATCTGCACCGCGCTCAACGTGCGCTGCGATCATGGTACCGTAGTCCATTTTATAAACGTGGTCACCCGCAAGGATTAATACATATTCCGGGTTGTGACGACGAATGATGTCGATGTTTTGTAATACGGCATCCGCAGTACCCACGTACCAGGATTCGCTCAGGCGCTGCTGCGCCGGCAGTAGCTCAACAAATTCACCAAGCTCACCACCAAGAAAGCCCCAGCCTCGTTGTACATGGCGATCAAGTGAGTGAGATTTATATTGGGTAAGCACGCTAATGCGGCGAATGCCGGAGTTAACACAATTTGAAAGAGGAAAATCGATGATGCGAAATTTACCGCCAAAATGTACCGCAGGTTTTGCACGCCAATCGGTAAGTTGATGTAACCGGGAACCTCGACCACCAGCCAAAATTACCGCCAGTGTTTCTCGCGTAAGACGACTAACAAAACGACCTGATGTAGGTGTACTCATTACAACGTATTCCTTATGGCTATTGTGTGTAACAACGATGAAATTTTTGTGACCTCGTTGACAAGAGTGAGAGCAATATCAGTGCCAATAAATTGATTTGCTGCAAACTCTACCCGACCCCAAAAATTGTTGGTGCATTTTTTTGCGGTTTTGTTGCCCGCTTTGAATGCAAAGCTAAGTGTAGCCACAAGTTTGGCACCGAACCTGCAAATGTCTTTCACTGAGATCAAATTTTTGCAAAAAAATGGTGCAACAAAAGTCGTCAATAATGGCTAAGCTAGTAGATCCCACGCATGTGACGTTTTTATGTAGCCCAAAACTGTGCAAATAATGTTTTAAGTAATATAACGCGCCATCTTTTTTACATTAGGAATCAAGTGCATGTTGAATCAAAAGCAGGACAAACCTTTATCTCACGAGATGTTACGCATAGTTACCGCTACCCATCATGATCCCTTTGAAGTCCTAGGTCGCCACCCACTTTTAAGCGCCGCGTCCTCCTCCGCAGACACACTTGTCAGACTTTATTTACCGGGCGCCCGCAGCGCGTCGCTGCTGATAGATCAACAACTCCACGGACTAAACCGTATAGAAGGCACAGATTTTTTTGAATGGTACGGATTGGCGGCCAAGCTTCCGAAGCATTATCAAGTCCAGTGGTTTGACCGTCACAACGTGATGCATACCGAATTTGATCCTTACTGTTTTGCACCATTATTGGGCGACATTGATATGCACCTTTTTGCTGAAGGGCAACATTGGAACATCTATCAGCATTTGGGAGCGCACCTACGTACGGTTGACGGTGTAGAAGGGGTATTGTTTGCAACCTGGGCACCTAATGCCGAACGCATAAGTGTCGTAGGCGACTTTAATGATTGGGACGGTCGTCAGCACCCTATGCGAGTGAGGGGTGGAAGTGGCTTATGGGAAGTATTTATCCCTGGAGTCAAACCTGGTGCGTTATATAAATTTGAGGTCCGCAATCGCGCAACTGGTGCTGTATTCCTGAAATCAGATCCCTACGGGCAAGCATTTGAATTGCGTCCGCAAACCAGCTCAATCATTAAAGCCCAATCAGAATATTCATGGCACGATGACGAATGGCTTAACCGTCGCGCGCATTGGGATTGGCAACATGCGCCTATGTCGATATATGAGGTCCACCTCGGGTCCTGGCGTCGCGGTTGGGCCGGTGAGTTTATGAATTATCGCGAGCTGGCTCACCAACTCGTGGATTATGTGAAGCCGTTAGGATTCACGCATGTTGAAATCCTGCCAATTAGTGAGCACCCCCTGGATGATTCATGGGGCTATCAAACGACTGGCTACTACGCACCGACCAGCCGATTCGGTACGCCAGATGACTTCCGCTATTTTGTGGATTACCTGCATCAAGAGGGTATCGGCATTATTCTCGATTGGGTGCCGGCCCATTTCCCCAAAGACGCCCATGCCCTCGCCCGCTTTGATGGCTCTGCACTTTATGAGCACGAAGATCCGCGTTTGGGAGAGCACCGCGATTGGGGAACACTGATATACAACTATGGTCGCAACGAAGTCCGTAACTTCTTGTTAGCCAACGCGCTCTTTTGGCTGAAGGAATATCATATTGATGGTTTGCGTGTAGATGCAGTGGCCTCCATGCTGCATTTGGATTATTCCCGCGAACATGGTGAGTGGATTCCCAATATTCACGGGGGCAATGAAAACCTTGAAGCTATGGCCTTCCTACAGCAACTCAACGAAGTTTGTCACGGGCAGCATCCTGGAACATTAGTAATAGCCGAAGAGTCAACAGCATGGCCACAAGTAACCCGCCCGACCTGGGTCGGCGGATTGGGCTTCTCCATGAAGTGGAATATGGGCTGGATGCACGACACACTGGATTACATCAGCAAGGATCCTGTGCACCGTCAGTACCACCACAATCAGCTAACCTTCGGCATGATGTACGCCTTCAGCGAAAACTTCCAACTGCCCTATTCACACGATGAAGTTGTTCATGGCAAAGGCAGCATGATCAATAAAATGCCGGGTGATGATTGGCAAAAATTCGCCAACCTGCGTTTACTCTACACCTATCTCTATACCTACCCAGGCAGCAAGCTTTTATTTATGGGCAGTGAATTCGCGCAATGGAGTGAGTGGGCGCATGGCCGTTCGCTGGATTGGCATCTGCTGGATTACGATCGCCATCAAGGCATACAAACCTTGATAAAAGATTTAAACCATTGTTACACCAGCATGCCTTCACTTTACCAACGTAGTTTCCGCGGTGATGGTTTTGAATGGGTTGACTGTCATGACAGTACCCAATCGATTGTTAGCTACATCCGTAAAAGTGACCAAGATTTTTCCATAGTCATATTGAATTTTACGCCTGTACCGCGCACGGCTTATCGAATTGGTGTTCCGGTTGCAGGCAGCTATCGCGAAATGCTCAATTCAGATTCTTCGTTCTATGGCGGTAGCAACATGGGGAATGACAACCCACTCTACAGCCAACCAGTGCCCTGGATGAACCATCAGCAATCACTGGAAATAAATTTGCCACCACTCGGTGCATTAATTTTAAAACTGTCCTGATTAATTAGCTCAAGAAGGATCACTTATGCAGAAGATTTTATTTGCAACCAGTGAAGTTTATCCGTTAATAAAAACCGGCGGACTCGCCGATGTAAGCGGCAGTTTGCCGCGCGCATTATTAAAGCTCGGCTGCGATATAAAAATCCTGCTGCCTGCTTATCCCGGTGTTTTGGAAAAAGCGGCCAGTGTAGGATTGAAACAAATCGCACAACTGGAAATTGATGGCAACGCCGTAATCATCAAACAAACCCGATTGCCCGGTACAAAAGTCGCTGTATGGTTAGTGGATATTGCCGAGTTTTCCGAACGCGCGGGTAACCCATATTGCGGACCCGACGGCAACGATTGGTACGATAATCACAAACGCTTTTATATTTTTTCCAAAGCGGCTGAACTAATTGCTCTTAATCAAGCCAACCTGGATTGGCAACCGGATATCGTCCACTGCAATGACTGGCAAACGGGGTTAATTCCCGCACTGCTATCGTTACACCCCGATCATCCCGCAACGGTTTTTACGATTCACAATCTCGCCTATCGCGGGCTGTTTTCACATCAAGCGTTTGCGGAATTAAATCTACCGCAGGCGTTTTGGCATCACGAGCGTTTGGAATTTTACGGGCAAATGTCGTTTATTAAAGGCGGCATTGCGTTTGCGGATTACGTAACCACTGTCAGCCCGAGTTATGCGCGGGAAATTCAAAAGCCGGAATTTGGTTATGGCCTGGACGGATTACTCCGCTATCGCAGTGACTCGCTGGCAGGAATACTAAACGGTATCGATAATGACGAATGGAACCCAGGTACTGATGCGCATCTTGTCGCAACTTATAATCGCCGAACACTTGGCAACAAACGCAAAAACAAACAAGCGCTCCAAGAGAAAATGGGCTTGGCTGTAAATAGCGAAATTCCATTGTTAGGGTTTATCGGCCGTTTGGTAGATCAAAAAGGAGTGGACTTGATTCTCTCCCAGATGAGCCGCCTGTTAACCTCCAATTACCAATTAGTGATTTTGGGTAGCGGGTTTCCTCACTATGAACAGACTTTGCGGAACATAGCTGAGCAGAATCCCCACAAGGTAGCAATTCATTTGGGATACGATGAATCCCTGGCTCATCAAATTGAAGCGGGAAGCGACATTTTTCTGATGCCTTCCATATTTGAGCCTTGCGGTTTGAATCAGATGTACAGCCTGCGCTACGGAACTCTTCCCGTTGTACATGCAGTGGGTGGTTTGCGCGATACGGTAGTTGAACATTCTCTTGATGAAATTGCCAATGGCGCGAACGGCTTTGTGTTCCAACAACCGGAAGGTGATGAGTTATTCGCCGCATTAGAACGTGCTACCCTCGCCTATCACCAGCCAGATGTCTGGAAGAAATTACAGCTCAACGCCATGAGTCAGGATTTTTCGTGGCAAACCAGCGCGAAAGCTTATTGCGATATCTACACAGAACTACAAACAAAGTGATTCCAGATCATGTTCGATTCAGAGCATAAAAAATGAGCCGGATGGCTCATTTTTTTTAAAAAATCCTATAGCGTAGGAATAGCTGCCAATAGCTGTTGCGTATAGGCGTGCTTAGGGGCGCCGAATAGTTCTTCTGTAATCCCCTCCTCCACTAATTTTCCTTTTTGCATTACCACCACACGATCGCATAAGTAACGAACCACTGACATATCGTGTGAAATAAACAACATGGTTAATTGGTGCTTTTCCGTTAAATGAAGCAGTAACGCCAAAATTTGCGCCCGTATTGTTACATCCAATGCAGATACGGGTTCATCAGCGATAATTAATTTGGGTTTTAGTGCAATAGCTCTTGCGATGGCAATACGTTGCCGTTGGCCGCCGGAAAATTCGTGTGGGTACTTACGTAAAAAACGCCTGTCCAAACCAACGTCATCCATTAATTGGTTTACTTGTTCCAGCACCGTATTTTTATTTGCTAATCCATGCACGAGCAGCGGTTCAGCGAGCGTATCAAACACTGTCATTCTTGGGTTCAGCGAAGCATAAGGATCTTGGAATATCATTTGAAAATCGCGACGGGCAATTTTTAAATCATCATTCGCGATATGTGTCAGATCTTTTCCATTGAACAGAACTTCGCCACCTTGAGCATCAACCAAACGGACTATACTACGCCCCAAGGTTGATTTCCCGGAGCCAGACTCGCCGACCAAACCTAAAATTTCGCCTTTATATAAATTGATAGAAACCTCGTCCACACCCTTGACGATATTTTTAATTTTTTGGAACCACACTCCCGAATATTGTTTAAATCCGACCTCCAAGTTTTTCACTTCCAACAGCGGTGGCTGTGAATAGTCAATAGCATGATTGGTCGCAGGTTTTGCGGTAGTTAAGACGGCACTCAACAATTTTTGGGTGTAGGGCTGCACGGGATTTTTGAATATACTTTGCGTCTCCCCCTGTTCAACTAACCGGCCTTTTTCCATTACTAAAACATGATTTGCCATCTGTGCAGCAACGCCCAAGTCATGGGTAATAAAAATAACAGTCAATTGGCGGCTTTGTTGTAGCTCCTTAATAAGGCTCAAAATTTGGGCCTGTACAGTAACATCCAACGCGGTGGTTGGCTCGTCGGCAATGAGCAATTCCGGCTCGGCGAGCAGCGCCATAGCAATCATCACTCGCTGGCGCATACCACCGGAAAATTGGTGAGGGTATTGATCTATACGCTCGGCCGCGTTATGAATTCCAACTTCTTCCAACGCTGCAATCGCTTTTAAGCGCGCGTCTTTATTATTCATTCTTTTGTGTACCAACAACACCTCTGTGAGTTGATCAACAATCCGCAAATATGGATTTAGGCAAGTCATAGGGTCTTGAAAAATCATCGCGATTTTATTTGCGCGAATCTGGCGCATATCATTTTCAGACAAACGCAACAAATCTTTCCCTTGAAACATCGCACGTCCGGATTCAATTTTGCCAGGAGGCATGGGAATCAGCCCTAACAAGCTATAACAGGCTACCGACTTCCCCGAGCCTGACTCGCCAACAATACCGAGTACTTCACCTTTATTGATGGAAAAACTCAGGTCTTCTACGGCGACGGTTTGCCCATTGCGCGTGTTAAATACTACGCGCAGATTCTCTACGGATAATAATGCTTCGTTTGACATAATTAATCCTTGGATGCTCGTGGGTCTAACGCATCACGCAAGCCATCACCCAAAAAGTTAAGGGAAAACAATGTAAAGGTAAGGACTAACCCTGGGAAAAATAACAGCCAGGGAAACTCTTCCATCACTTCCACACCACTGGAAATCAGTGAGCCCCAGGAACTGGCCGGCGGCTGTATTCCCAACCCCAGAAAACTCAAAAATGATTCAAGTAAAATAACACTGGGGATTGTTAATGTGGTGTAAACGATGACTGGACCAAGAACATTTGGGATCAAGTGACGAAAAATTATTCTCCAAGGAGATAAACCCATCGAAATAGCTGCTTCAACGTATTCCTGTTTTTTTATCGCTAAAACTTGACCACGAACGATGCGTGCCATGGTGAGCCATTCAACTGCACCTATTGCGAGAAAGAGCAATAACAAACTACTACCAAATACAACGGTGAGCAGAATAATAAAAATTGTAAAAGGCAATGCGTAGAGAGCATCTACGATTCGCATCATCACTGCGTCAGTTCTACCACCAACAAAACCCGCAATCGCTCCCCACAACACGCCAATAGTTAACGCCACCGCCGTTGCTATAAACCCGACAGCTAAAGAAATACGACTGCCGTACATAATTCGTGTCAGTTGATCACGCCCAAGAATATCAGTTCCCAACCAATGCTGAGCAGATGGAGAAGACGCACCCAATTCAAGGTTTTGTTCTTCGTACGAATAAGGAGCGATCCATGGGGTTAGTAAGGCGATGATAATTAGACCAATCAAAAAATATAAGCCTGACATTGCCATTTTATTGTTGCGTAACCGAGCTAGCGCATCTTGTGTTAGGGACGTCCCCTTCTCCAGATTTACGACCTCAGGAGTATTAATAACTTGAGCCATAACTTATCCCCTTGAGTCCAATTCTTGGCGCAGCTTTGGGTTCAACCAAACTAGTAAAACGTCGGCGAGCAAATTGCATAGAATGATTAAAAATGCAAAGAAAATGGTACAACCCAGTATCATTGTGTAATCGCGATTGAATGCCGCGGTCACATAAAATCGGCCCAATCCTGGAATTTGAAAAATAGATTCAACAACAAATGACCCTGCCAACAAACCTGCGATCGCTGGACCAAGAAATGAAATTACCGGGATAATGCCGCCGCGCAATGCGTGAACGAAAACAATACGCGTTGTAGATAATCCTTTAGCGTGTGCTGTGCGAATGTAATCCTGAGAGAGAATGTCTAGCATTCCACCACGGCTAATACGGGCAATATACGCAGCATACACAGAGCCAAGAGTAATGGAAGGTAGTACCTTGTCACCGGGAATCTGGCCCCACCCTGCAACGGGCAGCCAACCTAACCAAATACCAAACACCAGCAACAAAATTGGGCCTAAAACAAATGTAGGCATGCATATCCCAATCATTGCTGCAGACATAGGGAGGTAATCTTGCATGGTATTTGATCTTAGTGAAGCGAAAACTCCAGCAGCTAGTCCAGTTATTAATGCAAAAATTAACGCATAAAAAGACAACTCGAGCGTTGCTGGAAGTCCGGCGGCAATAAGGTCATTTACTGTATGGCTTGGGTATTTAAACGATGGCCCCAGATCACCCTGAATTACATTGCTCACATAATCAAAAAACTGCTTCCATAATGGATCTCCAAGATGATAGCGGTCATTTAACGCCTTAATAACTTCAGGCGGCACATTTCTATCTTCATCAAACGGTCCACCAGGTGCTGAGCGAATCATAATAAAAGTAACCAGAGCAACAATAAATAGCACCGGTATAGCTTGTAATACGCGCTGAAAAATAAACTTTAACATTCGATTTATTTCTCCAGATATACGCGGTTATATGAATAGTAATCCATAGTATTGTCATGCCAATTTTTTACAGACGTGGACACTAAACGATTCCAGTGGTAAGTGTAGAGCGGCATAATGGGCACTTCTTCAACGAGAATTTTGTCCGCGCGCTGAAATAACGCCATCCGTTGCTCCACATTAGTTTCAAGCGCAGACGCGCGCATCAGCTCATCATAATCTTGATTTGAAAATCCGGTTTTGTTATTCCCATTACCGGTGGTGAACATTTCCAGAAACGTAAAGGGATCGAGATAGTCACCCACCCATGATGCCCGATCGATTTCATATGCCATTTGGCGTTCACGATCCAGAAATACTTTCCACTCCATATTCTCCAAGCCAATGTCTATTCCTAGTTCTTTTTTCCACATCTGTTGGATCGCTACCGCAATATTTCGATGTTCATCGGTTGTATTAAATGCAATTGTCAGTTTTGGAAATCCCTTGCCTTCAGGAAAGCCAGCTTCTGCAAGTAGGTTTCTTGCTAGTTCCGGATCATAGGGCATCTTCGCTTCTGGCACATATGAGTTTGGGTCCGGAGGAGTTAATGCATAGGCGGGCTTTTGCCCAAACTTGGTAACATATTCAACAATTTGTTGACGATTAATGCTGTAAGCAAGGGCTTTGCGCACACGCAGATCGTTGAGCGGCTTGATGGTCGTGTTAAACCGATAAAAGTACGTTGCAAAGTTGGGGAATGAGCGAAGCACATCACTATTCTTGGTTTTATAGTATTCGAGTTTGTCGCGCGGCAGATAATATGTCATATGCAATTGCCCTGCGCGAAACATACGTTCTTCTACTGTAGATTTTTGAATCGGAAAAAAACGTATTTCATTTAGTTTTATATTGGCAGCATCCCAGTAATAGGGGTTACGCTTAAGTGCTATGTGTTTTGTTGGAATCCATTCATAGGGAACAAACGGCCCATTTCCTACAAAATTCTCTGGGCGAGTCCATTTAGTTCCCCGCTCATCCAAAGCGCCAAATCGTTCAATTGTGGGTGTGTGCAAAACGAACGCACTATGGTGAGAAAGTAACTGCAAAAAATATGGAGTCGGCGCAATTAATTCCACATCCAATATTTTGGGTTCCACCGCTTTAACCCCCACTTCATCAAAACCAATTTTCCCTTCATAAAAAGCTTCGGCATTTTTGATAACAAACAGCGAGGAGGCATATTGATTTCCCAATCCGGGAAGAAAGCTTCTCTTCCAGGATCGTACGAAATCGTCCGCGGTTAAATCATCTCCATTTGACCATTTAGCATTCGCGCGAATATAGAATTTGTACTTTTTTCCATCGTCGGACACTTCCCATCTCTCAGCGACGCCAGGTACCACTTCGAGCGTTTGAGGGTCACGCGAGACAAGGCCTTCGAAAAGTGCACGCTGGATACGCCACTCCGGCATACCTGTAGTGGTTTGCGGATCAAGATCTGAAATTTCATCCCCATTAGCCACATATAAAATTTGCTTTTCGTTGCCAATATCGACGAGCTTTTGCGATTTACCGCAGCCGGATAATAAACCCAACGCAAAAATACAATAAGTTATCCACCGAATCTTATGCATAAAAAATAGCTCTATTGGAATAAGTCAATTTATGGTGCAGATAAATCTTTTGAAAACGCATCAAACCCATAAGGTCTACCCAGGAAATCTTCTACCAATTCCGCCGCATCTTTTTTACCCCCGGGAGCCAATACGGTATCGCGATAGTGCTGCGCGAGCTTGCTGTTGCGCAACCCATACTTTTCAAATTCGCTGTGCATATCAGCAGCAATTACCAACGACCACATATAGGTGTAGTACAGTGAAGAATAACCATTCAAATGACCAAAGCTTGTATAAAAATAGGTGTCATCAACATAACCGAACGGCGAATAGCTACCCTGTATTTCAGCCATTTTTTTATCCAGATCAAGGGTGGAAGGATCCTGATTGTAGAACCCTAAAGATAAGGCCGCGTAAAAGAGCTGATGTTTGGTCCACATCGCCTTACCAAAATCTCGCGCTTTGACCATTTTTTTAACCAGACCGGGAGGAATTACCTCACCCTTTGCATTACGAGCAAATGACGCCAGTGTCTCCGCGTCCCACACCCATTCCTCTAACATTTGTGAAGGAGCTTCAACAAAGTCCAACTCCGTTTTTACGCCAGAAAAATATACCCAACGCTGATCTACACCTGCAAATAAATCATGCATTAGGTGACCAAATTCATGCAGGAATGTTTCCACATCAGAATGTTCCATCAAACCCGCGGGAAAATTGCACACCAGTGCTGCCTCAGGTAACTGAACTCCACTCAGGCCGCTCACGATAGAAAATTGCGCGGCATGCTGATATTTTCCATCGCGAGGATGCATATCCAAATAAAACCGACCAATAACTTTACCCTTGTCCAATACTTCATAAGCACTCACCGAGTCATGCCACACTGATGTTGTCCACGGACGGATAGTGACTCCAAACATAGTTTCCGTTAAGTCGAAAATGCCTTTTTGGACATTGTCATACGTAAAGTACTGACGAACCTCTTGCGAATTAACCTCGTATTTTTCTTTTTTAACCAAATGTTCCAAATACAGCTTTTGCCAATCAGCGACTGATGTAGCGGATGGGTCAATTTTCTTCAGGCGAGTTAGCAACTCTTGATATTCCACGGCTGCGCGTGGATTCGCCATTGCGGATACCTTATCAATAAAGGATTGGGCATTGGCAGGAGTCTTAATCATTTTGTCTTCAGTGATGTATTCCGAAAAGTTTTTGTAACCCAACAGTTGAGCTAATTCGTAGCGCTTGGCGAGAAGCTGCGCCAAAACGGTTTTGTTTTCCGGATAAGCCTGTTGCCTGAAAATTACGTAGAACTTTTGACGCAACGCATCATTTTCTGCAAATTGCATAAAGGGGAAGTAATCGGGATACGCGGTGGTGAGAATAACTTTTCCCTGTTCATTGGGTTTGTGCGCATCAATATAGTCTTGCGGTAAGCCCTTCAACTCTGTGACTGAATCGAGCACCAATTGACGGCCGCCTTCACGAATGTTTTTATCAAATTGTTGGCCGATTAAATTAATTTCCTCATTTAACGCCTTGATACGTGCGCGCGATATATCGTCTTTATCAACGCCAGAGCGGCGATAATCACGCAACATATGCTCAACAAAACGGCGATCCTCGGCGTCTAACCCTGCGATGTTGAGTGCTGATATGCGGTTATACAAGGGACGTGAAAGACTGATTTCGCTAATTAACGACACCATATTTTGTTCGCATAGCTCTGCGGCCGAGCGCATTTCCGCATTCGGGTGAACATTCGCATAGAGGCCCGCGAGGTTCATTTGTTTATCCAAAACGGCATCGAGTTCGTTGATGGCGGCCAATAAATTGGATGTTGTATATGTTTTGTCGCTGCGCGAAAACTCTGCCATATAACCCTGAGCTTTCACATAATCCTTACGACAATTCTCAAGGTACTGATAGGCAAGTTTGTCGGTGGGGGTACTCCAAGTCACCGACTGGGTTTCTGCGCCTACGGCGTGAGTCGACGAACTATTGGACGAACCGGAAGTACATCCACCCACAAGTCCGCTCAAGACCAGGCACAGTGCAAGACTTTGCCGCCACAAAGGTCGGCCGGTCGAATCACTGCTTGGGTAACTTATGCAGCCCCATTTCATAACACCCCCTACTGACGTTTTTAACCAAAATTAAATCCTGACTGGGGGCATGGTAGTACAGATCTCAGCGCAAACAAAGGGGGAAAAATGCTTAAACAATAAGGACTTATGCGAGCTTAGGCGCGCCTTCAGCGTCCTGGGATCGAGTTAACCGTCAGTCACAGTATTTTCCACGATAGGTTTCCCTACAAAATCATAGATTGCTGCTAAGCTTCAAATAACTCCCTTGGATAGGTCCATAACAAGATCTGAATTATGCGAGATTATTTGCTCACTGAAGATCAGCGCGATTGCCTGCAAGAAATCACCAATGTCGCTATGGGACAGGCGGGGTCTCACCTCGCCCGCCTGCTCAATGTCTTTGTTGTACTTTCCATCCCTCATGTCAGTGTTCTAAATCCTACCGACATCGCCATGGCCCTTCAGTCACTCAACCGGGAAGGCAAAGACGATATAGTCCACGGCGTTTGCCAAGGCTTTATTGGCGGCGGGATTGCTGGCGAAGCGATGTTGATATTCCATGGCACCGACTTTGAAGACTTGGCCAAATTGCTGAAATACGACCGGGTCCCCGATGAGCAGGCGCAGTATGAATTATTAATGGACACCGCCAACGTGCTCAATGGGGCATGTCTGCGTGGTTTAGCAGAACAACTGGACACCCACTTCAGTTTTGGCCCGCCGATGTTATTAGGGCAGCATTGCAACATTACCGATCTATTGCAAAACAACAACATGAAGTGGAAGCAAGCATTGGTCGTTGAAATTAATTACGCGATAGAAAATCACAAAATTAATTGTGATCTATTGTTAGTGGTAGCCGAACACTCAATTCATGGATTAATTGAAAAACTCAATTATCTACTTGATTAACTTTTTTGGGCAGCTGATGTAAATAATGGCACTCAGTGAAGAACTCAATAAAATATTAAAAGACGTCCATTGGCAAATGGATGTTTTGCAAAATATTGATGTAGGACTGGTTGTGATGAATCAGGACTACAAGATAGAGGTGTGGAATAGCTTTATGCAAAACCACAGTGGCAAAGCACCGGAAAATGTACTCGGGAGAAATTTGTTTCAAGTATTCCCGGAGCTTCCTGAACAATGGTTCCGCCACAAAGCCCAGGCAGTTTTCGTATTGCAAAATGCCACCTTTACTACCTGGGAGCAGCGCCCTTACCTGTTTCGCTTTCCGCACTACCGCCCTATTACCGGCACAGCGGAATACATGTATCAAAACAGTACCATTATTCCCCTCGCCGACACCAAGGGAGTGGTTGACCACATCTGTCTCATTATTTATGACGTAACAGATACTGCGGTAAATAAACTGGCCCAGCAGCAAGCGAACAAGCAGTTGCAAAACCTAAGCCGTACTGATCACTTGACTGGTTTGTTTAATCGCGGCTATTGGGAGTTACGCTTGATTCAAGAATTCAAGCGCTTTGATCGTTATGAGCAACCATCCAGCTTGATTATGCTCGATATCGATCACTTTAAGAAAATCAACGACAAATATGGACACACCGTAGGCGATGAAGCTATTCGCGGCGTTAGCCGGGCAATTAAAGAACAAGTTCGCGATCTGGATATTGCCGGCCGTTATGGTGGTGAAGAATTTGGAATTATCCTGACCAATACAAACGGTGATGGAGCCTGCGTGTTTGCGGAACGCTTGCGCAAAACTGTCGAACACTTAACTGTGTATGCTGATGGGCATGAAGTGAAATTTACGATAAGCCTTGGGGTTGCTGAACTGAATGACCAAATACATGATCACCGCAATTGGATTGAAAAAGCAGACCACGCGCTCTATCGTTCCAAAGAAGGTGGAAGAAACCGCTGCACCATGGAACTTTAGCGGGCAAAACAGGGAGTAAAAGAAAAGAGGAACCTCAAGCGAGGCTCCCATTTATTTGTAACGGTTATTTTCTACAATCAATCATCCAGCGTTTCTAACGGCGTATCCAGACCAAACTCAATATGAATTTGGGTACACCAGCGGTTCAATCTACCTGCCGTCAGGTTCTCCTGCTGATCTTCATCCAGCGCCAAGCCAACAAACATTCCGGCACCGGGAATTTCAGCTTTAGATGCTTCAAACTCGTATCCTTCAGTGGACCATTGGCCAACTATTTCAGGGCCACTTTGGATAATGACATCGTGCAGCATGCCCATGGCATCCAGAAAGTAATCGCCGTAGCCAAATTGATCCCCTAGACCAAACAAAGCCACTTGCTTGCCGGAAAAGTCTACAGCAGCAATATCATCCCAAAACTCTTCCCAATCCGACTGGATCTGCCCGAAATCCCAAGTGGGAATCCCCAGGATAATTTTGTCGTAATTGGCGAAATCCAGTTGGGTTACATCCGCGATATCGCGCACATCGACCACATTTTCGCCAAAACGCTTTTGAATACGGTAAGCAACGCGCTCAGTATTTCCTTCGTCACTTCCAAAAAACAGACCAATCTGGGCCACAATAACCTCGGGATCAGGGGGATTAATAAATAGATCGAAGAACCGGGATGGTTAAAATCGGCGCGGATTTTCCCAAGATTGGAGCCTTGGAGCAAGTAAATTTAGAGCGAGTAAAACACCTAAAATGAATACCCCCGCCTGAGCGGGGGTGTTCATCGGCAAAACCTCCGATTAATGATCAGACACCATTGGTACTGCTGGAGCTTTGAGGCTCATTGTCACGTGCATTTCTACGAGCTTCACGCTTGGTCTTGAGGTCCGCCAACTTTTGCTTTTGTGCGTCGGTAAGCACCGCAATAAATGCCTTGTGCGCTTTAGCACCAGCCAACAACTGCTCCGCGTGCAACTTGCCAAGGGTTTCGGTCAAGGTTGCCAGTTCTGCGTCATTAGCGCCGGCATCTACTGCGGTTGCCAGGGCTTCGCGCGCATCACCAATTTTATCCTTCAAAGCATCACGAGCGTCTTCTTGTGCATCGCGCTGGGCTTTCAGGGTTTCTTTCTGCGCATCGGTTAAATCCAGCAGGTGGGCCAAACGCTTTCCGCCATGCCCCTCATCCCAACCGCCATGGTGTTTCCAACCACCGCGTTCGCCTCTATCTCCCGCAAAACCGGGAACCGCCAACGCCATTGAACCTAACAATAAGCTACCTACTGCCAACAATTTGATGTTCTTCATACCTGTAATCCTCTGGGCATATTAAATTCAGGCACAGCGCCTGATTCTTTTTTCTGGCTTTCTGTTTCAAAGCCTGTGAATTCATTATGGGCGCTATAATGTTAAGATTGGTTAATGAAATCCAAAGAATCATGACTCTCATCGGGGCCTGGTGCACACTCAGCGCCTCAATCCACAAGGGGTAGAAAAACTACTATGCTCAAAGTTCTCCTCATTGATGACGATAAAGAACTCAGTCAACTGCTTAGCGAATATTTGCACACCGAAGGCTTTGCGATTGATACCGCCTTTGATGGTCAAACTGCACTCGATCTCGCACTCAAACACAGCTATTCGGTCATAGTGCTTGATGTAATGTTGCCGGTACGCAACGGCTTTGATGTATTAAAAAATTTGCGGCAACACAACCAGACACCGGTCATTATGTTGACCGCTAAAGGCGACACTGTTGATCGCGTTATTGGGCTGGAAATAGGCGCTGACGATTACTTATCCAAACCTTGCGATCCGCGTGAATTGGTGGCACGTATCCGTGCGATTCTGCGCCGCGCCAATCAAAAAGAATCCAGTCCGGTCAATATAGAACGCCTGACCTCCGGTAAGCTATCGCTGCATCTGGGTACTCGCACCACTACCTGGGATAACCAAGAAGTTCCTCTCACCGGAACTGAATTCAGCGTCTTAGAAATTTTGGTGCGTCGTGCTGGTCAGGTGATCAGCAAGGATGACATGACTGAGCAAGCTTTGAATCGAAAGTTAACGCCCTATGATCGCAGTATTGATGTGCATGTAAGTAATATCAGGAAAAAAATTACTGCTGCAGGCTCATCTAAAGATTTAATCATTAATGTGCGCGGCGCAGGCTACATGCTGACCATGAATGACGAAGAATCAGCAAGTTGATGACACGGCTTTATTTAAAGATTTTTTTTACGTTTTGGCTAATTACCGCCGCCATTATTGTCGGTACAAATATTGTTGTGCACTGGTTCGACATGACCCCGGAAGGGAATTTGCAACACGACAATGACTCCGGCGATGATGACCCCGCTAAACGGCTGCTATTCCAGATGGTGGGCAATGCTGTAAACCGCAATGCTCGCCAACTTGTGCAAGATTTGCGCTCAATGCCCACTTGGTCTACACGCTACGTCTATGTAATTGACAGAGAAAATCGAGACCTGTTGGATCGTCCTCTCCCTCCGGGCGTTATGTTTCTTGCTCCACGACTGACCGCGAAACATCCCTTTGACCGAGTCCAGGATCGCAATCGCAAATTGTTTGGCCGCTATATCACCTTGAATGATGGCACCAGCGTGAAGCTAATCACCATTTCATCGGGACGTGACGAAGGCCAGGATCGCGATATTATTTGGGAATTATTTATCGACAATATTTGGCCACTGTTACTGGTTTCTATTCTGGTCAGTGGCTCCGCGTGTTTTTTTCTCGCCCGCCATTTCACACGCAGCATTAATACCTTACAAAAAGCTACGCAACAAATTGCGCGCGGTGACTTAAGCGTGCGAATTAGCGATCAATTTTATGGACGTAAGGATGAAGTTGCCGCACTCGGACGCGACTTTGACCATATGACTGAACGCTTGCAAAAGGCTATGCAAGAACAAAAGCGATTGATTAAAGATGTATCCCACGAATTGCGTACACCACTGGCGCGCCTGCAAATTGCGCTCGCACTCGCCCGGCAACGTAGCAATGGTATTGTTGATCAGGAATTAGATCGGATTAAGCAGGCCGCCGATTATCTAAATGATATTATTACGGACATTCTCACTCTCCCGGTGCAAGGCCAAGATAGCTGGGTTCTGGATGATGTGCTGGATCTGGTGAGCTTATTGCAAATACTCATTGAGAATTACCAGACGGACGCACAGGAAAAAAATATTCAAATTCAATTCAAATGCACACTGGAAGAAGCGCTGGTTTCTACTCACGGCAATATGCTGGTGGGCGTGTTTGAAAACACTTTACGCAATGCTCTGCTCTATACTCCCGCCAATGCGGAAATTTGTGTTCAGATCAATGAAACGGGTGATGGCGAATACTACCGCATCGATATTATGGATCAGGGCCCCGGTGTACCCGATGACGCACTCGAAAGTATTTTTCAGCCCTTCTATCGCACTGACGAAGCTCGTGCTCGGGAGAGCGGTGGGTACGGATTAGGTTTGGCCATTGCCCAGCGTAGCGTATCCTTGCATCAAGGCCGGATCTGGGCTGAAAATCGCCCTGTAGGTGGTTTAAGCCTTTGCATCATACTCCCCCAAATCAAAAGTTAAATTACGTACACATACTCTGATCTTTTCGTAAAACAAGGAATGCCAAACATTTGACAAGCGGCAGTTTCATGCCGGCACTCTCGGCAAAGAGAGAGTTTTATTTGGCGCCTCACAGATATCCCCCCTTCCCGTAAAAATCGATAACCTAATGAATTTGTTAGGTTAATTCAATCTTGTGAACCATGGCACAGATTTCGCTTCTAGTCAGACATTGACGCCGATTTCCGCAATAGCGGCAATCACTAGCGAATAATTTCAACTGAGCAGGTAAAGATTATGCGGGATATGACTATGGTGATCGGTGCCAATCTGGCAAACGGCGCAGGCAATCTCACGTTAACACCATTAACCCCCGAACAAGAGTTAGCGACTCGTGTTCGCCTGTCTCAAGCGTTACAAATGAGCCTGGACCCTGCGGAAGTGCTTAATTCGTTTTACAAGCATATTCAAACAGCGGTTAGCGTGTCAGGTGTTTTATTCAAATCAGCTACGCAATACGCCGATGTAAAAATTGGACGTGAGTGTATGCATCACTGTGACTACCGGTTGACCACTGACGAAGGTTATTTAGGAGAAATTATTTTCAGCCGCAGTAAACGCTTTGCTGAAAACGAGCTAATTACTCTGGAGTTTTTGCTCAGCTCATTAATTTATCCGTTGCGAAATGCGCTGCGCTATCAATCCGCCATGCGCTTGGCATTGCTAGATCCGTTAACCATGCTGGGGAACCGTGCGGCCCTGGATACGGCGTTGCGTCGCGAACTACAGCTGGCGGAGCGCCACCAAAGTGATTTATCCCTGCTGATGATTGATGCTGATTTTTTTAAACGGATTAACGATGATTACGGCCATCACCGTGGTGATTTAATGTTGTGTGCGATTGCCAAGGGTATTGAATCTGTGTGCCGTGGCTCAGACATTATCTTTCGTTACGGCGGCGAAGAGTTTGTAGTAGTGTTGGGAAAAACCAATCTCGAGGGGGCAAAAATTATTGCTGAGCGTATTCGCCAGCATATTGAGCAGACACATATTAATCATAATGGAAAGTTGATTGGCACAACCGTGAGTATCGGCATTGCTACACGCCACCCCAGAAAAAAAGAGCATATCAATGATTTATTTGATCGCGCCGACGCAGCGCTGTACCAAGCAAAGGGCAACGGAAGAAACTGCGTTGTTAGTAGTGACGACCTGGTAGTTGAGCGATAGCGTTTCATTCCCGGCAAAAAAACCGCGCTAAAAGCGCGGTTTTTTGGTTTTTACTATTCAACGATAGGCGGTCGCTTTCGCGGCGGCGCTTTATGCCTGCGCGGGGCGGCCGATGCAGAGCGCAACTTTTTATCGTGCCGCTGAAGCTGGGCCAATTCGTCACGAGTAGGTTGCATAATTTGTGTATAGGTAGAACTGTCAAAACCGGCAGTCATACACAAATCCTGAATTTCTCGCTCCGTTAAATCGATCCACTGACCAACGCGCACATGTGAAGGGATAAAAATATTGGCATAACGTACACGCTTCAAACGACTAACTTTAACACCTTGGGATTCCCACAGACGACGCACTTCGCGGTTGCGGCCTTCCATTACCACGCAATAAAACCAACGGTTTTTACCTTCGCCTGCACCATCGACAATATCGGTGAAGCGAGCTACACCATCATCCAATAATACTCCGTCAAGCAATTGCTCCTTCATTTCATCTGTTACATCGCCCTGAATACGCACAAGGTATTCGCGATCAATCACGGATGAGGGGTGCATCAACTTGTTTGCAAGCTCACCATCATTGGTAAACAACAGTAAACCACTGGTGTTGAAATCCAGCCGGCCAACTGAAATCCAACGCTCACCTCTTAATGAAGGCAATCGATCATAAACCGTTGGGCGACCTTCCGGATCTGAACGAGAACAAATTTCGCCTTCTGGCTTGTTATACAAAATAACGCGACGGCGAGTGAGTTCCGTACGCAGAACAATGCGTTGACCATTAACAAAGACTTTATCTTTGTTGGTAACCCTATCGCCTAATTTAGCAATATGATCATTAACTTTAACTTGGCCCGCCTCAATCAAACGCTCCATCTCACGACGCGATCCAACACCCGCGCGCGCCAACACTTTTTGCAATTTTTCATCGGTAGGTGCGTCAACTTTTTCAGCTGCAGCATCTACTTTTTTGTTGTTAGTTTTGCGCCCCGAGGATTCAGGCTCCACTTGCTTTTTAGACTTTGCAACAGGGCGCTTTGTCGGGGTACTTTTTTCTGCGCCGACTGTTTTTTCAAGATTGCGCTTGCCCGCACCCTTTTGGGCAACTACTGGCTTCACAGCCCTGGTAGATTTTTCAGGTTTATCCTGGTCGATTTTCTTCACCATACATTAGTGGGCAACTTAAAGATTGCCAGTTTCCTCTTGGTTTTCTTTGGTAGATACCGGTTCGGTATTAGCCACTTCCGAAGCATCTTCTATATCAACAAAGGCTTCTTCTCCATCTACAAAGCCCTCTTCATAAAGTTCTGCTTCATTAACCGGCGCACTGGTTTCCGCTGCCGGAGTTTCGTTGGAGATTGGGGCTTGATCTGGAATCGGTGGATCAGTGTCCTTTTCCCCCAGCCCCGACTCCCCCAGATCCAACACCGGATTTAACTCATCCAGATCGCGGATCTCACTCAAGGAGGGTAACTCCTCCAAGCTTTTCAAATTAAAATAATCCAAAAACTGACGCGTCGTAGCGTAAAGCGACGGACGGCCAGGAACATCCCTATGGCCGACAACTTTAACCCAGTCACGCTCCAAAAGGGTTTTCATAATGTGCGAACTAACAGCCACACCACGGATCTCCTCGATATCTCCACGCGTAATCGGCTGACGATACGCAATCAAGGACAAGGTCTCCAACAGTGCGCGCGAATATTTTTGCGGCTTTTCTTCCCACAATCGATTTACCCAAGGCGCAAGATCATCGCGCACCTGAAAACGCCAACCCGACGCAACTTCTTTCAGCTCAAATCCGCGTTCACCGCAGGTCGCTTGGATATCCGACAAGGCCGTTGCGATTTCCTCTTTACTCGGTGCTACGGCTTCATCGAACAGCTCGAGCAACCTGGCAACCGTCATGGGTTGCCCTGCAGCTAAAATTGCCCCCTCGAGAATCTTGCGTAACAACTCTGCATCCACCGGCATCTGGGTGACAGGAACGGTGGCAGACTCTTCTTCAATTACAGATTCCTCAAACAGCTGCTTGCTATTTTCTACAGCATCCAGAGAATCCGACTCGTCATCGATATGGGTTTCGTTTGTCATTGTGTTCTTGCTTTTACATGAATGGGAGCAAAGGCTTCGCTCTGAACAATTTCTACCAGCGACTCTTTTATTAATTCCATCACAGCTAAAAAAGTCACCACGACACCAAGACGCCCCTCCTCCACTTTGAACAAGCTCACGAAGGGTACAAAATGCTGATGTGCCAGCGTATCCAGTACCTGGGCCATGCGTTCACGCGTAGATAACTTTTCCTTGGATACATGGTGGCTTTCGAACATATCGGCGCGCCTTAAAACCTCGGAGAGCGCCAACAACAACTCTTGTAGCTCAACATCCGGCTCTGGTCGGGTAAGATTTCGATCTGGCCCCGGCGCGCTAACGGGGAATACATTGCGCCCTACTCGTGGGACTTTATCCAGATCTTCTGCCGCTTGCTTGAAACGTTCGTACTCCTGCAAACGACGAATCAACGACGCACGCGGATCTTCTTCCTCTTCTTGTTCTTCTGCAGAGCGCGGCAACAACATCCGCGATTTGATCTCCGCCAACATCGCAGCCATCACAAGGTATTCAGCGGCTAACTCGAACTGGTGAGATTCCATTAAATCGACATAAGCCATGTACTGAGAAGTAATTTCCGAGACGTTAATATCCAGAATATCGATATTTTGGCGGCGAATCAGATAGAGCAGTAAATCCAGTGGCCCTTCAAATGCATCTAGAAAAACCTCCAGTGCATCGGGTGGGATATATAAATCTTGCGGTAACTGGGTGTACGCCTTTCCATGAACAACGGCAAATGGCATTTCCCCCTGTTGCGGACGCCCCTGGGTAGCCTCTGGCGTTTCTGCAATAGCATTTGAGGGTGCAATTTCAACGGCAGCCTCTGCAGCAACTTCAATGTCAGGGGTTTCACTCACGCAACTTACTCACACAGCCAGGAATGGGAAAGAATAAGTGCGGCATTATAGCCATTTAACACCGTATCGGACAGCGCGGCCTGCAGAGTTTAAATATCATTTACTATCAATTAGCTAGCTTCAAAAGGTGAGAAATCACCTTTGCCTTGTCGAACAAGCTCAGGGTTATCACCCGTCAAATCCACAACAGTAGTAGGTTCAAGGCCACAGTAACCACCGTCGATCACCAAATCTACAAAATGCTCGAGACTATCGCGGATGTCATAGGGATCCGTCATTGGATATTCTTCGCCGGGAAGTAACAAACTGCTCGTCATCAATGGCTCACCCAACTCTGCCAGTAGTGCAAGGGCGATAGCATTATCTGGCACCCTTAGACCAATGGTTTTGCGCTTCGGGTGCAGCAACCGACGGGGCACCTCAGCAGTAGCCTCCAAAATAAAAGTATAGGCTCCGGGTGTGTGGTTTTTTAACAAGCGAAAAACCTGATTGTCTACTCGCGCGTAGGTTGCCAACTCCGAAAGATCGCGGCACATCAAAGTAAAGTTGTGGTTTTTATCCAGCTTACGCAGGCTGCGAATGCGCTCAAGCGCATCTTTATCACCAATATGGCACCCAAGCGCATAGGCAGAATCTGTGGGATACACCACCAATCCACCCTTGCGAATTATATCTACCGCCTGAACAATCAAACGGTGTTGCGGATTTTCCGGATGTATTTGAAAAAATTGGGCCATAACGTTCAACCTATGTCCATTAACTATTTAAACCCAAGTAGATTCCACACAGGTTTAAGGTTATCTGGCAGTACGCCAAAACTTCCCAATTCCTGCCAGGCTTGTCCCGGGGCATGAAAATCTGAACCGCAGGATGCATACAAGCCACGCGCGTTCACTATTTTTGCCAAATCCAATGTCATCGCTGTTGGTTGTTGGCCGCTAATTACCTCTACCGCATCGCCACCGGCTGCCACAAAAGAATCTATCAAAGCGCACATTTTCATGCGCGTTAGGTCATATTTTGCGGGATGCGCTAAGACGGCAACACCGCAAGCGGAGTGAATCCAGTTAATAACCTGTTCCATTAGTGGCCACTGATATTTAACATCAGCTGACTTGCCGGTTCCCAAATAGCGCTTAAATGCGGCATTTATATTTTTCACCGCCCCAATATCTACAAGGTATTGAGCAAAATGAGGCCGCCCCAGGGTACCATTACCGGCAATTTTCTGAGCGCCGGCCAAGGCATCGGGAAATCCCAACTTGCTCAATCGTTCGCCAATCGCGAGCGAACGGGCTGCCCTCGCCCGCTCCTGAAACTCTACGGCCGCTTGCAATTCGGTGGAGTTAATATCCACGCCCAAACCAACAATATGTACGCCGCCTTTTCCCCACTGACTGGAAAACTCAATGCCGGGGATTAACTGAAGCCCAAGAGTTACAGCGGCTTTATGTGCAATATCCACACCGGCTATGGTATCGTGATCCGTGATTGCCAATACCGAAACACCGCGCTCTTTGGCGCGAGCGAGCAGATCTTCAGGGGTTAATACACCATCCGAAAAAGAGCTATGGCAATGCAGATCAAAAATCACACAAACTCCACGATTTAGCGAAATCACCAGGATTGGTCATGACTGAAAGAAATACTGAAGCCGATAAACACATTGAAGAGAATAACGGCATAGTAACTGATACCCATCAGCAACAGGCGACGAATTCCAAGCAACCCCCGAAAAAAGAAAGCTTTCTCGCCAACCTATTAATGAACATTGTGATCCCCACACTAATTCTAACCAAATTGAGCGGGGAGGAATATTTGGGGCCCACGTGGGGATTAATCGTCGCGCTCGCCTTCCCGATAGGTTACGGTGTTCGCGATTTTGCAGTTAATAAAAAGTTGAATATTTTTTCCGCACTGGGTGTTGTGAGTGTTTTGTTAACGGGCGGACTTAGTCTGCTGAAATTACCGCCAGAATACTTCGCAATAAAAGAAGCTGCAATTCCAGGATTACTGGGAATTATCACACTCATTTCAATCAAAACCCGCTATCCGTTGGTAAAAGTATTTATCTACAACGATAAAGTTCTAAAGATCGACAAAGTGAATGCTGCACTCGACCACTTCAACACGCAAAAACAATTTGAGCGAACATTGAACAACGCATCGCTACTTATCGCGGGCTCTTTCTTCTTATCTTCCTTTCTGAATTACGTGCTCGCCAAATTAATTTTAGTCAGCCCCGGTGGAACACCTGAATTTAATGTGGAATTAGGCAAAATGACCTTTTGGAGCTATTTTGTGATTGCACTGCCGATGATGATCATTATGATGGGCACCTTGTTTTATGTATTTCGCAGCATTCGCCAGTTGACCCAGCTAACGCTGGAAGAGGTTATCAATGATGGCAACGCTGAATAGCACGCAAACCTGACCGAAAACTAAATTCTCACCGAGATAACTTAATGCTTTACGCCATCATTAGCGAAGACAACCCTAATAGCCTTGAAAAACGCAAAGTCACCCGCCCCGCTCATTTGGCCAGATTGCAACAACTGAGTGATCAGGGTCGCTTGTTCGTAGCCGGCCCACATCCTGCGACTGATAATGACAACCCTGGTGACGCTGGCTTTACCGGCAGTTTGGTAATTGCCGAATTCTCATCGCTGGACGATGCGCAATTATGGGCCGATCAAGATCCATATTGCGCTGCAGGCATTTATGCCAAGGTTGTTGTAAAACCTTTCAAAAAAGTATTGCCTTAAATCGCCAATTTAAACCTGCTTAAGGATTGGAAATCACTGTGAAAAATACTCTCCTGCCCGGTGCCAAACTGTCGCGCCTTGTGTTGTTGCCCGTTGTATTGTCTCTTGTTGGCACCTCGGTCTACGCGGTCGACAGATATGTGTCTGATGTTATCTACATCCCTGTACGCAGCGATAAAAACCCACAAGCAAGCATTTTGCAACAAGGTATTGCCAGTGGTGCCAAGTTGAATTTCATTCGCGAAGAAACCGGCACAGACAATAATTTATGGTCGTTGGTCGTCACCGCCGATGGTACTGAAGGTTGGGTTCGTAGCCAAAATATTACCGATAAGCCCACTGCTGCCATGCAGCTCGCCGCGCTATCCAATTCCTCACGCGATCTGGTTGGCTTGCAAACTGAAAATGCACAGCTCAAGGAACAATTGGCAAAAGTGCAACAAGAACACCAACAATTACTGACTGACACAGAGGATATGCGCCAAGCAGCTACCACGGCCCTCAATTTGGAGGAGGAGCACCAAAGTCTGCTTAAAGAAAATCAGCTGTTGCAAACTCACGCCGATGTTCTTAAGGCGGAAAATGAAAAGCTCAGAAATACAGATCGTTTCAATCATTGGGTTTACGGCGGCGGCTTAGTATTAGGTGGAATTATTTTGTCGTTCATCCTGCAGGGATTAGGGCGCCGCAAACGCAGATCCGAATGGCGCTGAGACGCTATTCTTGATTTCTTCTATTTTTTCGAGCCATTATGCGTAAATATATTTTTTTCGTTTTTAGCGTCTTTTGCGTTTTAATAAGCGGCGGGTTAAACGCTGCGGATAAGCAATTAGTCGCAATCAAAACTGACCTGGGTACATTTGTCATTGAGCTCGCCCCCAAAGAAGCGCCGGCAACCGTAAAGAACTTTTTGTTTTACGTCGACAACAAGTTCTATGACGGCACTATTTTTCACCGTGTCGTGCCGGGCTTTGTGGTACAAGGCGGCGGCATGACTTTTGATTTTGCCGAAAAGAAAACTGAAGCACCGATAAAAAACGAATCCAGTAATGGATTGGGTAATGACTATAAAACCGTCGCCATGGCGAGACAAACTGATCCTGATAGCGCTACCGCACAGTTTTATATCAACCTGAAAAATAATGACGGGCTCAATGCAAACGGTACCAAACCTGGGTATACCGTGTTTGGTAAAGTTGTCGCAGGAATGGAAGTGATTGAAAAAATTGCCGAAGAGCCGCGGGGAATGTACAAAGCATTTCCAGAAGCACCTAACTATGCTGTACGCATCCTTAGCGCGACGCGAACCAGTTCGGTCGTTGTTGACAACCCTGCCAAACAAAAGCCGTCATTATTTAAAGATGCTGTGGTACCCGTGAATGAAACAAAACAATAGCACTGCGCTCAGTGTCAATCTCAACAAAATTGCTTTACTGCGCAATTCCCGTCCAGGCAACTTTCCCAATGTGGTTGCCCATGGTGAAACCTGTATAAAAGCCGGCGCAGATGGATTAACTGTTCACCCCCGTCCGGATCAGCGACATATTCGTCCACATGATGTTTATGAGTTAAGTGAACTGGTAAGGAGTTACCCAGCGATAGAATTTAATATTGAAGGTAATCCTTACGCCGAATCTATGGGCGACTTCCCGGGATTCATAAAACTAGTACAAGACGTTCGTCCCCACCAATGCACGCTGGTTCCAGATTCAAATGACCAACTAACCTCAGATCACGGCTTTGATTTAAAAATTGCCGGCGAAAAGCTACGCCCGTTGATCCAGCAACTGCGCGATATTGGTGTGCGGGTCAGTCTGTTTATGGATCCGGATATTGAGCAAATTAGTCTCGCCAAAGAGATTGGTGCAGATCGTATTGAGCTTTATACCGGCCCTTTTGCTGAGCACTTTAAATCACAAAGCGATTTCTTTAAAAAACTGTTTGCAAGGTACCATGGAGCCGCCGCTCACGCGCAAGCTATAGGTATTGGTTTAAACGCAGGGCATGATTTAAATCTGGATAACCTTGGCCATTTTCGCCAAGTCCCCTCATTGCTGGAAGTATCCATCGGCCATGCATTAACTGTCGATGCAATCGCTATGGGATTAGTACCTGCCGTGCAAGCTTACAAAAAACTCTGTATTGAATAAGGCGCGAATATGAATAAACCGCGCGACGATAGCCCAGCTTATCTCGAAAAAAAACGCTTCTTTGATTCGTTGATGACAGTCTATGGACGCAAGACCGTACTTGAAGCACTACAAGACCCAGCAACGTATATTTACCGTCTGCATCTGGCAACAAGCAATAAATCAGCTGACATTATTGATGAAATCATCAAACTAGCCAAAAGCAAAGGCGCAGAAATTTTTTTCCATGAGCGACAAGCGCTGTCTCGAATATCTAAAAATGCGGCACAAGATCAAGGCGTTGCAGCAGACTTGCAACTACGCGGCTATCAACTCTATGACGAGTTTATCGCTAACAACCGCGAAAAAAACTACACATTGCTTGCACTGGATGGAGTGCAAAACCCGCAAAATCTGGGAATGATTATCCGCTCTGCGTGCGCAGGAAATATCGATGGAATTTTATTGCCTCAGAAGGGTAACGCGCAAATTGACCCACTGGTAATTAAAGCAAGTGCTGGCACTGTATTCCGAGCACCGTTGTTGCGCTGCAAAGACTTAAAAGAAGCACTAAAAGATTTTCAGCAACAAGGCGCTACCATTTGCACACTTTCATCTCACGCACAAGTCGAGCTTAAAAAGTTTGCGCCTGGCGGTGCTTGTATTTATGTATTGGGAAATGAATCTGAAGGCGTATCAGTAGAAATTGAAAGCTTGAGCAACGCGAAAGTCTGCATCCCAATGAACAACGGAGTTGAATCGCTAAATGTTGCGGTTACCGCAGCACTGATTGCATTTCGATAACGATGTACGATTCAGCTTAAAACTGTTGAGTCTCTCGATAACATTGAGCCCCTTCCGAAAAAGAGGCCCGGTAAAAGCGAAACTTATTACAAGCTTAACTGGCGATTGCTCGCCTTGATGAATTCCTTTTTCAGGTCTTCATACGTGTGAACAGCAGGGAATTGCGGGAATTGCTCGATCACATTTTGCGGTGCATGGAACAATATGCCTTGATCTGCTTCGCCAAGCATAGTGGTGTCGTTGTAGGAATCACCCGCGGCGATAATGCGGTAGTAGAGGGTTTTCAACGCTAATACTGACTGACGTTTTGGATCCTTCTGGCGAAGAGTGTAGCCTACCACCATGCCACGTTCATCAACATTTAAACGATGGCACATCAGCGTCGGGAAACCCAACTGGCGCATAAGCGGTTGTGAGAATTCATAGAAAGTATCAGAGAGGATAATTACTTGAAAGCGCTCACGTAACCAGTCAACAAACTCTACAGCACCTTCCAATGGCTTGAGAGTGGCGATTACGTCTTGAATCTCTTTCAAGCCCAACTTATGTTCTTCAAGAATACGGATACGTTGTTTCATCAACACATCGTAATCAGGAATATCGCGCGTAGTTGCTTTAAGCTCTTCAATACCAGTAACTTTCGCGAATTCGATCCAGATTTCCGGAACCAGTACACCTTCCAAATCCAGGCATGCAATTTCCACAGCAACCTCCAAAACGGTTAAAAATAGGGCTATTTGAGTCAAAAGAATGGCGGCAATCTACCTGTTTTGTCCGGTTAAAGCAAACCTGGACGTCCACCCAAAAGCCGTAGCCAGATCGCCCCGTCATCAGGATTATTGGGAAGCTGCAGCTCCTCTGGTATCCTTAACCACCCTATATAGGAGCCTCGTTACTGCGAGGCAATAATATTACCGTGAGTAGCCGCCATGACCGAAAACCTGATTAACGTAGTCGATCTCGATGCCCAATTCCAACAGGATAGCCCACAGAAAATTATTAAATATGCGATAAAGCAATTCGACAATATCGCCATTTCATTCAGTGGCGCTGAAGATGTTGCGCTTATCGAAATGGCTCGCAACTATCGCCCGGATATTCCCGTATTTTGTCTCGATACCGGGCGTTTACATTCAGAAACCTATCGATTTATTGAAAAAGTGCGTAAACACTACGGTATAAAAATTGATGTAATTTCGGCCGATGGTGAGGCAGTACGGAAACTTGTCCAGGAAAAAGGTTTGTTCAGTTTCTATGAAGATGACCACAAGGAATGCTGCGGTATACGCAAAATTGAACCACTACGTAAAAAGCTGCTGACCTTGGATGCGTGGATCACTGGCCAGCGTAAAGATCAAAGCCCCACCCGCGCGGAAATTCCGGTTATTCAAGATGACAAAAATTTTGCACGCCCCGGTGAAACGCTCACTAAGTTCAACCCTTTGGCAAACTGGTCATCCAAAGAGGTGTGGGATTACATCCGCCTGTGTGAAGTACCTTACAACGAATTGCATGAACGGGGATTTGTTTCGATCGGGTGCGAGCCTTGCACGCGCCCGGTAGCACCGGGACAGCATGAGCGCGAAGGACGCTGGTGGTGGGAAGAAGCAACCAAGAAGGAATGCGGACTACACGCAGGAAATATCGATAGTGAATAAAAAATATTAAGGGAGCATGAGCTCCCTTAATTTTACCGCTAACAAGAATATTTTATGCAACGGTGCGTACTACCGTGTCGACTTTTGCATCATCTCTAATAACGATGCCTCAGCACGCGATAAACCACAGCGGCGCGCGACTTCTTCAGCATCCATTCCCATCTTAAACATTTGTGCAGCCTGGGAATAAGGCTGAAACTCGTCGTCATTGTAGTAATCAATTTTTTCCGGCTTTTTATCGCCGGATACTTGCAAACGCTTTTCCATGGCCAGCAGTCGCTGACCCATACCCACTGAACCACTACTGGATGCTGCCACTTCGCGTGTTAAACGTTGAATTAACTTTTCTGTATCCAGTGCCTGAAGGCGCAAACGCTTAAACGTAAAAAGCGCGATTGCCAAAGCCGCCGCGCTAACTAGCAAACATATGAATAAACCAATTTCCAACAGAGTCATGAATTTGTTCCAGCACTCATATCCATAAGTGGCCCACGGGATTAAACATCTTCCAGCTCTGACCACTCTTCACTGGTCAACAATTTATTCAAATCGATCAAAATCAGCAACTCGTTGTTTTTGTGGCAAACGCCTTGGATAAATTTCGCACTTTCTTCGTTGCCGACATTAGGAGCCATTTCAATTTCTGACTGACGCAAATAAACCACTTCCGCAACGCTATCCACGAGGATACCAATCACATGACGATCAGTTTCGATAATTACGATCCGGGTGTTGTCGGTAATCTCGCCGCTGGACAAGTTAAAACGATGACGGGTATCAATAACAGTTACGACATTACCGCGTAGATTAATGATACCCAATACATAGGATGGCGCGCCCGGCACCGGGGCAATTTCCGAATAACGCAGGACCTCTTGAACCTGCATTACATTTATGCCGTAGGTCTCTCCATCGAGACGAAAAGTCACCCACTGCAACACTGGATCATCAGTGCTTTTATTCTTTGCTACATCAGTTGCCATCTTCAGGTTCCTCTGGAGCCGCCTGCCGTGGGCGGCAAATCGATACATGTCGTTATAACTATAGACGAGGACTTTTCCTATGCCACTTTTGCAGAAACACTAAATTGAAGTACCAGATGTGAAACTACGCCGGTACGAAATTCTTATCTGCATCGATTAACATCTGCCCAATTCGCGGAATATCCAACAAGGCACACATATGTTCTTTCACTGTACCAGCAAGCCAAGGTCGCTTGCTGCGATCACCTCGCCACTTCACATCCTCCGGCTCCAACGTGATTGGCTGGTTAACGGAATCAACGGCCAACCCCCAAGGCACCCCATTAATTGACACGACATATTTGGCCGTTTCAGTAAACGAAGCATCGTAGCGCTCTGGCATAACGAACTTGGCGGTATTGACGGTGCGAATTTTACCTGCAGGAGTTGGTTGCAGTCCCATAAACCAATCTGCCTGGCCAAATAAGGGAGTTAGCTCATCGGTCAATGGTTGAATTTGCCCTAACGAAATTAGTGGTACTGCCAAGGTTAATCCAGACACTTGGAACAGCAGTACATCAAAGCGAGATTGCGCCCATTGAGGTCGGCCGTTCGTTAGCCACTCCAATCCGTCAAGTTGGAAATGCCCCACTGGAGACTCTTCCTTCACCGCGGCCGCAAGCTCAAATTCAGGATCGGCAACTTCTACTCCAACTTCAACATCCCATTCCTGAATCTCCTCGGGATCTTCCATAAATGCTGTTTTGGTGTGCACCTCAAGCTGAACCGAGACGCCTACAGGAGCATCCACAAGCAATTGCGTTCGTGCCGATTGCAGCAATTTTTCCAGTTTTAATTTTTGCTCCTGACTTTGTATGGCCTCAGGTTCAACAAATATTGAATTTGCATCCTTTGCGATTTCCGCTTTGACTTTTGGTGATGCAATGGGAGGCAACACAGGACGTGATTCGGCACGCACGTGAGATTTAACTGGCTTACGTTCTTTGATTTTACTATCAGCAAACTCGCTCGATTTTTCGAAAGTTTTTTTTGTAGGTAACGGGACTACTCGTGCGGAACCAGCGTTGGCGGCAAGCGGCGTGATCTGTATGTCCATTGCACCCAGCGCAACTCCCAGCGGGTCTTCTCCGCCGAGTAAGTCATCCAGATAATTATTGAGAATGTCATCGGGACTAGGTACATCATCACCCGATGATTGCTTTGAGCTCACGACAATGCACCTGCCTTGCTAACGATTACAGGACTTGTAAGCGGCCCCGTTGAATCAAGTAGTTTGAATTTCTTTTCCAGCCAATGCCATAGCGAACTATACGCCTCAACACCCCGACTGGCGGGATCAAACAAATGTGGCGGGATTCCTGCCTTACTCGCATCGCGAAAACGCGTATCTACCGGTATATGCCCCGGCCAGGATTGCTCCGGGTAAGTATTCCGAATACTGCGCAAACTGGTGACAGATGCCTGGGTGCGGCGATCAAACATGACCGGTACCACCGTGTAATCCAGCGCTTTTTTACGCGAGCGCGACATCATGTTCAACGTATTTACCATACGCTCAAGCCCTTTTAATGCCAGGAATTCAGTTTGCACGGGCACCACTAAATATTGGCAAGCAGCCAAGGCGTTTACCATGAGCACTCCCAACAATGGTGGAGTGTCTATAAGCACATAATCGTATTCGTCAGCTAGTAGCGACAACGCCCGGCTTAACACTAAGCCCATACCATCTTGACCTATTGCCTGGCGCTCAAGAGTCGCCAATGCCGTGGTCGCGGGTATAACTTCAATATTTGCGAATTGAGTCGGTAACACCAGCCGCTTCACCGACTGATAGGAGAGCTCTTTGCGCTCCTGAAACAGTGTATAGCTACTTAGCGCCTGTGCGTCCGGATCAATCCCGAACCAGGTAGATAAAGATCCGTGAGGGTCAATATCGAGCAACAATACCCTGTGGCCAGAGTTGGCGATAAGCCCGCCCAAGGCGACAGTTGTTGTGGTTTTCCCCACCCCACCCTTTTGATTTGCAATGGCCAAGATCCGCACTTATCGATCCTCTCTGGCGTCAAATACCAGACACATTAATCGTAAAACCCTTGTATACCTTGTATTAGCAATCTCTATGCCGGCAAGTAATAGCGCGACTGGTTACGCTTGGCATGATTATCATCTTCAAACCCCATAACCGCCACAAAACTGCAAAGTAAATTTCGCCCGCGGGTCATATTTTGTTCAGAGGGATATTTAGTATCGCCCAGCTGCCGCCAAGTTCAAGTCCGCATTAAACAACCAGGAACGTTCAAGGTGATGTTCTTAACACTTCTGAATAATCAGATTTCCCTTTCGGAACTAGACTATAAAAGAGCCAAGTGCAATTCCAGATGCCAACCAATTTCTGATGTGGTAACGATGTCCAGAAACCCTTTATCCGCCTCAAGCCTTTCTCTAGTTATCGGCCTTGTTGCCTTTATCTTTACTGTCACCGTCCATGCCAAAGAAAAGCAACAGCAGAACGACGGTATTACTAGAGTTGTTATTGCCTGTGAGGAAAATCTCAAACAGGATCATGATGATTACTACTACAGTCACTTATTAGAACTGGCGCTTACCAAAACAGTTCCGACACACGGCCCCTTTAAACTCAGTTTTGTACCAGTAATGCCAATAACCAATCGTTTATTGCGGGAAATTGAACGGGGACGAATACATGTAACCTGGATGCCCCATTCCCAAAACCTACGCTACAACATTGCTCCGATCCCTATTCGCCTGTTAAAAAACCTGAGCGATTACCGGGTATTTCTAATTCGCACCGAGGATCAGAAAAGATTTTCAGCCGTAAAATCACTTACTGATTTGCGCAAACTCAAAGGAGGTATTGGTTCGCACTGGCCTGATCGCCAAGTCATGGAAGAGAACGGTTTGCCGCTTGTGCTCAGTATGAGCTATTTCAATCTGTTCAAAATGCTGAAATCTCATCGATTTGATTATTTCTCGCGGGGTATCTATCAGGTTCGAATCGAAGTTGAAACCTACGCAAGTCAGGGAATTGCTCTTGAGTCATCACTCTTTCTTCGCTACGAAAACCCTGTGTATTTTTACGTACGGAAGGATAACAAAGCGCTGATGGAGCGCATTGAACAAGGTTTAAAAATCGCGCTCGCTGATGGCAGCTTCAACGAACTTTTCAGTAGCATTGATAATTTACGCTGGGGGGAGAAATTATTAGAAGAGAAACGCCGTACAACACTACAACTCACCACTTTCGATTGAGAAAATATTAAATTATCGAACTATATTATCGGGCGAAGGCTTTAAATTTGCTTTTGGACGATCCATTTTGCGCTTGGCTACCATAATCGCGACACGGCGATTTTGCGCCCTTCCTACATCCGTTTCGTTAGAGGCCACCGGTTGATACTCACCATAACCAACCGCAGACAATCTCTCCGGAGCAACGCCTTTAGTTGTCAAATATTTAACGATTGCACTAGCACGTGCGGAGGACAACTCCCAGTTCGTAGGGTATTTAGCGCTGTTAATAGGAATATTGTCGGTAAAACCTTCCACTTGCACAGGGTTGGAATAGCCCTTCAGGATTGCGGCAATTTCATCAAAAATTTTCTGCGCCTGCTCACTGGTTTCAGCACTGCCGGAGCTAAATAAAATACTGTCCTTTAACTCTATTTGTAGCCACAGTTCGTTGCTGGAAACCTGAACCATTTGATCATCAATCAGTTGGGAAAATTTTTCAGTTACCAAATCTGAAATTTGTGATAGTTCGTCGCTCTTGGTTGATGGGTCAACCGCAGTAGCCACGGAACTAATCGCATTGGCAACCTCACCGACATTACTAATGACGCTGGGTGCTTCTTGCTGTTCAGGTGTCGTCTGGGCCGTTTTCCCCATATCAATTGGGGTAATAACATCATTGGAAGGATTTAACTGTTCTGAAGGCTCTGCATTCGTTTGTGAGTCAGTTGGCTGGTTAAATGCCTCGATAAAGGTATCTGACAACACACGATACTTGCTGTCATTTACTTGGGAAATCGAATACATCACAACAAAAAAAGCAAACAAAAGTGTAATAAAATCCGCATAAGACACTAACCAGCGCTCATGGTTTATATGGATATCTTCTCGTCTGCGACGCACCATAAAATCAGATTAACCTCAGTGCGGATGCAAATAACCGTTGAGTTTCATTTCAATTGAGCGTGGATTTTCGCCGTCAGCAATGGCGATAATGCCTTCAATAATCAACTCACGGTATTGTGAGTTTTCATTGACGCACATCCGTAGCTTGTTGGATACCGGAATAAATACCAGGTTGGCCAACGCAACACCATAAATTGTTGCCACAAAAGCGATTGCAATTCCCGGCCCTAATGTAGCGGGGTCAGCTAAATTATTCATTACGTGAATAAGGCCCATCACCGCACCGATAATACCGATCGTGGGTGCGTAACCACCCATACATTCGTAAAACTTTATCGCGTCAAAATCTCTTTGTTCATCCACAATTAAATCCGTTTCCAGAATACGGCGGATCACTTCAGGCTCATTTCCATCCACCAACAATTGCAAGCCTTTTTTTGCAAACGGATCTTTTTCTCGCTCAGAGATAGATTCCAACCCCAACAGACCATCTTTACGTGCAGCTGCCGCCCAACGGGAAATAGTGGAGACGCCTTGCTTGAAAGGTACATAGGGCGGCTTAACAACCCAACGAATAATTTTTAGTGCGCGGCGCAAACTATTTTTGGATGTTTGCAACATGGCCGCACCCAGAGTCCCGCCTATAACAATAAATGCCGCCGGACCGTTTGCCAAGGTTCCCAACCCGCCACCTTCCATAAAGTTGCCACCAATAATCGCGGCAAAGGCAACAATAACACCGATAATACTCAGGACATCCATTACATAACCTCTCGCACCAGTCGCGGCCCAATATCTTTCAGACTGAGCACTTTATCGGTAAAACCTGCGCGAGCAACCGCCATAGGCATTCCATAAATTACGCAACTTGCCTCATCTTGAGACCAAAGTGATGACCCCATTTGCTTTAAAATACCGGCACCTTTACAACCATCTGAGCCCATACCCGTAAGCACAACACCTAACACCTTATCGGCATAGGTATTTGCTGCCGAACCAAACGTGATATCCAGCGAGGGCTTGTAAGTAACGCGATCATCATCTGGCAAAACGCGTACGGAACCGCCGTTGCGTTTATCCAGCATTAACTGCTTTCCGCCCGGGGCTAACAACGCGAGTCCGGGTTGTAGCTGATCGCCGTCCACCGCTTCACGAACCTGAATTTTGCATTGTTTGTTTAAACGCTCTGCGAACGCTTTGGTAAAGTTTTCTGGCATGTGTTGGACAAGCACGATTGGCAACGGGAAATTCGCAGGCAAGGTAATGAGCACCTCCGCGAGCGCGACTGGCCCGCCGGTAGATGCACCAATAACAAGAATTTTAGGTTTGTTTTTAAGACGATAATTATCAGGCGCTGTAGACTTGCTATCGTCGTGCGGCGCTGACACCGCCGGTCTTATCGGGGTTGGAGGAGCTGCAGGGGTCGGTGATGATACCCTAACACTCGATGTCTGTAGTGAAGGAACTGGCACTGGGCTTTTAGCTTCATTGATTGGCGTAGGTGACGCTATGCGAGCACTTACACCGGCAAGCGTAATCAAGCGTTCATGTAATTTTTTTTTCAACACTTCAGAGCTGCGGGACACTTCGGCAAAATCTTTGGGAATAAAATCCAATGCACCCGCCGCCAAAGCATCAAGAGTAATTTTCGCCCCCTCATAGGTAAGCGAAGAAAACATCAAAATTGGTACTTTGCGATTCGCCATTATGTGCTTAATTGCCGTTACTCCATCCATCACCGGCATTTCAAAATCCATAGTGATGATATCAGGCTTCAATTCAGCCGCCTTCTCTACCGCTTCACGACCATTACTTGCAATACCAATTACTTTTAAATCCGGGTGCTCATTAATAATGTCTTTCAGGCGATGCTGAAAGAAATTGGAATCATCGACGACTAATACCCGGACAGGCATTCAACATACTCCGCAGTTGCAACTGCTTTGGAAAAAAACGCCAATCAAAATGCCTGCGAAGCAGGCATTTTATTGAACAAGTTAGTTGTGGCCCCAACTCGTCGATCCTTTTGCGTAGCGACGTAATAAGCTGGGGATATCCAAAATTAATGCGATGGTACCGTCTCCGGTAATGGTTGCACCGGCCATACCTGGTGTGCCCTGCAACATTTTTCCAAGTGGTTTAATTACCACTTCTTCCTGGCCGATTAATTGATCCACCACAAAACCAACACGGCGAGTGCCCACCGTAACTATAACTACGTGGGCTGCATCAGGCCGATGACCGTAGGCACCTTTCACCAGCCAGTCTTTCATGTAGAAAAGTGGAATCGCCTGATCACGAATTGCCACGCAATCCTGCCCGTCTACAATATGACTCTTGGTTAAATCCATATGGAAAATTTCGTTCACACTTACAAGCGGGAAGGCAAATGTTTGTTGGCCCAACATAAACATCAATGTGGGCATAATCGCAAGCGTTAATGGCACTTTGATGATAAAACGAGTGCCTTTACCCAATTCGGATTTAATTTCTACCGTACCGTTGAGTTGGGTAATTTTGGTTTTCACCACATCCATACCCACACCGCGACCAGATACATCAGAAATTTCTTTCTTGGTAGAGAAGCCTGGTGCAAAAATTAAATTGTACGCTTCAGTATCTGATAAACGATTGGCAGTATCTTCATCAAACATGCCTTTTTCTACAGCGATGCGACGCAATTTTGCCGGGTCCATACCGGCGCCATCATCGCTGATGGACAACAAAATATGATCGCCCTCTTGCTCTGCAGCGAGCACTACCTGTCCGATACGCGCTTTACCATTTGCTTCGCGTATTTCCGGGTATTCTATTCCGTGGTCAACTGAATTGCGCACCAAATGCACTAATGGATCGGCCAACGCTTCTACCAAGTTTTTATCCAAATCGGTTTCTTCACCAACCAATTCCAAATTAATTTCTTTGCGCAGGCTGCGCGCCAAATCACGCACCACCCGAGGAAAACGACCAAATACTTTTTTGATCGGCTGCATCCGCGTTTTCATTACGGACGTTTGCAAATCGGCGGTGACTACATCGAGATTTGCAACTGCTTTTACTAGCGCTTCATTAGTAGAGCTATTCCCCAACCGAACCAAACGATTGCGCACCAACACCAACTCCCCAACCATGTTCATGATGTCGTCGAGGCGCTGGGTATCTACACGCACCGTAGTTTCTACTTGCGGCGCATCTTTATCGGTGGCGGGTGCAGGTGGTGGCGCGGATGCAGCAGGCGCTGCCTTTGCGGGCTCAGGTTTTTTAACGGGCGCAGCAGGTGCAGCCGGTTTTACTTCTGCTGCCGGTTTAGGGGCAGGTTTAGCCGGTGGCGCAGCACCTGCACTTCCGGTACCCGGCCCCTTGCCCTTGCCATGTAGCTGATCAAGTAATGCATCAAATTCATCGTCAGTTATTAATTCACCTCCACCGGCTGAAACTGGTGCTGTCGTTGCAACTGGTGCTGGAGCGGGCGCAGCAACTCCAGGAACTCCTGGCCCCTTACCTTTACCGTGCAACTGGTCAAGCAAGGCTTCAAATTCATCCTCACTAATTTCATCTGAAGTAGCTTTGCTAACAGCGGCTGGTGGAGCTTCACTCGGCTTTGGTGCTACATCGCCTGGGCCTTTGCCTTTACCGTGCAACTGATCCAAAAGAGCTTCAAATTCGTCTTCACTAATATCATCACTCGCACTAGTCGCGGGTGTTGCTGCAACCGCAGGCGCGACAACTGGCGTTGATACTGGTTTGCCAGCAATGGCATCAAGTAATTGCTCAAACTCGGCGTCGGTGATATCACCGGCGGCGGCCACCGCTGCATTGTCAATTTCTGGCACAGCTTCAGCTACGGCCGATTCAGCAGAAGATTCTTGCAAATCCTCGCAGGAAACCAAACGTTCAAGTGCATGAATTAACGCTGGCTCAACCGGCGGCAATTCTTCGCGCTGGGAAACCAATTCAAATTGCTGGTTGACCATATCCAGCGCTTGCAGCACTACATCCATTAATTCCGATGTAACCGTGCGTTTTCCATTGCGCAAAATATCAAACAGGTTTTCAGTAACGTGACAGCATTCCACCATGGGAGTTAAGGATAAAAAGCCTGCACCGCCTTTTACCGTATGAAAGCCACGGAAAATTGCGTTTAATAAATCTTTATCTTCCGGGCGCTGTTCCAAATCCACTAATTGCTGGCTGAGGCGTTCGAGGATTTCCCCCGCCTCTACCAGGAAATCCTGGAGAATGTCTTCGTCATCACCAAAACTCATTCAAGATTCCTCAAGTATTCAGCAATTAGAAGCCAAGGCTCGATAGTAAATCGTCAACTTCATCCTGCCCGGCAACCACATCAGCCCGCTCTTTATTAATTTGCGGCCCTTCGGCCTCAGTTTTACGCTTATGCATAATTTCCATATCGTGAGCGACCTGTTCGCGATCTTCAGTGAGGCCGGTAATTTCTTCTACCTGCCCGGCTATGCGCACCAGGCTCACTAAATCTTTTTCCACTTCATTGATTAAACCGATAACCCGTTTTAATACTTGCCCGGTTAGATCCTGGAAGCCTTGCTCCAATACAATGTCTTGCAAATTTTTACTGAGTTGTTCAGTACCCGTAACCATTTGTGCTAAAAAGCTATCCATCCGGTCATACAACAAACGAAATTCATCCAGGCTCATTTCGCGGCGTTTCAAGCGTGCCCATTCATCGCGTAAGCTGGTTGCTTCCTGCCCCAGATTCATTGCAATTGGCGCCGCTTCATCCACCATATCCATCGTTTTTTCAGCAGCTTTTTGGGTGAGATCAATGACGTAATTCAAGCGATTGGATGCATCGTGAATATCAGAGTTTTCGATCTTTGGCGGCTCTTTAGTAAGGTCAGCATCCACATTAAAATTCACAATTGCATCGTGCAATCCCCGTGTTAACCGCCCTACCGATTGGAAGATATGACGATCGCGAGATTGGGTGATGGTTTGGATCAATACCGATGCGTCTTCGAACTGGTTGCTTTGCAGTTTTTCGGTGAGCAACTTTGCGCACTCTTTCAACTCAACCACGAATTCGCTATTGACGGAAATTTGAATGTCAGATGCCATGGCAACGCCTTTTTATTATTTGATCCGGAAGCAATTAACCTACGCGATCAAAAATTTTCTCGATTTTTTCTTTAAGGGCTTGCGCAGTAAATGGCTTAACCACATAACCATTTACACCAGCCTGAGCCGCTTCAATGATTTGGTCGCGCTTGGCCTCTGCCGTCACCATCAGTACTGGTAAAGTGCGCAACTTTTCGTCGGCACGCACGGCTTTTAACAAATCGATGCCAGTCATACCCGGCATGTTCCAGTCGGTTACCAGAAATTGAAAATCGCCACTTTTCAGCATGGGCAGTGCTGTAACACCGTCATCGGCTTCGTGGGTATTGGAAAACCCCAAGTCGCGTAACAGGTTTTTAATGATCCGTCGCATCGTCGAAAAATCATCAACAATCAGGATTTTCATGTTCTTATCCAACGTAACCTCCACTCCCCGTAACGGGATTTTCATTTACTCATAGTCTAGTAGGAGTTAAAGCATCGGCCAGTTAAGGCACTCAAATCTTCAACTTTTAATGCAAATCATAGCTCAAATTCTGACATGTATAGATTATTCAAGCCTATCTGCCGAGCCACCCTGCATTTATTAATCAACGCGTACAGCATTTAACCGGCTAACCGGTATGCCAATCACTCAACTTGGTGCGCAAGCGCGCGGCAGCCTGACTATGAATCTGGCTAACGCGCGATTCGCTTACGCCCAATACCAAACCAATTTCTTTCAGGTTTAGCTCCTGATCATAGTAGAGCGACAACACCATTTGTTCGCGCTCAGGCAATTGGCAAATGGCATCAAACAACGCTTTTTTCAAACCGTCGCGCTGCATACCTTCCAAGGGGCTAACAAAGGCGCTGCTATGTTCCGACGCATCTATGTTGCTGTCTTCCTCGCCAAAAGTTTCTTCATAACTGAACAAACGAGCGCTGCTGGAGTCTTGCAACATGACGAAGTATTCATCCAGAGAAACGCCTAATTCCGCGGCCACTTCCCCGTCAGTCGCGTCGCGACCAGTACGAGCTTCTACAGCGGCAATAGCCTGGGACACCCGACGGGCGTTGCGATGCACTGAACGGGGGACCCAATCACCACGACGCATCTCATCCACGATTGCACCGCGAATACGAATGCCGGCATAAGTTTCAAAACTCGCACCGCGTGACATGTCATATTTCTGTGAAGCTTCGATCAGGCCAATCATGCCCGCCTGAATAAGATCATCCACCTGCACACTGGCAGGCATCCGCATCATCATGTGATAGGCAATGCGCTTAACCAAAGGCGCGTAGTCTTCGATATTGATTTGCGCATCGAGCAAGGTCTTTTTATCGTACATGGCTAAACCATTGACTGCGGCCATCGAACACCTTCTTTGTAGTTACAGAATGCAGACTGATCCATTCCATGACTACACAACAACTCACTCAGTTTTTCGCTCTTCAGATACAGGTTAGCGCGCATTGGCAGCCTGTAATAAACGCTCAACAAAAAATTCAAGCCGCCCTGTCGGTGCATTGGGCACTGGCCATTTGTCAACGGCCTGAGCCAGTGCGCGTATTGCCATAGAGGCTTTCGAGGAAGGCGCAAATTCCAACAAGGCTTTTTGTTTTTGCACGGCTTTACGTACGTTTTCATCAAAGGGAATTTGACCAACAAACTGCAAGCTCACGTCCAAAAATTTTTCGCATACGGTGTTCAACTTGTTAAACATGTTGAGCCCCTCTTGCGGTGTGCGCGTCATATTCGCCACGACGCGGAAACGGAACATACCGTATTCCTTGTTGAGCAATTTTATCAGCGCGTAGGAGTCGGTAATGGATGACGGCTCGTCGCAGACAACAATAATCACCTCGTTGGCGGCACGTACAAAACTGACCACGGTATCGGAAATACCAGCCGCGGTATCTATCACCAATATGTCGACTTGATCGGACAATTCATTAAAAGCGTTAATCAAACCAGCGTGCTCCGCCGTGCTTAATTCCGCCATACGCTGTACACCGGAAGACGCTGGAACAATTTTCATACCGCCAGGCCCGTTAACCAGCACTTCACTTAAGCTGTGGGTACCGGCAAGTACATCGGCGAGCGTGTGGGTAGCGCGAACACCTAGCAGCACATCCACATTGGCCAACCCGAGATCCGCATCCAGCAACACCACTCGACGACGTAATTCAGCCAGCGCAATGCTTAAATTCACCGAAATATTGCTCTTGCCTACTCCGCCTTTACCGCCGGATACCGCGATCACTTGTACTGGTCGCATTTGGCTCATCAACTCACTCCAAACCTATTTTGTTACGCAAACCTGTTGGTAACTTAAACTTGCTTTGTGGCGCACGCGGACGAAAAGTAAATCTACCTGCGAGGGCGCCGCTAATGGTGATCTGAGTATAGTTAGGGATTGGCAATTCATCCGACTAATTTCAGTTTCACCCGCAAAATCATATGCTTATGCTTCGTTGCCGATTAAGAAACCGCCGTAGCGGCGTTAGCTTTGAGCAATGCGACTGCTTTTGATACGAGCTGATGCGCGCGAGCCACGTCGATATTTTTAGGGATGTCCTGGCCATCGGTGGTGTAGGCGATTGGTAGTCGGCTTTGCATAACCACGCCCAATGCTTCGCCCATGCTCGCCGTTTCATCCAGCTTGGTTAGGATGCAACCCTGTAAACGTGCAGCGCCGTAGGCATGAATTGACGCTTTCAGCATTTGTGCCTGGCTGTTGCACGACATCACCAGATAGGTTTTTACCTGTTGTTGCGCTGCCAAGGCTGCTAATTGCGCTTTCAAATGTGGATCGCCATGGCGAAAACCGGCGGTATCAATTAACACCAAAGAGCAATGGCGCAAACTGCGCAATACGTTATCAAGCGGATTGGCTTCATCCACTACGCGCACCGGCACGCGCAAAATCCGCGCTAGCGAACGCAGTTGATCGTGCGCAGCGATGCGATAAGTGTCGGTGGTGATCAACGCAACCTTGTCAGCGCCGTGTTGCAATACATAGCGTGCTGCCAACTTGCCGATGGTAGTGGTTTTACCCACGCCGGTTGGACCAACAAATGCGAACACACCACCCTGCTCCACTATATCGCGACCGTTAATCGGCAATTGATGGGCGAGGTTTGCCAGTGCATCAGGCCAGGCATCACTCAGAGTTTTGCTTTTGGTACAGGCTTTAATAACGCTGGCAACAACTTCTTTGGGTAACCCCAAGCGTTCCAGACGACGACTTACGCTAGCCAATACCGGCGAATCGGTGGGAATGGATTGCTGGCCAGTAAGGCGATCCAATTGCTGTTCTAACAAAAAACGCATATCGGCAATTTCTGCTTGCAGCTCGGAAAGCTGAGCATTTTGGTCCGCCGAATCATTGTGCGCGGAAGCCTGATGAGCGGATGAAAATTCCGCTGCAAACGCAGCGGCGTCTTTAACATTCCCACGCGATTCTTTAATGCGGGATTCTTTCACCAGCGTCTCACGAAACGAAAGTGATTCTTGTGACAGTACCGACGCGCTCTGCGCCGAACTTCGGGCAGATGATGTAGTAGCTGTTGATCGGGTCACGACAGGCGCATCATCAACCAGGGGATATCGGTCGGCTGCGCTCATACCGGGTTTTGGCCGAGTTACCGGTGTTGACGCGTTACGTGGGATACCCGCATTAACGACAGTATTTTTGCCGACCAAAAATTCTTTCGCCGACTCTTCTGCCTTGCGTGCGGCCATCATCCGCTGACGGGCTTTTTCAATATCGTCTGCCAGCTGCGCGCCCGTTTTTCCCGCGTTAGGATGATCCGCAACCGGGGTAATAACCGGTGTTTGTTTGCGCGCAGGTTTACCAATCACGCGTGGAGAGATTTCACCATCGCTTAACAAGGGCTCTGTGGGAGCAAAGGTCGCCTCGGAAAATGGGCGCGCTTGCAATTGCTTGAGTTCGAAATCCGATCCCATAGTCGTCAGCAACTCCACGCCTTCGGCGATGCGGTTGCTAGAGAGAATAATTGCATCTGGCCCCAATTCCTGGCGGACCAATTCCAACGCACGGCGCATATCTGCAGCTACGAAACGTTTGACTTGCATATTCAACTCCTGCCCTTAAGGGCGACCTGGGTTATTTCTTATCAGCACCAACGCTGGCATCGATACTGATTTGTTTATTGTCCGGCACTTCGGTATAGGCCAGGACTCGCATTTCCGGAACGCTATGGCGAACAAAGCGAGAGAGCATAGGGCGCAAAGGCGCTGCGACCAGTAATACCAATGGCTTTCCAGCCATCTCCTGCTTTTGTGCGGCTGCAATCAGCGATTGCTGTAAACGATCCGCTAATCCAGGCTCAATAAACGCGCTGTCATCAGCGCCAGCTTTTTGTGCCTGTTGCACGGTATTTAGCAACAACTGTTCCAAGCTGGGTTCAAGCGTGATAACAGGCAGGTTTCGCTCGTTTCCAATGATGTTTTGGACGATTTGCCGGCACAGCGCCACTCTTGCCAAGGCCGTTAATGCGGCGGGATCTTGACTCCTACCCGTAGTACCCGCCAATGCTTCGGCGATGGAACGAATATCCCGTACAGGCACCCGCTCACGTAGCAAGTTTTGTAGAACCTTTAACAAAGTGTTGATACTGATGGTGTTGGGCACTAATTCTTCCACCAACTTGGGCGATGATTTAGCCAACATATCCAGCAGTTTTTGAACGTCTTCGTGGCCGAGTAATTCAAAAGTGTGATGCTGGAGAATTTGGTTGAGATGGGTAGCCACTACCGTGCTGGGATCAACAACCGTGTATCCAAGAGTTTGTGCCTGTTCGCGTTGGCCTGGGCTAATCCAAACGGCTTCCAATCCAAACGCAGGATCTTTGGTTTTAATACCCTCGAGCGAACCGAAAACCTGTCCCGGGTTAATCGCCAACTCACGATCAGGATAAACATCAGCCTCCGCCATGGATACGCCCATCAAGCTGACGCGATAACCGGTGGGGTTTAAATCCAGATTGTCGCGAATGTGTACAGATGGAATCAAAAATCCCATTTCCTGAGAAAGCTTTTTACGAACGCCTTTAATACGGCCTAACAATTCGCCGCCCTGATTTTTATCCACCATAGGAATCAGGCGATACCCCACTTCCAGCCCGATGACATCAACGGGTTGAACATCGTCCCAACCCAACTCGGGTGATTCCGGTGTACCGGGCGGCAAGGCAGGAACGGAACGTGGCTGCGGTGCGATACTTGCCGTACCACCTGCAGTAGGCCCTGACGGAGACTCGCCTGCCAAACGCTGCCCAGCGGGGATAAAGGAATTCTCTTCAACAGCGGCGGGTTGGTGTTTACGCCAGTGGATGAAATACGCCAGGCCCGCACAAATTAGCCCCAATCCCAAAAATGCCAGATGTGGCATACCGGGAATCGATCCCATAATCACCAACATAATCGCGGCCACGGCGAGCGCTTTCGGCGAGGTAAACATTTGCGAAACCACTTGTTTACCCATGTCCTGCGCGCTATTAACGCGTGTTACCAGAATTGCCGATGCGACCGACAGCAGCAAACCAGGAATTTGTGCGACCAGGCCATCACCGATAGTAAGGATGGTATATTTCTCAAACGCGTCGGCAAACTCTAAATCATGCTGCAGCATTCCAATGGCAAAGCCACCGAAAATGTTAATGAACATAATCATGATGCCCGCAACCGCGTCACCACGTACAAACTTGCTCGCACCATCCATAGCGCCGTAGAAATCCGCCTCGGACGCCACTTCCTGACGACGAGTACGCGCTTGATCCTGATCGATCAGCCCAGCGTTCAAATCAGCATCAATTGCCATTTGCTTGCCGGGCATCGCGTCCAGGGTAAAACGTGCGCTTACTTCTGAAATACGGCCTGCACCCTTGGTAACCACGACGAAGTTGATGATCATTAAAATAATAAACACCACAATACCGACCGCCAAATTGCCGCCGATCACTACGTGACCGAAAGCTTCGATCACCTTACCTGCCGCATCACCACCTTGATGTCCCTCTAATAAAACTACGCGTGTAGAAGCCACGTTCAACCCTAAACGCAGCAAAGTAGCAATCAGCAAAATGGTTGGAAATGCCGCGAAATCCAGCGGGCGCAAGGAGTAAATACTGACCAGTAATACAACGAGGGAAAGCGCAATATTGAAGGTAAAAAACACATCCAGCAGTAACGGTGGAATAGGCAATATGATCATTGCCAGCAGCATCATTAACAAAATGGGAATACCCAAATTGCCACGCCCGGCGCCTTTGATGGAACCAAGGACCGCCCTGCCATTTACATTATTGAATTGATTGAAAGTCGGTAGCGCCATAATCACGGATTCTTGACGGTTGAGTCATTTTTCCGTGTTATCGCAAGAAGTGTACCTACTTGATTTGATTGAAGTGAATCACGCAAAAGATGACCAACCTTGGAAACCAAGGCATTACTCAAGCTTACCTTTCGCGTCATAGCGCATATCACGCGGAACATTGATATTGCGTGGATACATCGGCTTATCGCCTTTGCCTTTACGGAAATTTCGCAATTGAAATACGTATGCCAGCACCTGGGCAACCGCGAGATACAAGCCAGACGGAATTTCCTCGTCCACGTCCGTGGTATAAAAAATCGCACGCGCCAACACGGGTGATTGAATAATTTCGATTTTATGGGCGTTCGCAATTTCGCGAATCTTCATGGCGACATGATCGCCCCCCTTAGCCAACATGATCGGCACATCCATTTTTTCCGGGTCATAGCGCAAGGCCACAGAAAAATGTTCCGGGTTGGTAATGACCACGTCCGCTTGCGGTACATTACCCATCATGCGGCGCTGTGCCATTTCGCGTTGCAATTGACGAATTCGCCCCTTAACTTCCGGTTTACCATCAGTGTCTTTGGCCTCGTCTTTTTGATCCTGGCGCGACATTTTCAACTTTTTGTTGTATTGGTAAATCTGGATGGGCACATCAATAGCAGCTATTAAAATAGTCGTAACGGATAAGGCGATAGTGGCGAAAATTGAAATCTCCAGCGAGTGAATAATGGCATTCGCAACGGTTTCATCCGATAAGCGAAACATATCCTGCGCATAGAATTGCAAAATCAATATCGTGGCCCACAGCAGTAATAATACTTTGGCCAGCGCTTTACCCAATTCAATCAAAGAATGCATGGAAAACATCCGTTTGATACCCGCGATCGGATCCATCCGGCTGAGTTTTGGCTCCATAGCCTTACTACTAAAAATAAAACCACCTAATGCGATGGGACCAACAATCGATGCGATTAATAAAATCGCCATCAAGGGAGCAATGCTAAATAATCCATCGTAAATTGCCGCTACCAAGTGACCGATCATGGCATTGGTATCAAAAATAGTTTCGCGGCTAATTACAAAATTTGCGCGGGTTATGCCAATTAACTTGTTAGCCATAAAATCGGCAAAGATATAAATACCAATCACGGCCAAAAGTAATACAGCGGTAGTGGTTAGATCACGCGATCGGGGAATCTGACCTTCTTCACGCGCTTTCTCAATCTTTCGCGCACTGGCCTCTTCCGATTTTTCCTGCCCGCTGTCGTCTTCTTCAGCCATTGTTTTTGCTCCCTAGGGGCTCAATGCCAAAGTACGCAGCGTGCTTATTCCCTCTTCCATAACCTCGAAATATACCGGCAGAAAATTAGCGAGGGTAAACCACATCAGGATGAAACCAAAAATCAGGGTAATCGGAAAACCAACAGTGAATACGTTCAATTGCGGAGCAGAACGACTCATAACCCCGAACGACATATTAACAATCATCAACGAGGTAAAGAGCGGCAACGTAATAAGCAGCGCTGCGCTAAACATCCATGAACCCATATCAACAATAGTGGAAAAGTGCGCGCTGTTCATGCCGCCACCGCCAATCGGGAAGGTTGTGAAACTGTCAATCATCAACTGCAAAACCACCAAATGACCATTGGTGCTCAAAAATAATAATGTGGATAACAATAAATAAAATTGCGAAAGGATTGTTACGCTAACACCACTCGATGGGTCATTCATTGCTGCAAAACCCAAACCCATTTTCATCGCCATAAACTGGCCGGCCAGCAGGAACACATGTAAAACCACTTGCATACAAAAGCCCAGCGCCAAGCCGATCAGAACCTCCTGGATAACCATCATAAAACCCTGGGCGGATAACATAGAGGTTACCGGCGATGCCGGCAGTACCGGCGCAATTAACAACGTGGTAAACAGTGTAAGAATAATCCGCAAACGCGCCGGCACGGTCCGTGCGCCAATGATAGGAATCGCCAGATAAAACGCACTAATCCGCAGCATCGGCCAAATATAGGTGCCGATAAATTGGCTTAGCTGTTCTTCTGAAATGATGAGTTCTTGCATCGCTTTTTTTGCCCAATCAATCTGCCGATTAAATTAAACCGCGCTATCCGATCAAACTCGGCACGCTTGAATAAAGGCGATTAAACAAATCCATGAACTTGGTGAGCAGCCAGGGACCCGCAATCATCAACGTAATCAGAGTAACAATTAAACGCGGCAAAAAACTCAGGGTTTGCTCGTTAATTTGGGTTGCAGCCTGAAACATACTGACAATCAGTCCCACAATCAGACCCGGGCCAATAATCACTAACAACATCAAAATGGTGAGAAAAAATGCATTGGCGAACAAATCCATTACGACTTCGGGCGTCATAGGTATACCTCCGTCATATACCGTAGCTGGCAGCCAATGTGCCTACAATCATGGCCCAACCATCTACAAGTACAAACAACATAATTTTAAACGGCAGGGAAATAATGAGTGGTGACAACATCATCATACCCATGGCCATTAACACGCTGGATACCACGATATCGATTACTAAAAAGGGAATGAAAATAATGAAACCAATCTGAAACGCCGTTTTTAATTCACTGATAATAAACGCGGGAACCAAGATATTAAATGGCGTTTCTTCAGGTACTGCAATCGGCGGATGCTTGGCAATTCCAACAAATAATGCGATGTCCGATTCTCGCGTCTGGGCCAACATAAAGCTGTGGAAAGGTGCTGCCGTCTTCGCCAGCGCTTCCTGCGCGCCGATTTGCTGATTAATGTAGGGTTGCAGTGCGTCTTGATTCACTTTATTCAATACCGGCTGCATAATGAATAGTGTTAAAAAAAGCGCAAGGCCAATCAAAATCTGGTTAGAGGGGGACTGCTGTAGACCCAGCGCCTGACGCAAAATGGAAAACACAATGATGATGCGCGTGAACGATGTCATCATCATTAAAATCGCCGGCAAAAAAGTCAAAGCCGTCATGATGGCAAGAATTTGCAAGGTCACAGTGTATTCTTGCGTTCCATTCGGATTGGTTTTCACTGTTAATGCAGGCAGCCCGGGAATCGCGGGCAAACTCCCTAATTGGCCCGCAGAACCAGACGCTTGGCTCATGGGCAACGAATTGGCTGAATCAGTAACTGGCGGCAAATTGGTTTGCGCCATTACAGGCTCCGCTACTAATAGATTGAGGCCCAGCGTCAGCGCCAATAAAAGCGCCAAGCGCAATAAGTTTGTGGGGTTCTTCGATAACAGGTACATCGGGCTGCGCAGCAGGTAAAAATTCATCTTCACTTTTGCGCTCCGGGGTTTTTGTTGTTAGTGGAGTCGTCACTTTCATTTCCGTTGCGTTGCAATATCGCCATTAATTTACGGCTGAATTCCGACGTATTCGCCTCAGCTGCAGTCGCTATTACCGGCGTTTCAAATACGTGCAAGGTATTAATGTGTGTGGGGGTAATACCCAACAACAATTGTTGGCCTGCCGCATCAATTAATACAATTCGCTCGCGGGTTCCCAGCGGCAAAGTCGCGAGCACGCGCATGTGCGTATTACCCGAGAAAGTCCCTTGCCCAAAACGTTTTACAAACCAGGAAATTCCGAAAATTAACGCCAGTATAAACATCAACCCCAAAGTGACGTTGACCAAATGGGCACCGCTACCTATCTGGGGATTTGTTGTGTTGGTATTGGGGTAATAAGTGCCGGCGGGTTTGCTTGTGCTGCTAATGCTATTACCGTTTCCAATGGTATTTGAGTTAACAGGTTCAGTATTAGCTGTTATAGATTCAGTTTGTGACTGCACCGGAGTTGTTGAACTGACAAGCGAGCTCGCTGAGGCTCCGTCCTGCGCGAAGCCACCGACTGCGAAAGACAACAGCCACGCGCTAGCGACTGAAAGGATTATTTTTTTTACGGCGGGGCCCATGGTTAACATTCCTGACATTTTTACCGCAGCTTTTTATTTCAACTGTTAACGCAATTTTTTAATCCGCTCAGCAGGACTGATCACATCCGTCATGCGAATACCAAATTTTTCATTAACAACAACCACTTCGCCATGGGCAATCAAAGTACCGTTTACCAATACATCCAACGGCTCGCCAGCGAGCCGATCCAACTCAATGACCGACCCTTGATTCAACTGCAATAAATTGCGAATGGTAATTGACGTGCGCCCTACCTCCATCGAAATGGACACGGGGATATCCAAAATAACATCCAGATCCGGACTGCCTGGCGCTTGCTTTAACGTTTCACTTTTTAATTCATCAAAGCTAACGGCATGCGTCATAGCCTCGTCGGCGTCAGCCTGTTCAGCCATTGCAGCAGCCCAGTCATCAGCCATCGCATCTTGATCGACATCATCATCTGCCATCTTTCTCACCCTTATCCGCGTTTGTATTTTCGCCTTTAGTGCCTGTGATATTGTAAGCGCTACGACGATCAATAAATTCTTTTACTTTTAGCGACAAAAAACCGTTTGATTGTCCAAGCTGGGTACGAAACATAGGGACCCCGTTCGCGGTAAGCACATGGTAATCAGGAAACTCTACGGGAATTACATCACCGACTTTTAAATCTACTATGTCGCGCAGCGTAATTTCACGACGCACTATGTCGCATTCCAGATCGACTTTCGCGGACAAAATATCTTCACGCAACGCCTTCTCCCAACGTTCATCGTGCTCATCGCTATCACTTTGTAAACCCGCATCAAGCACTTCGCGAATAGGTTCGATCATGGAATAGGGAACGGTGATATGCATTTCACCACCGCCGCCATCCAACTCAATGTGAAAAGTGCTAACCACAACCACTTCACTGGGGCTAACAATATTTGCCAAGGACGGATTTACTTCTGAGTGGACATATTCAAAGTTAATTGGGAAAACCGCTTTCCATGCTTCAGTCAGGTCTACGAAGGCCTGATTCAACACCATTTGGACCACCCGCAATTCTGTGGGCGTAAATTCGCGGCCTTCAATTTTCGCATGGCGACCATCACCGCCAAAAAAATTGTCTACCAGCTTAAATACCAGGCGCGCATCCAAAATAATTAACGCGGTACCGCGTAGCGGGCGAAACTTAACCATGTTTAAACTGGTGGGGACATACAAGGTGTGGACATATTCACCAAACTTTTGAATTTGCACCCCACCTACAGAAACATCTGCGGTTCTGCGCAACAGGTTAAACATACTAATACGGGTGTAGCGCGCAAAACGCTCGTTAATCATCTCCAGCGTAGGCATGCGCCCACGTACAATGCGATCCTGACTGGTTAGGTCATAATTCTTAACCGTCCCCGGCTCTACGTCCGATTCGGTATCGATATCGCCGTCATCAACGCCATGTAAGAGCGCGTCAATTTCGTCTTGTGAGAGTAGATCTTGCACGGCGGATTCCTTATTGCATTACAAAATTGGTAAAGAGTACTTCCTCAACCTGGGTTATCTTTGGTTTTTCTTCATCCTCGCTTTTCTCAGCGAGGGCTTGTTGCTCTTTTTTCAATTGCTTATTAATTATTTCAAGTGCTTCTTCTTTCAAGGTTTCTTTCCCTTCCGGGGTTTGTAATTCCTCAAAGTTTTTGCTGCTTAACAGCATCACCAAACCATTGCGAATAGCGGGCATGTGTAACTTCAACAACTCCTCCAGCGCGGGGTCGCGGAAAAGTAACGTCATAGCAGCCTGCAAATATCGTTGGCGCCCGTTTACATTAAAGTTAATCGTGAAATTAGGAGCCATATCGAAATAAATGGCCGGGGCTAGCGTTGATTCTTTTTCGGTTTCCTCTGCCGCCGCTTCTTCTGTTGCTGCTGGCGCCGGCGCCAAAATCTTTAGCGCCGCGACAGTTCCACCGATAGATACAGCTACCAACGCGACAGCTAGACCAATCATCAGCATTAGCTTTTTTTTCTTTTTACCACCAGCTTCAGCGCCAGCGTCATTCGGTGCTTTTTGTGGAGCAGCAGCCATGTCAAAACTCCGTCACTTTCAGGATATAAATGGGTTCGAGCAATACCTGTGCCAGTATCGCCTTTGAAGCTTAGCAGTGGCTGTGCAGTTTGCGAGGGGAAAAACGATAAAAAACAAAGATGTAGAGAAGCTGAGCAGATTGCTCAGCTTCTCATCACATTGATGTGAAATTTCAACAAAAAACTAGGCGTAGTGATCAACCAAGCGTGTGGAAACAATTGTACTTGCCGCAATTGGCATCAGCTCATCATCTTCCGCATCATTTGCAGATCCACCGGACCTCCCCTTCTCACTCTCTTGCTGTTGAGCGAAGGATTTGTCAGAGACATCGACGTTAACCAGATTTAATCCCTGCTCGGAAAACATCTCGCGCAGTCGGTTTAGTTGTTGATCCAGCGCTTCACGTACTACCGGATGCGGACTAGTAAAAGACACACTGGCTTGATCCTGGTTCACAGTCACTTTGACATGCATGGTGCCAAGGTCTGGTGGGTCCAATCTTATTTCTGCGGAGCTGACATTTTGTGCCGCTAACCACAGCACTTTCTCACCGACAGCCTGACTCCATTGTGGCTGACCCACCGTGACAGGCAACCCGGTTTGAACTACAAAACTTCTCGTCGAGGGTGATTGCGCCTCGCTTAACCTTACTAGCGGTTCCGCCACACTCGTTGCAGTTAAGGCGGGTTTGGTGGGATCGATCACTGGCGTTGTTTTGTCAGCGGACGCACCGGTTTCCATCAATTTACTGAACGTCGCCTTCCCACTCAGAACCAAAAAATCAGGATTATCGAATGCATCAACTTCCGCTTGAGCGTCCTTGGCGATGAGATCCGCCGTATCATTCGCGACAGAGTCTTGACCGAGCTGATTAACCGAGGACGCGAGCGGATCAGTGGGGGCGCCCGGCACACCCGCCGTTGCTACGCTGCTATCCGAACGCACCGCTGTGGCTGGTACTGCGGTGAAAAGGTTGGCGACTTGCGACTCACCGCCGTCTGTGTCCATCCCGGTTTCAGGTGCAGGGGGCGTAATGACCGGTGTAGAGGATAGATTTTCATCCGCCTCAGAAGTCGGCATCGCTAGCGAGTCAACCAGTAACGGATCTATTGCGGTAGCTATGGCTTCATCGAGGGATGCACCATCCTCATCATTATTCGTGTCCCCTTCAACCTTCCCTACCTGGGGCATTTCTACAATATTTTCAGTGTCTCCCCCGGGTAAAAGTTCAGGTGATAGCAGCGCAACGATAGAAGCAGGATCTGCCACAAGCACATTCTCGTCAACAGACTCGGCAATCTGAGATTCAGATTTACCATCAGCTACAGCCATATCCTCTAGCCGCACGTCATTAACCTCTGAGTCCTCCAGGTTAGATTGCGATGTTTTTGCGGCTCCTTGAGATTCCGCTGTTTTTTTGCCGATGGGTGCCTTTTCCGTCTTATGACTACCACCAGCATTTGTATCTTTTGACCCCTCTGCACGAGCATCAGCGACCCTCGGGTGGGGTTCAACTTTAGCTGTGGTTTCCGCTGACGGCCTGCGGGCAGCAGGTTTAGCGGCGGCAATTTCTGGCCGCGCTTGATCTAACGCGTCGCGAAATTTTTCACTGCTGTTTACACCCGCATCAGAACGATTTTTTGCGGACGCTACTTTACCAGCGGCAGAGTTAGCGCTAGTTGCTCCGAGCAAACTACTGAGAAGGTTGCCATTATTCATGTGCTGCTCCAGCCAGGAGTAACGGCAAGTGTTTGCCGCCCACTCATTCAATAACCAGTTTCAGCAGAGATATTGCAAGGGAGGTGCCAACACACCAAGGTGAAGAGAAACATTCAAACGAAGATATTTAAATTTGAAAGACTAGAATGAATCTAACAGCGATTGAACTAGCAGGTATTCCTGCTCTATTGCCTGAACATCCCCATCAAGCCCCTGCAAGTCTCCTGCAAGAGCCTTTTTTTCCAGCGCTGCGCACAAAGCAGATAGTTGCTTAGCGCCAACATTACTACTACTACCTTTAAAGCTATGCGCAGAGCGACGGATGGCATCTGCATCAGTACCCCGAACAACTTCATAGAGCTTTTTTAAACGCTCAGTTGAATCTTGCCTGAAGGTTTCAATTAACAAACCAAAGTCATCCTCCATGACTTGTTTTAGTGTATGTAGTGTCTCGTAATCCAGATGATCCATTTATTCACATCTCACCAAGTTAATATTGTCCTTGATAGCAAGCTAGTCGTCATTTTCCCAGGAAAAATCTACTTCCGCGATATTACCGCGCCCGGAATACCTTACCCCACCACACAGCTTCTCAACTAAAGCAATGCCGCGTCCACTATAACCGAACGCGGTCAAATTATTGGGTGCTCGACTGGCATAATCAAACCCTTCGCCACTGTCTTCGATCCGCACCTTCAATACACCACCTATTTCATTTGTCTTATGCGAAATATTAATTCGCACATAACCACTATCAACTTGATTAATGCGTTCTTCACGCAAGCGATAATAATCAGTAAAGCCATCTGGGGTTTGCTTGAGTTCTGAATTCAGCTTTAACACACCATGCTCTAATGCATTGGTATAAAGCTCCGCCAATATTGTATAGAGGGTGCTACTAAACGCGCGCAAACTGGGAACTTCCATGAGTACATTGAGCAGCATGGGAAGCGGATCAAATACCTTGAAACTGGTGGGCTTTACTTCGAAACGCATAGCCCATTCGATATCTGCATTTCCGTAGCGCTCGCTTGCCTCTTTTGCGAAAGCATTCACCCGCTCAGGCTCATCCATGCGAATTTCCAGCAGCGATAAATCATCATCTTTTTCGCCACTGCCAACAAATTGCTGCACACTCTCAATAATTTCATCAAACAGACGATTGTGGTTTTGATTGCCCGAAAAGACGCGCTTTAAGCGCTCTTCACCAAACATCTCACCAGATGCATTGCGCGCCTCATGTATCCCGTCGGACCATACAAAAATACGATCATGGCGTTCCAGTTCAAAATATTCGCAGTTGTCTTTAAAGGCACGATTGGATAATACCCCCAATGGCAAATGCGTAGACTTAATAGGAGTAATACTGCCATCTCCGTGACGATGTACAAAACAATCCGGAAGCCCGCCATTCCAGATTTTAATTTTGCGTTTTCGAAAATTAATATCCATCATGACGGCACAGCAAAAAATTCCTACCGGCAAAATATTTTTCAACTTTCCATTTATTTCGCGCAGGATATCGGTCATGGAAAACCCTTTGGGTACCATGCCATAAAAGGTAGAAGCCAAGGGCATAGCACCGATTGCCGCAGGCAGGCCATGACCAGTGAAATCACCGAGCAACACCATCATGCTGCCTGAAGGGCGCATCGCAGCGACCAGTACATCACCGTTAAATACTGCAAGAGAGGATAAAAAGTAACGGACGTTATTTGCATTTAAACATCCGCTATGCGCCACATTATCAAACACATGCTTGGCAACCATTTGCTCCTGCAACAAACGATTGTTGTATTGCACGATTTGATCGCGTTGGGTCAGCATGGTGCTATGTAATTCGCGCATGCGATTGAACGATTTTATTTTCGCTTGCAGGATGATTCTATTGTAAGGTTTGGATAGGAAATCATCGCCACCGGCATCCAGACATTGAACCAGTGATTCAGTATCCGATAATGAAGTGAGGAAAATGATAGGAACCAGCTCATCGCCAGCCAGCTCCTTGATTTTGCGTGCGGCGCCAAAACCGTCCAACTCAGGCATTAACGCATCCAGCAAGACTATATCTGGACGTTCCGCAGAATATACCTTAATGGCTTCGAGGCCGTTGCAGGCAGAGACAACAGTGTGCCCCTCTTTGCGTACAATGCTTTCTAAAATTAGCCTGTCAGTATCTGTATCGTCAGCGACCAGAATTTTTAAGCGACGCACATCATTCATAAGATCGCTTCCATACATCACTCACACACAATCATTTTAACGAAGGTGGAAACAAACCTTTGCAGGAGATATTTTTAGCACTATTGAATATCAAACAATTGTTCAAAATTGGAAATCAGCAGGATTTTTTTCACATCAGGTGCACAATTAACAATCTGAATGCTGGATTGTTCACCACCGGCGTAATCACGCAGTAGTAACAACATACCCAGCGCAGAACTGTCCAGATAAGAAGTACCCTGCAAATCAACCCGATAGTGCGTGGGCGCGTGTGAGAGCTTTTCGTAGGCGCTACGGAATTCCTGGTGGGAACTAAAATCGAATCGGCCTTGGATATAAATTGTGACTTGATTGCCGTCAGGGGATACAGTTGACGTGATCGCCATGTCTTACCTCGTAAAAAAACTTCAGATCATTCCCGGCTCTGGGGTTGGCCCATCGGCTGGCACCCCTTAAGGATAGCCTATAACGCCGAGCTTGCAGTAGGGCTTATTCAGTTTTCTATGGACTTGAAGGCTACTCCAGCCCGGCCCGGTGTTGCAACTGCAGCGAGCTTAGTTCATCCAGCTCTTTCTGCAAACGTTTCTCCAGCAGTAAATCATCGTCGTACTGTAAACGTTTGATCAAATCCTCAATCGATTTGCGCTTCTGGTGCTTGATTTGCCATTGTTTTTGTAAGTTGGCCAACATGCCCTGCATGCGCACCACTTTGGATTCCTGCTCACTGCAAGCTTCATTCAAACGATGGATAAAGCTACTGTAGTTTATCAGCTCGTGCGCAAGTATTCCCTGACGCAAGCCACCCTGTGCGTCCAGATACTGTTTAGCATAATCGCGCAGCTCTTGCAGTTGGCGCTCTTCTTGGGCCAATTGATCGCGAAAATGGCGCAGTTTTTCGGCAGCGTCATCCTCCTGACGTTCTGCCAGCATCAACACTACTTTCATGCGTTTTGCGCGAGATTCAACCATGCACAACCTTTAGTTAGGCGGATTATTACCAAATATTAAAAATAGCTTATTTTTGTTTTTATCATTAAAAATAAATTAGCGTTGACGATGTTGTGCAGCTAAGGGGCTATTTGCCTTGCTATTAGCTGGCGGCTTCAGTAACGCTTTGAGATTAGCGATAGATTCAGGCAAATGAACACCCTGTTTGATGCCCTGTTGGATAAACGCGCGTAGGTGCGGAAAGCGTTCAATAGCCATATCGGTATCCGGATCTGCTCCTGGCGTGTAAGCGCCGATCGCAATAAGGTCGCGGTTTTGCTGGAATTTGGCAAGCAGCTGCTTAAATCGCTGCATCATCTTGAGATGCTCGTCATCGACAATATTTTGCATCGCACGACTAATAGATGCTTCCACATCTATCGCCGGGTAAATCCCCTCCTCCGCCAGGCGACGCGAGAGTACCACATGGCCGTCCAGAATCGCCCGAGCTGAGTCGGCAATCGGATCCTGGAGGTCATCGCCTTCAGTTAATACGGTGTAAAAAGCAGTAATAGAACCTTCACCTTCAGCGGCATTACCAGCGCGTTCCACCAATTGGGGAATTTTTGCGAATACCGACGGAGGATAACCCTTGGTTGCCGGAGGTTCTCCAATCGCTAACGCAATCTCACGTTGCGCCTGGGCAAACCGGGTCAATGAATCCATTAACAGAAGTACGTTCAAGCCTTGGTCACGATAGTATTCCGCAATACGGCTGGATAATTGCGAAGCACGCAGACGCATCAAAGGCGCATCGTCCGCCGGGGAAGCGACCACAACGGCTCGGCGCAGGCCTTCTTCGCCGAGGATATGATCGATAAACTCTTTTACTTCGCGCCCACGTTCACCAACCAACCCAACAACTACCACATCGGCAGTAGTAAAGCGGGTCATCATCCCCATTAGCACACTCTTACCAACGCCGGACCCAGCCATCAGACCGAGGCGCTGCCCGCGCCCTACGGTGATTAAGGCGTTAATAGCTCGTACGCCAACATCCAACGGCTCGCTAATTGGATGCCGCTGAAGGGGGTTAATTGCGCTCGGATGAAAGTCCAAAAATTCGTCGCCGATTAGCGGCCCCTTACCATCCAGTGGTTGGCCAATGCCGTTCACTACCCGACCCAATAGTTGCGGCCCGATACGCATTCCCATTTGGCTGGACACTGGAACCACGCGCGCGCCTGGCTGTAAACCTTCGACTTGCTTAATGGGCATCAGGAAGACTTTATCACCGGCAAAACCGACCACTTCAGCTTCAATCCGCCGGTTATCACTATTAATAATTTCACATTGGCGCCCGACAGAAACATTCAACCCGACAGCTTCAAGCGTTAAACCCACCGCGCGGGTAATACGCCCTTCAGCCTGGGGTTCGGTATAGGTGGGCTTGCGCGGCGCGTAGCTGCGGATACGTGAGACTATGGATTGACGTTCAGACATATCAACCTAGTTTTCATCTGGTTCAGATTGCGTTGCTCGTTCAGCAGGTGCGGATTGCCCTGCCGGTGTTGTCACCTCATCGAAATCCTCTTCATCAGTCGCCGCCAATTGTTTAGTGATAAATTGTTCCAACACCGTTTTTAAACGTGAACCTACAGAGAAATCCACACGACTCTCGGGCGTTTCTATTCGGCAACCACCGGGTAACAATTCAGTATCACCCAAAAATTTCCATTCCAATTGTTGTTCTGCTGCATAAGTTTCTATCGCTGCCAAATCGTCTGGATTTAAGCACACACGAATATTTCTACTGCCGACGGGCAATGCATCGACTGCACTACGCACCAGTTCGAGAATTTGCGATGAATCAGTTTGCACTTCGCGTTGAACGACGCTTTGAGTGAGCGTGCAGATTACATCCAACAACAAATGTTCCAGATCATCATCCTGCTCATCGATGGGATTCAATAAAGCACTTGCCAGTTTTTGAAAGCGCTGTTGCTCCGCCACTAATTGCGCGCGCATTTCCATTAAGCCTTGCTGGCGTCCGGCTTCGTAACCTTCGGTATTACCTTTGGTATAGCCTTCTTTATGACCTTGTTCGAAACCATCCTTTTCCGCAGCATCAAAAATCGCTTGCATTTCTTCCGCCGTCATCCCCATTTGAACCGGCTGCTCTTCCACCGCGATTTCAACCACTTCAATTTTTTCTTGCTCGCGACGCAGCAATCGCTCACGCCGATCACGCGCTTCTTTTTCGGCAGAGGACAATACCCGCCCGTTATCACTGACTGGCGGCAATACCCAAGCGGTAGCTTGTTCAACCGCTTCCGCAGGAATACGGTTGGGTAAATTGGAATCTGACATACTTAGGTTATCCCGACAACAATTATCCCAATCGCATTTAGCCTGATTAACGATAACGAGTTACATCAAATAGTGAGCAAAACGATGGGCGATCCATTAAACCATCTGATCGCCACCACCACCCAACATGATTTCGCCGGCATCGGCCATGCGGCGTGCAGTAATAAGAATTTCTTTTTGCGCTGCTTCCACATCGGCCAGGCGCATAGGCGGCTTGGTTTCCAAATCGTCGCGCAACAATTCGGCGGCGCGCTTGGACATATTTTTGAAGATTTTTTCTTTGAGTTCGTCGTCGGCTCCCTTGAGCGCAACCACCAATACGTCGGAAGATACTTCGCGCAACAGTGCCTGGATTCCGCGATCGTCCACCTCCTTGAGGTTTTCGAACACGAACATAAGATCCTGGATCTGATTGCCCATGTCTTCGTCGATCTCTTTGATACCCTCCATCAACTCTGCCTCGATAGAACCATCCAAATTGTTCATAATTTCCGCCGCGACTTTATAGCCGCCCATCGTTTTGGTTTGTGACGCAGCGTTACCGGAGAATTGTTTTTCCAGAATATCGTTCAGTTCCTGCAATGCGCTAGGCTGTACCGTATCGAGTGATGCTACACGCATCATAATATCGAGGCGAACTTTTTCGGGGAAATAACCGAGGATTTCTGCAGACTGATCCGCATCCAGATAAGCGATAACAATTGCCTGAATTTGCGGGTGTTCGTTGCGGATAATATCGGCGACCGAACGCGCCTCCATCCATTTCAGCGTATCCAAACCAGTAGTGTTGCCGCCAATTAAAATACGGTCGATCAAGCTGTTGGCTTTATCTTCGCCCAACGCCGTCACCAACATTTTGCGGATGTAATTATCAGCACCTACACCCAAGCCTGTTAGGGTGCGTACTTCATCCAAAAAGTTGGCAAGTACCGCTTGCACTTCCGATTGCTGCACGTTTTGTAATTGCGTCATGGCGGCACCAATACGCTGTACTTCTTTCGGCCCCATGTGCTTGAGAATTTCAGCCGCGTCGGCTTCACCGAGTGACATTAATAAAATCGCCGCTTGATCTACATAGCGCATTTTCAGCGCTGGTTTTGTAGCGACCGCTTTATCATTAGTATTTGCATCAGTCATCGCGATTTATCCACTTTTTAACAACCTGGGCAACGCGGCCCGGGTCATCGGCAATCAAACCTTTAATAGCATTAATTTGTTCTTCGTAACCCTGTTCAGGCCCGGGCAACAAGAGCGCATGACCACCGGTAAGCGTGACAGTCTCATCAGACATATTTTCCAGTCCAGCCATGCCGCCAGCAGCTTCCAATGCTGCCAACTGCCGCGCTTCTTCCTCTTCAGCAAGCTTACCGCCTTGCTTGGAAAGGCTTTTAAACATGGGCCGCAGCAATCCAAACACAATCAGTAGTATCACCAGAACGCTGGCAATGTATTTAATATTGGGAATAATCCATTGCTCCCACCAGGGGATTTCCATGCCTGCGGTTGGATCTTCTACGCGATTGGCGAAGGCCGAGTTCAAAACATTGACGCTATCACCACGAACTGCACTGAACCCAACCGCATCCCTCACCAGTATAGACAAGCGCTCCAATTCGTTTTCGGTCCAGGGCACTAAAGTTTGGGTGCCATCAGCATTCATAACCATCTTATCGTCCACCACCACTGCTACGGTCAAACGTTTGAGTGAACCTTGCTGATGTTTGGTGTAGCTAACCGTGCGATCCAACTCGTAGTTACGTGTGGCTTGCTCACGGTTATTCGTTGGTTGCTGTGCAGCTGCAGGTTGGCCAGTAGCCGGGTCGATTTGTTCGGGAACCTGGGTAGTTGTGCCCGGTGGTTGGTTGGTGAGCGCACCGGGAATACCCGCAGCCACATCGCCTGCACGGCGGGTTTCGTTTAAGGTTTGTTCGGAACGAATCGCAGGTAAATCCGGATTGAAAGTCTCCGCAGCTTGCTCCACCGCCGTGAAATCAATGTCGGCACTGACTTCGGCGCGGAATTTTCCGGAGCCAACTACGGGTTCAAGAATGCTGTTAATACGTTTAATAACACTGGATTCCACATCTTTGGAGTATTTATGTTGCTTTTCAGCTAACAATAGATCCGCACTGTCTTCCCCCGTCGACAACAAATTTCCGTGCTGATCTACCACTGTTACGTCAGCCATTTTCATGCCCGGCACTGAAGAGGCGACCAAATTCATAATGGCTTTAACCTGTGCCGGATCAACTGACCGGCCGGCAAATACTTCAACGAACACCGACGCAGTCGGGTTGGTTGCATCGCGCACAAATACAGTCTTTTTAGGAATGGCTAAATGCACGCGCGCGCTGCGAATACTGGTAATACTGGTGATGGTACGCGCAAGCTCGCCTTCAATACTGCGCTGGTAACGAGTGCCTTCCACAAACTGGCTGGTACCCAATGGCTGCTCTTTATCCATTAATTCAAAGCCCTGCGTAGGGCTGGAAGGCAAGCCAAATTCAGCTAATTTCAAACGCGCCATGTGCACGTCTTCGGCGGCAACGAGAATTGCGCCGGAGTTTTGATCTACTTTAAATTTAATCTGGTTCTGTTCGAGAACATCCACTACGTTCGCAGCATCCAGGTTATCCATACGACCATAGAGTGGGCGGTAGTCATCGCCCTGAATCCACATCACCACCGCAAAACCGATCGCGACACTCGCAGCCAGAGTTACCATCAAGCCAACTTGGCGTAGCAAATTCAGGCTACTTAACCCTTCCAAAAAGTCACCGCCGATTTTATTTTTTTCAGCGGGAAGGTTGTCAGCATCAGCGGCGGGAGTAGCCATAATCATTACACCTTGGAATTACTGTTTAGCGGTTAGCTGTTTTTTTTAATCAGAATTAATTAATGGCTAAATAGGCATATTCATTACGTCGCGATAGGCTTCAATCAGTTTGTTACGCACCTGTACCGTAGCCTGGAAAGCAACCGAAGATTTCTGCGAGGCAATCATCACATCCGTAATATCCACACCAGCAACACCGCGCTCATAAGCTTCCGCCATGTCACTCGAGCTCTTTTGCACGTCGTTAACTTTGTTAATTGCCTGCGTCATTAAATCGCCGAAGCTGGGAACCTTGGTGGGGTTTTCAACCGGCACCGCGCCCAGGCTGCGTAAGCCACCCGGCGCATCTGCTATGCCTTGCGGGCGCTGAAACACCTGGGTTTGCGCCTTTAAACTGCGCATTTCACCCAGCAAGCGGCTAATGTCTACGCGATCAGTCATGATCCTATCCCCCCTTTTAATCGCAACCTGTACCGACAAAAATTTGGCATTTGTGCGACGAAATTCATCATTGCAAGGGATTTTGCACAAAGCAGGCCAACCTTTGCCGCCCGGCAAGCTGTTGCCTGAATTGGGCTAAAACGCAACCAAAAAACGGTAATCAATTTGTCGCAGAGCATTCATTTTTTTGTCACTTGCTGCGCATAGGATCGAACTGAAATATCGATATCAGCGTTTAACAAGGAGATTACCGTGAGCCAAGTCGACGTAATGAACGAACAGGAGTTACTGGATAGCGCCATGGCCAGTTTTATTGCCGACGTGGTTATCTCAAAAAGCAAACGTCAGCAAATCCGCCGAAACATGGAGTGTCGTAGAAAGTTGGAAGAAAAATGGGAAGCAAAAAAATTACAGCGCGAAACTTGCGAATATGAGTTTGATTATTTGCATTAAATTCCCAGTGAAATTTAACAAAGGGGCGCTGCTCGCCGCGGCCAGCTTTTAGCCGTTATATCGGGCAAAGTGAGTGGCGCTCCTACAATCAGTCACCTCCACCGCCACACCCACTTCCACCATCACTACCGCAGCCGCCGCTTGAACCACTGCAGCCACCACCGCAACCAATGTGGCTCGCGCAAAATCCGCCACCATCTCCGCCGTCATCATTTCTTTTTTCACAGTCCAACGAATAGCGAAAACCTCCGGGAATAGTTAACAGGGAATCCAACACAAAGATTAGAGGTAGTCGTGTTGGGTGTTGGGGGTTGATGGATTCAAGCGCACACGCCAATCGCCAAGCCCGTTTAATTCCTTCTTGCGCATGAGTTTTATCTCTCATGGCTTCTGCCGGAACATGATCCAAATAACGCCCAAAGGCGTCACTACAAAATTCGCGATAGGCTTTGGTGTTCAAAATAAATTCGTGCCAAAAGTCGTCAACAGCTTGGGATGGCATAGCCACCATGCGTTTATTGGCCTGAAGACACATTAAAAAATATTGCCGCATTCCCTTTTGAACGACCGACAATTGAGTGGGATTCAGGTGCGGATATTTTTGCCCAAGCTTTTCTTGTATGTAGCGGGGAAACTTATAGGTGGTTATGTAAGTAGTGCGCCTATGGCCCTTTGCGCCCAGATAAAAAACGGTTGCCGATATCAACAAAACAATTCCAACAATAACATAAAACATCACGGCTCCTACTCAATTAGGACTGCTTTCACACAGAAGGAATGGCAATCGCCCTACTGGTAAGCATTAATTGTTTCGCAAGTTTATCGGGTGTCGTGGCATAAACGCCTGTCAACCAGTCAGCCAACAAAGTGAGTTGAGTTGCGGCTAGCGCCTGTGCAATAGCGGATACAGGTACATAGCGATTTTGTAAAGGTGAAGACATGTTATGCAATTGCGCCATAAGTATTTGGCTAAGGCAACTATTGACATGCTTACGTGCAGCGCCCGTCAATATAGGGCGTGCAAAACTTCTATTCTGCCAAAAATGCTCCAGTATCCCCTGTACATCCAACACTTTGCTCGGGGGTAACATGGCAGAAGCCAAGACAGTCATCGGCCAGCGCAAACTTGCATAGAGCAGATCGCCTTTATTTTTATAATGTTCATAAAAGGTCGAGCGGCCCACATCGGCCTTGGCGATGATGTCTGCAATTTTTATCCTGCCATAAGGCTGCGATAACACCAATTCAAAAAAAGCATTACGCAACGCTAACCGCGTGCGCTCGGCCCGTTTGTCTCCTTCAAATTCCTCAGTCACACGATTTACCCACGTTTTTTTGTAGATGACGGACATTCTAATCGTATTGTCCGCCAAGTATCCATACGCCCTTGTTAGGCTGGAACTCCATATAAATAACTATCTCTGGAGACATTGTGTTAAACGAAAACGAACAAAGAACAAATTCCTATTACCGTTTTATTAGCTGGACCTTAATTGCCCTATCCATTCTGGCGAACGCGGGCATGGCGCATCACCCGCGTATCAGCGCATCGCAACCTGAAGCCCAAATTGAACAAATGGCTCAAATTGCCGGCCTGACTATGCATGTGCACGGCTTATTAAGCCTGGTGGTGCTCGTCTACGTTTGGTTATTTGCGCTCTATGCTGCCGCAAAAAATACCCCCATCGTTTGGCTCGGAAGCGGTGTATTTGCCGCAGGCGGATTAGCGATGACTGGCGCAGCGTTGATTAGCGGTTTTCTCGCGCCTGCAATGCTGCTGGGAGCAGAGATCAACACCGCTGAGCAAGTGGCAATTTTTAAATTTCAATCCCGCTTATTGATGGAGGCGAATCAGGTGCTAGCGAATGCTGCGGCCTTCGCATGGTTATGTGCGGTGATTTGCTGGAGCAGCAATTTGGTTCGCGATAATAAATTCTTTCGTTGGGTAGGATTCGCAGGGCTATTAATGGGCGGTACCAGCTTGTGTGTAGTGGCTACCGGTAACTGGGTTTTGAATGTGAAAGGAATGAGCCTATTTGTATTGATTATTAGCCTCTGGTTTTGTGCACTTGCGTGCTGTTTGTTGTGGAACTCGCGCAGATAGGAGTGGTAGAAAAATCTAAAGCGCCGGCTTTTTTGATTACTAGGGCACCCGCATATCGAGTCCACTTACCATCAACACCGGCGCATTTTTTTTGGTGGGTAATTGTCTTGCGTCGGTAATGACGAGACTCGCCTCCCTGCCGAACGATGGATTTGCGGGCCGTATTTGTAAGTGGTAGCTATCAATGCTGTCGGAATATTCGGGAAATTCCATTTGCACTATTTTACTGTCGCCGATTTGAAGCTCGCCCCAAGGAGCTGGGCAGCGCTCGCTGGGGGATGCAACAAAACTCTCGGTAAAATGTTTGGCGCTATATTGGTATTGCAAGCGAATACAGACTGGAGAAACGGCGAGGCTGTAGATGTAAACTGGTACTGAATCGCGATTCAACCAGTCAGCGCGGCTAATTTGAACAGAACCTTGCTGAAGAAAAGATGTGTCGTGAATCGGGTCGCGATGAGGATAGCGGAACCAGCGTGTGCGTAGCCCGTCAGGTAAATCAATTGATGGGCTGTCGCCCCAGCGAATTGAATTATCCACTGAAGATTCCTCTCCGACGATTAATCCTTTATCGCTATCTTTACCAATGTACACGTGATTTTTCTCAACGCCGTCACGCACCACAAATCCATCGCTGCAGTAATAATCGTGGTTCCGTTGGTAACGGATCTTACGGTATACACCGTCGACAGTACGCCCCGGGCTTCCCGCGGCGAGTTGTTCAACACCGGTTTCATTGATGGAAAATTCGAACTCTATCCATACACCATCATCCGGTTGCCGAATTTCCACGTGTTGATCAACGAAACGTTCACGCATGCGGATGCTATCCATACCGATCAATGAAGCGATCAAACTTTCATTTGCACCATCGTAGTGGCCACGCAGGTCCGGGCAATCATTGAGTCGATTAAAAAACCAGCCTTTATCGGGTGCGGCCCAAGCATCGGGATAACCGGCTGGCCTTCCGCATCCGACGAGTGTGCAAACGAGCAGGATGCAACAAATAAGGTTAGAACGTAGAATTTTATCACTCCGTAATCTCATACCCCTCTTCACGCAAGCGCGCAATTTTATAACGCAATGTACGCGCACTAATTCCTAACCGCTCTGCGGTGTTTTTGCGACTACCACGTTCGTTGCGGAGGGTGTTCATAATAATTTCATATTCGCGCTGCTTCAGGTCGTTACCCAGTGCAGGGTTGTTCAACGAAGAATGATGCACAGGCTGGTTGCTTACCAGCGCAATATTTTCAGCAATTCCACCCACCGGAAATTGGCTGGCGCGGGCGTAAGCCTGTGTAGCGAATGATGACTCACCCGTAGATTCGAAATCAACATTTGGATTAATGGCTTGTGCCGCCTCCAACAAATTCGGTTTTTGGCTGTAGTGCATTGGGCTTTGTGAATATGGACCATTTGCCCCCAAACCCAAATCCTCCGCCTGAATTGATTTACCGGGCTGCAAAATCAGGGCGCGCTGCATAATATTATCCAGTTCACGTACATTGCCCGGCCATGGGTAGGCCAGCAGCTGCTGTTGCGCTGAGGGCGACAAATTCACACCGCGACGATTTTGTTTATGAGCATGTTTTTGCAAGAGCTTATCCGCCAGCGGAATAATATCCTCAAGGCGATCACGCAATGGTGCCCACTGCAACGGCAATACACTCAAGCGATAATACAAGTCCTCGCGAAATTTTCCGGTGACTACTTCGCTGCGCATATCGCGGTTTGATGTAGCGATTACGCGCACATCCAACTTAATGGTTTTGCGGCCCCCTAAACGCTCCACTTCACGCTCTTGTAAAACGCGCAGCAATTTTGCTTGCAGACCAATATCCATTTCTGAAATTTCATCGAGCAACAAGGTGCCGCCATTCGCCTGTTCAAATTTTCCCGGGCTACTGGTATGCGCGCCGGTATAAGCACCCTTTTCATGACCAAACAACATGGCTTCCAACATATTTTCTGGAATAGCAGCGCAGTTAATTGCGATAAACGGTTGATTGCGGCGCGGTGAATGATCGTGAATATAACGCGCGAGCACTTCTTTACCGGTACCCGATTCACCCACAATTAATACAGTGGAATCAGATTGTGCAACGCGTTGCGCTAACTGCAGCAGTTGCTTGCTCGATGGGGCCATAGCCACGGGTTCATCACCCGATATCTGCGCAACCCCTAAGTGCCGAGCCACAGTTTCGACCAGAGTTTGCGGTGCAAACGGTTTTACCAAATAATCAACCGCACCTTGCTTCATTGCATCAACAGATTCACTAATGCTTGCATAAGCGGTAATTAACATCATCGGAATTTGCGGATAATCTTGCTTCACGGCACGCAATAAATCGTGGCCACTCATGCCACCCATATTTACATCGGAAACAATCATCCGGATATCGTTATAGAGTGCCAATTGCTTTAATGCCTCCTCGCCACTGCCAACGGGAAGCACCGAATATTCGGCCAACTGTAAGGTATCGGTTAGGGCTTCTCGCAAGTTGTTATCGTCCTCAACAACCAACACCTTGATTGCATGTTCAAATTCTGCTTGTTGCAATGCCAAAGCCATGATTATTCCCCTACCCCTGTAAAATTAGCGAAAGGCAGCAATACGCTGGCACAAGTGCCCTTACCCAACGTTGATTGCAATAAAAATTTTCCGTGGTGTGCACGTGCAACGGCTTTCACCACACTTAACCCCAAACCTGTCCCCTGGGCTTTGGAAGTTACAAATAAATCGCCCACGTTATTCAGCATTTCTGGTGGAATTCCCGGGCCCTGATCACATACACGAATCCACAATTGCGGCGCTTCCGCCGCGAGCTTTGGATCATTCAGGGCGTTTGGATAGAGATTAAATTCAATACGCAATTTGGCGTTTCGCTCTGCGGCTTGAATAGCGTTATTTACCAAATTTAATAACGCACCGACTAATGCCGCGCGATTGCATTGGATATATTGTTCGCGCGTGCGGATCACCCATTCGCAGGTTGACTCGCTGGTCATTAAAGGAACTTCCATCGCTTCCGCTAATTCCTCTTGCAACTGTGCAACGGAAATAACATCGTTTAATGGCAATTCACCTTTAACATAAAACAGCATGTCCTGAATTTGACGTTCGATATTGTTCAACCGCCCAAGGATTTTTTCTGAAAACTGCTGACGGCGCTCATCATCCAACTTTCCGTTGCACAAATGTCCGGCATAGAGCATTGCAGAGGAAAGTGGTGTGCGGATTTGGTGAGCCAAAGCGCCCATCATTTTTCCGAGTGCAGACAATCGTTCATGGCGACTTAACTCGCTTTGCAATCGACGGGTTTCGGTTTGATCGGTCAGTAAGATAATTTGGCCGTCTTCACCCAGGTTGCGGGTTTGAATGCTCACCCGGCGACCATCTTTCAGCGACACTTCGTGACCGTCATCGTTGCGCGGCGCAAAACTGCGTTTGATCACATCCCGCCACAATTCCCCTTGCAAGGGTTCACCCAGTAATTGCAAAGCTGCAGGGTTGCATTCTGCCACCTTGCCAGAGGAATCCAGCACCACAACCCCGCCAGGCAGGAAATTCAGTAGACTTTCGAGGCGATTGGCGAGTTTTTCTTTTTCCGCTAATTCTGCGAATCGGCGATCACTCAGGTGATTCAATTCCTGATTTAATTCGGCAACCCTGTTTTCCAGCAAATGATAGGAATCAGCCAGTTGTTCCGACATCTGGTTGAAGCTTTCACTTGCTCGGCTTTTATCGGCAAGCGCCAATTTCGTAGCGAGATTTCCCGCCACTTTGGCCTGCTCCGGCACCAGCAAACTCAAATGCTGGCTGTTGGTAGGAGCCGCCTTAATCAAACTGGGTGCAGCTTGCGTCATAAAAACCCCGAATGGTGGAAACCGATTTAGTTTTACCGGCAAACGTCAAGAATCCATCGAATTCTCAGCATTTACTCTTTGGTTATTCAGGTGATTGCAAACGCAATGCCAATCTAACTTTTATATATTTATCAATAAGATAGCTGTAGAATTCTGCATCAGCAGTCAAAGATTTGGCTGAACGCATCAGAAATACAAGACTTGGACTTGTCGGTTTTAATGCCACTACCTATAATGCCGCTACCCTCTCGGGGGAGTAATCTGCTCTGGCATTTATCCGCGCTTACGCTGTTAATGCCGAGCGCTTTTGTCAACAAACTTGTCGCTCATTCGACATGGCAAAAGCGTCCTCTGTCGTGCTGAACCAGCACACGTCGGATTGATGAGACCTGAGATACCACTCTGGCCCCGGGCGGGACAGCGTTGTATCTCGTGTATTCATCCCGCCCTGGTACTTTTCAATGGAAGCATTCCTCAGCTCAACCCTCGCGGTTTCCATCGCCGAAATCGGCGACAAAACCCAATTGCTCGCTTTATTCCTGGCCGCACGTTACGGCCGCCCGTGGATTATCAGCTCGGGAGTTCTTATCGCCACCTTGATCAACCACGGTTTATCCGCATGGCTGGGTGCGGTATTGGCAGATGTTATTCCATCACACTGGATTCCCTGGATTGTCGGTAGCAGCTTTATCGCAATTGGTCTTTGGTTGCTAATTCCCGATAAAGAAGATGATGAGATGGGTCGATTTGCCAACTACGGGCCATTCCTGGCCACACTGGTATTGTTCTTCCTGGCCGAGATTGGCGATAAAACCCAAATTGCGACAGTAATACTGGCAACAAAGTACTCTGCGGATCTGTTGATGACTATGGCGGTGATTGCAGGAACCACAGTCGGAATGCTAATTGCCAATGTCCCGGTAATTTTTGCGGGCAAATGGTTAATGGATAAATTGCCCTTGGGTCTCGCTCACAAGGGGGCGTGTGTTATTTTTATTGGGCTCGGAATTGTGACACTGATTACTAGCTAATACAGCGATAACATCCAAACAATAATAATTTTAGCGAGACCAATATATGCAAAGCACACAAACTTATCGAGAGTTGCGCATAATTGGTTTCGCCGGATTACTGATCATTGCAGGAGTCAGTTGCCTTTTCAGCGTTTACTCCACAAACACAATCCATTCACTGCAATATTTTTTTATTTGTAGCAGTCTTTGGCTATTTGGTTACTGGCAAACGTGGCGACGCCTTGAATTAAATCGCCCACAGCAAAATGCACCACTATTTAATGACCTTGGCTGGGCCAATCAACTGACTATTTTGCGCGGTGGATTGATTGCACTCACGGGCGGCTTTCTTATACAGCCTGTTCCCTCCGGGTTAACTGCTTGGATGCCCGGAATTTTATACGGTATAGCCGCGACCCTGGATCGCATAGACGGTTTCGTTGCGCGTCGCACCCAAAGAACCAGTTTACTGGGCAGCGAATTGGATACTGTGTTTGATGCCTTGGGTTTGTTGATTGCGCCAGTTTTGGCAATTCAACTGGGCAAATTAGCGTGGAGTTTTTTTGCGGTTAGCGCGGCATATTATCTGTTCATTTTTGGTCTCTATTGGCGACAAAAAAATTCACTCCCTGTTTTTCCATTATTGCCCAGCCAACTGCGCCGCGCGTTCGCCGGTTTTCAAATGGGATTTGTAGCATTCATTTTACTACCCGCCTTTTCATCAGAAATTACTAAACTACTCGGTATCGCTTTTATGTTGCCGATTCTTATTGGTTTTTTAATCGATTGGCTGGTGGTGTCTGGTCGTATTGATGGCACCAAACCGCAAACCATAAAATATTTTTCCCGCATCAATCACATCAGCCAAACACTTTTACAACCAGGCCTGCGTCTGATCGTTGCCATCTTACTCCTAGGTATTGCGCACCACACATTCCATCAAAACCCTCTCATCACTATTTTAGTGGGGGTTCTGGCTTTACTCGTTATCAGCGGCACCGGTGCGCGCACCACAGCGTTAGTGCTGTTACTCGGTGCTGGTTTCCTGTTGAGCCAAGGATCCATAAATGTTTTACCATCAGCGGCAAATCCGGAAACCAATAGCTTTTATCAAACAACATTTTTATTTGCCACCAGCTGGCTGCTGCTACTTGGCCCGGGGAAATTTTGCCTATGGCGCGGTGATGATAACTGGGTAAACCGCCAGGACGGTGCGCGATGATTAAAGCAAAAATGGTCATTGCATTACTTTGGATTACAGCGCTATTGCTTGCTGGATGGACGCTAGCCCAATTGCCAGTTGCTGAAATTGGTGCCCGCCTCAGCAGTGTAAAGCTGAATGATTATGCACCTTGGGTACTTGCCAATATCGCCATCTTATTACTCAGTAACTATCGCTGGTGGATGTTGAGTAAGGCAGTAAAAGCACCAATCAACTTCTGGCGCCTACTCTTTATCAAACAAGCGGGACAAAGTATTAGCTTTATTACACCTGGGCCACAATTCGGTGGCGAACCGCTGCAAATATATTGGCTGTGGCAGAGCTCAAAAATCGCCTTACACAAAGCCTTGCTATCCTTGGGATTGGATCGATTCTTTGAACTCTGGGTGAACTTTTCGATACTAATACTCGGAGTCATACTACTCAGCGTATCGACAGCTAATACAACGGCCAGTTGGGAACATATTCTAATCACGTTACTTAACGTAATTGGCCTGTTATCACTAGTCGGGTTTATTTTGATAAAACAACCACAGTGGCTAAGCCAGCGTCTAAACACAGTAGCTCATCAATGGCAAACACATCGCTATTTGCATTCCGTTAAAACGCAGTGGAATTTGCTCACTGATGATTTGCGCTGCTGCTTACACACTGAGCGAAAAATATTGCTGAGCGCCTTGCTGATTTCGCTTCTTGGCTGGGCCGGTTTGTTTATCGAGTTGCAATTAATTCTGTGGATGTCAGACGCGAACACCAACCTTACCGGCTTTTTATTAATATTTGTCGCCATGCGTTTGGCGATGCTATTACCTCTGCCGGGTGGCGTTGGCACCATTGAGGCAGCAATTTTCTGGGCATTTAGTTATTTGAGCTTGTCGATGGAATCCGCATTAACGGTCATTGCATTAATGCGTTTGCGGGACGCCGCCGTATTAATTTTTGGACTGGGCTGTATGGCTGGCTGCCGACACATCACAGCAAAAACGCCGGCACATTCACCAAGCTAAAATTCGGTTTTGGCTGGCGGTCAGGCGTAGATTTCACATCTCCGCCTCCACACATCGTAAACAAACGGTACACTCGTGCGCACACCGGATAAAACCCGGAATCAATCAACATTTGGTAAAACAACTCATCCACGTCATTTTTACTCAAAGGAATAGAATCCAGATATTGGTAAAGCGCATCGTGAACAAGGCTGGCGTGATGAGCCCGCTGCCAAAAACGATTTTTTGTCACCAGACAATTTTGCTCCGCGTCAATTGTCGTAATTACCTCTAACTTCTCATCCCAATCTGGTGTTCCGAATAATGCAAACCAGAAAAACCACCGTTTGGGTGTACAACCATCCCAAGCATAGGTTCGCGTCTTAGTAAAATCGTATTCGACGGTTCGCAATTCTTTATCGGGCGCTGCTTTGGTTGCACCGGGGTTCACCACAATAAGCCCGTTGTGAATAATCAGCCATTCGCTATAAAAATATTTACCCTCGGCTATCGCCGCCCGCTTAACCAGAGGTTTATCAATATAGTTTAACCAGGGCCCTTCCCGATCACGACTATGAAACCCCCATTTCTGAAACTCACTTTCTTTGGCCTGTATAGCCCGCACCAATCTTTCGTTCCGACCAATCCAGCGTGGCAAACCCAACCCTAAATAAATAATTACGCCGATTGTTAAAAATAGCGGCAGGTAATGTATACAAAGCCAGCCAACAACCAATATAACCACCATCCCTAACAGGGTTGCGACCTTTAGAGAGATATCGAATAGCGAGCGGCGGATATTGAGTTTTTTCAGGTTCATAATTAATGCACTGTAATTTCGGCCAAGTCCGACGCATCCTTTTCGTTGTCCAGACGCACAGTAGTTGCTTTATGCACCTGATTCTTTCTACCGTAATTGCGATAAATATCCACGTGTACCGTAACCGGCCCGAAGGTTTCTACAGAACTATTTGAGTAAAAATCCGCGGCGACTTTATAAATTCCCTTACCGGCCGATTTCAACAGATATTCTTCCGGGCCAAACCCGCTGGTGTTATCAAATGGCAGCCACGCACCGGATTTGGAATAGCGATTGCCATAGTAAACTTCTGTTTTATCCGGTTCATGCAGATGTAAATCCATATCCGCCTGGTCGTTAGTCCAGGAAATGACCACACGCAAATCAAACTCCATGGCGCTGATAAAACGCTGATCAAAACCAGAAATACTGTTGGGATCAACGTTCCAAACCTGAATTAAATTATTCAATTCCCCAATAGTCGTAATGGCAAGGTCATGTTGAAAACTGTCATCCAGTAGAATGGATTGCCAATAGTAATTAGCAGATTGAGCAATTAACCCGGGTGTCTCGGAAGTCGCCATACGCTCTAACAAAACAGCCAGGTCGCGTTTACTCGTCGCCTCATACGGGACTATCTCATTAACAAAATTCAGGTATAAAAGTGCAGGCTCCCATTGCTGATATTCAATCAATGTGTAGGCTACCAACCGCTGAGCCAGCATTTTTTCTGGCATAAGTTCGCTAATGTTACTCAGTATTTTATAAGCAATTTCTGATTGTTTATTGTCAAAGAAATATTTAGCAACATCCATATAAAATGACATATTTGCAACATACTCATTGCGCTGCTGCAAATAGGTTATGTATGCCTTCTCGATTGGCGCAGCTCTTATAGCCTTCATATAGGGGGTATCCGGATTCCAGGCCACCACCTTAATTCCACCATCAAAATCACCAAGGTTCTGTACAACAACCTCTTCAACACTATCGCCTGTTGATGCACTCGCTCTTGCGCCTGTAACCATGACCTCATCGAGCGCTGACGATTCTCGCGCTTTCTTCTCTTTCAGAAACTGCTGATTAAACGCTACCGGGTCTTCATACCAGGCCACTCGTTGTTTCCATGCTACCAATAACTCCTCTCGAGTTTTCCTTTTAGCTTTAGATTCTTGCGCAACATGTTCCGCCCTTAGCTCGTCGTATTCATTGTCCGGATCAAATAGCGCCGGCGGCTTCACGCCAAATTCAACGTAATCATCCAGGTTTTCCAACACCAAAAGACTTGTGTAGGGTGTAACAATCGAATGTTTCATTCCCGCATCAATAATGGCTTGTTTATGCTGCTGAGGATTAATCAATAACGGCTGAATTTTATTGGTAGCCCACTGATATTGGATCGACTTTCCCTCCAAAAGATTGCCATCTGTTACAAGGAGCTCTTTCGTTTCCCCATCAATATTAACGACAAGGCTAGAAGGCAAATCATCCTTACTAAGAGCCCCCAAAATTTCTATTGGATTTTTTGTATCGAAGCGTCGTTTCACAAGAATATTGTTACTTTTGGATTTTACATCCACATCATCCAGCACAGAGAAGAATTCATTAACTGAAAGATTATTTACCCTTGTCAGATTACCTTTCGCTGCGAGAGTCTCCAGCAGCGGCATATTGCTGGTACGAGCATCAGGATAAACTGCATAGACAGGTTCGGAAACGCCTTGCAAATCGAGCAGCCCCACCGAATGGGTAGCGTCAGAAAAGAGCAACAGCGTTGAATCCTGCGCACTTGCTACCTGCTCATTTGCTACCTCCTTACTTGCAACAAGGCCCTTAATGTTATTCAGATCAGATGCGCCGTCATAAACAATACCCGACGCGAAGGATTTAACCGCATCGACAGATGTTGTCAAATTCACTGGTTGTTGATTATCGGTTGAAAAAAGTTGGACGCGGATATTTGCCGCAGGAAATTCGCGCCGGACGGCTATTAACCAAACCAAATACTGCACATGATAAGCCTTCATGGATAATGAGGTATCCCACAAGACCAGTATACTTTCAGGTGTAAATGGTGCTGCGTTCAGATGCAGTGGCAAACGAAAATAGATGTTTTCATCGCTGCCAGATTGCACCTGCAAGGCAGAAACTTTCTGAGGTTTTAGATTAAACGCCAACTCTGAATCAGCAGAGAAATTGTCCGCATTGAAACGCAGGATCTTTTTATTTTTGCTGGTTGTATAGGTTTTAAATTGCCTGGTACGAATAACTGAGGAAGGTGAATGACTGATAGCATCAATACCCTCCAGCTCAATATCGAGGGCAATCTGTTTGAACTTACCTAGAATATCCAGCGGAATACTATAGCGATACGTCCCATCAACTGCTTGTAAGGTTTCCTGGTACTGAATTTGTATACGACGCGGATTCTCCTTGCTGACGGGATATATTTCTGTTTGAAATTTATTGTTTTGCGTAAGTTCGGCAATGGCCGGATCTACGCCGCGCGACTCCAGTGTTTCCAACGCATCCCTCGCCTCCTCTTTGGGTACCACAACGGCGGGAACCATACGGTCATTCACATCCAGGCTATACCCACTTACACTGGCAGATGCAGGTAATGGCAAACTGAAAGCCACTTCAGTATCACGGGAATCCAGGGTTCTAAAACGAATATCAATAGTTGTTTCTGCCAGGTCACCGTTGATTTTTGCACTTACGGAAAAATGCTCTATCTCTACCGGCAACCCATTTTCATCCGTCATAAATTGTGAAGGCAATTTCTTATGGGTTCGCTGAAAAGAGCGCTTTTCATCTATAACAACATCCAGGTGTGAGCCTCTATAAAAAACAGGGATAAATGTATCTTCCATAACAATATAAGGCATGTAGTCATCCGCCATAATCAAGCGCGCCATATGGCTTTCGCCCTCGTTATGGGAGGTCAACTGAACATTGTTATCCGGGTAGATATTAAGCCCATAGGCTTCGCCACCACTTTCTGAATTACCCCATTCCCAAACACTACTCAAGGCCTTACTGGAAATAGCGCGCACCTTCTCTTTAACGAAAAAATAGTGCGTATCGCCACTAACCAATTCTAATTGAGTGCCATTTAAAGATAACTTGTCGATAGGAATTTCTTCATCAGGGCAAAGATTAGTAATTTCTACCGATAGATAATCGCTCAGGTTATTTACACTGAAGCATTTTTTTGATTTTTCCGTAAACTCAAATAACAGGATGTCATTTTTATAGGAAAACAGCTTAACCTTTACAGAGGATCGACTCTTACCATTTTCCAGGATTTTCACAGACGCCCATTGGCCATTAGGCACAGTCTGAACCTCAGACGGAGCAGATAAAGAATATTGCGATAAACCAAGCAGGAAAAATAACACTATCAGCTTAACAACAGGCATATAGGCTCCATCCAAAAACATAGCTATCAGAATTAAACGCGACCACATAAAGAATAGTTTACCGAAAAATTCAACCAATCTACTTTTGCTACCAATGCCCCTTAGAGCAGAGTGAGCTCGTATTTTTCCTCCTAAAAACACACCTGATTATATTCCGAAAATAATCAGCATGTTTTGCTATTTTTTCTTCACCAGATAAGTTTCATACAACCCAATTGCGGCCTTATCCAGGTGTTTACTGAACACTTCAAGGAATGTGATTTTTCTAGTTACTAGATAATAGGCACAAAGCGCAAAAAGCAACAGCATAATCAACTGATTTTGCCACGCATTCAATTCCCATTGGCCATACCAAGTTACACCTTTGGAATTTAAGGGATAGAAATAATATATCGGCCACTGATAGCCATCAGGCCCCCTGGAACCAACAAGATCACAGAGCATATGCAAATGCACAACTAATAAAGAAGCAAGCCAAACAAGGGCTTTTTGAGATTTGGCAAAACAGGTTGCGAATGTAGCCAAAAATACTGCAGAAATAATAGAGTGGCCAAGATAATGATGGTATTTCACATAATAGCTTGTAGTTCCGGTGATCAGGTCAACCACTAACCCTGCACCATCCAGATCTGGTGCCACACCACAAAGAGTGACCAACGCGCGCTCCCTGCGCTCTTTAAAAACTTCAACAGTTGCCAACCAACTTATTAATAGATGAGCACCTGGAGCCATAAACTAATCCCCGTAAATGGTTCAGAAATCCTTCCTATACGCCGCCCAACAAAAATCATTTTCCCAAAGTTTTACGGTGAAAGATCCGCTTCCGGGTGGGTTAATGGCGGCGAGTAATTTTTCGCTGATGATGCGACTGAAATGTTCAATACTGGGATTCAAGCCGGCAAATTCAGGTTTGTCATTTAACAGTGAGTCGCGAAAATAAGTGATTGTGCTATTTAATGCTGCTTCAACTTCTACAATATCTACCAGATAACCGTGTTTATCCAGCTGCGCACTTTCGATAATAACTTCAGCGATATAATGATGAGCATGGGGAAAGTTTTCTGCACCCCAATCGCCACCCACTAAATAATGATTTGCAATAAAATCCCGTCTTACACCAAGGCTATACATAAAATCGTCTCGACTCACAAAAAAAATAGATTAATAGAACAATTAGCAGAAAACTGTTATCAAAAAAATAATTGTCTGGGAAATTAATAAACAAACAATGCTTGAACCAGCGATCCGGGTTGTTGATCCAATTGCTGGTAAACGACAGGGGCTTCCTCCAGTGCTGCGCGGTGGGATACAAACTTCGATGGGCGTAAGCGGCGAATCATATTCCAGGTTACGTCAAAGCGGCGCGCTTTTGTCCAGCGCCCGCTTAGTTCGGGACTAAGGCTGCTTACTTGGCTAGTGGTAATTTGCAAACGATTGCGATGGGCGGCTCCGCCTAAGAAAACTGGTGCGGATTTAGTGCCGTACCAGCTGCCGATAACGATGCGACTGTGATATCCACTGAAATCAACTGCCAAATTTAGCACGTCCGGCACACCGGTTAATTCATAAATTAAATCAGCGCCCTGCACTGCACTTAAGCGTTGTTGCTGAAGGTGGCGCTCTTCTGCACTCAGCGGGTTAAACGTTGCTACGCCCAATTGCTCTGCGATCTCGCGTCGATTTTTCCAGGTATCAGCAGCGAGCAGTTCTTCCAGCGGCATTTGAACCAATAAACTCGATAATAATAATCCGACTATACCCTGCCCCAGTACCAGCACACGCTCACCGATAATGGGTTTTCCGTCTTGCAATAAGTTAACTGCCGTTTCCATATTCGCAAGAAACACAGCATCTTCAGCAGCAATATCGTCGGGAACTGGAATTAAATTTTCTACAGCACTAACAAAATGGCTCGCATGGGGCTGAAAGGCGAACACCGCTTGCCCTAACCAGGATTCATCCACACCTTCACCCAGTTGTACCACAGTCCCAACGCAGGCGTATCCGTATTGCAGGGGATAGGTTGGATTTTGCAAACTGTCGATGGTTGCATCCAGCGCAATGTCAGTCGGCAATTGACCGCGATAAACCAACATTTCCGTACCGGCACTAATGGCAGAGCAAATCACCTCGACAACGACGCTGCCCGCGGCAGGTAAGGCTATTTCATTCGCGCGAACGGCTACTTGTTGCGGGCCGGTAAACCATAATTGTTGCGCATTTCTTTTCATCGCTTTTTACCTGGATAAATTAGTTGGATAAGCAAGCTCACCCCACATAATTACATCATCTCCCAACCGCTCAGTATTAAAGGGTTGGATGACTGGCAATTCGACGCGCGAGCCGATTTCCAAATCGCCCACTGCCTTATAACCACCTACAAATTTGGGAACTAGCGTAATAACCACTACATCCACTAATTGTGCCTTGATAAAGGCGGTAATCACGTTCGCGCCGCCCTCCACCATTAGCTGACGAATGCCTTTTTCATAAAGCAAAGCGAGCGCGTTTTGCAAACATACACGCCCATCGGCCCCCGGTTGCAACGAGCAGATCTCGGCGCCTTCCTGCTCTGACCACTGATTGGATTGGGTGGTCAGAATCCAACAGGGCTTTTCGGCGCACTGGCGCAAACGCGCATCGCTCGGCATACGTAATTGGCTATCCAATACAATCGGCTGCGGGCTAAGGCCAGACCAATGACGGACATTCAGCTGCGGATCATCCGCCAGAACCGTGCCTATCCCCACCAAAATACCATCATGAAGGCTGCGCAACTGGTGGGTTAAACGAAGCGATTCACTACCGCTCAACGCTAAGGGCTCACAGGATCGCAGCGCAATGCTGCCATCCAAACTCTGGGCATAGCTGAGGGTGACGAAAGGTCGGTTAGCGGGTGCGCGGTTTCTCTGGGTTCTGGTGAGCCAGTCTTCGATGGTGTTATTCAAATTCATGCAGGTCACTGAAAAGAAGGCTTGAACTACAACGCCTTATATTTGTGGTCTTTATTGTGTCAGTAGGGGCGATCTTAAGGCAGAATTAGCACCCGACTCAACCGCCCCAACACAACACGCGATTTTAATGCGAACTACACCGGCAATGACTGACTCCACTACAACCGATAACCCTGTTTATTTTGCCGTGCCCGGTGATCTTAGCAACCTCACCGGCGGCTATGGTTATGACCGCGAATTGATCAAAGGGTTGTCACAACTCGGCATTCCTGTGGAGTTATTATCACTTTCGGCGGAATTTCCTGCCCCCGGCACTGCCGCGCTAGCTGAAACAGCCCGGATATTTGCTAACTTGCCGGATGGCGCCCTGGTTATTATCGATGGGCTTGCTTTCGGGGTAATGGACACTATTGCCCAACAGCATTCGCAGCGTTTAACCCTTATAGCGCTCTGTCATCACCCACTGGCCTTTGAAACAGGCATTAGTGAAGCACAGAAAAAACTTTTGCAAGCCTCCGAATCTTATGCGCTAAATGCGGCGCATGCGATCATCGTAACCAGCGCCGCAACCGCACAATTACTTGTAAAATATTTTTCCGTCGCCGACGAAAAAATCGTCCTCGCACGCCCAGGCACTCATAGGCAGGAATTCGCACGAAGCGACAATCAAACACCACAACTTCTAACTGTTGCCACGCTCACCAAGCGCAAAGGCCATGACGTGTTAATCAAAGCACTCGCGCAAATAAAGCATTTGTCATGGAGCGCGCGATGGATAGGTAGTGCTGCGTTTGACCCAGAATGGGCTACAAACCTCACGCAGTTAATTCAATCCACCGGTTTGGAAAATCGCATCGCCCTACTGGGCAATCGCGATGATTTAACAGAAGAATACCAAAGCGCTGATGCATTTATTTTGCCATCTCATTTCGAAGGCTACGGCATGGCTTTCGCTGAAGCAATATCTTTTGGGCTACCGATAATTGCCGCGCGCGCCGGCGCTGTTCCCGATCTGGTGCCTCCCGATGCAGGAACACTGGTTGCTCCGGCCGATGAAAATGCGCTGGCGGTTGCGATCAATGAATTATTAACAAATCACAATTATCGTCAGCAATTGCAACTAGGCGCAGAGCGCGCCGCACTTACCCTACCCACATGGGAGGATTGCGCTGCAATTGTCGCCGATACTATTTACCACTTGAGGAATCTATGAGCAGTTTTTCGATTGAATGGCTGGATTTACGTGAACCCGCCGACTTTACCGCACGGGATAAAAACCTGGTGCAAATTGCATTGGATTCCTTGGGACAAAAAAAAGACCCGATTTCACCGGATCGCATTCTTGTAGATCTGGGTTCGGGTACCGGCTCTACAGTGCGCGCGTTGACAAAGCTCGGCGCAAGCAATTTTGTTTGGCGACTGGTAGATCTGGATGGAAAATTATTAGACGAAGCCTTAAAGCGCCATGGCAAACAATTATTAATTGAAGACTATCAAGCCGATTTAACCGTGGTGAATGAATTACCGTTAACCGGTGCCAATATCGTCACCGCTTCCGCACTTTTTGATTTGGCATCGACAGACTTTTGTGATGCATTAATTGCACGTATCGATACGCGTAAAACCGTTTTTTATACGGCGCTAAATTACGATGGAACAACCCAATGGTCACCAGCACACCCACTGGATGAAACTGTACTAGAAGCGTTCAATATGGATCAGCTGCGCGATAAAGGTTTCGGCCCTGCGCTTGGCCCTAATGCAACCGATTATTTAAAAATGAAATTAGAAAATGCAGGTTATCAAATCCAGGTTGCACCCAGCCCCTGGCAATTATCCGGAGAGCAACAATCGTTAGTTGAAAACTTGATCGAAGGAATCGCTAAGGCTGTGGCAGAAAATTATGGAATTGATTCTAACGCGCTGCGAGAGTGGAAAACCTATCGCTTACAACATGCGGCAACAGGAAGTTGTGTGATTGGGCATTGGGATTTACTAGCCTTACCTGGTGAATAAAATGTCTACCGGGAAAATGTTTCAATCCACTTATTCTTAATTTCATCCATTCGCCATACCGGGCCGGAATCCGCTGGAGTTAGGCCCTCCGCCCAATTCCAATTGGCTATTGCATCCATGACTTTTGGATCGCGCGCAAAAAAATGCACTGGCACATCGCGGTTTTCAGTACTACCCGTAACCAAAGGTGCGGGTTGATGATCACCAAATACCAACGCAACCGTATTGTCATTGGCATAGTGAACCAAATAATCCACTACAGCACTGATGGAATATTGAGTCGTCAACCGAAATTGCATACGCACACGCTCAGCGTCTTTCCAAACTTCTTCAGGCGAATCACCGCTGGTTGCCTGAGAATTAAAAATCTGACCATCACCGATTTGATTCCAATCCACCAATTCCGGTACGGGCGTCCAGGGCGCATGGGAAGAAATCAATGCAATCTCAGCCATAACTGGCTTGCGTTTGGCTACTGCTAATTCATTGCGCCGAAAAGCAGCCAAGGAAAATTGATCCGGCATGGTAATCCAGTTAAACGGCTTGCCTTCATAGCCTGAATTGTAGGCGTGATAAATCTGGTCGTAACCGAAATACTCGCCTTCTGGCCAAGCCATGCTGATAGCTGGCATTACTGCCACAGTACGCCAGCCAGCGGCATTAAATAAACGATTAATCGATGGGTAATCACTCATCACTAAGGTGTCGTAACGAGTTTGGGTATTAATCCATAAACCCGACATGGCTGTGCCATGGGCAAACCAACTCAGACCACCAAATGTTGGCGAGGTTAAATACGCGCTCCGCATTGCAATTCCTGCATCGCGTAACTGCTGCTCCTGCCGATGTAGGAAGGGTCGAAAATCTTTTGCAAACTCGGGTTTATCTAACAAGGTACGACCGTATGATTCGATAAAAATAATCAGTACATCTTTGCCTTTTAGTGCAGCAAATAGTTGCGGATTATTTTTAACAGCAGACGCTCGTGGACTTAATTCGTTGAGTTCTTTGCGGAACTCACGCGTATCCGTGACACTGGCAATTGTCGAACTCGTGTGCATGGCCAACAAATCGTAAAAGCCAGCAATTGCATACCGGGAATCCGCCGCGCGCAAGCCACACCATACAACTAACAGCCCAACCAATCCGACTGCGCTGGTTTTTCCGTAAGCCAATTGGATTTGGCGAATAGCGTTTAACAACAAAAATGCCAAACCAATGATTAGCAGTGCTAGTACAACCAATCCTATGCCGACAACCAGCGCCGCAGCTTCGCCTAGCGCTCCTTTTAAAAGATGAATTCCATTCCCGAGCAAATAGGCATCAAATATGGGATTAAATGGTCGAGCAAACACATTGAAGGTTGCCATATCGGCAATTTTAAAAATCACGCCTGCTGCCAGCACACTGGCGGCGAGCCAACGTAACACTTTGCCAGCCAAACCAGGAACCAAAAGCACAAACCCAAGCAACAACAACTCCAAAGGCAGGCGCGCAAAACTATCGGGATAGATATCAGACAATCGATTGGGAATAACCAGTGCACAAAAAATTAGCGCAACAGGAACTAACCTCAGGATGTTTTTTAATTTGTTATTTTTTTTTATCGGATCAATCATTGTGAAAACGCTTTTGATTAATTTTTAACAGGTTCGGACGTAGTTATCCAGCACTGGATGAGTAACCGTATTTCAACTTGAGGAAATTAACAATTTTCTGCGCTGAATAACCGTCTCCAAAAATGCCGTCGCACACCTGATTAGCGACTGTAGTGATCGGAGAACTGCCATACTCCAAGAGAAAAAGGTTAATTAATTTTTCAAACTCCTGCGCGTTGGTAGTCGTTACCAGGCTTTTTTTATTCCTCAAGGTCTCCGGCCGATCGGTGCAGTTTCGGACAATTAGCGCAGGTTTTCCTAGCGCTTCAGACTCCTCTTGCACCCCTCCTGAATCGGTAACAACAAAACTACTCTTGGACAGCAGCCAAACAAAGGTAAGGTAATCCTGTGGCGGCAACAAATAAATATTTGAAATACCTTCAAATATCTGATGGGCACTCCGGTTAATCAGCGGATTAAGGTGTACCGGGTAAACAAATGACCAATCCGGATGTTGTGTTGCGCATCTCGCTAGTACTCCGCACAATTCTAAAAAAGGTGCGCCTATAGACTCACGCCTATGTAAAGTCACTACAACCATGCGATTTAAGAGCCTAACCATAGGAATGCCAAACTGCTCGTATAGTTTTCGCGCAAACGCGGTGTCCGCATCCTCTGGAAACATATCGTGCGCTAAGCGTAACGCGTCGATGACTGTATTCCCGGTAACATGAATCCGGGCCGAGCTAATATTTTCGCGTAACAAATGATCGCGAGCCCCCACAGTGGGAACCATATGAAGATCAGCAATTCTGCTAACCATTTGCCTATGCCCCTCCTCCGGATAGGGTGCAAGTAAATTCCCAGTACGTAAACCCGCCTCAATATGAACAAGCGGTATGCGATTGTAAAAGGCAGACAGAGCCCCCGCCATACAACTGGTTGTATCGCCCTGAACCAACACGACATCAGGTTGCTCTTGAACAAGCACCGAGTGCAATTCAGATAACATTCCTGCTAGCGATTGGGAAATTGATAAACCAGCAACGTCAAATTTGAGTTCAATATCAACATCTATCTTAAAAAGCTCAAGCGCCTGCGCCAACATTTCGCCATGCTGCCGCGTCACACAAACCCTCGGGTTTATCGCTCCATCCTGCTGCAAAACATGAATTACTGGAGCTAACTTTATTGCTTCTGGCCTGGTGCCAAAGACAATTAATACTTTTAGTACCATTACCTGTTTCCTTCCAAACGAAACCTTTCCATACTATTCCAATCTCGCCTCAACGGAAAAAAAATCGGCGCCTTCCCGCGCACGCACTTCGTAGTTCCACCAAGTACCTTGCAACTCAAAACCAGCTTCTTGCAAGAACCTGCACAAATCCTCAGGTGAATAAGGGCGTATACGACTTTCGGTATTAATCACCTGCTCAAGATTTCCATCTACCGAATACCGCTCGTAACGACGCCGAACAAAACTTATCTCCCCTTCCGCCGTTATGGATTTAAGTCGCTTTAGCTTTCCTCCACCGGGGATCACGCGGATATAGTCCTCCATCCAGGCATCGGTAGAACCATTGGCAACTTTAGGAACAAACGCATCCAAAAGCACACAGCCGCCATCCTTCAATAAAGGCTTTAGTGATAACAAAAAGTTCGCGACCTGCGCGGGTTGTGTTAGATAATTGATGCTGGAAAATCCAAAAAAAATGTAATCGAACTTTTTCTGCAATGCGATTGAACATGCATTCATTGCTATCAATTGAATATTCGATGTTTTTTCCGCAGCGCTTTCAAGCTTTCGCTTTAACTCAAACAACATGGGAAGAGAGATATCAATCCCGACCAGATGATCACATACCCTGCTAACAGGTATACTGATTCTCCCCGTACCACACCCCACTTCGAGTACAGACACCTTTCCGTTTATGCGATCTACATAAAAACCTATATCGTCATAGCGCATATTCAACGCCATGTCGTGATCAAAAATTGAGGCGATTAAATCGTAGTTTTTAGAAACCGAGGAATTCATCTGGCATTAACCTTAGTGTCATAGACAGCGCACTGCTGAGCTCCAATACCATTCCAAAAGAATCGCTGTAACTTTTCATCGTCAGGAGTCTCTTCCCTACGGCGTACAACATCGTTATCCAAATAAAAAGAAATTGCCATAAAAAACTCCTCCCAATTTTCAACAACTTTCAATCCGGAGAATTGATATTCCTCTAGCCCGCGCGCGGCGTCACGTGTAGACACACAGACTCGTCCACAGGCTATTGCCTCTATAGTTTTAAGACAGGAACCGCGTATACCGGTCAGCGGATTCACCATTAGAGTTGCGCCGTGAAGAAAATCTTGCACTCGATCGGTTTTATTAACAAACTCAATTCCAGACAATTGAAAGCGCGGATTGTTTGCAATGAAAGCCTCGGAATCATCCAAACCAGCCAATATTTGCAACTTAATATGCGGATAGCGCTTACGTAATTTTTGCCAAAGGTGATCGATAAACGTTTCAATACCTTGACGATTAGGCAAATAGCGAAATGCGCCGACAAATATCAGCGTCTGCCCAACTGATTCTGCTGAATAGTGGAATCTTTGTGGGTCTACACCATTTTCGATGCAGTAATTTGGAACTGTGAGTAGCCTCGAATCCTCTAGGCTGCAAGTGAAAATCGCATCGTAAGACAGCAATGACTGCAACAATTTTTCGTCGGCGCACTGCGCGTCTGGCCCTACCCCCAAATTCACATCGTGCAAGGTAATCGCCCAAAATGATTGCTCTTGGCGGAGCCTCACCAACTCACATAATTCTTCATGCTCAACTTGAATAACCGCAGGTTGGATACGGTCAACTATATTTTTAGTCAGTTGATATAGTTCACCGCGCGCGTGACTACTCATACGCGCCAAACGGCCGTTCCCAGCTTCAATACGAGGAGACTTCAATAAGCTAATTACGGAAAATGGATTTTCAGGCGGTAAAATTGCTTCGGTATAGCTGCTCGCCTCATCCGAAATTAACCAGATATTAAAATATTGGGCAATTTGCCGGTATAGATTTCGCTGACGTACTGCAGCGCCATGCGCGGCGGGGTAAACCGCAAAAGGAACAATCAATAATAACCACGGCAAACTTGGGTTGGAAATCGGAAACCTATAATCAATACACTCGGCCACGCGGGTACGCTTTAAATCCGAAGACACAATGCCAGCCGAGAAGGTATCACAAACCAAATCCTTAATTACTGATACACGTGTACAGCCTGTATCGCGCAAGTGGCGGCCCAACCAAAAAAAGTGGACGCCCTGCAACCCAAATCTAAGGTAGAAAATCCATTTATTACGTGAAAAAATATGCTGGACTTGTTCAGGAGTATAAAAACGCCCCACCGTTGCTCTATGCAAGTGCCAAGCTTTGGCCGATGGAACAAACAAATTCTTATATCCCACTAAATTTGCTCTCACTCCCCAATCCACGTCCTCCCAATAGAACGGATCGTAACTATGGGAAAAACAAATAAATTGCTGCAGCAGGCTTTTCCTGAATAGAGAAGCGCCTCCACCGGAATAGAAATGTTCAACCACTTGGGAGGATACAGGTTCACGATCAAATAAATGCACGTCATCATATTCGATTCGAATGCCGGTTAAACCGGTCTCTTCGCGCCGACGATGCGAGTCTTCAAAGAATATTTGGCTGGCAATAGAGAATGTATCAGGTGAACGAAATTTAAATAACGCCTGCAAACAATCCGGATCCACTCGCATATCGTTATTGAGTAAGAACACCCATTCATAGCGGGCCCGTTTCAAACCCCGCCTGATAGCGCTGGAAAAACCCAGAGGCGCAATCTCATGCTCCCACTCTATGGCGGGATATTCTGTTTTCAAAGCAAGATACTGAGATGCCGGCGTCCCATTAGCAACCACGATGAGCTGGAACGGCTCTCCGGTTTGGGCTAACGCGTTCAAGACTGCGTCCACACAGGTTTTTAATAGGGCTGGGTTATCTCGCTCAGGAATAATCACCGATACCCCAATGCCCTCGCATTTAAACGCGGGCGAATGCATTGAATCGCCATGTGTAATGCGCCCCAGTCGAGACGTGAAACGACAAAGCATATAAAAAGTGAATCCGACGAAATAACTTATTCCATACGAAATGCGCGTTTTTATCGACATATTATTTCCGTCAAAGCAAACCCCAATCGTCGCGCATCTCTTCCGCTACCTTGCTGTGTGGGAGACAATACATGTGTAGTTTCAAATTCAACGACAATTATTTCTTCACCTAAGCCACCTAAGCCACCTATGCCACCTAACGGAATTTTTAACTGAAAGGGATAATTTTCCCGCCCTGCATTTGCTACAGAAACCTCTTCAACTCCCACCTTCACACGCAGCCTGTTAACCTCCCCTACCGGCGCAGGCGGCAATATACCGGACAATAGCAAACGCGACGCATCCTCAGCCTTTAGCACAACTGCGCTGGATAAAAAGCTTGAAGACCAAACATGATTTAATTCGACCGGATGCCATCCTAATAACAGTTGCTGCTGGCACTCTTGGGGATGTAAATACGTTTTAACATCAAACGATTTACTCTGTGGCAAATACGCAACCTTATAAATGCAAGTACGACATTTTTCATCAACCCCATTACTATAATCTATACGAAACGCCCGATAGGCAGTACCGTGCCAAATTGAAAATAGGTCAGTTGTTTTCAGATTACCCATCACAATTTGGTCACGCACTTCACAAACCACTACATCGCCATTCGCAAGTATATGCACCGTGTTCCATGGGTTTTGTTCACAGGAATGTATCTTTGCCCCCTGAGGCAAATGCCCCGTGAACGCTATTGGTAACTCACCTAAACATGAACTCGCCTGCAATTCCTTGCTGGACAGATTTAAATCGATCGCCGGAAAACATTCACTAACCCGCTGCAACACATGGGTGAGGCGCGTGCGAAAACTAATCGTCAAATTTCCTGCAATTAATTCCTGACCGAACTGGGCAGGAATATTGTCGCGTCGAATGACCGGGTGAATATCAATTTGTTGAACGCCAAGCTCATCGGCAAGTTCCACGATTGAAGGGAGTTGATCCAGGTTTTTCTCCATTGCAACAAAAGCGAAATCGATTACAGGCAAAGCATTTCCATGTTTTTGCTTTAACGAGTGCAAAAGCGCAATATTCTCGCGCAGACTACCAACAGAAGAGTGCCCATAAATATCTTGATACAAAACTTCGCTTAACGCGTGAATCGAAATTGTAAGTCTATCCAAACCTTCCAGCACTAACGCTTCAACCATTTTTGGTTTCGCAGAACTCAATACAGTGACAAGTTCAACCCGTGCACCGGTCGCCTTAGCTGTTGCAATAGCTTCTCGCAGCTGAGGGTAGTGAATGGATTCACCCGAATAATTCAGTCGTATCACACTGGGGCTCTGCATTTGCGAAACCACACTTTGATAGAGGGAGAAGTCCATATGCTCCCCTTTTCCCCTCAACGCCGACCGGGAACAAAACACACAATCGAACGGGCATTTTGAGGTTAGCTCGATCCAATACTCCTGCGGAAGACTGTGAGTTTTTAACAGAGAAACATCCGTTACTGCCGCTATTTTTTCAGGCTTCGGAAGAATTTTGCCGACAAGTCTCCTCAATAAAGACATGTAAACTCTCCTACCCCAATCGACTGGCCATCTGTGACGACTCGCCGATAAAAATCCAATGCCTGCCGAGCAAACAACACCGGCCAGGTATTTTTATTATTTGCACCACAAGGTGGTAACGTAAAGCTCATGCTGCCTTCACGCTGTATCGTGGAGACTAACAATTCACAAAGCCCATGGGCGATTTCAGGATCGAAATAGGGTTCGCAACAGTTCAACCTTAACAATTGTGCTATCGCATCACTACGGCGATAGTCGATGTTCAATGTGTCTGCGGAAAATATCGCCTGTGCCACATTCGAAACCCACTCCCTAGCTAACGAAAAATCAATACCAATATCACGACCAAGTAATAACGCCCCTTCTAACGCATAAGCGATGCTGTGCGGATTATGATCGTGAAATCTGGCTTGGTTAAACTCATTCACAATCGCCGGCAAAACTACATTTATCTGATCAAGAGTACGTTGATCATGCTGAAATTTAGCGGCGCTGCGCAAGGCTGCCAGAACTTTTAGTTGGTAAGGGCCGGATCGAGTAGACCAGCGGTCAGGAGCATTTTCAGGCCGCCGATCAAACCAGTGTACAGGCCTGAGTGCGGTGGAAGAAAAAAAATCACCAATATATCCACGCAGCTCGGCGGCATCCCAAATATTTACGTCCATCACTGCCGCAACATCGGTGATACCACGCCACAGCATTGCCAAGTCAAAAATGAACATGCCTTCATTTCGCCAATCGGTTCTTTCCAATGCGTAGGGAGAATAGTTGCGCGTCGGCGGCGCTACAGGCCCAGACCAAAGCACTTGCTGATGCCGTATAATCTTCAACGCATTTTCAGTGAGTGATGTTTCACGCCGGCCGGACTGTAAGAGATACGCGATGTAAGATAGGTAATAACCGGCAATTTCAGGATACGAATAAAGCGGCCGATTGAACTGATCTACAGAACCCGCCACGGCACCAGCATCAATGATAGTTGGCAGTGACAGCCAGGCGTCGAGTTTTGTGACTTGCAAGGAAATGGTTAAATCGTCCAGATTTTTTAACGTATTGCAAAACATATTCCTGCCTTATTTTTCTTTTCCTATATACCAATCGTCGCGATAGGTTTTCACCAATTCTGGATAGAGCACGGTCATTACTGTTGCAAGAATCCCATTTAGAAATCCTTCGGGAAAGGTTAGCAACACAAATATCCAGAAATGTTCGCTTACCGCTTCAAGCTGTATTTCGCTATTCGTGACATAAAACAACAACCAGGAGCAGGCACCAATTAATGAGCAGCTGAGCATTGCGCCAAAAAAGCCTACCCCCCAAAAATAGGTGAAGGGGTTTTTAAATTTCCAGCGATTTACCAACCAAATCACCAACCAGGCCCAGCTGGCGGGAACCAACACGCTCAACACAAAATCCACCGGGAAAGTGCGCAAATCAAATTGCGCTAGCGCCATATCCCACTCCAGCTTGGCCGCGTGAATCGGTATTTGATAAACCTCCAACACGACTAGCGCAGCAGCACCAATCAGCAGCGCAAAACTCCAACCAAACACCATGGTTGTTACAATCATCATTAATGGATGAATGGCAATTGCACTCCACACCGATACCTGCAATAACCAAATCACCGCCAAGCACAAGATCGTCCCATAAAACACGTGTTGACGCTGTGAGTCCGCCAGCAATAATTTCCACGGCGCGGTGAGTAATGCAGCAAGTATTGCGCCGAATGCAATGGCGCTACTTGTCCAAAACAGGCTCGCGCCGGGTGCAAGCAACAGATTCATGGAATCCGTTTAAACCTGCGCTTCCTGATGACCTTGCGCTTGTAAGGTGGTGCGAATTTTTTCGGCTGTTTGTTTTAACGTATCGCCGTCGGCGTTTTTGGCATACTCAAAACTTAAATCTTTCATGGAGTCCATAGGCACGACATGCAGGTGCGTATGCGGCACTTCCAAACCAGCAATCATTAAACCTACGCGAGTTGCGGGGTAAGCGACCTTTAAAGCATTGGCAATTTTGTGACTTACTTGCATCAAGTGAGCCGCCAGCTCCAAGGGTAAATCGCTCCACTGATCAATTTCTTCACGCGGAATTACCAATACGTGCCCCTGGCGAATAGGTTGAATAGTTAAAATTGCAACCGCTTTGTCATCTTTCCACACAAAGTTACCGGGAATTTTACCTTCCATAATGAGGGTAAATACGCTTGCCATAAAAACTCCTTATATGTCGTTGCTGACAATGTAATTGGAATAAAAAATTAATAGACCGCGAGCCCACGTCGCAATAATTCGCGCGCAAGTATCTCGTCGATTTGGTGAATTGTTTCGTTGTTAAACTCGATATACGCGACTTTATGTTTTTTATAGAGTTGCTGCTTTTCCAACTCACCGCTGATCACTGCTGCGCGATTTTGCTCATGCTCAAGTTGGTCTGCCCAACACTCAATGCATAACTCGACGTCCGGGATATAGAAATCCGCTATTGCCGAGTCTGACTCCCACATCAATAGGTAGTCGCGCGCATGAACTACACGCGCTAAATACAGCCAATTATTAATCCGCCGTTGTACCGCATTATTTACGCGGTGACCATCCAATGCCGGCTGCGCATCCAACCCGGCATCGCCTTGTACTTGTAATAAAGAGGCGATTAACGCGGGCTCATCGAGGATCGTCTCTGGCCAAGTTACAAACGGAATTCCAGATTCAGCTTCCTGCTGCTGCCCACCCAATGATTTTCCCTTTGCACTTAGCACCCATCCGCGGATATGTTTTTTTATCAGCCCTTTTTCAGCCAGTACTAAATTAACCAGGCGCGCTGGAATATCCCACTTGTGGGCCAGATTAGTGGCACTCAGAGGCGCTTCGGGCAGGAGTTTTAATAATGGATGATGTTGAACTGATTCAGGCCAGGCAATATATTCGCCGTACTTGGGGTGGTTAACGTAGGTCCCACCCTCAAAACGACCTTTTTCGGTAAGCTGCCAGTGATTATCCACTTTGACAATCCAGCCACCGGAGGTCAGTAAAATAAACAATTCCTTGCTCTCTTTGCCGAGCAAACGCGCCAGCGCGGTTGTGGAAATGTGTTTTTCTGCCATTATGCGCGTCCTGTAGCCATGCCATTTGCGCGCTGGCACCAACCGGCCAGCACCACTGAAGTGGGCCATTCTACTGCCATAGAGAGACTTATGCCTATTTGGGTTGATGGTGATGCATGCCCCAAAGCCGTCAAAGAAATTTTATTTCGCGCGGCGCACCAACGCCAAACCCTGCTGACGTTGGTGGCCAACCAATTTATCGCCGTCCCTGCATCTCCTTTTATTAAAAGTCTGCAAGTCAGCAGCGGCTTTGATGTGGCGGACAATCACATTGTCGATTCACTCCAGCCCGGTGATTTAGTGATTACCGCCGACATCCCGCTCGCCGCCGATGCGCTCGCCAAAGGCGCCTCAGTAATCAACCCTCGCGGGCAGGAATACACGCGCGATAACATAGGCGCCCGCCTGAATATGCGTGATTTTATGGAGACCATGCGCGCCAGCGGAGCCGTACTGAATGACGGCCCACCGCCGTTCAGCCAACAGGATCGCCAGAGCTTCGCCAATGCCTTGGACCGTTGGTTCGCCCGCAATAAAGACCACAATTCCTGACGATCCGAAATATAACTGGCTTAACGGCGCACAAAACCCTATACTTCGCGCACTTTCAGTAAGCCCTCCAAGATAGTGAAAATCGAATCATGGGCTATGCTGAACAGACAGGATGTCTGAGGGCTGCCCGTTAATCCTTTGCGCAACAGTTTCCCTGCATAAAGGTTTCCCTGCGTTTCATCGCTGATGACTGGTTTATACCAGATAGGTCAGCGGCACCAATACGGCCCGCCCCAAAGTGCGCAATCTATTACGCGAGTCGGACTCGCTGATTGCAGCGGGTGTGTGCTTTTAATCAGGTTTCTTCCTATTTTTGTGATTCACACTGGTGACTCACTAACCTGAACCTCACCGCGCGGGACTTAGTCCATCGTCAAAATACTAATAAAAACCACAATTGCTTACTTGGTCGTTAATGGCTCGGGTAGTGGCTGGGGTTTGGTATTTTTTTAGTCATCAGTTACACAGGTTATTACATGTCTGAACCTATTTTGTTTACCGATTTATCCCTGTCCGAACCCGTATTGAAAGCCATTCAGGCCGTGGGTTACGAAGTTCCATCCCCAATTCAAGCGGCGGCAATTCCAGTATTACTGGAAGGCGGCGATATTCTGGGTATGGCACAAACTGGTACCGGTAAAACTGCAGCCTTCGCGCTGCCATTGCTCTCCAAACTGGATGTAAAACAAGCCGATCCACAAATCCTGGTGTTGGCACCTACCCGCGAACTCGCGATCCAAGTTGCCGAAGCCTTTCAAAAATATGCCGCACACATCCCCGGCTTCCACGTTCTGCCAATTTATGGCGGTCAGGACATGACCAGCCAGTTGCGCCAATTGAAGCGTGGCGTACACGTGGTAGTAGGAACCCCAGGCCGCGTTATGGATCACCTGCGCCGCGGCAGCTTGAACCTGAACAATCTGAAAAGCCTGGTACTTGATGAAGCCGACGAAATGCTGCGCATGGGCTTTATCGACGATGTTGAGTGGATTCTCGAACACACTCCAACGACTCGTCAGACTGCACTTTTCTCCGCCACCATGCCGCGCGAAATCCGCAAAGTGTGCGACAACTATTTGCGCGATGCGAAAGAAATTAAAATCGCCAGCACCCAATCTACCGGCGACAATATTGAACAAGTTTATTGGATGGTGAGCGGCACCAACAAACTGGACGCATTAACTCGCATCCTGGAAGTTGAGCCATTCGACGGCATGATTATTTTCGTGCGCACCAAAACTGCCACCGTTGAATTGGCGGAAAAATTGGAAGCGCGCGGTTATTCTGCATCTGCATTGAACGGCGACATGAACCAGCAATTGCGCGAACGCGCGATTGACCGTTTAAAAACTGGCAAGCTCGACATCGTTATCGCGACCGACGTTGCCGCGCGCGGTATCGACGTAGAGCGTGTTAGCCACGTTGTTAACTACGACATACCTTACGACAGCGAAGCCTACGTACATCGTATTGGCCGTACCGGTCGTGCTGGCCGCAGCGGTAAAGCAATTCTCTTTGTTGCCCCCCGTGAAAAGCGTTTGCTTTACACCATCGAGAAGGCAACTAAAAAACCAATTACGTTGATGGAATTGCCCAGCGGTGCAACGGTTACTAAACACCGTATTGATCAATTCACCCAACAAATTACTGATACCTTGAAAGAACAAGCTGATTTGTCGTTCTTCAACGATTTGCTGGCTGAATACAGTCATGCAAATGACGTATCACCCGAAGAAATTGCTTCTGCCCTTGCCTTCCTGTTGCAACGTGAGCGTCCGCTGCAAGTTAAATTTACGGATATAAAACCTGAGCGCAACGAACGTCGTGACCGTGATGACCGTGGCGGACGTGACCGTGACGATCGCGGTGGCAGAGATGGTGGTCGCGACCGCGGCCCACGTGAAGATCGTCCGCGCCGCGAGCGCAACGACGAAAACATGGATCGCTACCGCATTGAAGTGGGCCGCAACCACGAGGCACGCCCTGGTGATATCGTTGGCGCTATCGCAAACGAAGCAGGTATAGAAAGCCGTTTTATCGGTCACATTAAATTGCATGACGAGTTCTCCACCGTTGATCTGCCAGCAGGCATGTCAAAAGACATTCTCGCCAAGCTGAAAAAAGTGCGCGTGCGCAATCGTCCACTGGAAATATCTTTGGATACTGGCCCACGTGGCGGTGATGACTTCCCCGGTCGCGGCAAACCAAAGCGTGACTTTGGACCAAGAGATGGTGGCCCACGTGAAGGTGGCTACAGAGATGGCAACCGCGACAAACCGCGCTTTAATGATCGCGACAATGCCAGTAAAAAATCCGGCTATCGCCCAAAGAAGTTTGATTAAGCAAGAATCTTTTCTTGTTAAGTTGTCAGGCCAATAACCAGGCAACTTAAACTCCCTTGTCGCCCTGCATGAAAATGTCAGGGCGATTTTTTAGCGTGTGAATTTTATACAACAAATTAGGGCGCATTTATTAGGGCGCAATAAATTGCGCCCCTACGGGTAATTCTTCTGTAGGGGTTCAATTTATTGAACCCTAATTTTTAGGCCTTCTTTGTTAAAAACCAATCTGCCAAATACGAATTACTTATTATTCACTCAAACTTTAATTTCCCATTTACCGCCTGATTAACCCTTTCCATTATTTGCTCGGATTCTGATTTTCCTCCGCAGGACGTCATATACCAGTTTATCGCCTCACCTATTTTGGGAGCAGAAGAGCGCAAACATTTTCCACCTCCCAAATCCACCACAGTCGCCCCCGAAGGATCTGTGTAAGTTTTTGGTCCGGCATCAGCGCGTTGCCGCTTGGGCTTATTCGCTTCTTCGTGCAACCGTTTGCGTAATTCAGGATGAAAGACATTCGCGGCAATACCGGTTGCCGACTCGCCTGCCGCGGAAATTCTTTGCTGACTAAGTTCATGCAACTCATCCATTGTTAAAGGCTGAACGACGATTAATCTTGTCTCCGATTTATCCGGCTCTGATTGTGGCGGCTGTGATTTATTCGGCTCAGGGTGTTCCACCGGAGTGGAGTTATTCACAGAACCAGCCCCCTTCGCTTCCGGCTCCTTTTCCGCAGGCTTTACCGACACGGGAGGTGCGGATGGTAGTTCTGCAGGAATAACTTCCTGTGCTTTTAGTGTTAACTGAATGGTTAATGGGGGCGACACTGGTTGCTGAACCAACTGCGCATTCTGTTTCCAAAAAAATGCAAATACCAGAGCATGCAACAGAATAGAAACTACACAACCAATTAAGACATAGCGAAAAGATGAGCTAGCAACAGGATCTGGATCCTGCAGATGTACGTTAGTAACGCGACGATATAAATGGGAAAAATCATCTTCCCTGGAGGAGAGAGGATCAGCCAACATACTTGTGAGCCCGGATTCAGCGGATAATCAACAACGACTGAATCTAGACTCACAGACTGGCTATAAGTTCAGCGGCAACAATAAAAGGCCTTTACTCATCAAACATCTGAATCATATAGCCGTCCTTAATTGCCTCGGCCATGGCTTTATCGGCGGCAATTACGCGAGGATCACTCGTTAAATTACTCGGGACCAATTTACGGTTTTCGATATCAATATCCATAAACCCAGCGCGCATTAAATAGAGCTTGCACAAGTGCTCGGCACCAAACAAATCTTTAAAATTGATATACACGATAAAAGGAACCATCTGCCCTTCTTTAATATCGTCGAAGGCTCTTTTGGCGCGACCATTGGCAGAGAATATGTACATATTTTTACCCTAATGATGAAAGGTATTTTTATGGGTTTACCCCATAAGATTCAATTCATACAGTTCAATTTATTGGGTTCAATAAATTGAACCCCTACGATCACGATAATTCTCCGTAGGGGCGCAATTTATTACGCCCTGATTTATTGCATGTTTTTATTTTGCATACCCAATTGCGTATCTTTTTTTGGGCGAAATAAATTGCGCCCCTACGAATTGGATGCGTCCAAAGCATCCCATTAAATAGTCATCACCACACGCAAGGCATCTAACCGAATTTTTGCTTGCGACAAAAAGTGTTGGCTCGCAGACAAGCGCTGCTGCAAATAATCAATCTCTTGCTGGCGCACATTTGGGTTCACCTCCTTCAGTGCTTTCATCCGTGCCAGCTCGCCATTTAATTGTTCGCTGACTTTCGCCTGGGCTTCTGCAATTAATTCACTCTGTTTTGCTGCAGTAATTTCTTCCGCTTTTTGTACCATAGTGGTTAAGGTCGGGCGGGCGTGACGCACCAGATCCTGCGCATTGTTACGCGGAACTTTTTGCAGCAACTTGCTGAACTGGTTAATACCCAACACACCCGACAAATCTTTGCCTTTGTCGTCAAGCAATACACGCAATAACGATTGTGGCATATAACGGAACAACTGCAACTCGGTGGGTGCGGGGCAATGCAACACAAACAAAGCCTCCAGCAAAAGTGTTCCCGGTTTTAACGGTGGCAGCTTCAAGGTACACAACGCGGTATTACCGAACTCACTCAGCGATATCAAATCCTGTGCACCAATAACCAGCGGATGCTCCCAGGAAAGGAATTGCATATCCTCACGCGATAACGCTTGCTGGCGATCATAGGTGATAGTTAAACCACTTTCCGGTAAGCCTGGAAACTCCGCAACACGCATGTGATCACTCGGGTGCAGCACCAAACTTTTTTCGCTGTGCTTTTCATAGTCGATACCAAAACTATCGAACACTTGCTCCATGTAATTCGGCAATGCCGCATTTACGTCGTTTTCTGCCAGCACATCAACCAACGCCTGCGCCTGCGTAGGTTTGCAAGAGTTCAACTCCAGCAACCGATCACGCCCTTGTTGTAGTTGCTCAACCAGATTAGTAGCGAACGCGCGTGTCTCTTGCACAAGCTGAGCAAACGCGGGCTCATCATGACTCACTAACGCCGGTAAAAGCTGTTCCGCAAATTGCACATAAACCGCTTGGCCGATGGCGCACGTTTTTTCGAAGGCATTCAAGCCCTGATGATACCAATTCAATAATTTTTCCTGCGCCGAATGTTGGTAATAAGGCACATGGATATTTACAGTAGCGGTTTGACCAATACGGTCCAAACGGCCAATACGCTGTTCCAACAAATCCGGGTTAGTGGGCAAGTCAAACAACACCAAGTCCTGGGCGAATTGGAAATTGCGCCCTTCACTGCCAATTTCAGAACAAATCAGAACCTGAGCTCCATCGTCGGCTTCAGCGAAATACGCGGCTGCACGGTCACGCTCAATTAAACTTAAACCTTCGTGAAATACCGCAGTAGTAAAACCTTTCCGCAAACGCAAAAATTCTTCGATCGACTGTGCGGAATCTGCATTTGCGCAAATAACCACGGTTTTTTTACGCCGATGCTGACGCAGCCATTCTGCCAGCCAGGTTACACGTGGGTCTTGTAGCCACCAATCGGTATCGGTTTTTTGCTGCCAATATTGCTCTGCACAAACTTGAGCTGCCAATGACAATGCCTGCAACGCTTGAGTATCCTCAGCATCCAACTCCAACTGGTGCGCATGTAATTTCCGCTCGGGGAAACCCGCTACCGAATTGCGTGTATTGCGGAACAGAACACGGCCGGTGCCATGGCGATCCAGCAAGTAATCTACCGCAGTATCCAATGCGACAGCCAGGCTTTGGCTTTCTGCTTTTTCTTGCAGTTCGTTAAGCGTCTCTTTCGGTAAATAATCGGCCAATGCTTTCAACAACTTTGCCGGGATTGCACCTGCCGCATCCTGTTGTTGCTTCAATAATTCCTGCACCAACTCATTGAGCGGCTGATAGGCTTTCTGCTCTGCAATAAATTTTTCCAAATCGTAATAGCGATCGGGGTCAAGCAAGCGTAAACGCGCAAAGTGGCTCTCCAAACCCAATTGTTCGGGCGTTGCGGTTAACAGCAACAAACCTTTGGATTTTTTCGCCAGCCCTTCGATGCAGTTGTAGGCTTTGCTCGGCTTTTTCTCTGACCATTGCAAATGGTGCGCTTCGTCCACTAACAGCAAATCCCACTCAGCCTGCACGGCTTGCTCGTAGCGATAATTATTTTTGGTGAGGAAATCGAGCGAACAAATAATTAATTGTGCAGTTTCAAAGGGATTACTCGTGTCAGCGGATTTTTCGATATCATCTTCAAAGTCATCAACATAATCGACGGACTCTTCAACACTATCCAATCCCACTAACGCATTACAGCGCGCCTCATCCAACAAGGTAAATGCGAGGTTAAAACGGCGCAACATTTCCACCAACCACTGGTGTTGCAAACTGGCGGGAACAACAATCAAAGCACGCTGCACGCGCCCGCTCATCAACTGCTGGTGCAATACCAAACCTGCTTCGATTGTTTTACCCAGGCCTACCTCATCCGCCAGCAATACACGCGGCGCATGGCGTTGGGAAACTTCGCTTGCGATATACAACTGATGGGGCAACAACTGCACACGAGGCCCGGCCAAACCAAACATGGGCGATTGGCGATGCTGGTTTTGATAATGGAGTGTTTGGTAACGTAACGTGAAGTGATCGTGCTTATCGATTTGACCCGCGAACAAACGGTCGCGCGGGGTACTAAATTGCACAAAACTGTCCAATTCAAATTCAGGAATAGATAAGGCTTCCTCATCTTTAGTAACACCTATGTACAACAAGCAACCGGCCTGCTCCACGACGTCGGTAATTACCATTTTGGTTCCATCCTGATGGCGAACTTTCTCACCCACTTCATACTTCACGCGGCTGACTGGCGCATTGTCCATCGCATAGGTGCGGCGCTCGCCGGCTGCAGGAAAACTCAGGGTCAAACGGCGGTTAGACACATCCAAAACAATCCCCAACCCCAAATCCGCTTCAGACTCGCTGATCCAACGCTGACCAATCACAAACCCATCTGCTAATTGCGACTTTCTCACTCAAATACCTGCCCAATGCTGACTTGGCGAACCAAGAAAAAATCAAAATTGTCGAAAAGGCGCGCATGATACTGTTTTAGCGCCCACAAAACCAAAAAATTTGGCTGTTTGCTTGCATGGATTTCTATAGAATCCGGGCCAAGATGACAATGATGGTAGTTATTATGCATATAAACATTCCCGATGCCGCGAGCACTCAACAGTTGCAACAGTTGGTTGCCAAGTCGCCTTTTTTGAGCCTGACCAACAACAAGGAAATTTACCCCGACTCAGTTGGCAGCGGGCTACCCTTGTTGGTTGTGGAAACCACACTCTGCTCCGCCGTCATTTCCTTGCAGGGCGCTCATTTGCTTGAATTCAAAACAGTTCAGGGCGACCCCCTGCTCTGGGTCAGCCCCAATTGCGATTTCTCTCCCGGTACTGCCCTGCGCGGCGGTGTTCCGCTGTGCCTTCCCTGGTTTGGAGTCAACCAAGGTGACCCAACCAAACCCAAACACGGGTTCGCGCGCAACCAGTTCTGGGAATTGAGCGAGGCCCACTTGCAGAGCGACGGCAGCGTCGAACTGGATTTTTTGTTCCAAAGTGATGCGAACAATTTATTTGGTTACGACTTCTCTGCTGAAATTCGCATGATCCTCGGCACCAGTGCCAAAATCGAATTGACCATCAACAATACCGACACGGAGGATTTCGCGTGTAGCTGGGCAATGCACAACTATCACCGTATCAGCTCATTAAATGATGTGCGGGTACAGGGATTATCCGGGCGAAATTATTTTGATAATTTTGAAAACTACGCTGAAAAACACCAATCCGGCGACCTGGTATTTCCCGGCCCGGTTGATAGGGTTTATCCAGCCATCAATAATCCTGTGAGCATTCAAGGCTCGCCCTCTATCGAAATTACCCATCACAATTGCCCAAGTGTAGTTACCTGGAACCCAGGCACCGAAGCCGCCGGCAAAATTGCAGATATAGGTACAGGGAATGAGCAGTTTTATATCTGTGTAGAACGCGGAGCGGTTCTCGGTGAGCAGTGGTATTTAGCGGCGGGCACCAGCCAATCGGCGTGGATGGAGTTCAAGCAAATATAAGCGCTTGCGCCACGTGAAAAATAAAAAAGCCGCTGCTCTTTCGAACAGCGGCTTTTTTATTTACCAATTACTGCGAATTAAGCAGGCAGCAATTCTTTAACTGCGTCGCGCTCTTCTTGCAGCTCTTTCTCAGTTGCAGTCATGCGAGTGCGAGAGAATTCATTGATCTCTACGCCCTGAACGATTTCCCAATCGCCGTTTTTGCAAACACATGGGAATGAGTAGATCAGGCCTTTCTCGATGCCGTAAGAACCGTCGCTGTACACACCCATGCTTACCCAATCGTTGGCTGGAGTGCCCAGAGCCCAATCGCGGATGTGGTTGATTGCAGCGTTAGCAGCAGAAGCAGCAGAAGAAGCACCGCGCGCAGCGATAATCGCAGCACCGCGTTGTTGTACGGTTGGGATGTAATCCGCTTCGTACCAGGCTTGATCAACCAGACTCAGTGCAGGCTTGCCATCAACCAGAGTGTTGTGCAGGTCTGGGTACTGGGTGGATGAGTGGTTACCCCAGATCAGTGCTTTAGTAATGTTGTTGATGCTGGTACCAGTTTTGGTAGCCAGTTGCGACAGTGCACGGTTGTGATCCAAACGGGTCATTGCAGTGAACTGACGTGGGTTGATGTCCGGCGCATTGCGCTGTGCGATCAATGCGTTGGTGTTAGCTGGGTTACCAACAACCAATACTTTAATGTTGCGTGAAGCGTGGTCATTAATGGCCTTGCCTTGCACAGAGAAGATTGCAGCGTTAGCGGCCAACAGGTCTTTACGCTCCATGCCTGGGCCACGTGGACGAGCACCAACCAACAATGCGTAGTCGGTATCTTTGAAGGCAACAGCTGGATCATCAGTAGTAACAATGCCTGCCAACAATGGGAATGCACAATCGTCCAATTCCATCGCCACACCTTGAAGGGCTTTCAGGGCCGGGGTTATTTCCAGCAATTGCAGGATTACTGGTTGATCTTTACCCAACATGTCGCCAGCAGCAATGCGGAACAACAATGAGTAGCTGATTTGGCCAGCGGCGCCGGTGACGGTAACTCTTACGGGTGCTTTCACGATGAGACTCCATTTATTCGGGTGATATTGGAAGGAAACGAAAGTTCGGCATTGTGTGCCAGGGTTTGTTACTTAAGACGGGTGGGCATTATAGGCATTTGTCCAAAAAATTCACCCTAAGATTGAGACTAAATGAGAGGGATTCGCGAAATTAACTGGTTATTTACAGCTGACAAAAGGCACCTATCTCGAAATTTCCCGGATTTTACGCAGAATCAGCCGTCAAAATTGATACGAGCCATACGTTCATTTTCAACCCTGAGACAGAATTTAGAGGTTGCAAGACCATAGAATCCGATTCCCAATTCCTAACCCGTGGCGCCTGCTGCGCGGCCTTTCGCGTTTCTTTCTATTGGAGTGAATACCAAAGCGCTGGCGGAACCATTCCCGGTAACTTAACCCTGCAAGTCACGCCCTACCACGCCTGCATGAAGGGCACCGAAAAGAGTCCGGTTCATTGTGTTGCTTTAATCGGAACTCGCGGCGAACGCGTGAGCTGCTCCATTTACGAAAACCGCTCAAGCACTTGCCGGGAGTTTGATATGTTTAATGAGGACGGGAATGAGAATGAGGCTTGCTCGAGGGTGCAGGCGATTTATGGGCTCGAAACATTAGGAGTTAATTGAAACTCTACCCGCCTGATCCATTAATAAAAAATAGGATTCAAGATCGTTATAAGTAGTCGAGATCGACAAGAGCCTTTCTCTAATCTCTTTTTGGTATACGTAATGGGATTCTCGAAGAAACGCAGTGTGACTACCAGAAATACCTTTATTACTAAACAATCTCAGGTAAAAAAATATCACATCTGATAATTTAGTTTTAGTATCCTCTAATGGGTAACGCCCACCGTAATCATCAATACGCTGATATTCAAGCTTAAGCTCTGCCGATCTCCTTTCACCAGACAAGCTACCAATATACGCATCTAACGGATTTACATCCCTTAAGATCTTGCATCTTTCATATTTTTCTGAATTGCACTTTTTGAAACAAATAAGAAGCATTATGAAAATAAAGTCCACTGGCTTTTCACAAGAGAACACAAACGTCTTAAGGATTGAAAAAATCTGCTCCCTATCCCTGACATTTAAATCAAAAAAATCACAAAAATATGTAAATATTTCATCAAAGCCGTAATTTTTCCTAATCGAATTACTCACATAGAGCCGAGATACGAAAACCGCCCCCTGAAATAAAGATTCGGCCAATTTCATCCCATCAGGTCGAGACAAATTAAATTCGGCATAAAAGAATCGCTTCAAATATGAAATGGAATCAAACCCTTCCCCATATACGGCTTTTATTGAGTGCGACAGCTGTTTGGTATCTGTTGCAACTATAAAAAAAATCCCACGAATAGCGAACAAATGCTTGACCGACTCCAACAGCTCAATTGCATAAGTTGGTCGACAACGATCTAACTCATCAACCATAATGCATATAGGTAGATATAAATCCTGGGATTTACCAATTTCATCCACCAATGATGAAATTGCGCTTGAAAACTCTTCAAGAGCATTTTTTTGAGTTACAAATGCATCAACAGCAGACTGAGAAACTACATTCGCAAGCTGATCAGCGGCATCCGTAAACGCCTCCTTTTGAGCATCTGACAGATCCAAATCATCCACTTGCTGCCCCAATAATTGCTTTGCAAGAACAGCAGTAGCTATAGGGATAGCAGACTTTGTTACGACCGAAAATACAGTTTTCACCTTCTCAACTTTGCTCTTAACACGTTTTCTAGTTGAAAATTTTCTGGATAATTCGTCACAAATAATTGACACAAATGAAAGCAGTGCATCTTTGGTAAAATCATTCCTCCATGCGTCAAAATACACTACAGCATGGTTTTGTCTAAGCTGATCAGCCAATCTAGTCAAAAACCATGTTTTTCCCTGCCCCCAACCTGAATTAATATTCAAAACAAATGACGATGGAGAATTTGAACCATTCTCAAGCTTAAAGGTATTCTCGATAAACCGCTGAAGATGTAAACCTTCATCCTTACGATCCAGTAAATCCCCAGCCCAAATATCTTTTTCAACTTGATCGACTTCATTCATGGCCAAACTCCTTGTCACTTATCACTTACATTGAATAACGCTTTACCAACGCCTGATACAACTCATCTTTAAACTCAGCCCTGCTTGCATCCAGCGATTGCACAGCGTCTACCAAATGCTCGTTGTCTTCGCGGCCATCGTGCCAGTGTTTGCGGTAGGTGCCATCTTTGTAGCCGTGATCCTGGCGGAAGAAGTTAAGTACGTTTTTGCCAACATAGCCGCGATAGAGTTGTTCAAAACTCATATTTACGCCAGCCATCAAACGCGCAAACAAACCAATATGGAATTGTTTATCGGCGAGGGTTGCGCCGGCGAATTTTTCCAGGTCGAGGCGAAAATCTTTTTCGTCGGTGGCGATTACCAGCTCTTTTTGCAGCAGAGCAATGATCTCGTCTTGTGAGCTACCGGATTGCAACAGGATACTTAAACCGAAGTGCCAAATATCAATTAATTCCAATGCAACTTGTTCAGTGTCTGGCGATTGTTTTTTCCACCACTTCCATCCGTAGTGATCCATCAGCTCAGCGCATTCCACCCAAATAGCGCGATACCATTCATAACCCTGCGCCTGCCAATTGGCCGTCACTTTGGTGTTCATTCCATCTTGCAATTCGAGCATGATTTTGATTTGTTGATGTTGTGCAGACATATCTTGGCCTTATTGAGGTAAATATTGTTTCGCTTTATTAAATAAGCGATAAAAGTTTTCAGTCGTTTTTTCCGCTAGTTCTTCCAGCGGAATTCCACGCACGTCCGCCACAAACTGCGCAACTTCACGTACGTATTTGGGCTCATTGGGTTTACCACGGTAGGGAATGGGTGCAAGGTAAGGAGAATCAGTTTCTACCAGCAGGCGATCAATGGGCATATTGCGCACCACATCGCGAATTTGTTCGGCATTTTTAAAGGTGACTATGCCGGAAATGGAAATGTAGTAATTCAAATCCAGTGCGGATTTGGCCATTTCCCAATCTTCCGTAAAACAATGCAATACGCCGCTACTTTCCAGGCTGCCGTGCTCTTTAATCAAAGCGAGCGTATCCGCTTTGGCTTCGCGTGTATGAACCACAACAGGCAATCCGATTTGCTTTCCAACACGCAAATGCAACGCAAAACTTTCGTGTTGCAATTCCTTGCTTTCGGTTTCGTAGTGATAGTCCAGGCCAGTCTCACCCAGGGCAACCACTTTGGGTTGCGCCGCCCAATTGATTAACTGCGCTTCGCTCGCAGTACCTTCTTTCACATCGCAGGGATGAACGCCAACGGACGCCACTACGCGCGGATGCGTCTGGGCAATATCAATCACGGTTTGGATATTTTCCAGGCTAATACCAATACACAGCATTTGTTGGATACCGCGCTCATGGGCTGCCGCAATGGCCGCACTCAAATCGCCGTTGTAGGGATCCAACTTGATGCGATCCAAATGGCAGTGGGAGTCAATCAACATAAACAGTTCGCTCAAAAAGCTCATTTTAAAAACAACGAAGCCAGGCATAACCTGGCTTCGGGGAAACTCGGTGGGAGACAGATTTTACATGCTGCCCGCATTACATGATATGGCCACAGGTGTTACGGGGAACTACATGGTATGGGTAGGCTTATCTGAGTTGAGCATACCCGCAAGATAGGTTTCAATTTTGTTGATGGCGGTATTGTCCTGATCGCTAAATTGCACCCCGATTCCTGCAGCGCGGTTACCCTGCGCACCTTTCGGCGTTACCCAGACAACCTTACCCGCTACTGGAATTTTCTCGGGCTCGTCCATCAGGCTCAACAACATAAACACTTCATCGCCCAACTTGTAACTCTTGTTAGTTGGAATAAACATGCCGCCATTTTTGACAAAAGGCATGTAAGCCGCGTAGAGCACCGCTTTATCTTTAATCGTTAACGAAAGTATGCCGTTACGGGCACCACCGCCAATCGGTTGCATAACAGATCCTGCTTTTTTGGTTTTATCGGGCCAACTTCATAACCAACCAATAGTTATAGGGGCCAAGGTTGAGACACTAATAGATTAGCTCACTAGTGTCCAGACGCCATTGCGCGATTCGTGCTAGCGCGCAATAAAGCGCCCCAATCGAGCAATAATTCCTCTAATAACAATTGCTTATTGGGGTTTGCTCCACTTAATAATTGGCGCTTGGATACAAGAATTTTTTCAATATAGCGATGTAACAGGGGCAAATTCAGGTTACTTATTCGCTCGCGCCACTCAACCGGAGTCAGCGCTATTTGGGGATCATTAGCCCCTGCCCGCCACCGCGCCACGCTATGCAACAAACCAAGTAACCACTCCACCAGAGCAATCACTTCACCACCATGCCAATTAGCAGCCACTTCAATCGCAGAAATTTGCCCCAGCGTTAAGCGCACAAATTGCTGCAGGGTTTGCTCACGTTGCTCAAGCGCATCGCCCTGCAAGAGGGATAATGCCGTTAGCGGAGCGCCCCGTGCCGCAACCAGCAGCGCATCCGGCGTGATGTTGCTGCCAACCACTAAGGGAGATAACCAATGCAACACTTGCTCAGTGCGCGGCATTGGTAATTTGCGCATCTGACAGCGACTGCGGATTGTCGGCAGGACCGCACTGGGTGCATGAGTGACAAGAATCAACAAGGTATTGGCAGCAGGTTCTTCCAACGACTTAAGCAAGGCGTTGGCCGCATTACCATTCATGGCTTCGGCCGGCTCGATAATCACTAGCTTGTAACCGCCCTGCTGCGCGGTTTTGCCAAGGGATTCAGTGAGGTCACGCACCTGATCGACCTTGATTGCCTTACCCGCCTCCTCCGGCTCAAGCCAAAGCAAGTCGGGATGGGTTTGGGATTTGTTCAGTTCGCAACCACGACACCTCCCGCAAGGGGTTCCTTCAATGGGCGATACACACAACAGCAGCTGCGCCAGTGCATCGGCCAGATGGCGTTTGCCGATCCCTTTAGGGCCGGCAATCATGAGCGCATGAGGAAGCTTTTTTGCTGCAATCTGCTGTACCAGATGCTGCCAATCACTTAACTGCCACGGATAAGGGTGGACGGGCCAGGCAAGAGAGGAGGTAGATGAATCGCTCATTGAATAATCAACCAAGGAGAACACTGAACAAAAGTTTGGGCAAGCTTAGCAAATTTGCGATAATCCGCGCCCGTTTAAATTCCACCTCAGGCTTGATGATGACCGATTTACCACTCGATATTTTGTACCTCGACGAGGATCTGCTCATCGCCAACAAACCTGCAGGCCTGCTATGCGTACCCGGTAAAGGCCCGGACAAACAGGATTGCCTGTATAACCGTGCGGTAAAATTTAACCCCAATGCACGCGTGGCCCATCGGTTGGATCAGGGAACATCCGGCATTGTGATGTTTCCCCTAAATTACCTGACCTTGAAAAACCTCACCCATAAATTTGAAGCGCGGGAAATCCACAAGCGGTATGTGGCCGTGGTGGAAGGAATAGTCGAGCACGATGAAGGTGAAGTGAAACTGCCGCTAATTTGTGATTGGCCGAATCGGCCGTTGCAGAAAGTTTGCTTTGAGCACGGCAAATCTGCTCATACTCGCTATCAGGTGATGGAGCGTAACCTTGAACAGAACACCACCCGGGTATTGCTTGAGCCCGTCAGCGGTCGCACCCATCAGTTGCGAGTCCACATGCTTAGCCTTGGACACCCGATGCTGGGCGATGGACTCTACGCCCCTGAACCTGTGCTCGCCAAAGCACCGCGTCTGCTCTTGCATGCCCAGGAGCTTTGGCTAAACCACCCGATTACCGGGACCGAAATCCGCATTGAAGCCAAGGCAGATTTTTAAGCGGAATTTTTTGCCAACTCCTACGTCAGCAACGCGGCTAACACGCGATCAATTTCTGCCTGCACTTCCGGCAAGGTTTTACCCGCATCAACCACGGCATAACGTTCGGGCGCCACTTGCGCACGCTGGCGATACTCTGCCCTGACCCGTTCAAAAAACCCGATAGTTTCACTCTCAAATCGGTCCAGCTCACCTCGCTGGCGAGCACGATTCAGGCCCAATTCCACATCAATATCCAGAATCAAGGTGAGATCCGGACGCAAATTCCCTTGAACAAGCTGCTCAAGCTGTTCGATCACAGATTTGCTTAGCCCGCGACCGCCGCCCTGATAGGCGTAAGTCGCATCGGTAAAACGGTCACTCAAGACCCAGGCCCCGCGCGCGAGCGCCGGTTTGATTACCTGCGCCAGATGCTGTGCACGCGCCGCAAACACCAGTAGCAATTCAGCAGTTTCATCAACAGATTCATCGCGCTTGCTCAGCAAAAGCCCACGTACTTCTTCTGCCAGCGGCGTGCCGCCCGGTTCGCGGGTAACAACCACCTCCAAACCACGCGCCACAAGCCAATCGCGCACAAACGCCAAATTAGTGCTTTTTCCAACACCTTCAGTGCCTTCAATGGTGAGAAACTTGCCTCTTTGCATATGCCTTTCTTCATCAAAAAATTTAATCGGGTTTGCGATTCCTTCCCCATCGGGGAGCGCGTATCATACCGGCTTTTTGACCGCACACTCGCATTATTCACCCGTGTTACCCCTTAGGGAGACTTATCATGATCACATTACACACCAACTACGGCGATATAGTTATCGAACTGGATTTCGAAAAAGCGCCCAAAACTGCCGCCAACTTCAAACAATACGTTGAAGAAGGTTTCTATAACGGCACCATTTTCCATCGCGTTATCGACGGCTTTATGATTCAGGGCGGCGGTTTTACCGAAGACTTTGAGCAGAAAAAGACCCGCGACACCATTGAAAACGAAGCGGACAACGGTTTGCAAAACCTGACCGGAACCCTGGCGATGGCACGTACCAACGATCCACACAGCGCGACCGCACAATTTTTTATTAACGTAAAAGATAACTCTTTCCTGAACCACACCAGCAAAAATTCTTCTGGCTGGGGCTACTGCGTATTCGGCAAAGTTACCGCGGGTATGGATGTAGTCAACAAAATCAAAGGTGTAAAAACCGGCACTAAAGGTTTCCACCAGGACGTACCAAAAGAAGCAGTGATTATCCAAACTGCAACTATCGCCTAAGACCTTGCCAGACCAAGATGTCGATTTTATTTATTTCTGATTTACATCTTCACGAATCACGCCCGCAAATTACGCGGGCGTTTTTTCATTTCCTGCACACACAAGCGACGCAAGCTGAAGCGCTTTATATCCTGGGCGATTTTTTTGATGCCTGGATTGGTGACGATGACGATGCGACATTACCCCAACTAGTTTCCGCTGAACTTCTCGCATTACGCCAGCAAGGGGTTGCTATATATTTCCAGCATGGCAACCGCGATTTTTTATTGGGCGAAGGCTACGCCGCTAAAGCTGGTATGAGCCTGATTCCCGAATCAACTGTTATTGATTTATACGGCACAGCTACGCTGTTACTCCACGGCGATACGCTCTGCACCGCTGATAAGGATTACCAGCAATTTCGCAGTATGGTGCGTTCCAGTCAGTGGCAACAACAAATTCTTGCTCAACCATTAGCGGCGCGTCGCGCATTGGCAAAGCAATTGCGCGATAAAAGCCAGAGCATGAATAGCCTTAAAGCGGAAGATATTATGGATGTAACGCCCGATGAAGTCGTTGTGCAAATGACCAATGCTAATGTCACCCGATTGATTCACGGCCACACCCACAGACCAGCGCGCCACACCTTGGCGATAAATGGAAAAATATCAGAGCGTATTGTACTCGGTGATTGGCACAACCAAGGTTGGTGCATTAAGGCCTCTGCTGATGGATGTGAACTCATTAGCTGGGCAATTGCATAACGATACAACCATTTATACAAAAAATAACTTAAAAAATACGACCTACAATAATCAACTAACTACAGGCAATTTCCCATGGCAATTGACCTAAATACCCGCTTTGCACAGCTACAACAGCAGATAGATCAAAGCCCACGCGACATTCCTGCCCTAATGGAAATGATGCAGATTTTTTTGCACATTAACGACGATGGAAAAGCCATGCAGGTGTTAAGTCACTTGTTGGGTTTTGCACCAGATTATCTGCCTGCGTGCCAAATAATGGCCCAGTTACTGGGGCAATTAAACCCGCACCAATATCACCCAGAGTTGGAAAAAGATTTGCTCATTTGCTGGCAGCAGGAAGCATTGGATCACCAGATACTCGCACAAGTTACCGCGCAACACTTGTTGAATAAATATCAGGTAGATGGTGCTCTATCAGCGCAACAATTAATTGCGCAAATTAACTTGCTAAAAACCGATACGCTTTTTTTGCGATTTCTCAGTCGTTGCATCAATATTAACAGTGCATGCGAGCAGTGGCTTATCCAGATTCGCGCGGGGCTATTAATTGAATTATTTAACGAAGCCAACGTTGATGCCGGTACCGGAAATTTACTCGCTGGTTTTGGTTTGCATGCCTTTGCGAATGAATATGTATGGCAAAGTGGCGAACAAGAGAGATTGGTGCTGGAAAAAATCAAATACACCAAGGGAAGTACACAGCAGCTGCTTGCCAGTATGTATGCGCCCTTGCAGCAAGCAGACAAGCCTGTACAGCTGGCACCGCTAAATGCGCCCTTGGTGGAGGAACTAATTCAAACCACCCTGCATAACCCGCGACAAGAACTAAGTTTCGCTGCTCGCATTCCAGCAATCGCAGAGACCGGAAATTGTATTTCGCGTGACGTTAAACAACAGTATGAGACAAACCCTTACCCCCGCTGGCGTACCCCTCCTGCTCCATCACGGCAGACCATGGTAAATATTATTCGCGAGCTACCAGGGATCGACTCCAGTCAATTCAAATCACCACAACTCAAACTACTGGTTGCTGGATGCGGCACCGGATATGAACCCATTGACCTTGCGCGCATGGATCCCAGTTTGCAGATCACCGCGCTGGATTTAAGCCGGACAAGCTTGGCTTACGGTTATCGCATCGCGCAAGAATTAGCACTTGAGAATATCCAATTTTTTCAGGGTGACATTCTCGGAGTAGAGAAATTGAATCAGCAATTTGACCTGGTGAATTCTACCGGTGTGTTACACCATATGGAAAACCCGGAAGCCGGGTGGCAAGCACTTTGTGCTGTCACTAAACCCGGCGGGGTCATGCGAATCAGCCTTTATAGCGAACTGGCTCGCGCACGCATTGTGGCTGCACGAACCATGATCCAACAACAAAACCTGGCATCCAGCAACGAAAACATAAAACAATTTCGCACGCAGATTTTCTCGTTGCCACCGGCGCATCCATTATCACAACTTGCTCAGAGCCACGATTTTTATAGCACGAGCGGCTGCAGGGATTTACTTTTCCATGTGCAAGAACACAGATTTACACTCCTACAAATTGAATCAATGCTACCGAGTTTGGGTCTAGCCCTAATCGGGTTTGATGTTCCGCCACAAGCAGCTGCGCAATTTGCACAGCGCTACCCTGACGCATTGCTGGATTTAACCAAATGGCATGAGTATGAATCGCGGAACCCGGATACTTTTTCTGGCATGTATCAACTGTGGTTACAGAAACGATAAACATAATCACGAAAAAAACTGACAAATAACACCCGAAAAAAAAGCCTCCATACGGAGGCTTTTTGTTGGTGTTGAATTTAATTTTTTTACGGATTTCGGCTCGTCATCATGTACAAACCGCCGATAATAATAAACACCGGCCACCAGGTTCCAAACGATAGATCCAGCAGAAAGATCAATGCAATAAAAATTATCGACCCTGCTGTCACCAGGGCGTTCAAGGTTGCCGAACCGAAACCTTCACGCTGATAGCAACGGTAGGCCAACTGCAAGGGGCCGATCGCCGCCAGCAAAATAAAAAATGCCCACCAGTTATGAAAATCCAGAAAGAATAAATCGACTCCCAGATTTTTTGCCAACAGCAATCCGCCAATTACGGCAACTGCCAAGCCCAACGCCCAACTACCTGCACCGCTTTTAGTCGTTGAACGATCGATTGAATTTGGTGAGGACGTTGATTGAGAAACAGGGCTATCTTCTTTGGCTTTTTCATCGACAGATGTCATAACAGGCTCCTTGAATAAATTACGATGGTACTGTTTATGACAACATCTCAACAGATTTGGATTCATTACACCAGCAACTTTTTTGCGGCACTTACACTTCCACCTTAAACAGAGCGATAGCCAACGCACGAATATCCGCGATGTGCTGCGTTACCAGACTCAAATAACCCTGTTGATCAAGCAAATTAAAGGGGGCATCAAGCTTTTGATAGGCAGCAAGATCCGTTAACGGCGGCAGGTCGCGCCCGGCCTTGCGCAACACCAAAGCATGATAAAGACCCAGATTTACGAGATCTGCCAAATCCAGCTCAGCATCAAGGGTTTCATGCCAGTTTCCTATACGGCGAATCACTTGGATAAAGGCCTCATTTACCTGCCACTTTTTCATCATGATTACGCCGAGGGACTTGGAGTATTCACGGCAAAGGGATACGTACATGTCCTCCGGTGGAGGATGTTCTCGATCCTTAAACGCAGACAAAACCCCAAGCGTCCCTATTTCGCTAAGCAAGCTGACCAGCAACACCTGATCTTCCGGCACTAGCGGAATATGGCGTGCAAGAAAACTACTTACGCTCGCTTTAAGCACCACGCGGTGCCACGCATCCACGAATAGCCGTTTATGATAGGCAGAATGCATGGTGAACAAACTGGTGACCGAGTGAACCATGGTAATACGCTCCACCTGATCTAACCCCAGCACCCGAACAACATCGAGCAACGAATGTAACGGAGGATGTGAAAAATGGGGGCTCGACGCATACTTAAGCAACATCGCGCTTAATGATGGATCTTTGGCGAGGATTTTACTGAGTGTTATAAACGAAACATCCGGCCTCGCAAGAGTTCGGCGTATTTCTAAGGTTATGCTTGGTAAACTAGGCAACTGCTCATTGCCCTGCATCAGCTGAGCAATAACTTCACGGTAGACTGCATAATTCGCATGAGTGAAGCCCACATCAAGAACCCCATATCAGACTTCATAGTGACCAAGATTTAAAGTAGCCACACTGCGAATTTTTTACACTTTGAATTTGTGTAACTCGTCCTGAAGTGTTTTTGCCACCTCAGCAAGCTGCTGCGATGAATGATCTACCTGACCCGTTAATTGGGTAGCATCTTGTGTGTAGCGGGTAATATTGTCAGCATTATTGGTAACCTCATCAGAGACCCGGGATTGCTGCTGGGAAGCCTGCGCTATCTGCGTATTCAGGTCTGACATCTCCACCACAGCACTGTCAATTTTCTCCAGTGCCGCCCCCGCAAGGCCTGCCTGTGCGACCGAATCCTCGGCAATTTTCTGGCTCTTATCCATAGCCGTTACGGCTTGGGTTGCGCTCTGCTGCAACGCCGTGATCATGGATTGAATTTCCTTGGTGGACTCCGCCGTTTTAAAAGCCAACTCCCGCACAGAATCCGCCACCACTGCAAACCCTCTGCCCTGCTCACCAGCGCGCGCTGCTTCTATCGCCGCGTTGAGAGCTAACAAATTAATTTGCTCGGCAATACCTTTAATGACATTCACTACGCTGGCAATGTTACCGCTGTTTTGATTCAACTCTACTATCACGCTCGCCGAACGCTTTACTTCTTCGGCCAGGTGATTAATGGAGTCCACTGTTTTGCCAACCACTTGCAACCCGTCACTGCTGTACACTCGCACTTGATTGGTTTTTGCCGCTGCACTGTTTGCCAGACCCGCCACCTCTTGAATTGCAATAGACAACTGGTTCATTGCATTCGCGACCAAACTGACCTCGCTCCCCTGCTTGTGCGATAGCTCGCTATTGGTATTAGCGAGATTTGTCAGCATCTGTGCCTGCGAATTAAATAGCTGCCCCACGTCGATAACCCGCACCAACAACTTGCGCAAACTATCAATAAATAAATTAATAGATTGACTTAACTCGCCCAACTCATCGTGATAGGCAACAGGAATTTTATGGGTAAGATCACCGCCCTCACCCGCGAGCGACGTCACAAAGGCAATCATTTTACGAATGGGATCAATCATCAAACGCGGGGTAAAAAGCCAGATCGCAAAACTGATGAACAAGGTAACCACGATAATCGCCACCAACAAACTGCGGCTATTGCGCACTGTCGTGCGCGAATCGACAACTGCTTGCGCTGCTTTTTGTTCAACCTGAGTTTTTAGTGCGTAAATAATATTGCGCATATCGGCAAAGGCCAGGTTTGCATCTTTGAAACTGACTTCCATTGCCGTGGTACGACCTATACGCGTATTTGCTTCGCGCTCACGCGCCACTGTAAGCGTTAACGCTTCCCATTTATCGCGCGCTTTTTCATAATCTTTATAAACCGGGTCAACCGCAGGCCCATTCACCAAGCCATAAAAATCGCCCAACTTTTGGCGAGCATTGGTAATGCTTTGTTTGTGCCGCGCGATGGACGCAATAAAATCCGGTGTACCCGCATTCAGGAACAACATACTGCGCTCTTCCACCAGCGCTTTATGCAGTTCGGTATCGGCCTCCAGCAAATAACCAACCGCGAGCAAATTGATTTCACCCAACTCGCTAACGTTTTTATCCACCATACGGAAGCGTTCAATCGCGATTACCCCCATTAACACCACTAGAAAACTAATGAGGCTAATGGGGATAAGCAATTTGGTGCGTATGTTTAATCCATAAAACCAATTCACAACCAAGCCCTATTGTGCAGTTTCAAGCTCATCCAGATTTACACCAACGGTGAGTGCACCTATGGCCTTTCCGCCATCGACAACAGGTACCGAGACTTGAATCAAATAGGCCTTTGCACTGTCATCAAATTCAGGCTCAGCAACAAACACCGCACCCGCGCCATCCTTATAGGCCGATTTAAATTTATCTTCATCGCCCTGCCAGTAGTCCGAGGTTTTATTGGTCATGGCCACGTTAGCGCCTTGGTTATCCATTAAAAACAACTCGAAATAATAGGGCTTGGAACTTTCAATTTTTGCCAATTCTTTCGCGGGTTCGTTTTCCATTAGCGCTTTCATGCCATCATCGACTCCAGTTTTCGCCATCCATTCTGCATCCCGTTTTTTAATGTCGTCCAAACTGGTCCCCTTGGCATTTTGCGCTTTAACGGCGGCCACCAGCACAGGGTTCTCGCCCAGCTTTTGCAAATCAGGCAAATGCTTGCTCAACGCAGCCGGAACTTCAGCCAGGGCAATACTCGCAATGAAACTACTCAGAATAACCACACTAGTTTTTAGCAACTTATTAACTATTGTCATTTGGATGCCTCTGCAGTAATGAATAATGCGTCACTTACCGAAAGTGATGCGGTGAAAAAAATATAGCTGGATAAAAAGTAGCTGGTGAAATTAAGTAAAGAGGATAAACAGAGGGAGTCAAGCAAGGGGGAGTGTTTTGTTTTATGCGCAACGATGACGAGATAGTTTTTTCTTGCTGTAGGTTTCAAAGTCATATTGGGTGGAGGCACTAGCGCACCACCACCCGCTAAATTTACTGCAGTAATTCCTGAGCCGCGTTCACCAGCAATATATAACTTGCAGGCAAGTTCACTACATACTCATTTTGCCCCCAGAAGAACGGCCAGTCTTCATGGTTCTCCGGAAAGTCCGGTTTCAGAATCAAAATACCCGGCACTACTCCACCGGAAATAAATGAGAAATCCGCGCGATTCATTCCATAAGCCACTTCTTTCGAACGAGTCCCCACGTTGGAAACCAGCGACAAATTGTGGTCCGGGTGAGTTCCGTACAAAAAGTTCAAACCCTGTAACACTGACTCGCGGCTCACCAAATCCGGAAACGCTTTGTGCACATAGTAGTTGTTAAGTGCATTGCGAATCACCCAACCACTGCCTGCCCAACCCGCTTCAGTAATGGGAACACCAAAGGGGTTTTTGCTTTCGATGTCAGCCAATGCTTTTTGATACTCCAGTGCTTTGGCTTTGAGTGAATTTTTAAATTCCGCCGGCATAAATGGAATGGCGCGCACATACCAGGAAGCGCCAAAACCAAACTCAACTTGCGCCAATAATTTTTCAATCGCTTGGGCATACTTGGCTTCGCCAGTGGTAATTAATAACTCAGTCGCCGCCTTAAGCTGCTCATGCTCTAATTTACCGCCAGTGGTATTACCGTACTTAAAGCTATCCGGTTTGGCTTTTGCCGCCTCATCCGCCCACACTTTTTTTGCCGTGGCCAGGCACTCTTGTGCGAGCGCATCGTTAAATCCTTTTAGTGCACGACTGGCAGCGGCAAGTGCAGCAGCAGAGCCATAATTTAGCGAAGAAGATTTGCTGGTAAATGCCCAGCGATCATCAAACTTGCCACTTTTAAAGCCATCACTTTCCAACTCGGATTTTTTGGGATCGTAAATTAAATTATCGGTTTTAGTGATGCCATCCCCCAAGTGGGTATATTGATCAATATGGGCTTCAACAATTCCGGGAATGGCATGGCCCACCGCGCGATGCTGTGCAATCAATGCCAGAGTGCCGTGTTCGATTTGTTGCAATACATCCGGCTTGCCATCTGCCGTATGCAAATCCACGTATTTACGTGCGTAATCCACACTGGTGGTATCGCGCTTAATGCCAAAAGTCTCCCACACAGTAACGAGAGTATTTACAACATCGTATTGGGTTTGAGTGCGAATATCGTAATCGCCTGCGTCATACCAACCGCCGATATTTAAACCGGGAATATGTTCACCGGGTTTGTAGGGGGTGTCTGTCGTTGGCCCCTGCGCGTACAAATCAAAATGCTCGTGATTCACCGGCGCTTGCAAAGCGTCATCCAAATGGGAGGCGCCGTGCCATACACGATAGCCTTCGTTGATTGTCATGTGATCCATTTGCACCGGAATATACATATCCAGTGAAGGCTGCCATGCATTGGCATAGACATCGGCGGCGATACGGAAACTGCTGGTTTCTTGATTATCAAAACGAATCGCGTAAAGCCCTGGCTCTGTCACCTGACTAAAGTCAAACTGGCGATATTCATAACGCAAATACTTGCCCCAGGATTTGGGTTTAGCACTGATGATTTCTTTACGTGAACCATCGGCGTTAATTTTAATCAGCGCGGCCTTGGGTGACTTTTTATAGCGCGCATCCAATTCGACCACCGCGACTTTTTTCTGCTGGGGGTGATAGCCCACTTGCGAGTAGCTAATCATCGGCTCACGCACCCAATTCTTTTCGGTGCTGGCATCAATTTGCCATTCAATCACCACACCGGTTTTATTGGCTGGAATTTTACTGCGCACAATAAACCAACCGTTTTGCGCCTTACCGCGACCGTCATAAAGTTCCAGCGGGCTAGCGGCAGAAGTAATACTGACGCGGCGCAATTGATCCTCCGGCGCCAGCACCAAATGCTGACCTAACGCCAAGGCTTCAGGTTGCGCTTTATCGTTAATTTCTTTCAAGCCGGTGGGGTACACCGGAAAACTACCCGGCGTGCTATCCATTAAAAATGCTTTGTGAAAATAGGCTGACGGCAGGAACTCCAGGTTAAACCCTGCTTTCCCTTCCAAGGCTTTGGGCAGAGGCTTGGGCAAGTTAACCGTTAAGCGCGCGCCTGCGGCGTTTTTGGTAACTTTGATGGAGAATTCAAATTGATGATCCGGATAGTGCAAGAAGGCTTCGATAGACTGCTCCGCCCGATTCACTTTGCGTTCTTTAAACAACGGCGTCATATCCCACTGCTCGGGCGTGGCATTCAAGCGAACATCGCCATTGGTTGCGGTGCGCTCACCGTGATGGATCAGCTCAACACCACTGATTTTCGCGTCGCTAAACAGCCCGTCATACCAGTTGCTAAACACCAGCAGATTCAGGCCGGGTTTTTCGAAATAATCTTTATCGTTAAGGGTTAAATCGTCTTTTGCCAGAGCCGGAAAAGCGACACAAATAGAAAGCGCAGCGAGCAAACCGCGCCAGCGACCGAGTTGATATGCCATGTGTATCTCCAGGTTTATTATGTTTAAGCACTACCAAATAGACTTATAGTCTATGTAAACATAACATACTGGTACACAAGGTTTACACTACATAACCCGCATTTACTCTGGATGGAAATCGAGTCCGTTACCTAAAGCTCATCGCTGAATGACCTGGGGCGGGACTTAGCTGCATCAAGCCCTAAAAATGCTCATGAGTTGACCAAACTAGGCAGGTAAAACATAATCTAACTAACAATGAATGAGGTTTGGCTTATGCGCGACAAGATTACCCGAAACAACAAGTATGGCCTTCCACAAGCCATCGCAAGACCCCAAATAAAAGCAAGTAAAAGCCTGAACCTTGCAAGTGCAGAAGGTCAGCAGATTATTAAGTCAGAAACAAAGCTTGCACTCAAAACGCATATGGCAACATTTAAACGACTGGCAGATATGTAATGCAAATTATCCAATTTCCCCCGTCGCGGGTAATTGAAATTAATGCTTACATTTGGTTAACTTTAAACAAAACCCCGATTTTATCCATAGCGAATAATTCTCATTAAGGGATTTGGCGAGATCCGCCAAATCCTGCCCCCTTAAATACCTTCAATTGCAAGTAGGTTCTGTCTACAGGGATCGCTTTTCCCTATGTCTTAAATTTTTAACGTGGGCACCATCAACCAGCTCTTCTGCACTCAGCTTTAGGCAAGTATTAACGATATCAGCCATCGCTGAGTCGCTTACGCTGAAGTCCTGAGAGAAATTTAAGCCGGGCGTGTCCTTGAGCTCATCTATCATCGACAGCACTGCCCTAACGAAATCTGCTTTTGATGAACGATTTGAGGATGTAGCCGCCTCTGTTCTTGGGTCTGTTGCGTAGATTTCGGCAGCATCGGCGTCATCGCCTATTTCCTTGATCACTGCTGGAAGATACGGCCAATATTTAAGATCAAATTGACCGGCCAGCGCCTGGAGCGGCTCAGCTAAAAAACTCCGAAAGTGATAGTTATCACGAGAAGCTTCTTTGATGACATTTACAATGTGATAATGGGTATTTGAATTAAACGGGTGTTGGTTTTCAATAGCGGATCGCTCTTCTAATAAGTCGGCAAGATCTTTCGCTAGAGTGCTGATTTTTTTATTCACATCGATTAGCCGGTCTCGCGCTGCGCGCATCTCAATTGCATTTTCTGGTGACCAGAATGAAAGAGTACCTACCAATTGGTCGAGGAATTGTGCTCTTTGTTGGGCTGACAGCGCTGAGAGTTCGTCATAGACGGTCTTCATTGCTGCGCTTTGGGTAAGTAAATAATTGATAGTAATGACATCGGTTGGCCAGATGCTATTTTCAATATTGTAATTTCGGCTGGCAATAAGAATGGCTTCGCACTCTTCGGTCATATTTTTAGTGGTGGTTGTCATTGTGGCTCCTGACGTTAATGGGTTCAGGGTTAACGTAAATCAGCCTGTTGAATTTGTCGGTATCTCAAATGCAATTTTTTCGGATGCTTTGAGATACCGCGTAAAGCCCATGTCATCATTAGGCAGTTTGGTGAGTCAGCAACCGCAAAATTTCTGTTAATGAAGCAATGCTATTGCCCCCTGACCGCTGGCTTCTGACCAAGTGTTTAGCTTGAAACCCGAATTGGGTAGGTCCTTCATAGTCGGCCAGTAATGTATCGCCAATAAAAAGGATTTGCCTTGGTTCTAAGCCGGTACTCGCTACAATCGATTCGTAAATTTTTCTGTCCGGCTTTATTGCGCCAATTTCATAGCTGAGGTGTCGGGCGAGGTTGAATTGAGGTAATAGCTGGTCAATAACTACTCCGTAGGGTTTGGCCAAATTGGAGCAAATGGCCAGTGGAATTCCTTGCTTGGCCAATACATCCAGTGTTGGTAACACATCATCAAAGAGCGTTAGGCTGGCTAACTCCTCCTGAATTTCCTGATGTAATTGCGCGAGCATATTAGCGGGCGGGAAAATCCCAAGTGTTGCCAGCAGCTCACCGCAATCCTTGTCTGTTGTCATCAGTTTTCGTGCATCATCTGGTTGTGGGCTGCGCCCCTGTTCCCTGGCCCAAAGTAGAATCTTTCGGAAAGGATGGTGCATGATCCCAAACTGAATCAGTGTTCCATAGAGATCAAAAACAATTAATGCCGGTCGAGGATTCATTCGATCACCCATGGGCTTTGGTTTGGAGAGAGTGGCCAAGTGATTCCAGCAACTGGTTTTTCACAGCAAGCTCGGTTTTGACCGACACAAGCTCAAGCTCAATAGCTTTAAAGGATTTTTCCATTAACCCAAGTCGTTCGCCAAGATCAGATTTTTCGCCAAGCAACTGGTCACGCGCAGTCCGGAGTTCAACAATTTGGAGGGTTCCGGCTTGGAATTGCTCATTAATGGCCGACAATTTCGACTCTGCTGTCTGTAGCTGCTGTCCTGCATCATTGAAAGCCTTGCGAAGTTGGCGTACTTCGGCGGTTAACTCAGCATTGGCGGTATTGAGGTGGGTCAAGTCAGTTTGTTTGATCGATAAAGTCTGATTGAGCTGGCGAATTTCCGCCTGTAGTTGTTGTACCTGATGTTCGTGACGCCGCTGATCCTGGTCGCGCTGGTCTTTGACTGACTGGCGGTAATGATCCAGGGCTTCTCGGGCGTGCTGGTGTTTTTCTTCCAGAGAGCGAATGTGGTTATCCTTCTCCACTATCAATAAGCCGTTGTCTGCCAGTTGCTGCTCCAGTCGTCCCAGCAAAATTTTTTGAGCCTCTGCCTCAGTCGTCAAAGCATTATGGGTTTGCTCATACTTGGCTAACTGGGCTTTAAGCTGTTGGTTTTCATCTGTCGCACTCGCCAGCGCCTTTTGCTGGGATTCCAACTGGCTTTTCAAGCTATCTGTAGTTACTTGCTGACTGGCTTCCCGCTCGGTAATCAACTCCTGGGCCTCATGGTGTAGCTGGGCAGCAAGTTGCTCCACCAGTGAGCTCAATGCCTCGCTGATAGCAGGCTTTTTGCCGGAATTCAGTGGGCTTTCATCTGCTAGTTCCTTCAAATATCGGTGGATGGTGGCCTTGGAGCCGGTATTGCCCAGCTCAATCCGAACTGCATCAATGGAAGGATTCTGCCCCTTGGCAACCAGCGCGTCTCGTGCCTTTTTGACCTGGTGTTTATTGATACCGCTATTTGCCATTGCTCGTCTGTCCTGTTTATTTCGTACTGTGGTACATACTATGTAATTATATACTAATTTTAACAGGACTAAAGATCAATAAATGAACGTGTATAACATTAGATAATCATGAATTATCTAATGTTAATACTGGATTTCAAACAAAATCGTCCCGGATTAGTACAGTTTGTGTTAGATGGCAGGAGACATTGAAATGGATTGGGCTTCTTATTTTGCACTTGTTAATGATCAGCCATAAAACCGAGGCGGTAATCGAGCACTTACTGGGCAAAGAAACAACTCAATTCAGCGAGTTATCAGGTGGTTAGCAGTATTACTCCGGGTGATGTAGAGGACAGCATTCTCGATTGCTGCGCCAGTCAGGATATACATTTGCTGGCGATGGGTGCCTACTGCCATTCTCGGATTAGCCAGTTTTTGGTGGGAAGCACAACACTCATTTTGGGCACGAGCAACGATATCGTTGCTGCTGTTGCGTTAACCTTTCATTCCTGTATCTGGCTTATGGATTGAAACTCGATACCAAAAACTTTTCTGCAAGCTTTTGCTCCCGAAATTTCCCTACTACAAAATCCACAAAAGCACGTGTTTTAGGTGGCAATAATTTTTGGTTCGAAAAATACAGGGAGATTAGCCCCAAATCGCAATACCAATCGGGAACCAAACGTACCAAGGCACCCGATTGGAAATGTTCGATAGCATGGGGCGTGGCAATAACCGCAACACCGTATCCGAGCAATGCGGCGCGGGTCATAGCATCCGGTTCATTGGTTAGCATTTTCGCCTGATTAATTTCCAGTGAAAAATCCTCACCTTTACTGTTGCGAAAACTGCGCGGACGCACACGGCCAGTTTGTGAGGAGCGCATGGTAATGTGATCCAGCCCGGCTAAATCTCGCGGGTGTTTTGGATTTTTCCTGCCACTCATATAGGCAGGCGATGCCACCGCAACTAACTGCGCACGCGCCAACTCGCGTGCAACTAACCCGGGGGTTAATTCAAATCCCCCGCCGATAGCAGCGTCAAAACCTTCTGCAATTAAATCCACTGCCCGATTTTCAAAATGTAATTCCGGTGTAACCGCTGGATACATCTGTAAAAATTCGCCCATTAAGGGCAACACATAATCCATTCCAAAACCTGGACTAAGGCTAATACGCAGAGTTCCCGCCGGTTGCCCGCCGTTGGTGGTGATATCGGCAATCGCTCCCTGAATACCATCCAACCCGGCGCGCACATTCTGCAAAAAGCGCTCGCCAGCTTCCGTCAGGATCAAATTTCGCGTCGAGCGCTGAAACAGCCTTACTCCCAGATTGGTTTCCAACTGCGCCACATTGCGACTCACCGCCGCCGGGGTCATCCCCAAACGTCGCGCCGCCGCTGAAAAACTGCCGGATTCCGCACTGCGCACAAAGGATTCGAGATTGGACAGGGTTTCCATAGGTCATCCTACTTTCGCTACTAACTTTCAATATTTACTTGAAACTGATTACAACACTCTACCACTACTCGTTGAACTTAAAAACGCCAATACTGACCCCGTGTTCAGCAGTAAGCACTTTCAACTAAACCCTGGCTTTCCATTAAACCCACGTTTTCAACTCAATTTTTAAGGTGAATATCATGACTAACGCAATCAACGCTCAACAAACCCAAACCATCCAACAAACTTTGGCCAACAAAGTCGCGCTGGTCACTGGCGGATCACGCAGCATAGGTGCCGCAATTGCCAAGCGCCTCGCTGCCGATGGTGCAGTCGTTGCGCTGACTTACAGCTCGTCGCCCGAAAAAGCACAGGAAGTGGTTACACAAATCCAGCAAGCAGGTGGTAAAGCGGTCGCGATTAAAGCCGATGCGGGTAATAGCGCTGAAGTGCAAAACGCCGTTGCACAAACCATCGCTGAATTTGGCCGCTTGGATATTCTGGTCAATAACGCAGGTACAGCGATTGTAAAAAACCTCGCTGATTTCACCCTCGCCGATTTTGATCGCATTGTGGATGTGAATGTAAAAGGCGTGTTTGTCGCGATTCAGGAGGCGAGCAAACATTTGCAGCAAGGTGGTCGCATTATCAATATCGGCAGCATCAATAGCGATTATGTTCCCTACGCTGGCGGTGCGCTCTATGTACTGACCAAAGCGGCAATCGCCGGATTAACCAAAGCCCTCGCACGCGATTTAGGTCCACGCGGGATTACCATCAACAATGTACAACCCGGCCCAACAGATACTGATATGAACCCGGCTAATGGCGAGTTCGCCCAATACGCGCGCTCTTACATTGCGCTGGAACGCTACGCCCGCACCGATGAAATTGCCGATACCGTTGCCTACCTTGCATCACCCGGTGCCAGCTATATCACCGGTGCCAATATTGCGGTAGACGGTGGTTACTCGGCGTAATCGCGCAATAAATTTCACTCAACATTGCAGAAAACTCAACTTATCAAATTATTTTTCAAGAGGTGTAGATCATGCGTATCGGAATTATTGGAGCAGGAAATATTGGTGCAGCTATCGCTGAGTTGTTGGCTAACAATAGTATTGAAGCCACTATCGCCAACAGTCGCGGTGTTGAATCGTTGCAACCACTGGTGCAAAAACTTGGCGGAAAAATTACTGCCGGAACCATTGAACAGGCAGCAGCGGCCGATATTATTTTTCTCGCGGTAAACTGGTCAAAAATTCCAGCTGCCACTGCTGGTTTGGATTTCAACGGAAAAATTGTGATAGATACCAACAACCCGATTGAATCGCCCGCATTTGTGCCTTTTGATTTAAAAGGCCAAACCTCCAGCGAAGTGGTGGCCGGATTTGTGAAAGGCGCTGAATTGGTAAAGGCGTTTAACCATTTGCCGCCGCATTTATTAACCAGCAAACCGGATGCAAATGAAGGAAAACGTGTACTGTTTTTTGCGGGCGATAATTCAAGTGCAAAATCCGTAGTCAATAAATTAATTGATCGTTTAGGATTTACCGGTATTGATTTAGGTAGTCTTGCAGAAGGTGGTCGTTTAACACAATTTCCCGGAGGGGCGTTGACTGCACAGCACTTTATAAGGTTATGAGGATTCATTGCCTTACTGGGTAGGAGCTCCACTTTACAATGCTCAAACATTTTTTGATAAGGAAATCAATTAGGGAACCTCTGAAAAATTATCTTTTTTTAAAAAATCCTCACCAACACAAAAGAATCTTCAAAATTTTCGCAAAATTGCCCGTCGTTTTTCATTTTACCGCCTGTCATTTGCCATTTTTGCAAATGACAGGCGGACGACGCCTAGGGCAGCAAACAAGATTTCATGCGTAACAGGTTGGTTAAACCCGCCAGCACATACAAACGATTGGTGTTTTTCTCCAGCCCGCGATAGCGGACTTTGCTGTAGTGAAATACGCGCTTGATGTAGAAAAAGGCGTGTTCCACTTTTGCGCGCACGCTGGCTTTGAGTTTTTCTGCCTGCGCCAGCGGATCTGATTTGGTCAGCTTCGCGCGTTTGCCGGGGCGCATGGCAATAAACCAGTCTACTTCCCGAGCCTTGTGCTCTTCGCGCTTATCGACACCTTGGAATCCTGCATCACCCCAAACCCGTTGCTCTTCACCATGCAGCAATTTATCGACCTGAGTAATGTCATGTTCATTGGCCGCCGTCGTGGCAATGCTATGGATTAAACCAAGTCCATCATCAACACCAATGTGCATTTTCATTCCATGATGCCATTCATTGCCCTTTTTAACCTGATGCATGTCCGGATCCCGCTCACCATCGGCATTCTTGGTGGAGGTCGGCGCGGCAATAATCGTGGCATCAACGATGGTGCCTTCACGCAACTTCAATCCTTTATCGGCAAGGTGCTGGTTAATCGTCTCGAATATCTTTTTGCCAAATTTATGCGCTTCAATGTAATGACGAAAGTTGAGAATGGTTGTCTCGTCAGGAATGCTTTCGCACAATCTCAAGTGCGCAAAACGGCGCATGGATTCAACTTCATAAAGATAGTCTTCCATTTCTGGATCGCTGAGGTTATACACTAACTGCATAATGTGAATGCGCAGCATGGTTTCAAGTGGATATGGCGGTCTGCCGGGGCCGGTTTTCTGATAGCCTTTGCTCAATTGCTGTTTTAGTGTCTGCCATGGAATTAGCTCTTCCAGCCGCGCGAGGAATTTTTCCCGGCGGATAGTGCGTTTTTTAATGGCGTATTCTGCTTCGGCAAAGGTTATTTGGCTCATGGTATTCACCGGCTGGTTGGGGTTGCGCTATTTTGCCAAATTTTGGGAATTTTTCAGAGGTTCCTTAGATTTGATTTTTCCCTGGACTGGGTCTGGGACACAGATTGACGCAGAAGTGAAGGATTAACTAAAGGTTGTTACAGGAAAAGACAAAAAAAGAGAATTTAGGCGTCACATATGTGAGGGTTTTAAGCGGTTTATGTAACATGTGGCGGGATCTTCCCGGCACCCTTAATAGGTGTAAAGCAAGTTGCACTCACCTGGAATATTCGAGTACGACACGTATGATTTGATGCGGTAAGCGATAACAAACCTCCTCTGGACAATTTTTCTGAGGAAACGGCAAATATCAGACAACTGGTCGAGTCGCCGGTTGAGTCCCATGTTCCACCCATTTTTTTCGACAAGTCTTTGTCGGCATCATCGGACTAATGAAAGCACTGCTCGATTGAAAGAAGGTTTGGGCTGAAAAGAATTTAGCTAAAATTTAAACTGACAGGTATTTAGAAAAATACGAATCACTGTCAGCTCAGGTCTGAGCTAGTAGAAGGCTTGGCCGAAAGTCAATTTGCTATTGAGGCCTGAGAGGCATTATATCGAAATGGTGAATCGCCATACGGCACCATTAGTTTATGTGTGATATCGTAGGATCTTCCTGCCCCTTGTCAGTAAAATATCTGGCTTAACCTTTGTTTTTTTTCAACGAGGGGTTCAACAAAATAATGTGCGGATTCTGGTTAAGCAAAATCCCTTGTGCATCTTTTGCCTGCTGTGGTTTACCGTATAAATACCCTTGCCCAAAATCACAGCCATGATGCAATAGAAATTCATTTTGCTCTTGCGTTTCAACACCTTCTGCAACCACACGAAGATCCAGATTATGCGCCAAATTAATAATAGACCTGGTGATAATTTCACTATTGGTATCGCGAAATAAATCTTTTATAAAAGATTGATCAATTTTTAATACATGGATAGGTAAAATTTTAAGATAATTTAGTGAAGAGTATCCCGTACCAAAATCATCAACAGAAATGGTTATCCCCATTTGGCTTAATATCCGTAACAACGGCACAATGCTACTTGGATTTGACATTAATGTGGTTTCGGTGATTTCCATTTCGAGGTGCATAGGATCAATCCTGGCCTCATTGAAGACTTTTTCCAATTGCGATAAAAACCCAGGGTTATTAAGTTGTTTTGTTGAAAAGTTGACGGCTAGGCGAAAATCCTTATCGATCATTCCCTGCCGTGACCATTCCTCCAATTGCAAGCTGGCATTTTTAAAAACCCAATCACCAATTTCATTTATCCGCCCGCAGTCTTCTGCGATAGGAATGAACACCGCCGGAGATACCACGCCTAAAGAGGGGGAGTTCCAGCGAATAAGGGTCTCAAAGCCTTTTACCTTTCCTGACTCCATATTAATCTTTGGTTGATACACCAAATGAAATTCTTCTTGTTCCAAGGCTCGCTGGAACCTGGTTTCCACTTGGGCACGATAGGAAACCTGTTTACTTAATGTTTCATCATAAAACTGAAAATTATTGCGCCCATGGGCTTTGGCGCTATACATGGCTATATCTGCAGCCTTAATTAACTCATTGGCATCCATCGCAACTTGTGGGGCAATAGCAATACCAACACTAACCGTGCAATGTATTAGGTTGTTGTTAAGCTCATATGGTTGAGCTAATTTTTCAATAATGTTACTCGCCAATTTTTCAATATTTTTTTGTACAAATTCCCCATCAATAATTGCAGTAAATTCATCACCACTAAGGCGAACAACTGTATCGCTGTCGCGTACACTGGCCTTTAATCGCGCAGCAACCTGGCTTAAGAGTAAATCACCGATGACGTGCCCCAAGGTATCATTGATGGCTTTGAAATGGTCGATATCAATAAACAACAACCCCACTTCATGTTCGAGGCGTTTGGCTTTCGCCAATATTTTGGGAAGTAAGCGATAGAAAAGCCGCCGATTGGCAAGCCCGGTGAGGGGATCATATTCTGCCAACTGTGCTAATTGGTGTTCAGCCCTAAGACGTGCGCTTATATCATTAAATACCAGGACAAATCCTTCCTGTTTTCCTTTGGCGTCAGTCATCGCTGTCGCGGTAAGTTCAACAGGAAAAGATTCCCCTTGGTGCGAAAGGAAATGATGGTCACAATGAGAGTAGTTGCGCCCGGCAACACAGAGGCGATAGATTTCTGTACTCTCCCAAGTCCTATCCTCAAACCCTTTGATAAAACGGCCAATGTTCTGTCCATCAAGGGATTTTCGATCTATTTGCAACAGCCTTGCAGCAGACGGGTTGCCAAAAATAATCTCACCCATCACATTTAATCCAAGCACGCCTTCGTTGACTGAATCAAGAATCAATTGGTTCTTTTGTGCTAGCGATGAAGAGTTGTATCGTTGCCGGAAAAGCTCAGCGAAAACACTGACTTTATAACGTAGTATCTGCGGATCGAAAGGTTTGAATAAATAATCAACTGCCCCAAGCTCATAGCCTTGCTGCACATATTGTTTTTCTTTATTGATAGCAGTAACAAAAATTATTGGTAATGCCCGGGTTGCTTCATTACCACGGATCAACTCTGCAGTTTCAAAACCATTCATGTCTGGCATCTGGACATCCATGAGCACCACTGCAAAATCATAATGCAACAAGAGTCTGAGTGCTTCGTTGCCACTATCCGCGCAAACTATTTCCCCATCAATTTTGCTGAGAATGTGGCGCATCGCGATAAGGTTTTCAGAGCGATCATCTACCACCAAAATTTTTGGGATCATCGTGGCTTCCTGAGACATAATTCATTCACTCCTTCAGCTCAGGCATCTTTTGATAGATGCGATGGCATTTATCTTTGGGTTGAAACACAGAGCTGAAATTTGTTGTTTCTATTGTTTCGCTGTCGCCAAGGCAAAGAAAACCTTGGCTACAAAGGCTCTTGTGAAATAAATCTACACTGCGCTGCTTGAGGGAGCTGCCAAAATAAATCATCACATTACGGCAAGACACAACGACCATCTCCCCAAACACGCCATCATGCACCAGGTTATGCCGAGCAAACGTAATGCATTTCTGTAACCGGTCAGCCATTTTGATAGCGCCATAACTGCGCCGGCAATAATCATCAAAACGCCGCGTCCCTCCCATGAGCTGATAGTTATTACAAGCCTTGAGGTAGATTTCTTCACTATAAATTCCCGTGCGCCCCTCTTGCAGGACATTACTATTGATATCGGTGGCATAGATCCGTGACCGATCCAATAATCCGGCCTCATCAAGCAATATCGCCCAACTGTAAGCCTCTTCTCCACTGGCACAGCCAGCACACCACAGTGAAATAAATGCATAGGTATGTAACAGTGGTACTACTTGCTGTTTAAAAGTAAGAAAAAATTTGGGGTCTCGAAAAAATTCGGTAACCGTCACCGAGATAATCCGCAATAACTGCCCCATTACTTCTTGGTCATATAGCAGTCTTGGAATAAGCTCAGAAAGATTTTTTGCTTTGTAATGGTTGCGAAACATGCTGAGGCGACGACACAACATTTTGTTGGAGTACTGGCTGAAATCATAACCATAGCGTCTCGCCACAGCGTCTAACAATAAATCCATTTCAATCTGTGCGATCGGATCAAATGTTGGATTCTCATTAAAATCAACATTATCCAATTCAAAATTCGGCTTCACTTTCATCAAGCGCTCGCCCACAACCGTAGCGCTGATATCAACCGTTCAGAATCTACCGGTTTGGCTAAATAATCATTTGCCCCCACTTGCAGGCATTTATCTCTATCTTCAGGCATTGCTTTCGCCGTTAGCGCGATAATTGGTAAGTTTTTGTAGTCGGTTCGCTCACGTATACGGCGAATGGCTTCATAGCCGTCCATAACAGGCATCATGATGTCCATGATGGCAATATTTATATCGCCGGATTCATTCAGTTTTTCCAGCGCAAGACTACCGTTGTCTGCCATCACGACCTTAACACCATGGCGCCGCAACAAATTGGCAAGGGCAAAGGTATTACGCATATCGTCGTCTACGATCAGGATTTTTTTATCTTTGAGGACATTGTCATCTTTTGGAACCGGCAACCTGCGGGTTTTAGGGCCTACACTGTGCAGAAAGAGAGTGACATCGTTGAGCAACCGTTCCTGTGCCCAGCTGCCTTTAATAATGATGTTATTGGTGTATTGCCGCAGCAGCTTATACTCCTCATGGCTAAGGTCCGCGCCCGTATAGATAATAACTGGCAATGGTTCGAGTACATTTTCTCCTGCCACTTTTTTTAATATGTCCATGCTGTCCATATCAGGCAGGTGAAGATCCAGGATTAAACAACCCACAGGTTCCTGTTCTAGCAATATCAACCCTTCATGGCCAGTACCGGCATGGAGTATTTCCACATCCTGTTTCTTAAGCAGGGATTCAATAGCCTTGCGAGTATCTCGATCATCTTCAATAACCAATACACAACGCTTTTGATCTGCATGCAGGCGTTGAAGTATGTGATTAAAGGCATTATCAATCGACTCCTTGCTAATGGGTTTGGTTAATATCCCAATAGCATCGCCTTTCTCCACGTCCTCCTTATCCAGAGAAGAAATAATATGGACAGGAATCTCATTGGTATTGTTGTCGGCTTTTAGTTGCTGCATTATCTGGTCGCCGCTACTGTCAGGCAGCATCATATCCAACACGATTGCATCCGGCTTGAAACGCTTCGCCATCTGTATTCCCGATTGTCCATCACCAGCCACCAGGCATTGAAATTGACGACCATGAGCAAGTTCCATCATACAACGCGCAAACACTAGGTCATCTTCGATAATTAACAATAAGTCTTTATCGCCTTGTAGTTGATGACGATCATCAGGAATGAACTCGACGATATCTCCTTCCGTATCAGGTGTTGGAAATTCGTAATTGTCATTCAGTGGAATTGCTTCAGTTAAAACCACATCATTTGAAGAGCGAGGCATAATTGGTTCATGGACAACCGCCTCCAATGGCAAGCGCAATGTAAACAGCGATCCCTTATTTTCTTCACTTTGAAGCTCTATAACGCCGCCAAGCAAATGTGCCAACTCGCGGGAAATGGTGAGCCCTAAACCGGTTCCTGAATATTTGCGACGGATGGAGCCATCGCCCTGTTGGAACACTTCAAATATGGCATGTTGCAATTTTTTTGGTATACCTATTCCGGTATCCTGCACCTGGAATAAAACGCCTTTCTCCCCATCAGGTATTACCGAAAGGGTAACCTTTCCGGCATCAGTGAATTTGATGGCATTGCTCAGCAGGTTGCGCAGGATTTGTTGTAAGCGTTGCTGGTCAGTATGGATTTTTTTCGGTGCTTGAGGATCAATTTTCACTGAAAAGTCTAGCTTTTTCTCTAGGGCCAATGGAGTGAATTGTTGATAAATGAGACCAATAATTTCTGGAAGTTCACAAGCTTCACTTTCGATCACCAATTTACCCGCTTCAACCTTGGATAGATCAAGAATATCGTTGATCAGGTTAAGAAGATCTCGACCAGAACCATAAATAATTTTAATTGCTTCAAGCTGCCCATCAGTAAGGTTCTTTTCATCATTTTCTTTCAATGTCTGCGCCAGCAATAACAAGCTGTTGAGGGGAGAGCGAAGTTCGTGCGACATATTCGCCAAAAATTCTGATTTGTATTTACTCGCCGTCGTCAACTCCTCTGCCTTGATTTCCAGCGCCTTCCTGGCTTTTTCCAATTCGGTAGAGCGGGCCTGTATATCAGAATTACGGTTCGCCAATTCTTCAGAACTTTGGCGCAACTCCTCATTGGTTTCAACAAGCTGTTGTTTTTGGAGTTGTAACTCTTGCTGGGCTTCCTCTAATTGCTGGGTTTGCTCTTCCAATTCAGAGTTAGCCTGCTCCAGTTCTTCTTGCTGGGCTTGCAGCTCTTCCGCCTGAGCCTGGGTTTCTTCCAATAATTCAGCCAATCGTTCGCGGCTGAGCGCAGCATGGAGCGCCGTTGCCAAACTTTCACCGCCCTTGCGCAACAAATCCATTTCCACTTCTTTCAAGGTATGCAAACAACCCAGCTCCAATACGCCCAATACTTTATTGGCATAAATTAAAGGGATAACTACCAGATTTTGCGGCGCTGTGCTACCAAGCCCGGAGCTGATACTAATATAGTCGGGAGGAAGCTGGTCTATGACTATCGGCTTACGTTCACGCATCGCCTGCCCGATAAGGGACTCTCCAGGCATAAAACGATTACGCGCGTCCTTCCTGAACGTGTAAGCATAACTTGCATAGAGTTCGGCAATTTCATCCTGTACCACCAAATAAACAGCCGCCACCGGTGCCTTAAGGTATTCAGCAAGATAAGTAATTGCCCTCTGCGCTAAATCTTGCAAACCTTGATCAGCATTCATCTGGATAGCTAAATCACTCTGACCAGTTTTGAGCCAATTTTCTGCCTGCATACGATCCACAGATTCACGCAATGTCCTAACCATGTGATTCATTGACAGCGCGAGTCGATCACGCTCACTTTTTATTTCCATCTGCTGGGTAAAATCACCACTGGCCACCGCTTCCGCCGCCTGGCTGATTTGTCCCAACTGGCTAATTAAACGGTTAAACGCACTGGCAACTTCACCAAGCTCATCCTCACTGTGAATAGCAACCGTTTTGAATTCACCACTCTCCGTAAATTCCACAGCAGAATCGCGCAATTTGACAAAGCCTTCTGCCATTTTTTTTGTGGCAATTAAGGCAACACTAACAATTGTGCCAATCGTCGCCAATGCGATAGCGATGGTAGTTAACAATGAATTGAACGCTTTTTTCCGACTGCTCTCTGCATACTGGGTTAATTCCTGATTGATACTTTTTTCCAGTTCTCGCATGCCATCGACACGCTGAGTTACTGCCGTAAACCATTGATCAGCATTTCCTTTAATTTGCGCGTCAGCGTCGCTTTCAAGAATGGAGCGTAGTGTTTGTGATTCAGCATCGCCTATATTGTCGAATCCCAAGCGTATAAAATCTTCTTGAAATTGAAGGGGCGCCAACTTAAGAAATTTCTGGCTAAGGAATTCATACTTGGTAGTAAGAACCACTAATTGCCTGATTTGGCTTTCGGAAGCTTTTCCCTGATTGAGAATAGCGAGTACAAGCCCTCGTTGACGTCCTTGGACTTCTTTGAGTTCAGCCAGGGCGGTAAGGGCATCCGCCAATTTAAATAGCTGACTTCCGGGAGCAAGTTTTAACAGGCGCCCCACACTAGCATGAATTTTATCAATGACGTCAGCATAAAATTGTTGGATTTCACGACTTTCAAGTAAAGCATTTTCGTTAATACGCTGGCGAATATTAGCGAGGTGTTTAATTTCTGATCCCCTCCGCGAATATCGGACACCTTAGAAACTGAGTAAACTTACTCCAGAGGTGATCCATGAGCAAGAAACCAACCCCAAAAGAGAATAAGAAGTATACAGCCGAGTTCAAAAGTGAGGCCATTAAACTGGCCGAACGATTGAGCGTAGCGGAAGCCGCCGAAAAACTGGGCATATATGCCAGTCAAATTTACAGTTGGCGTAGCGCACTCAACAATAGCCGTACTGATGTTGAAAGAGAATCGCTCCTCGCCGCTGAAAATGCACGCCTCAAGCGTCAGCTCGCCGAGCAAGCAGAGGAGCTTGAAATCCTAAAAAAGGCGGCTACCTACTTCGCGAAGCATCAAAAATAAAACGCTACGAATTTATGCTGACAAATAGCGCGCTATATTCAATCGCGATGATGGCGCGCGTTCTGTTGGTTTCGCGAAGTGGGTATTACAGCTGGCTTGATAATCGTGAAATGGTTAGTTGGCGCATGCAGCAAAGAGAAGCGATTGATGCGTTGGTAAAGGCAGCATTTGAGGCTGGAAAAGGCCGGTATGGCGCGGATCGGATTTTTTATGATTTGGCGGAGCAAGATAATCCGCTCGACATAAAAACCATTCGGAAAAGCCTGAAACGGCAGGGGTTAATTGCAAAAGCGGCCAAGCTGTTCAAGGTGACTACGGACAGCAATCATACACTACCTGTTGCGCCCAACCTGTTGGCTAGAGATTTTTCTGCGCAACAACCTAATGAAAAATGGGTGACCGATATTACTTATATTCAAACTACAGAAGGTTGGTTGTATCTGGCCGTGATGATTGATTTATATTCTCGAAAAGTTGTTGGTTGGTCGATGAGCAAACATATTGATGCGCAATTGGTTTGTGATTCATTGATGATGGCGTTGTGGCGACGAAAATTCCCAAAAAGCGTTATTGTTCACAGTGACCGTGGCAGCCAATATGTATCGCATGCGTTTAGGGATTTACTGGAAAAATATTCGCTAATACAGAGTATGAGTCGCAAGGGTGATTGCTGGGACAATGCGTGTGCGGAAAGCTTCTTTCATTCACTTAAGGTTGAGCTGGTTCACGGCGAGCCATTGCTAGATGGAAAGCACACGCGCGAGTCTATTTTTGAATATATCGAAGTGGATTACAATCGCTACCGCCGTCACAGCGCTATTGGCTTTGTTAGCCCCGAGCGCTTTGAGGCAAAAAATGTATGTTAGTTAACTGTCCGAAGTTGGCGGTAGGGATCAGTTTTTGAATGTATTGACGTAGGCTACAATCTGTAACGCCGCCACAGCACTATTGGCTTTATCAGCCCTGAGCGCTTTGAGGTAAGAAGTGTATGTTATCGAAATGGTGCCACGCCATACCGTACAGTAAATACTTTTTAACGATACGGTAAGGCGTATACCGCTTTGCAAACTCAAGGGCCAATAAATGTTGATTCGTGCTTAGCAGTGAGCTGTGTATCATCCTTTGCTTGCACATGGAATGTGATGGTGTTTCTCTTCGATTTCAACTCGTTTTTGTCGATGCTTACCCGAATAGGCATAGTTAAAATTTCACCCTCGCTAACATCGAACGCTTTGTAACCCGAAACAATAAAGTGGCCGTTACCTTCTACACGAAGATCATATGCATGGGCTTTACGATCTTTATTGCTGATTTTTACGGTGTAGACATTTTGTATTTGGTCATCCACTTCACGATACATGCGCACACCGCGATCACGCTGAGCTTCCACTTCCACCGGAATCCGTGTGGCGATTGAGTAAACAAATAGCCCAACCATTAACGTCAGCATCACAGCGTAGCCAATTAAACGCGGCCGCAACACCTTGGTTCTGCCATTGTGTATGGCATCTTCAGTGGTAAAACTAATCAGGCCGCGCGCATACCCCATTTTATCCATTACTTGATTGCACGCATCAACACATAAACCACAATCGATACACTCAGCCTGCAATCCGTTGCGAATATCAATATTGACCGGGCATACCTGTACGCACCAAGAACAATCAATACAATCGCCCAAACCATTTGCTTTGTATTCCTCATTCAGCTTGCGCGCACCACGCTTTTCACCTCGAATCGGATTATATGAAACTGACAATGTGTCTTTGTCATACATCACCGCTTGAAATCTTGCATAGGGGCAAATGTATTTGCAAAACTGTTCGCGCATAAATCCCGCATTCAAATACGTCATTCCCGCAAATAATGCGACCCAGAAAAACGGCGTCAACTCCAGGCTCAAAGCAAAGATACCGGTGGTAAGTTCGCGGATCGGCATAAAGTAACCAACAAACGTCAACGACGTTACCAACGATATGCCAATCCACAACATCTGCTTGGCACTTTTGCGCCAAAGTTTTTCAGCTGACCATGGTTGGGCATCAAGCTTAATGCGTTTATTTCGATCACCCTCGCATATATGCTCTGCCCAGATAAACATCTGCGTCCAAACAGTCTGCGGACAGGTAAATCCGCACCATACTCGTCCGACCAGTACAGTCACCGTGAACAATAAAAATGCCGATATCACTAATAGCCAGGCGAGATACATCGCATCCTGCGGCCAAAAGGTTACCCACAGAATGTGAAATTTCCGCGCGCCTAAATCAAATAAAATCGCAGGGCGATCATCAATCACCAGCCAGGGTGTTAATAAAAATGCGAGCATCAATGGAATACCGGTATAGCGACGTAACCGCTGATAAAAACCGGTAATGCGACGAGTATAAATTTTTTCTTCAGCCTCGTAGAGATTCACATAACGAATACTTTCCGTTGAAGGCTGTTCAGGTGAAGATTGATCTTTCAAAGAATTTTCCGCTGTTCGATATATGCATTAAGTTTTGGGGTAGCCATTTGATATGCTGATTGGATTAGGCTTTTTTCACAAACTCCGATTTCAGCATCATCGGGCCTATGCCCTCGATCCGGCAATCAATGTCATGATCGCCATCAACCAAACGCAATATTTTTACCTTGGTTCCTACTTTCACCACCGATGAGGAACCTTTAATTTTTAAATCTTTGATGACAGTAACGAAGTCACCATCGGCGAGCAGGTTGCCGTTAGCATCACGAACTTGTTTGGCGATTTCGGTGTCGTCGCTGGCTTGCGCTTGTGGTGACCATTCGTGGGCGCACTCGGGGCAAATCAGGAGACTTTGATCCTGATAGGTGTATAGCGAGTTGCACTTCGGGCAGGGAGGAAGTTGTGTCATGAATAAATCTCCGGCGAGAACTAAAAATAAAATGTTTCATTTTTCAAGTACAAAAGAAGGCAATGCCCATTGTGCTTTTACGGCCCAGAGCCGCAGTACCAAAACACAGGACATGCTGATGAGTGTGTTTGCAACTATGGCGAATTGCAGCGTGTCGAGGATGCAGTAAACAATTCCACCCAGCGCACTGGCGGTTGCATAAATTTCACGCTTCAAAATGAGAGGAATATCATTGCAAATGATGTCGCGTATGGCGCCGCCCGCCGTACCGGTAACAACTCCCATCATGATCGCAACAGGTGCAGATACCGTTTGGTGCAGGGCGACTTGCACACCAATCACCGTAAACACCGCCAAACCAAAAGCATCTGAAACCACCATAATGCGCTGGTCAAAACGGTGCGTGATACGTTGCCCCATCAGGGTTAGCACTACCGCAATGGTCACGAGCAATAAATACGCAGGGTTACCAATCCAGCTCACCGGGTGAATCCCCAGCACCAGATCACGTAAAGTGCCACCACCCAATGCAGTGATAAACGCGATAACCAACACCCCAAAAATATCCATCGAACGACGCCCGGCAGCAAGCGCACCGCTCACAGCGAATACCAGCACCCCAAAGCAATCACTCATATAGAGCCAATTAATCTCACTCATTCATGGTGGCCGTTGGAGTTTTGCGGTTGATTGGCATAGGTGATCCCGTGCTTGTCGAGGTATTCACGGATCAATTGACGCACTACCTGTGAGGGGGTCACATCTTGAGTAGCACAAAGCTGCTCGAAGGCATCCTTCTTGGTGGGGTCAATCAACACCGTAAGGCGCGCTGTTTTCTGTTCCATATCCTCTCTCTCATCATCGAAGGTTTTAGTAAAGGGTGATTTTCGGGGCAAGTGCTGCTTGCAAAACAAAGACCGACCTCGACTTCTGTGCCGCAATCGCGCAGCCCTGAGTGCCATAACTCGCATGTTGTTAACCCCTGCTAAGGATACACCATAGAACTAGAATTATAACCACATTATAATACTATTAGTATAAAATGATAACAGGAGTTATACTGATTCGGTCAGGACAATCGGAGGCTAGGTCTATGTCACACAGAGCCCATTTATTTTCCCTTCGCATAGGGCACGCCCTGCGGGAAAGTTGTTTTGCAGAGCCTTATACAGGTATACGACTTCGAAAAGATTTGATGGCCGGTTTGACGGTAGGGATTATTGCTATTCCATTGGCGATGGCTCTCGCAATTGCCAGCGGTGTACCACCGCAATACGGTCTGTATACCGCAGCAATAGCCGGTTTTGTGATTGCACTGACCGGCGGCTCCCGCTTCAGCATCTCTGGCCCAACCGCCGCCTTTGTTGTCATTCTCTATCCTATTACCCAAAAATACGGCTTAAGTGGCTTACTACTTGCCAGCCTTATGGCTGGCGTGATGCTGGTATTAATGGCCATTTTTCGCTTGGGGAGGCTGATTGAATACATTCCCGAGCCGGTAACATTGGGGTTTACCGGGGGGATTGGAGTCGTAATTGCCACCCTTCAGATAAAAGACTTCCTCGGCCTCCCCATTGCTGCTATGCCGGAGCATTACCTTGAAAAAATCAGTCTCCTCGCGCAATCCATCGGGCATACCCATTGGCCAAGCGTGATAGTTGCCTTGTTTACCTTAATAATTATGTTGCTCTGGCCGCGCCTGAAAACCCCTGTCCCTGCGCACCTACCGGCGGTGATTATCGGAAGCCTGATAGCGCTTGTATTGAATGACGCAGGACTGGGCGTGGACACCATTTACTCACGTTTCAGCTACATCGCGGCTGACGGTAGCACCGCGCAGGGCATTCCGCCCATCCTGCCGAGCTTTGAGTGGCCCTGGCTACAATCCGACGCCAATGGCAACACGCTGGCCATTAGCTGGAGCTTGGTGAGTGACTTGCTGCCTGCTGCCTTTGCGATTGCCATGTTAGGTGCAATTGAATCGCTCTTGTGTGCGGTGGTGCTGGATGGCATGACTGGTAAACGTCACAGCGCCAACAGCGAATTACTCGGCCAGGGCATTGGCAATCTCATCGCCCCATTTTTTGGTGGCATCACCGCGACGGCAGCGATTGCGCGATCAGCTGCCAATTTTAAAGCCGGGGCGCAATCACCTGTTGCAGGCATGGTTCACGCTCTGGTAGTCATGCTTGGTTTGGTTAGTTTTGCGTCACTGCTAGGTTATCTGCCAATGCCTGCCATGGCAGCACTTTTGATGGTGGTGGCGTGGAATATGAGCGAAGCCCCCAAAAGCTTGCACCTGCTCAAAACTTCCCAGCTCAGCGATATTCTGGTTTTTCTGTGCTGTTTCTCATTAACCATTTTATTCGACATGGTGATCGCCATTACAGCAGGCATTGTGTTGGCTGCCATTTTGTTTATGAAAGAGATGGCCGAGATGACCCGTGTGGTTGAAATTACACACAACAAGCAATATGTGCCAACAGATCTACCTGAAAATTGCAGGGTATTTAAGATTACTGGCCCTTTGTTTTTTGCCGCAGCCGATAAAATATTTGGAGAGCTGACACGCTACTGTGAGCGAGGCAGCAACGTCATTTTATATCTCGATGATGTCACTATGCTGGATGCGGGTGGGCTCTCTGCACTCACCAAACTTATTGCGCATTGTGAGAAAGTGGGCGCGCAACTTACATTGACCGACATCCAATTCCAACCTTTGAAGACCCTCACTAAAGCCAACATTAAGCCTGTCGAAGGGACCCTTCGTTTGTACCCCCGACTGGACAATGCACTTCACCCAGAACCCCCTGTTACTCGCTTTTTGTAGAGCCTTGATTGCCCATGAAAATATCTGAAGTAAAAGAAAAAATTCTAGCTAACGAAACTATTGGAATCGAAATGATGCGCAACCCCGCCGAATTGTCGGAATGGGTTATTTGGATTCGTGAAAATGACGGAAAAAGTTTTCTATTAATGAATGAATTTGACGTTGTGATAACGACCACAGATGCCAATCATGCCTTGCTGCTACTGCGCTCTATCGGCATTAAACAGGCCAATATCATTCTTTAGCGATATGGCAAATAAATTTTCCTTTTTATTAACAGGCAGTTCGGCAATGGCAGGCGGAAAAATTATTCATAGCACTAGCGATACCTACGGCAATATTCTTGTTGTGGATTACCCCCGTTATCGCGTGCTCAGTTTTGATTCCATTTATGAACAGAGTGGCTTTTATGTGGAGAAACCCTACGCACTGGTACATGAATACACACGCATCATGATGCTGGTGCTGGGTTTTATGGAGCCCAGCCATACCACACTGCTAGGGTTGGGGGGCGGCAGTTTGTTGCGCAGTTTGCATCACTATTTGTCGCACTGCGATTTTCATGTGGTGGAGTTACGCTCTAAAGTCTATGAAATTGCCAGAGAGTATTTTGATATTCCCGATGACGAACGCGTATGGGTATCGATCGAAGATGCCAAGTTACAAATGAAAGCCAGCAGGGATGCCAGCACCGATATTATTTTCGCCGACATGTATGACGCTTACCACATGAGTCCAATTCAAGGACAAAAACAATTTATACAGGAGTGCTATCGAACACTAAGCAAAAATGGCTGGCTAGTAATTAATTACCATCTATTGCCAGACCCGAATACCCCGTTTTTTGAGTGTCTTATTGATCACTTTAGCACCCTCATGGTGTGCTCAGGCGAATACGGCAACCACATTCTTTTTGCCTGTAAATCCCCAAGCGTTGATTACGAGCGCGCACCGGTGAAGTTGAAAAATATGGAAGAAATATTAAATGAAACATTTATGCCTTTATTCAATCGACTTGAGCATTTGACTGCATAATTAAGCCAATCCAAGAGGTTTTCGCAATGTCTACAATTATTACTGTTATTAAAGGAGATGGCATAGGTCCAAGTATTGTTGATGCCGCCATTCAAATACTCAACAGCGCTGGCTGCGATTTTTGCTATGAATACGTCGATGCGGGGATGGTAGCATTAGAGAAATCTGGACAACTGTTACCACACTCAACTACTGATGCGATTACACGCAATAAAATTGTGCTGAAAGGCCCGCTCACCACACCGATTGGTGAAGGGTTCTCCTCAGTCAATGTAAGTCTGCGTCAGATTTTTGCGCTTTACGCCAATGTGCGCCCAGTGGTGTCATTTGTAGGCGCCAAAGCCCGCTATGAGAACATCAACATCATCACCGTACGGGAAAACACGGAAGGACTCTATTCAAGCGTGGGTCAATTTGTATCAAAAGACGGCGAAATTGCCGAAGCCACCAGCATCATTACGCGCCGCGCGTCGGAACAAATCGTGACTTTTGCCTTTGAAATGGCACTGCGAGACAATCGCAAAAAGGTCACCATTGTACACAAAGCGAATATTCTTAAATCCACTTCTGGTTTGTTTCTCAAAATTGCGCGTGAGATCGCCAAAAATTATCCCACCATTGAAACCAATGAAATGATTGTTGATAACGCCTGTATGCAACTGGTGATGAATCCTCATCAGTTTGACGTGATTGTTACCACCAATTTATTTGGCGACATTATTTCTGATTTGTGCGCAGATCTGGTCGGTGGATTGGGTATGGCACCCGGTGCCAATATTGGTAAAGACTACGCCATCTTCGAGGCTGTACATGGCGGCGCGCCGGATATTGCGGGAAAAAACATTGCCAATCCAAGTTCAATGATATTGGCAGCGGTGCAAATGCTGAACCATTTACAATTAACTGAACCTGCTGAACGCATAACGCACGCGCTACGCGAAACCATTCGTATTGGAGATCGAACAACACCTGACCTGGGTGGCACAAGTTCTACCACAGATTTCACTCACGCTGTAATTAGTCGGTTGTAATTTATGCTAAGCAATGACCAAATCGCAAATTTTAAAAAATGGGGTTTTCTGGTATTGCCGGGATTCACCCATACTGGCTTTTGCTCGTCAATGCTCAACCTCGTTGAGGAACACTTAAGCAAAAGCGATTTCCCAATCGAGTATGAGGCAGATGTCGGGTATCCTGGTGCGCCGGCTTCACGTAGCGCTAAAGGCGGATTAACACCTCGACGTCTATTGGCTGCGACTGAACGAGATCCGCGGTTTTTATCATGGGCGACTCATGAATCTCTACGTGAGATTATGCATCAGCTGTTAGGGACATCGGTCTATCTTTCACAATCGCACCATAACTGTATTATGACCAAGCACCCAGAGCATTCCAGTAGAACAGGATGGCATCGAGATAGTCGTTACTGGCATTTCGCTCAACCTGAATTGGTATCTGCGTGGCTTGCGTTAACGCCCGAACATGCGGACAACGGATGCCTTTGGGTTTTACCCAATTCCCACCGCTGGGAAATTGAGCCATTTCAGCTTGATGAAAAGCAATTTTTGCGTACTGATTTTGCAAAAAATAAAGACTTATTGGCACACGCTACGGCGATTGAATTAAATCAGGGCGATCTGCTGTTATTTCACAGTAATCTCTTTCACGCTGCGGGAAAAAACAATACGGATGAAACAAAATGTTCTCTAGCATTTACCTATCGCGCTGAAAGTAATGCGCCCATTCCCAGAAGCCAATCAACCAAAAAACCGGACATTTTGATATGACGATTAAGAATGGGCTCATTTGTTATTAATTCAAAAAAACCTATATGATTTATCCATTTTTATAAAAAGTTCCGAGCAAAGGTAACCCATCATCTCGAAGGTAAAGTGTCTATCAAACAATGGAGTTAGAGCCTAAACAACCAATATTTTTCAAACAGAATTTTTCCGAGGTGCAGCATCCTTCCCGGCGGCTTTAATTTGATATCAGGGTTAGGTTCTGCGTAGAAATTACCTTTTCCCATTCCTGCCATGCCATCACCAATTTCAAGGAAACATTCGCCGTAACCTGCAAAGACAGTTCTGTTTCCCGATCCTTTGATTTCGGAAGCAATGTTATTCGCAACGACTTCCGCTTGACCGTGAGCTAACACACCCGCTTTAGGTAATGGTTTGCCATTGGATAAAGGAATACCGGTGATATCGCCAATGGCAAATACATTGGGAAATTTGGTGGCCAATGTTTGACGATCAACCGGAATCCATGGACTCTCACCCAGCAGGCCCGCTTCACGAATCACAGTTGGTGCTCGGTGTGGAGGAATATAAACGAGAAGATCAAAAGTAGTCGTCGTTTCGTTGTTGAAAATAATGGCGCGCTCTTCCGGGGCGATTTCCTTCACTGCATGTTGAGGGAAATACTTAACACCTTTGCTTTCTACCATTTGACGTACTTGTTGCGATACTTCGGGGCCAGTTACTGGCATAGGGCCAGGTTCCGGTGAGTAAACTTCAACACTCACTTTTGATGATAATCCACGTTTGCGGAAATCAGATTCGAGCAGCATCGCTGCCTCGTAAGGTGCAGCTGGACATTTGAACGGCATGGAGCAAACTAGCACAACCACTTTTCCGCTGGTAAGTTTTAGACCCGCATCCCTTATTGCTTGGGCACCTTCCAATGTGTAGAGGTTATGTCCTGCTGCTGTTAGACCAGGTACGGTTTCTGGAGCGAGCTCTGCACCGGTGGCAATAATTAAATAATCACCGTGATATTGTTTGCCATCCACGAGGACCGCTTTTTTCTCTGGATCGATTTTTTCAATATTCCCGTGAATAACCTCGATACCTTTTTTGGCCAGGCTATTAATCGGTTTTGATATTTGTTTGGCGTTCCTATCGCCAGAAGCGATCCATAGCAGCGATGGCGGAAAAATATGATCGGTCAGCCTATCAATTACCACCACGCGATGTTCTTTGGATAATTTTTTGCGTAACTCGGTTGCCGTTACAATGCCGCCAATTCCACCACCGAGAATCAGGATCGTTTTTCCAGTAGCCATTTTCTTACCTTTTTCAATGTTAGGGATGGGCAATTAGATATCGGTAAAGCTCAGTTTCTTTTCGAAATACACCGCTCGACCAGAGTCGGTTTCAATTACTGGGTCTGTGAAAAAGTTGAGCGGATCATCAATAGTTCTGCCAGGCAATATCAGGTCGCGGCCATAGCTCAACAGGAACCGGTTTTCGTCTATTGAGCCAAAATAATAATCACGAAGATCCGTTTTTTGTGCCGCTTCAGAACAATCAGCGGGAATCCAGCCTATGCCGTGAACATAAAAACTGGTCCAGCAGTGATAGCCACATTTAAATGCAGTGATGTCGCCCTGGGTCATCCCTGTGGGAAATGCCATACCGATTTCAAACTGACCGGGTACGCCACAGGCACGAAGGATGGCAAGAAATAATGAGTGGAAATCTGTGCAATTGCCTTTGCCAATGGAGCAGGCAAATTCAGCATCACCGTTGCCCCAGCCATCACCGGATTTATCGTATTGCATATGTTCCAATACATGGTCATACGCCGCTTTGGCGATATCGAGGGCATTGGAATGTTGCTCTTTAATGTTGCGGGCAATTCCGAGAATATCGGCAGTAAATTGAATCAGTTTGTTGGGTTGCAATTGTGGCTGATGATGTAATTGCCAACCGGAATGCGTTATTTCGGTAAATTGATTGAAGTCCGTTGTACGTTCACGGCGAGTTGCTATGGTCGTAACGACCAAATCAATATTATCGATTTTTTCGGTATCGAGGTTTGCGCACAATATGGCATTACCGTAGGTAGCTTCGTATTCAATGCGGTAATCGATATTGGTTTGGACATCAATTGCATGAATGTCCTGGTCGCTCGTTGCACGGGGAAAAGGAACCCATAAATTAATTGCTTTTGCCGATTTGGGAAAATCGGGCACTTTGACATCATAAGTTGTTCGGAATCGGCGACTCTTACTCATGGATTCTCTCTCCGTCGATAAATTCCGAGGCGAGCGTGTTAGGCATCGCCTCGAATTGTGAGCAGTTAAGCGTTGTTACGTTTACTTCAATAACCCGGTATCACGAGCCACTTTTTCAATCGAATCGAAATCAGCTTGGCTCGCTGCGACAAACACTTTTGCGCCTTGTAAATCCAGTACCGCTTTTTGTTGTGGGTCTTTCGGATCAAGGTTCAAAAATGCATCTTTGAATTTACTTACCAATTCAGGTGCTAATCCTTTGCGGGCCGCCCACACATAATCCACGTACTCGGGGGAAGTCCACACCAATTTGACTTTCTTGGTGTCCACTTTTCCTTCGGCCAGCATGCGATCCCAAACTTCGATATTGAGTGCGCCACCTTGAACTTTTCCGGATTCAACCAGTTTTACGGTTGCGTCGTGGGCGCCGCTGTACACCGGTAAACCGGCAAAGTCTTTCTCTGGATTAATGGTCAATTGAGATAATAAAAAGTGACGTGGCATCAAATGGCCAGACGTGGAGCTCTTGGAACCGAAGGCGAATGATTTGCCTTTGAAGTCTTCTGGCTTTTCAATGCCTGATGTAGTGCTGGCAATGAAAACACTTTTGAATTTCCTATCAATGTCGCGCATGGCCAGTGGCTCAGCGCCCGCGAGGTGGCGAGCTTGTACAAATGTAAAACCACCTAACCAGGCAAAATCAATTTTCCCAGCAGACAGCGCTGATACCGCCGCGCCGTAGTCTGTCACTGGAACATAAGTAACTTTCTTACCCAGTTTTTTTTCCAAGTATTCAACCATGGGCTGGTTTTTACGAGCCAGCTCAGTGGGGTTTTCATCAGGGATACCAGTCACGCGAATAACATCATCGGCGGAGTAAGCGATAGATGACGTAAATAAACTGGCACCGACGAGCAATGTAGCGATCATTCGCTGCCAGGGTTTGCACAATAAAACGAAGGGTTTCATAAAAGCTCCTTTTGTAAGGTCAGGTTTGTGAGTTGGGGTTAATCCTTTCAAGCAATGGTGGTCTGCAACTGGGTAGGCATTAACGCATCCGCTTGATTATTTTTTTTCAGGGCACTGCATTCGTTATCCTCGACGAATCGAATGTTTTCGCGTTGTGCGATTTCAATCATTGCGGATAAGAATTCGGGAGTCGGCTCGATAAAGCCCAGATAATTTTTTTCACAATATGGGGCAGCGTTTTGGGCTTCGTTTGGACATGCGCGCGCGCCGATGACCGTGGACAATTTTCCATCGGGGTACACGACGACCAGTTGAACCATCAACCCGGTGGGCAAGGTTTTATCCATGGCAATCGTCAAGCCGTCGGACGATACGGATATGGGTTTAATGACGGTGAATGCCGGTGCGGCACCGCAGCGACAACACAATTGCGGCTTCTCTACGATAGGAAGCTGGCAAGGAAAAGGTGCGATGGCTGTACTTGATCCTGAAAACAAAAGTGATAATCTCTGCAATAAATTTGGCTCGCAGGAAGGACCATTCAAAATGCGTTTACGCAAACGATCACCGACATAATCGACGCCGGTTACCACAGCAACCATAACTACAAGCAACACAATCAGATCGCTGATGTGAAATAAACTGATCGAGGTATAAAGCGAATCGCCAATACCGCCCGCACCCACAAAACCCACGGTAGCCGTTGCTCGCACATTCACTTCAAAACGGTAGAGGGTAAATGCCAGTACGCGAGGGTTCACTTGCGGAAGAACAGCATAAAGCCAGGTTGATAAACCGCTTGCTCCGCTGGCCTGCATGGCTTTCGCAGGACCCGGTTCTACTTCCTCATACACATCAGTGTAGAGTCGTCCCAGTACGCCGATGTTATGAACGGCGATGGCCAGTATCCCTGCGAGTGCACCGGGGCCCACCCAAACCACAAATACCAGCGCAAGTGTAAGCTCAGGCATTGCGCGGGTGACCTGCAAAAAGAATTGCGAACTACCTTGCAGCGCGCGTGACATCCATAAAGACACCCCGCGTTTACCATAGGTGTTCTCCAGATAGCTTTTCGTTATCAGGGATTTGGTGGAAAGTGGCGCAAGGAAAAATGCAAAGACAGCCGCAAGCAAGGTAGCGATCCAGGCCATCAATAATGTTTGCCACACCAGGGATGCAGTCTTTTCTAAAAACTCATCACTTAAATCAAATGCGTTTGCACGGGGCAAATTATTCCAGCTTCCACTAAGCAAATCCGCCCAGGGAATATCGAGGTAGGCAACGCTCGCGATTGCACCGGCAACAGCAAACAGCATCGCCCATTTCACGGGATGGCGACGCAGGAAAGCGCTCACCCATTCCAATGCAATAACAAATACCAAAACAGCGATTAGTGTCGTCGCTAATTTATCGAATTCGAGATAGCGAATGCTCAGCGCAATTTCACTGCCCAAACCGCCAGCACCGACTACGCCGAGAATTGTGCCTGTGCGGATGTTGCACTCCATTCGGAATAACGCGTAGGCAACCCACTGGCGTTTTACCTGCGGCAAGATGCCGTGCATTAATATGCCCCAGCGTCCGACACCGGCTGAACGTAATCCGCCTACTATGCGACTATCAACCGCTTCGGCCAATTCCGCGTAGAGTTTGCCGATGGAGCCACCCACGGTTAAGCCAATCGCGAGTACGGCAGCGCCGGGGCCAAGCCCCAGAATTTGCACAAAGAGATATGCCCAGACAATTTCCGGAATTGAACGAAAAAATCCGAGCGTAAAGCGCGAGAGTGATCGAGCAGTTGCGACCACTACCGACTGGCGTTTTCCCTGACGACCAGGTGGGTCAGGTAGTTCCGGGATGCGAATCGCAAAAACGGCGAGGCTAATGCCGATGACGACCGCAAATACGGTACCGAGAATCCCGACAAATAAACTTTCAAACGAAAGCAAAAAAATACGTTGGAGAAAATCGGCTGATAAATTCGGATGCAATAAGCCACTGAGTAGTTCACCGGCGTTATGTATGCCGTCGCGATCAAACAGTGCGCCCGGATTTACCCGTGTGCCTTCCATCGCCAAAATAAATGTGAGAGCAACCGCGCACCAAATCAGGTAGCGTTTCAACTCCTGTGTGCGATCAAACCCGTTCATAGTTTGCCTCGCTGCGTTCTTCGCTTCCCTGATACAGCAAATCCAATGCATCCGGCGTTACTTCTGCGGGCTTGGCATCCAGCACGAGGGTGCCTTCACGCAGGCCAATGATGCGGTCGCAGCGGTGCATGATGGCGTCGAGCCAGTGGGTACAAAAAACAAGGGTGACACCGCGCTCTTTTGCCTGGTTAAGAATAATTTCAGTCACTGCGCGTGCCGTGGCTGGATCGAGCGATGCAGTGGGTTCGTCAGCCAACAAAGTCGTGGGATCTGAAATCAATGCACGCGCAATGGCGACACGCTGCATTTGGCCACCGCTTAAATCGCTGGCGGATCGCCATTGGTGCTCGCCAATGGAAAGCGATTCCAATAATGAATGGACTGGCTGTTTTTCTACGGGCCATAGTGCAGAGGCCATCACTTTGTGCCATGGCCAGAGTGGCAATTTCCCGGCCACCACATTTTGATGGACCGACAGCTGCGGCACGAGTAAATGGGTTTGTTCAATGATGCGTGAATAAGCACGATGAAAACGCAATTCTGCCGCAGACATTTTTGCGAGGTCTTTGCCATCGGCGAGTACACGCCCGTGCGTCGGTTTAAGCACTCCGGCCAGTAATCGGATCAATGTGGATTTTCCACCACCGCTGGGGCCGATAAGAGCGACGGTTTCGCCGGGGCGAATCGTCAGATTGAGATTGTTAATCGCTGCCCGCTTACCCCAATAACGCGAAACGGCCTTGAGTTCGAGGACGGGAGCTTGATGACTCGCAGAGCGCGGGCCATTTGAAAATTGTGGCTTCATACGAAGACTCCTTTCCCCCGTATTGGGGATTTGCTGCTCCTACAGACGGTTCTCCTTAAACATGCCCACAGCGTATGGCTGCGTATTTGTCCAGGTACGGCGTCCAAGAGAGTGGTTTATTTCAAGCAATCAATTATTTAAGTGATTGCTTGAATATTTATTATTAAAAAACGCCTTATCGGCGCATCACTTTCTCAGAAGGTTTAAAACACCATGACTTTATCGGCCCAGAGTGTCCAATCAGTCAGTTCTTCCAGGGTGCCGCGATGCGTACCTTCAGCCAATTCCTCGGCTGTCATACCGCGTGCATCCATACAGGTACCGCACACACCGATTTGACCTTCACGGCGAATGATCGGGTTCAGCATCAACTCAACGTTGTAATAACCTTGGGGAACTTTCTGGCCGCCTTTTGCGCAAACAGCCGCGTCACCCATCAAAAATACACGTACTTCATCAGTGCCACGTTTGGCAATGGAGCCTGCCAGACGTAAACCGTTGTAGCTGCGCTCGGTGCCGTATGGTCCGTCATTCAATATAAATAGAATATTGCTCACTTCAGTTTCCTCTTGATTTCCTGGTGGTTATTGCAGGTACCGATCAAAAGGAACTTTGCTATCGCTTAGCGCAATCGCTTACCGACTTTCCTTTTAAGCAGCACCTGTTTGTATAGCAAAACCTCTGGCCACCCAATCAGCGACACCTTCTTCCCAGCGTGTAGCCTGATAACCTTTTTGGTTCAGCAAATTCACGGCTTCTATCGACATGACACACAGTGGTCCACGACAGTAAGCAACAATTTCACGGCCTGGCGGCAATTCAGTAATTTTCTGCTCCAGCGCTTCCAGTGGAACCGACAGAGCACCAGGGATATGGCCCGCCATAAATTCTTCAGTTGGACGCACATCCAATACCGTTACTTCGCCGCGCTTTACGCGCTCAAGCAACGTGTTTTTATCTGTTTTTTCCAGCACACCGCGATCACGCAAAAATGCGTCTGTCACCGCGCGAACTTCCAGCAACCGGGTTTCTCCGACTCGCCGAAGGATGCCGCAAAGCCCTAGGACTTCCTGATCCGCAAGCCGGTAAATGATATTTACCCCATTGCGTTCCGAATCGATTACGCGCGCCGCGCGCAATACCTGCAAATGCTGGGACGTATTCGCAATGCTCTGGTTAATTTCTTTGGCGATTGACTCAACGGTTCGCGGCCCCTGGCTTAACACATCCAGCAACTCAAGGCGGATCGGGCTAGCCAACGCTTTTCCAATACGAGCCAGTTGCTCATACAGCGAATCTTTAAATTGCCGGCAAGAAGAAGTCATAGATTTTCCATTTATCAATTGATCGCTTGAATTATAGGTTCCAGGCGACAATCCTCAAATAGCTATCTACCGCTCAAGCACAAATTCACCCAAAAATAGCGTTGTTACCCATAAAAAAGCGCCTAAAGCCATCACTAACTTTATGACGCCGAAGCCCGTTCCTTGACAATCTATGTGAGATGGATATTCTAGTCAAGCATTCAATTAAATAATTGAATATCAAATAATGACGCTACTCTTGCCAAATATTGAATAAGCAGGCGTGGCTTAAAGGACTCCTTGTCGATATGCGTAAACACACCCTAGTGGAATTCGCGACCCACCATCCCCGGTGGATTTTTGTCGCTACCTTACTGATTACTGCGCTCTTCTGTACCCAGTTTCCCAGGATCACACTGGATACCAACCCGAAAAACATGTTGCCCCATGACTCCCCCGTGCGGGTCTGGAATGACGGGATTGAACAGACATTCCGGTTGTATGAAGACACAATCGTGGTGGCGATTCATAACGAAAAAGGGGTAATCAATACCAACACCCTCAAGAAAATCCATGTTGTTACCGAACAAATCCTTTCGATTGACGGAGTCGCCGCGCGTGATTTGGTGAGCTTTAACACCATCGACCATATCAGTGCGGACGGTGAAGGCTTGGATATCGCCCCGCTAATGGCCGAGGCCCCCAACACCCCTGAAGAGTTGTCTGCGTTCCGGGCCAAACTGATTGGTAACCCGTTATTTGCGGACCGGATAATTTCCAGTGACGAGACCATGGCCGCGCTCTATATACCGCTGGAGGATGGCGCTAATGGCAAACAAGTTGCGGACAAGATTCGCGACATCATTACAAGCCAGGGCGAAGGCGATGATTTTTACGTGGCTGGAGACCCGGTAGTCAGGGATACCTTCGGTGCAGACATGTTCACCATGATGGGATTATTTGCGCCCATCGCGGGCATGATCATGTTTATTGCCATTCTGTGGATGTTTGGCAGTTTGTCCCTTGCAATGTCGATGATGGCGGTGGCCATGGCCAGTATCATTTGCAGTATGGGATTACTGATCGGGTTGGGATTTCCGGTGCACATTATGAGTTCCATGGCACCGGTATTTTTAATGGCCATTGCAACGGACAGCATCCATATTTTTAACGAGTTTTATCACCGCTTCCGTCAGGGTGGCAATAAACAACAAGCAATCCACGAGACCATGGACGCGGTCAGTCGCCCGGTGCGTTATACCGCACTGGCAACCGCCGCCGGATTTGCCGTATTGCTTTTCATGGAAATTATTCCCGTTAAAGTATTTGGCGGCGTCATTGTATTTGGCACCTTGCTGCTGCGTCTCCTCAGCTTCACGCTCATCCCTGCCTTACTGATATCGATTAACGAGAAAAAAATCCTTTCCGCCGTCGCACGCGAAACGCACAAACAGCAATCCAAAAAAAGCTGGTTACAGAATCTGGCGGATGTGGCGGTCACCCATCCGAAAAAAAATGTCATGCTGGGTTTGTTGCTGACTGTTGTTTCCGCAGTCGGTATTACACAGATAACGATCAATAACAATTTGGTGAAATGGTTTACCCACAACAGTGAAGTACGCATCGCCGATGAGAAGATCAATGAATCACTCGGTGGTACCGCATCCGGATACATCGTTGCCATTTCACCCAATGCGGATGGCATCAAAACACCGGAAAGCCTGCAATACATTGATGGTTTGCAAAGGCATCTCGAATCCATGCCAGAGGTTGGAAAAACGTTTTCGATTGTCGATTACGTAAAACGTATTAACCGTGTACTCCATGAGGACGCTCAGGATTATGAAGTAATTCCGACTGACGCTGACACCATTGCCCAATACCTGTTTTTGTTCGGCATGTCCGCGAAACAATCGGATCTGGACAACGTGGTGGACTATCCCTTCCAGCAGGCCAACATCTGGCTGCAATTAAAAACCTGGGATGCGGGGGCAATGCGCAATGTCATCCATGCCGTAGAAGAATACCAACACGAAAATCCGATAAACCTCGAATTCAAACCCGCAGGAACTGCCTACTTCAATGTGGTGTGGAATGATGAGGTGCTCTGGGACATGCTGAAGGGATTTGTCCTGGCATTGCTGGTAGTATTTATTCTGCTGGCTATCAATTTCCGCTCAATCAAGTGGGCGATTGTCGGGTATATCCCGCTACTGTTTACCATCATGTTGATTTACGCCGTGATTGGCTTCTCGGGCAAAGATTTTGATATGCCGATTTCGGTCTTGTCATGTTTGTCGCTGGGCATGGCGGTGGATTTCTCGATCCATTTCATCAGCCGTTTGCGTCAGCGTATAACGGAAACCGCCGCGACCGGTGAATCACTGGCGGACAATTTGCGCTGGACTGCTGCACGGCCCGGCAAAGGCATTATGCGTAACGCTATTCTTTTTGCCGCCGCCTTTTCGGTAATGATGTTTGCCCCACTTACGCCTTACATCACTGTGGGCGCATTCATCGTGAGTATGATGCTCGTCAGCGCACTAGTCACTTTATTGTATTTGCCCGCATTGATTTTGTTATTGCAAGGCTGGCTGTTCACCACGTCCACATCTGACCATTCACCTTCAACTCTTTCTGCAACACCCTCTGTCGGAGAGCGCGCATGATTTCCCTGGTAAAAACACTGACCCAACGCAGCTTATTTGTTCTCAGTGCCGTATTGACGCCATCGATATGCATGGCAATAGAGCCTACGCAAATTGTGCAACAGTCACTGGATGCGACCTACTACGCGGGCAATGACATGCGTACAAAAGTCAGCATGAAATTGATCAATCCCAAAGGCGATGTTCGTGAGCGTGAAATGACGATGCTGCGAATCAATCTTGCGGGTGGTGAGCAACGTTATTACACCTATTTTCATCGCCCGACTGATGTGAAAGGAACGGCTTTCCTTGTGCAAAAATTTCCAGGCAAAGAAGATGATCGCTGGATTTTTGTACCTGCCATTAAATTGGTGAAACGCATTGCTTCTGATGACAAGCGCTCATCGTTTGTTGGTTCCGATTTCACTTACGAAGACGTATCCGGTAGAGAAGTTGCCGATGAAAGCCATACATTGGTGGGCGAAGAAGTGTTTGAAGGACGTCCGGTTTACCGCATTGAAAGTAAGCCGGTAAAAGCCATCGACTACAGTCGTCGCGTGTCGTTAATTGATAGAGAACGCTTGCTGCCCTTGAGTGAAGAATATTTTGATTTGCGCAATCGGCCATCACGCGTATTCAGTGCAGTGAAAGTGGAACAAGTCTCCGACGTCTGGACCATTACGGCGCGCACTATGAAAAATCTGGAAACGGGTTATCGCACTGAAGTGGTATATGACGAAATCGCTTACAACATTGGATTAGAGGCTGATATTTTTACGGAACGGTATCTGCGTAATCCACCACAACAGTGGGTGAAGTAAACCCATGCTGTTTAGAAAAACCGGAACGTTTTTGTCGGGTTGTTTGCTCTTGCTAGGCAGTATGCAATTACATGCCGACATTAACGGCATGGTGCAATACCACTCAGCGGTGCGCACTGACACAGATTCATGCTCCACCACAGATTGCGAAATACCATTTTCGGAATTACGTGGCCAGGTAAAAGCTGAAAAATCATGGCGAGATAGTCAGCATTCGTTCACTGCCAACATCGAATTAATTCACGATTTCGTGTTTGATGAAACTGACTTGAACGCCCGAGAAATTTATTGGGATTGGGCTGGTGATGCAACCCAACTGCGCACCGGACGTCAGATGATTACCTGGGGCACCGGCGATATGTTGTTTATCAACGACATATTCGCCAAAGACTGGAATGCCTATTTTGGTGGCATGCCGATGGATTTCCTTAAGCTCCCAACGGATGCCATTAAATTTGATTGGTATCCGGGAGCAACCACGATTGAAACGGTGATCGCCCGATTTGACGCAGACCATGCGCCTGAGGCACAGCGATTCGACGTACAAATGCCGCAAATGCCGTCTCCAATTTTTTTTCAAACACCGGATGATCAACCGGACGAACTGGAATACGCCGCAAAAGTATCGCGCAATTTTTCAGGGTGGGATGTCAGTGGTTATGCCTCCCGAAGTTATTGGCGTAGCCCTGCCTATCACCCCAATGATTCAGGCACATTGGTGTCCTATCCGCGACTCAATACTGTCGGCGCGAGCGCCACGGGGCAGATACAAAATGGCGTATTCAATCTTGAGGCGGGTTATTACCATTCACCGGAAGACTCGGCAGGCTCCAATCCATTTATTCAAAATAGCCAAAGCCGTCTCTTAACCGGATATTCCCGTCAAGTCTGGACTGACGCTACTCTGGGCGTGCAGTTTTATGTTGAACGCATGGAAAATTATTCAATTTATCTCGCTACGGTGCCAACAGCTGCCGCCGCAAAAGAAGAATGGAACAGGGTTGCCACAGTGCGCTTCACCCAATTTTTTTTACACCAGACATTAACGTTTAATCTGTTCAGTTATTGGGGATTAAGCGATAGCGACCGATTTTTACAATCCACAGTCCGATACGCCTTTAACGATCATCTCTGGGGCGAAATCGGGACCAATATTTTTTCCGGAAATCAGCAGGGAATGTTCGGTGCGTTTGATCGCAACGATAATATCTACCTGACTCTGCGTTTCGCTTATTAAAGGTTTCTTATGACTACGCCAATCTATCTTGATTACAACGCAACAACACCTATCGCACCGGAAGTGATTAACGTCATTACACAGTGTCTGACAGAATTTGGTAATCCATCATCCAGCCACGACTATGGTCGTCGCGCCAATGAAATAGTTCAGCAAGCACGTGCACATGTTTCCCACTTAATTTCTGCTAACCCATCCGAAATCATTTTCACAGGCTGTGCTACGGAATCCAATAACCTCGCCATCCTCGGTATGGCACGTGCCTGTAATAATAAAAAGCACATTATTACCAGTGCTATTGAACATCCCGCTGTTATGCAACCGTGTTTACAATTGCAACGAGAAGGTTGGGAGCTAACGATACTGCCTGTGGATGCCAGTGGATTAGTTGATCTGAAAGTATTGGCAGAAAAAATTCGTCCCGATACTGCCCTGATTAGCATCATGCATTCCAATAATGAGATTGGAACCATTCAACCGATTGCAGATATTTCACAGATCGCGCGTAAGCACGGTGTGCTGTTGCATGTGGATGCAGCGCAGTCGATCGGAAAAGTGCCAGTTGATGTGAACGAACTTGGTGTGGATGCACTGACAATTGCAGGCCACAAGTTTTATGCCCCGAAAGGTGTAGGCGCCTTGTATGTGCGTGAAGGTACCCCGATAAATTCCATCATGTACGGCGCCGGTCATGAACGAAATCTGCGCCCTGGAACGGAGAACGTAATTGCCGTGGCGGCACTGGGCGAAGCAGCGCGCTTGGCAGCGAATCGATTGCCAGAAGCCGAACAATTTTTAAGAGAAATACGTGATGAATTACATTCACGCCTGAGTACTGAAATTCCTGGTCTCGCATTGAATGGTCATCCTGAATTCAGACTGCCTAACACGCTTAATATTTCGTTCCCCGGCGTCAGTGGTCGCGCGCTTCTTGATAATGCAGGAGGTGTAGCCGCTTCGGTGGGATCAGCCTGTCATTCTCATGGGGATGCAGTGAGTGGGGTATTGGCAGCAATAGGTGTATCGGCTGACCGCGCGCGCGGTTCAGTAAGATTGTCGGTCGGCGTATCAACAACTGAAGACGAAATTAAACAAGCCAGTCAAATTTTAACGAGCAGCTGGAGGGCGATTAGTACTCAGTAATACAAAATTTTTTTGGGCGTTGCCTTGTTCACATCGCTAATACACTACATAAAAAGTACGCTAAGATGCTAGTCACTTTTCATTGACGAGAAGTCAATCATCATATGACATTAAGGTAAGCCAGACATTAAACTCAATATCCGGCTTAAGGCTTAACTGTTGCACCCTATTTACCGCCACAACTACCGCAGCACACAGTGTCTTTATTTTCAGGCGTCTTAGCTGGATCGATTGTTAACACACTGCCTTTTGATGAGGACAATAAACCCAGCACAACCTGCCAACTCACGGCTAAAGCACCCACGATAAATACGACATCACCGAACGTGCGGACCCAGCGCAAGGTCACGAGTAAATCTGACTGCATAAATGATTCACTGCGTGCGTACCACAACCCCTCGGAAGCACTTGCAACAAACTGGATAATCCCCACTGGCAGTAAGCTGGTGAACAGCATTAGTGCCAAACCTATGTTCATCCACCAAAACGCCACTTTCATTAATCTATCGCTAAACACTAATTGCGGGCGAATATAGCGAAGGATTAACAGCGAGAAACCCAGCGCCAGGAATCCATACACGCCAAACAAAGCTGCATGGGCATGAGTGGGTGTAGTATTTAAACCTTGCACATAGTAAAGCGCGATCGGCGGGTTGATCATAAATCCAAGCACACCCGCACCGAGCATGTTCCAAAATGCAACCGCGACAAAAAAGGTCAAGGGCCATTTTATTTGTTGCATCCAGAGTGCGCGATTTTTCAAGCGCCAGTTTTCCCAAGCTTCATAACCTAGCACTACAAGCGGTACGACTTCGAGTGCACTAAAGGTTGCCCCCACGGCCATTACCGGCGTAGTGGTGCCAGAAAAGTACAGATGATGAAAAGTGCCCGGCACGCCGCCCAACATAAATAACGATGCCGATGCCAGCGTGGCCGCCGTTGCCATGGGCCGCGATACCAACCCCATACTGCAGAAGATAAACGCGAGTGCAGCGGTTGCAAACACTTCAAAAAAACCTTCAACCCAAAGATGCACAACCCACCAACGCCAATACTCCATTACAGAGAGATGTGTGCGTTCACCGTAGAACAAACCGGCGCCGTAAAATAATCCAATGGCGACAACAGATGCGGTTAACAAAGCTAATAAATTTTTATCGCCAGGTTGTCTTAACGCCGAGGTAATACCGCGCATCATTAAAAATAACCAGAGTAAAATTCCAATAAACTTTCCTATTTGCCACACTCTGCCCAAATCAACGTACTCATAACCTTGGTGACCAAACCAGAAACTTAGATTGGTCGGTATGCTATGTGCGATGGCAAGGATATTACCGATAAACGAACCCACCACCACTGCAATCAACGCCCAGAAGAGAATATCCACCCCTAGCTTTTGATACTTAGGATCTTTACCGCCGTTAATAATTGGCGCAAGGAATAATCCAGCCGCGAGAAAACCAGTAGCAATCCAAAACATGGCTGCCTGAATGTGCCAAGTACGTACCAGCGAATAAGGGAACCACTCAGACACATTAATGCCGTAAAACGTTTGCCCTTCCACAGTGTAATGCGCGGTGAACCCGCCCAGAAAAACCTGGAAAGTAAAGAGAGCGACTACAACAAATAGATATTTTCCCAATGCGCGCTGCGAAGGCGTGACGGCAAAGGTTGTAATAGGATCGACATCTGGTGCAACGGTCTCCTCCTCATTTTCTTTGCGCAAAAACGCCCATGCCCATACCAGAGCGCCTACACCTAAAACTAACAAGACAACGCTGGCAATTGACCACACAATATTTTCCGCTGTGGGCCTGTTGTCGATCAGCGGTTCATGGGGCCAGTTATTAGTGTAAGTCGCCTCACCCGGTGTGCGCTCGGTAGCTGCTGCCCATGCGGTCCAAAAGAAAAACTCTGCCATGCGTTCGCGTCGCTCAGGGTCAGGCAGAGTGTTTTCTTTCATCCCATAATTTTCACGCGTTTTTTGTAGCTCTGGGGCATCACTGAATAACCGCTGATAGTAGTCTGCGGTTTGCGCAATTGCCTGCGCGCGCCGGGCTGAGATGAATACGCTGTCTGTATCTGCACTATAGGTATTCGTGCGATAAGCAATTTTTAAATCGTATTGCAGCGCGTTTTGTTGCGCGCCATCCAAGTCAGCATAGGCTTTACCAAAAGCATCTTGTGCGGCTAACTCCAGCCAGTTCAGTAATTCGCGATGCAACCAATCCGCAGTCCAATCCGGTGCCTGATAAGCGCCATGCCCCCAGATCGAACCCAGTTGCATGCCGCCAACAGATTGCCACGCCGTTTGCCCATCCAGAATAGAATCGTGAGTCATCAATACTTCACCACTTTCACTGACAACCTGTGCTGGGATTGGTGGTGCATTGCGATAAACCTCGGTGCCAAAATAACCGAGCAGTGAAAAGGTAACGGCGAGCACACCAATTAAGATAAACCACAGCTTGCGATACTCACCCATGATTCACCTCCAGAGCACCATCAATTCGATCAAATAAAATATTGTTTTCAAGATGAATATGATCCATCAGATCCGCCTTTAAGGTTTCTAATCCCAGATAGAGTGCGCGCCAGGTATTACATGCGCCCTTGGGTATAACAATACCGCTTGTGATGTGATCAATATCCGCGAGTGCAGCCCCGTGATCGTCGTGTTCGCGGCGCATCATCGCAATGGGTTGGACAGCCATGCCAGTAATGCCACGGCTAATCATCGGAAACAGAATTTGCTCCTCCTTCTGCATGTGGTTTTCCAGCTCTTGCAGCATGGTTTCCAAAAGTTGCGTCAAACCTGCAGGGCACTCGGCATGCCCGCCATGAACCAACTCCACTCGCTGGGCAAGGCGAATCAGTTCCGGAAGTTGTTGACGATGCACATCGTGATAACGAGTGAGAATGTGTTCGATCAACTCAATATCCGGCACATTTGCCCACTCTTGTTCCGCTGGCTGCAGTGATTGCAGCACCTCTAACTCGGCAGTGAGCGCTTCTAAATTTAAGTCGCGGTCACTTGCAGCATCACGCAAGCTCTTCTTTCCACCGCAACAAAAGTCCAACTGGTATTTATGAAAAATCGCGGTGGCCCCCGGAATACTCCGTGCAAGTTGGCCAAGGCTTTGGTCGGTAATAGTCATGATGTCACTCTCCGGCTGCAATAAAACGACGGTCATTAAGGGGAACCCGGCAACTCTGCCAAACAACCCAGTTAAGATGTATTGTAAATGCATCTTATAAAGATGTAAAATGAATACATGTTTAAAGGTAAAGATTTTAATACCGTCCACTTCGCGCTATAGATGAAAGAGAAACTGAGAATGCCTGCCTACTCCACACTGCCGCAGCCTGTAAAAGCCGGTTACCTTGTGCTTGCATGCTTATCATTGCTGATCGGTATGGTTGGTATAGTGACTCCACTACTGCCTACTACACCGTTTCTATTATTGTCAGCATGGTCTGCCGCAAAGGGCTCACCGCGCTTACACCACTGGTTAACCACTCACCCAAAGTTAAGTAAGCCCCTGCGCGCATGGCAACAAGATCGGGCAATTCCCTCCTCCGCTAAAGGATTGGCAATAGTGATGCTTGCTTCCAGTTGGCTGTTATTAATATTTTGGGGAGTTCACTGGGCGACTATCAGTGTCACCTTGTGTTTATTTGGCGCGATCGGAATTTTTATTTTTACGCGTCCCTCGCCACAAGATGAAGATTGCATGACTCCCGACAACATTATCCTGTACAAAGGATGCAAGGTTTACAGCGATATTCGCGCCTATGCCGATCCAGAGGTTTTTCATGAGTAATTTTTTTCAATCACAATCGATTCTTGCACATCCCTTCCGCCCATTCTTTTTACTCACGGGTATTTATGGAGTTATTACTGTTATTGTCTGGATGAGCTTTTTGTATGGTGGACTTTCGCTGCCATTGGGATGGTCGCCAGTACACTGGCACAGCCATGAAATGTTATTTGGTTTGATTCCAATGGCTATCGCCGGTTTTTTGTTGACGGCCGTATGCAACTGGACTGGCGCAACCCCCTTACAGGGCATAGCATTACTCGCACTGATAATAATCTGGTTCGCAGGCCGCGTTGCCATGTGGACAGCAAGCTGGTGGCCAGTGGGTATAGCAGCGGCGGTTGATTTATTATTTATGCCCATGATGGCTATCTATATGACCCGCGTATTATTGCGGCATGGAAATAAACGCAATTTACCCATTGCGGCAATTTTGTTATTGCTGAGCCTCGCTAATGTAATGATGCATATCGGATTTATCACCAGTGACCCACTATGGTTACGGCGTGGTGAATTAATGTCACTGGGTTTAATTACCCTGATGATGATTGTGATTGGTGGCCGAATTATTCCTCTCTTTACGATTAACTGGCTGCGCAATCAAGGCATTCAAAGTGAGTGCGTAAAATCATTCGCTGTTCTGGATCGCGCCGCACTCATCGCTACACTGTTGTTAGTTCCCGCCGACTTTTTCACCGGCACTTCTTGGTTAACCGGCGTTATGGCCTTAATTGCAGGTGCACTCAATGCCTTACGTTTGATCGGCTGGTCAGGCTGGCGTACTGCGGGAGAACCGCTGTTGTGGATTCTCCACCTCGGCTATGGCTGGATTGTTGTCGCACTCTTGCTCAAGAGCGCCGCAGCCTTTAATCTCGCCGCCCCTACCGCTTGGCAACATGCACTGGGAGTCGGCGCCATGGGAGCCCTGATTCTGGGAGTAATGACCCGTGTAGCCCTCGGGCACACCGGCCGCACACTCACCCTACCCCGGTTTGCAATAGCGATTTACGTGGCTATTACACTAGCGGCATTGGCTCGTGTATTAGCCGCATTACAACTACTGGATTACCGCATAGGATTGTTAGTGGCCGCTACAGGCTGGTCGCTCGCCTTTGCCACATTTACCTTGATTTATTGGCCAATACTCACCCGCCCACGCGCAGATGGCCGCCCCGGATAAGAAGAGAAATCTATGCACATAACCCGTTATACCGATTATTCACTGCGCGTACTTATGTACGTAGCACTCAAGGGTGAAGAAATTTCTACTATTGGCGAAATTGCAGAGAGCTACGACATTTCCAAAAACCATTTGATGAAAGTGGTTCAAGAACTCAACGCCAAAGGTTATTTGATCGCAGTGCGGGGGAAGAATGGCGGGCTGCGGTTAAATGGTCGCGCTGAAGATATTAATATCGGTGGCCTGGTGCGTGACACAGAACAAGATCTAGCAATAGTAGAGTGTTTCACTGGAGCCCAGGGCTGCACCATCACACCCGCATGCCATCTTAAAAGTGTATTTGCAGCAGCATTGGAAGCTTTTTTTGCAGTGCTCGATCAGTACACTCTGGCTGATCTACTGCCAAAACAAAAACAACCAGCATTGATTAAATTGTTGCGGATCAGCTAATCAATGCTTACGGCAAGCCATTCAATACATCGGAAGTAATAATTCCACTTTTTTGTCGAATTTTTATAAAGTCGGGTACAAAATCAAAACTGACCAATACGCCTCCGCTCGCACGGTTAGATAGCATTAACTCGCCACCCAAGTGTTTGGCACGCTCTTTCATAATGGCCAGACCATAATGATTGATTTTTTCCGGTGCGACAGAAAGGCCTACACCGTCATCCGCGATGGCTAAACTAATCGCCTGATCCGCATTTTGCCATAAACGAATGTCCACATTTTTTCCACCGCTATGATGGATGGCATTTTGACTGGCCTCACGAATAATTTGCAGTAAATGAATTTCTTCATTGGGTGTGAGTGGAATATTACTTAAAGCAAAATCGAAGTGAATATTTATCGAGTTCTGCGCACGCAGCTGCTCAATACTGGACTCAAGAGCAGCCTTTAAACCGCTGCCGTCAATTTTCAAACGGAAGGTAGTTAATAATTCACGCAATTGGCGATAAGCATTATTTAACCCTTCATGCAGCTCACCAGCCACATCTTCCATAGTGATTTTATCTTCCCTATCAATCGCTTTATTGAGGCGAGTTACCTGAATTTTTAAGTAAGAGAGAGCCTGTGCAAGGGAATCATGTAACTCGCGTGCAATAGCATTGCGCTCTTGCAACACCGCCAAACGACGCGATTGATCTTCATCGGTTTTTAAACTCATCCCAATTGCTAATTGATCGGTAGTGGATTGGATTAGTTGCTCTTGCCATGGCGACAATAATTTTCGTTCCTTTACCCGACACACTATCAACCCATAATGTCGCTCATTGCGATTCAGCTGAAAACGATAAATCGCCGCTCCATCCGTTTTTTCTACTACGCCCCGGCTGGACAAACATTTCGAACAGTTTTGTTTTTTGCACAACTCTGCGTTAATTTCACTCGCCGGTTTTATTTGCAGGTACGGGCTATTACCCTCAGTGGTCATTAAACATAATTCAAGGTCGGACACGTTGATAGTTTTCCCTAAACGGGAAATTATTTCATCGTAATTAATACCCTGAGGATTGTGCTCAATAATGAACTTGGCGGTTTCATATAAAAACTGCAGCGCGTTATTGGACTGTTGCAACTCTTGGGTTTTTTCATCCACTTGTTGCTCAAGATGATCATAACTATTGGCGATTGAGCGGCTCATAAGATTAAAGGTACTGGCAAGAACACCCAATTCATCTTGGCTAACTACCGGTATTTGATGGCTGAAATCACCTTGGGCAATTCGTTTGGCCATCGCCGTCAATTGATTGAGTGGCTGCTCTACTTTGACTCTCAGCGAATACATCACTAATGCCGATACCAACAAGGTTGCAAACAGAGCGATGATTTGTACCAAGCGAAAACTGCGCACCTTCTGTTCTGCATCCTGCTGAATAGTTTGCACCAGCGCGTCCAATAACTGGATATGCTCATCCAACAGGATTTGTAACTGTTGATCGGTCAAAGAGCTTTGTTTTTGCTTAACCCGGTCAAACTCCGGCAATAACTGTTCGCGCCAATTGTCAGCTGCACGGGTATATAACTCACTGATCTTTGGCTTATCGTGCAAAAAAGGAATAAATACCGGATTGCGCCAGGTTTCATCAATTTTCTGTTGTGCACTTAGCCATTGCACCGCATCAGGCGTGTCATCCAATGCCAGCAAGCCCAAACGATAACTTTGCATACGCAAGGAGCCAGCAACATTAATCGCCAGGGAATCATTTTCAGCACGCTCTGACAACCAATAGGAAATCAGCATAGTGCTCATGCCTAAGACAACAATCCCAGCAAGCGCCACGCTGACACGAACAATAATGGAAGATTTAGGTGTAGATGAAATCATAGGGCAGCTTCAATAAATAAGAGCTATTTAGCTAGGTGCGCAGCACTCCAACTTTCAACTCTGAAAACCAATTAATGAATCTTTCCACATCCTTACCTTGAAAGATAGCGCCATGTTGTGGGCACATCATATCAATATGCAGCTTGCTAACGCGCTCACACCATGCCAACTTTGCATCATTAGATCCCATCCAGCGCCGATGAAAACCTTCAGCAGCCTTAACAACTTTATCAAAGTCACGCACATATACATCAGTTTCGTCATGTGGCAACAATGCCGCACCAATATCACCAGAAAACAATATTTTAGCTATGGGGTCATACAAATTGAAATTCCCAGATGAATGCAAATAATGGGCAGGAATAGCTTGCAAGGTCAAATCATTTAAAGGGATGGCTATACCCTGATCAGGAATAGCAACAAAAGTATCTTCATTTCCGCCAAAATGCGGGATAAATTCCATCCATAGCCACGAAAGATAACAAGGCAAGGCAGGATTAAATTCCAGCCAAAGCGATAGCGAAGATATGATGTCAGGATCTTGATGCGATGCAAAAATCGCCACAATTTCCTCCGGGTTTTTGGCAGAACAAATTGCCGCAAAAACCGAAGGGAAAATTTCCAAGCCGCCAGGATCGGTAAGAATCGACTGATTGTTATAGCTAATTAGGTATTCATTAGTGTCTATTAAATAATTAGGCTTTTGTGGATCGCGTGCGATCACATGCCAAGTGTGATTTCCCTCTTGAAAAATAAGCTTTGCTCGTTTCATTATTTCTCTCTAAAGTAAAATTTTAATTCATTGATGAGCGGATGAATTGCATCTATATAATCAGAAAACTCATCTGCAATTTGTGATAACAAAATAGAAAATTGGCCACCATAAGTAGCTTCAATTTTCAATGAACGTGAAATAACACTTCCAAAACGACTACTATCATCGGCATCATTTATTAATTTACTCAGTAATTGATAGCCTTGACGTAAATTATTTTTCAACACCAATGCATGTTTATTACTGTTGAATAACTGCGCCTCAATGAACTGAGCGTCGCTATTATCTCGCGCCAATGTCAGAAGGTGGTTGATACGAAGATAACGTTGATGCTGGCTTACAACCTGCACTGACTCATAGGACAGCACAGTCAAATTGTTCATAATATCCGTAAGTTCTTTACTGAATTTACGTAATTCATCAGATATAACACCAAAACCAAGAGCGACATCCCCAGCGCGACGCGACACCAGAATCGCATTAAGCGCTAGGATATTAATTTTACTAGCCAATCGAACGATTTTTTTAATATCTTCATTAACTCGTACAATTAAGGCTAAATCGTTATTGTTCATAGAAGCATAAACCATAATATAAACTTGTAGAGATTGATTAGCAGCAATCACAGTATAACGACTGAGTCGAACGTTGCTTAAATTAGTGGCGATGGGGACTTAATTCAATCGAGCCATAGATACCTATTGAGAGGTATTTTATTGCTCCCCTCTAGCCATTCAGGGAAATTGCCAAAAACATTATTTTAGCCGATAAGCTCTATTACCTAGTGCCAATCAAACAACAAGAGGCTTCAATATGAATACTACCAACACTAGCATCTCTTGCGCCAAGGATATTATGAGCAACACCTTATTAACTGCTTACGAGGGCTGGACTATTAGCCGTTTGGCGGACTTTTTTATTAACCGTAAGATTTCTGCCGCTCCCGTCATAGCCTCAGATCACGAATTAGTTGGTGTGGTCAGCGTAAGCGATGTTTTTAAATTCAATAATCTCAACGAGCGCGACAAAGGTAATGCCTTGCGCAACCACTATCGGGATAGTTGCGGTCAGGAAATAAATGAGGAAGTGCTGCGATCATGGGTAAAGGATGCCGATAAAAATTGTACCGTTCATCAAATTATGAATCATGAGGTCATTGCGATTGACCAGGGCGAATCAATAAAGTCAGTGGCGAAGATACTTCTTGACCAGCACATACACCGCGTTTTTGTAACCGACAACAATAAAGTGGTCGGTGTTATCACGGCTATGGATGTACTCGCCGCCCTCAACCAGAGTTAATTATTGGCGTTTTCTACACCGATTTATCCGGGCCGCTACCAGCATTATGGAGCGGCCTTTTTATTGGAGTACCCCTTCTGTACTGAGGCTTATTTTTTAGCCTCACACGCCTTACCCACAATAACTAAACATTCAATAAATTCAATGAGTTAGACAACAAATACAAATACTCATTTAGTGGTAGATGAACGGCTTTCCAGCACTTTTCACTCTCTGGCAGGGAGCGCATGAATGGCGCAGTATTCCTGTGTCAACCGTGAACCGAATGCGCACCATTAACATAACGCCGTTGTGTCAGTAATGGAGTAACGCGCACACTTTTAGGAGCTGCCATAGAATGAGTCATCTATTCGACAAATTACGTTTTTTTAAAAAACGTCAAGAACCCTTCGCTGATGGGCATGGCGTTACCACTGATGAGGATCGCTCTTGGGAACAAGGTTATCGTCAGCGTTGGCAGCACGATAAAATTGTGCGTTCAACACACGGCGTAAATTGCACCGGTTCTTGTAGCTGGAAAATTTATGTGAAAGACGGGCTGATCACTTGGGAAACCCAGCAGACAGATTATCCACGCACCCGCCCCGACTTACCTAATCATGAACCGCGCGGCTGCCCGCGGGGCGCAAGTTACTCCTGGTATATTTACAGCGCTAACCGTTTGAAATATCCCAAAGTGCGTCAGGCATTAATTGAGTTGTGGCGCGAAGCCCGGCAAGAATATTGCGACCCTGTACAAGCTTGGGCTTCCATTGTTGAAGATGAAACGCGTGCAAAAAAATATAAATCCCGACGCGGCTTGGGTGGATTTGTACGCGCGCACTGGGGCGAAGTGAATGAAATTATTGCCGCCTCTAATGTTTACACCGCTAAAACCTATGGCCCTGATCGCATCAACGGCTTCTCACCCATCCCCGCCATGTCGATGGTGTCTTACGCCGCCGGTTCACGTTATTTATCCTTGATTGGTGGCAACTGTTTAAGTTTTTACGATTGGTATTGCGACTTACCTCCATCATCGCCACAAGTGTGGGGCGAGCAAACAGACGTGCCGGAATCTGCCGACTGGTACAACTCCAATTACATTATTGCCTGGGGTTCCAACGTCCCCCAAACACGAACACCTGATGCACACTTTTTTTCTGAGGTGCGCTACAAGGGCACCAAAACCTGTGTCATTACTTCCGACTATTCCGAAGCATCCAAATTTGGCGACACCTGGCTCGCGCCCAAACAAGGCACCGACGCTGCACTCGGCATGGCGTTTGGTCATGTCATTCTTAAAGAATTTCATATCGAAAAACCCAGCAGCTATTTCACTAACTACGTCAAACAATATACCGACATGCCGATGCTAGTCATGTTGGAACAGCAAGGCGACAAATTAACTCAGGGGCGTTTTTTACGCGCAGCCGATTTGGTTGATAACCTTGGGCAAGAAAATAATCCCGATTGGAAAACCATTGCAATCAATGCACAAACACAGGAATTGATCAGCCCTAACGGATCAATCGGTTATCGCTGGGGCCAACAGGGGAAATGGAACCTTGAACAGCGCGATGGAAAAAGTGGTGCAGAAGTAGATGTGCATTTATCACTAAAAAATCACTGCGATGAAATTCTGGATGTCGCCTTCCCCTACTTTGGCGGCAATGAACATGAGTACAATTATTTTAAACACACTGATCACAGTGATATTCAATTACGCAAAGTGCCCGCGCGCAAAGTGTTGCTCGCAAACGGCGAATCTGCATGGGTAGCCAGTGTCTTTGACTTAATGGTTGCTCACTACGGTGTCGATAATGGTTTGGGCGATAACAATGTCGCAAAAAGTTTTGATGACGACGCGCCCTACACTCCCGCATGGCAAGAAAAAATTACCGGTGTAGCACGCGCCGATGTCATTCGTGTTGCGCGCGAGTTTGCGCGTACCGCCGACAAAACTCACGGGCGCTCTATGGTGATTGTGGGCGCCGCCCTCAACCACTGGTACAACATGGATATGAATTACCGCGGCTTGATCAATATGCTCATGATGTGTGGCTGTGTGGGTCAAAGCGGCGGTGGTTGGGCGCACTATGTAGGGCAAGAAAAATTGCGCCCACAGAATGGCTGGCTCCCTCTTGCATTCGGTTTGGATTGGCAGCGTCCGCCGCGCCAAATGAACGGCACATCCTTTTTTTATAATCACGCCAGCCAATGGCGCTATGAAAAGTTGGACATGAGCGAAGTGGTTTCGCCGCTGGCAAATAAAGAAAAATGGAGCGGCAGCATTATCGATTTTAATGCGCGCGCCGAGCGCATGGGCTGGCTGCCATCTGCACCACAACTGGCCACCAACCCACTGCGTATTGTGGCTGCCGCACAAGCTGCCGGTAAATCGCCTAAAGACTATGTGGTGGAGCAATTAACATCCGGCAAATTGGAATTCGCCTGCCAGGACCCTGACTCGCCACAAAACTTCCCGCGCAATATGTTTATCTGGCGTTCTAATTTATTAGGCTCCAGCGGTAAGGGGCACGAATATATGCTGCACCATTTACTCGGCACCAAACACGGTTTGCTCGGTAAAGATTTGGGCGCAGACGGTAAAAAACCGGAAGATGTGAAATGGCACCATGAAGGTGCAGAAGGCAAAGTCGATTTGCTGGTGACATTGGATTTTAGAATGTCCACCACCTGTTTGTATTCCGATATCGTTTTACCTACCGCCACCTGGTATGAAAAAGACGACATGAATACTTCGGATATGCATCCGTTTATTCATCCGCTCACCAAAGCAATTGATCCGGTGTGGGAATCGCGCAGCGACTGGGATATTTTCAAAGGCATTGCCAAAAAATTCTCGGAATTATGCGAAGGTCATTTGGGCGTAGAACAAGATTTTGTTACCCAACCCATGATGCACGACACACCCGAAGAACTCGCCCAACCCTACGGCGTTAAAGCCTGGTGGAAAGGTGAATGTGAAGCCATTCCAGGTCTGACCATGCCCAATATGGTGGTGGTAGAACGCGATTACCCCAACACCTATAAACGTTTCACTTCACTAGGGCCATTACTTGAATCACTCGGCAACGGTGGCAAAGGCATTAAATGGGATACCAAAGAGGAAGTCGCATTTCTCGGCAAATTAAATCGCACTCATACTGAAGAAGGTGCGCATCAAGGGCGGCCAAAAATTGAAACGGCGATTGATGCCTGCGAAGTAATTTTATCGCTCGCACCGGAAACCAACGGCCACGTTGCGGTAAAAGCCTGGGATGCCCTTTCAAAAATTACCGGGCGCGATCACACCCATTTAGCCAAACCGAAAGAAGACGAAAAAATTCGCTTCCACGATATTGTTGCCCAACCGCGCAAAATTATTTCTGCACCTACCTGGTCGGGCCTTGAAGACGAACACGTCTCCTACAACGCGGGCTACACCAACGTGCATGAATTAATTCCATGGCGCACCGTCACCGGCCGCCAGCAGTTTTATCAGGATCATGAATGGATGCGCGATTTTGGCGAGCAGTTGTGTTGTTACAAACCGCCGGTCAATTTAAAAACCGTTGGCCCGGTGATGAACCGCACACCTAACGGCAACAAAGAAATTATTTTGAACTGGATTACGCCACATCAAAAATGGGGCATTCACAGTACCTATAGCGACAATTTGTTAATGCTGACCCTGTCGCGCGGCGGCCCGATTGTATGGCTCAGCGAAGTGGATGCCAAAGCCGCCGGCATTGAAGACAACGATTGGATCGATGTGTTTAACGTTAACGGCGCTATTGCCGCCCGTGCGGTGGTATCGCAGCGGGTGCCGGAAGGCATGAGCCTGATGTATCACGCCCAGGAGCGCATTATTAATATGCCCGGTTCGTCGCTGACTAAAACCCGCGGTGGAATGCACAACTCAGTGACCCGCGCGATTATGAAACCTACGCATATGATTGGTGGCTACGCACAACAGGCTTACGGTTTTAACTACTACGGTACCGTTGGCTGCAACCGTGATGAATTTGTTGTAGTGAGAAAAATGAAAGAAGTGGATTGGTTAGATACACCTTAACCCCACCCTAACCATCCCCTTAAAAAAGGGAAGGAACCATTCAGGAGGGGGTTCCATTCCTCCCCCTTATGAAGGGGGGAGGCTAGGAGGGGGGTCTTCCCCAAAAAATTTCTCGAATTTACAGAGGCAAAAAAAATGAAAGTTCGTGCCCAGATTGGCATGGTGTTGAACCTGGATAAATGTATCGGTTGCCACACCTGCTCTATTACTTGCAAAAATGTATGGACTTCACGCGAAGGCGTGGAATACGCCTGGTTTAACAACGTAGAAACCAAACCCGGCGTTGGTTTCCCCAAAGAGTGGGAAAATCAGGACAAATGGAAAGGCGGCTGGCAGCGTAGCGCTGACGGAAAATTAACACCGCGTATCGGTGGCAAATTGCGGGTGCTTGCTAATATTTTCGCCAATCCGAATCTTCCGGAAATTGATGATTATTACGAACCTTTTGACTTTGATTACCAACACCTGCACACCGCAGGCAAAAGTGAGCATCAGCCTACCGCCCGCCCCCGCTCATTAATTACTGGTCAACGCATGGAAAAAATTAATTGGGGGCCAAACTGGGAGGAAATTCTCGGCACCGAATTCGCCAAGCGTAGAAAAGACAAAAATTTCGATGATGTAGTGCAAACCGAAATTTATGGTCAATTTGAAAAAACTTTTTTAATGTATTTGCCGAGGTTGTGTGAGCACTGCTTAAACCCGGCCTGTGTTGCCTCTTGCCCTTCCGGGGCGATTTATAAACGCGAAGAAGACGGCATTGTATTAATCGACCAAGACAAATGTCGCGGCTGGCGCATGTGTGTATCCGGCTGCCCCTACAAAAAAATCTATTACAACTGGAAAAGCGGAAAATCAGAAAAATGTACTTTCTGTTATCCACGTATTGAAGCAGGTCAACCCACTGTTTGCTCGGAAACCTGTGTCGGCCGCATTCGCTACTTAGGCGTGCTCTTATACGATGCTGATCGCATTGCTGAAGCCGCCAGTGTGGCCAGTGAAAAAGATTTGTATCAAGCGCAGCTGGATATTTTTCTAGACCCCAATGACCCAGGTGTTATTGCAGCAGCGCAAGCTGAAGGCATTCCGCAAGCTTGGTTGGATGCGGCTCAGCGTTCACCTGTTTACAAAATGGCGGTGGATTGGCAAGTCGCACTGCCGCTCCATCCTGAATATCGCACCTTGCCCATGGTGTGGTATATCCCTCCACTATCACCCATTCAAAACGCTGCGCAAGCGGGCCATGTGGGCATGAATGGTGAAATACCTGATTTAAAATCATTGCGTATCCCACTGCGCTATCTCGCTAATTTATTAACAGCGGGCGATGAAAAACCGGTTGAACATGCCCTGGAGCGCATGATTGCTATGCGCGCTTATATGCGCAGCAAACATGTGGATGGTGTGCAGGATTTGGAAGTGCTTAAACAAGTCGGACTGGATGTAGTGACCGTAGAGGAAATGTATCGCTATATGGCCATCGCCAATTACGAAGACCGCTTTGTAGTTCCCACCAGTCACCGCGCTTATGCCGAAAATGCCTACGATTTAAAAAGCAGTTGCGGCTTTAGTTTTGGTAATGGCTGTGGCGATGGCAACAATGATGTGAGCTTATTTGGCACTAAAGCCAAAGGGGTTCGCCAAGTCATTCCCGTATCGATTCAGGAGTAGTCCTAATGAAATTATTAACGGTTTTATCATTGCTTATGGATTACCCGGAACAAAACTCCGAAGAATTAATAGCAGTGCTGCGCATCGGTATGCAACTAATTGAAGCACCACTGCAATCCAAACAACAAATTCATAACTATCTCGATCAGTTTTTGAAATACTACGCACATACATCATTGCTAGATCTTCAATCCGACTATGACAGTTTATTCGAACGTGGACGCGCATTATCGCTCCATTTGTTTGAACATATTCATGGTGAGTCGCGCGATAGAGGCCAGGCTATGGTGAATCTACAACAGCAATACCGGGATGCCGGTTTGGATATAGGCGTAAAAGAATTGCCCGACTATTTACCCCTGTACCTTGAATTTTTATCCACTCAAGGCGAAGAAAATGCACGTATCGGTTTGGAGGAAGTCGCACCAATTTTAGCGGTGCTGGCTTGTCGGTTGGAAAAACGCAACAACCCCTATGCAGGGCTATTTCACTGCTTGATTTTGCTCTCCGGTGTTGAGGTGAATCTCGAAGAATTACACGCTCAATTGGAGCAAGAAAAACGCGATGACACACCCGAAGCATTGGATAAAGTATGGGAGGATGAAGTGGTAAATTTCGGTGCAGAAAAAAATGCCGATAGCTGCAGCAGTTCAACCTCGCGCCCCACACCTCAACAAAGTCGTGATCATGTCGAATTTCTCAACGTCGATGAATTACTCAACTTACAAGCCAGTGCGCGGTAATAGGAGCAGTTATGAATTATCTCAACACATTATTCTTTGGTCTTTACCCTTATCTGGCACTGATCATTTGTTTTATAGCCAGTTGGATTCGCTACGACCGCGAACAATACACCTGGAAGGCCAGCTCCAGCCAGTTGTTAGAAAGTAAGCAACTTAAAACCGGTAGCCGTTTATTTCACGTAGGTATTATTACGGTATTGCTGGGTCACTTTGTTGGTTTGTTAACACCCGTTGAAGTTTGGCATCTGCTTGGCATTCACGCCCATCATAAACAACTTATCGCTATGACGCTCGGTGGCGTTTTTGGGGTAATTTGTTTTATTGGATTAACCATTCTATTGCGTCGCCGTTTATTCAACCCTCGTATTCGAGCCACTAGCAGCAATATGGATATTACGGTATTGCTGCTACTCTACGCACAATTAATATTAGGATTGGGATCTATTTTTATTTCTGCACAGCATACCGATGGCGAAGAGATGTTGTTGTTAATGAGCTGGGCACAAAACATCGCCACCTTTGATCCTGCGCAAGCTGCATCCGATATAGCTTCAGTACACTGGATTTATAAACTCCATGTGTTTTTGGGAATGAGTTTATTTGTGGTGTTTCCCTTCAGCCGCTTGGTTCATGTATTTAGCGTGCCGGTGAAATACGTAGGGCGCCGTTATCAAATTGTGCGCAAAAAAGCCTGGCATTAACGGCAAACGTAAATAACGCACCGGAGAGAAATCGATGATTCAAGTCAATCAAGCCACCATCAGTGAACAACATATTTTGGCTGAAATGCAATACCACCCAGCGGATTCACAGCGTGAAGCGATGATTAAAGCCGCCGAGGCGCTAATTATTAGTGAGTTGTTACGCCAACGTGCGGCACAGCTGGAGTTACAAGTAGGCGACAACAACGCCGAGGCTTCCGATGAAGATTTTATTGAGGCCTTACTTGCCCAAGAAGTGCAATTACCTACTGCAGACGAGCAGGCATGCCAACAATACTTCCGCGCCAATGCTCAACGTTTTATGAGTTCACCACTGCTTGAATTGCAGCATATTTTAATCGCTGCGGCACCGGACGATGAAGCTTCGCGCATTACCGCAAAACAAGACGCTGAAGCCCTGTTGATAAAATTGCAACTGGGGCAGGATTTTGCTCAACTTGCACAAACCAACTCCGCCTGCCCGTCTAAACAAGAAGGCGGTGACTTGGGGGTTATCAGCCGCGGCCAAACCGTGCCTGAGTTTGAACGGCAATTATTGCTCCTGCCAGTCGGCTTACATCACCAACCCCTGGAAAGCCGCTATGGGTTTCATATTGTGAAAGTCAATCGCATAACACCAGGGCAAGCACTGAAATTCGATGATGTAAAAACCAAGATCGCGCAATTTTTACAGGAGCGAGTTCGCCACAAAGCCATAGCACAATACATTCAGCAATTAATTAACGACGCCAAAATTGAAGGTTATGATTTTTCGGTACCAACATCAACGCTAATGCAATAAACCGTTTTAGCTTGCGAGGGTTACACCATGAGTTTAGAAACAGCACACGACTTGCTCAACAGAAGTCTGGGGCAAGTAGCACGAAAAATTCCCGGCGCTACCGCTATTTTTCATCACCATGGATTAGATTTTTGCTGTGGTGGCAATAAAAGCCTGCTTCGTGCAGCGGAAGAGAAAAATCTGGACAGTGAAACTATTGCAAATGCGCTATTAGCAATTGCCAATAAAGGCGAAACACCTGCAACAGAAACAATGCCCTTGGCCGAGTTAATTGATTACATTCTGGAAAATTTTCATCAAGTACACCGCACTGAATTGCCTGAACTGTTGCGCTTGGCCAATAAAGTGGAACGTGTACATGCCGACAAACCCGACTGCCCCCATGGCTTGAGTGAGCATTTGCTACTGATGGCACAAGAATTAGAGCAGCACATGCAAAAGGAAGAAAATATTCTTTTTCCCATGATCAAACGCGGCACCGGCTCAATGGTGCTTGGCCCTATTAGTGTGATGCGCCACGAACACGACGACCACGGCGCGGCGCTGCGCGAATTGGAGCGGCTCACCAATAATATGCACCCCCCCATAGGGGCCTGCAATACCTGGCGCGCACTCTATTTAGGTTTGCAGAAATTGCACAATGATTTAATGGAACACATCCATTTGGAAAACAATTTGCTGTTTGTTAAACAGGAGGAGCAATTTAGTAAGTCGCAGCACAATTCAACTTGCTGCGGCAGCTGTAGTTGATATGAAAAAACCGGACACCACCAGCGCAATGCTCGACTTGGTGCAGCAGATTCGTGCACATATCCCCTTTGATGAACTGGATGATGCACGTGTCTGCTCCGGTGCCTGTATTGGCTGTGCAAAAAATTTGCTGGAATATTTAGAGCAGGAAATTATTTATTGGGAATCCAGCCTTACGCGCGGTGAAATAACCAGCTTGGGCGATATCAATAAACTGGCGCGCAGTGCTAAAAAAATATACAAAGTGTTGCAGTTAAATAATCTGGTGTAATGATTTTCGTGTAGCTACTAATTCAACCTTCGTCATTCGCCGTGAGCGATAAAATTCCACCTTGTTTATCAAATACTAAATACTGCTGAATCATACCGGTGTTGATGCCTGCAATCATGGCATCGAGCGGTTTATTGGCATCAGTACTACTCGGCGCCTGCTCGCCCTTACCCGCGAGGCTGGCGGCAAAAATTAGCGACCAGGCTTGACCAGTGTTCGCCGCTTCAGCGATCAGATCAGCGAAGCTTGTAATTTCATCCGGTGTTTTATCTACACACATTTTCGGCGTAAGAAAACCGCCCTCGTTGGTATCGCCACCGGCCACCTCATCAATATCCACAAACACCAGCAATAAACGTTGCGCATCGGCTTGCGCGCGCGCTGCTGTTAAAAAATCATCAAAGTGTTCCATTGCGTAACCTCATTTTGTTGCGCTTCATCTTATTACTGAATAGCCCAATTTACTCACTACACAAACGCGATGAAATACCCACTAAGGCTTAGCCACCCTCTTGCCACCTCTCCTACCCCTTGTAGGTAGCTCTGCGAAAAGTTTGATATAGATCAAATATTGAAGCCCGTTCGCACACTAGCCTTACACCACATATAGATACAAAAGAAAAGATAAATACTAGATATGGTGTTTTATGAAATTTATGCGCTTTGTGAATGAACAAGTTGTATGGCAGGAAGTCCCTGGTGAAACCTCACTCGCCTACACCATTACTGGCTGCCCGCTGCGCTGCAAAGGCTGCCATAGCAGCGAGTATCGCAACCCCAAACTGGGTGAGCCGCTCTATAGTGATTATTTCCAGAGCCGTTTGGACGCCTATCGCGGACTGATTAGCTGTGTTGTCTTTTTTGGTGGCGAATGGCTACCGGCTTTATTGCAGCCTCTGCTTGAACAAGCGCGGCGCGCCAACTTAAACACCTGTCTATACAGCGGTTTTGATCTGATACCCGACTGCTTGTTGCCGCATTTGACCTACGTGAAAACCGGGGCTTGGGTTGCAGCGCGCGGCGGTTTAGACAATCCCAATACCAATCAGCGCTTTATCGATTTGCGCACCAACGAATTACTGAATTACAAGTTCCACACTACCGTCCATTGTTAATTACGCACTAACCATTATCTTTAACGAGGAGTTTTTATGCTGCGCCTGAACCCTGCTCAACTCGATGAAAAATTAGAATTTATTCAACACTATCTTGCTGCAGAGAATGCAGCCGACGGTTCCACCATGGACGCCAATGCCAATGTGACGCAAAAAAATATTGCGACATTGGAGGCGGAGTTAATGAAGGATTTTTTTGTACAAGTTAACCGCGAACAAGTGCGCCGAAAGATTGCGGAGTTATTTGGTGAGAGTATGGCGACGGAATATATTCGCCAGATTGAACAGCATGAAATTTATGTTCACGATGAAACCAGCCTGAAGCCCTACTGTGCCTCGCTCACCATGTATCCATTTTTGCTGGATGGATTAACCAAGCTGGGCGGCGAATCGCGCGCACCACAACATCTAGAATCCTTTTGCGGCACCTTTGTGAATTTTGTCTTTGCTGTGAGTTCACAATTTGCCGGTGCTATAGCCACCGTCGAATTTCTTACCTATTTTGATTATTTCGCACGCAGGGACTACGGTGATAACTACCTGAATACCCACACCAAACAAATCGCCAACCATTTACAACATGTGGTTTACGCGCTTAATCAACCAGCAGCAGCGCGCGGCTATCAAAGCGTGTTCTGGAATATTTCCATTTACGACCAACATTATTTTGATTCGATGTTCGGTGAATTTGTATTTCCGGATTTCACCAAGCCGGAATGGACTAGCGTTGCACAACTGCAAGATTTTTTCCTGCATTGGTTTAATGCTGAACGCAGCAAAACCTTGTTGACCTTCCCGGTAGTGACAGTGGCGATGCTCACCGAAAATGGTCAATGTAAAGATCTCTCCTTTGCCGCGTCTATTGGCTCACATCTGGCCCAAGGTAGCGCGTTTTTTATGTATCTTTCCGACAATGCCGATTCGCTCGCCTCCTGCTGTCGTCTGCGCAACGAAATTAGCGACCACACATTTTCTTACACACTGGGGGCTGGCGGAGTTGCCACTGGTTCGATCAATGTGATCACGATCAATATGAATCGACTGGTCCAGGATAAGCGTGATTTACTCACTGAGGTGAAAAAAATTCACTGCTACCAAGTCGCCTATCGCCAATTAATGGAAGGCTATTTAGCCGCTGGCATGCTCAATGTGTATTCCGCCGGCTTTATCAGCCTCGATAAACAATTTCTCACCATCGGCATTAACGGCATGGTAGAGGCCGCCGAGTCGCAAGGTATTCGTGCCAGCAACAACCCGGAATACATCGCATTTGTACAAAATCAATTAAAAGTCATTTACAACGCTAACCGCGCCGCCAAAGAAGAATTTGGCTACTTGTTCAATACTGAATTTGTTCCGGCTGAAAACTTGGGAGTTAAAAATGCCAAATGGGATAAAGCCGATGGCTATAAAGTGGAACGTGAATGTTATAACTCGTATTTTTATGTGGTGGAGGATGACCACACCAACCCACTCGATAAATTTATTATGCATGGCCGCGAATTGATTGATTATCTCGACGGTGGTTCCGCACTCCATTTAAATCTGGATGAAGCATTAAGTGCAGATGCCTACATAAATCTTATCAACATTGCTGCTAAAACTGGCTGTAACTATTTTTGCATCAACGTAAAAATTACCATCTGTAATCAATGCCAACAGATCGACAAACGCACGCTGCATAAATGCTCTGCGTGCGGCTCAGATGATGTGGATTATGGTACTCGCGTAATTGGGTATTTAAAACGCATTTCGTCCTTCAGTGCCGGGCGTCGCAAAGAGCACAAGTTACGTCACTACCACGTAAAAAAAGCACGCACCACCTCGATTAATAGCACGCAACACCAGGCTGAGCGACATGATTCAACAGCTGCTGCCTGAGATACATAATTAACCATTTACAAATCGATACCGTTTCAAAAACCGACGACTGATTCAAAACTAATGAATGCTGAAACCTCCTCAGCCCTTTCTGCACCCGGCCCCCTTAGCCGGTGTGCAGTTTTTTTGCATGAATCATTTAGCGATAACGCGCAACATATCCCGCAATTTGTTGTACAGCCGCAGCGATACGTGGGGGTAATTGGGTATTTAGCTCAATACTGGCCAATAAATTTTTAATGCCCAAGCCCAATTCGGTATCACCATTCATTTCCAACCGTCGCTGAAAAAATAGCATGTCAGGGTCGAGCTTCTGGGTTGCAATCAGTAGCAGATCGTAACTGCTTGCACTAAAACGCAGATCGGGTTCGGCTTGTGCTTCCGCCACAACCAGCTTATGTTTGCAGTAGCGAACGCTAAATTGAACACCTATATCCTTAACACAAATATTCAGCAATTTATCGCAAAAAAAATCCAATTCGCCTGCAGCAATTGCCTCGCGCAAGGCATAGTTAAGGCTGCACGCCAGTGTCAATTGCTGCAGTCTGTCAGGCACCACTCGCGCAGCCCAACCCATTGCGCCAGGCAGATGTGGAATTACTTTTTGCGCGAGAGCATCTACCCCTTTGCTTACCCTTTGTTGGTATAACATTTTTGCACCTCATGATCGACAATAGAGCATTCCCAATCATGACAAGCTAACACCAAGCTGGCTATAAACCATTGGAGGTAGGCGATGGAATTGTTATGCCCCGCAGGCAATATTCCTGCACTTAAAGCGGCCATTGAAAATGGTGCCGATGCAGTGTACTTGGGGTTGCGCAACGAAACTAACGCGCGCCATTTTGCCGGTTTGAATCTGGACGCGTTAAAACTGAAAGAAGCCGCACATTATGCGCATCAACACCGGTGCAAGGTGCATCTGGCGATTAATACCTTTGCACACCCTGATACCTGGCAGCATTGGACCAGCGCAGTAGATGAGGCGATTGCTTGTGGAGTAGATGCATTAATTATTGCTGACCTGAGCATTCTGCAATATGCCTCCGAGCGCTACCCACACGCAGAGCTGCATTTGTCGGTACAGGCATCGGCAACTAACGCGGCCGCAATCGATTTTTATGCACAGCAATTTAATGTGCAGCGCGTGGTATTGCCTCGGGTACTGTCTATCGCTCAAGTAAAAAATCTGGCGCGCTCCTGCACTACACCTTTGGAAGTATTCGCCTTTGGCAGCCTGTGCATTATGGCGGAGGGGCGTTGCTATTTAAGTTCTTATTTAACCGGGCAATCACCCAATACATTTGGTGCCTGCTCACCTGCCGAATTTGTGCGCTGGGAAGACCGCAATGGCGTGTTGGAATCCCGTTTAAATAATGTATTAATTGATCGCTTTGGCACTAATGAAACAGCGGGCTACCCAACACTGTGCAAAGGCCGCTTTACACTCGCCGATGAACCCGGCTCAACGCCTTATCATGCATTGGAAGAGCCCACCAGTTTAAATACGATGGAATTATTGCCGGAACTTCTCGCACTGGGTATTCGCTCATTAAAAATTGAAGGGCGTCAACGCAGCGCGGCTTACGTCGCGCAAGTTACACGCGCGTGGCGCCAAGCCATTGATTGCTGCCGCGCCGACCCTGAAAAATTTTTAGTTAAAAATGAATGGCAAGCTGCACTCACGCAACTGGCTGAAGGCAGCCAAACCACACTGGGTGCTTACGAACGTCAGTGGCGATAAAAACAAAAGGTTTTATTATGAAATTTTCACTCGGACCGATTTTATATTTTTGGGATAAAAACAGCGTGCTGGATTTTTACCGCACTGCCGCCGAATCCTGTGTAGATATTATTTATTTGGGTGAAACCGTATGCCCCAAGCGTCGCGAATTGCGCCTGGAAGATTACATCGACCTTGCACACCAATTGCGTGAAGCGGGCAAAGAAGTGGTGCTCTCCAGCATGACATTGTTGGAATCCCCAGCAGATTTACGCGAGTTAAATCGCTACTGCGACAACGGTGAATTTTTAATTGAAGCAAATGACATAGGCGCCGTGGGTTTACTGAACGAGCGCGGGCTGCCTTTTGTGGCAGGCAATACACTCAATTGTTATAACCAACACAGTTTGCGCTATTTAATGAAAATGGGTATGCAACGCTGGGTAGTTCCCGTTGAATTACCCCTGCGCTGGATAAACAGTATGTTAGAGAGCAGTGAAATAAACGATGTACGCGAATGCTTTACTTCCGAACTGTTTGCCTTTGGGCACTTACCACTGGCTTGGTCGGCGCGCTGTTTTAGCGCACGTGCCGAGGGTAAATCCAAAGACCAATGCGATTTGTGCTGCAAAAAATATCCAGCAGGCCGAGCAGTAACCAGTCAGGAAGGCGAGACATTATTTACATTAAATGGTATTCAAACCCAATCCGGTTATCGACACAACCTCATTAACGATTTACAAGGGCTACAGCATACTATTGATATTATTCGTTTAAGTCCGCAAGAAAATGATACATTTTTGTGGCTGGAACGCTTTCAACAGCAATTACACAATCCAACAACATTTCCTTTACAAAAGCCTGACTGCAATGGCTTTTGGCATGATCAAGCGGGCAAGGAATTAATCATCGCCAGTACCGGAAGCCACTAAATGGAAAAGACAATCGCCGTAGTATTGGCCGGTGGTCGCTCAAGCCGAATGGGCGGACAACCCAAATGCCTGTGCGCATTGGGCGAGGAGCGCATCATCGACTCCTTACTAGCACGACTTACCCCACAAGTTGATGAAATTCTTTTGAATATCGCGCCCGGCTCGTCCCTGATAGAGGAGATCTTTAGACACCCCACACATAGACCGGCACATATCAGTGTGGTTGAAGACCTATATTCCTCATTCTCAGGCCCGCTTGCAGGCATCGCTAGCAGCATGCAACACCTGCGCGCGCGCAATTCATCGGCAAAATGGTTACTCAGTGTCGCTTCCGACACGCCATTTATACCCACTGATTTGTATAGCCGATTCTTGCAAGCAACAAAGCTGCACAATAATCACGTTTACGTTGCGCAACATAATCATCAACAGCAGTATGTTTTCGCACTCTGGAATATCGCACTTTTCCCACAGCTAGACACAATTTTGCGCGCAGGCGAAAAATATCGAATGCAAGACATACTGCACTCACTACAAGCAATTACCATTGATTTTTCTAACGGCGATGAAAACGCATTTTTTAATGTAAACACCCCTCAGGATTTAATTGCAGCGCATTCATTGCTAGTGCAATAACCAATTGCCGCTACCTACCTCGTTGTAGGTAGCGGCTACCCACTCAAACCGCCCCGCGCCGATAGCAAGCTTAAGACGCGCACAGTAAACTCCTATTGAATAACATGCAGTTATTAATGCTCGCATTGTGAATTATTGGTATCACTAGGAGAGAATTATGGAAAAAAGTGAATACAAAGCCTGGTCCGTTGTTATCGCCAGTACGTTTTCATTTACCATTTGTTTTATGATTTGGATGATGTTTGCGGTTATCGGAATCCCTATCAAAGAAGCATTGGCACTCAATGAAACTGAATTTGGTTTATTGATTGCGATGCCGGTGCTGACTGGATCTTTAATCCGCTTACCCATGGGTATGTGGACCGACCGCTTTGGTGGCAGAATCGTATTTTTTATATTGATGCTTTCAACGGTAATTCCCATTTGGCTAATTTCATATGCAACAGCCTATTGGCAATTTTTAGTGCTGAGTTTATTTGTAGGGGTTGCAGGCGGCTCATTTACCGTTGGTATAGCTTATTGCGCTCGCTGGTTTAAAAAAGAGCGCCAAGGCTTGGCAATGGGAATATTCGGTGCAGGCAATACCGGCGCGGCTGTTACCAAACTCGTTGCCCCCATTATTGTAGTGGCATACGGCTGGACAATGGTTCCCAAAGTTTATGCCGTGCTTATGCTGATTACCGCACTACTGTTTTGGTTTTTTAGTTTTACCGATAAATCCCACAGCGCGGCCAGCGGCATCACGATTAAACAACAACTAGCGGTATTAAAAGATCCCCGGGTATGGCGCTACAGCCAGTATTATTCCATTGTATTCGGCGGTTATGTGGCGCTCTCGCTATGGATGACAAAATACTACATTACCGAATACGGTTTTGATTTAAAAACAGCGGCACTTTTGGCGGTTGCATTTAGTTTGCCCGGCGGCATGTTGCGTGCATTGGGTGGATACTTCTCTGACAAATTTGGCGCTCACACAGTAACCTGGTGGGTACTTTGGGTATCACTCGTGTGTTTGTTTTTTCTCTCCTACCCGCCCACGGAAGTTGTAATTACCACCATTGATGGCACCAAGAGCTTTCACTTCGGCTTGGGTGCAACCAGTTTCACCATTATTATGTTTACCATGGGCATTGCTTTCGCAGTAGGTAAAGCATCGGTTTTTAAATATATTTCTGATGATTACCCCAAAAATATTGGCGTTGTTTCTGGAGTGGTAGGTTTGGCCGGCGGATTAGGTGGATTTATTTTACCTATTTTATTTGGCGCATTGGTTGACTTAACGGGCGTCCGCTCTTCTGCATTTATGTTTATGTTCGGCATTATTTGGACATCACTCATGTGGATGTACTTCTCCGAGGTTCGACCTGTACACGCCGAAAAAGAGTTGCACCGCAACACACCCCCTCAGGAACATTAATTCTATTCTATAGGGCTTGATGCAGATCAACCGCAAAAAGCCCAGCATTTTTATACTGATTACAATTTATTTTTTCGATTACATAAATGTATCAGGACATTACCATGACCAACAAAGAAAGTGACTTACCATTAGTCTATTCATGCTCAGGCTGCTCCAATGTAGCGCAGCTCGCGAATGATATTGCCGTCGTACTAGACCGGGAAGGACATGCGCAAATGTCATGCATCGCTGGTGTGGGGGGCAATGTGAAAGGGTTAGTCAAACTTGCAAAATCGGGTCGCCCTATTCTCGCTATTGATGGTTGTAAAATTGCCTGCGTAAAAAAAGTATTGGAGCAGCATCAGATTAAACCCAGCTGGCATTTTGAATTGAGTGGTTTGGGGTTAAAAAAAATAGAGCATCAGGGTTGCTCTATTGGCGATATGCATAAGGCATTGAGTGCTGCACATCAATTACTATCCATAAAAAAAATGGATTAGTTTATTAATTTTTTGCAACAGATCACATCAGCAGACTATTTGATTTAACACAAACTCACTGAAAATTAACAACCAGGTACATACCGCTGGATTCACAACTACCCCCAAAGTGGTAATCGTGCACCCATTCACGGCAATAACATCACCCAACCAAAGCCGCTAGTATGAAACCACTATAGAAACAACGCCGAGCTTAATGACCTAAGGTCATCCCGACTATGGCATTAAGCCAATGGGTCTGTTTGGAAATGAACAGGCCTCCCGGATTGGAAAGGTGTTTTATGCTGGTTGAATCGCCACTAACAGATAGGTTTGCGCGCACGTTTGGTTATTTGCGCCTGTCACTCACGGAAAAATGTAATTTCAGTTGCAGCTATTGTTTACCCGATGGCAGCGAATGCCATTCTATGGAGGGTGATTTAAGTCTGATTGAAATTCGTCGTTTAGTCACCGCTTTTGCATTATTAGGCACTCAAAAAATTCGCCTAACCGGCGGTGAACCGAGCTTGCGCCGCGATTTATGTGACATCATAAAAACCTGTAAAAATGTTGCAGGAATTAACTCAGTAGCACTTACCACTAACGGCTTTCGCCTGGAAAAAGACGTAGCCAGCTGGCGTGCTGCGGGTTTGGATGCGCTTAATGTCAGCATTGATAGCTTGCGCCCGGAGATGTTTCAACTAATCACTGGCAGTGGAAAGTTGCGCAGCATTTTAACGGGCCTTGATGAGGCTCAAGCACTGGGCTTTAAACAACTCAAAATTAACACCGTGTTGCTGCGCGAACAGAATGCCCGTGAGCTGGACGATTTTCTTGCATTTATTAAAACCCGCAGAATTACCCTTCGTTTTATTGAGTTAATGCGCACCGGTGACAACGCGGATTTTTTTGCCCGCCAACATTTAAGTGGTGAGAGTATTCAACAGCGTTTGCTAAGTGAGGGATGGACGCAAAAAATTCGCAGCGCTAATGCTGGACCCGCCAAAGAATTTATCCACCCGGATTACCTCGGCTCTATAGGCCTGATAATGCCCTACAGCAAAAACTTTTGTGCTGATTGCAATCGCCTGCGGGTTTCCAGCAAAGCGGAATTGTATTTATGTTTATTTGCCGAGCAACATCAATCCATGCGCGCATTATTACAACGCGATGACCCGCAACCGCTGATGAATTTTTTGCGCGCCGCACTACAACATAAAACTGCCAGTCACGATTTACAGAACCAGATCACCGGTTCAACCCGTCACTTAGCCATGATTGGCGGTTAATTTTTCTATAGATAGCGAGTGTATTATTTATGGGCCACCACACCACAGAAAATATTTTACCGCTAGCGATTGCGGTACTGACCGTATCCGACACCCGCAGCATTGCCAATGACACTTCCGGCGCGGCTTTAATTGAGCGACTACAAGATGCACAACACCAACTCGCCACACGCGCTCTGGTCATTGACGATATTTATCAAATCCGAGCCCAGTGTTCGCAGTGGATTGCCGACGAAAAAATTCAGGTGATTTTAATCACCGGAGGGACAGGTTTTACCGGGCGCGATTCAACCCCTGAGGCCATGACCCCCTTATTTGATAAAACCGTAGAAGGCTTTGGCGAATTATTTCGCCAGATATCTTATCGCCATATTGGTACTTCCACTATTCAATCCCGTGCGGTTGCCGGGCTTGCCAATAACACGCTGATTTTTTGTTTACCTGGCTCCACTAACGCCTGCAAAACAGCGTGGGATGAGATCATTAAATACCAATTGGATTCCACACAGGGCCCATGCAACTTTGTACCGCATTTAAAAAAGACTGATCGTCTACCTTGCGGAACACGCGGATAAACGGAACGAATATGACGATGAACCAGCAACACACGCATCACACCCTACCAGCGTTGACGCACCTCGATCAAACCGGCGCTGCCTGCATGGTGGATATTAGCGATAAAACCATCACCAAACGCATCGCAGTAGCCAGTGCGATGGTAATTACCCGCTCCGATGTTATTGGCCTGATCCAAAATGCCAGCCTAAAAAAAGGCGACGTGTTAGCGGTAGCTCGTATTGCGGGAATTATGGCCGCGAAAAAAACTGCAGATTTAATCCCACTCTGCCATCCGGTGGCACTATCAAAAGTTAGCATAGACTTTGTGTGTGATGTCTCTGTTGGCGCCATTTTTATTCGCAGCCGCTGCGTAACCACTGGCCAAACGGGAGTAGAAATGGAGGCGCTTACTGCTGCAAGTGTTGCAGCACTGACTATTTATGACATGTGCAAAGCGGTAGATAAAAACATGGAGATAAGCAGTCTTTATCTGGAACAAAAATCCGGCGGAAAAAGCGGTGACTGGCAACAGGAGCACACGCATGATTAAAGTGTGTTTTTTCGCTGACTTACGCGAGCGCTTAGGTTGTGCTGAACTGTTTGTCCAGGATTTTTCAGGCGAAAACATTAATCAGCTTAAAACGTTTATTGTCAAACAACATCCGCACTGGGAGAAAATATTTTTAGAAAAAAAGTTACTAATAGCCGTTAATCATGCCATGGCTAGTAATGACACCGCCATCGCAGCGGGTGATGAGGTCGCTTTTTTTCCACCCGTGACAGGTGGTTAGGATGGGTTTAGATGCGTAATCTAGTGCGTGTACAAACGGATGATTTTGATTTAAATATGGAATACAACCGGTTAATTACTACAAATTCTACTTGCGGTGCAGTCGTATTATTTAGCGGGCTGGTGCGCGATTTTATTCCTCCACAACAGCTGGTTAGTCTTGAATTGGAACATTACCCACTCATGACAGAAACCATGCTGGGCAAGCTCAGTATGCAGGCAAACGCACGCTGGGCGTTGCAGCGCACAACAATAATACATCGCACCGGGAAGCTATTACCGGGTGATCAAATTGTGTTGGTAGGTGTATCCAGCGCACATCGTACCGATGCCTTTGAAGCTGCTCAATTCATCATGGATAAACTCAAAACCAGTGCCCCTTTTTGGAAAAAAGAAACCTTGATGCCTAATCCGGATAGCAAACCGGAATCCTATTGGGTTTCAGCCAAAGACAGTGACGAGCAACTCGCCCTGCGCTGGTAAACGTATTATCCCCTAGATTACCCACCCACCCTAACCGACATTCAATCGCTGGACGGGTTTCGAACGTTGCTTTTAACTATGAATATAAAACACATTTGTTATCTATTTTCGGCGCTGATGTTGTTAACTAGCAACGGCACACTATCTGACGATAAAGTTCAACAAATTGTCAGTATGGCAAGGGATTACTGCGGCTCATGCCATTCAATGCCAAACCCTAATGTGGCCCCCAAAAAAAGTTGGCCACGAATAATAGAAACCATGAATGAAATTGCCTTAAAGAAATATGGGAAGGCAATCATAGACGCTAATCAAACGCGGGATATTACGGCATTCTACTATGGCACTGCACCTGAAAATTTGCCCGTCCTGCCTTACAACAAACCGTCAGACAGATTGGCATTCAAACAGCATGTAGTTGGCGCAACTCAAACTATGCCCCTGATCACCAATATAAAATTTGCAGCGATTAATGGCGATAAAAGTACCGAGTTTATAGTAAGTGATATGAGCAATAATGCGGTATTTTTACTATCAAAAGAGAATGGAAAATGGAACGAGAAAAAAATTGCAGACATCAGCACATCGGTTTACGCCGATATTATTGATTATGATGGTGATCTTGATAAAGATATGCTTATTGGAGATATTGGCGTTCTTCCGTATACCGATAAACAGGTAGGGAAAGTTTTTCTACTTAGAAAACAAAAAGGCGGAACATTTTCCAAAGAAATTCTTATGGATGGCATAGGCCGCATTGCAGAAGTCAGAGCCATCGACGTAGATAAGGATGGCGATCTTGACATAATAGTTGCAGCCTTTGGAGGAGGTGATAGCGGTGAAATTTTCTGGTTAGAAAATCAGGGTAACAACAAGCATGCAAAACGAAGCCTATTAAACGTGACCGGTGCACTCAACATAATTCCTTGGGATATAAACAACGATGGGCACATGGACTTCATTAGCCTCATATCTCAAGAGCATGAATTATTTATGGCTTTTATTAATCAAGGCAACAAACAATTTACTCAAAGTGTACTCGCACGCGGCCCACACCCCATGTTTGGTTCCACCGGTATGCGTTTGGTTGATTTGGATTTAGATGGCGACATGGATATTTTGTTTACCAATGGCGATGCTTACGACACTCAAAATGATTTAAAACCTTATCATGGCGTTCAGTGGTTAGAAAACCTTCATGGTAAAACATTTAAATACCGCGATATAGGCAGGTTTTATGGAGCAGCCTTGGCACTAGCCGGCGATATGGATAATGACGGCGATTTGGATGTAGTGGCGAGCAGCTTTATGAATGATTGGAATGATCCAAAACGACAAAGCATGGTTTGGTTTGAAAATGACGGCAAGCAGAACTTTATTCAACACGACCTTATCGCTAAACCAGCGAGCATTGCATCATTTGAATTAGCCGATGTCACCGGAGACGGATATTTGGATATTATTGCCGGTAGCCTTAGGTTGGATCTTTTATTTAAAATGAATAACTCAAGTGATAAAAGTAAAGGCGCAAAGCCAAGTCCTACACCAAGAATTGTGATTCTTGAAAATATGGGGAGAAAATAAAAAATTAGCTGCAAAAAATCAGCCTCACCCTAAAAACATCTTTCCTCCGGCAACCAACAGTACCAACGCCATTACTTGGCGAATAAGGGTAGCACTAAAACGTTTGCTGCCGAATTCCGCACCCAACCAGCCACCCAATATGGCGGCAACTGCCCAATAGCCAATGCCCTCTGGCAATACCGGATGCATGGACATGACCCCTAGCAAGCCCGCTACGGAATTTACCAAAATAAATACGGCGGCTACACCCGAGATTACGCGAGTTTCTCCCCAACACAGAAATAACAATAGAGGGCTCAGGAAAATTCCCCCGCCGACACCGACTAACCCCGACAAGAACCCAATAATTAACCCCGCACACATTAACAACCATTTTTTTGGTGCCTGTATTTTTTGGGTAGGCGCTTTTTTAGCAGTTAAAAACGAATGGAATGCCGCATAAATTAATACAGCACCCAGAATAGGTTTGTAATAATCACCTGGAAGCGTTAGTCCGCCACCGAGATAAGCGCAGGGAATAGAAGTGATAATTAATGGCCACAGCAGCGACCAGGAAAATGCATCAGTGCGAATATATTTAGTACTGGCGATAGTGGCGACTAAAATATTTAACGCAAGTGCGGCCGGTTTCAAACTTTCCGGGGCGAGCCCCGCAAGCGCCATAATGGCAATATAGCCAGAGGCACCCGCATGCCCAACTGAAGAATACAAAACGGCAGCGATAAAAATACCAATAGCAATTAACAGCGGCAGCAAATCCAAAAAAAACCTCACCGTAATTAGCGAATAAATCTATCAAAAGGGATAACGTTGACCGATTCACCTGGTAGTACCGTGCCCCGCTCTGCCTCCAGGCAAATATAACCATTAGCCTTTGCCATACTGCTTAATACGCCAGAGCTTTGCGAACCAGCACTAACGACGGTGTTCACACCTTGCTTGCTCGCTAAAATTCCACGCTGAAAATCCATCCGCCCGGAATGCTTTTTAAAGGATTGTTGAGCGATGGCGCTCAGCTGCAGTGATTCAACCCATTTTTCTCCAGCTAGATATCGTAAAGCAGGCACAACCAGCTGATGATAAGTGACCGCCGTTGAAACAGGATTGCCCGGCAGACCAAAGAACCAACCTGCCCCTAAACGGCCAAAAGCAAAAGGTTTTCCCGGCTTCATCGCGACTTTCCAGAAGTCAATCTGGCCTAACTCTTCCAATATTGTTTTGGTGTAGTCCGCATCACCCACAGAGACCCCACCGGTAGAAATGACGACATCAGCCCATTGTGCAGCCTGCATAAACGCTGCACGAAGAGCCAGCAAATCATCGGCGATAATGCCCATATCTTTTATTTCGACGTTTAATCGTTGCAAGAGTGCGCATAGCAAAGGGCGATTGCTGTCATAAATTTTATCTTCTGCGTGCGCACTGCCAAGTGACAACAACTCATCGCCCGTCGATAACACAGCGATACGCAACTTCCGCCACACCTTGATGCGCGCAATCCCCAGCGATGCAAGCAAACCAATATCCAGCGCACTAATACGATGGCCCTTACCCAGAACTTCACTGCCTTTTTTTATATCGTCACCGGCGCGACGAATATTTTCGCCTTGCAGCACAGGTTTGTTCAGCTGCAGTGTTTTCGCAGTAAGTGTAACATTTTCTTGCATCACCACGGCATCGGCGCCCGCCGGAATCATCGCACCGGTCATAATGCGCACAGCCTGCATTTTACCGAGCGCTGACTGCGCCTCCTCGCGTTCGCTAAAACGAAAGGGGTGCCCGGCCAGCGACTGGCCAATTACTTCAAACAAAGCGCCTTCAGTTTGTGCATCACTCGTGCGCAGCGCATAACCATCCATCGCGGAGTTATCGCTGGCAGGAACATTAATATTGGCCAACACTGATTCTGCAAGAATGCGGTCTAATGCAAGCGCCAAATCAACCCATTCGGTTTCCTGTACTGGAATTAATTGTTGATGTATTCGCAACAACGCATCTTGCACAGGTAACAAGCCAGGCTGTGAACAACAATCCATAGACAAACTCTACTGAACATTAATTTTGTTGATTAATCATCCACACGGCTGCTTCTACGCGTGAGCGCAAATGCAATTTTTTCAGCAGATGCTTAACATGCACTTTGACTGTGCCGTCAGAAATAGCCAATTCGCGCGCAATGACTTTATTGCTCATGCCTTTGGCAATTAATTTCAGAATTTCCAATTCACGCTGGGTGAGACTGTCACTACCCACAGCAGCTTTTGTGGTGGGATTGCGAATAGCGGTAGCGAGCACTTGAGTGACTGCCTCACTCAACACCATTTTGCCGGACAAGGCGCGTTCGATTTGCACCAGCATATCTTCCGGTTCCATGTCTTTTAGCAAATAGCCATCTGCTCCCGCTGAAATTGCACTGAGCACATCTTCATCGGCATCGGACACAGTGAGCATCACAATGCGCGAAGTGACACCTTCATCGCGCAAATGGCGTAGCGTTTCCAAACCATCCATGCCCTGCATATTCAAATCCAATAAAATTAGATCAGGGTCAAGTTCACTCGCCAATTTAATCGCATCTTTGCCATTGCTCGCTTCGGCTACTACTTCCATCTCACCCGACAGTGTTAAAAGTTGACGCAACCCTTTACGCAATAAAGGGTGATCGTCCACCAACATAATGCTCGCGGCCGTTTCTGTCACAAGACTCTCCTCAATACCAATACATCATTATATGCAGTTTAACTGCTTGCAGAACCTAAGGGCAGCACATGCCCATTTGTGGGTAGATAGATCAACTACACCTACCCCTATTGGGTAGGCAAGCTAACACCTCTAATACCGCAACTTAACACTGAGGTTGAATAGTTTCCATATCTGCGCAGAGCCATAGTGATCCTTGCGCGAAAACAACTCTTTTGACCGAGGGCTTCACATGTCTGACCTAAAACAATGGGAACCGGAACAGCAAACGTTCTGGGATTCACACGGGAGAGCAATTGCCAATCGCAATTTGTGGATCTCAATTCCAAGCTTACTCTGTGGCTTTGCCGTGTGGATGCAGTGGAGCATTATTACCGTGCAAATGCTGAACCTTGGCTTTCCCTATCAAGCAGGCGATTTATTCAGCCTAACGGCGATTGCCGGATTAACCGGAGCGACGCTGCGTATTCCAGCCAGTTTTTTTATTCGCTTGTGTGGTGGCCGCTACACCATTTTTTTAACCACCAGTTTATTGATGCTACCTGCCATTGGCACTGGTCTGGCTTTGCAGGATCAAAACACGCCATTTTGGGTGTTCCAATTAATGGCGTTGCTCTCCGGGATTGGCGGGGGTAATTTTGCAGCATCTATGTCCAACATCAGTTTTTTTTATCCTCGTAAGCAGCAAGGATTAGCGCTTGGCCTAAATGCCGGGTTAGGTAATTTCGGTGTGACCAGCATGCAAATTCTGGTACCGCTGTTTATGACCTTTGGCGCCTTTGGCGCACTGGGTGGTGACCCAATGGTGTTGAAATCTGCAAGCGGCACCTTAATTGGTGCTATTCCTGCAGGTACTGAAACCTGGATTCAAAACGCAGGGTTTGTCTGGTTACTGCTGCTCATCCCACTCGCTTTTGCGATTTGGTTTGGCATGAACAATATCAACACCGCAGAGGTTAGTCCCAATCTGGCAGGCGGAGCGCCGCGCTCTTTTGCGATCATTATCGCCATGATGTTAATTGGCTTTGCGACCTCAGCTCTGGGGCTGTGGCTCATCATGCCTGCCAGTGTCAATGGTTCCGGGTTTGGCATTCCCAAAGAGCTGGTACTGGTGTTGGTGTTATTTGCTACAGTGATGTTACTCAAAGCGCTGCCCGGAACTATTCGCACCAGCCTTGATCGTCAATACAAAATTTTTAACAACAAACACACTTGGGTAATGAGTGTATTGTACGTGATGACTTTTGGCTCATTTATTGGTTTTTCTGCTGCCTTCCCACTGTCTATTCAAGTTATTTTTGGTTTTAGTCATGTACCTGTCGATGGGGTAATGACCCACAATACCCTCAACCCGAATGGCCCAAGCGCTCTGACTTACGCGTGGATCGCTCCCTTTATTGGCGCACTCATTCGCCCGGTAGGTGGCTGGGTATCTGACAAATTTGGCGGTGCACTGGTCACGCAAATGTGTGCGATTGCCATGGTGATTTTGTCGATCGTTGCGGCTTATTACATGAGCATGGCCTATCAATCCGCAACCCCAGAACAGTATTTTGCGCCCTTCTTTTTGGTGTTCTTGGGTTTGTTTGCCGCAAGCGGGATGGGTAATGGTTCAACATTCTGTTCCATCGCCAATATTTTTCCTAAAGAGCAAGCAGGCCCAGCATTGGGCTGGACTTCTGCGGTAGCAGGTTATGGCGCATTTTATATTCCGCAGGTTTTTGGCGAACAAATCAAAGCGGCCACACCGGAATATGCGATGCTGGGTTTTGCGGTGTTTTATCTGGTGTGTGTGTTATTAAACTGGTGGTTTTATCTACGCAAACAAGGCGAGTTCTATAATCCCTGAAAACGTGACAACTTTGAGCAGGTGATTCAATCCAATCAGTAGTGCAACCCAATCACGATTGCACCACCTGCTCAGCTCTACCCAAAAACTTTACCGACTAAATTACCTTGGAGTAACGAATTGTTGATGCGTTGTAAAGATACTCATCAAAAACCATACAAATTCTACGAATAAGCAACCGCCCTGCATTGAGAACTTCAATTCCGTCATCGTCAATACTGAGCAATCCATCTTCAATCATTGGTTTTAATTGCGCTAACTCTTTAGCAAAATGGCTGCGTGAATCCAGACCAAATGCATTATCAACAGCAGCAAAATTCAAATTGAAATGACAAATTAACTGATTAATTACAAACTGCCGCAACAGATCTTCGCTGGTTAATTCAATACCTTTAACAAAAGGGATTTCACCTGAATCAATTGATTTTTGATAATGTTCAACGCGCTTAGCATTTTGTATATAGACATTGCCGAATGCGCTAATCGCAGAAGCCCCAAAAGAGAGCAAATCGCAATCGCCATGAGTGGAGTAGCCCTGAAAATTTCGTTGTAACTTTCCTACTCTTTGTGCTTGTACCAAACTATCATCCGGTTTTGCGAAATGATCCATGCCAACATAAATATACCCAGCGCTCTGCAAACGCTCTATCGCCATATACAAAAGTTCAAGTTTTTGCTCTGCTGAGGGAAGATCACGCTCATTAATCAATTCCTGGCTCTTAAAAAGATGTGGCATATGGGCATAATTAAATAATGACAAGCGGTCGGGAGAAAGTTCTATCACTCTATTTAATGTTTCACCGACACTGGTCAAGGTTTGCATCGGCAGACCATATATTAAATCCATACTGATCGAGTGATAGCCCTGTTGGCGCAGCGCCGCTACCAAGGCACTTACATCTTCAACACTGTTATAACGATTTACTGCTTTTTGAACCTGAGAATCAAAGTCCTGTACACCCATACTGACTCGATTAAAACCAAGTTTGCGCAAATGTGCCATGGTATTCGCCGACACGCGCCCCGGATGAATCTCGACGGAGTACTCACCTGCGTCATCATCCAGCAATATAAAGTGCTTGCGTGTCGCAGCCATCAGCCAAGACATTTCGTCATCACTGATAAACGTGGGAGTACCACCACCCCAATGCAATTGAGTGACAGGTCGCGCGGAATCAAATAGCTCTGCCTGCATCGCCATTTCCCGTTCCATAAGCTCCAAATAAGGTTGCGCACGGCCTTTATTGTTAGTAACGACCTTGTTGCACCCACAATAAAAGCAAAGGGTATCGCAAAAAGGAATATGGAAATAAAGCGACAGCGGCCTTCCGCTTGCATTGCTGCGCGCAACCGCCGCGTTAAAATCAACAGTCGAAAAACTTTCATGGAATTGTGGTGCCGTGGGGTAAGAAGTATAACGCGGGCCGGTTAAATCGTACTGGCGAATTAGGTTGGAATCCCATTTAAGCGGAGCTTGAAAGTGCGACATCTGAAACCTCGATTCATCGATGACTCTATTGGGAAGTCATTTATTTGAAATAGTTGTTCAACATACGCTTTTCCCACAAAAAGCTGTTGATATGCATCAACCTATTTGAGACATCGAAATTAAATTCAGTTTTAACAGATGTAAAATCACCCGACTTAAAAAAATCTGCCAGTGACTTTGTGGCAAGACTTGCTCCAGCGACGTTGATGAAGCCGTTTAGTTGATAGCCTAACTGGTTTTTTGCAAGGGATTCTAAAATTCGTTGCTGCCCATCCGCAACTTGGGAATTATCAGGGCTTAAATCCATAAATTTCTGAATGGTTAATCCGAGAATAGCGAGAGGATTTAGCGCCTCATCGTCATTGCATCGTTTAAACCAGGCGCTACATTTTGTTTCCAGATTCCCCTCTGGAGGTTCACCTGATGCCCCGGCACTCATAAATAAAACATTTATTTTGGAATGGCTGTAGTAGTGCTCAGCTAGCACGGATGCCACAGAGCCAATGACCGAGCTGGGTATTGTATGCCTCATAAATTTGTCCCCAGTGTTCTCTACTATTCATCAATAGCGCTTAGTTGTGCCTTAGCGCATGAAACATCCAAGCCAAAGGCATCCAATAACGTGATGGCCTTTTTTACTGTGCGCAAATACTCGTCTTTCTCTGGCAGTTTACGCTTGCACGATAGCTCATTTGCAAGCAGCCATTCCTGCACTTCTACAAGTCCTGTTTCGGTAACCCCATGTGAAAGCAAAGCTTCTGCGGTAATGTTAGAGACATACTGCGGAGTAAGCTCATCGGGTGAACGTAGCTTCAACTGCACGACCAAATCATTTCGCAATACTCTGCGAAGCGCATTTTTAGGTGAGGAAATTATAGCGATTGCTGCGTCAATATACTTTTTAGGATTGGCTCGAATCTCTTCAAGATCCCAGCGCAATTTCAAGTGGCGACAAAATCGGGGTAAAGCACCTCTTGCTTGAGCAGAGTTAAGCCCATAGCACTTCGCTGCGTCAGCGACAGACTGGCCTTCTGCAATCGCAATCAAAATATTTGCTTTGGTTACATCAGAAATCATATTTTCTCCAGTGTGCAATTGCTTTTGAAACCTTCGGATTAATTTTTGCTATAAGTGAGATGGCTGAGAATTTTTTTATAATCACGCAGCAATGCTGATTTTGCTTCTTGATTGAGGTGCGTCAACTTCGGCTTTGGCTTTTCAACCTTAATTATTTTAAATCGTTGATGCCATCGGCTATGTGTTTCAACAATGACTGTTTTAGCTGTCGATGAAAACTGATTGGCAGTAATATCAATGTCAGTCTCACCATATTTTATCCAAATGTGCCGCTGAGATTTTTTGTGTCGGTTTTCGCCTGCAACTATTCTCAGGGATGAAAAACCAATTTCTTCAATCAGAAATTTTGCCAGCAGATAAGAGGAGCATTCGCAGCAATTAACAGGGAAATAGTCCAGCAAATCGAACTGGAACCCATCCACTTTTGCCTTCAGCATCGCCTTACGAAATAGAGAAACCGATTGTTGTAAATCCACAGCTCAAAAAAAGGAAGTAAGTTAAAGGAGATGCCTAGTGTAATGCATCAGGAAGGAATCGTAGACGAATGATGCGGAGTCGATATTATTCGCCGTTTTCTTGCAAAGAGCCAATAAGGACATCGAGTCCCTCATGAGGATCGACCCCTAGCACTTGGCAGTACCGCACAAACTCAAGCACTTCAATTTTCCGTCGATCCTGTTCCATTTTGCCCAGCACAGAATGATGCCGCCCCATTGCAAGAGATGCTTCGCGAAGCGTCAAGCCACTTGCCTCCCGCTGCTTTTTTAACCAGAGGCGTAGCTTTTCATAGTGAGGTGAGTAAGGAGATGATTTCATTGTCTCGATGATAGAGACAGGATAGAATGGCGCGAAATTCGAGACATGAGGCGTCAATCTCTATCATGAAATCTCTCAGCGTTAAGTCCGGACTGCTCTCGGCATTATCAACATTGGTAAATCGGGAATTCACCGTACATGATCTCACCGAAGCCTATTTGAACGATCCGGCATGCCTTCATAGCTCCCAAAAAGCGGCTCGCCAGTTCGTCTATCGCAATATGCTCCGCCTTATCAATAATGGAGAATTGACCCGGATCGTTGTGGAGAGCGGCTGGCCTTTGTATCGATTAACCCCTCGGTTTAAAGCCTTAGGGGGAGCCTCCGTAAAAGCTGCCGCATCGCTGGCGACTCAGGATAAAACGACTGTCACAAAAGATAGCCCTCGCCAAAGCCTGCAAGAGCGACTCAATAGGCATAAGTTGGAAATGTTATCCGCCATGGGCGAGACGGAAGAATACGACGCGATTTGTAATGAGATGCCTGAACTAAGAGACGATGTGCAACCTCTCTACAACCAGTCCCGCGACAAATGCTCCAGATTGCTTGGCCGTGTGAAAGCGCTGGAAAGCTTATTGGCAAGGGAAACAGGTTTAGCGCAATGAAGTTAAGGCGCTGGCAATCCAGGTGCGTTGAACAGGCTCTGGTGAAATTCAGAAACGAAGAGAACCACTTCCTGTGCCTTGCCACCCCGGGTGCGGGCAAGACAGTCATGGCGGCAACCTTGGCGCAGCAGCTTTTACAGCTAGGCATGGTCGATTTGGTGCTTTGCTTTTCGCCCTCCATCATTGTGTCTTCCGATTTCCAGCAAGCACTGGAAACCCATACTCATTCCCGAATGGATGGGCGTCTCGGTTCAAAGGGGCAATCGTTGACCTATCAATCAATGCTGAGCCTGGAAGAGGCTTTTTGGGCATTATTCCAAACGCATCGTGTTTTGGTGATTTTTGATGAGATCCATCACTGCGCGGGTGATAACCTTGAGAATGCCAATGCCTGGGGGCAAACCATCATCCAACATATTCAGGGGCGCGCGGCGTATACCATTGCCTTGACCGGCACGCCCTGGCGCTCCGACCGCATCCCCATTGCGTTATCCAGTTACTGTCAGCACAACAAAATCCGCTGTGATTTTATTTACGGAATGGCGCAGGCTATCCAGGAGAATGTATGTCGCGCACCCAGCATCACGCTGGTGGACAATGACCGCATCATCGTAAAACGCGGCGATACCACGGAGAGATATTCATCTTTTGCAGAGCTACTTAAGTTGTCAGATTGCTCCTACCAACAATTGATTGATAACGATGCTCTGATTGTGTATTTGTTAAAACAATCTTCCAAAAAGTTGATGCAGCTTCGCAAGCAACATCAGGATGCGGGCGGTCTTATCGTCGCGGCATCGGTAGAGCATGCCTATAAGATTGCAACGCTACTGGAGCGTCACTTGGGACAACGTGCTTGTGTCGCCACCTATTTGGACGAAGATGCCCACGGTGCAATTAATTCCTTTAGAAAGAGCACCCAACCCTGGATTATCTCTGTAGGAATGGTCAGCGAAGGTACCAACATTCCACGGCTGCGCGTGTGCTGCCACGTGACCCGAGTTAAAACAGAATTGCATTTTCGGCAGGTATTGGGGCGGGTTTTACGTATGGGAGATATTCCCGGTGAAAGTTATTTGTATCTACCGGCTGAACCTAATCTAGTGGAATACGCAAATCGTGTCGCAGAAGAAATACCGGAATCTGCAACTATCAGACGCGACACTATGCCGAATAATGACGATGAGCAGTCTCTAGCCATCAAGCTACAAGAACCATCACATACCGAAGAAATAACAGAAATTATTTTTGAAAATATGCCTGTAGGTGAGCCACAAACCAGCATAGATGATCCGCAAGCCATTCACATTTCCATGCTGGCACAATCCTATGAAACTACCATCAATGTATTTGGCCGATTTCGGCAAGAATTGCTGCAATTGCATCAACTTTATGCGCACGAATCCAGCAGCCCCCTATAAATCATTTTCAGGCAAACTGCGAAAATATTATTGAGGCTTATCAGCCCGTCCACTGGCTTTATGGTCGCAATCATTAGTTCTCAACGTCTATATAGGCGACACGATACTGGTGAGCATATAGATAACAGTGTTGCTTCATTCGGCACTCCAGCGCACTATTTGGCATCGACAGGGCAAACAGCAAATCCACTATGGCTACCGTAGACCAGTACATAAATGCCGCCACGCGTGACAACACGCGAAAGAGCTACCAATCTGCAATTGAGCATTATGAAGTTCAATGGGGTGGCTTTTTGCCCGCAACGGCAGATTCCATAGCGCGGTACCTGGCTGATTACGCCGATGTACTGGCAATCAGTACATTAAAACTTCGATTGGCAGCGATTGCTCAATGGCATTTGGATCAAGGCTTCCCCGATCCAACCAAAAGCCCGATAGTTAAAAAGGTGATGAAAGGCATCCAGGCGTTGCATCCATCCCGGCCTCAACAAGCCCAACCTCTGGCAATCAGCCAATTGGAATGCATTGATGAATGGCTCGAACAACAACTTGAAGACACTACGAGCAGGGAGAAACAACTCAGAATTCTTCGTGATCGGGCGATTCTTCTCCTCGGATTCTGGCGGGGTTTTCGCAGTGATGAGCTAAGCAGGTTACGTATTGAGCACCTTGAGTTGCATCCAGATGAAGGTATGGCGCTTTATCTGCCACACACCAAAACGGACCACTCGGGGGCGACATTTAAAGCACCGGCCTTGCAGCGATTATGTCCAGTCGTCGCCTGCCAGTCATGGCTCATAACCTCTGGCCTGACACAAGGTCCGCTATTTCCATCCATTAACCGGTGGGGTCAAATAAGTGCTGACTCCATGCATCCAACAAGTTTCATCACGTTACTGCGGAACCTGATTAAGCTGGCCGGAATTGCGAATTCCGATCAGTTTTCCAGTCATTCGCTGCGCCGGGGATTCGCCACTTGGGCGACGGCCAACGGCTGGGATCTGAAAACCACTATGGAATATATTGGCTGGAAAGATGTCCGGTCTGCCATGCGTTATATCGACACCAATCCGTTCGCCGTCACCTCGCTCGCCTTGCCGTCATAACACCCACCCAAACCGTCAGTTTAACCTCGGTCTCGCGTGTTTCTTCAAACTGCGCCTGCGGTTCAAGCATGGTCATGTTTATTTTGGAGAATTGCATGAAGTTTGCAAAACCGTATGAAATAGGTTCGTGTATTACGAACCATCCTTTGGTAGATTGTATGACTTCACAGAAACACTATTCGACGCCAATAAAAAAGAATCAAATGAGACACAATATAATGCACTGAAATAGTGCAATTATTGGATTGTACACACGAAAATTGGGGAGTTAAGGGGAAAGGCGGGAAAACGATGACGGCGAGAGCGACTTTCGATACTTACGATACGATATTGAATGCGTACGATTACTTTAACGCAGCGCTGTTTGGCGGACAACTGCCGGAAGTGATTATTACCTATCATCGTCAACGCAAAGTCATGGGTTACGCCTCAATTGGCCGCTGGGTGAATGCGCAACGCCAGTACGTGGACGAACTAGCAGTCAACCCTGAATACTTCGCTAAATACCCCTTGATCGAAATATGCCAAACCCTTTGCCACGAGATGGCTCATATTTGGCAGGCTCACTTTGGCAAACCCGGACGGCGTGGATATCACAATATAGAGTGGGCCAAGCGAATGACCCGCATTGGGTTGATGCCATCAGCTACCGGTCTTCCGGGTGGTGAAAAGACCGGCGAATGGATGATGGATTATGTCATTTACGAGGGGGCATTCCACCGCAGCTGCCAAGCATTGCTGGCCAAAGGCTTTATTTTGCCTTGGGTAGATCGCTACCCAGTCTTCCGTCTAGAGGTACCGGTACTGGCCTATGACGATAAAGGGCGGGCTATCGAACTGGATGCCAAACTCAATGCGAAAAACAGCAGCAAAATGCTGGCAGCAAAATCCTCCCAAGCAATTGCTTCAATGACAAGTGAGGCTCTGATATCACTCGATGTACAGGAAGAAACGTTGCGCCCTCAACCAGCCCATTGGGAAGGGATCTTTGAGCGTGATACTAACGATGAGTCGGAACAGCACTTATTACAAGAGATATTGAGCTCAAAGCCCCGCGCTAAGTCAGGCCGAATAAAATACTGCTGCAAAAGCTGCCATATACAAGTATGGGGTAAGCCTGGGCTCAATATTGACTGCGCAGACTGTAAGCAGCGTATGCAAGCAGAGACTTAGTCCACGTTAAATCCTGCTCAGAAAACGTACATTTAAACCTCCTGCTGTTCCCATCAACGAAAGGAGTGTTCTATGTACGATAAATTCGACAACCAATCATTTCACGATAATCCTCCCACATTCAAAGCCTCGGATCGAAAGCGATATTTTTACGTCGATGAAAAATTCGGGCACACCCTGTTGGCCAAAGTCCGGGGCGATGACAATAAAGTTTTTCTCACCGTCGCTTACGGATATTTCCGTGCCACAGGGCAGTTTTTCGATACAGCCATTCAAGCGGACATCGATTACGTCGCTACAAAATTTAAGTTAACGGGCTCGTTCAGCTGGTCAGACTATCGCCCTAATACTAGGGATCGTCATCGGCAGTCGATTCGTAATCTGTTGGGCTATTCGTTATTTGATATTAAGAGGCTTGATGGGCTGCAAACGCTCATCAGAAATTCCTCACGCAGCCAAAAAAGTCCTGCACGCTGCTTTGAGGATGTGAGTCGATGGTTGTTTGGTCACAAAATCGAAACCCCAAACTTCGCGACACTTAGCAAAACCATCGATGACCTCTACAGTAATCACTTGAGTGAACAAGTCAGCAAAGTGAACCATTATCTTCGCAAGGATGACAAGCACGCGCTCGATCAATTACTGGAGAAACCGGAAGATGCCAATGACCAATGGCAGCCACACCGCGTTACTTTGCTGAAGAAATTCAACCAGTCGATTCGTGCGATGAAAGTGAAGGAGAACATTGAATCCTTCGACCTTTTGCAACCCCTATACAACTTCACAAAACCTGTTATTGACCAACTCGATTTCACCCAAGATGGACTTAAACGGTTTGCATCCCAGGTGCAGAAAAAGCAAATCTTTCAGCTAAAACGCCTAAAAGACCCGCAGCGTTATCTATTGCTTTCAGCGTTCATTGTCCATCAGTTTCGACAATTGGAGGATACCCTCACTGAAACATTCTTGGCGGCCACAACATCCGTTCGCAATGAAGCTGACCGTAAAGCCAAGGAGGAATATTTTTTACAGCGCAACACTCAAACTGAACATACCCAATTATTAGTGAAAGATACCCAGAATTTGGTGAAGGTCGTATCTGATCTACGCGAGACTCTCGAAAACCCGATGCTTGATGACAGTGAAAAAGTCACGCAAAGCAAAAAAATCATTGCGGCCGAATCGCTCTCCGAGGGTGAAATTAGCATTCATGTTGGCGATGTTCAGGAAGATCTGAATAAAGTTAGCGGCCAAGCATTGACCATGAAGCACTACGAAGAAGCATCCTTAAAACTACAGCGAAAATGCAATGATATTTTGCTGCGTTTGGAGCTTAGCTGTGATACCAGCGGCGAAGTACTCAACAATGCGATACAGCGTTTCAAACAAGCCAAAGGGCAAATTGACAATAAATTTCCTATCGACTTTATGACTAAATCTGAACAGGCGTTTGTCAAAAACGACAACGTCATTAATAAACCCTTGTATAAGGTTTTGTTGTTCATGTATATCGCGGATGCCATCAAGCGAGACTCACTGTCAGTGGTTGATTCGTATCGCTACAGAAAGCTGGATAAATACCTTATCTCTCCAGAACGTTGGGCGGCAGATCGCGCGTATTTGTTGGCGCAAGCAAAAATGGAGGATTTTAGCGATGCCCAACAGGTGCTAGACGATCTCGAATTGCAGCTTGACGCTCAATTTAAGGAAACTAATGAACATTTGAAGGAAAACAAAAACGAGTATATTGAAGCAGATGGTGCTGGCGGCTACAGACTTACATCGGAGCGAAATACCAGTGCTGCAACTTTTGCGCTGGATGAGAAACTGGATATAGAACTGCTGCCCGAAGATATGCAGATATCAATTGTCGAAGCCATGCATACAGTGAATCAAGCAACAAATTTTCTTGATGAGTTTGAACATATTGACCATCGGTATTTAAAAGATCGACCAGAGAACCGAAATTTTTATGCTTGCATTATCGGACTTGGTGCTCACATTGGAACAAAAAGAATAGCCAGAAATTCCCCTGCAATAAAAAAGTCAATACTTGAATCAACATCCACGGCCTATTTCAGTCTGGAAAATGCACAGCGAGCCAGTGATGCGATCATCCGCTTTGTCAATAAACTGCCACTGTCGCAATTGTATCGGTCAGAGTATGGGATGCAGACATCCAGTGATGGCCAAAAATGGACCGTTAGTAAAGACTCTTTTAATGCAAACTATTCCTTCAAATATGGAGGGAAGGACATGGTCGTATCAGAGTACTCGTTTATAGATGCGCGCGGCCTCTTTCCTCATTCAACAGTTATTAGCGGCTCCGAGCGAGAAGCGCACTACATGATTGATGGGTTGCTAAAAAATGAAACCGTAAAATCAGACATGCACTCAACGGATACGCACGGATATACCGAAGCAGTATTTGGGATGACTTATTTACTAAAATTTTCGTTTGCACCAAGAATTAAAAATGTGCATAGGCAGCAGCTTTATTCCGGTAAATATCCCTCAGTGTACAAGCAGAAGGACTATTTGATTCTTCCGGCAAAACGTTTTGATCGCAAACTTTTGGAAAAACACTGGGAAGATATACTTCGGCTTGTAGCGTCAATCAAGCTGGGTGAGGTTTCAGCATCGCAAATCTTTAAACGACTAAATTCTTATTCCGCTGATGAAAATTCGCTTTATTCTGCGTTAAAAGAATTCGGAAGAATCCCCAAATCACTGTACATATTGCGATATGTCGATGATGTAGATCTCCGTGCTGCCGTCCATAAACAATTAAACAAAGGTGAGTCCGGCAATCGTCTCAATAAGGCTCTTGCCATAGGCCGTCTGGAGTACAGCCAAACATTAAAGGACGACCAAGAACTGGCAGAATGCTGCAAGCGTATCCTAAAAAATGTTGTTGTCTGCTGGAATTTTATGTACGTATCGCAACTGCTCATGCGCGCCAAGACAGATGCCGAACGCACTGCAATACTCAAGAAGGTGAAAACCTCATCATTATTAGCGTGGGAACATTTTATCTTTCACGGTGAGTTTGACTTCTCTGACGCCAAGCTACAGGACTCCCAAAAGTTTGACTTTAAGGGGATGGTAAATCCGAGCTTGATAAAGGGAATGGATGATGAGGAATCTCCAAATATATAGGTAGAGAACCATTTTCCCAAAATTTGGCGCTCATATTGGCCAGATTTTGGGAAACCAAATGATCGATAACTTATTGTTTTATTTGGATAAAACTGCTTACCTATGGATTAAAATGCACTTTTGTTTAGAGTTAACCCAGTTATTCGAAACAACTGCCAGGCCATCCCTCAACAAAAAAAGGGCGCAATAAATTGCGCCCCTACCAATCAATATTTCATCATCCACCGTAGGGGTTCAATTTATTGAACCCTTTTTAGGGTGATAAGAAACCCGGAACATATAACCTCGGCAACCTTGCCATAAACACCCCCTTGAATTTAATTTTAAAACTTTTTTAACTTATTGAACTGATATCAACAGATCAAGGAGCCTGACCCCTTGATCCACTTGACCCCTTGATCCACTTGACCCCTTGATCCACTGACCCACATGAGTCCGCCCCCTTTGATCCACATCACAACTGAAAAAGCCTTTTGAAGCTATCACGCCCCACTGAACTACCCAGAAAAAAATTCACATCGATCAAGAAATGCGAGTTTAAAGAGTCATCTTTTGACATTAAAAAATCAACCACTCTTTGACTAAAAATCAAACTCTCATTTTTCTTAACATTAAACTCAAACGAAAGCGCACTTTTCCTATTGATGGACACCTCTATTTTATCTTCATCGACGTTATATAGCTTATCGTTCAAAATGAAATAAATTTGTTCGTTCTGGACAAACAGACAGTAAAAATTCCTCTTCAAGCAGAAGCGCGGACAGAAAGTATAATACCCCACACATTTCGTCCTTTTTGAATTTTTAACTAAAATAAAGCTATCCTGGCAAACAACGAGCTGCTTCATTCCAAAAAAATTAATATCTTTTACAGTAATTATATTTTTCATTATTTACTCATCAAACAATTGGTTACCTAAACCGATCACCCCAAGAGGAGCAGTAGGAATTAGATAGCTATCCCAAGCTGTATTTGACCTACCAAGAGAAGCGGCAGCCTTATAAAAGTCACCGCCGCTTTTTGCCCAGTAATAGTCTGGACGAAAGAAAGATCGGGGACTGCTAATGAGTCTGGGAGAAAAATTAAGTATCTTAAATAAATCTCGGGCATTAGAACCGATCGCAAATGTGTTATAGGAAGGCGTAGACCTAGCTGTAAGCGCACCAATAATTTTATATCCTTGACTAACTCCCGCACGCCACAATCCAATCCCACCCAATGCTTGCTCAGGATAAAAACCCTCAATTCCATCATCCATTCCCCAATTTGGACTCGGTCCAAATGTATTCCCCGATTTGGTATCGTACCAACCCTCGCCGTTACTTGTGTTATAGCTAAGGTGATCGTGCGTAGTACACATTTCACCAATCAATCCCAATAAGTCAAACGATGTAATTGGATTGCCGCTCACATACCCAAACGTATTAACCCCTGCCTCCAACCCAATCGGGTCAGATTCGATATAGCGGCCCAACGTTGGGTCGTAATCGCGGAAATAGTTATAGGAATAACCCGTTTCGCTGTCGGCATATTGGCCGGGGAAGCGCAGTGGTTGTTCTACATTGCCGTTAACAGTCACTTCACCAAAAGGGGACTGATTGACTGACCAGACCACTTGCTGCGCAGCATCCACCAACAATTGCGGTGCACCCAAATGGTCGTTGACCATAAAGAATATCTCGCCATTGGTGTTGCTTTGGTAATCCACCATGGCGATGCGTTGGTTCGCGGCGTAAATGTATTCGCGAATCGGTGCACCGGTTACGGTGGTTTCTGCAATCAGGCGGTTATCCGTGTCGTAATGGAAATGGATAATGTTTCCATCCACTTGTTTGATAACACGTTGGCCCTTGGCGTTGTATTCGTAACCTGCAACAACAGTTGCGCTGCCGCTCACCTTCACTTGCTCAAGGCGATTATTGTGGCCAAAGGTTAATGCTTTAGTCGCCGCGCTGGCAGAATCATTCACGATATTACCGACCGCATCGTAACCCAGCACACGCTCATGCAACTCGCCCTGCTCACCTTCGGTAATCACATTCAACAAGCGGTTGCTGCTTTCTGCGTATTCGTAAGCTTCCAGGCGATTATTTTGCTCGCGCGATTTACGGTTACCGACCGCGTCGTATTCATAATTGATAACGCCGTAACTGCCAGAGGCATCCGTTAAACGCGACAACTCGTCATAACCAAATACCTGGTTCGCCGAAGGTTTGGTCTAATCTATGATGCTGACAATCGGGACTTTTAACTATTTTTACGCCAAACCAAGCAGTTACGCATCAATAGGATGTTTATTTTTTGAGTTTTTGAATAGACAAAAACAAAATAAATTGCCGCCGCAAGCATCTGCCCAAAAACCAAAAACAGCCCCCATGCAATTTTTCTTTTAACGCGAGAATATTTGAAATGATCTACCAACATAGAAATCCACAAGAACATCCCCCCAAACATTCCCCAACTGAGCAATACTCTACTAAACAACCCCATCTGCCACCATGTTCCATCACCATCCTGACCAAAAACAAATAACCCTAAAATCATTAAGATAAATCCAAAAAATGCAACAGCATTTAAATATTTCATAATGAACCACTCAACAAAATATAATTAGGAAAATAGTTCCGATTCTCATTTACCCGATTACTAACTAATAACCTATTACAGCAGACTGGATACCTATGACCTCGATTACTTTTTCAAAAGATCAGAAAATTTTACCTGCGTCTCAGTTCTATCCGCATGACAAAAAGCCCCATAGATTTACCCATGAGGCTTTGCTTTTTTAACTTGTTAATTCAGCTACAAAAATTACAATCGCCTACTCAATTTTGGAGCACAAACACATCAGAAAGTGAACTTCGTAACGACTTATTTTTCTCATAAGGTAATTGCATTTGAAATGCAAAACTTTCCCCACCCACTGAAACCGTACCTTTAATACGCCAAAACCACCAACTTGCATTGAGCACATCTACAATAGAGTCAATTTTTACTTCCTGCCCAACATTCAGCAGCTTATAAACTCTAATATCATTTGATGGTGTGCAATTTCCATCACCTACTTTTATATTTTTATATTTGTCGAAATGTGCAACATCATCCGGGTCAATTTTATAAATAAAATCTATATCGGCAATTTTATCCTCATAAACAACACGAAATATCCCACAATTCAAGTAGAGCGACAAATACATTGGATTAGCTAATTTGAAAATTTGACTACCAAACTCCCGCTCTATTTCATTACGATTAAGACTAACACTTGTGCATGATGCCAATAGAAACACAACGAATAAAATTAAAATTTTGTATTTCATAGCCACTTCCTCCGGTTTTCAGGATGATTTTGATAATTTTGCTTCCAGCCATGACATAACGCCCCACCCAAGCTGGAATCTAGGCAATCTGTGCTCGTTGAAAATGGGTTAAAAATACGCCCCAAAAGAAATCCATTTACAAAATCTCCTTTCCCCAAATTTGTAATTGCCATGTTTGTCGATACCGCAATATTACCGAAAGGTAAAGAATTCAATTGCGCCGACGGCGCATAGCCTCTCGCAACCAAATTATTACACGTTAAGGTTCCCAAACTATGGCAACCCGATATCGCTTTTCCGACATTATTACTAGTTATATACTCGTGACCTGAGGCATCCAGTAACCCCTGGTACCCCAAAATTGTGTCGTTGACATCCCAAATAACCCCAACTAATCCTTTCTCTCGACTTGTAAAACCACTGACAGAGTTAGTTTTTTCGTCGTACCGCCCCCCCGCAACCTTATTTCCAATAAACGAATTTACTGTAAGTAACGCATTCAACTCAGCGAGTGACAAGCCATTTTTATTAGCAACCCGCTCTAACTCTCTTGAGACATAATAATTTTTTACCTCATGAGCAAGATTAATAAAAGAATTAACCGTGCTATTCCAATCAACACCATTGTTAATGAAATTAATTGCTTTCCCTAAATTAGGATCTATCCGTTCTGCCGCCAAACTAATCGCACTACCAATATTCAATTTAGGGGGGCCGTTCACGTAGGTCATAACTGCCGCAACAGCCGCAGCATTGAAGGCTTGACTGCTGCTGGCCCCCACGGCTCTCGCAAAATCGTAGGCCCAAGCCGCCGCACAAACTGCGGCGTATGGACCACAAAAGATAGAACCAGCCGCTCCAACGAAACCAACAACTTCTGCTCCAAAAACTTTAATTGCACCTCTAATAATTGAGCGCCTAATATCTTTTAATGCGTTATAAATTTTCTTAAAGAAAAACCCACTAGGATCAGTCGCGTTCAACGGGTTATTCAGCACATACGAATAGCGGTTGTAACTCTGTGTATTGGTCGCCGCTTGAATAAATGGATCTGCCTGTAAGAAGCGCGCAAGACGTGGGTCGTAGATACGGCCATTCATATGAATGATGCCCATGTCATCAATCATTTCATGACCAGTGTAACCACGTGTGGTTATCGGATTGGCAAAACCGGTTAAAGTGAGTGATGCCAATATTTCGCCTAACACCTGAGAGTCTGTTTTAGTTGTCCCCTCACCCCACGCGGCAAGACTATTGGAATCCGCTGGTCTTCTTGCCCCCCATGGATCAAAACTCATTGATTGTGTTGCTACACCCAAGGTGTTGGTAATGATATCCACACTACCCAAATGATCGCTGTACACATACGACTTATTGGCATTGTGAATTTTTAAATTCTGCTTATCAGCATCAGCCGTGGTTTTGTAGGTAATGGTCACACCAGCAACATTGCGTCTCCATTCGACTTCCGGTACGCCCACTTTTTCAATGCGCTCCACATTACCTAAATAAGTCGTAGTGGTATAGCTAGTGCCATTGCGGTCTTTCCGCTGCCAACGAGAGCGATCCGGGCCATATTTAAACTCTACTGATCGATCATTTCCGCGATAAATTGTTTCCACCATATCATAACTGGTGTATTCAATTGTGCGATTACCCAAATCAGATGTAGAACCTGATTCGGCAACCATATTTCCGTTGCTGTCATAGAAATAACTGGCAGTGCCCGCTTTAGTAACTGCGTGAGGGCCGCCGTTAGTTCTGTTGTAGGAGTAATCACCTACCCCTTTTTTGTTTTTAATGTTGCCAAAGCCATCGTAGGTAATGTCATCTCCGGCACCGGCTTCGCCACTACAAACCGGATTACTTGTGGCAAGCGATTTCACCAGGCGATTGAGGGCGTCATAACAAAAACCTTCTGCGCGATTATTGGCTTGCAGAGTTTGACCCTCTTTCAATACCTGCGCACTCTTATTTGTGCGAGATGTTAAATTGCCTAATGAATCCCATTGATAATCGATTGACTGCACGATCTTCAATCCTACCGCATCAGTCACACGCTGCGATTTTAATAATCCTGATTTTGGATAATACTCATTCACTGTAGTGAGGCCATTGCCACGAATTTCACGCGTGACTTGTCCGTTTTGATTCATGTTGGTTATAGTACTTAATACACCATCTGTACCATCCCAAGAGGCGATGTCTACGCTGCGATACGCATATCCATTTTCATTGAAGTGAGTTTGAACTCCGCTTTCAAAACCAAAGATTCCCCCAACTTGATCAAGCACATCACGAACTTGATATAAGCGGCCAATGGAGTCGTAATCCGACTGGGTAATAAACACATCACCAGTCTCAAGACGAGTGGTTGTACTAGAGACTTGGGCGCGTCCGTTGTAGGTGTAAATTGAACAATGATTGGCTCCTGTGCATGCCCCATCATTATTCAAAATAGCACTCGTAGAGTTGCTCATTACAACCGCGGTCAATTTACCTCGTGTTTTATCCTGCTCGGCGGACGCGCCCAACGGCTTATCAAAAAACCATGCAGTATTTGCTTCAAGGTGCGTATCTGTTTTGTAATCCAACCGATTTACCATACGGCCCAGGTTGTCATATCGCATCTGTGTACTTTGACCACTGGGGTCGCGCTGTTCGATTAATTCGCCAAACGCGTTGTAGCGATAATGCCACCAACCCGCCGTAATGTTTGAACTACCGCCAGCCCAGTTATTAATTTGTGAACAGCTTGCCGATGTACCGTTGAATCCCCCTTTATCCGGATCAAACATGCCGGACTTACGCCCTTGCTTGTCGTAACACATTTTAATGGTTGCCTCATTAACATCAGGCGCATCGGTTGTAACCGACAAAATTTCACCCAAAGGTGAGTACTCATAAACAATAGTGCCTTTGAGTTGATCCTCCACGTGGATCAGTTGCCCCAAACCATTGTGATGCTCTTTGCGAACTTGTCCCTTGGGGTTTGTTATAGTTGTTAACAGGGCACCAGTTGTTGAGTCCCAACTGTAGGCCGTTTCAGTTTTGATAGTGCCTGACTCATCGGGTGCTTCAATACGAACTATACGCCCCAAAGAATCATAAAAGTTTTCCGTCCAACCTACAGGAGATGAATTGGAAAAATAGGGCATGCTTTGCCGTTTAATACGACCAAGGTTGTCATACTCCGAATCTGTATAAATCCAGATACCATCAAAACCTTTTTTACCCGCGCGAATACTGCGGCCCAGGATGTCGAAATACGCAATGGTTTCACCGCCACCTGAAACACGCTGCCGAGTGAAAAATTTCGCTCCGACAGGACATGCAGAACCGGAATCACAATAAAGGGTATCTTTACGAGTCCAGGCACCGGTTTGCCCCCCCGCGAAAACTTCTTTACGCAGGTATTCATTTCCAAATGAATCGTATTTCACCTCAGTCGAAATGTTATTAGCATCTGTAATCTGGTGCGGCTGACCATATTCGTCATAGCCTGAAATAACCGACTGATGGCTAGCTCCATTTACAGAGGACACCAGATAACGCCCTAGAGTATCGTAATTATGCGCTGTGGTGCGCTCCTGAACATTACCTCCGTCAACCAGTCCTCTTACCTTAACGCTATTTTTATTGCCTCGTCCATCATAGGTATATTCAGTAACAAGTTGATCGCTCGCTTTTTCAGAGATAACTTTTTCCTCTTTCAGCAAACCTCTTGCACCGCCACTTACATCTTCACCATCAACTCCATAATACTTGAACTCAGCAACACGTTTATTGGTTTCACCGTGAAGGGTCGTCTCTACCTCACTGCGCTTTAAGCGCCCCATACGCAATGCCCAGCTATCACTGCTGTATTGGTTAATGGTTTTTTTAATTAACGTTTTGCCACTGCCTTCTGTAGTCACAACGACTTCACGGACATTACCTAAAGAATCTGCAGTATCTGAATCAAACGGATACATCGCTGTATCTGTAGTAATTTTTTGCAGCGGTAGTGCGCTGACATTTCCATCAGAATCCAATACATATGTAAACTCTTGAGATTGTTTCAAGTACGGCTGAAACACTCTGGTACCCTGATTTTTTAGGAGACGGGAATCCCATTGGTTAACGGCATAACTCAAAATCGGCGAACCTGCTGTGTCATCTTTATAAACGGTTGTTGTGAGCGGGCTACCACTAAATGGGAAATCCTGACGATAGGTAGTAACGGTGGCAACCTTTGTCTGGGCGTCCACAGTTTTCAATCGACCGAACCCCAGGAAACCACGCCCCATCGCCTGTAATTTGGCTTCGGCATAGTAGTAATCAATACGACTCATCGCGTTGCCATCCGTCGGCAAAGGCGCACTACTTTTCACTGACGTTACTACCTGCATAGCACCATTAACTTCCAACACTGGATTACCTTTTGATGGCAAACCTGATGCATTTACAAAAGTCTCGGTCGTTGGATCAAAAACCCTATGACCTGCAGGAAGCTCCCAACCACTGTTCAAACGTCTATAGAAACTGGAACTATCCAATTCATCGTACGTATTCGATGGAGAACAATGAATCGGAGCATTTGACGGACAATTATTACTGTATGTCCTGGAAACTGTTTCCGGTTTAACATCCATGGTGGCGTAGCGACCGCTATTCGACAATGTGCCATACGCAATGAGAGTGGCATTACCGAAACCATTTTCGATTTTGTAAATAAAATTATGCTGCTGCTCTTCCATTAATGCATAGGAAGGATCAGGACATACTTCCGTTGAACCACCTTGATGATATTGAATGTAGCATGCAGGCTGACCTTTGACGGCCATTTGACCAAGACGCCCACTGAGTGAATCGGAATCGACGTGCACGTAATCCGCAACCCCGTCTCCGCTCACATCCGCCAGCAAATAGCTCTCTTTCTTATCCACTGATGTGTTGAAAATGGCTTGAGGCAAACTGCTGAGTCCGCCATATTGAACCTTCATCTTGCCTTCATTTAGATCCCTCCAAATCACATCAACAATTCCATCGCCGTTGTAATCCATAAATTGTGGCGACGCGCTTCCATCTAAGCCGGAAAGTGTGATCCATTCTTGCGCCGCGTTAAATCCCAATCCATTACTCATCTTGATAACAAGCTTTTTATCATAGCCGAGCGAAACAACATCCGTTAATCCATCACCGTTCACATCCACAACGAACAAACGATCCGTGCTGCCACCTGGCAATATCGAAGGCGTTTGTAATGCCGCGCCAGAGTAAATCTGCAACACTCCGCCAAGATTAACCAACGCATAGCGGTAAGTAGCATCTATAGAGGTAGGACCGGCCGATGTGCTGCACGACAGCTTTCGCACGTAAGAACCAAGGAAGTCCATGACGCCGTCGCCATTAAAGTCAGCGGCAGTATCCTGCTGTATTTTTGTTTGCGCCGCAGTTTCGTGGCAATCTGAAAAATTTGTCGCGTTGGTCGGTAGAGGCTCATTCACTTGCGTGAACTCAGAACGGGGTCGCCACTGAAAACTGTTTATCTGGTTGGCAAACGAATACGCCCGGCTTGATCCCACCGAATTACTATTACGCTGTAATTTGTAATAACCTGTAGAGGTGACGGCATCTGCAAGACCATCACCATTAACATCCATAAACAACATATCAGGGTCAGTAAACTCTTGCAGGTTCTCTACTTCACCCCCGCCATCCAAATACCATCCGCTGCTAGCGTTAACTGTGGACAGGTAAACCCTCCAATACTCCCCGGTATATAGCGCCAAATCCTGACGGCCATCCGCATTGTAATCTAACGCGGCAATACGTAAATTTTCATACGGCCTCCGATACAAATTGATTGTGGTTTGATTATTCAAGCCATTTTTATTGCTGTCAGCATAAGCAATATTGATATTGACATCGGCAGTTGTTTCATCAAAAAGCTTCTCGATGGTTAGATAAATCAAGTCTTGCTTACCATCGCCATTCACATCTGCAAATTGATGATTCAATAAGTAACGTCCCTCTTCTACAGTCGGGAATGCCAGAGATGTCATCGCCTTATCAAAAGCAACATGGCTGCCACCTCCCCAGGTAAAACTTAGCGGAGCCAGGCAACTGCCATCAGTTACATTTTCGGTTTCTGCTCTGCATTCAAAAATCTGCGTGAGGCGAGTAAGAGTATTTTCATAACGGGCGTCAGCAGTAGCATCTCCCATGTATTTTAGGCGGTAGTGCTTAACAAGTTTTTGTACTGCGAAACCAGTAGAAGAATCAGCGTTAAATACGCTAACTGAATCCAGCTTTTTAGCCTGGACAAACTTTTGCCCAGCAATAAACGCTTCTGTTTTGTCTTTTCTATCAACATAATTGAAGCGAACTTTTGCATTAAAGTCTGTTCGCGACGCGGACGGCTGCTCGGTGTTAACACTGGGGAATGCATAGCGGATCTCATCAATATATTGCCCGCCACCAGAAGCAGTGCTGTAAATAAAATCTATGCCATTACCAACGTTATCTTGAAAGCGATTTATAGACCAGGTCAAGGTAGTATTCGCGGCAACACCAGTTAGTTTTGAATCATTGGTAAAACCAAAATATGAGATAGACCCGTCCTTTGCTCTTACTTCAAAATAATCCGGATGACCAATTGAGCCACCTTTAGCAGTGACATAGACCCCACTGTCGATTTCGGTTCTATATTCGCTGTCCGATGCTCCATACACACCGGATACCAGCATCAATCGCTGCCCATCAAAACAGAAGCGATCATCGCCACTCCAGCGAATGGGAAGCGATTGGTTATCCTGAACCAATGTTTGACGACAACGCGTAATTGCGGATAAGCCCGACAAAGACCAGCCCTGCCCCAACAATCCATTGCCTGACATACTCGAATAATCAAAAGACAATTGCGGAGCAACACCTGCAACACCATCCGGTAACTCAAGAGGAACTGAATAGGTAGCAGCACCAGATTCACTAACACGGAATTGGCCCGATGTGCTGCCAACCACAGCTCCTTCGGGTAGACCTTCCGGTGGAGGAGAATTAACGTCAGGCCCGACAAGATAAGGACTAAGGTTTGCTGAAATTGATGAGGATGAACCGGCAGACACAGAACCACCAGAGGAACCATTACCAATATTTATTGCACGCTCAAATTCGAGACAATTGGCAGCAGCAGCTGATTGATAACACTCTTTTAAAACAAAAGTATACTTACCAGCCTGTTTATTTTTCGCAATATACGAATAATTGCCAGCCCCCTCTCCCTTCTTCAGCCAATTCAAGGAATTGCCTACTTTTTCGTAGAGGTCGGCATAAGACCGAGCACCACTCCAGGAAACGTGAATATCTCCGTTACTGTCCGATGTTAAATTAAAAATTACATTGGATATTTCTGGAACTGCATTACTTGGCACACCAGGACTATTAACGGTACGAGTTTGTGTTACCAGTCGATCAATATAAATGCCGCTTGCATCGCCTGTTGGGGCGAACTTCACATAATTGTTACCCAACGCCAGGTTTATCGGCAGCCCCACAGTCTTCCATACTGCACCATTTGTTGGTGCTAACGAAACAGAGCCGATAGAAACACCGTTTTTGTTAACAGGGACAGTAAGTGCACTAGCACCGGTATTTAAGTAAGAAAATAGTAGAACGCCCTGCTCTGATGCAGTCCGATAAACATTCCACTCCAAATGCCCGCCGGCATTAAAGCTGGCAAAACCAGTTCCGTAGTATCCAGGTATCGTATTTACAATCTGAACATTGACTTTCCCAGTCGCCACCTCAGCTTCGTAGATCGAATTAGAAATAAATATTGGCTCCGAATAAACGCCACAAGTACCTGTAACTCTGCATCCTCTGATTTTATAAGTAGCGGAATAAACACTTGGAATATTGAAACTGGTATTTTTTATCGAATAAGTGGTACCTAAAGGTTCCGACGCAAAGACTTGATAATAATCTACTGCACCGGTCGACGCGGTCCAATTTAATATCAGCCCTTTGCCATCTGAACTTGACACCAATGAAGGTGTGGGCACACTAATTTCAGCGGGAGAAACTATCGCGCCTGTTGCAACATCGATGTAATCAACATTCGGACCACCATTTGCTGTAGTCGCAACCAGCTTAATTTTATTACTACCCGCATTTAGGGGCACTGAAAAATGAACGCTAACCCATTTCTTCCAAGAGCTTGTAGTTTGAAAATTGTTTTGTGAAACCAAAACACCGTTTACAAACAAATTCATTGGGCGTGCAGGCGCATTCCCATTTGAGTAGCGAACTGAAAGTACTGCTTGAGTAGCCGCCTGGCTCACATGGGTCCATTCTATGTAACTACCCACAGCAGAGTTGTAATCGCCAAATCCTGCCCCAGAAAATCCTTCGTTTTCTGAAGCCTTTACGACACCAAATAACTCTGCTGTTTCAGCTTCGTAAAAATGGTTAACTACCTGTGCAGCAGATTCAGCACCAGAAGCATTGTCGGTTAGGGTAAAGCTTCTCGTCTCAGAAAAACCCAGCTCACCACCACCGTTTACCGCAACGACACGCCAGTAGTAAGTACCACCAATTTCCAATCCATTTGGCAATAGCTCAGCATAAGTTCCTTTTCTTTCCCAACCTGTCCCATTTGACCAACAAACAGACTGGCCAGATGAAACTCCAATATCTATGCTCCAACGCCTGTCAGAAAAATCTGGTGTGGTACTCACAGTGACGACGTATTTACTAATTTTTCTCGCTTCCTCTTCCGTCGTCAATGTCCACCGAAAACAAGGATGATTAATGCTGTTGATATAGGTTTGCGCAGCATTTGAAGGACCTAACAACAAAGGAGATATTAAGGTAGGCTTTGGCTGTAACACTTTAACAGGGGTTTCTACCCATTCAGAGCACACACCTGATTTTTTACACGCAGCGACTCGCCATTTATAGTGCTTATATATAACGGCATCTGTAAACGAAATGTTTAGCTGATCTGTTTCGATCAGAGGAATCCAACTCGTACTGAGCTTGGCCTCCTCTGCGCTATCACTAACGGAATATTGAATTTTATAGCCAGTTGTCCTATTAACTGGCTGCCAGCTCAGGTCAAAACGTTGCAACTCAAGGTTTTGAACAGCAGCAAACTGGGCCGGAGCTGCTGGAACCGTTTCCAATAATGTAATTACTGTATTTGAATAGGCACTACACTCATTTTGCGCATTGCACGCACGAATTTTGTATTTAGTTTCTCCCATCACTTTTGAAAGATAGGTTACATCTGTCGCTAGTGGAACGCGATGCTCAATCCATCTGCCACCCGATTCATTGACATTATCTTCTTCAAGTTCATATTTAAAGACATTGCCAATAGGTTTTACCCACTGTAATAACCAACCAGTTTTGTCATCAGTTAACTTCGCTGTTAACGTAGGAACGCCAGGCGTACTAGACATAGAGAAACTACGGATAGGAGAAAAGCCATATCGCCCATCATATGAAACAGAAACCACTCGCCAGTAATAGGGTTCTGCGAATGACAATTGGTTAGATAACTCATTAGCATATGGCCCTGCCTTTGCCCAACCATTATTCCAACATACCTTGGTATCAGCAATAACGGTGATTGCCCAACGCTTCTCTGTAAACTCCGTAGTATTGCTAACCGTTACAACATAATGAGCTGCACTAGCATCAGCTTGCCATTCAAAGCATGGCGCCCCCACAGTGTTGGAAACCACCGCGCCATTAGCCGGTGCAACTAAATTCGCGCTGCCAGGAAGCGGATTAAACTGATTAGTTTTAATGCGTGACAGTTGCCACGCTGAGCAATTATCTGCCGAGTTGCATGACCTAACTTGCCATAATAAATAGCTATACGCCTGCAAGGAGCCCATTGTAATGGTTTTAGATATGCTGGCATCTTTAGAAACTGGCTGCCATCCTGCAGAAGCTAATCCGTCCTGTGAGGATGCCCCCTTAAATTGCAACTCATATTTTGCTGCGCCAACATTCACCCAGGATAAAGAAAATGTTTGGCTATACACATCGGTCGATACGCTGATAGAAGGCGCATCTGGAGCCGGCTCAATTGTTATCGATTTGATATTGGATGCACTACCACAACCATTTGCGTTACACGCAGCAATCTCATAAGAAACAGATCCCAATACAGCTGGTTGATAGCTATTAACATTAGCTAGAGATTTTTTAACCGTTGTTCCATTAATGGTTTCACTTAATTCATAACCAGTAACTGATGCATCTGGTTTATTCCACTCCAATTGCCAATAATTATTATTGATAAATTTGGCATCCAGTATTGGAGCCGCTGGAAAGGGGCTAATGCTAAAAGTACGAATGGGAGAAAAGCCGTAACGGCCACCACCTGCAATAGAAACCACTCGCCAATAATAGGTCGTAGACGGGCTTAACTGGACAGGCAGTTCATTTCTATAAATACCAGCGGTGCCCCACCCCGCATCCCAGCATGCACGAGTCCCGCTGACCGTGTTAATCCAACGCTTATCGGTAAACTCTGTTGAGTCGCTAATAGTCACAGCATATTGCTGAGCAGCAGGATCTACCTGCCATTCAAAACAAGGGGCTCCGTTCGCCTTTTCAATCAACGCACCACTTGCCGGTGAAATTAAAATAGCACTAGTACTAAGTGCATCATACTGATTAGCTTTAATTCGAGATTCTACCCAACCTGAACAAATATCAGCTGTGTTACAAGCACGTACTCGCCACAGAACATACGCATAGTCCTTTACTGATGCCATAGAAATGGTTCTGCTTAATGTTGAATCCTTCGACACTGACTTCCAATTTGCAGAAGAAAATCCAGTATCCGTACTAGAGCCGTTATATTCCAACTCATACTTGGCAGCACCGGTGCTGGCACCAATAGTGAGCGAAAAATGTTGGCTGTAAACATCTGTGGATGCCGTTACTGACGATGCTTGAGGAGTGGGTTCGATATTGAGCGTACGAGTATTGGACTGTGTAGCCCCGCAACCATTGCTATTGCAAGCAACAACTTTATAAGTAGCCGAACCAGTTACCGTTGGTACGTAGGTATTTCCAGAAACCGATAGTACTTTGGTTTGCCCATTCGCTGTTTCAGTCAATTCATAGCGAGTTACTGAAGAATCAGGTTTGTTCCACTCCAACTGCCAGTATGAATTATTGATAACTTTTGCATCCAATGTTGGCGCGCCAGGTGAGTTGCTGACTGTAAAACTACGGGTTTCCGTAAAACCATATTTATTCCCCGGAAATACAGATACCACTCGCCAGTAATAGGTTTGACCAGTAACTAAATTAGCTGCACCCATTTCATATTTGTTTGCACCTCCGGCATACCAGCCTGAATGAAAGCAAACTTGCGATGCACCTGCCCCCAAATCAATAGCCCAACGTTTGTCCGGAAAATCTGATATTGGACTAACAGTAACAGTAATACTGGCTGCCGTTGAGTCAGGTTGCCAATTAAAACATGGCAATGTACTTACACTACTACCGTTGCTCGGGCTGATTAATGAAGTAGTGGAAGGTGTAATTGGCTGATGAAAAGTAGCGTTTCTTGTGTTAATCCACCCAGAGCATTGATCAACTGAGTTACAGGCCTTTATCCGCCATACATAAAAATTAACTGCTGCGACCGCACTTCGGTTTATCGAGACGGAAGTAGAGCCACTAACAACTGAGGAAGGTAACCAGCTGGAGCCAAGCGAATCAACACTATCAGACGCGCTGTATTCGAGCACATATTTATATGCACCTACATTACCCCAGCTAATATTAAATTTATTACTTGTGCTATCTGCGATCAGTGTCGCTGAAGTGGGTATAGCTGGCACCGGTTGCTGAGCAGCACTGGAAGAACTTAAAATTGGCTGGCTAGACGGTGTGACTGGGGTACTGGAACGTATACTTGAAATAGACGCACTACTGGATGAACGAGGTAAAATATTCACAACAAGGTATGGTGAATACGGGCTACAGTTACTCGGACTTGGTCCGTTACAAGCCTTAATCTCATACCAAATATTATTTCCTGTTAGACTTGGCGTAAAACTTTGCACACTCCCAGAAAACTCATACTCCCTTGTGCCCGCATCCTCTGCCAATTTAAATCGAGTTATGTCAGCAGAAGGCTTACTCCAATGAATCGTAACAACACCGCCACTGTTCGAACTCCACAGACTTGGTGTGGCCGGGGGAGTTTGAGCATTTACGCTTACGACTTCCAGTAAGCACACAGACAACACTAGAGTTTTAATAATTCTAGATATAGATGATTTACGCAATGAGTTAATCATTAACAAATAGCTCCTGATAAAAATAAATACGCAGCACAAACCCAAGCTGCTTTATGCAGAGGGATAAGGGGAATAAAGAAGATGAAAAAAAGACAGAAAGTAACGGGTAGGAAAATCATTCCCGGTACTAATTTTTTAAATTATGCGTCCATGGCCTGTGCAAATTTTGCTGCCACTATATCGACAGCTTATTAAATATTCAACCTTGAATGCAGTTTTTTTGCTCAGTATGAATAGCCCGCCCGGGGCGAAAGGGACTACTTATCAAAAGCAAAACAAGAGTTTTTATCTGGCCAACTAACCACACCCGAATGAAACCGAAACTCCGCATCCGTCCCTTCAATCAAGGTTTTTTCCAAAGCAAGAAATTCCTGTACGCGAGCAGAAATATCTTTGCCTTCGGCGGCACGTTTGGCGAGGGTTAAGTAGTCTTCGTAGTGGCGGGCTTCGGATTTGAGTAAGGAGAGATAGAATTTTTGTAATTCTTCATCGAGATGGGGAGCAAGTTTGGCGAAGCGTTCGCAGGAGCGGGCTTCGATGATGGCGCCGACGATGAGTGTATCTATATAGCGACCGGGCTCTGAGGTGCGGACGAGTTTGCGCAGTTCGCCAGCATAGTTACCCGGCGTGATTTGATCGTAAGGAACGCCGCGCGCCTCCATGATATCCATTACTTGTTCGTAATGACGCAACTCTTCACGCGCGAGGCGCGACATTTTTTGCATCATGTCGAAATCACCAACGTAGCGAAACATTAATGTTATTGCCGTGGAGGCTGCCTTCTTTTCGCAATTAGCGTGATCAAGCAATAATAGCGCTTGATTATCCAATGCATTTTTAATCCAGGCATCGGGAGTTTCGCAGTGAAGAAATTCGTGGATTCGGGCGAGTGCGTTCATAAATATTCAGGAATAACTATTTGTGGTAATTAATTGTTTCGGCAGTAACAAAACACGGAGATATATAGCGCTCGTAGTGCGCACAACTCAAGGCAAAAAAGTCTTTGTCGATATTATCGCGAATAACACCTAGCGACTCCCCCTGCCAGGCCGGCTGTAACTCCAAACCATAAAGGGACAAATCTTGAATCTGGCTGGCACCCGCTCGCAACAAATCAAATACCCAGCAATAGGGATTTTGTTCCGGCTTAAATTGAATTTGCTGGTGCTTAATTTGGGTGAGCAGCAACTTTTCATCATTGATTTGAATCATGTTCTGCACGATTTGCGCGAGAAAATGCTCCAGCCGTTGGGCAATCAATAATTTTTGCTCATGGGTATAGGAGTTCCAATCGATAACTTCGTGAGCAAAACGTTTGCAGCCACGACAGACACTGTCGCCAATGCCGGTGGAGCAAATGCCTACGCAGGGTGTTTTTACAGGTTTTAATACAAGCATAGTTTTTTTAACGCAGCGGGCCGATGACTCGGCCCGCTCAGGTTTACATCTTTTAAAACAGTTAAGAAAAATTTAGTCAGGTGTTCCGACCATTTAATAGGGAGTGCCGGTGATGGCCAAATCAATTTTCCACAGTGCACCGGCACCCGTCAGGAATAATGTTTTTCCGTCGGCACCACCAAACGCAACGTTCGTTAAGTTTGCATCCGTAGTGGCTTGGGCAATCTGCTGACCTTGCGGGTCATATACACGCAACTTGCGCGCGATGTGCTCGGTCAAATAAATATTACCCAAACAGTCAATCGCCATACCATCAGGAATGGTTAAGCCAGTAACGAGATCTATCCCTTTTTGCGGTACACCATCAACAATAGGATAGGCGCGCAATATACCTTGTTCACCACCGCCATTAACATAAAGCGCACTTTCCGTCGGCGACAATGCGATGCCATTCGGGTTAGTGATGGTGTCGTCGACTAACGTCACCGTACCATCGGTAGCCACCCGATAGACCCCGGTTTTTTCCTGACCGCCAGGTGCCGCATCGCGCTGAAAGGCGGGATCGGTAAAATAAATAGTCCCGTCTTTGGCAACGGCAATATCGTTGGGCGAATTAAATACGTTGCCATTGTATTGCTCTGCGACGGCACTGCGCTCACCGGTTGCCGGGTTAAAGCGCGACAGACCTTTGTATTTGTGAGTGCCCGCAATTAGGAAGCCGTTGTTATCGACCGCCAAACCGTTACTACCGGTATCGTCAATTGCTGTTGTTACAGCACCATTGGCATCCAACTTTTGAATACGTGATGGAAATCCGGCGCTGAAGGTGAAATCTGAAAAATACAGTGAATCCTTAATCCACACAGGGCCTTCATAAAGACCATCTTCCGTGCGAGTGGTGTTAGCCGCTTCGATACGCACCGGCATTAATTCACCTGAGGGTGCTGTACCACTACAGGTGGCTGCATTTGGAGTTGTATTGGCAGTTGCTGCACTCGCTACCGGGGCTGCTGGAGATTCAACCTTGGCTTGAGTTGCGGGTGTTGCTGCCTCTTGTTTTTGGCCGCAACCAGCTATCACTAATAAGCTGGCCATAAGGCCGGAAATCATGAGGTGATGCTTTTTGGTATTCATAATGTCCTCATCCGGGTGGTCTTTAATTGGGCGCTTGTTGCTGCAGAGTCGTTATTGTTATGTCTGGTTTACCAGACAGCCTCTCACCGCATTGTTTTGATCGACCAAACAGGCACGCCACCTTATCACAAGCGACAGCAAAATCCGAAGTCAGCAAAGCTAATCGCTCTACCATTAACAGGCTTAATTGCTTCAGGTATACTTTGCGCCCGATTTACCGCTCTCTCGCGAGCAACCCAAGAGCGTTTAGTTTTTAACGCCCTTTCGCATCCATGAAGGTCATGGATAGTCTCCTGACGCAGAGATCCTGCAGAGGGAGTAACTCTTACACTAATGAGGATAAAACCGTGCTTGAAGCCTATCGTAAACAGGTCGCAGAACGCGCCGCAGAAGGTATTCCACCAAAACCACTAAACGCAGAACAAGTTGCCGGATTGGTTGAGTTGCTGAAGAATCCCCCCGCTGGTGAAAACGAAGTACTCCTTGATTTGATCACCAACCGCGTTCCGCCCGGCGTTGATGAAGCCGCCTATGTAAAAGCCGCTTTCTTAAGCGCGATACTCAAAAACGAAGCAAGCTCTCCCCTCATTGATAAGCCCCTCGCGATTAAACTGCTCGGCATGATGCTCGGCGGTTACAACATCGAACCTTTGGTAAACCTGCTCGACGACCCAACTCTGGCTCCCTTGGCTGCTGAAGAACTCAAACACACCCTGTTGATGTTTGACGCATTCCACGACGTGGAAGAGAAAGTAAAAGCAGGCAATGCGCATGCAAAAGCCTTGATGCAATCCTGGGCTGATGGCGAGTGGTTCACCAGCAAACCAAAAGTTGCAGAAAGCACCAAACTCACCGTATTCAAAGTCACTGGTGAAACCAATACCGATGACCTGTCACCTGCACCTGATGCATGGTCGCGCCCGGATATCCCACTGCACGCACTGGCCATGTTCAAAATGGCACGCGACGGCATTACTCCTGATCAACAAGGCTCAATCGGCCCGATCAAGCAAATCGAAGCACTGAAAACCAAAGGCTTCCCGCTGGTATTCGTCGGTGACGTTGTCGGTACCGGTTCTTCACGTAAATCCGCTACCAACTCTGTGCTCTGGTTCATCGGTGACGACATCCCCGGCGTACCCAACAAGCGCACCGGCGGTGTGTGTATCGGCGGCAAAGTAGCTCCAATTTTCTACAACACCATGGAAGATGCTGGCGCATTGGTATTTGAAGCTCCGGTTGACGACCTGAACATGGGCGATGTGATTGAGATTCGTCCTTACGACGGCAAAATTCTGAACGGCACCACCGGTGCAGTAATCTCTGAATTTGAATTGAAATCCGAAGTACTGCTGGACGAAGTTCAAGCAGGCGGTCGCATTCCATTGATCGTTGGTCGCGGGCTGACCAGCAAAGCGCGCGAATCATTAGGTTTGCCGCCGAGCACCCTGTTCCGCTTGCCACAAGCACCTGCTGACACCGGTAAAGGCTACACTCTGGCTCAGAAGATGGTCGGTAAAGCCTGCGGCACCACCGGAATTCGTCCTGGCACTTACTGTGAACCAAAGATGACTACCGTTGGCTCTCAGGACACCACTGGCCCGATGACTCGTGACGAACTGAAAGATCTGGCTTGTTTGGGCTTCTCTGCCGACCTGACCATGCAGTCATTCTGTCACACCGCTGCTTATCCAAAGCCGGTTGATATCGAAACCCAACACACATTGCCCGACTTCATCATGACTCGTGGCGGCGTTTCGCTGCGTCCAGGCGACGGCATCATCCACTCATGGTTGAACCGTATGTTGCTGCCTGACACCGTAGGTACCGGTGGTGACTCTCACACCCGCTTCCCAATCGGCATCTCCTTCCCAGCCGGTTCTGGCTTGGTTGCCTTCGCAGCAGCTACCGGCGTTATGCCACTGGATATGCCTGAGTCAGTGCTGGTTCGTTTCAAAGGCGAGTTGCAACCAGGTATCACTCTGCGTGACTTGGTGAACGCGATTCCGCTGTACGCTATCAAACAAGGTTTGTTGACCGTAGAGAAAAAAGGCAAAAAGAACATTTTCTCTGGTCGCATCCTGGAAGTAGAAGGCCTGCCAAACCTGAAAGTAGAACAAGCATTCGAAATTTCTGACGCATCAGCAGAGCGTTCAGCGGCTGGCTGTACTATCAAGCTCGACAAAGAGCCGATCATTGAATACCTGAAATCCAACATCACTATGCTGCGCTGGATGATCGAACAAGGTTACGGTGATGTTCGCACCATTGAACGTCGTGCACGCAAAATGGAAGAGTGGCTGGCTAACCCGGTGTTGATGGAAGCTGATGCTGACGCAGAATACGCAGCGATCATCGACATCGATCTGGCCGACATCAAAGAGCCAATCCTGGCTTGCCCGAACGATCCGGACGATGTGAAAGTATTGTCAGACGTGCAAGGCGCGAAGATTGATGAAGTGTTTATCGGTTCTTGTATGACCAACATTGGTCACTTCCGTGCAGCCGGAAAACTGCTGGCCGCCACCAAAGAAGCTCTGACCACCCGTTTGTGGATCGCCCCACCGACCAAGATGGATGCGCATCAGCTGATGGAAGAAGGCTACTACAGCATTTACGGCGTGAAAGGTGCCCGCACCGAAATGCCAGGTTGCTCGCTGTGCATGGGCAACCAGGCACGCGTTGCGAAAAACTCTACTGTGGTATCTACCTCCACCCGTAACTTCCCTAACCGTTTGGGTGAAGGTGCAGATGTGTATTTGGCCTCTGCTGAGCTGGCGGCAATCGCTGCTATTCTTGGCAAGCTGCCAACGCCAGAGGAATACCTGAGCTACGCGCAGAAGATTGACAGCATGTCGGCCGATATTTACCGTTACCTCAACTTCAATGAAATTGAGGCCTACCAAGACGCGGCCAACGAAGGCAAACGTATTGCAGCGGTAGAGATTCAAACTGTTGCCGTTTAGTAAGGTGCTCTGGTTAAATTTGCCAGACAAAACCTTCGTGTTACAAAAAAAGCCCGCTGCATAGCGGGCTTTTTTTTGCCACAATTTTCACCCTAATTAACCATAACAAAAACCGGCAGGAAACCTTATCGCAACTATACTTCTGGCATAAATACTGCTCCCTCAGAGTAAATTATTCCTTTTCGTCATTTTTTTGGCGATTCATTTTATTGAGGCCTCACTATGGATCAGCTGCAAGAACTTCTTCGCCAGGCAGAACTAAAACAAAAAAGTCTGGAACTGGAAATGGTATTTCAGCGAAACATGGAGTTTTTTCGCCAAGCCGAACCCAATATTTACAACAAATATCGCGACTACAACCCCACCAAAATCAAGATGATGCTTGCGTCGGAAGGCTACATCAATCTTGTTAATGTGGACTTGGACAACTCACCGGTATTCAACAAAGACCCGGTTGCCTTCTGCCAGGAGTATGTCGACCAATACAAACTCCTTCCTTCGCGCTACCGCGTCCTCGCGCGCACAACACAGGCATTGGATGTTGAAAGCGACGCGCACATAAGTACCATGAACCCGCTGATCGACTTCATCAACTCCAAAGAAGTAACTAACGTCATTATTCCTTTAGAAAAAGAAACACAATTTATGTTGGTGATGGGCATTGGCCTTGGCCACCATATTAATCAACTGTTGAAATACACTGACATCAAACATCTATGCATTATTGAACCCCATGAAGATATTTTTTTTGCGGCTTTGCATACATTAGATTGGCTTAAACTCTATGAACACTTTGATCGACAATACACAACGTTTAATTTGATTGTTGGCCAAACGCCAAGCGCATGTTACGACCAGATACGAGTTTACCTGAATCAAATCGGGTTATTTAATGCCGCGAGACCGAATGTATTCGATCATTTAAGCAGCCCGGAGATGAAAGCAACCACATCGATGTTCTTCGAAAAGCTTCCCACCCTTATCGGTGCAATGGGCTACTTCGACGATGAGCAAATCAGCCTTTCACATTCCGTAGCCAACTATCGAAACAACACACCAATACTGCGAAATCACGCGCTACTAACCAACAGTTACACGGACAAACCTGCATTTGTCATTGCGAATGGCCCATCACTGGATAAAGCAAAGGATTTTCTGTTGTCCAATCGCGACAAAGCCATTATTTTTTCTTGTGGAACGGCACTAGGCTCACTCGCGAAACTCGGGATAAAACCAGACTTTCATATCGAAATGGAACGCACGCGGCCGGTGGTTGAATGGATTGAAACCTCTACGACGGAAGAATTCCGCAAAGACATTATTTTGCTCGGTTTAAACACAATTCACCCCGACACCTTTGGGTTATTCAACACCATTGGAATGGGCATGAAAAGCAACGACGTGGGGACACATTTTATTTGCCAATATATCGGCGAAGATCAGTTTGTCATAAACATGGCATTGTCCAACCCAACAGTTGGTAACACCGGTATGGCATTCGCAGCCGCTCTGGGCTTTTCCAATATTTATATTTTTGGCATGGACTTCGGCTTTCCCGCAGAAGGAAAGCATCACTCTGAACTGAGTACGCATTATGACATTGGCGACGAGCACCAGGAAGACCTGCACCTCTATAAACATGATGCTGAAGGAAACATCCTTCTCGATGGAAACTTTGGAAATAAAATAGTGAGTACGTCTGTTTATTCGCATGCGCGACTCGCTGTTGAAACCTTGCTAATACAAAACAAAAAGATTAACTGCTTCAACACGAGCGAGGGTGTATTAATTCGAGGAAGCACGCCTATTCGCTACAATGATATAGATTTTAGCAACCTACCAACCATTGATAAAAAACCATATGCCCGCAGCCTCTTCAACAAACATTTCAACATGAATGGGCTTAAGAAAATTCATGACAACGAAGAAGTGATGAAAAAGTTCTCTCCCGCACTGGAACTATTCGATCAATTCAGGGCAATTTTTGCCAGGAATGCTACAAGCCGAAGCGAAGCGTTTCTAATGCTAAGCGAACATCACCACATTGCGCTGAATGCTGGCTTAGACAAAATAAAACAGTACGCCTACTCACTCATCAAAGGCAGTGTTCATTCATTTAACTTTGTACTGGCGAAATCACTCTATAACGGAGCAAGCGAAAAGGAAGGTATTGAAATATTTAATCAAGCAAAAAAATATTACCTTGAGTTCATGGACCATGCAGAGCAAAAGCTTCGCAATGAACTTTTAAAGACTGACGCACGCACACGCAACCTGGCAGAAAAAGTCAAACCGCAAAACAAATTGCACTGATCTGGTCCTACCCACAAATGCAGAAACATCAAAATTGACGCAGCAACCAGGCGTCAATTTTTTTATGAGTCGCTTTAATATTCGACAAAAGCGCCGCCGTAATTACATGACCGTCAACATGCTGACCTGATAAAGCCAACTGAGACTGATCAAACAAAGTCGCGGAAAATCCCGCTGCCGTTACATCAACCGCTAACGCACTTAAATTAAGTTCTCGATATAAATGACTAATCTGCGGATAACAAACCAATCCCAATGTCGGCACACCCATTCCTAAAGGGCATACGTTAGCGTGAAAACGCATTGCCAAAACCAGACTAGCCTGCTGATACAGTGAAAATTGCCTATCGCCGCCGACGGTTCCTACCAAATATGGCGCAACAGCAACTCGACGACGACGCAAGTTATCCGGTAAAAATTCTATTACTGAAGATATAGGCGCATAATCGCGAAAAATATGCGGAACAAACACGAGGTTCAAATCATGATTGGCGGTAAGCAGCTGTTCAAGGCAGCCAGCAAACTCTTTAAAAAAACCTTCAGCTGACAAAAAGTTTTGCCCGCCTTTGAAACGAGTATCCAACATATCTCCCGCCAAATTTATAACAATATTCCGGGGAGAATTTTCCAATTCGGGAAGGCTGTGCGCCGCTGGCGTCACAAAAAAACCACCATCTGGAACAGCAGACACCGCTCGCGAGTAATACTCACCGAGATATTTTTCCAGGGTATCCACAGCGCCATCATTGCGCACCGCCACAAAAAATCTATCGTCTGCCAGGATACAATCCATAAACGCCCGAAAGCGCTGCAAACAGATGTCCGGCACCCCCTGACCTGCGTCAACACCCAATCCGTAAAAAAGCACCGGGCAACGAATTTTAGCCAAGAGTTCGGGCGGCAAATCAATCGAACATCCGGTACGCGAACTCTCAACCCAAAGTTCGAAATAATTGCCACCGCCTATCAACAAAAGATCAAATTGATTGGCGTAACTAATAAAGTCGTCATCAAAAAATCGCTGTTTCCAATAGAACTCCCGAATTTCCAGTTCGGTAAAGTTCAGCTGAAATGAAAGGTTTTGCGCAAACTGTGCCCGAGCACCTGCGTGATTCGCATTGTCGCCTATATTGCCGGAAAAGCTTGCCAGGTGAAGAACTTTTAAATGTCGTAGCATTAGGCCTCACTTTGCCACACAGTATGGCGTAATCGCCATTGGCCATATTCATCCCTAACCCATAAATGCGGTGAACGGAATTTATCAACTGATTGCCAAAATTCCTGTTCACTCGAACTAATGTAGTCTAGAAACTCATGGAAATATTTTTTGGGAAATTCCTGATCATATTTTTTAACCAGATGCACAGCCTCTTCCCGGGTAATTTTCCCATTTCGAACCTCCTGAGCAGCATCATAGGTTGCTCGGCCAATGCCAAATTTGATCAAGGTAGTGAAATAGTGAAATGGGTCGATCTTATCGTCGATACTACTGTATTTTGAATAGGAACCTTCGGTGCGATCGGGGTTCGCCTGGAAGCCGGTATGCTCAGCCGCATAGTAATAACATTCCTGGGGATCCCATTTCAGGTAATAGCCAAGGTAGTGAACTTCAATATTTTTTTCTGCCAATAGCTCCGGGCGCGGCGCGATATACGGAGTAAAATCATTCAACGTAAAATCATATTGGTCAATAATTTCGCGCACAGTCACGCCACCCAAACGCATGTCTAATGGATCATCGGTAGAGAAGAACTTGGGATCCATTGTTGGCTTAGCGTTCTCATCAACTTTATTGCCATACTCCGCCTGATTCTCGCCATACATGACTAACGGAACATTAAATTTTGCAGCCATTAATGGCCCAATAATTCGCTGGCCAACAATAAACGGTTGAAATGGATGCAGAAGATTAATAAACGCGAGGCGCGTTAACAGGCGGTGCAGCTTACCATTGGGTGTAAATAACACATTGTCCAATCCTCCAACATGCATCCAATTTTGCATGTTTTTCCAACCAATATCAGTGTACAGGTGCGGGGACCAGGTTACCGTCAATGGGTTCATTCCGTATTTATATTTCAAAACATGCGCGGTGAACGCACTGTCCTTTCCTCCACTACCAGGAACTATTACATCGTAACCGCCATCGTTGCGCTTAAAGCGGGCTAACAATGCTTTTAATTCATCCTCTTTCTGTTTCCAATCAATCCCCTGATCTTTCTGCTCGGCGAAACGGCAAGCACTGCAAATACCGTCATCGTCAAAATCAATTACTGATTTTTTTTCCGTGGCCGTATGTTTGAACTCAACGGTAGAATTAGGGCGCTGATTGGAAATTACACATCGCTTACAAAACGTAACTTGTGGAGGGAGACCAAAAAAAGTTTCCATAATCAGACTCACTTAGTCATTCGACACAGTAAAAAATTAGGTTTATTTATCTTCATTTTGTTAATTGAAAACAAATGATTTAAGCAAAGATAAGCCTAATGCACCGCTTTTCTCTGGATGAAATTGCACACCACAAACTCGACCGTTTATCGCCATGGAGCAATAGTCGATTCCCGCGTAAGTCGTGGTTGCCAGTAAATGCTCTGGCTTATCCGGTACACATACAAAACTATGCACAAAGTAATAAAATCCATCCAATGCAGTAGATGCAAACACGGCGTCAGCATCAGCGTTTTTATTCCAGCTAACCGCACTCCATTCAATGTGCGGTAACCTGGCGGGAACTGGCAATTGCTTTTCCTCTGCATAACGGGAGAAATGAATAACCCTACCCGGGATTATCCCTAACCCTTTTGCCCCGCCATGCTCCTCGCCAAAATCAAACAACATTTGCATCCCAACACAAATGCCCAACATGGGCTTACCCTGGGATACATAGGTTTTGATCGCATTATCCAGCGAATATTCCTTTAACTTTTGCATACAATATGGAAAGGAACCAACGCCAGGTAAAACTAATCGATCTGCCGCAATAATACGCTCAGGATCGCGAGTCAATTCCACTTCACAACCAATAAATTCAAACGCGTTCGTCAAACTGCGGATATTGCCTACACCATAATCAACAATCACGAGCTTCATACACTGACCTCGCGTCTCACTGGATATCCTGCATCCGCGATTGCCACTTTTACGTTGCCAATAGAAATCAGGTCATAATGAAATATGCTCGCACAAGCAATAGCACTGGGAACAGTCGTATTTAAAAGGCTCGCGATATCGCTCACTTTACCCATTCCGCCGCAGGCTATTACGGGAATAGAAACCGCGCGATTTACTGCGGCAATCAATTGATTGTCAAAGCCCCGTTTTGTACCTTCCTGATCAATCGAAGTTATCAATAATTCGCCTGCACCAAGGCTCTCTAATTTTTTTGCCCAATCGATTGCATTTAGTTGCGTCGGTTCACGACCATTATCGATGTAGGCCTCCCAGGAACTGCCCACGCGTTTAGCCTCGATTGAGGCAACTACACACTGGTTACCAAAACGTTGGGAAGCCTTCTGAATAATCTCCGGGTTGTGCACGGCTGCGGTGTTGATCGCGACTTTATCCGCACCCGATTGCAAACACTGGTGAATGTCATCCAGAGTACGAATACCACCGCCCATGGTGATAGGTATAAAAATTTCCTTACAGGCCGCTTCAACAATATGAAATAAATTGTTGCGATCATAAAGACTGGCAACTGCATCCATAAAAAGGATCTCATCTATTCCACTCTGGTAATAGCGGAGCGCCATTTCGTTAGGGTTACCCACTTTCCTGAGCCCCTCTAAATGGATTCCCTTGATCACAAACTCATTTTTAATATCGATTCGGGAAATAACTCTCACGCGGTACCTGCCCAATCAACAAACTTTTTCTGATTGCTGGTTTTCCACACATCTTCATCACGCAGAATATCTAAAAAACGCATACAGCTATTCCCTTCGCCAAAATGCTGAACAGGTTCGACCGTAAGGTTTTTTATTGCGTAAATTGCCGCGTCTATTTCATCTTTTTGACTAAGGCAATTAATAACACTTGGCAAGTCAGCACGATCCGTTTGCCGGGTTCCAATGTTAATAGCCGGCACACCATAGTAAGGTGCCTCCATTAATGCGGAACTGGAATTGCCAATCATGTAGCTGGCATGTTTTAACAGTGTCAGGAAGTAATCAAAACGCATTGAGGGGTAAACTTTAAAATGCAAGGTATTGCTTTCTATGCGCGAATATTCATGAATAATAGCAGCACTGCCGCTATCATTATTGGGATAGATAACGACGTAGTTTTCTCCAGACTCGACTACCGCATCGACCAAACACTTCACTTGCCTGCGCATGTCATCCACCTCGGTAGTGACCGGGTGAAAAAGCATAATGGCGTATTGCTCAAACGGAATGCCATACCATTCCTTTACTTGCTCAAGACTGGGTAAGTCGGGAGAAAACAACGCGTCCACATCAGGGGACCCAATAGGATAAACATTGTTGCGATTTTCGCCTAACTGAATAAGACGCTGCATTGCTCGTTCATTAGAGACGAAATGCAAGTGAGAAAGCTTACTTACGGAGTGGCGAATCAAGTCATCAATGGTACCGGAGACTTCACCACCCTCGATATGTGCAACCAGGATATTATTGAGACTTCCAACAATGGCGCCCGCCATAGCTTCTACCCTGTCACCGTGAACCACGATCATATCCGGCTTAATTTCTTTTACGTAATCTGAAAGCCCCGCGATGGTTTTAGCGAGTATAGAATCCATCGTATCGCTGTAATTCTGATTGATGAATTTATAAATATTTTTATACCCGCGATTTTCAACCTCCATGCAAGTCAGACCGTATTTGCGAAGCATGTGCATGCCCGTCACAAACACATGAATTTCAAACTGACTTGCCTTATCCATCACATCCAGCAGCGAACGTATTTTCCCGAAATCAGCGCGAGTACCTGTGAGGAATACAATTTTTTTTCTCATTACGATACCCAATTAATCGTCAAGCACGTGGAGGCAGGCCGACAACTTGACGATATGCCACCAATTCATCTGCAGCAATGTCCTCAGACGCAGGTTTGCCTATCACATCATCATAAAACTCAGCCAATATCTCTCCGGTGCCAGGGCGCTTTACCCAAATATTTTCGGCACTAAATAGTTCACCTTTTTTAACGGGTTTGATAGTAACTACCGTAGCGTAGGCAAAATTAATCGTTGGTTGTTCCTCTTTCACTATGCCTTTACGGCCTCCACGCATTTTGTGCAACAGCGCTGCACCAGTAATAAGTTCGTTTAATGCAGCCGGGTCCATTGAGCACACAATGTCCGGCCCTTCGCGGGACATGGAGTCAGTAAAGTGACGCTCCAAAATATCCGCTCCAAGCGCAACAGCACCCAGGCATGCATAATTTCCTAACGTATGATCAGACAATCCCACAACCGCATCAGGAAACTCCTGCTGTAATTCGCGTACTGCCTCAAGCCTTACTAATTCCGGTGGGGTGGGATAAATATTGGTACAGTGCATCAACGCATACGGCACCTTGTATTCGCGAAATATCGCCACTGCCTTGCGAATACTTTCAATGGTATTCATGCCGGTGCTTAAAATAATTGGCTTACCTTTTTGGGCAATATGTTTAATTAACGGGTAATTATTGCATTCACCTGAACCGATTTTATATGCGGGAACATTCATGCGCTCCAGGCGCTCAGCGGCAGCGCGTGAAAACGGGGTGCTAATAAATACTGCCCCCTTGGCCATAACATATTGCTGCAAAGCAATTTCATCTGCTTCGTTAAGCGCACATTCTTCCATGATTTTATAAATAGGCTTATCAGAATTCCCCGGCTTGATGCGCTTCGCCTCACCGGCCATTTCATCTTCCACTATGTGCGTTTGATGCTTAATAACTTCTGCGCCCGCTGCAACGGCGGCATCGACCATTTGCTTGGCAATCTCCAACGAGCCATTGTGATTGATACCAATTTCCGCAATTACCAGCGGAGGATAATCCGGCCCAACCAAACGACCGCCGATATTAATTACATTTCTTGCCATCTTCTAACCTCTCACGCAGGCGCTGCGCTGCAATCGCTAAATCATCAGGTGTATCAATATCCAAGCTGTCATCGTCAGACATTAAATAGGGAATAATATGTGTGCGTGGAATTTTCTCTTCGCGCAAAAAATCGTCCACTTTAAAAATATAGATTGCACCATTGGGCATATAGAGCGAGGGCAAGTCCTGCCGGCGCGTATAGGAGGTGTGCTCGCCCGCCAGGGGATGCAAAAACTCCCCGCCCCCGACATAGGCCTTCATAAATTTATTACTAATTTCATAAACACTGATCAAGCTGTGGCATGTGGGAAAATCATTGAATTCAGCCAGCGCTTCACGAATATGCTCACCGGTGCGTAATGGCGAGGTAGGTTGCAACAAAACAATTATGTCTTTTGCTGCTGGTTTAACACGATGAATAAATTCTGCAATAACCGGATCGGTCGGAGAATCGTCGCGCGCCAGATGCGGATCGCGTTTTAATCGCTCAGCCTTGTAGTAATGGGCTACCGATAGAATTTGATCGTCATCCGATGAGACATAAATATCATCAATAACACCGGAAGCCTGAGCAGCCTGAATGCTATAAGCAATGAGAGGCTGATCCAGTAATGGAGCAATATTTTTCTGCAATATGCCTTTTGATCCACCGCGAGCAGGTAGGAGCGCAAATACTTTTTGCATAGTCTGTCCGGTTTTTGACGGTTTCAATGGTAATTAGTTATATAGCAAAGGATCTGCCAAAGGTCACGAAAGCCCCATGGAATAATTGAGAAAAAACAATTTGGTATAAAAAACAGGCAGGAATAACGGAAGGCCCGAGTGACGAGCCTCACTGCGGATCAACTACTTTTTGCGGTGAAGGGCAGGCGATCAAGGATGCCATCTAAAAAATCACCCGTAGAATTGAGTGCGCGAACAATTGATTCCATTGCCTGAAATTGCGACATCAGGCGCGCACGGTACGCCTCACTGCGACGATTCAAGGCTTCCTCATCTTTTTCCACCTTATCAATATCCTTGTTAACGCTTGTTTCGCGCTCTTTGATCAACCCGGAAGACTTAACATAGTCGTTAACCAGATTAGTCATTGCACCCGCAAAACCGCGTGAAAACGTGATAGTTCCTGAGGTTGCACCCGGGCGAACAGACATACTCAAACCTTCCGCCTTACTACCTAACGCCGGCAAAAGCACATTTCCGTAGCCAAAGGCCGCTTCGCCATTCACAGTACCACCGACATTGGTTCCTGCAGTACCGGCCCCAAGCGCAATGCCCAAATCCGCCATATCAGTAGAAATAGCAGAAATTTCTACTTTACTGGACGAGCCATAGGCATCGGAGGTGAATACCAATTTTCCCGCATCCACGCTAACCGCTACAGTGGATTTGGCCGCTTTGACGTTAGTATCGAGATTAATAAGGCTTTGTATTTCAGTTGCCAATTCACTGGCAGACGCATAGGTTTTGCCGGCAGGAATTGTAATCAGCGCAGACTCAGTACCATCCACTTTCACTTTGAAGTTGTAATCTTTGCCAGTGGTATCCAGAGGGAATGTCGCAACCATTGCCGCACCGGTATATTTACCCTTGGATGGCTGTTGGGTAATCACAACATCATAAGAACCCGCCTGGCTTTTCGCTGAAAACTTGGTGACGTCGATATTGGTAACTGTAGAAGAAGTCTTGGGCACAAACAGATCGCGCACAAACGAGAAGTTGTTATCGATTGCCGCGCGAAATCCGGTATTGCCTTCTGTTTCAACAATTTTTAACGAGCCATCCAGTTCTGTCCGTATCCCCAAGTTGGATAAGCTGGTGAAGCCACCGCTCAGGCCAGGTACAGCGGCAGAAAGCGTACTTCGAATACCACGCATCAAGTTATTGGACAGTGAATCGCGGTGTAAACTGCCGTAGTCCTTTTTCTCTGTATCATAACCAACCAGCTTTTCCACCTCAGTTTTAAATGTGTTGTAAGCAGTAACAAAATCGCGAATTGCTTTTTCAGCAATTGACTTATCTTCGTTGATAGTCACGCTTACCGTTTCGGTAAGGGACGCCGCAAACAAATCAAATTCCAATCCATCAACCACGTCTTTAATTTGGTTGGTCTCACGCGAAACTAACAGGCCGTTTACACGGACTTTCGCATCAAGCCCCTCTTGTTGCTGCGAGAGGTTGCGCGTGGTTTCGTTAAAATTAAAACTGGCCAATCCCGGGGAACCCGCGGTTTCCGCCGCGGTAATTTCAATTTCGTTTTTGGCACCTGACTTGGAGGTCAACAACAAACGATAGGAGGAACCGTCACCTACGATACTTGCAGAAACCCCGATGTTTGCTTTGTTAATGGCATCGCGCAAACCCGATAGGGAATTGTTGGAATCGTCGATGGTAATTGTGCCGCCGGTTTTAGTGGAATCAACGGTAAAATCATTCAGTGCCGCATTCCACTCGCCCAGACGAATGGTGAGAGTCCCCTTACCTATCGGATCGGTCATGGACGTGAACGTGGTAGAACTCAGTGATTGCGACTGCGCAACCTGCTCTACTTTCAACTGATAAGCACCCGCGGCGGCCTTGGCATCCAGCTTGGTGATGCTTAACAATTTGGTATCTGGAATAGACAACGATTTGGCGTTAAACGTGTCCGAACTACCCAGCGCTGTCGCAGCGGTTTCCAGTTTCGAGAGGGAGCTGCGCAAGAGACCAAAATCGGATATCTGGGTTTCCAACAGGGTCTTTTTGGTGGTCAAGCGCTCAGCCTGAACCATTTTGTTGGCTTCAGTGAGTTGATCCGCGAGCTTGTTGGTATCAATACCTGACCCGGTCCCCAACGCACTAATAATGCTGGAACCTGTCGATGCATTGCTGTTGGTTGTGCTTGATGTTGAGCTCACCATAATACCCTCACGCCACAAAATTGCCGCTCGCCTCATCGGATGAGTGCTTGCTTCAAGGTTAGCGGCAACCTATGGGTAAACTTTAGCCGGTTTTGCCGCTTTTATTGAAAATAAACTGCCAAAAATACTCTCAATAACGCTTTGAGCACAAAGCGAGCCAATTCATGGAAAAGCGGTATAAGCAAAGGATGTAAAGAACCCTCACCAAATGCCTTTATTCGGCGACAGGTAAGGTGAAATAAAACGTAGAGCCCTGCCCTTCTACAGATTGATAATCTATTTTGCCCCCGAAGCGCTCCACAATAACTTTGGTAATACTTAAGCCAAGACCTGTGCCGTCACGCCGCTTGGTATCCGATGAATCCACCTGCGCGAACTTGCGGAAAATTCGTTGACGAAACTCAGCAGGAATTCCCTGTCCCTGATCAATTACCGAAATTTTTAGCGTGGCATCGATGCGCACGAGTTCTACATAAACTTTGCCACCCAAATGTGAATATTTGATCGCGTTGGATAAAAGGTTCGACATCACCTGCAAAAAGCGATCGACATCCAGATTGGCACTGAGCTGCTGTGAACCCTCATCTACGCCACTCAGAATTAACTCTACGCCATAGCGCGTAGCATATCCCTGGTTTTGCTCAATTGATTGCTGTAGCAAGGGATAAACAGGCTTGCGCTGGTTGTGCAACTGCACGTTGCCGAACTCCAGTTTATCGATATCCAAAATGTCGTTAACCAAACGCGTTAACCGATCCACGTTGTTGCTGGCGATGGTCAGTAAATCTCTGGAGCGAATCTCCAACGCACCTAAATCACCACTCAAAACAATACCCAACGCACCTTTGATTGAGGTTAAGGGTGTACGTAACTCATGACTTACCGTAGAAATAAATTCCGTTTTAAGCTTATCCACTTTTCGTTTTGCAGAAGCGTCATGAATAATTAGAGTAAAGAGATTTCGATCTTGTAGCGCGACCGGACTTAAACTTAATTCGATCGGCAATTGATTGCCATCGCTGCGCAACGCAACGCCTTCACGCCAGCTTATGGTTTCCAAATATTGTCCATCCTGCGAGAAAAAGGAATCCAGGTCGGGAATCAAATCACCTATCAGCAACAGCTTCTGTGGATCAAAAACATAACCAAATAATTGTGCAGCTGCCGGGTTAGCACGAATAATTAAACCTCGCTCATCAACTACCAAGATAGTTTCTACTGCATTCTCCAGAATTGCAGTTAACTCCTTGGTCCGCTGCTCCACCAAATCACGCACATGCTGGGTACGCCCACTAATCAAAAGCAGGAACCCCCCGAGAAAGCTACAAAACAGCAACCCACCGGCCAACACAAACCAGGATTGCAGGCCTCGATGCCTTAGCAAAAAGGATTCTGAGGGCATTATTTTGACGGACAACCGATGACCAGCAAAAGAAATATCGCGTGTTACCGACAACGAGTGGGCATATGCAGATCCGCCATTGGATATAGCCGCGTAAAACTCCAAGGGAGTTGCCGCATCAGTGGTATCGGTAATTAAAAGATCGATCTCAGATGTGCGAAATGACTTTAACGCAGTCGGAATTAGTGTATTGATTCGCACGATTGCAGTCGCGTAACCCAATAAATTTTTTTGCCGTAACTCAGCGGTCAACGCTTGGTCGCCATCGCGAAAAACCGGGTAAAACACAATTACCCCAGGGGAATATTGGGTATCGCGATACAAATGCAAAGGGTTGGTCATTGCTAATGCACCCGTGTCGCGAGCCCGCTCTTGCGCTACCGCACGGATTGAATCTGCAGCCGAGTTAATCCCGATCAAGCCCAGATTATCTAACCAAGGCTCAACATAGGTAATAACGGTGTAATCAGAACGTACCGGCGCCTGTATAAAATCCCCCGCTGCATTTTTTTCCTTTATAAAAAAATTTTCATATCCCTCAGATCGCATTTGTTCTTCAAACTGCACACGCTGGTGATGGGGAACAAACTGATTCCAGGAAAAACCGGAAACACCGTCAATTCCCGGAATTACACTGTTCACATAATTAGCAAACTCATCTCGAGTTACATGATCAGATGCAATAAATAACCCGCGTAATGTTGCAAGACTATAAGCGACAGCGGATAACTGCGATTCAATAGAGGTGGTGATGAGTTCCGCTTGCTGCTTAAACTGATCCTCCAACTTTTTTTGCTCGTTGTTACTCGCCAACACAAATACAACTACGACCGCCAGGCTACTCACAACGATTGGCATACCGACCGTATAACGCCGCGCTTGCCAAAAATGTCGGGGCGATGCGAAAAATATACACATCAGAGGCGTGGCAATGAGCACGCCAATGGCATCACCTATCCACCACGACCACCAGGTAAACAGCATTTGTTTAAAATGAATAATGCCGTTGAAATACAACACCAATGAACCACAGCTCGCACTCAAACTGGTTGCGATTGGCCCGCCCAAAATAAAGAATGCGAAAATCTTTCGCTCATCGGTTAATTTATCGGGGAAACCAACGAAATGACGAATCAACCAGGCTCCGGCCGCACTCGCTAACGAACTTCCTGCAGCAATTTCTGCAGCCACCAACACCACAGCGCCGGAAAGTGGCTGGCCGCCGCTGAGAGCGACGGAAATATTTAATAGCGTTGACCCCAAAAAAACACCCAACAACATGGGCATTCCCCAAATCAACACCGCTCCCAGTGCGATCCCCATCGGCAAAAATAAGCCGGTCACAAATCCCGGAGGAATCGCCAACAACAACGACAAACGCCCGGCGATCACATACGCCAAGGTCAGCCACATAATGCGCAACACCGTATTGGTTGCAGGTGAGCGTGCAAGTTCAATCATTGAGTAGAGCCCGTCTAAGACTGCCTGGTAGCATCGTTATTCTTTCCTAAGCCTAGCTGATGTTTCTCAATTCATCGCCCGCAGTTGTTAAGGCACATAAAAAAACCGCAGCAAGCTGCGGTTTTTTAACACATTAACGATCAATCCGATTATCTCAGTAACTGCAACACCTGCTCTGGGCGCGCGTTCGACTGTGCCAACATCGCCTGGGCTGCTTGCTGTAAGACTTGCGCCCTACTTAGTGCCGCCGTTTCCGCCGCAAAGTCCGCATCTACAATCCGCGAGCGCGACGCCGAGGTTTTTTCAGATACGTTCGCCAGGTTGGACATGGTGAAATCCAGCCGGTTGTTGATCGCACCGAGTTGTGAGCGCGTATCGTTAATCGTCGTTAGCGCTTTATCGATTACCCCAATCGCCTTCTGGGCCTTGGCTGCAGTATCAATACTTATCGATGCGATGGCGGTACCAAATGCGCCGCCGGCCGTTGAGTTAGCTTCAAGCAAGCCAATCTCCGCCGCCGTTGCATTATCGCCGAGCTCGACACTGATTGGATTACCGTTGGCGCTGGTTAACTTAATACCCGCCTCTACTCGCAATGCTGCAACCAAAGAGGCGGCAAAACCAGACGTAACTGTGGTGACTACGTTGGTACCATCGGCCATAAACTCGTTAAAGATGGCTCCCTCAAACCCGGCATCTCCGGTACCACTGAAAATATCAGCAAGCGTATTGGTAGCAAATCGAATTGCACCCTGATCGGATTCAAGCACAACGCTGTTCCCGAGTAAGGTTGCTCGCACACCAGTCAGATTGCTCGCGCCGTTGAAGGCATCTACAAGACCTTGAGTGGTAGTCACCAAACTGAAATCGAGATTGACACCATTCATTGTCAGGACGTTAGCACCCGCTGCGGCGGCAAAGGCTGTACCGACATCAACCCGGGTCAAATCGATGGTTACCGTGGAGAAAGCATTGGCTGTAACACCTGTTTCATTCGTGGCAGCGTTAATAGCATTTACCTTGCCAATCAAGCTATCAGTGTTTTTGTTGCTTATGACGGTGCCGTTGATGGTTAAATCCCCAACTCCCCATGCGGTTTCTGCAGCGGCCGTCGTGATTCCCGCTCCTTCAATAACGCCACCACCCTGATTTTCGCGGAAACCCAGGTTGTGCAGATCAGAAAGCGTGCCTGTGTTGCCACGGGTAATCTTGATCGGCTTGTCATCATCGGAAGTGAGTACGATTTGGCCTCGTTGCGATAGACCGTCTCCGACTGAAGCAGCCATCCCCACCGTCGATTGCAAATCCAAACCACCGGCTGCCGCAACGGAAATCGTTGCCCCGGTGTTGTTGCTCAGCGACAAAACTCCTTGGTCATTTACTTCTGCACGTACTGTTCCGCCGGTAATACGACCGATAGTTTCAATCAGCTGCTCCATACTCGTGGTGTTCTCACGAATCTGATAGGTTTGGGTCGCACCGTTTAATGAAGCTACGGTAATGTCCAAACCTTGCCCGGCATCGTTGTCGATAACGCCACTACCTAATTGCGACCCTTTTAACTGCGTCAACGCCGAGGCAGTAACACCGCTGAGCCGCTCATTCATAATCACCAGGAACTCAGCCATGGTATTGGTTTCTGCGGTAGCTGCCGAATCAAACTCGCCGATGGATTGACCATTAATCAGGACGTCACCATCACGAATATCTGCGCCAGCCGTTGAACTAAACAGCGACAAACTGAATTCTGCACCCAGCACATCCACGCTGACTGATCCCATCCCCAGTGTTTTGGCATCCATCGCTTGAACTTTCAATTCGATAGTTTGGTTAGCGTCAGACCCCACTTGCAGCTGCACTTTACCGAGTGAACCATCTAACAGTTTTTGGCCGTTGAAGGATGTGCTTTTTGCAATACGATCCAACTCCAGGATGAGTTGTTGGACTTCCGCATCCAATGTTGCGCGATCAGCATCTGAGTAGATTCCGTTAGCAGATTGAATCGACAGTTCGCGCATACGCTGCAAAATATTGGTGGTTTCTTGCAATGCACCTTCCGCAGTTTGAATGAGCGACACACCATCATTCGCATTGCGGATCGCTTGATCGAGGCCGCGAATTTGCGAGGTCATGCGGTTGGAAATTGCCAAACCCGCAGCGTCATCTTTGGCAGAATTAATACGTTGACCAGAGGACAAGCGCTCGGTAGCGCGGTCCAGCGCATTTCCTGAGTTCATCAATTGGCGCTGTGAATTCAAGGAAGCGACATTGGTGTTAATGACTAAAGGCATAATGAATCTCCTAATGATTGTTCCTGTTCACAGTTGCTATTGCTGTGACAAGTCGACTAATGAAGTTCATAGCCATCGACTAATCGACTTGCATGGACCGTCAGAACTTCGTGGCAAGACTTGTAAGAAATTCGCTACCAATTCTTGAACCAGCCAGCTTGTTAAAGACAGGTTGCTACAAACAGGATTTCTATACGGGTCGCCTAAGTCGGGTTTTGCACAGACTGTGCCAAAAAATATTCAGGAGATTTGTAACGAGAGAATTAGCGTGTTATTCAGGCAAAAATGAACGCTGCTAAATTGCACAAATTTTTTCTTATTTAAATTAAAAAAACACCAAACAAAAAATAAAAATAACAACAGAAAAACAAAAAAAGAGAGCCGCTCACGCGACTCTCTTTTTCGTTTACCAAAAAACCTTAAAAATCAAAAAAACCCTTCTTTTACAGCAATTTATGCTTGCGCACTAAACAACTGCCCAGGTTCCTCCGGGTTATGTGTTTGGGCCAAACGCAAGAATATTTCATCAGGTATCTGACGAATAACTTCTTGCGTTGATCTATCCAAAACTTTCACCACTGTCTCACCCGATTCAGGGTCATAACTGAAGTTTAAATCGCGCTGTGTCGACTGAATATATTCATTCATTTTCGCTACAGCAGCCTGAACTTGCTCTTGTACCGCCTGCGAATTGACAGGATCTTGTGGTAAAGATCTTGCCGCTTCGGCGGCAGGCGGCAAATCATTGCCGGTTTTTTGACCTTTAGCGCTACCTGGCAACGACGAAACCGGTACGGCTTTCGCCGGAACCGGGTTCGAAGCAACTTTAGTGATGTCATTCATAACTTTATCCTCACTAAAATTTCCCCGGGCTTGCTGTAATCAGCTTACCCGGAGAGAGCCAGTTATTATCTCAACAGAGACAATACTTGTTGTGGACGCGCATTAGATTGAGCCAACATCGCCGAGGCCGCTTGTTGTAACACTTGCGCACGACTGAGGTTAGCGGTTTCCGCCGCGAAGTCAGCATCGGTAATACGTGACCTTGCAGTAGAAGTCTTCTCAGAAATGTTCGCCAGGTTGGATACAGTAAAGTCCAAACGGTTGTTGATCGCACCGAGGTTCGAACGTACATCGTTGATAGTCGTCAAGGCATTGTCGATCACCTTGATGGCTTTCTGCGCGTTCGCCTGGGTATCAATACTGATTGAGGCGATTGCGGAACCGAAGGCACCTCCAGCAGTTGAGTTAGCTTCAAGGATACCAATTTCTGCCGCAGTAGCATTTACACCCAGCTCAACACTGATGGGGTTGCCGCTCGAGCTTGTTAACTTGATACCCGCCTCTACTTTGAATGATGTGCCCGCGCTGCCCGTGGTGTTTACCACCGAACCATCGGCCATGAATTCAGTAAATGTCGCCCCAACAAAACCCGCTCCAGCCGACGTACCACCGAACACACCAGCGCCAGCAGTATTGTTGTTGAAGCGCATTGCGCCTTGATCGGACTCCAATACAACTTTGGTACCCTGAACGCTGGCGCGTACACCAGTGGTGTTGCTCGCACCATTCAGAGTATCTACCAAGCCCTGCAAGGTAGTTACAGAAGAAAGGTCGATATCCACACCATTCAAGGTCAAGGTATCTGCAGTACCCGCAAATGCAGTTTTAAGATCCATACCGCTAGTTTCAATGGCAACCGTAGAAAACGCATTGGCAGTAACGCCAGTTTCCGCAGTCGCCTTGTTAATCGCGTCAATTTTGCCCAACAAGCTATCAGTGTCTTTGTTGCTGATCACCGTACCATTGATGGTCAAATCACCTACACCCCAAGCGGTATCCGCGTTTGCGGTAGTAATTCCAGCACCCTCGATAACCCCGCCTTTACCGCTCTCGCGGAAGCCAAGTCTGTGGAGATCTTGCAAGGTACCAGTGTTGCCGCGAGTAATGGTAATTGGACGGTCATCATTAGAGGTCAACACCATTTGACCCGTTTGGGACACACCATCACCTACAGAGGAAACCATACCAATGGAGGTAGCCAGATCCAGACCACCGCTGGCAGCAACCGCAATAGTAGCGCCCGTGTTGTTGGCAAGTGTCAGTACGCCATCATCGCCAACAGACGCATTAACTGCACCGCCAGACACGCGATTAATCGCCTCAGCCAGCTCATCAATGGTGGTGGTATTTTCACGCAGTTGATAAGTCTGAACAGCGCCATTCAATTCAGTAACAGTAATGTTCAAGCCCTGGCCAGCATCATTATCGATAATACCGCTACCAACGCGCGAACCATTCAATTGGGTAATTGCCGATGCAGTTACACCACCCACTTTCTCGTTGATGTTTCCGATCAGGTCACTAAGGGTATCTACTGAACCCGCAAAGTCACCGATGGTTTGGCCATTAATCAGCACGTCGCCATCTTTCAGGTCATTGGCACCGGCTAACAAGCTCAGTGATGAGAATTCAGAACCTAACAAATCCACACTGGTTGAGCCCATACCCAGGGTTTTTGCATCCATCGCCTGAACTTTAAATTCGATAGTTTGGTTGGCGCTGGAGCCTACTTGCAGACTTACATTGCCCAACTTGCCGTCCAACAGTTTTTGACCGTTGAATGAGGTGGTATCTGCGATACGGTCCAACTCTTTTACCAGTTGTTGTACCTCGGCATTCAATGTTGCGCGGTCGCCAGAGCTATAGATACCGTTCGCAGACTGTACAGACAGTTCGCGCATACGTTGCAGGATGTTAGTGGATTCTGACAGCGCACCTTCAGCGGTTTGAATCAAAGACACACCGTCGTTAGCGTTACGGATTGCTTGATCAAGACCGCGTACTTGAGAGGTCATGCGGTTAGAAATCGCCAAACCTGCTGCGTCGTCTTTTGCTGAGTTAATACGTGCACCTGAAGACAAACGTTCGGTCGCGCGGTCAAGCGCGTTGCCTGAACTCATCAACTGACGCTGAGCATTCAGAGAGGCGACGTTTGTGTTAATGACTAAAGCCATGATGAATCTCCTGGATTAATAATCTGTTGCAGTAGCTGCGAGTGGCTGGCTTTGCTGCGACATGTCGGTTGATGAAGTCTGAGCACAACGGACTAATCAGCACTTCTAATCAGGTTATCGACACATCCAAGAGGAGCTTTAGAAATTTTTTATGGCGGGAACCAACTATTTACAACAAGAAAGGCAAAAAAATATTTCGTCTGGTTATATAGAGCGGAAAAACGTCAATTTACCGACCGTAAGCATCCATTGCCTTGCTGGCAATTACGTGCTGACGTAACTCTGTCGTTGCTTTGTCGCGATTTTCCTCGGCAAGTACCGACAGCTGCTTATTAATCCCTTTGATCTCCTGAATAACACCCGCCGCTTTCGCCTCAAGATTAGCTTCCGCCAGAGATTCCAGGTATTCGGGGTCATTTATAGACAGTAGACCTTGCTGACGTTGTTGTACCAGGGTTTCAAAAGATTCCCAATCGCCAGCTTGAGCAAGAGATAAAAGCGCTTGGGATTGACTCAGTGCACGTGCCAGGGGGTCTAACAGGGGATTGGTTTCCATAGAACAACTCTTTGTAATGGAATAAACGCAGACTAACTCTATACAGCAAGATTAGCAAAAGATTATCGGTTTGGCGCAGAAGTTTGCCGCGCCAAAACGAGAGTAAGAGCACATTACCATTAGACGTATTCCACAAAATCTGGAAAAGCCGATTATAGATAGGAAAAAAGCGTCAGCTGACTGACCTTGGCAAAGCTCTGATGAGAGGCATTCAGAATCAACGTCTGCATGGACAATTGAATGCTTGCTTCGCTCACATCGACGCTTTCCAAGCTAGCCAATACGGTTTTACTCGATAAAGTAATGTCCATATTCAAGTCTTTCGCGCTTTCCAAGGTATTAGCTCTTGCACCCACCTCACCCTGCACCGCAACTAAATTCGTAATAGTGTTTTCAAGATTGGTCAGTGTTTTAGCAACTAACTTTGCTAATTCTGCTTTACTCTCCGGCGTATCCTGCACATTACGCATGACATCCGCAAAGCGCGACAAGGTAGTTAACAAACCTTGTTTATCCGTGGACTCAATAAAAAAACTGTCTCCCGGCTGGATCAACAGCCCGCGAGTAGATGACGTACCTAAACCCTGGGTCTTCAAGCCCGTTACATCATCTAAAAATGCGTTGCCCCCCTTGATAGTAACCTTGGCATTTGAATTAGAAATAATTCCCTGATCGGTGACCGTTAAACCCAAGCGCGCCAATTGCGCTGCATTGGCAGGATCATTAAATGCATTCGCTAAATCGGTCGCATTGGTTATGTTTTGATTAAAAGTAATCGATTCTACTTTGCCATTCACTTCTAGCTGGAAGGTTAAGGGCGACACACTAAAATCATGGGCTGCAGTAAACGCAAACGGTAAATTAACCGATGTGGTACCTGCCCCTTGGGTCGCAAAACCCAATGCAGTGTCTGTATTTAACGTACCGCTATTGATGTTGATATTTTGGCCGCTGGCTGAATGGAATCCGGTCGCATCAACAGTTAACCCTAAATTCGCTAATTTATCCGCATTACTATTAGGTGCACCCACGACACTGTTAAATGCCGCTGCCAAGTCCGTTGCATTAGTAACGTTTTGATCCAACAATAGCGTTTCGGTCTTTCCACCAACCGAAATTGAAATGTTGGTCGGCGTCAGGGAAAAGTCAAACGCACCTACAGCACCAAAATTCAAATCCGCGGCTATCGCTGCCTCTCCCGGATGGGGATTTCCTAAAATTTTAAAGCGTGCGCCGGCCACTTCAATGTCAACACCCGCCACGTAGGGTTGATTCACCAACAATTGTTTACCATTAGACTTTTGCGTTACCGTGTAATTAGTGGCCGACGCTGTTTTGGTGAAGGTAACCACCATGTCATCAGGGTAAAGCTTATCGAATTCCGCCTGATCAAATACTTGTCCGACGGTAATAATCGCAGGGGGATTTGATTTATTGGCAGCACTCGCAGAAGTATTAAACGTATTATGGCCGCTGGGAATATCGACAAATGCTTTCTTACCGGAATCACTCACCGCAACACTCACCGATGCAGATGCCTGCAACCGCAACTGACCTTCGTCGCCCAGATAATTAAAGTTTCCACCACCATCACCTACAAAAGGTTTAGTGTTACTTTGATATCCCGCAAAAATATATTGCCCTGAGGCGTTGCGCGTATTTTGTAAATTCAATAGTTCCTGAATGCGAGTTTCTACTTCGGCTGCCAGGGCATCGTAGTTTGACGCGGTCATTACCGCCGTGTTACCGGCATAAACCGCTTGCTCACGCATGCGATGCACGAGACCAACAATACTTTGCAGGTTAGTTTCTTCCAGATTCAAGCTGTTTTCAGCCACATCAATATTTTTTTTGTACTGCTCAGTACGCGCCAACTCCAGATTCAATTGCAAAATAGTCGCCGCCGCTACCGGGTCATCCGCCGGAGTCAACACGCGTTTTCCAGTTGCAATTTGCTCCTGGGTTTTGGTAATCGCCGCTTGCGCCTGACCAATACCGAGGTTGGCAATATTATAAATTTGTGTCGTGGATACGCGCATAATGAAATCCTCTTTTCCGGCAACAAGCGGCAACAACTTGCCAGTATCTTGCTGATAGGATATTCAACGCACAAAGTGTTCCAACTATGAAAAATATGAGGAAACTATTTTTTAGTTAATTGACGGAATTGCGAGACTGGTGTGATGGTGAAAAGTGTGGCCGCGATCGACGCGGAAGCAGCCACGTTTTAATAGTTTGTCACAGAGAATTTAATAACGTATCAAACAATTCTCGCGCAACAGATATCACTTGCGCATTGGCCTGATAAAGTTGCTGGAACTTAATTAAATCCGCCGCCTCTTCATCCAGGTTTACACCCGAAATTCCCTCTCGCATGGTGTTTGTTTGCTCTAGCAGACTTTTACTGGCTTCAGTATTGATTTTTGAGAGGTTACTTTTCGTTCCAACCTCTTCAACCATTTTTGCATAACCATCGGCAAAACTCAGACTGCCGTCTTGCAAGGTTTTGGCCGACTCTAATGCCGTCATTGCGAGTGCGTTGCGGTTATCATTACTGCCATTGGTATTAAAACCGACTGTAAATACATCACCCGCTTTAGGTTGACCGCTGACAGCTACCTGATAACCAATAAACGAAGACGCCGCAAAACCTGGCAGACTACTATCACCAAAATAGGGGCTGTTGGTTGGCGATGTTTGCAGGCTAATACCGTTTGCCATCGTAATATCTATACGCCCGCCAACAGTAACCGTACTCTGCTCAACGGTGCCCACAGTAAGCGGATCATCCTGGCCGATTAACCGCACATTCGGATTGCCACTGCCGTCATTGACATCAATAGAGTTAACGCCCGCGTTGGACGCAGACAGGCGAATATCCAAATTAACACCTGACGAAGCCACCAAGCGTAACTCAGGCGCACCAGTAATCGGGTTATTTGCGCTTTGTGCGCGAATACCCAATGCTTTCAAATTTTCATTGGAATTAATTCGTTCAGCGAGATAGTCATTGAACTCGGATTCGCTGACATTGGGATTAGGTACATCTGCGGCAAACGCCGTATTGGAATAATTATATTCTAATAAATTTTCGCCGTTGACCGACAACTGCAAGGGCGGTGCATAAGTCGTAGTATCGAAATTAATATCGGTAATGGTCGCCGTAGTGTAAGCATTGGCGGACACACCCGATAACGCACTAATTTGCGCAGCCGTTTGCGCAGCAGAGGCGCCAGGCGTAGTGGTAATAGTTTTGTTGGTGATTGCACCGGTTTCCGGGTCGCGAAACGTAAAACGAAGTTGTTCCGCCAAATAACCATTGGATTGGGGCAAACTGGCCGCGGTCATGGGCCCGGGCAAATCCGGCGGTTCAGTGGCAATTTGCGATGTGCGTCCTGCAGGAAGACCCACCCGCTCTCCTCTACCGGTAACACGGGTCTCGCCAATATCGGAGGTAAAAATATTGTTGCTCGCCCCTGGCACAAAGGTTTGGTCACGCATGGCCGGCACTAAATCTTTTGGATTTGCCGGGTCTGTGTTATCCAGAACGTCGTAAGTGGTTTCCGATGTAAAACGAATAATAATTGGCGGTGTTAACGTACCCGGCTTACTAAACGCGGGCAAACGGTTGCCAGCAGCGTCTACGAGACTTAACACTTCACCGGCACTAATTAACCCGCTGCCCGAGTTACTGGTATTACCTGCCGTACGAATGGGCGCTGCAAATGCCAGGTCTTCGGGGCGTTGAATTTCGGCGTGAATACTCTCCGCGCCACGTTTTGTCGGTTGGATCGTAAAAGTGTCGCCGCCCTGAAAAGAACCGCTGGTTAGATTAACGGTAATACCGTCAAAAGAAACTTCAGCCGGATAAACCCCGGTTAATGTGCCTTGATCAATAACCGCTTTATCCGATAGCCGAGTCACTAAATAGTTACTGCTACCCGGCAGGATTTCAAAGCGGTAATCGCTGGTCGTTAATTGGTTAACATCATCAATCGTCACAGAGATCACACGATCATCCGGCGATGCATTTGCGCCATGCATCACTCGGCTGGCAGTCAATGCGGGCTCATTAATATCACCAAACATGCGCTGGCCGTAATCGCCATCCAAATCGATACCGCGTTGTTGCTGGGTATTAAATTGATCTGCCATCGCCAGAGCTATTCGGCCCAACTCATTCATTGATGGGTACAACACCTGATCGCGAAAACCCAGCAGGCCGCCTAGTTGCCCGCCAGATATTTGCCCGCTGATATCACTGGAGACACCGTTGCTGGTAATTTGGATTTTTCCATCGTTGGTGACATTGAATGTACTCACTCCAACACCAACAACTAAGGGCTGACCGTTGCCGATAAACACATTCAAGTCGCCGTCATCCTGCTTCACGACTTGCAATGAAACCAGCTCGGATAATTGACGCAACGCCTCATCACGTTTGTCCATCAAATCGTTAGGTTCATTGCCATTTCCGGATGCGCGTTTATCAGCAATTGCCTGGTTTAATGTAGCAATGGACTTCGCCAGCGAATTCATCTGTGAGGTAACTGTACCCAGCTCACGATTAACACTTTTCTCGATATCATCCATGCGCTGATATAAATTGTTAAAGCGAATACTCAAACTCTCCGCCTCAGTAACAATTAATTGGCGCGCAGGAGTTGAGGCAGGGTCATTGGAACCATTTTGCATAGCAGCAAAAAAAGTTTGTAGCGAACCAGTAAGCCCGGTACTAATGTCGGCAAACAATTTATCGACCTTGCCGATATTGGTATTAAATTTATTTAACTGGTTATAGGTAGAAGTATCCAATCGCAGCTGTGCGGTAACAAACTCATTGACCACTCGCTCTATTGAAGTCGTGTTAACACCGGAACCTATGAACCCAGCAGCGCCAATATTTTGTTCTGGTCGCGTTGCGTAGTTAACTTCCTGACGAGTATAACCGGCGGTGTTAGCGTTGGAAATATTGTGACCGGCCGTACGCAGCGCATTTTGACTGGCCTGCAAACCGGAAATAGCGTTGGAGAGAATACCGGACATAGGACTACTCCACTAATTTCCGGCCAGCGACGGCCGCATTGGAAATAAACGATTGTGCCGCCTGCGCCACTTCGCTCACAGAGCGAATTGCGTCAGAGTTCAGCAGGCTTTTAATTTTTTTGGCATACAATGGATCAGTCGCGTAACCCGCCGATTGCAAAGCCTCCGCATAAGCAGACGAATTATTTCCTGCCTCCAGCGCATCCTGATAGCGAGGATTGTTTTTCATTAACTTCACATAATCAGAAAAACTTTCCGAATAATCGTTGTATTTACGAAAATCGGCTTTTTCACTCGCCGCAATTCCATCGCGGTATTCGAGGGTCGCGATATTTACCTTTCCACCTTCCCAACCAGTGTTAGCTTTAATATTGAAAAGATTAAAGCTGTTATTCCCTTTCTGGTCATGAATAACGTGTTTGCCCCAACCGGTTTCCAATGCGACCTGGGCAATTAACACGTCGGGATTAATTTGCAATTCGGCAGCCGCTTTTTCTGCATGCGGCTTAATCATCATGACAAAATTTTCCTGGCTTTCACTCACACTGGATTTTTGCCCGGCACGAGAATTCATCGTTTGGGGCTTACTCAACAACGCAGGAATATAAGCGGAGTTGAGAATCGGGTAATCTCGCGCTTCCACCTCACCTTGATCAGGGTTCAACAATGAGTTATTGGAGTTATCGCTCATGCGCATGAAATCAACAACCCAGGATTCGAGGTTCTCAAGGTCGTTAGCGAAAACCTCGTTTTCAGCATCGGCAACTGCCGCCGCAGAATCTTTATGAACCACAGCGGCAGGCAACTCACCAGTGTTGGCTGCAGATAAACCCCCTGTAGATGAACTACGGGTATCCGGCTTCATACTACCGCCATAGGCGTGTAGCATTTGCTTATAAAAATGATCTGCCAAACCAATACCACGACCACTGGTCAGGTTTAACACCATTTGCTGGTCGAGCATATCGCGATGAAACCGCGTAGTACTGCTATCGAAGTAATTGCCTTGTGAAAACACATCATTGGCTTCGCGCATGGTTTTTAGCATTTGTTGTACAAACATGGCTTCAAATTTTTTGGCGATTTCTTGTAATGCCTGTGGATCTTTGGCGCGCCCCATCGCCTTGACAGAATCAAGTGAGTTAGCGTCAAGATAAGTATCCTGCACCTGAGGTGTTTTTACGCCGGTATCGACAGTTAACATTTTAGATCACCACTAATTCTGCTTTAAGTGCACCCGATTCTTTGAGCGCTTCCAGAATCGCCATTAAATCGCTGGGTGATGCACCCACGTTATTAACGGATTTCACTATGTCATCCAGGTTGGCGCCAGGTGCAAACTTGAACATTGGGTTAGTTTCTTCATCCGCTTTAACATTACTACTCGGCACCACAACGGTTTGACCACCGGCCAATGCATTTGGCTGGCTCACGGTTAAACTTTCTGCCACGGAAACAGTAAGACTTCCATGCGTAACCGCGACTGGTGACACGCGTACATTTTTACCAACAACAATTGTGCCGGTGCGTGAATTGATAATGACCTTGGCAACCTCCTCACCGGGAGTTACCTCGACATTTTCGAGCATGGAAATAAAATCCACGCGTTGCGCAGGATTTGCCGGAGAATTCACCATAATAGAAACGGCATCTAACGGACGCGCTACATCTGGCCCCAACATCGCGTTAATACTTTTTGCCAATTGATTGGCGGTAGTGAAATCGGCGCGATGTAAATTAAATACAATCGGTTGGCCTCCCGCAAAATTGGTTTCCACCATTCGCTCTACGGTTGCACCACTGGGAATACGACCTGCACTCGGAATATTCACGGTAATTTTTGAACCATCGTTACCCGAAGCGCTTAAGCCACCAACAACCAGATTACCTTGGGCAACGGCATACACTTTTCCATCCAAACCTTTTAACGGTGTCATTAACAAGCTACCGCCACGCAAACTTTTCGCATTACTGATGGAAGAAACTGTTACATCAATAGTTTGACCAGGTTTGGCAAACGCCGGTAGCTCAGCTTGAATCATTACCGCTGCGACGTTCTTCATTTGCATGCGCGCACCTTCCGGTACAGTAATGCCAAATTGTTTCAACATGGAATTAAAGGACTGCACAGTAAACGGAGATTGCGTCGTTTGGTCGCCGGTACCATCAAGCCCAACCACGAGACCATAACCTACTAATTGGTTCGCGCGCACGCCGGCAACACTGGCAATGTCTTTAATGCGCTCGGCTTTGGCAGCAGTGCTCGCCCACATCAACACACCGATGACTAACCAACAAAAATTACGCATATATACCTCAACCAAAATGTTACTCGCACATCTACGACCAATTAGATTAGCGCCAGGCGTACAATTAAAGCGGCCACAAATCACTGTTAAAGAAGCGCGACAACCAACCCATTTGTTGGGTGCTAGCCAATTCGCCAGTGCCACTGTAGGAAATTTTGGCGTTCGCTAAACGCGTAGAAACGATAGTATTGTCTGGCGCAATATCTTCCGGGCGCACAATGCCACTGATGCGAATAAATTCATCGCCGCGATTCAAGGTAATCCACTTTTCACCACGCACAATTAAATTTCCGTTGGGCAGAATTTCTGCCACTGTCACGGTTATATTGCCTTGCAAACTATTGCTCTGGTCTGCATCCGCACTGCCGTCAAAGGTGCGATCCTGTTCCATCGTCGTGGTTAATTCGTTGCCCTTAATGGTGGGATTTACCCCCAACAACGGCCCTGCATTAAAATTCACACCGCTCTTTTTCCCGGTAGTTACGCCAGAGGATTTTCTGGACACAGTGCGTTCACTCAGGGTTACGGTAATGACATCACCGACGAAATGCGCTTTGCGATCATCAAATAGATTCATACCGTACGCATCCTGATACAAAGAACCTTCCGTGCGCTGTGGAACTGGCATATTGGCAGCGATAGTCGGTGCATACGCAGGATCATCCGCCATAGGTTTTCTGTTAGCACAGCCACTCAGCACAACAATCGCCGCAACCAGGCTGATAAGTTGAACGCTTGAGAAAGAAAATTGCAGGTTCATGATGCGGCACTCAAGGTAAAAACGTGATTAAAGATTCTGCGTGATAAACTGCAGCATTTGGTCTGCCGTTGAAACCACTTTGGAATTCATTTCATACGCGCGCTGGGTAGTAATCATGTTCACCATTTCTTCCACGATATCCACGTTGGAATTTTCCAACATCCCTTGCTTAATAACACCCATACCATTCTCACCGGGTGTACCTTGCACCGGGTTGCCACTGGCTACCGTTTCTACAAACAAGTTCCCGCCAATTGGTTGCAAACCTGAGTGGTTAACAAAATCCACCATGGTAATGGTCCCCAATTGTTGCGGGTCCACTTGTCCATTTGTGTAACCATTCACAGTTCCATCAGTGCCAATCGTGACTTTGTTGGTGCCCTCAGGAATTACGATGGCGGGTTCCAGCAATAAACCATCGGCATTCACCACTTGCCCTTCACCATTAATTTGCAATTGGCCATTACGCGAATAAACGATGCTGCCATCCGGTTGCAGAAATTGCAGAAAACCGTGGCCATCAATCGCAATATCGAGCGACTGATCGGTGACTTGTAAATTACCCTGGGTAAACTCTTTCTGCGTTGCAACAACACGCACACCCGCACCCAATTGCAAACCGGACGGCAATTCGGTGTCTTGCGTTTGCTGTGCGCCTGGCTGACGCTGGTTTTGATACAGCAGATCCTCAAAAATAGCGCGGTCGCGCTTGTAACCAATCGTGCTGGTATTTGCCAGGTTATTGGAGATGGTAGTGAGCTGACGATCCTGTGCTGATAATCCGGTTTTACTGACATAGAGTGCGGCGTGCATGATCTATTCCTCAGGTTAAATGCATTAACAAAACGCATTAAAAAATTACGACATTTGCAATAACTGCGCTGACGCTGCTGAGTTTTCTTCAGCCGTCTTCATTACTTTTACTTGCATTTCATATTGGCGAGAGAGACTCAAAATTTGCGTGAATTCTTCCACAGCGTTGACATTGCTCCCCTCGTACATGCCGCTGCGAATAACGACTTCAGGTGCAACCGCTGCATTCAAACCATCGCGCTGACGAAATAAACCGTCATCGCCTTTTTCAATGGTTTTGATATCGGGATTCACTAATTTCAATTGGCCAACCTGCACCATGGCTTCCGGCCCCTGGCCCAACCCCACAATCGAGATAGTGCCATCAGAGCCAATTTGAACCTTTTCATTTTCGGGAATATTGATGGGGCCACCCGCGCCCAGCACAGGCAAGCCATTGGAAGTGCGTAACATGCCGTTCGCATCAACAGCGAGATTGCCAAAGCGGGTGTAAGCTTCTGAACCGTCCGGCGCTTGCACCGCGATAAAGCCGTTACCCTGAATGGCGACATCCAACGAATTATTAGTTGTGATCATCGGGCCGGACTCAAAATTTGAACGCGGTGATTCAGTCAATGCATAGGCGCGAGTGGGCTGACCTTCCCCGTAATACACACCCATACTGCGCGATTGTTCAAAGTCAGCACGAAAACCTGTGGTACTGAGGTTCGCCAAATTGTTGGCGCGATTAGCCTGGGCCAACATATTGTTCTTGGCACCGCTCATGGCAATAAACAGGGCTCTGTCCACGATTTTTACTCCGGTTTCCAGCACTAACTACTAGCGCTAGTTTTTTGGCGAATTTGCCGTTACCGGAAGTTCTGCAAGAGCGGTGCCAATCTGTGGATGTGATTTAATATATTGAAAATTAAAGATTTTTTCCGCTTACGTAGGGGCGCAATTTATTGCGCCCTGATGATTAACCAAATCATCGAATAGAAAGCGGCAAAGAGCTTCCGCTCTTTGCCGCTGTGTGAATGTAATTTTAATCTGTAGGGGCGCAATTTATTGCTCCCTTTTTATTGCGTCCGCATGCATTACCGGCCAGCTATTACCTCAAATTGATAATGGTTTGTGTTGTCGCATTGGCGGTTTCAATGGTTTTCGCATTCGCTTGATAGTTGCGCTGGGCGATAATCAAATTCACCAATTGCTCGGACAAATCTACGTTGGATTCTTCTATTGCACCCGCTGTTATGTTACCCAGTTGTGCGGAACCGGGAGCACCAATAATTGCTTCACCCGTTTCAAAGGTTTGTGCCCACATGGTATCGCCTACCGGTTTCAGGCCGTCAACACTGCTGAAGTTGGCCAACGCCACCTGCCCCAGAACCTGAGCTTCACCGTTGGTGAAACGCGCAAACACGATACCGGTATTGCTGATATCCAAACCAGCGAGGCGGCCAGTGGCGTAACCATTTTGATCTAACTGCTCAACGGCGAAGTCACCTTTAAACTGTGTACTGCCCGCCAAATCAATTAAAAAGTTGGAACTGGCCGGCGGCTCAGCAACGGGAACTGTACCGCCTTGCAATACATTGAGTGGGCCTAGCGCACCGATTGGGTCGCCATCTTCACCCAGTGGCGTCCAGTTGGAAATCAGCATTGAGTCAGTGGTGAATGGATCAATAGTACCGTCCGAATTGAAATGAATATTGAATGACGCCATGGTTGGCTCAGTATTCTGTGGCGATGGCAATGATGGATCCGGATCACCTACATTCTGACCATCAATTTGTACGTACATAATCCAATGATTAGGTGATGTCAGTGGATCTGCAGGGTCATATTCTTGCTTAACGAAAAAGTGACGCATGGAATGCGCATTACCCAAACTGTCGTAAATCGTCGTAGTGGTTGCATGGTTATAGGTTTTTTGATCGATAGGGTTAAACGCATTAATCGGAACAGGCGTAAAAAAGTTGGGCACATTAATCGAACCGAACATACTGCCGCCATATACAGGAACTGTGGGAGCACTACTTGCAATCGAATAGCCTTCTTGCATAGTAACTGTCACAGCACCACCTATTTTAATTGCATCGGTTGTGTTGTTTACGATTTGCGATGTCCCCTGATTACCTTGTACTTCAGCAACGCCGCCGGCAGTGTCAAAGGTAAATTCCAAATCTTTACCACTGGCAGATACGATTTCCAGGTTGCCGTCTGAATCCAGCGTCGCACTAATCCCCAACAACGTCGATGAACTTAACGCGTTGATCTCATCGCGCATTGCAGTCATGTCTGGAGCACCGGTAGAGGTCAAGTTAACGCCATTCAAACGGAAAGAACCGTTATTGGTAAACACTTTGGGAGGCACAGCCAACGCATCGGACGCATACAAAACTGCCGTGGTGCGCGCGGTCGCCGAAACGCCCGCAAGTTTATTGAGTTCAGACGCAGTTTCGTCTGCACTTGCGCCGTATTTACTGATATAGGGCACATCTTTTCCATTAGGCCCGCGAATGACTAACGTATGCGATCCATAGTTGTTGGTCACCTCTGGAATTCCCGCATCGTGTGCCGTTGCATGTGGAGTACCCGCGGCAGTGCTCACGGTAGTTACTGCAGTCGTCAATGCGTTTGGATCAGAGTTGGGAGCATCAATTGTCACAGTAACCGTGGACGGTGTGCCTGTTGCCAAATCGCGGAATTTTAATTCATTAGTGGTATTGTCCGCATAGGCTTCCACGTTGACCGGGCTGGCGGAATCAAAGTTCGCGGAGTTAATTAAGGTCGCCAGCGCCGATAAAGATGTTGCAGAACCAGTATTCAGGGTTAGATAAACGCTGTCGGTTGCAAGGCTCACCGGGTCAGTGCGCGACAGGGTAAACGCCGTTGTATTTGCCGCGCTGAACGTCAGTGGCGTTGCTATCGCCCCCAAGTTCAAGGTAGTGGTGGTGGCAACTTTCGCACCTAGCTGCGCCTCATTAATACCCGAACCGTTAGTGGCAAAACGAGATCCCGTGGTTTCCAACACCACTTCGCTCGAATCCAGATTAAATGATGCATCCACCGCGGTAGTTTGACGCGGCTCTTGCGAACTGACATCAACGCGCAAATCACCCAGAATTCCGCTCACATTGCCCGCGTCGTCCGCAGCAAAGCCTTGCAGCAACGCACCGGTACCATTCACGATATACCCGTCTTTATCCAAGCCAAAAGTACCTGCCCGGGTAAACAAACGTTCGCCATTTTTTTCTACCACAAAAAAGCCTTCGCCATTCACCGACAAATCCAATTCATTCTGGGTGAATTTCAAATTGCCTTGGGTAAATTGTTGGCGAATATTTTGAATGGTTACACCGCTACCGGGCGTATTAGAACCACCACCCAATAAAGTGCTTGTGTATACATCGCCAAATTCAGCGCGCGAAGTTTTAAAACCAATGGTGCTCGCATTGGCTATATTGTTACCGGTCACTTGCAGATCAGTATTTGCTGCACGAATTCCGCTTAACGCTGTATTGAACGACATATTACACCTCGACCATAGGGACTAATGGCTGAAAATTTTAATTACAACTCGATTAATTAAACTGTTTTACTTTGCTGGCATCTACTGCGCCAACGCCGGCAAGATTCAAAATTAATGCACCGTTCTCACCGATAGTTACACTGTTCACATTCGCACTCAGTGAAGTTTTCAGGGCTTCATTTTTACCGTTCTGATCGGCGGTGATTTCAAACTTATATTCACCGGCAGCGGCAGCAGCATCACCTGCCTCCCAATCCAGTAATTCGCCATTCACTTCCAAATTTTGTCCATCCCAACGGAAAACCATTTCACCTTGGGAAACCTTGCCCACTGGAATTTTTTGTACCAGAGCACCGCTCTCGTCATAAATATTCATTTTCAGATTATCGGTTGAATAGGCAAGATCTGCACTTCCTGAAACAATTCCACCTTTGGTTAAAGTGCTCTTATCTGATTCAACGGTGACACTGCGACCAACCAATGATGATGCTTGCAATGCGTTATTGGACATAAAGCTATTAAACGTTTTGTTTAAACGCTCCAAACCTTCCACCGAACTGAACTGGGCTAACTGCGCAACAAACTCACTGTTATCTTGCGGACTCAGCGGGTTTTGATTATTCATTTGCGTAATCATCAACTCCAGAAATGCGGCCTGTCCCAATTCGTTGTTATTTTTTTTGGTTTCAGTTTTCTTGTTGATACTCAGGTTATCAGTAACGCTGGAACTGCTATTAGTGCTGCCAACAGTAGTCATAATCTTTCTCCCTCGCTAATTACTGACCCAAGGTCAATACACGTTGAACCATTTGCTTGGCCGAATTCATCACTTCAACATTCATTTGAAATGCTCGTGATGACGCAATCATATTGGCCATTTCTTCCACCGGATTTACATTCGGGTAGTACACATAACCTTGTTCATCGGCCTTTGGGTGATCCGGCTCGTAACGGCGTTGCAGCGGCGCATCACTTTCTACGATGCCCAGCACTTGCACGCCAGCGGCAGCATCCACTTCATTGTCACTGTAAGTGCCTTCAACAACACTATCGCGCATTGCCTGTTGTTGAATTGCCGCAAACACTGGCTGACGACTGCGATAAACTTCATTTACACTGGAACTGGCAGATTGCGCATTTGCCAAGTTGCTGGCTGTGGTGTTCAAGCGCAAACTTTGCGCGTTCATACCAGTACCAGCGATATCAAAAATATTTCCAAGTGCCATGATCACTTACCCATGTGGTTCCGATTAAATTATTCACCGCGAATTGCGCTACGCAATCCGGTAAATTTGCTATTCAAAAATTGAAAACTGGCTTGAAATGCCAACGCGTTTTTCATGTACTCAGCATGTTCAATTTGATCTTCCACCGTATTTCCATCAATCGAAGGTTGCTGTGGTGTGCGATACAACACATCACCTTCAACGGCATCAAACCCTTGTGCCTCGATATGGCGGTCCTGGGTAGTAGACATATCAAACCCCTGCGACGAATTCATTTTTTGTTGCAGGGCTTGCTTAAAATCGAGATCTTTAGCCTTGAAATTTGGGGTGTCGATATTGGCCAGGTTATTAGCTAATACCGATGCGCGCTCAGAGCGAAAGTGCAGCGCCGTTTCGTGAATTCCCAAGGCTTTATCGAACGAGATAGACATAATCAGCAACCCGGTGATTGGTAGGTGGCAAATTGGATCAGCCACTTTTTACGGTTACCAACACCAAAGCAACCCCTGTGCCAACGGCCAAAAAATTCTCTATCCATATGATTTACATAGTTTTTTTATTATCGCCAAGCGGTTCTTCAAAAAGCGGCAAAGGCAAAGCGGCAAAGGATTTCCGCTCCGACTTCCGCGCTATTGCAGAAAAGACCCATAAACAAAAATGCCCGCAAAGTGCGGGCATTTCAGCGTGTAAGACGGGCAGATTAAATTGCCTTGTAGAGAATTCCCGGTTCGCAGCGCACCATTTCAAATAGATCCGCTGCGCCCGCCAAACCTTCAGAGGAACCAAGGAATAATAAGCCCTGCGGCTTTAGTGATGCGTGAATTTTTTGCAGAATCTGCCGCTTTAAATCGGCATTGAAATAGATCAACACATTACGGCAAAACACAATGTCAAACTTGCCGAGACTCGCGTAGGAATCCATTAAATTGAGTGAGCGGAAATCAATTCGCTCTTTCACAAACCCCTTTACCCGCCACATTGTCGGGATGGGATTGTCAAAATAGCGCTCCAAACGATCTGCCGATAAACCACGCATAACTGACAACTTATCGTATTCCCCACGCTTTGCCTGATCCAAAACGGTCGAGGATAAATCCGTTGCTACAATTTGCACAGCGCGTGGCAAATTGCCCATAGCCTGACGCTTATATTCCTCCACCATCATGCTAATCGAATAAGGCTCTTGCCCGGAAGAACAGGCAGCCGACCAAACGCGAATAGGTCCAAACATACGATTGTTGGGCGCCATTAATTGCGGGAGCAGCGTATTTTTTAAATGATCGTAGGGATAATTATCGCGAAACCAGAAGGTTTCGTTGGTGGTCATCGAATCAACGACCTGGTCCTTTAATTTACGATTAAAGCCTTGTTTAAGTACCTTAACCAACTCGCCAAAGGAAGCAATATTATTTTCTTCCAGGATACGACGAATCCGATTGGTCACCAGGTACTGTTTGTTGTCACCCAGGGAAATCCCGCAGGCATCTTCAAGGAACTGACGAAATTGATCAAACTCTTGCTGATCCAGATTATCTCGACCAGCGACAGGTTTAGTAAAAGGCGAATCTTTATTAATCATAACTACTCAACGCAACTCATAACCGCACTCCCCTGCGCTATTTCCATCAAGCCTGCTCGGGCGGCAGGAGGCTCTCACCAGTGATCGCCAGAACGCGATCATTCACGCGTTTAGCCAACTCGTCGGGGTGGAATTTTGCCAAAAAGTCATCCGCACCCACTTTACGCACCATAGCTTCATTAAACACACCGCTTAACGATGTATGCAAAACAATATGCAGGTTTTTAAGTTGCGGATGATTGCGAACTTCCGCCGTAAAGGTGTAACCATCCATTTCCGGCATCTCGATATCACAAATAATCATGATGAGCTCGGCGTAAGGATCTTTACCCTCTTTCATTAAATCCTGCAGGTAGTTGAATCCCTCTGCACCATCTTTCTTCAAGGTGGTACGAATTCCCATGCCCTCCACCACACGCTGGATTTGTTTACGTGCAATGGTGGAGTCATCAATGATCAACACATGTTTTTGCACTACGCGATCAGCAATGCCGTCTTCAATAACACCTGCACTGACTTCTTCGCGAGGAGGGGCAACCTCGGCAAGAATTTTCTCGACGTCGATAATTTCCACCAACTGGCCATCAACTTGAGTAACCGCGGTCAGGTAATGCTCCTTACCGGCACCTTTGGGTGGCGGGTGAATATCACCCCAGTTCATATTCACGATACGTTCGACCGAGCGAACCAAAAAGCCTTGGGCCGTACGATTGTACTCAGTGATGATGACAAAGCAGCTTTCAATATCTGGCAACTCGCGGCGACCAATTGCCAGGTTCATATCCATAATCGGCAAGGTTCCGCCGCGAATATGGGCCACCCCACGTACAACCGAACTACGTCCCGGAATCGCGTTCAATTGGGGACACTGCAAGACTTCTTTCACCTTGAAAACATTGATGCCATATAACTGCTGGCCACCAAGGCGAAACAACAGGAGTTCAAGACGGTTTTGACCAACCAGCTGGGTGCGCTGATTGACACTATCCATTACGCCGGCCATGCAATTACCTCATTCTTATCCAGTCGCTTTTATACGGAAGACCAACCTGCATCAGCCGTCAGGATCACGGCATGGTATTTGCTTTGGTGCTAGTAAAACTGGTTAGCGGCAAAAAAGTGTCAGACTTTAGTCGTTAACCACTCGATTTCGGCTGACCTCAAGTTCATAAACTTGAGGATAGGACAAAATATGGAACTTCCTAGTTTTTATAGAACTTTCGCGAAGAATATTTTGCGCCAAAGAACATCATTCCCAGTAAATGCTCAAAAGCCCCTCAAATCGCTAAACATTTGTGCTTTTACGCTGTTTTTAGGGGTTTCTTGTCCCTGGGGTCAGAGTTACGCATCCGGTTTGTATAGCCAACTTCAGTTAAAGCAGGATGCAGCCAATTTTCTGGCGGAGGAATACGGAAGAACCGTCCATGAACGCATAGATATCAATGTTGGCAACCTCGATGATCGGTTACGTCTAGCGCAATGCCCAACGCCAGTGAAGTTTAATGCTCAGGATCAATCCGGCCTGGGCGGCAACATCAGTGTGAAAGCCCAATGCGTTGGGCAAATTGCCTGGACCGTACACATTCCAGCGCAAGTGATGATTTATCGGGAAATTCCCGTCGCCGCCATGGATATACCCCGCGGCCAATCCATCTCCGGCTCACACCTGACGAGCGCACTGGTCAATGTCAGCAGTATTCGCCAAGGGTTCGCAGATACCCCCAAGCCATCGTTGGCCGGGAAGCAAAACGCAACATCGGCAAAGGCGAAGTGTTCAAAACCAATCAAATGGATTCCCCCACTACTGTGAGACGGGGCGAGGTGGTGATGCTCGAATCCATCGCGGGCGCCATTAAAGTCAGCAGTTCAGGTACCGCGATGAGCGACGGTCGCTTGGGGCAAAAAATCCGGGTAAAAAACAGCTCGTCGGAAAGAGTTATATCGGGAATCGTAAAAGGTCAGGGCCTAGTCCAGACACTCTGATTGGACTAGACACAGACTACACGCAGATGAAAGATTTTTTAAAATATTGCTAAAGTTAAGCGGACTACCGCCGATAAACTGGCTAGGGAGGCTCCAATCAGAGCCTTCCACGGTGTCCCGACATAGCAACCGTGACATTTTTGTACAAATCGCCACACGGCGAACAGGGGAAAACAAATGAACTTTAACACCAACAATTCACTGGACTCCGTGAGTGCCAAAAGCACTCGAAGCAAGCCCAGCACTAGCAGTGCTCCAGAAGCCAAGGCGCCTGCCAGTACTCCAGCACCAAGCGGCAACGCTGGTGATCAGGTAGTACTCAGTCAGGAAGCACAAACTCTGGGTCGCTTGCAAAGCAAGATCGACAGTGCGCCAGATGTAAACCTGGACAAAGTGGCAGAAATTCGCCGTGCAATTGCCGAGGGGCGTTTCGAAATTAACCCTGAACGCATCGCAGAAAACATGTTGAATCAGGATTTGTTGGGTTAAATCGAAAAGTTTAAAACCGTTTTATTGACCGAATGGTGGCAGACAGGTTCTTCCCCGGCACCTGGCTATCACCCTTCATCGACACACAAAAGAGGTTGCTATGTCTCTTGATATTACCGCACTGCGCCAAATGCTCGCGCAGGATTCCGCCGCACTCACTCAACTCAAGCAACTACTTGCCAACGAGCGCGAACTGCTTGAACAACGCAAACAAGAAGGCTTGCAAGAGATCATTGAGCGCAAAGCAGCAGTTATCGATCATTTAAATAACAGCGCCAGAATTCGCAACCAAATACTCAACGCACTAGGTCTATCAACCAATGCCAGCGGCTGGGATACCTTCTTACAGCGCAATACGGCTACCCTACCCCTACGCGACGAGTGGAAAAACCTGGTAAGCGATTTTGAAGAATGCCAAAAAATGAACGACGTGAATGGCAAGATGATTGCTCGTTCCCAGCAAACGCTCAATCATTTACTGAACCTGCTGCGCGGTAAAGTTGCTGCACCCTCGCTCTACACGGCAAAAGGCACGCAAACCCAACACTCCTCGTCATATACCGTAGCCAAAGCGTAACGACTCCGGCATCCAACTCAGCACCGCACCTCCCGTGCGGTGCACCTTTCTTCTTCAAATTGCTATTAGCGATTAATTACGCATCGCGTGGAGCTATTCCGTATTGATGTTGTCGTCGTGAAGCGAGGCGGAATCACCAGCGAATGGGCTGATATTGCTGCGGAAAAACCGCTCAAAAGCTCTGGAAACGGATCATATCCAGCTCAGACAAAACCCACGTTGTTTTTGAAGGCGATTCTTTCCGACAGAGCGTTCGATAGTTTTATGCGAATGGCGACCGGCACCACGCAGAAATATTGATATTCAAGCGGGGAACTTTAGTGAAGCGTTAACAATGAAGGGCAACAATTTTTGTTAGCACGTCGCTAATTTTAAAAACTCGATTTCTTGAATTGCCGTTATTACTTGAAACCGCGTTATTTTTATAAATGGGTTCAAACAGCAAACCATGCAACTAAGCCGTTGCATGGTTTGCTATTGATTGCACAATAAATATTGGGCGTAACCCACCAAACATAGTCGTAGGGTTATTGGCAAACACTGCCGGTAATTGCAGGCACTTGTGCTGTACCCGCATTTTTAGTGCCTTGGAACCCAAACTCAACCGTTTGCCCCGGCTGAATTGAAGAGTTCCAACTCAAACCGCTCGCCGAATAAGGATTACTACCAGAGAGATTGGCATTCCACGAACCGGTAATACGCGTAGCATCGGTGTAATTCCAATTTACACTCCAACTGTTAATCGCATTAGTTCCATTATTTTTAATACGAATCGCAGCGGTATATCCATTCCCCCAATCGCTAGTCACCACATAACTACAATTTGCATTGTTGCTTGCTGGGGAAGAGCTGCGGCTAGAAGAACTGCTACTGGAAGAACGAGGAGCAGAAGAAATAACGGAAGAAGCAATGCTGGAAGCGCTTGAGCGAATCACGCTGGAGGACGTCGAGCTTCTGGAAGAAGTGCTAGGTGCTACAGAACTTTTGGATGATGAACTGGAAACACTAGACGCCGCAGTGCCTTCGCTGACGAATGTAGTAACGCTTTGTGGCTCAACTATTACGGTTGCCGTGCCATTATTTACCTTGGTCGTACCGCCGTACCCAACGTTAAGGGTTGCTGAGGTACTGTATTTAACAAGATTCCCTACGCTGGCGTTTTGCAACGTGAGATTAAGGCTGCGCGATGAAGTACCTGTGTTAACGACGACCATTACAATCTTGTTGTCCGGGCCTTTAAAGGCGGTAACCGCCACATCTGAATATGGCTTCTCAGTCGCACCTATGCGCTTGAAACCCGGACGAACATAACGGGCGTACTGCGCCATGATATGGCCGCGCTTACTCACTTGTCCGTTTTCCTTAATAAAGCTGTAAGAGCGGCGAATGTACCACCAGATGTAGGCGTTGAAATTTGCGGCCATACTGCGATGCAACTCGGTACCTACATCCAACGCGAGCGGCCACACATCCGCATCATTTTTGCTATCAGTGTAATGTTCGGTCATCCATACTTCTTTACCCTTGGCGCGCGCCAATGGGTAATCCTGCGGGACAGCGCCATAAAGGTGTCCGGCAATAATATCCGCATGCTGAACGGCGGTTGCACTGTTCAAAACCGGATCAGTGAACCGCTTTGCAAAACCCACAGACTCACCGACAGTTACCTTCAGGTTTGAACCGAAGCGAGCGCCTTCCGAATTTAAAAAGCTTACGAAATCATCACCAGACCAGTCTGCAGACTCATAGTCCGGGTGCCAATCCGGTTCGTTTTGAACAGATACGGTATACAGTGGGGCTCCGTTGCGCGACATGAAATCCGCAAAGTTTAAAAGATGAGTCGCGTACTCATCGTAATATTCCGGCTTAAGCTTTCCTCCATTGATCAGACTATTGTTGGTCTTCATGTAGGCCGGTGGTGACCAAGGCGTAGCCAATAGTTTGGCACCCAGCTGCCGTGCGCGAACAGCCGATGTGACTTGTTGGTTCCAGTTCGCGGAGTTTGGGTCAATCCGCAGGCGCATGATGCTCAGGCCCAGCTGACCTTCCCCGTTACCGAACGCGGTTTCAATTTGAGAGGCGGTTAAATCGCCAATCCAACCTACGCCATTCATCCCGCCAAACCCGGTAATGGTTTGATACTCGGTAGACGCGTTAACACTTACCGATTGAGCTATTGCCTCGGAGCAAGCGAAACAAGCTCCGGCAATCGATAAAAGCAAAGCCTTGTAGATACCACTTTTATTGTTATTCATGGTTAAGTCCTAGAGATAATCGTCAGGATTAGAGTCGTTGTTTAGGCTTCGGAACCTTTTAGAATCAAGGAGGGTTGTGTTATTGAAGCCGGTGCGAAAGTAGCAAAATCAAGGCGATGGAATTGGTAGAATTCCGTGGAATTCTTTTAGACTGTAAATAGTTAAAGTTTTTTTGCAGATTTTTCGTAGAGGTTTTGTCGATTAAACCCGATAATGTGAGTGAGTTCACCCAAGGAACTACCACATAAAAGTAACTGAGATCACTTGCCACTTAATAGATGTTTATCGTCTGCCCGCTGCCCTTCGTAAAAACTCGAACCCAGGCACTGATCAATTTTCACCCTCCGCGGGAATCCCCAACCTTCGTGACCCAATAGATTTAAAAGCGCTTAAGAAATTGGTTCTTTACGTGAAATTTTGAATATAATGCGCGGCGACGTCCCTGTAGTTTAATCGGATAGAACGTATGCCTCCTAAGCGTATGATGTGGGTTCGATTCCCGCCGGGGACGCCATTTAAACAGCGTATAAACTCATCGAATTGAAGCAGAAATAAATACATAATCTCCGGTATTAGATGGGTAACGCTCCGCTACCTGATCAAACCTACCTGTTGAAAGATCTTCCTGCAGCAATCGCAAACCCTGTTCAAGCTCATCGGCCTCACACAGTGAAGCAAACGAAGAAATGTTTGCACGCACCCTTGGGTCCAAATATTGCTCCGGCCTTTCCTTCCCTGCGTATAAAAATAAATCGTTCAGCTGATTGGTCACGTGAAATGGGATTAGCTTGTCAATCGAAAAGCCAGCGGACTGTAATGTCTGGATAACTACCAATTGCTCGGGCATTTGGCTTATCGACTTTTTCATCATTCCAGGAAAATAGTGGTACAACCAATACTGTCTCATTTGATCGGGGAAAGCCGTAAATACAATGAATCGGCCACAATTGAGCACGCGCGCGACTTCAGTAAAAACGGCAGGCAGATCAAAAAAATGATGGATCGCCAGTGTACAAATTACCCCATCAAAGAAATTACTAACGTATGGCAATTGATGGGCGCCAGCCAAGCACCAATTAATTCGGGCATTTTTTGCGCTAGCTTGGGCGAGCATAACGCTGGAAATATCCACACCATGCCAACGACCGCCCAAGGACGCCAATTCGTTCGTGTAATTGCCGGTACCGCAGGCTAAATCCAGAAACTGCTTTTCCGCACTTATACCCAGTAAATCGGCTAGCTGTTGGACAATGAATGGATCCGCCCTTCTCGTTGACGAATACGAATGGCCGATGTTGTTATAGATCGGATTCAACTAGCGACTACCGCTGACCGCTAGCACTGAACAATTCATTTACCCACTGTTTTTTCCGTTCCTGCCGCAATATTTCCAATCGAGTCCACGCCGTCAATAAGGCCAAATAAAGAATGTACATGCCGAGAATATTAATAAGCAGTGGCACCAACATAGAAATATCAATGGCTCCCTTTGTAATAGAGGCAGGTTGGTGCAAAGTATTCCACCACTCAACAGATTTTTTAATGATAATAATATTTACAACGCCGACCAGAGACAAAACAGCCGCCGCTTTATTGCCCGCATCTTTATTTTGATACGCCTCTTGCAAGGCATAAACACCCAGAAATAAAAAGAACAAAATCAACATGGATGTAATTCGTGCATCCCATACCCACCAGGCACCCCAGGTGGGCTTTCCCCAAATGGAGCCAGTCACTAAAGCAATAAACGTAAACACAGCCCCTAGAGGCGCGGAGACCTTCATCGCCATAAAGGAGAGTTTTGTTTTCCAAATCAGACCCGCAGCCCCCATTATTGCCATGGCCACATAGGCAACTTCGGCGATATGTGCCACTGGAGCGTGAATAAATAATATGCGGTAGCTATTCCCCTGCTTTGAATCCACCGGCGCGAATCCCAACCCCCAAACAGTGCCTATCAGCAATAAAACCAGAGACACAAAATACATGTAGGGTAACCAGGTACTGGTTTTCTGATAAAACCATGTCGGAGAGCCCAACTGATACAACCAAGTCCATCTCATAATTTATTCTCTGTTTTAGATATTGACGATTTGCCTTATCGGCGGACTACAAACTATAAGAAAATTCCGACATCTTTCAAAGGGGCATTCTCGACGCATACCCTTGTTTCCAAAGTCGCATGCTTAAGCGCTACAATAGCCACCTCAATTTGCTATTCACCAGATATTTTATGAATCTGATTTTGCTCACCTCAGACGATCTGATTGCACCGGATCGAGCCTTGATTCGCGACTCGCGCCGCCTCGCCCATATTCGCGAAGTTCATGCCGCTAACGAAGGGGAAACTTACAAAGTCGGTTTACTAAACGGAAATATGGGCAGCGGAACCTTAGTACGCATTGCAGATAATGAACTGGAATTTGAACTATCGCTACACACTCCCCCACCGAAAACTCTGCCATTGAAACTGATTCTGGGGTTACCCCGGCCGAAAATGTTGCGCCGTATTTTTCAGACGATTGCTACGCTGGGTGTTAAAGAGTTGCATTTGATTAACTCCTATCGCGTAGAAAAAAGCTATTGGCAAACGCCATTTTTGGAAGAGGAAGCAATTCGTGAACAACTGGTGTTAGGGCTTGAGCAAGGTTGCGATACACGGGTTCCGCAAGTGCATTTGCACAAACGCTTCAAGCCTTTTGTAGAAGATGAATTACCCGGGATTATCGCGAATACCACTGCACTGGTGGCTCATCCGTACACGGAAACCGAGTGTCCGCGTAGTATCAATTATTCGCTAAGCCTTGCGGTTGGCCCGGAAGGTGGATTTATTGCGTATGAAATCGATCTGCTGAAAAAAATCGGCTTTGATGCAGTACATTTGGGTGAGCGGATTATGCGGGTGGAAACTGCAATTCCCTATTTATTAGGCAGATTATTTTAATTTTTTTGAGTTCCCCTCACTTCGGCCACGAGGGGAATTGCAAAACTGTTCTTTATTCTCTGCTTAGGAAAGCTTCAAAACGCTCAATAGGAATAGGCTGACTGGATAAGTAGCCTTGATAATAGTCGCAACCGAACGATTTCAGAATAGCCAATTGTTCAACTTCTTCTACACCCTCTGCCACCAATTCCATATCCAACAGCCGCCCCATAGTAATAATGGTTTCTACCAGTACGCGATCATTGCGATCCTCAATAATATCACGCACAAAACCACGATCGATTTTCAGCGTACTCACAGGCAATCGTTTTAAGTAACTGATTGATGAATACCCGGTGCCAAAGTCGTCCAAAGAAAAACTAATTCCGTGCTCACTGAGTGTGGTCATAGTTGCGATGGCATCGTCAACGCGCTGGATAACAATACCCTCCGTAATTTCCATATCCAATGAATCTTTTGGAATCTTGTATTTTTCCAAGGTAGCAATAACATCATCCACAAACGCGACACGACGGAATTGGCGGGGACTAATATTGATACTCAAGCGCATTCCATCTTGCCACAAACCGGCGAGATGCCACTTCACCAAGGTTTTACAGGCATCTTCCAGCACCCACTGACCGACTTCGATAATCATGCCCGAGGTTTCCAGCACCGGAATAAACTCGACCGGCGACACCATTCCCTTCGTGGGGTGATGCCAACGCAACAGCGCTTCTGCTCCCACAACACGATTGGTTTTAATATCGATTTTCGGCTGGTAATAAAGCTGGAAATGCCCTTCTTCCAATGCACGGTGCAAATCACCTTCCATCGTTAATTGTCGGCTAACCTTATCTGCCATTTCTTCGTTGAAAAATTCGATTGAATCGCGACCTTTTTCTTTCACTTGATACATAGCAGTGTCGGCATAGCGCAATAATTCATGCACAGAATTATTTTTATCCGGATATACGACTACGCCTACGCTACAGGTCACACGCAACTCCATGCTGTCATACATATAGGGTTGCGAAATAATTGAGCGGATTTTTTCGCTGATTTCACCGGCACGCAAGGCGGCCGTCTCAATATTTTGATCCAGCACTGTGAGCACAACGACGAACTCATCACCGCTCAAACGTGCCACCAGGTCCTCCTCGCGCACCGATTGCTGCAAGCGCGATGCAACCACTTCCAATACACGGTCACCCACGGGGTGCCCAAGCGAATCGTTAATCGTTTTAAATTGATCGAGATCGATAAAAAGCACAGCCCCAAAATAACCATGGCGTTCAGCGCGCCGGAGTTCGTGTTCAAGGCGCTCTACCAATTGCACGCGGTTGGGCAAACCAGTCAATGCATCGTGGTGAGCCATAAACTCCATTTTGGCTTGCGCGTTTTTGCGTTCGGTTATGTCTACCGAAACAATGAGCGCAACTTTTTCGTCGTAGAACGCCAACGGCATGATATGGGTTTGCAGAAATAATTGTTTGCCTGTTGCCGTGACAAATCGCTCCTCGACGACGTCCAGCTCTTCGTTGCCGCGAATTACGCGGTAATCATTTTGCAGCATGGTGTCTATATCAAAGACGGAGTTTTTCAGCAGCTGGCGTACATGCAAATTACGCATTTGTTCAGGTGTATAACCCAGCTCAGTCGCCAACGCTTTATTGGCAAACAAATAGTAGCCAGCAATATTGCGCGCGCCGATCATTACCGGCAGATGGTCAATAATCTGCCGCAAATGTTCTTCACTTTTACGCAATGCCAATTCCACGGCGCGACGTTTGGCGAGCGAAAGCTCAACCACATCCAATAATTGATTGGAGCTTGCAATGAGTTGGGCCAATTCGTCTCTACGCTGAGCGGGCAGCTGCGTGAGGCGATTAACGCCGGGGTGATCCGGATTGATGTTGTTAATTTCACGCGATAAACGAACTAAAGGTTTAGTCAGGGTGTAATAAAACACCACAAACAACAGCAGCACCAGAAACATGTTGCGCAACAAACCAGTAAACAACGCCGTTTTGGAGCGGTTATAGAAACCTTCCAGCGCCAGGTCCATATCCACCGAAAAACGAATACTGCCGGCCGTACCATCGGTATAACCTGGCAACAGCAGATTTTCGGTATATTCACGGGTATTATCGGTAATTTTGCTGGTTAACCAACGCGTTTTTACTTCCGGGCGAGTGCTACTACCCTGCGCCAACACATTGCCAGTATCGTCATAAATTACCACTTCATAAATAAATCCATAGCGCAGCAAACCGTTTACAACTTCATAGGACAATTCATCGTCCAAGGTGGAAACCGAGCGCACCGCCGGCGGAGTGGCCACTTTAACAACGCGATCAATTAACGACTCGAGCTCTTTTTCCTGATTGAGAAAATCGAGGTAAAGCTGGACGGAGCTCAATAAAAAGCTGAGAACAAACGCCAAAATGATGCCAATTTTGGCAAGCTGGAAAGAGATGCCATTGAAAAAGGATGGGGCTTTATCTCTCATCGATGTTGGATTTCCGGGAGCTGGGTATAATTTTGGATACTGTTATTGGGGACAACCTTGCCCCCCATTTGGCAGCTAAAACATCACAAACCTGACTCGAGTATAGATCAATATTGCCCAAGCCGCCCGAATCAATAGCTTTATTTTCTATAGAAAAATCAACTTACAAGAGCGAAAGCGGATCCACTGCTGTTACCCCAAATGATTGAGCTACACCAGCATGGGTAAGCTGACCGCGACAAATATTCAACCCGGCGCGAAAACCTGAATCCGCCTTCAGGCATGCAAGCCCTTCATTCGCCAACCGAAGTACGTAGGCGAGCGTTGCATTGGTTAATCCAAGGGTTGCGGTGCGCCCAACTGCGCTGGGGATATTGGCCACACAATAATGGATCACCCCTTCCTCAACGTAGGTTGGTTGCTGATGGGTTGTCGCCCTTGAGCTTTCAAAGCAACCGCCCTGATCGATAGCAACATCCACCAACACGCTACCGGGTTCCATAGTGCGAATAAGCGCACGATCAATCAGCCGGGGCGCGCTGGCGCCGGTGTTTAGCACACTACCAATAATCAAATCTGCCGCGCGCGCATATTCATTTACTTTTTCCTGAACTGCATATTCGCAAAGAACCCGGCCACGCCATAAATCATCCAGCTGACGCAATCGCGCGATGGATTTATCCATCACCCTAACCTGCGCGCCCAATCCCACCGCCATAGCCGCCGCATTGGCACCCACAACACCACCGCCAAGAATTAAAACATTGGCAGGAGCCACACCAGGAATTCCACCGAGCAAGACACCTTTCCCGCCTTGTGCCGCCTCCAGATGATGCGCCCCCGCCTGCACCGCCACGCGGCCCGCGATTTCAGACATAGGTGCCAACAATGGCAAACGCCCTTGGGCATCCGTCAGGGTTTCATACGCGATGCAAGTTGCGCCTGACGCAAGCAACGCATCCGTCAATGCGCGACTCGCAGCAAGGTGCAGATAGGTAAACAAACAGTGGCGAGCGGTTAACAATGTATATTCCTGCACTTGCGGCTCTTTCACTTTAATGATCAGTTCGGCAACGCTATAAAGATCAACCAGTGAATCACACAATTGCGCACCGGCAAGCTGGTACTGAGCATCGTTGAAACCCGCTGCAACACCGGCACCACGCATCACATAAACGTCGTGCCCGGCTGAATGCAGTTCAGCAGCACCTGCTGGCGTCAAAGCAACGCGGTTTTCACCGACTTTTATTTCTTTGGGAACTCCAATATGCATATCTGCATCCCGTTTTTGTCCGCACCATTACATCGAGTATAGTCAGTGTTTTTAGATGTTTAATCTCTTAGCACCACCAATTTTTCGCGAAAAAATGTTTATATCAATCCGCCGGATTGATCCATACTCAATTCAGGAGAAGACGGAATTTTTAAGCAATGCCCTATACAAATTGCTGACCACCGAGCGAAACACAAAGTTGGCGCAACTTATGCTGGTACAGAGTTAACGAGTGTTTTTTGACACAGTTCCAGTTAAAGAGTTTGCGCAACTTGTCAGTTATCGATAGCGAACTGACAAATCGGGCAGGCTTGTGACAAAAAATGGAGCAACGAGGTAGTTATGAGCATTTATGTGAGTGATTTGCGCGCACAAATAATTAAACCTTGCCTGGAAGCATTGGGCGATTTCTCCGACAGCAATGCGGATTTGCTGCTGGGAACGGCTACACAGGAATCACTGTTGCGTGAGCATCACTATTATGCGGAGCGACAGGGGCTGGGCATTTACCGGATTACGTCGGAAAAACATCGCGACGTGTGGGATAAGTACTTAATCCAATTTCCAGAACTGGCGTCCTCGGTGCGCGGCTTTGCAAGCCAGCAGCAATTTCTCAAAAATCCACACCAGGAATTAATTAGCAATTGGGGTTACGCAACGGCGATAGCCTGGATGATTTATAAATCAAACAATACTGAGCTAGGTAAAACAGTTGACGTAAACGGTTTAGCGCAACTCTGGGCCAAGTGCTTTGACAATGGCACAGGTTGCGTTCGTAATGCGGAAGAATTTATTTCCACATATTGCTCAACAATGAATGCAGAAGACAACCATAAACTGGTTGCATAAAACTCACTGGCGTTTATTGAATATCCAGTACATCCATAAACTGTACACCTTCATCGCGACGCATCGCTTGAGGTGTAATTCCGCAGGCGTCTTCACCCTCTGTATCGCTCACTTGCTGCGACTCAAGGTTCAGGAAATCAAATAATTTCACGTCCGCCAATTGCGATGGCTGCACATTGCGAATGGCAGAGAAAATTGTTTCGGTGCGACCAGGATACTGACGCTCCCACTGATGCAACATGTCTTTTACGACCTGCCGCTGTAAATTTTCCTGAGACCCGCACAAATTACAGGGAATAATCGGGAAGCCTTTCAGCTCCGCAAAATGAGCAATGTCTTCTTCCGCACAGTAAGCAAGCGGACGAATGACAATATTGCGTTTATCATCGGATAGCAGTTTAGGCGGCATAGCTTTGATCTTGCCGCCATAAAACATATTCAAAAACAAGGTTTCGATAATGTCGTCGCGGTGATGACCCAAGGCGATTTTGGTAGCGCCAATTTCATCTGCAAATCCATATAAGGTACCACGACGCAAACGCGAACAAAGTCCGCAGGTAGTTTTTCCTTCGGGAACCACTTCCTTCACGATACTGTAGGTATCGCGCTCGATAATATGAAAAGGCACGCCCAACTCAGTGAGATACTGAGGAAGTATGTGCTCAGGAAAACCAGGTTGCTTCTGATCCATATTCACCGCCACCAACTCAAACGAAATGGGCGCAGTTTTTTGCAGGCTCAGCAGAATATCCAGCATAGTGTAGGAATCTTTACCCCCTGACAGGCACACCATTACCTTGTCGCCCTCTTCAATCATGCCGTAATCGACAATCGCCGAACCGGTCAAACGACGCAGGCGTTTCTGCAGTTTATTGAATTCAAGACGGTCTTTACGTTCGTGTAACTCTTTCATGGGGTAAGGCTCATGTTTAAAGGCATAACCGCGCGGTAAATCGGCGAGGCGCGCATTGTACGGATTTTACCCGCAAGTGGAAATCAATCTGCCACGCGGCAACGGCTTGCCGGTCTATACTTGGACAACTGGACAAAATTGAAGCAAATGCGCCTTGAACCTCAACCAATCACGATCCTTGGCTACAAATTCCGTTCACAATCGTCTGATTTTTTATTAAAAATCTCTATGGCACAGGGCTTGCTCTAACCTGGTTAGCCCCCCTGGAACAGCTCGTCTGGGGGAGAATAATTGCCGCGAGGAGGTCGTAATGTCGTTGTTCGATAAATTCTTTAAAAAAACTGGGCGCAACTCCAGTGAGAAGAAAATCGCTGCTCCTGCTGATTCAATCAGCGGTGAAACGGGGTTATCGGCTGACATTCAGGTTCCCGATCAATACCTACCATTGTGGGAGCTGCAAAAAACGCGACAGCTACTCGAAATCAAGATTGGCTCTGCCAGCCGCGTCTACCAAAGCATGATCCTCGCGGTAGATATAGATCGCGGCCTGCTCTGGCTGGATGATTTATTCCCCCAACAACTGATTCTGGATGCAGGCGACGACATCACCCTGCGCCACCATCGCAACGGCGAGCAGTTGGTAGTTCGCGCCCCGGTGGTCGCCCTGGGTTCAAACTATGGTGCCGCAGGCTTCGCGATAGAGCTACCTGAGTTCGCTGTTTACACTCCAAGACGTAGCGCACCACGTTATGCCATCGGCCATCAATCGCCGCTGAGCGTAAAAATTCGCACCCTCGGACAAGAGCCTTGCTTCGGTACCTTGCAGGACATTTCCAGCGGCGGCCTGCGCTTAATAGTCGCGGGCAACCTACTTCCCTTTCTGCGTCACGGCGCGCACCTGCCGCTGTGTGAAGTCAACTTAACCGATGAATTGCAGATCCGCTGTAAGGCGCGCATCTGCGCGTTTCGTATGGGACGGAGCCCTTACCGTCACACCCAAATCAGTATTGAGTTTTTGGACCTGGAGGAGGAAAAGCGCGCGGCGCTGACCCGATTTCTGTTCGAATCCCAATTTCGAACTACCGGCGAGCCGGAATTTACGTACCCAAGCCGAGCACACAAAGCACCTGAGCGATTCGCAGCAGCCTGATAAACAGTAATAAAATCAGATAATTACTAGAGTTTTCTCGACTTTGGTCTAGCCTTTAATGTCTAGGCTACTCGTTTTGCTTTTGAACAACAGGATCTATCTATGCGCAACAATGGCAATGTCACCGGACGCGAAGTTCATTTGCACACCAAAGATGAAATTGTTTCCTCCTCAAATCTGCGGGGCGATATTGAGTTCTGTAACGCGACTTTTAGCCGCATTTCCGGTTACAGCCATGATGAATTAATTGGGCAGCCACACAATATCCTCCGTCACCCTCATATGCCGGCAGCCGCCTTTGGTATGCTCTGGACTGCGTTAAAGGCGGGCAACCCTTGGATGGGAATTGTTAAAAACCGCTGCAAAAACGGTGATCACTATTGGGTAGATGCTTATATCACCCCGCTGCGCCAAAATGGCCAAATCTATGGCTACGAATCCGTACGAGTAAAAGCAGACCCAGCAGTGGTTGCCCGTGCTGAGGCAGTTTATATCCGCCTTAATCAAGGCAAGCCTGCTTATTCAACGTTCGAAAAACTATGGAGCAGCTGTGGCAACAGCACCCTCGTGGCGCTGTCCAGTTTAATTTTATTAGTCATAGCCGCCGCAGTTTCCAGCTCGATAACTACCGGTGGAATTATCGGCTCGGTCGTTGTTTCGTTGGTTGTTGGCCTGGTAGCGCAGCTGTTACAACAAAGTCGTATCGCCCAAGCCTTAAAAGATGCCAGAGCTATTATTCATGATCCACTCGCCGCGTACATTTACACAGGTCGGTGTGACGCACTGGGTGAAATTAGCCTTGCCCAACATGCGATTGAATCCCGTTTACGCACCGCGCTTGGACGCTTTGGCGAGTCATCTCGCGAGCTGCAACAAAAAGCCGAAGCCGCGCACAATCAAGCGCGTAAAACTTATGAAGGTATGACCGCGCAACAACAGGAAACTGCCGGTGTTGCCAGCGCGATGCAACAAATGGCGCAAGCGGTACAGGAAGTGGCGAGTGGCGCCAATCAGACATCCATCGCAACGGGCACAGCGATTAACGAGGTCAATAAAGGCAATGGAGTAATTGAAGGCGCGCGCCACGCCATAGATAATCTTTCAAAAACCGTTAGCAATCTGGGAAATGTGCTGAATAAACTGAGCGAAGACAGTAGCAGGATTGCCAGTGTGGTCGATGTCATCCGCGGAATCGCCGAACAGACCAATTTGTTGGCGTTAAATGCTGCCATCGAAGCGGCCCGTGCCGGCGAACAGGGCCGCGGCTTTGCGGTGGTTGCGGATGAAGTTCGTTCACTCGCGCAGCGCACCCAGGAATCTACGGGTGATATTCAGCAAATTATTGCGGCTCTGGGAAAAGCAACTGAGGATGCAAGCGCCAATATGAAAAACTGCCTCGCGTTAGCTGACCGCAGTGTTAGTGAAATGGGCAATGTTAACGCCGCCCTCGCCTCTATTTCTGATTCTGTTAATGCGATTGATCAAATGTCCCACCAAATCGCCGCTGCCGCCGAAGAGCAATCGTCGATGGCGATGGAAATTGAACGCAACACTCTATCGATTGCCAGCATTTCGAACCAAACCCAACAAGAAATAGGTGCCGCAGACGAATTAAACGGTGAAATGGAAAAGCTATCGCAAAAACAGTTGGATTTGATCGTCAGATTTAATTAATCGCCTGCGGATTAACGTTACTTATTCTGGTCTTTCAGATAATTGGCGTTAAGCTTAGTGATGTTATGATGAAATCTGTATGAATATTGCCGGAACCACCATGATTTATAATCAGGAAATTGCCCACCACGATTTACTACGCTTGGACCGTGCCCACGTCTGGCACCCCTATACCAATTTTAATCAGCCGGGTTCAATTACTCCGATCAGCCATGCGCAAGGGGTAGAGCTGCACTTGGCCGATGGTCGTGTATTGATCGACGGAATGTCGTCCTGGTGGAGCACCTTGCACGGCTACAATCACCCGGTATTGAACCAAGCCGTTATTGATCAGTTAGGTAAAATGGCGCACGTGATGTTCGCCGGCATTACCCACGAACCCGCGGTAAAACTGGCCAGCACGCTCGCCAAAATCACACCAGCAGGATTAAACAAAGTTTTCTTCTCTGACTCTGGTTCAGTAGCGGTGGAAATTGCGCTGAAAATGGCGATCCAATACTGGCACGCACAGGGCCAACCGCAGCGGACAACCTTTCTTACGCTTAAGCGTGGTTATCACGGTGATACCTTTGGCGCTATGTCGGTATGCGATCCGCACTCGGGAATGCACCATTTATTTCATCACTCACTTGCGCACCATTTGTTTGCCGATGCCCCGGCCTGTAAGTTTGATGAACCCTTTCAGGAATCCCATATTGGCAAATTTGCTCAACTCATCCAGCAACATCGCCAAAAAATTGCAGCGGTTATTGTTGAGCCGATAGTTCAAGGCGCCGGTGGCATGCGTTTTTATTCACCAGATTATTTGCGTCGGGTACGGGAGCTTTGTGACAAACATGAAATTTTATTGATTGTGGATGAAGTCGCAACCGGCTTTGGCCGCACTGGAAAATTATTTGCCTGTGAATATGCAGGGATTAGTCCCGATATTATGTGCCTGGGTAAAGCCATGAGCGCGGGTTACATCACCCTCGCTGCAACACTGTGTAACGATAAAGTCAGCAACGGAATTAGTAGCGGCGAAAATCCGGCATTTATGCATGGCCCAACCTATATGGCCAATCCACTTGCCTGTGCTGTTGCCAACGCGAGTATCGACCTACTACTCAACTCCAATTGGCAGGAAAAAGTAGCGGCGATCAGCCAACAATTACGCGAAGAGCTTGCGCCGTGCAAAGAATTTTCGTACGTGACTGATGTGCGGGTTTTGGGCGCAATCGGCGTAGTTGAACTCGCGGACGATATAGATACCAGCAAGCTCCTACCGCTATTCGTGGAACATGGAGTCTGGATTCGCCCGTTTGGAAAAATTGTCTATTTAATGCCGCCATTTGTAATCAATAGCGAACAATTAAGTCGCCTGACCTCTGCTGTATTAAAAGTTGTCGCCCTACAGGCGCAATAAAACTTTTTCGTAGCAACATTTTCTTGAAGCAATTCCCCTTTAACAATATGCGTTCCTTTGAATACAAAAAACCCCGCATTTGCGGGGTTTATTTTTATTAACAAATACAGTTATTTGATTTTGCGAATTCCAACAGCCTCGCGCACTTTTTCTAGAAGCGGTTTACTGTAAGCTCGCGCTTTTTCTGCCCCTTGCTGTAAAACTTCTTCAATATGAGCGGGGTTGGCCAGCAATGTTTCGTACTTATCACGGGCCTCTGCAAGCTGGCCATTAATTAACTCAAACAATTGCTTTTTGGCTTCACCCCACGCAATACCTGCAGCAAATTGCTCACGCATGTAAGTGGTTTGATCGGGTGTTGCAAATGCCTGCCAGATTTGAAATACCGGAGAAGTATCGGGATCTTTTGGTTCGCCTGGCTCTAATAGATTGGTAAGAATTTTATTAATCGATTTCTTTAATTGTTTTTCAGGGAGAAATAACGGGATGGTATTTCCGTAACTTTTACTCATCTTGCGGCCATCCAACCCTTGCAATACCGCCGCTACATTATCGTCCACCACAGCTTCAGGTAGGACAAAGTGCTCGCCATAATGATGATTAAAGCGCGCAGCTATATCGCGAGCCATTTCAATATGTTGAATTTGGTCACGCCCCACCGGAACCTTGTGGGCGTTAAACATCAAGATGTCTGCCGCCATCAAAATCGGATACGAGTACAAACCCATCGTAATGGCGTAATCAGGGTCCTCACCGGCTTCAAGATTCGCATCAACTGACGCTTTGTAAGCATGTGCGCGATTCATCAAACCTTTGGCAGCATTACACGTTAACACCCAACAAAGTTCCGGAATTTCCGGTACATCTGATTGGCGATAAAAAATCGCATTATCCGTATCCAACCCCAACGCTAACCAGGTGGCCGCGATTTCACGGGTTGATTGATGAACCAGATCCGGCTCCTGGCATTTGATCAATGCATGGAAATCCGCTAGAAAATAAAACGATTGCACCTCCGCTTTTTGACTGGCTTGAATTGCAGGACGGATTGCGCCTACGTAGTTACCCAAATGCGGAGTGCCTGTGGTGGTAATTCCGGTTAAAACACGATGTTTGTTCATAGTGCCCTGTCTGCCAATGATCAAAGGGGTAAAAAATTCAGGGCGACATCATACAGGTAAGCCGTAACAATTTGCAGCTTAACCGATGTGTTGGACGCGAGGGAAAAGCCTAGATACCGCCGTAATATTGTGCCGCGTTGCGCAAAACGCAGCTATCAAAACCCGCTTGGGTCAATAAATGCACAGCGACATCACTGCGGCGTCCGGAATCATCGGTCACGACGTAAGTCACCGCATCATCCAGATTTTTTAACTGGTTGCGCAATTGATTCAAGGGAATGTTTCGGCTATCGGGTACTGATTGCATACGCCGTTCTAATGGCAAACGTACATCCAGAATTTGATACGCGGGTAATTCAGGGGCTCGGTTTTTCAGATCATCCGCTGTAACAAACTTGAGAATTGGCTCCTGCAACAACTCACGGAAATCCTCTTTTTTCAAACGCATAATTTTGCCAGGGGTAATCATTTTTACGGTGGCATTGCGTGTGGTATCACCCACCAGAGCCTCTTCACCAAAATAGTTCCCTGGGCGTAACGCCGCCAAGATCTTTCCTGCTGTGTCCATCACCATGGCACTTCCGGACTCCAGCACGTAAAAGTAATCACCCCGCTCACCTTGCTTGATCACCACTTCATCCGCTTGGACTTTGTGCCCGCTAAAACGGATAAACAATTGGCGAATATTGGCCGGGGGCAAACGACTAAAAAGGGGTGACTGCAAAAGTGAGGACATCCAGTCATTATCGTCATGCAGACTCACGCCAGAGGTATCCACATCCTCATCGCTGGATTCACTCCAAGCCAAAACCAGATCGATAAAATCACTATCTACCGCAAGCAAGGTCACGTCAGATTTAGCAACCGCTGACACCTGGGTTGGCTGGGTAATATTCAAAGGGGATCGCCGGGACTCACTCGCCGGATTAATGGTACTTACCTGGAAGCTGGAATCGATAAGATCGACTGTTCCACCTACCAGGTATACTTTTTCAGGAAATGGTCGCCCGCGCTTGAAGATAATCGTTCCCTTGGAGACTTCCCGCAGATTGGCCTTCTCTGCGACTTGAACCAGGTACTCGTGGCTCAAAGTATTGAAAGGTGCGAAGGACGCTAATACATCAAGGCTAATCGCCATTTTTCAGCTCCGCTTGTCTAACTCACTCGCCCCAACCAGAAATCAGCTAAGGCAAAAGCATTTTTATTAGAGAAATCGGCGCGATTATAAACATCTCCCTGAAACAAAGGGCAGACTCCTACCCAGTCTTAGCACTGGGTCACAAACTAGATGCGAGCGATTGCGCGTTCATCCACAACCAACAACCGCCCGAAATACCGTGTGAAAGCGCAACTTTATCCAGGCAAGGTTACCAAGGCGATAGGCGCTTTAGCATAGTTATAAAATTCTACTCCTGCCTGGTACAACCACCAACCATCTTTAGTTCCCGCCAACTCACGAATTGAATGCATCGCAAAGGTCGGGCACCCAACGTCAATCGTTTTAACACCAACTTCAGAGGCAACGACTGGGCCGATAGTACTGCCGCAACCCATATCGGTACGCGCCACAAACGCCTGCACGGGAACGCCCGCTTTTTCACAAAACAGGCGAAACAAGGCACTGGTTTCGCTCGTGGTTGCATAACGCTGGTTGGCATTAACCTTGATGACGGGGCCGCGATTCAGCAAGGGGCCATGATTTTCATCATGCTTGTCCATAAAGTTTGGATGAATACCGTGAGCATTGTCGGCTGAGATCATCATGGAACGCTCAATGACTCTCACTCGCGTATCTACCTCCGGTAAAAGTCGCTCTAAAAACTGCTGCAACATTGGGCCCTTGGCGCCACAACAAGACGCACTACCAACCTCTTCATGATCCGTACAAATCAATAGGCTCGATACCTCATCACCAGCTTGAAGAATCGACTCCAAGCCAATGAAACAACTCAATAAATTATCCAGTCTTGCACTGGCAATAAAGTCTTGCTCCAAGCCTACAAATGTGGGCCCCTGGGTATCGTAAAAACTGATTTCATAATCCAGTACTTGCTCAACGGCTAAATCCGGAAATTGTTGTTGTAACTCAGCATGAAGCAGACTGCGAAAATCCGGCAAGGGCAAATCCTCGGCGGCAAGTTGTAGTACTAATGGAACTATGTCTTTTTGGGCGTTAATAGAGCGACCGCTATTGGCTTCGCGATCCAAATGGATCGCCAGACTAGGAATAATGGCAACAGCGCGAGAAAAATCCAGCAACACACTGGCAACTTCGCCCTCTTGATTACGGTATGACACTCTACCCGCCATGGATAAATCACGATCGTACCAAGGTGCCAACAGCGCTCCGCCGTAAACCTCTACACCTAACTGGAAGTAACCTCGACGATTCAACTCTGCACGCGGTTTCACTTTTAAACAGGGGCTGTCCGTGTGAGCGCCCAGCATGCGAATTCCTTTGTCCACCAACGGCGATTTGCCATACACAAACGCGATAATGGACGAATCATTGCGGGTTACCAGGTAGCGCTTGCCAACCTCCAACTGCCAGGAATCACCCTCGTAGAGTGGGATAAAACCGGCTGCCAACAACCGATTTGCGAGATTGCGCGTAGCATGGAAAGGGGTTGGCGACGCCTGCAGGAATTGCATCAATCCCGCATTGAAATCATTGAGAGAAAGGGAATTTGCCATAGGTCTCACACCAGAAAATCATTGGAGTTACGAATTCGTTGCCGCTTTTGCCAGGAAACCGAATCGCGCAGGTACACTGGCTGTGCATCCTGCGCTGAGACAGTTTGTCCTTCACTAAATTTTGCCGCCGCAATCCAGGCCATATTTTCAGCATGGGGATGCACATCCTGAAATTGCGCAACGGGATTCAACACCTGCATCGCTGGATAATGCCAACCTGGACCAATACCAACGTATCGCTGTTGTTGATCCAGAATTTGAGGTTGATCGACCAGCAACTCTGGAGGCATCAAGGCTTCTTCCGCTAAAACCGAAACCAAATCGCCATTGCGAACAAACAGCCCCCAGTACACCTCATTCATGCGCGCGTCCAGCGCCACCAGCACCGGCAAGGACTCTTGGTTATTACGATAAAAGCCGAGGGCCATAGCTTCCAACGTGGACACAGGAACTACCGGTAAATTGGCCCCAAACGCCAACCCCTGAACAATGCCGGCGCAAATACGCAACCCGGTAAATGAACCCGGCCCACGTCCGCAAGCAATAGCGTCCAGATCACCCAGTTCACAACCTTTCGCTCGCAAGAGTTCATCTACCATTGGCAAGAGCCGCTGGGTATGGCTTTTGGCCGCCAATTCAAACAAAGAAGTCACTGCTCCATCTGCATACAAGGCAACAGAACAAGCATCGGTAGACGAATCCAGGGCGAGAATAAGACTCATAACAAACCATTAATCGATATCTGACATCCCGCGCACTAGCACTGAGACTAAGATGAATAAATTAGTAAAAATTCCATAAAAAAATAGGCTCCGTAGAGCCTATTTTTTTAATGTGGCAGGGAGAAACTAGCCTAATACAGTCAACAACTGCTGGCGAATTCCGTCAACACTGCCGATACCGCTAATACGAGTATATTTGGGCGCTTTGCTAGTGCCCGATGCAGCCAGATCCTGATAGAAGCCTACCAACGGCTCAGTCTGATCGTGGTAAACGCCTAAACGCTTACGCACTGTTTCTTCTTTATCGTCCGGACGTTGGATCAGAGGTTCGCCGGTTAAATCATCATGGCCGGCAACTTTAGGAGCGTTGTGGATAACATGGTAAACACGACCTGAAGCTTCATGGACACGACGGCCACTTAAACGGGACACTATCTCTTCATCAGGAACATGAATTTCGATCACGTGATCAATATCGACACCGGCATCAAGCATCGCTTCGGCCTGTGGAATAGTGCGAGGAAAGCCATCAAACAAAAAACCGTTTGAACAATCGCTTGAAGCGATGCGCTCTTTCACCAGGGAAATAATCAAATCATCGGGCACAAGACCACCAGCTGCCATAATATCTTTGGCTTGCAAACCCAGGGTGGTGCCAGCTTTTACAGCAGCGCGCAGCATATCGCCGGTAGAAATTTGTGGAATACCAAACTTCTCCATAATCAATTGCGCTTGAGTACCCTTGCCTGCCCCTGGCGCGCCCAACAGTATTACTCTCATCTCGGATTGCTCCTCAGCATTATTTTTATCGGACCAAGAAGCAATTCAGGCTGCCCTTGACCACGAAACACCGGCATAAAACGCCCTACAAAAGAGGCGTTACGATACACGCCCGGAAAGCCAATCACAATATCCGGGTAAAGCATCTTCCTAGCAAAACGCCAGTTCGAAAGGATTTTTTACTTATAACCAGCTTATAAGCACAAACATTATGAAACGCATCCTCATTTCATTGCCCATGGAAAATTTTCATCCTAGAATGACCGGATAACTACAATCAATCAGGATACGACCATGTCCACTACCATTGAACTTGATGAATACGACCGCAAGATATTGCGCGCCCTGCAGGAAAATGCCGATTATTCCATGGCTGACCTGGGCAATATGATTGGGTTATCCCACACTCCCTGCTGGCGCCGGCTCAAACGCCTGGAAACCGAAGGTGTGATTCGCGGCAAGGTAACCTTGCTAGACCCCAAACTCCTCAACCTCGGGGTTACAGTTCACGCGTACATTACGATCAAAAACCATGATGCCAGTTCGTTAGAAGCTTTCGAGCAAGCTGTCCAAGCTATTCCCGAAGTAGTTGAATGCTATTCAACCAGCGGTGAGAAAGATTACGTCCTGCGTGTGGTCGTGGAGAGCGTTGAGCACTACGAACGCCTCATGAAGCAAACGCTAATTCATTTGCCCAATATCGGCTCAATCAACTCCGCGTTTGCGTTAAAACAAGTGAAATTCACCACGCAACTCCCCATTTAGATTTTCACCTGGCCCGATTACTTCCATTTAATAGCCAAAAAATAATAAGCAGGAATGGTGAATGGATATTCTCTCAGTGCTGATCTTTGTCGGCGCCTTGTTGCTGTGGGGGCTATGGGTGTATCGCGGCACACAGCAATCGCGCGAGGAACAACTGGAAGCTGCTGCAGATAACGAAGGAATGGAACAGGTGATTGCCGAAATTCAGGCACTCCAACAACAAATGGGCGACGCTATCAACAGGGATGATTACATTCGAGCAATAACGATCAGCGAACAGATGCTGATACTCTCTGAAACCCATTTCGGGGATGACCCGGAAGTCATTTTGCCACTGCTAAGCGCCTTATCCAATTTTCACCAGATTGCTGGCCAGCCGCTTCAGGCCATGCCCTATCTACAACGCAGCATCCTTTTGCAAGAAAAGCTGCCAGGCCAGCGTGCCGATCTCGCCAATTCGATAAGCGAACTTGCAGAGCTGCACATACAATTGAACGCACCGCGCGACGCCATGCAGCTGCTTCGCAGGGAAATAAAACTCCGACGCATCAGCATTCCCGACCAAGCGCTATTGCGCGCGCAATGCAAGCTGTTATCGCTCAATCTGGAGCAGCCAGCTGCAGCAGAACCACTGCGGGAGGACATTACTTCAACTGCGAAAAAGCTCGATAAGGAATTAGTGGCACAATTAACCAACGAAGCTAATGCAACACTCACAAAAGCGCTACACAAAAACCGCCTAATTGTTGCATGGCAAGCAGCCGAATCTGCCGTGCTACTTTCTGCGGTAGCCTTCGGAGCAGATGCCGACTCCACCTTTGTTTGTCGAGGTAATTTGGCAGAAATGCTGCGCCGAAATTACCGCTTGGAAGATGCAGAAACACAATTCAAACAATTAATTTCTGAAGAAGAAAAGCGTGAAAACGGCGCAGAAGGGCTTCGTGCAGCGTTTAACAACTTGGCCCTGCTTTACGATGAATGCGGCCGAGCTGAAGACTCTGCAAAGATGCGCGCGCAACAGATGGAACTACTGCAGAGCGTTCACGTAAGCACAGGCTCGCGCTTCAACGCGTTGAACAACCTGGCTGTCAGTCAATCCAATCAAGGGGATAACGAAGCGGCGGCAAAAACCTATGCCGACGCTTTGGCACTCTCACCAGAGGGCGACGATGTCGCAACGAGTGCATGGGCAGATACGCTCAACAACTACGCCATTACGCTCATTAACCTTAAGCGTCTACCGGAAGCTGGACGTCTTTACAAAAAGGTCCTGGAGAGCAAGAAAGCGGGCGCGGAAATTCCGCTTCTAACCATCGCAAGCAGCTTCAATGGTTTGGGGATAGTGTCTGAACAACTCGGCAAACTGCCTCAGGCACAGCAAATGTTTGAGCGCGCACTTGCAATAAAAGTAAAACACCTACCAGCAGGCCACCCCTCACTTGAAAGTGCAAGACACAACCTCGGCTCCATTTATTGCAAAAATGGCGACCTCGAACGCGCAACAGAAATGGCGCAAAACGTATTGACCAGTCGCGAACAAAGGCTCGGAAAAAACCATCCCGACACGCAGTCTGCGCGCCGCAATCTGGAATTGGTTACGGAGAACAAACATCGTGAGCCACCCCGCGATGCTCGCGCAACAATAGATATGCTGATGGAACAGGTCACGGATGGCCAACTGTACCGCTACGCGACTTACAATTTCGGCCGCGCGCGTGATGAAAGCGTCAGCATGGTGTTAGTACCAGAAACACAAGCACTGCACCTGCAACACAAACTGACACGCGCCCTACCCCAAGGCTGGCGCTGCTTTATCGGTTCTACGCGCTGGCTGGGAGAAGAAAAGTACGACGGCATGGCAGAGCTGGTTGCAATTCAAGCCGAGTCACAATTCGACTGTTTGCGCATCGCGCGCACCGACGCAGTTAACCATAATCTCGACACCGAAGATATTATCCAAACCCTGCAAGATTATGACCGCCGTTTCGGTATTCGCATTTACAGCGCCGAAACAGACTCGGTGGGGTTCATGCTGTTGCATTTGCCCGATGACTTGAATGCATTTGCACAGGAACTTCTGGAGTTTTGCATGGACCTTGAGGATGTGGAATTAATTAAGCAAATGATTACCGCACCAGGAAACCGAGTCGAGCTTTGGTGGGATTAAGTTGCTCGCTCAAAATTCGACGCGTATGCCTCCACTAAAGATCACAAACTTTTTTGTGCAATAGCTTCCCAACTCGCCGCAACAATTTTTTCCAACATATCATCATCCACGTCAATCAACCCCAGTAGACGCTTGCGTGCGATTTCAAAAATGGGTTCAAAGCCAAGAGAAAATAAAATATCGTCCGGCAAGTCTTTCAACAGGGCGCGATCACGTCCTTGTGAGAAAAACTCAAATAAGGGCGTGAGCTCCTGCCGCGCAACTTCGTGCAGGCTGCGTAACAAATCCGGCGGAAGATGATCAAACTGGCCTTTACTGAGCAAAATTTCCGGCTCTCGCATAAATAGTTGCCAAAAGGTTTGTCCGAGATTTTTAAACTGTTCCGCTAACGACAAACCATGCTGTTGCGTTGCGCGCAACTCGGCCGCTACCCGATTAATAATTTGACCATGTAATTTGTTGATCAGGTCTTCACGATCGTCAAAATACAAATACAAAGTGCCGGTTGCAACACCAGCTTCTTTAGCAACATCGCGCACCGAAAACCCATGAAAACCTTTACTAGCCAATAGTTTCAAGGTTGCAGCCAAAATTATTTCGCATTTACTAGTCATCAATTTACATTACTCCAGGTGTTTCGCTGGTGCCCAGCGCTTGGCCAGGCGAAATACCACTACGAAAAACACCGGCACAAAGAATATGGCCAACACAGTGGCGGAAAACATACCGCCAAATACGCCGGTACCAATCGCATTCTGGCTGCCTGAGCCTGCACCCGTGCTAAGTACCAAGGGTGTTACACCGAGCATAAACGCGAGGGAGGTCATAACGATGGGACGTAAACGCATCCGTACCGCCTCCATAGTTGCCTCCAACAAATCCATGCCCTGTTCATAAAGTGCTTTGGCAAACTCAACAATCAAGATTGCATTTTTTGCAGCAAGACCAATTGTTGTTAACAAACCAACCTGGAAATACACATCGTTAGACAACCCTCTCGCCATCGCGAACAGCACCGCACCAATCACACCCAAGGGCACAACCAGCATCACCGAAATCGGCACTGACCAGCTTTCATAAAGCGCTGCAAGACAAAGGAACACAATTAAAATCGACAGTGCGTACAACATAGGTGCCTGGTTACCGGATTCACGTTCCTGTAATGACATTCCTGTCCACTGATAACCAATACCCGCCGGCAATTTTGCAGCAATTTCTTCTGCAGCCAACATTGCATCACCCGAACTTACGCCAGGCGCCCCCTGCCCCAAAACATTGACTGAAGGCACACCGTTGTAGCGCTCTAGACGCGGCGAACCAAAAATCCAACGACCGGACGTAAATGCAGAAAATGGCACCATTTCATTTTTGTTGTTGCGCACGTACCAGTTTTTTACGTCCTCCGGTAACATGCGATATTGAGCCTCGCCTTGTACGTATACTTTTTTCACTCGCCCTTTATCAATAAAATCATTCACATAGCTAGCCGCCCACGCGGTGGAAAAAACGCTGTTAATATCACTAAGGGAAACACCTAACGCGGCCGCTTTTTCCTGATCGACATCCAGTTTAAATTGCGGATTGTCGTCCTGTCCGTTGGGACGCACACCCACCAGACGAGAATCCTGTGCGGCCGCCCCCAAAAATTGATTGCGCGCTTGCATCAAGGTTTCGTGCCCCAAACCACCCAAATCCTGCAATTGCAAATTAAATCCGGATGACGTGCCCAATTGCGTAATCGCGGGTGGCACAAATGGAAACACCATGGCATCTTTAATTTGCGTGAATGCACCCATTGCTCTAGCTGCAATCGCTTTTACGTGTTGAGTGTCACTACTGCGCTCACTCCAATCACGCAAACCTACAAACGCGATGCCATTATTTTGGCCCCGGCCGCTAAAACTAAAACCAATAACCGAAAACACCGACCGAACATTGGCCTTTTCAGTTTCTAAAAAATGTTTCTCTACATGATTCATCACACCGATGGAGCGTTCTTTAGTTGCACCGACCGGCAAAGTCATTTGGGTAAATAAAACCCCCTGGTCCTCGTCGGGCAGAAACGAACCCGGTAAACGAGTGAACAGCAACCCTAACACCATCACAATCCCTACATAAATTAACATGTAGCGGCCAGTGCGCCCCAGCATAGATTTCACACCGGTTTGATATTTATCTGTTGCGCGATTGAAATTACGATTAAACCAGCCGAAAAAGCCGGTCTTATGATAGTGATCTGCATCAACCGGTTTTAACATGCTTGCACAAAGCGCAGGCGTAAGCGTAAGCGCAACGATGACAGACAACGCCATGGCCGAAACGATCGTAATAGAAAACTGACGGTAGATAACACCCGTCGAGCCGCCAAAAAATGCCATAGGTACAAATACCGCGGCGAGCACCAGAGCAATTCCAATTAATGCACCGGTAATTTGCTGCATGGATTTGCGCGTTGCCTCGCGCGGCGAGAGGCCATCTTCCGCCATTACCCGCTCGACGTTTTCCACCACCACAATGGCATCGTCCACCAACAGACCGATAGCCAGCACCATTGCAAACATGGTGAGCGTATTGATAGAAAATCCGAAAGTTTGCAATACCGCAAAGGTACCCAATAACACTACCGGCACGGCTATGGTCGGGATCAGGGTTGCACGGAAATTTTGCAAAAATAAATACATCACCAAAAACACCAACACTATGGCTTCGATAAGTGTATGTACTACTTTTTCAATCGAGAGTTTTACAAAGGGTGTGGTGTCGTAGGGATAAACAACTTCTAACCCTTGCGGAAAAAATTTTTCCAATTCCCCAATGCGTTTGCGAACTGAGTCAGCGGTATCTAGCGCGTTAGCGCCCGATGCAAGCGTTACCGCCAAACCGGTTGCTGGGCGATCATTATATTCAGTCTCAAATTGATAATTCTCGCCCCCTAACTCAACACGCGCAACATCGCCCAACCGAATTTGCGAACCGTCCTGATTAACGCGAAGCAATATATTGCGAAACTGCTCAGGGGTGTTTAATCGGGTTTGTACCACAATACTGGCGTTAATCTGCTGCCCCGGTAACGCTGGAGTTCCACCCAATTCCCCTGCGGCTATTTGTGCATTTTGCGCGCGTATAGCAGCAACAACATCTACCGTAGTTAATTTATAAGTGGCGAGTTTGTTAGCATCCAACCAGACGCGCATGGCGTACTGCGAACCAAACAATTGAATCTGGCCCACGCCATTCACACGGCTTAATTGATCCTGCACGTTCGCCGCCACATAGTCGGCAATATCGTATTTATCCATGCGGCCATCGGAGGATACAAAGGCCGCTACCATCAAAAAACCAGCAGATGATTTGGTAACGCGAATTCCCTGTTGTTGCACTTCCTGCGGCAACAGGGGCATCGCCGTTTGCAATTTATTTTGCACTTGCACTTGAGCGATGTCGGGATCAGTGCCCGCCTGAAAAGTTACCGTCACTTCACCGCGACCACTAGAATCACTGGTGGCTGACATGTACTGAACATTATCGATACCCGTTAAACCCTGCTCGATAATTTGAATTACGGTATCTTGCACCGTTTGCGCTGAAGCACCAGGATAATTAGCACTAATACTTACCGACGGTGGCGCAACTTCCGGGTATTGCTCAATGGGCAACTTCGCAATTGATAGCAGCCCCGCCAACATAATGATGATTGAAATTACCCACGCAAATACCGGGCGATCAATAAAGAATTTTGCCATGATCGGTTACTCCCCGATTTTGCTACTAGCTGCAGCAACCGCTTTTGCGGGAGCACCGGGCTTCGCTTTTTGCAGGCCTTCCACAATTACCTGGTCACCCACATCCAATCCGGTTAATACCAGCCATTGATCCCCCACAGTACGAGCAACGGTAATATTGCGCACTTCAACCACACGCTCTTTATTAACAATCATGGCTGTGGCGTTACCAGTGCGATCGCGCGTTACGCCGCGCTGCGAAACCAACATAGCATTAGCCTGGATACCTTCTTCCAAGGTAGTCCGTACAAACATACCGGGCAGCAATAGACGATCCGGATTGGGAAACTGCGCACGCAAAATAACGGTGCCAGTGGATTCGTTCACGCCAACCTCGGCAAATTGCAAACTGCCTATATGCTCATAGGCAGTACCATCGCCCAGCAACAAACGAACTTTTGCCGAATTCAGAGCGGCGACACTTCCTTCTGCCATTTGGCGACGAAGTTGTACAAGCTGATCAGCGGATTGAGAAACATCGACATAAATTGGATCAACCTGTTGAATTTCCGCCAGCACATCCGCTTGACCAGCATTCACCAAGGCACCTTCAGTAACGTTGGACTTGCCAATAACACCGTCAATCGGAGCCAGCACGCGGGTGTAATCGAGATTAATTTTGGCCGTAGTTACACCTGCTTTTGCAACTTGCACACCGGCTTTGGACTGCCCAAGGGTCGCCAGGGCATCGTCATACTCTTGCTGACTAATGGCTTTGATTGCCACCAGGCTTTTATAGCGGGACTCACGCGCAACAGCGGCCGCCAAATTAGCTTCAGCGCGCGCCAGCTCTGCTTTGGCGCTGCTCAAGGCAGCCTCATAGCTAGAAGGATCTATTTGATACAAAGGCATACCCGCTTTGATCACACTACCCTCTGTAAACAACCGCTTCTGGATAATTCCGCTCACTTGTGGGCGAACCTCTGCCTTGCGAAACGCATTGGTTCGACCCGGAAGTTCTGCCTCCAGCGGTACATCACCACGAATCACCGGGACTACCCCAACCTCTACCGGACCGCCTGCTGGCTTAGCTGCCTGGTTTTTCTCATCACACGCCGACAACACCAAGCCCAACAGGGACACCAGCAACACTGACCTAAAGCGAATGCGAGACCTCATGACTAACTCCAGGGACACAATGGAAAACGGATAATGAACATTTGTTCATTTTTATCCATAATAAAGTCAAACTGATGAAAAACCAGTAACTTTTCATTAATTAACGATTGTGTAACCTTGAGAAATAACTAGAAAAAAACACCGCGGGTAATTGAAATTGAGCGAAAACTCCCGTTCAGTCGCACAGGAGTTTATTGAAAACGTCGATTAACTGATTGATATCAACTGGCTTGGTCAGGTAATCGAAAAAGCCCGCATTACGGCCGCGCTCGATATCATAAGGCATTGCATTGGCAGATAAGCCAATCACCGGAACCTTGCTGGTAGATGGGTCATTTTTCAATACAGACAGAACTTCATAACCGTCCATACCCGGCAAGTTAATGTCCAGAATCACCAGATCGGGGTTATTGCTGCGCGCTTTATAGATTCCCAAAAAAGCTTCTTCAGCAATATCCAGCTCCAACTGTGGATAGCGCGCAAAAATTTGCTGCAACAACCGAATATTGCTCGGATTATCCTCCACATAAAGGACTTTGCATTTACGCTGAACCTGTAGCATAGCCGGGCTGTAATCTTTCTTGCTGCTTTGGGGCAAGGTCTCCACATTCCATTCTGCCGCCACTGGGAAATCCATCCAGAAGGTAGTTCCAACGTTTTCGGTACTGGCAAAATCCAACTTGCCGTGCATCATCTCCACCAATTGCTTGGTAATTACCAATCCAACACCTGACCCCTCAATATTGCTGTTTTCGGCACTCAAGCGATTAAAAGGCTGAAAGACTTCACGTTGCCGTTGCAGGGGAATTCCACGTCCGGTATCACGCACACTAATGCGCAATTTTTTTTCATCTTGCGCCACCAGCGTAACTTCAACTTCGCCGCCCACACGATTGTATTTCACCGCGTTGCTCAGCAAATTCAGCAGCGCTTGTTTGCAACGCACATGATCGGCAATGACATAGGTATTTGAAAACGTTGAGACGCTCGCTGTTAAACGAATACCGCGGGCATCGGCCTGCGTTTGAACCAGGGTGAAACATTCATCCAACAAGCGCGATACCAACACCGGCTCCAGTGAAACCGTCATATTGCCCGATTCGATTTTGGCTAAATCCAACACATCGTTAATCAACTGCAATAAATGTTCGCCGGCTTTGCGAATTTCGCGTACGTTTTCAATTTGTTGCGTTTTCAAATTACCATCATATTCAAACAACTGCGTGTACCCGAGAATGGCATTCAGTGGCGTACGCAATTCGTGGCTCATACTGGAGAGGAATTCAGATTTTGCGCGGTTAGCTTTTTCAGCTTGTTCTTTTGCCTGCAATACTCGCTCTTCTGCGCGTTTTACTTCGGTGATATCCAAATTGGTACCGGACATCATGATCGGCTGACCCTTCTCATTAAATACCGCGCGCCCACGGCCACGTACCCAGCGAACCTCGCCTTTTACGCTAATCAGGCGATATTCCACATCAAAAGGTGCGCGCCCAGCCATGTGCTCTACCAACGCGCTGTCGAACTTGGCTAAGTCCTGCGGGTAAATATGACGGCGCCAAATTTTCAACCGATCTTCACCCTCGGTGAGCACGTCATCCAGGTCGTCATACCCCAACAATTCCCAACAGCGATGTGAAAAATGAAAACCACCGCGATCGGCATACCACTCCCAAATACCATCGCTTGACGCCTGGATAATCCGAACTTGTCGCGCCTCACTTTCACGCAACGCCGCTTCCACTTTTTTAATTTCGGTGATATCGAAATTTACACCCGACATCACAGTCACCTGGCCACTGTCATCGCGCAGGGAATCTGCGCGCACCTGTGTCCAAATGTAATCGCCATATTTGGTTTTAATACGATAGGAAACATCCATGGGCTTGCCACTGCGCAGATGTTGGCGCGTCGCCTCTATCGCAAATTCGCGGTCGTCCGGATGGATATACATAAGCACTTTGGTTGCATCACAAATATCTGCAGCATCTTCCGGCCCGTAGCCGAGGCGCATCCAGAATCCACCTGACCATTCGATGTGCTGGCTGTGTAAATCCCACTCCCAAAAACCGTAACCGCTACCGTTGAATATTCGCTGAAAGCGACCCACCGTTGAACGCAACAATGCCAAATCATCACTATTTTGCAAAGCAGGGTTGAAACTGATGTGTTCAATCATGGGATTGCGATTATTCATTTGAAATTACCCTGAACAGAATACCCTCGACGATACCCCAGATTATTTGATTAAACAATCGCGCCTGCCTTAGCTTTTCAATCCCCAAAAACAACAACAGCGCCTTCAGGCGCTGTTGTTGTAGTTAAACAAAAAGGCCTTACGGCATTTCGTCAACCTCTGAACCCTCTTTGGCTTTGGGCATTAAATCTTCTTTGCCGATACCCAAGGCAACGGTAATGTTCGCCGCGATATAAATTGACGAATAAGTACCAACGATTACTCCGACAATCAAGGCAGTGGAAAAACCACGCAGCAACTCACCACCAAATACAAACAAGCAGACGAGAACGATAAATACGGTCATTGACGTCATAACCGACCGCCCCAAGGTTTGGGTAATCGAAATATTGATTACTTCGAGCGGATCCATTTTACGTAACACGCGGAAGTTTTCGCGAATACGATCATAAATAACAATGGTGTCGTTAATTGAATAACCGATCAATGCCAGAATGGCCGCGAGCACAGTTAAATCGAAATCCCATTGGAAGAAGGAGAAAAAACCTAAGGTAATAGTCACGTCATGAATCAATGCAACTATCGCGCCCACAGAAAACTTCCACTGAAACTGAACAGCAACATAAAGAAATACCAACGCAAAGGCGGTCAGCAAACCTAACCCACCTTGATCGCGCAATTCATCACCAATTTGCGGACCAACAAATTCAGCACTGCGCAATTGAATTTTTGCGCCAGTTGCTTGTTCAAGATCTTCAATTAAGTGTTTTACGTAAACTGAATCCAATGATTTTTCCAATACCACCAGTGTTTTCCCTTCGCGCACAGCAAACTCTATGCGGCCGTACTCCGCTGTTGGAAACAAACCTTTTTGCTCTATGGCATCACGAGTAAGGTTTGCAATTACCAATACATCACCAAAACCTTCATATTCACGGGTCGGGCGCTCCACCGCTTCCAACAAACCTCCCGCGGCAGACAAACTGGCTTCAGCTGCATGACGCCCTTTGACCTTCATCTCATCCTGAGTCCGAATCATGACTTCTTTATCGGAACCGAACAGGACAGCGATAGGGCTGGTAATTTTCTTCTCTTCTAACAGGTGGCGAACTTTGTCCAGATCCGCCGGCTTATCGAAAAGAACTTCCAATTGAGTCCCGCCGGTGAAATCCAAACCACCTTTAATTCCGTTGAAAAAAATGGATAACAACGAAGCTACCACTAAAAAAATTGAGATGCCGGAGGTCAGTTTCCGCACACCCATAAAATCAATAATTTTTAATTCTTGAGCCATGAGTGAAATCTCTTACTGCAGACGGTTAAAAGGAGGTAATGCATTGATCGCAATAGCTTGCAAATTCTTGCGACTGCCATAAACCAGGTTACAGATCGCTCGACTACCCACAATCGCCGTAAACATGGAGGTCAAAATACCCACGGTCAGGGTAATCGCAAAACCTTTAACAGGGCCAGTACCAATGCCGAAAAGAATTACCGCCACGATCAATGTTGTGAGGTTAGAGTCAAGAATGGTGATAAACGCACGCTCATAGCCCGCGTAAATGGCCTGTTGCGGAGACGCTCCATTTTTCAACTCTTCGCGAATCCGCGAGAAGATCAACACGTTGGCGTCTACAGCCATACCAATCGTCAGTACGATACCGGCAATACCTGGCAGCGTGAGCGTGGCACCAAACATCGAAAGGACGGTAAGAATTAACAATACGTTAAGCGCAAGCGCGATATTCGCAAACACGCCAAACATTCCGTAGAAAACCACCATAAACAGAACAACTACACCCATACCCCAGAATGTTGCTTGCAAGCCCTTTTCAATATTTTCAGCACCGAGTGATGGACCAATAGTCCGCTCTTCAACGAAGTGCATTGGTGCAGCCAAAGCACCAGCGCGCAACAACAGCGCCAACTCGGAAGCTTCAGCTGGACTATCCAAACCGGTAATACGGAACTGCACGCCCAAGGCACTTTGAATAGTCGCCAAACTAATTACTTTACGCTCGACGTACTGAGACGTTTTTTCTATTTCTTCACCCGCTGCATTTTTAACAACTTGGGTACGCGTTTTGTACTCAATAAACAGAATACCCATTGAACGCCCAACATTGTCGCGTGTTACGCGATGCATTTGGGTGCCGCCCATGCTGTCTAACGTGATGTTCACTTGCGGTTGGTTTGACTCAGGGTCAAAACTACTGGTCGCATTAGAGACTCGATCGCCAGTCACGATAATTTTACGTTCCAGCTCCGCGTTTCCGCGTTGCATTTGCATAAGCTCATCTTTGTAGGGGAACGACTCTTTGTTCGAAACTAAGGTATTCGCGTCAGCCCCCAAACGGAACTCGAGATTTGCTGTTTTACCAATCACACGCTTGGCTTCTGCAGGATCCTGAATGCCCGCTAGCTGTACAATGATCCGATTGCGACCTTGACGCTGAACCATTGGCTCAGAAACACCCAACTCGTTCACACGATTACGCAACGTAATCAGGTTTTGGCCCAATGCATAATCTTCAATCTCACGCACTGCTGCTTCGGAGAACGTGGCACTAAATTCGAATTCAGTTGCACCTTCGCTATCGTCGGGTTTGCTAAATAGTAAATTCGGATAATCGCCGCGCAATTCGCTCAACGCTTTATCGCGAGCCTCAAGCGAGCGAAAACGAGCAGCAATTTGGTTGTCTTTATTTGCGTCGATTGACGCATAACGAATTTTGGCTTCGCGGAGTTTGGTTTTCATTTCATCCGCGTTAATTTCTTGACGCTTGGCAACCGCCGACTCGGTATCTACCTCCAGCAGGAAATGCACACCGCCAGCCAAGTCCAAGCCTAACTTCATTGGCTCAGCACCCATTGAACGCAACCAGCCCGGCGTAGTTGATGCGTTATTTAACGCAACCACAAAGCCATCACCCAGCGACCGCTGAATCGCAGCACGCGCATGCATTTGCTCTTCGCGGGAAGTCAATCTGACCATCGCCGTCTTTGGATTTACCTCTGCACCAAAGTATTCAATGCCCGCTTCTTTCAGCGATTGCTCCATTTTTTTGAGCACGCTTTCATCCAGCACTTTTGCACTGGAGTCTCCAGAAACCTGAACTGCCGGGTCGGGTACGTAAATATTGGGAATGGAATAAACAAAACCGATTGCCGTCACGAAGATTAGCAATAAGTATTTCCATAGAGGGTAGCGATTTAGCATAGGGATATCCCATTGTCAGCGGCGATCACTTCGCCTTTCTAATTTACTTGCGCACAGCCGTTACCCTGGCTGCGGTATGGTCAAGGGCGCCGGATTATACCCTTTAATTCACCGGCAACAACGGTGAAACACTCATTGTGGTGGTGCCGGTGGAACTTCGAGCCCTTGACGACCATAAAACTCGTTCAAAAACTCATCAAAGGTGTTTTCACTGAGCGCCTTACGCATATCAGCCATGATGCGCTGGTAATAGCGCAAGTTATGAATGGTATTCAGGGTCGCACCCAGCATTTCATTGCATTTATCTAAGTGATGCAGATAGGAACGGGAGAAGTTTTTGCAGGTATAACAATCACATAACGAATCAAGCGGGCCAGTATCGTCACGGTATTTGGCATTGCGCAGCTTAACAACACCTTCGCTGGTAAACAGATGACCATTGCGCGCATTGCGCGTTGGCATTACGCAGTCAAACATATCCACACCGCGACGCACCGCCTCCACTATATCACCCGGCTTACCCACACCCATTAAATAGCGCGGCTTATATTTAGGCATTTGCGGGGTCAGATTTTCCAAAATGCGTAACATATCCTCTTTCGGCTCACCGACCGACAACCCCCCGATCGCATAGCCATCAAAACCAATTTCAGTCAGGCCGCGCAAGGACTCACCGCGCAGATTGTCATACATGCCACCCTGCACAATCCCAAACAACGCAGAAGGATTATCGCCATGAGCAGCCTTGGAGCGTTTAGCCCAGCGCAAGGATAACTCCATTGAGTCGCGGGCCTCATGGATGCTCGCTGGATAAGGTGTGCACTCATCGAAAATCATTACAATGTCTGAGCCCAGATCGCGCTGCACCTGCATCGAGGTTTCAGGGTCGAGAAACACCTTGCTACCATTAATCGGCGATTTGAAAGTAACGCCCTCTTCCGTAATTTTGCGCAACTTACCCAGGCTAAACACCTGAAAGCCACCTGAGTCCGTCAAAATTGGCCCTTTCCATTGCATAAAGTCATGAAGATCACCGTGGGCTTTCACCACCTCGGTGCCGGGACGCAACATTAGATGAAAGGTATTACCGAGAATAATCTGCGCGCCTATATCTTCCACATCACGCGGGGTCAGGCCTTTTACCGTCCCGTAAGTTCCCACTGGCATAAATGCAGGAGTCTCCACCGTACCACGGGGGAACTTCAGCCGGCCGCGCCGAGCACGCCCGATTTGACCATCCAGCTCAAATTGCATAAAACACTGACCAGTTGCATCAGCACTGTTTACATCAGGGCCAGCCTGATTTGGGTCGAGATCAGTCACGATTCATTCTCTGATTGCGTAGCGCCAACTTTTTGCAAAGCAGCGACAGGATTGCGGGTAATAAACATGGCGTCGCCATAACTGAAAAAGCGGTATTGTCGGGCAACCGCCTCCTGATAGGCATTCATGGTAAAACGAAAACCGGCAAAGGCCGACACCAACATAATCAAGGTGGATTCGGGCAAATGGAAATTGGTTACCAGGGCATCTACCACCTGAAATTCGTACCCGGGGTAAATGAAGATATTTGTCTCACCCTGATAAGGATGAATTGCCCCGCGTTGACTTGGGTTTGCGTAGCCCTGAGCAGCAGATTCCAGGCTGCGCACACTCGTTGTACCAACGGCGATCACACGCTTGCCCGCCGCCTTGGTTGCACGTACCAATTCACACACTTCTTCTGATACATCCATGATTTCCGAATGCATTTGGTGCTCGGCAATATTATCCACGCGCATGTTTTGAAAAGTACCCGCACCCACATGGAGGGTCACAAATGCCACCTGCACACCTTTAACTCTCAGATCTTCCAGCATCTGCTCATCAAAGTGCAACCCGGCAGTAGGCGCTGCCACAGCCCCCTGCTTTTCACCGTACACAGTTTGGTAGCGCTCGCGATCGGCGGCAGCATCGTCTCTGTCTATATAAGGAGGCAGCGGCATGTGGCCAATTCGGTCCAACACGGTCAGCACCGGATCATCGCCGAGGAATTCCCACTCAAACAACGCATCATGGCGAGCGATCAAACGCACTTTAGTACCGTCTTGCAGATTAACGATAGAGTCAATCTTCGGCGCTTTACTGGCGCGGGTATGAGCCAGTACACGCCGGTTATCCAGCACCCGCTCTACCAGTATTTCCACCTGCCCACCTGACGTTTTTTGGCCAAACAGGCGCGCGGGTATCACACGGGTATTGTTAAACACCATTAAATCACCCGGTTCGATCAGACCAAGCAAATCCGGGAATTGGCTGTGGGTTAACTGCCCCGTCACACCATCCAACTGCAATAACCGACTACCCCGCCGGTGGGCAGCGGGAACACGCGCAATAAGTTCATCGGGTAATTGGTAGTGGAAATCCTGGCGACGCATAACAAATAGGCAACTTGATGGGGGTTGGCGTAAAAAAGGTCGGCAGGTTAACTCAATTTAGGGGAGTTGCAAAATGATGTATGGCGATAACCATCTGGCCTGACCAAAACGCTTAATCTATCCTGTTGGCATTTGTGTATTCACGAGCGCTAAGCGATGGGGAGCGAGTGTGTTGCTAAAAGTCGGCCAATTGGCCAAAAAAGTTTGTTTAAGTGTGCGAACGCTTCATCACTACGATGACATTGGCTTGCTGTCACCTTCCGTGCGCACCGAGGCCGGGCACCGCCTATACAACACCGCAGATATTGCACGCCTACACCGAATACAAGCGCTCAAACAGCTGGGTATTTCGTTACACCAAATTAGTGAGCTACTGCAAAATGACCAACGACTATTGCCCGAGATCATCGCGCAGCAAATTGCAAACCTTGATCTAGAAATAGAGCAAGCAACACAACTCAAAAACAAACTCCAGGCGCTGCAGCGCAATCTACAGGCGAACCATGAGCCCGACACTGCTAGCTGGCTCGACACCCTTGCACTTATGAATATTTATGAAAAATATTTAACATCGGATGAAATTGAAGCAATCAACAGCTATGCAATAGCAGCCAAACAGGAGTTGGAACAGGATTGGCCCGACATGGTTAAGCAATTGCAACACTTTGTGATCCAAAAAATATCACCCGACGACGAGCAAGTGCGCGCTTTTATTATTCGCTGGACGGAAATGCTGGAGCGGCTAACAGGACATAACCCCAACCTGCTGCTAAAAGTTTACGCAATGTCGCGCAACGAAATAGAAATCCAAGGACAACGAGGTATTACCCCCCAGATGACGGAATACTTGTTGAAAGCCATGGGCCAATTACATCGCCATATTTTTACGCAATATCTTTCGCCAGAACAAATGCAGCAGCTAGATAAAAATCGCCAACAACATCAGGATGCCTGGCCACCGTTAATTGAGGCCCTACGCAAAAAAATGAACAATGGCACTAACGCAACAAGCGCCGAAGTCGAACCGCTCGCTCGCCAATGGAAAACACTCTACGAAAGATCTGTTACCGGCGGCGATCCCGATATCACCGAACGATTGCGCCAGGCTTATGAGCGTGAGCCACTGCTGATCCAAGGTACCGGACTTGATCAGACACTCTTCCAATTTATTCGCCAAGCAATAGATAACCTATCAATAAACGCTTGAACCTAACGTAACGTAAGGTTTTAAGGTGGCCGCAGCGATTGAATTCCACCCACCTCACCTGTAGGAAACCTTATGTACGAAACTATTTCCACGGTTATGCAACAGCAGTTTTGCACCGACGAACAATTGGATACACCCAATCCCAGTTGTCACGCAGTTGCCGTTTGGCGGGCGGCACATCAGTTGCTAGAGCAGCCGCCTATTTTTTATGATCCGCTAGCGCTACCTATCCTCGCCACCGCAAAAGCCGAATTAGTTAAAAAGCAGGACTCGCATAAAGATCCACTTACTACAGCCATGCGCGTTGCTATCGCAGTGCGCAGCCGCCTTACCGAAGACGAGCGAGAAAAATCCTTACTAGCAGGCGCAGCTCAGTACGTCATTCTTGGCGCCGGGCTGGATACTTACGCTTATCGCAGCAAACATCAACACGAGTATGTTTATGAAGTTGACCTACCCGCAACACAAGCAGCAAAACTTGTCAGACTAGAGCAACTGGAAATTAATCCCAACTGCCCCACTCGCTACGTAGCCTGTAACTTTGAAGAAAATACACTGGAAGATAGATTGTTGGCGGCAGGCTTTAATAAAGCCCAAAAGACCTTCTTTTCCTGGCTGGGGGTAGCACCCTATCTGGATGAACCCACGATCAATAACATCTTAAAATTAATCGCGTCTTGTGCACGGGGTTCTACCCTGGTATTCGATTATATTGTTACGCCAGAAAGGCTGAATGAAATGGAGCAGCTTGCATTGAAATTGCTCTCCGCCCAGCTCGCAAAACAAGGCGAACCACTAAAAAGTTTTTTTGATCCACAAACACTTGCACAAAAATTAATGAACTCGGGATTTTCCTCTATCGAAGATATAGGACCTGAATATCTCAATAACCGCTATCTAATCCAGCGCGAAGACGGGTTGCGCGTAGGGAATGTAACGCGACTGTATAAAGCCATCGTATAACCCGAAAAAACTAGCCTATTTGAAGGAATCGTACGTGAAACCCAAAATGATTATTCCCATGCTTGTCTGTCGCGACGCGGAAGCAGAGCTTAACTTTTGCATCCACGCCTTTGGCGCAACTGAACTATCACGCCGCAACGCCCACGACGGCAGCGTTATTCATGCCACACTGGCGGTGCATCAATCGCTGATCATGGTGCACAGTGAATCCCCACACTTGGCCAGCCGAGCCCCACTTGATGATGGCAGCTCACCTGTCGTTACCTACCTCTATGACGATGATGTTGATGGAATCATGGATCGAGCAATAACATTAGGCGCAAAAGTCGTTCTACCCGCCGAAGATCAATTTTGGGGAGACAGGGTAGGCAGAATCATAGATCCCGCTGGCCATGTATGGAATATTGCCGCACCTATTCGATAACCAGACATTTGATTGCTCCTCACGCCAAGCACCCACTCAGCGCCAACGCTGACTAAAAAACACAGCCCCCACAGGATTTATGGCTTTTGGCAAACCGCTTTTTGACCAACTTGCTTACTTATTGAAAGATTTAAAGAAATTTCGAAATTAGTGTTTGACAGCCAAGCCTAAATCATTAAAATGCGCACCACTCGCCAGTGTGGCGGAATTGGTAGACGCACCGGATTCAAAATCCGGCGCCCTTAAAAGCGTGTCGGTTCGAGTCCGACCACTGGCACCAAATCCGAAAGGGCTTACAGCAATGTAAGCCCTTTTTTATTGCCCCAGCTAAGCTGGAAATATTTTACTCAATCATTTTTTGCCCACGCACCGCAAACTGCTTATCATAACCACTCTATCCCGCCCACTAATCAAGTCACGGATCGCATGAATCAACACAACCAACATCAAGCCATTATGTTCGCCGATGTTTCTGGCAGCTCGGCGCTTTACAAGCGGGTTGGGAATGAGCAAGCCAAAGCGATTATCGATGAAGCCGTACATTTTATGACCGCGATTACCATAGTAAATGATGGCACTGTGGTAAAAACAATTGGCGACGAAATTATGGCGCGCTTCAATGAGGGCTATCAGGCCTGTGAAGCGGCCATAGCGATTCAGCAGCGCTGCATAAAGGAACCTCACCTAAAAGATTTAGGCATCAGAATTGGCCTAGCTTATGGGGATGTGTTGATTACCCATAACGACGTATTTGGGGACCGGGTTAACGATGCGGCCTGCGTTGCCCACATTGCCCGTGCCAATCAAATTGTTATTACGCAATCTATCGTGGACACACTCGGCAACTCATTAAAGCAAGATTGCCAAATGTTTGACCGCATCAATATCAAGGGCGAAACCGAACATACATTGATTTATCGTCTGGAATGGGAAAGCTCCGGTAAAGATAATCGCGCAACCATGGTGATGCCGATTCACGATGTGGCCAGTTTTGTTGATAAATTCCAGTTAGTCCTTAACCTCAACGACCGCGATATTTTTTTGCTCCCAGAACAAACTCCTTACCACATTGGCCGCGATCCAGTTAAAGCCCATCTGGTTGTTGAAAACGAATTGGCATCACGCGAGCACTGCCACATTGAATTTCGCCGCGGTAAGTATGTACTGATCGACCATTCCACCAACGGTACTTATGTGTACCTTGAAGAACAAAACCCGATTTATTTGCGCCGCGAAGAATTACCTCTGCAGGGCAAAGGCCAAATTACGCTAGGCCAAAAAATTGACTCTGCATCCAGCTGCATTATTCGCTTTAAAGCCTGATTATTGCTATGAACAAAAAAGCATCCGCTCAACCAACGACCCCGCAATACGCAACACCCAGCTTGATGCGCCGCTTTGCCGCCATGGTTTACGACACTCTGTTGCTGGCAGCGATAAGCATTCTGTACGGTGCTATCGCCACCGGAATTAATATCGCAATTAAAGGTGTACCCGCAACCGGTGAGCGAGTTAGCTGGGGCGCATTCGGAATAATTGTATTTATTGGCTGGATACTTACGCTCGGCTATTTCTTTTGTTATTTCTGGAAAAAATCCGGCCAAACACTGGGCATGAAAACCTGGCGAATGAAAATGTATGATGCCAGCAGCATGCAATTACCAAGCTATTCACAATGCGTTATTCGTTGCTGCTACGCACCATTTTCGCTACTGTTACTCGGTATGGGTTATTGGATGATATATCTGAATCCGGAGCGTCAAACACTGCACGACAAGCTAAGTAAAACGCGGATTTTACTGCAGGAAAAAACCAAAAAATAATCTTGCAGCGCGCATTAGCGCGCTCGATTCAGCAAATAAATCCCCAAGGACACACAAAGCACTATAGGAATCATCACCGCGATAAGTGGAGGAAACCCAAACACCAAACTGGACGGCCCCAATAGATTTTGCATCAATAAGAAGACGATCCCAAACACGACCCCCGTAAAAATTCTTTGGCCCATAGTCACGCTACGCAAGGGGCCAAAAATAAACGAAATCGCCACCAACACCAAAGCAGCGGTAGCCAAAGGCTGCAAGGTTTTTTGCCAAAACGCGAGACTATAACTGCTGGAGGTCAAGTTTTGCTTGTTTAGGTAATCAATGTAGTAATGCAGGTTGCGCAATGAAATATCTTCCGGCGCCAGCACCAAAATATTAAATAAATTTGGCGTCAGGTTGGTCTCCCATCGACGCGAAGGGATAACTTCATTACGAATTGAATCTCCCGCCAAATAAGTGATGGAAATATCTTCCTCTTGCCATACATTATCCTGATAGGTTGCCTGGCGGGTAAAACTCGCCGATTCCAATTGATGTTGGTCATTAAACTGATAGCGCGTTAACCCATAGACAACACCATTAGGCAACACCGCATTAACATACATAAATTCACTACCTTCGCGATTCCACATATTTTGCGGCGCCTTTTGCATCGCATTATGCCGAAGGAAATTGCGCCGATTGTCTGCCATTTGCTCAGTGTATGGTGCGACAAATTCACCCACTGTCATCGCGATCAAAATAAATACCAGAGCCGGGCGAAGCGCCATCCAGGCGATACGCTTTACCGAGACACCAGCAGCACGAATAATAGTGAGTTCGCTACTGCTAGCCAGCAACCCCAAACCAGCAAGACAGCCAATCAAACAGGAATAGGGAATGTAATCATATAAGCGGCGCGGCATGGTAAAAACCATGTATTTAAAAGCTTCAAATGCGGTGTAATTTTCCGTGACCTTTTCCAATTGACTAATAAGGCCAAAAATAAAATCCAGGGCTAGAAATACCAACAGTGTTAACGCGATGGCAGTAAATACGGTGCGCGATACATAACGGGTAATTTTATCCATGAGCCACCTTCGCCGGCATACTGCGTAGTTGCATTAACGCCTGCCAATTCAACATAAACAAAGCGATCACCGCAAAAGGTAAATGCACTACCCACAAACCCAAACCGGGAGACAAATCACCTTCTGCAATTGCACCGCGCGCATTAATCAAAAACGCCAGATAAAACACATAGATCAAAATAGCCGGTAGCATTTTTAAATAGCGGCCCTGGCGAGGATTGGTTTTACTCAGCGGCACCGCCAGCAACGTCGCAATAAATACCATCAGCGGCATGGAGATGCGCCATTGCAAGGTCGCCTGACTATCTGCATCAGAAGCGCCCAATAGCTGCGCGGTAGTTTTTGCATCCGACTCCCGTTCAAACTCCGCCACACTGGTAGTTGGAGGCAAGTACCTTCCCCACTCATCGAATTGAGTAACTTTAAATTCGCGTGTTCCAGGGCGACCTTCATAACGATAGCCCTGATGCAACACCAAATACCGCTGACCATAATCGCTGATGTAGGCCTGCTCACCCGTCTTGGCAACCACCACAGAGGATGCAGTGTCCGAATCACGTTGTGCGACAAAAACCTGATCCAAACGCTGATTATCATCGCTGACATTTTCAACATAGGTCATAACCTTGCCCTGCCCTATCGCCTGAAAACGCCCTTCCTGCAAACTTTCAAACTCACTGCGGTTGCGCTGCTCCGCTAATGTCTGCTCGGTCATCTGCGCTCCAGCAGGACTTAACCAAAAGCTAAATACCGCCACAACTGCCGCCACCAATGCTGCCGGAACCAGCGTTAAGCGCAGTAACTGCCAGTGGCTCATTCCACAAGCAGACAGCACTACCATTTCACTTTCAATATACATGCGCCCGTACGCCAGCAATATCGCAAGATAAAAACCCAAGGGGAGAATTAACTCCAATAGGTACGGCATTCGAAACGCGACGACTTTGAAAAGCACATCAACCGCTAACTTTCCTTCGGCAGCATCATCGAGGTAACGGCTAAAATTCTGAGTTAAAAAAATCACCAATAGAACCACACTCACCGCAAAACAGGTGAGCAACAAATCCCGTGAGAGATAACGAAAAATAATCAACGTCATATTCCTGCAGGTTGATATTTACTAAAAAATTGATTAAACCTTGCTGTTTTAAAATTGTGCAAATAAAAAGCAGGTTCTGTGCATGACGATCAATAGCAACTGAATCATCAACTACAATGGCATTACTGACTTACATTCAGCGACGGGGTTCCGCTTTTTAGCGTAATTTCGCCGCCATAGTCACTAAAAATTATGGCATTATCACGCACAACGCCCGATTTGTCTTGAGCGAATTACCGATTGCCCTACCCTCAAGGATTCTCTATGACCTCTGCTTCCAGTTCCCCTAAAAAAGCTGTCAAAAAAACTGCTGAGAAAACCACCAGCAGAAATGCACCCACACCCAAAACCGCCGGAATCCAGTTTTCAGCCAAAGTGATTGATCCGGTAAAGTACGCCACACAATGCTTGGTGGTTGGCGTTTACGAAGGGCTCAAATTATCGCCAGCAGCGAGCAGCGTCGACGCTGCAGATGCCCACCAACTAATTGCGCTATTAAAACGCGAAGGCTTTCAGGGCAAAGCCGGGCAAAGCCTGCTGCTGCTGAACCCGCAAGGCATCGCCGCGGACCGCTTGCTGGTACTGGGTTTCGGAAGCCAGAAAGATGGCAGTGTTAGCGTCGACAACTTCCGTCGCGTCGTGCAAAAAATTAGCGAATCGCTCAAACCGACACCTTGCACGGAAATCACTGTTGCCCTGGATGACGTGAGCGTTACTGGTCAGGAAGCTGATTGGCAGGCACGCCAAATCGCCGAAAGCCTGGGCCAATTGGAATATCGCGCTGATCACCTGAAAAGCAAACCCGCCGAAATCAGTCTGCAATTGAAAAAAGTACAGGTGGGTACCACCAAGAACCTGATTGCCAAAGCCACCAAGGGTTTGGCGTTGGGCCTGGCCATTGCCCAAGGCATTAATTTAACCCGCAAGCTGGGCGACCTGCCGGGCAATATCTGCACCCCAACGTATCTGGCCGAGCAAGCAAAACAATTAGCCAAAGACCGAGCCAAGCTCAACGTTAATGTGCTTGAAGAAAAACAGATGAAAGAGTTGGGCATGGGTTCTTTTTTATCTGTTGCCGCCGGCAGCGAGCAACCCGCCAAACTCATTGTGCTCGAGTACAAGGGGGGCAACAAAAAAGATGCACCCGTAGCGTTAGTCGGCAAAGGCATCACTTTTGATACTGGCGGCATTAGCCTTAAGCCTGGCCCCGCTATGGATGAAATGAAATATGACATGTGCGGTGCCGCCAGCGTGTTGGGTACCTTCCGGACTCTTGTTGAGCTCCAGTTACCCATTAACGTGGTCGGCGTTATCGCCACGACTGAAAACATGCCGAGCGGAGCCGCGACCAAACCAGGTGACATCGTGACCTCCATGTCCGGGTTGACCATTGAAATTTTGAATACTGATGCCGAAGGCCGATTAGTACTGTGTGATGCCCTCACCTATACCGAACGTTTTAAACCCAAAGCGGTGGTAGACATCGCCACCCTTACCGGCGCCTGCGTGATCGCCCTTGGTAACCACGCCACTGGCCTGTTCAGCAATGATGATGATCTCGCAAAGTCCCTTCTGAAAGCCGGTGAAGAAAGTGCTGATCGCGCTTGGCAAATGCCACTCTGGGACGAGTACCAAAAGCAACTGGACAGTAATTTTGCAGACATCGCCAACATTGGTGGTCGTGAAGCAGGAAGTGTAACGGCTGCTTGCTTCCTGTCGCGATTCACTAAAAAATTCGCCTGGGCGCACTTGGACATCGCGGGTACCGCGTGGCGCTCTGGAGGAGCCAAGGGGGCTACTGGTCGCCCTGTTCCATTGCTGGTTCAATACCTTCTAAATCAGGCGTGATGGCGTGACTAAAGTTGATTTCTACGTATTGCCTGAAACAACCAGCGAAGCCCGCTGGTTGTTTGCGTGTAAGCTGGCAGAAAAAGTACAGCGCATGGGCATGCGCGTACTGATTGCGGTGGATACTGAAGCCGACGCACGGCAACTGGATGAACTTCTGTGGACTTTCAAGCCTGAAAGTTTTGTACCTCATCAACTGATCAATGGTGGCAAACCGGCACCGGTGGAAATAACCTTCAACGAGCAGTCTGGCGATCATCAGGGATTATTGCTTAACTTGAGCAACACAATACCGTCATCGTTCAGTCGCTTTGAACGCGTGAGTGAAGTCGTTATTCAGGAGCCACAAATGCTCGCGACCAGTCGCGAGCGCTACAGTTTTTATAAAAGCCGGGGATACCCGATAGAAACCCGCAAACTCTGATAACTGGATACTTGTAAATATCATGGCCAATACGAATAAAACCAAAGCCGAAATTTTGCAGGAACTTGAATCCATCAAGGGACTTTTATTAGAAGAAGATGACATCCCGATTTTGCAGGACGCCGAACTGATCATTGAGGAAACGGCCCATCCTGCAACACTAGCAACCATACAACAGACCTCCCCCTACACAACACACGAGTCAGTGTTGCCGGGTCAGGGATCTCTATTTGATGAAGCGGCTCACGCATCGCACTTGCACATCAACCATTCGCACAGCAACCATTCGCAAACACAGGACTCACTCGCGACTGCAGATAGCGCAGACCCAAACGTTAAAAAGCAGGGCTTTGCATCACACATACAGACATCGGCTCACTCCCATCCAGCGCGCACACCGGTGAAAGCAACTGGGGAAAACCCCTTTCTTCCCCAGCATATTCGCGAGCGCCTGCACGGGAATAATCCACCACCATTGTTTGAATATGAAGCAGCGAAAAAAATAATCAGCGCAACCAAGACGATTACCCCAAAAACCGGCAAACAGCGCCAACAACTCGTTGATGATGTACTCAAAAGCCTGATGCCGCAGGTCGAGCGCGAATTGCGGCATAGGCTGTTTGCAATGAGCGTTGATGATTTGGAAAAGCTACTCAACGAAGAAGAAGATTGAAAATCAACTTGCGCAACTACTAATTGCCTACCGCAAGCTCGCGCGAGGTTTTCACTTTACCGAAGGCCCAAATTGCTACAAACACCAAAAGGATATTGGCCAGGAAAACCTGGTGATAACCAAAATAATCCGCCACAACCCCAACCATTAAACTACTTAGCAAATTACCAATATGAGTAGTGTTGGTATACAGCCCGGACGCAGCACCAGAACGACCCGGCATTAAATCCTGAATGACGGATACTCCAAGCCCCGCCAACACACCAATAAAAATGGCATTGCAAATTTGCAGCACAAACAAATGCCACAGCTGATTCGCAAAATACACACCGATATACAACAACAACGCAGCAATTCCCGCGCAACGAACCAGCGAAATTAAACGAAACCGGCTTGCGTAATGCCCTGCCAATAACATAAAAGGCACTTCAAGAGCCGCTGTGGTTCCCATTACCCAGCCCATCCATTGTGCATCCAGGCGCAAATTGTCCTTCAAGTGAATTGGCAGACTAATCAGGTAGGCGTTATTAACGCCCCAGAGTAACGAAAAACCAATTGCACATATCCACAATGATTGTTTTACTGAGGGAGCGAGAGGTGCAAGAAAAGGCTTCTCGCCAGATTCAGCCAGCTGTTTTTGCTTCGCCGGTAAACGCGGTAACAATTTGAAACTGGCAAGCGCAACCAAAATATACAAAACCGCCGCGACACCATAGCTCACATCAAAGCCTAAGTTAGTGGCCAATAAAAAACCCATTGGCGGCCCTGCAACCCAGGCAAATGCAATTTGTGCCCGCATAATGGCATTGAAAAGCGGAATACGTTCTGTGGGAATTTCAGCCTCCGCATAATCCAGGCTGTAGGCCATAATTTGGGAAAATGAAACCATCGAAAGGCTCAATAAAAAAATCGCGGTAAAAGCCACCAGCCAATAATTACGCGAAAGAGCAAAGATTACGCAGGAAATACTCCCCAATAAACAGAAGAACGCCACCAACGGACGACGGTCTGCCAGCCGGTCAGACCAATGCCCAATCCAGTGGTTATAAGCAATGCTCGCCAACGCCAGGCCAGCAAAGGCTCCTCCCACCATTAGGGGGCGCACTTGAATTTCCGTTGCGAGAAATAAACTGAAAGTGGGCAGCACCAGCGCCCCGACCAAGCCAACGGTAAAAAAAAGCGCATAAATGCCCAGCGCCAAAGGCTTGAAGAGTGGAGAAGACACAATAATGACCGTCTAAATTAGGGAAATATCAGGCGCGCATCATAGCCGAAACCGGTTTCTTTCTATATTGACGGTACAAGGTTTAATTATTCTTAACCTCGGCTATTGCGTATAATTCACAGAATTCCCAGCAAACCTGCGAGATTTGCCATGTATTGCATCAGCTTCCAGATTCAACCCAAATTTGCCCGTGAGTTTGACCGCGCCGAGTTTTTGCGCCGCGTAAGGCCGGTACGCTCACCCGAAGTGGACGCCATTGAAGAAAAAGGCAAACTCTTTTTAAGCTTCAATTTTTTTACCGAATTTCCCGCCCAGCTGTGGCAGGAACTCCAGCAGCCTTTATTCGCGGACGCTGAATACGCTCCAAAATTGGCCCCCTTTTGCGTTGTGATATGCGACGATGAAAATGAAGATGAATGCCGACTGCTCCACCACTTCGACCCCAATGAAAAACTCGAGTCGTTTTAATTCTATTTACTCTTTTGTTGTTCAGGTAATTCATGTCCACAATTAATTGGTTTCCCGGCCATATGCACAAAGCCCGCAAGGAAATTGCGGAAGTTATGCCACACGTGGATGTGGTGATTGAAGTTATTGATGCACGCGTCCCCTTCTCTAGCGAAAACCCGTTGGTTCCAAGCCTGCGAGGCGATACACCGCTGATTAAATTATTGAATAAGGCCGATTTGGCGGACCCTGCAATTACCGCCCTGTGGGTGGAAAAAATGGAAGCGGAAAAAGGCGTTAAGGCCTTACCCGTGAGCCAGCAGCGCCCGGAGCAAATTCGCAATCTGCTCAACCTGTGCACCAGTTTGGTAAGTGCGAGACAAAAAGAGGTTCGCCCGGCACGCGCCATGATTATGGGCATCCCCAACGTCGGCAAATCAACCATTATCAATACCCTCGCGGGCCGTGTGATTGCAAAAACGGGGAATGAAGCCGGCGTGACAAAAGCGCAGCAAAAAATAAAATTGGAAAACGGTATTTTATTAACCGACACCCCCGGGTTTTTGTGGCCAAAATTATCACCACCTTCGTGCGGCTATCGGTTGGCAATTACCGGCGCTATAAAAGATACGGTGTTTGATTACGCCGACATCGCCCTCTATGCCGCCGAATATTTATTAAAAGCCTATCCCGATGCCTTAAGAGCACGTTACGGATTAACCGAACTGCCCGAGACAGATTTAGAGTTGCTGGATGCAATCGGCGTTAAACGTGGATGTACGCGCAGAGGTGGCGGAGTAGAAATCCAGAAAGTTTCATCACTATTAATTAACGAATTGCGCTCAGGCTTGCTGGGGCCAATCAGCTGGGAGACGCCGGCAATGACTGAAGCTGAGGTCGTTCAAGCCAAAGCAGATGACGAGAAAAAGCGCCTGGAAAAAGAAGAAGCTGATCGAATTCGCAAACTGAAAACCAAAAAAAATCGCCGCTAATTGCGGCGATTTTTCTGTCACTATTTTACGTTACAGGCATTTATAAAAGGCTGCGCGCGTAACTAGCCAGCGCATGGGGTTCAGGGTTATTCACCAGTTCTGCTGGCAATTTTTTCACATGCCATATAACCGTCCACTCCAAATGCTCCCCAGTATTCAAGGTCACAGCCGCACCCTGCTGTTTCATTTCAATAAAAACATGTTCGACATGGGCAAATAGTTCTATCTCGCGCTCCCCTTCTGCAATCGCCGAGGGAGGATTATCGACAAACTCTTTCATCAACAAGTAGCCTTTGTCGACATAGGCAACCCAACCTTCTTTGCCGTCCTGCATAATTTTATGGTGATCGGTGCGGATTTTTTTCTTGTCGTAATCAAACCAGGTCAACTCGTCAATCGCCTGAACATCGAGCGGGTAAAAAATGCCACTAATGGGGTCGGTATCACCACGCGGATAAAACAAAGTCCCGGACGATGGCAAGCGTGTCACCTCTAGAGGAGCAACACTTTTCTCGTGTTTGGAATGATTGAAAATTCTATAGGTAACCGCCACCCGATCATCGCCGGCAGGCATATAGGTTTTGCTGAATTGATAACCAGTCTTGGGGTCAATCTCACTAGTGAGGGTAACCCGATCACCTTTCACACTCAGTTTATAGGGTTTGCTGTCCAGTACATCAATTGGGGGCCACTGCCATTCAGCCTGCGGACTAGACCAGAGTACGGTGCCCCAATCGGTATTTTTATCAAAATCAACAATAGGCACTAACAGTTCATGCCCCTCGTATTTCAAAGAGGAGACCCGACCAGCCACGTCTGGCATGATCTCCATACGCAAAGCACCTTGCTTGAGATACAACTTACCTTTTTCCTGCTTACAAAACGCAGGAAGCTCGGACAGATCCTGATTGTCTTTGTTACACCCCATGAGCGCCGTACACAGACTCAGGAGTGCAATCAGGGAATAGCATTTCAACATTGTGGATCTTGGCCCTCTGGCACTGGCGATAACCACCAGGAAAACTGACTTGCCCTACAGGCAACCGATTACAACGAACTCGCTGGCAACAGCTAACCCGTTATATTTACACACCTCGGCAGTGTAACGGCTTTTAGTTGCATCGACCATTTACCAAGGGGTAAAACCTAGTAAAGCAACGTAAATAACTTGCGCTGAAACTCAATTGCCAATGCATCGCCCTTGCCCAGTGCAGTGAGGATGCCATTAAACGATTTGCGCACCTCACCATCAGCGAAGTTACGGTCTTTGCGCAACACATGTAAGAGATGCTCCAACGCCGGGCGATGCTGAGCTTCCTGATGGTATTGCAATGCCAACTCAAAACGGATTTGTAAATCATCCGGTGCTGCTAAATGCGCTGTTTCCAGTGCAGCGAGCTCGGGGGTTTTCGCTGCTTGCTTCATCAGTGCGATGCGCGATTGCAATTGCTCATAAAGTGCATCCTGATCAGCCATCTTTATCGTCGACAAAATCGCTTCCGCATTATCTACGCGATTTAATTCCAGATAGCACTGCGCCATTAATAAATTAATCGCGGCCAATTGCCCGGAGATCTCATACGCCTGACGCAATAACGGTAGTGCATCAGCAAAATTATTTTCTGCCATCAGCGCCTGCGCCTGAGTAAGCGCCGCTTCCCATGGCTTGGGTAAATATTTGGCCAGTACTTCACGCACTTGCACTTCGGGCAATGCACCTGCAAAGCCATCTACGGGCTGGCCATTTTGCATAATCATAACTGTTGGCAAACTACGCACCCCAAATTGCGCACCAATCATTTGAGTTTGGGGGGCGTCCGCATTCACTTTCGCCAATAAAAATGCACCCGCGTATTCATTGGCAAGCTTTTCCAATATTGGCATTAAATTTTTGCAGGGCGCGCACCAGTCAGCCCAAAAATCAATCACAACCGGCCGCTTGAAAGATTCGTCAATTAAATACTGCTGGGCATTTTCCAGGGTGATATCAACAATAGCGGTTTGCGTGCTATTTACTGCGTCTAACATCGTGATTACTCCATCTCGCGCAAATGAATGGTGAGACTTTCAGTTGCGGAAGAAATATAGGCAATGGTTTCGGTAATAGTGACGGTAAGGTTCATGGTTTTATCAGCGAGGGTAACTAACTGCTGTAACTCATCGGCGGCGAAACAATGTATCTCCACCTTGGGCAAGGCGCGAATAGCGGCGGCATTGGTCTTCCACCAGACGTCCATACCACGACCATAACTAAATACCTTTACTGCTTGCGATTGACCCGATGCCTTTTTCAAGCGATCCGGCGCTGGCTGCCCAACCTCTATCCACTCCAGCAAAGTCCCATTATCGTGTTTTAACCACAGATCCGGCTCTTCCGTCGACGAAAGCCCTTTGGTAAAAGTTAAATTTTCCGCCGCGCGGTAACAAAAGGCTAGAATACGCACCATCATGCGCTCGACAGTTTCGGAAGGATGCAGGGCGATAGTCAGATTAAAATCGCCATACACATTGCGATCCATATCCGACAGGGTCAGGTTCGCTTTATAAATTGTCGCTTTTTCGGCCACAAATGCCTCGCATCAATAGTAGATATTCAATTCGGCCACTCTATCCGGCCATCCAACCAGGATCGCAGTTTACCAAAATGGCAAGCACTTTTGATTTTACCACCACTACTTCCACGCAAACCGCTGTGGATTTTCTCGCTGAAAAAACCGGACTTCCAAAAGCGCGCATCAAAGATGCAATGAACAAGGGCGCCTGCTGGTGGACTCTAAAAGGTAAACAACTGCGCCTGCGCCGTGCCAGCAAGGATTTGCCCGCTGGTATCCGCATACAGCTCTATTACGATGACCAGGTTCTTTCACGAACACCAGCCGCAGGACAACTAATGCTCGACCAGGGGCGCTACAGTGTTTGGTATAAGCCCCATGGCATGTTGGCCCAGGGCTCTCAGTGGGGTGACCACTGCAGCCTGCTGCGGTGGGTGGAAGTCGAACACAAACGCGAATGCTTTCTGGTTCATCGACTGGATGCGGATGCGGCCGGCCTAATGATGATTGCGCACGATTCAAAGGCTGCCGCCCTGCTCTCACAACTCTTTCAATCACGCGATTTGAAAAAATATTATCTCGCAAATGTGACTGGCGCACTGAATGCAACAGAATTGCGTATAGACCAACCGCTTGACGGCAAAGACTCCATCAGCATCATCAATACCCTTAAAATTAACGATGGTAAAACATCCAGCTTGGTGGAAGTGTTAATTGAGACAGGGCGCAAACATCAGATACGCCGTCATCTTTCCGGGATAGGCCATGCTATTGTCGGTGATCGACTTTACGGCAGCGCCAGTAAACTTCCACTGCAACTTCTCGCCTACAAACTGGAGTTCCGCTGTCCTGTTAGCAACAAACCTATTCACCTGGAGCTTCCCAAAGACTTACATTTGTAACAAGACCTGATTCGTCAAAAAAGATAAGGTGCGGTGAATCCAATCGCGGCGTAGACGCGTCCAAATTATCGATATTTTGCATCATTCCAGTATCGCGCCTACCTGAATCACATTTACCCGTCTTACATTTACAAAAAGGACTATTTTTATGAGCCTGCCGTTTAACCCGAATGCTGAACGAATAGTTACGCTCGACGTACTGAGAGGTTTTGCGCTCTTTGGCATTCTCTATGCCCATATGATTTTCTGGTATGCAGGCGGCCCATTGCCAGAGGCAACCTACCAACTTTACAAGGACCCTGGCAGCGGTATAGCCATGGGCATCTACATGATTTTTATCATCAGCAAGTTTTTTTCGATATTTTCATTTTTATTTGGCCTTAGCTTCTACATCCAGATCGACAAACTGGTGCAGCGTCACCAACCGATCTTTATGCGCTTTGGTTGGCGTTTAGCGATACTCGGCGCTATCGGCATTTTGCATCACATTTTCTGGCGGGCGGATATTTTAACCATTTATGTCCCACTCGGGTTTCTGCTGTTATTTTTTCGTAATCTGAACAATAAAACGTTGTTAATAGTGGGTTCGCTACTGGTATTAAACATTCCCACCAAATTCGCAGAGTTTGTTTCAATACTCGTGCGCGACCAATTGCAATTGATTCAGGAAGACCCCAAAGCAGCCGGTGCAGCCTATTACGAAATTATCAGCCAGGGCAATTTCGCTCAAATGGTTCAGCATAATATCAGCGCCGCTTCGGAGAAATTGAATTACCAAATCAACAGTGGGCGCGGCTTTATCACCTTTGGTTTCTTTTTGATAGGCATGCTTGCCGGGCGCATGCATTGGTTCTCTCACCTTGAGCAACACCGCATTTTTTTTAAACTGGTGTTAAAAAGAAGTGGTTGGGTATTAGTAATTGCCTTGCTCGCAGGAGTAATCCTGGGTGCGAGCAGCTTCATCCTGAAGATTGATTTTCAGAACGCCCCATTCGCGGGTTGGGCAGGTGGATTTATCCTGGAGTTTTTTAACACCAGCCTAACGCTAATTTATATCACCGGCATCAGCTTATTAATGCTAAAACCTAAATGGGAAGCACGACTAAAGCCATTGGCTAGCGTAGGAAAAATGGCCTTAACGACGTATTTGAGTCAATCAATTATCGGCGTATTTCTGTTTTTTAATATTGGGTTCGGGCTCTTTACCCTAACCAGTCCAGGCCAAAACGCGCTGCTCTGTATAGCAATTTTCGGAATACAAATTTTTATCTGTCGCTGGTGGTTAAAATACTTTAATTATGGCCCAGTGGAATGGTTATGGCGCTCAGCTACAGATCTTACATGGAAGCCATTGAGAAAACCGTCCTTGCCTGAACTAAACACACAATAAGCACAATAAGCACAATAATACCACGCCCAAATAAAAATCCCCGCCGATATAATCGACAGGGATTTTTTAAACAACCGTAAAATTAAACAGCCAATTAATTACACTGGTTATTCAACGCACAGGCTTTAACCGCATTGGAGAACGCATAACCAGTGACGTTATCTTCCCAGGTAGACCAAGCCATAATGCCGCGCAAATCCGGATATGTTTTTGCCGGCTTATAACCGGTACCACAATCGCCAGAGCGCAAGCAGCGCATTGCCGCTTTCACAACTGTTGGATTGGTATAACCGCTGCCGGCTGCTGTTGGCGCGGTAGAGGCAGGCAAACCAATGATGATTTTGCTGGCAGGCAAACCAAGATAGTTCACACCGGTACTGCCAATCTGAAAGCCTTCGATTAACGCCTCGGTCCAGGCAACCAAACCATCTTGCGTGGCAGAGTTGTAGAACTGGCCATTTTTACCCGGCATTGAACCTGTATTGTAGTACTGCATCTGAATCCAGCTAATATCATCACGAAGCGCATTCATCAATGGCAAGTACACCCCCCAGTTGTATTGACCCAACCAGTTACCGGGCAGGTTTGCACCAATGGTATGTGCAGTTTCCGGAGCCATAGTCAGCAGGAAGCTTGCGCCATAACGCGCCTTCAACCGCTTGATCGCGCGCGCCAGATAATCTGCAGAGTATTGCGGGCTAGTCAGATTAATTTGCGCATTGGGATTGGTATGCAAACCTTTTTCAGTATCAATATCGATACCGTCCAAACCATACTGATCTTTAATCGCAATGAAAGAATTTACGAAATTATCTTCTTGCGTTTGGTTATTCAATACGAAAGTCGCGTTAGCTCCGCCAATCGACAACAACACTTTCTTGCCTTGTGCTTTAGCGGCAGCAATTTGTTGTGCGGTGGGATTGTTTTGATAGCCACCGTCATTACTCAGGAAGAGTGAGCCATCAGTATTAATTTTTGGGAAAGAAATATTCAGCACTGTGTAATTAGGAATTGAGGTCATTTCCTCTAATGGCCAATGCCAGTTTTCCCAATAACCAACCAACTCTTTTCCGGTCGGTGGCGTTACTGAGCTCACACTTGAACTAATTACTGAAGAAACACTGGAGCGCGACGAAGAGGCGACAGAACTCGGCGCAACACTGCTTATTACAGAAGAGCTGGAGCGTGACGTTGCAACACTGGATGAACTCACACCCGGACAACTACCACCCGCAGCCCAGGCTTGTTGCCAATAGGTACCAGTACCGGGTGCGTAAGCCCAGGTAGCGGTTGATGAACACCAACCCGGAACCTGACAGGTATAAACACCGCCAGCGTTAGTGACGACCGCACCCTGACTGTAGCTGGTTCCTGCGACATAGACTGGACAACTACCGACGCTTGATTTTACAGATGACGCAGCACTGGTTGTTGGCGCACTACTCGGAGCCACCGAGCTTGGAACGGATGAACGCGCACTGGATGGAACAGAACTCGGCGCTACTGAGCTGGGCGCCACGCTGGAAGTAGTACCATCACAGGCCCCATTGTCGGTCCAATGTTGCCACTGACCGGAGGATGTTGTCGGGTTGTTGCCTTGAGTCCAGTAATTCGCGGTATAACCGCGATTCAAATGCTGAACTTTATTTCCCTGAGTGTAAGTACTGGCGCTATTCCATTGCGGTAAGCCAGTGCAATTTACAGCGAATGCTTCTGTTGATAACAGGGAAACGCCAAGCAGCGCCCCCAGTGGGATTATTTTCTTCATCAAAGTTACCTATCCTTTCATTATCGTTGGTTTTGGAAGTTGAACAGGCGAATACAGCTGGCTCTCTCACCGTCGCTGGCTAATTGCAACATTCACCTGGTTGCGATTGTCAACGTTGTCATTTGCAGGTACAAAAAACCCGTTACATCAATACAACGACTAGCACAGGGGTATCTGGTACAGGCGGGAGGACAAACATACATCAGGACAAACACTGGCGCAGAGCATATGTATATCTTTTATGCATTGCAAGCAATAATCCGAAGAAAAAGGAAGCAGCTAACATTATTGAAGTTCAATATCGAAACCCAATATGTTACTGCCTCCTTCTTACAACCATTCTTTTTTACAGTGTTGCCTTGGCGCTTTTTCTAAAGAGCCACATGGATATCTAATATTCTTATTAGAAGTTCCAATCAGCCATTAACCAAAATTTCGTAGTATCCGTGAAGCTGGCATTAGTATCGCCCATTGAGTATTGGGCATATTTTGCAGTCCACACCACTGCACCAAACTTTTTGCTCAGACTTAAATCTATTTCGTCACCGAAATCGATACTGCCCGCATCAGAATCATACTTGTGGTAGCTCACAACTGCTTGCGCACCTGCCACGGTAACACCCACGTTCAAATAAGTATCTTCCAAACCAGCAGCAGGTGTTGCCAGAAATTTATCCGCCCAACCTTGAAACGCATGCAGTGTTGCCAGTGGTGTAGCAAAACCATATTTGCCATCATCGGACCCCAACAATTCATAACCCAAGGTAAAACTGAAACGACTTACGTTATACGTTGCCTCAGCCAAGGTGTAATCTGCTTCAAACATTTTCGCAGCGCCAGCGTCTTGCTGCTTTGCATATTCAAGGTTATACAAAAAGGACTCACCTACGGTTCCTTGCCAACGAACACCAAAGGTATCACTCGTTAAACCAAGTTGTGCAATTGGGTCATTCACATCCAGCAAATAAGCATAACCAATCAGTTTACCGGCATCTAATCCAGTGTAACTGGCGTTGAGTACATGGCTATCCATATGCAAATCGCCTAACGCGGGATTATCTTCACCAAACACGCGATTTACATTCTTGATGTACGCGTAGGTAAAATTGGTGTAGCGAATTGTTTTATTGGTCCAAGATAGACCATCATACGTTTGTTCGTTCTGTCTCCAACCTACGTTGCCGATAAAACGTGAGTTATCCAGCACTAAACGTTGACGACCGTATTTCACCTGATTGTTGAAATTGGTGTAGGAAATAAACGCTTGATTAACCTCAGTACCAACAGGGTCTGCAATTACAGCAACAGTTTTGCTTTGTCCATTCAACGGATCTGAACTATGCGCAGATGTACGATAGTCAACATCATTTGTCATCTCACTAATGTTATCCATCTCACCCGTAAAACCGAATCCATTCCAAGCGCCTGACTGATAGGAAATGCGTGAGCGAGTAGTCCAGGCATCCGCTTCTCTCTCGCCTTTTTTACCCAGCACTTTCGTCACTGGATCCACCGCATAATAATCTTCTGTCACATCTTCAAAGCGAGTACGAAAATTTATTTTAACCACACTACCCTGTTGCATAGACTCAGTAAAAGTTTTTGCAGAAACACCTGGAGCCGCGCACACCAGCGAACTCGCCGCAGCCACAAAAAGATAAAGTGTATTTTTTTTCATAGAGCCTTCTCCAATTTTTTTGCATAAATGTGTGTGGTTTAAACATCAACACCATCAACGTAAACAGGTCTTGGAAACTACGTTTTGTCATGCACTAAAAAAACATTTATTGAAATCACTGGCACAACAGGTGTGTGACTTAATTCCAGTTGAGCAAGGCTTATGCCAATCGTTTTTTTCAGGTTTTTTTTAAGGAATAATTCATTATTAATCAAGGAGATATAATTTCTGGAATTTTATTGCGTGATTTTAAGCATTTTTTGGAGTTGCACACTTGTGGTGATGGACGAATGACTCATGCGTCATTTGCAAACAAACACACAAAAAAACACGCACAAATTAAATGCAAAGAAATGCACAGCTTTTTTTTGCAATGCACTATAAGAAGGCAGGCGCAGCAATTATTTTTCAGCAGCAGTTCTTCGGAGGGGGGCTTACGCACACAAAAAAGGCCATTTGCTTGCGCAAATGGCCCTTCAAGAAAAAAAGCTAATACGGTTACACGATTTGCACACCAATACCTTTTGCCAAGCCCTTCTCAATACGGACCTGCGAAAAAGTAGCATCCAGCTTGCCATTGGCCACCAAGGTAAATGGCTCCAGAATCAAGGCAAACAACTCTTGCGGCGTGCGTTTCAAACCGAAGTCAGTTCCGGCATCCGGGTAATCTTTTAAATCCACTGACAGGGTTTTCCAACCTTTACCGGTTATCGCAGTCAACTCTTTGGTAATCTCCACTTGCGAATAGCAAGATGGGCCACAACCAATGCGTACCCACGCCTGAGCCTCGGGTGCGGCATCCACTTTGATATCGAATACCAATGCTGAATCAGACTCATAATAATCGCTTAACACTTGACGATTAGGCGTCGAGATAGCCACCAAACCTTCCCCATCGCCATTCCAGAGTGCGCGACGAGCATCCTCTTGAACATCGCGATCCACACAGGTCACAGTCAGTGTCGATACGCTCGCGATATTGCCATTGAGCGCTGCACGATCATTATTTTTACCCTCCAGAATAATCCCATAAATTCCCAGAGGACGACGATTGAATAATTCCAGTACGTGTGAGGTCGCCTCAAAACTAATGCCCTCTTCTGAAAGGCTATCGCTCAAGGTATCTTTATCGCCGTATTTCAAACCAAAGCCATAGGCAAACAAAGGGTCATAATCTTTATCACCAACATTTAAGGGACCTTGGTCAGGACGCTTGGGCCATGAAAACGATAACTGACCTTTTACCGGAAAATTTATCGAACCATCGGTAGCTTTAAAAATAACGTCAGCAATACCAGCACCTTCAGTTCCCGGCTGCCAGATAACCGCAAAAGCATCGGACGCGTTGAGCTCTCGGTTAATCCACATAGGGCGACCAGTTATGAATAACGCAACAACAGGAATCCCATCGCCCTTTAATTTTTGCAGCAACTGTAAATCGGCAGTGTCGCCCGCCTTAAGCAATTGATGTTGAATATCGCCCTGCATTTCAGCATAGGGATCTTCACCAAAAATGACGATTGCCACATCAGGTTTTTCAGTGTACGAACCGTCCACACTTAATTGTGCTGAGCCGCCAGCCGCTGACACTGCTGATTCAATCCCCATCCACAAGGTAGTTGCGCCGGGAAAATCAGCCATCGTATTACCAGTGCCCTGCCAGTTAATCGACCAACCACCGGTTTGCTTACTAATATTGTCCGCGCCATCGCCTGCAACAAGAATTTTTGCCTTGGGCGACAGGGGTAATAAATTATTTTTATTTTTTAACAAAACAACGGATTCACGCACAGCCTGACGAGCAACAGCGCGATGCTCTACTGCCCCCAATAAATCATCGCGGCCAGCCAATGGGCGTGAAGAAGGTAGCCCCTTTTCCCAAAGGTTTGCACGCAGTTTCACCCGCAATACGCGACGCACCGCATCATCAACGCGACTCATCGGGATAGTACCGTCTTGCGCTTGAGCCAAGGTGTTGCGATACAACTGTTTCCACTCAGGATCTGGAACCATGTAGATATCCAAACCGGCGTTTAACGCCTGCGGGCAGTTTAAAGGCGTAGCTCCGGCTACGAAGCCATGACCATTCCAATCACCAACCACAAGACCATCAAAACCCATTTGCTCCTTCAATACATCCGTTAACAAATAGCGATGACCGTGCATATGCTCGCCTTGCCAACTATTAAAAGAAGCCATTACGGTCTGCACACCATTTTCGATTGCGCTGTAATATCCCGCCGCATGAATACGGCACAGGCTTTCTTCATCATCAATACAGTTACCGCGATCGATACCGTTCAAAGTACCTCCATCTGCGATAAAATGTTTTGCCGTAGAAATGACTTTGTATTTCGACAGAAACTCTTTGCCAGTAGCGTCACCTTGTAAGCCTTCAACCATTTGGCCGGCATAGTCGCGAACCAAATCAGGACTCTCTGACCAGGACTCATAGGTGCGCCCCCAACGATCATCGCGCGCTACCGCAACGGTGGGTGAAAAATCCCAATCAAGCCCGGTAACAGCAATTTCAGTGGCAGTAATGCGGCCAATTTCCTTAATCAATTCAGGGTTGCGTGCTGCGCCCAAGGCAATGTTGTGGGGAAACAGCGTCGCACCAACAATATTACCCACGCCATGCACAGCGTCAGTGCCCCACATAATCGGGATTGCCAACTTGCCATCGCTATCATCCATAGACGCGGTGTAGTAAGCATCAGCAATTGCCAGCCAGTCCGCCGCTTTGGAATAGCGGTTTCCATTGGGAACAGAACCTCCCCCATTAAGTACCGAACCTATGTGGTACTCCTTAACATCGGCGGCGGTAAGATGACGGATTTCGGGTTGAATCAGTTGGCCGATCTTCTCTTCCAGACTCATTTGCACGAGCAAATCTTCAATTTTTGCTTCGAGCGCCGGATCTTTCTTCAGCTTGCTGGTGATACTAGGCCACTGCACGTTTGCAACCTCCACAGGTTTTGGCTAAAAAACATTAATCAGATTTACCCACGCTTGTAAGGCATAACCCTAAGCATAGGTGCTTTCCATTTATGAGCACTATTAATCAACTTGAAAATGAAAGCCGCAGAATCCTTGAGAAAACCTGCACATTAAACCGCGCATAATGCGATCTAGCCTGGCAAGCTGGGGACGCTCATCGTTGAGCGGTATTGACCGAATACATCTCTTATTCATACCGGAAAACGAGTAACCGGGCGCTTTTTGGCTGGCGCAAACTACTACTTATTGACAGCGCTGTCAATGACGGCAAAGCGCCCAGCATGATTCGAGTAAAATCGTCTCATAAATCACACCATATGGCACCAAAATTAATAAAACTTGATGGAAAACAAGGACTGGTGCGACCAAAAAGAAGTGAATGCGAGTCATTAAAGTGATTTTCCGCCTTTTGGGATTAGTGGTATCCTCCCGCACCTAACCATTACTACAAACACACCATCCATAACTATTTGATCTTCTTTATAAGAGAAGTTGAGGAGTCACATGAGCCTGTTACTGGTTGCAGATATCGGCGGCACCAATGGCCGTTTTGGTCTGGTCGAATTCGACGCGGAAAAAAATCGCGCACGCGGCAAGATCAACTACACAGCTGAACGCCAAATCACCCTGAAATGTGCAAATTACGCAGACATGGCAACTATGATCAAGGCCTGTTGTACGGAGTTTGGCATTGATATTCCAGCACACGCGTGCCTCGCCATCGCTGGCCCTATTGAAAACGGACAGGCCGCCATGACCAACCTGAACTGGAAATTTTCCATTGATGGTCTGCGCGACCAATTGGGGATGAAAACCCTCCACGTAATCAATGACTTTGCTTCTCTTGCGTACGCTGTACCCTTTTTACAGGACGATGAATTAGTAACGTTATACGAATCTGGAAAATCAAACCCGGATGCTCCCATCGTGGTAATGGGGCCAGGCACCGGTTTTGGCATGGCAGCACTTGTGCCGGATGGCGGCAATTGGAAAATCATTCCAACTGAAGGTGGTCACGCCAGCTTTGCCCCCACAAATGAAAAAGAACTGGATATCAAATCCTTCTTATTGAAAGAACAGAGCCATGTTTCGGTTGAAAATATTCTATCCGGCGGTGGCTTGGTAACCCTCTACCGTGCTCTCGCACACAACTCCGGCGTAGAAGCAAAAGCCTATACACCGGCAGATGTAAGTACCAAAGGTTTGGCAGATGAAGATGATTTATGCCGTGAAGCTGTTTTAACCTTCTGCGATGTACTGGGTGAAGTCGCTGGCGATAAAGCTTTATCTCTAGGCGCAAAAGGCGGTGTCGTAATCGGCGGCGGGATCACCCCAAAATTGGTTGGGCTTTTGCCGGAATCTCACTTCCTTGAGCGCTACAAAAACAAAGGCCCAATGGCTGGTTATGTGAGCGACATTTCCATCCGCCTCATTGTGAACGACAAAGCAGCACTGGTTGGTTCCGCAGCTTGGTTAATCAACAATACGCCAGCGCTAAAAAACGCATAACCCGCAATACATTCCCGTCATAAAAAATGCACCCCAGGGTGCATTTTTTATTGACGTGGTTAGATCCGACCGTTAGTGCTTTTCTTTCGCTTTGATTATTGGGCCGGTAGAGTCGCGCACGATAATGCTTGAACTCAACATGCTGGCGGGCAGCTGAATTTCACGTCCCTTCAATTGTTTTAATAGCAGATCCGTAGCTTTTTTCGCCATTTGGCGAATGGGCTGCCGAATGGTAGTGAGCGATGGATATAATTGGTGTGCAACGGGAGTATCGTCGAATCCTGCGACCGATAATTGCGCCGGTATTTTAACTCCCGATTGATGGGCAACCATCATCACCCCCGCAGCCATATCATCATTTGCAGCAAAAATAGCGGTTGGCCGCTGCGCATGCAGCAAAAGTTTTTTGCCACACTCTTCACCCGATTCAAATGAGTTATCACCTTGCTCTACCAATTCTTTTATCAGGGGCAAGTCATTTTCAATTAGTGCAGCTTTGTACCCTTCGTAGCGCAAGGACATAGCACGGTGGTCCGGGTGACCACAAATAAAGCCAATGCGTGTGTGCCCCCAAGCAATCAATTGACAGGTCATATCATACGAAGCTTCCTCATCATTAGTTTCAACGTACGGAGATAAGGATTTATTTTCTGTCGGTGCGACACGGACGAAAGGGATATTCATTTTTTTAAGGGAATTGATAACCGTCATATTGTCGGAGAGTGGCGGCGTCAGCATGACACCATCTACCCGCTTCTCTAAAATTAAATCGGTTACCTCATTTAAAACATTAGGATCGCGATGGATAGCCGGGTGCACAAGTAGCTCGTAGCGCTGGGGACGACAAACCTCAAGCACACCCTCCTGGATATCCAGCACATAATGTGCGCTGGGATGACCATAAATAAGCCCCAGCAGATAGGATTTATTCCCCGCGAGACTTCGGGCAGATTGGTTGGGCCGATAATTCAACGCCGCAATGGCCGAGTCTACCTTCTCACGCGTTGCCGGCCTCACATTGGGCTCATTATTTACAACTCGAGAAACCGTTTTGATGGACACCCCTGCGAGAGCAGCTACATCATCAATCGTTGCCTTTGCCACTGACTTAACCTCTGGTTGATTTATTGTTGCTCAATCCCAGAGTCAAATATATGTCACATTGACAATAAGAAAGAAGCTTGCTTTTTTGACGCAGGAATTGTAATCGCGAAACAAACAATGTGACAGCTTTATAGCCTTGGATTATAGTACCGCCGCGATTTTCGCCAGATTATTAGTTACCCCAAGTCCCAACTCTGGCGCTGTTTTAAGACCATTACAACGACAAATCATTTTATAACAACGAGGCAATCACTCTCATGCAATCATCATCCAACAAATATCTGCCCGCTTATGCGGCAGTAACAACACTATTCTTCGCGTGGGGGTTTATTACTTCCCTCATCGATCCATTGGTCGCAGCGGTAAAAGGAATTTTCAGTCTGAGCGACGTAGAAGCTCAACTCAGTGCCTTCGCGTTCTTTATCGCCTATGGAATCATGAGCTTCCCGGCAGCGACTCTGCTATCTCGCTTTAAATCCGTATCAACTATTTTGATTGCATTGGGCATGATGATTGGTGGATGCCTGATCATGTTGGTTGCAGCCAATATTGAAGTTTACGCACTGGTACTTGGCGGCCTTTTTGTGCTTGCCAGTGGTATCACCGCATTGCAAGTCGCCGCAAACCCTTTGGCCGCCGCGCTTGGTTCGCCCGAAGGTAGCCACTTCCGCTTAACCTTCAGCCAAACCTTTAACAGCCTTGGAACTTTTATCGGACCAATCATTGGTGCAAGCCTTTTCCTGGAAGGCGTAGAAGTTAAGCACGGCGAAACTATTACCGATGAAGTTCGCACCCAAGCTCTTGCCGGTATCGACGCTGCTTACTTCTGGTTGGCAGGTATGATTGCAGCACTACTTGCCTTCTTTTTTGTCAGCCGCAAAATTGTTGGACAAGCTGCTCCAGACTCTTCGGCAGCCAAGCCAAAGGGCATTGGCGAAATGCTGTCGGATGCTTTCCAATCTAAATGGGCAATGCTCGGCGGCATGGCGATCTTTTTGTACGTAGGTGCCGAGGTTGCCATAGGCACTCAAATGGCATTCTTTTTGAATTCAGACTCTATTTGGGGCCAGTCCGATGCGATTTTCGCGTTCCCGTTCATTGACAAAATTGCCAGTTCCGATGGAGTTCTTGGCGTTTCGTTGCAAGAAGCCGCTGCGTTAACTGCACTCTATTGGGGTGGGGCTATGGTAGGTCGCTTGATCGGTTCTGCTCTGCTCGCCAAAGTAAATGCCGCCATGTTGCTCGTTGTGTTCACTGGCGCAGCCGCCGCTATGTGTTTCTATGTATTCTCTGTAGGCGGAGTAGGCGCCGGTTTTATTGCACTGGCAATTGGGTTATTTAACTCTATTATGTTCCCGGTTATTTTCACTCTGACTCTGGAACGCTCTACCGCGAGTTCAGAAGCAACCTCTGGTTTCCTCTGTACGGCAATTATCGGCGGCGCGTTTGTGCCTTTACTGGCGGGATTGGTTTCAGGTCACAGCAGTTATGTAACCGCGTTTATTGTTCCTGCAGTTTGCTACATAATTTTGTGTGTCTTCGCGCTCAGCGCCGCTAAAACCAAAGCAACTAACGACGTTGCCGAAGTTGCAACCAGCCACTAATTTACTGAGTGGCCATCTGAATTCTGCAAGCAGATTAACTGCTTGCAGAATTACGATCTGAATCCCAACGTTCCGCCGCTTCTCCGTCCTTATTTTTCGCCTCTACCCACACATTTTTCCCCTCCTGAGTAATTTCCTTTTTCCAAAAAGGTGCACGGGTCTTTAAAAAATCCATTAGAAATTCTGCGGCCTGAAATGCGTGCTCTCGATGAGCACTGGTAACTCCAACAAAAACAATTTGATCACCCAGACGCAATTCACCTACACGATGGATGATGCGAGCGGAAACCAAATCCCAGCGCAGTTTTGCCTCCGCGAGAATTTGCTCCAATATTTTTTCCGTCATACCGGGATAATGCTCCAATGAAAGACCGGCCACCAAACGTCCATCGTTAAAATCCCGCACGCGCCCTACAAAAAATACCACTGCGCCTGCGGCAGCATTGCCTGCAATTAACGCTGAGTACTCTTGCCCTACATCAAAATCATTTTGTTGAACACAGATCGAAAAGGTCATATCAACCTCCTGTTACTGGCGGAAAAAAAGCCACCTCATCACCATCAACCAATGTCTGATTTCCTTTTGTATATGCATGATTGACCGCGGTCAGAACTTTGCTCTTGAGTAGCGTTGATTCCCATGAAGGATTTTGCAACACGAGCTGCTGCTTTAATTCATCCAGCGACTTAACGTGTGCACTGGAAACATCAAGCTCCGCGATACCTAATTGCTCGCGCAACTGCGCTAGAAAAATTACCCGGATCATGACTATAGCCCTTCGCGTTGATAATGGCCGCGACGGCCGCCGGATTTCTCCAGTAAGCAAACGCGCTCAATCACCATCCCCATATCAACTGCTTTGCACATATCATAAATTGTTAGGGCCGCAACACTGGCCGCAGTGAGCGCTTCCATTTCCACACCGGTTTGCCCGGTCAATTTGCAATAGCTGGTGATTTCAACCGCACTGTTACTTTCATCCAACACGAAGTCCACGGCAACTTTGCTCAAAGCCAAAGGATGACATAATGGAATTAAGTCCGAACATTTTTTGGCAGCTTGTATTCCCGCTATCCGAGCAACAGCCAACACATCACCTTTTTTTAGTGAATTATGTTTTATTTGCTCCAAGGTATCCGGCGTCATAACTACGCGAGCAAAGGCCCTGGCCTCGCGCACGCTGGGAGTTTTTTCAGAAACATCGACCATGCTGGCATGGCCGTGGGAATCTATATGGGTAAGCGTCATAACAAATGCATCCAGTTAACCAAGACTGGCCGTGCAGCAGCCAGGAAATAGGGTTATCATAAAGCACTCATCAAGATGACCGCATTTTTATTTCCTCGCCAGCTTAAAATTATCCGACTTACATGACCTCACCAGTACTTGATCGCCGCTTTACCCTTGCCCCAATGATGGAGTGGTCCACGTCGGACTGCCGTACCTTTTGGCGCCTTCTCACTAAGAACGCTGTGCTCTACAGCGAAATGGTCACCACCGGTGCTCTACTCCACGGGGATAAAGCACGCTTTCTGGACTACAACGCCTGCGAACATCCTCTCGCACTGCAACTGGGAGGCAGTAACCCTAAAGACTTGGCCGAATGCAGCAAAATCGCTGAAGACTGGGGTTATGATGAAGTCAACCTTAACTGTGGCTGCCCCAGCGATAGAGTTCAAAATGGAATGATTGGAGCTTGCCTGATGGCTGAACCCGAACTCGTCGCCGAGTGTATAGCGGCCATGCAACACGCCGTTAAAATCCCGGTTACGGTTAAACACCGTATCGGTATAGACGATATGGAAGACTACGAAGGCTTGGTAAAATTTGTAAGTACCATCGCCAAAACCGGTTGCAATACGTTTATCGTGCATGCACGCAAAGCTTGGCTAAAAGGACTGAGTCCGAAAGAAAATCGCGAAGTCCCACCACTGCAATACGATAAGGTTTACCAACTGAAGCGGGATTTCCCGCACCTTGAAATCATTATCAACGGGGGCATCACCTCCTTGGAACAAAGCCAACAGCTGTTAAATCACGTTGATGGCGTCATGCTAGGTCGAGAAGCCTATGCCAATCCATACCTGCTAGCGGAGGTCGATCAGCAGATTTATGGCACATCGAACCCTGTTATCAGTCGCAACGAAGTCATGATGGGATTTCTCAACTATTGTGAGGAACAGCTGGCAAAAGGCACGCGCTTAAACCATCTGACCCGACATATTCTCGGCCTATATCACGGCCTGCCGCGCGCACGGCAATTTCGTCGGATATTAAGTGAGCAAGCGCATAAACCAGGCGCTGGCATAGAGATTCTTCAACAAGCATTGAATGTCTTAAATGAGGTACCATTAGCGAGTACAGCCGACCAAGCTCAGTAAAAGCTAACTTGAACTAACGAATTTACCTTTTATAAAAAATGACTGTTTCATTCATAAAGTCATAAGGACTATAATTAATCCGACGGCAATTAAACGACGATCAACCACGTGAATATTTAGAGATAGGATTACCACTGTGACTAGCAAACTTGAACAACTGAAGCAATTTACCGATGTGGTCGCCGATACCGGTGATATCGAAGCCATCCGCCTGTACAAGCCGCTGGATGCCACCACTAACCCGTCCCTGGTTTATAAAGCTGCCCAAATGCCGCAATATCAGGATCTGCTGACCTCTGCAATTAGCAGCACTAAAGGTATAGTGAACAGCGCTGAACAATTGAGCGCAGCTTGCGATCATCTGGCAGTTGGAATTGGTCTGGAGATTTTGAAAATTGTTCCCGGACGCATTTCAACCGAAGTTGATGCACGCTTATCATTCGACACCAAGGCATCGATTGCCAAGGCACACCAACTGATCAGCCTTTATGAGAAAGGCGGCGTTGATAAATCCCGCGTCCTGATCAAACTCGCATCCACGTGGGAAGGTATTCGCGCGGCTGAAGTACTGGAAAAAGAAGGCATCAATTGCAATCTGACGTTGTTGTTTGGTTTCAATCAAGCCGCAGCCTGCGCTGATGCTGGCGTATTTCTGATTTCCCCTTTCGTTGGTCGTATCCTTGATTGGTACAAAGCTAACACTGATAAAAAAGAATACACCGCTGAAGAAGACCCAGGGGTGGTATCTGTACGTCACATTTACAACTACTACAAACAAAACGATTATAAAACGGTTGTGATGGGTGCGAGCTTCCGCAACATTGGTGAAATTGAAGCATTGGCAGGTTGTGACCGACTGACCATTAGCCCTCAGCTGCTGCAAGAACTTGATCAAGATAAAGGCGAATTAAAACGTGTGCTTTCCGCTTCAAATACAGGTGATGCAATTGCGAAACGTATTGAAACTGAAACCAGTTTCCGCTTTGGTTTGAATCAGGACGCCATGGCCACAGAGAAATTGGCCGAAGGTATTCGCGGCTTCGTAAAAGACCAAATAAATCTTGAGAACTTGTTAAAGTCACGAGCGTAAACATTTCTGTGCTTACCAAACTCTCACGTTTTATCGAGCGCCACCTGCAACCAGGTGGCGCGACGCCTACTCTGACTACGCATCAAAAGCAGCTGGCTGTTGCCGCTTTATTAGTTGAAGTGGCTATGGCAGACCATCAGTTTTCCGATCTGGAACTCAGTTCACTTAGCGCCTCATTGGGACATAAATACTTACTGAGCGACGAAGAGATTTCAGAGTTGATTTTGCTTGCGAAAAGTGAATCAAATCATGCAACATCTCTGCATCAATTCACACAAATAGTGAATCAGCACTGCAATACCGATGAAAAATTTAACCTGATTAAATCCATGTGGGAAATCGCGTACGCTGATGGGAATTTGGATAAATACGAAGATTATATAATTCGTAAGGTGGCAGATTTAGTCTATCTACCACATTCAGAATTTATTCGTGCCAAGAGTCAGGTAAAGGCGAGTCTAAGCGAAATAAAATAAAACTGGACGTATTGTGTTGTTCGCGTGACCTAGCAATTCTCCAACATATTAACCAGATTGCGAAACGTATCTGCATTACTGGCATTCAATCCCATCAAAATTTTGTGAGCCTCGATAACTTTCTCTTTTACTTCTTGCTCGTCACAATTAATACAATTAAGTGGGTGGCTGGCTAACACCGGCGCATCCAGCTTATCCACAATTGTAAAAATATCAGCAAATCCCATGGTCTGCAGTATGCGTTGAATACTTGGATTACTAGCAAGGATCACAGGCATAATTCCTCGCCGTTCTTGACCAAGGATAGATATTTTCGCCATCAGCCCTAGTGTCGTACTATCAATCGCCTCGGCCTCGGAAAGGTCAAAAAGCACCGACGTAAAATCGGCGCTTTTGAACATGGAGTCAATAAATTGATCAAAAGAAATACATAACGTCAGGCGCACGTCACCAAGCATTTTGATAACGTAGACACCATTGTGGTCGGCGACGAGAATCTGGCCGGGTTTCATTAACTAACACCTCGGGATATAGACAAGACTGCGATGTCGTCAGGGTTATCGCGAATCTCCTTTATAACTAAAGTATTGCAGACGGAATCCAAACCGCCACTACTAGAGGAAATTAGTTTTAAAAGACTAGCTTCCTTTTGTTGCAGTTCTTGGTCCGGCATTATCTCAAGAACGCCATCTGAGAAGCAGACCAAACCAAATTTTTCCGGCAAAGTGCATTCATAGACCTCCCATTCGACATCTTTGAATATGCCAACTGGTTTACCGCGCCCGTTTAGATAACTTGCTCCCTCAGGCGTTACCAAAATTGGCATAGGTAAATGCCCGGCGACAACGTAGTGCATTTGATTGGTATGAGTGTCTATAACGCCAACAAACAGTGTTAGATGATGACTTAAGCGGGTTTCATGTAACTCCCGATTTATCTGGCGCAGCATGAGATTTGCCCCTTGGGCAAATGAATTTTCATCGCCAAACAACCCCTCTTCCCGCACCATCCGGCTAACCAGATGTTTTAACCATATTGTGACAAATGCGGATGAAGCACCGTGCCCCGAAACATCTGCGAGATAGAACGCTAAATAACGCTTTCTGATATGGGCATAATCGACAAAGTCGCCGCTGAGGAACAACGACGGAATTATAGTGTGAGCAGCAATATAGCCACCGTCGGTCGTAACACCCGACGGCATTAGCCTCCGCTGAACCCTGCGGCCTGCAATCTGGTCACGCTCTAAAACCCGCAAGTTTTCACGCAACTCCCGGTTAGCCTCTTCCAATTGCTCTCGGTAGCGACGGTTTTCGGCTTCGAGCTCCTCACGATCCAGCACTTTATTAATCGAATGAACCAGTACTTCGAGATCTACGACTGGCTTTATAAGGTAATCACGTGCCCCCAGACGCAACGCACTTACCACATCATTCATCACCCCTGCCCCAGAAATAACAATTACCGGAATGGCGTCATAACGGTCTTGTAATGTTTGCAACAACTGCAAGCCATCTCCGTTAGGCATACGAAGGTCAGTCAGAATTAGATCAGGAGGAACTTCAACAGAGGAGAGAATATCAAGCGCAGAAGGGGCATCAGCAGCGGCAGAGACATTAAAGCCGCTGTCCGTCAGGTAAGTCACAATACTCTGGCGAACAAGGGCATCGTCATCGATGATAAGCAGCTTTCGGCTTGCAGATGTCATCTTAAGCTCGGTCAATTGATAGAGTTTTTTATGTAAAACCACTAAGGCGCGTAACACTACTCTTTCATTCTGGCGACCGCAAGACTTAGCGACTTCGGCGAGAAAAAATAGTTTACGCGCTTTTTACAACTTAAACGTCATTTCTTTTTGGGATTTTTGTTGTCACGTTCGTTTTTACGGCGCATTTCAATTAATTGACGCTGAGTCATTTTCTTTTTGCGCTCACTGTAAGGGTTATCGTTGTTGCGGTATTCGATTTTGATGGGTGTACCATGAAGATCCAAAACGCGGCGATACGTTTTCTCCAAATACTTGGTGTAAAACGCAGGAACTTCGTTAGTCTGATTGCCATGAATCACGATGATTGGGGGATTGTGCCCACCAGGATGTGCATAGCGGAGTTTGATCCGACGCCCCTGAATCATTGGCGGTTGATGCTCGCGAACTGCATCCTGCAGGATGCGCGTTAGGTAGTTAGTACTGAACTTATCCGTTGCCGATTGATAAGCCAACTCAATGGATTTGTACAGGTTGCCAACCCCAGTACCGTGCAACGCTGAAATAAAGTGGATAGTGGCAAAATCCACAAACCTTAAACGGCGTTCGATTTCATTTTTAACATATTGCTTGTGGGCGTCATCCAACCCGTCCCACTTATTAAGAGCGATTACCAAGGCTCTACCAGCCTCGATGGTAGTTCCCATTAGGTGCAAATCCTGTTCGACCACCCCTTCGCTGGCGTCCATCACCAATACAACCACATTAGCATCAGAAATTGCCTGCATGGTTTTTACAATGGAGAATTTTTCGACCATTAAATCGATATTTTTTCGCCGCCGAACACCTGCCGTATCAATGATTGTGTAGGGTTTATCAAAACGTGTGTAGTTAATGTAAATCGAGTCACGAGTGGTTCCGGGTTGGTCATAAACAACCACCCTATCCTCACCCAATAAACGATTTACTAAAGTGGATTTACCAACATTAGGGCGACCGACTATGGCGATCTTAATCCCGGTTGCTACTTCGGATTGATAATCCTCTGGAAGCTCTGGCACGCCAGAAAGCACTTCCTCCATCAGCGATCTCACTCCGCGACCATGGCTCGCAGTAGTGGGGTGGACCTCGCCCAAGCCCAATTCATAAAACGGAGCCAGTGCAATATCCGGGTCCATTCCGTCAATCTTATTAGCAACTAAATAGGTCTTTTTGTTATTTACGCGTAGGTGCTTTGCAATCATTTCATCAGCGGGATTTAAACCCGCGCGGCTATCAACAATAAACAACACGATGTCGGCTTCCTGAATCGCCAACAGCGATTGTCCGGCCATCATGCTATCAATGCCTTCCTCTTCCCCGCTAATACCCCCGGTATCAATAACGATAAATCGACGATTTTCTAAAATACCTTCACCGTATTTGCGATCACGAGTTAAGCCAGGATAGTCAGCCACTAATGCGTCGCGCGACTGCGTAAGGCGGTTAAATAGCGTTGATTTACCCACATTCGGGCGACCAACTAGTGCGATTACAGGGATTATCATAGAAGTATCGATTACGCTATTGATGAAAAGCGATTTTAAATCGCAAGTTAAAATCAAGATATAACAAAAAAACAAAACCAGCCGACTGGAATTTTACTCTAATACCAGAGCAAATTCAGACGGCTGGTTCAGTCGTGAAGGGTAAAATTATTTGGCTTTTTTAACCTGATAAGCCATGAGTTTACCTCTATTAGTAAACACGTAAAGAGTTTCTCCATTTGTCAGCATAGGAGCGCGAGCCCCTTTACGATCAACTCTTACACGGGCCGCAAATTCACCATCGGCCTGATTCAGCACGTGCATATAACCTTTAAAGTCAACGACTGCCAAATAATCTCCAAACACTTGTGGTCCGTTCAAGCCCCGGCGCAGCATTTTTTCATTACTCCAAAGCTGTTCGCCGTTAGCTGCGTTATAAGCAACGACCTTTCCATCGGCATGACTCACGAATATTTTGTCACCCGAGAGCGCCAGGTTTTCGCTGGTCGAACCATCTTTCCCCCAAAGAGCACTGCCAGTACCGCGAGACAATGCACTAATACGGCCTTGATAGGTTCCGACGTATATAACTCCGTCTTTCACCAACGGATCAGAATGAATATCTACCATCCGCTCCAGTTCCGAACGACCTTTAGGGAGGGCTATACGTTGCTCCCATAAAATCAACCCGTTATTAGGGTTGAAAGCCATCATCCGCCCATTAGAAAACCCGGTATAAATAGCGGTATCTGTCACTATCGGGGATGGAGTTCCGCGCAAAGTCAAAACCGGTGGCGGATTATCGTAAAACCAGAGTTGAGCTCCAGTCTTAGCATCAAATGCAAACAACTTTCCATTTACAGTTTGTGCAGCAACAACCGAACCATTTGTCCGCGGAGCAGAAACAATCTCACCAGGCACTCGAGTCTTCCAAAGCTCACTTCCATTTTCTTTTGAGAGAGCCATTACTTCGCCCGCATAAGTTGCTACCAACAACAAACCATTTTCAGCGGCAATACCACCAACAATTTGATAATTGGGGTCCCCATCAACTGCAAAACTCTTCAACCATCCCCATAACCCTAGGTCTGGTTGATTTATTTTCTTCGCCCACAGCTTCTTGCCGGACGTAGCATCGGTCGCAACCAACAAACCTTCGTAATCTACAGCGTAAATTGCATCGCCATCCAAGGCAGGGGTAAGACGACTGAAGCCTTGATTTTGTCCTTCTCCGATTCCACGACTCCAAACTTTATCCAGATCGATGGTCTCGTCAAAATCAACCAACTCCAAGGGTTCATTACCAGTCTTTTTGCTAAACCAGGAACAACCCGACAAGGTGAATGCGCACAGCAATACCAGCCAGCATAGACGTCTTACCGGGGCTTGCATCATTGAGCTTTCTCCTCAGCCACCGGTGCTGCAGGTGTTGCTGAATCTACTTTCAAATCATCAACTTTCATTTGCAATAACATAAAACGCTCTTGTTGTTGCGGATCAGTTGCCGCCAGCGCCTTCTCATAAGCAGTACGCGCAGCATCTAAATCGCCTTGTAATTTAAGAACATCACCACGCGCCTCAGCATATTCAGCTGTAAATGCTGCGGCAGGATCGGGCGATAATTGTGCTAATGCATCAACATACGCTTTTTGTGCGGTCAATACACGAGCCAAACGCAAACGGGCAAGCTGCTCAGTTGCGGTATCCGGTTTGGCAGACAAAACCCATTTAAGTTCAGTAACTGCTGCATCAAGCTTGTTCTCTTCTACCGCAATTTTTGCCAGGAAGAATGCAGCACTATAGGCGTACATACTTTTGGCGTTGGCATCTTTCAATTCGGATGCCAAATGGGCTGCAGTAGCTTTATCAGAATCACTTAGTGTTTTGCCCGGTTCAACATTCACCAGCTTTAACAACTGCTCGTAAACCTCTGACGCTTTTTCTGCTTTTTGACGCTTTTGGTCTTGCCAAGCGGTGTAACCAAAATAGGCAACCAACGCAATTACCACTGCGGTAATAACGGATTTACCGTAATCTTTCCACCAGCGCTTAAGGGATTCTAGTTGTTCTTCTTCTGAAAGATGTACGCTCACAATTGGCTCCTGTAAACCTTGGCGAAATGCCCCAAAAAAAAATGAATGATTTAAAACGTTATTTTTTTACTCAGATATAACTTAACCAACGTTATTCCAGTGTCTTCAACCAAACAATGGCCTCATCAAATGACAAGGTTTGTTGCTCGGCTTCTACACGCAAAAACTTAACAGCCAATTTGCCGGCTCTGGCCTCGTCTTCACCCAATACCAGCGCGATATCAGCACCTGACTTATCCGCTTTTTTGAACTGGTTTTTAAAATTACCACCACCACAATTCACCATCAGGCGAATAAACGGTAACTCATCGCGAATGCGCTCCGCCAACCGCATAGCCACGGACTGGACATCGCCAACTGCCACCAGAAAAACGTCCGCCTGTTGATCTAATTTTTCAGGAACAGCCTCCGCCGCCTGTACCAGCAAAACCAGTCGCTCCAAGCCTATCCCGAATCCTACCGCAGGTGTCGACTTTCCCCCTAACTGTTCAACCAGACCATCGTAGCGGCCACCGGCGCACACAGTACTTTGTGCACCTAATTTGTCAGTTACCCACTCGAACGCCGTTTTACCATAATAATCAAGGCCGCGCACTAGACGCGGATTAACCTGATAAACAATTCCGGCAGCATCCAGTAACTGTTTTAAACCGTCAAAATGCGCACGTGATTCTTCATCCAAATAATCAAGCAAAACTGGTGCATTATTGAGCAGCGCCTGAGTTGTGGGATCCTTGGAGTCAAGAATACGCAAAGGATTTGTACCTAAACGACGCTTGCTATCTTCGTCCAATTGATCCTGCACATTATTTAAGTAAGCAACTAGCGCCTCTTTGTAGTTTGCTCTCGCTTCAGTGCTCCCCAAAGAATTAATCTGCAATTGAACATGAGGAGCAACGCCAAGTTCGCGGAGAATCCGCGCGCTCAGTAGTAATACTTCTGCGTCGATATCAGGTCCTTGCATTCCAAACGTTTCAACACCAATTTGATGGAATTGACGATAGCGGCCTTTTTGCGGACGCTCATGGCGAAACATTGGACCCATGTACCAAAGTCGTTGCGTCTGGTTGTAAAGCAAACCATTTTCTTCGCAAGCTCGCACACAGCAAGCCGTACCTTCAGGGCGCAAGGTCAAGCTATCGCCGTTGCGATCATTAAAGGTATACATTTCTTTTTCGACAATATCGGTAACTTCACCGATAGAGCGCTTGAAAAGTTCGGTCGCCTCTACAATTGGAAAGCGAATTTCCTGGTAGCCGTAGCGGGCCAGAATATCAGTGACCACCCCTTCAACGTATTGCCAAAGAGGGGAGTCAGCAGGCAATAAATCATTCATGCCACGAATTGCTTGAATTTTTTTCAATTGAAACCCTTAATCAAAATACTGAGCATCAGGCCCTTGCAATAATATTCTTTGCATCAGCATCAAGCTGAGCCTGTTTCTGTGCAGCTTTGGTTCGAATCAGGCGCTCAAGGTTATCTACCAGATTCTCATTGGTTAACTTCTGGTTAGGTTCGCCATCAATATAAATCAAATTACTAGGCGTACCACCCGCCAACCCCAAGTCTGCTTCTTTGGCTTCACCCGGTCCGTTAACAACACAACCTATGACAGCGACATCCAACGGAACAGTAATATCTTCAACTCGCTGTTCCAAATCGTTCATGGTTTTAATCACATCAAAGTTCTGACGCGAGCAACTTGGGCAGGCAATAAAGTTCACACCTTTGCTGCGTATCTTCAGGCTGCGCAACATATCCCAGCCCACTTTAATTTCTTCAACAGGGTCGGCCGCCAGGGATACACGAATAGTATCACCGATACCATCCATCAATAATGCACCCAAGCCGATAGAAGATTTAACCGTACCCGAACGTAAACCGCCCGCTTCGGTAATGCCTAAATGCAATGGCTGATCAATCAAAGTGGCGAGCTTCCGGTAAGCGGCCACAGCCATAAATACATCAGATGCTTTAACACTCACCTTGAAATTGTAAAAATTCAATCCATCCAAAATTTCCACGTGACGTAACGCCGACTCAACCAATGCATCAGGAGTGGGCTCACCATATTTTTTTTGCAAGTCCTTTTCGAGTGAACCCGCATTAACGCCAATTCGGATAGGAATGTTCAAATCACGCGCTTTATCAACTACTGCTTTAATTCGCTTTTCACGCCCGATATTACCTGGGTTAATCCGCAAGCAATCTACACCTAAATCAGCAACACGCAGCGCAATACGATAGTCAAAGTGAATATCGGCAACCAAAGGAATAGTGACTTGCTTACGAATCTCACCAAACGCTTCCGCTGCTTCCATAGTGGGAACAGATACACGAATGATATCTGCGCCCGCCAATTGAATACGTTTTATTTGTTCAACAGTCGCAACAACATCCGTAGTTTCAGTATTCGTCATACTTTGTACAGAAATAGGGGCATCACCACCTACAGGAACATTTCCCACCATAATTTGACGGGATCTACGGCGCTTAATCGGGGATTCGCAATGCATAAAATTTCCTAATTCGGAGTATCACCTAATTGTTAGGTGTCTTGCCGACCTTTACGCTAAGCACATTAGTACCTATTGCCGGAACCAATGTGATTTGTTCGTTATTTAATTCAATCTGCACGGCTGGTGCATTACCGAGCTTTATATCGAACGGAGCCCTGCCCTGCAAAACTAAATGCACACCCGCAGCCTGCAGATCCGCAACCAACACATCTCCGCTAGAGTCACTTACTTCCAACCAACATTCTTCGGTAAATGTAAACTCAATTTCATCCAACACTCCAACACGAGAACTGCCAGTTGAGATCGATGAAGAAGACCTGGAATCTGTATTCTCGTTCGACATGCCCACTGAACTCTCTGCAACTAAACCAACAATTGAGCTTGACGATGAACTGAACTGGTTAGCCATATCGGTAGCAGGTATTGAAACCTCATCTAAAGTTGTTGGCGATAAACCGCCAGACGCAGAAGACTCAGTCGCCATTGATGATTCAGCAACACTCGAACTTGAAAAAACCTCAACTGCTGGAACAATCGCTACGGGCAAATCGTACTCAGGCTCTTTCCGATTATCAAAAAACCAGACAGAAATTAACCAAAGCACCAATAACACAACCACAATTAATGCAACAAACTGCCACAGTGGCTTAGTGGCCGACTCCTGCTTTTTAGGCAAAACTTGCTCGTTCAGACCGTATTTTTGTGCATGACGATCATAAGCGGCTAACACTTGCACCACATCAAGTTTCACGAGATTGGCATAAGAACCAAGATAACCACGGGTAAAAGTATCTGCGCCCATATGACGGTAGTCATCCAACTCAAGCGCGCGCACTTTAGTCAGAGTCATATACAGTTCTTTTGCAATCTGCTCCTGAGATAAGCCTGCGCGCTCACGCCCCCACACCAGCAATTTGCCGGGAGATAATTCGCGAAAACGACTGTCTTCAGTCGTCTTTTTATCGTCATCGGAAACCATTGAACGCCCAAAAAAAAACGCTAAATTATTTACATCATTGTCTGTTTGTATTCCAGATATTCCTTTGAATAGGGAAATCGATTCTTAAGTACTAACAAATAACTTGCTTCCTTATCTTTGTTGCCAAAAACCCGTTCAAGACGAATACCTAATAATAATGCTCTCGGTGATTGCTGACCAGTTGCCTGAAAGCGATCCAGATGATCCTTCGCTTTTGCGTAGTCCTTCGTTTGAAAATTAATATCGGCAAGCTCTATATGAGCATCTGCCGAACTACGATCCAATACTGATGCGTGTTCAAATGCAGCTTTTGCCCGATCGCTTTTACCCAACAATAAAGCAGTCCGCCCAACATTAACCAAAGCTCCAGCGCGGCCATCATAATCGAGATCAGATGCAGCTAATTCAAACTGTGCCAACGCCTCTTCATAACGCTTTGCGCCGAAAAGGAAAACACCAAAATCATTGCGTGCAAGCGTAAAATTTTTCTTTGCTTTAATTGCTTTTTTAAAGGTTTCTTCCGCTAATTTTGACTCACCTTCCAATTGATAAAGGCGGGCCATCGTCTCTGTAGCCTCAGGTGAGTTTTTATCAATGTCGGCCGCCTTACGCAAATGATGACGAGCTGACTCACGATTCCCCCTGTCGATATATCCCCGCGCCAACTGGATGTGCAAATCCAGTGACTTCACCTTATCGACAGGACGCTTTGGTTTGCCTCCGTCAGATACACATCCAGTTACAAATAATGCCGCAACTACAACCAACAAAACACACCGCGTGAATCTCAACAGATTATTTGTTTGCATTACCAACCTCATCGTTATTAGAGTTACTGGCCTACAATTTTCACTGGTTGTACATCATCAAACTGAGCACGGTAGCGTTCGCTGCGACGAGTAATATCATTCACTTGCCCAGCCAACTGCCCACAAGCTGCGTCAATATCATCACCGCGCGTAGTACGCACCGTTGTTATATATCCTGCCTCCATTAAAATATCCTGAAACTTACGCAGCGCGTTATTGCTGACACGTTTATAGTTGGACAAATTAAATGGATTAAACGGAATCAAATTGATCTTGACCGGCACATCGCGCAAGAGCTCCGCCAATTCATGCGCATGATGAGGCCGATCATTTACCTGATCAATTAAAGTATATTCAATGGTGATTTTACGATGTGTATCTGGCATCGCCTCGATGTAGCGCTTGGCCGAATCCAGAAGCATAGCAATGGGATATTTTCGATTTATCGGGACCAACTCATTCCGCAACTCATCGTTAGGCGCATGCAAGGAAATCGCAAGGCACGCATCAGTAAACTGACTTAAACGATCCAGCTGCGGCACAACGCCCGAGGTACTAAGAGTTACGCGTCGCTTGGAAATACCGTATGCGTTGTCATGCATCATTAAATTCATAGAATCGACAACGTTATCGAAATTCAGCAGCGGCTCCCCCATCCCCATCATCACTACATTGGTAACCATGCGTGGCCCGTTGGGCTGTAATTGACCAAAGGATTTGGCTGCAATCCACACTTGGCCAATAATTTCTGCGGCGGTCAGATCGCGATTAAAACCTTGCTTTCCTGTTGCGCAAAAGCTGCAATCCAATGAGCAACCAACTTGCGAGGACACGCAGAGCGTGCCGCGATCCCCATCGGGAATAAATACAGTTTCAATTACATTGCCGCCGGCAACACGAATTAAAAACTTGCGCGTCCCATCAGTAGAGTCGAATTGTTGAACAACTTCTGGCGGACGAATTTCTGCAATATTTTTAAGTTTCGCGCGCAGATCTTTACTGACGTTAGTCATATCATCAAAATTTTCGGCGCCAAATTGATGAATCCATTTCATCACCTGAATTGCGCGAAATTTCTTCTCGCCAATAGAGTCAAAAAACGCAATCAGCTTTGCTTCAGGCAAGCCGAGTAAATTCATTTTTGCAGAGCCCTCTGCAATGACCGCATTCGCGGAAGAAGTGGAACTAGTTACTTCAGTCATGGCTCTGCACCTATGAAACTTTCGGGTTTGGCTGGATTAACGAATAACAACTTCACTGCTGGCAAAGAAGTATGCAACTTCGCGCGCAGCAGACATGGGTGAATCGGAACCGTGAACAGCATTGGCGTCGATCGCCTGGGCAAAATCAGCACGAATGGTTCCTGGTGCAGCTTTGGCTGGATCAGTAGCACCCATCAATTCGCGATTCAGTGCGATCGCGTTTTCACCCGACAACACCTGTACAACCACCGGGCCGGAGGTCATAAAATTTACCAAGCCATCAAAAAATGGACGACCTTTGTGCTCTGCATAAAAACCTTCTGCCTGGGCACGACTCAACAGCATCATACGTTGGGCAACAATTTTCAAACCTGCCTGTTCAAAACGGGCAACAATTTCACCAATATGATTTTTGCTTACTGCATCTGGTTTGATAATGGATAAAGTTTGTTCAACAGCCATTGGGAACTCCGCACCGATTCTTGGTTGAGAGGGTTTTTTCTGCCAAAAATGGCAGTTTTCAACCCTATAAAATACAAAACCCGCGAATTATACGCGGGTTTACGTGATTTTTATATCCTAGCTATTTGATTAATAAACAAAATCGGCTATCAAACTGGCACCAAATCACCCTCAGCGAACAGCGGCAGCCTTGTCCCTAATACGGTTTACCATTGCCTTAAGGCCATTTCCGCGGGTTGAGCTTAAGTGCTGGAGCAAATCCAGCTGACCAAAGTAAGCATCCACATCAAACCCGAGAATTTCCCCCGGAGTCTTGCCGTTAAAAGCGGCTAAAACAACACCCAATAAGCCTTTTACTATGAAAGCATCGCTATCTGCCTGAAAAAATAACTTCCCATCGTGATGTTCATCAACCAACCACACCTGACTTTGGCAGCCACGCACCAAGAACTCTTCAGACCTAAAGCTTTCTGGCATCGGTGGTAATTCCTTACCCAAATCGATAATGTACTTGTAACGCTCTTCCCAATTATCAAAAAAGCCAAGACTATCAATGATGTCATCAGTGGTTACTTCAATGCCAAACTGGGTCATAACACTCTCACTACAAACTCAATAGAACATGCCAGTTTGTAACTGGGCTTCTTCACTCATCATATGACGCTGCCAAGGGGGATCAAATACCAACTCAACCTTAACGGTTTTAACATTGGGCACTTTACGCACGCGGTATTCCACGTCCCCCACCAGAACTGGGCCCATGCCGCACGCTGGCGCTGTCAGCGTCATCTGGATATCCACCTGCTGCAACGCCTGATTCACATTCACGTTGTAAATTAGCCCGAGATTCACTAAATCGACAGGAATTTCCGGGTCAAACACAGTGCCGAGCGCCTGCCATACTTGATCTTCATGAATACGCTCATCTATAGGCGCCGGAAATTCCAGCTGTTCAGATTCCAAGCCAAGAAAATGGGCATCTGTACCGTCTACCCGCACCATTTGCCCGTGGTATGTCAAGGTGTAGTTACCACCAAGGGCTTGAGTAATAGTCACGAAAGTTCCTTCCGGTATAGTCAGAGGTGTACCGTCCGGAACCCTCCGCGCGGGGCAATCAGCTTGTGCCACCACCATACGTCTTTCAGACATAAATTTCATTTCCTAATGCGTTAAGTAACCACCAGCAATTGAAACAACCAGTAATTGAAACAACTGTTAATACTCCAAGTACCTGCCAACAAATTAAGGGACTCTGAGTAATTTAAGTAACGGTCAATTAATTAACGCTAAAGCTTTCACCACAACCACAATAATCTTTTACGCGCGGGTTATTGAACTTCAACTGACGATTTACACCCTCAATCACATAATCAATTTCGGTACCGCCAACAACTGACAGGCTTTCTGAGTCGACCAATAACTCAACACCTTCAGCCAGAGGCATATGCAAATCATTGGCATTGGGTTCATCTACCAAATCCACAACATACATCCAGCCCGTGCACCCGCTTTGTTTAACACTCAGGCGCACTGCTTTGTTTTGGCTTTTATCCAACTGACGTTTGAAATGCGCAACTGCAGCTGGCGTCACCAGTACTGCTTGTTGTTGTGGATCAAATGAAGCGATACTCATGATCAACTCCTCGTATACTCGCAAAAAAATCAAAGCAAAAACGTTTTTGCTTTTTCAATCGCCGCAAACAAGCGATCAACTTCGTCAAAGGTGTTATAAAAACTAAAGCTGGCACGCACGGTACCAGGTATACCAAATTGATCCATAATCGGTTGCGCACAGTGATTGCCGGTGCGTACCGCAATACCCTGCTTATCCAATAGGACACCTACATCCGCCGGATGTGCGCCTTCAAGTAAAAAACTCATTACCGAGGCTTTATGTGCGGCAACCCCCACCAATTTCAAGCCCGCTGTTGAGCGCGCTTTTTCCTCTGCATAATTCAACAAAGCTTGTTCATGAGCAGCAGCAGCCTTGCGATCAATGCCATTGAGGTAATCAATAGCCGCACCCATACCTATAGCACCAGCAATATCCGGAGTACCTGCTTCAAATTTATAAGGTAGCTGATTGAAAGTAGTGCCTGCAAAACTAACGGTTTCGATCATCTCACCGCCACCTTGATAGGGCGGCATGGAGTTGAGCAAATCCTCTTTGCCATAGAGCACGCCCAAACCAGTCGGCCCAAACAGTTTGTGCGCGGAAAAAACATAAAAATCGCAATTGAGCGCCTGCACATCCACAGCCCAATGACTCACCGCCTGAGCACCATCAATTAACACTCGCGCACCAACAGCGTGAGCCAGAGTAATAATTTTCTCGACGGGATTAATAGTTCCCATTGCATTTGAGACATGCCCTACTGCAACCATTTTTACGTGGGCGTCCAACATACTATCAAACGCAAGCATATTGATATTGCCGTTGCCATCGACCGGAATAGCCTCTACTTTTGCGCCGGTTGCGGCAGCAACCAATTGCCAAGGCACTATATTGGAGTGATGCTCCATCGCCGAGACCAAAATACGATCACCGGCTTGCAAAAATGTTTTTCCCCAGCTAGCTGCAACCAGGTTAATGCTCTCTGTAGTGCCACGCGTCCAAATTATTTGCCGTGCAGACGCTGCATTTAAAAATTGCGCGACTTTTTCGCGCACGGCTTCAAACTTTACCGTGGCACGATCGGCGAGAGCATGAGCACCGCGATGAACATTGCTGTTATCAGTGCGATAATAATTGCCGATTGCCTCGATTACTGCATTTGGCTTTTGGGTAGTTGCGGCATTGTCGAGGTATACCAATGGCTGCCCATTGACTTCCTGATGAAGAATCGGAAAGTCAGCGCGAATTTTTTCTACATTGAATACAGAATCACTCATTACCGTCACCCAGTAGCTGAGCGGCTTGAGACAAACTGTAATCGCGCCCAAACAGCTTCGCCAAACGCGGCTGCAAATAATCATGGACGCCCGGCTGGACAATTTGCTCCAGCAATTCATTAATAAAACCAAAGCTCAACATCACTTCGGCTTCACTACGCGACAAACCACGGCTTTGCAAATAATAACGGGCATTAGTATTCAACTGGCTGACCGTAGCTCCATGGGCACACTTCACGTCGTCCGCATAGATTTCCAGTTCCGGCTTGGTATTAACCTCCGCTTTATTGGAGGTCAACAAATTTTTATTGCTTAATTCCGCCAGAGTTTTTTGTGCTTGAGGGTGAATATAAATTCGACCATTAAAAATAGCCTGAGCAGAATCGCCCACTATTCCGCGAAATACTTCATTGGAAGTACAGTGCGGAACCCAATGGCAAATATTGGTGTGATAATCCACCAACTGGTTATTGCGCGGAACATATACGCCCTGCAAATCCAACTCAGCGCCTTGACCACGATGATTCAACTGGTAATCAATACGCATCAAACTAGCGCCTAAGGCAATTGCAAAACCACGTAAACGTGCATGGCGCTGCAGATCCACATGCACAGCACCAATGTGCTGCGCTTGCTCCTGTTCCATATTCAAGCGGTAATGAAAAAGACTGGCGTTGTCGGCGACGTGCACTTCAGTCAACGAATTAACAAAACCGTGGGATTCAGACGATACAGAAAAATAGTGCTCGACGATATCGGCACGAGAATTTTCTTCCAGAACAATCAGTACGCGCTGATTAACACTCACTGCAGGGGCAGACGAAATATTGACGATATAAATTGGCTTATCCAATACCTGATTACGTGGTACGTGAATCAGAAGCCCATCATCCACCCAGGCATTGTTTAAGGTAGCAAACAAATGACGCTCGCCTTCAACAATTTTACCCAAATACTGTTGAATCAATTCTTGTTGGGCCACAGAAGCAGTCGAAAAGCGAACAACAGATTCCGGCAGCGAACTCGAATTAGCAGCGTCAAAAACACCATCAATGAGTACGACGCGATAAGCATCAAGTGGAATCAGCTCATCTTTGATCGGTGCATCCAGGGGGGGACCTCTTCACGCCCCCAGGCGTGCAATACTGTTTTTTGCAATGCTTGTAATGGAGTATATTTCCAGTGTTCGGTTTTGCGCGTCGGCCAGGCTTGCGCCAACCACTCATCGGTCGCTTTGGTGCGCAAACTTTCCAGCCATGTCAGCGGACGCTGCAATGCAGTCAAGCGAATTGCTTGATGTTGAAAATCAGTCATGCTTATACTGCCTCACCTTCCAACCAGGCATAGCCTTTTTCTTCCAGCTCCAACGCCAGGTTTTTATCACCCGTCTTCACAATGCGTCCATTCGCCAATACGTGCACGTAGTCTGGCACTATGTAATCCAACAAACGTTGATAGTGTGTCACCACTACAAAGCTGCGCTCTGGCGAACGCATCGCGTTAACACCATTAGCCACCACTTGCAGTGCATCGATATCCAGACCTGAGTCAGTTTCATCCAGAATGCACAGGCTTGGCTCCAACAGCATCATCTGCATAATTTCATTGCGCTTTTTTTCGCCCCCGGAGAAACCTTCGTTCACTCCGCGCTTCAAGAATGCCTGATCAAGGCTTACGCGCTTACTGGCCTCGCGTGCCATTTTCATAAATTCTACTGCCGACAATTCAGCATCGCCTTTGTACTTTCGCTTCGCATCCACTGCCGCTTTCAAAAATTCCATGTTGCTTACACCGGGAATTTCTACCGGATATTGGAACGCAAGAAACAGTCCTTCGCGGGCGCGCTCTTCAATTTCCAATTCAAACAAATCTTTGCCATGGAACTCGACCTTACCCCCAGTCACTTCATAACCTTCACGGCCTGACAAGACATTTCCCAGTGTACTTTTGCCCGCACCATTGGGCCCCATAATGGCGTGCACTTCGCCCGGCTTTACCGTCAAATTTAAACCTTTAAGAATTTCTTTCTCTTCAACACGGGCGAACAAATCAGTAATGCGCAACATAAATTTCAGATCCGGCAGATTTTCAACACGGTAAATTTAAATATTTTAGTAATCAAAAACGTTACTCAGCCTACAGAGCCTTCCAGGCTAACTTCCAACAACTTGCCCGCCTCTACGGCAAACTCCATCGGCAGCTCCTTAAATACTTCCCGACAGAAACCATTCACAATCATGGATACTGCTTTTTCCGCATCCAATCCCCGCTGTTGGCACAAAAACATTTGGTCTTCACTCACCTTGGAGGTAGTTGCCTCATGTTCGATTACAGCAGTCGGATTTTTACTTTCGATGTATGGAAACGTATGAGCGCCGCACTTGTCGCCAATCAACAGGGAATCACACTGCGTGTAATTGCGCGCGCCCTCGGCACCGGGATTAATACGCACCAAGCCGCGATAAGCATTCGAGCTTTTACCCGCAGAAATACCTTTTGAGATAATGGTGGAGCGGGTGTTTTTGCCGATATGAATCATCTTAGTGCCGGTATCGGCTTGCTGATAATTATTGGTCAGCGCTACCGAATAAAATTCGCCAACACTGTTATCGCCGCGCAATACACAACTCGGGTATTTCCAGGTAACCGCAGAGCCAGTTTCCACTTGCGTCCAGGAAATTTTGGCATTGGTATGGCATACACCACGCTTGGTTACGAAGTTGTAAATACCGCCCTTGCCCTCTTCGTTGCCGGGGTACCAGTTTTGCACGGTGGAGTATTTAATTTCAGCGTTATCCAATGCAATTAATTCTACGACTGCCGCATGCAATTGGTTCTCGTCGCGCATGGGCGCTGTGCAACCCTCCAGATAGCTCACGTGTGAGCCCTCGTCAGCAACAATCAAGGTGCGCTCAAACTGACCCGTATTTTGTTCATTGATGCGGAAATAAGTGGACAATTCCATCGGGCAACGCACACCCTTGGGGATATACACAAAGGAGCCGTCCGAAAACACCGCTGAATTTAATGCGGCATAGAAGTTGTCTTTTTGGGGCACTACAGAACCGAGGTATTTTTTAATTAGCTCAGGGTATTTTTGCACAGCTTCACTGATTGAACAGAAAATAACACCAGCTTCCAATAATTTTTCACGGAAGGTGGTCACCACTGAAACCGAATCAAACACCACATCCATCGCAACACCAGCCAATGCAGCCTGCTCATGCAGTGGAATACCCAACTTTTCGTAGGTACGCAACAACTCGGGGTCCACTTCATCCAGACTCTTGGGTTTTTCGTCCATGGATTTAGGCGCGGAGTAATAGGAAACAGCCTGAAAATCGATATCATCGTATTTCACATGTGCCCAGGTCGGCTCGCTCATTTCCAACCAGGCTTGATAGGCTTTCAAACGCCATTCCAGCAACCACTCAGGCTCATTTTTTTTTGCGGAAATAAAACGAATAACCTCTTCATTTAAGCCGGGAGGCAGAGTTTCAGAGGCGATGTTGGTATGAAAACCCGCCGCGTATTCTTTTTTGATAAGGTGTTCGACTTGTTCAGACATGATAGTTACCTTCTATGCTGCACGCGTAAAGCATCAGGCTTTTTGCAGCTTGGCGATGACACTGCGAATGTGTTCAATCGCAAATTCGATTTCTTCCGCAGTGGTAAAGCGGCCAATGCTAAAACGCAACGACGCCTGCGCCGCTTCATCACTTAAACCAATGGCCTTTAACACGTAACTGGGTGACATGCTCGCCGAGTTACAGGCAGACCCACTGGATACCGCCAGATCACGCAAAGACAACAACAGCATTTCGCCATCGATATTGCCAAACGCGACATTTAAAATTCCACCGACACAATCAACCGCGGAACCATTGCGCTGAATACCGGGCAAATCCAATAATCCTTGCCATAAACGATCGCGCAATTGGGTAATGTGCGACGAATCCGCTTTTAATTCCTCCACGGCAATTCGCGCCGCTTCACCCATACCCACTAATTGATGTGTAGCCAAAGTACCGGAACGCATAGCGCGCTCATGACCGCCTCCGTGTATTTGCGCCGCCACTTTTACTTCGGCGGCACGACGCACATAGAGTGCACCTACACCTTTAGGTCCATAAAATTTATGTGCAGAAATTGACATCAAATCAACATTCAACGCTTTTACATCGAGCGCTATTTTTCCGGCGCTTTGCGCTGCATCCGTATGAAAAATAATGCCGCGCGCTTTACATAATTCACTTAACTGTTTGACATCATTAATGCAGCCCAACTCATTATTGACCTGCATGATACTGACCAAAAAGGTATCTGCTTGTAGCGCCGCGATTAACAATTCCGGGGTAATAATTCCACTCGCATTCGGTGCAAGTCGAGTTACCCGAAAACCCTGCGATTCCAACCAGGAAGCAGGGTCCAGCACCGCCTTGTGCTCGATGGCAGACACAACAATGTGCCCACCCGATTGGTGTTGGGTGCGATACGTTTCAGCGACTCCCTTTAACGCCAGGTTATTGGCTTCGGTCGCACCGCTGGTCCAAACAATCTCGCGCGGATCTGCATTAATGAGTGCCGCTACCTGAGCGCGAGCTTCTTCTACTTGCTCTTCCGCTTGCCAACCATAAAGGTGGGAGCGCGATGCCGGATTGGCAAAAGTACCTTCCAGTGTCAGGCACTGCACCATGCGGGCCGCTACCTGCGGGGCGACTGGTGTAGTTGCGGCGTAATCTAAATAAACAGGCTTGCGCAAAACCGTGAATACCTTGAACTAAATCGATTAAAGAATTTCACTGACAGCAATATGCGACTCATCATGGTGATGGCCGCTAGCAACACGTATATCTTGCCGCTGACGCACCGCTTGAATATCGTTACGCGCCACCAGATCTGCGAGGGTAATTTCACTCAGGAAACGATGAATTTGGGCACTCAGATCTTCCCAGAGATGATGGGTCAAACACACTTCACCCTCATGGCAATTGCCTTTCCCTTCACAACGCGTCGCATCCAGGGATTCACTAACAGCATCCACCACCTGGGCGATAGATATCTCCTTTGTACTACCCTCCAACCGATACCCACCGCCGGGACCGCGCACACTCTTAACTAGCTTGAAGTGGCGCAAACGCGCAAATAGCTGCTCCAGGTAAGACAGAGAAATCCCCTGACGGGCAGAAATATCGGCCAGGCTAACCGGGCCCTGATCACAGTGCAGCGCCAAATCCAGCATCGCAGTTACAGCATAGCGGCCTTTGGTGGTGAGTCTCATAAGCAGAAACGCCTCGAAAAATATCCCGGGAGCAATCGTTAATCGTGGTAAATAGCGAACCATGATCCTGCCACGGCTCTAATTCCGAGTATTTTACTCAAGTATTCTGTCTTTTCCAACGCCAAATCCGATTCAAGCCGGGCCACATCTATGAATGGAGGCCAATTAATCCGGTTTTTTCTCGTCTTTTACCAATTCGCGCATGGATTCCAAGCCCGGATTTAGGCCGAGCTTGGTCATGACTTTACTGCTGTAATGCACATAGTTCTGCATAGCGGTTAGGACACCGCGCAGGATATTCAACTCCATCTGGTCCATACGAATGCGGTTATAGAGGCGACGCAGACGGGTCATAGTCTGTTTGGGGTTGTCGCGATCCAGGAAGTCCAACTCAGCCAGAGTTTGCTCCAGATGGTCGTAGTACATCTCCATCGCTTTGGGTTCAGCGGGCGGCATATCCCACTGATATTGCGGAAGGGTATTACCTTCAGCAGCCAACAAATAGGCCATACGTATCTCGTAACAGATTACCTGTACGGCAGTTGCAAGGTTTAAAGAGCTGTATTCAGGGTTGGCAGGGATATGAACATGGTAATTACATTTATACAATTCTTCATTGGTCAGGCCGCGATCTTCGCGCCCAAACACCACGGCCACCTCGTGGTTCGCCGCCTCGGACCATACGCTTTCGCCGCACTTGCGCGGGTCTAAAAGCGGCCAGGGAATACGGCGCTCACGCGCACTGGTACCCACTACCAGACCGCAACCGGCAATAGCCTCATCGAGGGTATCTACGACCACCGCGTTATCCAACACATCAGTGGCGCCAGCTGAACGCCAAACGGCCTTATCCGATGGATAATCTTGCGGAGCAACCAGATACAGCCGCGATAAGCCCATATTTTTCATCGCCCGCGCAGTACCGCCGATGTTGCCGGGATGACTGGTATTAACCAGTACAATACGAATGTTAGAAAATGGCTGAGCAGACATAGGTTTCTCTCGCAGAATGCCGAATGTATATAGAAGTCGCATGAATTGAGGTCACGCGAAGCGGCGCGCAGTATACAGACACCTGAGATTTGCCTCCAGTTATCGCTAGCAGACACGCTCGCTTGCCGCTATAATGCGCCCCCTTGGTGTGAGGCGCTTAAGCCGCCTGCGACCCCCGCTCTTTTACAACCCCCGATCTCGAATGAGTACCGCAAGGTCAACTCATCGCATTCTGGTTATTCAGTAAACCCTTATTTCCGGTGCTTTATGGAACCCATGATTAACATCGCTCTGCGTGCTGGCCGCAAAGCTGCAGAATTGATTGAACGTGCATTTGAGCGCGTTGACCTGCTCACCATCGAGACCAAAAGTCGCAACGACTTCGTCACCGAAGTTGATAAAGCGGCCGAAAAAGAAATTATCTACAACCTCCGTAAAGCCTACCCTGACCACAGCTTCCGTGGCGAAGAAGGCGGCTCCCAACCCGGCAAAAACTCCGATTATGAATGGATCATCGATCCACTCGATGGCACCACGAATTTTATTCACGGTGTTCCGCACTTTTCTATCTCCATTGCCTGCAAATACAAGGGCCAGCTCGAGCATGCGGTTATTATCGACCCAATCAAGCGCGAAGAATTTACCGCGAGCCGTGGCCGCGGTGCGACCTTAAATGGCCGTCGCTTACGCGTTTCCAGTCGCCGTGGACTTGAAGGCGCCCTGATCGGCACCGGCATTCCTTTCAGCGGTTATGCACTTGAGCATATTGGCCCCTACCTCGCCTGCGTACAAGAAATTGCCGGCCAAACGTCCGGTATTCGCCGCTGTGGTTCTGCCGCTCTGGATCTCGCATATGTAGCTGCTGGTCGCTTTGATGCTTTCTGGGAAATGAATTTGAATGAGTGGGATATTGCTGGCGGGATTCTGTTGGTGAAAGAAGCGGGTGGCCTGGTCAGCGATTTCAACGGTGGCGCTGATTACCTGGAAACCGGCCACATTGTGTGCGGCTCACCCAAAGTGTTCAAACCGATTCTCCAAATCGTGCAAAAAAATCTCGGCCATTTGAAATAATTTTTGCGCAAATCACTGAAATAAATAAAACCGGAGCTCAAATCTCCGGTTTTTTATTTTGGCATCAAACAAAATAATTAAACTTTGAATTGCCCTACGAGCTGTCGCAATTGAGTCGACAATTGATTCAGGCGCTGACTTTCCATAGCAGTTTTGGATGCACCTTCAGCAGCATTCATTGCTAATGTATTGATCTGAACAAGATTTCGATCAATTTCAGACGTAACGGAACTTTGCTCTTCCGCCGCGGTTGCGATTTGCGTCGCCATATCAGCAATTTCTCTTACCGCTGAACTAATACTGGATAACGAATTTCCCGCATCATTCGCGGAGGCCATTGCATCTTGCATATGTACTTCGCTATTACCCATTGCACCAACGGCATGCTGAACGCCCGCCTGTAATTTACCCAACATACCCTGAATATCGCCCGTGGACTGCTGGGTTCTGCTTGCGAGAGTCCGGACTTCATCTGCCACCACCGCAAATCCCCTGCCCTGCTCACCAGCGCGTGCCGCTTCAATTGCCGCGTTCAGAGCCAGCAAGTTGGTTTGCTCGGCAACCCCCCGAATTACATCAATCACCGATGTCACGTTTTTCGCCTCACCCTCCAGCTTCGCCATAAATTCAGCAGTTTCATGAATGCGAGTGGCAAGACCCTGCACGTGCTCAACCGCAACGCGAATTCGCTCTTGCCCTGCCTCGGTAATTTCGGTGGCATCCTTGGTGTTTTGCGCGGTACTGCTGGTGTTACGAGCGACCTCTTGAATCGCCATTGTCAATTCGTTTACTGCCGTCACTACCATGGTAATTGCGTGGCATTGTTCATCGGCAGCTTTTTGGCTACTACTGGATACACTCAGCAAAGATTCTGCCGCTTTGGAAACTTCATTGGTGTTTTGCAGTACGCTGGCAATAATGCGCTGGAGCTTTTCCATAAACACATTCACATGCTTGGACAATTCACCCAGCTCATCGTTCGTCGTTACCGGCACACGAATCGTAAGGTCGCCATCACCTTCAGCAATATTCTGAATACGATCGCTGATTCCACGCACTTGATTGGCAACTATTAAGGGTAGGAAGAAGGCCGCCAACAAACTCACTGCTGTTGCGACAACAACAATTATTAGTAGTTGGCTCGAACTATTCTTCAGGTTGTGATCAATCTCTTGCGTGTATTCATCTACATATACCAAGCGCCCTTCCTGCAATTCGTCAATATAGTCTCGCAAATTCTGGAAGGCATCTGCCGCAGCGCCATAGGATTTTTGTAACGCAGCGGCCTTACTCGTTTCGTTGCTCAGGCGAGCGTTATTGATTACATCATCGGCCAGCGTTTTCCAGGCGGTATAGCGCCGCGTGAACTCTTCACGTTCCGCAGACGTAGAAGTATTGGAAAGCTCAAGCGATTGATAAACCCGATCCTGTGCTTGTTTGGCGTTATCTGCTTGCTCAGTGATGAGCGAACTGTATTGACTGGCATCAACTTGTAGCAAGGCGCGCTCAGCAGTTAATGCTTGATACAAATCGCGGTCGGCTTGAATTAATAATTGAATTTCGGGTAGGTTTACTTTGGCAATTGCCTCCGCATTTCCCCCCAGAAGGCGGCTGGTACCTATCGCATGGACACCCATGTACAAAACCAGTGTTACTAACAACAACAACGGAAGTCTTAGCTTCCAGCGCAAACTTAATCCCTCGTACCAGGACAACATGGCATACCTCATTTACTTTCAACGAATTTAGTTCCAGCAAACTGTGCTGGCATTAAAAGTCTAGTCGTAAACCAGGAAATTGCCCTTAAATAAGGCACAGCTCAGGTATTTATACTCAGGTAAATACCGGAATTGAGCCGAACAACCATTAAGAAAAAGTTTCACATAGATATTTAATATCAAGGTAATCATCCAATCCATAGCGAGAACCTTCACGCCCCCAACCAGATTGTTTAATACCACCAAAGGGGGCCGCCGCATTGGAAATCAAACCGGTATTCACACCCACCATTCCGGTTTGTAATTGGTCACAAAGTCGCTTGATACGATTCGTATCGCGCGTATAAAAATACGCGGCCAAGCCATAATCCGAGGCGTTGGCCAATTGAATTGCCTGCACTTCGGTGGCAAAAGGAATCAAACCTATCACTGGCCCAAAAATTTCTTCGCACGCGAGGCGCGCATCTTGTGTAACATCAACCAATACCGTTGGTGCAAAGAAATTATCTTGAGCACCATGCCCTGCTGGATGGGCTTGGAAAGAGTTTTGAATAGGCGTTTGAAAAGCTATCCGCGCTCCACGCCGAACTGCATCATCCACAAACCCCTGCACCTTTTCTTTTGCGCGCAAAGAAATTAATGGCCCGACAGTTACCTCATCGTCAAAACCATTGCCCAGCTTGAGTGCCTGCATACCCGCCGTGAGTTTTTGGCAGAATAGATCATAGACAGATTGATGAATATAAAAACGATTAGCGCAGACACAAGTCTGCCCGGCATTACGAAATTTTGCAGCAATTGCTCCGGCCACGGCCGCATCCAGATCCGCATCATCAAAAACAATAAAAGGCGCATTTCCTCCAAGCTCTAGCGTTATGCGTTTTACACCCGGCGCACATTGGGCAATTAGCGTTTTACCTACCGCGGTTGATCCGGTAAAAGACAATTTACGCACGTGGGTGTTGGTTGTGAATTCCACTCCAATTGCCTGCGCGTGAGCTGAAGGTAATATGTTGATTACACCAGCAGGAATACCAGCCTCGAGTGCAAGCTGGGCTAATGCTAACGCCGACAAGGGAGTTTCTGCCGCTGGCTTGGCAACTACCGCACAACCCGCCGCTAACGCCGGCGCAAGCTTGCGCGCGAGCATCGCGCAGGGAAAATTCCAGGGCGTAATCGCAGCAACCACACCCACCGGCTGTTTGATAACGTGAATGCGCTGGTTATTCGCTAACGGCGGAATTACATCGCCATAAATACGTTTGGCCTCCTCCGCAAACCACTCGATGTAACTTGCCCCATAGGCAATTTCGGCTCGCGCTTCCGCAAGCGGCTTGCCTTGCTCCAGCGTGAGCAACTGCGCCAGAGCCTCTTGATTCTGCATGACTAGATCAAACCAACAACGCAATAGGCGGCTGCGCTCATTTGCCGCTTTTTCTGCCCAAGTAATTTGTGCGCGCACTGCTGCATCAATCGCGCGCGTCGCATCTGCGGGTGTTGCATTGGCAACCTGCGCGATTGGTTCACCCGTCGCCGGATTAACCACAGCGAAGGTTTTTTCATCGGCAGACAAACACCATTCGCCATCAATTAACAGCTGATTTTTAATGAATGATGAGTAAGCAACAATCATCGCAAATAAATTTCCAAAAAAATTTAGGCAGGTTTTTTCGCAATGGGTTTAACACCCACTTTGCGCACACTATTGCCGTCAACTTCCGCGATAGTCCACAACATACCGCTCCATTCAGATTTATCGCCCACGACCGGCTTGCCCCCCACCATCTCGGTAATTAGCTCACCCAATGTGACATGGGACTCGTAGCCCTTCATATCGAGACGATAGAGCATGGCGAGATCACGCAGCTCGGCATCGCCCTGAATAATAAAGTCACCAAAGAAACTGACATCCAAGGTGCGCTTGGGCGCCTCGCTGAACAATTTACCCAGCGAAGGAAGGTCATAATCGTGACCTATGACGCACAAAATATCGCCCGCCATCAAGGTGGTGCTGCCTGACGGATGGAGAAGTTCTTTATCCCGAAATAAGGCGGCAATACGGGTATTACCCGGCATTTTTAACTCGCGCAATGCAGCACCAATACACCACTTTTCTGCACCCAGTTTGTAGATAAACATCTCCCATTGACTGGTGACATGAATCTCCAAACCAGCGCGCGATATGGGTGAAGGTGTTTCAGGAACAACGACACCTGCTTTCTTGGCAGTCCAACCGAGGGTAGTCCCCTGCACCACCAGCGATACCAACACAATAAAAAAGGCTACGTTAAAAAACAGCTGGGCATTTTCCAGGCCTGCCATCAGCGGAAAAACCGCCAAAATAACTGGTACCGCGCCACGCAACCCCACCCAGGAAATAAAAGTGCGCTCTTTAAAATTAAAACTGCGGAACGGCAAAAGACCAATAAAAATGGAGAGGGGGCGCGCAAACAAAATCATCCACAGCGACAACAACAACGCCGGTATCGCAATCGGTAATAATTGGCTGGGTGTTAACAACAACCCCAACACCAGGAACATCCCTATCTGACTCAACCAGGCCAAGCCATCAAACATGTGCAAAATACCGTGGCGATTACGAATCGGGCGATTGCCCAACAATAGTCCGCAAACATACACGGTCAAAATACCACTCCCTCCGAGAAAGCCCGAAAGAGCGAAGAGCATAATGCCCCCACTGACCGCCAGTAATGGATACAAACCATCCGCAATCGTAAGGCGATTAATCAGTTGCAATAACAACCAACCGCCCCCTAACCCCAGCGCAATACCAATTCCAAACTGTTGAACGAAACTACCCAGCACACCCCAAGTGAACCCGGTTTGCCCCGCGGCAATCATGGCAATCAGCGTAACTGTAAGGAAGACCGCCATAGGGTCGTTACTACCTGATTCAATTTCCAGAGTTGAACCGACCCGCTCGTTCAGCCCTTTTCCATTCAACAAATTAAACACCACAGCCGCATCGGTTGAGCCTACGATGGCACCAATCAACAACCCTTCGATTAAGGACAAATCAAACAACCAGGCAGCAGCAATACCGGTCAACCCCGATGTAATCACCACACCTACTGTCGCCAAGGATAATGCGGGCCAGAGCGCCACCCGGAAGGTCGCGGTGCGAGTGCGCATCCCGCCATCCAATAAGATAATTGCCAGCGCCAGGTTACTGACCAGATAGGCCGTGGAGTAATCGTTAAACACAATTCCGCCGGGGCCGTCAACACCAGCGATCATGCCTACCGCGAGAAAAATAACCAGAATGGGAATACCGACGCGAGTTGAAATCGAACTTAGCAAGATACTGGCGGCAACCAAAATTGCCCCAACCAGTAAGATATTGTTGATCGTAGTAGCGTCCAAACGGCCGTCCTTTTATAAAATATCAATAAAAACAAATACTAATGAGATGGAATTGTGCCCGTAGCAACCCGTTGCTGTCAAAAAAACCAATCCTCATAACCATCAGTAAAGCTCATTATCGAGAAAAAAATAGTTGCCCTTATTTAGCGCAAATCATTGTTGTTTTCCGGCTATAATTCGCCCCATTCTCCTTTTAAAAGTCGTACTCCATGCTCAATAAAGATGCTCTGCAACAACTATCCCAACTCAAAACTTCCATTGCTGCTGCCAAAGACATAGCCCAAGGCACAGTACGTACCACCACCAAGCGTTTTGGCTTCCTGATTTTGGACGATGGTCGCGAGGCATTTATCGACCCTGACCAGATGATGCGTGTGCTGCCAGATGACCGGGTAGAAGCGGAAATCAATACCAACAGCAAAGGTCAATATGAAGCCAAATTAATCACATTGATTAAACCTGGCCTGAAAGAATTTGTTGGGCGCTACGTGAATAAAGGCACCACCGATTTCGTCGAGCCGGATGTCGCCAATTTTAATCGCTGGTTATTTATTCCCCAGCAGGAACGCAAAGGTTTTGAAGTGGGCGATTTAATCCACTGTGAAATTGCTCGTCACCCATTTACCAGTGAAGGCAAAACCCAGGTTCATATCATCAACAAACTGGGCAAGCCGGATGACACCGGGGTAGAAAGCCGCTATAGCATTGCTAAATTTCAAATGCCATTTGAATGGCAAGCACCAGCGCAAAACCAGGCGAGCAGCATTAATTGGTCGCCACTTACCTTTGATAACGGCGAACAGGATTTAACTCACCTGCCGTTCGTAACTATCGACTCCGAAAACACCCGCGATATGGATGACGCGATTTACATCGCCACTAACGAGCAAGGCTGGGAATTAATTACCGCCATTGCCGACCCCAGTAAACATATTGATTTCGGCAGCCCACTCGAACTTGCTGCGCGCGAACGCGCCAGCACACATTACATCCTCGGCCAAACCGTCACCATGTTGCCGGTCGATTTATCGCACGATACTTATTCGTTGGTACCCGAACAAAAACGCCCCGCGGTGATTTGCCGCATGCAAATCGCGCGCGATGGCACCATTACTCATTATGAATTTGCTGAAGCGCTCATTCGCTCGCAATGCAAACTCAGTTATCAAGGCGTTTACGATGCGCTAATCAGTGAGATCTCCACCCTCGCCGCGCCAAGCCATGTACACGATATGCTGGTAGAACTGCAAACCTTCGCACAAGTGCGCGCCGCTTATCGCCAAGCCAATGCGTTAGTTATGGAAGAGCGCGCTGATTACGCATTTGTATTAAACGACCAGAAAAAAATTGACCACATTGAAAAGCGCGAGCGCAATATCGCCCACCGCATGATCGAAGAGGCAATGCTGGTTACCAATATTTGTGCGGGGGAATTATTTTTACAACATCCTGGCTACGGTATTTTCTCCAGCCATATCGGGTTTCGTGCCGAGCGAGTGGCCGATGCGCAAGCCCTGATACAAGAAGATCGCCCGGATTTAGCCCCCGGCGATATAACGCAACTTGAAAATTTCACTGCCCTCTTCCGCGAACTGCGCACTAATCCAACCAACAATTCAAACAGTGGCCCATTGCATTCGTTATTGCAACGTATGCTACAAGCAGGCTCATTAACCTTCGACCCTATCCCGCATTTCGGTTTGGGATTTAAAGCCTATGCGATGGTGACCTCGCCAATTCGTCGCTACAACGATTTATTTAATCATCTCGCTATTAAACGTATCTTGCGCGGCGAGCCGCCGATTGACATCGACGATAAAAAGCAATTTTCGGATGCCTTGCAAAACCAATTAAACACCGGCCGTCAGGCATGCCGCTTTACAGAAAGCTGGCTGGGTTGCCAATACGCCGCACAACACCTTGGCAGTTTGCATCAGGGCAGCGTTGCATTGGTTAACTCGTTTGGCTTGGGTATCAAACTGGATGATTGGGGTCTGGATGGTTACGCATTACTCGCACCTAAAGAGAGCGAAGTAAAAGCGCAATTTGATTCACGCCGTTTAAGCCTTACCATCGAAGGAAAAACCTGGTCCCTGGATGATAAGGTTTATGTATTAGTAAAGGATGTTGATATTGAAAAACGCAAAATCGGTTTGGAAATTGTAAGCGAGGAAACCGCCCAGCGTTTAAGTGCATGGCTTTAATCCACTAACGTCTTTCACTATCAGTAAAGGAGATGATCTATGGCAAAACAATATTGGTTGTTCAAAGCTGAACCCCATATTTATGGCATAGATCATCTTGCTGCTGCGCCCAACAAAACCGGCCGCTGGGATGGCATTCGCAATTATCAGGCAAGAAACTTTTTGCGCGATCAGGTAAAACTCGGCGATGAAGTTTTTATCTACCACAGCAGCTGCAAAAATGTCGGCATAGTCGGCACCGCCAAAGTCGTAAAAACCGCCTACCCCGACCCCACCCAATTTAATCCAGAAAGCGATTACTACGATCCGAAATCAACGCCAGAAAATCCGCGCTGGGTGTCGGTGGACATTCAACTCACCAAAGTGTTTCCGCGCTTAATTCCCCTCACAGAAATCAAAGCGCAACCCGAATTGGAAAATATGGTGTTAGTGAAACAGAGCCGATTGTCTACGCAACCGGTGACGAGGGATGAGTGGGAGTTTATTAATTTGCTAACTGCGAAGAAATAATCCCCCAACAAAACGCAGCAAATAAAAAGCCGCAAAATAAAGAAAAACAAATGGCGGAAAATGCAAAGGGCGCAATAAATTGCTCCCCTACAGAATACAAAACCGTGGTATACGAACTAAATCTGCATGATCCATCACCAATCGCAGAAGTTAATTTAGTGAACCCTAAATTTCTATCCCAAATAAAAAAACAGCCACTATTGGTTTTTTATTTTCAAACCAAGATCTATGTAGATCACTCATCCGCCATCCGATCCTGCGCCTTACTCATACCAGTTTCTGGCTCATCCATTTCGTCCGCAGGGTCAACACCTGAGTCATCGCCATCTTCTTCATCTTCTTCAGGCTCCAGGGTTTCGCCATTCATTTGGCTTTGCTCAATTAAGATAGCTTCCGGAGTTTGAATCCCAATGTGGTAGGCAGCGAAGCCCGGGAGCACCACTTGATCCAGCGCCATGCCGATAACGCGGCCTTGATAAGGGGATTTGATGGTAGTACGGGCGTTGGTGATTGGGTCTGTGACCGTGCCCAATAAATCACCCTCTTTAACACGCTGACCCAGCGTTGCTTTACTAAATAAAATTCCGCTTTGGTTTGCGCGCACCCAAGTGGAGCGGTAATACACAGGTGCAATTCGATTCCAGCGTTTTTGTTTGCCGTACATACCCGTCTTTGCGAGCAATGTATTAATGGCAGTAACGCCCTCCTCCACCACTTCACTTTGCATGGCCATTGGTTCACCCGCTTCCAGTGTCACAGCGGGTATTCCAGCGCGCACAGCAGCAGCACGTAGGGAGTTAGGGTTGCCGCGCGAATTTAACACGGCAATCACACCAAAACTTTGTGCGAGGCGCGCTACATTTTCATCGCCAAGGTCGGCACGTAATTGCGGCAAATTGGTACGATGAAATGAACCTGTGTGCAAATCTACCAATGCGTCACACTGCATAATAATTTTAGAAAAAAATGAATGGGCCAAGCGCGAAGCAGAACTGCCGTGTGTATTGCCAGGGAAATAACGGTTCCAATCGCGGCGATCTGGCAAGTACCGTGAGTTCCGACGAAACCCCATAATATTTGCCACCGGCACACCAATAATCGTACCGTTCAATTTGGCAGGATCGATTTCAAATATCACCCGGCGAATCATTTCAATTCCATTTAATTCGTCACCGTGCACGGCGGCAGTCAAACAGAGTGTTTTTCCTGGGTTCGCACCATTCACCACTAACACGGGTGTCGCTTCGCTAAAGGCGCCGACCGCCGCATCTGAATTCCAGGTAAGACGCACCGATGAATTGGGCTTTACTTCCGTATCCAGAATAAATTTGGACAATGTCAGCGAATCTGCAGGCGCAACATTACTGGTCGCTTGAGCACTTTCGCTGGAAATTTGCGCACCTTGACTGGATGCTTGTGCACCGGCACTAGCTTCTGAACCACTGGATACAGCACCAGTTAAATCACCATTTGATGCAGAGCTGCGAACATCAACCACCGTACTTACAACCGATAACGCAGCAACCGATGACTCCGCACTCGATGACGCAGCACTCGATGAAGATACAGCCGACCAAACCGAAACAGATTCAATAGAATCAGTCATGATCGAAGAGACTACACTGGAGCTTATCGCTTCAGAGACACTTGGTTCTGCACTGACATTAGCTTCTTGGCCGGAAACGGATGTACCGGATTTAGTTATTAATCTAGCCTGACTACTAGCAGCAAAATTTGCCGTTAACAGTGATGGTGCAGTTTGACTGGACGATGAAAAATTGGTTTGTGCAATAACAACACTGGAAGAAAAAAAACCAATAGCGAGAAAAGAGCAAAAAAATAATTTCACGGCGGTTGATATGTGGAACTGTCGCTGCATAAGTTCAGTATCTCATTAATATAGGAATATTACTGTACAGCACACATCCATGTGATTAATCCTTAACAGCAATTTATCAGGGAATTATTCCCACTCAATCGTTGCGGGCGGCTTGCTCGATACATCGTAGCAAACGCGAGACACACCAGAGATTTCATTGATAATGCGACCAGATACTTTTTCCAGCAACTCATAAGGCAAATGTGCCCAACGTGCCGTCATAAAATCTACGGTTTCTACTGCACGCAATGAAATTACCCACTCGTATCGGCGGCCATCACCTACAACGCCAACAGACCTCACAGGCAGGAAAACCGCAAAGGCTTGCGAGGTTTTGTGATACCAGCCAGATGCGTGCAACTCTTCCAAAAAGATGGCATCAGCTTCACGCAGAATATCTGCGTACTCCTTTTTAACTTCGCCGAGGATACGCACACCCAAGCCTGGACCAGGAAATGGATGACGGTAAACCATGTCGTAGGGCAAACCTAATTCCAAACCAATTGCACGCACTTCGTCTTTAAATAATTCACGCAGTGGTTCAACCAGTTTGAAGGCCATATCTTCTGGCAAACCACCTACATTGTGGTGCGATTTAATAACGTGTGCCTTACCGGTCTTTGCTGCAGCAGATTCAATTACATCCGGGTAAATAGTCCCTTGCGCCAGCCATTTAACATCTTTCAACTTTGTGGCTTCAGCATCAAACACATCAATAAAAGTACCGCCAATAATTTTGCGCTTTTTCTCGGGGTCATTTACGCCAGTAAGCTTGCCAAGGAATTGCTCTTCCGCATCGGCGCGGATAACACGCACGCCCATATTTTTGGCGAACATATCCATTACCTGGTCGCCTTCGTTTTTACGCAACAACCCGTTATCGACAAAAACACAGGTGAGTTGATCACCAATCGCTTTGTGTAACAGCGCCGCCACTACCGATGAGTCAACGCCACCGGAAAGACCAAGCAACACCTTATCGCCGCCGACTTGCTCTTTCACTTTTTTGATTGCATCTTCAACAATATTAGCGGGCGTCCACAATGGTTCACAACCGCAGGTTTGCAACACAAAGTGTTCAAACATGCGCTTGCCTTGCAGTGTATGGGTAACTTCAGGATGGAATTGCACGCCGTAGAATTTTTTAGCTTCGTCGTACATACCGGCAATCGGGCAAGATGGTGTTGAGGCCATCAAGCTGAAGCCTTCCGGCATTTTAGTCACTTTGTCGCCGTGGCTCATCCACACATCCAGCAACGCGCTACCATCGGCATCTACGTGATCTTTGATGTCTTTAAACAGGGATGAGTCGCCGTGCGCTTTAATTTGTGCGTAGCCAAACTCGCGAACATTTGATCCTTCTACCAAGCCACCCATTTGCATGGCCATGGTTTGCATACCGTAACAAATACCAAATACCGGAACACCCAGGTTGAATACAGCCTCCGGCGCGCGTGGTGAGCCCGCTTCGGTTGTGGACTCGGGACTGCCCGCCAAAATAATTCCTTTTGGATTGTATGCGCGAATTTCTTCATCGCTCATATCCCAGGCCCGAATCTCGGAGAAAACGCCAATCTCGCGTACTCGACGCGCAATCAATTGAGTGTATTGGGAACCGAAATCCAGAATAAGAATTCGCTGTGCATGAATATCGTGAGACATGTTGTGCCCTGCTCGAAATGGAAAAATCAAAAAAATAAAACTTAAAAAATGAATTCTGCTGAAACGAAAAACTCGGGCTTAACCCGAGTTTTTCTTATCGTGACCGCACTTTTTGCGAACACTGATTAACGGCCACCAATTGGATAATTAGGCGCTTCCTTAGTAATCTGCACATCATGAACGTGGCTCTCGCCCATGCCGGCAGTGGTCACGCGCACAAACTCAGGCTTGGTACGCATAGCCTCCAAATCCGCACAACCGGTGTATCCCATCGCTGAACGAACACCACCCATCATTTGATGGATGATGGCAGTCAATGCACCTTTATAAGGAACGCGACCTTCAATGCCCTCTGGCACCAGCTTCTCGGCACCCGCACTGGCATCCTGGAAATAACGATCTGATGAACCCTGGGTTTGCGCCATGGCCCCCAAAGAACCCATACCACGGTAAGCCTTGTAGGTACGACCTTGATACAACTCCACTTCGCCAGGCGCTTCTTCAGTACCGGCAAACATGGAGCCCATCATTACCGCATGAGCGCCAGCAACAATCGCTTTGGCAATATCACCAGAGTAACGGATACCACCGTCAGCAATCGCGGGGACGCCAGTACCTTTCAGTGCAGCCACCACGTTGGCAATAGCAGAAATTTGTGGAACACCCACACCACTTACGATACGGGTTGTACAAATAGAACCAGGGCCAATACCCACCTTAACAGCATCTGCACCGGCCTCTACCAATGCCAGAGCCGCAGCACCGGTAGCAATATTGCCGCCGATTACCTGTACCTCAGGGTATTTGGCCTTGATCGCACGCACGCGATCCAGCACGTTTTTACTGTGACCGTGAGCGGTATCCACCACCAACACATCAACACCGGCTTCAACCAGTGCATCTACGCGGGCATCAGTATCGCGACTGGTGCCCACACTGGCACCTACACGCAGGCGACCTTCAGGGTCTTTACAAGCGTTGGGGTATTTTTCGGCTTTGTTGATATCTTTTACGGTGATCAGGCCGCGCAACTCAAAGTTGTCGTTAACAACCAACACTTTTTCGATGCGGTGTTTGTGTAACAGGTTGCGTACTTCTTCGGCCGATACGCCTTCTTTAACCGTAACCAACTGCGCCTTGGGAGTCATAATACTGGAAACCCTTGCATCCAGATTGGTCTCGAAGCGCACGTCACGACCAGTCACAATTCCAACCAGATTGCCGTTGTCCATCACAGGTACGCCGGAAATACTGTTCTTGCGGGTAAGCGCAATCAGCTCACGAATAGTTGCACTGGATTCGATGGTAATGGGGTCTTTTACTACGCCGGCTTCGAACTTCTTAACAGCGCGCACTTCGGCGGCTTGTTGCTCGATACTCATGCTCTTGTGAATAATGCCGATGCCGCCGTCCTGTGCAATCGCAATCGCCAGGCGGGATTCGGTAACAGTATCCATCGCTGCAGAAATCAGAGGAATATTTAGCTGGATCTTGCGAGTCAACTGAGTTTTCAGGGATACATCTTTCGGCGTGACATCCGAAAAACCTGGCACAAGGAGCACATCATCAAACGTGAGGGCTTCTTCAGCAATTCGCAACATAGCTACCAACCTCAAAATAAAGCGGGAAAAATAAACGCGGAATTATAGCGGCTCGATCTCCCCCGGTAAACCAAAACAACGAACACCAGCCAACTAAAACCACAATATCTTGTGGCTGCTGCCCGATTTCTACCTGCTTTAAGGCTACCCGCATACCGAGGCTTGGCCTAGAATGCCCAGCCAACTGCCTTTGAATCTACCAGCCATGAATGATTTGTTTAGTAAAACTCCGGAGCGGGAAATCCTCAGTGTCAGCCAGCTTAACCGCCAGGCACGCCAGTTGTTGGAGACCCATTTACCTCTGCTATGGGTGGAGGGAGAACTATCCAATGTCTCGATCCCCTCCTCCGGGCACTGGTACTTCACACTGAAGGATGAGCAAGCTCAGGTGCGCTGCTGCATGTTCCGCAACCGAAACATGACCGTCAGATTCAAACCCCAACAAGGGCAGCATGTGCTGATCCGCGCACGCGTTAGCCTGTATGAAGGCCGGGGCGACTACCAGATCATCGCTGAGCACATGGAAGAAGCTGGCAGCGGCGCCCTGCAACGTGCCTTTGACGAACTAAAGCATCGCCTGTCCACAGAAGGCCTGTTCAACGAAGCCCACAAAAAGCCTCTACCAAAAATCCCAAAACATATCGCTGTGATTACCTCACCCACCGGTGCTGCTATTCGCGATGTACTCAGCGTGCTCGAACGCCGCTTTGCCGGCATTCCAGTTACCGTGATTCCAGTCGCGGTACAAGGCAAAGAGTCCGCGCCGCAAATTGTGAAAGCGATTGATCTGGCCAACCGCGCCGGATTGTTTGATGCGATATTGCTGACCCGCGGCGGCGGCTCCATGGAGGATCTCTGGTCATTTAACGAGGAAATAGTCGCACGTGCAATGTTTAACAGCCAATTGCCAATTGTGAGCGCTGTGGGTCATGAGGTGGATTTCACGATTGCCGATTTTGTTGCCGACCTACGCGCACCAACCCCTTCTGCCGCCGCTGAAATACTGGTCCCAGATAGCGAAGAATGGCTGGATAAATTTATCGGCTTTGAAGTGTTACTTGAAGAAGCCATGCTGCGCAAACTTGCGCAACTGCAAAAACATTTACAACATCTGCGTCAGCGTTTGCGTCATCCACGCGAGCGTTTGGAGCAGCAATCACAGCGGTTGGATAACCTCGAAATACGTCTGAAAAACCAGATCAAAAATCTATTAAGTCACCACCAGCACCAAATTTCACAGTTGCGCTTGCGCATGCAAGCCCATCATCCACAGGTGCGATTAGCACAGTTGCGTGAGCGTCTAAATAGCGCCGAAACACAATTGCACAAAGCGCAATTTATCTACCTTGATCGCCAGAAATTACGCCTCGCCACTGCGGCCCGAATGCTCAATACCTTGAGCCCGCTCAACACACTGGAGCGCGGGTTTGCACTGGTAACGGATGCTGAATCCGGCCACCTGATCAGCAACCAGCAACAATTGAAGCCCGGCCAGCGCATTCACACCAGGGTCGCCCAGGGTGGATTTCATAGTACTGTCGAAACGCTGGACACCAACACATCCCCTTAACCGAAAGCCGCCTAAAGGTTTTGATTGCGAAGGACAGCAGCCATTAGTATATTGGCCGGACTTCTTGTCGGGGCGCCTTGGCTGAATTGCATACACTGCACATTTGGTACGGAGGCTGAGATGGGCTCGGCCCAACCCGTAGAACCTGAACAGGCTAGAACCTGCGGAGGGAACAAGGCATATAGCGCACGCTATTTCCCCTGCCCTCCGCCTCATTTCCCCGAGGCACTGTGAAAACTCAAACCAGCCAACAACACATCGCTATTGCCGGTGCCGGCCTGTTAGGTCGCTTGCTCGCTTGGCGTTTGCGTTTATTAGGTCACGAGATCACCTTATTTGAATCCGGAAAATTACAACCAGAGTCAAACTCTGTACGCGCCGCGGCGTTTACCGCAGCAGGCATGATTGCGCCGTTAAGCGAAGCTGTCGTATCTGATGCAAATGTCTATCGTATGGGCCAATTTGCTTTACAACGCTGGCCACAATGGCTGAAGGATTTACCACAGCGCGACCTACCAAAAAACAACTTACGGCAAAACATTTCACCTAAAAGCAATTTACCCAACAACAATACAGAATTGTTTTTTGCCAAAGGCAGCCTGCTGGTTGCACATCCGCAAGATGAAAGTGAATTGCAACAATTTGAAAATGAATTGAATTTTGTAGTGCCTGAATGCCGCAACTACCAATGGTTATCCGGCCATGAAATCCAGACACTGGAACCGGATTTGCACTCGCACTTTATGCGCGGATTGCTGCTACAAGAAGAAGGCCACCTGCACAACCGCGAATTTTTACAGCAACTCGGCGATGAATTAATTCGCTTGAATATTAGCATTCGCGAAAACACATCGGTAGAAACAGAACCACACACTATTCGCACTCATAGCGGCAGCGAAAAATTCGATCTGGTAATTGATTGTCGCGGACTGGGCGCGAAAACACAGCTGAAAGAATTGCGCGGCGTGCGCGGTGAAACACTGCATGTAGAAACCAACGAGATTCATTTGCAGCGACCAGTGCGCTTAATGCACCCGCGCTACCAGCTCTACGTTGTACCCAAGCCGAACAATCGCTTTATTATTGGTGCAACACAAATTGAAAGCGAAGACCGCTCAGCCGTCACCTTACAGTCATCGCTTGAGTTAGGTAGCGCACTTTATACTTTATCGCCCGCGTTTGCTGAAGCACGTATTATCGAAATGGATACCAATTTACGCCCGGCATTTATGGATAACCTGCCCAAGATTTTCTGCAACCCTGGGCTTATCGTGGCCAACGGTTTATTCCGCCATGGGTATTTACTGGCGCCGGCTGTCGTTGAACAAGTACTTACCCAGGTGAAGCAAGACCAAACCATTTTATTTCCCGACTTACTTCAAACTTCTTTACTTTAGATTTCTGTTTCAGGTTAATAAACGATGATTCAAGTGAGTGTTAACAATGAAATTAAATCCGTAGCAGTTGCAACCTTGTTGAGCGATGCACTGCAGGATTGGGGCTACGCTGACAGTAAAATTGCGGTAGCCATCAACCAGGAATTCGTACCGCGCTCTACCTACGCAGAGCGCTCTTTGAGCAACAATGATCAAATCGACATAGTTCGCCCGGTGGGCGGAGGTTAATGCAATGAGCAACGCAACATCACCTGCACGCGATTTCACGCTTTACGGTGAAACATTTTCCAGTCGCTTCTTATTAGGTACTGCGCTCTATGCATCTCCTCAATTAATGCGCGACTCCATTACCCAATCGCGCTGTGAAATTGTGACGCTCGGTTTGCGCCGCCAAAACCCGGCAAATCGCGATGGCGATGCAATTTGGCAATATATTCAGGAAAGCGGTTGCCGTTTATTGCCGAATACGGCTGGCTGTAAATCCGCGAAGGAGGCGGTAACCCTTGCCGAAATGTCGCGCGAAATTTTTAATACTGACTGGATCAAACTGGAAGTGGTTGGCGATGACTACAATCTACAACCAGACCCATTTGGTCTGGTAGAAGCGTCAGAAATTTTAATTAAAAAAGGTTTTAAAGTTTTACCCTATTGCACTGACGATTTAATTTTGTGCAAGCGTTTGTTGGATGTGGGCTGCGAAGTATTAATGCCTTGGGGCGCCCCCATTGGCACCGGCCAGGGGCTATTAAATCGTTATAACTTACGCAGTCTGCGCGAACGCATAAAAGATGTACCCATGATTATTGATGCCGGTCTCGGCGCGCCCTCACAAGCCGCAGAAGCAATGGAGATGGGATTCGATGGGATCTTACTGAACACCGCTGTAGCAAAAGCACACAACCCACCGTTGATGGCAGAAGCCTTTGCCGATGCAATCGATGCAGGTCGCAAAGCTTTTAAAGCAGGGCTCATGCAAAAACGCCAAACCGCTAGCCCAAGCACGCCCACCGTTGGCCAACCCTTCTGGCACCAGCAGTAAGCATTGACGGAAACATCAAAACCTACGAGATTGGCGGTGCTATAAACCCGCCAATTTTTTTTAGCCCGAAAGCCAACTTCTCGGTGATTTTTGATTGTTTGCAATCGCCCGAATTCACATAAACCTGCAACATGTGGGTTAAGCGATGTAAATGGAAATTCATTTCCTGCTGACGCAACAGCGCGTCCTCAACTACCTTGTTAATGCTGATGCCCTGCTGCTTTGCTATCGACTGCAACGATTCTCGCAAATCTTCTTTAAATAACAAACTACCTTTAAACGTAGATGCAATATGCAACACTACGTTTTGCAAGCTATGCAACTTACGATCACCATGGGTGTAGCCCAATCCCGTTAACACGGAACTCAACTCGGCGAACCATTGTTGCAAATGGGCATTCTGTTGCAACATACGCTCAGCAAATTCCGGAACTTCACTCCCCTCCACCACATCATCCAGCGGAATTTCGCTGCGAAAAATCATGGTGCTGACAATTTCACAGCCGCGATACAAATAGGCGGCACGATTCAATTCCAATACCGCAATCACTTCGCGCCAACGGCGGCCATAGGGCTTAAAACGATTGTAATAAATCCCCACAATACTATCGGACAACCCAAGAATTTGCCCATGCAAGGATATTTCACTTTCCACTTTTCCCAATGGATAACCCGTACCATCACAGCGTTCGTGATGCTCACCAACAGCTGTAATTAACTCCAACGGAACATCAGGAATTTCGCGCAATACCTGGCAGGAAATAGCCACATGCCCCTGCAATGTTTGCCATTCTTCACCGGTTAACTCCTCTTCTTTGGCAAGAATATAAGGAGGAATATGCATCATACCGAAGTCATGGGTAATGGCCGCCCAAAATACCAACTGGGTTTCTTCAAGCGGTAAACGCATTTCCTGTGCGATAAAAATCGACCACAAACCTACGCTCAGGGTGCGCTGAAACAAACTATTCATTTGCGCCTCCATGACCGTGAGACGCTGCTGTACCAGTGGAAATTGCTCCAGCATTTCACTCACCGGACGCAAAGAATCCAGCGGATACTTGCGCTCTTCCAGCGACTGGAAAAATTCCGTCTCGCGAATGGTATTTATCATGTGCTGCAGAAAATCCGCATTGCTCATCAACCGTTGGATCTGAATACAGTGGGTTAAGGGCAGAGCCAGAGATGTTGACTCGAAGGGAAGAAGTGTTTTGTAGGTTATCAACTCGCCACTGGCGAGAAGCAACTCACCTGCACCTGAGTAAATGTCTTTTATAGCGATGACGGGATTGGTGGAACATAAGTGTGCCAGATAAAAATCATAAGCATCCAACCGCAAGGGGTCCCACGCGGACGAAGTATTTTTAATCATTGACGGTTGATCGTACGACATAAAACCATCCGTGCAGAACCCATGCGATAACTTAAACGTTAAGCCTTGGATTTACATTATTGTTAGTTAACTGTTCCGTTAGCGGGCGGTGATTAATGCACCAATAGAATTCGCCACAACCAGACGCTTACCAAACCCACCAACAAGCTATAACCAACCATGGATGCCGCAAAACGCGGAGCCAAATTATGGCTCACCGCCAACACCCCGGCAGAAATCATAGCCGGCATTGCCGCTTCCAATACCACCACCTGAGCCGCAAGCCCCCGGATATCAAATAACCACAAACCCAGCCAGGCAAACGCAGGAGACACAACCAAAATATAAAAACAGCCAAAGAGCAATGGGGGCAGATGGGACGATTCCAGCCTGAAACGCCACTGCAACCCCACTGCGACCATCACTACTGGCACAAGTGTAGATGAAATTCGCGCAAGCGCCTCGGCCAGCCAATCTGGATAGCTGAAAAAACGCAGCGGGAAGGCAAGAATCAAAGCAATGAATGAGGGAAACACCAGGATATTGCGCAGGATTTTCGTGGCCGATGTAGCCCCACGAGCATAGTAAGCAGCAAGCGCAATACCAAAGGTATTAAGCGCGATAAATGTCCCCAGCTGATCGTACAAAATTGCGTAAGGAATCCCTTGAGCCCCAAGATGCGCCTCAATTAACGGAATACCCACAAAACCTGTATTGCCAAGCGGCACTAACAACATTAAAGCACCGGTAATTTCGCGCGACCAACGCAACCAGCGCGCGGTAAAAAAAGTAATCGCCGCACTAAAAAACATTACCGCCCACGCAACCACCACCGGAATCAGCGCTTCATGGTTTAGGGTGAGCTTGGGAATTTCAGCCAAAATCAACGCGGGTAAAGCGACGTAAATAACATAACCGTTCAGCGAAGCTGCCGCATTTTCCGGCAAATGTTTACTACGCTGGAATAACAAACCTACCAGCAAACAAATAATTACAACGGCAATATTGGACATGGAGGGGAATCAACAATCAAGTAAGACGGGGGTCAAATAAGCCCTCTGATTATAGAGCAGGCATCTCGTAATGCCAAAAAGCCAACTTACATTATCACCTATCCCACTTCGCCAATAACGTCCTTGGACTTAACGAACTTGAGAACATTCGCTTGCAGCGCCTGCCTGATTACCCCGCGATCGGTCCCCAACACAAACATGGAAATACCTTGCCGCTGCCAGACTTGATAGTCCTCCACAGTTCGCGGTATCGCGCAAAATTGTGCCTGGCTGGATGCAACATTGAACGCGATGCTTTTTAACTCCGCCTTAACCCTTGGATGCTGTGTTTGCCAGGGCACGCCAAGAGATGCCGATAAATCAGCTGCCCCTTCGAGTATTACATCTACCCCCTCCACGCCGGCCAGCTTCCTGGCGTTCTCTGCCCCCTCACTATCCTCAATCATCAACACAACACAAACGCTGTCGTTAATATGCTGATTTCGCTGCGCCAACTCATCGGATTTAAAATTCAAATGCCGGTGCACACTAAGCCCACGATCCCCCTCCGGATTATAGCGACACAACTGCACTGCCCTCCTTGCTTGCTCCACTGATTGGACGCGAGGAAAAACAATCCCGCTTGCACCTGCGTCCAATATAGGCAACACCAGGTGTGAACGTTCCAATGGAACTCTCACCAATGCCGCCAGGCCCTGGCTACGAGCGGCCAAGATCATATGATCCAGCGTCTGCATATCTGTCAAACTATGTTCGAGGTCGATAATGACAAAGTCATAATTGGACACTGCAATAAATTCCACCAGCAGTGGCGACGGGGTAAAACAAAAAATACCCAGCAACTGTTCACGGTTATGAACGCGCGCCCGTAAGCCACTATGCATGTTCTACATACTCCCACACTGGAACCGCTAATGGGTTAGGTAACAAGACATAACTGGCATTGCTGTCAGCGTGTTGGAAGAAACGGGTAATTAAATTGGCTTTCGCTATTAACGGGTCCCCCTCCAACAACCCACCGATGCGCTGCCTCACCAGTTCCGAATTGTGTTTCGCGACAAATCCAGTTAGCGATTCCCGCACCATGCCCCACAATTGTTGCTCGCGCTCTCCAATTCGACACAGCTGATAAATAGCTTGGGCAATATGATTCACAAAAAGACAATAACTAACGCGCTGCCAGGTTTTGCTTTCGTCGTGAAGCACACTCGCCAATGCCTTTCCGGCCAATCCTTCAAGCATCGGCACTTGCCACATACCTCTAATTAATTTTGTTCCTTCCAGATCCCGCAAAATAACACCGCAGGGCCACCCATTCTCAAGCTTCACCACCACATTCTGTAAATGTGGCTCACAGGCAACACCCTGATCAAAATAGGCAGCCAATAACGGGGGAACCAAGTGTTTTATATATAACGCGAACCAATCCAGCGCAACACCATGACGTTGCGATTTATTGGTTCTCGCTGACAGGACGCTAATACATTGCACCAACCAAGGCTCGCCTTGATGGCTATCTCCAAACAAGGTTGCACTCAGCACCTGTTGAGTTGTACCGGAGCGCTGAAATGGCGTCGCATCACGAAAGATAACGCCGAAATGGCTACGCAAATCGCTTTGCTGCTCTTCATCCGCATCAGGAATATTGGCCGACAATGCGCAAGGTTCCAGCACAAACTCAAATCCCGGAAACTGTTGCTCCAGCTTCGCGACAACAGGCAAAAGAATCTTTGTAAGCCTAACTGAAGCATCCAGCTCATAGTAAGCATTCTTTCTGACACTATTGGTAATTCGCATACTTAGCGAACACTTTAAAAAATACGGAAAGTCAGGATTGTACAACGTGCGTACCGATGCAGTGGGACGAAAAAATATTCCAGATTCCCCCAGATACCTCAATGATTGATTTTCAATAGATTTTTGCACCATCGTCTGTTGCAATAAATATTTTGCTTGCCAGGGATGGCAAGGCAAAAGGCTCCAGCCCGAAGGAATATCGCTGCATGCAACCTGACCCATTTCTTGAATCAATGACCGCATAGGGAATTCATTACTAGTTGCCATCCATAGCACTACCGGCGATAGCGCAAAATAATGCAATTGAAACGAGCTGCCAAACTCCGGCCCATACAGCAAACTTTCTGCATCATTGAAACCCTGCCTGCATTTAGGTGCAGGGTGAAAGCTGTGGCCGTAAATCAATGCTGACTCAGATTCAATATAGCTACCGCACTGCCCTTGTTCTTGTCCATGACGTCGACCATAAGCAACGCTTTGTTTTATCAAGTTAGTGCTATTTTCAATTTGCATTAGCATTTCTGCTTTTACGTTATCATTTTGGTAACGCAGACAAAGCTCTTCAACAATAAGCGCGGGCAAACACGTCCAGGCAAGCTGCTCAAATACCGCCCCATCACCCAAACCACTCGCCAATACATCCGATGTATAAATATAATTACCGACCAATGACTGATTCGCCACACTGACAGATAACTTTCTTCCTACCGATGGAAACCCTATAAATAAAATACCTGCTGCACTCCCGCTGGAATTATCGGCCAGAAAATCCAGTAACTTATGAGGGATAGCAATTTCCCGGACATAACAGTTCAGTATCGCCAACGCTGAATAGCGATAGGCCATCGCATCAATAGATTCAACAACAAGTTTATTCATGATGTAGCCTCCTTAACGGCTGATGGAGATTGGGATACCGACCGGATAAACAACGGATTTTTTAGCCGATTAATGCGTACTGAGGATTCATTTTGTAGCCGTCGTTTGGTGTGCGCCTCCACAATTACGTGCTCGGATTGAAGATTAAATAATTCAAATTGCCGCTGCTGCTCAGGAAACTCACGCTGGTAACTTATGATGCAATTAACCAGCAACTCCCAGAACACAGCTTCTGGAAGCTTGAAATTCAAATCAAAAAAGAGCGCCACCTCCGACAGGTTCATGGAGAAAAATGCACTGTATAAATAGTTTTTTACATCTTCCGGTTCACTCGCACAAATATAGGAACTGCTATTAGTTGCAAGATGTTGCTCAGGCGTTGTCCAAATGGCCGACAAGCGCTCGCGATGAGTTACTTGCTCCGGGATAAAACGCACACCGTCATGAAAATCTTTCAACGCGACTCGTATCGGCCACCCCTCTTTATGAATCAAAATCATATTTTGGGCATGGGATTCCATCGCAACGCCATGAGCATAAAGCAATCGAATTAGAGGTAATGTGCAAACTTTCAGGAGTTGCTCCAACCATTCACGAACCCCATAGCGCACAACCCAATCTTCAATAATGGGGCGTCTATCGCAATCGATTTCGGTTAAACCACTGAAAGGTATAGCCTGCTCACCATCACGCAAATAGGGATGAATGCTCTCACGCCATAAACAGGCAATTTTCCCCGAAGCAATTGCTTCTGCGTCCGAGGAAAAACTAATCGCCTTAACTTCTCGCAAAACAATAGTTTTAAGGTTTTCCACCAAATAGGCATCCTCTGCCACCAATTGATATAACCAGTCACTGATAACAGGCGCATTGGCAATTGTATGTTCTGCCAAACCTCGGGCAGTCGAGGTATTTACAATATTCAAAGCCAATTTTACGTAATGATTTTTTGGCTGAGTGAGATTGGTGAGCGTACGAATGGATTGCTGTGGACGATAGGCGTTGTTTCCCTCGCCGAGCAAAATGATATTTTTTGCATGGATATCCGCACTATAGAGCGGCAGCAATTGATTCAACCATTGCCAGGGATGAATTGGCATCAACAGGTAATCATCGGGATTAGCATGATGCGTTGTGAGTACCGCCACAAATTGGGCTAATTGCGCACCCAACTGCTGCTGATAAAATTCGCCGTCAATTAACGACGGCGAAGCGACTGACAGGCAATTTGATTTTCTGACAGCCAACCAAATTAACTTGAACTCAGGTAAAAACTCAGGACCAAAGTGAATATTATCAATTACATCAAAACCCATACGAGATTTATAACAAGGGTGATAAGGGTGTGCCTTGATTAAATTGCTTTCAATATCGTCATAGGCCATATGCCGCATTAATTTTGAAAAACCATGAGCGGTAGACTGCAAATATTGCTGGCTCGCGTAAAAAGAGGCTAGCGCATCATTAACCAGGGTATGCTCCAGCTCCTGAATAAAACGCTCCAAAAACTCCACAACTATAGTAAAACTCGAACTAATTTCCGTTAAAAACTCACGAATTGACAGCGCCTCAGTAATGTCGTCGTTACATATGCGCATTACCGGATCAACACTAAGTTCCACACGTCCGAAACTCGCCCTGCGGTACCCGGTACAACGATAAGTTACCGGCCCACCCGAGATCGATTGCCCCCGAATGGTGAATTCCGTGCGCTTTACCGCCAAAGCATGTTCGCGAAAATTAATGGTGTTTTCGTACAACAGCGCCTGAATCAACTGCTTGAACACGCGACGTCGAGCGCGAACATAATCTTCTGAATATAAAAATTCGGTATCGAGCACAATGCTGGTTTTTTGCAATAAAGTGTTCATTTATTTATTCCTCGCATCAAGAGAGTGAAAGGGATTAACCACACTTCCCACTCCACTCGGCATCCCCATCATCCTGGTGCGCTTGATCAGACAAGGCTCCAAAATATAACGTGCCGGCCAGATCGGATTCTCGATAATTTCTTTACGCAAAATGGCTTTAGCGACCACCGGTATATTCATTTGATTCAGGAGACGCTCAATTGTGAACTTTATAGCCCCCCAGCAATGGGCCATAGGAATGGCATAAGCTTGCGACAAGGCATCAGCAATAGACCGCAAATTAACTTGAACACCTAGTGTTAAAAAATAACCCAACAGTTGTTGCGGCGATAAACAAATTAGCGAGTTAGGAGTAGCCCAATCCATTTGATAATCACACAGCGGAACTTGTTGCTGCTGGAGCCACGGAGGAAAAATACGCAGCGTGTCATGATCCCGCAGCGTCAATTGCACCATGGAAGCGGATTTGAAATTCACCAGAAGGTTTTGCCCATGAACCTCAGGCATTAACCCGTGAGCAAAACAATGAAACGCAAACTCACACAGTGAACTGGTGATAGTATTAAATACTTGCTGCGCGAATTCCGCGACCGATTGCCCTCCTCCGTGCTGCCGGTATAGCCACTCAACAGCAGGCAATTTGCCATCTATGACCACAGAAAGCCCGGCGATAGGAATTAGCGTTGCATTTGCTACTTCAGGATATGTCCGTAATAAGCAGGATAAATAGCCAGAGCGATTGGACAGTGACGATTCAGTCTCAGGTAAAAAAGCCAGCCACAGACTTTCATCGCATAGATTGATTCTTTCAGGCTCTGCCATTCGCGCGATAACTGCAGCCAACATCTGTTGGGCCTGATAACCATTAAACAAATAACGGGAAGGCAAAATGCGCAATGCTCCCAGACACATTAATGCCAATGGCACCTTGGCATGCACGGATGATTGATGCACCGGAATCAGCGAACGCCCGGACGCAGTTGGATAACAGCGCCCAAGCGATCCCACAACAAACACTATCTCTCGCTGGGCAAGTTGCTGCTGAAACTTCTCCTGCAAACAGTTTGCAAAATGCCAGGGATGTACAGGCATGAATGTGTATTGGTCACTATCCACACCGCAGGTTTTAGCGACGTCGCGGAGAATTTTTTGTTCCGCGTCAGTCAATAATCGGTCGGCAATTTGCCATCCTTTTAACTGCTGATTGCCCACCAAAAAATTATTGTTCACTGCAAGCCAGGTCAATCCAAAGCCTTCACTGGTCTCCGCAGAATAGCGCCTGAAATTTCCTGCACTCCAACCTTTTTTGGATTTTGCCAAGGGATGAAATGGACGATCGCGCAATGCGGATAATTGTTCCCATTGACGTAACCCAACATCCCCCGATTCACAGCTGGCAACAATAGTAGCGGTGTATTCAGCGGCCCAGGTCGATTGCGCTTGGGCCAATGCCAGGTTCTGCATAAAATCATCCAACCCACCAAGATCGGGCAAGGTATCTTTCTCTGCATATTGCACCAGGCAATTCATCATGCTCAGTGCATCATCAATCGCTAATACCGAGTTATGTTCTGGCTGGCATAGCAGGAGCGGGCCGCGCTTCAATCGGCAAGATTGAACATCTATCTCAGTGGTGACTCGCCCAACAATGAATGAACTCTTCTGTAGCGGATAAAAATAATAATGCTCATTGTTATCTAGCAAAAAATTATCAACAACAATTGGAATATTAAGCGTCCGACTTAACTGGGCGCGTTGCTGCAACTCAAAAAGATTCTCCATTAGTAATCCATCAAAGAGCTCCTTAAGCTGCCTTTCTGCAACGAAATGCTTCTGGCTGGCAAGCGGGCTTTCCTCGTGATTATTCATTAGTATTCCCATTTAATTGATCCCTCTTCATTTAGCCAACCAAGGAAATATCGTATTCAGGAGTGCAAACTACGATGGGATTATTGCGAGAAAACCTCGGTATAAATTGCGCATCCGCAGGTTGCAAGCTGGCCCGCCATGCAGAGTTGTATACCAGATCCATATAGCGATCTCCCCGATCTGGAAACAACGTAGCAATACAACTGCCCTTGGGAATATGGGGAATTAATTTCTTGATCGCTGCAACTACTGAACCAGAGGATCCACCAGCAAAAATCCCTTCGTCTTTTACAAGATCAAGACAACTTTCACAGGATTCCAAATCACTCGCATAAATCACATCATCAATTTCCTCGCGCGCGAGTAACTCCGGTACACGACTGGCACCTATGCCCGGCAAAAAGCGTTTCCCGGGCTTATTACCAAACAACATAGAACCCAATGCATCCACGCCGATAACTTTGAGATCTGGATAGGCTTCGCGCAACCGCCGCGCAATTCCCAAGATGGTGCCGGAGGTACTCACACCCATTACTAAATAATCCGGGCGCTCAGGTAATTGCTTTATCAGTTCCTCACCTTCACCGTGATAATGACTTTGCCAGTTACGCACATTCGCATATTGATTAATCCACACACTGTTTTCTTTTTCCTGCAACAGGGACTTAACCCGTGCGATGCGAGTTTCCAAGTAACCACCGTTTTTATCTTTCTCTAAAACCATTTCAATATGCGCACCATAGAGCTTCATAATTTCCAAATTGGTTTTTGAGATATTGGGATCGACAACGCACGTCAGCTGCAAATTGTGCACACGCGACATCATGGCCAAGGCAACACCCAGGTTGCCCGATGTACTTTCAATCATATGTGCGTTTTTCGGAATAGTGCCATCACGCAAACCTTGCTCAATAATATATTTCGCAGGTCTGTCTTTTACGCTGCCACCTGGATTCAATAACTCAAGCTTTGCGTAAACACGAATATCCTGCCCACGGAAAATGCGATTCAAGCGGACAATGGGGGTATTTCCGATACAACTGGCAATAGAGAATGCATTCATCATCTAATCTCCCTGGTGAAGGGGTTAATGGTTATTTGCTATGAAGAGCAAACGCTGGGTCCCACCGCGATCATTTGCGGCTTTTTTTTGCGCAAATGCCGAATTTTGAAAAAAGCATCCCTGGAAACCCTGATGGATTTCTTTTTATATAATTAAGAAAGTAGTGTTAACTGATCAGGTTTTTTCTTGCAGAGCCAATACAGGCTCCTCAATATCTCGCAGATTCTGCCCGCGCTTTTCGTTAATACAGAGCACTACTAGCGCAGAGAGTAAAAACAGGCCGGCAATCCAATATAAAATATCTACCGCAGGTACCCAGATAATTAACGCAGCGACCAATAGCGGCCCCAGAATTTGCCCGGCTAACAGATATTGTTTTGCAAGCCCAACAGCTGCGCCCGATAGCTCAGCGCTTTTCTCTTGAGTCGAGGCGTAGAAGATGGTTTGCGCCAACGCTGAAAAACAAGCGCCCTGCAAAAAGCGCAACAAAATAATTAACCAAAGACTATCAACAAGTGTCAGCGATCCCGTTGAAATTGCGCAACCGCACGCAGCCAGAAAGAAATTGCGCTTTGGTGAATAGCGATCGTTTGCCCTTCCCCACCAGGGACTAAACAGCAAGGTCGCAGCCCAGGCGCCCGCATGAATCACACCGGCAGTAGTGGCCAACGGCAGCCCTTGTACTCTTCCATCAAGAAACAGCACAAACACATTCACCAGGGCAAATGCGGCAGCCTGTGATAAACAGGCAGAGATTGCCCAATATTTCATTGCCGGATTTTCCATTTGTGCATGTGATCCGCACGCGTTATCAATTGTTTCCGTTTGATTCGACGTAGCAACGTCATGTGTTAAATTTAATTTAGCAGGCTCTTCCAGCAACCAATGCGCAGCTATTGCGGCCATGCAAGCAAAAATTGCTGTTGCCATTAGCAATACGGGCAGCGACCAAAAATCCATCATAACGCCCCCCAGAGCTGGGCCAGTTAGCGAACCGAATGCAGCAGCACTTTGCAAGATCCCGAGTGATTGCCCTCGTTGCGCATCCAAACTCGCTGCAACCGAAAATGCGGTTAAGGTAAGATTCAAACTCGCGGCGCCCAACAATAATCGCCCTACCAAAAAACCTGCCATAGAATCACTCAGCGCCATCAAACACATACTGACTGAAAAAACGGCCAGAGTAATCATCACCATAAATCGATACCCGTATCTATCGCAGGCAGCTCCCATTCTTTTTGCGAAAATAATTCCTGATACTGCCGGAGCCGCGAGCGCAACACTGGCCCAATAGGGCGCATAGCCCTTGCCAATTGTTTCCAGATACAAGGGCATAATCGGCACCATGGCCATAAGCCCCAGTGTTGCAATGCATTGGCAAGAGCAAATGAAAAGAAAATTGCGATGATAGGCCGACAAAAAACGCATGATTTAATTCCCTTAAAATAAGGACAGCGAAGTGCCAACTGATTCACTCTTTGCCAAATCATAGAAATGGCGTGCACAAGCAATATCGTCAACCGCCATACCCATTGCATTTAACACAATAATTTCGTCCTGATTTTCTCTGCCTGTTTTTTTGCCGACAACCAATTCACCCAACTCTGCGTGCAACTGATCCCGGGAAAAACGCCCTTCCAATACCAACTGATTAATAATTTTCTTTTCGCGATTGCACTGATCCCAATCATCAACAACGATTTTATTGGCTTGCTCAAATACTTCCTTGTGAAGGTCCATGATAGAAACGTTGCTCACAAAGGCACCCGGTTTAATCCAATCAAATTCAATATAGGGTGAATCGGTCACCGTACAGGTCACCACCAAATCACCTTGCGCGACTGCCTGCCTTGCACTAGCTGCGGGGAGAAAGTTTATCTGCGGGTAACTCTCGCTAAAGTGACGAGAAAATTGCTCGGATGCATGAGGATTAAGATCAAATAAATAGATATTTTCGATGGCAGGAAATTGTTCGATAAGAGTGACTATCTGCATTTTGGCAATCGGCCCGCAACCGATACAGGCAACTGATGTAAAACCGGGATTAGCTAAATATTTTGCCGCGATGGCAGTTACAGCCGCCGTGCGCATACCACTGATCAAACTACCCTCCAAAACGGCGATAGGAAAATTGGTATCAACATCATTGAGAATAATGACTGCGCTCGCGCGAGGTAAACCAAACTTACGGCCGTTGGCTTCACGACTTCCTACCCATTTAATGCCTGCCGCTGGTGTTTCACCACCCAAATAGCAAGGCATAGCAATAATTCTGTCTGCAATATGATTTGCTTCAGGCCAACGTAAATACGGTTTTATCGGCTGCACTACACTTCCCGCTGCGTGCTGCGCCAATCCCTGAGTTACTGCGGTGATGTAATGCTGGCTTGAAGCTGCACCAAGCTGCACCAAATCGGATTGGCTCAAATATAAAAGCGGAACTGACAACGTGGAGGGGTTGAGAAAACGTAACAAGGCGTTTTGCGCAGACATAGTGCTGTGATCCTTTAATTAATCAATTGATTAAAATTTGAAAAAACCATTTCATTTGCGAATCTATCGCCAATGAGAATTTATATCAATTGAATTTTTAGATTTACAGCAAAAATGTCACTCAATGACACGCGGGATTATTTTTAAATTTTATTTGCAGAGAAAAATAATTATTTTTTAAAACGTTAACTCAAACAGTTAACCAGCTAATAACTAAGTCCGCATTTAAAAACCACTAGAAAAATCTTACATAACCACCAAAAAGTAAAGTAAGAAAATAACACCACCAACTAAAGCAGTGTTATTTTTTCCAAGATTACTGTTAAAAATAATTACCAGTTATGCGTAAACCCTATTTTGAGTAGGGTGCCGCTGGCCGGTAAATGGCTGGTATTGGTATCGCTGCGCAACAATTGACTGTAGAGTGGGTAGTAATATTTATTAAAAAGGTTTTCCACACCAATACTCGCACTACTTTCCTCGCTAATTTTCCATTGCGAGATTAAATCAACCGTTGCATAGCCTTCGGTATCCCTGCGACTAAAACTTGCCACACCATTCAGGCGGTAATCCTTACCTTTAAATGCCGTGGTTTGTAACCTGTGACTCCAGCTTTCAGAGGGGCGATATTCTACATAGGCAGTAAATTTTAGCGGCGGAATACGATTGCCCGGCATATGTTGATATTGAGTGGAATTTTGCGGAAGCTCTTCGCCTTTCATCCAGGTAATGGTAGCGCCGAGACTCCAGTGATCATCATCGGTAAAATAATCGACTCCGCCTTCCGCACCGTAGATTCGTTCTTTGGTGCGCGCAAGACGAAGCCCGTTATTAAAACTTTGTACAGCACCCAAATCTGATTTGGATTCATACAGGCTAAAATTGGCGAGCGCATTTTCCCAGCGACCACGCCAGCCAAGCTCGACAGTATCTATTTTCAGGGCCTGGAGATTTGAGTTATTGATGTTAAAGGCAGGAGTCGCATTGCGAACTTGCAAACCTATATCGGGCAATTGAAAACCCTGGCTGTAGGAAGCATAAATTTCGTGTTTTTTTGTCAGCGCAAAAACGCTGCCGGCATTGTAGGTCCACTCGTCGTAATCAACCGTGCCACCTGTGACTGTACCCGGATTCGCCAGACGCGATTGCGACAAAGGAATAAAATCATCAAAACTTCCTTCCGCCCGATCATAGCGAGTACCTGCTTCAACAGACCAGCGCTCGTTAAAGCGATGCTCCAATTGCGCAAATGCACCTGAAGTTTGTGTAGTTACTTCAGGCATGTAAATTATTTTGCCAATTTTCCTAAAAACCAAACCGCCACTGGCGTCATAAATTTTTGGATCAAAAATATCCAGCGGCATATCGGTAGCTTCGTTGTGGAAATCGCCGCCCCACACCAGTTGGGTAGTTTTGTTATCGCCCAGTGGCGATTTAACCGTCAAGCGACCACCGTAGACTTCAGAGTTTTGCATTGACTGATCAACATTACCGCCACGCACCGTCACTTTGCGCGCATCGAATGGTGCAAAGCGCGTAAAAAAATCGCGATAGTAAAGCTGCGCAGCGAGTGTATGACCGGCGAGGTTGCGATGTTCGTAATCCACACCCAGCAGTGTATTTTCAACGCGATTTTGCTCCTCAAGTTCCAGCCCTTTTATCGAACGAGCGGGCACACTATTGGCAGGCAATGTTGCCACTCTGGGATCTGTTGCGTAGTCAGTGTCCTGGCTGAGGTCGTAATAACTCGCGGAGAATTGCAGGCGTTGATTTTCATCAATTTTAAAACCCAACTTCGCGGCAGTGCTGTAGATATTTGAATCAAACATATCACCTTGACTTGGCTCGGGTGCAATACGATTTCCTTTTGCATCAAATGAACCACCCACATGGCGAGCCCCCATACTGAGGGTGTAATCAATTACTTCTTTTGCGCCAGAGATATAATGCTGGACCTCCCCGCCCAATCCCGATGTACCTATTTTTGATAGTGGAACAACACCGGTAATGGTTGTTTGTGCGCGAATTTCCCCTTCTGGTTTACGTGTGCGAATTGAAATAATCCCACCCGCCGCACTGCTGCCATAAATTGAACTACTGCCGCGCAACACTTCGATTTGCTCGACATCGGCGAGGTTGATATTCGCGAGATTGCGCGACGAACCACGGTTGGTATTGAGCGGTACACCATCGACCAACACCAGGGTTTCCCGCCCACGAAGAGTTTGACCGTATTCAGTAATCGTATGGGTGGAGTCAGCTAGCCCGGCAATTGCTTTTCCAAGCAAGGTGGCGAGGCTGTCTGAGCCCTGCCGCAATTTATCCAATTCCTCTTTTTCAATCAGGGTTACCGAACGCGACGGCTCAATAATTTCACTGTCTGAGCGCGCTGTGATAACCACTTTTTGCAGCGTTTTCACCGATACTGCTGCAGGATTAGCCTCAACCGTGTAATTGCCTTCCTCCAATTTCACAACACGCAGATTGGTATTTTCCAATAACCGGGCGAAACCGTCTTCCACCAAAAAATTACCGGTGAGCCCAGCAGTAATATGCCCCTGCAAGCGATCACTGTTGACCGACAAATTTACCCCGGCCTGACCGGCAAAGGCTATTAAGGCTCGCTCCAATGGCCCCGCTGGAATGTGGTAGGTTTTTAATTCAGAAACATTAACCGCACCTATGGCAACTACATCCTGAGCCCAAACACCAGGCACTAGAACATTGGCTGCGAGAGCTGTGCAAACAAGAAAAGCGGAACGAGTAGCTGCGCAACGAAGGTTAATTCGACGGGCAGAAAACAGAGAACAAGTGCAGTATTCAAACATCAGTTTTATCCATGTCAAAAGTCATTGAGTGAGTTTTTCAAAGAACATGACAGGTGAAACTGGAAAACAGGACACACGCATTAGGTTTTTTAAAAAATATATTTTTGCGGATACTAGCGGGGATTAATGGTCACCCAATAGCGCGTGCGTGTGTCCACCGTAACGGGCAGCGTATCTTCAAGCAAACGCAGGATGGTATCGGTATTCGCCAGGCGAAAAGCACCAGTGACTTTCAAATCAGCAACCGCAGGATCGCAGCGCAACAAACCGGGGCGATATCGAGCAAGCTCCAGGGCAAAATCGGCAAGTCGCATCGCCTTTGCATAAAGAACCCCATTGCGCCAGGCATCCACACCTACTTGAATCGGCATAGCAGGTTCAATCGACATCATATTAAATTGCACTCGCTGGCCCGCATTGACAATAACACTGGATTGGCCGGAACCAGTGACCACCTCGACAGCACCTTCCAGCACCGACAAGTGCGTCCCCTTATTACTCTCTCGTACAACAAATTCGGTACCCAATGCGCGCATACGGCCATTTTCAGTTTCAACTAAAAACGGGCGATGGGGAAAGTGAGCATCGGAAGCCGTTTTTATGAAAACCTCGCCGGCAATATGCTCCAGTAACCGCTGGCTCGCATCAAATATTACGTTTAATGTGGAAGCGGTATTCAGAGCAACTTTGCTGCTGTCAGCCAGGATAATTTCGCGCCGCTCACCCACCGCGGTGCGATAAAAATTCGGGCGACTGGTCTGGAAAAAATCAACGCCTAACCAGCTCGCCGAGGGCAAAAGCAACAGCGCAGCGATATTACGCACCAACTTGCGCCGCGATGCCTGCCCGCGTTCACGCCCCAACACAGACATACCTAATTGCGGACTAATACTGCCGAACTGGCTCACCAATAATTCAGCGCGCTGCCAAACACGTTGATGCTCTGCATCTTGCTGCAGCCATTGCTCCAACGCATTTTTTTCCAAATCGGATAACGTGTTGCTATGCAAGCGCGCCAACCACTCGGCTGCCTCGTCAATTACGCGAGTACTAGTCTGTTCATCGCGAGAATTATTCATGATACAGGCGAATCAACCGTGAGCATTAAACGCAGGCATTGACGAAAACCCTGCGCCATATAGCGCGTAACCGTACGTACATTTACGCACAAACGTCGCGCTATCTGCTCGTAGGTTAAACCTTCCAATTGGGACATTAGAAATGCACTACGAACTGGTGCGGGCAACTCATATAACAGTACATCTAACTCATGCAGAGTTTCCAAAACAACAGCCTGCTCTTCAACGGAGGGAACCAGAGGCTCAAGCAAATACGCCAAGGTTTCTGTGAATGCACGCTCAAGTGATTGCCGCTCATAATGATTAATCAACAACCGCCGGGCCACAGTTGTGAGATAAGCCCTTGGCTCCTGCAATTCAAATGCTTTATCAGCCCGGGACTTTAGCCACACCCGTAAAAAGGTGTCATGAGCCAAATCCGCTGCGGTAAATTTGTCCTCTAATCGACGTCTGAGCCAACGCTGCAGCCAGTCGTTATGACATGAGTAAATACTATTGAATTGCTGGTCAGGTATAGCATCTGGCGGCACAAGGACTCTCCCTTACAAACCTGCAATTGAAAATGATTCTTGTTTGTAATCATAATTAATTATCGAATTGACAACAAGCCACCATGGGTTTCCAAATCACATAAGCGACCTAAAATTCTCATAATCCAGTCAAAGACGATACACCTGAGTCAGGCAACTGATTTGCGAATGCCATTCACATACACCTCGGCGCTCCAGCGGTCACCAATTTTTCGGAAAGTTGCCTCAGAAAAACCTAATCCCCACGTAATAAAGCGTGGGGGCTCAGCAGACACAAACAATTAAGCGCAAGGAAGCCAGTAAGGTCGAAAGCAAAAACGCCCACAAGTCTATAACTTGTAGGCGTTGGAGATGAAAACTATTTGTCTATGGTTTAGTACATGGTGCCCGAGGCCGGACACCAATTACCGCTATATTGGAGAGTTAAAAACAAAAATACGTAAATTATAAGTATTTCAACCCTAAAAAGAACACCCAAATTAATCATCGATTAAAGTCAGAATTTAGGACTTGAACAGGGCCAGAAACTAGGATTGTGATTCCAGTGGTCGTGGGTTCGATCCCCATCAGCCACCCCATATTTTCCAAGCCTTCCAAGTAAGTACACACTCTCAAGCAAAGATTTTCCGAAGATCATTCCGAAGATAATCTGTCGTACGCCGGGCGCCCGATAGAGAGATCATTTAATCGCAAGGGATCCTTGATATACCCCAACATAAGCTGAATTTTCCACCCTAGCAAAACCTGCGGATCGCTCAAGTTTATGCCTGAACGGATCGCCAGCCGATAAGAGACAAATCCACTTCGCATAAGCTTACGATACGTCTCGCCAGGAAACCCAGCCGCTGACGCATCATCATCAAGCCCAACTTCACCACCAACAGCGCTGTAAGAAGGGTCATCTATGCGAGCCTCGCATTCATCCAGATCCATTTGCTCTACAGCCGTATACAATCGCCTAAATTCCGTTTGATCCAGGCCTGAAACCTTGTACAAATTATCAGCACCGGAAGTGAATGAAGGAACAATATTCGATATGCTCATAACAATACCTATTCAGCTATTTTTGTGTAACTTACGCCAGAGTCCGACGCCGATTGCGGCGAAGACCTAATTGTCAACGGGTAACCTATATACACAGGAGTATTAAAATCAGCACTAATGAGCGTTAGTGAATTATTTGACGCTACCGCAACACTTTTCCCACCCCCTCCCCGATACACTAAATTTGATGCAGATGAGAAATTAACCGCCGAATACTTAATCTTCCAAGAATTAAAATTTGGGTCAGCTGTATATAAAAAGGCCGCCCCTGAAGAAGCGCTACCACCCACAGGAACGCAAAGGCGAGCACCATCAAAATCTGCCCCGGATATATTTCCAGCCCAGCCAGCAAGCTGAAAAACGTTCCCCCTATCAGTCCACGAAGCTGCGGCACCATTTACCGAATGAATCAAGCCTAATGACCCGTTATTAGTTGCATACAAACCAACAAATTTACCAAAACAAAAACTAATATTTACAACAGAGGATATTGGTAACGATACAGAAGAAAAAGCTGCACCCGTATTAGTAGATCTATTCACAGACCCAGCTCCCGAACTACCCGCAATTAAAACGGTTGCAACACCATCAAAAGCTATTTTTGCTCTGCCCGAAAAGATTGTTGCAAAATTAGCCGCCAACCAAGAAGTCCCATCTGTAGATCTGATCGATCCGGCAGTAGTTGAACCCGCACACCCGGCCACAAAAGCAGTGCCGCACCACCTTACTAGAGCAGTTGCGGAACTGGAGCTCACGGCAGGCGCTGTGCGCGACGTCCATGCGGATGTTATGTTTGCGGTAGTCTGGCTCCAGGCGAACCATTGAGAGGAACTATTACCTACAGCAACCCACACATCCAAGGTAGGACTATACGAAACGCTATCAACATTGCCAGAAAGTACTACATCAACAAAAGTCAGCCCACCGTTAACGGATACCCTGAGGGTGGAAGAGCCATTGCACACAATTACAATGCCACCACCAGACGAAAAATTTGTGGCCACATCAGAAATATTTAATGGGTCGGCTATGAAGCCAGCCGAACCCAAACATTTTAAAAAATCAAGGCCAGCCGCCTCAGGATACGAGGACGCCAAAGCCAATGAACCAGAGCGCAGCCATTCAGAACCATCAATATCAAAAAAGGAAGTACCCTTGTCGGTAAATGATCTATCCACACCGATTTTGTCATCGGACGAAACCAAAGCACTTAATGCAATAGCCATTTCAAATCTCCTACGCCAGCACGCGATATTTGTTTAGCGTCGTATCCACAACGATTTCGCAATACGCCTTGTTGCACAACAACTGATCCGTATTGCCCTTTCTGGTAGAAAAACCATTTGCCGCCGCCTGAAGAATTAATGACTTTGAAGGCATCTGAAATGCCAGATCAAACGTTTGCCCACCAGGAATACCCGCGATAGATGGCATATTTACTACGCCAGAACCCTTTACGTAGTAACGCCCAGGAATCTGAATTGTTGTTGGTGCAGTTATTTCTGTACGCCCCACCGATTGCGATGAAACGGCCCAAGCAGAACTAACCCCCGGCTCATTAGCCACAACATTTTCAACACTCACCAAGAGCTGCCAATACTTATCGTTATGATAAACCGTTGCCGGAACAGCGAGAGCACCTGATAATCCTGACCAGGCCCCTTTAAATGATGCGGCGGTCAAAACAAAACTTTCACTTTCAGCCGCTGCATTAGCGCTTTCCTCAGCCTCACTCGCTTTATTTTCCGTAAAATTTGCAGCCCCCATAATCCATCCAGCCAACGCATTTTGTTCAATCACATTGTTAAATTGTGAGTTAACAAAATTCTGCTGATTTGTATCGAATTCATCTTCATCCTGCCCACGATTAGGACCAGGCTCAATGAATGGCGTCAATAACGGAGGAGACGATACAGGCATATTACAACCCCAGTATTTTTAAATTGTAATTTGACTTACCAAACTCATAAGTCGACGAAAAATCAGAAACCACGCCCAAAATAATGCTGATTTCATGATTGGGCGACCCAACAAAAACAGTTGGATCACCACCAAGGCTAATTAGCTGCGATTCAACAAACGCTAATCGCGAACTATCAACCACTACAATAAAATCACGCTGTCTCGCTTTGCGCCGCTTATTTAATTTTAAATTCCCAAATGTGTCGTAACGAATGTCACTAAAATCCTGATACCGAGGCTGCAAACCCCACTTGGTACAACCAAGTTCACGCCCCCAGCCTATTACCAGCTTACCGCATTTAGCAACACCACCAGGGCGAGAAATAGTAACTCGAACAACCGCCCCAGAATAATACGGCAATGAAAAAGTGACGAATTGCTCTTTACGCTGGATTGGCGCATTGAACCATGCAAAAAAATAATTAATTCCCTGCGTACTTTGCAAAGAAATATTTTCACTAGACCAAACCAGTGAACCATCATCAATAATTTCAATCAATAAAGTTTTCGCGCTTAGTCCAAATAACGCAAGTGACGAATAAAGTTCCCCAGGCTCAATTTCAACAACAATACTTTCTGAATTTTCCGTTTGAATTTCTGAACCGCGAGTCATATCAAACATATGCCAACGATTAGTAACCCCAAACACCGGCCAAACAGCACGGTTAGCATCATCAGCAGGGGCTTTATTAGTATTATTAGATGCAGCCTTATAAACAACATGACCAACCCTAACCTGGTCACCGGTTACGTAATCCTCGACAGAACTCCATAAAGCAGGGGAAGTTTCAGCAACATTAGAACTAACCAGCTGATCATCTCCGATATTAATCGGCTTTATATACCTCATGCAGCCGCCTCCCCCTGGTATTGAATTTCACGCAATAAGGTCACAGTGTCTTCGGAGTCTCTACGCCCCTGCGCATTAAACATGTAACTTTCTTGCCGCAACGCCGTGATCTGAGCAAGCAATTCAGCATTGTTTTTAGCAACTTCGCCCGCCACATCCTGCGCCGCCACACGAGGGTAAAAAACCGACTCTTCTCGCACCAACTCAGTCAATCGGGCGATTGCATCAGCAACCGTTTTCACACTGGTATCAATACCGCGCAATGCGTTTATTTGCTGTTCAAATGCAGTATATTGCTTCTCCAGTTCAGCAATTTCGCTGTCACTAATTTTTTGAATTAAATCCATTTCCGATTGAGCAGAATTATTAATTGCCTCAATCTGCTCCTGCGCTTCTTCCTGGTACCGGACAATCAGGCGGTCTGTATTTTCACCCGCCGCAATCTGAGAACCACGCAACTGCTCTATAATTAACTCTTCCGCCGTTGCCTGCGAATCCGCCAAATCCGCCAACTCAGAAACTCGCGATGCGGTTCGCGCCGCCTCATATGCATAATCTTCCAGCGTTGAAAAACTGGATTCACTGACGCCAATCGCACCAATAATCGATTCAATGTCATCCTGCCCCGGCATTTTTCCGCTTCGAGCAGCATCAATGACACCCTCCAACTGTAAAAGCGCCAACTCACGCATACGATCAGCAGAAGAGGCATCCACACCAAGAAGATCTTCCACCGTGTTACGCAAACCGCTAGATAAATCACGCAAACCACTCACCGAATCAGACAGGGAATCAATCTGATTTTTATAGTGATCAATCTGGGTTTTCATCCACGCATTGGCACTTTCAATACGACCCTGCAACGCAGAATTAGCCGCCTCAATACTGGCATCTCGCGCAGCTGCAATGGCCTCTATTTTTGAGCCGGCCTCTTCAGATTTTCTTGCGGCCTCTGCGTCAATTGCCATACGCAAATCGGAGAGCGCTGCATCTGTTTGGCCCTGCATAATATTTTGAATTTCCAATAGCGAAGCCTGGCGAATAGTGGACAATTGAGCCTCACTAGCCCCCAACTCCTGAGCGCGAAAAATAGAATCTTCCAGCGCCTTATTTACATCAAAAATAGCCGCTGCGAACTCATCCATACCTGACTTAGCAATCTGATCCTCAAACGGCTCCATAAAACTAGCTAGCGCATCAGACAGTTTATTCCCCGCATCAACCGCATCCATAGTCGCCTTAGCTTGTTTATCCAAAGCAGAAAGGTAATAGTCTGTTGCATCCACCAATCCCAATAACGATGCAAATAACTCAGGGTCAGACACTCCATTTTCAATCAAGTCTTTGAACTCATCACGCGTTTTTGGTATTTGCAAACCAAGCGCGGCAAAACTTTCAGTCACCTTTTCCTGTGCATTTTCAAACTTGTCCGCATCATCCAAAAATTTATTGGCGTAATTACTCAAACCACTGGATAGCGAATCAAAACCACCAGCCGCATCCGCAAGGCCTTGCACTGCATCCACAGCGGACATGCCAACGGCAACAAAATTTAAATCCAGAAGCTTGGCCGCGTCACTAAATGCCGCCGTTTCACCTGCCAAGCGCAGCATGGTTTCAAATGCACCCTCACCTACTTCCTGGTATTTTTTGAGCACATCAGTACCATCCAATAACACACCCGCCCAGCCATCCAGGGTGCTACTGAAAAAACCTTCAATCTCCGCAACTAAATCCGCACCCTCCAAATTCTTCAGAGATAACTTTTGTGGATCAACCAACAAGCTATCCACATAATTATCGAACTCAATACCAAATATTGCAGCCGATTGGTCTAGCGCGTCGCCAGCCCCTTCAAATACGCCAGCAAACTGCCCCAACAGTATTTCATCAAGCGATTCCGATACGGTTTTTACTTTGTTAGAAGTAGTAATGCCTAGCGTCTTTTTCTTTGTTTGAACATCAGCATACGCAAATGCATCCACCACCCCACCAGCCAAAATATCAGCCAATGACTGCCCGACAAAATTTATACCGGAATCAATAACTTTTACTTTTTTGCTGTAGAGATTCTTTCCAACTTTGTCAGTCAACCCATCCATAAACCCAACTATAAAATCATCAATTGGATTATCTATTCCAAACATCACAGAGCCAGGATCCAGCCCCCTGAATAAGGTCTCACCAATATTTTTTGCGGTACCAATCAACCCAAACGTACCAGACTCCTGCACAGATAAAGAATCACCCACCCCATCTATCCCAAACTGCCGCGCAAAACCCGCAGCTACCCCCGCAATCCCACTACGAATATCAAGCAACGCAGAAAGCATTTGGTGATTAACACCCAATGAATCCCCTGCAACACCACCCAAGCTTTCTATGGCAGCATTGATGGATTCAGATTTTATATTTCCCTCACCCAAAATCGTGCCCAGCGATTGGCTGGACTGGCGAAATTCCGCCGTCATTTTTTCAAATTTTTCGTTTTGTGTTTGATTCCATTCACTCACACCCGCGATAACCGCCACAGCAATAGCGGCGTACCAACCACCCTGACCAATAGCACCAGCCGCCTGCCCAGCCTGACTGGCGGCCGCTTGACCTTCGCCCGATGACAATTTTTGCTGGAAGTTAAGCAGTATCGGCTTACTAATAGCCTCATGCGCCATCTCCGCCAGTGTGCGGGTAAACATGTCTTTAACACCACTGAGCGCATTCTCAGCACCATTGGCGTAGTTAAACCAGATATCGGATGCTGTTGCGTTAATTCGCTCAAATGCATCCTCAGTTAAACCGGATGACGCTGCTAATTCTTTTTGGGCCTTATTATAAGAATCTACATGCCCATCAATAATTTCATTCAATTCACGATTAAGTGAAGCCTCTCGCTCCAACAATCCAAGACCCCATTCACGCAGATCAACTTGTCGTTGCAACGCAACCAATTCTCTTTGCCTGGCAGGGTCCAACCCCTCAATCAAGCCACGCTCAAGGTCATACGCCAGTTCAACCGCTTTTGATTTATTACCCCACAAGTCGATTTCTTTTTGCAGGTCCGCACGCATTCTTTCGAAGTTTTTACTTGCCTCAGCCGCAAGCTTTTCTTGCTCTTCTGCCGCCTCCCTGGCAATACGCCCCGCCTCAATTTGAGCAGCAGTTAGATTATTCAGATCATTAAAAGCGTCCTCATATCCATTGGCCTCAAGATCAGCAAGCAGTGCCGCCTCCTCGGCAGATTTTCTTGCAGCCAAGCTAGCCGCCTCTTGCTGCTCATAAAGCAGGCCTATTTGTTTTTTTGTTTTATTAATTGCATCCTCAAGAACATTGTCATCCTGATAGTTGTAGGCCCTAGTAAAAAAACCTTTCTCTCTTTGAGCCTCCAACGATGAAAGTAATTGCTCCAAACGAACAACATCATCTGAGTTAATTCCATTTACACGAGCTGCAATTTCCTCACCAACCCAAGTAGCAAAATTATGCAATTCCGCCAAAACCTTTACCGAAGCAGTACCAATATTAATCAATCCGCCAGCAATTGCAGCAATACCTTGCTGCACTTCCGGATCAGCAAATACAGCCGTCATCTCCGCCAAGCCGGGCGCTGCCTCCATAGCCGCGGCATTACCAATGCCGCTAATGGATTTTTGCAGGCGGCTCAAATTATCGTTAAATTCTTCCGCCGCTTTCGCACCTTCAGTACTCATCACCTGGTTAAGCCGGGCCGCCTCCTCAGCGCCATCTCGCAAACCCTCCGCACCCGCATTTAACAATGGAATTAAATCCTTACCGCTTTTACCCAATAAATCCTGAGCTAACGCGGTTTTTGTTGCACCATCTTCCAGTTGCGATAATGCACCCGCCACCTCCTCAAACAGCACAGCAGTGGTTTTTAACTCACCATTGGCATTTTTAAGGCCAATCCCCAAATCAGAGAAAGCCTCAAACGCAGCCCCCTTTCCCTTAGTTGCCGCATCAATATTTTTATTAAATTTACCCAGAGAGCCCGACAGCAAATCAAATTCAACACCAGCCTCGCCCGCCGTGAACGTAAGCGCAGACAACTCCTCCACACTCATGCCAACAATTTGCGACTGCTTATAAAGCTCATCTGCCGCATTGAGCGATGACTTAACCATTACAGAAAAACCGGCCGCCGCCGCAACACCAACCGCACTAGCCGCCGTTGCAATACCTTTTAAACTTTTACTAATATCATCCGAATTCTTTTTGGCATTACGACTAGCCTTATCCATTGGCCCGATAAATCCGCCAATCTTTGCAATTAAATCCAGCGTTAATGTGCCAAGCGAGCCAGCTGCCATATCATCACCCAAGCATTTTCATTAAAAGATCAGTCGTTAACTCTTCATCATCATCAACTTCTACCGCCTGTTTTTCATGCGGGAGAAAATCAACGAGTCGAGCCTTTCCGCCATTACCATTATTTATTTGTAACGCCACCACCGCAGCGGATTGCTCCATACGTCGCCCGGGGTTCAGTGAGCCGCGCAACGCACGGTATGCAACCCACTGCGCAAACTCATCCACATCCATGTTTTCTTTGGCTTCAGCAATGGTCCGCCCACCAATGCCGCACAGCACTAATTCGTGCCAGACCTCTTCGCCCGGGCTGATTTCTTTTTTGCCGGAGCATCTTCCGCCGTACGCTTTGGCATGCTGGCAAACACGGCATTAACCAATACATAACCCAGCGTTGGCTTTAAATTTGCCGCCTCCTCAATACTCATTTGCTCAGTGCCATCACCAAAGCGAACCAGCTCGGAAATAATGCGCGAATTGCGCGAATCTTCATCACCATTAACCGGGCTATTAAAAATACGGTCATTGGCAGCGAATGGAATTTTTGTACGCACATAAATATCAAACTTTGTTTCTACCTCTTTGCCATCATCATCCGTATCCACCCAGGTAACCGGCACCTTTTTTAACGCACCAGCAACAGCAGAACCCTTGGTTAACAACTCACTCAAATTTAAATTCATATTTACCTCACAAATAGAGCCGCCCAACGGCGCGTTGAATGAGCATAAAAAAACCCGCACAACGGCGGGCTTTTTTCAGGCTCAAATTAATGCGCGTTGTCGTGGCGCTTCACAGCGGGACTAAACGCGACTTGATACTAAACTGCTTTTGGAACCAGCTTGCGAATTCCGGATAACTTAACCGTGACCGCCGAACCAACCACAGAGTTAGTTGCAAAATCAAATGGCACATCTTGCACATAACCGGTAAACGACACCCAGGTTCGCGTGTTTGGCAACACCAAACCAGCAGGAGAATAGGTTGCAGTTGCTGCCGCACCCGTTCCGCTACCACCGCTAAATCCAACAGTGGGTGCGGATGTATAACCAGTGCCAGGGTTAGTAATATTCACAGCAACGACTGCACCGGAATCAATTACCGCCGTACCAGCAGCACCCGTACCACCACCACCCGTGAAAGAAACAGTAGGCGCAGTTACATAACCGGTACCGCCGGCCGTAACCGCAACAGCAGACACAGAACCCGAGGAGGAATATGTTGGTGCAGCAGTGCCATCACTCCACCCAATCAACCATTGCACGGTTTCATCCGCTTCAAAAATGTCATTGATGCGAACGTGTGACACAACGGCAGGATCAAAATCCAATCCAATATTGGCAGTGCCACCTGTCGCCATGCCCGGTACAGATTCCATTCCTTCAGAATCCAAACAGGTTGTATCAATTTCAGATTTAGTGGCGCTAATTCCGGTAATGGTTTTCGGGCAATCCACTTTAAAAACTTTGTCCGCACTTGCACTTGCCTGGTAAACAAACAGTTGAGTGCCCTTGGTAAACTTTGCCATAACATTTTCCCCTTTAGGACTAAATCGCCTCTCGGCGCGTTTGGTTTGCATGGGCATAAAAAAACCCGCACAAGGCGGGCTCGTTCACACTCAAATTAGTGCGCGTTTTCGCAGCGCTTCACAGCAAGCTAAACGCGGCTTTACTACAAAACAGTAAATCTATCGATAACAAAGCCAGGAGACATCAAAACTAAAACGGTACACATCCGTTTCTGCATCAAAGGCCTCACCGCGCCAACTTTCCACAAATGCAAATTGCTCAATGCAGTTTCGCAGAACAACAGCAACAGCACGCACGGACGATGCGGATTTACCGTAAACATCCACCTGCAAACGAAATTCATCATCCGTAGGTGCATCCGCCAAATTATTGTTTGGTTCGCCGCCGATGGTTTGCCACACAGCGTATGGATAGATTTTTTCTTGCGGCGCCTCGCCAAACATATCCAGCCGAATAGGGTCACCCAGCAATGCACGCACAGCTGGATCCGCCTGGCATTTTTCATAAATAGGCGCAAACATTATTTACCCGCCCGCTTAAGCGCACGATCAATTGCTTTGTCAGTTTCAACAGCCACGATGCTTGTTACCCTATCAATATTATCTGCTAACGCTGGCCGCATAAAAGGAGCAGCAGGAATATGCTGCGTTCCAAACTCTTTATATCGCCAGTAATAGGTGTCGCCCCCTGGATTTTTCTTACTACCACCAGTTTTATACACTTTTCCAGAGCGACCCAATCTCCGATTTTCCCGAGAGTCAGCGTAATTCATCGCGCCCCCCATTACACCGACACGAAACATCAAATCCCCTGTTGTCTTAAATCGACGAGATGACCATCGAACTGCCATATTCAACGGTATGCTTTCTGCTGTGTTAGGATCATTAAAACGCTCTGCATTTTGCTTCGCAACATCCCGCACAAAATTGGCCGCTTTTCGCAAGCCCGCTCTGCCACCTTTATAACGAATTTCATCACTAACAGCTTTTAGTTTTTTTTGCAGAGAATCAACACCCTGCAATTTGAAATCAAAAGAGTCCATTACTTTTTATCCACAAATGCTGAACACTTAATGCGGTATTCTTGCCGCGCGGTTATATCGGTATCCCAACTGGCAATATTAAAAATCAAACCATCCCAAACAATACGCCAGCTTGGGTCTAACCCTGGGAACCAACGAACATTAATTCGCGCTGCAATATCGGCGGTAAGCGATGCGTTTTTTACCACCTCTTTTCCGGACCCCGTTAATACCTCCGCCGGTACCGACACCAACTGAACGCCGCCAGCAACAGCGGGTAACCAATTCTTAATGCGCTCGCCCGTGGCGGTATTTCTGGTTTCAGTAAGCGCCTGAAATTGTACGCGGTGACGAAGGCGATGCGACAACATTTAAACCCCCAACCTACAACGGTGTGGCATTAACTTAACTTCAGCCACTTTGCGCAACTGCTCTTGATCAACAGGAGAAGCCTGATAAGCAGCCTGAACAAGAATTAATATTCCCAACTTAACTGAAGGCGGCATGTCACGCGATAACGTAGAAATATCCACTGAATCACAGCACGACCCAGCCCCCCAATATTCCAGATTAGTCCGATCCATAAAATTCATGGCTTCATCACTTGCCGCATCCAACAACAACTGAAGCTTTTCATCATCGCCATCATGAATAACATCAAGGTAGTTTTTTACTTGCTGGAGTGAAACGCCAGACACAGTAGCACTGGCAACAACACCACCAACATCACACACACACATAACACCCAACGGAGCCGAAAACCCAGGAACATATGGAACGAAAGTACCAACCTGGCAAAAAGCAGCCACACCGGTCGGCTGCACAATAGCCTGACCAAGACCAATGGCATCGCCAATTGATGCAGCAACACCCAATCCAACCGGCCTCGCGACAACGGCACCAGAAGCAGCTACAGCACCCACCGACGCAACAGCACTAACGCCATTGGCGACCGCCGTAGCAACGGTATAAATCGTTGAAAATGGACCCCAAGTATTATCTGAACCATCGCGAGCACGCGCTTGGAAAGGCCGCACAATGGATTGTGAAATTGCCCCCTGAGCACTCACTACCGTATTCGGTGAATCTGTGTGCTCAACGTGGGATACATTGCCCACACTGCCAGACGCAAGCTGCTCAAAAATGTAACCGGGATCAGTCAACCCGCCAGAAATCGCTACCTGAATATTTCCAGCAATGGGCGAAAGCGTAATACTTTGTGTAAGCGTTGTCGCACCTGACACGTATTTTGCTGTTATTACTCCAAACGCCAAGCCGCCTTGGACCACGGGAGCAACAACCGTAGTCTTTCCCGTTCCGGAGTCATACGCCCAAGACCCAACCGCTTGTGAAACCTCCAAGCCCCCCGATACCAAACTGGCCGAGCCGGAAGCCATATTTCCAGAAATAATCGCCGTTAGTGTTTGGGCATTGGTTACAGGGCTCGGCGTTACGCTATCCAAACTCACCGAAGGCGGAGATACATCATCAAGAATCGCGTAGGCACCCCAGCTTGAGTTAGCCGTGCTCGAGGTAACTGCAAATGTAGCCGGTAAAGACGCCTGGGCCGTACTGTGGTTGTTGCGGGTTGAACCTGCAAGGGTCCTGATTCCCACAACAAAACCAGAACCAGAACCAGCGGAAGGCGATGCTAGACCAATACCAATACGCTTGCCTGCGTAGGCTGATAAATCAATACTCAATCCTGAAGATTTAACATGAACATTTGCTCCGCCGGCAACCAGTGTCGCCGTGTTGTAACTTATTGTCGTGGCCGTGCTGGAAATTAGCGTTTCGGTGTCCAGGTCGTAGATACCCATTTGAAACGATCTTGTTCCCGTCGTCCCATTTGCTGGCGTAGCCATCCATAGCAATCCAAACTCTGTAATTTTTTGACCTGCCGGCAGCACAATTTCATGTATACCACCCTCAAGCTGTTTTGGGGTCGTCAAGTTAAATGCAGACCCGGTAAAACCAGACGTTGAATTATCCCCTAGCACTATGGTCACGGTGCGACCTCCAAGTATTTTTGCGCAAACCTCTGACCAATAGTCGCCAAGCTTGCCGCGTCGTAATGGTCCGAGTCCAACCAAGCCAAGTCAGTACAGGTTACAAGATGCATTCCAGCGTTTGCCGCATCAAGGTTTGCTAACGCTGCATTAATCGTTGTTGCGTTTGCTTTATCTGGCTTTATCGTCCCCATGATCCAAGGCGTGGCGGAACTAATACCAGGAACGTTTGCAAGATAATCGTTATATGCCGCTTGATATCTGCCCTCAAATAAACCTGAAGCAGTTGCGCCTGCATCAGCATCAGATTCACCAAGAAGCGTCAAAACCCCACAAAGCCGATTGGTACCGCCAGGCAAAGCCATTGCGGCCGCTAATCTAGCTTTTGAACTGTTATCAAGCGAATTGCCGGCATTCCAATGGCCACCGTTAAAAGACGTTCCCCCTTGCGCGCAAGGGACCAGCAATATTTTCCTATTTCCGGCAAGCGTTGGAACAATAGCTTTGCAGAATTCCAGCCAAAGCCCCATTTGCCCTGCATTTTCGTTAACCTGGTCAAGCGGATTTGTAGCTGCGGAAACCGCTTGCGAGTTGTAACCGAATTGAAAAACTTTACCGATTACAGCCGAATAATCATCATCGATACCTGCGCGAATAGGCGCCCTACCGATCGTGTTCGACTGAGCTTTTGTCATCCAAAAAATATCGTAGCCGTATCTTGCTGGCGGATTAGAAATATAAACACCACCACTAGAAAAAACCTTCACACTCAAATCAGACTTGAGCAAAATCATTTGCAACTACCCAATACGAATCAGCGCAGTAGCCGCTGCCGGAACTGGAAATTCAACCGTAAAAGGCGCACCAGATGCCGAAATGTCAGCACCAAAATCCAGCACAGCAATAGCCTTATTTGAACGTGTTGCGTTGTAAATCAAAGCACCACGCGCAGTAATAGATGCACCGCTCCAAACCGGATCCGAAAAATCAACCCATCGAACATTAGAAGCACCACCAACTGCACGCCCAGAAAGACTTTTTCCGCCAGCCGTATAACCTGTTCCGACAACCTCCCCCGTAGCCGTGTACGCTGCCGTATCAACGTTTAAAGTTGCCGACGATGAGTACAATGCAATTCTGTAATCATCACCGGGCTGGTGAACTCCATCCTGAATATCAGCTTTATATGCGTTCGTAATTGCCGCAGTAATTGTCATGATTCACTCCAAACAATAAATATTAAGCAAGCGCTTCATCCAAACTGACACGCTTAAAACATGTAAGCGCGCTCACCGATGAAGCATTTATGATTTCAACATCACCAAGATTATTTTTAAGATAATCAAACTGCACAGGCCATTTGTTAACTTTTCCTGCATTAGCCAACCCCTTAGGGTGATCGCCGTGCCAGTGCGTTTTTCCACCTGTGTGTTGCATGTCATAACCCAACATAATTACCCGTTTAACACCAAGGTAAGCCGCCAATGCAATTACACCAGCGCCACTATTGTGATAATGATGCACAGGCGCATGAATGGCGGAATAACAACCGCTCATACAAGTGAAAAGCGCACCTGAAAATTCTTTCTTTAATCGCGTGTGATATTTATCCCACCACACACGATCCATTGCATATAACGCATCCGCCCAAGGGCACAACATAAACGTCGAATTTACGACGAAGACTGCTCTCCCGCTGTCGGCTTGCGCCCACGCTTTTGCTTTGTTGCAGTCGTCTTTGGTGAGACTGGGGCCGCTCGCGATGCAGACTGCACTGTGCCAGCGGCCGGAATAGGGTTTAACGAAGAATCACCAAGCGAAGTACCAGCAACCAAACGAATCAGCCCCGCACGCTCGTAGGGCTTAGCTTGGGCTTCCGTTAAATCCAACGGCTGATCGCGATTAACTTTTCCCAAGCGATCATCATCAAAACCATGATTTGCTTTGTAGTTCGCCATAATAAAAATCCAAATTAGCCCAGTAAAAAAGGCAGCCGAAGCTGCCTTTATTTTTAACCAATCGCTTTTTATGCGCTGGCTACTTCAAACTCACCTTTAACGAATGCCTCTGGGCGATACACAGCCAGCGCCAATCGCTCTTCCGCACGAATGGTGATCATATTTTTACTGAAGTTGTCTTTATCTTCAGTAGAGATAACCACGTTCGCATCCTCACGGTCATAGACCTGAGCACCCAATTTAAAAGCACCGACCAGAAAGTCACCTGCATCCATGGACTGAGTAGCAACAACCGGACGCGACCACAAGGTCGGCATAGTCAAACCAAACGGATTCGCCAAAATGTATTTATTTTGGGTGTCTTTGGTGAGCTCAATGGAAGCCCAATCAATTGGGCTAAGCACAATGCCATCGGCGTAGTACTCAGCCAGCTCTGCTTGCAACAACGCTAAACGCAACTGATCAATCCAAGTTTGGTTTTGAACAGTAACACCAGGGTTTGCATAGGCCACCGCTTGAGTGTAAATACCATTCAAGTTATTACCGGTACCAGAACCCTTAAGCAACTGAAGCTCTTCTTTCAGCTGCAAACCGTAACGTAAGCGCGCATCGATATAACTGGACAATTGCGCAGCATCATCCAGAATTTGCTTACTGGCACGCACCAGGTGTGCAATGGTTTTTACACCACTTTGCACCAGCTCAAAATCAATATCAGATTCCGGCTTATCATTAGTCGGATTCTCACTGACCGGTGCTGCATTGTTTGTAAAGCCAGTCTCTTTCACATACTCAATCATGTTTGAGCCAGTGCGGCCCGGCGCAATCAAGTCACGAATAGTGAGGCGACGCTGCGGCAAACCTACAATACCTGGCTGACGATCAGGAACAACCAGCGAACCAGCAGAGGTGTCTAAACTGGTAATTGCTGCATTAATTCCAATTGACAGTTTTGAAGTTACATTCCAGTCAACACCTTCAAATTTTTCAGATTGAACAACATGCTGACCGAGCGATAAAACGCGACTCGGCTCATTGGAATTACCCTCAACCTGCACCAACTTTTGCTCCGCCGCGGTTAACCGCGCTTGCAGAACACCCTGCTCAGTCAATAACTTATCGACATTGGTTTTCGTTTCCGCAGAAAGCTCAGCGTTTTTCTTCAGCTCTTTTTGCGATGCCTCGGCCTGAGCTTTTAAATCATCACCAATTTGTTTTAATTGAGCACCAACCTGTTTGTATTCAGCTTCAACACGCTTCAGATCCTCACCTACCTCACCCGCCTGGGCGTGCTTGCGGAATAGAGCAACAGGCGTTTTATCAATCAGGAACGTGGTTGCTGCAACAAATGCGCCAGAGGCAACAAAACTCATCGGCTCTAAACCAGAAACCACCGGGATGATTGCCGCAATAAAAATTACCGACAACATAAATACCGGGCTTAATTTCAACTTCTTCATAATCACCTCAACTATTGAGACTTGCAGATAAATTTGCAGCAAGGCTAGTCAAACCACCCAACTGCACGTTTAAGCCAGCATTGTTGCCAGCAGTATTCCCGGTAGCGCCCGGCATACCGGAACCAGTAGCGCCCGGCATACTGGTTTTGAATTCATTCATGAGCGAGCGACGATCCGAGCGAGAAAGACCGGCACGCGCCAATGCCACCTCCATTTTCTTCAGTGCAGAAGCTTGCGCATCCGCATCACCCTCACTGGTTTTAATATCGATAATGGAATCAGCCAAACCCAACTCAACAGATTGAGCGCCGGCCAACCAACTCTCTGCATCCATCAGTTTTTGCATGGCCTTGATATCCTCGCCGCTACGCTCCGCGTACAAATCCGCCATTGCATAATCAAACGGCTCTAACCAATCAGCCACATCACGCAATTCATGGCGGTTACCCGCAGCGACGACCCAACTGTTATGCACCATGTAAAACGCCGCGCGCGCTATCTGCACATCATCACCAGCCACCGCAATGACTGATGCAGCACTGGCGGCAACACCAATAATTTTTACAGTCACTTTTCCCTTGTGATCTTTAAGCAGGTTGTGAATTGCCAACCCCTCAAACAAATCACCACCAGGCGAATTGATATAAACCGTTACATCTTTTTCAGCACCAATGGAGCGCAGTGCGCCTGCAATGCGCTTTGCAGTTGTACCCTCACCCGTCCACCAGTCATAACCAATTACATCCATGATGCTGATGGTGGCCTCTTGCTCAGCAACCTCAGCACGCAACCCCGGATTCCATGCATTAAGGGCAATAGGTGATAAATCCATACTCAAGCTTTTTGGCACAGTGGCGCGCATGGCGAGCAATTGACTAAGCGACATTTTTTTCTTCCTCAAATTGTTTTAACCATGCAGCCAGCGCAGCACCAGCACGCTCGCTTTGATTTGTTTTACCAATATTGTCAATGGTGGTCATGGCAGATTGAACAGTTAGCTCATCTGCATTGCCGCCACGTGGCGAAAGGTTTTCAAGAACACGAACTTCATCGCGAGTCATAATGCCGTTATTAACAAGCACCGAATAAAACTGTGCGCGCGCCGGACTGTCCGCCCGCAACAAACCTTCAATTGAAAACTCAACGTAATATTTGGCGCGATCAACGGGCGACAGTAGCTGCATGTTGATGGACTGCTCAATACGCACCAACCAGGGCCTCAAGGTAAACGTCAAGAAAGCAATTAATTTTTGCTCCAGCCCGGTACCGAAATTACTCACCGCCTGGCCATGACCAACCATGGACGGATCCACACGAAACCAGCGGCAAACCTCCTCCACAGAAAACGCGCGCGACTCCAACAACTGAGCATCTTTTGGATTAATGCCAATTGCTTTTGCATCCATCCCGCCTTCAAGCAGTGGCGATTCGCCTGCATTAATCGCCCCCTTAACATCCTTAAGGCTTTCGCGAAAATCTTCGCGCTGCTGCTTTTGCAGGACGCGATCTAACGTGAAATAAACTTTCGGTAATAATCCATTTTTAAACGCACTGTTAGCTGCAGTACTGGCAGCTAACGCACCGCCAAAGATTGATGCACCGTAGGCAATAACAGAAACACCCCAACGACCATCCAACGAATAACCAGGTATGTGGAAAATCTTGCCCCATGGAATGTCACGGCTTGTGCCATCTGGATCACGATACACCCAAACTTTTCCAGCCTTATCTTTTGGCGTTAATCGACTTGGAACCAGAAAATCGAGCGCAACCATTCTGCCGCCCAGTTCTTTTTGCTCGGCAAATCCGTTACCACGCAAACCAATCGCGGTAACCATCGACTCCCAAAAAGTTACCGGTGTCGAATAGGCATTGGGCTGATTATGCAAAATGCTATACAGCGGGTGATTGTTGGCCGGCTTACGACCCGTTGGTGTGCGCTCGTACACTTTCAACGGCAGGGTCGATGCGGTTTCAGCAATCAAACGCATACAGGCCCATGCCGCGGACAGAGACATAACCGTTTTCTCATTAACCGGCTGTCCAGCAGACTCGACCGACGAATTCCACGCAGACCAAAACGCCGAATCAGTTAGCGAAATTGGAATACCCAAGTAATTCAAGATCGCCGACTTTATGCGCCCCGGTTTTTTTGTTTGTGGTGTCATACGATTATCGGATCCAAAATAAAGTCGTCGAGGTCGCCGTCATCATCGTCTGGCGTGTACGCAGCGATGAACGACATTAGCGCAGCAACTGCGCCGTCAATTTTGTTATCACGGGATTCTTTTACAGGCCGCATCATTTTTCCGTCATCCGTTTCTTTTGCGACCACATTGCCGAACATCCAAGTCAAGCAGGGATTACCATCATGATGAATGCGACCGGCTTTAAGCAGCCGTTCAAAATCACGCATGGGCGCCGAAAAGTTTGAATAGGTTTGCCCAACCTTCACCGCTTCCATTTCATGATTTTTTTGCAAGCGCAACGCCAGATCCGCAGCGCCGTGCGGGTCATAAAAAACCTGAGCAATGGAATAAAGTTCAGAGTCCGCCTTGATGTGATCCTCTACATCTTCGGTGTCGATATGATCGCCATCGCAGGATTCTAGATAACCTTCACGAATCCAGCCGTCATAGTGATCATGCTCAGCCGCTTTGGCTTCCGTGGTGTAGTAGCGACCGAAAAAATAATAGTGATCAAGGCCATCAATGTTGCGACGAAAACATTTAACAGCCGCGGTTAAATCGTCAGACTCAGAAAGGTCTATACCGAGCTTTGCCGACTCACCAATGAAATCATCTGCACTTAATGTTTGATCTGCCGCGCGCGACCAATCAAGCATATTAAGCCAGGCATTTTTTGCCGTAACCCAAATGTTAAAGTGCTTGGTCATTACAATACTGCGCTTGCGCGGACTGCGTATTGCATCCTTCACGCGCGCGCGCAGGAAATCCCAATCAACTGAAATTCCCACATTGGGATTTGCTTTTAAAATTCCCTCATCAGTCATCCATTCTTTTTCAGGATCATCTACGGTGTAGATCATCCCGTACAACTCTTCATTAACCTCACCCTCCAGCATCCGCTCAACTTCTTTTTGCAGCGAATAACAAGGGCCGGCAATGTTTGAACCGGCGGTTGTAATACCCACTAACAAAGGTTGTTCACGTGCGCCCATGCCCGTCAACATAGTGTCGTAAAGCGTGTCATCCTGATGTTCATGCACCTCATCGAGAATTGCGCAGCTTGGTGATGCACCGTCACCAGGCTTACCAATCACCGGCTCAAAACGACTACCATCTGCCGTACGCTTACGCCCATCAAGCAACGGCTTAGTGCCGGTGTTATCACACTCCAACCGCTTGGCATGACTGGTAACACCATAGGTGCGACGGAAAGACGGCTGCTTTTCTGCCATTTTCTGCGCAGGTCTGAACACTTCCCACGCCTGCTTTTCGCTGGTGGCACCGCAATAAATTTCCGCACCAAACTCGCCATCCTCAACCAGCATGAACAACCCGATGATTGCGGCTTTAACGGACTTTGCATTTTTTCGCGGAACACACAGGTAAATAATTCGGTACTTACGCAGGCCGGTGTACATGTTTACCCAGCCGAAGATCATCGCGAAATTAAACTTTTGCCAAGGCTCAAGTTTGATGCGATTTTCCTTGCCTACTTTTGCAGCCCACTTACCTTTTACATGCGGAAATAATTGCCCAAAATTGATTGGCCGCTGAGCCTTTTTTTCATCGAAAATGTAGGGAAAATCCTTCGTCCCCTGGCGCTGTAAATCATTCAGGTGTCGCTGTACCGCCAACCGTTCCCACTTGCACGCCGGGCGAGCCCCGGACGTTACTGAATCGCAATAAGCCTGAATATCGTGCAGGTGTTGACTCATATACTCCCGAATTCGTCATCACCAAATAAAGACCCCTGACGGTCGTTAAACCGCAACTCAGTTGCCGGTGATAGCCCCAGCTGCGCGACCAGAGAATTCCACTTGCGCCAGTCGTCATTCAATTGCGCAACCTCGGGACGGCTTTTGTGCTGCACGCCGTGACGACCAGTGGTGATGTAAGTCCAATTGTCTTTATCAAGCTGGCAGCGCGTTGCATCCATCCGAACTTTTACAACGCAGTACTCTTGCACAAAATCTACGAAATGCTTTTTCAATCGACCAAGGCGACTTAATTCCGGGGCGATGCGATTCCACACACGTTTTTCATCCGCATTCATTCCGCGCGGCATCAACTCTTTCGCGCGCTGGATATGCGCCTCTTCATTTTCCGCAGCAGCAGCCGCGCCCTGATCAAACGCCGGATGCTTTGCAACAACGTTTTCAGAGTATCTACCGACCATAAAACAATTCCCAATCCACCATCGAGTGGTGAATTTCTTTTCAATTCAACGCGCGTAAAAATCTCATTGAGGGGGCGGTGTTCGCTACGAGGGCACGGAGGTTTTTAACCACCCCTCCCCCGCACCGACTCAGCATGAGTTTTGATTTTGTCGCAGCTTTTGCAAATCGTTTGCAGATTAGTTTCATCATCATTACCACCTTCAGCTTTCGGAATGATGTGATCACAAACACCACCTAACTCGCCATGCAATGTAACGATGGTCTCAATACCTTTCGATAAACATATCTGACAAACAAATCCATCACGCTCAAAAACACGCTCCCGCTTGCGCTGCCACGGCCTGCCACCACGACCAGACCGTTTGTGAACCGGCTTAACCCACGGCTGCGATTGCGGGCATCGATCGCTATGCACAGCCCGACAACAGGCACACCAACGACCAGGCTTAGCAGGCATAACTAACTATCCAAATATTTATCATCACCAATTTGGCCGGATTCCTGCTCATCACCAGAAACCAATTCCGTCAAAAGAATCAGGCAATCACTGCAAATCCTGTTCGACTCGCCTATCTCCAGCGTCAGCAATTGAATTGCTTCCAATGTCTTCTGTTGCACCATTAGAAGTGCCGTCAACTGATCTTCCAAGGACATATGCCGCCCGCTCTTTTGCCACTCTGGCAATGTAATCAATTGCGCTTTTTAACGCCTCTCGGCGTTTATCGCACCCAACGCATGCCATATCAATGCTCACACTTGCTACATTTGCGCCAATACAACCAGCCACCAACACGCACAGCCGAATACATCGCCATACGGCGCCAACGAACTTCACCAAGCACTTCCATTGCCTCAAGGAATATTGAATCAGCCATTGAGCGGTTACACCAATCAGGCTTAGCCACATACAGATAATCATGAACAATGGCCGCATTTCGATGCTTACCATTCACCGGAATCAACGCAGTAAACGAACGAGGAATACTTGCTAAATCAGTTTCAAACCCGGCAGGAATCTCAATCACACGCCCAGCAACATCAGACTCATAACGAATAACTTTCGTCGTTAACCACTGAGAAGAACGCTCGCCAATATCAAGCGGTGACTTATCAATAAAACTACTCACAACTTGCTCGCCGTATTAATTGCCACATCAATCACGCGCCCGAGATAAATCCTCACCTCAGCATCACCGATACGCCCCGCTATTTCTTGCCTGACCAAATCAATAACCTGTGACAACAACACCTGATCGGCAACACTCAACGAATCCCAATCCATGAGACGAACAAAACCATCAGCCCAGCTCAACGAATCAAAATACTCATCGCTCTGAACGAATTGCCGGGCCACACTCAGCGCCGCAATTAAACTCTCGCGCCGCTGCGCATCAGCAGCAGGCGTGGATCCAGCCTCAACATAACGAATAACTCCCTGGCTAACACCGATATCAACCAATAAATCATTGCGCCCACTAACACTTTCACAAGCAGGCAAAACCAACAGGCAAAGGCCAGCCAGAGAGAAGGCGCATAACACCTTCATCAATTCGATAATATTTTTCATAGGATTTACCCGGATACTGATTAATCAGCTATTGAATTGGAACCAAAAAAGAACAAAGCACTAACGCACCAACAACCGCATAAAATATAACAACTGAGCTCGCAACAACCTTAACTGCCCTCATGCACTAACCCTTATCCGCCCACGACTCCAGGCGCTTATGAAAAATTCGAGTACACAAAAATAAAGTACGACTCCCGGCATGACCACCAATGCCAGCCAATGCCATGGCCATCATGATGTTCAAATCCCACGACATAGCAACCAAGCCGACAATAAAACCCGCGAACATAGAAACCGCAATCTCAATCACAAACTCTGCCCAACTGAATAAAACACCATTGCCGCGAAGGCGACTCAAGTAATTAATTAAACCACCCCACAAGCTAATACCAAGGCACAGCAAATAGCCGAGCCAGTTGTGATCGCCGTTATTGTCCATCAGTAATAATTCCTGTACTTGAGAGAACTATCGACGTAATGCTCAACCGTACCCTTGCCAAGAACACTGTTGTAATGCTTCTTCCAGTAAGCAGCACGCTGCTTCAAGGTCTGAGGTATTGCCCCAGGGCGTAACTTGTAATGCAATCTCGCAATAATGGTTGCGAGTAACGGGGAAAAATTCAGATCATCCCATTGGACAGTTTTAATATCGATATCAAACGCCAATTTGATTGCCGCTGCATCCGCAGCACTTGTACGTGACTGAACATCTTTGAAGGGCAGCTGATCACATTGATAGAGGCCGCGACCAGCGCCATTTGGGGTGGGATCTGCATAGGTTCCAAATTGGGTTTCTGCTGCCGCCGTCTCACACAACAAATAAACCGCAGCATTTTGTTCACCAGAGCCAAGAATATTGCACACAGCCTGGGCGTAATGCTTCACATGCGCTAGCGAAACCAAACCATATCCAATCATGCAAACCCCAGAAATAAAAAAGCCCTGAAGCCAATCACTCCAGGGCAGGACTCATTGTAAATTCAACACACACAGCAAGCACAAGGCAAACAAAAAGGCCGGTGAATTTCTTCAACCGGCCTTTAGTGTGTAGCTCTGCACAAGCATAGCGAGAATTTACACTTGCACTGCCGCACTTTTCAAGCTTTTTTCAAAAATATTTTTAAGCGGCATCACTAAACACACTTAAACGACCGGAAATAAACCCACAGCCTTGAGCAATAAACTTATCAACTTTTGACCGAGAGCAATTCAACTTCAGCCCAATCTCAATAACACCAAGCCGCCGCACATAACTCAGCTCGATAACGTAACGTAGATTTTTATCATGCTCACCCAGCGCGATCACAGCCGCATCAACCTGCAACGCAAGATCATCACTAATATTCGGCACCACACCCTTACGCACATCAACAACCCAGCTTGACGCGCTCGCACCCAAGGCCCCAAAGCCACCCCTACTCCATTTGGCCCACTCACGCAAAATCGAATCAATATCATTACCCGGCATGCGGCCTCCTGTTGTTTTTTATTGCTGATAAGAACTCCCCATCAGCCTCAGATATTTTGTTTTTACACGCACCGTAAAAATAACGATCCCAGTCCAGGGCAATCACATTCTGCTCACGCCACAAAATCCTGAACTCTATTGCTTTGCGTTTTATAAAAACCGGAGGCAACCCAAAATCAATTACAACCTGTTCAACTACTGCAATACCGGGCAACCAGTCATCCGCAATCAAACAATTATTACCGCGCGCAGTAGATATATTATTAATTAGACCAAGACTAGACATACCGGAGGTCTGTTGCTCATCCTGTTGTTCATCCGGTTTTTTGCTGTTGCTCATTGCCATTTTTAGGGATGTTTTTGGCAAGTTATCCACAGCACTTTTTGATTGATAACAACTTGAATTATTTGATAAAAAAAGCGTTTTAATTATCTGCTTAGCTGCACCGTCAATTGCTGTTGCTCTTACGTGGCCCTGCTGTTGCTCATCCTGTTGTTCATATTTCTCGCGGATTAATCCCGTGCGTGCAAACGGGAGCAAAAAAACAAGCGGAAGCACCTCACCATCGCTCTCAACACGCTTAATCAAGCCAGCTTTTTCTAACTGCTCCAATGCAGTCCTAATAGCTTGTACAGTAAGCCTAATGATTGGCTTAGTACTCTTTGCCGGTGGCCGAACCTCCAACCACTCACCAATAAGCTTGTAACTTAATCTACAGGTGATACCAACAACACCAGTATTAAAATCCATACGCCGCCGCAGAACGCGCAAATAGAGCACCTGGGCTGCGTGTGGCAAGTAATCCATTGCCGCATCTTCCTCAGCACTCCAACTCCAATTCATATAAAACCAACTAATGCCCTGGTATTGCGCTGACTCATATAGCCATTACGCGCGCTATACAATTGCGCAAGTGTAATACCATGCACCCTGCACGATTCAACGCAAGGCATTGAATGCACATGCGCATAACCATCTACGCAACCCGCAGCACGCCTGGCAGCAGCATCAGAAGCCCACGGATCAAACCGGTTAGCACTTTGCTTTTTTGGAAACCCAAATAAATCGCGAAAATTCATTTTAAGCACCCACACTAACTATTAAATGCATCAACAACAAACTCATAAAGCTGCGCCGGGGACAACTGAAAACGATCAAAGTCGTAATCAAAATCCACCCCACTCACAATTAAACTATTCGCGTGAACTTGCCCTTCCTCGTGCTTTTGCATCAACGTAATCACAATGCCATCACAAGGCGTGCAGTGATATTCATACGCAGGCATTACATAACGCTCACCAGCGCAATATTCTTCAGCATCGCGCCGATAAATATTGCATTCAGCAACCGGGTAGCTAGCCCGCCCTCCACGCTCGCTGCGCGGGCCATTGTGGCTAATAACCTGGTGCGAACCACCTTTTGCCAATTCAATATCGACACGCATATTTTTCTGAACACCTTTCAGAACCCGACTAGTGAAGCTAAATCGGTGATTATGAATAGCGCTAAAATCAAAGCACTTACGGCGCGGCAAATCAGGGTGCCACACATGCAGGCGCTGGTTACCGCCAAGCTTGAGCTGGATAAATCCAAGGCCATGCAGACTTATCGTTTCTTTTGTTGGAGTGAAATCTTTCATCAAATTACCTATAAAAGAAAATTTCTATACAAGAACTAAAAAAGCCGACAGTATTGGCAATTCCGCCTAAAAAAAGGTGGAGCTAGGTGTTAGAGCACCCAGCCCCTTTCTCAAAATTAATCTTCGGAGGATTAATCATGAAAAAACTGCTTGAGCAGATCAAAACATGGTGGATAGGAACCTACATTCCGGAGCCACCAAACAGTCCTCTTGTTTTCGGTATTCATCAAAAACATTGGACCTCCAAGCTTGCACATAATCTTTGGAATTTTTACCTTGAGCACTGGAAATGGGTTTGGTCAACTGCATTGGGATGCGGAACGTTCTATCTAGGAATTCTCAGGCTTAACGGGTGTTATTAACCAATTGCAATAATCCCTAAAGCTGGAAATTTCCAATGGATTTTTACCCGTTTCGTCAGCCCACCTTCGCATTGATTCACTCATCCTAAATAATGAGTAACAATCGATATCAACCGGGCTCACACGCATGGATGCAACCCATTGGCACGCCTCAATGTAACGAGTAAGCCGCTGAATATCATCGGCATAAAATTTGTCACGGCTCTTTTTTCCACACCAAAGACTCCAAGAATTAAAAGCAACAAAAGCCACACAAATCAGAACAGCCGACAAATCCATAACAACCCCCTGTATAAAAAAACATATTAATCACCAGACTGAACAACACTGGCGCGAAATAGCACAATGCACTCCATCAACCGGAGAACCTTATGCACCAGGCAAAACGCACAGAAACAAAAAAGCCGTCGCACCCACAGGGAGGACGGTTAAGCGGCCTTTTTGGCTTTCGGCTTTCTGATTTCTTCACAACCAAAAGAGCCATCATCATTTTCAATTATGAACACAGCCCTTTTACTGGCGAGCATCTGAGATACAGCACTCTGCGAACACCCAATGATTTCCGCCGCTCTCAACTGAGACTGATTACTACAAAACTCACTTAGGGGAATTTTCTTCATATACACCTCTCTTGAGAGATGAAATATAAGCAATACTTGTATTTTAGTCAACAGCAATGCTTGTTTGTTGTTATTAGCATGACTTATTAAAATTTGAAGATGAAAAAACGACGCGAACTATCACCAGCAGAATTAGAAATTGCACAGCGTGCGATGGCACATTTTCAACGGTGTAAAAAAGACAACGGGCTTACACAGTCAAAACTGGCAGATGCCGTAGGGATGAGCCAAAGCGCTATAGGTCAGTACCTCAACGGCGAAATCCCATTTAACCTTCCAGCGCTTATATTGCTCGCCAAAGAATTTGGATGCACTCTCCAGGATTTAGACCCAGACTGCGAGCACATCCTACCCATAACCCCAGAAGAAAAAGCCCTTATCGCAGCTTACAGGGACATGACTGGCCGTCATGACGAAGCAAGTAAAAAAGCTCTGCTTCAAGTTGCGGAACTGTCTCCAGCCTATCGCGTAACGCTTGAGCATACCGCAAAAACAACTCCCTCTGATTAGGATTCATAGATCTAAACGCAATCACCAAAAACTCTTCTTCAGTCACAAAAACATCCCCTTTTTAATAATCCAATCTAAAATTGATATATTGCGATGTTTATTTATAGCCAATAATTTGACTGGAGAAACCATATGGCCTTGGTTAAATGCAAAGAATGCGGAACTCAAATAAGTAGCTCAGCAAAATCATGCCCCCACTGCGGCAAAGAGCTTTTGCGTAACAAGGAATTCGGATGCGGGTCAATGATCGTCCTGATCATCTTTATATCAATCATCTATTCCCAATGCACCGAAAAACCAAAAGCACCAGACAAACCAAAAACACCAGAAGAGTTAAGACGCGAAACTGTTGAAAAAGCGTTTAGCCCCTGGGATGGCTCACACCGGCAGCTAGAAGCCTACGTTAAGAAAAATCTCAAAGACCCAGACTCATACGAACACATAGAAACCAGATATAGCGATAAAGGCGACACAGTTACCATCTCCATGAAATACCGAGCCAAGAACAGCTTTGGCGGATATGCAGTCGAAAACATTATTGCCACAGCAAAGCTGGACGGAACATTAATCACAGTTAACAGCACAAAGTAACGCCGCCACAAACAAAATATAAGCAATGCTGTTTACAAATATAAAAGCATTGCTTATATTTATCCCCATCGTATCACCAACCGATGGGGAAACACCATGCAAGACACAACCAAAACCACGCTTTCCACCCTGCTCAGCGCAGAATCCACCCAGGTAAACCCGCTTATTGCCAATAGCACCGATGAAAACATCGACTTTGGCGACGCCGCGCAAACACTCACCCCACCACGCATAGGCACCTACTGGCCCAGCCAAGGCGGCATGTACGCCGGAGTTATCTTCGACCAATTACGCCACTGGCATTTGATCCTTCCCATCACCAGCGATGCACTTATTGAAGACGCTGAATGGAGTCAAATGGGCGTGGAAATACCAGGCGAATTCAGCACCCGCGACGGCCTGCACAACACCAAATTAATTTTGGCTGCCGACCCAACCAACAAAATCGCACTGCACTGCACCTCACTCAATATCGAAGGCCACAACGATTTTTACTGGCCATCGCAATTCGAACAAAACCTCTGCTGCATCAACCTGCAAGGCCACTTCAAAAAAGATTGGCACTGGAGCAGTACCCAGTACTCAGCGGACAACGCGTGGACTCAGGCCTTTGAGTACGGCTTCCAGAACGTCGACGGCAAGAATTGCCGCTACGCGGCGCGAGCAGTCCGCAGAATTTTAATCATTGAGTAATTCAACCATTTAAAAACTGCATTCAAATGCGCGCAGCGCTTTACGTTTTTTCGGAGATAACCATGCAAAACAACCAAGAAAAAGTTAGTGCAGAAAAAAATAATTTAACCCCGCCCCGCATAGGCACCTACTGGCCCGGCCAAGGCGGTATTTATATTGGCCAAATGCTGGATGGCGAAACACAAATCGCACTAATTATGGCGACCAAACCCTTTGAAGGTGAATGGGGCAACTATGGCGAGACCATCCCGGGCGAATTCAGCTTTAGCAATGGTCAACACAACTCCCAATTAATCCTGGCTGCCGAACCAGAAAACCAACTGCTGCTGGATATCACCAAGCACGAAGCAGATGGCCACACCGATTTTTACCTACCTGCAAATTTTGAACAAAACCTCATCTGCGCAAACGCGCAAGCACACGTTGAAAAAGTTTGGCACTGGAGCAGTACCCAGTACTCAGCGATCACCGCGTGGTTTCAGGACTTTGAGTACGGCGGCCAGCTCATCGACAGCAAGGGTTGCCGCTACGCGGCGCGAGCAGTCCGCAGATTAATCATTGAGTAATTCAGCCATTTAACCTAACCAATAGCGCGCAGCGCTTTACGATTCCTTTTAAAGGAAAAGCCATGAACCATAACGCTCTTATTGATGCAGTTAAATCCGCGCTATCTGCACCTGGTGCAGGTGAATCGCTACGCATTAGCCTAACCAATAGCTCAGGAACACTGGATTTGTGCATGGGCAATTACAAATCAGAAAACCCAACGGAAGAAATCTCAAATAAACCACCTCGCATTGGCGATTATTGGAGCGGTCAAGGCGGCTACTACGCAGGAATCATGCGCGACGGAAGCCGCCAATGGCATTTGATCCTCGCCGTAGATGCTGTTGATGTAACCGCGCTTGGCGACCAATGCAAAAAAATTATTCCGTCCGTCGAAATAGAAATTAAAGGCGAATGGGGGAAATCTAATTCGCAAATTCCTGGTGAATTCAGTCGCCGCGATGGGAAAAACAACACCCGATTAATTTTGGCCGCCGACCCCGAAAATAAAATTGCGAGCCACATCAGCAGCCTTTTAATTGGCGGACACAAAGATTACTACTGGCCAAGCGAATGCGAAAACAATTTGTTATTCGCCAACCTACCAGAACACCTGAAACCGGAATGGCACTGGAGCAGTACCCAGTTCTCAGCGAACCGCGCGTGGAATCAGGGCTTTGAGGACGGCCACCAGGACGTCGACAGCAAGGGTTGCCGCTACGCGGCGCGAGCAGTCCGCAGAATATTAATCATTGAGTAATTCAACCATTTAATTTCACCAATAGCGCGCAGCGCTTTACGATTTTGGAGGTGTGTGTGAGCGTTTTAATTCACCCCACAGCAACGAATCCGAACTGCATTGCAGAACTGCAAGAAAACACCGGATTGCGCGCTGTAATTGGAAAAACATTTGGTGTGTTAGTGCAAAAAAATGGCAAAAAGCCACAAATGCGTGACACCAAACCAACTCATTACAAAACATTTGATCACCCACCGTTTGATGGCGGAGGCCGCGCAGCATGAGACCGTTACCGCAACGCACTGAAACCGGCTACACCCTAGGCAATTTAATTGTTGAAGGCCTGCCGCCACGGCAAAGCCAAATTCTATTAATGCGCGCACTCGGCCTTACCGCAAAAGAAATCGCCAGCACTCTGCAATGCAGCGCTGCAAATGTTGAGCAGGCCATCAACATATTATTTTTCAAGCTGAAGGCGAATAGCAGCAGCGAATTGGTAACCAAGGCATTTTTAAGCCAGACATTACGCATGCTGTCATTTGCTCTTTTTTTCGTTGGAATTTTTGGTATTAACCCGCCAGATAGTAACACCAATGTTCGAATTCCACGCACCAGAACAACACAAACCGCTCGCATCCAGCGCGGCGGAAACAATAAAAAACTATGGGGTTAATTATGCAGCCACACGCACACCGGCCGGAATTTCAAAAACGCTTTGACTGCCAAAGCTCTTCAAATACGAATGAAAAGCTTACGCACGAAGAACTTGAAAAGCAGATTAATACTTTCCTGCAACGCGGCGGATCCATTAAAGAAATTAACAGCAGCATTGGCGCGGTAGCGCATGGCGCAGTCATTGTTGGAGAAACCCCAGAATCAATGGGAACGCCACGACCAAGAAAGTCATGCAACAACGATCACGAATTACTTAGCATCACCATGGCAGCAAAGCTTATTAACAAATCAAGGTCGTGGATAACTCGCCGAGTAGCAGACGGAGCAATAACCGTTGCAGTAACCGATAAAAGCTCTGGCGCAAAACTGCTAAAGCGCACTGACGTTTTGGCATTACCACTTTAAAAAGGAATCACGACAATGAAAAAAATTCTAATCGGAATTAGCAGCCCTACAAATGCTGTTGCGCGAAACGCAGCAAGCACTATCACTGAGCACTACAACATTGAGCACATCAACATGCGCCAACCTGTGCTGGATATGCTAGCAGCACTAACCGGCATTCACTCCACCGAATTGGAACATGACACACCCCAAACAATGCTCATTGAAAACCTGGGTACCACCATTGCCGATGCGGAAGCCTCCCTGGCATTTAATCTACGAGCCATGAATAAAACATTTTTTATCAAGCGAGCAGAATCCGCCATTAAACAATCAGCCTGCACCATGCACGCACAAATCTTTAACGGCCACCTGGTATCCGGAATTAAAACCGAAATGGAAGCTGAATGGCTGAGAAGCGCTGGCGGCCTGTTAATCCATCTTTGTCACTACGACAACAAAACCCCAATCCATTTTCTAAATAAACATCCGGATGACCTGAGCATTCCGCTAGGTATCAACACTACCGGTGCAGACATAAAAGCGATTTTGCCAAACCTCACCAACCAAAAACAGGCCGCGTAACCATGATCAACAGAACCTCACCCAATCAAATATTTGCCATGCAGATGCTTGCAATCCGCAAAAGCCTTGCGACCACCGAGCGATTTCTAGCAGAAGACCGCGCGGATCGCGAGCTTGCAAACTTCTCCCGCCAGGTAATCCGCAGCGAACTGGAAACAGCACGCAAAAAAGGCAAACAAGGATGGTGGAACGAAAAGGAGTGCAACACAGAGCACCTTCAAAACCTGCTTGATGCCGCCTACAACCGTGGCGACCTAACCGCCGTTATCACCTACGCATCAATGCTCCACGCGCGCAGCGTAGCTGATAGCACGCACCAGTAAGGATATAACCATGAGCCAGAACCACCTACCCGCGGGTTGTCACGATGCAGAAGCCGCTGCCAAGTTACTTGGCATAAGCAAGCGCGCACTTCTAAAAACCATGCGCGAATTGGGCTGGCTCAATGTAAGCGGCGATGCAATCAACTTGCCGCGTAGAGAATTTGCAAATAACGGATTTTTATGCACACAAGAGCGCGGCTACTGCCTCAAAGGGAAAAAAGAAATCAGTAAAAGTTATCGCGTAATGCTGCTGACGCAAATCGGATTTGCCGCACTAAAAATTGAAATAGAACGCATGAAATCGGCAGCGGCTGAAATTAAAAAGACGCGCCTGGTTGTTGTGGAAAAGTCACCAGAAGCGAACCCGCAATCAAACCAAACCGATGATCATCAAGAACCAGACAGGGAGGCACCGTTTGACCGCGCAGCAAGCGATAAGTCACGCGAGCAAACAATGGCAGAACTGCAACAAACCCTATGGGGCAAAGCAAGTTAGTGGAATGGCAACAGAAAACCAATTGGTTCATGCAAAGCGATGCCGGTTACCGCATCAGTAAAGCAACCAGTAAATGTCCAGGCCAATACGCCGCCTGGTCACCGGGCAGTAAAACAGAGACTCCAGCACTTTCCTATAAAGGAACGCTGGACGAAGCAAAGCAAGTTTGCGAAGAACACTTTCACAACCAACGGAGAAAATCGGAATGAGCGAAATATCTGAATTTTTAGCGGAGCTTGGCGCAGGCACCTTTGAAGAAAAGCTGCAACGCACAATCAATGAAACGGCCTCATTGGTAATGACCAATAACCGCGAAGGCGAAGTGACAATCAAATTTAAAATGAAGCCTATTAGCAGCAGCCAAGCAAAAGTAACGCACAGTATTGACTTTAAAGCACCAACACTTAACGGGCAAAAATCCGAAAAGAACACAACGGATACTGTTATGTATGTTGGCCAGAAAGGCAAGCTCAGTCTCTTCCCCGAGAATCAAACACAGATGTTCGATATGCGCGGAAAAACAGAAGTAAAATCTTAATCACCACCAAACCACAGGAAACCAAAATGGATAAGTCAGCAATAGAGCAAATTCAATTGGGCAAGCAAATTGAAAATGCAAATAACGCTCTTACATCCCAAAAATTAGCAGCCCTACCGAATGATTTTGTAATTCACAATCTCGAGCAGTACGAAGAGATCCGCAATCGCTTTCGCGGACTGATGAGCACAAAATCAGTAACCGCTTTTGCAAACTACGCAAAATCTAAAAACAAAAATGGTACAGCCTGCTTTATTAACGCAGACGAAATGAACGCAACCGCAATTTTTAATTTTGGCGATGAAGAAACACCAGGCCACTGCGACAACAAAGCCATTGTTCAGCTGGAGCAAACCGCGCCTTATATCGCACTCAATAAAATAATAGGATCTCAGCTTTCGCAAAAAAGTGTTGCAGAATTCATTGAAGATTGGCGAGATTTCATTACCTGCTTCGGGCAAGAAAATGAAGACGGCGAGCGCGACGCAATTAAGATATCCAAAGCGCTCCACGCAATCCGCAGCATAACCATTGAAGCCATCGCCAAAAGCCAAAGCGACGATAGAGACTTTGGGGCAAGCAAAAGCACAATGGAAAGTATCGACGTGAAAAGCGAGAACATGCCGCCAGCCATCATCGTATTCACATGCACACCATACAAAGAACTTCCAGCAAGAGCATTTGCGCTGCGCCTCGGCGTATTAACCGACCGCTCACCAATGCTAACACTACGACTAATTAAAGCCGAGACACACAAGGAGGAGATGACCGAAGAATTCAAGTCAGTAATTGAAAAAAATCTGGCTACGCTTGACCCCAAAATTCCAACTTACATCGGAACGTTCAAAGGATAAAAAATCGCTCACTGCACACGCGGTGGGCAGGTTTAAACACTTTTTTAAAGAGTGCTTAAACCTGCCCAACAACCACTAACGGAGAAAACCATGGATATTTCACGCCATCCATTATTAATGCAAAGCCATGAAGTAAGCCTCGCTATTGAATCAATACCTGGCTGCGCAGAACAAACTGTCGCAAGCCAGAAAGCAAACGCATTAACCCAAGCAATCAATGATGCGATCTTCACAATCCCAGCAATCGGCCAACCATGGCCAAAGCAAGGCGGCGTTAACGCAGGCCTCATACGCGGCGAAAACGGCAAGCCAGATTATTACCTGATCATTGCCACAGATGATGCAGGCAAAACTGATCGCATTGAATACGGTGGTTATGAAAGTGAAACCGAAGGCGCTAATTCTGAATTCGATGGCCTCGCAAACACCACAGCCCTGCTCAAATCCGGCACCGATCACCCGGCAGCATCCTGGGCCGCAGGCGTAATCATTGAAGGCCATAACGATTTTTATCTACCGGCCCGCCGGGAACAATCACTGATGTATGCGAACTGCCCGGAATTATTCAATGATGTTTGGCACTGGAGCAGTACCCAGTACTCAGCGGGCAACGCGTGGGTTCAGGACTTTGAGGACGGCTACCAGGACGTCGACAGCAAGGATTGCCGCTACGCGGCGCGAGCAGTCCGCAGATATTACCCATTAACCAATTCAACCATTTAATTAACTCACTGCGCGCGCAGCGCGCTTAGCGAATATTTTTATGGCATTACACAAGGATCTACCAATCTACAAAACGGCGTATGACCTGCTCACCAACGCAATAAAAATCACTGCAAGCTTTCCACGTGACTTTAAGCGTTTGATGGGTGATGAAATTCGGAAGGAGTGCATGGCGATCACACTGCTAATTTTTCGCGCAAATGTGGCCACCAATAAAATTCCGCATATCGATGAACTACTGGAACATTTGCAAATTATAGAGCTAACACTTCGCCTTTCCCGCGATATGCGTTTTATATCGACAAAGCAATACGCCCAGGTTATCGAATACACCGATGCAGTTGGTAAACAAGCACAAGGATGGAAAAAACAGCAAATAGCAGCTGCGCCCGCTGCTGAGCCGTCAGGGCAGCTCAGCCTGTGCGTTTAATATCTGGTCATGCCGCTGGCCAAAAGCCACCGCCAAGCGCACAACGGGAACCATCGCACCATGCGCATAGGCCCGGCGCAGTTTCGCCACTGAGCAATCGGCAGCGCGACGTAGATAGCATGACAAAACCCAGTACTCAGCGAACAACGCGTGGAATCAGAACTTTGAGAACGGCAACCAGAACATCAACAACAAGAATTGCCGCTACGCGGCGCGAGCAGTCCGCAGATGTAACTGCTGCACCCTTTACCCTGGGCGACCTCGCCCAGGCGTATTTCGATTGCCGGAAAGCAAAACGTAACAGCCGCAGCGCCCTGCTGTTTGAGCAAAATTTAGAGCGCAACCTGGTTCAACTACAGCATGAATTACTAAACGGAACCTACAAAATCGGACAAAGCATTTGCTTTGTAATAACGCATCCAAAACCACGCGAAGTGTGGGCCGCTGATTTTCGTGATCGCATTGTCCATCACCTGATGTATAACCACATAGCCACAGCAATCGAAGCACAATTTATTGCTGACAGTTGTGCCTGCATTAAAGGCCGGGGCACATTGTACGGCGCCAACAGGCTGGAAGCCAAAATTCGCAGCGCTACTCAAAACTGGAAGCAAGACTGCTATTACCTCAAATGTGACCTCGCGAACTTTTTTGTCAGCATCGATAAAAATATTCTGGCAGAGCTGATCGCAAAAAAAGTTAGCGATCCGTGGTGGCTAGCGCTCACACTTAAAATATTGCACCACGACCCAAGACAAAATTACCAGCTACGCTGTTCGCCGCACACATTAAATAAAGTGCCTGCGCATAAGCGCCTTTACAGCCAGCCTGCACACAAAGGCCTCGCTATTGGCAATTTAAGCAGCCAGTTTTTTGCCAACATTTATTTAAATGAGCTGGACCAATTCGCCAAGCACGAATTGAAAGCCAGGCATTACATTCGCTATGTTGATGACTTCGTAATACTTCACGAATCCGCGCAATGGCTGAACGATTGCTATAAAAAAATTCAGAAATTTTTACCGGAAAGACTAGCAGCGCAATTAAACACCAGTAAAACCATCTTGCAGCCAGTTTCACGTGGCGTGGATTTTGTTGGCCAAGTCATAAAACCATGGCACCGCACAACCAGAAAGAAAACACTAAATCACGCACTAAACCAGGTAGCGAAAAAGCCGGCCACCGAATTGCGCGAAACTGCCAACAGCTATTTTGGCCTGCTGCGTCAAGCAACCAACAATTTCCAAGCCCGCCGCAAGCTTGCAAAAACCCTGTTTTTAAAGGGAAAAGCCGTTAACCAAAACCTCACAAAAACATATGGAAAATACCTATGTCACCGAAGCCAATTAAACCAATGATCATCAATGCTATTTGCATAGCAGCAATTGTTGCTCAGATTTTGCTTGGCGTTGTGCTAGCCATTTACTGGGGATAAGTAATGACTATTTTTGAAAAATATCGCAGCAGTCCGCAAGCTAATTTATGGCTGGATGAACTAATCGTGGATAATTTCGCTGGCGGCGGCGGCGCAAGCACAGGAATTGAAATGGCACTTGGCCGCCCGGTTGATATTGCAATCAATCACGATCCTGACGCAATCGCAATGCACACGATTAATCACCCACATACAAAGCACTATTGCGAGAGCGTTTGGGATATTGATCCACGCGAAGTAACGAATGGCCAACCGGTAGGGCTTGCGTGGTTTTCTCCCGATTGCAAACACTTTTCTAAAGCGAAGGGCGCAACACCAGTCAATAAAGAAATTCGCGGACTCGCATGGGTTGCAATGCGCTGGGCTGCGACCGTGCACCCCCGCATTATCATGCTTGAAAACGTGGAAGAGTTTAAAACCTGGGGCCCCGTGATTGATGGAAAACCCTGCCCTGCGCGCAAGGGAAAAACTTTTGCGAGCTTTGTTCGTCAATTAGAGCAATTAGGCTATGAAGTAGAATGGCGAAACTTGGTCGCCAGTGACTTTGGCGCCCCGACTATTCGCAAGCGTTTTTTCCTTATCGCTCGCCGCGATGGCCTGCCAATTATTTGGCCAATTCCAACCCACGGCAACCCAGCGCGACTGGATTTTAAAAAATCCGGCTTGAAGAAGTGGAAAACCGCTGCGGATATTATTGACTGGTCAATCCCCTGCCCGTCCATTTTTGGCCGCAAGAAGCCACTCGCGGAAAACACGCTACGCAGAATTGCGCGCGGCATTCAACGTTACGTTATCAATAATCCAAAGCCGTTCATTGTGCGAATTGGCCAGCAAGGATTTGGCGGAGACGGAATGCAGTATGGTACAGACCAGCCATTAACGACGATCACCACCAAGGCAGAACATTGCCTAGTGATGCCACATATCACGAAATATTACGGTGCGAAATCCGAAACAGAGGCGCGCGGCAGTGCATTAGCCGAACCAATTGCAACCCAAACCACTGAGAACCGCTTTGGTCTCGTTTGCGCATTTTTGGCCAAACACTTCGGTGGAAATTACACGGGCCCCGGATCATCAACAGATGAGCCACTGCACACAGTAACTGCCGTTGATCACAATGCACTGGTAACAACAAACCTTATTCACCTGCGCAACAACTGCGACGGCAGAAGCGTAGAAGATCCATTGCCAACCCTCACCGCTGGTGGCGGTCACGTAGGCGAAGTACGCGCATTTTTAATCAAGTACTACGGCAATGAAAAAGAAGGAGTTAGCCTTCGCGAGCCACTCCACACAGTGACCGCACAAGATCGATTTGGACTAGTGACAGTCCGGGGAGAGCAATACCAAATTGTCGATATCGGCATGCGGATGCTGGAGCCGCACGAATTATTTGCCGCGCAAGGATTCCCTAGCGATTACATTATTGATCGCGACGCAACCGGGACTCCAATACCAAAATACAAACAAGTTGCTAGGTGCGGCAACAGCGTGTGTCCAGCACTTTCCGAAGCCCTTGTGCGAGCAAACTTCAACGCACAAGCCAACAGGAAAGCAGCGTGATGAAATTAAAAATGTACGCCGCCTGGCACTCAATGGCAGAAGGAAAAACAACCCCAGCACCAACCAATCCGATCACAACAAATAGCGCAGCCAAACTCAGCAAATGCCAAAAGAAAATATTGGCAAGCGCAATCATAGGAGGACAATTGCAATGGATAGACTCATGGGCAGACGGAATAATCAAGACGGTAAATTTTGAACAGGCAACGCAATTACTTAATCAAAACACCGACATTCTCATTGAGGCAATTTGCGGATGGAGCTTGCACTGGGAAGTTGAATACACCTTCTATTGCAAAACCCAGCTGGGCGAGTATTACGAAAACAGCTACGCATACACAGAAAAAAATACATCGATCAACAAGTTGCAGGACGTTATCAACTTAAACGTGAGGGATCCTGCGCGAGAAAAACAAAACCCATTACACATCTACGACGAAGGCTGGAAAGCCACAATATTGGCTAATTAAGGGCAGCAACATGAACGAAATTGACTATGAGAAATTAGCAGATGCCGTTGCACGAAAACTACAGCTATTGCCACCAGCAGATAAAATAATATGGACAGCTAAGCAATGCGCAGAGTATTTAGGGGTAAGCGAACGGCATTACGTTGATCGACTAAGCAAGTCTCACAACTTCCCGGCACCAATCAAGCTGCCCAGCGACAGCGGCAGAGGGCATGCACGCTGGTACGCCATTGACATCCAGGAATGGGTAGCCACTCACAAACGAGCCAGCTAAGAGAATACCTGCATCTAATATCAATCCAATTGCATCGCTAATTCAGCGGCAGTTTTATTGTAATAGGTCATCAATTGCTTAATATCTTTATGCCCAGTAACACGAGCCAAATCCAATACGTTTGGAAGCTTGCCCGCAAGCCGTGTTGTACCCTCGTGCCTGGAGTCATGAAAAACCAAATCATCTATCCCAGCAAGACCTACCGCCCTGGCAAATAACGTAGTAACAGTTTTGGATGACACGCCCAATATCGCACCCCGCTCAGGCCAAGGCCGCAGACGATTCAATAGCCTGACAGCCTCCCGACTTAAGGGAACAGTCCGCGATGTACCATTTTTGGTATCTGGCAAAAACGCAGTACGAGCCTCCAGATCCACATTATCGGCAACCAGTGAGCATATCTCACCCAGACGCATTGCTGTCTCTATGGCAAACAGGAATGCGACCGCGACCCGCTGTTGCTGCTGCCTAACCTCTGATTGCTCGCTATACCTGAGAACAACCAACAACGCCTCTATCTCTTTATCAAAAATACGCCGATCGCGATGAGGCGGATTCTTTGGCCGCTTCAAATCAGTCATTGGATTATGATCCATTAATCGCCACCGCCGCGCCTGGGTTAGGCAATGACTCATAAGGTTCAACTCTCTATTAACCGAGGAAGCCTGAACAGTCACAAGCCTATCATCAATATACTGGTCAAAATTTTCTCGCCGCAAATCAACCAAGCGAACACCAGCAATCGCAAAACGAGCAAACATCTTTAGACGCACAATCTCCCACTGCGCGCCCTTCTTCTTTTCTGAAACCTCATTGGCATAGCGTATAAAGACATCATTGAACGTTATGGTAGTATTAAAGCCATCCACCAGCTCAGCAAAATCAATTTCCGCCTGTGCAGCCCAGCTCTTAGCCTCAGCCTTTGTATCCTTGGTCTTTGATTTACGAATACCATTAACACATACTTCCGCAACCCACCGATCTCCATTTTTCCTAAAAGTCGCCATAAATACGTAAACCCATTCGTAAAAAATACGTAAGTGATACGTAAGAATATACGATTAAATGAGTTTAAAAGCGAGGAAGGAAAACGACAGAAACACCATGAAACCCTTGCACCGCATGGGTTCGTGGCTATTTGAGATAAATTGAGAGGTGTAACATGGTGCCCGAGGCCGGACTTGAACCGGCACGACCAAAAGATCGACAGATTTTAAATCTGTTGTGTCTACCGATTTCACCACTCGGGCGGAGTGCTTTTACGTCGGTACGTAAAAGATAAAAAATGGAGGCGCGATCCGGAGTCGAACCGGACTAGCTGGATTTGCAATCCAGAGCATAACCGCTTTGCTATCGCGCCTTTTCGAGAGGCCGCAATTCTAGCGGACTCATTTTGAAAATCCTAGTCTTTTATATAACTGAACCAAAGGTTTTTTACGGTTTGATCAAATGCCGCGCAAGTCGATTAAAAGACGTTATTAATCAGGGGCTTTGGGCAACAAATAAGGCCAAGCGGCGCGCAAGTATAGAACCATCGACCAGAGTGTCAGGGCCGCTGCACCCGCAAGCGAGATGAACCCTAGCGGCATCAATAATGGAACATCCATTAGCAACACGATAATGGCAGTCATTTGCAGCGTAGTTTTTATCTTGCCTATGTATGAAACCGCAACACTCGCACGCTGCCCCAACTCCGCCATCCACTCCCGCAACGCCGAAATGATTATCTCACGTCCAACGATAACTGCCGCAGCAACGACAAACCATACCGAATCATGGTGCAATGTCACTAATAGCAACAGCGCAATTGCAACCATCAGTTTGTCCGCCACCGGATCAAGAAAAGCACCAAAGGGCGTGCTTTGATTGTATTTGCGTGCAACGTAACCATCCGCCCAATCAGTAATTGCAGCGACGCTAAAAATCAAGGAAGAGACAAAATGGGCCCAACCGAATGGCAGGTAAAAGACCACAACAAACAATGGGATCAGGAATATCCGCATCAGGGTCAATTGGTTGGCAAGCGTCATAGGCAATTCTCTGGGCCAGATGAACAAATCAGTAAAACGAGCGCGATAATACACCAGCAAGGCGGCTTACACATCCCGCAACTTAAATGTTACGCACTAAAAATATCATTCATTATGGAAAAACGCGTGGATTTCTTCCGCCAATTTCTGGCTGATACCGTTCACGCGCACCAGATCATCCACGCTAGCCTTCTGCACTTCATGCAAGCCGCCAAAATGCCTCAATAATTCCCGCCGGCGCGTAGCGCCTATGCCTGGAATACCCTCCAAGGTTGATGTCTTACGTTTTTTATCGCGTCGCTGCTTGTGACCGGTGATGGCAAAACGATGCGACTCATCCCGAATATGCTGAATTAAATGCAAAGCAGGTGAATCACCCGGCAATACGATTTCTGCCCCGGTTCCGCCATCAAACAAGGTTTCAAAACCTGCTTTGCGTGTGGTGCCTTTGGCAACACCAACCAGCTGCACGCCCTGCACACCCAACTCACCCAACACCTCTATCGCCTTGCCTAGCTGGCCCTTACCACCATCGATTAACAGAATATCAGGTAATTTACCTTCACCGTTCTGTATGCGTGTATAGCGACGTGTTAGCGCTTGCTCCATAGCGGCATAATCATCACCGCCGGTAATTCCTTCAATGTTGAACCGACGATAATCGGATTTGAGCGGCCCATTAGTATCAAACACTACGCAGCTTGCAACGGTTAACTCGCCGCTGCTGTGACTGATATCAAAACATTCCAAGCGCTGCGGCGTTTCATCCAGCCCCAGCGCCTCTTGCAAGGCAACAAACCTATCCAGGGAATTTTTCTTGCTGTTTACGTGGGCGATGAGATTTTGCAGTGCCGCCGTTGCCGCCATCTGCAACCATTTGGCGCGATGACTGCGTACCTGATGGTTAATAAATACTTGGCGCCCGACGGCTTGCTGCAAGGCTTCATTGATTAATTCCACCTCATCGAGCGATTGACTTACGATAATTTCGCGCGGAATTTCACGCCCACTACTTGCCAGATAAAATTGCGGAATAAACTCAGCGAGAATTTCCGCCGGGGTTTCAGCCAGAGTTGATGATGGATAAAAACTGCGACTACCAAGAATTCGCCCCTGACGAATAAATAAAACATGTACACAAATTGCCGCTGCACGCATTTCTGCTGCAATCACATCAATATCACCATTTCCCTCTTCAATCACCTGCTGTGACTGTACGGTCCGCAACGCTGTAATTTGGTCGCGATAAGCAGCCGCCTTCTCAAACTGCAATTGTTGTGCGGCAGAATCCATTTGATCCGCAAGCTCGCTGAGTAATTTATCGCTATTACCCGTTAGAAACAGCTGGGTATGATGCAAATCGGTTTTGTAATCGTCGGGTGAAATAAATTCCACACAGGGCGCGGAACAGCGCTTGATTTGATACTGCAAGCATGGACGGGTGCGATTATTAAATACACTGTCTTCGCACTGACGCACACGAAAAGTTTTTTGCAGAAAATTCAAACTCTCTTTTACCGCCCCCACGTTGGGAAATGGCCCGAAGTAATCGCCACGTTTTTTCTTTGCTCCACGATGAAATGAAATACGCGGGTAATCTTCACCGCTGGAAATAAAAATATAGGGATAGGATTTATCGTCACGCAGCAAAATATTGTAGGGCGGACGATTGGATTTGATTAGGTTCTGTTCGAGGATTAAGGCTTCTGTCTCGCTTGCGGTGACGGTGACCTCTACCCGCGCGATCCGTGCAACCAACGCCTGGGTTTTGGGTGTTAAACCGGTTTTACGAAAATAGCTGGAAAGGCGCGCTTTTAAATTTTTAGCTTTACCCACGTACAAAATTGCACCATCACTACCAAACATTTGGTAGATACCTGGTTGCTGGGTGGTATTGGCGAGGAAACGAGAAGAATCAAAAAACTCAGCGCTGTCTTGCGTCATTGAAACAGGTCTGCAGAAAGAAAAAGCAGTCGTTTATACAACTGCTTCCGGATCGAGAAGATTGTGTTTTACTGCCAGTAAGGTCAGCTCCACATCACTATTGATATCGAGCTTTTCAAAAATACGATAGCGGTAAGAGTTAACTGTTTTAGGGCTAACACAAAAGGTGTTGGCAATATCATTCACCTTTTGACCATTGGCAATCAGCATGGCCGTTTGCAATTCACGCTGGGACAGCTTTTCAAACGGCGACTCCTGATTGTTTCCGCCAGAGAATGTCTTGAGCGCAAGCTGCTGGGCAATGCTATTGCTCATGTAGAGATCTCCGCGCGTTACTTTATTGATCGCATCGGTGATTTCAGTAAATTCAGCGCCCTTGGTGACGTAGCCAACCGCACCCGCTTGCATCAAACGAGTGGGATAAATGTCGTCGTCACACGCAGTGACCGCAATAATTTTAATTACCGGATTCACGGTCAATAGCTTTTTGGTGGCTTCAAGGCCGCCCATCCCCGGCATTTTAACATCCATCAGGACTACATCAGGCTTTAGAATACGCGCCTTTGTGACCGCCTCTTCACCGCTCTTGGCGTCCCCAACCACTTGATAGCCGTCTATGTCGGCTAGCATACGCACTATCCCCATGCGAACTAGATCGTGATCATCGACTACGAGAATCTTTGTCAAACTAGCCCCCAAACCCGAAACCGGATACATGACACTGTTGTTATTGATGCCCAACCATTCGCTGGCACATTTTTAGAGATTGTAGTGAGTGTCTGGACAAACTACCACTCTTAAATGCCCCTTTTAAGCTTGGTTAAATGCCAATAATCAGGAAGATGAACGTTTTTTATTACTTTATACAGATCGCATCCTTCAGGAATTTCGGTTATGCACCAAAATGATGAACGAAGGGAGTTTTCCGTTGCCCACAGCTTTCTGTGGCGCAGGCTTTAGGGATAGACCCTGGGCTCCATTTCCAACTCAACACCAAACTTTTCCCAAACACTGGCAACCACACTATCGGCCAACTCTAGGATAAATTTACCCTCAAGTTTCCCCGGATTTGTCAGTACCAGTGCTTGGTCCTGATGCACTTTCACGCCTTGCACGTCCCGCCCCCTCCAGCCGGCCTGATCAATCAACCAACCGGCAGCCAGTTTTACGTGGCTGGTATCAACCGGATAAGACACCAGCGCAGGAAAGACTGACTGTAGCTTTTCAAATTGAGCAACGGGAATGATGGGGTTCTTAAAGAAACTACCTACATTGGGAATCTGTGCCGGATCAGGCAATTTTGACTGGCGAATGGCAACAACGGCCGCACTCACCTGCTCCGGAGTAACCTCTTCTACTGGCACGCCCGCCATAGCAGCCCGCAGTGCTGGATACTCCAGATTCAAGCGAGGCATTTTGCGCAATTTGAAGGTTACTGAAGTGATGATGTACTGATCTTTCAGCGCTTGTTTGAAAATACTATCTCGATAACCAAACTGACAACTCTCGTTCGTAAAGGTCACCATCAATCCGGATTGAATATTCAACGCATTCAACTCGGAAAATACATCTTTCAACTCAACCCCGTAAGCACCAATATTTTGGATAGGCGCAGCCCCAACGCTCCCCGGAATGAGCGACAGATTTTCCAATCCATAAAAACCGTTATCCAGCGTGTGCTCTACCAACCCATGCCAGTTCTCACCCGCCGCCACCTTTAACCAGACAAATTCATCATTCTCTTCAACCAGATCCATTCCGCGCATTTTCATGTGCAGAACCAAACCGGGAAAATCGTCACGCAAGACAATGTTGCTACCACCACCTAAAACCAACAGTGGCAACTTTTCAGTTTTTGAAAATGCAATCGCTTCACGCAGATCTTCGTCACTTTGTACACTGACAAAGAAATTTGCCATCGCTGGTACAGCGAGGGTATTAAATTTCTGGATATTAAAATGCGGCAAAAAAAGTGGCACGGCAAAACCTGCAGAATTTAAAAAGTGAATTGAACGACCATTAATAGAGGCGTTGCCGGATATGAGCCAACAAACCTTCAGCGGCCTCTTCTACCAAATCCAATACCAATTCAAACTCATCGCTACCACCATAATACGGATCGGGAACTTCACGATGACTTTTATTTGAACCATAATCCAAAAACAAACCCAGATGGCCAGAATAGTGCGCCGGCTTTAGTCGCTGCAAATCGCGCAAGTTGGCATTATCCATTGCCAGCACATAATCAAATTCATCAAAATCAGCGCCACTTACCTGGCGCGCGCGCAAAACAGACAAATCATAGCCGCGTTTTTTTGCCGCCGCGACCGTACGGGAATCAGGAGCTTTACCGATATGCCAATCCCCGGTACCAGCGGAATCCACGATAATTTTTTGATCCAATTTTTCACGTTTAACCAGCTCGCGAAAAATGCCATCCGCCGTTGGCGAGCGACAAATATTACCCAAGCAGACAAATAACACCTTAGTCATAGTTAATTTTCCAACAAGGCTTTTACACGCAACAAATCTGCTTCGGTATCTACACCGCCGGGAACCTGCGCACAGGCTTCGTCGATATGAATAGCCTCACCATTCGCCAGAACACGCAATTGCTCCAAGGATTCAATTTTTTCCAGCGCCGCTTGCGGCCAAGTAATAAACCGATTCAACAATGCCACTCGGTAGGCATAGATACCAATATGGCGTTGCGCCGGAAACTCTGCAGGCAAAGTGTTTACCTCTGTCTGCGCAAAATGATCGCGCGGCCAAGGGATGGGCGCGCGACTGAAATACAGCGCTCTACCCTGATGATCCGCAACGGCTTTTACGATGTTGGGATTGCGAAAATCTTCAAGCGTATGAATTGGCTCGCTCAAGGTAGCCACACTGGCAAAGGTGTTTTCCGCAAGGTTTTTCGCGACCTGATTAATAACGGCAGGAGGGATTAAGGGCTCGTCGCCTTGCACGTTAACAATAATGTCGTCAGGCTTTAAGCCGAGCTTCGCTGCGACTTCCTGTAAACGATCTGTACCGGAATTATGCGCAACCGAAGTCATACAGACAGGCGCACCAAGCGCTTTCACCACCGCCTCAATCCGCGCATCATCAGTTGCAATAATAACTTTTACCGCATCGCTCTCGCAGGCACGCTCATACACGTGTTGAATCATGGGTTTGCCTGCAATCTCTTTGAGTGGTTTCGCTGGTAAGCGCGTAGAGGCAAAGCGCGCTGGAATCACAACATAGAAGCTCATATTTTTGACCCAATCTGAAGATGCAAAAAAATTATTTCAGGGGAAAGCGGGATTGTTTACGCACAATCACTCGCTCCAGCTTTTGCGCCAATGCCGACCAAAATGATTCAGGCAACTCGGCGCTTACCGGCAAATAAAACCAGTGGTCCCGCGCGAATGCCCGGCATTTAACCGCATCTTTTTCGGTCATTACCACAGGTAACTCATTGGAAAATTTAAAATCATCCACCACAAAATGATGATGATCAGAAAACGCATGCAAATGAGGCTGAAATCCCAATTGTTCCAGGGTATTCACAAAACGCTGGGGATTGCCAATACCGGCAACCGCCGTTATTTGATTTGGCAAATCGGTACGCGCAATTTTTTTGCCTGAATTCAACTGAATCAATTCGCCCGGCTGGATCTGCATAGGGATAAAAAATAGGGTTTCGCCTTTCACTGCCGGCAGCGCAAAATTGTTCGAGGGGGAATTCACTACAACCCAATCGACTTTTTTCAAACGCGCCGCAGATTCGCGCAAAGGTCCAACAGGTAAACGCCAACCATTACCCAAACCGCGCTGACCATCCACCACTGCAATTTCGATATCGCGGCCCAAACGATAATGCTGCAAACCATCGTCGCTTAACAAAATATCGCAGCCTTGATCCTCCAACATTTTGCCATTGGCAATACGATCCGCACCCACAACAACCGCGGCATTAGTTTGCTGGAAAATCGCCAGCGGCTCATCACCCGCTTCGTTGGCAGTGCTGGCCGATGTTAATAAATAAGGATAAGAAGGTGCTTCACCACCGTAACCACGGCTCATCACCCCCGGGTGATAGCCCTGCGCCTGCAGTCTTTTCACCAGGGCAATAATCAAAGGCGTTTTTCCAGTTCCACCGACCGAGATATTCCCCACTACAATCACCGGAGTAGGCAGGTCTTTTTTCTGGTAGCGTAATATCAACAAGCGGCGAAATCCCGCCAGCGCTATAAACAACCACATCACTGGCAACAACCAAAACGTCCAGCGCGCAGCACCATACCAAGCGGCGAGCCATGGGCTTTGAGGATTAGATGAAGCTTGGGATGATCGAGAACTCAATGGGCGGCCTGTAAAACAAAAAGGACTTTTACAACCAGCTGCAGTGGCAGCCAGCTAAAAAGTTCGCTGAATCAAATAAAATCTGTCGATTGCTTCCAGACGATGATTGTAGCCGAGTCGCTAGTCTTTTTCAGGCTCGGGTTGACGGGTAGTAATGCTTAGATGCGCAAAGCCGAGTTGCCCGGCGGCATCCATCGCCTGAACCACGGCCTGGTGAGGTGTTTTGGCATCCGCCGTAATCACCAGAGGCACCTTGTTGTTACCTTCAGAAAGCTTGGTAATCGCCGTTTTTAAGGTTTCCACCTTGCTATTAACCAAGACTTGATCATTGACCGCATAACTACCGTCGGCGGCAATCATAATTTCGATTTGTTTGGGTAATTCACTGCTCTGCTCCCCCACCGCTTCTGGCAAATCCACGCTCAGCTGGGTGCGCTTGGTAAAGGTTGTAGAAACCATAAAAAAAATCAGCAGGAGAAACACCACATCGATCAGTGGGGTCAGGTTGATACCTTCATCTTCAGTGCGTTGGCGACGGAATTTCACAATAGAACTCCGCGCCTTAAACCAATTTCACATCAACACGGCGATCGCTGTGCAGCGCATCGACCAACTTAATCGCTTCGTCTTCCATGGTCACCACAATCGCATCAATACGACGCTGGAAAAACCGGTGCGCAATAGTCGCTGGAATTGCCACAATCAAACCCGCCGCAGTGGTATACAGCGCAACCGAAATCCCGCCTGCTAATACCGCTGTATCGCCATTACCTTGCAACATAATGGCGTTAAAGGTCTGGATCATCCCGAACACAGTCCCCAACAACCCCAGTAAGGGGGCGATATTGGCCACGGTACCCAATACATTTACGTAGCGCTCCAGTTCATGGATAACCTGACTTGCCGCTTCCTGTACCGAATCCTTCATCACTTCGCGGCCGTGTTTAGAGTTACTAAGACCCGCGGCCAAAATTTGACCCAAAGGAGAAGATTGCTTCAGCTCGCGCAATTTGGTTGCATCCAGCTGGTTATTTTTAATCCAGGTCCACACCTGTGCAAGCAGGGTTTTAGGAGCAATTTTGGCGGGGTTAAGTGTCCAGTAGCGCTCTGCGCTAATGGCAATCACAATCAGCGAGCAGGCCAGGATCGGCCACATCAAAATACCACCGGCTAAAAAAATCTCTATCACAGACAGCTTCCTCTTATTCTTGGGCTAGGCGCAGCGCCAGACTTAAACGCGGCGTAACATACCATATGCCACGCCAATTGCCATGGGCTAGCCTGCTTTGTCTGCAAATGTGTGAAGAAGTTTCATGTCGGAATGCGGAGAAAAAACTGCTATTCAGATTCCGGCTACTCGAATCATGAAATGAGTCTTTCGCCGGATAGCTGGAATGGCTTAACTTTCAACAGCTAACATCATGTTATGTTGATCTATGGGTAAGCTTTTATTATGCAAACTCATTCCAGCAGTTGGATCAAAACTGGCAATAGCCTGAACGAGTGAATCAATATTGACTCCACCGGAACGCAGGTTTGTTAACTCGTCGTGCAAAGTAATTGTTTCATCAGCTACTCGCCCCGACTTGCTATTTTCAAACACTGCGTCATTTTCAAACTCCGCCTCATAGTTCGCGATCATACTGCCGAGGTCGAACGTAGCAGCAAGTACAGACGATGGAATGAGATTTTTTGCTACAGCAGATACAGTAAGCGATTTTGGTAATGAAATATTACCAGCCGCATCTTTCGCCGTAATATTCACCGTTTGATTGACAGTCAACGCCGTTCCCAGGGTAATGGAGTATGCCCCTGTGGTCGCATTGGCAGTCACACTACCCAATAACGAGCCGGAGGTGTTTTTAACCTCCACAATACTACCCGCTTCGGCACTACCCGTAATTACTTTACGGGCAGAATTAATACTTGCCGAAGGTGCAGCAGGACGCGTTTTGTCAGGCGCGATTAACGACTTGATGTCAGATACATTTCCCGCCGCATCTTTGGCAGTGATTTTCACCGTTTCTTTATTAATCAACGCAGTACTTAACGTGATTGAGTACTCGCCAGTAGCGGCATTAGCAGTTGTTGTTTCTAATTGAGTGCCAGCAGCATTTTTAACAATTACAGTACTACCAGGTTCCGCTTTCCCAGTGATGTATTTACCGGTTGTGTCAAAAGCAGCCTCAGGCACCAAAGGCTTTGTTGTATCAGGGGCATTGATTGCTGTGGCGTATGAAGTGTTACCGGCGGCATCCTTTACATAAACATTAACCTGTTCATTATTTTTTAACGCGGTCGTCAAGGTGATTTTATAATTTGATTCGTATGCTGGAAGCATTATGGTCCCCAATACCGTGGTATTGGTGCTATTCATAACAACAACCTGATGCCCACCCGTTACTGATGACTCCGCACTACCAGAAATATATTTTCCGGTAGTATCAAATTTGGCCGAGACCGGCATCGGAATCGTCAAATCCGAAGATTTAATTTCTCCATAAGATCGATTATTGGCCTGGTCAACAGATACAACTCTGACAGAGCTACCATCAATGATTGATTCACTTAGTTGGATGCCGTAGCTACCATTCTGACCAACAATGGCACTACCAAGGACTCGCGAACCAAACACGGGAGTTATAAATACCAAAGTTCCCGGTTCTGCAGATCCACTAATACTCGCTCCTTGTGGGTCAAAATTACCTGTTGGGATACTTGGAGGCGTTGAATCTGCTGCAACTGAAGAATTAGGAACTAATATCGTTGCCGGCGCTGATTGAATTAGTCCGCTCACAATTGAAAGCACTGAAATTGTTTCGCCATGAACCAACCTTAGTGGCGAAATAAACGAGTAAGCACCCGTAATTTTGTCAGTACTTGCATACCCCAAATGGTTGCCATTGGTTAGCACATGAATTGAGGTTCCCGGGCGAGCAAAACCGTTGATGACATAACCCGATGAATCCAGCTCTGCTGTTGGTGCTGGAGGAATACTCATATCAATAGCAGGATTAAACACCGTAATTGGCAATATGTTCCCACTGGAATCCTGGCTGGAAATAATGATCCGCTTGGTATCCACAATTCCAAAACCAAAATCTAATTGATAGCTCCCCGTCGCATCGGATTGAATTATCGGGTATTTTGTGAGGGTGTTATCTTTATTTAAATACGAAATAGATATTTTAGAGTTTGGTCGTGCAGAACCAATTATTACTCGCCTGTCATTCGATAAAAAAGCCTTAGATTGATTAATCGCTTTAACGACCTGCTCACCATTCCAGTACGTATTATCTGCAAACTTGAAACTATAGGATCCATTATCCAACAGCTTATTCATTTGATCTGCTTTTCCTGGTATCAGTAAATCGATGCGATTTTTGTTTTCAACTGACCCATCGCTTTCATCCACAAAATAGGATTTAAAGGCCAGCATATCTGCCGTAATACCCGCACCGAGTTCAATAACGACGGGACTTGATGTTGGTGCATCGATTTCGTCAACGCCATCACCCAAAGAAAAACGGATAACACTGGAACCGGCTTGTTGTCCAATCCCTGGATAGGACATTGATATAATGTCATTACCTTTCCCGCCCTCAAAAATATTGCTTCCATAGGCATCATATAACCAGTCATTACCGTCACCACCTTGCAACAGGTCGTCGCCTGCCTCTCCGTGTAGAGTATCCATACCAGTGCCACCAATCACGGTGTCGTTTCCGCCTCCCGCGAATACACTATCATTACCACCTTTTGCGTCAATAACGTTATTGGTATCCAAACCATAAATTGTATTGGCAGAATCGGTTCCCAGGAATGATATTTTTCCCAATAACTGATCAAGTGACCAACGCTCACTCGTCGAGAAAACCACCTCTTCAATAGCTTGTATGAGATTCACTGAACGGATGGCACTACCCGTAGATTCGAAGAAGCCATTAATAGTAATGGGATTGGAATTTTTAACTTTTAAGATTAAGTCGAACTCATTTCGAGTAACACTAATATCAGCAGGAAGAATTCCACTCCCAAATTCAATTACATCATTGCCAGTAATATCATTGATAACATCCGTACCCGCTCCTTGCTCAAACCGGTACACATCATCACCTTTTCCACCAACCAGGTAGTCATTTCCGACTCCACCAATCAAGGTATCATTACCCTGAGCAGCATAGAGTTCATCATTGCCTGCATCACCCACAATCACATCACTTAGGTGAGAACCATATAAGGTGTCATTGCCGGTCGTTGATATTAATGATTTGCTAATTATCGTTTGTTGATCCCACACTTCACCAGTTGCTGAAAACACCAATGATTCAATAAAAGCGTCCCCATCAAATTCGTCTGTACTGTATGGGTTGCCAATAGTAAAAGCCTCCTGCCCATCTACGCTAACGATAAACGCATTGAAACTGCGACGGATACTAACTTTGTCTGACGTAATGCCAGCACCCAATATCACTTTATCAGTACCGCCGGTATCCCGTATCAAGTCAAATCCATCACCGGTTTTATAGTGATATTCATCGTCGCCGGCTTCGCCTTGCAAAGTATCGTTACCCTGGTTTCCTATTAGCGTATCGTTACCATAACCTCCAACCAACACCTCATCATTCGCATTACCCTCTTTGCGCTGCGGTATTGATTTAGGATCAAAATTCCATTCATCGCCATTTTCAAAGCGGAAAATTTCAATTCGTTGGTCTGTATAATTATTGCCAGCAGGTAACGCGCCATTCTTAATAATTATCTTATCAGTAGAATTTGCGAATGTGACGATTTGATCATTACCCTCAACAGTCAACGAAGTTTGTTCTTTGGTAATTCCCGTTCCGAAAATAAGCGCATCAAGGCCGTGTAAATCACTAATGGTATCTACCCCATCACCGGCAGCAAAACGATAAAGGTCATTGCCCATTTCATCCGATAAAGAGTCGTTACCTAACCCGCCGGAAATATCATCATTGTCACGCCCGGTTTCAATTCGATCATCACCCGCGCCACCATTAACAGAGTCATTTCCTGAATAGGATTTAATTGTGTCAGCACCCTCCAACCCATTGACAAGATCAGCAGCAATAGTGCCGTTAATGGCATCATCTACACTAGACGCTTTTAGTGCTTGCCTTATCAAGTCACTATATGTCCACACGGTCCCGTCAAAAAACTCCACAGAACCGACTTGTAAAGAAGCATTTTCCAGTTCAGCGCCATATGTTTGAGGATCATACTTAAATAAGCTATCGATGTAGGTAACGGAATCTCCTGACACAAGTTCAAGATTCCAATATCTATTATGCGGAATGATGTATTTATAAAGAACACCCTTCTCCAGGTAGGATTCGTCTCGTCCTGGGATGAGCCTTACCCTAACCTCGTCGGGTGATATACCTTCAGCAAATAGCACTCGGTCCGCATCGCCACGAAAATTCTCTATAAAATTTTTACTAATATTTTCCCCAATAAGGTAAGTATCACGACCTTCGCGCCCTTCCAGGAAATTTAATCCAGCACCCCCGTCTATAGTATCGTTACCCGCCCCACCTTGAAGATAATCATCACCATCCAACCCATAAATTTCAACGGAACTAGCGGTAGAAATATCAATCTCATCCCATGAGTTGCTGCCAAACTTAACGTTTGCCAATGCACGACTTTCCAGAACTTTTTGCTCAATGGTTGCGGCATCCCAAACCGTATCTGCAAAAATAACTTTTTCTATTTGGTACCCTTTATCCAGCTCACCACCATTCAAGAAACCGGAAACCCTGACCATTTCACCATTCTTCAGGATGAAATAATTATCTCCTCCGATGCGATGAACATAAACATCTGTGGATTTAATATCGGAAAAAACTAAGGTATCAAAACCGCCAGAATCCTCTATAACATCAATGCCATCACCACGATTAAAAATGTAACGGTCATCTCCGCCCATACCGCGAAGTTGGTCAACACCGCCACCACCCTCGATGACTTCATTTGCACCCGAGCCAATCAAGATATCATTAGAGTCAGTACCACTAATCAAGTTTGGATAAATCTTACTCGCTTCTTCTTTTATTTTTGCAGCATCCCATACGCCACCACTCAGGAACTTAATGGATTCAACAGCACCAGCGGAAAAATTACCCGATGCGTCAAAAGCGGCTTTGACAGTGATTGTCGATTTATCTTTTAAAGTGATGACCAAATTGTTTTCTAGATCACGCTTCAATCTGACATCCGCCGCGAGAATATCCGCGCTCAATTCAATCTGGTCGTTACCCGCACCATCAATGATGACATCATTGCCATCACCGGTTGTGTAACGATAAACGTCATTCCCATCATAACCAAACAACTGATCATCACCTTTGGCTCCGCTCAGGGTATCGTTAGTATTAAACGCATGGATAATGTCATTGCCGTTTGTTGATTTAAGTACTTCCTGGTTGATGCGTGCCTGATCCCATTGAGTGCCATCGGAATTGAAGATAATAAATTCCAGTGCACCATGAATTTCTGGTGTTGATATATATTGTTCCGGAACAACAAGATTAAAATTTATTGACGGGCCAGCAAGGGTTTCAGACATAATTGAACTGGCACTTTGTGGGACGTTACCGTAATCAGAACCGGCTATGGATCCGGTATCCAGATTATCCAGATCCAATAACTGTGTGTACTGAGCAAAACCCACCGTTTTAAAATGTGTTTCAAACGTGGAAAGACTATTCCAAATAGCCGCAAGCCCAAGGTTCGCAGCACTAACCTCTGCAAGAGCTTGATCAAGTGTCATTCCCGCTTTTAAATAATCAAATACTTCCCGAATTCCAACGCCGCCATAATTGCGAATTTCTCTATCCAATAACTTGACTGCAATATAGCTAACAGAATAACTGGCCGAGCCTGATGGTAAGCCAGTCGTTGTATTAAAAAATTGGTTAAAATTACTCTCTGAACCGATAGTTGCGGCATCAATCTTTACGCGTTCATCAGCACCATGAATAAATTCTGCGGTACCTTCTACAAACCATCCCGGCAACTCTGAAATGTCCATGTTATAAGCCATAACTGCATGCACCATTTCGTGAGCAATTATACGATCTAAATAAAGTGGTGCCACACCATTTGGAATATTGCTAAAATCACTGAGATCTATAATCAGCTCCAGATTAAGGAGCACTCCATCCTCTCCCGAATATGTCGCCTCGACACGAGCAGCTGCACGGCCTTCCAAATTATGTTCAAAACGGAGTGCAATGTCGCCGCCACCCGTTAAGCCATAGTAATGCTCAATTAGTTTTTCTGCCTGCGACATCCAATGACTTTGTAGTTGCTCAATCAAGGTCGTAATAACAGGGTCAACAACGTTAGCCACTTTCACGCCAAACGTGTTCTGTATAGTGATTGAACCACCATCTTTCATCGTAAGAACTAAATCATCGCCATCGCGGCGCGCAACGACTTAACTTTCATTAATTCCGGCCAACAATTCCAAGCGATCAATGCCGTTGATATCCTTAATAACGTCTTTTCCATCACCCAACGCATATTGATAAACGTCACTTGCATTACCACCATTTAAACGATCCCCCCCTTACCACCATTAAATATCTGGCTTGCGTTATCACCCAGCAATTGATCATTACCAGTAGTTCCCGTGAAGGTGTGGAATTGATTTTTTGCAATTTCACTTTGAATACGCGCAAGGTCCCAAACCGATGTATTGTTGAAATGTATATGCTCAATCGCTTGCCTGGTTAATTCACCCGTCGCATTAAATGCGTTCAGCACAGTGATGCTGTCGTTATTATTAATACGGATGATGAGATTGTTATTGGTATCTTTGCGGAGGCTTACTTGTGTTTCATTAATACCTTCATCGAAGTAAATATGATCACTGCCATGCCTATCATCAATTTCATCGGCGCCATCGCCAATAGCAAATTGATAATGATCATCACCTCTGTCACCGCGTAACGTATCATCACCTCTGCCGCCAATAAGCGTGTCATTACCCTCATAGCCGATGAGCAGATCATTAAGAATAGTACCCGTCAGGGTCGAGCCTTTTACCGACTCTTGTAATATACGCTCTAAATCCCAAACATCGCCGTTGCTGAATTGAATTTTATGAATCGCTTTATTGGCAACAAGATCACCAGTGACTAGATCAAACATGCCGTTAACGACTACAGATTGACTACCGGAAATGAGCACCAACAAATTTCCATTGGTGCGATGCAACGCGAGCTGGTCCGCAAGAATACCTTCCGTTAAGTTGATGGTATTAATACCACCTTGTTCGGTGATGTTATCCAAACCGTCGCCATTGCGGACAACATAGATATCATCACCCTGCCCTCCGCTCAGAAGGTCGTTACCCTTGCCACCGATTAAAGTAGATCCGCCGTCGTGAGCTACTAGTGAGTCATCCTCCAAGCCACCTACAATCGATGTTCCCGGCGATGCAGCCCAACGAGAAACAGGAGAGGATAGGTTACTTAGTAAAAACTCATTTAACTCGATGCCTTTCGTATTTACGCTATCTTCACCACCCAGGGCTATTTGACTTAACCCGCCCTGCAAACCATTTACAAAAATAAGTTTCTTGCCCAAATGGCCTATTATCAAATCAGACCCGCTAGCAGTTACCTGAAGATTCTCAAAACTACTAACACCCTTTAGGAACAAACTATTTTCACCACCGGTATCCTGAATTACTAGCGGTGCATCTAAACCAGCATCCATCGAAGAAATAGTTGCAGCCCCATACAATTGAGAGCCCAATATATTTTTCTGTTTCGAGGCCCTCGGGGCACTGGCCTTGACGGAAGGCAGTCCGTTGTAAATAGTGGCATCAATAATATAAACATCATTATCATCCCCACCAGCAGCAAAAAAATCTTCAAAACCGGCCACTATCGTATCAGCGCCACTGCCACCGTGAAACGTATCCACCCCCTCCGAACCAACTAGATAATCATTACCGCTTTCGCCCAATAAAAGGTCGTTGTCCGCGCCACCATAAAGGTAATCATTTCCCTCATTCCCGCTCAGGGTATCGTTACCACTGCCTCCATATAGAAAATCGTTTGAACTTAAGACTTCCGTTCTCCCGCTGTCGCCAACCATGACGTCATTTCCAGATCCGCCAATTATCGTGTCATCACCCGCCTCACCAAATAGTGTGTCGTCACCACTCCCGCCATCCAGCACATCATTGCCTGCTCCCGCAAACAGCGCATCGTTATCATCACCGCCATACAACTCATCCTTGCCATGCCAGCCAACGAGTAAATCGTCACCTTCATCACCGTGTAACTGGATATAGGGCTTATTAGCCAATTTTGCCAATGTATCGCTGCCCTCCAGCGAAAGCTCGTGCATGAAAAGCGATACCTCCCAATCCCTTGATTGGCCATTCTTCGTGTATTTGCTTTGCAATATATGCGAGGCAACGCCACCCAGATCGCCTGTTGGCATTCCAGGGTATTTATACAAGTAGCTGCTAATTCCACCGCCCAACTCAGCCGACGGTTTTAGTGGCTCTCCGTCAACAAAGTTAAATTCATAAGACCATCCATTACCTGCGGATGAACCGCCTGAATAAGTTCCCGGTGTAATACCTGCCCAGGCCGAATAACCGTATAACGTTTTGTCGCCTTCAGTTTTTTTAATAATTTCAAAACCGGAGTCCGCATAATTAAGCAGATCCCTCCATTTGTAATCCAGCGTTACCGCTCTGCCAGCACCTTCGTCAGTCAAGTCACTCATATAAGAACGGGAAAATTGATCTCCTCCGTCTCTATAACCACCAAACATAAAATCAAACCTCAGTGCAGTATTGGCCAGCAACATATCCTTGCCGTCTCCACCATGCCAGGAGGAGGAAGCTGAGCGGCCGGTAATAACATCGTCTCCCTCGCCACCGTCGATTAAATCTTTACCATGCTGATCGTAGGTAGGATCACCCGCTTTCGGCGTAATGGTTCCGGAGTACTTATAAACCGAGCCGGCATCAATCCAATCGTTACCACCATCACCGTAAATACGGTCACCGCCCCAGCTACCTTCTATATAGTCATGCCCACCTCCACCATGAAGACTCACAGGAGGCACATAAACTAACGTCTCGTAAGCCGATGCAAAATCCGCCGATAATGCATTCGCACCACCATCACCGGAAATTGTTGGCAACGATGGCGGCGTTTCAGCATCCGCATCTTTTAATGAAACACCAAATTGCCCATCACTCCATTTATCCAGAGTGACGCTACTACCTGCATTTGAAAGGGAATTGAGAAGAAGGGTTTTGCTTCCACCGCTATCAACCAAAACGGCTTCTACAGTATTGGCGGAATTACGATAAATAATGCTGTCTTTAGCGGTTTGCTTTAATTCGCCAACAGCACCATTAATATCCAGGGTATTTAAACCTTCGGTGTCGATAACAGTATCGTGCCCGAAATCGCCGGTAAATTTATAGGTATCATTCCCTGCACCGCCTTTTAATACATCGTTGCCGGCACCGCCATCGAGTGTGTCGTTATCTTTACCGCCTAATAACAAATCGGTGTCTGCGCCACCGAGCAGTTCATCATCGCCGGCACCGCCATCAAGAACGTCATTGCCGTTTAATCCGTTGAGCTTATCGTTTCCACCTAAACCGTAAATGCGGTCATTGCCGTTGCCGCCACGAGTTGCATTATCGTTATCCTCCATAGTTCCCAAAATAACCCAGGGAGCATAAGGTTGCGCCGAATAATTACTAGCATTAGTAGAACCGGAATAAATACGATGAGCATCGTTATCATCATTTTCGACTTTGATATAGAGGGCATCTTTACCACCAGGATCACTACTTTCCAACTTGTCGATATCGTTTTTATTTCGATCAAGCAATAGATTCAGATAGGTCGCACTATCCTGATACCACTCTTCGGAGAAATTGGCTTTTCCCAACAAACGATCTTCCGCGCTTAGGTTTTGGTCGGCAACCCAAGCGGTGTATAGATTCGGATTTAATTGCCCAAGTAAAACACTATTTCCTTGTAGGGCGAAGGGGGCGGCATAATAGAGAGCAAGAAACTGACCATAGTCATTTTTGGCGGCAGTAGCATCTGCGGCCACGAAGGATACTTTTCCTTTTAAATCATTAAAAATACTGCTCTCTTTCAACGTCTTGATATGTTGGTAAAATTTTTCCCGTTGAAATACATCATCTTTTGTTCCCGGTGGAGTTATATCGATTCCACTGCCTAACAACATTTTGCGCAAGCTATCTAACATACTTTCATAAGTATCCAATGCTTTATTAGCTGACAACCGCATAAAATCATTTAGAACTCCCTCTGGATTATTGGCTTGCGACGTATCCAACTGTGCGAATAACGTCAACAAATTCAATGCATCTACACCATTGACACTACTGTGGTTTGCACTTAAGCCATCCACCAATAAAGAATCACCAACTTCTTGTGATATATACACTTCCTGGCCAGGGTGAATAGCGCCCAGAGTATGAATCAAATCCCCTTCAGCAACTACAGATGTGATATCTCCGCCTTGTAGGGTAAAGCCCAAATCATTTAATACAGTATCACCCCATGGAAATAAACCCGGAGCGTTTAAGGTCACAATACTGCCGGCATTCTGTGGAAACAATCGACCAAATAAATATGCTAAATGACCTCCCAAACTATGACCGGTAACATCCACAACTTCATTAGCACCTACCAACCCGAGCCCAACATCCTCATTTACGATGGATTTAAATGATTGAATAGCAAAGTGACGAGACAAAACATCTAATCCATCATCACCCGCCGTCATTAAATCGTAAAGTGTCTCAATTTCGGTATCTTTGTATAAGCTTTTTTGACCAGAGTCAGATGTCAGCCGCTTCCAGTAACGATAGAGATCTGCGGCCTGTTTGGCGGCATACCCCTGACCACCAATATCACCTATATCAGCAGAGGCAAGGTCATTAAACACATCCGCTGGAATTTCAGTTCCGCGAATAGCTAGGACTTTTTTGCCGGATGTACTGGAAAATAATGTAGCGGAAAAACCGGTATTGGTATTTTCTTGTTGATGCAAAAAGCCAAAGTTGCCAACAAAACCCTTTGCCTCTGTTTCTGCAAAACCTGCACCGCCTCCAGTTAATGAACCTTGTAATGATCCAGTTCTCATATCTGCATAAGCTGCTTTAGATGTACTTATCAACTTAGCCAATAATTCAATTAATGTAACTGCCATATCAAATATCTCCCTTAGTTAATAATTAAGTTAATTTTGAAACGCTGAATCTATTTCTTTGAAAAGTGGGTCTTTATAACGATAATCCTTGCTAAAGTTATTAAAACATCCAATGTGGGATGGGGCATCCAGTAGAGTTTTTCTTCTGTCAAATCTAGAGTAATAAAAAATGCTATACCTGACTGATACCGAATTTTTACTAAAATTGAAAATTTCGTACCCCGTTTTTGACAATCTTAACTCTCCAAAAACGTTTGAATTTATATTTTTCCACTGGTAATTTGGCTCTACAGATAGATCAGCAGGCTTTTTATCAAATGAAACGTCAACCTGAAAATTCCCACCTAAATATTTGATATCATAAAAATTACCATCTTCATCTTTGTACCTCACAAAACCTATATTTTCTAACAGAGCCGCTGAGTGAGCTTCTTCTTTATTCTTAGCCAACAACCCCACACCTTTTTTGATAGGGTCAAAAACTTTTAACCCACCCTCTTTTTCACAATACAGCTTAAATCGGTAATACCCCTTGATGTTGTCAAAGAAATACAAGCCGATTAGCAAAGGAATAATAGAAATAATTGCAATGAATTTAAGAAATGGATTCATGGATTTTCCTTACTGAGGGAAAGGATCGAATAAAAAATTCAGTGATAAATGCAGGTTTACAATTAGACTTCAATGTTAACTCCATTTGCACATCCATTGTTTAGATAACCAGTTGGGGAAACCGCATCGTCCATTACCCTGTGCTTCAGGTGGGGATATATACATCGCCGATCATATCAATTGACATGATTTTGTATACAGCATTTAAACGCCACTCAAATAATTACCTACGCGCTTTTGATAAACACCAAACATAAAATCAAAACGCAGCGCAGTATTGGCCAGCAACATATCCTTGCCATCTCCACCATGCCAGGTGGAGGAAGCTGAGCGCCCGGTAATAACATCATCACCCTCGCCACCTTCGATTAAATCTTTACCATGTTGATCGTAGGTGGGATCACCCGCTTTCGGCGTAATGGTTCCGGAGTACTTATAAACCGAGCCGGCATCAATCCAATCGTTACCGCCATCACCGTAAATACGGTCGCCACCCCAGCTACCTTCTATATAGTCATGCCCGCCTCCACCATGAAGACTCACAGGAGGCACATAAACTAACGTCTCGTAAGCCGATGCAAAATCCGCCGATAATGCATTCGCACCACCATCACCGGAAATTGTTGGCAACGATGGCGGCGTTTCAGCATCCGCATCTTTTAATGAAACACCAAATTGCCCATCACTCCAGTTATCAAGAGTGATGCTACTGCCTGGGTTTGAAAGAGAATTAAGAAGAAGGGTTTTGCTTCCACCGCTATCAACCAAAACGCCTTCTACAGTATTGGCGGAATTGCGATAAATAATGCTGTCTTTGGCGGTTTGTTTTAATTCGCCAACAGCACCATTAATATCCATGGTATTTAAACCTTCGGTGTCGACAACAGTATCGTGCCCGAAATCGCCGGTAAATTTATAGCTATCATTCCCTGCACCGCCCTTTAATACATCGTTGCCGGCACCGCCATCGAGTGTGTCGTTATCTTTACCGCCTAATAACAAATCGGTGTCTGCGCCACCGAGGAGTTCGTCATCGCCTGCGCCACCATGAAGAACATCATGACCACTTAATCCGTTGAGTTTGTCTTTGCCATCCATGCCGTAAAGTCGATCGTTGTATGCACCACCCGTTAAATCATTGGCAGCCTCATTACCAAAACGAACTAACCGAACCTCATCAGAAGCACTAGATTCAGAAATTAGAGGCGCACCACCAATAGTGGAATCGTAATAATGAATGGTGCTGCCTGTGTGATTACTACTGGTATCAATCTCGGTATCAGTGGCATTGATTGTATTTAATGCTACAAGCATGGCTACTCTGTCTTGATACCATGAGTCAGAGAAATTCGCTTTTCCTTTGCTTTTTTCTTCCACTGTTAATGCCGTATCTGCTGCCCATAAGGTATGGAGATCAGGATTGATGGTTTTCAGTAATGATTCACTGCCGATAATGGCAAAAGGGGTTAAATAATATAGTGAAAGGAAATGGCTATAATCCTGTTGCGGATTCGTATTGATCCCTACCGCCAACTTCGGACAGTTAACTAACATACATTTTTTGCCTCAAAGCGCTCGGGGCTAACAAAGCCAATAGCGCTGTGACGGCGGTAGCGATTGTAATCCACTTCGATATATTCAAAAATAGACTCGCGCGTGTGCTTTCCATCTAGCAATGGCTCGCCGTGAACCAGCTCAACCTTAAGTGAATGAAAGAAGCTTTCCGCACACGCATTGTCCCAGCAATCACCCTTGCGACTCATACTCTGTATTAGCGAATATTTTTCCAGTAAATCCCTAAACGCATGCGATACATATTGGCTGCCACGGTCACTGTGAACAATAACGCTTTTTGGGAATTTTCGTCGCCACAACGCCATCATCAATGAATCACAAACCAATTGCGCATCAATATGTTTGCTCATCGACCAACCAACAACTTTTCGAGAATATAAATCAATCATCACGGCCAGATACAACCAACCTTCTGTAGTTTGAATATAAGTAATATCGGTCACCCATTTTTCATTAGGTTGTTGCGCAGAAAAATCTCTAGCCAACAGGTTGGGCGCAACAGGTAGTGTATGATTGCTGTCCGTAGTCACCTTGAACAGCTTGGCCGCTTTTGCAATTAACCCCTGCCGTTTCAGGCTTTTCCGAATGGTTTTTATGTCGAGCGGATTATCTTGCTCCGCCAAATCATAAAAAATCCGATCCGCGCCATACCGGCCTTTTCCAGCCTCAAATGCTGCCTTTACCAACGCATCAATCGCTTCTCTTTGCTGCATGCGCCAACTAACCATTTCACGATTATCAAGCCAGCTGTAATACCCACTTCGCGAAACCAACAGAACGCGCGCCATCATCGCGATTGAATATAGCGCGCTATTTGTCAGCATAAATTCGTAGCGTTTTATTTTTGATGCTTCGCGAAGTAGGTAGCCGCCTTTTTTAGGATTTCAAGCTCCTCTGCTTGCTCGGCGAGCTGACGCTTGAGGCGTGCATTTTCAGCGGCGAGGAGCGATTCTCTTTCAACATCAGTACGGCTATTGTTGAGTGCGCTACGCCAACTGTAAATTTGACTGGCATATATGCCCAGTTTTTCGGCGGCTTCCGCTACGCTCAATCGTTCGGCCAGTTTAATGGCCTCACTTTTGAACTCGGCTGTATACTTCTTATTCTCTTTTGGGGTTGGTTTCTTGCTCATGGATCACCTCTGGAGTAAGTTTACTCAGTTTCTAAGGTGTCCGATATTCGCGGAGGGGATCACTATGGCCATTTACCGTCACTGTTTCACCTGGGCTAACCAGCCCCTCACCTGGAACAGGTGCTGCTGGCCGGAAAATAGTAATAAACGTGGCAGGGTTAATTTCAATATAAGGAACATCAGGAATAACGGCGGCTATTTGCGGCGCTTGCTGCCCAACCGGGGTCGATATTTTTAACCACCAATTTACCATATCAATAACTTGCCTAGCAGGAGCACCATTCCCCAAGGTCAAATCTACGTCTGTTAAAAAATCTCCTGCACCTACGGTTCCTTGCATAGAGACATATTTCTTACCTGTATCAATATTTTCCCATACAGTTGCATCAAAACCAGAACCAAAAGCATCATCTGTTTCAATGTGGGTGACAATTTTAAAGTTATCTCCTATATAGCTGGCAAGTTCTGGAGTCATTCGATTTTTTAACAAATCTGCCAGTTTTGATCCAGTAAAATCCTTATAAGTAGCATCACCCAAAGCATAGGTAGCATCAGTTAACAAAGCATTTATAAAAGCATCATTAATTGCATTCATAATTTATTCCTCATCCTTAATATGGATATCGCGATTTTTGAAATCGAAATCAAAACCATCTTTTGCCAAACAACTTCCATTAAATGTATAAGGTGGACTTCCTTCAGGAAAACCAATTAATCGGCTCAACCACCCACCCGTTGCTTCATAACTCCTCCAACTAATAACTATTTCATCTGTAACAGCATCTTTGTAGGACCAATTTCTCTCTAAAATAGGAATAATGTACATATTTAGATATTGATCTTTAACCCTTTGATAAACTACCGTTTTCCCTCTTATATTTTTTTCATCAACAGTTAATACTGCATTTTTTTGCATAACGATCTAAACTGAAACCCGCCAATAATGTCATCTGCAAAAGGAGCAATAAAAAACAAAAAAAGCAAAAATCCTATGCCAAAATTCTTTGTTATTGGGCTAGCTATTTTTTTCATTAAAAACTTTGAAAGCTGATAGCAAATAAAACCCCATAACGTTATTAATGCCAATAAAGCCAGACCAGCCATGTAATCACTCCAAATAAAATAGCGGACGACAATATCCCATAAAAAAATAATGTCTTAATAGGAAATTAGAGGAAAGGGATTTTTCATTTTGCTCATTAACTCCATTTGCACATCCAGTGTTATTGATAAAACCAGTTGGGGAAACTGAATCATCCATTGCCTTGTTAATTTGGTGGGTATATATCCAGTTTGGATAATACCAATTAGTACCATTTTGTAAATTAGCTTTAAGTGCCACTTAAATAATTACTTGTGTTTTTTTGATAAACACCAAACATAAAATCAAACCGCAGTGCAGTATTGGCCAGCAACATATCCTTGCCTTCTCCGCCATGCCAGGTGGAGGAAGCTGAGCGTCCGGTAATAACATCATCGCCCTCGCCACCGTCGATTAAATCTTTACCATGCTGATCGTAGGTAGGATCACCCGCTTTCGGCGTAATGGTTCCGGAGTACTTATAAACCGAGCCGGCATCAATCCAATCGTTACCACCATCACCGTAAATACGGTCACCGCCCCAGCTACCTTCTATATAGTCATGCCCACCTCCACCATGAAGACTCACAGGAGGCACATAAACTAACGTCTCGTAAGCCGATGCAAAATCCGCCGATAATGCATTCGCACCACCATCACCGGAAATTGTTGGCAACGATGGCGGCGTTTCAGCATCCGCATCTTTTAATGAAACACCAAATTGCCCATCACTCCATTTATCCAGAGTGACGCTACTACCTGCATTTGAAAGGGAATTGAGAAGAAGGGTTTTGCTTCCACCGCTATCAACCAAAACGGCTTCTACAGTATTGGCGGAATTACGATAAATAATGCTGTCTTTAGCGGTTTGCTTTAATTCGCCAACAGCACCATTAATATCCAGGGTATTTAAACCTTCGGTGTCGATAACAGTATCGTGCCCGAAATCGCCGGTAAATTTATAGGTATCATTCCCTGCACCGCCTTTTAATACATCGTTGCCGGCACCGCCATCGAGTGTGTCGTTATCTTTACCGCCTAATAACAAATCGGTGTCTGCGCCACCGAGCAGTTCATCATGGCCGGCACCGCCATCAAGAACGTCGTGGCCTTTTAGCCCATTGAGTTTGTCGTTACCCGAGTTGCCCTCTAAGTAATCATTGCCTTCATTACCACTCAAAACATCTGAACCAGCGCCGCCATAGAGGTGATCGTCATTTTTACCCCCAGTTATTACATCATTGCTCTCCCCACCAAACGTCACATAACTAACGCTATCCGCCGGGGCAAATGGAAATGCCTGTACATCCTGACCTGAATATAAGTCACTAAAAACTGTGTAATCAACTCCGATATCTGTGGCTGGCCCATTAGTACGCCAATGCGACAAAAATGCAGATAGCGCCAAAGCACGATCATGAATCCACTGCTCGGTCATTTCACCGGCTCCAGTTTTTGGATCGTAAAGTGTTAAGGCGCTTTTAACTGAGTCCGACGGTTCTATGATGATGGGGGACAAACCTGCCAATGCTGCACGGGCATTCACATCTGTTTTAGCCATTTCCGCTAGTTGTTTAGGATCATCGATAAACTGAATTTTTTTCGAATGCAATTCTGCTGTGGAGAATTTACTGAAAAATTCCTTTGCTTTCTCTATGAACTCTCCAGGTTTTACAGTAACGGCTTTGCCCTCCAACGTAGACATAATCCACGCCAATGCATGCTCAACAGCAGGCGCACCAATTGTGCCTATATCTTCTATCAGCTCACCGAATTTTTTAGCGTCCCCAACCAGTTGTTTGGAAATATTTGCATCAAGAAGAGTAAGGAAATTTTTATTGAGACTAAAGGCAGCAATGGCATCTTCAATTGTCCATACACCAACAGCTGCATCAATCAACCATTGGCCTATATCCAGATTAGTTATTAAATCGAAATTTGCCTCTGCCGCTTTCAGTAGCGCTTTTTCATAAGCATAGTAGGCAAAGAGAAGATTTTTAACATCATCAAGACGGTTTAGTTGAGTTGAAGCACCGAGAGGAGATGAAGCATCTCCTGCAGTTAATAGACGGCCAATTTGTTGGCTATCAAATGCATGGAACAAAATAGTACCAGACCAACCGGCGTTAACATCCTTATTTGCTGTATCATTTACATTTAAAGATGAAAATAAAATTTCACCTACACCCACAGCATCCATTTCAGCAATTCTATCAATGCTCGGAAACGAATTATTATCCAGAATATCTTGTATTGCACGCTCCGCACCCCGATTCGATGCTTGCTGCATCAATTCCCCACTATATTTAACGCCGCGCAACGCCATTTGCGTACTGGAATATTCACGGATAAGTGCTGAAAATGTCCCTTTCCCTGAATTCGCTTGAATAGCCCCCGCAAGCCATAGCTTTACACTGTAATCAACCTGAGGAGAGCTGTCCACCCAAGACAATATTAAAAGATAAGCATCTGCATAATTCCCCTGCGAATTAGGGCCACGATCCAAAATATCTTGCAATATCGTACGCTGCTCATTGGTAATCATCATGATTTATTTACTCCACTATGACTGAATCTAAAAATGAAACGACTTTTTGATGTATTTCCTTCCAATCCTTCATGTTTTCACCGCCGATGACATACATCACCATCACTTTATTTTTCTGTAAATACCCTCCATTAGCGAAACGGCAATGAGTGATTCGCCCACCGGGATTACCAGCACATACGTATTTAATTTTTCCACCTATGGGCGTTTGATATTCAGGAAAAGGCGCAAAGTAAGTGATATATCCCCAACCGCCTCGATAAATTACATTATGATATTCCGTCAACCCAAGATCATCTCGCTGCACAACTTTTTGCCATTCCTCAGCGTTAAATCGCTCTTCCCTTTCCGCAATATTCTCCGTCCATTCCGGTGATGCTGGCTCTAAGGTAATGTGAATTGCATTATGACTGGAGTTTTTTTCTCCTAAATCAGGATAAAACAAACCGAATCTAATTGTATCAGCCCGCCCTTTAACAATTTTATGAAGAGTAGAAGGCTCGAATTGCACTCCGGCAGGAAAACGTAATAAGACATCCCCCAACCTAATTTCGTTAACCTGCCCTTCTACATAACCATGAGCCGCACGATTTTCTGGCGTATTGGTTGCAGGTTTACCTGATCCCCTCCGCGAATATCGGACACCTTAGAAACTGAGTAAACTTACTCCAGAGGTGATCCATGAGCAAGAAACCAACCCCAAAAGAGAATAAGAAGTATACAGCCGAGTTCAAAAGTGAGGCCATTAAACTGGCCGAACGATTGAGCGTAGCGGAAGCCGCCGAAAAACTGGGCATATATGCCAGTCAAATTTACAGTTGGCGTAGCGCACTCAACAATAGCCGTACTGATGTTGAAAGAGAATCGCTCCTCGCCGCTGAAAATGCACGCCTCAAGCGTCAGCTCGCCGAGCAAGCAGAGGAGCTTGAAATCCTAAAAAAGGCGGCTACCTACTTCGCGAAGCATCAAAAATAAAACGCTACGAATTTATGCTGACAAATAGCGCGCTATATTCAATCGCGATGATGGCGCGCGTTCTGTTGGTTTCGCGAAGTGGGTATTACAGCTGGCTTGATAATCGTGAAATGGTTAGTTGGCGCATGCAGCAAAGAGAAGCGATTGATGCGTTGGTAAAGGCAGCATTTGAGGCTGGAAAAGGCCGGTATGGCGCGGATCGGATTTTTTATGATTTGGCGGAGCAAGATAATCCGCTCGACATAAAAACCATTCGGAAAAGCCTGAAACGGCAGGGGTTAATTGCAAAAGCGGCCAAGCTGTTCAAGGTGACTACGGACAGCAATCATACACTACCTGTTGCGCCCAACCTGTTGGCTAGAGATTTTTCTGCGCAACAACCTAATGAAAAATGGGTGACCGATATTACTTATATTCAAACTACAGAAGGTTGGTTGTATCTGGCCGTGATGATTGATTTATATTCTCGAAAAGTTGTTGGTTGGTCGATGAGCAAACATATTGATGCGCAATTGGTTTGTGATTCATTGATGATGGCGTTGTGGCGACGAAAATTCCCAAAAAGCGTTATTGTTCACAGTGACCGTGGCAGCCAATATGTATCGCATGCGTTTAGGGATTTACTGGAAAAATATTCGCTAATACAGAGTATGAGTCGCAAGGGTGATTGCTGGGACAATGCGTGTGCGGAAAGCTTCTTTCATTCACTTAAGGTTGAGCTGGTTCACGGCGAGCCATTGCTAGATGGAAAGCACACGCGCGAGTCTATTTTTGAATATATCGAAGTGGATTACAATCGCTACCGCCGTCACAGCGCTATTGGCTTTGTTAGCCCCGAGCGCTTTGAGGCAAAAAATGTATGTTAGTTAACTGTCCGAAGTTGGCGGTAGGGATCAACCGTTAAATATCAGCAGCCAATAACCGACCAACAGCAATATGACAACAGAAAACCCAAAGAATAGTTTTTTAAGCATGGAATAAATCCTTATTAAAAGGCTCAACGTTATTTTTAATGGAAAAATTCTTCCGCATAATTTACCTGCGAATTAGGGCCACGATCCAAAATATCTTGCAATATCGTACGCTGCTCATTGGTAATCATCATGATCTATTTACTCCACTATAATTGTGCCTAAAAATGAAACGACTTTTTGGTGAATTTCTTTCCAATTCTTCATGTTTTGGCCGAGGATGTAATATGTGACCATCACTTTATTTTTCTGCAAATACCCTCCATTTGCAAAGCGACAATGAGTGATTCGTCCACCGGGATTACCAGCACATACGTATTTAATTTTTCCACCTATTGGCGTTTTATATTCGGGAAAAGAAGCAAGATATGTTATATACCCCCATCCACCACCGTAATTAACAGAGTGGTACTCTACTAAACCAAGATCATCTCGCTGCACAATTTTTTTGCCATTTTTCAGCACTAAATCGCTCCTCCCTTTCTGCTAGATTTTCTGTCCATTCTGGTAATGCTGGCTTTAGCATAATTTGTACACCATTATGAACAGAGTTGTTTTCACCTAGATCTGGATAAAAAACACCGAACCAAATTTCATCTGCCCGCCCTTTAACAATTTTATGAAGAGTAGAAGGCTCGAATTGCACTCCGGCAGGAAAACGCAATAAGGCATCACCCAATCTAATTTCATTGACTTGCCCATCTACATATCCGTGAGCCGCACGATTTTCTGGTGTATTGGTTGCAGGTTTACCCTCAAATATCAGCAGCCAATAAAGCACAAGCCCGACGACCAGCAATACAAAAAACCAAAATGCATATAATAATTTTTTAGCCATAGAAAACTCTAAAACTAACCAATACTGATTATTCTCTTAAAAAAACACAGAACAATGCGGCTACCTGAGAAAAAACAAAAAAATAAATGAGCAAAAATGCCGAAGACAAAGACCACCAATCAACAGCAGAAAACACTATAACTTTAACTGCAATGCACATTATAAAAGCAGCAATCGCTGCTGACATAAAATAATGTATTGTATTTTTAAATAGATTTTTTTTAACACTAAAAATAGTGGCAACCAAAGCATAGAAGCTAAAAACCCCAAAACTAAATAGCACAAAAACACAACAACCAATAACGGAAAAACAAATTTAAAAGCAAAAAGAAAAATTGACGTATTAAAAATAGATGCTATTACCACAGATATGTTCATGTGAATAAATAACGAAAATTTTTTATTCATTTTATAAATCAATAAAAATTAGTTAGCTTAATAGATCCGTAACAGCCAATCATGAACTGGATAAAAAGCAGCACTGACCAAATCGAACATATCAATCATGGAGCTATCAAAAAAAAGATACACAGAAATTCCAAGCATGTTGAAGTATTAGATTATATGCTCATTTGTCTTATCAACTCCTTTGCCACATCCGTTATCAAAAAAACCAGTTGGGGAAACTGCTTTGTCCGTTGAAGCGTTTTGAGCGATTGGCTTTTCAGAAAAATTCGATAATTCCATTTTTACATCCATTTTTAGCGGGAGGGATTAACTATAGTCAGATCATCCATTACCCTGTAGCTTAGGCAGGCGTGTAAATAGGCGAATAATGATCAGTTGCTTCTGCTTTGTAAACAGGATTTAAGCGACTTTATTCGCAAAGCAATGATCGTCATTTATGAAAAACATAATCCACTAAACACAGCGCACCATACAGCACCACAAAGAAACATAAAACAAAAAATTATCAATTTAACAAACCTTCAAGCCACTGCTTTTGTGCAGGTAAACACTCACTTTTCAAATCATAATTTCGCAACACAAATTTCCTTGCTGCATTACCGAGTTGTTCACGCTGCTGTGGATTTTTTAACAAGTGTGTGACTTGTTCGACGAGAGCTTGTTTATCAAAAAAATCCACCAGAAGACCGGTTCCATTGTGCTTAATAACTTCTTGCACCGGTGATGTATTGCTACCCACAATTGCACAACCCACACTCATGGCTTCCAGCAAACTCCAGCTCAGCACAAAGGGATAGGTTAAATAAACATGCATACTGGAAATTTGCAGTAGCTGAATAAAGTTGGGATAAGATAGTTTTCCAACGAAATGCACCCTGTTCATATCCAACTGGCTTTTTACTTCTTGCAGAAACAATTCTTTCCAGGTTGTTCCCGGCGGTGGCTTGCTGCCGTAACTGACATCATCCCCACCAACAATAATCACGCGCGCTTTTGGATTTCGTTTAAGGATTTCCGGTAAGGCGCGCATAAAAATATGGTAGCCGCGCATAGGTTCCAGATTGCGATTGACGAAGGTGATTATCTGCTCGTCGCGCGTGATGGTTTTGTCATTCAATTGCATGGTTACCGCAGGGTTAGGTTTTAACAGGTTGGTATCTATACCATCATGAATGACTGATATTTTTGATTGGAAATAGTCGGGGAAAACTGAACGTTGGTAATGCGTGGGTGATAGTCCTGCATCTGCCTGCAGCAGATGCAAATCAAAATTGGCATTTTTCAGTTTTAACCGACAGGCAAGGCCTTGCTCATGCGCGGTGAATTCCGGGTCAAAATTGGTATCTGCCCCGTGGGTTTGATAATAAAACTCACAATAAAGCGCGAGCTTCGCTGTTGGCCATACTTCTTTTAGGAACAGACTCTCACCCCAACCGGGGTGCGCAATAATTAAATCCGGTGTAAAGCCCTGCTTTTTTAAATCCATTGCAGCCCGATACGCAGCTTCTGCACGAATGGTTTTGGTTTCCATATCTACCAACCATGGATGGATATTTTCACTGCTACTGCGCTTTATTGCGTAATGGTGAACTTTTATACCCGCAGGCACGGGGCGCTTGCTGGTAGTCAGTACACGAATATCGTTTTTGGCATCTGCCGCCAATGCGGGCGCAAGATGCAAAAATTGCGCAGGAAAGTTTTGGTGGATAAAAAGCACTTTCATTATTCACGATATCCTTTAATAAATTTATCCATTTACTGTTATCGCTCGCGGATACTTTCCTGCTTGTACTTCAACAGCGGCGACATGAAATATTCAATCACTCGCCTTTGCGTAGTCTTCAACTCCGCCGTAACCGCCATGCCAGGAATTAATTTCACATCTTTCGCTTCCACACGAATCGTTCTCTTGTGCATTTTTAAATGCATGGCGTATACGAGGCCGAGTTTTTCATCGAGGATGGCGTCATCGGAGATATGGGTAACGGTGGCGTCGATCAAACCGTATTTGGTGAAGGGGAAGGTGTGGATTTTAATTTCTGCCGGCATATCGCTTTGCACAAAACCGATATCCTGGTTGCCGAGCATGACTTGCACTTCCAGATTTTCTTCTTCCGGAACCATAATCATTAATTGTTGCGCTTCAGTGACGACACCACCGATGGTGTTAACCGCGAGTTGTTGCACGTAACCGGAGACCGGGGCATAGAGAATTTGTTTGTCGTTCATATCGCGCGCTTTAACCAGTTCTTCGGTAATAGTGGCGAGCTGGTTGCGGCTGTCGGCAATTTGCGCGAGCAGTTTGCTGCTGGTGTCGGCTTTGAGGGCGTTGATTTGTTGTTGGGCTTCGTTGATCGCGGCGATGAGTTGTTGCTGGATTTGTTGCTGGGTGGCGAGGTCTTGCGTGCGTTCGATGCGCTGCTGTTCCAGCTCCAGGTATTCCGCTTCCGAGGCCATTTTTTTTTGATAGAGGCTGTGCAATGCAGCAGCGCGCTTGGTGACCATCGGCAGGGTTTGTTCGAGTTTCTTGATGGTTTCCAGGTTGGCGATTTTTTCACTTTGCGCTTTGGTTAAGGCGCTGTGCAAGCTGCTGAGTTGTGCCTGGTATTGTTGCCATTGCTCCCAGGTTTTTTGCTGGTGCAATAATATTTCCGAGGCAGATAATGTGAGTTTTTCATCAATCACCAAGGCCAGCTCACTCGCGGCGACAGGTTTTTTGTGCTGGTTGTTTTTTTGATGATTTTTTTGAGGCTGTTGATTGTTGTGTTGTTGATCAGCAATTAACGCTTGTAAAGCTTCACTGCCCGCAAGGTTCAAACTGGCATTGTGCAGTTCCTGTTGCATACGTGCCTGATCCGCAGCAGTGATGGTGCGATCCAGTTCGATCAGTGGATCACCCTCTTTTACATACTGCCCTTCTTTTACATGAATGGCTTTAATCACGCCTTTATCCAGCGGCTGGATTTGTTTAACGCGGCTGCCGGGAATGATCTTGCCTTCCGCGCTGGCTACCACATCCACTTTGCCAAAGATGGCCCAGAGCAGCGTGAGGATAAATAAGGTAATGAGTGTCCAGGCGAGCCAGCGCACTAAGGGGTTGGGTGGGGTTTCCTGCAGCTCCAATGCGGCGGGCATAAACTCAGAGAGGCTTTGCTGTTTGGAGCCATCACCCAATTTTCCTCGCTCTTGCCAGGCTTCGCGCAGTAATTCAAAAAAATTAGTCATGGTTAAACTCCATCTCAATATTTTCCTTTTTTACCATCGGGCGTGCGGCTGCCTTGGCATCCTGATAGCCATGCAATTGCGCGTAGTAGCCTTGTTGTTGCAATAACTGATCATGCGAGCCCTGCTCTACAATGCGGCCTTTGTTCATCACAATAATGCGATTGCAAATGCGCACCGTACTTAAGCGGTGGGCGATGATAAACACGGTGCGGCCGTTACAAATGTGCGCCATGTTGTCCTGGATGATGCGTTCGGATTCGTAATCCAGCGCACTGGTGGCTTCATCGAAGATTAATATTTTGGGATTGGTTAATAACGCGCGGGCAATCGCGAGGCGCTGGCGTTGGCCGCCGGAGAGGTTGCTGCCCTGTTCGCCGACCATAGTGTCGTAAGCTTCGGGGAGATCCACAATAAATTCATGGGCGCCGGCGAGTTTGGCAACCGCCACAATCTGCTCCATGGGCGCGGCGGGATTAGTGAGCGCGATATTTTCACGCACGGTTTGGTTAAATAAAAAATTCTCTTGCAATACCACACCAATATTGCGTCGCAGCCAAGCGGTATCCACCATAGCAAGGTCTACTCCATCCACCAGCATTCGCCCCGACTCGGGCAAATACAGCCGCTGGATCAATTTGGTAAGCGTGCTTTTACCGGAACCGGAGCGACCGACAATACCAATAATTTCCCCAGGTTGAACCTGCAGATTAAATTGATCGAGAATCACCGGGCCGTCGTGGCGATAGCGGAAACGCACGTGTTCAAAATTCACTTGCCCGGCAATCGATGGCAGTGTGGAGCGATTGGGGTTGTAACCGGGTTCGCGCGGGGTATTTAAAATATCGCCCAGGCGCTCAATGGAAATACCCGCTTGCTGGAAGTCTTGCCAGAGTTGTACGAGTTTTAAAATAGGGCCGCTCACGCGACCGGCGAGCATGTTGAACGCAATCAATTCGCCAACGAAGCCGTAGAAAAACCCAATAACCACTGAATTTACTTACAGCTAATTGATTAATAATTAATTAGCCAACTTTGCCTAACTGTTCTTGGATTTTCAATTGCTCTTATTCATTAATTGCGTTGCGCTTTGAAAAAGCGAGTTGTTTGCCTATATTCGTTCTTATTTTCGCTTCGCGTTGGTCAAATCACCATAATTCGCGAGCTTTTCTATATTGTGGATCATACAAAACAACTGCCATTGCCCCTGAACTTTGGCTTTGCCACGTAGACTGAAGCGCTTTAGCCCTTTGTTTGTGCCGATATTAGCGAACACAGGCTCAACCGTGGACATGCGATGACTATAAACCATTTTGCCAAATTCGCTATCGACCCGAGACTTCATCCATTCGGTATATTTGTTTTTGGTTTCTTTATCAATAATAAAGGACACCTGCCGCCCATGCCCGGTTCGATCATTGGCTGAATCCGGGTTTTGCATGCACTGTTCCTTTAGCGGGCATACCCGACACTTACTGAGCCTTCCCTCAAAATACAACTTTTGATGTTTGCCATAACGATCCGTCCCTTCGCGCTTTAACCACATGGTTTCCCCTGCTGGGCAAATGCAGGTTTTTGTCGATGCATCAAAGTGGAATTCACTAGCCGGAATGACTTCTTTATAACGGGTTTTTATTTTCTTGATGGGCTTGCGCTTGCCATATTTCGCTTTCTGCTCAGCAAATTTTGGGTCGCGACTGCGAAAATTATTATCTGGAATATAAGCATTAATTTTATGGGTGTAGAGGTATTCCATATTGGCCTCATTAGCAAAGCCAGTGTCCGCTGTAACCAGTGTCTGCTTGCGATAGATATTGTGCGCAAATTTCAGTTTTTGGTAACGCACCTTAATACTTTCAATAACAGGCTGTAAGGTGTGGTGTTCCTGGCCCGCGCCAAAGGCTTGGGCATCAATAATGATCTGGTGCTTTTTATCAACCGCCGCAATACCGTTATAACCCTGAATGGTGCCTTTACTGGTCGTCATCTTGGCTGATTCATTATCGGTAATATTGCTTTTTACTTCAGTCGGCCGTTTCGCCTGCCCCATCCGTGGGGCTGCTGTCTTTAGGAATTTATCAATCTTATCGTGCGCTTTACTTAAGGTTTCGATTGTCTGGGCGGTGCGCCTTTGCTTTTCTGCATCAGCAGATTCGGTTTTATCGATACGGCGGTGCTCCCGCATATGGTGCCGAATCAACTTTTTTAATTTGGCGCGTTTCTGCTGCAATTCTTTAAATGTTCCCGACCATTCCTTGGAGGCGTTAGAGGACATTTTGCAACCATCAATCGCAAACAGCTCATTGCCCAATAATCCTTGCTCATGACAAACCAATAGGATTTGTTCGAACAGCGCTTCAATCGCTTGCGGATGGCTACTAATAAAACTGGCGATAGTGGTGAAATGAGGAACGGTATCGCAAGAAAGCGCTTTAAAAATAATATTGTTCGTACAACACCACTCAATTTCGCGGCTGGACGTAATACCTTTGGAGTAAGCGAACAACACAACACCGAGTAAAATGGCAGGGTTATACGCAGGCCTACCGCCATCTTTATTGTTGTAAGCGTAATCAAAGATAGAAAGATCGAGCTTTTCATGAATCAAATAATGAATAGCGTGCTCGAAGGTGCCGGGTTGCAACTGGTCGCGAAAATTAATCACCACCATCGCATTTTGATCATGATTGTAAGGAATAAACTTTGGCATAAGCGCACTCCTGAGGGGATGCGCCATTTTAACGAAAAACAATCGATTTTTGGGGTTTTTCTACAGCTTCAACGGTGAGTTCACCGGCGATTACCAAATGCGCTCCCCACCAGATAATCCCGAGTGTCATTAGCTTATTAATCAATCCGGCAATTTGATTGGCCACATTGCCGAGGTTCTGGCTACGAAAGGAGGCATTCACATAATGGGCGAGTTGATCTTCCCATTTGCGCTGCATCTGCGGCTCTACCGCCATGGCTTTTACGGTTTGTACACCGGTGACGGATTCGGTAAGGAATGCCGTATTCGCGGCACCGTATTTGAATTTGTCATTGAGGCGATGACGCAATATCGGCGTGATAAATACCGAGAGCAGGATGTAACAGGGGATGGTGGCGGCCACCACAAAAAATAAGGTGGTGCTGTAGTACCACATCACCAGCAGGAAGACGATGGTGAAACCCAGATCGAGAATTAAAGTAAGTGCACTACCGGTAATAAAATTGCGGATGGTATCCAGCTCATGCACGCGCGCGACATTTTGCCCCACTTGCCGCGACTCGAAATAGGCCATGGGCAAGGCCATTAAATGATTAAACAGGCGCGAGCCCAATTCCACATCCACCCGGCTGGTGGTATGGGACATCACATAACTGCGAATACCCCCGAGCAATGCTTCAAAAATCGCAATCGCTAAAAAACCAAAGGCGATGACATCGAGCGTACTGAAACCGCGATGCACCAACACTTTATCCATCACCACTTGAAATAGCAGTGGTGTAATCAGCGCAAAGAGCTGCAAAAAAAATGAGGCGATAATCACTTCGCCAAATAATTTCCGGTATTTGATTAACGAGGGAATAAACCAGCTGATATCGAATTTTTGTTGTAGGCTTTCGCGCAAACCCAGGCGGCGTGTTACATAAATAATTTCACCAGACCAGAGTGATGCAAACTCTTCTGCGGTGAGTGTTTTGGGCGTTTGCTCACGCAAATCCTGCACCAACACTTTAACCGGCTTGCCCTCCTCTTCAGCCACGCGCGCGAGGATGATGTAATCGCCATCGACCGTTTTAACAATTGCGGGCAAACTGGAACCGATTAATTTATCGAGTTTAAACGAAAATAATTTCGCTTTAAAAGTCAGCGCTTTGGCGGCGCGGAGGATTTCAGTATTGCTAAACGGTTGACCGGGAATTGCGAATTGGTGGGAGAGTTGTGAAGCATCAGCGGGGAGCTGGTGGAATCCTGCGAGTGCTACCAAGCACTGTAAACCTGTGTCCATGGTTTAGTCCAAATAAATTAGTTAATCTCATAAGCGCCGCGATTCTAATTACTATCGTTCCGGCATGCAAATCATCAAGATGATGCATGCGACATTTTGTTGCCCTTTACGAAAACCTAAAACTCATTCAAACCAATAACGATGCTGCGCTTTGCGATACTCAATAATATTTACTGGCTTCCCATCTAACCACTCAAACACCAACGCACCCGAATCTGCAGTGTTAAATTCGCGGCTACCTACAGCTTGAAAACGTTTGCGCACTAAAGGATGCGGGTGACCGTGTTGACTGCGGTGACCGGCAGAGTAGACAACAAATTCAGGCGTAGTACTACTGACAAAGCGCGCACTAGATGAAGTACGGCTACCGTGATGTGCCGCTAGCAATAGCGTTAGGTGATCAGGAAATTTTTGCTCGGCTAACAGTTGGTTCTCTACACGCGTTTCAATATCGCCGGGCAATAAAATTGATTGATTCACGTAACTAATTAGCAATACGCAGGACCTATTATTATCATTGGTGCTGCGCTTGATAGTTGCAGGTAGAAACTCAAATGAAACCTGATGCCACTGCCATGCATGTTGTTGATGGCAATCCTCCATCGCGGTAGATGTAGTTAAATTTACCTGGGTGTTTTCAATATCACCCATTACGATGCGTTTAGCATCAACCTTTTCCAAAAAACCATTCAGGCCACCGGCGTGATCCATATCCGAATGACTGACCACTAGCATGTCGACCTTATCGATTGCTTGTGAAAACAAATAAGGTGCGAGAATTGCGCCGCCTGCGTCAAAACTATCGGTATACCTTGGCCCAGTATCGTAAACCAACGTTTTATCCTTTACCTGCACCACGACTGCGGTGCCCTGCCCTACATCCATTATGCTAATTTTTAAATCAGGTTGTTGTGCAACGGGAGAAATCACTCCCAACCAAACGCCCAACACCAGACCACTCCAACCCATTACTCTGTGAACCAATCCTTTGGGCAATAGTAACAACAGGCAACTAAACGCAATCAGTAAAGAAACACCAGGAGAAAAAGCAATAACAATACTCGCTAACTGACCCGCCGCATCCAGCATGGCTTGCAAAATTACCTTTAGCCACTCCATGGCTAGCCCTGCTGTATTTAATAACAAATCGCTGAATGCGGGATACACGCCTTGCAGTGCGGCACTGGTTAACACTAAAGGAACAACCAAAAAAGTAATCAGCGGAATCGCAACTGCGTTGGCAATGGGCGCCACCAAAGAAACCGAGCTAACGAGTAAACTCAATGGAATCAACAAGCCAATAAACATCACCCACTGCGAGCGAATAAACCCCGTTGCTATATTGCTCGCAGAAAATCCACGCCAATAGTCACCGTCCGATTTAACAACATATCGCCCTGAAAAATAAAATAGCAGCAACGCCACTGCACCAAAGGACAACCAAAACCCCATGTCATATGCGGCAAGCGGATCAATCATAACCACCAATGCCAATGCGCAACAAAAAATATCGCCTACGCGCGCGCTGCGGTGCCTCAAGCAAGCACCGTAGAAAACACTCAGCATGATAAGCGTGCGCACCGTAGGAATATTAAAACCAGCTAATGCAGAATAAAAACTCGCGCAACCAATCGCCATGCACCACGCGATTACCAATGCAGGACATGAATGCCACACCAGCTGAATTAATTTTCCAATAATCAAGCCGAGGTAAAACCCGAACAATGCGAGAAAGCCGACATGCAACCCTGATATAGCAATCAGGTGTGATGTCCCCGTGCGCTGCATGCGATCCCACTGCTCCTTTTCTACATAGGAAGAATCGCCAATCAATAATGCGATTAAAATACCGCGCTCAGTGGAATTACTGTGCGTCAAAATCCATTGCTGTAATTGTTGTCGTTGCCAGTTGATCCACTCACGCGCACCCAAGCCATCTGCACCAGACTGAACCTGCACATTTTCATCGCTACTAACGACATAACCTGTCGCACCTACACCTTGGCGCAACAACCAGGCGTGATAATCAAACCCCGCGGGATTTGCAAAACCACGCGGGCGTTTCAAACGCACATTCAACTGCCATTCCTGACCAACCACTATGTTGGGTAACTCAACAGCGTCGCTCTTGTTGTAGCCGTTATACCAACTCAATTGAATTTTAGTGGGAAATGAGTGGAGCTTGGGTGTCGTAGCTCCGCCAATTGACGCACTACGAATACTCAAGTTGAAACGCAGGCGTTGGTCGTTACGCTCAGGTAGATCCGTGATAACACCGCTAACCCTTAACTCCTGTCCGGTTAAAGCTTCATCCAGCTGTTGACCAAGGAATTGATGACCAGCAAAAATTCCCCAACCAAAACCAGCGAGTAACGCAACCAACCAATAGGCGCGACGGTAAATAATAAGTAGGGCTAGCCCGGAGATTAACGCCAGAGTTAGCGGTAGCGAGGGTAAAGAGGGCAGAAAACTGACGGTGACGACGCCGAACGAAAACAACAACAAGCGGATGGGCATAGGGCTAAATCCTTTAACCGATTTGATACTGATAACCCCTTGTCATCAGATTGTCGTGCAGCTTATGGCATCCTGCGCAGGCACACAAGGCAGGTTTAGGCACCGTGAACATGGCCTTGACCGGATTTTACGGGCATAATGCCCCCTCATTTTCAGGTAGTGATTTGGTTTTAGGCATGGCGCGTAACCTACTGAAGCGATTTATCCCCTCCCCAGCGGCAATCAAAAGCAACCCAGCGTTCCATTTTCTGGGTGACTTGTTGCATGACCCCAACCTGTTTCATTTGAATCGCCATTCTGTATCGGTTGCTATGTTTTGGGGGCTGTTAGTGGCGGTGCTCCCTATTCCGGGCCAAATGCCCGTGGCCGCCGCCGCTGCACTGATGTTTCGTTGCAATCTCCCTTTGGCAGTCGCGCTTACCTGGATTACCAACCCCATTACCATGCCGTTTTTCTTCTTTATTACCTACCAAATGGGCAGGCTGGTTTTGCAATTAGATCCAATTACCTTGACGGAACCTCAACTCAGTTGGGATTGGTTGGCCAATGAGTTTGGCCACCTGTGGAAACCTCTGGCGGCAGGTTCCATTATTACCGGTTTGCTGCTGGGCACATTGGGTTATTTCCTGATGCAGCTTTACTGGCGTTGGCATGTGGGGCATAACTGGGAAAAGCGCAAAAAGAAACGCGCCGCCCAAAAAGCCGAAGCAGATCAACAGTAGCGACAGCACTAACCATCACGCAAAAAAAAGCCCGCACGTTCGCGGGCTTTTTTTGCGGGCATTTTTATCTCACTACGCGCGATTTTTTAACCTCTTACTCATAACGCAATGCGTCTGCTGGTTGGATTTTGCTTGCTCGCCAAGCGGGATAAAGAGTAACAAAAAAGCTAATCAACAATGCAGTAACTACGACCTTGGCCACATCATTCACCACAATTTCGGCCGGCAAATAAGTAGTAGGATAAACATCTGATTTTAAAAATTGGACACCCAATAGTTTTTCAATTCCCTGCACAATACTGGTAACAAAATAAGAAAGCACCAAACCAATCACCAACCCAATACTGGTGCCAATCAAACCGATCAAACCACCCTGTACCATAAAAATTCCCATAATTTCTATAGTGGATGCGCCCATCGTACGCAAGATGGCAATATCACCTTGCTTATCGACCACTACCATAATTAGCGTGGATACCAAATTAAATGCGGCGATGGCGATTATTAAAAACAGCAACATCCCCACCATATTTTTAGACATTTGTATGGCTTGATAAACGCTTCCATGGGTGTGCATCCAACTGGAACCATAATAATCAGGCGGCAGATTTTGCATAATGTCGCGAACTACTTGCGGCGCGGCAAATAAATCATCCACTTTCAAACGTACTCCGGTAACCTGACCGGGAAAGCCGGCGATTGCTGCCGCATGATGCAATTCCATTAACGCCAAGCCATTGTCAATATCGGTGTGGGTATCAAGGATTGCAATCACATGGACTACTTTCACGCGTGGAGCAGCACCATCCTCTGCGGGAATAACCAGACTAAGGCTCTGCCCCACTTGCGCGTCAATTTTTTCAGCCACGCCGCGCCCCAACACAATTGCCCCTGGCGTATTGGCAAGCTCATCCAATGTACCTTCAGGTAAAAATTCGGGTAGCTTTGAAGTCGTGTGCTCCTGCGCAGGATCAATACCAAAAATTTGCGCAGGCGCCACACGTTTTTGTTGGCTTAATAATCCTTGCAACTGTACAAATGGAGTTGCCGCAATTACATGTGGATGTTGTTTTACTTGTTCAATCAACGCATCCGCATTATCAATCGACTTGCGATGCAACACGCTGGCTTGGGGCATAACACCAAGAATGTTTTCCCGCAGCTCGCGATCAAAACCATTCATGATCGACATCACCAGAATTAATAAGGCAACACCAATTACCAAACCCGCGGTAGACAAACGCGAGATAAACGACACTAAATGGCTGTGTCGATGAGAAATACCGTAGCGCGTCCCCACTAAAAAGATATAACGGCTGAACATATTAATGCCCGCTCGCCAGCAAATTGCCTGCGTGTAATTCACCGTTCATTAACGTCAGGGTGCGATCCATGCGCGCCGCTAAACGGGGATCATGGGTCACCACCACAAAGCTGGTACCTATAGAGTGATTCAACTCCAGCATCAACGTCTGGATTGCTTCAGCGGCGTGAGTATCCAGATTACCGGTAGGCTCATCCATCAATACGCAGGCGGGATTAGTCACCAGTGCACGCGCAATAGCCACACGCTGACGCTCACCACCGGAAAGTTCAGAGGGCTTGTGGTGAACACGCTGGGCAAGACCGACGCGCTCCAATAATTTTTGCGCACACTGTTTGGATTCCGCAATGGAATGTTTACCAATTAATAACGGCATGGATACATTTTCCAGCGCGGTAAACTCCGGCAACAAATGGTGAAACTGGTAAACAAAACCCAAGCTGCGATTGCGCAAACGGCCACGCTCGTCAGCATTGAGACGCGAAAGATTTTGACTGGCCACGCTAACTTCGCCGCGATCCGGAATGTCCAATCCGCCGAGAATATTTAGCAAGGTGGATTTCCCCGAACCGGATGCCCCCACTATTGCAACTCGTTCGCCTGCATTAATTTGTAAATTCACATTACTCAACACACTGACTGCCAGTGCTCCCTGACCGTAATGCTTGCTCACCTGTTGACAGACAAGTACAGGATTGGAATTAGACATAATTAAAATTATTCCGGGAAAATGGCTTATTCATAACGCAGGGCTTCTGCCGGTTCAATTTGTGCCGCGCGATACGCGGGATAAAGCGTTGCCAAAAAGCTCAACCCTAGGGCAATACCACAAATCACCGCTACGTCTTGCCAGAGCAAGACCGAAGGTAATTGCGCAATAAAATAAACGTCGGGATCAAATACCTGTAATCCCAACAAGGATTCAAGTCCAGACATAATGGAAGGCAGGGTAAGCGCCGCCAGGCATCCAATAATTGCGCCGATAAAGGTACCGATAAAACCTACCGCACTGCCCTGCACAATAAATATCGCCATCACTTGCCGCGCGTTTAAACCCAGAGTGCGCAACACTGCAATATCGGAACGCTTATCCGCAACCATCAGCACTAAACTGGACACAATATTGAATGCGGCAACCGCGATAATAATCATCAATAGTGAACCTACGACGATTTTTTCCATCTTCACCGCTTGAAACAAACTGCCCTGGGTTTGACTCCAGTCTTTTACACTAAAATCATCGCCAAGATTGCTGCGCACCTGATTCATAATTAACCCAGCGCTGTAGAGATTTTCCGTTTTGACATGCAATCCCTGCACACCAGGCTGCCGTAAAAATTTTTGCGCATCCGATAAATGAATCAGCGCGAGCGTACTATCGACCTGAGCTCCGACTTCGAACACACCTACCAAAGTGAAGTTGCGCGAGCGGGTAAATGCCCCCATGGGCGTCATATTAATTTCCGGAGACGTCACACGTATTTTATCGCCCGGAGCAAGCAGTAAACGGCTCGCGAGGATACGCCCCATCACTATGCCGTACTCGCCTGGCTGCAGCTGGGCTAAATCTCCGACAATCATATGTTGATCGACCACTGACACCTTAGCTTCCATGTCCGGGTCTATGCCTTGCAGCTCGATCGCTTCTACACCGCCGGCATAGGTCAGCATGGCGGAACTCTGGATATAGGGCGCTGAAGCGACAACACCGGGTTGGGCATTCACCTTACCGGCAAGCGCCCGCCAATCCTTAACGCGGGGCTGCTGGTCGATAAACCCATGAGGAACAACATTCAGGATGCGCTCTTTCATTTCCCTATCAAAGCCATTCATGACCGACAGGACAATGATCAACGCCATAACACCCAGCGCCATGCCTATTAGGGAGAAAGCGCTGATAAATGAAATGAACTGGTTGCGGCGCTTGGCGCGGGTATAACGCAAGCCTATGTATAAAGGGATATTTTTTAACATGGGCGCATTAAACCCAATCGGCCCGATTTGCTCAAGCAAAACCGGACGCTGGTTAGCGAAAAGCATCCAGACGCCAGAAAACCTAAACAGTCAATGCAGCTTGTGCTATGGTTCTTTTATTATGTTTAATCCATCACAGTTTTTGGAAGCAATTGGTCATGAGTGAACGCCGTAGTTACTTTCGCATTGATGAAAGTATCGCCTTGGAATTCAAAGAGGTTGAGGAGATAACCGCGAATACCGCTGCCGCTGAATTACAGTTTCCCAACACTGCCTCATTAAAGCTGTTTGCCGAACTGCGCAAAATTGATAACGACAATGCCCATTTATTCCATCAAATCAAGGAAACCAGCCGCGCTCTGGGTGAATACCTACACAACCTGAACCGTAAAATCGACATTATCAGCCAGCAAATAATGGCCGACTCCAAACCCCTGCCCCCATCCAAAACCATTAAGCAAGTTAACCTGAGCGAAGGCGGCATTGCGTTTGGCAGCTCCCGCCCTGTGGAGGCCAACAGCTTTATTGCCTTACGGTTAATTTTTTTGCCCAGCAATGCCGGCCTGGTTTTGTTTGCCAAAATTATTCGCTGTGAACCCAGTAACACCGGCGAATACCAGATTGCGGCAAAATTCCATCGCGTTAGCGATGGCCAGCAACAGCTAATCGGGCAACAGATTATGCGTGCGCAAATGGCTGAGCGCAGAAAGAACCAACAATACCTGCAATAACCCTGAAGCCTCTGGCGCTTGTGCAATGCTCGGGGCACGCCGAGGCAATCATGATTCGAATTAAATATAGTGCCTGTACTTTAGTGTTCATGCTAACGGCAACACTTCAGATGCAAACCATAATGGCGGAAGAAATCCGCATCCCGGTCGGTGAGCAAGCCAAAACCCAACCTGCCGTAGATATGCCCGCAAAAGGCATGAGCAAAGAGCGCGTTAAAAGTTTATTTGGCGAACCACTGGAAGAAATCCCCGCAAAAGGAAAGCCACCGATTTCGCGCTGGAAGTATCAGGAATTTACGGTTTATTTTGATAATAATACGGTGATTCATTGCGTCAGGAATTTTCATCCTACAACGGCACCAACCGGCAGCAGCAGCCAAAATACGAGCGAATAGCACAACATCAACAAAAAAATATATCGTATTGTTCACCAAAAGGGGCGCAATAAAAAGGGCGCGATAAATCGCGCCCCTACGAATAAAACAGTTAGCGGAATTAACGACGACTAATGCGATTTACGCCATCCAATGCGGCAATACGATAAGCTTCAGCCATAGTCGGGTAATTGAAAATATTATTGAGGAAATAATGGATATTATTGCCCTCGCCCGTTTGTTTCATAATCGCCTGGCCAATGTGCACAATCTCCGCAGCTTCAGCACCAAAGCAATGAACACCGAGAACTTCCAACGTATCGACATGGAACAATATTTTTAACATGCCAACGTCTTCGCCGCTGATTTGGCCACGTGCGGTATTTTTAAATAATGCGCGCCCCACTTCATAGGGCACTTTTGCCTGGGTCAATTCAGTTTCGGTTTTACCTACAGAGCTGATTTCCGGCAAGGTATAAATACCGGTGGGGACATCGTGCACCAACTGACATTGATCGCCAAAAATTCCGCCGGTAACTGCTCGACCTTGACCGTAAGAGGCGCTCGCCAAACTCGGCCAGCCAATCACATCACCAACGGCGTAGATATTTTCAACCTGCGTACGGTAACAATCATCCACTTTTAAATTTCCGCGATGATCTGCTTTTAACCCTGCCGCATCCAGATTTAAACCATCAGTGTTACCACTGCGTCCGTTACACCAGAGAATTGCATCCGCGCGCAAACGTTTGCCGGATTTAAGGAACAGCGTAACGCTACATTCACTCGCTTCAATCGCCTCATACTCTTCAGCATGGCGAACGGTGACCCCGCTATCGCGCAAGTGATAGCTGAGCGCATCGGAAATTTCATCATCCAGGAACGACAACAAACGATCGCGGTTATTAATTAAATCAACGCGCATTCCCAAACCAGAAAAAATGGAGGCGTATTCACAACCGATAACACCAGCACCATAAATAATAATGTGACGCGGCGTATGCTCCATTTCCAGGATGGTGTCACTGTCGTAAATGCGCGGATGGGTAAAGTCAACATCGGCCGGGCGATAGGGTCTTGAGCCTGTGGCAATCACAATTTTTTCAGCGTAAATGGTTTCAACTCCACCATCCAGCAACGAAAGACTAACAGTGTTGGCATCAACAAAAGAAGCTTGCCCGATATGCACATTCACCCGGTTGCGCACATAAAAGTTGGTGTGCATTTCGACTTGCTTGGGGATGACTTTGGCCGCAGATTGTAATACACGCGGAAAGGTCAAACGGCGGCTATCGCCGATTTCACGAAACAGACTATTACTCTTGAATTGAATAACCTGCTTCACTACATGGCGCAGGGACTTGGAAGGGATTGTTCCTTTATGGGCGCAGCTGCCACCTACCAATGCCCTATTTTCTATCACAGCTACTCGTTTACCAATTTTTGAGGCAGAGATAGCCGCACTTTCGCCAGAAGGCCCGGAGCCAATTACCAAAAGATCGTAGCTGTGATCCGCTGATTTTTTACGGCCTGTCAATTTATTCCCCTTACACTAAATGACCGAATACATTGATAGTCTAGCAACAATTATTCCTGCTTAATTAATCATTTAGCGGTTTAGTTATTTTTTGATGGATTACTAGCATCATAGGAAAGATCTTTTGCAGTCTCGCTGGCCGATACCGGATTCGCTTTCTGCTCAGCACATTTGGCTTCATCACCACCGCAAAGCTCACAGACATAATTGGGATCACCCAGCGCTTTACCTACACCACCACAAGAACCAGATATCGGCTTTCTACCCAGCATCACGCTAATGGATAACGCAAAGGCAACAAATAACATCACAACCAGAGTAACGAGAAGGACTGCCATTATTCACTCCAAGGCGAAAACGCCACTCACACAATTTGCCATCTAAAAACAAAAAACGAGGCGGGTTTCCCTGCCTCGTTTTCCTTATGCATCAACCACCGAAGTCGTCGAGTAAAATGTTATCGTCTTCAACTCCCAGACTTTTTAACATTTTAATAACAGCGGCGTTCATCATTGGTGGACCGCACATGTAAAACTCACAATCTTCCGGCGCTGGATGGTCTTTCAGATAGTTTTCATACAACACATTGTGAATGAAACCTGTCAAACCACTCCAGTTGTCTTCCGGCTGTGGATCTGACAAAGCAATGTGCCATTTGAAGTTGTCGTTCTCTGATTGCAGCATATCGTAATCTTCTTTGTAGAAGAGCTCACGCAACGAACGAGCACCATACCAGAAGGACATTTTGCGCTTGGTTTTAAGGCGACGCAACTGATCGAAAATGTGCGAACGCATTGGCGCCATGCCTGCACCACCACCAATGAATACCATTTCCGCATCGGTCTTCTTCGCGAAAAACTCACCAAATGGTCCGTACACCGTAACTTTATCGCCTGCCTTCAGATTAAACACGAACGACGACATTTTGCCCGGTGGAATGCCTTGCGATTTTGGCGGAGGAGTTGCAATACGGATATTGAACTTAACTACACCTTTCTCTTCCGGGTAATTCGCCATGGAATACGCGCGAATAACAGGCTCATCGACTTTGGATTCTAAATTAAAGAACCCAAAACGCTCCCAATCACCACGATACTCAGACTCAATCTCAAAGTTAGAGAACTTCACGTGATGCGGGGGGCATTCCAACTGCACGTAACCACCCGCGCGGAAATCGACGCTCTCACCTTCCGGCAAGCGCAAAGTCAACTCTTTAATAAAGGTCGCCACGTTCGGATTGGACTCGACGGTGGTTACCCACTGCTTAACACCAAACACTTCTTCCGGAACATGAATTTTCATGTTTTGCTTTACCGGAACCTGACAGCTCAAACGCCAACCTTCATTTTGTTCACGACGGTTAAAGTGCGCCTCTTCCGTAGGAAGAATAGAGCCACCACCATCATTCACAATACAGCGACACTGTGCACAACTACCACCACCACCACAAGCAGAAGCGAGAAACACATTGTTTCCGGCCAATGTTTGCAACAACTTACCGCCCGCAGGAACAGTAATGGTTTTCTCATCATTGATAAGAATTTGCACATCGCCACTGTTAACCAGCTTCGCTTGCGCTACCAGAATGACCACCACCAGTGCAAGCACGATGAAGGTGAACATTCCAACGCCTAATAAAATCTCGGTATTCATGTACTTCCCCGCTTAGCTTAGAGAGAGATACCGCCAAAGGACATGAAGCCCAATGACATCAATCCCACGGTAATAAAGGTAATACCCAAGCCACGCAGACCTTCAGGTACATCGGAGTATTTCATTTTTTCTTTAATGCTTGCCAGAACAACAATCGCAATTGCCCAACCCGCACCAGAACCAACGCCATAGACTACGCTTTCAGTGAAATTGTAATCGCGCTCCACCATGAACAAAGAGCCAGCCATAATTACGCAGTTTACAGTGATCAATGGAAGGAACACACCCAACGCGTTGTAGAGCGCCGGCATATATTTATCCATAACGATTTCCATGATCTGCACAATTGCAGCGATTACACCAATAAATGAAATGAAGCTAAGGAAGGTCAAATCCACACCGGTCACACCAGCCCAAGCCAGCGCATCTTCTTTTAACAGATAAGTCAAAATGAGATTGTTCGCCGGCACAGTCAGGGTTTGCACTACGATTACCGCAATGCCCAGGCCGATCGCCGCGTTAATTTTCTTGGACATTGCCATGAATGAACACATACCCAAGAAAAACGCCAACGCCATGTTCTCAATAAAAATAGAGCGTACAAATAAACCGATTAAGTGTTCCATTATACAATCTCCTGCGTTTTCACTGAGTTAGGAGCAATCTTGAAATCTACTTTCTCCACCTGATTTTTCTTCCAGGTACGCATTCCCCAAATAATCATTCCGATAATGAAGAACGCACTCGGTGGCAGCAACAGCAGACCATTCGGCACATACCAACCACCATCAGTCACAGTGGGTAGAATTTGAATACCGAACCACTTGCCTGCACCGAAAATTTCACGGAAGGTCGCAATAACGATCAGCAGCGCTGAATATCCCAGACCATGACCAATCCCATCAAGGAAGCTTGGTACGGGTGGATTTTTCAACGCAAACGCTTCGGTGCGGCCCATCACGATACAGTTGGTGATGATCAAACCCACGAATACCGACAATTGTTTACTAATGTCATAAGCAACTGCTTTGAGCACCTGGTCAACCACAATCACCAACGCAGAGATGATGATCATCTGCGCGATAATACGTACACTGTTTGGTAAATAGTTACGCACCAGTGATACGAAAAAGTTAGAGAACGCCGATACCAGAGTCAAACCTATCGCCATTACCAAACTTACTTTTACGCTTGAAGTAACCGCCAGCGCCGAGCAAATACCAAGAATCTGAAGGATAACGGGGTTATTCTCCAAAATTGGTTTAGTGAGCAAATCTTTTGTTTTAGTACTCATGATTATGCATCTCCGTTCTTCAGATTAGTGAGGAAGGGTTTGAAACCGCTATCACCCATCCAATATTTAACGAGATTACGAACACCATTACTGGTCAAGGTAGCGCCTGACAGGCCATCTACTTTGTGCTCAGCGTCTGGAGTTTCGCCATCAACATGCCCTTTGATTACCTCAATCTTAACATCGCCGGATTCTGAATAGACTTTTTTGCCTACCCACAATTGTTTCCATTTTGGATTATCCACCTCACCACCAAGACCAGGAGTTTCCAATTGTTCGTAAAAACCAAAACCGATAACGGTATTCAGGTCTTTATCCAAAGCAACGAATCCAGACATGGTTGACCATAGGCCGTAACCGCGAACAGGAAGGATAACTTTAGCTAAACCATTTTCGTCGTTAACCAAAAATACCTTGGCAAATTTTTCACGACGAATCAGCTTGGCAATGTCATCTTCTGCTGAAAGCTTTTCAGACAATTCCGGGTTCTTTGAAGAAGCACGCTGATCAAATTTATCCACATCGGTGATGGCATCAGTGAATTTACCTGACTGAAGATCGACAATTTTTACTTCAACTTTCTTAAACTGCTCTTCGACCGTTTGATCAGGATTATAAATACCTGCGATTTTCAAAACGTTAGTTTTGAAGTCCAATGTCTTGTTGGCTGCTTGAACCGGCTTAAGCAGAACGGCAGCACTCGCCACCAATACAGAGGCAACCAGACACATAATTAATGTGACTGTGATTGTGTACTTTGCTGTTTGTTGGTTAGCCACGAGCAAGTCTCCGTTTAATGTTGGATTGAACAACGAAGTAATCGATGGTTGGAGCGAACATGTTGGCAAATAAAATCGCCAGCATCATGCCCTCTGGATAAGCCGGGTTAACCACACGAATGGTGATCACCATAAAGCCAATCAACGCACCGAATATCCACTTGCCGGTATTAGTCATAGCTGCTGACACAGGGTCGGTAGCCATAAAGAACAAACCGAACGCATAACCGCCCAACACAAAGTGCCACCAGAAAGGCATTTGGAACATCGGGTTTTTACTATCCGCACCAAGCCAGTTGTAGAGCAATACCGTTACAACGGTACCCGCCAATACCCCCAACACAATGCGCGTAGACGCGATCCCCATAATCAGCAGTGCAATACCACCAATCATCAGCGCCAATGTAGAAGTCTCACCGATAGAACCTTGCTCGAAGCCGAGGAAAGCATCCATCCAGGTCAGGTGACCGGCAACCAGTGCCTCCATCCCACCTTGAGCTGCAACAGACAATGCAGTTGCGCCGGTGTAACCATCCACCGCAGTCCACACTGCATCACCTGACATTTCTGCAGGGTAAGCAAAGAAGAGGAATGCGCGACCAACCAGTGCCGGGTTGAGGAAGTTTTTACCAGTACCACCAAAAACTTCTTTACCAATCACCACGCCAAAACTGATGCCCAATGCAGCTTGCCATAACGGCAAATCAGGCGGGCAAGTGAGTGCAAACAGAATAGAAGTTACAAAGAAACCTTCGTTCACTTCATGACCGCGCACCATGGCGAATAAAACTTCCCAAAGGCCACCCACGATGAATACTGTGGCATATATAGGAAGGAAGTACGCTGCACCCAGCACCAGGTTATCCCATATGCTGTCAGGGTTGTGACCTGCAAACCAGCTAGCCAATACGCCGTGCCAGTTGTCGATGCCAGTTGCGCCAGTCGCCGCCAAAATGGTGTTGGCTTGCAACCCAACGTTGTACATACCGAAGAACATCGCCGGAAATGCACAGAGCCAAACAGTAATCATGATGCGCTTAAGATCAATGCCATCGCGCACATGAGAGGTCGACTTGGTAACGTCTGCAGGTTTGTAGAAAATGGTGTCTGCCGCTTCGTAAAGGGCGTACCACTTCTCGTATTTACCGCCTTTGTGGAAATGCGGCTCCATGTTGTCGAGTATTTTTCTCAGACTCATTTATTAGCCCTCATTCTCAATGCGAGTCAAATTGTTGCGCAGGATCGGGCCGTACTCGTACTTGCCTGGGCACACAAAGGTACACAACGCCAAGTCTTCTTCGTCCAGCTCCAAACAACCCAGCTTTTGCGCAGTCTCGGTATCACCAACAATCAGCGAACGCAGCAACTGAGTCGGGAGGATATCCAGTGGCATCACCTTTTCGTAGGAACCGACTGGCACCATAGCGCGCTCGGAACCATTGGTTGAGGTAGTAAATGAGAATTTTTTGCCGCCCATTAGTTTGGACAAGAAAATGCCCATGACCGAGAACTTGTTGGTACCCGCACGCAGGTAGTGCAACATTTCGCGCTCACGCCCCTCCAGCAGTACACTAACCTGAGTGTGAAAACGACCGAGGAAATTCAGGTTACCGTGTGAACGGCGACCACCAAAGACCGAACCGGAAATCACACGATTCTCGCCAGCTTTGGCTTGACCAGCAGTTAACTCCTCCAGATTGGCACCCACACGACTGCGGACCAAACGAGGACGTTCAACTTGGGGGCCAGCCAGCGCCACAACACGCTCAACGTACAGCTTGCCACTGGTAAACAACTCACCAATCGCAATTACATCCTGATAACCAACCGTCCACACAAATTTCTTTGCATTAACGGGATCCAGGAAATGAATGTGAGTACCAGCATTACCTGCAGGGTGAACACCCTCAAAGGTTTCAATGCTGATATTGGTACCCTGGCCTTTTGGTAATTCAACGCCGGGAGCCTGACATACAAACACCTTTCCATCAGTCAAGCGACTGAGCAGGGTCAAGCCGTTGGCAAAGGCTTCTTTTTTGGTAGCGATAACGACCGCAGGATCTGCTGCCAGAGGATTAGTATCTATTGCCTGAACAAAGATAGAGCTGGGTTTTGAATCAAGCGCGGGGGCTTTGCTGTAAGGACGTGTACGCAGTGCGGTCCACAAACCGGATTTCACCAGATTATCTTGCACTTGTTCGCGTGATAAACCAGCCAATTCGCCTGCCGAATACTTGGCGAATTCAACAGCATCATCACCTTCAACGTTAATTACCAAAGAATGAAATACACGTTGGTCACCGCGATTGATTGCGACAACAGTACCTGATGCTGGCGCGGTGTAGATAACGCCTGGAATTTTCTTATCAGAAAATACTTCCTGACCCAGTTTGACTTTATCGCCTACCTGGACCGCCATAGTTGGCTTCATACCGTGGTAATCAAACCCGATTAAAGCTACTTGACGAACCTGCGGGCCATCTTCGATAGATTGATTGGGGTTGCCAGTAATGGGCAAATCCAATCCTCGACGGATCTTTATCATACGTCTCTGCCTAGTCGTTCGAGTGGATGTAGACCTGGACAAGCCAGGCCGCGGGGTGCATATACAGGCGTGAGTCAACCATCAGCGACCAGTTACTTCCTGGCGGGAACTGTGCGTGATTTTGGGGATTGCCTGTGCTGCGGGCGCACCGGGAAAGATTTACAAAAAATAAATCACCGGAGCAAAGGCCTGCTACTCTCGCGATCCACCCGTGCAACATCTGCGATTGAAATTGCAAACAACACACAAGGGATTGATTTTGGAGGAGTTTTAAACGGCCCAGATAAAACGCCGAAATTATAATAGGCGCACGAAATAATAACCATAGTGAAAGACAGGTTTTGTCTCACAATAGGGCATTAAATCGTGCGATATAGGATCACAATGGATACAAATATGGATTATTAGTACAAACTGTTTATAAAACTCTCACTCATCTGCATTTTTATTTAAGAAACAATCTTATTTGAGCGCAGAAATAAATTCCAGCGCAGGTTGCGGATATACACCCAACCAAACAATCAGCACTGCCATCAACACTACCAAGAGTACGCTGGAACGACTTATCGCTACTTGATCAGCGTTTGAGTTAGGTTCACGCGAAAATAACGAAATCATCAATCGCAGGTAGTAATACAAACCTACCCCACTCCCCACAACCAAAGCCGCCAGCAATACCCAACTGCTGGCATTAACCGCCGTCATGAATACGTAGAACTTACCGATAAAACCGGTGGTAAGCGGAATCCCTGCCAGGGAAAGCATGACAAACACCATGGCAGCGCCAAGGTAAGGGTTGCGCCAGAAAAGGCCGCGGAAATTGGCGATATTTTCGCCATCACCTGCATCAGCCGCACGCGACATGGCGCTGATGGCACCGAACGCGCCTAAGGTTGTAACCACATAAGCTAAGAGATACACATTGACGGTTTGCACATCTACAGTAACGCCAGCTGCAAGGGGTATAAATAGATAACCCATATGCGCAATAGACGAATAGGCAAGCATGCGTTTTACGTTATCCTGGGTCAGCGCAAGCAAGTTACCCACCACAATGGACAGCACCAAAATAGCGATAAACACCGGCTGCAAGAAATGGGTAAGCTCAACCGGTGCTTGCACCAGCAACCGAATCAATACCGCTAAAACCGCAACTTTGCTTACTGTCGCCAGAAGCGCACCGACGGGCGCAGGCGCACCTTGATAAACATCTGGAGTCCACAAATGGAAAGGAGCCAATGACAGCTTGAAACACATAGCGATCGCAATCATTGCGACACCAAAACCCGCCAGATAGGAATCAGCAACGAGCACTGACTTGCTCAACCCCACCAGCGATAACGTGCCCACTTGTGCATAAACCAATGCCATACCAAACAACATAAATGCCGATGCGGCAGCGGAAAGAATTAAATATTTAACGCCAGCTTCAAGCGCGCGATTGCGTTCGTAGTTATAAGCCACCATGCCGTAGACAGGTACAGACAATAATTCAAGGCCAATAAAAAACGATGCCATGTGACTACTGGCCACTAACACCAATCCACCAATGACGGCAATTAATAACAACAGATAAACTTCTTCGCGATTGCCCGAATACACCAGTAAAAAATTGCGTAAGAAAAATGCGCAAACCAATCCAGCAAATAGCATTAGCAACGTATAAAAATAAGCGGTGTTATCAAATAACAACAAACCGGTAACGGGTGTTGGAACTGAATCGGCAAACGCAGGCGTAAATTGCAGTGATAACAAACTTAATAGAAAGCCGGCAACGGTGATCCAGAAACTAATGGCATGATCACGTTTAATCGCAATGGCCAACATCAAGATCACAGTTGTAAAACTTAATACAACAATCGGAAGCAGCGGTAAAAAGGTAGCGGCAGTAAAATTCATATCAACCTCAGGGAGTCACAACGGGAGACGCTGAGCCCCCAACAGGCAAAGGACCAGTCAATAATGGATTTGAAACATCTACAGGTGCGTAGGTGTGCTGGATAAATGTCATCGCATCCACTGAAACATTTAACAAAGGTTGTGGATAGAAGCCTATCGCCAACAATACTACTGCCAGTGAAACAACCAACGTTAACTCCCTCGCAGAAAGATCAACGCCCTTTCCCTCTGTGGCAGACTTTCCGAACAAAGTACGATGAATCAAAATCAATGAATAGACACCAGCCAACACCAGACTTGCGGTTGCAACAATGGTAAGCACTGGAACGACTTTAAAGGCGCCCACCAAAATCAGGAACTCACCAACAAAGTTCGCGGTACCTGGAATACCTAACAAGGCCGCCGCAAAAAACATTAACAAGGCGGGCAAGTAACTGTAATTCGCCCAGAGGCCGCCCATCTTGCGCATATCGTAAGTGCCGAGACGTTCATGCAATTGACCCGCAAGTACAAACAAACCACCGGCACACAAACCGTGAGCGAGCATTTGAATCGCAAGCCCTTGCAGGGTTAGCAAATTGCCGGAATAAATACCGATTAATACAAAGCCCATGTGCGAAATACTGGTATATGCAATCAGGCGTTTAATATCGGTTTGCACAAAAGCGAGGAAAGCACCGTAGAAAATACCAAATACACCCAGCAGCATCGCTGCATTGGCAAACTCTTGTGAAGCATCAGGAAAAAACGGCAAGGTGAAACGCAACATGCCATAGCCTGCAGTCTTTAACAGAATACCGGCGAGATCCACACTACCGGCGGTAGGTGCTTCGGCGTGCGCATCTGGCAACCAGGAATGCACAGGAACAATGGGCAGCTTCACCGCAAAACCGACAAAGAAGCACATCATTAAAATAAATTGTAATTCTGGTGTGATTAGTTTGTGTACGCCCAGCAAGGTTTCGTAATCAAAACTTAATTGTTGGGTTGCTTTGTAATTCACCAACACGAGCGCGAGGATTCCCACCAACATAATCAGTCCACCCACTTGGGTGTAAATGAAAAATTTAGTAGCAGCTTGCACGCGCAATTGTTTGTTCTCGCTCGCACGTCCCCAGAGTGAAATCAGGAAATACACCGGGATCAGCATTAGCTCCCAAAAAAAGAAAAACAACATCATATCCAGCGCAAGGAATACGCCGAGTACGCCAGCAAGGCTCCACAATAAATTCATGTGGAAGGCACCAACATTGGTGTTGATTTCTTTCCAGGAACAGCCAACAGCGATAACACCTAGCAAGCCGGTGAGTAAAATCATCACCAGCGATAAGCCATCCAGCGCAAAATGAACACTCACACCGATAATTGGAATCCAGGAATATTGTTCTTCTGCTTGCCAATTCAAACCAGTGGTAGCAGTTGCACCGGAATAATCACCCGCGAGCCAAAAATTAACGCCAATGGCTAATACGAGGGACATACAAATCAAGGCAATCCAACGCGGAATGCCGGCACCTAATCGCTCGCCTTGCCAACACAAAAGTCCGCCAACAAACGGGATTAGGATGAGTGCCGAAAGAGTCATGGTCTGGCCTATCCTTTACTGGTTAAAAGAAATCTGTAAATACAGGGCGGCGCCCAATACCAGCACAGCACCCAGGGCCATACTGGTTGCATACCAACGCACGCGACCAGTTTCAGTAGCACTCATGGCACTATTACCCATTTTTGCGAGCGGCTGGATCAAGCCAAATATTTTTGCAATCGCATCGTGGCGATTTAATTGCGCGACCAATAAATAGGGCTTCACAAACACCCAGTCATACAACCAGTCGAAACCACAACCATCGCGGAATACCGGTGACAGCAAACGACCGATCGCACTTTCTGCAATCACTTTTGCCGGGCGACGCTCACCCCAAAAGAAAATAGCAGCCAACGCCAAACCGATAATGCCGGTACCAATCGCCAATAATTCAACATGGTGTTTTGCTTCTTCAGAGGCAGAAGTAACAAATGCGGGCAACACGCCTTCGAGCGGTTGATGAATCCAGGCACCAATAAATGTGGACAACACCAACAACACGCCCAGAGGCAACCAGTAGGAAACACCCTCAATATGATGCGCGTGAGTTTTTTCTTCACCGTGAAAAACAATAAAGATTAAGCGAAAGGTATAGATCGATGTGAAGAGCGCACCCACCAAACCTGCCCAGAATAAATTGGTATGACCGCTGGCATAGACTTGCCACAAAATCGCATCTTTACTGTAGAAACCTACGGTGAGGAATGGGAAGGCTACCAGAGCACCGCCACCAATCAGGAAGCAAGCATACACAAACGGAATTTTTTTCCAGAGCCCGCCCATTTTGAAAATATTTTGCTCATGATGACAGGCAATAATCACCGCACCCGCTGACAGGAACAATAAGGCTTTAAAGAAAGCGTGAGTCATCAAATGAAAAATTGCTGCATCCCAAGCACTGACCCCCAAGGCCAAAAACATATAGCCAATCTGGCTCATGGTGGAGTAAGCCAACACACGTTTGATATCGGTTTGCACCAATGCAGAGAAGCCAGCAATCAACAAAGTGATTGCGCCCACTACGCCCACCAGCAACAAAATATCCGGCGCTAATTCAAATACGCCATGCGTACGCGCAATTAAATAAACACCTGCAGTCACCATCGTAGCAGCGTGGATCAACGCAGAAACCGGTGTGGGGCCGGCCATCGCATCCGCCAACCAGGTTTGCAGCGGCAACTGTGCCGATTTACCTACCGCACCCCCTAATAACATCAATGCAGCAGCAATCACTAAAGGATCATTCTCTGCCCATTTTTGCGGAGCAAGCTCCAGAATTTCCCGAATATTTAAGGTGCCGAGCTGTTGGAAAATAATAAAAATACCAATCGCCATAAACACGTCACCCACTCGGGTCACGGTAAATGCCTTGATTGCTGCTTCGCCGTTGGCGCGATCAAAATAGTAAAAACCAATCAGCAAATAACTACACAGACCCACGCCTTCCCAACCAAGGTACAGAAGCGCGAGGTTATCGCCCAACACCAGCAACACCATGCTGGCCACAAACAAATTCATGTAAGAAAAAAAGCGCTCGTAGCCAGTTTCGCCACGCATATACCAAGAGGCAAATAAGTGGATAAAAAAGCCAACGCCGGTAATGACACCGAGCATGGTTAGCGACAATCCATCCAGGTGCAAACCGAAGCTCGCATTAAAATTGCCAACCTGCATCCAGGTCCAGAGTTGCTGAACGTAATGACCACCCTGCTCTACGTGATTTAAAAAATCCACACCCACATAAATAGTGGTGAGCGCCGACAAGCCCACGGAGCCCACTCCAATAATTGCGGCAAGATTTTCAGCAAGGCGCGCGCGCAAGGTGGCAAGTAATAAAAAACCTATAGCGGGAAACAGGAATGTTAAGAAGAGAAGATTCATCCGCGCATCTCACTTGCTGCATCAATGTCCAGAGAATGATGACGACGGTAAAACTGCAACACTATCGCCAAACCAATGCTCGCCTCAGCGGCAGCCAGGGTTAACACCAGAATAAACATCACCTGGCCATCCGGTTGCCCCCAACGGCTACCCGCCACCACAAATGCCAGTGCAGCGGCATTCATCATGACTTCAAGGCACATCAACAAAAATAAAATGTTGCGGCGCACCATTACCCCGGCTAGCCCCAAGACAAAGAGCACAGCAGCAACTGCCAGGCCCTGCTCCATAGGTATTGCTATCATCTACGCACACCTTTCTTCACTGAGCGCCAAAGCGCTTTATATATTTAAAATTTTTAGCAAAACGGTTTATTGCGCGGCGATTAATTTTCCTGATCGTCGCGTCTACCCAAGTGGTAGGCCGCAACCAACGCCGCTAATAACAGCAATGACGCCAATTCCACGACCAACAAATAAGGGCCGAACAAAGAGATGCCCACTTGTTTAGCATCAACGAGAGTATGGCCCGCTTGATGCCATTGACCGTGATGAAGGAGATAAAGCATTTCGGCAATCAAGGCGATTGAAAAAATTGCAGGCCAAATCCAGGTTTTTGGTGTTAGCCATTGACGCTCTTGCACTGCCGCGGCAGGGCCTATGTTGAGCATCATCACCACAAACACAAACAACACCATAATGGCGCCTGCGTAAACAATAACTTCCAATGCTCCAGCAAACGGCGCACCCAGCATGAAAAAAATTACAGCCACTGAAAGCAGTGACACAATCAAATTCAAAAGCGCATGAATTGGATTGGTATTGGTAACTACCCGCAGCGTAGAAAAAATCGCGATGGCAGCGGCTATGTAAAATAAAATTTCCATTCACTTATTCTCAGCAATAGGCGGCTTAAGGTAGCAAGCTCTTTACATCGACCGGTTGGCTTTCATTTTGCGCCGCACCTTTTGGTTTACCCGCAATTGACATACCCGATACACGGTAGAAGTTGTAATCCGGATTTTTACCTGGACCGGAAATCAGCAAATGCTCTTTTTCATATACCAGGTTCTGGCGATTGTATTCCGCCATTTCAAAATCTGGCGTCAGCTGGATAGCCGTTGTCGGGCAGGCTTCTTCGCACATACCGCAAAAAATGCAACGTGAAAAGTTGATACGGAAAAATTCGGGGTACCAACGGCCATCCTCGGTTTCAGCTTTTTGCAGCGAAATACAGCCCACCGGGCAAGCAACCGCACAGAGGTTACAGGCCACACAACGCTCTTCACCATCTGGATCGCGAGTCAAGACAATACGGCCGCGATAGCGTGGTGGCAGATAAACTTTTTCTTCCGGATACTGGATGGTGTCACGTTTGCGAAAGCCGTGACTGAACACCATTAATAAACTGCGAACCTGAGTACCCGCACCGGAAACCAATGACACTATTCTTTTAACCATAATTACCTCAGGCAGCCGGAGTATTCAGCAGCACCACCGCTGCAGTGACTAACAGGTTTACCAACGTCAGTGGCAAACACACCAGCCAGCTGAACTTCATAACGTGGTCATAACGCGGACGCATTAAAGAACCACGAACAAGTACGAACAACATGATGAAGAAACAGGTTTTCAACGCGAACCAGATAAACGCAGGAATAAATTCCAGGTAAGGTAATGGCTGCCAACCACCGAAGAACAGAGTCACGATCATGGCCGAAACCAACACCACGCCAATGTATTCCGCCACGAAAAACATGCCCCACTTCATACCGGAATATTCAATGTGATAACCATCCGCCAATTCTTGCTCTGCTTCGGGTTGGTCAAATGGATGACGGTGAGTGACGGCAATACCGGCAATCATAAATGTACAGAAGCCGAAAATTTGCGGGACTATATTCCACAAGCCGGTTTGCGCTTCCACAATCTCGCGCAAATTAAAACTACCGGCTTGCACCACCACACCCATTAACGCCAACCCCATAAACACTTCGTAACTCAGTGTTTGTGCAGCCGCGCGCAAACCACCGAGCAATGAATATTTATTGTTGGATGACCAGGCTGCAAACATCACTGAATACACCGCAAGACCCGCCATGCCGAAAAAAAACAGCAGACCGATATTTAAATCAATAACACCCCAAGTCGGCGTAATGGGAACGACGGCCATGGAAAGTAAAATGGTTCCCATTGCAATCGCCGGTGCAAGGCGAAAAGTGAATTTATCGGCGAAGGGCGGCGTCCAGTCTTCTTTGAAAAACATTTTGAACATGTCCGCCACAATCTGGAACATCCCGTAAGGGCCAACACGGTTTGGTCCGTAGCGATCTTGCCACCAAGCCAACAATTTACGCTCAATCAAACTGAGATAAGCGGCAATCAATACCGTGGCAAATAGAATGACCAGACCTTGAAAGACAGTGAAAAAGATATGGCCGAGCTCTGGCGTAATCCACGAAAACATTACACAGCCTCCTGCATGATTTGCGCCCAGTTTTCACCGGCAAAGGCAGGGATACCGTCAAGCCCTACTGGCAAACCTACACAACCTTGCGCGAGTTCAGCGCTGATTCTTACCGGCAAGCGCAGGTTTTTATTCAACGCGCGCACAATCACCGTTGAGTTTGCTTTTGCGCCCAATTGCGCTGCGTCTGCTGCTGAAATAGCAACGTAGGCAGAAGGAATTCGCTCTTGCACAACGGACGCACGCGAGGACAACTCTTCGCTGCCAAACAAGTGATACAACGGCACAACACGCAATTTAGTTGCTGAAGCAACAAACGCCGCAGGAATCGCCGTGAAATAATTCAGAGATACCTGCGCATTCGCTTCAATTAAACGTTCGCCGGCATCACCTTTTAATGACTGCCCCCCCACTTCATCCTGGAACTTATTCCAGGCTTGCGGTGAGTTCCAACCCGGGGACCATGCAAATGCCATCAGCGACGCAGGGTTTTCCTGGCCGACATAACCTTCCATTGAGTGTGCTAATGGTGAATCAGGATCTTGCGATGCGCGCGGTTCATGTACGCTGATATTTGCACGCATCGCCGTACGGCCAGAATAGCGGCGCGGTTCACGCGCTAATTTCAGGCCTTTAATACGGAAGCTTGAATGTGGTGCTGCTGCGCGAATACCGGCAAGCTCTGGTTCGCATGCAATACAGGCTTCAATCACATCATCCAATTGTTTCCAGGTAAATTCTTTGCCATCAATACCGGTGTGAATCGCGTGGAGCCAACGCCAGTTATCGCGCACCTGCACCGTGTTGTCATAAAACGCCGGGTCATACACCTGGAAGAAACGTTGCGCACGACCCTCGTTATTAATCAGCGTGCCTTCGGTTTCTGCAAAGCTCGCACCTGCCAACAACAAACTGGCTTTGTCTGATGTTGCAGTGGCTTGGTGATCCAGCACAATGACGGTTTTTGCGGCAGCCAATGCAGCATCAACAACGTCCGCAGATGCACGGCGATACAAATCATTTTCCACAATCACTACGGCATCCGCTGCGCCGGTTCTTAACGCTGTGAGTGCATCATCGAGAGAATGTCCGCCCAAATAGGCCAAGCCCAAGCTGTTAGCCTCAGGTACTACCAAACTGATTGCTGGATTTTTTTCACGCGCCTTCAATGCCAGTGAAATATTTGCAGCCGCTTGAATAACGGCTTCAGAACCCGCAGAAGTTCCTGAGACAACCAACGGCGCTTTAGCAGCAAGCAATACATTGGCAATTGATAGCGCAAGTGCATATTCGCTGTCAGATAAATCAGTGACCGCCGGCGCACTGGTATCAATGAAATGCGCTACCGCATAGCCAAGGCGTGCAATCGCCTCCGGACTCGCGCGATAAGTCTCACTGGCCACATCATCCAAACGCGTTTCATCCGCACTTGCAATAATTAATGGGTAACGATGATGCTGGCCGATATTTTTCACCGCTTCTGCCATCCACTCAGAGACACGCTTTTCGGCCGCCATCTCATAAGTTTTGCCTTTTACTGCCTGACGCAGGGCCAGTGCAATACGCGGAGCGGTTTGGGTTAAATCTTCACCCAATACAAAAATTGCATCGCGTTTTTCCAATTCGCGCAATGCCAATGTCGGCACGCCGGAGTTTTGCAAAATATCCAGCACCAGATTTACTTGCGCATGTTCGCTAGCGTTAACGCCACTATAGAAATTGCCCTCGCCCACCAAGTTGCGCAATGCAAAATTGGATTCAACACTCGCTCTAGGGGAACCAATACCAATTACGCGTTGCGATTTTTTGAGAGAATCAATCGCCCAATCTAGCGCGTGATCGATTGTAGTAGTTTCCAAACCGATTACGGTGCGCAACAGAGAATGACGCGGACGATTTTTATCATTAACAAAACCGTAACCAAAACGGCCGCGATCGCACAGGAAATAGTGATTTACTGAACCGTTGTAGCGGTTCTCAATACGGCGCAATTCACCGTAGCGCTCACCGGGGCTGATATTGCAACCCACCGAACAACCCTGACAAATACTGGGTGCGAATTGCATATCCCATTTGCGGTTGTAACGCTCAGAGTGGGTTTTGTCGGTGAACACACCGGTGGGGCACACTTCTACCAGGTTGCCAGAAAATTCGCTTTCCAATGTGCCGTCTTCAACGCGACCGAAATACACATTATCGTGCGCGCCATACACACCTAAATCAGTACCATCCGCGTAGTCGTTGTAATAACGCACACAGCGATAGCAGCCAATACAGCGATTCATTTCGTGGCTGATAAAGGGTCCGAGATCCTGATTTAAATGGGTGCGCTTGGTGAAATCGTAACGGCGACTGTCATGGCCGACCATCACGGTCATATCTTGCAGATGGCAGTGACCACCCTCTTCACATACAGGGCAATCGTGTGGATGATTGGTCATCAACCATTCCACCACACTCGCGCGAAATTCTTTTGCTTCTTCATCGTCGATGGAAATAAAGGTGTTGTCAGTCGCGGGTGTCATGCACGACATCACCAAACGACCGCGCTTATCATCGGCATTTGCGTATTGCTTTACGGCGCATTGGCGGCAAGCACCCACACTGCCCAAGGCCGGGTGCCAGCAAAAGTATGGAATATCGAGTCCGAGCGACAAACAGGCCTGCAACAGGTTGTCTGCGCCATCAACTTCTAACTGCTTGCCATCAACATGAATGGTTGCCATGGAACTTACTCACCTACACTGTTGCATTTTGGGCAGTCGCTGTTGCTATGCCTTGTTCAAATTCAGAGCGGAAATATTTCAATGCGCTTTGCAATGGCTCCATAGCCCCCGGTGCATGTGCACAAAAGGTTTTACCAGGGCCTAATTGACGCGTGAGCTGCTGCAAAATATCCAAATATTCTGCCTTGCCTTCACCGCGCTCCAGCGCGAGCAACATTTTTACCGACCAGGGCAAACCGTCGCGACAAGGCGTACACCAACCGCAAGATTCGCGCGCAAAAAATTGTTCGAGATTGCGCACTGCCGACACCATGCTCTGGGTATGATCTACCACCATTACCAAGCCTGTTCCCATACGGCTACCGGCCTTCATAATGGTGTCAAAATCCATAGCCAAATCGAGATGATCCGGTGTTAAAAAGTCAGTCGATGCACCGCCCGGTAACCAGGCTTTTAATTGCAAGCCATCGCGCATGCCGCCAGCGTGTTCGCAAATAATTTCGCGTGCAGTTGTCCCGATTGGCAATTCCCACAGGCCAGGATTTTTTACCTTACCCGATGCGCCGTAAATTTTGGTTCCGCCATCCGGGCTTTTGCCTTGCGACAAACCTTTAAACCAATCAGCGCCCCGGTTGATAATGTGCGGAAGATTGCTCAGTGTTTCCACGTTATTAACGATTGTCGGACGGCCCCACAGACCAGCGATTTGTGGAAATGGGGGCTTCGCACGCGGATTCGCGCGGCGACCTTCCAATGAATTAATCAGTGCAGTTTCTTCACCGCAAATGTAGCGGCCAGCACCTGTGTGCACATGTAAATCCATGCTCCAGCCGGAACCTAGAATACCCGAGCTTGAAATATTAGTACCGAGATAACCAGCCGCTTCTGCTTGGGCGATAGCCGCATTTAAATTTTGTGCTGCAAGAACATATTCGCCCCGCAAAAAAATGTACGCACGTTTTGCTTGTATAGCGAAACCGGCGATGATCATGGCTTCCACTAACTGATGCGGTAAACACTCCATCAACAAGCGATCTTTAAAAGTACCCGGCTCCATTTCATCGGCATTACACACCAGATATTTATCACCGGCATCTGGCCCCATGGGAATCAAACCCCACTTGATACCCGCAGGAAAACCCGCACCGCCACGTCCACGCAGGTTTGCATCTTTTACCACCGCTTGCACATCCTGCGGAGACATGCTGGTGAGTGCTTTACGAACCGCCTGATAACCGTCATGCGCTTCGTACTCTTTAATATCGACAATCGCTTGATTGTTGACGATGCGGTAAGTCAGCGGTTTTGTTTCCGCGAGTGCAGCATTGATTCCACCTGACGAATTCATCATAGGTATTTCTCCAGAATCGAAGGCACTTGCTCCGGGCTCACATTGAAATGGGTGTCATCATTAATCATGATCACCGGCGCTTTATCGCAGGCTCCCAAACAACAAATTGGTAACAGCGTGTAGCGATTGTCTTCAGTAGTTTGCCCGAGACCTACACCCAATTTGTTCATGATTTCGCCCTGAACCACTTCATAATCATTCAAGTGGCAAGCGATACTGTCACACACTTTAATGACGTTGCGGCCAACCGGACGGCGGAAAATTAAACTGTAGAAAGTAGCTACGCCTTCCAAATCCGGCGCGGATATTCCAAGCAAATCTGCGACTGGCTGAATAGCGCCATCGGGCACCCAACCATGACGGCGCTGAATGACTTTTAATGCATCAATCGATGCGGCGCGCGCATCATCGTAGTGATGAATATGGTGCTCAATTTCAGCACGATCTTCATCGGCCAACACATAAGGCTCGACATTAGGACGGTTGCTATCAGTACAAATAATCATAGTCGTTTACTTTGATAATTAACGGTCAACATCGGCCATCACAAAATCGATACTGGCCAGGTAAGCAATTAAATCGGGAATCATACTGCCGCGAATAACCGCCGGAATTTGCTGCAAATGCGGGAAGCTCGGCGTGCGGATACGCGTGCGATAACTCATGGTGGATTGATCGCTGGTCAGGTAGTAACTGTTAATACCTTTGGTCGCTTCAATCAATTGACTCGCCTCACCTGCTGGCATGATTGGCCCCCAAGACACACTCAGGAAGTGAGTGATCAGGGTTTCAATATCCTGCAAGGTTTTTTCTTTTGGCGGCGGGCAAGTTAATGGATGATCTGCTTTGTAAGGGCCTGCTGGCATGTTGTCCAAACATTGCTTGATGATGCGCAAACTCTGACGCATTTCTTCGATGCGGACGATGCAGCGATCATAGGCATCGCCGTTGTGCGCGAGCGGCACATCGAAATCAAAATTCTCGTAACCAGAATAAGGACGCGCCTTACGCAAATCGAAATTGATACCCGTCGCGCGCAAACCAGGGCCAGTAACGCCCCACTCTATCGCCTCTTTTGCGTTGTATTGCGCAACACCAATGGTGCGCGATTTCAATACGCTGTTTTTAATCGCGGCTTTAACATATTCATCCAAACGCTTGGGCATCCACTCCACAAAGTCGCGCACCAGTTTTTGCCAACCATTGGGCAAATCGTGCGCAACACCGCCGATGCGATACCACGCCGGGTGCATACGTCCACCGGTAATCGCTTCAATCACATCGTAAGCTTTCATGCGGTCGGTAAACATAAAGAAGATCGGCGTCATACCGCCAACGTCCTGAATGTAAGTACCCAAAAATAACAGGTGACTGGTGATGCGGAAAAATTCCGCCATCATCACGCGAATCGTTTGTACGCGCGCGGGCACTTTAATGCCGGCGAGTTTTTCTACCGCCAGCACGTAAGGCAAATTATTCATCACACCACCGAGGTAGTCGATGCGGTCGGTGTAGGGAATAAAGCTGTGCCAGGATTGGCGCTCGGCCATTTTCTCGGCGCCGCGATGGTGATAACCGATATCGGGTACACAATCGAGAATCTCTTCTCCATCCAATTGCAACACAATACGGAACGCACCGTGCGCACTTGGGTGATTGGGGCCGAGGTTGAGGAACATAAAATCTTCGTCGGCAGTGCCGCGTTTCATGCCCCACTCTTCCGGATTAAAACGCAAGCCTTCTTGCTCGGCATCTTGCTTTGCCGCATCCAACATAAAGGGATCAAATTCCGTGGCACGCGCCGGGTAATCTTTACGCAACGGGTGACCGGTCCAGGTGCGCGGCAACATAATACGTACAAGCAATGGGTGGCCATCAAATTCAATGCCGAACAAATCCCAGACTTCGCGCTCGTACCAGTTGGCGTTAGGCCAGAGTTTAATAACACTGGGAACGCTCAAGCTATCGGCAAATAAAGCGACTTTAATACGCACATCGCTATTACGCTCAATCGACAACAAATGATAGAAAACGGTGAAGTCCGCAGCAGGCAAACCATAGCGATGGGTGCGCAAGCGTTCGTCCATCGCGCTCAAGTCGTAAAGCATGGAATACGGCTGCGGCAAATCGCGCAAAAAACGCAAGACATCAACCAGTTTTTCTCTTGGTACCCAGAGGGTTGGAACATCATCTTTGGTCGGTTGGACAATAAAATTGCCTTCACCAAACTCTGCGAAGAGTTCACTTACCACTTTGGGTAGCGCTGTATCCAGACTTGCGTTCTCAGTCATCGATTGCTCATCACTAAAATAATTTTTTGAAATTTTTATCTTGCAGCGTCACTAAACGTCGGGCTTAAACCCCATCTGGCTCGCGCAAATTGACTACTTGAATACGCTCTTCCTGTTTAACGTCGCGCTGTGCGGGCATCACCGGGCGGAACACACCCTGATCACCACCAACCCAAGTCAGCGGGCGACGTTCTTTGCCAATAGATTCCTGCAGCAACATCAAACCTTGCAAAAAAGCTTCGGGGCGCGGCGGGCAACCGGGAATATAAAGATCAACGGGTAAAAATTTATCCACGCCTTGCACAACCGAATAAATGTCGTACATGCCACCGGAGTTAGCGCAAGAGCCCATGGAAATTACCCACTTGGGTTCCAGCATTTGTTCGTATAAACGCTGCACTACCGGCGCCATTTTGATAAAGCAGGTACCAGCTACCACCATCAAGTCTGCTTGACGAGGTGAAGCGCGGATTACTTCCGAACCGAAACGCGCCAAATCGTGTGGCGCAGTAAAAGCAGTAGCCATTTCTACATAGCAACAGGACAAACCAAAGTTGTACGGCCAGAGCGAGTTTTTACGGCCCCAGTTAACCGCGCCGTGCAGCATGTCTTCTAATTTGCCGAGGAATATATTGCGATGTACCTGATCTTCCACCGGATCAGGCGCTTGCTGTTGGCGGCGATCAGGATTGCCGGATTGCGGGTTATTCGGATCAATACGGGTCAGGGTATAGTCCATCGCTTAAGCCTCGGAAAACTGGAAACTCGAATACAGAAAGTGACCAGCAAAAAGCTGATCACAATAAAAATCAGGACAGATTGGAACGCTGGTTGGCCTCATCGCGAATGCGACGACGGCGGGATTCTGATGACCACTCCAGCGCACCCAAGCGCCAGATGTAGATCAAACCAACCAACAGAACGAGTACAAAAATCAGTACTTCAATAAAACCTGGCCAACCACTTTCACGCACGGAAACCGACCAGGCATAGAGGAATAATGCTTCGATATCGAAAATCACGAAGAACATCGCGATCAAATAGAATTTTGCCGAGAGGCGAAGACGCGCACCGCCAACAGAAACAATACCCGACTCAAAGGGTTCTTCTTTGGCGCGCCCCTTACTGCGACCACCCATAAATACAGGGATCGCCAACATAAATACGCAAACAAAAATAATGCCGAAGATGTAAACGGCAAATGACCAATTGTGCGCAATCGCATCCAGGGATGACATAGTTAATTCCTCGAGCATTTTTATACTCGTTGGCCGACACGGATGATAATAATTCTTATTGAAGCAACTTGTTTGTCACCACCAGCAAAACGCGGCATTCACGCGGCGCTGGTTGTTTCTAACACTCTGTCCGATGTCCTTAACTAACTATCTCGCGCCGCACGGCGTACGCAACAGATGTCACAATCCTGATGTAAAGAAAGGTATAGAAAGTGGCGCGCATTCTGTATGGTTACGCACCAAAAGCATGCAAAATCAGCGTAAGAAACCTGCAAAGTTTTCGTAAAATGTGGCACCAATTTAATCAGATTTAAACCATAAACCACGTAAGCGTCTCCGAGCAGGTAGCTCGAAAGGATGCTTCCATCCGAATTGTTTAGCACTAAGAGGTAAATCCATTTTTTCCTGGGAATTGCCTCCATCAGGGCTAGAGGCTTTTAACCAGACAGGTACAATACCGGCCAATCCATGATTACAACCAGCCTAGTTCGAATTGATCAGTTTTCAACCAATACTTACTGATTGCCAGGCCATTTATTAATACATAGCTATTAACAGGCGTTCGAACCCGGCGCTCTAACCAGATTTTGACCTTATGACCTTATCCCCTTTAGCCAAACCTCCGGTATCAATGCGCGCGGGTAATCGCCAATACTGGGGCCAACTCTATGGCAGCGCCCAAGCGCTCGCGATTGCTAACGCCGCTACACTTTATTCCGGGTTAAGCCTCATTGTGACTGCCGATACCAGCTCCGCGATTCGCTTGGAAACCGAGCTACGATTTTTTGCAGGAGATGCAAACGGCTTACCAGTCTTGCAATTAGCGGATTGGGAGACACTCCCCTACGATACTATCTCGCCGCACCAGGATATTATCTCTGAACGGCTGCGCACCCTTTATCAATTACCTGCTGTAAAACAAGGCATTTTGGTGGTGCCAATCACCACTTTGTTGCAGCGTTTGATGCCACAGTCATATTTGCTCGGTAACAGTTTGATGGTGTCGGTCGGCGAACAAATTGATACCAATCAATTGCGCCAAAACCTGGAACGCGCCGGCTACCGCTGCGTGGATACGGTTTATGAGCACGGTGAATTTGCCGTGCGCGGCTCACTAATGGATATTTATCCCATGGGCAGTGACCTGCCCTATCGGATCGATTTATTTGACGATGAAATTGAAAGCCTGCGTACCTTTGATCCTGAAACCCAGCTCACTATTGATAAAGTAGAAAAAATCCAGCTATTGCCAGCGAAGGAATTTCCGCTCAACAAAGCCGGGATTAATTTATTTAAACAACAATGGCTGGAACGCTTTGATGTTAACCACAAAGCTTGCCCCGTCTTCCAGGACATTAGCGCCGGTATTTCACCACCGGGTATCGAATACTACCTGCCGTTATTTTTTGATGCCTGCAGCACACTGTTTGATTACTTGCCACAAAACACTCAGGTGTATGCGCTGGGCGATATCGAAAAATCCGCGGAGAGTTTCTGGGTGGAGTTATTACGCCGCTACGAAAGTCGTCGTGTTGACCCGCTGCGCCCGTTATTACCACCAAGGGATATTTATCTTGCTATTGATGAGCTGTTCGGCCATCTAAAAAATTATTGCCGCACCTTTGTAGGTTCAACACCGCTCGACGAGAAAGAAGGACAAATCAACTTCGCCACCGAAGCAACACCTTCGCTGCCAATTCGTGCGCAGGCGGACAATCCGCTCGCTGCAATCCAGGCGTTTTTAATGGAATTTAATGGCCGGGTTTTGTTTTGCGCGGAGTCCGCCGGTCGCCGCGAAACATTATTGGAGTTACTCGGCCGCATTCGTATTCGCCCCGCCGCGCTCGAAACCTGGAACGAATTTCTGGCGAGCAGCGAAAAAATCGCTATTACCGTTGCCCCACTGGATCAAGGTTTATTACAAACGGACCCCAAACTTGCCGTAATTGCTGAGTCGCAATTATTCGGTGAACGTATCCAGCAACAGCGCCGCCGCAAGCAAACGCAAGACAACGCCGATATGGTGGTGAAAAACCTCACCGAATTAAAAATCGGTGCGGCAGTGGTACATATCGATCACGGTGTTGGTCGCTATCGCGGTTTGGAAACTATCACTATTGATAATCAAACCAACGAATTTCTAACACTGGAATATGCGGACGAAGCCAAGCTCTATGTTCCAGTCACTAACCTGCATTTGATTAGTCGTTACAGTGGTGCTGAGGATGATTTGGCGCCGCTGCACAGACTCGGTAGTGAGTCCTGGCAAAAAGCACGCAAAAAAGCCGCGGAGCAAATTCGCGATACAGCAGCGGAATTACTGGAAGTCTATGCGCGCCGTGCGGCACGCAAAGGTTTTGCATTCCCCGATCCTAAAACCGCGTATGAAGCATTCTCCGCCAGTTTTCCATTTGAAGAGACGCCTGATCAACAACGCGCTATTGAATCTGTGTTGAGCGATATGCTCTCCAATAAACCTATGGATCGCCTGGTGTGTGGCGACGTGGGGTTTGGCAAAACCGAAGTCGCCATGCGCGCCGCTTTTGTGGCGAGCCACGGTGGCAAGCAGGTAGCAATACTTGCACCTACAACCCTGCTTGCACAGCAACATTACGAATCACTGAAGGATCGCTTTGCGGAATGGCCAATTACTGTTGAAGTGCTATCGCGTTTCCGCACCACCAAAGAAGTGAATCAAGTCTTGGAGCGAGTTGCGGAAGGTAAAGTCGATATCGTTGTTGGCACCCATAAATTATTGCAGCCGGATATTAAATTCAAAAATCTTGGCTTGCTAATTATCGACGAAGAACACCGTTTTGGCGTGCGCCAAAAAGAGCAAATTAAATCGCTGCGCGCGGAAATTGATATTCTCACACTTACCGCAACGCCAATCCCCCGCACCTTGAATATGTCCATGGCGGGCATTCGGGATTTATCGATTATCGCCACGCCGCCAGCGCGTCGCTTGTCGGTAAAAACCTTTGTGCGCACTTACGATGAAGCCACCATTAAAGAGGCAATCCTGCGCGAAATTTTGCGCGGTGGCCAAGTGTATTACCTGCACAACGAAGTGGATACCATTGAAAAAACCGCACGCGACTTACAGGAATTAATTCCCGAGGCGCGTATCGCGGTGGGCCATGGTCAAATGCGCGAGCGCGACCTTGAGCGAGTGATGAGTGATTTCTACCACAAGCGTTTTAACATTATGGTGTGCACCACCATCATTGAAACCGGTATCGATATTCCCAGCGCCAACACCATTATTATTGATCGCGCCGATAAATTTGGCCTCGCACAATTGCACCAATTGCGCGGCCGCGTTGGGCGCTCGCACCACCAGGCCTATGCGTATTTATTAACGCCGGACCGACGTGCCATGACCGACGATGCGGTAAAACGTTTAGAGGCCATCAGTGCCGCCGAAGACCTGGGCGCAGGTTTTACCCTGGCAACTTACGATATGGAAATTCGCGGCGCCGGTGAATTACTCGGCGAAGAGCAAAGCGGCCAAATCCAAACCATCGGCTTCTCGCTCTATATGGATATGCTCGACCGCGCGGTTAAAGCCATTCGCCAGGGCAAGCAAGCCGATCTGGAAAAAGCACTCAGTGAAGCCATTGACATTAATTTGCGCATTCCGGCATTAATCCCCTCGGATTACTTGCCCGATGTACATACGCGATTGGTGATGTACAAGCGTCTGGCGAACGCCCAAAATGAAGAGGCACTGCGAGAGCTGCAAGTAGAGATGATTGACCGCTTTGGTTTGTTGCCAGAGGCAATTAAAAACCTCTTCCGCGTTACGCAAATTAAAATTCGCGCAGAAGCAATTGGCATCATCAAACTCGAAGCCAATAGTCGCGGTGGCAAAGTTGAGTTCACCAGTGATACCAAGGTTGACCCGCTGCAGATTGTAAAGTTGGTTCAAAGCCAACCACGCGTATACAAATTGGAAGGCGCCAGTCAGTTGAAATTTACGCTGGATCTGGAAGCGACCGAAAAACGTATCCAAGGTGTTATGGATTTGCTTGATTACCTGACACCAAAACACTAACAACGAATCGATCATTCACCACTGAAAATATTTCAGGAATCTTAATATGAATTTTGTTTCGCGAGTTTCGCATAACATAATTACCGGCTTGATCGGTGTAACAACTCTGCTCGCTAGCGTCAGCACCGTGGCACAAGCACCAAAGTCCAATCATGAGGGCTGGTACCAGGTGGAGTTGATTGTATTTGCACGCACAGATGATGCAGGCCAGGAGCATTGGCCCAACAATATTAAATTGCGCTACCCGGGTGATTGGGTTGAATTAAAGGACCCTAACGCAGCAAGTGCAACAGCTAGCCCCGAGGCCACCAACTCCATCGGAACAAATAGCACTCCACTAACTTCAACGGTAGATCTCACCAAAGAACCATTTTATTTGTTGCCTGCTGCTGAGCGCCAACTAAATGCGCAGGCCAAACGGTTGGAAAACAATTCACGTTTTGAAGTGTTGTTTCATCAAGCATGGCGGCAAGTCATCACTAACAAAAAAGCATCCAAAGCGATTTTAATTAATGGTGGCCAGCAGTTTGGCCAACACCAGACTTTGGAAGGCAGTATTCGCTTGAGTGTTGCCACTTATCTGGAATTGCAAACCAATTTTTGGTACTCGCAATTTGATGTGAATGTCGGCCAGGAGGTGACTCGCACCTGGCCGGAAATTCCCTTGCGCCCTAACTTCACGCGCACTAATACCTCTGGCTTATCGCTGGATAGTAATCTGGAGTTGGACCAAGCTTTAGCCAGTGAAAATCAGCAATGGGCAAACGGCAGCTTTGATCCCAACGCAAATAATGCGGCGACTGAAACTTCAGGGCAAGAATACGTAACACGTCAAATTATTTTGTTACAACAAGAGCGCGACATGCGCAGCGGTGAAGTGCATTATCTGGATCATCCGGTCTTGGCCGCTATCATTCAAGTAACGCCTTATACAGGAACGACAGAGGCAACTACGTCCAGTAAGGTTTCTGCACCATGATCAGATAAATATTTAAAAATTAAAAAGCAGAAACGCAAATTGAATAAATAAAAACCCCGGCTCGAAGCCGGGGTTTTTATTGTGTCGCATCAAACTACTTAGCCCAGCAGAACTACATCTTCTGCTTGCAAGCCTTTATCACCTTTTTGTAACTGAAACTCCACGTTCTGACCTTCAGCTAGGGAGCGGTAACCATCCGCACGGATATTTCGATAATGCACGAAAATATCCTCGCCTCCTTCTCCTCTGGTTATAAACCCATATCCACGCACGTTGTTAAACCATTTAACCGTGCCAATTTCACGATCTGTCGTCATATGAAACACCTCTACAGCCTTGATGCTTATTGTTATTTGCTCGGTTTGTCTCATCCGTTGATCGCCAGCACAGCAGGCCAGCAAGCTATCCAGAACTAACGGGTATTATTCGGTAGAACAAAAATACCCGAGTTAACAGATATTAACAAAACTTAGAAATAAGAGGTGATTTTTTTGTTGCTTCTTCAATCAAATTGTTGTTTTTGCAAATATGAAAATTGCTTTTTTAATGTCGCTAATACCAGCAGCAAGAACCCGCATCATCTCATCAAGGCTAAGCTCTTGATCTGCAAGGCCGGCGGCCCAATTCACTACCAGGCAAAGTGAGGCATATTCCATACCCAGCTCACGGGCAAGCGAAGCCTCCGGCATAGCGGTCATTCCAACCAAATCACACCCGTCACGAATCAGGCGCTGGATTTCCGCCGCTGTTTCCAAACGTGGCCCCTGAGTGCAACCATAAACAGCCTGTGGGTGAAACGGCAGTCCAGCCGAATTTAACGCCTTAATCAATAACTCGCGCATCCGAGCGCTATAAGGCTGAGTGAAGTCGATATGGTTAACATAACCATCTGCCGCAAAATTAAAACTATGCTCGCGTCCCCAGGTGTAATCGATTAACTGATGCGGCACAACAAACGCCCCGGGCCCCATTCCAACGCCCATTCCACCGACAGCATTGATAGCAAGAATGCGCGTAACTCCCGCCTCTTTTAACGCCCAAAGGTTCGCCCGGTAATTAATAAGATGTGGTGGTAACCGATGGCCTTTGCCGTGACGCGGTAAAAAAATAATTGAATTTATTTTGCCTTCAGACTCAATTTCAGCAAACGTGAGCGGCGCAGAGCAATCGCCGTAAGGAGTAGAAAAAAATCGCTCTTTAGTAATGCGCAATTCCGGAAATTGATTCAAACCGGAACCGCCAATAATTGCCAACATACATTAATCCTGACATGCAAAAATGCCCGGCGCATTGCGCCAGTAGTTGTGATAATCCATTCCAAAACCGAACACATATTTATCCGGAATCTCCAACGCACTGTAGTCTGCGGTAATTGGCGCTTGGTAGCCCTGGATTTTTTTTGTCCCTAACACTGCAATTTTTACCTGAGCAGCACCTTGTTCGAGGCAATAATCCGCGATTGCTTTCAGGGTGATTCCTTGATCCAGCAAATCGTCAACCAACAAAATATAGCGACCTTTTAATTCAACATCCGGCTTGCGCTTCCAGATTAATTGATTGCCTTGCAATGCCCCCTGGTAGCGAGTGGCATGCACGTAATCCACCTCCAATAAACAAGGCAACCGCGGCAATAAATAACCCAATGTTGCAAGGCTGCCATTCATTACCCCCAATACCAGCGGCGTTTTATCGCCCAGATCCTGAATAATGGGCGCAATCAAATTATCCAGCGCCTCTTCTACATCTTGCAGGCTGTAGAGACAATCGGCGGAAAAGTATACTTGTTGTAATTGTTCAATATTCATAATTAGCGACTCGCACTGGAACGCTTGGCGATATAGGCATCGTAATCGGGAACTGCGTGGGTCGATTCACGATTGAACAGCGGTGAGACCACCATAAAATCGGCAGAGCTTTGGTTACAGGCCACCGGAATATTCCATACCGCCGCAATCCGTAGCAGCGCTTTTACATCCGGATCGTGCGGCATTGGTTCAAATGGGTCCCAAAAGAAAATCAACATATCCACCTTGCCTTCGGTAATCAGCGCACCAATTTGCTGATCGCCGCCGAGCGGTCCGGAAATTAATTTGTTAATTGGTAGGGCCGTTTCTTTCTCAATTAACGCACCGGTAGTCCCTGTGGCAAACAAGGTGTGTTGCTGTAAATCGTTGCGATGCTTTTTACACCAGGCAAGTAAATCCTGTTTTTTATTGTCATGTGCAACCAGAGCAATAGATTTAACAGCAGGCAAACTAACTTCTTTATATTCCATAGGGCTTTACCTTAAAAATCGTAAACCGGAAAACCAGTCTAAAAATCTGTTTTCGTTAATGGGAATAATAACGGGCAAAAAAAATGACCTTGACTGAGTATAGACGGGGTCGCTCAGACAAGGTCATTTTGAATAACACAATAAGAATGGTAAGTGCTTAGTTGCTAAGCTCCAGCAACAGCTTATTCAAGCGCTGCACATATGCCGCTGGGTCCTGCAATTGTGCGCCTTCTGCCAGGTTAGCCTGATCAAACAGGATGTGCGCCAAATCGCCAAAACGGCCATCGTTGGACTCTGCATCCAGCTTTTTCACCAGCGGATGCTCAGGGTTCAACTCAAAAATAGGCTTGGAATCTGGCACTTTCTGACCAGCGGCTTCCAATATACGGCGCATCTGCGCACCCATATCGAATTGACCAACGACCACACAAGCCGGTGAATCGGTTAAGCGATGGGTTATACGTACTTCAGAAACCTCTTCACCCAAAGCAGTCTTCACACGCTCTAACAGGGGTTTAAGTTGCTCGGCAACTTTTTCCTGGGCCTCTTTCTCTTCCTCGGAATCCAGTTTACCCAGATCCAATTCGCCCTTGCCCACGTCCTGGAAGCTCTTGCCTTCGAATTCTTGCAAGTGACTCATCAGCCACTCGTCAACGCGATCCGACAACAACAACACTTCAATGCCCTTTTTACGGAACACTTCCAGATGTGGGCTACTTTTCGCGGTGTTGAAGTTTTCAGCGGCAATGTAGTAAATCTTTTCCTGCCCTTCTTTCATGCGCGCTACATAATCGTCGAGCGATTGGCTTTGCTCAGCCGTTTCAGTGTGGGTTGATGCAAAACGCAGCAGCTTGGCAATTTTTTCACGGTTGGCAAAATCTTCTGCCGGACCTTCTTTCATTACCTGACCAAATTCTTTCCAGAAAGTAGTGTAATTTTCCGGCTCACTCTTCGCCATTTTGCTCAGCATATCCAACACACGTTTGGTCAATGCAGAGCGCATGGAATCGATGTTGGGATCTTTCTGCAAAATTTCGCGCGATACGTTCAAGCTCAAATCATTCGAGTCCACTACCCCTTTGATAAAGCGCAGGTACAGCGGAAGGAACTGTTCTGCATCATCCATGATAAACGTGCGTTGCACATACAGTTTCAAACCACGTGACGCATCGCGGTTGTACAAATCAAAAGGCGCGCGTGCCGGGATATACAACAGGCTGGTGTAATCCAGAGTGCCCTCCACACGATTGTGGCTCCAGCTCAGTGGTTCAGCGTAATCATGGCTTACGTGCTTATAGAATTCTTTATATTCCTCATCAGTCACATCAGAACGTGAACGAGTCCAGAGTGCAGTAGCTGTGTTGATCACTTCATCTTCAGGCTCGGCACTTTCTGCATCTTCACCTGCTGGAGTTTGCTTTTGCATAACCACCGGAATGGCAATGTGATCGGAGTACTTTTTGATGATGGAACGCAAACGCCAATGATCCGCAAATTCCAATGCATCATCTTTCAAATGCAATTCAACAGTCATACCGCGTGATGCTTTTTCTACCGACTCAACGGTAAATTCTGCTTCGCCAGTACACTCCCAACGCACGGCTTCATTAGCTGGCGCACCGGCGCGGCGAGTAGTCACTACAACGCGATCGGCAACAATAAATGCGGAGTAGAAACCCACACCAAACTGACCGATTAATTGCGCATCTTTCTTTTGATCACCAGTCAACTTCTGCATAAATTGCGCAGTACCAGACTTGGCGATAGTACCCAAGTTTTCAACCACCTCATCGCGCGACATACCAATACCGTTGTCGCTAATGGTGAGGGTCTTTGCTTCTTTATCAAAGCTGATACGAATCTTTAACTCCGCATCACCTTCATACAAATCGCCATTGGAAACCGCTTCAAAACGCAGCTTATCCGCCGCATCCGAGGCATTGGAAACCAGCTCGCGCAGGAAAATTTCCTTGTTTGAATACAATGAATGGATCATCAAATGCAGCAACTGCTTGGCTTCGGTCTGAAAGCCACGGGTCTCTTTGCGGGCATCAACGGTCATTTGTCGAACTCCTGAATACATGCACGAATTTACTAGGGGAATCAGCCTTTACAGGCAGGTGAAGACTAAATGGGGCATAGGACGGGGAATTCAAGGGGGAAGGGTTAAACGGTTTGGGAGTACGACGCAGAGGCTCTATACCCTACTCAGCTAGCGGATTTTTTGTGCGGAACGCGAAGTTATCAGCCCAACGAACCCGTCGCCCTTAAAAAAGTGCATTCACCCACAAATCGCGTTAGCTAACCGTTCCACTTGAGAACGAACACTGAAACTACAATCCAGGACACCAACGGAAAGCCCGCCAGGATTACCACTGGTAGGCGTGTCTAATTTCTTTCTCGGTCACAGTCGAAACACCGGGAAGAACGAACCACATAACGACTACATTCTTTTCCGCCTTGCGGCTACAAATCACTTGTACACGACCCAACCCACAATCCTTTATCAAGGTTTGTTACGCATGACCAATCCATAGACAAGCTTGCGTTTTTGGCATCCGGGACTAATTCAAAGTAATAACCATGACCGAATGTTTCTTCGGATAAATCAGCGCGAAGAGTGCCGTTTAGTTCAATAGTGACGGACTCAATTAACCCCGGATGACTCAAACTATCGCCATCCACATCGATATCGCTAAAGCTGCTCGGCCACTCCTGATCATGATCTACGTAATACATTGCAATAGACATTTTCAACGGAGTAATGCGGGTCAACGCATCCGCCGCTTTGGCGCGAAGTAGCATCTGGTTGCTAATTTTATCAGGCAATTGGGTCAACCCGGATATTTGCGGTAAAGGTTCACTATTAGCGGAAGGCGATTCAGCAACATTTCCTATGGTAAATAACGGCGTGTTTAACCAATTTAATACGGTGCCAAATTTCCGGTATACGCCTGATAAAACGGTATTGTCATCTTTAGAAGCGAGCTTTGATTGAAACCAGTTATCGGTTGAAGCCAACATTTCATTTTTATTTTTAGCAGTGCCTAATTTTAAATATCTAAATACATCATTAATGGGTATCAAATAGTTAATTCCCAAACCTGCACCATCGCGTGTTAATAAGCCCGCCACCGTCAGTGCAATTAGTTCTCCGTGCTCGTTAAATACTGGCCCACCTGAACTGCCGTGGTTAACATTTGCATCGGTTTGCAAATAGCGGAGCCCTTGCATATCTCTATAGGCAGAAACAATGCCTTTTGTTGTAGTCTGACTATGCTCCAACGAAAGCGGAGCACCGATAATATAAATTTCATCTCCCACATCGGATTGATCCTTCGCAACAGTAACACCTTCCAGCCTGGAATAGTTGTCATTGATTTTAATCAAGGCAACGTCGCGAATGGCTTCCTTACGAACCAAAACTGCACCCAGCGTATTATCACCAATAAGGATATGAAACTTTGTCTCATCGCCAACCACGTGCGCATTAGTTAATACATAGCCATCGTTATTAATAACCACACCACTACCAAACCCATCTTTGGTTTTTACGATAACGGCGTTTTTCATCAATTGATCAGCGCTTTCTTTAAACGAACCTGCACCGGTGCCGTAATTGATTTTGACATTCACTTCCTCGTCAAATTTTTCTACCAGCGTAGTCATATCAACAGGCACAATCACTTTTGCAAATTCAGGGTCCGCCAACAAATTGTTCGTTGCAAGTGACAAAGCAGCATCAAAACTAATATCACCTCCATTTCTGATGGCCCTGACACTCATCGCGTTATGAGAACCCATGGTTTCCGTTGAATACAATAGTTTTTTGGCTAAAGGGTCATATAAATTCCATTTCACTTTTAGATAGGTCGCATTCTGTGTAATGTCATCGCTTTTTTCCGCGGGACATTTATTCATTTTTATATCAATGATTTCAGCTTCTAGATTTAAACTGGCTGCCGATGCACCGCCTTTAATACCATTGCGGACGGCATAACCAAACTTTTCAAAGATTGAAATACTTCCCCTAATAACACCGGGTTGAGTAAAGTCGACGATACCTTTCTGCCAATACAAATCTATTGGTCTACCACAAGTGATACGCCCAATCCTAACATTGGTATACTCTGAATCAGGCAGAGCTAGTTTGATTGAATTAAAATCGATCAATCGATGTGGGGAGGGGTTTGTATAATAAATAGCGTTCAGGGCTTCGACATCACGAATCAGATATTTACCCCGCACTTCAACCTTAGTAGCCTCTTTCTGATCTTGAGCTGCTTGTTTTTCACCAAAATGAACTTTGCCATCTTCATCAGTCCACTGATAGATTTCAGCGCGAACAACTGATGCAAAAACAATTAAAAGGCAACATAAAAAAAATCTGCGCATCTAAAGCGTCCTTTGTTGTAGTTTTATTTTCTTCAATTGAAAAGTTACCATTGCTTTAATTTGCGATAGCTTAAAAAAACCAGCAACCCACCCAACAAAAAACCTATTCGTATAACTTGATCTGCAAATGGCGAATAGACCACCAAACATGCAATACCCAACAAAAGCAGCACAACTGCAAAGGTACGCCTCATCGATAGCGCTATTTGCTGAAAACTGAATTTCGAAGTTTTCTCTTCTACCTCTGTTTGAGGCTCTGGTTCAATTGGCGTTGCAACCTGTTGAACAGGCTGGAGCGCCAACGCCACTTTGCTTTCGGGACGCGCAGGAGCGACTGGAGGAATTCTTACAGAAGGTTTGCGCGACTCAAGGGGCGATTGTTTTATATCGGATAGTTCAAGCTCGGTTTTTGCACCTATATTCAATAACTGCTGCTGAAGCTTGACACCAGACTCAAAGGTAAGCCCTTTTTTTATTATCGTCGGCCGCCCCGAAAACAGCGCCTCTACTTTCTCATCTGAGGCTTTGAATGCACTTGCCAATTTTCTTTTGGTGACTGAAATATCGAATCCTTGTTCAACTTCGCCCTTGAAAATTAAGTTGTATTCCATGACTTCGCTCACTTAGCACCCCTTTGGCCAATTTCAGCTTTTTTATGCCTTTTGGTTTGTATTAATAATCCAACACTCTCTGTACTTTCTACTGGAAGAAAGCACCCACACTACTCTAGTCGGAAAATTAACAGATTGGTAAAAGTGGCGCAAAAATATCAGTTAAATCAGAGGCAAAAAAAAGCCGCTCATTGAGCGGCTTTTTTAATAAAGAATTGGTAGGACTAAGCAGACTCGAACTGCTGACCCCCACCATGTCAAGGTGGTGCTCTAACCAACTGAGCTATAGTCCTAAAATGCATACCCTTAGGGTGTCAGGGCGCGCACTTTACCAAGGCGCACCCGCTAGGACAAGACCCAAAAACCATTTTTTTGAGCCCTACCCCCTCAGATGTTTAAGGATTCCCCAAACCGCGAGCGAGATCGGCTTTTAAATCGCCAATATCTTCCAGACCTACTGCAATACGAATCAGGTTTTCGGTAATGCCGGCATCCGCTTTTTGCTCTGGCGACAAACGACCATGGGTCGTAGTTGCCGGGTGAACAATCGTAGTTTTGGTATCACCCAGGTTTGCGGTTAAGGACATGATGCGCGTTGCATCGATAACCTTCCATGCCTCTTCGCGGCCGCCTTTCACACGGAACGACAACACACCACCAAATGCGGATTGCTGTTTAGCGGCAAGTTCATGTCCGTTATGCGATGGCAAACCCGCGTAAAAAACCTTCTCTACCGCCGGTTGTGCATTCAACCACTGCGCAAGCTCTAGAGCGTTGCGCGAATGGGCTTCCATACGCAAACGCAGTGTTTCCAAACCTTTTAAAAATACCCAGGCATTAAATGCACTTAATGTAGGGCCGGCGCTGCGAATAAAACCGAGCACTTCATCCACCAATACTTTAGCGCCGGCGACAACGCCACCAAGGCAGCGGCCTTGACCATCTATATATTTTGTAGCGGAATGGATAATTAGATCCGCACCAAACTTTAACGGCTGTTGTAACGCGGGCGTGCAGAAACAGTTATCAACCGCCAAGAGCGCGCTATGCTCATGAGCAAGATCTGCAAGGCGCTGGATATCAATCACATCGCACAGTGGATTTGAAGGAGTCTCCACAAAGACAAGCTTGGTGCTGGGCGTAAAACCCGCTTGCCACTCCTCGTAATTTACCGGATTTACAAACGTGGTAGTCACACCAAATTTTTGCAGATATTTAGTAAACAAAACTGTGGTAGTGCCAAACACACTGCGCGAGCACAGCACATGGTCGCCCGCCTTCAAGAGCGCGATACAGGTGCTCAATATAGCGGCCATTCCCGATGAGGTTGCCACTGCAGCTTCTGCACCTTCGAGCGCAGCGATACGCTCCTCAAACATGCGGACAGTAGGATTGGTATAGCGTGAATACACATTACCCGCTTGCGCACCGGAAAAACGATCTGCCGCTTCCTGGGCACTACCAAACACGTAGCTTGAAGTTAAAAATAACGCTTCACTGTGCTCACCTTCGTGCGAGCGAGTCTGGCCCGCACGAATTGCCAGTGTATCCAGTGCTGCGCCGAATAGCGGATCGTAAGAAAAATCTTCGTCAGAAAAATTGTCCATCAACATTCACCACAGATTGAATCAATTGGCTGCGACGTTAATTAATCGCGCGCCGCACCATTGTGCAAACCAATTGGCAATTCGATTTGCTTGGCTTTTTTGCCGGCTTTGGCACTGTCGTTGCGCGCCGCAGCAACCTTATCCAAATACTGCTGAGTTACATCGCCCGCACAATATTCACCGTTAAATACGGCGCAATCAAATTCTGTAACTTTACTATTGCCTTCAGCAGAAGCAGCAATTAGATCTTCAAGATCCTGATAGATCAACCAATCCGCACCAATTTCTTTACAGACCTCATCATCGCTACGACCATGAGCAATTAACTCAGCGGTAGTTGGCATATCGATACCATAGACGTTAGGGTATTTCACTGCCGGCGCTGCAGATGCGAAATACACTTTCTTCGCCCCCACATCTCTGACCATCTGAATAATTTGCTGGCAAGTCGTACCGCGTACGATGGAATCATCCACCAACAATACAACCTTATCTTTAAATTCCAACTCAATTGGATTCAGCTTTTGGCGCACCGATTTTTTACGCTGCTGCTGGCCCGGCATGATAAAGGTGCGACCGATGTAGCGATTTTTTACCAGGCCTTCACGGAACTTCACGTTCAGCCCTTGCGCCAATGCCTGACCGGCGACACGGCTGGTATCCGGAATGGGGATTACCACGTCGATATCGTGATCGGGGCGCTCGCGCAGAATTTTTTCCGCCAGTTTTTCGCCCTGACGTAAACGCGCTTTATAAACCGAAATTCCATCCATAATGGAATCTGGACGCGCAAAATATACGTGCTCAAAAATACACGGGCTTAACCGTGGATTTGTTGCGCATTGACGGCGATGCATTTCACCTTCTTCAGTGATGTAAATTGCCTCACCAGGCGCAACATCATCAAGCAATTCAAAACCGAGCACATCCAGCGCGACGCTCTCGGACGCAACCATATACTCAACACCGCCCTCTTCTGCATTGCGCTTGCCATACACCAATGGGCGAATGCCATGCGGATCGCGAAAGGCAACCAAACCATAATTTGCAATCAACGCAACTACGGCATAACCACCCGTTACGCGTTTATGCACTCCAGCAACAGCAGCAAACATATCCTCCGCTGTTGGACTTAATTTGCCTTGTTGTTGCAACTCGTGCGCAAACACGTTTAACAAGACCTCGGAATCCGAATCGGTATTTACATGGCGCAAATCAGTTTTAAAAATATCTTCACTGAGCTTATCGGCGTTGGTCAGATTGCCGTTATGCGCCAATGCAATTCCGTAGGGAGAATTCACATAAAAAGGCTGCGCCAACGCCGGGCCTGAACTACCCGCGGTTGGGTAACGCACATGACCTATCCCCATGCTGCCGAGCAAACGCTGCATGTGGCGAGTTCTAAAAACATCCTGCACCAGACCATTGCCTTTTTGCTGGCTCATGCGCCCGTTTTGACAGGTGACCATACCAGCGGCATCCTGACCACGGTGTTGCAAAATGGTTAACGCATCGTAAATCTGCACATTTACATCGCGCTTACTCACAATACCTACAATGCCGCACATAAACTCGCCTCAATAACTTTAACCAAAATAAAAACTGAAATTTCTAGACTGACTGCGCTTGCTCAACACTTCCAAACAGCGCTTGCACCCATTCACTGACCTCGCCATAGGCCGCCACAACCCAACCCTCACAGGATTGAAAATGGGGAATCAGCTGCGCCTGCTTCCACCAGTCATCTTCATTCACGGGGATAAACCCAGGCAATAGAATTAAAATTGCCATCACAATAATAAAAGCGCGCGCCGCACCGAATACCATGCCAAGCACCCGATCGGTACCCGACAAACCAGTCGCGCGCACTAATGCACCGATCAAGTAACTGACCATCGCACCAAGTAATAACGTGGAAATAAATAACACGGCATAGGCCGTCATCAAGCGAACAGAGGGGGTTTCAATATGGTCGACCAGCAGTGTTTCAAGCCGCGCACCAAAGACTCTGGCTACCAGCACGGCGGCAATCCAGATTACCAGCGATAGTGCTTCGCGCACAAAACCGCGAATCAAACCGATAAAACAGGACAGGGAAAAGATCCCGATAATGGCCCAATCAGCCCAATTCATTCGCCCGACCGCTCCGGAAGAAAAGTGAGAGGTTTACTAAGGCGCGCATTCTACCAGAGGCAATACGTTATGGCTTCATGGTTTGAAAGGTAAAACCAGGGAATTCACTTTAAGGCGCTTATCCAATTGTGTTTTTATGGCTTGCAGTTGCGCTTTATCCTGGCGAGGACCAATAAATACCCGATAAATATTCCCATTTGCGGAGGGCGCCGCGCGTACATAGGCTTTATGACCCTCAGCCTGTAACTGATCACGCAGCTTGTTGGCCCCGTCTTGCGAACTAAGGCTAGCTACCTGAATTACCCAGGCATCCGGCAACCCCTGGGCATTTAATGGTAATGCCGGCACCTGATCAGCTTTTGTAGCACTGGAGGCAGCTGCCGCAGACGCCTTTAAACTGGAAGCCATTTGTTGTGCGGATTGAACATCAGCGGTTTCGGCCGGGGGTACTGCCAATTCTGTAACAGGCACTTCATTATTTTCAGGAACGAACATAGCTTCAGGCGCAGGCGCTGATTCAATACCTTCCGGTTGCGCTGGCTCATTGAAATCCACTGCGGTAATACTCGGACGACCGGGAATTTGTGACTCCGTATTAACTTGATATTGCTGACGGTCCTTAAAAAAACTGGGCAAGAACAAGACCGCAACCGCCGTTAATACTGCTGCGCCAATCAAGCGATGCTTTACGGATTCTCTCACCTAAAACCCCTATGTTTTCTAAAAACCAGCTTAATCAACAAACGTTTACTGAAGACAAATATTCAAGGCTTGCAAACCAGCAGCGACGGTATAAAACGATCCAAATATTAAAATGCGATCACCCGGGCTCGAGTTAGTCAACGCAGCCTGTAAACACTCTGCAACGCTGCCAGAAAAGCACTCTGCCACATCCAAGTCGACTAAATTTTGATGCAATTGTTCAATGGTTGCCGCACGTGAAATAAAAGATAAGTCAGCTAGATACCAATGTTGCACTCGGCCTTTTAAATTATCCAAACTTTGCGCACGATCCTTATCTGACATCATCGCCACTATGCCATGCACACTGGAATTAGCTGGAGCACTTTGCACTAATCGCTCCACCAAATACTCTGTTGCTGCCGGATTGTGGGCAACATCCAAAATTACCTGCCGCTGCTTCCACTCAAGAGTCTGAAAACGGCCTGGCACTCGCAGCGCAGCAACACAACTAAATGCATTCAACGCAGGCAAATCCAAATTCAATATATGTGCGACTTGTAACGCAGCGGCAACACTCGGTAACGGCAACTGTGGTAACGGCTGACTGCGAAATTCCTGCGCACCCGACCACCAACTCCAACGTTCGCCAACAACCGGAACAAAACCGAAATCTCGCTCGATTAAATACAAGGGTGCCGCTAATTCCATCGCATGATCAAGCACAGTTACCGGCGGTGAAAAGTCTGCACAGATTACAGGCTTGCCCGCACGCATAATTCCCGCCTTTTCATAGCCAATGGAATCGCGGTTATCACCTAGCCAATCGGTATGATCCAGTGCAATACTGGTGATGACTGCAATATCAGCATCAATAATATTCACCGCATCCAAACGCCCACCCAAACCAACTTCAAGCACTATTGCTGTTACTGCGCGGCGGCGAAAAACTTCCAATGCGGCTAAAGTGCCATATTCAAAATAAGTAAGGCTGATCGGCTGTGGATACTCAGCAGAAACCTGCTGGCAAGCTGTATAGATTGCCGCAAATGCCACACAAATTTCTTCATCATCAACGGCCTTTCCGTCAACCACGATGCGCTCGTTGTAATGGATTAAATGAGGAGAGGTGTAAACGCCGACAGAAAAACCGGCAGAAGCAAGCAAGGCTGCTGTTGCCGTTACACAGGAACCCTTTCCGTTGGTTCCAGCCACTGTAACCACTTTTGCAGAGGGATTTAACAACGCCATCCGCGCAGCAACGCAGGCAACCCGTTCAAGTCCGAGATCTATTTCCTGCGGATGGTTTTTCTCCAACCATTCCAGCCACGCAGATAGCGATTCAAGTTGCATAAACGATTAATTACACCGCCGCTTTGCGCGTAAATTTCGCAAGTAACGCGGCGAGTTTATCGCGCATATCGCGACGGTGAATGATCATGTCGATGGCACCGTGCTCCAACAAAAATTCTGCACGCTGAAAGCCTTTCGGCAATTTCTGGCGAATAGTTTGTTCGATAATACTTGGACCAGCGAAACCGGCACGAGCACCTGGTTCAGCCACGTTCAAATCACCCAACAACGCCAGACTTGCCGACACACCGCCGTAAACCGGATCTGTCATCACCGAAATATAGGGCGTACCCTGCATTTTCAAACGTTCAATTACTGCGCTGGTTTTAGCCATTTGCATCAGAGAAATTAATGCTTCCTGCATACGCGCGCCACCTGTTGCAGAGAAACACACAAACGGGATATTTTCTTTTAACGCAACCGTTGCTGCGCGAGTGAAACGCTCGCCAACCACATACCCCATGGAACCACCATGAAATGCAAACTCAAAGGCAACAGCCACTACTGGCATACCTTTCAATTCGCCACGCATAGCTACCAAGGCATCTTTTTCACCAGTTTCTTTTTGCGCGGTTGTGAGGCGATCCTTGTATTTTTTAATATCTTTAAACTTCAGCCGATCAACCGGCTCCACGTCGGTAGCCAATTCCTGACGATTTTGCGGATCTAAAAACATATTCAAACGGTCACGAGCGCCAACGCGCATGTGATGATCACACTTCGGGCATACATCCAGCGTTTTTTCCAACTCCGGCTTATACAATACAGCATCACACTTGACACACTTCTCCCATAATCCTTCTGGAACCTTGTTACTTCGCTTGGTTTCAGTACGGGAAATACTCGGAATAATTTTATCTAACCAACTCATGGTTGCATCTCTGTATTTGTTTCAAGGTAGTTGGCTGTTCACACGATGACGAACAACCAGCGTAAAAATTAAAGTGTATCGATCGCCTTGCGAATACCGCTAATAATATCACCAACGGACGCTGCGATTTCTTCCGGCTTTTTATCTGACTGAGCACCCATCTTGTCTACCAACACACTACCCACCACCACACCATCAGCGAGTACTGCAATTGCCTTCGCAGTATCAGGGTCTTTGATACCAAAACCCACACACACAGGTAGATCTGTCAATTGACCAAACTCAGCCAACTTTGCCTTAACTGCTGCAACATCCAGATGACCTGCCCCGGTAACACCTTTCAGTGATACGTAGTAGAGAAAACCTGACGCGTGTACGGCGATTTTTTTTGCACGCTCCACAGTAGTTGTTGGCGCGAGCAGGAAAATATTATCCAACCCATTTGCATCCAACGCAGCTTTCAGTAGAGAAACTTCTTCCGGGGGCAAATCAACGGTTAGCAATCCATCCACACCGGCATCGGACGCTGCTTTGGCAAACTCCACATATCCAAAACGCTCAACCGGATTGGCGTAGCCCATTAACACAATGGGCGTGGTGTTATTGGTTGCACGAAATTGTTTAACAATCTCCAGCGTGCTTTTCAAACTGATGCCATGCTCAAGCGCACGCTCATGGCCTTTTTGAATGACCGGACCTTCGGCCATCGGATCGGAAAAAGGCACGCCCAGCTCAATTACATCAACGCCCTGCGCTACCATTTCATGCAGGGTTGGCAAGGTTGCTTGCGGGAATGGATCGCCATTAACCACGTAAGCGACGAGAATTTTTTTACCTGAGGCTTTCGCCTGATTCAAACGCTGGGAAATACGACTCATCGATAATTCCTGAAATTGCGGTCAGCAATGTGACATTAAAAATAAATTCAACTTTTATTAAACGGTAATTCCATCTATACCGGCCACGGTCAAAATATCTTTATCGCCGCGACCAGAAAGGTTGGCGATAATAATTTGATCTTTACTCATAGTCGGTGCCAATTTTTCCACGTACGCCAATGCGTGACTGGATTCCAGCGCAGGCATAATACCTTCGGTTTTTGTCACTTTGCGGAAAGCAGCCAGAGCTTCGTCATCATTGATCGCCACATAATTTACGCGGCCAATATCTTTCAACCATGAATGCTCAGGACCAACACCAGGGTAATCCAAACCAGCAGACACTGAATGGGTTTCAATAATCTGTCCGTTTTCATCTTCCATCAAATAAGTGCGATTACCATGCAACACGCCGGGAATTCCTTTATTCAACGGCGCTGCGTGCTTGCCGGTTTCAATACCCATACCACCCGCTTCGACGCCGTACATTTTCACAGATTCGTCAGTCAGAAACGGATGAAACAAACCAATCGCGTTGGAGCCGCCGCCAACGCAAGCAACTAACGCATCAGGTAAACGGCCCGCTTGATCCAATGATTGACGGCGCGCCTCACGACCAATAATCGATTGGAAATCACGCACCAATTGCGGATAAGGGTGCGGACCAGCGACAGTACCAATAATGTAGAAAGTGTCATCCACATTGGTTGCCCAATCGCGCATGGCTTCGTTCATCGCATCTTTTAATGTGCGCGAACCGGAGGTAACCGGGAACACTTCTGCCCCCAATAACTTCATACGATACACGTTAAGTGCCTGACGCTTAACGTCCTCAGCCCCCATATAGACACGACACTTCAAGCCTAACCGTGCGGCAACAGTTGCGGTAGCAACACCGTGCTGACCCGCTCCGGTTTCAGCGATTACCCGGGATTTGCCGGTGAACTTCGCCAGCAACGCCTGACCAATAGTGTTATTCACCTTGTGCGCACCAGTGTGATTCAGATCTTCACGCTTCAAGTAGATTTGCGCACCACCTAATTCACGGGTCCATCGCTCAGCGAGATACAGAGGGGATGGACGTCCGACGTAATGGGCCATGTCCTTATCAAACTCAGCCTGGAAGCCTGGATCATCTTTTAAGCGCGAATAAATAGACTGAAGTTCATCGAGCGCGTAAATCAAGGTCTCGGACACAAAGCGGCCGCCGTAAGGGCCAAAATGACCTTCCGCATTAGGAAAGGCGCTGTAATCAATCGACTGACTCACCGTTAAATCACCTGTAGTAAGCCGGTAGCACCATTAAATTCGGGCCAACCGGGCATTAGTAATAAAAGATTTGACTTGGTTGTGATCTTTTTTTCCGGGCGCTGATTCTACACCACCACTGACGTCAACCCCATAGACTCCGGTTGATCGAATGGCTTGCGCAACATTTTCAGATGTCAAACCACCAGCAAGGATAATAGGAACCGCTGAGTTACGGGGAACCCTCGCCCAATCAAATGTCTTTCCGGTACCACCTGGTACACCAGGACGATACGCATCTAACAAAATTCCGGATGCATTTGGATGGTTGGCGATTGCCATTTCCAAATCCAAATCAGGTCGCATTCTGATTGCTTTTATATAGGGGCGCCGAAAACTCTCACAAAAAGAAGGCGTTTCATCACCATGAAACTGTAATAGCTGAACAGGGACGCTAGATAACACGGACTCAACTAAAGCCACCGACGGGCTTACAAACAGTGCAGTTACGGTGATAAATGGACCGGCCGCATACGCAATCTCCCGGGCCTGCTCAAGCCCAACAGCGCGGGGGCTGGCATCATAAAAAACCAATCCCAAGGCATGACCACCATGAAACACAACTGCCTGAGCATCCTCGACATTTGTAATACCGCAAATTTTGACTCTTGTGCCGGACACGCTGAAATGCTCCCGTCAGCCTTAAAAACACAAAAAGCGGCCTTATAAAATGGGTCGCTTTTTAAAATCAGGCGGGATATTAACAGACTTCAATGCGAAAAACCGCAAAAAGGCTGAGCACAAAATTCAACCAATTACATCTCTGAAGAAAATCCACCTAGAGGCTCAGAGAAGTACAATGGCCCTGGTAAACAAGCGGGCAAGCTAAATAATTGAGGATAATCTACGCCCACCAAGTACAGCCCAAAGGGCTTTGCGGTAGCGCCGCCAGCACTACGATCGCGCGCTGCCAACACCTGCCCAACCCATTCCGGGGGCTTATCACCCGAGCCAACCGCCAGAAGAACGCCGACGATATTACGTACCATATGGTGAAGAAACGCATTCGCCTGCACCTCTAACACAATCAATTCACCACGCCTTACCAAATGCAAATACTCGATTTTCCGCACCGGGCTTTTTGCCTGGCACTGGGTGGCACGAAAGGACGTAAAATCATGCTGCCCAACGAGATAACCCGCCGCTTTTCGCATGAGAGAGACATCCAATGGGCGCGGCGACCAAGTCACCTGATCATGCAATAGCCCAGAGGGAGTTTTTGCATCGCTCAATAAATAACGGTAGGTTCGATTTAGCGCACTAAAACGTGCATGAAACTGCGGAGCAACTTCTTTTGCCCAACGAATACTCACAGCATCGGGTAGATGGGGGCGAGTGCCACGCAACCAAGCCTTTTCCGGCCGCACCGCTAATGTATCAAAATGAATAACCTGGTTAGTGGCATGTACCCCAGCATCAGTCCTGCCAGCACAAACTAACGTTATTTCTTCGTCCGCAACTTTTGACAGCGCCTTTTCCAACGCCTGCTGAACGGTTTTAACACCACTCGGCTGAACCTGAAACCCATGAAAATCAGCCCCTTTGTATTCAATCCCCAATGCGATTCTATGCATAGCCTCCGGCCAAGGTGTATCAGCTACAATTTCGCCATTGCGCGCATAAGGTTTTGAAATTGGGAGATAGTTTTCGCTCATTGACTTTAATCATCAAAAAATAATTGGATACAAAATAAAAAAAGCCTTGCACCAGAGATGCAAGGCTTTCACAAACATCGCTACGATTAGACGATTCGACCGAGCAATTCATTTGCCTCATTGCGCTGCTCGTCATTACCCTCGCCAATCACTTCAGAGAGAATATCTTTCGCACCTTCGGTATCACCCATATCGATATAAGCACGCGCAAGATCAAGCTTGGTTGCAGCCTCATCTGCGTCAGCCAGGAAATCCAGCTCTGAGTCCATATCATCATCAGACAAGTCAGCCAGCGCAGCTTCGTCACTGGAGAATTCATTTAAATCCAGATCATCAGACTCACTGGAGAACTCAGATAAGGCCTGAGAAAACAAATCTTCATCATGCTGCTCTTCAGCAGGGGCCTCAAAGTCAGTGGCAGACTCAAACGGAACTGACTCTTCAATACCAATCGAGCCGCCCGCAACCATCGTGTCATGCGCCCCAGGAATCTCTTCATCCAACTCAAGATCAACCTCCGACAACACGTCTTCAGCCGCTGCGATTGACGACCCACCGAATGCCGCGTCCAGATCAGAAAGAGATTCATCGGCCTCAAACTCAGCCACACTAAACTCTGGCATAGAAGTTACAGGAGCGTCATCCAAGCTTTCAGTAAAATCCAATGTTTCGTTTTCAGCTACACCGCCTTCGTCCTGCAAAGCAAAGTCAGCATCGGCTGAAAAATTTGCCTCTAGTTCACCATCAAAAGAGGCGTCATCCTCAAGTTCAAAATTTATAGCAGTCTCACTAGAATCCAAATCGTCAGTAAGTTTCAGGTTGGATGGGGACAAATCATCGAGCTGCATATCTTCATCAAGGTCAAGCTCAAAATCCGCTTGATCTTTCGCTATTTCCTGCGCCGCAAACTCGGAAATACTCGCTACGCCTGAATCTAATGACTCATCATCAAAGTCTACATCCAGACTTTCCATTTCATGGTCAAGCGCAGCCAAATCTATATCATCGACATTCATATCGAGATTGAAATCGTCAGCAGGAACATCCAGCGAGTCGGAGCTTGTATCGCCTACGACTAACGATTGCGCATTCGCCGGCACAACTTCCCCACCAGAAAGGAGCTCGTCATCGAGCGCCAATTCCTCATCCAGAGCAAGATCACCGTCTAACGCCAGATCTTCATCCAAATCAAAATTAAATTCGTCTGCAATCGATGCAGAGGCAGCCTCAACATCTTCGGGCAACTCATGCCCGGTCAACTCATCCAGAGCAAGCGACAACTCAGATATATCATCGACATCTTTTGCAACCGGCGAGTCATCCAAATCCAGTGCAAAATCGTCCGCCAAATCAACTGATGCTGACTGAGGCTCATCATCATCCAGATCTAATTTGAAATCAAAATCACTAGGCTCAAAACCACCTGCAACCGCCTCGCTCTGAGGCAGAGGCTCGGACACCGACAAATCATCATCCAACGAGAAGTCATCCAGAGAAAAATCATCGGCTGATTCGCTTGCAGCGACCGCCGCACCGGAATCAAACTCGCCCACCCCCGAAATACCAGCACGCAACTCAGACGCCCTAGACAGCAAGGCAGCCCCAGCAATTGGTAAAAGCGCCGCGTAATGTTTATCAAAACCACTAGCATTTTGCTGCTGAGCATAAACTTCCAATAGCTTCATGCGAATATCAGCTGAATCCGGATCCTTTTTCAGGGCATTCAGCAACATTTCTTCAGCCTGATCGAGTTTGCCGTAAGCGATATAGATATCTGCCTCACCAACAACATCACCCGTTTCGGCTACAGCAGATGCGGGCTGATCTTCATCAAATAATGAAGTCTCATCAATTTCGTGCAAGTTATTCTGCGCGTCCGCGGGCTCATCCGAATCATGGGGAGTTTCATCTATCGCAAATACGTCTTCCTGTTCAAAGGTTTGCTGCTCTTCTGCCTGCTGCTTGCGGCGACGATATGCAAAATAACCTGCACCAGCCAAACCTAAGACCCCTAAACCAATCCAGGGAGCATTTTGAATTGCTGTATCGGCCAAGCTAGGCTCCGGCGGTGGGGCTTTAACCACTTTGGGTGGAGCAACCGGTTTAGCAGCAGCCGGAGCGCTAGACGCAGCCGCGCTAGCTATTGCAACTTGCTCAACGGGGGCAACTTCCTGAGCGGAGACCTCTTGGGTTGGAGCGCTAACAGCTTCAGTCCGTGTAGTTATTTGAGCTGAAGCATCGGCGGGCTTTTGCTCAGCAGCGACCTGCAATGCACGCAACTTTTCATTGCTCACGTCTACCAAGCGCTGCATTGTTTCGATTTGGGATTCCAGATCCTTAACACGAGAACTTAATTCAGTATTTTCAGCTTTAGATTTATCAAGCTCCTCCAGAGTGGTCGCCAATTCAGACTCAAGCGCTTTGCCCGAACCATCATTTGCGCCGCTACCCTGCCCAGTTCCACCGCTTGCAGAAGGGGCCGCCAACTTTACTCGTCCACTGACTTCGGTTGATTCTGATCGACTAGTACTTGCTCGACGTGAAGCATTGATCTGCGCACCCAAAGCCGAGTCGCCGCTTGCAGCCGCAAACTGACTTACCGCCTCAGATTTACCAAGCGACTTCATTTCTTCAGCATCGGGTACACGCAGCACCTGCCCACGACGCAAGCGATTGATATTGCCGCTAATAAAGGCATCGGGATTGGCCTTATACAAGGCCATCATACTTTGATGGACAGAGACGCTGGAATCAGGACGGGCACGCAACGCTATTTCCCACAAGGTATCGTTCCCACGTACTTCATATTCTTTGCTACTAAGCGCTGGTTTACGGCTTACCGAACCCGAACCCGAACCCGAACCCGATGAAACTCTGGCAGAATGCGCTTGATTAGTAGCCGGAGCCTCACCAGCAGCTGGGCGGCTCACAGCCTTTGGAGCGGCAGTTGTAGCGGATTGCACCGCGCGAGCTGCGCCGTCTTCCTCAAAGGTAGGTAAATCCATTAACAGCGTGTATTCGCGCAACAAACGCCCTGCGGTCCAACGCGCTTCTATCAGGAAATTCAGATAGGGTTCGCGCACCGGGTTGCGCGAAGTAATCAACACCTTGGGCCCATCCGGTGACTCCAGATCGACCGCGAATTGAAACTCCGTGTAGAAAAATAAACGATCAACGCCATTGCGCTCAAAATCTGCCGGCGATGCCAAGGTAACGAGGATCTGCTCTGCGGTGAGATCACGCGTATCAAGCAGCTTCACCTCAGCCTCGAGCGGCTGATTCAGCGTTGACTTAAGCTTAACCTCACCTAACCCCAAAGCACTCACGTGGGATGAGAGCGCCAGAGACGCTAGACCACAGGCTAAAACCAACTGACGAAGACGCATAGCGCTATCCTTTTATTATTCCACGGCTGAATTGCAATGATTAGCCAGACATTTTAGTTGATGTACACAGCCTTCATTGTAGAAGCTCGCTGCGCTCTAGAGGCTAAAAACCTCGAATAAATATTCAGTATCGCTCGTAAGTATTCATTATAAATAGGTTTTTATCAATACTCGGGGTCTTGACAAAGCTGTCATAAACACGGTTTTTTGGTTCTTTCGCGCGTCGTATTCGCAAAATTGTGAAAAAAGCCTGACATTTAAATCCTTATTTATTACCAAAACAGTTATATAAAGCAAAAACCCCGGGTTTTAGGCCCGGGGTTTTTGAGTATTTTCAGACCCAAAAAGGTTTATTTTGTCTCTTGCAAAATGCGCAGCATACGACGTAGAGGTTCAGCCGCCCCCCACAGCAACTGGTCACCAATTACAAAAGCAGACACATACTCCGGCCCCATGTTGAGTTTGCGTACGCGGCCAACACCAATTTTCAGACCACCAGTAATAGAAGCAGGAGTCAGTTCTTGCTCAGTGATGCCACGATCATTTGGAACAAATTTTACCCAGTCATTGCCCGACTTGATGATGGACTCGATCTCGCTCAATGGCAGATCTTTTTTCAGTTTGAGGGTCAGCGCCAAGCTATGGCAGCGCATAGCACCGATACGCACACACAGACCATCTACCGGGATAGTACTTTCAGTGCCGAGAATTTTGTTAACCTCAGCCTGACCTTTCCACTCTTCTTTGGACTGACCATTGTCCAGTTGCTTGTCGATCCAAGGGATCAAGCCGCCAGCCAGAGGCGCAGGGAAAAATTCGCGCGGCACATCATTGCGAATAGTGTTAGCCACTTTTCTATCAATATCCAAAATAGCCGACGAAGGTGTCGCCAGTTCATCAGCTACCGCGCTATGAATCACACCCATTCCTTTCAACAATTCACGCATGTGATTAGCGCCGCCACCTGATGCCGCCTGATAAGTCATAGAACTGACCCACTCGACCAATCCAGCATGGAACAGTCCACCCATACCCATCAACATGATGGAGTTTGTGCAGTTACCACCGATAAAATTCTTAACACCCTTCTGCAGAGCCGCGTCGATAACACCGCGGTTTACCGGATCAAGAATAATTACCGCATCATCTTCCATACGCAGGCTGGAAGCTGCATCGATCCAATAGCCATTCCATCCAGAGGAGCGTAGTTTCGGGAATATTTCATTGGTGTAATCGCCGCCCTGGCAAGTAATGATTACATCCAGTTGCTTCAGATCATCAATAGAATATGCGTCTTTCAATGCAGGCAAGCCAGCGGCTACCGCTGGTGCAGCGCCACCTACATTCGAGGTAGTAAAAAATACCGGCTGGATATTGGCAAAATCATTTTCCGATTGCATACGCTCCATTAATACGGAGCCCACCATACCGCGCCAACCTACAAAACCTACTTTCATCTCAGTCTCTCTTTAAATGTTTCAGCGAAAATCAATTCAAAGCCGCCACAACGGCATCACCCATTTGTGAGGTAGATACTTTGGTCTTACCTTCCGTATAAATATCAGCGGTGCGATAACCTTGATCCAGCACCTTGCCAACTGCCACCTCAATCGCATCCGCGACCTGCGGATAACCGAGCGAATAACGCAACATCATTGATACCGACAAAATTGTGGCGAGCGGGTTAGCAATGCCCTGCCCGGCAATATCCGGTGCCGAACCATGACATGGCTCGTACATACCACGACCATCTTTATCGAGCGAGGCCGACGGCAACATGCCGATTGAGCCAGTCAACATAGCAGCCGCATCGGACAAAATATCACCAAACATGTTACCAGTCACCAACACATCGAATTGTTTTGGCGCGCGCACCAGCTGCATGGCTGCATTATCCACATACATATGCGACAACTCGACGTCCGGATACTCCTTGTGCAGGGTATCCATAACTTCGCGCCATAACATAGTCGCTTCCAGTACGTTAGCCTTGTCGACCGAACACACTTTCCCGTTGCGCTTGCGGGCCATCTCAAACGCGGTACGACCAATTCGGATAATTTCGCTCTCGGAGTATTTATAGGTGTTGTAACCTTCGCGCTCACCATTTTCCAGCACACGAATACCGCGCGGCTCACCAAAATAAATACCACCAGCCAGCTCGCGCACAATCAAAATATCCAAACCGGAAACCACTTCCGGTTTCAGGGAAGAAGCATCAACCAATTGTGGATATAACAGCGCCGGACGCAGGTTTGCATACAAACCCAATTGCGAGCGAATTTTTAGCAGGCCTTTTTCCGGACGAATGGAACGATCCAACTTATCCCACTTGGGACCACCTACCGCCCCCAACAAGATCGCATCCGCTTTGCGCGCTTTTTCCAGCGTAGAATCAGCCAAGGGAACACCATAGGCATCAATGGCGCAGCCACCCATGTGGTCATTTTCGAAGGTCAGACCCAAATCAAATTTGGCATTAACAACGTCGAGAACCTTACGCGCTTCACGCACGATTTCTGGACCTATGCCATCGCCTTCCAGAATTAAAATATGTTTACCCACGGGCAATCTCCAAAATTAAAAATATTTTTCTGCCTATTTTATTCAATGATCACTTGACGACATCAAATAACCAAGGAGCTTCAGCGCGGCGCTTGATTTCGTAAGCGCGAATCGCGTCGGCTTTCTCTAAGGTCAAACCTATATCGTCCAAACCGTTCAACAGGCAGTGCTTACGAAAAGCATCAACTTCAAAACCAAAACTTTCACCTGATGGCGTAGTAACTGTTTGTGCAGCAAGATCAATCGTCAACTCATAACCTTCTGTTGCGTACATTTCCTTAAATAATTTATCAACAATCGCTTCGCTCAAAATAATTGGCAACAAGCCATTCTTGAAACAGTTGTTGAAGAAAATATCGGCAAAGCTCGGTGCGATTACACAGCGAAAACCATAGTCATCCAGCGCCCAGGGCGCATGCTCACGGCTTGAGCCGCAACCAAAGTTTTCGCGCGCTAACAATACACTGGCGTCTTTATAGCGCGGAAAATTCAGCGGAAATTCGGCATTGATCGGACGGCCTTCGCAGCTTTGATCCGGCTTGCCTTCATCAAGGTAGCGCAACTCATCAAACAGGTTTTTGCCAAAGCCAGTGCGCTTGATGGATTTCAAAAACTGCTTGGGAATGATCATGTCGGTATCGACATTGGCGCGATCCATAGGAGCAGCAATGCCTTTTAAAACGGTAAAACTTTTCATGGCACCTACTCCTATTAGTTAAATGTACGCACATCAACAAAGTGGCCAGCAATTGCCGCCGCTGCCGCCATCGCCGGGCTCACCAAGTGAGTGCGACCACCGTAACCCTGACGACCTTCGAAGTTGCGGTTAGATGTAGAGGCACAATGCTCGCCTGCACCCAACTTGTCAGCATTCATCGCCAAGCACATAGAGCAGCCTGGCTCACGCCACTCCAATCCAGCTTCGATAAAAATCTTATGCAAACCTTCCGCTTCGGCTTGCGCTTTTACTGCACCAGAACCTGGAACCACAATCGCCTCTTTTACTGAGGCAGCTTTAGTACGGCCTTTCACCACTTCTGCAGCAGCGCGAATATCTTCAATGCGCGAGTTGGTGCAAGAGCCAATAAATACGCGATCAACATGAATCGATGTGATTGGCTGATTCGCTTGCAAACCCATGTATTGCAGCGCGCGAATCATGTCATTGCGCTTAACCGGATCAGCTTCATGTGCAGGATCAGGCACTTTATCTTCAACCGACACCACCATCTCTGGCGATGTGCCCCAGCTCACTTGCGGCTTGATATCAGCGCCGTTGATTTCTACCACCGCATCAAAATGGGCACCTTCGTCGCTGACATAGTTTTTCCAGTCGGCAACTGCTTTTTCCCACAACTCACCCTTAGGTGCATAGGTGCGGCCCTTTACGTAATCGATAGTGGTTTGATCTACCGCCACCATACCGGCACGCGCACCCGCTTCGATCGCCATGTTACATACGGTCATACGACCTTCCATACTCATATCGCGGAATACCTGACCGCCGAATTCCATCGCATAACCAGTACCGCCCGCAGTACCTATTTTGGCGATAATCGCCAGCACCACGTCTTTAGGAGTAACGCCAAGACCCAGCTTGCCATCCACCTTTATCAACATATTCTTCATTTTTTTGGCAACCAAGCACTGGGTCGCCATGACATGCTCAACTTCACTGGTGCCGATACCGTGCGCCAAAGAACCCAAGGCACCATTAGTCGCGGTGTGAGAATCGCCGCAGACCACGGTCATACCCGGCAAACAGGCGCCGGTTTCCGGCCCTACAACGTGCACAATGCCCTGACGCTCGTCATTGATTTTGAACTCAAGAATGCCGAACTCATCGCAGTTGTCATCCAGAGTCTGTACCTGAATCAGGGAAACAGGGTCCTGAATCCCTTTCACGCCATTAGCGCGCTCTTTCTGGGTAGTAGGAACGTTGTGATCGGGCGTCGCGAGAATAGAGTCCACCCGCCAAGGCTTGCGGCCCGCCATGCGCAGACCATCAAACGCCTGCGGCGAAGTCACTTCGTGAACTATGTGACGATCTATATAGATGAGGGCAGAACCATCGTCACTTTGATGGACGAGGTGGGCATCCCAGAGTTTGTCATAAAGGGTTTTAGCCATGGTGATCTCCTAATTAGCCCTTAAATCCGGGGCTCACAGGGTTGCAGAGAAACTTATCGAAAGAATGCAGCCATGCTACGCTCGCCAAACCCATAAAACAAATTTATCTTTTTTATATATTGCATTCCATTTAGGAATAGTTTAAATATTCTACGAATGGATACTCAACACCTACAGGCATTTGTCGCCATCGCTGAGAATGGGTCATTTTCTGCTGCTGCCGAGCGGTTGCATCTCACGCAGCCCGCGATAAGCAAGCGCATAGCTCTGCTGGAAGAACAACTTAGAGCACCTTTATTTGATCGAATTGGCCGCCAAGTGGCACTAACCCAGGCTGGTCAGGTCTTATTAAGCAAAGCCAAGTTAATCTTGGGTGAAGTGATTGCCGCGCAGCGGGCCATCGCAGATTTACAAGGCGATGTACAGGGCAAACTGAGTATCGCAACCAGTCACCATGTGGGGTTGCACTATTTGCCACCCTATTTGCGCGAATTTTCGACGCGTTACCCACAGGTAAAGCTGGACTTACATTTTCTCGATTCGGAGCAGGCATACCATGAAATCCTACAAGGCAGATTCGACCTCGCCATTATTACGCTCGCGCTTTCGCAAGACCCACGACTCCAAAGCCACACTCTCTGGCACGATCAACTCCACTTCGTCGTCGCGCCCTCTCACCCCCTTGCGCAATCAGGAAGCTCCGATGCCACACAATCGCATCTTCGCCTGGCCGATTTAAGCAAGCACCCGGCGATAATGCCGGATACCAACACCTACACAACCCAGCTCATCAAGAACTTGTTTGATGGTGAAAACTTGCCGCTCGATATAGGCATGATTTCCAATCACCTCGATACTATCAAAATGCTGCTCAGTATTAATCTCGGCTGGGGCGTGTTGCCGCGCAAAATTATCGACACGCAATTACAAATTCTCAACGTTAACCATCCGCCAATCATGCGCCCACTGGGATGTATTCATCACAATCAACGCACCCTGAACAACGCTGCAAGGGTTTTTTTATCACTTTTGCAAGGCGGTGACATTTCTGCGAAACATTTAGCGGGCACGCTGTAAATTTTACGGCACAATTTCTCAATATCAATTTCTCTAGAAATCAACTAATGCCATAGGATGCTTTTATGCAACACACCTTTCCTGTAAAAAAAATCACACTCGCCACTCTGGCACTCGTCGGTTGCCAACACGTTTCTGCTGATACCGTCTTTGGCATCTACGCCGGGGCTGGAAGCTGGCAGGGCGAATATTCCGGTGAAGCGGGCGATCCTGCGGTAACAGCACAAGATTTAGGAATGGAAGAAAAAAATAATGCGTTTTATTACATTGCCATCGAACACCCTGTACCCTTTCTGCCCAACATTAAAGTGCAACAAAACGATATTACCAGCGACCAAAGCAGCACAATTGAAAAAAGCTTTAGTATTGGCGACGTCACCTTCCCTGCGGGAAGCGATGTAAAAACCGATTTTGATTTGAGTTACACAGACGCAACACTCTATTACGAGGTGCTGGACAATTGGCTCAATTTGGATTTGGGTATCACGCTACGAAAATATTCTGGTTATCTAAAAGCAGAAACCATGCAATTCAGTGACGACATTGACATTGACGTTGGGGTACCGCTAATTTACGGCAAATTTCAATTTGATTTGCCTTTCAGCGGATTCTCAGCCGGATTTGAAGGAAATTACATTAGTTACGATGGAAACAACCTGAGTGACTACAGCGCCAAAATAGGATACATGTTTGACTCATCGCTCGATTTAGGGTTAGAAGTCGGTTATCGCGCAGTGAAGCTTGATATTAACGAAGATGACGTAGCTACCAACCTGGAGATTAAAGGCCCTTACGTGGCAGCCCTTTTTCACTTTTAACAGCAATTTTAAAAAGGCGGGCAGATAATATGCCCGCCGTTGCCAAGTGTTTCCGCACGCAATTTTATCGAAATTACAAAGCACCTAACTGCAAGTACATATTGTAATCTCCGCGGAAACTAAACCCGTAACCAAGATACAAGGGGCCCAAAGGCGTTTCGCCGCCAAGATAAATCACACCTGAATCAAGCCAATCATCGCTCTTTGACATTAAGTAATTTTCTTCAAGCCTGGCCGCCTCAAGCCCAAAACCCAGCCGCAAATCCCCGTTTAAACCAAGGGGCATACGCCCAATAATTTTCTCCAATCGAATATGACCATAAAAAGCATCATCGCCGATAATCTGGTTGCTAGCGTAACCTGACATATTCAAAAAACCACCCAACAGGGCCGCATCATAGAGCGGAGCATCACCTTTAACAGAAGTGACATATGAGGAGCGAACCCCAAACACGTAGTCACTTACTTTATAAGCACCACCAACATCTGCAGACAATTTACTATAACTCTCTGCATGCGAATCGAAATAACTAAGATCAGCGCGCCACCCGTGTGAAGGAAAATGCAGGCGATTGCGCTTATCAAGACTAAACTCATAGAGCAGCCCACCATACTGCTCACGTACATAGGGTAGATCTGCAGAAAAAATCTCTGTTTTCCCCAGGATTTTATATTCGCGCCAACCAAACTTTGATTGGCCAAAATTTCCTAAATTCAAACCAAGCATCACCTCACTAGCAGAGGTATCTAATTGATACTCAGCGATGCGTATGTCATCGACAAATAACCCTAAATCTTCACGCTTTCGAAAATATCGAGGCTCCACGAAAAAATGATGACGCGTGTCTAACGGCTGATAAAAATCCAGCTCCACCTGTGGCGCCCCTCCCATATCTACTGTCGCAAAAAACTCACCGCCATACTTATTTAGCCAAGTACTACGATAGGCTGCGCGAAAATTAAAATTTGATCCATAACGGTATTCGTTATCTATCGAAAAGCCAAAAATCACATAATCCGAGCTTAATTTTTTTTCGCTCGCAGTAATTTCGAGCACATTTTTAAAATCTTCGTTAATCACACGATAATCAACAGTCTGATAAAAGCCATCACCATAAGTACGAATCAAATCCTGTTCCAATACAGCCCGATCGAGCATTTCCCCTGGCTTCTGATGAATTTGACGAGCAACATAATTGCGATGCACTCGCTGCGTAGGAGATATTCGAATTTCATCAACCACCAGTTCCGTTTTTGGCGCGACTTTATTGCGCTTTTTCCACGCAGCGTAAGTATTTTCATCAACAGCCAAATCACGTAAAGCTACAACCTGTTTTTCTGCTGCCGCGCGACCAATATCTGCCGCTTCATCATAACGAGCGAATTCAGAAGCTTTAAGAGAACCTAATTCCGGATAGATGTAAACATCTGCACCGGACAATGTGGTTAATGATCGCTCAACATTTTGTTTGGTTAAGATTCCGATCATTTGAGCAGTCACGCTTAATAGCGAACCGATGCGCTCAGGCTCTTTTAGGGGCGACCCTACGTTCACAGCAATGACGCGATCAGCCATGCACAGCTCTCGCCCCAATTCGACGGGCAAGTTATCGACCAAGCCACCGTCCACCAGCTTTCGCCCTTTGTACTCCACCGGCTCCATCAACCCTGGGACAGACATACTCGCGCGCATTGCCTGGGTGAGGCTGCCTTCTCGAAACACTACCCGTTCACCTGTACCGATATCTGTTGCCACTATCGCGAGCGGAATCGGCAACTGTTCAATAGTGCGCTCACCTAGGTTGGCATCAACCAGCTGATTGAAAAAGAGTTTAATTTTCTCGCCGGCAACAACGCCCCCTTGCAATTGCAATCCTGAATCGGTGACACCCATTTCAGTCCCCGGCAAATAACGTTGACTAACTTTTTTCCGGCGTAAACTCAATTGCGAGAAATCTGCCACGTCCAAAAAAATATCCGTCCAGTCTGCTTCTGAGAGCTTCTTGCGCATAGTTTTCGGGGAAAGCCCAGCTGCATATGAACCCGCGACCAAAGCCCCCATACTGGTTCCCACCACACAATCCACCGGTATGTGCTCTCGTTCCAACACCTCCAAAACACCAATATGCGCCGCTCCACGCGCGCCGCCACCGCCCAGAACCAACGCAGTTCGCTGTCTCTCCGCCGCCTGAGCGACAGCAACCAGCAAACAACTGCCTAGCAGCCCAACGATTGCCTTAGCAATCCGCTCCTTAAATCTTGCCATATATAAGAAATCCAACCTTGTGGTTACCCTGTAGCACAAACATAACAATCGCACAGAGAATAAACCAGCCCAGCCACTGCAAGATCAAAATTTAACCTACGCGTATAGTATTTACCTAGCGCAGCATCCTATTCGTACAATCCTTGAAGGATAAATATCCTTTTGTTAAATCCATTAGCAGGATAACCGCCACAATTTTTCCAATAATCATGCATATAATGTAGCTTCAGCCTCATAAACACCAAAAAATCAGACAGATTATCTTTATTTATCGTCGATATTTAAAAAAACATCCCACATTTCGATTTAATTTCGGTAGAATGCCCCTCGATTTGATACTTTTAGGAAATTGCATCATGACCAGTACCCAAGTCGATGACCTCAACGTGGTCTCGCAAGAGCTGCTGATCTCTCCAGCAGAGCTTAAGAAAAAGATTCCTCTCACCGAAAAGGCGCGCGAAGTCGTTACCCAGGGCCGTGAGGTTGTGCGCAACATACTCGATCGCAAAGACCATCGCATTTTTGTGGTGATTGGCCCCTGCTCCATCCACGATGTGGCCGCCGCTAAGGATTATGCTCAACGCCTGAAAAAGCTGGCAGAAGAAGTCAGCGACACTATTTATGTGGTTATGCGTGTTTACTTCGAAAAGCCGCGCACCACAGTTGGTTGGAAAGGATTGATCAATGACCCATACCTGGATGACTCCTTCAAAATCGAAGAAGGTCTGCACATTGGTCGCCAACTGTTGCTAGATATTGCTGAGATAGGTTTGCCGGCAGCCACTGAAGCTCTGGACCCAATATCACCTCAGTACTTGCACGACCTGATTAGCTGGTCAGCAATTGGCGCACGCACAACCGAATCGCAAACTCATCGCGAAATGGCTAGTGGTTTGTCATCGGCGGTTGGGTTCAAGAATGGTACCGATGGCGGTTTAACGGTCGCCATTAACGCATTGCAATCAGTGTCCAAACCCCATCGTTTTCTTGGAATCAATACCGAAGGTCAGGTATCCATTATTCATACCCGCGGCAATGGTTATGGCCATGTTGTACTGCGCGGAGGCAATGGCAAGCCTAACTATGACTCCGTAAGTGTTGCGGTGTGCGAGCAGGAGCTAGCCAAAGCAAAAGTGGTTCCCAACATTATGGTGGATTGCAGCCACGCCAACTCCAACAAAAATCATGAGTTGCAAACGCTGGTAATGGAGAATGTTGCCAATCAGATTATTGAAGGCAATAAATCTATCATTGGTCTGATGGTAGAAAGTAACATTGGCGCAGGCAACCAAAGCATCCCGGCAAACCTGTGCGATTTGAAATACGGCGTATCGGTCACTGACGCCTGTATCGATTGGGAAACGACGGAAAAAACCCTGCGCAATATGCGTAATACCATCAAAGAAGCTCTGGTTGCACGCGCTCGCACGCAGTGAAGATCGAGGCGACAACCTATTGATGCAAAAAGAAAAGCGGCTAAAAAGCCGCTTTTTTTATTCCTTTTTGAGAGGTGCATCGCGCAAAAGCTGTTAAATTGATCGACACTTTCGTCTTTTTGCCTATGGTTTTTTCCTTGCTCGACTGTTAAATTTTCACCTGTTAATTTCTGTAAACTCTGGAACGAAGTTGCGGGACGCAATAACAATAATCCATCAGCCCTGCGGAGCACTTCATGTCTCACAGCCAAAACGCCCAACTTGATAGTTATCGAACGCCAGACTTGGGAGCGAATCACAATCTAAAGGGTTTTGACGTTGCAACTGCTGTAGCGCGTGGAGAATTTCACTTAAGCTTGAGCACAATGCTGGGTTGCGATTATATTTTTGTTAGTCACAAAGGTACGCATGAGTTACTACAACCCAAGCGAGCCGACAAGACCATTCGCGAACTCCTGGATTTACTGGATACCTCACCTCACCAAAGTATGGTGATCAGCGCGGATGAAACCGCGAATGGCACAACGAATTTTACTCGTTATGATTATGCGTGGGAAAACCGCCAAGTCACCAAGGTGTCTATCACGCCGGTAACTCATAACGACCAAATTGATTTTATGCAAATGATGTTTGATTGCAGCACTGCCTGCTAACCTAAAAGAATAAAAGCCAAGAGATGCCGCAGCGCCCACTGTGGCATTTTTATTTGGCAAATAGATTTTATCGGCAAACCGCGTTAATAAGATTTATGTGCTACTTTTAGCCCTATAACCATATAAACCTGGCGAGCCGTCTTATGTTTTTTTTATCCATGCTGAGTTGTTCGTTTCACCGGTTTTTTATGTCCAGCGCGCTGATATTAGTTGCCGGACTAATCACTCTTCCCGGTGTTGCAGCGGAAAAGAAAACAGTCACCACCAATATGAAATCCAATGTCCAAACTGATTACATGAACGGTTTGCTAAAATTGGCGCTGTCGTATTCCAACAAAGAATATATCTACGCTACCACCTCTGAAGTTTATTCCCGCCCTCGCGTAATGGAGTCAGTTAAATCTGGCAGTATTTCGGTAATGTGGGGCGGCACCTCAGAAGAAATGGAGCGCGATTTTATACCTATCCGCATAGATGCATACCGCGGTTTGATGAACCACCGTCTATTTTTTATCCGCCAGGGAGATCAGGCGCGCTTTGACCGAGTCAAAACATTCGACGACTTGAAAAAAATCAAATTTGGCCAGGGCCGAAGTTGGCAAGATGCTTCTATTTTGGAGGGCGCAGGTCTACAAGTAGTCAAAGCCACTAAAAAGCCAAGCCTTTACCACATGTTGGACGGAGGCCGTTTTGATGCGTTTCCACGCGGTGCTAATGAAGTCTGGACAGAACTCTCTGCCTTCCCCAATTTAAAATTGACCGTAGAGAAAAACCTGGTGCTCATTTACCCATTACCGACCTACTTTTTTGTAAGCCCTAAAGACCCCGAACTTGCTAAAGACATAGAATTTGGTCTTGAATCTGCGATTAAAGACGGCGCCTTTGATCGTTACTTTTACAACAGCCCGGAAGTAAAAGAAGCACTGGGTAAAGCGGACCTCAAACACCGCCACGCTATTCGTATTGCCAATCCTTACCTCCCCAAAGCGACGCCGCTAGATCGAAAAGAACTCTGGCTGGATTTGATGGGAGAATCCCCCAAATCAGTGAGCGAACCCATCGCCGAAGCCGCGCAGTAATATCCAGAACGCAACTTTTTCATTAAATGTGCATCTTAACTGGATACTGGACGCCAATCGCCGCCATAAACAGTGGCTTGGCGCCTGCCTTTAGTGCTGAATTCCGCTATAGTAAGCAGTGTTTCGTCCAGCATATCGTCTGGAAGCGCCTGACCTATTGAGAAATCCCCATATGCAAACTGCTGTTGTTAGACCGTTTAAGCTCACGCTGTTTAGTCTCCTACTCAGTCTGTCATCACTGAGCTTCGCCGACAAAATTGAGATACTGAAACCCAGTGACGAGCAAAGTAAAGCCGCCATTGATCTGGTTCAAAAGTTGGATAGTGAACACTACCGCGATCAAGAATTTAACGATGCATTGTCATCCCGCTACTTTGATGAATACCTGAAATCATTGGATAGCGCGCGAAACTTTTTCTTGCAAAGCGATATTGCAGAATTTGAAAAGTTTCGCAAAAGCTTTGATGACGATTATAAAAAGGGCAAGCTCGACAATAGCTTTGCGATTTACAATCGTTTTAATGAGCGCATGATCCAACGGCTTGAAAAAGTGGTTAAAGAACTTGACGACCCCAAAACCACTTTTGACTTCGACGTAGAAGAAAGCATTCAACTGGATCGGGAAAAGGCCAGCTGGCCAACCAATCAGGTAGAAGCCGATAAACTGTGGCAGCAGTACCTCAAATCCAATTTATTAAACTCTATGTTGTCCGGAAAAAAGCTGGACGAAAGTAAAACCACGCTACGTAAACGTTATGCCAATCAACTGCGCCGATTGAAACAGCAAACATCAGAAGAAGCATTTAGTGTGATGATGAATTCACTCACCATGCTCTATGATCCGCACACCAATTATCTATCACCGGAAAATGCGGAAAACTTTGACATCAGCATGTCGCTGGAATTACAAGGGATTGGCGCTGTACTGCAAAGTGATGAGGATTACACCAAGGTTAGTAGCCTTGTGGTCGGTGGCCCCGCGCAAAAACAAGGTCAATTAAAACCCAATGACAAAATTATTTCTATTGCTCAGGGCGCTAATGGGGAGTTTGTTGATGTAGTTGGCTGGAGACTGGACGAAGTAGTGAAACTAATTCGCGGTCCGAAAGGCACACTTGTACGCTTGGAGGTCATTCCGTCTGACCCAACCGCCACCGCCAATAAAACAATTACCATCAAACGTGAAACTGTGAAACTGGAAGATCAAGCGGCCAAGAAAGCAGTATTCGAAGTCAAAGATGGCGAAAAAACCTATAAACTTGGCGTTATTGACATTCCGACTTTCTACATGAACTTTGAGGCCTATCAAAAAGGTGACCCGAACTACAAAAGCACTACGCGCGATGTACTCAACCTGCTTAACGACTTAAACAAAGAAAAAGTGGATGGTGTAATTATCGATTTGCGCGATAACGGCGGCGGTTCCTTACCAGAAGCAGCCATGCTGACAGACTTGTTTGTAGATCCAGGTCCTGTGGTGCAAATTCGTCAAAGTGACGACACTATTTCGCGCAATTACCGCGCCTATCAGCCAGCGGCATATCGCGCTCCAATTGCTGTTTTGATTAATCGTTTAAGCGCTTCTGCATCAGAAATTTTTGCTGGCGCCATCCAAGATTACGGCCGCGGAATCGTCATTGGATCAACCACTTTCGGCAAAGGCTCTGTACAAAATCTGGTAGATTTAAAACATGGCCGCCTGAAAATCACCGAAGCCAAGTTCTACCGCATTTCCGGCGATAGCACTCAGCACCGCGGTGTAATTCCAGATGTGCAGCTACCCAGTTTACTAGACCCAAGTGAAATTGGTGAAAGCAGCTACGACAATGCGTTGCCATGGGATCGTATTCACCCTGCTCCACATCAGAATTATTACAGTATCAACAAGTTTTTGCCAAAAATTGAAACCGAACATCAGGAACGCATGGCGAAGGACCCGGAATTCATTTTTCTGAACAAGCAAAGCGAAATGTTTAAAGAAGCTGCAGACAAAAAAGTGGTTTCGTTACGTTTGGCAACCCGTCAGGCAGAGCAAAAAACGATGGAAAAGCGCACGCTGGATAACGAAAATCAGCGCCGCGTTGCCAAAGGAGAAAAGCCTTATGCAGATTACGCTGCGCTCAAGGCTGCCAATGGTGGCGATGAAGACGAGGATGCTCCACCCAAAGAAGCGGACAAAGAAATTAAACCAAAGGAAGATCCTTACCTGATGGAGGCAGGCCACATACTGGCAGATTTTATCGACCAAATTAAGCAGCCTGACTCCAAAGTGGCGAAACAGTAACATCTCTATATTGCTTTAACCAAAACACCCGAGCAGCAATGTTCGGGTGTTTTTTTACCAGAAGAAGGCCCAACCATGATTGCAGTTTCGTTTAACGTAAATAGTGTTCGCACTCGCATGCATCAACTGGAAGAAGTTGTCGAAAAACATCGCCCGGATTTTATTGGCCTGCAAGAAACTAAAGTGAACGACCCTGACTTCCCCTTGGAAACGATTAAAGCACTCGGTTACGAAGTTGAATATTTCGGCCAGAAAACTCACTATGGCGTTGCGCTTTTATCACGTTATCCGTTTAAAAAAGTCATTAAAGGTTTTCCCGGCGATGCTGAAGATGCACAGCGTCGTTTTATCGGTGGTGTTTTCGATACTCCACTAGGGGAAATCACAGTATTAAATGGATATTTCCCTCAAGGTGAAAGCCGAGATCACGCGGTAAAGTTTCCTGCAAAGCGCAAATTCTACGCAGACCTGAACAGCTATTTAAGAGGCGAGCACACACCTGACAAGCAAATTATTGTGATGGGCGATATGAATATTTCCCACCAGGATATCGACATTGGTATCGGTGACGAAAACCGCAAGCGTTGGCTACGGACTGGTAAATGCAGCTTTTTACCGGAAGAACGCGAGTGGCTAAATGATCTATTGTCTTGGGGCCTAAAAGACAGCTTCCGCGAAAAAAATCCGACCGTCAGTGATTTGTTTAGTTGGTTTGACTATCGCAGCGGCGGCTTTGAAGATACACCTAAACGCGGCCTGCGTATTGATTTGATTTTAATGACGCAAAGCCTACTGGATAAATGTGCGGATACCGGTATCGATTACGAGATTCGCGGTATGGAGAAACCTTCAGATCACTGCCCCATTTGGGTTGACCTTAAAGCTTAAGTGAAAAACAACTCAAAAAAATCGGCCGTCGGGCCGATTTTTTTTGCTTGCCGGTTATATCGAATAACCACACATCTTTGGTAAGTTTTCTTTCAACACCTCCGCCAAACGCCGCGTTGCTGGCCCGGAAAACTCATTATCGGCAAAGGTGAGATAAGTCGGCACCTCACGTACAGCTCCCACTTCGACGGGTAGATATTTCAGACGCCCAGCCAAAATATCTTCATGTGTGTACGCATCGGGTAACCAGGCATATCCGAGCCCCATACGAATCGCATCCAACGACGTCTTGATATGGCTGACGGTCCAACGCTGATCCGCCTCCTGCCAACCTTCTGTCCGACGGCGATACTGCCCTGAATCGCGCACAATGATCTGACGATGCTGACGCATGTCCTCGTAGTTAATTGCACGCCCCAATTGTTGTAACGGATGATCAGGACTGGATACGCCATGCATAGTCACGGTTACCAACTTTTCGCCCATAAAGCCGGTCGGAACACGACCCCCGATTGCCAAGTCAACATGGCGTTGCAGTAACGCATCCTCAGTGCCGCTCAACACAGACTCAAAAATCTCAACCCGGGTGTCCGGAAAGTCCTTGGCAAATATCTCCAGGCATTGCAGAACGCGAATGGGGGGAATAATCAAATCAGCCGCGATTTTTATCAGAGGCTCCACTTTAATCGACAAACAGCCCGCAGACTTTTCCAGTCGCTCCGCTTGCTCCAGCAATTGGCGTGCGCGGCGATACAGCAACTCACCGGCAGGCGAAGGAACCGCTTTGCGCCCCTGTAACTGGAACACTTTTACGCCCAGCGCGGACTCCAATTGCGAAATCGAGTAGGAAACTGCTGACTGGCTTTTGTTGAGCAGCTCAGCAGCCTTGGCATAGCCGCCAGCATCGATCACTGCCAGCAATGCGCGCCACTGCTCTAGAGTCACCTTGTTTTCGCTGATGGCGGTAACCACCACAGGACCAGAATCTGGCATATCCACCCTCATTATTGGTGATCAATTCAATTATTAGATCATATACCGCTAAATATCCGTATTTATCATTCATTCGTCAAATCATTTAATGAGCACATGGCAATCACGCCACCTAACCAAGAGGATTTGATCATGGCTAAGCTTTTACAAATCAATAGCAGTCTGTTCGGCGAAAACGGTAACTCCACTACGCTGGCCAACGAGTTTGTGCAACGTTGGAAAGCCGTAAACCCAACCGGCGAAGTCACCGTCCGCGACTTCGCTAAGGAAGAAGTTCCTCATTTGGATGCGGCACGTGTGCAAGCATTATTCAGCCCGGCCGAAGGACGTACCGCCGAGCAACAAGCAGTCCTGGATTACTCGGATAATATCATCGCGGAAATTCAAGCGGCGGACGCGATAGTGATTGGTGTTCCTCTGTATAACTTTGGTGTACCTTCCACACTCAAAGCCTACTTCGATCATATAGCGCGTGCTGGCGTCACATTTAAATACACCGAAACTGGCCCGGTAGGTTTGTTAAACGATAAACCGGTATATGTAATTGCAACTCGCGGTGGTGTGCACAAGGGGCAACCTAGCGATACCCAAAGCCAATTCCTGAAAAACTTTTTAGGTTTCGTGGGTTTGAAAGATGTACACATTATTTACGCTGAAGGTTTGAATATGGGCCAAAAAGATCAGGCTTTTGCCGCAGCAAAAACTGAAATTGCTCAGGAAGTTGCGGCTTAAGCAGCCGCAACTTCCAAGAGTGAACCTGGACGAGACGCAAACAAACGACGCAACAATTTTCGGAGAAAAATTATGCAACGCCAGCTACAGCAAATCGTACAAGGCCGCGAGACCAGCGACGGTGCTGGTGTTCGCATCAAACGTACCCTGGGTCAAAATCCTTATTCACGTTTTGATCCATTTTTAATGCTCGATGAGTTCGGCAGCAGTAGCGCCGATGATTACATCGCCGGTTTTCCTGCTCACCCCCATCGCGGTTTTGAAACTGTGACCTATATGTTGCAAGGTCATATGTTGCATGAAGATCATATGGGCAACAAAGGTCACTTGCGTGATGGCGATGTGCAATGGATGACTGCAGGGCGCGGAATCATTCACTCGGAAATGCCACAACAGGAACATGGATTAATGCGTGGATTTCAATTGTGGCTAAATTTGCCCGCCGCCGAAAAAATGAAACCAGCACACTACCGAGATATCCCATCAGCAGAAATTCCGGTAGCCGATTTACCTAATGGTGGCTGTATCAAAGTAATTGCGAATACGGCATTTGTGGGTGGAAAAGTTGTTAGCGGCCCCATACAGGGTCTCACTACTGAGGCCATTTATTGGGATGTACATTTACCCGCGGGCAATGAGTTCCACCATGCCCTACCGGAAGATCACAATACATTTCTATATGTGTATGAAGGTGAAATCGCGATAGGTGAAGACAAGCGCAAACTCACCAAAGGTAATACCGGTTTACTCAGTAAAGGCGATCAATTAAGTGTGCAGGCATTAGACACTGAAGCACGTTTTTTAGTGATCTCGGGCAAACCCATCAAAGAACCAATTGTGCAATACGGGCCTTTTGTGATGAACAGCACCGAAGAAATTGAACAAGCCATTCAGGATTATCGTGATGGTACTTTAGCCGAGTAAGATGTCGTAGGGGCGCCATTGATTGCGCCCTTTTTGTTTTATGTTTAACTATTTAAATATTTTTGGACTGATGGTTGGACGCAATAAATTGCGCCCCTACGGGGTTAGCCATTTTTGCATGGCATTTTGCCAAGCATGAAAACGATTATTTAAATCGGCATTTTCTTGCGGACAAAAAACCTCTGATTGAAAGTGCGGCTGCCAATCGGGTGATAAGCCCGTCGCCATACAGGCCGCACCTTGCAAGGTAGCATCAGCATTATCACTGCGACAAACCTCTAACTCGCTGATATCCGAGAGCTTCTGGCAGATTGCATTGGACTTACTAAACCCGCCGCTGATACGGATAGAACTAATCTCGCCCGACGTTTTCATTAACTTGATATTCACTGCGATCTGAAAAATGACCGATTCAATCCAGGCAAGGATTTTTTCTTGCGCCGACAAACCCTCTGCAAACCGCGAGAGCAGATCCGTTCGCCAATAGGGCGCGCTTAATCCACCTATCGCATTTAAAAAATACACTTCGCGTTGGGGATTTAGCTGAAGTGCAGCCTCCATCTGCACAGGCGTAATTTCCAGATTTGTTTGCTCCTGAATAAAAGTCATCGCAGAAGCGGCACCATTTACAGTTGCTTCCCATGCATACCAAGGCTTATCCGCCAACTCATTTAAGTAACACGGCGATGATGCATTAATATTTTCAGCTTCACCGTAAGTGTGTTGCGGAATCCATAGCGGGCTAACCAATAAGCCATCTGGTGCATGCAAAATATTACTGATGCGTTGAATAAATGCACCTGTACCCATATTCACATAACAAGTTGAAACATCCGGCAGTCCCACCGCAAATAGTGAAGCGCCTTGATCGCGTGCGCTGGCGAAAAACGGAATTACATGGTGACCCATTTTCAGATTACCAAAATGACTGTTGTGAAATCGGCACTCAGGCAAAACGGATTTTGGAATTTGAAACAATTCAAGCAAACGCTCATCCCACTCGTTGCGATGTAAATTCCACAATAAGGTCCGCTGTGCATGGCCGGGATCGACATGATTCTTCTGATCGAGTAAATGCCAGAAAATAAAACTGACTATAGGTCCTATCGCCAGCGACTGTTGATCCAGCGCTTGTTTAACGCGGTCGCAATTATCCAGACACCAACGAATTTTGCTGGCGCCATAATGCGGCGACATGCGCAAGCCAGTAGTACTTTGCGCTTGCTGGTGTGTTAGGGGGATTTGTTTCAGGTAGGGTTCGCCGCGAATATCCTGCCAGCTTAATACCGGTGTGAGTGGGTCACCGGTTTTTGAATTCCAACATAAAAGTGATGAGCCCTGCCCTGCAAAACTGGCCGCGTTGATATTGCAGACTCTTTCACCCAGGTGATCGAGAACCTTATCCAGGCATTGGCGAATGCCCAACAAAACTTCATTGCCGTCTTGTTCGATATAAGGATAGGGAGAATTTTCAGGCTGGTAATGGCTGGTCGCACAAGGCGCTGAGAATTGGCAAATTAATTCACCGGATTTGGAGTACACCCCCACACGGGAGCTTTGTCCACCCTGGTCTATAGCGAGGTAGAGATTTTCTTTCATGGCACTTGCTCGTAAAACGATAAAGCAAGTTTAGTAACTAAATGCGGGAGAGGTAAGGTGAAGAATAGTATTCAATTTAAAACACGCCGTGAATACCCTTCGGGGCCTGCCCGCAATAAATTGCGGTCGTTCCGTGTGCACAAAACATGTTTTGCTATTTGCCCACTACACCCATGTAGGCTCGAATCGGCATCCATGCCTCATACAGTTTTAAATCAAATACTATTCTCCCCCCTTCGAGATTATGCCAATTTCAATTATTCAATCGGCTTGGGATTAGGAATAAAAGTCCCATAGGGGAATTGGGCGATTTTATCGCTGCCGCCTTTGATCTCGGTGATTTTCACCGGGCCTTCTTTTTCCACTTCATCGATACGGACAATTGAATGCATCGGAATATAAGAACGCTTAACACCGGCAAATTCGTTTTTGAGTTTTTCCTCGGCAGGATCAATCAACACCTGAGTGCGCTCACCGAACACAAACTCTTCAATCTCAATAAAACCGTACATCTCGCTTTGGTAAATCGCGGAGCAAAAGACTTCGTAAACCTGGCCCTGGTTCAGGAATATCACTTTATAAACGGGTTTGGCAGCCATAACTCTCTCTTGGACATCTCTCAAAATACGTGCGGGGCAAGGACAAGCATGCCCGGCAAAGGGCGCGCAGGATAACACAAGTTTCCCCTATTCTCGCCCCGCATGGCTGATTTTCATACACCGGCATTAGTCGATTGTGTTATTAGCAAACTAGTCTGCAGCCACATTCACCGGCGCACCACCCGGCTTGGGTCTGCGCAATAACAGTAACAGTGGCAGCGCCGCGATAGTCACCCACATCATCAGTTGGAAGTCCTGCAGGTAAGCGAGAGTCGCCGCTTGGCGTTGCACTTCGTTATTGATAGAAATCAGACCGGTCGTAGTCGCTATATCCCAATGGCCAGTCTCACCCACTTTCGCCAATGCCTGATTGTAAGGCGTAATGTAGTCCGCAAAAGCAGCGTGATTGCGTTGAATATTCTGTTGCAACTCTGCCATTACTACCGATATCCCAATACTACTGCCGATATTGCGGGTCAAACTAAACAAGGCGGTTCCCTCATTGCGGAAACGCCCTTCCAAGCTGGCAAAGGCAATTGCGGACAGAGGCACGAAGATAAAGCCCAGACCAACGCCCTGGACCACACTGGTGCGCACAATATCCCAACCCGTAATATTGGTATTAAACAAGGTCATTTCCCACAGCGAAATCACTGTGAGGATCAACCCGAACCCCACCTGCACGCGCGGATCAATTTTGCCGGCGATTTTGCCTACGATCATCATGGAGAACATGACCCCCATGCCGCGCGGCGCCATTACCAAACCCACATCTACCACAGGATAACCCAGCAGGTTTTGCAGGAACGGCGGCAATAGCGCCATAGTGGCAAGCAGGATAATACCCACCACAAACATAAAGATCAGACCGATGGAAAAGTTACGATCCCTAAAAATCGCCGGCTCAATGAATGGCTGCTTATAAGTAAAGATATGACTGATAAACCAATAGAAGCCCAACCCCATCAAAATACTTTCAATAACGATTTCCGAGCTGTTAAACCAGTTCTGGCTCTCGCCCCGGTCGAGCATCATTTGCAGGGCGCCAATACCTAAACTGAGAAACGCAAAGCCCAGCAAATCGAAATGACGTTTGGTATTAATCGCTGTTTCTTTCACTGTCGCCATTACCCCTAAAAACGCCAATACGCCAAGGGGAACGTTGATGTAAAACACCCAGCGCCAACTGTAATGCTCAGTCAACAGGCCACCCAGTGTCGGACCAAGGATAGGGCCAAGTACTACGCCCATACCCCAAACCGCCATCGCCTGACTGTGTTTTTCTTTGGGGTAGGTATCCAGCAAAATCGATTGGGATAAAGGCACCAACGCCGCGCCACAGATCCCTTGCAATAAGCGGAAAATCACCACTTGCGGCAGGTTTTGTGCCGCACCACAGAGCATGGAGGTGATGGTGAAGCCCGCGATAGACCAGAGCATTAAACGCTTGCGACCAAAACGATCAGACAAAAAACCGGTGAGCGGCAGGAAAATCGCCGCCGCGACTATATAGGATGTCAACACCCAGGAAATCTGATCCTGGGTGGCCGACATACTGCCCTGCATATGGGGCAAAGCAACATTGGCGATAGTAGTATCCAGCGCCTGGATAATAGTCGCCAGCATTACTGACGCCGTAATTAACCCTCGCTTGCCAGCCGACACGCTGGTTGGGGACACATTTGCTTCGGGAGCATTGGGTAAAGCATCACTCGCTACCTGGGCCACAACAGCTCTCCCATGCGAAAAATTCAACACAAAAAATTAGATGGAAAATCCGAGCAATGAGCGTTTGTAGCCGGTATCGATTTCAATACCTGTACTCAGACCCGCTTGCAAACGTGGAGCAGCTTCGTTGGGCTTAATACTGATGCGAACCGGCACCCGCTGCGCGATCTTCACCCAGTTACCCGTGGCATTCTGCGCCGGGATTACCGAGAACTCGGCGCCGGTTGCCGGGCTGATACTTTGTACCTCTCCCTCCCAGACTACACCAGGATAAGTATCCACCTTTACGTTGACGCTTTGCCCGACACGCACATGGGTTAAGTCAGTCTCAATGAAATTCGCTTCTACCCAGAGGTTATCGCTCGCTACCAGTGACATAACCGCACTACCCACTGCCAAAAACTCGCCTGCCTCTGGTGGTTTGGTAACTACGCCGTCTTTAGGCGCGGTGATTTGGGTGTATTCCAGATTCAACTGCGCCTGCTCTACTTCCGCTTTAGCCGCCAAATAACTGGGATGTTGCTCGATAGGCAAACCTGCATCACCGCCAAGTGACTCAGCGATGCGTTTAAGATCCTGCTGAATAGTGACAACTTGTTGGTCATTAATACGACGGGTGTGGCTCACTTCATCGTATGTTGCTTTTGCCACCAGTTTGCGCTCTGCCAGATTGGCCTGGCGTTGTTGTTCTTTTACGGCGTAATCGCGATTGGCCATGGCCAGCTGCAACTCGGATTGCTTCTCGCGGTAACTCGCGTGTAGAGCTGCCAGAGTAGTACGTACCTCACCCAGCTTAGCGTTGGCCTTTGCCAAAGCAACGTCATAGGGTTTGCGATCCAACACCAATAACAGTTGACCCGCTTTGACATGTTCATTTTCCGCTACCAAACGCTGTTCCACCGCCCCGGCAACGCGCGGGCGAATATTGATGACATCGGCTTTGGTATAGGCGTTTTCCGTAGTTGCATAACGGCCGCCAGAAAGATATATCACCAACCCGACTAGCCCCAGCAACGCCGGTATGGCAACCAGTAACAAAAAGCGGCGCGACTTCAATGCTTCAGTCATTTTTCACTTACCTCAGATACCACTTTGGATTCAGAAATGTTCTTGCTTAATACCGTCAGGTTTTCACGTACCTGATTCAATCCGGAAAACAGAGCCTGTTGTTGTTCCGGGGTTAAACCCGCGAGCGCTTGTTGTTGGAACTCGGCGGACGCTGCCGTAATCATCTTCAAGATTGGCGCAGCCGAAGGGGTTAAAAAAAGCTGGAAGGCGCGACGATCCTTGGGATCAGGGCGACGTTCAATCCACCCGTTTTCGGCCAATTGATCCAACAAGCGCGCCAGGCTGATGGGTTGGATATCCATATAATCCGCCAGGTCCACCTGCCGAATACCCTGCCACCGACGAACCCCCAAGAGTGCCTTCGCTTGGGATAACGTAAGTTGGTATTGCTCGAAATAATGAGAGGCGATACGACGGGTTAAACGCACGTTATCGGCCAGCAAAAAACCCAGGCTTTCGCTTTCGGGAACCAGAGGGCCAATATCATCAAGGTCGTACAAACTCATAAACCATCCTCATAACAAGTTAAATATATAATATACATAGCTTACTATTTTTCCAAAGATGGGTTTCGCCTTAGCGCGACATGAAAATCGTTTTTGGGTTATAAAGTGCTCAAAAGATCGCCAACGCTAACCCCAAAAGCGGTTTTAGTCGTTATACTGCGCGCCCTTTTTCAGCTGGACTGGTGGATACGCCCATGAACTTTACCTCCCTTGGACTTGCGCCGGAATTGCTGCGCGCCCTTAAAGTCATCGGCTTTAAAACCCTTACCCCAGTGCAGGAGCAGGCCATCCCCGCCGCCCGCCGCGGCCTTGATCTGCTTACCACGGCCCAAACCGGCACCGGCAAAACGGCGGCTTACAGCCTGCCAGTGCTGCAACAAATGCTGGAAAAACCCAAAGGGACTGAAGCAGGATTCGTCCGTGCACTCATCCTTGCCCCGACACGCGAGTTGGTGGAGCAAATCGCCAAAGCTCTGCAAGAGTTTGCGCAATTCACGCCGTTTAAAATTGCTGCTGTTTACGGTGGAGTAAAAGTCACCAGTCAGGGAGCCAAATTGCGTGCCGGCGTAGACATTCTGGTCGCGACTCCCGGCCGCCTGAAAGAACACATCGAACTGGAAAATGTGAATCTTGCCAAAGTGGAATTTGCCGTGCTCGACGAAGCCGACCGCATGCTGGATATGGGCTTTGTGGTGGATATGCACGCAATCCTCACCAGCATCACCCGCAAGCACCAAACTCTGTTTTTCTCTGCAACCGGCTCGCCGCTGGTAACCAACCTCTCCAAGCAGGCGATGAATCGCCCTACCCTGATCACCGTTTCCAAACGCAACTCAGTGGCCGAAACCGTAGACCATGTGCTCTATCCCGTAGATAGCACCCGCAAATACGAGCTGTTTATCCATTTACTACACAGCCAAAACTGGTATCAGGTGATGGTATTCAGCAGTACGCGTGAAGCTGCAGAACAACTGATCCAGGCTTTGAAAAATGACAAGGTTGATGCAGCGGTTATTCACAGCGAGAAAACCCAGGGTTCACGCCGCCGCGCACTACAGGAATTTAAAGAAGGCAAACTGCAAGTGCTGGTTGCGACCGAAGTCGCCGCACGCGGATTGGATATTCAGGGGCTGGATTTTGTAGTGAACCTGGACTTGCCGTTCTTTACCGAAGACTATGTACACCGCGTAGGCCGCACCGGTCGCGCCGGCAAAAAGGGCACTGCGATTTCACTCGTGACACCGGCGGAAGAACACAAAATCTCACTGATTGAAGATGTAATTGGCACCAAAATCAAACGTGAAAAAATCAAAGGCTTTGAGGTTACCGAGCAAGTCGTTAAGGTAGTTACCAAACCCAAAAGCGGCTTGCTTAAACTCGCTGCGAAACCGGCCAGTAAACCCAAATCGGGCAATCCTAAAAAATCTGCCTTTGCAAAACCAGCAAAAGGCAAGGCAGCTAGCGCTCGCCCGGCAGCCAGCAAACCGGCGCGCACCAGCTCCAAAACAACCCGCAGTGCAAAACCAACTGCGCCGAAAAAGCGCTAATCGCTAAAATACGAAAAAACCTTCGGAAAACAAAAAGGCCGTCTGCTTCCCAACAGCCGGCCTTTTTTATGAATCCTCAGCTGGGAATTAATCCCCCAAATCCTCGTCGTTATCCAGGTCATCATCGTATGCACGCGGCTTGCGTGTCGCTGCACGGGCGAGAATCTCCACGTAAAAGCCTTCTCCACCAGCAGCTTTAATTTTATCCATCAGGTCAATAATGACCGCCAGACGAACCTCTTCTGCCTCTGCTTCAGTAGCGCCAAAGCGACAATCAAACGCCCAATAGTTGCTGCCCGCTGGCAAGGCTTTATTGCGCTCGCGCTTTACGTATTTGCGCACCTCGTGCTTGATGGCTTCGAACAAACGCTCGGGGTGTTTGCCTTCGATATTGAGTTTGAATGTCTTTTTCATGATCGCTCGATAGTAATAAGGGGTAAATCCGGGAGCGCATCTTACCGCAATGAACCCTTTTCGGGTGCAAACAAATGGTGATTCTGCGGCCCTAACCGCCTATAATGCGCGCCTTTATTTTTGCATGATTTTTAATCAAATCAGCGTTTACGCAGGTGTTGTCGATGTCCGCCACAGAAACCCCGACCAAAAAGCTCTATATCAAAACCCACGGCTGCCAGATGAATGAGTACGATTCATCGCGCATGCGTGACTTATTGGGCGAGTCCCACAACATGGTGGCGACCGAAAACCCCGATGAAGCCGATGTTATTCTCATTAACACCTGCTCTATCCGCGAAAAAGCGCAGGAAAAACTCTTCCACGAATTGGGCCGCTGGAAACACCTCAAGAAAAAGAACCCGGAACTGGTTATCGGCGTTGGTGGTTGTGTCGCCAGCCAGGAAGGCGCTGCCATTGCCGAGCGTGCGCCTTTTGTGGATCTGATCTTTGGCCCGCAAACCCTGCACCGCTTGCCGGAAATGATGGAAACCAAAAAGAACAACGGCGTCGTTGTGGTGGATGTCAGCTTCCCGGAGATTGAGAAGTTCGACAAATTGCCCCAGCCAGATGCCGACGGCGTTAGCGCATTCGTCTCCATTATGGAAGGCTGCTCCAAGTACTGTACGTTTTGTGTAGTGCCCTATACCCGCGGCGAAGAAGTCAGCCGCCCGGTAGCCGATGTAATGGCCGAAATTATCCACCTCGCCAAACAAGGTGTGCGCGAAGTTAACCTGCTCGGCCAAAACGTAAATGCCTATCGTGGTGAAGCTACTGACGGTACCGTTATCGATCTCGCCGAGTTAATAACCTATGTGGCGGCAGTAGATGGTATTGACCGGATCCGTTTCACCACCTCGCACCCCGTGGAATTTACTGATTCATTGATCGACGTCTATAACCATGTACCTGAGCTGGTGAGCCACTTACACCTGCCAGTACAGAGCGGCTCGGATCGCATTTTGATGGCGATGAAGCGCGGTCACACGGTGTTGGAATACAAATCCAAACTGCGCCGCATTAAGAAAATCCGCCCCAACATCAGCTTCTCATCCGATTTTATTATCGGCTTCCCCGGTGAAACCGAGGCAGATTTTGAAGCGACCATGAAACTCATCCACGATATGGAATTCGATACCTCTTTCAGCTTTGTGTACAGTCCGCGCCCTGGTACTCCTGCAGCCGACTTGCCCGATGAAACCCCCGAGGAATTGAAGAAACAGCGTTTGGCGATTCTGCAAGACCGCATTATTCAGCAAGCCATGGCCATCAGCCGTCGCATGGTAGGCAACACCGAGCGTATTCTGGTCTCTGGCTACTCTAAAAAAGATCCTGGCCAATTGTGCGGCCGTACCGAGAATAATCGCGTAGTGAATTTCCGCTGTGACAACGCCGATTTGATTGGAAAGTTTGCGGATGTACTAATTGAAGAGGCCCTGCCAAACTCATTGCGGGGTACATTGTTGAGCTCGGAATTGGATAGCGACTGGATCAAACTTTAATTTCATCAGCGCATGCGTTGCGCCACCAACTGTAAAAGCCTGCACTGTTGCAGGCTTTTTTATTTCAAAAATTTTTCCAACTGAGCCAAGGAAACAGGTTTTAACAAAGCGCCACTAATTCCGGCATCCTCCGCGCGCTGCTTATCAATCTCCTCGCCACTAACCACGATAATTTGCGTCGCTGGTTGTAACGCACGAACTTGCTCCGCAAACGCATAGCCGCTCATATCGGGCAAGTTGACATCAACTAAAATAATATCCGGAACATAGTCTTTGGCTTTTCGCAAAGCTACTGCGGCACTGGTCGCCGTTATTACCTGCCACCCCAGCAGCCCGAGCAATGCGGACATCGCCTGCAATGCATCTGGATCATCTTCCACTACGAGTATTACTCGCCCTTGGGCTGCACCACTGTTTGCATCGGTGGGCACGAGGGGTAAGTAACGTGTAAGGCACTCATACAGGCGCGACTGATCAACGGGTTTACCAAGGTAAAATGAAAATCCCGATTCAAAGCACTTATCCATATCACCCTTCATATGTGCCGCTGTCAATGCAATCAGCGGCTTTTCAAAACGGGCTTGGCGCAATCTTTTAGCTGCTTCGTGCCCACCCATCACCGGCATGTGAATATCCATCAACACCAGATCAAAGTGGCGATTCTGAGCCGCTTCAGCAGTAATTAACCGTATTGCATCGTCGCCATTAACGGCATACATCACTTCCAGACCAGTTAGCGCGACGAAATGTCCGATCAACAAACGAATATCGCGCAGATCATCTACAACGAGAACACGCCCACGTAATTGCGGCACAATGGTGGATTTTTCTCCAACCATGTCGAAATTCAACGTTAATAATGCAGAATCTGCCTGTGCAATATCGCCCGGATCTATCGAAAAACTAAATTCACTGCCTTTACCAACTTCGCTTCGAACGCGAATAGCTCCCCCTAATCGCGCAACCAGCATTTTACTAATAGTTAGCCCCAAACCTGTTCCTGCACGAGGGTGCGCATAGGTATCTTTGGATTGCACAAAAGGTTCAAAAATTAATTCCATAATATCTTGGGCAATACCAATTCCAGAATCCTTCACCGTAAACAAAATTTGTTCTGTTCCGTCCTCCAGAACGCGCTCTATACGTAAAACGACTTCTCCTTCTTCAGTAAACTTAATCGCGTTGCCAATCAAGTTCAACAAAATCTGCCGCAACCGCATTGGGTCAGTCACGATCTCTATTGGTAATGGCTGGGTAGCTTCTATGCGCAGTTCTAAATTTTTATCAATAGCAGCGCCACGCATTAAAAAGTAGATATCGCACAAAAATGACGACAAACAAATGGTTTGCAGCTCAAGTTCAAGTTTGCCCGCTTCAATTTTGGATAGGTCCAACACATCGTTCAACAAGCCCAACAAGTGCTTGCCGTTTCTATGCACAATATGTAAGTGTGCAAGGCTCTCTGTATCGATTATTTTATTAATTAACAATTCCGTAAACCCAAGAATAGCCGATAAGGGAGTTCGTAATTCATGGCTAAGGTGGGCGAGAAATTCACTTTTCGAACGGTTTTCAGCTTCCGCTTTTAACCGCTCAACACGCTCGCGCTCTACTTCACTACGCGCTAATGCATAACGGATCGCGCGGGCTAGTTGCTCAGCACTCAAATCAGCTTTAACCAGATAATCCACAGCACCAGCTTCCAGCGCCTGGATATCAACATCCTCCCGATGAACGCTGGTTAATAAAATAATTGGCCCCGTAAAACCCGCATTTTGGGCCTGCCGTAACAAAGCAATACCGTCCTGAGCGCCTAATTTATAGTCCATTAAACATAAATCATGACTGCTTTGACTCAGACGCGCCAAACCTTCATTAAACGAAGGTGCCCACTCCAACTGATATCCCTGATCAATTTCCCCCAACAACTCCTTAGTCAGCAAAAAATCGTCCTCATCATCATCTACGATTAGTAGTTTTACCGCGTGCATAACACCGTCTCCAGATAAAATCTATGGCAATTCCACGAACTCCACCCAGTATCTGCCCAACGCCTTCATCAATTCGACCAATGCTTCAAACGTAACTGGTTTGGTAATATAGGAGGCAGCACCCAAATCATATCCCTTAACCATATCCTCTTCCGCTTTAGACGTAGTCAAAATCACCACGGGAATGCGACGTAAACTTTTGTCAGCTTTAATTTTTGCCAGTGCTTCTCGCCCATCCATTTTCGGCATATTTAAATCTAATAAAATTAGTCCCGGCATGGGGTAGCGAGTGCGATCCGAATAACTTCCCTTACCATGTAGATAACTCAATAGCTGTACCCCATCTTCAACAAAATACAGTTCGTTTAAAACTCGACTCTCCAACATCGCTTCTTGCGCAAGAAGACGGTCATCCGTGTCATCTTCCGCCATCAAAATCACCAATGTTTTTTTAGAAATATTCATAATTTGCCACCACTCATTCGCGCAACATATAGTTGACGCCACTTAACGTTAAAGGTGTATCGGCTCTATCACCGGTTGAGTTATTGGCAAACGAATAATAAATGTAGCCCCCTTTCCCTGTTCACTTTCAGCGTCAATACTACCGCCATGGCGCTCGACAATTTTTCGGCATAAGGCCAAGCCAATGCCGGTCCCTGAATATTCATCGCGTCCGTGTAGGCGCTGAAACAAATTAAATACGCGCTCAGAATATTGTTGATCGAAACCTATTCCCTTATCAGCAAACTGTATGCAACACCATTCCCTTGTATCTTCCACCAATGGTGAGGGAACTTTATCGTCACAAGTGATTCGAATCTCGGGAGCAGTATCTGGCTTGTGAAACTTTATACTGTTAGTCATCAGATTCATGAATACCTGCCCCATCTGCGAAGCGTCTGCGTCAATAGCGGGCAACGATTCGATATACAATCGTGCACCAGATTCTTCGATCGCATAATCGAGATCATCCAACACTCTGGCAATTACCTGATTCAGGTCGACGCGCTCAAAAGGCTTTTGTTTGGTAGTCACGCGGGAGAAGCTTAATAGGTCATTAATTAATGCCGACATGCGCTCGGATGCCGCCTGCATTCTCATCACATAATCAGCACCGCGCTCACCCAGTTCCTGCATGAACTTTTGTTGCAGTCGATCGCCGAACGCACGTATTTTGCGCAATGGTTCCTGCAAATCATGCGACGCCACAAATGCAAATGCCTCCAGGTCCTTATTACTGCGATGCAATTCTTCAGAATACTGCATTAGCGCCTGAGTGCGCATATCGACCTTGACTTCCAGTTCACTATTCGCCCGCTCCAACTCACGATATAGATTCTCTATTTTTGCGGAATTTCGATACAAAATAAAAAATATTCCCAGGGATAGCGCCAGACCTATAGAGTTGGTCAACAGTAATGATGCTACAATAAATTGGCGATTATTGACTGCATGATTCTTGTTTTCTTTTAACCGAAAGGTTTCATCCTTTTCCATTTCACTGATTAACGCGGTAATCTCCTCCATTATTTTGATCCCCTCATCCGTCCGGATTTTATTGACGGCATCACGAAAGCGATCGTCATCAGTCAGACTGACAATCAATTGCATTTCATTGATTTTATCGAGAATTTTTGAATATAGCTGATCGTAACGTTGCGCTTGCGAGGGAATGTTACTGGATGCTTCACGCAATTTATTTAAGAGATCATCAATAATGACCAGCGTATTATGATAGGGTTCGAGATACTTCTCGTTAGACGTTAACAGATAGCCACGGTGGCTACTTTCTGCGGCATATATCTCGGTTTTCAGGTCTTTGATGAGATTAATAGTTTGAAGATTATTATTAATACTGCGGTTATTCTCTGCGATAATATTGACTGAGCGGTACGAAAGTGCAGTACTGATTAAAAAAAAGCTGACTACCGAAGCCAGCACCAAGTGCCAGACATAATTTGGCATCCCTCCAAAACCCGATTCGCTCACAGAGGATATCGGATTCACCGTCCTGCCTCATCGGGACCGTTGGTGCTTTTGAATGCGTCCAACCTCGTGCTACACGCGCGACACTCGAGTAAAATAACTTCAAAAATCCGTATCGCGCGGGCTATATCGCCAGTCCTCTCCAATGTAAGCTTCCCCAACTCAGCATTGATCGAAATATTGTTCAATGGATTACGTACATCATGTATTAATCTATCGCTAATAACTTTGCTATCCATTGGCCCTCCAAAACTAACACTATGCGTCTACATAACTGTTTAAGCGGTTATAAAGCGTCTTCAAGCTAATCCCCAACATATCCGCTGTTTGCTTTTTGTCGCCATCAAAATGCTGCAAAGTAACTTCTATCAATTCACGCTCCACTTCTTCGACGGTTTTACCTACCGTAATTCCAGCCGCTTGCTGTGAGCTAACTTTGGAAAAAGGCGATGTAAGGTCATTTGGAAGTAGCAGTTGCTTCGTCTGTGGATCTGCCATGATATAGGCACGGTGAATAGCGTGACGCAATTCACGCACATTTCCGGGCCAGTCATAATCCATTAATCGCCCCAAAGATTGCTCGCTAATACTAACTTCACTGTCATATTGCTGGTTGAATGTGTTAAGAAAATACTCAACCAACAATGGAATATCACTTTTGCGCGCTCGCAACGGCGGGATATGAATAGGAAAGACCGCAAGTCGAAAATATAAATCTTGGCGTAAACACTGTTGCTCAGCTATTTCAAGTTCCGTACGGTTAGTAGCAGAAACCACTCTTGTTTCAACATCAACGGACGCGACAGAGCCCAGCCTAACTAATTTTTGTGTCTCAAGGACACGCAATAAATTGGGCTGCAAATCCAGTGGCATCTCGGTGATTTCATCCAGAAATAAAGTCCCTTTATCCGCCTGCTCAAACACACCGATTTTACGATGAGACGCCCCAGTAAAGGCCCCTTTTTCGTGACCAAATAGCTCACTATTGATCAATTCACGCGAAAACGCACCACAATTTGTAGCAACAAAATCTCCCTCTACGTTACTGGCATAATGGATCGCAGCCGCCACCATTTCTTTACCAACACCACTCTCACCCATCAGCATTACATTGGCTTTGGTTGCGGCTACCCGCTCGATCATTTGATAAAGGTTTTTCATGGGCTCTGATTCGCCCACCAAATAATTGAAATGTAAAGATGAACTTTTTTGCTGAATAGCAGTCAGTGGCTTACTTTCAACAAAAATTGATTGTAGTTGCGAAAGATCGATAGGTTTAATCAGGTAATTAACATTTGAGCCGTATAGATTTTTAACAATTTCTTTCACGGAGGGATGGCCAGTTACAAGAATAATTTTCGTATTGCTTCTTTCTGGCAAAGCATCTAACAAGTGCAAACCAATTCCATCCGGCAAAATCAGATCAAGTATCATGTGCGTGAAATGAAACTCGTCAATCAACTCACGCGCACGTGCAACCGAACTTACCGCCTTTACGTTGTGCCCCAAAAGCTTCAACAGCTCTGCCGTAGCATCCAAAAAAATATTGTCATCGTCAACTAATAGTACTTCAGCCACGATATTACCCTCATGTTTACCAGCGGAGCGCAGAACCATTCTAGCACCACTCACAGAGGATAATGCAGATCAAATCAATCAGTTAGCGACTTCTATCACTATTTTAAAGAAAACGATGCGCCATCAAAAATAACAACTGCTCACTTTTAAATAACATGAACACTTTCTGAATAAATAAACAGACCTGGAAAAACGTGACACCAGTCAATATTCAACTGCGACCAAAAAGAAGAAAACGCCTAACCATTTTTAATGCTTGAATGCCACCAAAGAAACCGCGCGCGCGATACGAAATGAACCCCAAGAAAAACGAAGCGATTACAAAAGCCGGCAGTAGCTTTTTAGAATCACTCGCCACTACATGGCGCCGCATGTTCAATAACAGCACATTGCGATGCACCAGTAACTGGCTATTTTTTTGTTTCACCCTTGCTTGAAGATCCATAATTGAGCACCTTTATAAAATCTCGAATTTGCGCTGACGTGTTTGGTAACATCATTCGTGTACGATATTTTCTGTACAACGAATTACAGACCAATAACAGAAATAGTTGCATTAAAAAAAACACCAGAAATCCAAGCACCCCAATATTGCTCAACTCATATACGCACCAGGCAATCAATACCGAAAACGAACACCATGTGATTAGCAGTATTGGCATGCTAATTAGCCACAACATCAGCAACCTGGGTAATGAATGGATTGCAAGCTGTAGTTCCGCGTTTGCTAAATCTGCCACACCAACGGCACAGTGAATAACTTGCGCTCCGAGCTGTAAGGTATTTTCCAATTCGCTGGTTAAACTGGAACCCCCCGAAGCTGCTTGCTCTTCGGGGGGACCATTTTTCAGATCATGTATTTCCATGATCAAACTCTCCAGATATAAAACTCAGAAGCCCGATACGGGGTTTAGTGCCGACTTTGTAATAGGCGTGACACCAACCACCCCGTTGCAAAGGCAACACCAATTGCCACAAGTGGCCTGGCCTTTACTACGTCCTCCGCTTTTGCTTCCAATTCCATAGCCTGCTCCTTACCTGCATTAATGCGGTTTGTTGCCGAGGCGGCGGATGCAGCGCCTATCATGCTAACTGCATCATAAACACCGGAAGTGGCCTCTTTGAATTGGGTAATTGCTTCTGACATAGTAATGTCATTGAGCTTTTCGTTACCCGAATTTTTGAGTGAAGATGTGGTAGCCATAATCATTTCCTCTATGTTAGTAAAGTAGATCGGCAGGGATATCAACTTGGTTATAGGCGCCGCCGTCCGAATAGCAGGGATAGAACAAATAACACAATGAAAATAAAAAATAGTATTTGTGCTATTCCTGAAGCGGCACCTGCAATGCCACCAAACCCCAGCAAACCAGCGATAATTGCAATCACAAAAAACACAATCGAGTAGTACAACATAAAAAACCTCCTTTAAGGGATTACTATGCCTGTAACAATGACCGTGCCAATCTTCCAAAAAATAGCTTTAATCGACTTAAATTCAACTATAACTACTTAATTTTCAATACGTTAAATATATAACTTAAAATACGTGAAAATTATTTCGCAACTAATAAAACTCAATATTTTGAAAATTTTTCAATTTTTAATAATTTTTTTAACACCGCGAAGAACCTGGAGAAACATCAAGAATATTTATCCAACCACCAACTAATCCAATATGGACGGCGAGTATTTTAAAAAAAACTAACATTGGAATTGCAATCAAAATCCCGATAACACCCCATACCCAACCCCAGACAAACATCCACAATACAACCAACAGAGGATTCATATTAAATCGCTTACCTAGCACCGTTGGTGTTACGAATTGCGATTCAAAAAAATTCAACAACAGATAAACCCCGGGAACCATCAGTACGCCCCCTATAGATTCGCATTCTATAAAACCAACCCCTGTAAGAATCACCAATAAGAATAAAGGCCCTAAGTAAGGGGCAAAATTCAACGTTGCAGCTAACGCTCCCCACAGCAAAGGGTCGCCAACCCCTAAGGCAAACATGACCCCAGCGGTAGCCATACCCAAGCCTGCGTTAATAAGAAAAATAACCAGCGCATAATGAGAAATATCATCGCGTACAGTTTGAAAAATAATGACAGTCTTTCGCTTTTCACTAAAGGATGACTGTGCTCGCAGCAAATTGCGCATGAGCGCATCGCCGTATACAAGGAAAAAATACGCAATTACAAACACAACGGTTATCTGAATAACAAACGTCGCGGTAGTTCCTGCCACGGCAGAAAAAGCAGCCACTAACAAGGACTCTGCGACGCTAACCATAGCTCCTTCTACCTCTACGACAGGAAACAAGTAGCTTTTAATTGAATCGAATGATGATGCCAACTCACCTGTAGCAACTGCTATTTTATCGCTTAATTCCGGCAATCGACCTATCCAGTGACTGGCCGGGTCCACTAAAAATACACAAGTCAAGACCATCAAAAAAATAAGTAAACTTATGACAAAGGCGGCTGCGAGTGATCGCGGAAGGCCGGACTTTTCAATAAGCCGGGTTAGCGGACTGGAAAATAATGCGATAAAACCTGCGACAAATATAGGAAGGACCAGCGAGCCACAAAAATATAAGGTATACAAAACAGCTATAACGACAAGAACTTTTAACGCTATAGAAATTGAATGATCAGGCACTTGCCTGAGCTCCCGTAAATCCTTGATATGAACGTGAGTATTCATCGTATTTCTCTCAATTTTTTTAACAACAATATCTACTAGCCATTTTCGTACCAGTTAAAAAAAAGAAATTAAACTTTGTAGCATTTTCAAAAATGCAACCCACATAAAATTTGCATATATTAAAAAAACAATACCTTTTCAACAACTTATCTAATTTTTTTGAGAGCTGGCACAATTTCCGCACTACCCCAAGTGCACGCATAGAAAACTATGCCGCCAACTTAATGAACGCTATTTTTAGCGGAAGGAGAACCACCATGAAATCATTACAATTCAACTCCCTTAAAACTCTATTAAGCGCATTTATTATTGCAACAACAGTCAGCATCACTTCGGCTGCCATTGCGCACGATGCAGAGACGAACATCAATTCCGATAAAAAATCTGCTGCAGAATACTGGGCCGATTTTAAGCAGGACAGCAAACAATCCTGGAAAGATAGTAAAGCAGCATTTAAAGATGGCTGGATTGAAAGCAAGCTGGAGACAGCATTGGTACTGAATAAACATCTTGATGCTTTGGATATAGATATTAATGTCGACAACAACGTCGCCACACTCGGTGGTGAAGTGAACACAGATATTGAAAAGGAACTCGCCGAAAATATTGCACTGGGGATCGAGGGGATCGATTTGGTGAAAAACAATATCAAGGTTACGTCAAAGCCAACTACTGCAGGAGCGCAATCAGTTAGCAGCAATCGTCGTAGCCTCTCGCAATATGTCGACGATGTCTCTACAACAGCGGCGATAAAAACCGAGCTACTGGCATCCAAAAATGTCGAAGGCCTGGAAATTAATGTCGACACCTATAAGGACGTAGTAACCTTGTCGGGCAAAGTGCATACCGGGGCGCAAAAGGATCTCGCACAGGCGATCGCCGCGAAGCAGGATGACGTGAAGAACGTGGTCAATAAGCTGGTAATCAAATCCTAACGCCACCGCCCGGACCAACCTTAGGTTTGCGCCCCGGAATTGGAGGCGATCACGCCCTTCAATTCCGGGGAATGAAACCACTTAAAATACAGCAACTTAAATAACATACTTCACATTTAACAATAAGTTTTGTAACCATTTATCGCTAAGTCCCTGAAATTTATACTTTAACCTCGGGGTTTAATGGTTTAGTCTTACCTTAACTGAAGCTGAAAGAGATCTATACCTGCTTTGAATAGTCACGTCACCTCCGCCCCGGAAACCGTTACCCACCAGCTGAGTCTGGAGCCTGGTGACAGTCGCCGACTCGCGAATCTCAATGGTCTGCTAGGCCAGCACCTGCGCCAGATCGAAGAACGCCTTGATATAGAAATCCGCCACCGCGGTACAGATTTCGAGCTAATCGGTCCTGCCGATACCACTCGCGCGGCCGCCGAACTTTTGCGCAACCTTTACCAACTGACCGAACACGCAGAACTCACCCCGGACGAAGTTCATCTGGCTCTGCAAACCTCAGGTATAGAACAGCTTATGCAGCAACTTGATCAAACCGAAGCGCAGGCCTTTCCAGCTGACGCCAGGGAAGTAGACGCCGATGAAGGCATTACGCTGATACGCACCAAGAAGTGCACAATTAAACCGCGCGGTTTAAACCAGCAACGCTATGTGCGAGCAGTACAAAAACACGATATCAACTTTGGTATTGGCCCGGCCGGTACTGGTAAAACCTACCTCGCGGTAGCTTGCGCGGTAGAAGCCTTGTTAAAGAATGAAATCGAGCGCATATTGCTGGTTCGCCCGGCGGTAGAAGCCGGCGAAAAGCTGGGCTTTTTACCGGGTGATCTGGCCCAGAAAGTCGACCCCTATTTGCGCCCTCTCTACGATGCCCTATTTGAAATGTTGGGCTTCGATACTGTTGGCAAACTTATGGAGCGCGGTGTTATTGAGGTAGCCCCACTCGCCTTTATGCGCGGCCGAACCCTGAACAACTCGTTCGTTATCCTCGACGAGAGCCAGAACACTACCCGGGAACAAATGAAAATGTTCCTGACCCGGATAGGCTTCGGCACTACCGCTGTCATCACCGGTGACCCGACACAAATCGACTTACCGCGCGGCATGGCCTCAGGCCTGCGCCACGCCATCGAGGTGCTGGATAACGTTAACGGCATCAGCTTTACCCACTTTACGTCAAAAGACGTAGTGCGCCATCCGATTGTGCAGCGCATTGTAGAAGCCTACGATGCCTACGAGCAGAAGCAACCGAAAGCCGATTGATATGTACCAGATAGACATAGAAACCAACACCAGCAGCGAGAAGCTCCCATCGACTGCTGCGTTGGAAAGCTGGATTAGCGCTGCATTAAAAAGCCAGGAACTGGTAGAGGCAGAAGTCAGTCTGTATATCGTTGACGAAGCGGAAAGCCAGGAATTGAACGCGCAGTATCGCGGTAAGGATAAGCCAACCAATGTGCTTTCCTTCCCTGCTGATATCCCGGAAGAAGTTGGAGTTCCCTTGCTGGGCGATCTGGTGGTTTGCGCCCCGGTTGTTGAGCGCGAAGCGCAAGAGCAAGGCAAGACACTGGAGGCCCATTGGGCCCACATGCTGATACACGGCAGTTTGCACCTACTCGGTTATGATCATATCGAGGACGATGAGGCTGATGTTATGGAAGCACTGGAAACTGAAATCATCACCGGGCTGGGTTTTCCTGCCCCCTATCAAGATAATCTCACTGCTGAAGAATAAAGACCTTGGGAACTATCATCATGTCGGACGAATATCCGAGTAGCACCACCACCGAAAAACACGAACGCTCTTGGCTGGATAAACTTCTACACGCTTTTAGCGCCGAGCCAAAGTCGCGCGACGAACTGATGGAGATCATCAAAGATGCCGCTGACAATCAACTTCTGGATCAAGAAGCCTTAAGTATTATCGAAGGCGCGCTAGACGTGTCATCACTCCAAGCGCGGGAAATCATGGTGCCGCGTTCACACATCGTTGCCATCCGTATCGAAGACTCCCCACAAGAATATCTGCCCAAAATTATTGAATCCGGTCATTCACGCTTCCCCGTTATCGGTGAAAATATCGATGATGTACGCGGCATTTTGCTGGCAAAAGATCTACTGCCACTCGCATTAAAAGGTACCGACAATTTTAATATCGAAACCATTTTGCGTCCGGCTAACGTAGTACCCGAAAGCAAACGTGTGAATGTATTACTTCGCGAATTTCGGGAAAACCGCTATCACATGGCGCTGGTGATGGACGAGTACGGTGGTATTACCGGCCTGCTGACCATTGAAGATATTCTGGAAGAGATCGTTGGCGAAATTGAAGATGAAACCGACGAGGAAGAAGAGACTTCCGACTTCATCAAACGCGTGAGCGAAAATGATTATATCGTTAAAGCCTTAACCTCAATTGAGAGTTTTAACGAATTTTTCAACACCGAATTTAGCGATGAAGATTTCGATACTATCGGCGGCATTCTGATGCAGGAATTCGGTCACTTGCCCAAGCGCAATGAAATTGTACAACTGGACAATATGCAGTTCCGCGTGCTCTACGCCGACAATCGCCAGATCCATTTGTTGCGCTTAACTATTTTGAATGATTAACACCTGATTTTTTAAGTGGTAATCATTGAGCTTCCCTGACGGGAAACGGATTCGAAACACTGCTTTCATTTTAAAATCCCGCCCTCCGGCGGGATTTTTTTAAACTACAAGAAAATATTATGTCCGAAAAAATTCTCGCCCTTCCCAACAAATTCGCACTATTAATCGCAATATTTAGCGGAGCCTTAATTACCTTCAGCTTTGCACCGTTTAATATTTGGCCATTGGCGATTGTCAGTTTGATAGCCTTCGGTCTTTTATTAAAAGAACAGGATTTTAAACAGATACTCTGGCGCAGCTTTGCCTTTGGGGTTGGTTTTTACGGCGCCGGCATCCACTGGATCTACACCAGCATCCACAATTTCGGCGGTGCATCACCACTGCTTGCTGCGCTGCTGGTATTTATTTTTGCCTGTTTTATGGCGCTAATATTTTGCATTCCATTTTACGCTTACGCTAAATGGTTTAACTACCATCGTTTCGCACTCACCTTGGCATTCCCCGCCTGCTGGATGCTAGGCGAATGGATACGCACCTGGTTACTCACCGGCTTCCCCTGGTTATTTTTAGGTTACGCTCATTTGGATACCTGGCTTGCAGGCTGGGCACCCGTCAGCGGGGTCGTCAGCATCAGCTTTTTACTTGCACTCACTGCTGGCGTTATTGCCGAGTGGATATGGACTAACACACGCGAACCGAAAAAAAATATTTCACTAATCTTCTTAACAAGTCTCGCGGCTTCCGCCTGGCTTATCGGCGCTGGCTTAAAGACTGTTACCTGGGCCGAACCGGATACCAAACCTATAACCGTTGCCATGGTGCAACCCAATATCGATCAGGGAACGAAATTGAGTTTTGATGAAGAAAGCACCATCAATGCGCTCAACCAATTGCGTGATCTGAGCAAGGACTTATGGAACAACAATTGGGTGGTCTGGCCAGAGGCGGCAATCCCAACGTCGCTAACGTTTCACGAAGCGCTTCCCTTCCTCGAAGAAATGAATAAACAAGCGGCGCTGAATGAATCGGCACTGTTTACGGGTGTCATTTATGACGATCAAGACAAGCAAAAATTCTACAATTCTATTGTTGGTCTAGGAAACGGCTACGGCTTTTATCATAAGCGCCGCTTGGTACCCTTTGGTGAATATTTGCCATTTCCCAATCAATTGCGCGGCCTGATCGATTTTTTTGACTTGCCAACCTCATTTATTCATTTGGGGCCACAAGAACAACACGGGTTAATTGCCAATGGCGTACGTATTACACCAGCAGTCTGCTATGAAATTGTTTACCCGGATTTAATCGCCAACGCCGCCAAAGAAACCCAGGTATTGTTAAACGTAAACAACCTCGGCTGGTTTCTGGACTCCATCCAATCAAAGCAATTTATGCAGATGGCACAAATGCGCGCATTGGAAACCGGTCGTTACCTTGTTTACTCCACCAACAATGGCCCCAGCGCGATTATCGATAACAAAGGCAACATCCTCAGCCACAGCGATTCATTCAAAGCGCAGACATTCACCGGCACCATTTACGCGGTAAAAGACTCAACGCCCTTTATGATTGTAACCAGCGGCCCGGTGGTGTTATTGGGTACCCTGATACTCCTGGCGTTAGCCGCACCGCAGATTCTGCGCAAACCGAAAGATGCCGGGGTTCAATAGGCGGATAGAGTCAGGCATTAACTATTTCGAATGTGATAGCAAGATTTGGGCTGCCACCTGGCGCGATAAGGGATAAAGTTAATCGGTATTCACAACTCAACCCTGCCATGACAAACACTACATCAACACTCAATAGTTCACCGCGAACCAACAATCAGGATGAACAGCGTTGGCAGCAACTGGCCGACACCAACGCTGATGGACGTTTCGTTTACGCGGTGATTACCACCGGCATTTACTGCCGCCCTGGCTGCCCTTCGCGCGCGCCCAAACGCGACAATGTCCGATTTTTTAATACGTCAGCTGATGCGGAAGTAGCTGGCTTCCGCGCCTGCAAGCGCTGCCGCCCGCAGGCAGTTTCAGCCGATGCCGCGTTAACAGAGCGCATTACGCGCCTGTGTCGTTATATTGAAACAGCCACACATGAACCGTCACTGGAAGAGTTGGCAAACTACGCAGGCATCAGCGCCTACCATTTGCAGCGTCAATTTAAAGGGCTAACCGGTGTTAGCCCCAAGGCATATGCCAAAGCCCATCACCAGCAAATAGATACCTCAACACGCGAGAAAAAAGTATCTGCAAGACAGATCCATTTTGCTTGCGGTGATTGTTCGCTAGGAAAATTCCTGGTCGCCCGCAGTGAAAAAGGTATTTGCGCAGTCTTATTGGGCGACACCCAACAGGAGCTGACCAGCGATTTACTCAAACGCTTTTCTACCACGGAATTTCGTCATAGCGAGCAAGATGTTGCTGAACAACTTCAACAGCTAGTGCAATTGATTGAACACCCGCAACAGACTTTGCAATTACCGCTGGATATTCGCGGCACGTTATTTCAACAGAAAGTGTGGCAAGCCTTGCGCGCAATTCCCGTTGGAGAAACACGCAGCTACAGTGATATTGCCGAGGCAATTGGCTCTCCAAAAGCAATACGTGCAGTTGCCGGTGCCTGCGCCGCCAATTCAATTGCCATTGTTATTCCCTGTCACCGGGTGGTGCGTAGCGACGGCAACCTATCCGGCTATCGCTGGGGTATCGAACGAAAAAGAATTTTGTTGCAGCGCGAAACTGACAGAAAGAATTGACCAGGCAATACGGAGAAAAAAATAGTTTTATGGGAAAACCTTTTTATGAAAACGACCCTGAAAATTACCCTACCCGATAATTTTCGGCGGGGGGATTTTTTATCCTTTCATCAACGCGACGCTCACATGCTCGCCGAGCGATGGGACACCAACACTCTGTACAAAGGAATTATGTGGGGAACCCTGCCCGCCGCTTTGCAATTTAGCTTTGGCACCGGCAAACAATTGCAGGTGTCACTGGAGATAGATTCTGGCCGCAAAAAAATTGACGAAGAGAACACCAAGTTGCGCTTGCGCCAACTTGCACGGCACATGCTGGGGCTCAACCAATCTACCGCCGAATTTGAGGCCTTTGCAGCCAGTAATACCGAACTAAAAAATCTAGTCGCTCATCAACCCGGTTTACGAGTCCCTCAGTCTGCATCACCATTCGAAGCACTGAGCTGGGCAATTACCGGGCAGCAAATCAGCCTTGGGGCCGCCATTTCCCTGCGCCGAAAATTAATTCAGCGTGCGGGAATCGCGCATTCATCAGGCGTTATTTGCCACCCGGGCCCGGAGCAAATTCTCACACTGGACCACACAGATTTACGCGCGTGCAGTTTTTCCACCAGCAAAGCAACGACCCTATTAAATCTTGCACAGCTTATTCACGCGGGAAGTTTACCCGTACAACAATGGCTGGACGATTCCTTGGCAGGGCAACCATTCGCCGCAGAAGATATTTACCAGCAACTCATTGCGGTACGCGGCATTGGCCCCTGGACAATCCATTACGCATTATTGCGTGGTTTTGGCTGGCTGGATGGTTCACTGCATGGCGACGTGGCGGTACGCCGCAATTTGCAGCGCTTACTTACCGAGCAGAATAAATTTTCCGGTGAAGAGAAAATTTCAGAAATACAAACACAAGAATGGCTCGCTAGATTTTCGCCCTGGCGAGCCCTGGTTGCCGCCCATTTGTGGGCAATGCAAAAAAGCGATGGCTATTAAGAATATTTAGTTGCGGCATTTTTGTTCTCTCGAACAATAAAATATCCCGCCCCCGAAACACCGGTCAACTGGTCGTCAGTCCAAATGGTGGTATCTCAAATGCACCCATCGTTCAACCGCCCGAGGAGCGCGCTCAGAAATTAGTATTTATACTGAAATCACCTGCTATGCTTAAAGCCAATACGCACAAAAACCGGGGCATAGTAAGGAATGAGACAAGGGTATTTCCGCAGAAGCAGTTTGGCTATCGCCTGTGGAATTTTTAGCCTTCCGTCCTGCACAGCCCTGGCGGCGATAGAAACTGCCGATATTTATGACCTGTCGCTAGAAGAGTTGTTGCAGGTCAATATCTCCACCAACCGCGCACCCGCTGACTCCAAAGCCCTCTCGTTTAAAGTCACGGTAATTACCGAGCAGGAAATCCGCCAACAACTCGCATTGGGTTTTAGCACCAGCCAGGTGTTGGCAAACCTGGTTCCCAGTTTTGCACCGGCGCGGCAAAAGCTGAGCGTTCAGGGGGAGACCCTGCGTGGAGGTTCGCCGCTGATCATGATTGACGGTATACCCCAAAGCAATCCACTGCGCGATGTCTCGCGCGATGGCCATGTGATTGATTTGGAGATGGTAAAGAGTATCGAGGTGATCTACGGCGCTAATGCTATGCAAGGCATGGGAGCCACCGGCGGCATTATTAATTTCATCACCCATGACACCAGTGATACATCTGGCAGCCGCTTATCCAGTACGGTGAATTTCAGTGATCACCCATCCAGCGACACCCGGGGCTACAAGCTTGGCTTTATGCACAACGCCGTCTTAGGCCCCAGCGCGGTATTAGTGGCGGGCACACTGGAAGAACAAGGCTTATTTCAGGATGGCAACGGCAAACCAATCGGGCTGGAACAAATTCAAGGCGATATTCAGGATACGTGCAGCCGGGATCTGTTCCTTAAAGCCAGCCATCGCCAGGGCCAGCACGAATTTGAATTCACCGTTAATGATTATGAAATAAAAAGTCACGGCAAATTTCTAGTGGTGCCCGGCAATACTCTATCAGGCCAGCTTACATCGATAAAAGCAGGCGAAACTCAAGGCACTCCGCCTGGGAACCGAGTCAAAAATGTTGCCGTTGATTATCGCAACAGCGAACTATTAGGCGGCGAAATTTCCGCAAAAGTATTCTGGCAAGAATTTGCAGCGACCTTTGGTGCGACCAATACCGCCATTTTTCAGGACGCAAAACTAGGCCCTAATCTGTACGACCAATCGCAGATGCACTCAGAAAAATACGGTACAAAATTGAGTTTTTACACCGCACAACTAGCAGATACACTGTTGGATTTAACCGCCGGACTGGATTTACTCGATGACAAAAACAGCCAACCACTGTTGATGACAAAGCGTATCTGGTCACCGGAAATGCATTTCCGCAATCAATCACCTTTTTTACAAGGCGATTATCATTTCACCGAAAAATTCACGCTGAACGCAACAATCAGGCGCGAGCTGGCCAAGCTCAGCGTAAATGATTTTCAAACCATCGCCACCAGCGGCAACACCCTGGTGAGCGGTGGCGAACTGGAATTTAACGAAACCATCTATAACCTGGGCGCAATTTACCAATTAACACCACAATTAAACCTGCTGTTTAATGATGGTGAAGGCTTTGGTATGCCTGACGCGGGGCGCGAACTGCGCGCTATCAATAAACCCGGATTAAACATTGAAGACATATTTTCCGTATCACCACTGCTAACACGCAATCGCGAATGGGGTTTGTTCCATGCGTCCAACCGCTGGCAGGGGCAACTTAGTTATTTTCAATCGGAAACCAAACACGGCAATCAGTTGCAATTGGTAGATGGTGTTTATCGATTAAATCGTCGACCCAGTAAAACCAGCGGCTGGGAGCTTAGCAGTCGCTGGCAAGTGTTTGATAACACGCAATTAAAATTGTTGTACGCCGACACTCAGGGTGAATTCGATAGCAACGGCGATGGTAATTTGGACAGCGATCTGACCGCGCTGGATATTCCACCACGCCGTTTCGTAGTGAGTTGGTCACAACAATGGCCGCAACAATGGACATCACACATTCAATGGACGAATGACGCATCGCGCGATTTCCAAACTCGTGGTGCCACCACCGCAAGCTTCGCAGGTTACAACTTGCTGGATGCAAGTTTCGCGCGAACATCTCGCTGGGGCGATTTTTCAATCGGCATCGCCAATATTACCAATCGCCAGTACACGACTTACTTCACGCAGGTGGTGCAGCGCAATGATCGCTTTTTTGCCGGGCAAGGGCGCAGTTTCCATCTGCAATACCGCATCAACTTCTAATTTTCCCAACCATACTATCAGCTATTTTTTCTTGCCGTTCAGCATCCAACCAATCGGCGTCCAGCGCACCAACAACACATAACTGGCCACCCCGATGATCAGGGTAAGCCCCAATGACACTACAAACTTACTCAACCAATTCCACTCCTGATCCATTAACTGGTATTGCAAGGCAAATAACAATGGGACGTGGATAATATAAATCCAGTAAGAACTGTCCGCCATAAAACGCATACTGCGACTCGGCGTATTTAAAAAGCGCTTTCCTAGCACCAGACAGACCAATGTCATACATACCGCTACAAAAGCCTCACAGAGTTTCAACACAATATGAGTGGTGAACTCCGTTGGTGGTGCGGGGACGATAATTTTTTCAGGGATGAAGTGAAAATAGATGGCGTACAGCAATAGGCTTCCCAACAATAAGTACACCCAGTAAGCATTAAATTGTTCAAGGAAATTATCACGGTGAAATATCCAATAGCCGGCAGCAAAAAATAATCCGAAAAAGCCAAAGGCCCACAGCTGTGGTAAAAAGCTGTCTGGCGCCGGCAGCGGCGATGACACCAATAACAGCCCTGGCAAGAGCATTAACGGAGCGAACACCACAAAAACCAGCGGTTTGATGGCATTAAATTTTTTACAAACCCAACTCCAATCCAGATAACTCAAGGCCCAGGTTAAGAAGTACAGAAACACCAGCACATACAAAAACCATAAATGCATAGTGGTTGGTGGTGGCTGAGGCGGCGCGTCCGCCGGGTTTGCAAGGGCATTGGCAATCATCAGCAATACCGGCGATTTATTTTCCACAGTGTGCACCGCCGCCAACAGAGGTGCGGCCACTGCCCACAAACATAAGGGCATAAAAATAACAAATGGCAAGAGAACGCGTTTTGCACGGTTACCAATAAACCCTTTCATTCCGCGTTTAGCAACCAGGTAAGCTGCAAAGAAACCGGCAATTAAAAAGAACAAAGGCATGCGAAATAAATGCATAAAAAAGCCCACTACATCCACCAAGGGTGACTGCTGGCTATCGGCCGAGAGCCAATAGGTGTTTAACATAGGGCTATAAGCCAAAGCCGCGTGAAAAAACACGCCGGCGATCATCGCTAGCGCACGCAAATTATCAAGATAATGCAACCGCTGCTGCAACGCTTTTTCAGCGGATTGAGTAGCCACTAATGGTGTGCCCGATGGTTCGTGCAGGCGTGACTCGGCTGTGGAATCCATATCCGTCCCCTTGAAAATACAACCCAAGTCTGGGCCAGAAAATTACAGGAAAGTTTCTTTGCGTGCCTGCGAATAAAAAGCAGCTAGTATCGCAACAACTATAAGTGCTAATAAACAGGCGATGATACTAATCGCTGTGCTGTTCCAGTGAGGCTCTGGAGACCATACATACTGTGCAATATCCGGAACACGGAAAATAATGTAAAACATGGGCCCGATCAGGCAATTGGTAAATACCATTACAAAGAGCACGACACCTTCTGATTCACTAATCATGCCTACAGACCAGGTAAGGCAATAGCACAGCATAAAATACAGTGCGCCAATAATCGTTATCGGCAAAATACCATCAGGAATAGGTGTCAATAAAAACACCGCAATAGTCGCGCTTACAACAACACCCCAGGGAATGACAAACAGGGTCATATTGGCAATTAATTTCGCAACCACATAATCACTTGGCGCTATCGGCAAGCTCATAATAAGCGGCAAGGTCTGCTCTTTGCGCTCGTTGATGATCGTATTGGTTAACTGGTGATTACCCAAACCAATAACCATACTAAAGAGCAAGGTTGTCCCCATAACAAATTGCCACTCACCCAAACTGATAAAGCTCAATGCCAGAAGCGCGCCTGTCATATAGAGTGCAATTAATTTACGGAGTAAATACCAATCCTTGTGGATTAATATTTTTACTATTGGTGCATTGAGTGAGTAGTTCATGAATGTACTCCCGATCTTACTGTGGCCACAAATATTTTCTCCAGCGACATAGGTTCCACGCTGGAAATACTTGCCCCCTGCTCATGCAAACGCTCAACAACAGAATCCTGAAATTGATTCACTACCAACTCAAACAGCGAACCGTTTTGCTTTACCTTTACCAAACCAGGCACTACCAACTTGTTAGTATCCAGATTGCCGGTAAATAAAATTCGCCGCCAGCGATCCAGATAGGTTTCTTTATCTTGCGAATCCAGCAGTTTTCCTTTGTGTAAAAAACTAATCGAATCAGAGAGCTGTTCAACGTCCTGGGTGTTGTGCGACGAAAACAACACACTTCGCTCTTCATCGCGCAAAATATCCGCCAATTCCGATAGCACCTCTTCACGGGCAACCGGATCCAGCCCGGTAGTTGGTTCATCCAGCACCACCAGTTTCGGGCGCCGCGCCAACACCAGTAGCAAACCCGCTTTAACACGCTGCCCGTGGGAAAAACCCTTGGTCTTTTGATCCGCGTTTAAATCAAATATTCGCAGCAAATGATCAGCATAGAGCGGGTCCCACGCAGGGTAAATGGATTGAATAAACCCCATATGCCAGCGCAGAGTTTCATTTTTATACAAGCGCATATCGTCCGAGGCAAAGCCAATTTGCTCTTTTACTGTCACTTGTTGTTGCGGTAACGCACAGCCCAACACATTGACATTACCCGAATCCGGCTTAACCAAGCCCATCAGCAAACGCATAGTGGTAGATTTACCGGCACCATTGATGCCCACCAATCCCATCACCTGCCCTTGCGGTAATTGCAAACTCAGGTTATCCAGATAAAAATCTGAATAGCGTTTGCAAACCTTATGAAACTCAATGGCGTTTTGCATTTTTCACTCCCGCGAAAATTGTCTGCAAATCAGTTCTAAATCGAAACTCGCTGGATCAAGGTAATTGATAAGCGAGTTTTACTGTGCAAGGAAATTCACCTTCCTTGTCGGTGCCAGCACAGGAATATGCGCCATCGCCCCGAATATTTTTGAATTTCCCTGTACCTCCGATAATTTCATCAACGCCACTCCACTCACCTTCTGCAGCGCTCGTTCCCTCATATTGAATAAAAATCTTGTCGCCCTCTTTATCTTCATAGCTGCAGAAGCCAACGGATTTATTAACCTTCTCATGGGTAAATACAGAGAATGAACACGCCGACTTACCCATGTGCATGAGGCCTTTTTGCTGCTCGTTAAAGGTCACACCGGTAATGGTTCCGTGGGTGTACTCATCGTTATATTTCGTGCTTGAAGTACCTTTATTAATGGCTTGCAGATTAATAGTTCCCGTTTTAGGTAAAGCCTCGGCAGCCACAACACTGCCGCAACTTGCCAATAGGATTCCGCTAATCCACTTCACTATTCTGTTACGCATACAAACTCCTGTTCCTGTTAATTTTGCTGATCAATCGTCTATCAGCGCTTTTTTAACCTGCGCCAGTATTTGGTTATCGCTCATCCCCAGTGCCCTGCCCGCGCCAATTAATCCAGCGATGTATTTATCCAACTCCGCCTCTCCCAGCGCCTTTTGCACATCCATCACATCAGCAACAAAAGACCCCCGCCCCGCCTGGGTGACAATCACACCTTCCGCTTCCAGCTCGGTGTAAGCGCGCTTAACCGTAATCACACTTACTTTAGTTGCCACACTTAATTCACGAATCGACGGCAAAGGGTGGCCCGCGGGCCAATCACCCACCCGAACTTTTTGTTTGATTTGCTCCATGATTTGCAAGTACATGGGCCGACTATCTTGTTGCGAAAGAAACAACGCTTCAGTCACGCAACCTCCAACTGTATATATACGATATGAACAGTATACACAGATATACACAGTTAGCAAGTGTGTATATCGCCCCTCCCTCTTACCGACAAGGAACGAACTTTTATCCCCCCAAAAAAATGCCCCGCAAACGCGGGGCAATGAAGAGCAGATAAAAATATAAATGCGGTTCAAACATTATCGTCGCTGGTTCATAAGCACAAAAAAATCAGCCGGCGCCGGAGTTCCGAACGATAATTCCTTGCCATTTTTTGGGTTAATAATTTTTAAGGATAATGAATGCAGCCCCATGCGCACACCCGCAGTACCGTAACGCTGATCTCCAACGATTGGATAACCAAGCCAGGATAAGTGCGCGCGTATTTGATGCTGGCGCCCAGTATCAATTTGCACACGCAGAAGTGTTCGACTGCCGTTAGTGCGCTCCGTTGTAAAGTGAGTAATTGCAGGCTTTGCATCCGGGTGAGCGCCGACATGCATGCGATACTCCTCATCATCTGCACGTAACGGCTGATCGATGGTTCCTTCGGCTGGGCTCGGGCAACCCTCCACAATGGCCAAATAGGTTTTTTCTGCTTTATCCCATTTTGCCATCACGGCTTCACGCATTTCACGTGAAGTGGCAAATAACAATACGCCTGAAGTGTCCCGGTCAATACGATTCACCGGCCACAATTTTACTGCTTGGGAGCGACGTGATAGTTGGTTACGTAAAATTGCCAACGCGTGTTGTTGAGTTTCTTTGGTGGTACCGACGGATAACAACCCTGCCGGTTTATTAATCGCAATAATGTCACGATCAGAATATAAAATTTCCAATTGCGATGGTGTGCTGTTTGTCGTTTTAGCCGCAGCACCAACTTCAACCACATCACCCACGTTGAGCGCGTAATCATGTTGCGTGATGACTGTACCGTTCACACTGACGCAACCACCTTGCAAACGCTGTTTAATTTTACTGCGCGCCCAACCAGGAAGCCGCTCAGCGAGAAACACCAATAACTTCGCAGGTTCCTTAACCTGTAACTTTTCAGACATGACCATTCGCTCTAACAATTAATATGCCCAGTTTAACCATCTTAGTCATAGTTTGCCTGCGAAATTACAACCAATTAAAACTACTGCGTGCGTTATTCGCTACATATAACAATATGAACAAACTATCTGTCGTTATCCTCAAGAGTTATAGAGAGTGACCCATTTTTTGCGGCGCCAACCACTAACGGATAGAGTTTACGATATGCAATGCTGCTACTGGATACGGACATATTTTCAGGGTCAGTATGAGCGCTTGTTCCAACCAACAGGCAGCCTTCTGTGTCCGTATGGGTATTTCCACAATGAATCAGAATGTCGGTGAACCCCGGAACCTCTAATACCTCGAGCATTCCTTCGTGTTGAATATCCTTAAACCGCTCTATGTACTGTTGATGATGTTTTCCGCGGGTTCGTAAAGCAACCTTATACGTGCCTGCGGGAATTCGTGTTTCTTTGAGTACTTTGATTGCCCTAAATTCGTCTTCAAGCCCAAAACAAACAAAGCGTTGATCCACAGAAATATGGCTTATTGTTGATTCACTGTCTGAAATAAATCTATCTACGATTATCTTCATGGTATCTCCTTTATCGATGTATTTTTTATACAGCATTGGCAAACAATCTGAAACTTCATACCCGTCAATTTATAACAAGAACTGACCTACCCTAAGATTATCGAGTCAATTCAGAATCCACCACCCCCTAAAATGGGGGTACTTGAATACTACCCCCAAACAAAAGGGCGACCACTTGGGCCGCCCTCTGTAACATATCAAACGTTTGTTAAAAAATTACTTGCGCCAGATTCCTGTGTACACTGAACCGCAATACCACCAGCCAGTGCGGGTATAACCCTGGTTAGCTAAAGTATTGGATTTGCTGTTGAAGCTGCTCAACGACATACCGAAGTAGGCATACCATGAACCACTCGCTGGAATCCAGGTGGTGTTGTAAATCTGGCCACCATCAGTACAAGGGAAAGTATCCATCATCACACCTGAATCGGCAAAGTGGTTGAACCAGGCTTGCATACGCTCATCAGGGATATTGTTAACAGTCCAGTAACCAACTGAGTGCGGTGCCCACACCATAACCTCGCCGTTGGGCAACTTATTACCATTTAACAACGTCCAGGGGCCATTCACAGAAGCGGTTTGATTGGTGTAAGGCGTGGTCTGTCCGTGGTCGAAATTGATATCAACGGCACTACCCCCGCTAGTTTGCACATGCACATGCAGATGTGGGCCAGATGAATTGCCATTATTACCTACCTTACCCAATACCTGCCCTTTGGTAATACGCGCACCGTTAGTGACTTTCCCCGCGTTGGTCCAGACTGCGCCAATCTCAGGGGTTGGCAAATAAGTGGCATTGTGTGGGCACAGGTTAGTTGGGATTGAGCCAGGCTGGGCATGGGCATAGAGTGCATAATTGCCATCATCCTGCAGAACCCACAAGTGGTTACCGCCGTAACCGATATAGCCTTCAGCCAGCTTGGCATGATTGGAGCCGGGGGTATTTTCCGGTGCGTTACGCCAGCAACCTACTACAGTACCTGAATCCATCGCCCGAATGTTTGCACCGTAGACGATGTAACTGGAGTTCAAATTAGTGGGAGATGCGTCGGTCTTCAACTGTGACCACTTACCACTGCCAGTATGGCGACGAGCCACGATATCCTTGGCGGCGGCCTGTGCACCACCCGACCAGTGAGTCGTAGTGGTATAGCGATAATTCAGGTTGATGTCGTCTGCGCGCAGTGGGAAATCCGAGGCTAGTGAACAAACGGAAACCAATGCTGAAGCAGAAACAAGTACAACACGAGCGAGAGTATTAAATGCGTTCATGGCAAATGTCCTTTTAAATCAAAAAATGAGTGAGTGATTTGAAACTGACGCACCGGGTTAACCTCATGTCAACACACGACTGCCAGATCCGGTAAGCGCTGTATTTGCAACGCTATGGTGGCCATTTTACGGGGATTAAATTGAGAAAATAGTCGCCATTCGCGGAGAGTTTTGTGCGCCATTGGCTGGGAAGTAATTTACGCACTTGGCGGAGGTGAATTTGTCACAAAAACGCTGTGCTATCTGCAACAGTTAATTGGTTATTAGGTTTTCATCAAAAAAAAACACCCCACAAATGCCTAATGATTCAACGAGCATTTGCGGGGTAAAAAATGTTGTTAACGAATAAGATTTCCAGCAAATCCCATTAAAGATTAAACGGAACAGATACTTTGCCAAATTTTATCGTGGGTAAAATTGGACTAAACATGGGAACGCCGAATTGGGCGAATAAATCATGGGTCGGCCAACTCGCCGGCGGTAACTGTGCTAACTCTGGATAAATATCCGGAGTACCACTCCCACCATTACAAAACACAGCAAATCCCCATCCATCATTACGATAAAGAATTCGTGTACTCACGCCCGGCATTCCACCACCATGTTCAAACACTCGCAGAGTATTGGATGCCGCCCATGAATCCCATCCATTTGCATAATTAGGCATTTCAACATCGGTCGCACTTTTATAAATGGAAGGCACAGTCCACATCGCATCTACCGTGCTTTTTTGCAATAGCGGATTACCGAGGCTGGTTGCAAAGGCCGCAAGAATTTTTGCGTAGTCGACAGGTGCCATACACCACCCGCCAAACGCATCAAAAGTTGCATAATCTTCACCACCATAACCAAGTGGAACTAATGGCCGAGCACCTTTGGGATTACCGGAAACCACACTCGGAAGGATACGTAAGTCATCCCACAGATCAGCGTCGTGCTGACGCACTGAACCGGGTTTTTGGGCGCTTTGCGCCACAGGTGTTCTATGAGGCCGAGTTAAACCCAAGGGTTTAAAAATATGTTGGCTCACCGCATCAACATAAGACAAGCCCAATTTTTTCTCAATGATCAACCCCAATAATAAATAACCCAGGTTGCTGTATTGCTGTTGAGTGCCAGGCGTAAACTGCAGCTTCTGACTCGCCATATAAGCCGCAATTTGTTGCTTGCTAATTGGTAAAGCAGTTTGCCCATAAACTTGGGTTACCTCTTCGACAGTCGGCAAATCGTAAACTTTACGTCTATCCCAACCCGCCGTGTGAGTTAACAGATGCTGTACCGTAATATTTTTAAACTGACTATCAATTGTTCGTCCTGGAGGCGCAGTCAAATTCAAAATCGATTGCACATTGGTATCCAAGGACAACTGCTTTTGCTGAATGAGTTGATGAATGGCAATGGAGGTAATTGGTTTGGTGCAACTCGCCAAACGGAACATGGAGTCCGGTTGGGTTAATGGGTAATCAGGCTCACCCCAGGTATAGCCTCGCGCAAATACCAAACGCCCCTGGTAAGTTACTGCCACTCCGGTAGCGCGGGTACCATTTTGCTGCATAAATGCTTTCACTTTAGTATCAATAGCACTCATTGCAGGCACCGCCTGGCCAGTCATAGTAAACTTGCGCTCATGCGGTAAAGCCTGCTGAGTGAATAGCGCAGCAAACCGCGCATTACTACCTGTGCCACCCGCTTGCACACAGACAGGAAAAAAGCCTTTCGTCGTCCACTCATTAAACTGTTGCTGATATTGCGCGCTCGACATTCCATGGCGTGCCACCCATGGCCCGATGCTGTCTTCTCGGAATACAGACAGGTAATTACCATCTGGCGAGACAGTCACAAAACCAGGGCGAGCCCACTGCTGCGACTGAGCGTTAAATCGAGTTTGATATTGATCACCAGTTTCTTCCTTCAACCCGGTAATACTCCACAGAATACGCAGGGGGTTTGGATCTAGCACAATGGCATAGCGACGGTTATTAGGCTCGCCATAGCTGGAAATCCAGCGCGGAATCCACTTTTCTGTCCGCGCTTTACTAATCCAGTGTTCGAGCGTCGCCGGATCTTTATCCGAACCTCTGATTAATCCATAGCGAGTGAGGGAAACGCCGTGATTGGATTGCTCCATCACCGCCGCAAATACAGGATTATTAGAAGGCCCCGTTACCGAAAGAATGGTTGGACTGAAACCTTTAGCAGCCCAGATATTAAAGAAGTTTTGAAAGTCAGCGGCGGAGGCGCCATGAATGCCCGCAAAAGCAGGCCCCGCTTTTTGCACCCAAACCGCAGCATAAAGTGGATTTTCGCGCGCTCCATACACACTGATTGATACCGGACGATAGCCTTTAGGCACAAAAGTATCCCATTGCTGTTGATAGTCAGCATGCGAACGATCATGGGTGGCAACAAATGATACAGACATATTAAGCTCCTTTTATTGAGTATCTTTAAGAGGAAAATTTTGCGAGGCATTACCAGAACCCATACGGGAACTACAATCGTTAATAAACGATTAGGAGAAATTTTAATGCAACAATATCGCAAAAAAATAGCCGATTTAAGCTGAATTTACTGTAAGTCATTTTCCGGGAAGTAAATAAATCACCAGTAACATGTGACTTTTTGACTAACAGTTTGTTAACTATTCACAATGACATTCTAATCAAAAAAAATTGGCATTATTCCCGTAAAGAAAAACAACAAAAAAGACGCAATGATTCATAACCATTGCGTCATACTGGTAGATACCAATAGATGTAAAACGTTACTTCACATCAAAACGATCCAGCATCATCACTTTGTTCCAGGCACGAACGAAGTCACGTACAAATTTTTCATCCGCATCGTCGGCCGCGTAAATTTCGGCGATAGCACGCAGTTCAGCTTGCGAACCGAACACTAAATCTACCGGTGTTGCTGTCCATTTCAACTTGCCGGTTTTGCGATCCACTCCTTCATACATGCCTTCGGTTTTTGCCGACTTCTTCCACTGGGTGGACATGTCCAGCAAATTCACAAAGAAATCATTACTCAAGGTACCGGGCTTATCAGTGAAAATACCATTGTTAGAACCGTCGGTATTCGCACCTAATGCACGCAAACCACCTACCAACACCGTCATTTCAGGGACAGTCAATGACAAATAATTCGCGCGCTCTACCAGCGCTTCTGTAGGCGACAAGTAACTAGCCTTGGAGTAGTAGTTGCGGAACCCGTCAGCGGTTGGCTCTAATACTGCGAAAGATTTTTCATCAGTTTGCGCCTGGGTTGCATCTACTCGGCCAGGAGTAAACGGAACTTCAACCGCATGCCCCGCTTGCTTTGCCGCTTGCTCAATCGCTGCCACACCACCCAACACAATCGTATCTGCCAGCGAAACTTTTTTATCGCCCGTTTGCGCCTTATTAAAATCCACCTGAACTTTTTTTAACGACTTCAAGACTTTCGCAATTTCTTTGGGATTATTGACAGCCCATTTATTTTGCGGCGCTAACTGAATACGCGCACCATTTGCTCCACCGCGCAAATCTGTACTACGAAAGCTGGCTGCCGATGCCCATGCAGTGCGAACCAATTCAGATAGGCTTACACCCGAGCCCAGAATTGTAGTTTTCAACGAAGCGATATCTGCAGCATCAATCACTTCATGATCCAATGCGGGCAGTGGATCTTGCCAAATCAAATCTTCTTGAGGAGCATCGGCGCCAATGTAACGAGCGCGCGGTCCCATATCTCGATGAGTCAATTTAAACCAGGCCTTTGCGAAAGCCAGTTCGAACTCTTTGGGATTTTCTTTGAAGCGCAGTGAAATTTTGCGGAATTCAGGATCTTCTTTTAACGCCAGGTCAGTCGTAAACATGATCGGTGCATGGCGTTTGGATTTATCGTACGCATCAGGAACCAAGTTGGCCGCCTGACCATCTTTAGGAACCCATTGAATTGCACCGGCCGGGCTTTTGGTTTGAACCCAATCAAAAGCAAACAAATTATCCAGGTATTGAGTCGTCCAGGCGATTGGATTAATTGACCATGCCCCCTCAAGGCCGCTAGTTACGGTATCACCCGCCTTGCCTTTACCGCACTTGTTGGACCAACCCAAACCCTGCCTTTTCCACTTCCCAATCGTCTTGACGACCACCAGCGAACCCGAAAGTTTTAAAACCCATCGACTCCAGCGCCACATTTCCGGTGAGCACCATTAAGTCAGCCCAGGAAATTTTGCTGTTGGCGTAAAGCGCTTAAATCCAATTGGGCTGGCCACCAGAAATTGTTTGTTGTGACATTAGTGTCTGCCGGGGCGGCCCCGGAATGCACAGCTATTGAAATACTCAATGCAAGTGCTGAAACCACTGGAATGGATTTTCTCAACATAATTTTTTCCTCTGTAGTGGGTGTAAGCGAAGTGCTGAAACTGGATTTAAGATTATTGAAATGACAAATCCTTCAGGCGTGACACCTCATTCAGCATGCACCTGAATACACCGATGAATAGTTCTAGAAAGTTGATCAGGATAATCGTCGCGCGAGGCGAAATACAGGGCACCTGATCTACGGGGAGATTATAAAAACAACACAGATGAGAAAGATTTTCATTTTTAACTATGAGGTAAGTAAATATTTTTAATTAACTGTTTTGAAATCAATTGAATATCCTCCATGCAGCCAAAGGACCAAAAACCAATCAGTATGCTTACACATCAAGCATCGAAAATGATCACAACGATGACGAACTCTGTAATTCCTGTTTTTAATTAATGCAATTATCCGCATCACATCCGTGAACTATGAGTAGAATCGTTTATTAATTTTACGTTTCTAAAAAATAGTTTTTTTAATTTTAGGATTAATTTCGATTAGCAAAAATACTAATTTCACCGCCATAAACTAGCCTAATAATCAATTAGAAATCCAAGAGAATAATGCGTGATTAGCCAAGTAACGGCTAACAGGAATATGTGACACTTATGTGATTTTACGCCTGATAGCATTTCAATTTTTAACGAAATATTAACAGCATAAAATTTCACTAATTTGACCCTATTCATATTTTTTAGTTTTAAATTCAACAACCGAAAATCAATGATAATTAATGCGACTTTATATTTATCACCCTGTTGCTTATCAAAAACAACCTACTTATGATCGCGCCGAATTTTAGTGATTTACAAATTGCTTCCCGAGATCAAGGCCGATCCAAACGACTGTCATTCAATACGTCTAGTAAACCTAAAGTAATTTACTATGCAATCAACAGCACAAAAGGCATTGATTCTGCTCTGGCTAATTTTTTTCGCCAGCAATGCGCTTTTTGTGTCATACCCCAGCAACCCATCAAGCGAACCCCATAAAAACCTATTCGCGGCCGACCAAAATTCCGGCTCTGATGAGTTTATCGAAATAGAAAGTTTCGACAAAAACATTGATGACAAGATAGATCGCTACTCCCAGCCTCCTTATTTCTTTGCAGCGCTAGCAGTCGCATCCCCATTTTTCATTTCACCCTACTTAAAAATAAAGCGTTTTTTCTTCGTAAAAAAATCGCGCGCACCACCACTTAGCCTCATCGCGTAATCCAGCGCCTTCTTTTTATATTTTCTAACTAACCGCTCCTTGCTGTTGAATTTCTAGCAAGCAGACTACTATTTTTTCCATTTTCCATAGGGAGATACTTATGGCAACGTCCTACACCTCAAATTTAGGCCGACCGACCCCGGCCGATTTAAAATCAGGCTTTCTGGTATTTTTAATCGCACTCCCGCTGTGCCTGGGCATCTCAATTGCCAGTGGATTTCCGCCTGCAGCGGGGATATTAACAGCGATTATCGGAGGAATACTTTCAACATTTGTCGGGGCGGCAAAGCTCACCATTAAGGGCCCCGCGGCCGGCCTGATTGTCATTGTGATTGGCGCTGTGATGGAGCTGGGGCAAGGCGATATGCAACTCGGCTACGAACGCACGCTCGCAGTGGGTGTAGTCGCAGCAATGATTCAAATCGGATTTTCGTTAATGCGCGCCGCGTCACTCGGCGTAATTATGTCGCCATCCGTAGTTCACGGAATGTTAGCGGCGATCGGCGTCATTATTATTTCAAAGCAATCCTACGTGATGATGGGAGTAAAACCGACCAGCAAAGAGCCATTGGAATTGCTCTCACACATTCCTGAAAGCCTTCCCCACGCAAACCCCTATATTCTCCTTCTAGGGATTATCTCATTAGCAATTCTATTTATTCTTCCCAAAATGCCCTGGAAAGCCGTGAAAGCCCTGCCCGCGCCAATTTGGGTATTGCTGGTAACTATTCCACTTTCATTGGTGTTTGGCTTTCAAAACGCACACGATTACACCTTTGCAAATAAAGCTTACCATTTAGGGCCTGAATACCTTGTGCAGTTGCCGAGCTCACTGCTGAGCATTTTTACCTTTCCGGATTTCTCCCAAATTTTTTCAAGCGTATCCATTAAGTACATCATTATGTTTTCGCTGATCGGCACCATCGAGTCAACCCTCAGTGCGTTGGCGGTAGATTCGATGGACCCAAACAAAGGGAAAACCAACCTCAATAAAGACTTGTTCGCGGTGGGTCTGGGCAACCTGGCCAGTTCATTCCTTGGCGGCCTGCCGATGATTTCTGAAATTGTTCGCAGTAAAGCAAACGTAGATTCCGGCGCTAAGTCCCGCTAGTCCAATTTTTTCCACGGGGCATTTCTACTATTATTCGTAGCGTCAATTCCTGCACTGCTTAATCTGATTCCACTCGCGGTTCTCGCGGCGATGTTGGTATTTACCGGCGCACGTCTCGCGTCATTTTCACAATTCACCCATGCTCGAAGCATTGGTATTGATCAACTTGCCCTTTTTTCCACCACACTGATTGTCACTTTGGCAACCGATTTATTGATTGGCGTAGCCACCGGCCTTGCCTTAAAACTCTGCTTACACCTGCTCAGGGGCGTCACACTTAAATCCTTGTTCGCCCCAAAAGTAAAAGCACATCAAGAACATAACAATTTACACCTGGAAATTCAGGGTGCAGCGATATTCAGTTCGATCATTCCACTGCGTAGCGCATTGAAAAAACATGCCGGTTCTGTAGAAAACGTGATTATCAATTTCACTAATTCTCATCTCATTGATCACACCTTCCTCGCCAATATGGATGCGCTGGAGCAAGAATGGCCACAATTAACCTTTACCTTGGTTGGCCAGGAAAACCTTAAAGCGCTAAGCGATCATCCTCACGCCACCAAACAAAAGGTGTACTCATGAACGCGTCAGCAAAATTAATCAACACCCAGCCGGATTCCCGGCTGGAGGCGCTCAGCGAAATGATTGCAGAACTTGGCCATTATCTCCCGAGCCAACCCCCGTTACACGCGTTTGTCCACCACAACACCTTGCATCATTTTGAACATTTACGGTTTGAGGATGCGGTTGTCAAAGCAGGAAAATTATTTGACGCAGAGCCCTATCTCAAGGAATCAGAATACCATCAGTTTTTGGAGAAAAATCGCATCACCGCATTAGATATTGATGCGTCGGTTACTGATTATCTGTGGGAGTTTCCATACCCCAACGACTCAGTGTTGAACTTATCTGCCAAAGACTTTTTCGTCCAACGCTTGCAAAAATTTATTCCGGTTCCCGAAGGGGCGACGATTGATTATTTAATTGATGAGCAAAGTCTTCTGGGAAAACTCTCCTCGCTGGTGTCAACGGAACGTGCAACAGAGCTTTCCCGCGTGGCAAGCCTTCATACCGGCGAACCCTCCGTTGGCAAAGCCATTCCGCAATTTTTACAAAAACTGTGGAAGGCCTTCAAAAGCGTAAACATCGACTTCGTAACACCGCCGCCACAACCAAAACGATTGCGTGACTATATTCTTGGCTTAACGAATAGCGATACCGATGAACTGGTAAACCCCATTTTAATCAGAATGTCAGCCGCTTATTTAGACCAGGGAATTGCGCACTGGTCCATGCCAGACCGCGAGCAAGGTTTACTGCATTGCTTCAAGACACTCTACAGCCAGCCTTTCAGTGGACCAAATACTCTACTGAAAAACCTGAGGACATTACTTGAGCGTCCTGAGATAAAACAGGCGTCGGCGTTAGAAGTTATTGATTGGGCATTGAAAAAGATAAATATCAGCACGAACGAAGAGTCTGAGTTTTTGCTCCACACCTTGCTCGCACTGCGTGGCTGGGCGGGGATGATTCAACATTTTGAACAACGGCCTGACCGAGCGCCGGTACAAGCGCTAAACGCGCGCTTGAACGATTTTCTCGCCATGCGTTTATTGCTGGAAGTAGTTGTGGGAGAGCAATTGCTTCACCAACATTGCGCGATACGTTTTGACTTTACTGAAATAAAGTTGCGCTATTCGGCGCAAGTAGATAACCACGACGAAATCCAGAATCGCAAAACTAAAATTATTTACGAAGCCTTTATTGCTGCGCAATCTATGCCCGTATCAGCCGAATTGCTGTTCAATGATGAATCGGCACTTACCTGGATTAAACACATTCACCATCTCGATGACACTCTACGCAGACGTTTGTTACATCTAGCCTTTGAGGGGCACCACCGGGATCAAACACTGACTGCTTTACAAATACACAGCAAGACGGTACTGCCGACTATTGCTCCGCAAAAAAAACCAATCGTACAGGCAGTTTTTTGTATTGATGATCGAGAGGAGTCCGTTCGTCGACATATCGAAGAAATATTGCCCAATAGTGAGACCCTTGGCTTTGCCGGATTTTTTGGTGCGGCAATTCAATACCAAGGAATGCACGACATTCGCTCCAAGCCCCTTTGCCCGGTCGTCATCACGCCGAAACATTTTATCCAGGAAGTCGCGGAAAATACTCACGCGCATACAAGCTATAAGTTCAAGCAAAAAAAAATAGGCCAATTGAAATATCATCGCGATGTGTCAAGCAGAACCCTAACGCGCGGCACGATCTACACCGCCCTGCTTGGTTGGTTCAGTATAGTCCCGTTGATTTTGCGCAGTGTCTCGCCTAGCCTCTACATTAAAATTGAACACTTACTTCATGCTTCCGTGGGCGACGCCCCCAAAAGTCGCCTGATAATTGAAAGTGAACATGAGCATGAAGAGCCCTTAAAAACCGGCTACTCCGTGAAGGAAATGAGCGATATTGTTGAAACGACACTAAAAACGCTCAACATTCTTCACAATATCAGTAACCTGGTTTTTTTCGTGGGGCACGGCTCCTGCAGCCTCAACAATCCCCACGAGGCGGCTCACGATTGTGGCGCGACCGGAGGAGGCCGTGGAGGCCCCAATGCTCGAACGTTTGCTGCTATGGCTAACCATCCCCTGGTACGGCAAACCCTGGCGTTGCGCGGGTTGGCTATACCGGAAACCAGCTGGTTTATTGGTGCTTACCACAATACCTGCGACGATTCATTCACCTACTACGATGAAGATTTGTTGCCTGAAACATTAAGTGACCAGTATCAGCAAGTTAAATCCGCGTTTGATCGAGCAAGCATGCTCGATGCCCATGAACGCTGTCGCCGTTTTGAAACGACTCCCAACAACATTTCCGTGAACGAAGCGCTTGAGTATGCGCAAATTCATTCAAACGATCTGGCAGAGCCAAGACCTGAATACGGTCATGCTACCAATTCGATTTGTATAGTCGGACGCAGGGCACGTAGTCGCGGACTGTTCCTGGATCGCCGCGCATTCCTCGTATCCTACGATCCAACGGCAGATGCCACCGGACAAATATTAAAAAATTTGTTGACGGCGGTTGGTCCTGTAGGAGCCGGCATTAATCTCGAATACTATTTTAGTTTTATAGACCCGGTTAAATATGGATGCGGCACTAAACTGCCTCACAACATCTCAGGGTTAGTAGGCGTAATGGACGGCCACGCGACTGATCTACGCACGGGATTGCCTTGGCAAATGGTGGAAATTCACGAACCGGTCAGATTGTTAGTCGTAGTAGAGAGCACACCGGAACAACTGGAACAAATTCTCAACACCACGCCTAGCCTGGTTCCTCTCATACTGAACCGTTGGATTCAAGTAGCGGCACTGGACCCCCATTCGGACCAATGCTTTATGTTTACTCCACGCGGCTTTGTGCCCCACATACCGACCAGTGAAAAACTCGAAGCATATCAAAACTCCGCCCACTATTATCGTGAATCCAGGGAATTCCTGGCACCCACACAAATCTTCGCCGCCATGCAAACCGAGTCCAACCTATGAACCACCTATTAATTTTTGCATTTTTGCTTCCATTTACTAGCAGCTTACTGCTCGGCTTGCTAATGATGCTTAAGAAATGCCAACGTGAAATTTTCTACTCCAAGTTTACTTACGGTGTATTCGCTCTGAATATTTCGCTATTTATGGCAATTTTCGCTGCAAGCTTGTCGCCTGTAATTCAAACCGCTGTCGCACACTCCGCAGAATTTTCCAACCATACTACATTAGGCCCTATTGCGATTCTTGCAGATACCTACTCAAGTATTTTGGATATTTTCTATTGCTTATTAATCTTACTCATCTCCATTTTTTCGCGCCGCTATCTCCATAAAGATCCTGGCTATTTTCGTTTTTATTTCTTTTTGAATTTGTTTGGCGCGGGAGTGCAGACGACGTTAATCGCAGGCAATCTCAGCTTAATGATGATCGGCTGGGAAGCAGTAGGCGTTGCATCAGCGATGTTGATTTCGTTTTTCTTTGAGCGAGTGAAACCAGTCGAACATGGCCTGCGCGCATTTTTTACTTATCGAATCTGCGATCTAGGGTTCGTAATCGCCTTTATGTTATTGCACACAGCCAATCTTCCTACGTCGTTTAATTTTTGCTTTAACGAACTTTGGCAAACCTTGCCCAGCCCCACTAGCAGTGACACCGCATTACTCATCGGTTTGGCATTAGTATTTGCTGCATCCGGAAAATCGGCACAACTCCCATTCTCCGGCTGGCTACCCCGAGCGATGGAAGGCCCCACTCCTTCCTCCGCCATTTTTTACGGGGCGATTTCGGTTCATTTGGGTGCATTTTTGCTGTTACGTTGCGCTCCACTCATCGAACAGTCTGTGTTGCTAAAAGGAGTAATTCTGATCATTGCTATTACGACTGCAATACACAGCACCTTGTCCGGGAGAGTACAAACGGATATTAAAAGCTCCCTTGCCTACGCTTCTTTGACCCAAGTCAGCGTAATCTGGATAGAAATAGCGCTCGGGTTTCACACTCTTGCGATTATTCACATGATCGGGCATGGCGCGCTTAGGAGCCTGCAGATTCTCAAATCGCCCAGCGCACTTCACGAACACCAACACTTGGAGGAAGCCTTGGGCGCACAAATTCCACCGAAAGCACAACACCTGGAAAAGCTAATTCCCGGATCATTGCAACGCTGGTTATATCGTCACAGTCTGGACCGCGGCTATGCAGATGCAATTATATTTAGTTGGATCTTCGCACCCATGAAACGCTTGCTCAACTGCATCGAGCGCATTGATCAAAAATGGGTGAACCTCATTAACAAAACACCAAACGCGGGTAACTGATAGCATGATTCACCTACTTCATCTGGTAATAGGCACTGCCCTGGCATTCGCGGCATTTTCTATTGATAAAAAATCAGAAGCGATAAAAGCAAAAATATTAGCAACCCGAATTGGGTGGCTGTTGGTTTTTATTACAGCAACAGCGAGCATAATTCAACACAGTAACTATCCCGCTGGCACCGAGCCAATCGGCAACTATTTACTGATTAACGGAAATATTCCCTGGCTGGAGCTATTTCTAAGCTTGAGTGTATTAATCGCTGTTTCATTTGCTTCAATTAAAGATCACACAACACTAACGTTTAAAGCAATTCTATACTTTGCTGCCTTGGTAAATATTTCATTTTCAATTAACCATTGGATCGCTCCCGCATTAGGTTGTGCGCTGGCAACTATTTACGCAGTTGCTTTCTATCAACGCATAGGAAAAAGCCAAACCGCAATTTTTTCGATCTACCAACTTAGTGGTTTAGCAATATTATTGCTTGGAGTATTTTTATTTGAAGCTACGGAGTTTCAGCAATTTGGCATGGGGCTAATTGTGTTAGCGATGGCTATTCGTCAAGGGCTATTTCCCTTTAGCAGCGCCCACATCCACTTTCTGAATAATGCGCCTTTTGGGTTTGGATTTTTATATGGATGTTTACATCTTGGACTTCTTGGGTTTTTAACAACACGATCAATTGACTGGAGTCACACTGGTTTAACCCTCTTGGCCGCCAGCGCTTGCATAACCTGCTTAGGCGCAGCGCTGATAGGATTAAATCAAAAGGATGGAAAACGTTCAGTAAACTATTTAATGTTAAGCCAGTCGGGTTTTATGACCTTCGCCTGGGCGATTAATCACGGACAATTAACATCCGATTTATTAATGATGTGGTACAGCACAGCCATCGCCCTGATTGGTTTCGCGGGTATATTGCACTGCCTCGCCGCGCGCCGGGGAACTCTTTCCCTGGCCAGCCCGAATGGCAACTACGCACACACACCGAAAATGGCAACCTTTAGTCTATTGATGGGCTTGGCAAGCGTGGGGTTTCCATTAACACTGGGTTTTTCTGCCGTAGAAGAGATTTTTTTGCACAGTTTTGCTAACTCCCCTTGGCTAACAACGATTGTTGTGTTGGCAGTATCGATTAACAGCATTAATGTCATGCGTTTGTTCTTTATGCTGTTTACCGGGCGGCGAAAAAATCTCTACGAACCGGATTTAACGTCGCACGAAAACTGGGCTGCTACATTGAACATACTTGTGCTTTTTGCTGGAGCCTTGGTGCCCTATTCACTGATCGCTACGCTAAACTAAACTCATCAGGCCCCGGGCAACGACGGGGCCAACTCGCGTAAAATAATGAGTGTAATATCGCGTGCAAAAATGAAACGCACTAATCACAAACCCTTGATCCAAGTAAAATGTATGCGCACCTTGGTAATTAGCTATGAGTGAGCGCATCAGACCTTCGGCACGCCTGGGCCAACAGAGGGGAATTTTAAGTACTCAGGATGCGACTCCATGCGCGTTGATAAATCGACCAAGGCCGGAAATTGCGCAGCACGAATCACATCCGACAATTCTGTACACGCAAATCGCCAAATTACTGCGGCCGCAATACTTGCATGACCAAGGGATTGAAAGTTTTTCGGGTGCTTATTGATTACTTCCTCTAACCCACAGAACGCCGCCAACAACTGACCTGTTGCTCTTTCAATCCAGGGTTCATATTGCGCCACTACCGGACGCAAATTGCGCTCGTAATAAACCGCTACGCACTTTTCAGCCGCTGCCAGCGCAAGGCTTACCGCACGAAACTCATGCTGCAACTCAGCGTGATCGCGCGGCCATAAAGAACGCGAATTGATCAACTCAGCGAACTGCAAAATTAGCGACGAGTCCATAATGACTTCGCCATCATCGCAGATTAAGGTCGGCGCCTTTACTACGGGATTGATTGACTGGAACTTATCAAAATCGCTGAACACTGAAACTGCTTCATGTTCAAACGGGATTTTGAGTGCTTCAAGCGTAATAGCTACGCGACGAACGTAGGGGGAATCGAGCATTCCGATGAGTTTCATTTTTAAAGCACTTAAATTTTTACAGGGTATTTTTAGGCGACCGATATGCGTACTAATTTTTTCTATATCCTTGACTTGAAAAAATCAATAGTATCAATAGCAATCTGATTGCCCGTATGATCAGACTCAATACTTAGACTAAACACCAATTGATTGCGATAAGCAGTTAATCTTAGCGGAATAAAAAAACTGGTCTTACCATGGATTTGCTTACCCCACACATCGGCCCTTCTTGTAGAATTCATCGTTAATTTTTGTACACCCAGCTCGTACACACTAGCGCCTCTAATATCAACACATACGGTTTTTGACGATAAAAACCTTGAGGCAAGTGGCAGACTAATATCCACCACTGTTCCAGCCGATATAAAATTATCAAATATTACACTCAATACATTTCCATCTTCCGTTATCGTTTGAGAATACTTAATATCAGTCGACGAAATATTACAACGTGTAAATCTCCATGATAAATTCATAACAGACCTCAAATTATTAAAAATTGAAAACAAATTAATTTTTAAAATACTTTTCGTAAACCAACTATAAATTTACATTTTTAAATCATGAATGATTGCTGTTATAGCCAAAAACGGTGATTATTCCTTTATGAGCTATCTACTTGCAACAACTACTTTAGTTGCCTCAAAATTGCCATTTCGTTGTTGAAAATCAAATTCCACAGCCATCCCCTTATAAATACTTCCTGAATACACCTGAATTGAGGTGCGAGCGAAGAAAACATCTGCCCCATTGAAAACTGGATCATTTGATTCTATGGAGCCATTTCCGATTTGTTTATCAAAAAATTTAATTTTTCCCCTATACATAGCATCGCCCCATCATTGGCATTGATTGACTGGAATAGTTTTGGAAAAAACCCCCGTTTTTGTGCGCAATGACAACACGGCCGTTGTTGCGGACTTTGGTATAGAGGCGGTGTCTATTTTCTTAAAGGTTAAAACGGCAGTTGAATCATTCTCTACAGAAATGTCATTTGCTTTGACACTGGCGATGCTTGCCGCCACGAGATCCGAAAAGCGTTGGCCAATCAATGTAATCTTCGCGTCATCGCTACACAGATTCAATACAGGGGGGTAGATATCAAAAATTGCGACCGCATCTGATGCCACGCATTTTTCTTCAACTTTTTTACTGTAATACTCCATTGTTAGAGGAGCCTCGCCGTACTTATTCACAACCTTAAATTCTAACAGCGGATTCAATGCGGACTTAGGGATAGCGCTAAGGTTGATTGCGAACTGCAAGCCCTTGTTTCGCGGCAAGCTTTTAACTGGCGTTATTTCTGTTCCAGCAAAGAATACCTTGGAGTCGGCGGTAAGATTATCTCCATATGCGATGACATTTACTTGCGAGTCACAGCTCGTAACTTGCTTGGGTACGACAGAAGAAACGACAACAGCGGATCGCTGCTCACAGGAGTTGATCAGCGGAAGCTGATAAGTGTCAAAGCCATCCGGTGTGGACACATCAACTTGCAAATACGACTTATAGCCCGTATTGGCCAAAGGGATATCATCAATATTAATGGTTGCACTAACACCCTGCATATCCGGCAACAAGGAGATAGCTGTCGTATCATACTCCTTTCCATCAATAAAAATTTTGCTGGCTCGCCAAATATTATCGCCTCGAATTTGCAACGACAACGGCTTATTTTCTGAACTGCAATTATGGATTTTGCCAGGAGTAATACTGCCTATTTTGGGCGATTTAAATACCGGCTGGTTATTGGTTCTCAATAAATAATCAGTAAGCCCAGCCTGGTCGCTGTAGGTATTGGTTATTTTAGCAACCAAGTCTCCACCCTGATAAAATTTATCACTGGTTAAATTCATGCTTTTCCCTTCAGCATTCTTCTGCCAATCCGGGGCCCAGGCACTAAATGATTTCAGTTTAATTTCAGGCCACCACCCTGGAACGGATAAATCCACAAAAAGGCTATATGACTCTAACGGCTGAATAAACTTCAGTTCCTGATTCTTGCCATCCAACACTGCTCTCGGCCCTAAAACCCATCCAAACGCCTGGGGATCTTTTTCAGTGCGCCCCGGCTCAGCAAATCCAACAACAATGGGCGAAATCTCCAGAGCATCCGCCTTCCCAACCGCACTTTGCGAAAATGACGAACCCAGGTTTGCGCCAATTCCTTTACCCGGCATATTGGCCGCAATAGAAGCGGCTAAAACCAATGCATCAGAGGCCCGTGCAGCGGTCGAAACAGCTTGTATTTTCTTTTCAGGTGATATTTCATAAACTGAGATATGAGGACTCTCTTTTGCTAATGCCTGAATAAAGTTGGGAGGAGGTGCAATGGTGCTGTCTTCAATCCCCAAACTGCAATCCTGATTTTGATTTTGCAAAATAGTTAAATATTCAATCGCAAGCTTTGTCAGTTTTGAATAGGTAGCATGTGCTGTTTCGAGACCAGAACCCGCACCAGAAGCCCATTTATTTAATGCCATTTCTTGTGCAATCAGGTTAATTGCATCATTAATTCCTTTCACCTTAACAGCCAAAAAAGCGGCCTCCCTGAGCGTTTTACGGTTTCCATTATCTGTTACATAAGCATTAGAGAGAGACTTTATATCACACTGCTTGCTACCCGTGTGTGAACTCATTTTTAAAGAATCAACTGATTCAGCATGATGAATTACATCAAGGAGTTGCCCCTCTATAATATTAGAAAAATCGCCTGTTAATTCAATAAGCCCTGGTTCAATGGACTTAGGGAGCGCAATCCGATAGTAAAGGTTATTCTTAGTGTCCACCTCTGAAATTCCTAGCGATATTTTCCCATTTCCCCCAGGCCTTGGAACCTGCACATACATAACATTGTAGTATTTTTCGAGAGGGTAAAATTTCGGATTAGTTCTAATATTCCCCCCTGCTTTGCTCATCTCACTGAAGTCATTAATAGTGCTATTTACATACTTTAACCAATTTGCGTAAATTTGGCCGACGAGCTGCTGATCGTTGTTAAAATCCGGCTCTTTAACTTCTAACCTCATAATGCCAACGGTATCATTGTAGGCTTTCTTGGGAGGTAATGAGGTGGGTTGAAACTGAAAACGAACTAGTGCATTACCATCATAGTCGTGAAGAGTGTCAAGCTTTGCTTTATTGATTGCGGATTTGACTACATCCCTGCATGCTCTTTTGTAATTAAATAGCTCTATCGGATCAACCTTGTCCGTGTGCGCAGACATCGCTGATAAGGTGTTAGTCTTTAAGGCAGCAGTCAAGGTATCTATTTTGCCGAGTAATGCTGCTACATCTGCAGCAGCTGGGGCATTCGATGACACACTTGCCAAACTGCTATTGGAAATACTGTCTGTATTGATCGTCTCTGTAAGATCCTTTTTTGCAGCGAGAGTGTCTTTGAGGATTTCTGCTTCGCGCTGCAGCTTCTGTAATGTCATCTCCAATTTTGTTGTAGCGATGTCATTTTTTAAATCCGCTATTTCCTTGTTAGCATCGTAATCAAATGCCTTGGCCGGATCAAAAGATAACCCCAACCCTACAGAAGCCGCACGTATTTGCTCCAAATCTCTGACAATGATGGGAGTAATAGTCGTAAGCTTGCTGCAAGCTTCTAATTCCGGGACAAGAAAAAGCAGTTCGTTTTTTCTTTCTTCTATTAGATAAGCTCTAGGATATTCTTTCGGGTTAGGTATTTTTATACTGCCGGGGATTTGCGTTTTGGAATAACTTACTTCGTTGATATTCAATGCATATGGATTTGAGCAGCCATGCAACAATAGCGTTAGACTCAATGTAGATATAGCAAGTTTTAATCTTTCCATTTTCTATCCCTTTATAAAAAATTTTCAAACTGACCACCTCTGCGTGGTAAACCACCTAAGCAATTCGAGCTTTCAACTATAAAAGTCGACATCTTTATTATCCCCTCAAGCAAGCAATCACTACACTGATCTACCGATTTAAACATCGGACGAACGAGCATCATAACTTCTAATAATCTTTGATAACACTTACAGAACGATCCTTAGAATCTATGACAACTATTTTTATTTTTTCCCCACGATCTGCTACCCCCGGTAAAGATTCGACAATCCAACCATCAGGGGAAATCTTAATTGATTTTGAATCTACATTTCCAAAACTTATAGAATATCGGTAGGGAGGAACCCCACCAGCCACATGAGCAACGGCCTTGTCACCTTCCACGCGAACATCTGCTAACATCAATGTATTTGCAACCGTTTCGCCTGAGCCAAAGTAAAAACCGAGAATTGTTCCTAAAATTCCAACTAATGTCGCAAGCACATCTTTTGAATAGCTGAATCGTTCTTTTAATTCGTCGCCTTTTGCATTCGATGCAACCACCCACACGGAAATTATTAAGGCAATTAATACAGTAACGATTGCCACAAGGAATGTTATTAAACCTCGTGATACATCAGTCTCCCTTAACAGAAGCAAAAACTTACCCTCTGAGTTGTATAGCCCTATAAAGATAATCAGTATTGTTATAAATATCGCAAGAATTAACCCACGAACAACCCAACTTGATTCAGGGATATCTCCCTCACCTTTAGATCCCTGCGAGTTTGGTGGAGCAGGTGGAGTAGGTGGAGTAGGTGGAGCAGGTGGAGTAGTATTGTCATCAGTTGTCTTCTCGTCACTCATGTATTTCACCCTTTAAGATTAACCCAGGATTTCATAATTTTTTTCTAACAAAGTTTATTCAGCCTATTCTTCCGCCCCAAAAAAATAACCCCCCAAATGGGGGGCTATTTTTAATCACTTAATGTCGATTAACTTAACAACTTAATCATCCCCTTTCACAATCGCCTGAATCAGGTTGGGATACAGTTGTGTACCCGAGGCGCGATCAAATAGCGCCATACCACCATTAGCGCCTACGCCGTTATCCCAGTAGATGGGCGCCAGGCCGCGGGTGTAGGCAGCGCGGGTAATGTATTCATTCCAATAAACGCGATAGCCTTCGTGATCGCCGATGTTAGTGCGTGATACAACACCGTATTCACCCAGAATTACACCAACCCCTTTATCCACAAAATTGATTTTCATTTTCTGGAATTGTGAGTCCACCCAGGATTCATTTGCCCAGGTTTCTACTGCACTGGTGTTAGTGGCATTTTTGCCCCATTGGGTGATGTTGCTATTGGTGTTGAGGGTGAAGTTATAGGGATCGTAATAGTGAACTTCCATCAATAAACGATTGGTGGTGGTATCGGTTGGGATTTTCGCGAAATTCACGGTGTGATCAATATTGGTGTTAAAGCCTTGTACTACCAGGAAACGATTGGCATTTCCACCACCCGTTGCGCGCACCGCCGTTACAAAAGTTTGGTTGAAACTATTCTGTACTGTGTAGTATTCAGCCGTGGGAGTGCCGTAATCGCCGTCCACCATTACTTCATTGGTACCGGCAAACAACAAACGGTTATCGTAGTTTTTGAAACGATTGGCAATTTGCGTCCACATAATTTTTAAACGATTGTTGACGTAATTTTGTTGTGCATAAGTGGGTTGCATCCAACCATTGTCCCAATGAATATTCATCACCACATACATATCTGCATTAAGCGCATACTTCACCACCTGCTCTACCCTATCCATCCAGGCGGTTTGAATTACAAAGTTGCTTTCGTCAGAGAATTTACTCCAGGCCACTGGCAAACGAATAGTTTTAAAACCAGCAGCTTTAACCGAGTTAATTAATTGCTGGGTAATTACCGGATTTCCCCAAGCAGTTTCACCGCCGATCGCATCCAACGAATTACCAATATTCCAGCCAATGCCCATCAATTTGGTAAGTTGTACCGACGTCAAAACACCTGCACTGCTTGAACTGCCCGCAATGGAGCTTGATGATCGCACGCTGCTGGACGATGAACGAAGTGATGAAGACACAACCATTGAAGACGATGAACGGGTCGAGGATACCGAAGAGCGACTTGACGAGGATGATGAACGAATCGAGGAAGACGAAGACCGCACAGATGACGACACTAGCGTAGAACTGCTGGATTTGCTGGTAGATACGGAAGATACCGCCCCACCGCAAACCGCACCAGTTACTGCCGGCGTTTCTATAGCGCCATTATTAGCATTCACTTGCACACCAAATGCCACTGTCTGTCCAGGCTGGATATTGCCATTCCAACTTAAATTGGCGGCATTGTACGGATTGGAGCCAGTGATAGTCGCGTTCCAGCTGCCAGACAACCGATTATTCACGTAAACCCAATTCACACTCCAACCATTGATGGCGGAAGTGCCTTTGTTCGTAATTTCGACGTTAGCTGTAGCACCACTGCCCCAATTATTCGTCACAACATATTTACAGGTAGCAGTTTGTGCCAGTGATGTTTGCGCGGCAAACAAGCTCGCTCCCAGAGCAAGGGCTGCACTCCATTTTTTAAAGCGAGGACTTTTTAGCTGCGAGCAGTTAAACGATAAAAAGCGTAGCGATAAAAAGTTTAGCTGTAGGTTTTTCATCAGGTCTTTCTCCTGTCATTATTTTATAAAAACGTTAAACAGCGGGTAAAAAAATTCAGGCAGATGTTATTCCACCTGAATGATAAAAACGCGAACCTCGTGTGAGACTCGCGTGTTCGGCTGAATACAACTACACAGATTTTTAATTAAAGAATATTACTTAAAAATCTGGCAATTCATCCAAAGTGATTACCAGTTCATGGTTGTAGACGTGGCGTTTGTGAGCATTAGTGTTGTAGTACTCGCCAGTCCAGAAATTGCTGGAATTGCTAACACCTTCTGCGGTGTCAACGTCATTCCACACCACAAAATACAGCCACCAGGCATTGTCTTGCTTCATTAAGTCCGGATCGGGAATATTGCTGTTTTCGCTGAGTGCAACCAGCTTCACTTGTTGTGAATAAGCTTTGGCAAGGTTGAACGTAGACGCTTGCGATTCATAATTGCGGTTGCCGTCATAAATATCGTGGCTAACGATATCCACATACGCATCGCCTGGATACCAACCACCGCTCTGACCATTCCACACCCAAATTAAATTATTCAAGCCGTAGAAATTGGTGAGGCGATCATAGAGATGGCGCCACAACACCACTTGCGCGTAAGCTGCTGGAATTCCATCGGTACGATCATTACGGCCCCACCAAAACCAACCGCCGGATGCTTCGTGCAATGGGCGCCACAACACAGTGACGCCAGCGTCTTCCAATTTTTGCAATTCGGCGGCAATCAATGCAATGTCTGCTTCCATGTTGGCGTAACTTGCGCTCGCGGTATCCAACTGACCATTCGCGATAGGAATCGAGAAACTGGTGTCCGCCGTGTAGAAAGCGCCGATGGCTGTACTCGCCGCATTAGGGTCGCGCCAGTGCCAGGCAAACGTCACCAAGCCGCCGCGGTTCCAATGGGTAATCGCCTCTTCGGTTTGTTTGAGCCCTGGGTTGCCCGCCCACAAGCCGTAGTTCATGAAGTCGTAACCCATAATCGCTGGCGCACGCGCAGTATCATTAATTACGCGTTGATACTGATCGATATTATCTTGCCAGGTCAGGTCTTGCTGACCAGACAAAACATGGTTGCCCCAAATCGATTTCAAATAGGTAAATACGCTTTTGGTGGTTGCATTTGCATTTGCATTAACCGGAGCGGTACGCGCCGGTGCTTGCGTCGCACTACCCATGCCCGGACACATACTTTTCGATAAACACACAGCTCCACTTTGATAACCCCAGCTGCCGTTATCGGTTGCACATAAATTCAATTTGGATGAACCAATCATGCAGTACGAAAAATTACCAACACCGGAGGTATCTGCTTTGGAACCGTACACAATACAGGAGTAACTATTTTCCCAACCCCAACCATCGCCGTCCGGATCTGAATCCGCTGAGCGACAGTAGGGCCAACCGCTCGCAGTCGCATTGGGAATAACACCGTTAGGGCTACTGCTGGAAGTGCCGACACTGCTCGATGAGCGAATCGATGAGCTACTCGAAGAAACACTGGACGAAACACTTGAAGAAACAACACTGCTCGATGAAGAGCGAATACTGGAAGAACTCAAGAAGCTTGATGCGCTACTTCTAATTGAGCTTGAACTCAGAGATGCGCTGGAAACAGGGCATCCACCAACTGCACCGTAGGGTAATGGCTGGCCCGCGCAGGTGGAAACAGCGATGCAACTTTTGTTGTTTTCGTAACCCCAACCACTCGCTGTCGCTGTGCAAACAGGATAAAAAGTGCCGTACCAATTACACTGCTGAACAGCTGCACAAGTAGAAGAAACTATTGAAGAGATGGAGCTGGACGAGCGAATCGACGAGCTTGAACTCAGGATCGACGAAGAGCGAACCGATGAAGACGAGGAACGCAACGAAGATGAAGGAATGGTGCTCGATGAGGGTCTTGAGCTGGATGAAGGAAGGCTCGACGATGTCGCCACACTCCCACAAATAGATCCCGTTACTGCGGGCGTTTCAATCGCACCACCATTAGCGTTTACCTGCACACCAAACGACACCTTTTGCCCAGGCTGAATAGTGCCATTCCAATTCAGGTTGGTCGCTGAGTGCGGGTTGGAACCGGTCACAGTTGCGCTCCAACTGCCCGATAAACTGTTTTTGCTATAACCCCAGTTCACCGTCCAACCGTTAATCGCACTGGTACCGTTATTGGTAATTTCGATATTGGCGGTAGCACCACCACCCCAGTTATTACTTACCACGTATTTACAGCTTGCACTCTGCGCCACAGATCCTTGCGCGGCAAAAATGCCGGCGCTCAGCAGTGCGACAGTGCCCAGCAGTTTTAGCCGGGTCGCGTTCATCAGGATGTTCTCCGTTGTCATTACTTCGTTATTAATTATTAAAAGTACCGGCGCAATGGCGGAACAATGCAATCCACGGCCGGAATTGCCTTGGACTAATACAGCAGTCGCTATACGGGATTTTCGAAAGGAAGGAATCGAGAAAGCTTGGCGAACAAATAGTCAGCAGGACTAGATATTACAGATTCATGTGAATAATAGGATTTATTTGGCCGCCAAATGTGATGCTTTTGACGACACAAATTCCATTATGAGATTGGTTTCACAAACAGAACTAATTTTAAATATAAAAATTTGCTCGAATTACGGTGCGACTAAAGCAATTCAATTATCGCGACAAGAACATAACCTTGTTTGTATTGTTTAAAGACCGCAAATCCGCCCACCAAGATCCCGTCAATTACCTGAGCTTCCGCATAAACCCAACAATCAGGAGCGACCCTCAAAACAACGGGACTACCCTCAACTGCCTCTGGCAATGGAGTCATAGCCTTTTTCAAAAAGCTGCCCCATTGATCAAAGGGAAGGTTAGCAACCTTAGCGATAAAATTGTGTGTTGGCAGTTGCTTGTAATCTTTAACAGGCACCCCGGGAAAGAGTATTTTTAGACTTAGGGGAGTTTGACTTTTTAGTGCAAACTCCATTTGATCATTTATAGTCGCTGCAGAAACTTTTTGACTAAGCTCCTCGCCCCGTCCACCAAGATTTCCAGATGTAAACTTTCGAACCAGGTATATACCATCAGGGCTAGCAACACTCTTAAATTTTGAAAGATCACCCTTCGATATTGCGTGAGAGAAGGAAACAATAGACGTTCTAATAGGCCTTTCCATATCAGCGCTATCGGCGCTACAAAAACAACAGAACCCCGAAAAAAAAGCAGCAATCAAAAAACGAAAGATCATATTAATTTCCAAGACTCCATAATTGATATTAAAGATTTTGCGTAATTAGGATCAGTTGCATAACCTGCCTTTTGCAGGCCCTCAGCCCATGTTTTTGGATCCTTTGTACTGAATAGAAACTTGTATCTTATATTTTGCTTAAGAAATTTAGTCCGCCCGGTAATTGATTCCGAAAAACTGTTGTATGCCTGAAATCTATCGAGAATCTTAACTCTCTTGCCATTAATGACTTCGTGAGTATAAATATCTACTGGCCCTGCAGTTCCGACCCCTTTAATACCAAATAAGTTATAACTATATTTTTTTGTATTGATATCTATTGGAACAAACTTGCCATACCCTGTTTCGAGAATCGCTTGTGCCGCAGCAACTGCTGCTGGCACTCCGGAAATGAGAGATTCCCTCTTTGCCGCATCAAATACGTTTTTGACGAAATCCTCTTTAGCAAGCTCAGAAAAATTAACATCTCCAGATAAAGCCCTTTTTACTGAAAGAGAAAATTTAGCATTACCTGTTTGATGAGATACCCCCGGCAGCAAGGCACTGGAAACCTTTAATAAATCAATTTTACTTTCAGTCAATGCCCCGGCCTGCCGCTTCGACATAAGCATCTTTGAATTTAATTTATCAAGTGTTTTTCCTGAAGGGTCTATACGTCCATCTGGCATAACCATAGACATAGAGACTTGTTGAAATCGGCGAATAGCGGATTGGGTGATTTTACCTGCAACGCCATCTTCTTTCAGAGGAATCAGTGGCGTTAAAAGATTGTTTTTAATAAAAAAATTCAGCGCTTTTTGAATAACAACAACATCTGACCTTTGGTTTTTCCCATTTTCACCAACAGAACAAATAATACGAACGCTGTTCATCTCTCCTCCTTTCATTACTGCCTTGTTGATTTAAACCCTGCAATCCATATCCACTATGAGACATTATTGAAAACCATATATTTACTCTAAAGATCCTAACCCGTTAAAGCATGAGTGAGGATATAAGCAACCAAAAATCAAAACAATACCGACTCACAAAACAATCATGATAAAACGCTACCAATTCACATATACCTCAACATAACGAGCTAACGTGTCACTAAATTTTCCATAGGAATGGTTAATTTCCTACCGCCCTTTAACAATATTAACATCCACATTTTTTTTGCAATAACTATAAAAAAGCCCGAGGAATAACTTCACTCGGGCCTGTAAGCGCACAACAAAAAATGTAACAGTTAGAAGCTCAAACCCGTTGACGGCGTGATGGGTTTGATTGTGCCATCGCTATTGAAGAATAATTTTTCAATCGCCACCTGGCGACGGTAAGTGCCGCCACCTTTTCCATTGCTAATGTGATACACCAAATACCATTGCCCTGCGTATTCGGTAATCGCCGGGTGGCTAGTTGGTGCATCCTGCCCTGCTAATGCGGGTAATTTTTCAAGTATGCGGCCGCGATAGGTCCAGGGGCCGGTCGGGTTGGTTGACGTGGCATAATCAATTGTCGCCGGGTTGGCACCTGCAGCGTAAACCATGTAGTAAGTACCATTGCGTTTGGTGAGGTAAGGCGCCTCAAAGAAATCGCGCGGTGTGCGCTCAATCCAATTGCCTTTAATGGAAGTCATATTGTCATTAAGCGCAACAGTAACCATTCGCCAGAAACCGCCGTAGGTTAAATAGGCTTGGCCGTTATCATCGACAAACACTGTGGGGTCAATGGTGTAAACCGTTTGGCCTGCATCGGTGTAATTAAAGGCGTTCATTTCGATGGTATCGTCAACCAGTGGTGCACCAATCGCATCGCGGAACGGACCCAGTGGGCTATCGCCGACCGCAACACCAATTGCCATTCCACCACCGCGCTTATTGACCGGGACATACCAATAAAATTTTCCACCGCGTTCAATCATTTGCCCTGCCCATGCGTTCGCATCAGCCCAAGTGAAAGTACTTAAACTCATTACCGGCGCACCATGATCCGTCCAGTTCACCATATCGGTGGATGACAACACATACCAGCTGCGCAACAAGAAACCATTGGTTCCTTCATCGCGACCCGCAGTGATATAGAAAGTACAATTGTGAACAAATGATGCAGGGTCAGCGGTAAAAATATTTGGCAGAATTGGATTACTGCCGCGCGTTCCCGCTAATGGGCCAGTGCAATTTCCGGTTGAGGAATTACCGGATGAACTCGCCACACTGCTGCGTGAACTGCTGGAGGAACTTTTTGCCGAGGAGGATTGCGGTGGTTGCCCAACAGGAACCCCTGCAACACGCCACTCCAATATGCCGGTAGATTCCGTTGCATTTAGCATGGAAACACGCAGGCGATTTGTGACAACTGAATTTAATGGCAAATTATTAAACGCATTTTTTGCCAGTGGCACATCGCCAATGCTGACCCAATTACTGCCGGTCCAATATTCGATGTAGGCACGTGTTGGCGTAAGCACACCACCGTTGTCGTCAAACCAATAGATTTGTGTGTTGGTAAGCGAATACGTTTGCGGCCAATCGTATTGCACCCATTGGATGGAATTTGGATTATTCCAGTTGCCATAGGCACCTTGCGATTTATCATTCGAATTTGCAGGAATACTGTTGTCGTTCACTGCTGCCAGTGTTTCCCAAGGCGAAACATACGAAGTCGTGGCAGTTGCCAAAGCCGCAATATTATTCGCGATGGGTGCCACACTGTTCACTGAACTGCTGCTGCGAATAATACTACTGGCGCTGCGACTGCTGGTTACGGGATTGCTCGAAACTATGCTACTCGAAACTATGCTGCGTGAAACAATACTACTCGCTACAGATCGACTGGAAACAGTATTCACACTCGATGCAGTTGCTGCACATAGGCTTCCACTCAAAGCAGGTGTTTCTACTGTTCCACCATTAGTCACAGCCTGGAAACCAAACTCTGCAGACTGACCAGGATTTAATCCACCATTCCAACCCAGATTGGTCGCCGTGTAATTACCACTCAGCTGCGCATTCCAGGCATTTGTCACGGTGTTTTTTGCGTAAGACCAACTCACTTGCCAGCCATTTACACGTGCATTAGTGTCATTGGTTATGCGAATGGCGGCGGTATAACCTGCGCCCCAATTGTTAGTGATTGTATAAGTGCAAGCGGCGTTTGCAGTTGTTGCACCGACTGTAGCAACCAAGCCGAATAATGCCAGCCGGCTATAATTTTTAACCATGGTTTTCATAAAAAATCTTTCCCCAAAAATTCACTGCTGCCACTGCAGCAGTGATTTCATAAATGTGAATTAACGCGAATTGATGAAACGGATTTAATCGCGCGGGCGCGCCCCGATAATTTGGACTTGATAATTCAGGCCAACCGCTTCAGGACTGGTATCCGTCGTTTCGAAGGCGTTGTAGAGGTACAAATTATTCGGTGTGTTAGTCACAACCAAACTTGATTCTTCACCAGCAGCCAATTGGAAGTTGCCAGCACCGCTCGGTAGATCCACATAACGCACAGCATTGTTCGACGCTTTAATCGCCACCACCGCCGTAAAATTACTATCGCTCAAACCATTACCCAGGTTGGTAACCTGAATGCTGATTTGGCCGGAGCCCGTTGCCGTTAAAGGAATAATATTACTGCCGGTGTATTGCGGTTTACGCGCAGCGATGACCCGCCAAGTAGTGGAATCAACGGCTTCCAGGTTGCGATAGGCGCGCGTGCGGAAACTCGCATCGCGTTGCGCGCTTAACACACGTGATTGCACTAGCGGATGACCAATATCGCCATAGGCAATACGCGCACGGTAGCGACCAACCAATGTCTGCACTGAAACGGGCTGAACGAGGCGAGCCAAACTGTGCAAAGGCGTTTCCTGACCCTGATAGGCACGAATTAGATTGCGGATTGCATCACGCCCCAGATTGGAATAATTATCCGGATTGTTGCTCAAATAATTAAGGAACGGCCAGGCTTCGTACAAATTATCTTTATGGACAATTGTGCGATAAGAGCCCGCATGCAATGACTCAACGTTAAAGTTAGTGGTGTTATTGAGTGGACTAATGTAGGCATCTGCAAACCACTCTGCGGTAGTTTCCCACCAGGCACCGGTGCGTGCCTTATCAATCCAGATGGCTTCCGCCAACGTAATTCCATGACCAAATTCATGGGTAGAAATACTATCGACATTCAACAAATTACTGCGCATCACCAAGTAACTTAAACCGGCGGTGCCGTTGTAACCCATAAAGCCACCGGCATCGATATCCGTTACCGAATAAACGTTAATTTTGAAGAAACCGGGCCTGCTCGAATGAATGGATTGTGCGGGCGATTTAAACCCGCGACTCGTTACAAAATAGTCATACACTTTTTCCATATGCTCAAGCATACGAGTTACATCGGCGTCGGAATGGGTGCCTAAATTTCCTTTAGGTCCCAGTTTATTTACAGCACCGTAATACAAACGGAAACGGTTGGAATCTTTGTACGCCGCGTTACTGGTATTAATACCTTCGTATTCGTATTGAGTGGTAATCGGCGTAAACACAGCAGCCGACGAACTGCTCGCCAAAGAAGACGAAACTGTAGCGCGCGAACTGCTCGATGAGCTGCTCATAACCGACGCACTAGTGCGAACCGAAGAACTACTCTGTGCAGCAGAACTGACAAGGCTACTTCTCGACGAAGAAGTTAACGCCGCTGAACTGCTGATACGAGAACTGTAACTCGCAGCATTACTACTGTTTGAAGAGCTAATGGTACCTGCTGCACTACCCGCAACGCGCCACTCCAGAATTCCGGTTGATTGTGTTGCATTAAGCATGGACACACGCAAACGGCTGGTCTCAATTCCATTGAGCGCCAAGGTATTAAATGCATTTTTTACCAGCGGCACATTGCCCGCATTCACCCAGGCACTGCCATTCCAATATTCGATATAAGCGCGAGTTGGCGTGAGCACACCGCCGTTATCATCAAACCAATAAATTTGCGTATTGCTGAGCGAATAATTTTGTGGCCAATCGTATTGCACCCATTGGATTGAATTCGGATTATTCCAGTTGCCATAAGCGCCGGCGGATTTATCATTAGAGTTCGCAGGGTTACTATTGTCGTTAACCGCACGCAAGGTTTCCCATGAAGAAACAAAAGAGGTTGTCGCAGTAGCAAGCGTCGCAATATTATTTACCACAGGCGCAACACTGCTGGATGAACTACGCCCGGCACTACTTACATTAACAACACTACTTGCGCTACTGGAAACGGCCGGCACACTCGAGGTTGCTGATGAACCACACAAAGCGCCAACAATTGCAGGTATCTCCACTGCCCCACCATTCGTTAACCCCTGAACGCCAAACTCTGCTGACTGACCAGGATTTAAGTTGCCATTCCACGCGAGGTTAGTGGCCGAATAACTTCCACTTAATTGCGCATTCCATGCACTGCTCACTGAATTTTTTGCATATTTCCAATTCACTTGCCAACCCGTAACGGCTACACCAGTATCATTAGTTACACGAATGGATGCAGTAAAACCTGCCCCCCAGCTATTACTCACTGTGTAAACACAAGCCGCCGATGCAGATGTGGCTGCCAGGGCACTTGCGAACCCCAAACCGATAACACTTGCCATTGTTAATTTACGCATAACAAAGCTCTCCTGAATCCGGATTATTTTTCCAGACTACAAATAAATGAATGCAGAACCCCAATGCGACTTTAAAAAAAGTGCACTAACTATTGGAGAAATGGAATAGCCCAATCACTGGTGTGATTGGGCTGCAGATCAATTAATTATTGATAGTGTTTGTCGTAGAGCGGCGCAGTACCTGTTACCCCTTCCACAATTTCCAAACGGTAATCGTGTTTACGGGTGCGAGTTTCTTCGCCGTTGTAGAGGTAATCCACATTGGACACCACCGCTACCACTACACCATTTTTCGGCGCTTTGGTGAGATCGAGACAAGCTTCGCCACTGCTAACCGGTTTGCTGTAAACCGCTGTGCCATCTGCCGCGCGATAGGCTAATTGCACGCGCATGTTTTGCCCGATAGGTTGGAAATTCACGCGCACTTTATTGCCTGTCACTTTTAACGGAATCTGGTTAGCACCAGACCAACCCGGCAAAGTATCGGTACTAGGAATAAGCGTTGTACCTTGCTGTGTAGTTGCTGCATAGAACGTCAAGCGATGGGGAGTTGGCTCTTGCAAAATACCGCCGGGAATTTCTTCTGCACCAATCGTTCTTCCCCAATTATTATTGATGGGCGATTTAAACGCATTGCTCCAGGGGCCGAAATCGACCATCGCCTGACGCGCACGGAATTCCATAATCATGCGCTGCGTTTGTTCTTCGCCAACACCGCCGGCCAGTGAACGCAAAATATGATTGTGCGCACCTTTCGCCCACAACCAGGCATTTGCCCCTTTTGAAACGTGCACACCGAGGAAATGCGGGAACGCGGAGTTGTATTGGTTACCACCCAGGTAATCGCGCCAGGTAGAAATTTGCTGGCCGTTCACACGACGATCCACGCCCTCGGCATTCGGGCCACCAAAGGTACCATCTTGCAACCAGCCGCTGTAATTTTCGATGGGCATATGCGGTGCGAGGAATGAGGTTGCATCCAAAAATCCAACACCGTAATTGCCAGTGCGTGATGCTTCCAGATTCATTTGCAACCAGGTGTTTCCTCCTTCGTTAAACCAGGCTGCTTTGTTGCCGCGTGTTGCCATGATGGTGTGAATAAATTCGTGCGTAATACCACCGCGCTCACTCGGTGTCACCACGGGATAGTAAGACAACAACACCATTGGATAACCATTGATACCGCTTTGCCATCCACCTTTTTCCGTGTTTGCAGCACTATCGGTACACAAGCCAGAGCCGTAGAGATAAATATTGCTGAAGTAACCTTCCTGCTGCAATTTATCCACTGGCCAGCCCATCACATTGTGAATGTAATCAGCATCTTCATTCAGGTTAGTGAGTACGCGATCAATATCGGCATCGGTAATTGCGGGGTTGCGATTTTTACCCCAGATAAATGCAAAGCGACCTTTGGTTTTTACACCGGCAATAGTGCTGGCCGGGCAACCGTTGTAAACCTTGAATTTGCTCGGGTCCACCTGGCCGAAATCGGTGCGGAAATCGTAATTCAAATCCGGTTCATACTTCGGCCATTCGTGAGCGCTACATTGCGCAACGCTCGGCGAACTGCTTGAGCTGCTGCTCACCACCGGCGTACTACTTCTTACCGATGAACTGCTCGCGGGTGTGCTGCTACGCATCGATGAACTGCTGCTTCTCGACGACGAGGTTACCGCTATTGAACTGCTTGAACGCGAACTGGACATTACCGGTGTGCTGCTGCGTGATGAACTCATTCCTCCCGCTGCAGTTCCCGCGACTCGCCATTCCAGAATTCCTGTTGATTGCGTCGTGTTTAACATGGACACACGCAAACGGCTGGTAACAATTCCATTCAATGCCACATTATTAAATGCATTTTTTGCCAGCGGCACATTGCCCGCATTCACCCAGGCACTACCATTCCAATATTCGATATAAGCGCGAGTTGGTGTTAACACACCGCCGTTATCATCGAACCAATAAATTTGCGTATTGCTGAGCGAATAATTTTGCGACCAATCGTATTGCACCCATTGGATTGAATTTGGGTTATTCCAGTTGCCATAAGCACCGGCCGATTTATCGTTGGAATTTGCCGGATTGCTGTTGTCATTGACGGCGCGAATGGTTTCCCACGGCGACACATAGGACGTGGTTGCGGTTGCAAGCGTCGCAATATTGCTCGCTATAGGCGCAACACTGGTCGCCGCGCTACTTATGCGGCTACTTGAGCTAGCGGCTGAAATAATACTGGCGCTGCTGGATGCAATCGCTGCGCAAAGTACGCCCTGTATTTGTGGTGATTCAATCGCACCACCGTTAGTAACCCCCTGCACACCAAACTCCACCGAACGGCCCGGCTGAATGCTGCCATTCCAAGCGGTGTTGGTGGCGGTGTATGCACCGCTTAAGGTTGCATTCCAACTATTCGTCACTGCGTTTTTAGAATAGGCCCAACTTACTTGCCAACCGTTAACGGCGGTAGCGGTATCGTTGGTAATGCGAATCGCAGCGGTATAACCGCTCCCCCAATTGTTGGTCACTGTGTAACTACAGGCGGCAGTAGCGCCTGTTCCCCAAGCTGCGGCGAGCAACGCGACCCCAAGAGCGCCGGCCAAGCGCGAGCCTTTGGCAATAGTTCCAAGCATAAATACACCTTTTTATTAAAGTTATGACGACAGGTTCCACGCCCCGCGAAAAAAGCTTCAACTCAACGCCGAAACCTCTGGCAAGGACTGCAGTAAAAAGCGAAGGGTGTAAAAGAAAGACGGGGCGCGAACCTTACGCACGTGTGAATGTAAAAGTCAGATCCTGATAATCGACGGCGCTCGCAGTTACAGTGACCGAATCTGTAGTGAGTTCAAAAGAGCTTATAGTTTTACTGTCCAGCACCATCGCAGTGCATACTAGTTTTCAGCGCCACTTGTATTCAAGAGAATTGGGCGCCAATTAATATTATTATGATAAAAATATGATAAGCTGCCGTTTCATATATGACGTAGTTTTCAAAATTGCAAATTACCGCCTTTCAGGGAAGTCCCTACGCTCATCAGCAATGGCATTCACTTGCTATCCAGAACCGACTACTTGCTCTAGTTAATAGTAGCGCTCCAGCATAACTTAATTACACTGCATGGATTGTAGCCGGTCAGAACAAGCGTGCTTATTTTTAAAATAAGCCCAACCGTCGTACTAACCATAGAAAAAAACGAGGATTTCTCAATAGAAAAGTCCTCGTTCTTCTAGCCACAACTGCAATTACTAATTTTTAGCTTATCTCTTATTAGTTTTTACTTTGTCCTTCCATAACTTCACGGGCTTGGCACCACCACACGTGGTAGACTCTCCGTAAATTTTCAGTTTGTATTTCTTATTCTTTTGTAGCCCAACAAAAGTGTGGCTATAGGTAGTAATTCCGGAGGAGCTCGTATTACCAGGAACCATGACATAGTCAAAATCACAGGTATCACTAAAGTTCCATGAAGGCTTCCTACACACTTTATAGCTATCAAACTGTTGGTCAGTTTTCCAGGTTAAGGTAATGGAATTACTAGACTTTGAAACATCAACCTTAAACGTTGAACTTGCACTTTTTGTTTTAAATTTCGGCCAACGCAAACTGTCGCTCAGCCGATTTTCGTAACCACGCTGATTACTCAACCAACCTTTGGCGTAATAAGTGGTGGATGCCTTAAGGCCGCAAAACGTGTACTTTCCGCTATTAACCCCATCAATTAACACTAGATTAGGATCAGAGGTAGTAGCATCAATATAGGTTCGATTTGAAGTATTGCACTCCCCAACATCTCGCCAAAAACCTTTCTTTTTAACACATAAACCAATATTCGGAACACCGCACTCCTGGGTCCATTTTACAGTCACTTTATTGGACGTTACATTTTCTACAGAAATGCTGTTTGAATAATTGCTTTTTTTAGTAGTGAATGTTGTTTTTAATTCATTAATTTCCTCATATTTAGACTGGCAAATAGTTTCAGTTTTGTTGCCATCAAAATCTATATCATTAACATCCGTAAAGCAGTCATCCACAACGCCAGCAATGGCAAGATTGTACGTAGTCTCATCCTCCAATCCATCCAGCGAATGATCCGAAGAGCCGCTTGAACTAGGGTTTGTTGACTCAATTTTTAATGCCAAAATATCACACACCTGATCATTAACACCCGGTATCGTGTTAGCTGATTTTTTCAAGCAAATAACATAATTGTCATAGTGGACATAGGCATTAGGAATTGAGTAATCAACATCGACGTTGCAATATTCTGGCGTCACGGTGATAGCTGAACCAGGAACACTTCTCGCTCCCAATCTGGATACACTGGTCTGATCCAGCAACTGATCTTCTGTATAGACGCTGCTATTGACTCGTACTTCGTCAATCGAACCAGTAAATGCCCAGTGAGCCCAAAAATTATTTTCACCGATATTGAGTGTGCTACTTCCCGCAAGCGGTGCAGTACACCAGGATATGTCAAACGCCTGTGATGGGGTTCCATTTACAAAAATAGTTACCTTGTTAGTAATATTTACCGCAACATGCTGCCAACTATTGTCGGTAAGCGGAGATGTTGGCGTTGACTGGTAATTTCTAGCTCCGTTAGCACCACAAGCCACTGTCAACATGACGCCGCCATTATAGTAATTTAACGATACCCCTACTCCGTTGGTCGCTGCCGTACGATTATCCAGCAAAGTCATGGAGTTAGTTTTATTGGTTTTAAACCATAAAGAAATGGAAGCCCCATCAGCATCATTTAATGTAATAGGAACAGGTGATGCAGTTAATTTTCCAGAGGTCGGCGTTTTTGCTATAGAGCTTCCTGCAACACCCGACACCAACGATTGGCTCGCAGTCCCAGTGTAATTTACAGTTATCGGCCGAGATGACGAATCCTTAAAAAAACCATTCGATAATGCATCAAAATCAAGCCTGAAAACTTCATCGGATTTAATGGCTTTAAAATCCAATGCATCTTGCTCCATCTCTTCTTTAATAGCTGCCGCCTCTTCCTGCGCCAGCATGTTTTCTATATGTGCGGAGGCAATTGAATCATCTGCCACGACCAACCCGGCAGGACAAGATTGTGCTAAAACTGCGGGCGTAACCAATGAAATTAGTACAAAAGAAAACAACTTTTTCATAAAAAAATCCTTATCAATAAGTGTGGTAAAGGAATGTTTTCAAGGAATAGAAATTTTTTACATGACGAATCCCTCCAAAAAATGCAATAAAAACCTGTGGAAATCTGAACCTACAGATTTCCACGGGTAGGAATAATTTACTATTGGATATTGGCGGGCTGGGTTGTGTTGGTGATGGTATTTATCGGTATAAGCATTCCATTCACCATTTGAAAAACTGTCCACAAGTTCCCGGTTTGGCCAGTAGGTACAGAATAGCTCTGGACATGTATTCCATTAGCGTAAATATCTACCGTCGCCTGAGAAGCGGAAAGCGCCGTACTATTAGTGGTATTTACTGCGGAGTAGTTATGCACTGAATAAACGTAATTACCATTTATCATTTGCTTTTTAATATTAATGGTCTCAGGCCCTATTCCATCGGTGTCATCAAGATCCAATTTTGCTTCACCAACGACTTCTATTTGTGAATAGTAAACATGATATCTGGATGTACCGCCTGCTATCGGGCCCGTCAGGTGAGCATCCAGGTCCGCCGGTGACGAACCCCAACGCAGAATAACGCTAATATCTCTTTGCTTGGGTGGTAGAGCAACTTGTGTTTGATTAACCTTGCAGGCGAGTGCGTAAAGATCAACATAGGCTGTGCCCATATTGGAAGCAGTAGCAGTAACAGTGTATCCACCTACCGGCAAAGTGAAACTGAAATTTCCTGTAGCGTTCGTGGTTCCTGTAGCTATTACCGCCCCGGAATAGTTATTGAGACCGGCTCGTACCTCCAAGTTAGCAGTAGCTACGATACTACCCGTGAGCGCATTGATAACCGTTCCACTCGTGATCACAGAACCAGTTGCATCAGGTGTTAACAGAATTTTCGCCAGCGATCGAGAGGTTTCAGTTGCGATATTAATGCTCTCATATTTCACAGTTTTGTAACCAGATTTAGCGACAGTCACGTAGTAATCAGTGTTTTGCGCGGCATCAAAACGATAGGTTCCATCCACTGCAGTTGTTACCTCCTGAATTAAATCCCCGCTAGCACTGAATAGACTCACGGTGGCATTGGATATCGACGCGCTTGTACAGGCATCCCCTATTGATCCGGTAATCGGAATCAGAGTTTGTACCATTAAGAAATCAAAATTCGAACATGCGCTTGGACTTGGGCCCTGAACTATATCGGTGTAAGTTTGGCTCCAACCAGTTGTTTGGTTGGTCACGGTGACTTTTGTTGAAACCTTGGGAATATTCAAAATTGTAAAATTGGGTGATGAATCAGCACTGCCATTCAATACAACATTGGTTTGTACATCAGTACGTCCATCTGATTCAGCAGTAATAGTGTAATAGTAGGTTTTACCCGCGACTCTAATTGAATCATCAATAACAAAACCGTTGATGCAACCACAAGTTTGATTGGTGTAACAAACTGGCTCGTCAACATTCCACGTTGTAAAATGGGTAACACTGCCAACATAAATACCGTTGGTCAATGTAGCCACGCCTTCCTCTTTCCACTTACCCAACGTTTCATCATAGAACCATAATGGTTGGGTAGATGTCGCTTTTTGTGGTCTGGAAGCCGGAATGCGAATAGTGAACGGCCCCTTGTTCTGCAGAGAGTAAATATTTCCTGATGTCACTCCGCGCACAACAACATCCAACATTCCCTGACTAATCAATTCAACAGCAGCACCATTTTTATCAACAGCCGAAAAATTGCCTGGTGCCGAGGCAATCTCTCGAGTTGCCGCGCTGATACTTGTTATAGACACCGACAAATTTTCAGTAATACCACTCATTACTGGAAAAGTTACCGATGCACCATCGAGCGTACTTACCGTATTCGTCACCGCAGGATTAATTATTTCAGTCGTATCAACTGGCAATAGCTTTTCAACGACAGAAACCTGATTTTTGCTGCTTTTGTAAATCCGATGAGTACTAGCATAACCATTTGCGGACACACTCACCGCATACTGTGCTGCCATTGGTACCTGCACAGAGAAACGCCCTCGAGCATCTGTAGTTCTGGTGAGTTGGCCAATTTTTACTGTGGCATTACTCAAATATTCACCGTTGAAGGTTTTAACTTGGCCGCTAACACTGGCAGTAGCAGCGCTCGTATCTATAACGGAAATCGTGGACACTGAAGTGAGGGAAGTGATTGCACCATTGAACGAAGGATCATTACTTTGGTTATGATTAGACCAATCCTGTTTGCTTACACGGAATTGAACTGAAACGTAGTCCTTATCTTTCAGTGTACCTGCGCCAGGCTTGAAACGAATGACAATTTCCTGATCAGTAAACTCGAAATAAATATCACTATTTATTGACCGATAGCTACTGTAATTGATACCAACAACCGAGGATTGATCCACTGTACCAACTAATGGAGAAGATCCTTCTTTAACATACTTATAGACAATTTTTAGATTAGCAAGCGGAAAATCTTTATTTTCATTATTTTTCACCCGAATTTCTGCCTGAATCTGCGGGTTTACTGATTCCCGCACAAACGGCATATATTGCACTTCAAATGCCTGTACAACTGAACTTAAAAAGAGAAAAAAGACAATAGCTAATCGCAAGAATGATAGATACATTGAAACATTCCTTTTTGAGAAATAAATAGAAATCGTAAATTTGAACAACTGTTATTGTGTATTTCAGTTTCTGATTTTCATGGGAAGTCTAATTATTATTTTAATAGCGCAATTCGGAACCCTACGCTGCGATCAAGACTAACAAAGTAACTGCATCTAAATCCGTTAAGGGCACGCTTTTAAACGACATAATTTTTATTAAAAAACCACTCCTAAGTACCAACATCACATTTCTATGTGATTATTTTTACTGGCTAAATTTAAAGAACAATGTTTGAAACCAATAAAACATGGTTACCATCCTTAGATAACAAACAAGAATTTAAAAATATCACTGACATCAGCCAATTATCCTCAATCCAGAGTTAAACGGTTGTTTGGCAAAAATTTGCTGGGTAGTAGCTCATAGTCCCTTCCCACATCTTCCCTGACATATTCCTCTCGGCGACAATAGGATTCCAAGAGTGGAGAGCCGACGATTTTTTGGCGCCCTGCAACAAAACGAAATTGATTCCAACGATTTCGATACAAGCTATAGGCAGGGAATTTGACCTTCCCCGCGTGCTACAGGCCTAACCAACACAAGCCTTAACCAAAAGAAGGCTATAGAACTACTTCTATTCAAGAGAATTGGGCGCCATTTAATATTATTATTATAAAAATATGATAAGCTGCCGTTTCATATATGACGTAGTTTTCAAAATAATAATTAGCACGACAATTCGGCAATGGCGTTGGAATAGCCACCCCTGAAGTTCACCTGTACCGAAGTGATCACATAGATCTGGTATGAATTTGCATGCTTTGCCTGCCCATCCGGGCCGAGGCGGTATGCCTGTGTCTAATAAACAAAAAATAGCGGGAACTCTATGAATTCATCCACTACACCCAAAAACTACCTCAACATTCTTAAATACTCCGCGCTGACCACGGCACTGCTGCTGGCAAGCAACCAGCAAGCCTTGGCAACCTGTACCTACACAGTCACTAATAATTGGGGCGGTGGATTTACCGGAGAAATCAAAGTTACTAATGACACCGCAGCAACGGTAAATAACTGGTCAGTGTCCTGGCAGGAAGCCAATGCATCGGTCACTAACGCATGGAATGCCACTCTCAGTGGATCCAACCCCTACACGGCAACCGCATTAAGCTGGAACGCCACCCTGGCTCCTGGCGCATCCGCAACCTTTGGTTTTCAAGCGAATGGCACCGCAGGCGCACCAAAAGTCAGTGGCAGTTTGTGTGGTACAACAACATCTTCTGCAGCAGCGACATCTACCGCAACAACCTCCAAATCAAGTGCTAGCGCTGCAATTACCAGTTCAAGTAGTAAAAGCAGTGTGGCGGTTAGCTCCAGCAAAAGTTCTTCATCCGTCGCCTCGTCAGCGCCAGCTGAAAGCAGCTGGGTATTTGAAGAAAGCGCGGTGGGATTTTGCAATAACTCTGGCGTAATCGACACTAAACACACCGGCCATACCGGCACCGGATTTATCGATAGCGAAAATGCAATCGGTGCATCTATTACCTGGAGTGTAACTGCCGCCAGTGCAAAAACTTATGCTGCACAAATTCGTTTTGGCAACGGTGGTGCAGGCGCGCGTCGCGCGACAGTCGTAGTGAACGATGTACAGATTAAAACCCTGGATTTCCCCACCAACAGTGTGTGGACTCAATGGCAAACAGCCAGTGTGGATATTCCATTAACAGCCGGAACCAACAGTATCAAACTGGTGGCAGAGACCGCCGATGGTTTAGCGAATATTGATAACCTCAAAGTAACCGGCAATGGCATTACACCGGCAGCCTGCCCTACGACCACACCCACCACTACCGATTGCAACAGCGTTACCAATCAGCCGATTTTGCAAGTGGCTGCCGATGGTTCAGCGACTTACAAAACAGTTGCCAGCGCACTGAATACAATTTCCAGCTCCAACACAACGCCCACCCAAATTCGTATTAAGCCGGGCACCTATCGCGAAAAATTATTGGTAACAAAACCCTTTGTGACTTTCTGCGGACAAACGGGTAAAGAAGCGTCCACCATTTTGACTTACAACGATGGCGCCAGCACATTAAATTCCAGTGGTACGGCGATTGGAACATCAGGCAGTGCAAGCGTAACGATTAAAGCAAATGATATTTCGATGGAAAATATCACCATCGAAAATTCATTTGGTGTCGGCTCACAAGCCGTTGCCTTACTCGCGCAAGGCCAGCGTTTACAATTCCGCAATTGCCGCTTGCTCGGCAATCAAGACACGCTCTATACCCACAGCGGCACCCAGTATTACCGCAATTGCCACATCCAAGGCACGGTGGATTTTATTTTCGGTGCAGCAACGGCTGTGTTTGAAAATAACGTGATTCACAGTGTGGGCGGCGGTTCTGCATTAACGGCGCCGAGCACTGAACAAACGGTACCTTACGGATTGGTGTTCCTCGGCGGCAAGGTCACTGCTGTATCCAGCGTAGCAAAAGGCTCAGTTGCCTTAGGTCGCAATTGGAGACCTTACGGCGCAGCCACCTACATTCGCACGGAACTCGGCCAACATATTTCGGCGGTCGGCTGGGTGAAGATGAGCGAAAACACGCTGGATACTGCACGCTTCTCCGAGTACCTGACGACAGGTGCAGGAGCAAATCCTTCGGCGCGCGCGCCGCAATCCAAACAACTTACCGCCGCACAAGCAGCGACTTATACCATTAGCAATATTTTTGGATCATGGACACCCAGTTACAGTAAATAGCAGTTGCAACAAATAACCGTTAAAGCAAATAACGGCGAAAGCAAGTAATCACTTGAAACGCATTTATTTGAAATTGGTGAAAAATATTATCGAGCCATCGTCTATGGCTCGATAATTAAATGCTTAATAACGTATAAAAATATTTACAGGAAAGACTATGAAAAACTACCGCTCTATTTCTAAAACTCAGAAATTGCTACAGCGCACTTGCCTTGCCGTTGGCGTAAGCCTGGCAATGAGTTCAACCGCATGGGCAGGTTGTACTTACACTGTCACCAACAATTGGGGTTCCGGCTTTACGGGAGAAATTAAAGTCACTAACGATTCCAGCGCAACCGTAAATATCTGGTCGGTATCCTGGCAGGAATCGGCGGCGACCATTACCAATGCCTGGAACGCAACCCTGAGCGGATCAAATCCCTACACTGCTGCATCCTTAAGCTGGAATGGCACACTCGCTCCCAAAGCGTCCGCGAGTTTTGGTTTTCAGGCGAATGGTACGGCGGGGGCACCTAAAGTGAATGGAACTTTGTGTGGTGCGAGTACCTCATCAACACCCGCGTCATCAACCGCCAGCAGCGTTGCCAGTTCAATAAAATCCAGCACTTCCTCGTCATCAAGCATGACAACGAGCAGCAAATCTTCCAGCTCGGTTGCTGCAACCAGCACCTCAAAATCCAGCAGCAGCGCGCCAAGTGTTTTTTCATTCACGATTCAAGAAGCACAAGCAGGCTTCTGTCGTGTTGACGGTATTGCCACTGAAAGTACCAATACAGGCTTCACCGGCAATGGTTATACCAATGCGAATAACGCTGTGGGCGCCGCGATTGAATGGGCTGTGAATGCACCCAGCAGCGGCCGTTACACGTTAAATTTCCGTTATGCCAATGGTGGTACTGCACCACGTAACGGCTCGCTATTAATAAACGGCGGCAGCAATGGTAATTACACCGTTGAATTACCGGTGACTGGCGCCTGGACGACCTGGCAAACGGCCAGCATTGAAATCGATTTGATACAAGGAAATAACACCGTAAAACTGTCTGCATTAACCGCCGACGGTTTAGCGAATATTGATTCTTTGAAAATCGACGGCGCACAAACAAGTGCAGGCACTTGCGGCACTATCGCGAGCAGTTCATCTTCGGTGAAATCCAGCGCGAGCTCCAGCGGTGTTAGCAGCTCTGCAGCAAGCTCAACCGCAACAGGCACCCTACTCACTTTTGACGGCAACCCTACAGTAAGTTGGTTGAACGGTGCAAAAAGCAAATGGAGTAGCGCGCGCGCGTCCATCGTTTTGTCGTACCAACTTGCTAACGGCGGCTGGGGCAAAAATATTGATTACAACTCTGTGAGTGCGGGTAATGGCGGGAGCGAAAGCGGCACCATTGACAACGGCGCGACCATCACAGAAATGGTTTATCTCGCTGAGTTGTACAAAACCGGTGGCAATACCAGTTATCGCGATGCAGTACGTCGTGCAGCGAATTTTATTGTGAGTTCGCAATACTCGACTGGCGCATTACCGCAATTCTATCCCCTAAAAGGCGGCTACGCAGATCACGGCACCTTTAACGATAACGCCATGGCTCGCGCGCTCACTGTGTTAGATTTCGCCGCAAACAAACGCGCCCCTTTCGATACCGATGTATTCAGCGATACTGACCGTGCGAAATTTAAAACCGCCGTTACCAAGGGTGTGGATTTTATTTTGAAATCCCAGTGGAAGCAGAATGGTGTGTTAACGGTGTGGTGTGCGCAACACGACGCGAATGATTATTTGCCAAAACCTGCGCGCGCTTATGAACTTGAATCTTTAAGTGGTAGCGAATCCGCCGGCGTGCTCGCCTTCCTGATGACGCAACCACAAACTGCGCAAATTCAAGCCGCCGTAAAAGCAGGCCTCACCTGGTTTAATAGCCCGAAAACCTATCTGGCAGATTACACCTACGACTCCTCACAAGCCGCCACTAACCCAATCGTGCCCAAGTCCGGAAGCAAAATGTGGTACCGCTTCTACGATTTGAACACCAACCGCGGCTTCTTCAGCGATCGCGACGGCAGCAAATTCTATGACATCACCCAAATGTCATTAGAACGCCGCACGGGTTACAGCTGGGGTGGTGATTACGGCAGCAACATAATTTCGTTTGGCAAAAAAGTAGGTTATCTGCAATAACCTTGTTTGAAGTAATCTGATTTACAAAAACGCCCCAAGCGAACTCGCTTGGGGCGTATTTGTTTAATCTCTTGCAGGTTTATGCCTACTTAACGCTTCATCAAACCAACCATTCCCGATTCTGCAACACAACGCGATAACCATCGATATCTTCAAACGTCTTACCCAACTGATCCCAGTAATCATTGTAGGCGTTAACCGGTTCAAAACCCGCCGCAAGCATCTTGTCGCAACATTCTGACCACAGGTGAGGATCAGAAAAATAAAACACCAACAAATTATCTTGAGTTGGTGCTCTACCTACAAACGTTCCCTGGTGGTGAGTAAATTCCAAGTGATAGCTATGCCTCTCATGCCCAATAATCGAGCCATCAAAACCATTATGCGCTACAAAACTCCCCAGTAACTTAAAACCCAACCCATCTATGTACATTTGCGTTATTTTTTTCAGATTATCTGTAGGCCGAGCAATCCTCAACACAGCGGAGGTTGGAATCATTTATCATTCACCTTGAGAACAGCTATTTACATCGGGGACTGCACAACTTCTTAGTAGGTTCGAGCACAATCACAGACTAACGCAATCGATGATAAATTTCTCGGGCTGCAGATTCCAATCGCTGTTGCGCTTGCGGATCAGACTCGTTACTTAGGATTGCAATCGCCAAACCCTGTTCAGGAATAAGTGTGGCATAGGAACTAAAACCAAACGAGCCGCCGCTCTGCCACAATTGGCGGGTGTTACGCCAATCTGTTTTCATTTGCCAATTGAGCCCGACCGCATACCGGGGTAAAGCACCGTAAGTCGCGGTGTGCGACACGCGCACTGCCGGGTCACGTTCATCAAGGTGATAGCGTAAATAACGCAATAGATCTTCCGCTGTAGACCGAATACTGCCATCTGCACCGATGATACCAATATTGCGCGGCATTACCTTGGCTTTCTCGTTGTAGCCGAACGCGAGCTGTGGATGCTCTACTTGTACAACTTGAAGCTCGCTATTCTTCATACGCAGAGGCACAAACAGTTTTTCAGAGAGCAATTGTGTAAACGGCTTTTGATAAAGCTGCTCAAGAATCAACGCCGCCAGATCTGCCGAAACATTGGAATAACGGAATTGATTACCGGGTTTTGCTGTCAGCTTGAATGCCCGCAAATCCGTTAGAAAACGCTCGCGGGTATAGCCTGTTCGCGCCGCAATAATGCGATAAGGTATTTGTTCGTAATTTTGATCAGCAAAGATCATCGGTTCATCAGGGAAAATCAAGGGCAGTCCCGAGCGATGGTTCAATAAATGCTTGATGCGAATCGGCTCACCATCAAATACCAGATTGTTATAATCGCCGGCCAAATAAGTGCGAACATCATCTTCAAGCGTCAGCTTCTTTTCCACTACCGCCTGCGCCAGTAAGGTACCTGTAAAGGTTTTACTAATTGAAGCGATTTCATAACGGGTATTGTTTGTCGGGAGAATCGCTTTGTCGTGTTCCGTCGTACCGTAGTGAAACAGATAGGATTTTTTCTGGTAATAGATACCGACTGAAAAACCCACCGTGCGCGGATCGCGCCTCAAGTTTTGCAATGCTGTATCAACCTGCTTTTCAAGTGCGCTGCGCCGCGGATTACTGCTGGCCAACACGGAGCCGGAGTTGCGATTAAGCACAACAAGATTCACATCGTTAAACTGCGTAGCCGATGCCGCACTGAGTTCGAGCCGCACCGTTTGTTGCTCGCCCTTTAATGCAAAATATTTGACGCTGTCTAAATCATCCGTCAATTGGCTACTTTTTATTGCACCACAACGGTTACGACTTTCCTGCAACCAAGCCACAAACTCCTGCTCATCAACGCGCTGTTTATACGGCTCACTCGCCATTGAATACAATGCATTAAAATCACTTGCATTGTAATGCTTGATAAAGCTGTCCTTTAGGGTTTGATGTGCACCAACATCAACGACAGAAGTTTCGGCCACCGAATTAAAAGTGAACACAACAAACCACAGCAAAGCAATAAACCTAATGATAATCATCCATTTCACCCATACAAAATTTGTTTCACCTTACATCAAGCGTATTACCTCAGCACAACTGAAAATGAACTCCTTTATTTAAAGCACATCCCCCCTTGCTGTTAAAGCGAGAGGGGTGGGTTTTATCTTTCGAATTTTAGCAGTTTTAGCGCCCAATTCGGCAACTTTCAGTCAATTGCGAACATTGTTGACAGGAAGCCGGGCGAGAGAGAAGACTTTTATGTTAATCGTTCCAATTGTTATCAAAGTTGATTGTTAGTGACACAATGATGAAAAACTTTTACAAAAGCTGGTCTAGAAAGGTAAGCACAAGAAAGTTGCGCTTACTGCCTGCATGCGCAAATTGATAACAATTTTAAATGCGATGGTGAGAGAGAATAAGGAGTGGTGCCATGGCTAAAAATTAACTATTGACACCACAGTCGCTTGTTAGGCATACAGTTTAGAAAATAAAATAGCTTATTGGTATAGCAATAAATATTACAATAAAACCCAAACAACCAGAGCCTGAGCTCCTCCTTGTTTCATAGGCTGACCTCGTTTGCCGTGGCTGAGACTCGACCCATTTTGCATGGCAAGATTTGCAGTAAAACTTACTCTTTTTTCTACGCCAAGCTTCAATAGTTCTTTCAGTGTGCGGTGACTCGTTTTTGCAACGAGCACACACAAACGTTTTTTCTTTGGGTTTCTTTTTTGCCGGTAGATTGGCTATTAAAAAGATGGCAATAAAGGCGAATACCGCATACTTAAGGACTTCTTCATTGCTCATTTATATTTCCTTGCCTAACGTTGTTATAGGCGGCCGCCGTAGGCGGTCCAGTGAAGCGAAGCGGAACGATGCTTGATGACCTTGTTAGGCTTGTTGCTCCTTTAGTTTGCTTTGCTTATGGATATATATGATTGCTCGAATTGCACCAATGTAAATAACCAACTTTATAAGTGTTAACGCTCCAAAGGAGAACGAAGCTCCCGATACAAGCACTAATGTATCCAGTAGGTGATTAATAAGTAGGATTGCGGCAGCCCAAATTTTTTCTTTATAAGTGAAGTAACCAAACACTGCCATTAAAGCCAGCGTAATTGGAATTGTTGGGTCGTCCAATAATTCTCCTAGTTCACCTTCTAATACTGACGCTAAAGAAAAAATATACATTCCAGCGGTTATTAAAATTGTAAATCCAACCAACCCGCACGCTATAAGAATTTGGATCTTTGCTTGCTTTATATCGTTTGGCCCTTTGATATAAGCATCAAATAGATTATTCGCCACAATATCTGATTCCTGTATTGCCTAACAGTTTATTAGATTGCACCAACTATATAACCCGCAGAAAGTTATTCCAACTAATTTGATGTGGTGCTGTATAACTCCAAAAAAATGGATGCACTCTCAACCGATTTAGCCCATGCTAAACAAAGGGTTAACTATCACTCCTAATTAATCATGGAATTATACGGCACAATTAATCCTAATTAGTTACCGAGTTAATTTGACTGACCTTCCCAGCTTTGGGCACATTCCCCTTTTAGAAACTGATGCGATTCGCAAGCTCAGCCTGCGAGACCCGCCCCAAGAAGCGGACACACACTTTACCTTCGGTGGACCCGGCTGTGGTTCGCTTGCCGTTAATTATTTTCACCGCAGACGCCATTTAAACCAATTAAAAACTATCGCAAATCCAGCGAGAATTACAGCTTATTACTGCGTTCGCTATGTAACACTACCCTGCCGCAACAGGATTGGGGTTTAAGCATTAGGCGGTACTGATAGCGAGCCTTGTGTTGCAAAACACTAGCACAAAAAAAATCCGCTGGTGTTAGGCAGCGGATTTTTTGTTTGCAGACATTGCGGATTAATTCGAACGTAGCGAGTTATACCAATGCACTTCGCGGGAATATTTTTCCACTTGATCAGCCACATCCAACACTAACGCAAATAGCGCCATGCGCACTAACACACCGTTATCGGTTTGACGGAAGATTGCGAGATTGGGGTTGGTGTTGAGGTCGTTGTCCAGTTCATTGGCATCGGCGCGGGAATCGCGCGGGAGTGGATGCATAATGACGGTGTTGGGTTCGCAATATTGGGTGTAGATCGATTGATTCAAACGGAAGCGGCCGCGGTATTGATCTGCTTCTTCCTTACTCGCAAAACGCTCTTCTTGAATGCGCGTAGAGTAAGCAATATCGATATTGGCAATACTCGCCGGCAAATCGTCAGTGATTGTTACCTTGTGACCAACCTTGCGCAGCTCTTCAACAATGTATTCCGGCATTGCCAATTCTTTGGGCGATACCAAGGTGACACTGACCTTGCTAAATATGCACAACAATTTGCACAATGAGTGTACGGTACGGCCGTGCTTTAAATCACCAATCATGGCAATACGTAAGCCATCGAGATCACGCCCCTTGGAGCGCAACTCTTTGCGAATGGTGTAAAGATCCAACAAGGCTTGTGTTGGGTGCTCATTGGGGCCATCACCGCCGTTGATAACGGGTACACGGCTACCTTCGGCAAATTCCGCCACCGAACCTGCATGCGGGTGGCGCATACAAATTACATCGCTATAACCGGACAGCACACGCGCAGTATCAAATAATGATTCGCCTTTGGTGAGTGAAGAGCTTTCAAAACCCGTGGTTTCACGCACATTGCCACCCAGCAAATTAAATGCAGCCCCAAAACTTACGCGGGTCCGCGTGCTGGGCTCAAAAAACATGTTACCGAGAATTGCACCCTCCAGCACACGCGTGACTTTGCGACGCAAGGCATAGGGTTCCATAGTGTCGGCCACATCGAAAATACGCTGAATGTCGGCACGTTCAAATTGGGTAATGGAGAGAATATGGGCACCGGTGAAGTTCACAGGAGAATCCTTAGCGGAGGCCGCTGGTTGGGGTAGCAGGAAATCGGGCGCCATTTTAGCGGCAGATGGGGTTCATACCAACGGCATTGATGAAAATAATCCGATTTAAATTCCAAGCGGCGAGAACCCCTTGAAACAAATTATCAATGCACAGGGAGCAAGGATACCAAGGCAGTGTCTGCACGACGCTCTTTGGTAGGTAAGGATGGCATCAACCGCTGCAACGCCTGTTCAGCCGTAGCGCGATAGGTGGTCAACTTGCCCCCCATCACCGACAGCACGCGCGGATGGGCCTCATCGTCTACTGCAAACATAACCTCCCGTGGGCGAGAAAAAGCTTGCTTCTCACTTTTAGGCAACACACGCAAACCGGCAAAGGTCTCAACCTGCCCTTCTGGTATTGCCAAATCGGAAAAGTAATGGCGCAAAGTAGCCAGGAGATATTCCCGCTCTTCATTGGAGCAAACCGCTTTCTCTGGCAGGCCTTGATGAACCTTCTCCGTGGTTCCGACTAGCAGCTGCCCCTCCCAGGGTAATACGAATACGGCGCGCTTATCGCTCGGTGCCTCCAGATAAAAATATTGGTCCAACAGCGGAGGCAATAACAAATGGCTACCTTGCACGAGTTCAATTCCCGGTGTCGGTAGCGCCGGCGAAACCTTAGCGAGAACATCCTGAACCCAAGGACCAGCGCAGTTCACCAGCACCCGACAACTAACCGACTCATGTTTGTTGCCTGTTTCTATCTCAACCTTGCAACACTGCCCATTGCGCTCAGCGGAAATAAATTGGGCCGGCATCATCAAATCGGCTCCGAGCAACACTGCGGACTGCAATACCGAGCGCGTCAGGGCCGCATCATCGGTTTGAGCCTCGTAGTAGCGAAATACGGCTTTGAGATTATCCTGTCGCAACCCGGCCAAATCCGACCACTGTGCTTTGGGTAACTGCCTGAAGAGGGAATCTTTGGTAAGCCCGGCCAGGAATGCATAAAGGCTTAAGCCGGCACGAATCGTTAACGGGGACCGCGTTGAATCCTCATAAACAGGAATGTGAAGCGGCTTTAGCTTCACCAACTCCGGAGCCAAGCGCAGCAACAACGCTCGCTCATGCAAACTTTCATGCACCAGACCAAATTGGGCCGACTCAAGATAACGCAGACCACCGTGGATCAGCTTGGAGGATTTACTCGATGTACCCGCAGCAGGTGCGGTTTTTTCCACTACGAGCACAGAATAACCCGCCGCCGCCGCCGCTTGAGCAACGCCAGCCCCCTGAATACCCGCCCCAATCACGACCAGGTCGTATTTCATTCTTGTTATTCCGGCAATTTAGTCTGCAAAGATCTGAAAGACTTGGTGAGTATAGTTCAGCAATGTAAAAATGTTCGACAAAGCTGTCGCCTTTCTTTGCATTATCTTTTATTAAAAAATCGGTGCTTATCGCCAGACAAATTTGACCTACTCCCGCAACAAAGCGGGAAATTGGAACAGAGGATAGGTACTGACGAGAAATGAACGGGTGAAAAAAACGAACAAGGGAAGCGGGAGGTGTTTAATCGCTAGAAAACACCTCCTTGTGACGGTAGGGCTCAATATTCCATTTGCAACTCTTTGTGCATTACGGGAGCCTCTTTTACTTGACGTCCCTCCACCACTGCCTGGGCATAGTGCTCTGCCACAGCAATAGCGGCACAATTGATGATATCCAGATTACCGGCATATTTAGGTAAGTAATCGCCCAAACCTTCAACACTCAGATCTATGCGTATACCGCCATCAATAACCATTGGACTGGACTCCAAACGATAACCAGGAACATAGCGCTGAATGCGCAACAGCATTTCATTGAGCGGCCCTTGCAACGCATCCAGATCTGCAGCATCACACCAGGCGGTTACACTGGTAAACATCCGGGTTTCTAAATTCACTTCATCCACATGCAAGGCCACTTCAAAATCAGCAACCCCGGTGTATTTGCGTAATCCGGATTTAGTGTTGTGGTAATACTCTTCGATATTAGCCAAAGTGCCTGGCCCGATAGAATTGGCCGAGACAATCGAAGAGACGGAAATTTTTTTCACATCGGGAATACAGCGCGCCAACACCTGTGCAACTGGAATCGAAGACTGACCACCGCACGAAATCATACTGATATTGCGATGATCCAGTGCTTCTTGCATTCCCAAGGCAGGAACACAGCACTCGCCAATTTGCGAGGGTGTCATATCAATAGCGAGAATCCCAAGCTCTTCAAATAATTTTGCGTGTTCTTTATGAAATGCTGCTGAAGTCGCATCAAATACGATATCGCATTGATTGCCCGACTCCAAAAAAGCATTGATACCTTTATCAGACACTTTTACACCCAACTTTGCCGCATAAATCATCCCTGCAGAATCAAGATTGCGACCAGCAAACAATACGCATTCCAAATAATTGGACCGCTGAACCTTTGCCAGAAGATCAGCACCAATTTTTCCGGTACCAATAATGCCCACACGTACTTTTTGATTTTGTTGTTTTGAATTGAACAGCGCCGAACTAAAAAATGTATCGCGTAACAGGGACTTAATGAACTGCATAATTTAATCCTTAAAAATTATCTCATTAACCGATTTCTGCGTCGGTGGGGAAAAATGCACCCCAAAGATTCCACAGTCATTTTGAGCTGAAAATAACCGAAATTAATTTTCGCGAACCAGATCTCATAATCGAAAATTTAAATTACAGGCATTTTTTTTATTGCTAGAACTTAGAATCCAGGTTTTTTTGTAAAGAGTCACAAGAACAATATGATTAATTATTGATGCGTCAAAGCGAATAAATATCAACCAATTGCCGAACGCTCGACGACTAAATAAAAAAATAATTTAAGCGACAAATTTTTTAATGCCACCTTCGCACAGCTATTAAAAATATTCACGAGTCGCCATAATCGCGCGCCGCTGAATTGCAATAACAGCGAACCCTGTAATACCCAGGAGCACCTACAACCAACAATGTTAAAACAACAGGAATTGTGTTAGCTAACATTGCCATCTTTTTTGTTTATCAATGATGAGATACAAACACTACTTTGATCTGAGGTTTCATCGAAGTAAAAGGTAATTATTTAACAACTGACATCCAAAGGAGCATCCAGTGGTTAAACAACCCAAGCATTACTTTGAGGCGATTTTGGGAATTAATGCGCCATGGTCAGTACAGGACGTTGCGATCGACGAGAAGAACCGAGTTATTCAAATTGAATTGTCTTACCAGGTTGAAAAATCGCGCTTTTCCTTTTTCTCGAAAAACCCGGATACCAACAACAACCGTATTTCTGACGCAGGTTTTGCCAAACGCTGGATGCACACCAGTCTTGGCAACTATGCCTGCCATATCATCTCCAGCTTTTATGATCAAAGTATGAGCGGCTCGGGTATCAGCAAGGACTCTTTGTTACAACCTGGTTTTCTCGGCGATGCCAATCGCAATTACACCCATGAACTGCGCCAACATGTTGCACTCTTCCATATTCGCGGCCTAAGCCCGGATGCCATCGCCAATACTTTGCGCATTGAACAAGTACTGGTGGAAGAAATTATTGGTGATATTGAAAAAACCCCTGAGTCCTATCGCATGGCAACTTGCTTACCGATGGAATCCGATCCGATTTGGGAAAGCATGATCTATGACAAGTTTCACCTGCGTACTCAGCTATTTTCGCTGAAGCTCCTGCTATCCAAACTGAAACTCACCATGATTGACCCCAAGGTAGAAACCAAACTATCGGACTCAGTCAATGAATTGCGCAAATTTTTTATCTCCCACGCCAATTCGCTCGATGCAGAATTTAGTCAAATTTGCGCGCTTTCTACTAAGAAGCAATCCGTGGAAGAGCGCCGTAGCACAGTTACCAAACTGGTTTTACCGTCGCTTAAAAATAGTATCTGGCTTAAGTTAATCAGCGCAAAAATTGATCTCGGCTCTAACAATATGCCGCTCAACTTATTTTTGGTTCGCTCGCGCCACGCCTTTCAAAACACAAACGACAACAACGTGCGAGTGGAAGTATTGAATCAACTGCGCGAATTTTTCCGCAAAAATGCCCGCAACCTGAAACAAGAATTAATCCAAATCAACCAGATCATGAATGCACCTGAGGAACATCAGGTAAGCCTTCCCGATGAGCACAGCGATGTATGGAAGCGTATTCTGAAGGACGACACCTTCATCCCGAGTGCACATATCGCTTATAAGTTGTTGCTATCCAATTTGCGCTCTCAAATCCTGATGAATCCGGACCCTGTTGTCGAATTAAATGCGGTAAGACGCGTACGGGACTTCATGAAGCACAATCAACGTTTTATGCAACAAGAGTTGCGCATGGTTATTAACAACGGTTATTCAAACTAATTGCCAGGAGAGCTTGTATGGCACAAGAAACTGATATTCGTATTCGCAGCGCATTGGTCACACGCGACCAGGTTGTTGAGAAAATCAATCGCGGTGAATACCTCGTCATTGCCGCCGACGAAAGCGTTTTGAATGACCTACCTTCAGGTAACTGGATTGCCGGAACTATTCCGTACTTTATGACCAGTGAAGGAGGAAAAGCAGACAGGGAACACGTGTTTGTTAATACGATTGAAGGGATTCAACCCAGCAACGCGCCACGTATCACCTTATACGATATTAATTCTATTTCACGAATTGCCCAGGAAGCTCCCGAACACGGCTTCACGATTTTAATTCTGCCGGCCATGTCAGAAGTGCATTCTTCCTATGCGCAAAATGCACCAGATTTCCCCAACATGTATTTTTCACCTATCGTTGGTTGGATTTCAGGTGTGCATCTGGATGATATCGGCAGTCGCGCCGCAAAAGTGGGCTTTGGACCTGCGCGCGGCATGTTGTTTGATCAGCAGGCCGTTGCCATGCATGTGCCGCTCCCCTCACATCAATTGGCCAATATCAATATCGTGAATTTGTTTAATCAAGGGCATGGTCCGGAAATTAAATTTAAATCTACCGGCTTTTCAGTAAGCGACTGCACTATTAATGGTGAAGCGGCCAATTTGGCTGATTACATAAAATACGCCAAGATTGATACCCGCTTGCCATTAGTAGCCAATTATTCCGGGGTAATGATTAACGTCAGTATCCAGCAAGTAGATGAAGCCAATCAGAAAGTGGATTTGTACGCACCGGTATTTAGCGATATCAGCTACAGATTTGCCCAGCCAGTAGAAAACTATATTGAAAGCTTCAACAAAGAATTATCCGCTTCAGCGAGCGAAAATATTTCCTTCTCGTGTAACTGCATTCTGAATTATTTGTATTCAGAGTTGGAAGGTAAAAAGACCCGCGAGCTAACCGGCCCGATTACGTTTGGTGAAGTCGCCTATCAATTACTAAACCAGACTCTGGTTTATCTCAGCTTGACCGGTGGCTCTCGCTAATCACCAGTACTCGCTATCAATATTGCGTTGATAGCGAGTAATTCCTATACTCCATAAGTCCAATTCCCCAGCGAGTATTTATGGAACTGCTACGTGCTCTTATCTCACTCCTGCTTTTTGGGTGCGGCTTGTATTTTCTTTTTGATGGGTTTAATCCCACGTTCGACTGGAAAGCGCTGGCATTTGCTATAATTGCCTTTTTACTTGCGTATTTTTTCTGGCCAAGCAAAAAACGCGGTCAACGCGACGACGACAACCCTTGGCTCGATGCACTTGAACTTGTGATTGAATTACCGGTAGAGCTTTTTCTTTGGGTTATTCGCCTGTTTACACGCCTTTTTAAGGATGGTGATGCAGGGGTAGATCTCTAGCACTATCCACGCCCTGCCCCATACGCCTGAATGTATTGCTGCAAGGCTTTTTCATTGCGTTTGATAAATTCGATATCACTGGGCGGTACAGCCAATACTGCCGGGTCCGCTTTTTCTTCGAGTTGTTTCGCCTGCTCTTCAGTCACTTTTCCGAGATCGCCAAATAAAAAATAAGCTGCAATTGCATTGCCTAATCTGGTGCTCAAGCGCATATATTCGCCAACTGATTTCCAACCATGCTTTTGTAAAACCGGATCAACAGAGGTTTGTAAATGTTTTGCTTGCAAGAGCGCGGCAATTTTTTTGTCTTGTTCTGATGGGGCCAAGGCATCGAAGGCTTTTATCTCTGCATCGGTTGTATTCATTCCATCAACCACTTGCATAATGGGCGCCATATCGCGATTGGATTGCATCCAGCGCTGCACCGATTGCGCATTTAAATGGGTATTACTGGGTAGCAATTGCGCGGCAGCAGGATTGCTCAACAATAATAAACTGAACCAAATAACAAAAATTCTAAACATAAACCCGCATCCACCTGTGTAAATACGCAACAAAAAAACAAATACAGATCAAGAAATACGTAAGGAAATAGCCGTTGTTAACGACCATACCCAAAAAAAGAAGAACGCCAGAAAGGGAGTCAATATCCCCAAGGACATACCCGCCACACCTTTGCCTTCATAAAAAGGATAAAACACAAACAGTTGAATCAACGTAGGAACCAAGGCGATCACAAAGCTGCGAGCAAACAAACTACTGGCAAAAATCGGCAATAAAAATAGGAACCCCCACAATCCGCCCCACACTATGCGGGGATACATCCAATGGGGCGATACCGATCCGGGCAAATTGACATTTAGCGTTTGGGTTATGCCATAGCGCCAAAACAACCACATCACTACACACATTATCAAGCCACCCAGGCAACCGGCACCAAATACTGTTAACGCATTCTTCATAGTAAACTCTTCCTGGCACACGCTTCTTGATCAAAAGGAGAACAAAAACTGATCGAAATCTACTGCCAATAACTGGCAATTAACCACCGATAATGGGCGACAGTGTAGCACTGCAAATTAACACTTGGTTACACGATACCGGCGGTGTGAGCTGCTACAATATTGGCCTGAATTTTATACAGCGAAGTATGCCATGTTCCGTTTTTTTGAAAGCCTGATTAAGCCCTTCCCTCCTCAGGAACCCACCAGCCCGCCCAAAACGCTCTACGCCTTCTGCCGCCACTACAGCCGTGGTGCAGAGGCCTATCTGGTGGGAATGGCGATATTTACCGGTTTGATTGCCATCTTGGAGGTATCGCTATTTGGTTTTTTGGGCGATCTGGTTGACTCGCTCAACAAGCATTCACCGGAAAGCTTTTGGACCGAATCCCGCCAGGAACTAATCTGGATGGGTTTCATTTTATTAGTTGGATTGCCTGTTTCGGTACTGATGCATTCACTATTAATGCACCAAACCCTGCTAGGCAACTTTCCCATGCGTATTCGCTGGCAGGCCCACCGTTACCTGCTGGGTCAGAGCTATCAGTTTTATCAAAACGAATTTGCCGGTCGCATTGCCACCAAGGTAATGCAGACTGCACTCGCCGTGCGCGAGACCATTATGAAGCTACTCGATGTACTGCTGTACGTCATTGTCTATTTCAGCAGTATTTTGGTGTTGGCGGTTTCGCTGGATTGGCGACTCGCGATTCCCCTGGTGATTTGGTTTATCGCCTACTGCGGTCTGCTTTATATTTTTCTGCCGCGCCTGTCCAAAATTTCAACCCGTCAAGCTCATGCTCGTTCGGATATGACTGGCCGACTCGTAGATACTTACACTAACATCTCCACCGTGAAATTGTTTTCCCACTCTAATCGCGAAGCAGACTACGCAAAAAAAGGAATGGAAAATTTCCTCACTACAGTTCACCCACAAATGCGTCTTGCCACTTTGTTAGGCACCAGCGTGTGGGTCATTAGTGTCATTCTGATATTCTCGATTGCAGCGACATCACTTTGGCTCTGGTCAAACGCGGCTATTACCACCGGTGCTATTGCTGCTGCTATTGGGCTGGTACTGCGCTTAAACGGTATGGCGCAATGGATAATGTGGGAAGTATCAGCGCTATTTGAAAATATGGGTACCGCACGCGATGGTTTAAATACCTTGTCGATTCCACGTGAAGTGCAAGACCAGTCCGCAGCGACTGAAATAAAAATTACCCAGAGCGCAATTGATTTTAATGCCGTTAATTTTAACTACGGCAAAAACTCTGGGTTGCTGCAAGACTTCAACCTGCACATTAATGCAGGCGAAAAAATTGGTTTGGTGGGGCGCTCGGGCGCAGGAAAATCCACACTCGTGAATTTGCTGCTGCGTTTTTATGATGTGGACTCAGGTTCAATATTAATCGATCAGCAAAATATTGCCGAAGTAAAACAGGAAAGCTTGCGCGCGCAAATTGGTATGGTCACGCAAGACACGTCCCTATTGCATCGCTCAATTCGCGACAACCTGCTCTACGGCAAGCCAAATGCCACTGAAGAAGAAATGATTTGTGCCGCTAAACAAGCAGAAGCGCATGAATTTATTATGAACCTGGTGGATAACGAAGGCCGCAAAGGTTACGACGCTCACGTGGGCGAACGCGGAGTAAAACTATCTGGAGGACAACGCCAGCGAATTGCGATTGCGCGCGTGTTAATTAAAAACGCACCGATTTTGATTATGGATGAGGCGACTTCCGCACTGGATTCAGAAGTAGAAGCGGCAATTCAAACCAATTTAAATTCCTTGATGCAAGGCAAAACGGTTATTGCGATCGCGCACCGTTTATCCACTATAGCAGCGCTGGATCGCTTAATCGTATTGGATAAAGGTCAAATTATCGAACAAGGAACTCACAGTGAATTGCTAACCCTCAACGGCGTGTATGCGCATTTATGGGCGCATCAGTCCGGGGGATTCCTGGGGGAGTTTTAACCCTCCCCCTCTTTGTCATTAAAACCCTAGGCCGGACTATCGTCCGGCTTATCGTACCAAACGCCGTATTTATCCCCTTGCCAGGCTAAAAAATGGAAAAAGTACGCGGTGACCAATAACACCAATCCACCAGGCAACGCTTTCGGGTCAATCCACGCAACTGCACAGAGCAAAAAACCAAAGAAATGACAAAAGACCATACCGCGAATCGTCGATTTTCGCGTAGGTTTAAAGGTGAAGTAATTTATAAAAAACCACCATTTCAACCACAACGGTAGGTTTTTCCAAACATCAGAGTTTTTATCCATCATCACGCGCTCCTGGGTTAGGGTTTGAATATCCACTTCAAGTACAGCGGCGATGCATTTCAAAGATTCCACACTGGCCTTATGGCCACTTTCAATCCGTTGAATGGTTCTTACATTTAAGCCTGACATCTGGGCCAACTGCTCCTGCGAGAGATGACGACTAATGCGTAGTTCCTTAAGAATCATAAAAAATGCTCCGACCTCTGTAGCCCTAATCATGAGCAAAGAGTAGCAGTGCCGGTGACGAAACCATCCCGACATTTGCCCGACAACAGGCAGTTTGGTGAGACTTTGATTGAAAAACAAACTGATTATTGCTTTTTGGCGAAATAGACATCCCAGATTAGCAGGACTACTCCGACAAAAAATCCAACGTGCCCCAGCATGGCACCTATCGCAAATAGCCAGCTGGCGATCACGGGATTTGCGTCTGCATCGCCGAAATAGCTAATCAACATAATCGGTAAGGCACTGAGAATTACCAGCATAAGACTTAGTGCAATGATTTTTATCCCGCGCAGTGAATTACTGCAAAGCACCGCGCGGACGGGATTCCACACCGACGTTACCACATCAAATCGTCGGGGATTACATAATCCTTATAAGGATCATCTTCTTCCACCTGCTGGGTAGTTTTGGTGTTGGCTACCACCACGGCTCCTTCATCGCGCTGAGCGATTTTATCGGCAACAATGCGCGGCACCAGTTCGTAGCCCTCGCCGAGTTGAACCACCGCCAAAACGCCCCGCACAATTTGTTCCTGCACAGTTTTTGACACACGTATTTTTTTTATCAACTTACCGTGCGTGAAATTGTATTCAACATCATTCTCGCCAGCGCCCTTTTTCTGGCGATGATTTTCAATCAGCTGCTTGATTTGCGCAGCGATAGCTTTTTGCTGTAATTCCAAATCCCGTTGGCGATTCAACTCCCGGTCGCGCTCTGCTTTCTCCAGACGCGCTTGCTCTGCAGATTGCTTTATTTCGTCCACTTTTTCTTCGTTGGAGCGGCGCGCAACGTTGGTTTCTTTACGCTTTTCTTTGTTGGCCTGCTTGGCTTTCTTCGCGTCAATTAATCCCGCTTTAAGGAGCTGGTCCTGTAGTGATGCCATGATAATTCTCGTTACTAATGAACATTCAATATTATGGGTACCCGCTGGCGGGATACCTTGCCCTTATCGCCTTGGCTCGCTCGGTAATCGCGCTACGTTTTGCCTCGCTCTGTGCATCCAGATGTTTTACCTGCAACGCCAAACGCGGGTGATGCGCAAAGCGCTGGCGATGTCGCGCAAGAAACTCCCAATATAAGGTAGTAAATGGGCAGGCTTTGTCGGTTTCAGCATCATCCGGCTTGTAACAGCACTGATCGCAATAGTTGCTCATTTTTGCGATGTATCGACCAGTTGCTATATAGGGCTTGGACGCCATTATGCCAGCATCAGCGTATTGACTCATCCCCAAAACATTAGGCAATTCAACCCACTCGACGGCATCTACATACATTGCGAGATACCAACTATGTACTTGGCGCGGCTGGGTTTGCCACAAGAGGGCGAATAAACCCGTGACCATCAAGCGCTGAATGTGATGACCGTAGCCATGCTCCAACACTTGACCAAGACTTTGGGCGAGGCAATTCATATCCACCGCGCCGGTCCAATAAAAATCCGGCAGGTTGTTTTGGGCATCGAGCGCATTCATTTGCAACCAATCCGGCATAAAACTCCAGTAAAGCCCACGCACATACTCACGCCAACCGAGGATCTGACGAATAAAACCTTCCGCTGCGTTTAACGGTACCTGGCCCTCTTTATAGGCTTGCTCGGCCGCCCTGATTACTTCCCACGGCGATAAGAGTTTCAGGTTAAGCGCCGCCGACAAGCGCGAGTGATGCAACCAGGGCTCCTGCGTCCACATCGCATCCTGATAAGTTCCAAATAGCGGCAGTTGATGATGAATGAAAAATTCCAATAATTGCAGGGCGTGTAAGCGAGTCACGGGCCAACCGAAACTGAGTATTTTCCCCGGATGACCTGGAAAGTTTTCGTCTACCCGCGATTGAACCTCGCGCGTTATCTCATCGGCAACAAACATCAACTCCGGCTCCCTGAAACCAGGGCCGCGCGGACCAAAGGCGGCGCGATTCTCCTGATCGTAATTCCAATCCCCGCCTACAGGTACGCCACCATGCATCAAAATACCGGTACGTTTGCGTAATTGGCGATACCAATATTCCATGCGCAGCTGCCGTTTTCCCTGTTGCCACGCGGTAAACTCGCCTGGTTTGGCAATAAAGTGGTTATCTGGCAATACCTCTAGGGGCAATCCTCTATCTGCCGCGAAGGCTTTCAACTGTTGCAACACGCGGTATTCCCCGGGCAACACTACCCGCAAACGCCGCGGCGTGTAGTGGCTCAAACAATCGCCAAGTGCATCGACAAACCGCCCAAACCCCTGCTGCAGAAAGTAGTAATTTAAGGGAAGTTGGCGGGCATGCAGCTCCTGCGCAAAGTGGCGCATGGCAGACAAAAACATCACGCTGCGCTGCTTATTCGACATTACATGTTGGCTCTCCTCAGCGACCTCGGCCATCCATAACAGATCCTGGTTCGGATCGAACCCGTCAAACAGAAGGCTGTCGCTATTGAGTTGGTCACCCAAAATCAAGCAAAGATTACGAATCGGTTTCATCGGGATACCCCGCGCGTGCGGGCTGCGCTCCCACAAGCCTTCGAGCAATAACGCACTTGCGCCCAATCCCTCTCCCATTTCTTTCTCCATGAAAAAGGCCGCTGACAGTAGATGCATATTTTTTGAGGAAGATTTTCTTTTTTCATTTCAGAAGATCGCGATTGAGATAATCCATAAATACGCATAAACCCATGACTGGTATCATTCGCGCAACCAAATTAATGCCTAAATCACCATGCACTCACTTAATCCAAAATCCTGGGATATTTTTTGCCGTGTTATCGATAACTATGGCGATATTGGCGTTTGCTGGCGCCTTGCCCGCCAATTAGCAAACGAGTACCAGCAACAGGTTCGCCTCTGGGTGGATGATTTGGAAGCGCTCATTCGCATCTGGCCGGATGCCCTTCCGCTGGATCACCAGCAACTAGCTAATGTAGAAGTTCGTCAATGGCCAGTCGCATTTCCTGCGGATACCGCTGTTGCCCAGGTCGTGATCGAGGCTTTTGCCTGCGATATTCCCGATGCTTACTTGGAGGCCATGGCAAAACACAAACGTGCAGGCTCAGCGCCGCTGTGGATCAATCTGGAATACCTTAGTGCTGAGACCTGGGTGGAGGAGTGCCATGGAATGACGTCAATACATCCCTCCACCGGTCTGAAGAAGACCTTCTTTTTCCCCGGATTTACCGCCAAAACAGGTGGGTTACTGCGCGAGCAACATTTAATATCGGATCGAGATAACTTTGATAAGCGTTTATTTCTTAAGCAATTAAGTATCACCCAACGCGAAAACACACTGCTAATTTCTCTGTTTGCTTATGAGAATTCCGCCGTGGGTTCGCTATTAGATGGTTGGATTAACTCGCCTCTACCGATTCACTGCCTGGTGCCCCACGGAAAGATACTTACCAGTATCAATCTACACACCGGAATCGAACTGGCACCGAACAAACCTTTTATCCAGGGCAACCTGCGCTTGGAAGTCATCCCTTTTCTAACGCAGCTTCAGTACGACCAATTGCTCTGGATCTGTGACATCAACTTTGTACGAGGGGAAGACTCGTTCGTACGGGCGCAATGGGCGGGTAAACCCTTTGTCTGGCATATATATCCTCAGGAAGAACAGGCACATCTGGTGAAACTGGATGCTTTTTTAGACAAGTTGTTGGCTGGGCAAAACCAGGAGTTCGCCAGTCAAATACGCGAAACCTGGCATCATTGGAATGAATCCAAGGCGATGCGCGATTACTGGCCGGAGCTGCTCGCCCATTTCTCCGAGTGGCAGCAGGCCTGCAAAGATTGGCATCAGCTGTTAACGCAGCAGCCAGATCTGGCAAGCCAGCTGCTAACTTTGGCTGATAAACCAGCGCTATAAAAAACCACTACAGAAAAGCCGCAAACAACTGTATAGTAGCGCGCCGATTTCAAACCCTCGGGAAACCTGGCGGTGCGCGCAGCGCTTGGGTCTGGGTCTCCCGCATCACCTTAACTATTGCAGACTGGGATTTACCATGAAAATTGCACAAGACTGCCGCGCTGGCAACGTTGTTATGATCGACGGCTCACCTTGGGTTATTCAAAAAGCGGAATACAACAAATCTGGCCGTAACGCCGCTGTTGTAAAGATGAAGCTGAAAAACCTGCTCAACGGAATCAACACCGAAACCGTATACCGCGCTGACGACAAGTTTGAAGACATCCAATTGGATCGTAAAGAAGTAACCTACTCTTACTACGCTGATCCAATGTACGTATTCATGGACCCAGAGTTCAACCAATTCGAAGTTACCGGCGAAGAGCTGGGTGACCTGCTGCCATGGATCGAAGACGGCATGGAAGATATCTGTGATGCGGTATTCTACGAAGGCAAAGTAATTTCTGTTACTCCACCAAACGCTATTACTCGCGAAGTGGTTTACACCGAACCAGCAGTTCGTGGCGATACCTCAGGTAAAGTAATGAAGACTGCTAAACTCAAGAACGGCACTGAATTGCAAGTTGCTGCTTTCGTTGAGATCGGCCAAAAGATCATCATCGACGCTCGCACCGGCGAATACAAATCTCGCGCTTAATCGCGGATTAGTAACACAATTAAAAATGGCGCCTCCGGGCGCCATTTTTGCTTCTGCTTCTCGCTAGTTCATTTCTCTTCTTTTTTATTTCTCTTTGTTTTTATCTCGTTTCGTCGCATTTAATCCGTTCCGCCATCCGCAATAATTCGCAACAAATCATCAACGATACTGAACTATTCCTGCCCTTGAGTTTCTATGTGGAGTGCTAACCACAGCATCAGGACCTCACACTAACCGCTACAGGAACAGCCATGCGCACCAATCCCCTTCGACGAATTTCCAGTTTAATCGGTTTACTCATCACTGCACTTGCCAGCCCGGTTATCCATGCCGACGGTTTAAACGATTTACAACAAGCGCTCAAAAACTTTAAACAAACATCTCCTTTCTGCGCACAGGTAAACGCCAGCCTGCAAAGCAGCAATGGGGAAGAAAATAAAGATCGACAGGAAAGCAACAAAGAAGGTCACACGCAATTTACATTGGAACAAAATCAATCCGGATTGCAAATCAGCTACCCCAGTGAATTGTTGAGTATCATCGATAAGGAAACGCAACTCAAAAAACAAAACCCACAATCTCCCACACCAACTACCAATGCAATGAACCGTTTTAAATATGCCGAGTTCAGCACCCTATTTAACCCGGTGCGCGACATTGAAGATGATCTGCATAAAGCCACATTAGTTAAAGAGGAAGCGCTTACCTTTCAGGGCCAACCTGCCCGTTTGTTGCACCTGCAAATTCCTTTGGAAAAACTAAGTGAGGATGAGCGAAAAAACCTTAAAAAGTATCACACGGATGTAAAAATCTGGATCAACGAACAAGGCATTCCCCTTGCGAGTCGCTCGACCGGCAAAGGCTCGGGCAGATTTGCCCTTGTGATTGGGTTTGACTTTCACTTTGATGTTGAAAAATCCTATATCACCAAGGGTGACCGATTACTGGTCAGTAAACTCACCTCAACATCCAACAGCAACGGTGCAGGCATGCATGAGAATGAAACCATTAACGCCAATTTGAAATTGATAAATTAGCACCACACTCAGATTAAGGAGAACTTTATGTCAATAAAACGTTTATCAATTTCAACACTTGCGCCACTTACTGCGCTCGCTCTACTACTTTTCCCCGAGCTTACGTACGCGCAAGAACCTGTTTCTGCGAATAGCAACCATACAGCGCTATTAGCCAGTAACGATCCACAATTAGCGGCCAATAAAAAACTGGTTTATGATTTTTGGAGGGAGGTATTCGAGGGAGGCCATCTGGACTTAGCGCCCAATTACCTCACCGAAAACTATATTCAGCACAACCCTAACGTTGCAACCGGCCGCAAAGCCTTTGTCGAGTTTTTCGCTAAATTTAAAAAGCCAAAACCTATCGCGGCGCAAATTGAAGGTCCGCTAGTATCGATAATCGCAGAAAGAGACCTGGTGATACTGACGTTTGTTAAGGAGCATACAGATCCTAAAGATCCAACCATAAAATACACCACCAGCTGGTTTGATCAATTTCGCATTGAAAACGGCAAGATCGCCGAACACTGGGACCCAGCAACTCGTCAATAGCGGTCCACACTCCGCCAACCTGCCTAACGATAAGCGGCAAATTGCCGCTTATCTTTATCCATTGCCGCTTGGCATCCAATCTACTCCAAATATCAACAGTGCAGGAATATACACTAAAACACCAAGGAGCTAGCTATGCGCTTATTGATCTCACTATTATTCCCACTGCTAATTTGGCCATCCATCTCCTACGCAGGAACAGACCCAACACCAAAAACACTAGACGAATTAAAAGGCGCAATAGAACAAATCAGGAAAGAAACCAATACCCCTGCCGTCGGCATAGCACTGGTTAATAAAGAGGGTCCGCTCTGGGTAGCAGGCCTGGGTGAAGCCGATACCGAAAAACATAACCCTGCCGATGAAAACACATTGTTTCGCATAGGGTCTGCTTCCAAGATGATCATTGCATTAGCGGCCCTGCAATTAATAGAGGAAGGAAAGTTATCGCTTGATGACAGGCTTGCTGAGCTGGCACCAGAAATAAAATTCAATAACCCTTGGGAAAACACTAATCCTATAAAAATAGCGCACCTGCTGGAACACACTAGTGGCTGGGACAATACACACCCCAGGGAATTAACACTGGAGGTCAATACAAATACCTCCCTGCTCGAAATATTAAATTTCCACCCTCACTCACGTCATTCTCGCTGGGCACCAGGCACTTATATGGCTTACAACAATACTGGCCCAGTAGTAGTTGCCTATTTAATTGAAAAAATCAGTGGCCAACCATTTTCTGATTACGTTAAAAATAAAATTTTTACAAACCTTGGAATGGACTCAACCAGCTATTTCCCGCAAGAAATTCCACCAAACAGCCAAGTCCAACTTTATATGCAAGGAGTGCCAACAGAATTCATGTACGATGCAACCTGGCCTGCTGGTGCACTGCTTTCATCCCCCAAAGATATGGCTAACTTATTACTATTTTTTGTAGCTGAAGAAAGAAATAAACTTAATATCAGCGATGCATCGATAAAAAGGATGGAAACCCCTGGTACAACCAAGGGTGCACAACAGGGCATGAAAACAGGATATTCATTGGGGAATTACACTAGCAGTGATGTCGATCTGCCAATCTTACTGCATGGGCACAGAGGCACAGTTGCAGGCTCGCTCACCGAATTATTTTATTCGCGCGAACATGGAGTTGGATACGCATTTATGATGAATGAAATGAATACAGCCTACCCTCAAATATCCAAATTGCTTCGTATTTACCTGCAACAACATCTATCAGCCACCCTTCTCACAACCGTAAAAAATACTGCTGAAATTGCCACTCAAATAAACCCCATAAGCGACATTGAAGGTATCTACGCTCCAACAGCCCCTTCATCTGCATATTCCAGCTTTGGTGAACAACTATTTGGAATGATAAAAATAGTCAACACAGGCAACCAATGGCTACAACAACCTTTTTTAGGTGGCGCTCCACGCTTACTTTCCCCTAAATCCAACCAAACATTTATTGACCAGGCAACTGGCCAAGATGCGATAGCAGTGATTAGCGCTCCGAGCGATAAAACACAACTGGAGGTAAATGGATATACAGGAAACAATGCCTATCAGAAAGTATCAGCTGCCAGAGCCTACGGACAATGGATGATCATCACCCTGCTTGTTGTCTGCATTATTATTTACTTTCTGTACATAATAATAAGTACGGCAAAAAAGTTACTGCGAGTACAACAAAAGACGTCGTTAATCGCTCTTATTTTGCCAGGATTAAGTATTTTATTATTTATCGCTTATTATTACCTTTCAGGAAAAATAGCTTATAGTCTGCATGAATTCGGAAAACCAAGCACACTCTCAATTGGTCTTTTGCTAACATCAATCGCTTGGCCTGTGTCTCTTATCTACAACGGTTTTTTCCTATTCGCCACCAAAATTTATAGGGATACAAAAGTGTTAGCAATAAACACTGCAATACTGATCGCAACCCAAATAGCGCTGTGTACTATCATGGCATGCTATGGCCTAATAGCTATACCAACATGGCTTTGAAATAAATAGTCACCCTATGAAAAAGATTGAAGTCTTTCGTTTTATTCCCCAACAGAAGGAGTTTTGGCTATATCACTGCCTGGGTTGCCTGGCAGTGATTGCATTCAATCGATTTATCGCCGCCTCCGATGACCGAAACAACCTTGCGGAGCTAACAGCACAAGCTGTATGGTTTCCATTATTTACATTGAGCTTTCTGTATTATCGCTATGAATACAAAAAAAGAGCCACTTCATTTTTCCCACAATGGAAAGTTAGCATTATATCCATAGGATTTAGCCTACTATTCTCTGTCGTTGTTAGCTTCTTTATGCTGGTAAGTGCCTATCAATTTATCACCGCAGAAGAAATAAGCAACACACTGGAAACCGCTAACGAAAGCTCTGCCATAAAATTCTTTTTTAAACTGCTGTTAAACAATAGTATTTTTAACTTTATTTTATTGTTTGCATGGACGCAATCCTATAACAACATAATGGCAAACCGTAAAATTCGCGAAAATGAAATGCTCAATTTAAGGCTACAAAACAGCTTGAAAGACGCCCAGCTATCCAACCTCTCCAATCAATTAAACCCGCATTTTTTATTCAATGCCCTGAATAATATTCGCTTCACAATTTATGAAGACCAACACAAAGCCGACCGAATGCTTACTGCGCTGGCCGACATACTGCGCTATTCCCTTGAATCAAGCCAACACCCTAAAGTGAGACTTGAGCAAGAACTGGAAATCGTTGAACGCTACATCGACATTATTAAGATTCAAATGGAAGAACGATTGGGCTTTAGTCTTGATATTCCAGAAACCGTAACACACTATTTGATTCCACCAATGCTGCTGCAATTGCTGATTGAGAACGCCATAAAGCATGGGATAGATAACCTTCGTACAGGCGGAATAGTCGCGGTAAAAGCAGAACTACATCAGCAAACGCTGATTCTTCACCTCACCAATAGCGCACCAGACGATATAGATAAGCCAGCACATACGATGGGCATAGGATTAAATAACATTAAGCAACGCCTGTTTTTACTCTACGGCGAACGCGCGAGCTTCCAGGCCATGCAACAAAATTCTGAATTTAAAGTTACTATTTCCATCCCCTGCGAGCAGGAAACCTAACCATGAAAGCGTTGGTAGTTGAAGATTCCCGTATCGCCCGAGAAGGGCTGGTACGCATGCTAAAAAAATATCCTGCTTTAGACATTATTGGTGAGGCAGATCATTCGGAAACAGCATTGCAACTCATTGAGCAATCGCATCCAGAGGTTATCTTTCTGGATATACACATGCCCGGAGAATCCGGTTTTGAGCTACTGGAAAAGCTGGATTACAGCCCACGCATTATTTTCACCACAGCCTACTCTGAATACGCGATTAAATCGTTTGATTTCCATACCATCGATTACCTGCTGAAACCAATCAGCCACGAGCGATTGGAACAGGCTATCACCAAACTAATGTCGAGCGAAAAAGCAGAATCCGAACAAAAACAGCTACTGGAGATGAATCACAAGATTTTTGTGAAAGATGGCGAGCACTGTCATTTAGTGACGCTGGACTCCATACGATATTTTGAAAGCTGCAAAAATCACGTACGGATACTTTTTAATGATAAATCAGCCTTCATCAAAAAGCCGCTCAATCAAATAGAAGAGCGGCTGCCGAGAAAGTTCTTCTTTCGGGCGAACCGCCAATACATAGTAAATTTACACGCAATTATAAATATCGAAGAAGGTGTTCATGATGGTTATCTGGTCACCATGAACGATGGAAAGGAAATTGAAATTTCTCGTCGCCAAGCGAGCGACCTTAAAGAGCTACTGAGTCTTTAGGTATATTTATTTACGCGATACCCAATACAGCCTGGGAACAAATAACAACACTAAAATTACACCAAACAACACCGCCTCAAAATAACTGGATCGCACCTGCATAAACACATGCACCCATCCTAATATTGCGATGAGATAAATGGACTTATGTAATTTACCCCATTTTTTCCCCAAGCGACGCATCATTGCCTGCGTGGATGTAACACCTAGCGCAATTAGTAAAATTACCGCCGGAATAGTCACAAGGATATACGGGCGCTCAACGAGCTCTTTACCAAAGCGGGTGAAATCCAGACCTAAAATAAACACCAAAAATGCAAGTACGTGCAGTAAGGCATAAAACAAACTGAACAACCCTAACATACGCCTGTGCACTTGCAGCCAACGCAAGTGAACTTTTCTGAAATTGATTAGGCGGCGCAACGGCGTCACCGCCAACGTAATAAATAAAAAGTAGATGGTCCATTCACCGGTAAATAACACGATGGTTTTTGCCGGATCAGCACCCAGTTGATTTACCAGGGTTTTATAGACAATAAATACCAATGGAAGCAACGCAAGAAAAAAAATAAGGACTCGGCGCCATAGGACGGGCATGATAAATTATCCGGAAGGTAGAATTGCGCGGGCAATTACGCAAGCATCACGCGCCACTTAAGACTTAGTAGAATTTACGCAAATCCATCCCTTTATAAAGATTCGCAACTTGCTCACCATAACCATTAAACATTTGTGTGGGCACGATATTGGGCCGCAATAAACCACTGGGCAAACGCCGCTCTTCTGCCTGACTCCAACGCGGGTGACTGACTTCGGGGTTCACATTGGCGTAAAACCCATACTCCTCCGGTGCGATCATGCTCCAGGTGGTTTTTGGTTCTTTTTCAGTAAATTCAATTTTTACGATGGATTTAATGTATTTAAATCCGTATTTCCAAGGCACAACCAATCTCAGCGGGGCACCATTTTGATTTGGCAGTACTTTTCCGTACAAGCCCACCGCTAGAATCGTCAGAGGATGCATAGCTTCGTCCATGCGTAATCCTTCACGGTAAGGCCAGTCAATTGTACTGAACGAACTTTTTTGACCCGGCATTTCCGAAGGACGCTCGAGCGTTGTAAAAGAGACGTACTTGGCTTTGCCGGTGGGTTCGAATCGCTTTATCAAATCCGCCAACGGAAAGCCAACCCAGGGCACCACCATGGACCAAGCCTCCACACAACGGAGGCGATAAATGCGCTCCTCTAGCGTGATGCCTTTGAGTAAGTCTTCGAGCGAATAATTACCGGGCTTGGCAACCGCACCCGCTACTTGTACCGACCAGGGATGGGGTTTTAATACATGGGATTTGGCAGCGGGGTCAGTCTTGTCGTAACCATACTCGTAAAAATTGTTGTAACCGGTCACATGCTCATAGGGAGTCAGGTTTTCAGAAATTTTTTGCTCATTGGCTTTGGCAGTCGCAATTTGCTGCTTTAGCCATTCAGGCCCCGGCAAATCCTTATCTGCAACTTGGCCGGGTGCGGCTAGCAACCCAGGCGCTGCTGTCATACCAACACCCAAGGCCGCTGCACTCATGGTGCCGCGCATAAAGTCGCGACGAGCATTGTAAATGGCCTCTGGAGTTATCTCGGATGAAGCAATATCGGAAGGTCGTTTGATTAACATAATGGCCTCAGCATGCGCTAACGGAATGAGCTATAGACTCATTCCAATCAAAATTGTTACTGCCGTACAAAAATAAAATTCCGCCCTTGGTTTTCACAAACGTAATAGGTATCACCTAGCGGACTGCAATCGCTGACGGACAGACCGGTTGGCATCGCGCTAGACTCGCTCACACCCATAGTGGCTTTATCTTTTTTTAGGAACCCAAACATGGTTTCAAAGCGCTCGGAAAAGTCCAAACCTTTGCTATTGATATCCTGATAGAGGTAGGCGAATTTTCTGTAAGTCATAGTAACGCCACACAGGCCTATCTCACACATTTTAGAAATATATTGCTGATAGGTACGTGTTAGATACTGGTTCAGTTCACCACCACTGTAAGCTGGCAATGCCATGGTGTTCTCTGCCAACAATGCAGTTTTTGCCAATCGCTGGTTAGCCTGATTACCGCGCAATACAAAAACACCCTCTGCGCAACGCAATTTTTTGGTGAGGAATTCACAACCGAAATTATTTTCCGGAGGAAAATTTTCCGATTGCACAGGTACTGGCGATTCAATAACAGTGACTTTTTTGATGCCGGTTTGCGCATGCGCCAAAGGCTTGGTTGCCAGAGCAGCCTGCGGTTTTTGAACGACGGGTAATGGCAACTTAATACCATTACGCTCCGCAGGCCGCTTAAGTAAAGATACTTGCACCTGCTCATTATTTTTTTTGAATTGATTGAACGGAGGTAAATTCTTAGTTTGCGCTTTGGCTTGCAACTGACAATAAACTTGTTCGTAATAGGTTTCCGCTAGAGCGAAGCAAAACTGATCAGCCCTAGCACTCGCCGACACCATAAACAGGAAAATAAAACCAAGGCGAAGGCAGTGCATAAGCTATTCCTATTTATTAATGGGTTATCAACCAGCACTGATGAATTTTTGAATTCCGTTTAAAATCCTCGTCGATGGTGCGCGCGCTGATATCTTCGATAGTAAAGGCACTGAGCGCTTCATGATCTAATTTAAAACTCCGCAAGTTGTTGGAGAAGATCAGGGTTCCGCCTTCTGCCAGGGCACTTATCGCATGTTTGATCATCTGCACATGATCGCGCTGCACATCCAACACATCTTCCATGCGCTTGGAGTTGGAGAAACTGGGTGGATCCAGAAGAATCAGATCAAATTGCTGATCATTTTGCTCCAACCATTTCAAACAATCTGCCTGCTCCAAGCGGTTGCGTGATTCACTCACCCCATTCAATGCAAAGTTTTTGCGCGCCCAATTCAGATAAGTGTTGGACATATCTACACTCACTGTATAGCGTGCGCCGGCCATAGCAGCGTGAACACTGGCGGTGGCGGTGTAGCAAAACAGATTTAAAAACCGCTTGTCTTTTGCCAAATCCGCTATCATCAATCGCACCGGGCGATGATCCAAAAACAAACCGGTATCCAGGTATTGCCACATATTAATGTGCAATTTCGCAGCACCTTCCTGCACACTAAATAGATCACCTGTAGGGCGCTCGCTCAGCTTTTCATACTGGCTAGCGCCTTTATTACGACGACGTTGTTTGTAGCTGATGTGGGCATCAGGAATGTCCAACGCAAAAGGTACTGCTTGCTCGATTTCAGCGAAACGACCAGCCGCCTTATCTTCATCCACTGATTTGGGTGCAGCATATTCCTGTACATGCGCATAGAGCTGCGGAGCGCGATTGGGCTGGACTTGACCGCGATAAATGTCGATAGCTGCAGAATACTCAGGCATATCTGCATCGTATAAACGATAGCAACTAATATCGTTTTTATTCGCCCATTTTTCTAACTGCTTAAGATTTTTTTGCAGGCGGTTCACCAACATCTGTGCCCCGTTGCTCAGCGCCGCCGCTTGCTCTTTTTTGTTTTCGATTTTTACTTTGGCTTCAGCAACTTTTCGCACGTCGTCGTCTTTGCTAAAGCGCGCATCCTGCTCTACACGACTTTGCACAAAGGCTTCACTGCTGATACTGAACATCAACAACTCACTGGGAATAGTACCATTAAAGAATTTGTATTTTTTATCGGCTCGCAAACCCATTTGTTTACCCAAATCCGGGTTGCCGGTAAAAACACCCGCGCGCCAGCCTTGAAACTCATTGCGCAATCGTTCGCCCAAATGGGCATACAATAATTTGAGCGATTCGATTTCGCCCAAGCGCTCACCATAGGGCGGGTTACTCAGCACCAAACCAAATTCCATCGCCTTATGAGTTGGCCTTACAAAGTCCTTCAATTCTTTACGGCTAACCCGTAACCAGTGATCAAGCTCGGCACTGACAATATTTTCTTCCGCCGCACGAATCACTTTCACATCCGCATCGTAACCGCGAATCTCTGGCAGATTTTCTTTCCCCAAGCCCGCTTTTTTGCGCGCAAAGGCCTCGTCACGCAATTCCAACCAAATATCGCTACGATGATTGAGCCAACGCTCAAAACCAAAACTTCCGCGCAACAAACCGGGCGCAATATCCGCAGCAATCAATGCAGCTTCGATCAAAATGGTTCCAGAACCGCACATTGGATCCAACAATGCACCACCTTGGGCCGCAATTTCCGGCCAACCGGCACGAATCAAAATACCGGCGGCCAGGTTCTCCTTCATGGGCGCACTGCCCTGCTTTACCCGATAACCGCGCCGGTGCAGGCTTTCGCCCGATAAATCGATGCTGACAATCGCTTTGTTTTTGGAAAGGCGAACGTTCACCAATAAATCTGGATCACGTTTTGCAACAGACGGTCTTTCGCCACTGAAATCGCGCAGGCAATCCACGATTGCATCTTTCACTTTCAGGGCGCCAAATTGGGTATTTCGAATGGCATCACTGGTCCCTATGAAATCCACTAACAGACTACCGCTAGGGCTGAGATGCTCTTCCCAACGAATTTCACGGACACCATCGTAGAGTTCTTCCTGAGTTCCAGCCTCAAAACTCGCCAACGGAAGGAGAATTTTGTTAGCCAAACGCGACCATAGACAGGCGCGATAAGCCATGGATATGTCGCCAGAAAAATAGACGCCCGCAACAGTTTCGCGGATGTCTTCACCCCCCAGCTGTTGAAGTTCGGTGTTGAGCAGACCTTCCAGGCCTTTGGGGCAAGTAGCGAAATATTGATGAATCATAGGTATTCCAAAATGAACTTTTCTGAACGAAGTCTGACTAAACCAAGGCAATGTTCATAATATTGTCAAATAAGTGTGCTAGGCCGTTATGCCATAAAGAACAGCCCAAGCATAATAATTTAATCGTTCACGACACCAACTAAATCTGGTGTACTCACAAAACCTGTCAACGAATAAAGGAGGTCGAAAAACTGAACTCGGGTTCCCAATGAACCCATGTAACACCGCAACACCGCTTTAACGATAATCCACAAACTAGAGGTGCAATAACTGATGAAACGTCAAAAACGTGACCAAACAGAACGCGCATTTGTGAAAGGGTATCAAGCAGGTATTGATGGGCGTTCTAAAAGCCTTTGCCCCCATGAGTCCGGTGAAGCCCGTCAGCAGTGGCTGAACGGCTGGCGCGAATCGCGCACTGATCAGTGGGATGGCTACAGCCGTTTGGCTCAAGTTCAAAAAGTCACCAACATTAGCCCCATTGCCATGAGCGGCTAACACCATAGCAAGACCAACAGAATTCCTTCTCGTAAATCACTTTGTGAATAAATAAGCCCGCTAATGCGGGCTTCGTCGTTGTTCATCTACGTTTTTGTACCAGAGATCGAAAACCTAGAGTCCTTTTTGATAGCTTTCAATACCCTGAGCGGCAGCGTGAATCAGGGCTGGCCCCTCATAAATAAAGCCACTATAAACCTGTACCAAACTGGCACCTGCTCGAATCTTGTCCGCCGCGCTGGCAGCATCAAAAATTCCACCCACACCGATAATAGGTAACTTGCCACCCAAGCAGGTGTTCAAGGTACGAATGACCCAAGTGCTCTTATCGCGCACGGGCAAACCGCTCAAACCACCCGCCTCATTTCCGTTCTCATACTCTTCCACGCCGACACGACTGATGGTGGTGTTGGTAGCAATAACGCCGTCCATCCCTTCTTGAATCAGAATACCGGCAACTTGGGCGATTTCACCTTCATCCATATCCGGCGCAATCTTTACCAACAAGGGAACACATTTTCCAGTGGCCCGCTGCAGAACGGCCTGCTCTTTTTTCAGCGGTCCAAGCAATTGGGATAGGGAATCGCCAAACTGCAAATTGCGCAATCCGGGCGTATTCGGCGAGGAGATATTCACAGTAATGTAGTCTGCGTGCTCATAAACTTTACGCAGACATGTCAAGTAATCGTCTACAGCGTTTTCGACTGGTGTAGTCGCATTCTTACCAATGTTGATACCCAATACACCCTTGAAGCGGCGTTTTTTTACTTGGGCAACCAAATGATCCACGCCCTTATTGTTAAAACCCATACGGTTGATGATGCCCTGGGCTTCAGGGATGCGGAACAAGCGCGGCTGCGGATTACCCGGTTGCGGGCGAGGGGTGACGGTGCCTATCTCTACGAATCCAAAACCCAGCGCACCAAGTGCGTTGAAGAAATCGCCGTTTTTATCAAGCCCTGCCGCCAAGCCGACGGGATTGTCAAAGTTCAACCCCCAAAGGCTTACCGGATTGCTCGGGACCGGCTTGGTAAACAGGCCCAGCAGATGCAAGCGCTCAGCAGCGCCAAGCATATCCAGACTCAATTCATGGGAAGTTTCAGCATCCAGACGGAACAACAAATCGCGAATATGATGATACATGGAAGGCCCTTGCGGTCAGGTCGTGAAGGTCAAACTTTTCAGGCCGCAAGTCTACTGGATTAGCGAAGTCAAATCACCCCAAACCTGCACGCTCGAATTAGGGAATCGAGCCTACCCCACGCGGTTAATAGCCTTAAAACGGTTTTCGTCATCAAAATCAATTTGGAAGGTTCCACGAACACCTGAGTGCATAACATAGGGCCTCAATATATTGGCCGGAAAACGAATACTCCGACCATCAATACTGTGAGCGAAAACGGTTTTGACACTCCCCTCATATAACCGCTGAAACTCCTCTGCAGAGATAGCCAGGTTCACAATAATACTTTTCAACAAATCACCCGTTAGACAAAATATGAGCAGCCAAACGAAATCAAGTTTTGAACTGTAAGGTGTTTTCCAACAACTGACTCGCACTGCGCCGCATGGTAGCGCTAAAGCCCAAGGTCTGTTCAACCTGACCCAAAATATTTTCTGCAGAATCGCCCAACTCTCGGGTCGAGCGCGACATTTGTTCAGCCACTGTTGCTTGCTCTTCTGCAGCTGTGGCTATTTGAGTGTTTAGATCGCGCAACATTTCCACATTTTGTACGATCTGCTGCAAGGACTCACCAGCACTCGCTGCACTTTGCACCGATTCCTGAGACCCGTGAAAGCTCTGCAAGATAATATCCACGGCCGTTGCTGCGCGCGTTTGCAGTTTTTCAATTACCGTCTTAATTTCAGCGGTTGAGTCTTGCGTACGCTTTGCCAACGAACGAACCTCATCCGCAACCACCGCAAACCCTCGCCCTTGCTCGCCTGCGCGCGCGGCTTCAATCGCCGCATTTAACGCCAGCAAATTGGTTTGTTCGGCAATACTTCTAATTACTTCCAACACAGCACTGATATCAGTAACGTCACCCTGCAATTGTGAAATAATATCTTTCGCTTGGGTAACATCACTCCCCAAGCGGTTAATCATTTCAATTGCTTGATTGACTCTTTTTTGGCCTTCACGTGCTATATCCCGCGCAACATCCGTTGCCGAACTGGTATCCACACAAGTGCGTGCCACTTCGCGAACTGTCGCAGCCATTTCGGTCGCTGCTGATGCGGATTGTTGGGTTTGATTATTTTGCTGATCCAACTCCACCTTTGTTTTATCCGTTACGACTTGCAAATCAACCGACAGTTTATTCACTTCATTGGCTGAATCCTGGATTGCATTTATTAATTGCGATACCTGCTGCACCATACTCGACAAATTATTTGCCACCTCACCAATGACATCGTTGCTTTGCACATGAATTGCTTGAGAAAAATCACCTTGCTTAAGTTGCTGGGCAGCGCTGTTCACACGATCCACACTCAAATTAAGCGCCCGTAAAATGCCCATTGAGATATAACAACCCAGCACCATCGACACAACGGAAAAGAACACAATCAAGAGCATATTAAACTTTTCATTTTCTCGAGATAACTCAACTCTCTTCAACAAATAGTCACTCGCTTGCGTATCAAATTTTCCTATAGCTTCGATCACGGACGTTGCTGTAGAAAATAGTGTTGTATTGTCCGTGGTAGGAACCTCAGGGGTTAAGACTTGGACATTTAACAAGGCATCCAGATTACTCATTGCCTGCTCAAAGGTAGTATATGAGCCGGAAAAATGCGCCTTTAGTGCTGCGTCCGCATAGAGCATCTCTACCTGTTGTTTAACACCTGCATCCACATTTAACACGCCATAACGCAACCCTGCGAGGGTAGCTCGCTCCTCCGGAGTAATCGTTTTGTCAGTCAGCGCCCCTGCGCCCTTGCCGCGCAGCTGCCCCAGCAACTCTTGCAACTCAGGAACCTGAAACAACACGAGTTGCATCAAATAGTATTGATCGCGTTCGTTTATCAGTTCAACACCATAATGATCAACGACTTCTGCCAATTGCTGATGGACAGCCTCCACCAAACTGGTGTGCGCCACAAAACTTTTGCCCGGATCAGTACCAATACTTGCCAACTTCAACAATTGCCATTCACGGCTGATAGACGCAAAACCGGAAACCACTTTATCTAACCCTTTAATACCAGCATTAAGCGCCTGCAATTGTTGGTCTAGGTTAGCCTCAATGGTGCGCAATGCATCTGCCTTGTCTTTCGCCCCTCCCAGGTACTGCGCCATAGTTCCCCGATGTTTTGCTATCTCCAGCGCGATCGGTTTTATTTTCAGTGCAAGCTGCACACCTTCTTCTACTTGAAGCGCAGCCTCGATGGATTGTTTATGCTGGTATAAATGCTTCATTAGCAGCCATGCGAACGGCAGCAGAAAAATTAACACCACGCACAACAACTTGGCCGAGAATGACATGCGATTGGCCAAACTGATCGCGGGTTGCAGTAAAGTAGACATAAGCACTCCCTTTTTAATTACGAGAAAGGCCAAGATTGAAAACAATCAGGCAATGGAATAGATTGGAGCGGCGCTGTTTATTGAATATTCAACAGGCATACCATGCTACGAACTATCTATTATCCTAGTCGAAACTTGTGTACCAGCAAGTCACTACTCAATGGGACATGAATCCAGACCCTCACAATGTTGGCTAGCTTGTGCAAGATCCAATAAATCGCGTAGCGCCACAGCGATCATCGCAAAGTCAGTTCCGCTAGCTGCTTGTAATTCATTGACCATGGATTTCCAGCGAACAATCAGCAATTTGTGCTGCCCGCTCCAGCGCTGAATAAGTTCATCCAATGCGAGCTGATCGTCCTTAAATCGAATTAGCGAAACACTAAGACTGCGCAATTGCGATTCCAGATCTCCCAGGTAGGTTTCGCGCGCCATGGCTTGCCAGAAATTATCTACCGGCAGATTCGAAATTTGATTCGCAAACCAGGGCAAACTCAAATAATTGCCTAACGCAAAGTACATTTGCGCCAATTGATTGATATCCTGATTTGCAAGCCGTGCCGCTTCCACCACACTCAAGCCAGAATATAAATCGGCCGGATGTGCGACCCGCTTTACCAACTCATCAGGCAACCCAAGCGTACGCAATTTTTGCGATGCAGTTTCCCACTCAGTTAGTGCATCACCCGTTAATAGCTGCGGTAAGTTTTCGTTAATATGACGCATTCCTGGTGCAAACAATTCAACTTCGCTCGCGGGGCTCAAATAGCTGCGCCGATTGCGCAAAAACCAGCGCGTCGCCCTGCGAATTTTACGCATCATATCGTTGATTAATTGCAGCTGTAGTTCACCGGGAATTCGCGCTGCGTCATCCAAAGCGCCGAGGAATGCCGGCATGGAATAAATATCCCGCGCTATCACATAAGCCTTGGCAACATCGGCGGCACTCGCGCCCGTGGATTCCATTAACCGCTGAGCAAAGCTGATGCCCATGGTGTTCACCATATCGTTGGCGATCTGCGTCGCGACAATTTCGCGCCGCAAACGGTGGTTGCGTAATGCGAGAGGGAATAATTGTGCAATTTTGTGGGGAAAGGCCGTTTCTATAAAGCTAACCATGTATTCGTCGTCAACCAGATCCGAATTAGTTAAGTCCTCTTTCAACACCGCCTTGGCATAAGAAATTAAAATCGCCAACTCAGGCCTGGTTAAGCCTTTATTATGGGTTTGACGCTCTAGTAACACATCATCGTTAGGCAAAAATTCGAGTTTGCGATCCAATCTTCCAGATGCTTGCAAGCCATTCATAAAGCGGCGGTATTCAGCGCTGCGCTTTAATGCTTCCGATTGCGCCACGCTTATTGCCTGGGTTTGACGCAAGTTATTATGCAACACCAACTGGGCCACATTGTCGGTCATATCCAATAACAATTGATTGCGTTGCTTTTGGGTGAGATCGCCATTGGCTACTATTTCATTGAGTAATATCTTGGCATTAACTTCATGATCCGAACAATCAACCCCACCGGCGTTATCAATAAAATCCGTGTTACATGCGCCGCCATTTAAACAGTATTCAATACGGCCACGCTGGGTCATTCCTAAATTGCCGCCTTCACCAAATACTTTGCAGCGCAACTCATTGCCGCTAACACGCAGGCCATCGTTCGCCTTATCGCCCACGTCAGCATGCGTCTCAGTGCTCGCTTTCACATAAGTGCCAATGCCACCGTTCCAGATTAAATCCACCGGCGATTTCAATAACTCATTGATTAATTCCGTGGGCGTTAAACTGCCCGCGTCCAACGCAAACCGGGTGCGCATCTGCGGCGAAATCACAATCGATTTTGCGCTGCGGTTAAATACCCCACCACCTTCACTGATCAGGGATTTTTCATAATCGTCCCAAGTGGATTTAGGCAATGTAAACAACCGCTGCCGTTCGACAAAACTGGCCGCCGTATCGGGGTTTGGATCAATAAAAATATGCTGATGATTGAACGCCGCCACCAATTGAATCGCACTGGATAACAACATACCGTTGCCGAATACGTCACCGGCCATATCGCCAATACCCAGCACGGAAATCGACTGAGTTTGCACATCGATATCTTTTTCACGAAAGTGACGCTGCACAGAAATCCATGCACCGCGCGCGGTAATCCCCATACCTTTATGGTCATAGCCTTGGCTGCCGCCGGAAGCAAATGCATCGCCCAACCAATGGTTGTATTCAGCGGAAATCGCATTGGCAATATCTGAAAAACTGGCTGTACCTTTATCGGCTGCTACTACCAAATAGGGATCATCATCGTCATAGCGTACTACTTTTTCCGGCGCACAAATGCGACCGTCAATCAGGTTATCGGTTAAATCCAACAGGCCGCGAATAAATAATTGGTAACACGCAATCCCCTCCGCCTGCTGTTGTTCACGCGCAACGTTCGCCGGCATTTTTTTACAAACAAAACCACCCTTGGCACCACTGGGAACAATCACCGCATTTTTTACTTGTTGGGCTTTAACCAAGCCCAACACTTCGGTGCGGTAATCCTGTAAACGATCTGACCAACGCAGGCCTCCGCGTGCGACTTTACTGGTACGTAAATGTACGCCTTCCATACGCGGCGAGTAGACAAAAATCTCAAACAAGGGGCGCGGCGCAGGGATTTCGCTCAACTGGCGCGGCGAAAATTTTATTGAAAGATAAGGCTTGGGCAGGCCTTCTTCATCAACTTGATAAAAATTGGTGCGCAAGGTGTTATCAATTAACGCAAGGAAACGGCGAATAATACGATCATCATTTAAATTTGCTACCGCATCCAGGCGCTGCAAAATATCGGTGTGCAAGGTCGCAATGCGCGTTGAGGTGGAATCATCAACCAACGCCGGATCAAACTTGAGTGAAAATAACTCCACCAATTTATGCGTTAATGCAGCTTGATTAGTCAGTGCAACGGCCATGTAGCTCGCACTGAATGGGAACAGGGTTTGGTGCATATAACCAGCGTACGCGCGCAACATAACCACTTGTCGCCAATGCAAACCGGCAGTAGTAATCAGCGCGTTAAATGAATCACTATCGGCGTTGCCATTCCAGATGGCCGCAAAGGCACTCATAAACTGGTTTTTAATCGCGTGTAAATCAATACTACTGGAAAACTGGTGCGCTAATTTAAAATCATGCAACCACACAACTGTGCCGGATTGCGCACGAATATCGAATGCACTTTCACTCACCACGCGAAAGCCCAGATTTTCCAATACCGGAATAACATCGGACAGCGCGAGGGTGTGCTGGCGATGAAAAATTTTAAATTGCACCACGGTGGCCGGTTCATTCGTGAGCGAATGATAAACACTCAGGGCAATCGATTGCCGCTCGGATAACTCCGCGATGGAATGAATATCTTGTACCGCGGTACGCGCGTCATATTGCTCCTGATAGGCTGAAGAAAAGGCATCGCGATAATCACGCAATAACTGATTGCTAATTTCTTCCCCGTGCGCTTCTAATAGTGCTGTGTGTAAGTAGTCCTCCCAGGAGCGGGTAATGTTCACTATGCCTGCTTGCAAGGTATTCACATCTATCGCGCTTGGCATAGAACTATCAACGCGAAACACGAGATACACCCGCGCTAGAATTGACTCAGAAAAATAGGTGGTAAATTCACATTCATGCGAGCCTATAGCATCACCGATCAACTGCTGAATCTGCAAACGCACCTTGGTAGAAAAATAATCGCGCGGCACATAGACAATAAAATTGATGAATTTTCCGAAGGGATCACGCCGCATAAACAAGCGCACCATGGAGCGCTCATTGATACGCGCCGCGCCCATTAGTGTTTCAAACAATTCAGTACTATTACTGAGAAATAATTCGTTACGCGGAAAAGTTTCCAGCAATTGGCGGAAATTTTTACCATCGTGACTGGATTCATCCAACCCCGTTCTACTGAACAGATGGGCAACCTTGGTGGAGATTAACGGAATTTCCCCGGTGCCCATTAAATAAACACCAGACGTGTAAAGCCCGAGGAAACGCGCCTCACCAATCACTTCACCATCGGTATTAAAACGTTTGATGATGACGTAATCGGAATACGCATAACGGTGTACGCGCGCGCGACGGGAGGATTTGGAAAACGCAATTACCTGCGGCACCAGATGCAAACGCGCCATCCCCTCATTAAACAATTCCACTGCGAGCTGCGGCGCCGGGTTGCTGCGCAACGCAAACACACCAAGACGCTGCTCCGGTAATTCGCAGAGCGTTTTTTTTCCCTCGATGTTACGAAATTCATATTCGGAATAGCCAAGGAAGGTAAAGTTATCTTCCGTTAACCAATGCAAGAAGGCTTTAGTTTCTTGAATCGCTGCGGCTGCCGGTGCGTGGACAGCGTGGGTGAGGTTTTGCTCCGTCGCGAGAGCGGCAGCGCGCATAGGTTGGTAGTCAGCCACCACGCATTCCACTTCGCGCAAAATACTGCGCAAACTGGCACTGATCGCCGCCAACTCGTGTGGATTGGAATGAGCGCCAATTTCCATCACTATCAGCGCCTCCTTGCATCCGGGTTGCGCGGAGTTTAACTGATTACCTTTATCGCCATTACCCAGTTCGACTAGCTGGTGCTTGTCATTGCGCACCAGCGTCAACACCGTGCTTTTTATGGCGTAAATCGCAATATTGCGCCGGTTTAATTCAATGCGAATCGAATCTACTAAAAACGGCATATCCGTTTGCAGAACCACCAATACCGTGTGCGGGCATACCCAGGAGTCTTCCGCGAGGGATGGATTAAAAAGGCGCAGCTTGGGCTCCTGGCCGTCGTACTGCTGAATAAATTGCCACCATTGGTAAACGCTGCCAAACACATCACTCAAGCGCCGTCCGATGAGTTCATCCAGCGGATAATGATTAAAGTAGCGTCGCGCTAGCCCCTGTACCAACTCCAATTCCGCCGCAGGTAATTTTTGCGCGGCGTAGCGGTAAAATTCGTCCAAAAATTCAGCGAGCTTATGCTGGCTAACCAAGGGGCTATTCATGGCCTGAACTCCGGGTGCGGGAAAATCCGTATTCTTTAAGCCTAGCCGAAAATTTCCTGTAAACAGTTGAAATTACAAGGAACTGCCACCAAATTGGGCAGTCTATCCAGCGCGCGCAACTCATAGACAGGGCTAGCGCAACTGAGCAATCAACACGACCACTCAATAAAAAGAGGAAGACAGCGAACCATGCAGGCCTACCAAGACATTCAATCGCTTAATACCTGGCTCAACGACCAAATTATCGGCCAGGAGCATTTGATCCAGCGTCTGCTCATCGCTCTGCTTGCCGACGGCCACTTGCTCGTAGAAGGAGCGCCCGGTCTGGCCAAAACCAAGGCTATTAAAACCCTGTCGCAAGCCATTGAAGGTAACTTCCACCGGATTCAGTTCACCCCGGATTTACTGCCGTCAGATGTAACAGGTACTGACATTTATCGCCCCGAACAAAACCGCTTTGAATTCCAACCCGGCCCGATTTTCCATAACCTGGTGCTGGCCGACGAAATCAACCGCGCGCCGGCCAAAGTGCAATCCGCCCTGCTGGAAGCCATGGCCGAGCGTCAAGTGAGCGTGGGTAGCAAGACGTATCCCCTACCCGGTTTGTTTATGGTAATGGCAACCCAGAACCCGATTGAACAAGAAGGTACTTATCCCTTACCGGAAGCTCAACTCGACCGCTTCTTGCTGCATGTTATTGTGGATTACCCCAGCATTGATGCAGAGCGCAAAATTCTGCAACTCGCGCGCAATGAAGCCGCCGCGATTAGTGCAACACAACCCAAGGTGATTAGTCAGGCCACTATTGATGCGGCCCGCAAGGAAATTCTCGCCATTCACATGGCGGAATCCGTAGAGGATTACATTGTTCATTTGATTAATGCGACCCGCCGTCCCGGCCAATATTCAGAAGAATTGGACGAATTGATTGAGTACGGCGCAAGTCCGCGCGCAACTATTGCGTTGGATCGCTGCGCGCGCGCCCATGCATGGTTGAATGGTCGCGATTTTGTCAGCCCAGATGACGTACAAGCCGTAGCCCATGATGTGCTCCGCCACCGGTTGATCTTAAGTTTCGAAGCGGAAGCGACCGGCACAACACCGAATCACGCCATTGATAAATTATTAGCGGCAGTTCCTCTTAGCTAATTTGATTGACGCTAAAGTCACGAGTAAATAGCCATGAGTGAATTGCAACAAGATTTGAATCCGCGCGGCGCTTATACTGAATTAAGTGCACTACTGCGCTGCCGTTTTGCGGCACAGGATTTAAAACTCTTCGCCCATCAACCTGCACGTAGTTTGTTATCCGGCGGTGAGCGCACGCGTTTTCGCGGACGCGGAATGGATTTTGAAGAAGTGCGCCTCTATCAACCAGGCGATGATATTCGCTCTATTGATTGGCGAGTCACTGCACGCACGCAGGTTGCCCACACCAAAATTTTTCGCGAAGAGCGCGAGCGGCCGGTGTTTATGCTGGTGGACCAGCGCTCATCATTATTTTTTGGCAGCCAGCGCTGTTTTAAATCCGTGCTCGCTGCACACATCGCCGCACTGTTGAGTTGGGCCGCACTCGCCAATGGCGATCGGTTGGGTGCATTGGTGTTTGGTGATTACGATCAACGCGATGTGCGCCCGCGCCGGAGTAAACACGCGGTATTAGAACTGCTCCATCAATTGCAGGATTACAATCACCGCTTGAATTCGCCCATAGCACCGCAAGCAATCGGTAATCAACCGGCAAACGAACTGCACCGGATGCTCGCTGATGCACGTCGTATTGCCAAGCCAGGGTGCGCACTGTTTATTATCAGCGATTTTCAAGATATGAACCCAGCGTGCGAGCAACAATTGTTTGAGCTGGCCCGCCATACGGATGTCACACTTATTCACCTTTACGACCCACTGGAACGACAACTAATTAGCAACAGCCCCCTGACTATTAGCAATGGTCGCGAGCGGCTGCAATTGGCGACTAATGAAAAAATGTTCCAGCAGGCGTTCAAAAATCAATTCGATCAACAACTCAATACTCTCGTCCAGCTTTGCAAGCGCTTGCGCATTCCTTTACTGAGTTACGCCACGAGCGATGACATTCAAGAGGGATTACGCAAAGCATTTGGGCGCAAAAAATAAATCGAATCCGGTGCACTTAAATTTATGCAACCTACTCCATCACCACTCGATCAACTCGCTGATATTCATTTGCCCGATACAGTAAGCTGGTGGCCGTTAGCTCCAGGCTGGTGGGCACTGCTGGCCCTGTTGGTTATTGCAGTTATCGCCTTTTTTGTTTGGCGCCATAAAACCAGACAAAATAGTTATCGCCTACACGCGCAACAGCAGTTAGACAAAATTTATGCAAGCTATCAACACGATGAAAATGCGGCGACCTTATTGCATGAAGTGAGCGTACTGTTGCGCCGCACCGCATTAACCGCCTACCCCAACTCGTTCAGTGCCAGCATTAAAGGTCAGGCTTGGCTGGATTGGCTGGATAGCGTCTGCCCTATTGACACAAAACATCCGCAACGTCGATTTAACTCACCCTGCGGAGAACAATTGTTGACTGCCAGTTATCAAAAAAAACCCTCGGTGGATGCAACGGCACTGTACAACCTTTGCGGCTATTGGTTAGCGCAGCATCGCAACCAACATCAAAAATTGCCGCTGACTAAAACAACGGCGAGTACTGCGGAGGCCAACCATGTTTGAAATGCAATGGCCGTTATTATTGTTGCTTGCTCCGCTGCCGCTCGCGATGAGATTTGTCGCCCCTAAAAAACGGGTTGAGGCCGCACTGCGTGTGCCTTTCTATCAACATGCCAGCCAGTTAGAAAAATTGAATCGCTTGAGTGTTGGTAAACGCCCGGCGAAATTATTTGCGCTCTGGGCGATGTGGTTGAGTTGCGTGATCGCGGCAACTAATCCGCAATGGGTAGGTGAACCTATGAGCATGCCGTCCAGCGGGCGCGATTTATTAATGGCCGTAGATATTTCCGGGAGTATGGAACAAACCGACATGGCACTGAACGGCCAACGTATTACGCGCTTAATGGCCGTTAAAAAAGTCATTGGCGACTTTGTTACCCGTCGCAATAGTGATCGACTGGGTTTAATTTTATTTGGCGCCCAAGCCTATTTGCAGGCACCGCTAACCTACGATCGGCAAACCGTTAATGAATTATTGCAAGAAGCGCAAATTGGATTTGCCGGCCGTGAAACCGCTATCGGTGATGCCATTGCGCTGGCCGTAAAACGTTTACGCGATCGCCCCGATAGCAGCCGTGTACTGGTCTTACTCACTGATGGAGCGAACACTGCCGGCGTGTTGGCACCGGATAAAGCGACCGAGCTTGCACAAAAAGCCAATATTAAAATCTACACCATTGCGTTTGGTGCTGAGTCTATGGAAGTGCCCGGCCTGTTTGGCTCGCGCACAGTGAATCCGTCACGCGATCTGGATGAACCCACCATGATTGCAATCGCCGAAAAAACCGGCGGCAAATATTTCCGTGCACGTAATTTGGAGGAATTGGACAACATTCACCGTGAACTGGATCAATTGGAACCGATTGAAATAGAAGCAGAAACCTTTCGCCCGGTAGAGACATTATTTTATTGGCCGCTGGCATTTGCATTCCTGTTGAGTATGGCAATGGCCGGTCTGCACCTTTGGCAAGGGCGCAGCACACCGTTAACAACAACCGGGGTGGAGGCAAGATAATGAGCACTCTGGATTTATTTCATTTTTTACGCCCCTGGTGGCTGCTAGCATTAGTGCCCGCTGTCGTGCTCGCCCTTACGCTCTGGTATCAAAAACACCGCGCTCGTCAGTGGCAGCAAATAGTAGCGCCCGAATTACTCAAGTATTTGCTCGACGGACAAACTACGCGCATCAACCCTTTCTATTTACTTGTATTACTGGTGAGCTGGGTAATTGCCTGTCTCGCTATGGCTGGCCCCAGTTGGGAAAAGCGCCCGGTTGCGGTAGAAAAAAATCAACAGGCGCTGGTGATAATGCTCGATCTCTCACCGTCTATGACGAGTGAAGATTTAAAACCTTCGCGATTAGTGCGAGCACGCTTGAAGCTGATCGACTTCTTGCGCGAACGTAAAGATGGCCAAACAGCCCTGCTGGTTTACGCCGGCGATGTGCATGTGGTGACACCACTGACCGACGACGTGGAAACCATCATCAATATTATTCCCGCACTCCACCCGAACGTAATGCCGGCAGAAGGTAGCAATACCGAAGCGGCGGTAGAGCGCGGTCTAAAACTATTAAAAGATGCTGGCATTCCCCAAGGCGATTTGCTGTTAATGACTGACGGTGTCATCGCCGATGCGCAATACAGCATTATTGAGACCATGAAGCAGAACGGCCAATACCGTTTATCTGTGATGGGAGTTGGCGGCACAGAACCCACGCCAATCCCGAGCAGCAAAGGTGGTTTTGTTCGCGATGGCAAACGCGGTATCGTTACCACCCAATTAAATGTCAGCGAATTGCAAACGCTTGCGAACCAGACGCGCGGCCGCTATCGCACCCTTAGCAACAACAGCAGTGATATTGATTATTTAATGAATTTGCCTGCGCCCGAAAAACAAGAAACCCAAAAAGTGGATCGCGAGTTTGATAGCTGGTACGACCGGGGTCATTGGTTAGTAATTCTGTTATTACCCGTTGTACTCTACTGTTTCCGTCGCGGAGTGTTGTTAAGTCTATTACTGATTCCACTCGCGGGCTTGTCACCCACGAAAAGCTACGCCTTGGGATGGGATGATTTATGGAAAAACAAAAACCAGCAAGCTTATGACCAGTTGCAACAAGAACAGGCAACCGAAGCTGCGCAGAATTTTGAAGACCCTGAATGGAAAGCCAGCGCCCAGTATCGCGCCGGTGATTATGCTGAAGCAGCTAAAAATTTTTCCCAATTCGATACTGCCAATGCTCATTACAACCGTGGTAATGCGCTCGCCAAGGCAGGAAAGTTGCCCGAGGCGATCAAAGCTTACGATGAGGCGTTAAAACAACAACCAGACTTGGAAGATGCGAAAAATAACCGCCAATTGGTTGAAGACGCTATAAAACAGCAGCAACAGAAACAAGATCAGCAAAACCAGGATCAAAAGCAAGACAAGAATTCTGATCAACAAAACAAACAAGACCAACAACAGGATCAGAAAAACCAACAGGATCAATCCCAGCAAAATCAGGATAAACAACAGAATCAGGATTCGCAAAATCAAAAAAATAGTGATCAGAACGATCAGCAACAAAGCGAGCAAGATCAATCACAGCAAGACCAGCAGAAGGAACAACAAAAGCAAGACATGAAAAACCAAGCGCAGAAGGATCAGCAACAAGAACAACAAAACAACGAGCAACCGTCCGACAAACAGCAACAAAACGCAAACCAGCCAAAAGACGAACAACAAAAGGACGATGAGAAAAAGCAGGCTGCGCAGCCTGCTGAAGAAGATAAAGAGCAACCAGCAGAACAGCAGGACGCGCAGGCAGCGACGCCAGCCGATGACGGCCTGACGGATGAAGAACGCCAGGCAATGGAGCAATGGCTAAGGCGTGTTCCGGATGATCCGGGTGGTTTACTACGCAACAAATTCAACTACGAACATTACAAACGCAATCAGGAAATGTTAAACGGCGAATGGTCCGCCCCTGAAAATGGCGCGGAGGGTCGGTGGTAATTATGAAACCTACAAATTCAACAATTAAAAACTGGTTAAGTCGCGCAGTCGGCTTCCTATTAATGGTAACCGGACTAAACGTGTTTGCAGGCAACCTCACTGCCAGTGTGGACCGCGACGCGTTGGGGTTGGAAGAAACCTTTACCCTGGTGCTGCGTTACGACGAACAGATCAATGCAACCCCGGATTATGAATTGCTGCAAAAAGATTTTGACATTCTCAATACCCAAAGCGGCACGCAAATGAGCATTATTAACGGCAACATGGAAGCGTCTACCGAGTGGAAAATTGCGCTGGCCCCCAAACGTATCGGCAAATTATTAATACCCTCGTTCAAAATTGATGGCGCTGTGAGCGATGCGATTGAAATCACTGTGGAAGGAAAAAGCCGCAAACCCAAAGATGGGCAAAACGATGTTAGCGTGGAAATCGAAACCAATGCTGATACTGTTTATGTACAACAGCAAGTCATTGTGACTCTACGCCTTTACACCACCGTAGGCTTATCTGGTGTTGATTTGCAACCACTGCAAGTAAAAGACGCATTAGTTGTGCAATTAGATGAAAAACAATACCAGACTAAAATTAATAATCGCCCCGGCGCGGTCGTGGAAACCCGCTACGCAATTTTCCCGCAACAGAGCGGCGAATTACTTATTCCCAGCATGTTATATCAAGTCTCCGTCAATAACGGCTCACGCGATATTTGGGACAGGTTTTACGGAAACGGCCAGAGCAATGTATTGCGCCTGCGCACGGAAGAACAAAAAGTGAATGTGTTACCAACCCCTGCCTCCGCCAATGGCGCCCCCTGGATGCCAGCCAACAAAGTGGAACTGGAAGAACATTGGAGCGCAAGCACCGATTCGCTCAAAGTGGGAGAACCCATCACTCGCACAATTACCATTAAGGCCGAGGGCTTAACTGCCGGGCAAATTAATCCACTGGAAGTAAATAGTATTGATGGTATTACCTTCTACAAAGACCAAGCCCAAAACGACGACCAAAAGTCACCGAATGGAGTCGTAGGTTCACGCATTGAAACTATCGCCATAGTGCCAACCAAAGAAGGGACATTCACCTTGCCCCAAACCGAAGTGCGTTGGTGGAACAACCATAGTCAAATGATGGAAACTGCCTATTTGAATGCCGTTACATTAAAAGTTGGCAGCGGTGCCATGAGCCAGAACAATCTCAATTCGACAACAAACCCGCTACCTGAGGATGCGAACCAAGAGCCAACCGGCGTAGCAATAAATACAGATGCAAGTAGCGCACAACCAGAGGTTCAAGTTATTAATAAAACACCCTGGTGGCTTTATGTCACCAACCTGATATCGCTAGCCGTTGCTTTGTATTTTGCAATGAAGTTTTGGCAATACAAACGTGTTCATGAAGTCAGCCAGCGTCATCGCCAACAAACTTCTCACGCGCAAGTTGAAACAGAAGCGGCAGCCTGGAATCAGGTAAAACGACAGCTTGCTGAAAAATCACTTACCGGTTTACGGAAAGCAGTGATTGATTGGGCAAGAATCCATTGGAAAGCGGCAGATATCACTAGCCTGCAAGCAATCGAGAAGCACGCCCAGCTGGCAGAGCTTAGCGATGAACTGCGTAAACTGGATGAAGCTATTTTCGGCAATCAAGATGTTGCACCGGACCTGGACAAGCTGTTGCAGCTCCTGGCCAATTTGCGTCGTGACCGGCAAAAATATGCGACCCACCAAGCCGCTTTAAAGCCACTTTATCCATAATTAAGCACACGCTCTATTAAAGACTGATAAAAAGACGCCGGCAAATGCCGGCGTCTTTTTATCAGTCTTGGATTTAGTTGTGCGTATTGCAGGAAAAGTATTAATTCCGGTAATACTGCAAGCGGTCAATTTGACGATCAAACTGCTCCAGCACATGCTCAATACAGCGGGTTGCCAATCGGAAATATTCACTCGCATCTATACTGGGTTTATCGACAATTAATTGCGATTCAATGCAGCGGAGTAAGTAGTGAATTTCCACCCGTGATTTCTCCGGCCAGGATGCATCAACACTCGACGCAATTTTATTGCGCAGATGGTTCAACTGAATACGTAACACGCTGGAACACTCCCCTTTAGCGGCAACACCCGTACCCAAAGCACGCGCTTGACCGATGTATTCGGCAATCGATAAGAGATATCGCCAATCGGTATCCATTGCATCACCTGTCAGCTTCGACAAATGGTGCGCATCGGCCACGTCATCGATTAAATAAAGCAAATTTGCGATAAGAATATTGTGCTGCTTAAAATTTTTATCTGCATCTCCCTGCAAATAACCCATTCCCAGTCGTGTCCAATGGTCCACTAAGCTTGACCATTTGACATTTTCCGCCATCCAGTCACCCGTGGTCTCTACATCTTCCATCATGCGTTTGATGCGTACATTCAAACCTTCAATATCCGGCTTGGCCGCGTGATTACCATTAATAAAACCAGTAGTGAGTCCGCGGTGTTGCTGCACGTAGGTTAATAAACTGCGCAGCAGTTTGATGTACTCAATCCCTCGACTAAATAACAAGGTTGCCTGACGTTTCTTGCGGCGTAAAGACACCATCAAAAAAATCAAAAACCCCACCGGAAAAGCCAATAAAATTATCATTAGAGAAACAGGAGTTTCCATGGTGTTACTCCGAGCTGTGGGTCAATCTATGCAAGTGCTCTGCAATTTCTGCCGCTTGCCCGGCGCGAAAACTATTTTGATTCGCCAGGTCCGCAACAGTTTCTATGTGTGTTGAAATCTCCCGCGCGGCAATACTCTGCTGCCCAGCGGCTACTGCAATTTCGTCAATTAAAGAAAATACATCATCGGTTGTGGTTAAAATTGCCGTTAAAGACTCGTCCGCGACGCCAACCTCCTCAATTGATTTACCCATTTTTTCCACGACCTTAGTCATGCTAACCAAGACTTGCTGCATGCTCTCCTGCACGCGGGCAATATTAGTAGCAATCTCAGTCGCCGAACCCTGACTCCGTGCCGACAGCGCACGAACTTCATCCGCTACCACCGCAAAACCACGCCCATGCTCGCCGGCGCGCGCTGCCTCAATCGCCGCATTTAGCGCCAGCAGATTTGTTTGGCCGGCAATATCACTGATAACCTGTGACATAGCCGTTACATTTCTCATTAAATTCTCCAAGTCACCCACACGAGCTTCTGTTTCACGCGCGAGATTAGCAACAGCATTTACCTCCTTGCTCGCCTCTTTCAAGGCACTGCCGCCCTGCTTGCTTAAGTCACAAGATTTGGTTGCTGCATCTCGCGCTGCCACAATACGACTACTGATATCTTCAATGCTGTGACTTATTTCCGTGATAGCTGCCGCGCTCGATTGGGTTGCATTTGATTGATAAGCAGCGCTTTTGGAAACCTCCTTGGCATTGGCGGCCAACTCAAATGACGAATGCCCCATTTCTTTCATTGCATCTTTATATTCCGCATTGCGTCTTTGTCTCGCTTTAAACACCTCGATGAATGTATCGTGCAATCCATGTAAAGGGCCGACTACCAAGCGGTTCCAATCAGCGACCTCGTCCTTGTCGACAGCCGCCAAATACCGCTTAATCCCGGTAATGTCATTGCTCACACCGCCAATTAACCCAAGCACCAGAAGTACAACCAATATCAGAGGTATAGATAGCCAGTAACTATTCGCTTGGAGCAAAATCGCAATTGTCACCAACAACAGACAGCAAAAAATCGCCGTCAACAACACCCATAACTTCACCGAGGCAACAGCTTGCCCCAAAAAACGCACCATTACACAACCTCCACCTGACTCAATAAATATTCAGCCAGTAAAATCACGCACAAGATCGGTGCAACCTGTTAAGCACCAAACTATCCAGGCAGCAAAAAGGTGCACAGGTAATTGGCGTTTATTTGTTTTTACTCTCTCACCATATCCCAATCAACATTCATGCCACCAAACAAACAATAAAATTGTCAATTTTTTGAAAAATTATTAGTGAAAATAAGCTGCGCAGAAAATTCGACAATTTTTCGTCAAAAACAAAAAAACCCGGCGTAATGCCGGGTTTTTAGTGCGTTGATTTTATAAACAAAAATCAAGCGAGACTCTTGCTTACCACCTCAAACACATCCTTGGATAAATCCGGTTCCGCCATTATTCGTTCGAGTTGTGCCTTCATTAAAGACTGACGTTGAGAATTATATTTTTTCCATTTAGTCAAAGGCGTTAATAGGCGCGACGCAATAGACGGATTTTGCGTATTGAGTTGGATAATTTGATCTGCAAGAAATTGATAACCGGCTCCTGCATCCGCGTGAAAATTAATCGGATTGCTGGCACAAAAGCCGGCGATAAGAGCGCGAATCTTGTTAGGATTTTTGCCATCAAATGCCGCGTGTGTTTGCAATGCCTTTACTTTTTGCAATGTACCCGGCAATACGCACATAGCTTGCACACTGAGCCATTGGTTAACCACCAGCGATTCATGCTGCCAACGTTGGTAAAAATCATCGAGGGAACTGGTGGCAAGTTGCTGAGCCAAGGGGGCATCGCTATTTACCAATTGTGTTAAGGCCGCCATCACATCAGTCATATTATTAGCAGTGCGATATTGGCTCTCGCATTGCTTTATCAATGCGTCATCACCCAGCAACATCAAATAACCCAAGGTTACATTTTTTAAACTGCGTGCCGCTATAGCAGCGGCTGTTACCGCGTAGGTTTGTTGATGGTCGTAAGCGCGATAGATAGTTTCCAACTCCGGGCGCAGTGCACGCGCAAGGGCTTTGCGCACCGCCGCACGACCGCAGTGAATTGCCTCTACGTCAATAACGTCTGCCAACTCGCTGAGGTAAGCCTCTGAAGGCAAGCTAAGCATATAGGCAACCATGGCCCTATCCAGACTGGTATCTCGCAGTACGTTGCGATAGGCCTCTACCAATGCCGTTTCCACTTGCCAGTTCGCAAGGGACTGCCCCTGTTGGTGTGCAACCATTGCCTCTTGAATCGCGTGCAGCCCCAATTGTTGGCTGGCTTCCCAGCGATTAAAGCCATCGCTGTCACGGCTCATTAGTAACACTAAATCGTCCTGAGAATAATCGTAATGCCATTTCACCGGCGCCGAAAAACCGCGCACCAAACTCGGCACGGGTTTTTCAAACACGCGCTCAAACACGAAGGTTTGCTCTGCCTCGGTTAACTCCAAAACTTTGTAGGTATTATCGCTTGTTTCAAAATCCGGCTCGGCATTTTTTAAAGCGAGTGGCAGATCACCCCCACTACCAATCAAGCCCACGGCAACGGGAATATGGAACGGTAATTTATTCGCACATTCCGGCGTGGGCGGGCAGGATTGTTTGATCGTGAGCGAGTATTCCTGTGCATCTTCATCGTAAGAATCGGTAATTTGCAGGCGCGGTGTGCCCGCTTGTGAATACCAGCGTTTGAACTGGGTGAGATCAAAACCGGAAGCATCTTCCAATGCTTTGACAAAATCCTCAGTCGTCACTGCCTGACCATCGTGACGATCAAAATACAAATCTGTACCCTTGCGGAAATTTTCTTTGCCTAACAAGGTAGCCAGCATACGAATAACTTCTGCACCTTTTTCATAAACAGTCATGGTGTAGAAGTTGGAAATTTCGATATAGGATTCGGGGCGAATTGGATGCGCCATAGGGCCAGCATCTTCGGCGAACTGGGCGGTGCGCAATAGTGTTACATCTTCTACACGTTTTACCGTGCGTGAGCCCATATCGGCAGAAAATTCCGAATCGCGATAAACCGTAAAACCCTCTTTCAAACTTAACTGGAACCAATCGCGACAGGTAACACGATTGCCACTCCAGTTGTGAAAATATTCATGAGCCACTACACCTTCAACACGCTGAAACCCCGCATCGGTTGTGGTTTCCGGTTTTGCCAACACACAGGATGTATTGAAAATATTCAGGCCCTTGTTTTCCATGGCGCCCATGTTGAAATCATCCACCGCCACTATCATAAAGATATTCAAATCGTATTCGCGCCCGTAGACTTCTTCATCCCAACGCATGGAATTTTTCAGCGAAGTCATGGCGTGATCACACTTGTCCAGGTCCTTTGGCTCGACAAAAATCTTTAGCGTCACGTCTCGACCCGAGCAGGTCGTAAAAGTGTCCTCAATGCAGGAAAGATCTCCAGCGACTAACGCAAACAGGTAAGCAGGTTTTTTAAAGGGGTCATGCCAAGTGGCATAATGGCGATTGTTTTCCTGTTCGCCTTGATCAATCAAATTACCGTTGGATAAAAGTACCGGGTATTTTTTATCGGTCACCACAGTAGTAGTGAATTCACTCATCACATCCGGGCGATCCAGATAATAGGTTATCTTGCGGAAACCTTCTGCCTCGCATTGGGTGCAGTACATGGTGCGCGAACGATACAAACCTTCTAGCGAGGTATTTTGCTCTGGCTTTATTTTGGTAATAGTAATGAGCGTAAATTCTTCTGGTGTATTAAGAATCGTGATGGACTCGTCACCGAATTGATAATCGCCTTCGCCTAAAATTTTTCCATTTAATGCAATGGACACCAATTCCAGATTCGCGCCATGCAAGGTCAATTGCGTTGCAGGCTGTGCCGCTGCCGGGTTGCGGTACAACTGCAACATCGCACTAACAACCGTTTCACCGTCATAAATTTCAAACCGTAAATCCGTGGTTTTAATTAAATAATCGGGTACTGCATAATCTTTTAAATAAATGGTTTTGGGCGCTTGCTCTGTGGCGGGAAGATTTTGTTCTACGGCAGTCATGGCAACATCCTGATTCGTTAACAAAGGTAGTAATTATTCGACCCACTTAATGGGTTTATCCGTGTGCGCATGATCATGGTCGTGATCATCATCGCCGCAAAACGTATGAGGTTCCGGCGGAATGTAGCCTGTGTGTTGGTCTGGCGGCAGGTTTTTGTGCTCGTAGGCAATTACCGCTTGCATACACAACTGGCGCTGCTCACTTGAGAGACGATTGCCATCGGGCCATTTACCCAACTCTACCGCGCGCTTTAAATTTTGGTAAATTTCCGGAGTGAGGCCGGAAAGTAGCTGTTGTATATCCATTGGGTTTACCCGCAAATCAAAAAAATTAACGACGAAAGAATTGTGTAGTCATCAAAGCATACAAAGCACCGGCAATTAGCCCACCCAGATGCGCGGCGTTGGCGACAGAACCGGCAATAAAATAATCCACGACGCCAGTCATACACAGAACTAACCAAAACAACATAAAACCAATAAGCGCTGAAGGAACTGCTACCAGGGGATGAGGCACCATTCGCTGGCGCACAGCAATAAATCCCACTAACGCATAAACCACCCCGGACATACCGCCAAATGCAGGTGTACCACTCCAAAGGTATTGCGCAACATTGGAAGCCACCCCGGTGAGCACGACAAATAACAAAAACGACCAGGCACCCATGAGGTATTCCAGGCGTCGCCCCAAATCCCACATCCACAAGCTGTTAAATAGCACGTGAAAAATACCAAAATGTAAAAATATGGGCGTTAGTAAACGCCATACTTCTCCGGCAGCGAGCGAATCAGCCAGCGGAGTAATGCGAGTGGTGGAAAATTCCTGAAAGCTGAACCAGTGAACTAGTTGGCTACCCGATTCAACTAAAAATGCCCCCAGAGCACTGAGCACTATTAACAAAATCACGACCGGAACTTGCGCGGCTTGCTGAACGAGCGAAGGAGGCGAATATGGGGTGGACTCTGCAACCGTGGCTGGCTCCAAACGTACATCACCCTGCGAATATTGCGCTAAAAACTCCTGCAGAGCCGGAACCACCCGCTCATCCAACACCCATAGACATTGCTGCCCCTGCTCTTCGGTAATACGATGTTGCAGGCCGCGCGCGCGCAAATAATCGCTTAATTCCTGCAGGTCTTGATCGAGTGAAAAATATTTAACCGCTATCCAGTTCAAAATAAACAAACCACCTGGCAATTACTACTTCAGTTAGATTAGGGATCTACATAGACCCATACAAATTTATCCGGTTGCAATTGTGCCTCACCGTCCATGCGATAAGCCACCAATCGCCCGAATTTAACCGCACTATAATCCAGGCAAGCGAGATTGGGAGCCAAAGGTCGTGGGGTGCCCTTTAACCAATAATGTCCGATAAAGAGCGGTGGTTGAGAGGTATCGTAATAAACCATCTGCGCACGATGATCAGCACTGATAGCAGCACAGGCAACGTGCTCCGGCAATGGGTCGGGCTGAAATAGCAATTGTCCGTAGGTATCTGCAGTGTGACCCCAGAATTTGGTGCGAAAGGCCCGACGCTGATAACCATCCGCAGATACCATTACCTCGCCCTCAGGCAATGGCAAATCCACACCACCGGTAAGCCGCTGCTTGGTAATTGCCTCCAGGCTGCCCTTCTGAGTTGACTTAATCACGAACGGCCAATCAATATGCCCATCACCATACTGTTGGCGATGCTTATCAATCAACGCATGATCCCAACAGGCATGCACCGCGCGAAATACCTGATGAGTTTTCGGGTGCTCTATCTCGAGAAACAGCGGCAACTCGACAAACCAGCGCACAAACGCCAACCATTCCTGCGTGTGTTCTGCAAATTGCTCCAGGGTTTCAGCAACCTGGCGGGCATTGGCTTGGGTATGGGGTCGCAAATAGTCCCTGGAACCTGGCCCTGCGGGGGTAGTGTAGGTAATTGCATTAAATTCATGATTCCCTAACACCATGAGTGCTGCGCGCGCCTCTACCATATCGCGCACCAGGTGTAATGCTTCGCGGATACGTGGGCCACGATCTACCACGTCGCCCAAAAAAATTACCTGCCGCTGGGGATGACGATAAACGCCACGCTGCTTCTTATACCCCATCTGCTGGAGCAAACGTTCCAACGTATGGGCACAACCGTGAATATCACCGATCAAATCGTACCCATAAGCCTCACCTATGCTGGGCTGAAGGATTGATCTTATGGGCGATGTTTCGGTCATATCATTCCTTTAGCAGATGGCCGCCCCAACCCAGTTTGGAGCGGCAGCGCTCATAGAAGTTGTAATCGTTGGGATGGAGTAATTGCAGCAATTGCGGTTTTTTGCGGATCCGAATTTCGTCGCCGGTTTGAACATCCACATGGGAATGCCCATCGCAAGTAACCATAGGTTCTGCGCGATTATGTTCCCCCACAACGACAGTGATTTCACTACTACCCGCCACCACTATCGGCCGACTACTCAAGGTATGGGGATTCATGGGAACAACAACGATGGCATCCAATGTCGGGTGCAGCAACGGGCCACCACCACTTAGCGAATAAGCGGTTGAACCAGTGGGGGTAGACACAATCACACCATCGGAGCGCTGACTCGTTACGAAGACCCCATCCACGCTGATTTCAAATTGCAGCATATGAATGAATTGACCTGGGTGAAGGACCACATCGTTGAACGCGTCGGCGGACGCAATTAGCTGACCGTTGCGCACAACTTCCATATCCAGCAAAAAGCGCATTTCTGAAATGTAATCACCCGACAGAACTTCGTCGACCTTGTTTTCAATATCTTCCGGAGTAATGTCGGTTAAAAAGCCAAGGCGCCCGCGGTTAACACCCAGCAAGGGCACTTTGTATTTAGCCAGTGCACGAGCGCCGCGCAAGAGGCTGCCATCACCACCCACGACAATCACCAGGTCACACACCTGCCCCATAGCTTCCATATCCATGATGCGTTGGGCAGCTTTGACAATATTCGCGTCGCAGACCAACGCGGCAGTTTCTGCTTCCAACACAAAATTTCTGCCGCGCTTTTGCAGAAAACGAATTAACCGTTTAATGGAGTAAACCGCACGCTCGTTATTGAGATGGCCAATAAGGCCTATCGTTGAAAATTGAGTCATAAATCATCCACTGCGTCAGCGGTTGTATTGATCCTGCAAGCCCAGGTTAGATCACTGTGCGTTTCAAGGCTATTATAGCCAGCGAACCATCACCGGGATGCAACTTTCTATGCAACCAAACCTCAGCAGTAGCAACCCGAGTCACCATAACGCCACTATCGCAAAACTGCACGACTTACGACAACAAGCAGTGCGTGACTTAGCCTGGTGCTGTTTCAGCGCCCCATTGATGCAAGACCTACCCGGCAGCAACGCGCAAATACTTCCGCATGACAACCAGTCGCTCTGGCCGTGGCTGGAAGCGTTGGACAAAGAACCCCAACCGCTACTCGATCACGTAGCCCAGGTTAAAAGCACACGACTGGGAATTTATTACGAGGCGCTGTGGCATTTCTATTTTGCCAATCATCCGGAATGGGAGTTATTGCAACACAACCTGCAAATTGATCGCGCAGGCATAACGCTCGGCGCCTTCGACTTTCTCTGCCGCCGCAATAATGAATACTGGCATATCGAGACCGCGGTGAAATTTTACTTATGCAGCACGCGCAATACTCTGGAGGGCTCCGAATGGAAATACTGGATAGGCCCAGAGGGAAAAGATCGGCTGGATCTGAAACTCAATCACCTGCGCCAACACCAACTGCCACTGCACCAAAACCTCGAAGCAAAAGAGCAACTGGAAACCCGTTACCCCGCAGTTTCGCATTGGAACACCGGGCTTTGTTTGCAAGGCTATTTATTTTCACCTGCCCAACACCCAAGCCAGCCCGCCTTTAGCAGTAAGGTTCACACGCGTGGAGATTGGTGGTTTGCCAGTCAACTAATCGAGCAACTTTCAGAACAGCTTTCAAAGCAGGAATGCCAATATTGGTTGATTATCGAGCGAAAATTCTGGCTATCACCTGCACAGGCAGAAAGCTCCGAACGGCTGCTCGGTAATGAACAGCTTATCGAAAAAATCAGGGGGGAATTAATAAGCGCTAACCGCCCGCTACTGATCGCAGCGATGAAGAAACATCTCACCGCAAAAGCTGAATATTGGGCCGAATCAGAGCGCTTGTTTGCGGTTGCGGATGACTGGCCGACTAATCTGTCCGTCCCGGCATAGCCTCACCGGCACGCAACACATAATTACGTCTGTCACGCAACATGGATTTACCCAGATTGCCGAACAACTGATTGCAGTTATCCAGTGCAAGGGTTTTGTAACCATGCTCCGCGAGCAGATAGCCTGCCGCGCGACTACGGCGTCCGGTATCGCAATAAAAAATATACAGATTATCTTTGTTCAGCAGGCGCGATTTTATCGCCAGAATATTTAACGGAATATTCACCGCTTTGGGCAAATGCGCTTCGCTATACTCCTCCTCGCTGCGCACATCCACAGTAACAACACCCTTCGCAAGGGCATCTTCAAGCTCATTAAAACCGAGCGCTGAAACGTTTGGCTCCTTCAACAGACGATAAAAATCCTGTTTTTCCAACCGCATTAACACACCATCGGTCCGCATCATCACTGTTGCGTTACGTACCGTTTCATTTACCAAGGCATCTTCACCAAAGCAGCGTCCGACGCCAATTGTCGCCAAATGTTGACGTTTATTGTCAGAGTGACGCGTCACATCCGCCTCACCTTCTTTAATGAAATAACACTGCTCCCCCATCTCGCCCTCGCGAATAATCACATCGCCGGCATAGACAACTTGTGGGGTCAGACGCGAAAAAATTTGTTCGACATTAAGCGGGGGGACTTTGAAAAATAAATTGGATCTCAACACCGTCATCATCCAGTCGACGTCTTCATCCAAGTCGCGCTCGCGCGAAATAATTAATTGCAAGTAATCTGCTACCTGGCTCCAGGTCAGTAACTTATCGAGTCGTTCGCTATCGATACGCAATACGCTGCAATCCGTTTCCGCCACTGCTGTTACAGCACGCGGCTGCTGATGGGCAATTGGGAACAGCGAGCTACGACCTTTAATGAGGGTGCGAGTGCCGGTGTCATCAACCAATGCAACATCGCCATACAACAAATACACATGCTGCGCGTCGTAACTTCCACCGGTAAACAGGGTTTGGCCAGCACAAACCACTTCGAGTAAGGCATCACCAAGCAGGGCCATCAAATGACTTTCACTCATTTCCTTCAGTGGAATAAGTGTGCGCGTCAAATTCAAATCAAATTCAACTGGTGCGATCTGAACAGTTTTTTGAGCCTGCATAACCATTTCCTTCAAGAGGAGACAAATTCCGGTGCCGGACAACCCTCACCCCAACACCAACTACTTATAATTTTCCACTTGGCGTCTCGTTGCCCCACATAAAACGATCAGGGGCAAGTAAATCCTCTTCTTCCCTGCAACCCACCGCTGTGAATAGCAACTATGCGAGAACCGCGCGACCAATAACCCAATTCCGCCAGACAATGAATTCCCCAAATCAGCTTCAAGGTATAAACCGGATCGAGAAGAATCCCTGTTTCCCGCTCAAATGACCGCCAGAACGCAAATAAATTCGGGGGAAGTTTTTTGCCATAACCCCCACCATGAAAACCGGAAATTAATCGCCAATTGGCCGCCGGACGCGGCTCGTGAGCACAGAATAAATCTTGCGCAACACCTAACTGCTGATAGGTCTTTGCAATCCCCGTACCCAAATCACCATCACCCTTAAGTACCGAGAAGCCCAAGGCTAGCTTGTCGTGACGACCAGCTGCTACAAGTCCCGCCGCCAATCCAGCAAGACTGGTTCCGGTGCCGCATGCAATACACACAGAAGTATAGTCACCCTTCAACTGTTCCTCTAAGGCGCGTCCACTCAGGCTCATACCCCTCGCGCCCAACACCCCTGCACCGCCTTCGGGGATTAAATAAAAATCCCCAAATTGCTTACGCCACCCATCCAAAAGCTGACTGAAAGATTTGCTTTGATAGGATTCGCGGCTGATGAAAATCAGCTCCATTCCGGCATTTTGCGCATCCATAAGCGTGGGACTTAACGACGCCGGCCGCTCGCCACGTACAACGCCCAAAGTATTAAAACCAAATTTTAAACCCGCCATCGCCAACGCATGTAAATGATTGGAATAGGCCCCACCAAAACTCAGCACCCGCAAAAAACCGGCGTCGCGCGCCGCACGCAGGTTATAAAACAGTTTATAGGCCTTATTGCCCGACAAACTCGCATCAATTAAATCATCGCGTCTTACCACCAGCTCGACTCCGGCACCTCTCAGCACTGGAGTCGTAGCTACTTGCAGCGGCACTGCACAGGCAAGTTTAAAAAAATCATCGTCCGAATCAATTACCACTGCTTACATCACCCTATGGGCTACTCGACATACCCCAGCTTAACGAGGCACAAATTCTTAACGCCGCTCAGCCACTTTTGAATAGATAAGGGTTTGGTGCTGACTGCAGCGATCACTTTCTCCCGGATGAAACTCAAACGGTGTCTCAATTACGGTAATACTGCGACCACAACTATGTCCGCGTGGATCAACCGCATTGCAACAGGGTGATTGGTGATGCTCAAGCCAGGACAAATAAATAGCCTCGCTCACCCCGGCTTTCTCAGCGGCATACGTCTGAGTATCTTCCAGATAAACGCCTATATCATCCAAAGGAATTGCCATCTCACCCAAGCCTGGCAAAAAGGTCACCAAACTAACGCCCGCTTTGGTTAAACGTTCCAGTAGCTGATCACCGCTATTTTTTAGCAGCTGCTGTTGCTCGCGCTTCAAATTAACAATTTCTTCTTTCAATGCCATCTCATTCTGGTGGCGATAAAACAATTCCACCTCGCGCATGTCCAGCATTTCACGCAATTCACCAGTTGCGGCACTGATTTTGGCTTCCATCTCTAGCGCAAAATTTTCCTGCAACAGCTGAATTTGACCAGACTCACCGGCCTGTGCTGCTTTTAATTTGTGCGCAAAATATTCGCGCATCCCTTCGATTTTATTAACCTGCGCATCCAGATTTTCCTTGAGCATGCGATTTCGCTCGTTCAAATCATGGCATTCCCGCTCATACTCATGCAGTTTTTGCTGATAAGCCGAAACGCGTTCCTGCTGCTCAATCTGTACGCTGTGCACTTTAGCTTGATGCTGATTCATCAGAGTCGCTATACGTAGACGCTGCTCCTTAATCAGCATCGCCATTTTATCGCGCAATTCCTGGGTGTAATGATCGTGCAGCTTTTGCTCGAGAGCCTCCTGCTCGCGCGAGTTATCAATAACCGGTTTTACCGTAGGAGTAGCCTTGGCTTTTTCCCGCTTGGCTGGCTTTACCACCATACCCAAGCGATTGCTTTTCACCGCCTTGCGTATGGCCACAAAACTGTTGTTGGCCGTATCCATCAGCGGGTCCCACAAGTTTTTCTGGTGCCACGCAATCGGACACTGGCTATAGCATGCCAGACGAATAGCACCCGCCCCCATATCTGGGCCAGTGCCGGTAGCATCAATCAATTGACGCAAAGGAACATTCCAGCGGCGATCAACCATGCCGCTGGCATCAAAGGAAATCAGGAAAAATACCAGACCGGTTACACATAAAGTTGAATCTATTTGAAGATAGACCGCCTTTGCAGTCGTGTTCGCAAAATCCGGAAAGGGAATGAAGCCATCCAGAATGGCTTCAAACTCGGGATAGAGTAACTCGCGGGATATCTGTTCATCCTGATACAGAAAAACCGCTTCGAGTAGTTCTGCGGAAGGGGTAGACATAGGTTGTCGTCTCAAAACAGGCGAAGTATGGCGACCAGTATAAAAAAGAGCCCGAATTGAAAACGTGAACGGCTACCCGCAACGAGGACTTTCGCGCAATTTTGCGGTCCAATCGACGAAAAATTAACCAAAACAAACAGTTATGACAACAGATTGTTATTAATAAAAGGAAAACCGCGTGCGGGAGTTATGAAAAAGGGAGGGTAAAAAGGGACGGCACCGCGAGCCTGCAGCGAATTGCTGCATAAGCCCGGGTTAAATATCTGAATAGTCTTCTGAAGTTTCGTCATCGACGTCGTCGTAAAGATCATCCAGCAGGTCTTCGATATAGTCTTGCATGGTTTCTACTCCTTTAAAGTTAATATACAGAGGGAACTCATCCCGTCTGAACGGCGACCGATTCTGGCACCGCCCTGGAACTTTACTCCCTGATTCCTAAATTACCAATTGCAGATGACAATTTTATGTATACCGATTTTTTATTAACCTGTAACAAAAAGGCTATAAAAAACCGGCCACCCAATAAAATCGCCACAAATAAAAAACCCGCACTTAAAACTAAGTACGGGTTTTTAGTATAGTGGCGGACCGGACGGGGCTCGAACCCGCGACCTCCGGCGTGACAGGCCGGCATTCTAACCGACTGAACTACCGGTCCGCGAATGCTTCTCAAACGAGCGTCCCTTGCGGGATTTGGTGGGCGGTACAAGACTCGAACTTGTGACCCATGCCTTGTAAGGGCATTGCTCTACCAACTGAGCTAACCGCCCCTCGTTGAGAGGTGCGCATTCTAACGAATCTGGCTTGAGTGTCAAACATTTTTTCACTAAAAATTTAAACTTTTCCCAGGTCGATTAAACCTTCGCCAACATTGAATGGAAAGCCTACAGAAAGCTCGTTAGTGTTCCAAAAAATTTCCGCCAAATTCAGGCAATCGATATATTGCACTACAAGCACCAAGCAACAAGCTGCTAGATTTAATAGCCCGGGAATAATCAGCCATTACACAATGAGCCAGACTTCTGTTACTGAAACACTGAGCACCACCCTGCCCACCGGCGAGCCAGGCTCCTGGATGGGACTGTTGGTAATTTTCCTGCTGATATTGCAAACCCTGTTAATCATTGGTTTACAGCGCAGCCGCCTGAGCAATAAACGTGCGCGCAAAGCCCTCAAGGAATCGCAAAAAGCACTGGAAGACAAAATACAGGATCGCACCAAAAGCCTGCATCGGATTAACGATCTGTTGATAGATGAAGTAGCTCGCCATGAGCAAACTGGTCGCCAATTGCGAGAAACCAAGCTCTACTTACAAAGCATGATTAACTCCATGCCATCAATCATCATTGGTGTAACTGCTTACGGAGAAGTCACGCACTGGAATGCTGCTGCCGAAAATGCCTTTGAAATTTTTTCCAATGAAGCCCTGGGTCGAAATATAACTGATCTACTGCCCTTGTTTCCGGTTACCATCAATGTGATTCGCGGTTCAATTCGCGGTGGAGAACCCCATTCCATCCAACACACACAACATCAGGAACATGAAAAAAAGCGTTACTTCGAAATCACTATTTATCCGCTGATATCAAGCAATGAACAGGGAGCAGTAATTCGGGTTGATGACGTCACTATGAAAGTGACCATTGAAAACCTAATGATTCAAAATGAAAAAATGTATTCTCTGGGTGAGGTTGCTGCTGGCATAGCTCATGAAATAAATAATCCTCTCAGTGTGATTTTACAAAACGTTCAAAACATTGTTCGCCGCACCGATATTCATTTTGGTACCAACGCTGAACGTGCCAACGAACTGGGAATCAATATTGATGCGGTAGATCACTACTTGAAAGCACGTGACATCCCACTCATGCTGGATTCAATTCGAGAGGCTGGCGAGCGCTCTGCAACTATAGTGCGCAATATGCTTGAGTTTTCTCACAACTCCCAACGCAAAACCAGTCTTATAGATATCAAACACCTGCTTGAACAAACTATCGCGCTCAATCACAGCAACGCACCAAAAACACCCGGCATTCAGGGCATTCAACTCATTACCGAATTTAGTGATCAACTACCTGCAATAAATGCTTCTGCACCTGAATTACAACAAGTGGTATTGAATTTATTGCGCAATGCAAAACAGGCATTGCTCAGCCATGAAGTGGATGCACCATGTATCTGGGTACGCGCATACACCGAGAAAGATCAACTTGTGATAGAGGTACAGGACAATGGACCCGGCATGACCGATACTGTACGCCAACATATTTTTGAGCCTTTCTTTACCACCAAGGACGTAGGCTCAGGCACAGGTTTAGGACTTTCGGTTTCTTATTTTATTATTACCGAACGCCACCAGGGAACGATTGACGTAAAAACCAGCCCCGGAAAAGGAAGTAACTTTATTATCAGATTGCCGCTTTAATTTATCGGGAATAATAATCAAACGCTCTCCGATCACCTACAGGATAAGAATAAATGAATCGCCATACCTTGCTTTCTCTCTCTGCCCTTTGCTCTGTACTGTTGCAAGCCTGTGCAGCACCGTCAACGCCACCAACAAGCCCTGAGTCCCTCGCGCAAGCAGCTACCGCCGTATTGGATGAGGCTGTTTACTACTCCACATTGTTTTCAAGTTGTGCGTCATTGGGTGGTGAAATAGAAATTGACGCAATTAGCAAACAACAGGATTGGCTTAACAGCAACAACCAATTGTTGTTGTCCGCCGATCAACTTTATAGTCAGCAACAGGCAGCGAACACCTTTGAATACCAAGGTAAAACCCTGGCGCCGACCGCCATTAAATTAGCACGTGAGGCAAAACAACGCGCAATAAAGGAACTATCGCTAAACCAACGCACACCGTTCAACCAGGTAAAAACCTGCGAATTTCGCTTAAGCAAAATTAACGCAAGCTCGAACAACTTGGCAAAGCACCCCAAGATTGCTCCCTATGCGCCTGAATTGCTGACTCATTTGCCGCTGGACCAGGCTATCGCCAATATACCCAGCCTTGCTGCCGGCATCACCGAAGTGGCTCCCGGGCCAACCTACTACAAACTTGTTAAAGAGCATGAGTCAAAATGCCCTACCGGTTTTACCCTCAGCATAGTCAACCAGTGGCCAAAAGAAGCCTACGCCAACTTTTGCGGTGATAGCTCCGTGGAAGTCCTGACCTGCGATTGGGGCAATTGTGAGACGAAGAAGTTATAATGGCTGCAATCGGGCTGTGCACTTACGCGGCCCGCCTTGTTATGCAATGAGCCACTTATGACCAATAGCGATTTTTCCCCTGCCCGATATCAACAACAACTAGACGCAAAACTTGCCAAAATCCAACAGGATTTTGGCGAATTCCTTTTGCCGGAAATACAAGTATTTCCCTCTACCGAGCAGCATTACCGCATGCGCGCAGAATTTCGTGTATGGCATAAGCAAGCACTCTCCGACTATGTCATGTTTGATGAGGCCAAACATCCCTACGCGATTCACGAATTTCCGGTTGGCTCGGCGTTAATGAACCAATTAATGCCTGCGTTATTAGCAGCAATTAATGAGGATGAGTTACTCCGCCACAAACTTTACCAAGTGGATTTTCTTACCACCCAAAGTGGTGAAGCACTGGTTACCCTGATTTATCACAAACCCTTAACTGAAGATTGGGTTGTCAAAGCAAAAACACTGAAACAACAACTGGGGATTGATATTGTCGGCCGCAGCCGCAAACAGCGGTTACTGGTGGAGCGGGATCACGTGATCGAGCGCATGCAGGTATTAGGGCGAGAGTATTTTTACCAGCAGGTCGAAGCCAGTTTTACCCAACCTAATGCCGGCGTATGTCAATCCATGTTGAGCTGGGCAGTAGAAAACAGCCGAGGATTTGGCGGGGACTTGTTGGAGCTTTATTGCGGTAACGGTAACTTCACCTTACCTCTGGCACAAAACTTTAACAAAGTCTTGGCCACCGAAGTGTCAAAAACCTCTGTTGATTCGGCGCAATACAATATTGCACGTAACCAGGTTGATAACATTCAGATCGCGCGCATGTCGAGCGAGGAATTTTCGCAGGCGATGGACGGTGTGCGCGAGTTCAATCGCTTACGTCATGTGAATTTAATGGATTACAACTTTTCCAGTATTTTTGTCGACCCGCCCCGTGCGGGACTTGACCCACACACGACTAGCATTACGCAGCGCTTCGACAACATTATTTATATATCCTGCAATCCGGATACGCTGCGCGATAACTTACGCACCATCACCCAAACTCATCAGATCAAAGCGTTTGCCCTGTTTGATCAATTCCCTTACACCCACCACGCGGAGTGTGGTGTGATCCTGCAGAAAAAATAATTTTCTCGAATATCACTATTGATTTATCGCAAAACCCTGCGTCATATAAAACGCTGGCCCAGTATAAGAATCCAAATGCTGTTGCTGGGCTGGCGTTAAGCCGACAAACTCATTGAAACCCATCTTCTGCCAAAAACCTCTGGAATCCTGCACCGAAACCAATGCGGCTCCAACCAACCGACGGGATTTTGCCTGTAGTAACGCATGGTTAACCAGCAATGGTCCCAAACCACAACCTGCTGCGGATTTACTGATTGCCAGATCATGCAGATACAAATGATCCGCATCGCGTTTGTGTGCAAACTCACTACCCCAGGGAGTTACTGCGCCTTTATGAGATAGGTACCCCACCAAATACCCACATACACCTTGTTCACCTTCAACCACCCAGCAAGTATCAGGAACATTATCGAGACGCGCCGCAATAATTGCTCCGCTCTCCACCATTTCATCTAAATAGGCTTCCGACTGAATACGCAGCACATCGTCCAAGTCGCTGACCTGCATTACGCGACACGAAAATAACCCTGACATTAAAACGTCCTGCCTTGAATGCGTTTTGCGGCATCCATAACAAAATCATTAAACGTAGATTCATGACGCAAACGTTCAATATCAAATTGATTTTGCTCAGCTTTGGACAACTGTTTCCAAGCTTCCAGATAAGGAATATGCGCTGTTTTTTCGCGCAATTGATACAACGCAGAAAACTCCTCTTTAACGGCAACCTGAACATTCAGAGAATCCAGGCAACCCGTAATACGTATGCAGGCTTCGGTTAAGGTGAGTTCATCGTTGTGCAATGCCTGAGCGAGAATCTGGATACTTTTATTTAACCATTCACGCTGCTCACGCTGTGCTTTTTGATTGGCGTCTTCCAATGCTTGGAGTTTCGCCTCACGCTCTTTTTGCTGACGATACACCTTGTATACCAAACGTGCTGCAATGGTTGATAACACCAAAATAATGAGGGCGCCTAGCGCAAGAAAAGACCACAACCAATTCATAAACCATCTCTACATTTCACGAATAACCACACAACCGGAATCGACTAACATCGATCAATTGCCGCCAATCAATTAACACCTATCGGTAAAAATCAATCAGCTATTTTCGCCAGTGTCTTCCGTTATTTCTTCCAACAACAGCGTGTCTGCTTCGACCCCGGCATCCTCGAGCAACGCACCAGAAATACTACGCTTGGTTTTTGCTCCCAGGCGTCGAATATCATCAACACGTTTCACCAAGTTGCCGCGCCCCGTTTGCAGACGCTCGCGCGCCTTAGCGTAGGACTCCTGGGTTTTATTGATGGCATTACCAATTGCATCCAACGATTCCAACAAGAGTACAAATTGGTCGTGCAGCGCCCCCGCTTCTTTCGCGATGCGTTCGGCATTTTTATTTTGCTTCTCATACCGCCAGATATTTTCTACTGTACGCAAGGTTGCAAGCAAGGTCGTTGGACTAACCAGTACGATGTGGCGATCATAGGCTTCGCGATACAGCGCTGGCTCATGCTGCAACGCAAGCATAAATGCCGCCTCAATCGGGATAAAAATAAAAACGAAATCCAGCGCTTTTATACCATCTATTTTTTCGTAATCTTTAATACTTAAACCCTTGATATGACTTCGCAGCGAGTTGATATGCCCCGCAAGAAATTGCTTGCGTTCAGATTCATCATCACTGCTGCAATATTTTTCGTAATCGACCAATGAGCACTTGGCGTCAATCACTATATCTTTACTTTCCGGCAAATGGATAATCACATCCGGCATTAACCGGCTACCGTCGGCACCGGTGAAATTCACCTGTGTATCGTATTCGCGCCCTTTCTGTAAGCCGGACTCTTCCAGCAAACGCTCCAGCACAACTTCCCCCCAGTTGCCTTGGGCTTTGGTATTGCCTTTTAGCGCTTGCGCGAGGTTAACGGCATCCTCACCAATTTTTTGCGCCTGCTTCTGTAGCTCGACCACCTGACCAGCCAAGCGATTGCGCTCGGCATTTTCTTTTTCGTAAACATCTTCCACTTTTTTGCGAAACTCACTGAGCTGTAGCTTCAGCGGGTCCAGGGTGCTATCCAACAACGTCTTACTATTACTGCTGAATTGTTGTTGCTTGTTATCAAAAATTTTATTGGCGAGATTTTCGAACTCCTTGGCCAGATCTGCTTTGGCGTTTTGCAACAGTGCCAGTTGCTCGGCGAAATGTTTGCGCTCTTGCTCGAGGCGAGTTTGCAGCTCAGTGGTATTTTTTTCTAGCAGGGTCAGTTGCTCATCTTTGCGCTGCGATTGCTCCTGCAAAGCGTCGAAGTGACGGGTTTTTTCGCGCAACCCCGCAGATTCCTGACGACTTTCCCCCAGCTCCTGCTGCAACAGTTGCACCTGCTGCTGGGCGCCTTGGAACTGGCTCTTCAGTTCAACTAATTGTTGCTTGAGTTGGGCAGACTCTTGCTGCAGGCTGGCCTCACGCAAGGCGTGGCTATGCTGCACTTGCTGTTGCGCGGCCTCCAGCTCAACGGTTTTAGCCAATATCGCCTGGTCCTGGCGACGCCCCAGCAACCAATACACCAGCAACGCACCAATGACTACTCCCGCCAAGGCGGCCAGAAGGAGAATAAGGGATGAACTCACAGGAAAACTCCAGAATGTAAACGCCGCTAGGCATAAATGGCCCCGGCCGTTAAAATCGGCAGCCATTTTAGCAATACTTGCCCACTTTCAGGCGATTTGATTGACCCGCACATGACCGATTCCCTAAGTAGCTCTACTCAAACCAACACAGATTCCAGCCTTGAGCCGCGCGTTCTGGTGTTCGACTCCGGTGTTGGAGGCTTGAGCGTAGCCCGTGAAATTCAGCAACGCTTGCCTGGACTATCACTGGTTTATGCCTCGGATAATGGCTTTTTTCCTTATGGCACCAAGGGTGAAGCCGAGTTGATTGCCCGGGTGGACAAGGTTATTAATACCCTGCTGCGGCAATACCCGGTCGATATTCTGGTGATCGCCTGCAATACCGCCAGTACACTCACCCTGCCCCATTTACGCAGCCAGCTGACTTTGCCAATTGTGGGTGTTGTCCCCGCCATTAAACCTGCGGCGCAGCAAACACAAACAGGGGTAATAGGTTTACTCGCCACGCCCGCTACTGTGGCGCGCCCTTATACCCATGAGTTGATTCGTGAATACGCGCCCCGATGCGAAGTCATTTCATTAGGTAGCAGTGAATTGGTACAGCTCGCAGAACAAAAATTGCGCGGAGAAAGTATTGAACAAGCGGCGATCGCGCAAATTATTCATTCATTGCTTGCGCATGAGCAATCAGCCCACATGGACAGACTGGTTTTAGCCTGCACCCACTTCCCGTTATTAAAAGAAGAGCTTGCTACTGAGTTGCCCGCAAGCGTTCAAATGATTGACTCTGGCGAAGCAATTGCACGGCGAGTTGAATACCTACTACAAGGCAGGATGGGAACTACCGCAATACCATCAGAAAATATTGCGGTATTTACCAAACAAACCACTGAAGCAGAACGACTGGAAGCAGCGTTGAAAAATTTTGGAATTTATCGTCAGGATTATTTGGCAATCTAACTCGCGGGTCCGCTCCATAGCCGCCCGTTACATTGCTTAGCTAACCAAACGCAATTCATGCCCATCCGGTTGCAGGTGACGCAAAATATCCATACTGGTAATAACACCCACGGCAATTTTGTGCTCGGTGACAACCACTCGGTGAATATTATTGCGCACCATGACCGCAGCAACCTCACTCACACTAGCATCCTGCCGGACACTAATAATTTCTTTTTGCATAATTTGATGCACGGTGCAGTTTTGTTCAGCACGGCCACTCCACTCACGCAAACTGGTTTCATCCAGATCAATTTCACAACTTTCTCGATAATAGTTGCGCAGCGCTTCGCGGCGGCGGCTCTCCTCCATGTTGCTGAATTTAAAAATATCCGACACGGTTACCACGCCTACCAGCTCATGGTCAGAAGCAATAACCGGGGCACCAGAAATACCGTGCTTGATAAAAAAATCGGCCAAGCGACGAATAGTCCAGCCCTCATAGGCGCTCAGTAGCATTTTACTCATAATGGTCTTGGCGGTTGCGGCGTTATTATTAGTTGCAGACATATCAGGTTCCTCATGCAAGTTTTTCTGCGGGAAAGGGAAACGCCACATAAGTATTGACCGTTAAATCAATCAGGGCAGACATAACTCGTAAAATGCTGACTAATAATTAGATTGTTTTGGCATTAAAGGCCATTTAAAAAACGAGGAAGCAACTATGGTGACCAATAAAAAACCGCCGGCAGTTAGCTGACGGCGGTTTTTCAGGATCAAGGAATTATTGAATTAATTATCAACAATACTGTAAACAATAAAAATTACAAATCGGTAATTGGTTTGTATTTAGGAACCAGCAAACGCATAACAAACCAGGCGATTAGGTAAGCGGTTGCACAGATCGCAAACATAATGCTGTAACCCATCGCGGTATTACCCATTTTTTCAAAGTGATCAAACAATCCACCGCCCAGCTTATTCAGCAACACGCCACCCATACCGCCGGCAAATCCCCCGATCCCCACAACTGAACCTACCGCTTTTTTCGGGAACATATCAGACACAGTGGTGAAAATATTGGCTGACCAAGCCTGGTGCGCGGACGCACCCACAGCAATCAGCAGAATGGGAATCCACACCGAAATGTGCCCCAAGGGTTGGGCCAGCAACACCACCAAGGGAAACAGGGCAATCACCAACATGGCTGTACGGCGTGCATTAAACGCATCCATCCCCTTTTTAATGAAATAGCCGGGGAAGGCACCGCCGCCGATACTACCGAACATAGTTAACGTATAAATAAGCGCGATCGGCAGCGCAATTTCAGTTTTTTGCATGCCGTACTGTTTACCCAAATAGATTGGCAACCAAAACAGGAAGAACCACCAAACACCGTCGGTCATAAATTTGCCGAAGGCAAAAGCCCAGGTTTGACGGTAGCTCAAGAGCGTAAACCAGGAGGTTTTTACCTGCTCTTCAACGGCTTCACTTTCAGCAACGTCAGAGTTGATGTAAGCACGCTCGGAATCAGTTAGCCGCTTTTGCTCGCTCGGCTTGTCGTACCACACCCACCAGAACACAATCCACGCGAGGCCGATGACGCCAACAATAATAAATGCCCACTGCCAACCCCACATCACTCCAATAACCGGTACAGTCAAAGGGGCAAGGATTGCACCTACGTTAGCGCCCGAGTTAAAAATACCCGTGGCAAAAGAGCGCTCTTTTTTGGGGAAATATTCGGCGGTTGCTTTAATAGCCGCCGGAAAGTTACCCGCTTCACCAAATGCCAGCACGGCGCGCGCGATCATAAAACCGGCTACCGAATAGGCCGTAATCGCAGCTACACCATTCACAGTACCGCTGGCCTGGTCGATATCCGCCAATCCAATCCAACTCAGGAAGGTATAAAAACCAGCGCCCATTTCGTAGGCAAACGCATGAATTGCCGCACCGACAGACCAAATAGCGATAGCGATGATGTATCCGTTCTTGGTGCCAAACTTATCAATAAAGCGCCCCGCAAAAATCATGGAGATCGCATAAACAAAGGTAAAAAGGGCCGTGATATTGCCGTAATCGTTGTTATTCCAATGGTAGAGTTGCATCAACTCTGGAGACAGCAGGCTTAATACCTGGCGATCGAGATAGTTAACCGTGGTAGCGAAAAACAACAGACCACAAATAGTCCAACGGTAGTTGCCAACGGACTGTTGGCCAAGGGCGGTTTGCTGGTTCATAAGGTCACATGCTTATAGTTATGGAATACAAAGGGAATCATAGCCGCGTTAAGCAAGATTGCTAAAAAGTCACGCCGACTAATGAAACACTCACCTGTTTGTATTGACCTTAGGTGCCGGGGGTATCTGCATAAGCACTGATGAAGTAGATGCAGATGAAGTATTTGGTGCTATTTATTATGCGGCGAAAATTAGCATGTTTCCCGCCACCAAACAAGCCGCAAGGATTGCAAAGTCGTTGTCCAACAATTACTTATCTGCTGACTTATAACCAAAAAACTGTTGCCTAACCGACTCTACTGCCATAATTGCCCAACCTCACTAGCGTCAGAAAAAATCATGGTCGATACCTATTTCGATATAACCCCCTACTTGCCAGCCATCAACAACGGCGAATTGATCATTACGGCTAACAATCGCCTGCGCAACCACATGTTGCGCGCTTATGGAAAGCGGCAGCAGCAACCGGTTTGGGCCAGCCCCCGCATTTATTCGCTCAGCCAATGGATCGACCTCAACTGGGCACAATTGCAGCGACGCGCCTATGCGCCGGCTGCGCGTCAAATTATTAATAACCTGCAGCGCCAGGCATTGTGGGAAAAAATCATCAGCCACTCGTCGCTCGCTGCCGCCCTCTTACAGCCAGAGCCGCTGGCCCAAGCGGCAGATAGCGCTCTGCGCAACCTTGAATTGTGGCAGCTAACCGAAGAGGACGTACGCAATGCGGAGCCACAATTGAATGTGGCAAGTAATAGTTACTGCTGGCTCACCTGGCTGGGGGAATTTCGCGCAAAAATTGCAAGCCTGGGGTTTATTACGCTGGAAAATGCCATCGCAATTTTAGTTGATGCCTGTCAACATTTTTCGATTCCGCAAGAACCGGTAATCCACCTCACCGGCTTTGACGACATTCCACCGCTGCACCAGGATTTAATCAACAGCGCCTGCCAGCAGTTAAATACCATCAAAATAGAAAACCAGTCGGTGCAATTGCTACGCACTGAAACCAATAGCATTGAACAGGAAATTCGCAGTGCCGCGCTTTGGAGCAAGCAGCAACTGGAGCAAACCCCGGAGGCGATGATCGGCATAATTGTGCCCAACCTCGGTCAGTGCCGTGATCAGGTGGAACGCATCTTTGTCGAGGTCTTCGAACCACTGGCACTGCTACCAGATCAACCGCGCTACACCTTACCGTTTAACTTTTCCGCCGGCACCCCGTTGGGCGCGACACCGATTATTGCGGCGACCTTGGATTTATTGGAGTTACAAAAATCCACGTGGGATCTGGAAAGTATTTGTCATCTGTTGCTGTCGCCTTTCTTTAGCGATGCCGACAACGAACTCGTATTGCGAACCCATTTGATTACCTCATTGCGCAAGTTGGGAAAATTTACCATTAGCCTGAGCGATATTCGCTACTTCTGTAAAAAAATAGCGGATCAACTTGGCATTGCTGAAAACGACACCAGTTTAAGCACACGCTTAATTCAATTGGAAAATTATCGCCGCCAAACCTACGGCAATCACAGTGCTCACTACTGGAGCGATTTTTTTCAAAGCCATTTGAATTTACTCGGTTGGCCAGGTACACGCCGGTTGGATAGCCAGGAGCACCAACAACTCAGTCAATGGAATAGCTTACTGGAAAATTTTGTGCAGCTGGACAACACCGGGATTCAATTTTCATATCTCGCGGCTGTGCAACAGCTCCGCACCATTGCAGGTAAAACACCCTTTCAGGCGCAGACGCCCCATTCGCCAGTTCAAATCCTTGGTGCGCTGGAAGGCGCCGGTTTGCAATTCAGCCATTGCTGGGTGATGGGCTTGCATCATCGCCAATGGCCACCCGTGCCCGCACCTAATCCGTTACTGCCCACTAATTTACAACGCACCCACAAAATGCCGCACGCCAGTGCTGAACGTGAACTGGCATTTGCACGGGCGTTGACGGCGCATTATCGCCAATGCGCATCACAAGTTATTTTCAGTTCGGCACACAACGATGACGGCAGTGAACTCAGCCCCAGTGCCTTAATACGTAGCTGGCCACTCACGCCGGTTCAGCAACTCATCGCAAGTGAACAAACCGCCAGCGCACACAACTACCAACAAATAGCCGCACAAAAAGCGCTGCAACCTATTCGCGCGGCACAAGCACCCGCACTGCAAATTGCGGAAGAACCGGTGCGCGGTGGTGCCAACTTATTTAAAGAACAAGCCGCCTGCCCGTTTAATGCCTTTGCGCGCTTGCGTTTAGGTGCGACACGTATCGATGACCCCATCGCCGGTTTCACACCCATTGAACGCGGCAATTTATTGCACGATGCACTGGCAGTTATCTGGCGCGAATTAAAAAATCAAGCAACGTTATTAGCACTGGATGATGCCGCACTTACTACTCTGGTAAATCACACCACGCAAGCGGCGGTAGATACCGTCAAACAAAAACGCGGCACCAGTATTGGTGTTATCTATGCACAGCTTGAACAAGAGCGCTTGCAGCAATTAATACTGGAATGGCTCGCACTGGAAAAAATGCGGCCGGCATTTAGCCTGGTGGCGATTGAGCAGGAGGTTGAAATTGATTTCGCTGGATTGCCTCTAAAACTACGCATTGACCGTATCGACCAACTTGAACAGAGCGGCGAATTAATTCTGATCGATTACAAATCCGGTAGCCCCAGCGTTAAAAGCTGGCAAGGCAACCGTATGGACGAACCGCAATTACCGCTCTACGCTGTCACGTCAGAAAGCCCGGTAACCGCTATCAGCTTTGCGCAGATTAACGCCAAGGCCATGAAATGGCTGGGTACGGGCGAATTGCAAATACAACACCCGGGTATTGAAACTGGAAAAATCAGTTGGCAAGAACAAATAGATACCTGGACACAGGATTTACAACAACTCGCCCAAGCATTTATTCAAGGCGATGCGCGCGTAGATATGAAAAACTCAACTGCAGCACAATATGCTGAAGATTTATTACCGCTCAACCGCTTACTGGAACAGGACGCCGTAGAAAATTTCCTACAGGTAAATGGAGGAGCTAACTAATGTCACAGTCAAATTTCGACTTTGGATCACCGGTTAATTTCACTCCAACAACCAATGGCAATGTAGCAGCAAGCAACACCAATGAACCAGCGAGCCACCAGCCGATTGACCAGCAAGTTCGTTTTGATGCATTAAACCCGCACAATTCTTTTGCGGTGTCCGCACCTGCCGGCTCAGGCAAAACCGGCTTATTAACCCAACGAGTACTAACTCTACTCGCGCATTGCGAACAACCGGAAGAAATTCTCGCGATCACCTTTACGCGCAAAGCGGCCGGCGAAATGCAGGACCGGATAATCCACGCACTCTGGCAGGCAGCAGAAAATCCGCAACCACAAGATCCACACGCACTGCGCACCTGGCAACTCGCGCAAAAAGTGTTGGAGCGCGACCAAGAACTGCAATGGAATTTGTTGCAAAGCCCACAACGTTTACGCGTGCAAACTATCGATAGTCTGTGCCGTTCTATCACCAAACAATTACCGCTCGCCAGCGGTATAGGGGCACAGCCGGATACTCTGGAAGACGCCGATCAAGCCTATCGATTGGCCGTGCGCGAACTGTTCACATTGCTCGAACAGGATTCTCCGTTCCGCGCGGATTTAACGCGATTGCTGCGCCATATGGATAACAATCTGAATTCCGTCGAAAATTTATTAACCAGCTTGCTCGCCAAACGCGAACAATGGTTAGGAGTGCTTTTGCAAGCACGTCATGAAGACGCGCGTCGCTATCTGGAAAGCGTATTGCAATTAGTCATTCGCGAACATCTGGAACTGGTTGCAGAAGCACTGCAATTGCACAGCAGCGAAATCTGCAGTATTGCCGATGCCGCAGCAACCAACCTGCAACAGGAGGGCGAACGCAAAAATCGCATCCACGAATTACAGGGCATTAGCGGAATTCCCCTTGCACAACCTCAGGCCGTTTCCGAGTGGCTTGCTATCGCGGATTTATTACTAACTAACAGCGGCACGTATCGCGCACGACTAACCAAAGCAGAAGGATTTCCTGCCGGCAAAGAAAATGCTGAATTAAAAAATCGGTTCAGCGATTTGATTGCAGCAATTACCGATACGTCGCCCGGAACTGAACAATTGCTCCACGAAATACGAGCATTGCCGGCAGCACACTACGCCGAACACCAATGGCAATTGTTAGATAGCCTCACCAGCATCTTGCCAATTTTAGCGGCCCAACTGACCCTGGTATTTAAACAACTCAGCGCAACGGATTACACCGCCATTAGTCAGGCCGCACTGATTGCACTGGGCGAAGAAGATTCCCCAAGCGACCTCGCCCTGCAACTGGATTATCGCATTCGCCATATTCTGGTGGATGAATTTCAGGATACCGCCAGCCCACAGCTGGAACTGCTTAAAAAATTAACCAATGGCTGGCAGGCGAACGATGGTTGCACCTTATTTATCGTGGGTGACGGAATGCAAAGTTGTTATGGATTCCGCAATGCCAATGTCGGTTTATTTCTGGATGCACGCCAACAAGGCATAGGCTCAGTCGCACTGGAAGCACTCGACCTGCGGGTAAACTTTCGCTCACAAGCCGGTGTCGTTAACTGGGTGAATGACATTTTCAAAAATGCATTTCCTGCTCAAGATGATATCAGCCGCGGCGCGGTAAGTTATTCTGCTTCCGTTGCATTCAAACCGGAATTAGATCGGGAATTACATGGTAACGCCGTGCAATTTCATATCAGCAGCTACGTGTCTCAAGATCAGTCAGACAAAAATGGCGATGAGGAAGAAGAAGGTGTTTCCCGCTCTTCCAACCCAAGGCAAACTGCGCAATGGCAGGAAGCAGAAAAGGTGGTTGGGTTGGTGCAAGAAGCACGTCGCAAAAACCCGGACGGTAGCATCGCTATATTGGTGCGCACCCGCAATCATCTACAAAAAATATTGCCAGCGTTAAATGCAGCTGGGTTAAGTTATCAGGCTACTGAAATCGATCGCCTTGCAAGTCGTATGGCGATTATGGATTTATTGTCGCTCACGCGTGCACTGTTAAATCCTGCAGATCGCATTGCCTGGCTGGCAATTTTACGCGCGCCCTGGTGCGGGCTGGACAACCATGATTTACACCGTATTACCACGGCGTCGCTTAACGAATTAAATCCACGCACCAGTGAAACCGCCTTCAGCGTCATCTGGCCGCAACTCCAACACTATTCAAGTATTTCCGGAATTAGTGATGACGGCCAAAAAATTCTTTCACGTGTTGTTCCGCTACTGCTGCAAACATTAGCGGAGCGCTACCGCAAACCCCTACGGCAATGGATTGAAGGCCTCTGGCTGGCGTTAGGAGGACCAGCCACCTTATTGGATGAAAATGATCGCGATAATATCCAGAGCTTTTTTGCGCTGTTGGACAAACACCAGCAAGGCGGCAGCATTCGCGACTGGCAAGCTTTCCATCAAGCCATTGAACGTTTATTTGCCGCACCGCAGGCGGATGCTGATGCGCGTTTACAAGTCATGACGATTCACAAATCCAAAGGATTGGAATTTGATACCGTAATTATTCCCGGCCTGGATCGCAGTGCGCGTAAAGACGACAAGCAATTACTGCTCTGGCAAGAGCGAATTAATCATAGTGGAGAGAAACAATTACTGCTCGGCTCTCTTGCACCCACCGGTAAAGACGAGGACAGCCTCTACACGTTTATGCGCCGGGAGCAGGAAAAGCAACAAGCGTTTGAATCAACTCGGCTGTTATATGTAGGTTGTACCCGTGCCATCAAGCAATTGCATTTACTGGCTTGCATCAACAACAAAGAGGAAGAACTGCAAGCGCCGGCAAAAAATTCATTGCTCCATGGAATTTGGCCATTAGTTAAAGAGCAGGCCAACATTATTACGCGCAGTAATAGTTACTCACCCGCAGCAAAGTCGGAATCTTTCATTACCGATCAACCTGGATTGCAACACATTTTGCGCTTGCCGCCGCAATGGCAATTACCTGCATTGCGGGAAGTTACCTTGTTAAAAAAATATCGCGGCCATGAATATGATTTGAGCACCAACGAAGAATCACTCACAGAGCACCCGAAAAACCCGCTCAACCTACCAGAGCTGGAAACGACCAGCGCGCGCCTGGCTCGCCATACCGGCACAGTGATCCACTCTGCCCTGCAAGCACTAGTGGAAAATAAATTAGTCTCTGCAAGCACCTGTGTACAAGCTGAGGTGTTTATTCATCAACAACATGCCTTCTGGAAAATCCAGCTCCAACAACTGGGTTGGAACGGCGAACACTTGCAAAATGCCCTGCAGAAAATCAGCGCCGTTATTACTAACACATTGAACAGTGACACAGGCCGCTGGCTACTCAACTGTGAACATACCCAAAGCGCTTGCGAATTATCGCTGATGCAAAGAGATCAGCAGGATGTGAAAGAATCCATTATCGACCGTACCTTTATCGAAAATGGCACTCGCTGGATTGTGGATTACAAAAGCAGCGAACCGGATGCCGCTGAAACACCGGAGGCATTTTTCGCGCGGGAAATGGAAACCTACAGGGGGCAACTACTAGGTTATAAGAAACTCATCGCCGCAACAGAAACTTTGCCGATTAAAACCGCGTTATATTTGGTGAGTGTTGGCAAGTTGATTGAAACACCATAACTGAAACCCCGGGCTATACTCGGGGTTTTAATTTTCTTGCGTATGGAGTTTTACATACTGTTTCAATTCGCCAAAAAATTCGAAAAAGTCGGCCTCATAGAGGCCATACCCGGCTTCCAGGACTTCCGTCGCCTTCGCCAGGTTTGCCGGGCGCCGCAGCCGCAGGTCAATGCGCCCCAACGCAACTTCAACACCAGAAATATCCGTATAGGTTTCAAAAATCTTGTGGGTAAAAATACGTTGAAATTTATAGAATATTTCTTCAGGAATCTGACCCTGAACGGTTAACAGGTCTGCATAAAAACCATTGGAGAATTCGCTCAAGCTGAGCGTGGAATAATTAGCCCAATGTTTTGCCAGGAAATGATCATAAAAAACATCCGTTAGAATACCGCCGAACCGCCGATAGTTTGCGGGAAAGCGGCTAATACCAGCTTTTACAATCGGGTGAGAATCGGTGAAAGCGTCTATCGCCTTATGACAAAGAATGCCTTCCTGATAGGAACCTGAAAACGTTTTTAATTCAGTAATCGACACCAAATCCGGCAATATATTACCCACTCGAAACTCAATATTCGGTTTGGATAAATAGGCGTGCGCCAACCAATTCATGGATTAAACGATACCTCGTAAAAACGCAGGATATTCTTCAATTTTTTGCATCAGCCTGTTTGCCAACGCAGCATTGCTCTCCCCCAATTGGTCCAGAATATACTGCGCTTCTTGTTGATAAGACAGAATCTTTTCATCATTCCAATAAAAAGGCGGGTGATAAAGATTGGTAATGCGGTCAGCCAGTTTCACCATCCAAACCTCCTTGGGCTGCAACTTTATACGCGCAATTGAATCCTCCATTTGCGACTGTTTGGTGGGCAAGCTTTGATTTTTAGACAACGCCATAACACCTTCTGCCACAGCACCACCAAACAACTCACGCAATTCTTCGTAAGTTACATCCGTATCCTCAATGGTATCGTGCAATAACGCGCATTGAATCGCCAAATCTGCATCGAGGAACTCGTGCGTCATTGCGGCCGCAAACGCAACTTCCATAGCAACACTGGCGATATGATTGATATAAGGAATTCGTTCGCCCTCACAAGCACCCCCGTAGGTTTGCCCAGCATGCTTGCGCGTTGAAAACGTCCAGGCTTTTTGATAAATATCGGGAGACCATAAATTGGACATACATTTATCCTTTATCTTATAGATTTGAAACGAACTTCAGAAACAGCATCGCTCTGTGCACTATCCGCATAAAAACTGAGAAAATAGCTAAAAATTGGTCTTTATTAATTAATGGGGAAAAAAACATGTAGTGTCGACAATGAAATTTCTATTTTTTCTTTTTCGATGCTTGACGCCAAAGGAAACAGCCAACTAGCCCACCACAAAACGCCCAGTAGGAAAAGGTAAATGCAAGACTCATGGTCAAATTAGCAGTAGCGCCGACTTCATGGCTATCAAACCATTTTAGTGCAGTCATTGTGATAGCAAACCATGTAGCAAAACCTAAAATAAATTTTGTTTTTGTGCTTCTAATAATTTTAGTCAATTTTAACCTCCCTTTCTCCATAACGTAGTATTCAACCGCAGTTTGTAAGTAGCGCATTGCGATAAACTTTGCGCAGCAATTCGCTAAATGCGCTACTTAAGCGATTTGTTAGGTATTTATTTTTTCACCCAGCTCTCGCTCTAACGCTATTAATTTTTTAGGCTTGATTTCTGTACGTTCAAAAATGCTACCGTCAGGCCAAATTAGCCCCGCCTTTATTGCCTGAGCCTTCAACTCCAAAATGCTTTCTACACGTTGATAAGCCCAATACCGCCACAAGGGAACTGTAAATGACCACCACAACCAAGCAAATAAAAAACCGAAAACGAAGCCTAAGCAATTTAACCAGCCAAGTTCTTTTGGAAAAATTTCCAGTTTTGCAAATAGCATAACTAAAGCTATACCAGACATAAGAAGAATAAACACTGGCACATTTACAAATAAAGTGCCCGCTCCTACCGCCTTTGAAATTGAAATGTTCTTCATTTATTGGGAATACCTAACGAATGATAAACGGTGGTTTTTAAGTTGCACTTTTGCCATAAAATGCAGCGAAGCGGAATGGCAAAAACGCAAATTAGAAACCATACGTTTGATTGCTTTGTTATGACTACTTTTTACATTTATACACATTGGCTGAATGTTGGACAACGCCTATACAAGTAACCTGACCTGACTCAGAATTTACTCCCGAAACAACTGTTTCCTCTTTCTCTACAGCACAGCATTCCATTGTATTTCCTCCAGATTTCACAGCCTCACTTTTCAACACATTCAAAGAGTCTTCGGTTGTTTCAGCATGCGCTAGTAACCCCGCCGAACACTGTGAGACTGAAACAGTTGTTATAAATGTACAATTTTTCGGTTTAGTATTTACAACATTTACAGGAGTGCTAGCAGAGCACGAAATTAGAAAAAACAATAACAACAAAATGATTAGATGCTTATTCATATGCCTTCATAACGAAGCCGTAGAAAAACCCAATAACCACTGAATTTACTTACAGCTAATTGATTAATAATTAATTAGCCAACTTTGCCTAACTGTTCTTGGATTTTCAATTGCTCTTATTCATTAATTGCGTTGCGCTTTGAAAAAGCGAGTTGTTTGCCTATATTCGTTCTTATTTTCGCTTCGCGTTGGTCAAATCACCATAATTCGCGAGCTTTTCTATATTGTGGATCATACAAAACAACTGCCATTGCCCCTGAACTTTGGCTTTGCCACGTAGACTGAAGCGCTTTAGCCCTTTGTTTGTGCCGATATTAGCGAACACAGGCTCAACCGTGGACATGCGATGACTATAAACCATTTTGCCAAATTCGCTATCGACCCGAGACTTCATCCATTCGGTATATTTGTTTTTGGTTTCTTTATCAATAATAAAGGACACCTGCCGCCCATGCCCGGTTCGATCATTGGCTGAATCCGGGTTTTGCATGCACTGTTCCTTTAGCGGGCATACCCGACACTTACTGAGCCTTCCCTCAAAATACAACTTTTGATGTTTGCCATAACGATCCGTCCCTTCGCGCTTTAACCACATGGTTTCCCCTGCTGGGCAAATGCAGGTTTTTGTCGATGCATCAAAGTGGAATTCACTAGCCGGAATGACTTCTTTATAACGGGTTTTTATTTTCTTGATGGGCTTGCGCTTGCCATATTTCGCTTTCTGCTCAGCAAATTTTGGGTCGCGACTGCGAAAATTATTATCTGGAATATAAGCATTAATTTTATGGGTGTAGAGGTATTCCATATTGGCCTCATTAGCAAAGCCAGTGTCCGCTGTAACCAGTGTCTGCTTGCGATAGATATTGTGCGCAAATTTCAGTTTTTGGTAACGCACCTTAATACTTTCAATAACAGGCTGTAAGGTGTGGTGTTCCTGGCCCGCGCCAAAGGCTTGGGCATCAATAATGATCTGGTGCTTTTTATCAACCGCCGCAATACCGTTATAACCCTGAATGGTGCCTTTACTGGTCGTCATCTTGGCTGATTCATTATCGGTAATATTGCTTTTTACTTCAGTCGGCCGTTTCGCCTGCCCCATCCGTGGGGCTGCTGTCTTTAGGAATTTATCAATCTTATCGTGCGCTTTACTTAAGGTTTCGATTGTCTGGGCGGTGCGCCTTTGCTTTTCTGCATCAGCAGATTCGGTTTTATCGATACGGCGGTGCTCCCGCATATGGTGCCGAATCAACTTTTTTAATTTGGCGCGTTTCTGCTGCAATTCTTTAAATGTTCCCGACCATTCCTTGGAGGCGTTAGAGGACATTTTGCAACCATCAATCGCAAACAGCTCATTGCCCAATAATCCTTGCTCATGACAAACCAATAGGATTTGTTCGAACAGCGCTTCAATCGCTTGCGGATGGCTACTAATAAAACTGGCGATAGTGGTGAAATGAGGAACGGTATCGCAAGAAAGCGCTTTAAAAATAATATTGTTCGTACAACACCACTCAATTTCGCGGCTGGACGTAATACCTTTGGAGTAAGCGAACAACACAACACCGAGTAAAATGGCAGGGTTATACGCAGGCCTACCGCCATCTTTATTGTTGTAAGCGTAATCAAAGATAGAAAGATCGAGCTTTTCATGAATCAAATAATGAATAGCGTGCTCGAAGGTGCCGGGTTGCAACTGGTCGCGAAAATTAATCACCACCATCGCATTTTGATCATGATTGTAAGGAATAAACTTTGGCATAAGCGCACTCCTGAGGGGATGCGCCATTTTAACGAAAAACAATCGATTTTTGGGGTTTTTCTACAGCTTCAACGCCGCGTACAACGGCAGTTTGTAAGTCGTGGTGTTGTGGGTTACTTTTGCGCAGCAAAACCACAAAACTGCGACTTACAAACTGTCCAGCGCACGCGTGGGAACCTGGCGCGATTTGTTAGAGATTTTTGCTTTCTGTAAAAATTACCCAGCGTAACCAGTTTTTATAGCTTGGTCTAAGCCATATGCAAATTGCACATAAAATAGAAACAAAGAGAACCACTAGGCCTATGTTCATTGCAATTTCATTCCTTGAAAAGAATAATACAAAAAATACAATGCCAGAAATCGATAAAATTGTGCGTGCTATTTTTTCCGCTGGGTGTTCATTAAGCATTAGTGGTGTTTTACACAGTGGACAATATGAATATCTCTGCATGTTTTTTGTGCCAGAAATAGCCTTCGAACGAATCAATCTGAATCTAAGGCTTTTTTTGCAGGCCGGGCATTCATGATTCAAATTAAACTCCTTTCTTGATTCTTGTATTCTCTAACGAATGATATGAACTCCCCCTCTTAACACGCAGCCCTGTGCCGGCGTAAATTATCGGTGATGTCACAACCACCAGAGGAGCGATTTCCATGAATCTTACAACACTCGGTATTGATTTGGCGAAAACTTCTTTTAGCCTGGTCGGCATGGATCAGCACGGCAAGGTCGTATTACGCAAAACGCTCAGTCGAGCCAAACTGCTGCCGTTTATTGCACAGTGCCCGACCTGCTTGATTGGTATGGAAGCCTGTAGTGGCGCACACTATTGGGCGCGGGAATTTACCAAACTGGGTCACAAGGTTGGCATTATCGCCAGCAAATTTATCGCCCCCTTTCGCAAAGGCGGCAAGAATGACAACAACGACGCCGAAGCCATTTGTGAAGCCGTTGGTCGTGCGAACATTTGGTTTATCCCGATCAAAACCGCCGAGCAACAAGCACAACTTTGTGTACATCGGGTTCGCCAGGGCTTGGTTTCCGAGCGCACAGCACTGATTAATCAATTGCGCGGATTGTTGAGCGAGTTTGGCATCGTCATGCCCAAGGGGCGCTATCCCGCACAACGGGAAATTCCACTTATTTTGGAAGATGCCAACAACGGTTTACCCATGCTCGCACGGCAAATGATTAGTAATCTGTGGGATCGCATCAAAATCGCCAACGAACAAGTCCTGTTTTATGACCGCGAACTTCACAAGCAAGCGCATCATCATCCGGTTGCAAAACGGTTGCTCACCATCCCGGGCGTAGGCGAGCAAGTTGCATCCGCCGTTGTTGCAAGCGTACCAGATCCATCGTTGTTTAAAGATTCCCGCCAGTTTGCAGCATGGTTCGGATTGGTTCCCAAGCAACACACAACCGGTGGAAATGTACGGTTAGGCCGCATTACCAAACAAGGAGATCGCTACCTGCGAATGTGTTTGGTGCACGACGCACGTTCGGTGCTTGCCAACCTGAAAGACAAGCAAGATAAAATCAGTTGCTGGGCGCGCGAATTAATTGCACGGCGAGGCTATCTGCGTGCGGTAGTCGCAATGGCAGCAAGAAACGCACGACTTATTTGGACGCTGATGGTTAAGCAGGAAGTTTACAAAGTCATAGCGGCCAATTAAAACAACCGCAAAGAAAATCAAAAACTATCGAGAGTGATTAGAAATGAAAAAGCGACAGCAAAAGCAGTAATCAGTAACGGTAAAAACGAGTTAAGTGCCATTCATCACCGAAGAGTGAATAGCAACCCACCGAGTCCTGCGACGGTAGCAGATGACAATCAGGTCAGACCGGGGGAGCCAAAGCCTGTTTATCGCGGTGATCATCAAGATCGTCTAACGAATGAGGCAGCTCCCAGCGAATACTCATCTTGGTTCAGGCAATTTTATTTGCCACAAGTAAACCGAATGTAGACATGCAGTCTATATCTGAACGTCAAAAGCAGCCTTAGCTTGACACTTGGGGGAGTTCATGTAGCCGAGTTCAGCGGCGGGTTTTAAATTGTGATTTTGCGGTACAGTGAGCGTAGCGAACCGCAAAAGCGCGATTTAAAACCCGTCCGTTGCAACGACTTGTTATGAGAAATTAAACGGCACAAGCTTAAAATAATGTGCTGTTAATTTACCCGATTAATAAATACTTCTGGGAAAAACTACAAAAACGTAGCAATCGAGATGCATCCCTGAAGGGGTGTTGCGCTGGCTTTGTTATAAGTTTACTGAAAAGTATTAAAACCACCGAGCCTTTTTAGGTTTTTTCCGCCATGCCTCAGATTTTTCTTCGAGAGAAAACCCTTCAGTTTCACGCATGTGATCTTCATAATCTTCGATAAAATCTTTAATAGGGCCACATGTACCTGTAACTGCCATTTCACCAGTTAGTTTATTTACAATTATTGGGGCGTTACCCATAAGCCCAGCATCTTCATTTCCTTGAATTTGCTCAATGCTATTATAAGAAAATAGCCAACCCCATTCGTATTCACGTACATGTGATACAGCAACTTTTGCTACGCCATAAAGGTTATCAAGCGATACTGTTACCTTCAATTTACACTCTTCAAGACTTAGTAACATTTTGGCTCCGTGAATACTCATAACGAAGCCGTAGAAAAACCCAATAACCACTGAATTTACCTACAGCTAATTGATTAATAATTAATTAGCCAACTTTGCCTAACTGTTCTTGGATTTTCAATTGCTCTTATTCATTGATTGCGTTGTGCTTTGAAAAAGCGAGTTGTTTGCCTATATTCGTTATTATTTTCGCTTCGCGTTGGTCAAATCACCATAATTCGCGAGCTTTTCTATATTGTGGATCATACAAAACAACTGCCATTGCCCCTGAACTTTGGCTTTGCCACGTAGACTGAAGCGCTTTAGCCCTTTGTTTGTGCCGATATTAGCGAACACAGGCTCAACCGTGGACATGCGATGACTATAAACCATTTTGCCAAATTCGCTATCGACCCGAGACTTCATCCATTCGGTATATTTGTTTTTGGTTTCCTTATCAATAATAAAGGACACCTGCCGCCCATGCCCGGTTCGATCATTGGCTGAATCCGGGTTTTGCATGCACTGTTCCTTTAGCGGGCATACCCGACACTTACTGAGCCTTCCTTCAAAATACAACTTTTGATGTTTGCCATAACGATCCGTCCCTTCACGCTTTAACCACATGGTTTCCCCTGCTGGACAAATGCAGGTTTTTGTCGATGCATCAAAGTGGAATTCACTAGCCGGAATGACTTCTTTATAACGGGTTTTTATTTTCTTGATGGGCCTGCGCTTGCCATATTTCGCTTTCTGCTCAGCAAATTTTGGGTCGCGACTGCGAAAATTATTATCTGGAATATAAGCATTAATTTTATGGGTGTAGAGGTATTCCATATTGGCCTCATTAGCAAAGCCAGTGTCCGCTGTAACCAGTGTCTGCTTGCGATAGATATTGTGCGCAAATTTCAGTTTTTGGTAACGCACCTTAATACTTTCAATAACAGGCTGTAAGGTGTGGTGTTCCTGGCCCGCGCCAAAGGCTTGGGCATCAATAATGATCTGGTGCTTTTTATCAACCGCCGCAATACCGTTATAACCCTGAATGGTGCCTTTGCTGGTCGTCATCTTGGCTGATTCATTATCGGTAATATTGCTTTTTACTTCAGTCGGCCGTTTCGCCTGCCCCATCCGTGGGGCTGCTGTCTTTAGGAATTTATCAATCTTATCGTGCGCTTTACTTAAGGTTTCGATTGTCTGGGCGGTGCGCCTTTGCTTTTCTGCATCAGCAGATTCGGTTTTATCGATACGGCGGTGCTCCCGCATATGGTGCCGAATCAACTTTTTTAATTTGGCGCGTTTCTGCTGCAATTCTTTAAATGTTCCCGACCATTCCTTGGAGGCGTTAGAGGACATTTTGCAACCATCAATCGCAAACAGCTCATTGCCCAATAATCCTTGCTCATGACAAACCAACAGAATTTGTTCGAACAGCGCTTCAATCGCTTGCGGATGACTACTGATAAAACTGGCGATAGTAGTGAAATGAGGAACGGTATCGCAAGAAAGCGCTTTAAAAATAATATTGTTCGTACAGCACCACTCAATTTCGCGGCTGGACGTAATACCTTTGGAGTAAGCGAACAACACAACACTGAGTAAAATGGCAGGGTTATACGCAGGCCTACCGCCATCTTTGTTGTTGTAAGCGTAATCAAAGATAGAAAGATCGAGCTTTTCATGAATCAAGTAATGAATAGCGTGCTCGAAGGTGCCGGGTTGCAACTGGTCGCGAAAATTAATCACCACCATCGCATTTTGATCATGATTGTAAGGAATAAACTTTGGCATAAGCGCACTCCTGAGGGGATGCGCCATTTTAACGAAAAACAATCGATTTTTGGGGTTTTTCTACAGCTTCAACGCCGCGTACAACGGCAGTTTGTAAGTCGTAGTTTTGTGGGTTACTTTTGCGCAGCAAAACCACAAAACTGCGACTTACAAACTGTCCAGCGCACGAAGTGCGCGAGTTGATACGCTTTGTTATAGCCTACATTAAAAGCTCAGACCTGATTTCTAACAGTAACTCTAAAACCAACAGGAGTTCAGCCTCGGAACCGCCTCGCTCCACATTAACACCTGTTTTAGAAGCAATGCTTTCTACGAGCGCAAACCTCGTACAGCCTTTCAAATTAGCCACTTTATTTAGGCAAGAACGGAAGTGGGTATATCGTTGCTCTATTGGCAGAGCCGAATCCAAAACATGAGATTTATGCACATTAAAACTACTCATTGAACTTCAATTTCCACTGGTGCGATGTTGAATGTCTAGCAGCTATAACGCCAAGTTCAGCCGCAGTTTGTAAGTTGGTTTTTTGTGGAATACTTTTGCGAAGCAAAACCACAAAAAGGCGACTTACAAACTGTCGAGCGCACGAAGTGCGCGGTGCTGGAACGATTTGTTATAGGTGGCTTTCAAGCGACTGAAGCAAAGCAAAAGTCAGAACAAGAAATCCACCCGTTAAAATTTCCAATGCTGATTCTTACAGCGATTTGGCTTAGTGGCAACAGGAAATAAGCTACGAGACTTGAACTCCAATTTCACCCGCCAAGCACACCAACATTTCCGTAAACCCTGCAAGCATTAACCGGACTACTTTCTTACAAGCACAAGGAACGACGCCACAATATTCGAATAAACGGCGAAGCTCAAAAGTAACTGCTTGAGATAAACCAACTAGTTAGCGTTCAAAAAATTCCAACAGCTATAACGAAGCCGTAGAAAAACCCAATAACCACTGAATTTACTTACAGCTAATTGATTAATAATTAATTAGCCAACTTTGCCTAACTGTTCTTGGATTTTCAATTGCTCTTATTCATTAATTGCGTTGCGCTTTGAAAAAGCGAGTTGTTTGCCTATATTCGTTCTTATTTTCGCTTCGCGTTGGTCAAATCACCATAATTCGCGAGCTTTTCTATATTGTGGATCATACAAAACAACTGCCATTGCCCCTGAACTTTGGCTTTGCCACGTAGACTGAAGCGCTTTAGCCCTTTGTTTGTGCCGATATTAGCGAACACAGGCTCAACCGTGGACATGCGATGACTATAAACCATTTTGCCAAATTCGCTATCGACCCGAGACTTCATCCATTCGGTATATTTGTTTTTGGTTTCTTTATCAATAATAAAGGACACCTGCCGCCCATGCCCGGTTCGATCATTGGCTGAATCCGGGTTTTGCATGCACTGTTCCTTTAGCGGGCATACCCGACACTTACTGAGCCTTCCCTCAAAATACAACTTTTGATGTTTGCCATAACGATCCGTCCCTTCGCGCTTTAACCACATGGTTTCCCCTGCTGGGCAAATGCAGGTTTTTGTCGATGCATCAAAGTGGAATTCACTAGCCGGAATGACTTCTTTATAACGGGTTTTTATTTTCTTGATGGGCTTGCGCTTGCCATATTTCGCTTTCTGCTCAGCAAATTTTGGGTCGCGACTGCGAAAATTATTATCTGGAATATAAGCATTAATTTTATGGGTGTAGAGGTATTCCATATTGGCCTCATTAGCAAAGCCAGTGTCCGCTGTAACCAGTGTCTGCTTGCGATAGATATTGTGCGCAAATTTCAGTTTTTGGTAACGCACCTTAATACTTTCAATAACAGGCTGTAAGGTGTGGTGTTCCTGGCCCGCGCCAAAGGCTTGGGCATCAATAATGATCTGGTGCTTTTTATCAACCGCCGCAATACCGTTATAACCCTGAATGGTGCCTTTACTGGTCGTCATCTTGGCTGATTCATTATCGGTAATATTGCTTTTTACTTCAGTCGGCCGTTTCGCCTGCCCCATCCGTGGGGCTGCTGTCTTTAGGAATTTATCAATCTTATCGTGCGCTTTACTTAAGGTTTCGATTGTCTGGGCGGTGCGCCTTTGCTTTTCTGCATCAGCAGATTCGGTTTTATCGATACGGCGGTGCTCCCGCATATGGTGCCGAATCAACTTTTTTAATTTGGCGCGTTTCTGCTGCAATTCTTTAAATGTTCCCGACCATTCCTTGGAGGCGTTAGAGGACATTTTGCAACCATCAATCGCAAACAGCTCATTGCCCAATAATCCTTGCTCATGACAAACCAATAGGATTTGTTCGAACAGCGCTTCAATCGCTTGCGGATGGCTACTAATAAAACTGGCGATAGTGGTGAAATGAGGAACGGTATCGCAAGAAAGCGCTTTAAAAATAATATTGTTCGTACAGCACCACTCAATTTCGCGGCTGGACGTAATACCTTTGGAGTAAGCGAACAACACAACACCGAGTAAAATGGCAGGGTTATACGCAGGCCTACCGCCATCTTTATTGTTGTAAGCGTAATCAAAGATAGAAAGATCGAGCTTTTCATGAATCAAATAATGAATAGCGTGCTCGAAGGTGCCGGGTTGCAACTGGTCGCGAAAATTAATCACCACCATCGCATTTTGATCATGATTGTAAGGAATAAACTTTGGCATAAGCGCACTCCTGAGGGGATGCGCCATTTTAACGAAAAACAATCGATTTTTGGGGTTTTTCTACAGCTTCAACGAAGCCGTAGAAAAACCCAATAACCACTGAATTTACTTACAGCTAATTGATTAATAATTAATTAGCCAACTTTGCCTAACTGTTCTTGGATTTTCAATTGCTCTTATTCATTAATTGCGTTGCGCTTTGAAAAAGCGAGTTGTTTGCCTATATTCGTTATTATTTTCGCTTCGCGTTGGTCAAATCACCATAATTCGCGAGCTTTTCTATATTGTGGATCATACAAAACAACTGCCATTGCCCCTGAACTTTGGCTTTGCCACGTAGACTGAAGCGCTTTAGCCCTTTGTTTGTGCCGATATTAGCGAACACAGGCTCAACCGTGGACATGCGATGACTATAAACCATTTTGCCAAATTCGCTATCGACCCGAGACTTCATCCATTCGGTATATTTGTTTTTGGTTTCCTTATCAATAATAAAGGACACCTGCCGCCCACGCCCGGTTCGATCATTGGCTGAATCCGGGTTTTGCATGCACTGTTCCTTTAGCGGGCATACCCGACACTTACTGAGCCTTCCTTCAAAATACAACTTTTGATGTTTGCCATAACGATCCGTCCCTTCACGCTTTAACCACATGGTTTCCCCTGCTGGACAAATGCAGGTTTTTGTCGATGCATCAAAGTGGAATTCACTAGCCGGAATGACTTCTTTATAACGGGTTTTTATTTTCTTGATGGGCCTGCGCTTGCCATATTTCGCTTTCTGCTCAGCAAATTTTGGGTCGCGACTGCGAAAATTATTATCTGGAATATAAGCATTAATTTTATGGGTGTAGAGGTATTCCATATTGGCCTCATTAGCAAAGCCAGTGTCCGCTGTAACCAGTGTCTGCTTGCGATAGATATTGTGCGCAAATTTCAGTTTTTGGTAACGCACCTTAATACTTTCAATAACAGGCTGTAAGGTGTGGTGTTCCTGGCCCGCGCCAAAGGCTTGGGCATCAATAATGATCTGGTGCTTTTTATCAACCGCCGCAATACCGTTATAACCCTGAATGGTGCCTTTGCTGGTCGTCATCTTGGCTGATTCATTATCGGTAATATTGCTTTTTACTTCAGTCGGCCGTTTCGCCTGCCCCATCCGTGGGGCTGCTGTCTTTAGGAATTTATCAATCTTATCGTGCGCTTTACTTAAGGTTTCGATTGTCTGGGCGGTGCGTCTTTGCTTTTCTGCATCAGCAGATTCGGTTTTATCGATACGGCGGTGCTCCCGCATATGGTGCCGAATCAACTTTTTTAATTTGGCGCGTTTCTGCTGCAATTCTTTAAATGTTCCCGACCATTCCTTGGAGGCGTTAGAGGACATTTTGCAACCATCAATCGCAAACAGCTCATTGCCCAATAATCCTTGCTCATGACAAACCAACAGAATTTGTTCGAACAGCGCTTCAATCGCTTGCGGATGACTACTGATAAAACTGGCGATAGTAGTGAAATGAGGAACGGTATCGCAAGAAAGCGCTTTAAAAATAATATTGTTCGTACAGCACCACTCAATTTCGCGGCTGGACGTAATACCTTTGGAGTAAGCGAACAACACAACACTGAGTAAAATGGCAGGGTTATACGCAGGCCTACCGCCATCTTTGTTGTTGTAAGCGTAATCAAAGATAGAAAGATCGAGCTTTTCATGAATCAAGTAATGAATAGCGTGCTCGAAGGTGCCGGGTTGCAACTGGTCGCGAAAATTAATCACCACCATCGCATTTTGATCATGATTGTAAGGAATAAACTTTGGCATAAGCGCACTCCTGAGGGGATGCGCCATTTTAACGAAAAACAATCGATTTTTGGGGTTTTTCTACAGCTTCAACGAAGCCGTAGAAAAACCCAATAACCACTGAATTTACTTACAGCTAATTGATTAATAATTAATTAGCCAACTTTGCCTAACTGTTCTTGGATTTTCAATTGCTCTTATTCATTAATTGCGTTGCGCTTTGAAAAAGCGAGTTGTTTGCCTATATTCGTTCTTATTTTCGCTTCGCGTTGGTCAAATCACCATAATTCGCGAGCTTTTCTATATTGTGGATCATACAAAACAACTGCCATTGCCCCTGAACTTTGGCTTTGCCACGTAGACTGAAGCGCTTTAGCCCTTTGTTTGTGCCGATATTAGCGAACACAGGCTCAACCGTGGACATGCGATGACTATAAACCATTTTGCCAAATTCGCTATCGACCCGAGACTTCATCCATTCGGTATATTTGTTTTTGGTTTCTTTATCAATAATAAAGGACACCTGCCGCCCATGCCCGGTTCGATCATTGGCTGAATCCGGGTTTTGCATGCACTGTTCCTTTAGCGGGCATACCCGACACTTACTGAGCCTTCCCTCAAAATACAACTTTTGATGTTTGCCATAACGATCCGTCCCTTCGCGCTTTAACCACATGGTTTCCCCTGCTGGGCAAATGCAGGTTTTTGTCGATGCATCAAAGTGGAATTCACTAGCCGGAATGACTTCTTTATAACGGGTTTTTATTTTCTTGATGGGCTTGCGCTTGCCATATTTCGCTTTCTGCTCAGCAAATTTTGGGTCGCGACTGCGAAAATTATTATCTGGAATATAAGCATTAATTTTATGGGTGTAGAGGTATTCCATATTGGCCTCATTAGCAAAGCCAGTGTCCGCTGTAACCAGTGTCTGCTTGCGATAGATATTGTGCGCAAATTTCAGTTTTTGGTAACGCACCTTAATACTTTCAATAACAGGCTGTAAGGTGTGGTGTTCCTGGCCCGCGCCAAAGGCTTGGGCATCAATAATGATCTGGTGCTTTTTATCAACCGCCGCAATACCGTTATAACCCTGAATGGTGCCTTTACTGGTCGTCATCTTGGCTGATTCATTATCGGTAATATTGCTTTTTACTTCAGTCGGCCGTTTCGCCTGCCCCATCCGTGGGGCTGCTGTCTTTAGGAATTTATCAATCTTATCGTGCGCTTTACTTAAGGTTTCGATTGTCTGGGCGGTGCGCCTTTGCTTTTCTGCATCAGCAGATTCGGTTTTATCGATACGGCGGTGCTCCCGCATATGGTGCCGAATCAACTTTTTTAATTTGGCGCGTTTCTGCTGCAATTCTTTAAATGTTCCCGACCATTCCTTGGAGGCGTTAGAGGACATTTTGCAACCATCAATCGCAAACAGCTCATTGCCCAATAATCCTTGCTCATGACAAACCAATAGGATTTGTTCGAACAGCGCTTCAATCGCTTGCGGATGGCTACTAATAAAACTGGCGATAGTGGTGAAATGAGGAACGGTATCGCAAGAAAGCGCTTTAAAAATAATATTGTTCGTACAACACCACTCAATTTCGCGGCTGGACGTAATACCTTTGGAGTAAGCGAACAACACAACACCGAGTAAAATGGCAGGGTTATACGCAGGCCTACCGCCATCTTTATTGTTGTAAGCGTAATCAAAGATAGAAAGATCGAGCTTTTCATGAATCAAATAATGAATAGCGTGCTCGAAGGTGCCGGGTTGCAACTGGTCGCGAAAATTAATCACCACCATCGCATTTTGATCATGATTGTAAGGAATAAACTTTGGCATAAGCGCACTCCTGAGGGGATGCGCCATTTTAACGAAAAACAATCGATTTTTGGGGTTTTTCTACAGCTTCAACGAAGCCGTAGAAAAACCCAATAACCACTGAATTTACTTACAGCTAATTGATTAATAATTAATTAGCCAACTTTGCCTAACTGTTCTTGGATTTTCAATTGCTCTTATTCATTAATTGCGTTGCGCTTTGAAAAAGCGAGTTGTTTGCCTATATTCGTTCTTATTTTCGCTTCGCGTTGGTCAAATCACCATAATTCGCGAGCTTTTCTATATTGTGGATCATACAAAACAACTGCCATTGCCCCTGAACTTTGGCTTTGCCACGTAGACTGAAGCGCTTTAGCCCTTTGTTTGTGCCGATATTAGCGAACACAGGCTCAACCGTGGACATGCGATGACTATAAACCATTTTGCCAAATTCGCTATCGACCCGAGACTTCATCCATTCGGTATATTTGTTTTTGGTTTCCTTATCAATAATAAAGGACACCTGCCGCCCATGCCCGGTTCGATCATTGGCTGAATCCGGGTTTTGCATGCACTGTTCCTTTAGCGGGCATACCCGACACTTACTGAGCCTTCCCTCAAAATACAACTTTTGATGTTTGCCATAACGATCCGTCCCTTCGCGCTTTAACCACATGGTTTCCCCTGCTGGGCAAATGCAGGTTTTTGTCGATGCATCAAAGTGGAATTCACTAGCCGGAATGACTTCTTTATAACGGGTTTTTATTTTCTTGATGGGCTTGCGCTTGCCATATTTCGCTTTCTGCTCAGCAAATTTTGGGTCGCGACTGCGAAAATTATTATCTGGAATATAAGCATTAATTTTATGGGTGTAGAGGTATTCCATATTGGCCTCATTAGCAAAGCCAGTGTCCGCTGTAACCAGTGTCTGCTTGCGATAGATATTGTGCGCAAATTTCAGTTTTTGGTAACGCACCTTAATACTTTCAATAACAGGCTGTAAGGTGTGGTGTTCCTGGCCCGCGCCAAAGGCTTGGGCATCAATAATGATCTGGTGCTTTTTATCAACCGCCGCAATACCGTTATAACCCTGAATGGTGCCTTTACTGGTCGTCATCTTGGCTGATTCATTATCGGTAATATTGCTTTTTACTTCAGTCGGCCGTTTCGCCTGCCCCATCCGTGGGGCTGCTGTCTTTAGGAATTTATCAATCTTATCGTGCGCTTTACTTAAGGTTTCGATTGTCTGGGCGGTGCGCCTTTGCTTTTCTGCATCAGCAGATTCGGTTTTATCGATACGGCGGTGCTCCCGCATATGGTGCCGAATCAACTTTTTTAATTTGGCGCGTTTCTGCTGCAATTCTTTAAATGTTCCCGACCATTCCTTGGAGGCGTTAGAGGACATTTTGCAACCATCAATCGCAAACAGCTCATTGCCCAATAATCCTTGCTCATGACAAACCAACAGAATTTGTTCGAACAGCGCTTCAATCGCTTGCGGATGACTACTGATAAAACTGGCGATAGTAGTGAAATGAGGAACGGTATCGCAAGAAAGCGCTTTAAAAATAATATTGTTCGTACAGCACCACTCAATTTCGCGGCTGGACGTAATACCTTTGGAGTAAGCGAACAACACAACACTGAGTAAAATGGCAGGGTTATACGCAGGCCTACCGCCATCTTTGTTGTTGTAAGCGTAATCAAAGATAGAAAGATCGAGCTTTTCATGAATCAAGTAATGAATAGCGTGCTCGAAGGTGCCGGGTTGCAACTGGTCGCGAAAATTAATCACCACCATCGCATTTTGATCATGATTGTAAGGAATAAACTTTGGCATAAGCGCACTCCTGAGGGGATGCGCCATTTTAACGAAAAACAATCGATTTTTGGGGTTTTTCTACAGCTTCAACGAAGCCGTAGAAAAACCCAATAACCACTGAATTTACTTACAGCTAATTGATTAATAATTAATTAGCCAACTTTGCCTAACTGTTCTTGGATTTTCAATTGCTCTTATTCATTAATTGCGTTGCGCTTTGAAAAAGCGAGTTGTTTGCCTATATTCGTTATTATTTTCGCTTCGCGTTGGTCAAATCACCATAATTCGCGAGCTTTTCTATATTGTGGATCATACAAAACAACTGCCATTGCCCCTGAACTTTGGCTTTGCCACGTAGACTGAAGCGCTTTAGCCCTTTGTTTGTGCCGATATTAGCGAACACAGGCTCAACCGTGGACATGCGATGACTATAAACCATTTTGCCAAATTCGCTATCGACCCGAGACTTCATCCATTCGGTATATTTGTTTTTGGTTTCCTTATCAATAATAAAGGACACCTGCCGCCCACGCCCGGTTCGATCATTGGCTGAATCCGGGTTTTGCATGCACTGTTCCTTTAGCGGGCATACCCGACACTTACTGAGCCTTCCTTCAAAATACAACTTTTGATGTTTGCCATAACGATCCGTCCCTTCACGCTTTAACCACATGGTTTCCCCTGCTGGACAAATGCAGGTTTTTGTCGATGCATCAAAGTGGAATTCACTAGCCGGAATGACTTCTTTATAACGGGTTTTTATTTTCTTGATGGGCCTGCGCTTGCCATATTTCGCTTTCTGCTCAGCAAATTTTGGGTCGCGACTGCGAAAATTATTATCTGGAATATAAGCATTAATTTTATGGGTGTAGAGGTATTCCATATTGGCCTCATTAGCAAAGCCAGTGTCCGCTGTAACCAGTGTCTGCTTGCGATAGATATTGTGCGCAAATTTCAGTTTTTGGTAACGCACCTTAATACTTTCAATAACAGGCTGTAAGGTGTGGTGTTCCTGGCCCGCGCCAAAGGCTTGGGCATCAATAATGATCTGGTGCTTTTTATCAACCGCCGCAATACCGTTATAACCCTGAATGGTGCCTTTGCTGGTCGTCATCTTGGCTGATTCATTATCGGTAATATTGCTTTTTACTTCAGTCGGCCGTTTCGCCTGCCCCATCCGTGGGGCTGCTGTCTTTAGGAATTTATCAATCTTATCGTGCGCTTTACTTAAGGTTTCGATTGTCTGGGCGGTGCGCCTTTGCTTTTCTGCATCAGCAGATTCGGTTTTATCGATACGGCGGTGCTCCCGCATATGGTGCCGAATCAACTTTTTTAATTTGGCGCGTTTCTGCTGCAATTCTTTAAATGTTCCCGACCATTCCTTGGAGGCGTTAGAGGACATTTTGCAACCATCAATCGCAAACAGCTCATTGCCCAATAATCCTTGCTCATGACAAACCAACAGAATTTGTTCGAACAGCGCTTCAATCGCTTGCGGATGACTACTGATAAAACTGGCGATAGTAGTGAAATGAGGAACGGTATCGCAAGAAAGCGCTTTAAAAATAATATTGTTCGTACAGCACCACTCAATTTCGCGGCTGGACGTAATACCTTTGGAGTAAGCGAACAACACAACACTGAGTAAAATGGCAGGGTTATACGCAGGCCTACCGCCATCTTTGTTGTTGTAAGCGTAATCAAAGATAGAAAGATCGAGCTTTTCATGAATCAAGTAATGAATAGCGTGCTCGAAGGTGCCGGGTTGCAACTGGTCGCGAAAATTAATCACCACCATCGCATTTTGATCATGATTGTAAGGAATAAACTTTGGCATAAGCGCACTCCTGAGGGGATGCGCCATTTTAACGAAAAACAATCGATTTTTGGGGTTTTTCTACAGCTTCAACGAAGCCGTAGAAAAACCCAATAACCACTGAATTTACTTACAGCTAATTGATTAATAATTAATTAGCCAACTTTGCCTAACTGTTCTTGGATTTTCAATTGCTCTTATTCATTAATTGCGTTGCGCTTTGAAAAAGCGAGTTGTTTGCCTATATTCGTTCTTATTTTCGCTTCGCGTTGGTCAAATCACCATAATTCGCGAGCTTTTCTATATTGTGGATCATACAAAACAACTGCCATTGCCCCTGAACTTTGGCTTTGCCACGTAGACTGAAGCGCTTTAGCCCTTTGTTTGTGCCGATATTAGCGAACACAGGCTCAACCGTGGACATGCGATGACTATAAACCATTTTGCCAAATTCGCTATCGACCCGAGACTTCATCCATTCGGTATATTTGTTTTTGGTTTCTTTATCAATAATAAAGGACACCTGCCGCCCATGCCCGGTTCGATCATTGGCTGAATCCGGGTTTTGCATGCACTGTTCCTTTAGCGGGCATACCCGACACTTACTGAGCCTTCCCTCAAAATACAACTTTTGATGTTTGCCATAACGATCCGTCCCTTCGCGCTTTAACCACATGGTTTCCCCTGCTGGGCAAATGCAGGTTTTTGTCGATGCATCAAAGTGGAATTCACTAGCCGGAATGACTTCTTTATAACGGGTTTTTATTTTCTTGATGGGCTTGCGCTTGCCATATTTCGCTTTCTGCTCAGCAAATTTTGGGTCGCGACTGCGAAAATTATTATCTGGAATATAAGCATTAATTTTATGGGTGTAGAGGTATTCCATATTGGCCTCATTAGCAAAGCCAGTGTCCGCTGTAACCAGTGTCTGCTTGCGATAGATATTGTGCGCAAATTTCAGTTTTTGGTAACGCACCTTAATACTTTCAATAACAGGCTGTAAGGTGTGGTGTTCCTGGCCCGCGCCAAAGGCTTGGGCATCAATAATGATCTGGTGCTTTTTATCAACCGCCGCAATACCGTTATAACCCTGAATGGTGCCTTTACTGGTCGTCATCTTGGCTGATTCATTATCGGTAATATTGCTTTTTACTTCAGTCGGCCGTTTCGCCTGCCCCATCCGTGGGGCTGCTGTCTTTAGGAATTTATCAATCTTATCGTGCGCTTTACTTAAGGTTTCGATTGTCTGGGCGGTGCGCCTTTGCTTTTCTGCATCAGCAGATTCGGTTTTATCGATACGGCGGTGCTCCCGCATATGGTGCCGAATCAACTTTTTTAATTTGGCGCGTTTCTGCTGCAATTCTTTAAATGTTCCCGACCATTCCTTGGAGGCGTTAGAGGACATTTTGCAACCATCAATCGCAAACAGCTCATTGCCCAATAATCCTTGCTCATGACAAACCAATAGGATTTGTTCGAACAGCGCTTCAATCGCTTGCGGATGGCTACTAATAAAACTGGCGATAGTGGTGAAATGAGGAACGGTATCGCAAGAAAGCGCTTTAAAAATAATATTGTTCGTACAACACCACTCAATTTCGCGGCTGGACGTAATACCTTTGGAGTAAGCGAACAACACAACACCGAGTAAAATGGCAGGGTTATACGCAGGCCTACCGCCATCTTTATTGTTGTAAGCGTAATCAAAGATAGAAAGATCGAGCTTTTCATGAATCAAATAATGAATAGCGTGCTCGAAGGTGCCGGGTTGCAACTGGTCGCGAAAATTAATCACCACCATCGCATTTTGATCATGATTGTAAGGAATAAACTTTGGCATAAGCGCACTCCTGAGGGGATGCGCCATTTTAACGAAAAACAATCGATTTTTGGGGTTTTTCTACAGCTTCAACGAAGCCGTAGAAAAACCCAATAACCACTGAATTTACTTACAGCTAATTGATTAATAATTAATTAGCCAACTTTGCCTAACTGTTCTTGGATTTTCAATTGCTCTTATTCATTAATTGCGTTGCGCTTTGAAAAAGCGAGTTGTTTGCCTATATTCGTTCTTATTTTCGCTTCGCGTTGGTCAAATCACCATAATTCGCGAGCTTTTCTATATTGTGGATCATACAAAACAACTGCCATTGCCCCTGAACTTTGGCTTTGCCACGTAGACTGAAGCGCTTTAGCCCTTTGTTTGTGCCGATATTAGCGAACACAGGCTCAACCGTGGACATGCGATGACTATAAACCATTTTGCCAAATTCGCTATCGACCCGAGACTTCATCCATTCGGTATATTTGTTTTTGGTTTCCTTATCAATAATAAAGGACACCTGCCGCCCATGCCCGGTTCGATCATTGGCTGAATCCGGGTTTTGCATGCACTGTTCCTTTAGCGGGCATACCCGACACTTACTGAGCCTTCCCTCAAAATACAACTTTTGATGTTTGCCATAACGATCCGTCCCTTCGCGCTTTAACCACATGGTTTCCCCTGCTGGGCAAATGCAGGTTTTTGTCGATGCATCAAAGTGGAATTCACTAGCCGGAATGACTTCTTTATAACGGGTTTTTATTTTCTTGATGGGCTTGCGCTTGCCATATTTCGCTTTCTGCTCAGCAAATTTTGGGTCGCGACTGCGAAAATTATTATCTGGAATATAAGCATTAATTTTATGGGTGTAGAGGTATTCCATATTGGCCTCATTAGCAAAGCCAGTGTCCGCTGTAACCAGTGTCTGCTTGCGATAGATATTGTGCGCAAATTTCAGTTTTTGGTAACGCACCTTAATACTTTCAATAACAGGCTGTAAGGTGTGGTGTTCCTGGCCCGCGCCAAAGGCTTGGGCATCAATAATGATCTGGTGCTTTTTATCAACCGCCGCAATACCGTTATAACCCTGAATGGTGCCTTTACTGGTCGTCATCTTGGCTGATTCATTATCGGTAATATTGCTTTTTACTTCAGTCGGCCGTTTCGCCTGCCCCATCCGTGGGGCTGCTGTCTTTAGGAATTTATCAATCTTATCGTGCGCTTTACTTAAGGTTTCGATTGTCTGGGCGGTGCGCCTTTGCTTTTCTGCATCAGCAGATTCGGTTTTATCGATACGGCGGTGCTCCCGCATATGGTGCCGAATCAACTTTTTTAATTTGGCGCGTTTCTGCTGCAATTCTTTAAATGTTCCCGACCATTCCTTGGAGGCGTTAGAGGACATTTTGCAACCATCAATCGCAAACAGCTCATTGCCCAATAATCCTTGCTCATGACAAACCAACAGAATTTGTTCGAACAGCGCTTCAATCGCTTGCGGATGACTACTGATAAAACTGGCGATAGTAGTGAAATGAGGAACGGTATCGCAAGAAAGCGCTTTAAAAATAATATTGTTCGTACAGCACCACTCAATTTCGCGGCTGGACGTAATACCTTTGGAGTAAGCGAACAACACAACACTGAGTAAAATGGCAGGGTTATACGCAGGCCTACCGCCATCTTTGTTGTTGTAAGCGTAATCAAAGATAGAAAGATCGAGCTTTTCATGAATCAAGTAATGAATAGCGTGCTCGAAGGTGCCGGGTTGCAACTGGTCGCGAAAATTAATCACCACCATCGCATTTTGATCATGATTGTAAGGAATAAACTTTGGCATAAGCGCACTCCTGAGGGGATGCGCCATTTTAACGAAAAACAATCGATTTTTGGGGTTTTTCTACAGCTTCAACGCCGAGCTAAGCGGCAGTTTTTAAGTTGTAGTTTTGTGGAATACTTTTGCGCAGCAAAACCACAAAACTGCGACTTAAAAACTGTCCAGCGCCGAAGGCGCGGTGCTTGAGCGATTTGTTAGCCATTTATTCTTCGCGAGAATAAGGAGAGTCTTTTGCTCGCTCTTTATAGTCTTGTGTAAACGCCTGTGCGATTGGCTCTAAACGTTTAATGTTTGGCTTAGTTAACTTTGAGCTGATATTAAAATAAGGGTACGTACCCTTGATTTCTGGGTGTAGTTCAGCAGCTACATCAACGTCGGTTCGAGAAACATACCGGCCAGCCCATTTCTCGATTAGGTGCTTTAAAGGATATGCCTTTTTTGTTGCACCTTTTAATTTTATTTGGGCGTCCAGCCACTCATACGCAATCCTTATGCAATCGTTATGTTCATGATGAGGACCTTCATTTAATGAATATTTAGTTCGAAGTTTAGCGGCCTCAATCTCTCTATCAGAAAGCATATTCTCTCCTTTATTGGCTAACGCTAAGTTCAGCGGGAAGTTTGTAAGTTGTGCGTTGTGGAATACTTTTGCGAAGCAAAACCACATAAGCGCAACTTACAAACTGTCCAGTGGAGGCGAAGCCGGAACGGTGCTGCAACGCTTTGTTATGCACACACCAGTTCTGCAATTCAAATTGCTACAAGTTTAATGTATTCACTAACTCAGTTAACAGTTAAGTACTTTTTATATAATTCAAGCGATTGAAAATATACCTAACTCAAATATATTCTAGATATATTAGAACTTACAGCAGTGACCTTCTTCGCCCAAAAAATGAAACTTTCCTTTAAATGTACGCTCCCAATACTCAAGCTCACAATTTAAAGTTTTCATTGTTAAGTCTAAAGCCTGCAATGTGTCAATCCCAAACGCTCCATGCAGTTTATTTCTAGTTTCGGAAATAATCTTGTACGGACAACAACAGCCTTCAGTCTCGCCTTCATATGGCGCGCCGATATTTATAACCACATTTTCAGAGGAGCCGCTCTCCCGTATGAATACGAGACTTCTCGTTGCTATTATTTGTCCTATTTCTGTAACTTCAAACATAAGCTTATTCTGTGATATTGCATAACGCAAAGTTAATGGGCGGTTTGTAAGTTGCGCGTTGGCGAAATACTTCGCGCAGCGATTCGCTTAAACGCGCAACTTACAAACTGTCCCAGCGCACGCAGTGCGCGAATTAAACGACTTGTTGTAAGCTTAACGTAAGCCGATGCTACAACGCACATACTTTTACGAAAACCGCACCAACCTATTTCTTACAGTGCACAGACTTGATGGAGCTTTTGCCGAGCGCGACTATTAATTTTCCAACCACACAGCCAACTATTACTGCGGTGAATTTAGCACGCCAATGAAACGGACGTGAACTACGACTAACCGACCATAGGCCAGACCGAACGGCAGGTAAACTTTCAGATAACCGCGCGTGCTTACGGTCTACAAACTTTCCAAGTGCGATATAAAAAACTGCAAACCTTTACCTTACAACGCCGTGCTCAACGGCAGTTTGTAATTCGTGGATTTGTGGATTATTTTTGCGCAGCAAAACCACAAAGCCGCGACTTACAAACTGTCCAGCGCACGAAGTGCGCAATGTTGGAGCACTTTGTTATGCATTTTGTTCTAAAATTCTTTTTAGTAACGGTTTAGTATACTTTTCTATCGGATCATTTCCATCACAATGATCATATTCCCCTTCGTCGAACGCAATATATATGGAGTAGCAAGGTTCAACCAGATGAATATCTTTTTCCATAACATAGTTCAACATTGCCGACCATACAGCGTTCATTGCGAAATCAGCATCGTCATATGAAAATACTCCATTTAAGAATGAGAAGGCCATGTAGATGGATAGCTTATTAAATACATCTTCCACGCCAATGCCAATTGCCTTCGCACATGCCTTGTAATCATCAGGCATCTCAGAATCATCAATGATTTTATTTGCTAGTTCTTCAATTTTCATTTTCTGCATAACGCCAAGTTCAGCCGCAGTTTGTAAGTTGGTTTTTTGTGGAATACTTTTGCGTAGCAAAACCACAAAAAGGCGACTTACAAACTGTCGAGCGCACGAAGTGCGCGGTGCTGCAACGATTTGTTATAGGTGGATTTCAAGCGACTGAAGTAATGCCAAAGCCAGAACAAGAAGCCCACCCGTTAAAATTTCAAAAGCTGATTCTTACAGCGATTTGGCTTAGTGGCAACAGGAAAGAAGCTGAGAAGTTCGAAATCCAATTTCACCCACCAAGCAAACCAATATTTCCGTAAACCCTGCCAGCATTAGCCGGACTACTTTCTTACAAGCACAAGGAATGACGCCACAATATTCGAATGAACCGCGAAGCTCAAAAGTAACTGCTTGAGAAAAACCAACTAGTTCGCGTTCAAAAAATTCCAACAGCTATAACGCCAAGTTCAGCCGCAGTTTGTAAGTTGGTTTTTTGTGGAATACTTTTGCGAAGCAAAACCACAAAAAGGCGACTTACAAACTGTCGAGCGCACGAAGTGCGCGGTGCTGGAACGATTTGTTATAGGTGGCTTTCAAGCGACTGAAGTAATGCAAAAGCCGGAACAGAAAGACCACCCGTTAAAATGTATTACGCTGATTCTTACAGTGATTTGACTTAGTGGCAACAGGAAATAAGCTGAGAGGCTCGAACTCCAATTTCACCCACCAAGCAACCCAATACTTCCGTAAACCCTGCCAGCATTAGCCGGACTACTTACTTACATGCACAAGGAACAGCGCCACCAATATTCGAATAAACCGCGAAGATCAAAAGTAACTGCTTGAGAAAATTTCGCTAGCTCACGTTTGAGTAACACCAACAGCTATAACGTTGCGTTCACCTGCGGATTGTAAGTAGCGCGTTGCGATAAACTTCGCGCAGCGATATTGCATAAGCGCTACTTACAATACGTCAGGTGCAATGCCTTGTTAAATTTTTGGTTCGAACTCGATTGTATCAACGTACTTTCCGACCTTTGAGTTTTCAGTGAAAGCGGAAGGAAAAAAGTCTAATGTGTATTTAGCCCAATTAGTAGATAACTCACCGGTGTAAACCGCAACCAAATGAGTTTCCAAGCTATTTTCTCCTGATTTATTCATGGCGCCTTTCTTAACCACTGAACTTAGGTAGTAGTTCAAAGCCTCATTATTATCGAAAATTCTTGCTGAGAATTTCTTTGTTTTAGCTTTTGATGCCAATGAAGATAACACTTCCTCTATGTTAGTTTTAAATTCAGAAGAGCTTAAATCTACTGCCGAAATAAGTACTAAATAGCTCTTTGCTTCATCGAAGCGATAAGGGCCGTTTTCAAAATAGCTATATTTCTCTTCGCTCAAAGCATTAGCCGAAAACAATAGCAGCATGACAAAGACGTAAATTTTTCGCATGACCATTCCTAATTTAACGTTGCGATAACCGGTGGGTTTTAAGTAGCACTTTTGCCGTAAAATGCAGCGAAGCGGAATGGCAAAAATGCTACTTAAAACCCATCCGGTTGATTGCCTTGTTAGCTATTAGGTACCAGCCACCCAATTTTCAATTGGTGGATCTTCTATGTTAGCTATTATAGTTTCAGTACTCCATAGCTTTGAAAAAGCCAAAGCTCTAGGACACTGACTATACGACTCATGTACATCAACTAAAATTGCTTGCAAAATTTTAGCTTTTTCGTCTGGGTTGTAAACTTCTAGCGCTATCTTTTCAAATTCAGGATCAGATTTTCTTAAGATTCTAATGGAGCCATTTACTCTTGCACTAGAATTTACACCAGGAATAAAGAAAATAAGACCAACTTTCGAATTGGTTTCAAAATTTTCATAAGACTGGAATAATTTATTTCCTGCAACATCTGGAATTAACAGCAATTTTTCAGAAATTACTTTAACAAACCCTGGCAGGCCACCTTTAGGTGAGGCGTCACAATCACCATTGTAGTTGCTTGTTGCCATAACCATAAACGGAGAGTTTTTAATAAATGATTGTACCCAGTCAACCATATAAGGGCGAACTTTAGTTGCAGCTTTTTCAGACGGTGTACCGAATAATTCCTGACTCTGGTTCATGATTCTCCCTATGGAATAGCTAACGCAAAGTTAATGGGCGGTTTGTAAGTTGCGCGTTGGTGAAATACTTAGCGCAGCGATTCGCTTAAACGCGCAACTTACAAACTGTCCCAGCGCACGCAGTGCGCGAATTAAACGACTTGTTGTAAGCTTAACGTAAGCCGATGCTACAACGCACGCACTCTTACGAAAACCGCACCAACCTATTTCTTACAGCGCGCGGACTTGATGGAGCTGTTGCCGAGCACGACTATTAATTTCCCAACCACACAACCAACTAATACTGCAGTGAATTTAGCACGCCAGTGAAACGGACGTGAACTACGACTAACCGATCATAGGCCAGACCGGACGGCAGGTAAACTTTCAGATAACCGCGCGTGATTACGGTCTACAAACTTTCCAAGAGCGATATAAAAAACTGTAAACTTTTACCTTACAACGCCGTGCTCAACGGCAGTTTGTAAGTCGCGGTTTTGTGGATTACTTTTGCGCAGCAAAACCACAAACCCGCGACTTACAAACTGTCCAGCGCACGCAGTGCGCGAGTTGCAGCACTTTGTTATGTGCGACAGTTTTATTTATTCAATTTCTTGAATTACCCACTCACCACTTTCTATTTCATAAAAAGATAGATAACCCGACTTCAGCTCTTTAAACCTAGAAATCCAAGGAAATTTTTCGAATATACAACCCATACAAATAACCATTCCATCATCTGAGTCATTGGTGGAGTTACACATAAATTGCCAACCACCGTCATCCCAGTGCAGAACCTCAACTATTGGCCGCTCTCCATTCATTACATACTTTGTTGTGACCGCTAGAGTGTCGTCACTAAAATCGAAAGGCCAATCTTCCTTTTTGTATAAATGTGTATGCACTTTCTTACTCCGCCCTCATTTCACATAACATTTGTATACCGCGCATGCGCGTTATCTCTCCTAACTCGATCTCTTAGCACTTTTATATAACCCATTGAAAGCGATCAAATTTGGTGGCTACGTGGGAGATTTTATTGGGGGTAAAACACGCGTGCGCATTATTCTTCCAGAGCGTGCGCGTTTTCCGCCCGCCTTGGTACCTAAAGTGTTGAATATAGTGGCCTTTTGTTGGAATGGGAAGCGGATATTGCGCAACGTAAAGGGCAAAAACGCGCACGGGAGTTAGGGGGATTTGGATACACTGTATATCTAACCAAAAATGGGCGGCTTTAGAGCCTTAGATTACAGCTTAAAGATTGCCCGGTGAGCGAAGCAGTGATAACGACGTAATCTGCACAGACATGCAGAAGCTCGTTCAAACCCTAGACCTCCGCTATCGCTTGATATCGGAAATCTGTGATTCGCACTTTGCCTTTGTTGGCACAATAGATCCCGACCTTTAAGCTGAGGAATCCGCCAAATACATTGTGATTAATACCGGATACTTCCATTCGAGTAGGATGCAACTTCCAGCTCTGGCCATTATCAAAGGAATACTGATAAGTAATCACGTTGCGTTGATTAATTAAACGCACACGGACTTGTGATGAATTGGAGGGAACCCGTGCCCAGGGATGCTCTTCAGCATATTGGAAAGTTTTTACAAACTCTTGTGTAAATCCCAATCCGACAAATGCCTTGTGGTTGTAAAAAAGTAATAGCCCTGCTTCTGCACTCTGTATCAGATTCAGGGAAACTTCCACTTGATACGCCCTGTCCCCCACTCCACAGGTGATAGGAGAACTGTCTGCAGGCGATGATCCTGCTGCAGTCAGGTCCAGCATTTTTTTACCAAAATGGACACGCTGTGAATCTTCTTTGCCAGGATTGTAGAAGGCCCATTGGGTACCAAATTTATTGCGCGAAAAATCATCGGAAAGCGCAGCACCGAAAAAAAGCGCCGCATCGGTTTTTGCGTTTTCTGAATCACCTGGCGCCGACTTAACCGGCTTTGGCAGAGGGATAGAAAGGTCACCACCCTTTGCACGGAACCATCCATCATCTGTCCAGTCAATTGGCTCCAGGATTGCCTGCCTGCCAAGGGTTCTAAAATTATTTTCGTAAGCGTGATACACCATCCACCAATGACCTTCCTTGCCATTCTCGCTTGGCCCCTCGACCAGCGTTGCGTGACCGCGCGACCACCAGGGCTCAGCTTCCGATAAAGTACGCACTAACGGGTTGTGCGGGCAATGCTCCCAAGGGCCATGAACAGAACGCGAGCGAGCGGCAATAACCATGTGGCCAGTGACGGGGCCCGCAGTACCGCCCACTGCGGTTACTAAATAAAACCACTCACCACGCCGCATTAATTTCGGACCTTCCGGCGCAAAATTTTCGACGACCCAATCCTCCGGATAGCGCCAGGGGCTATAGGCATTTTCAAGCTGACCATCCGTCGCCAAACCGTCATCGGTTAAACGAATTTTGCGAATGCCATTAACGAATAAATAGCGCTTTCCATCTTCACCAACGGCGTGACCAGGGTCTATACAACCTTCAATGTTTAAATCGATGGGATCGCTCCAAGGTCCGCTAATATCATCCGCCCAGATCACAAAAATCGACCAGGGTTTGCCATCGGGCGCAGCGGGGATATAAATATAGTAACGATCACCGTATTTGCATAAATCCAGTGCCCACACAGTACCAATATTGTTGTGCAGAGCGGGACCGATAGGCTTCCAATTCACCAGATCTCGCGAATGCCAGATAATAATTCCCGGGTAAGAATTGAATGATGAAAACGTCATGTAGTAATCATCACCATCCTTGAGAATAGTCGGATCAGGATGGTCGCCAGCAATAATAGGATTTAGGTAAGTACCATCGCCAAGGTCCGCACGGCGCTGCCCTTCTATTCCACGCGCCCAGCGCGGAACTGCCGGGACTGTTGCAGCCTGTGTTGCCGCAGAAGTGACACAAGCTGAAGAAGACGCGGCGGCAAGCTTTGTTAAAGGCGCGACCAAAGTGCCTGCCATACAGGCTTTAAACAGTGTTCTACGGGAATTATCGACCATCATCAAATACCTGCGGCAAAAAACCTATTTTTTATACATTACAAAATAGAACCAACACACCGTGGGACAATGCGAGAAATGGGTTGGCTGATACAGTAATAGACGTGCTTGTGGGATGTGATTTTTGAATTTTATCCACAAGCACGATTGTAAAAATATTATCGCTTGGGTGATAGCTCCACCAGATAAACATCGTTTTCACGCAGAGGTAAATCCAATTGGTATTTACCATCGCGAGAAATACGAATGGTTTTTTCCGCAAAGGGTTTTCCGGTAGCGAGCGATTTAAGCTCAGCGACTTGTGCGCGCGTCAATTGCGCAGGTGAGCCCATACGAATGTAGGCGGTGTAGGCATCATTTTTTTGGTAACCCACTTGCGAAAGCAACAGCGTGTAATTGCCTTTTTTCAAACCCTGCAACTGAATGCTTACCTTGCCTTTATTAGCGGGCGGCAAATCTTTAATGTAGTACTGTTGGTTATTAATACCCTCCGGTAAAGTGAAGGTAGAATCCCACAACAATACCTGCACACTGCCGTTACCATCAGTGGCGACAATGGATTGTGCATCGTTATTTTTTATTTCCGTTGCCGATAACTTATTTAAAAATTGATAAGCAAAGTACGCCGGCTTTTTTATACCTTGGGTATTCATCAAGCCGAAACCGCCATGGAATGCTTCAAAGCGCGGACCCGGCTCTTCAAAAATATCGGTAAATACCCAATAAGACATAGATTGCGCTGCCCCACCCACTTGCTTGAGTTTTTGCAGAATGTAAGCGGGCTGATGGTATGAATCATGGGTCGGGTCTGCCGGCGTATACGACGAGCTCCATTCGGTGTAATGTAATTCCAGATTGGGCATTGCCGATGCAGAAATTTCGGTGCGATTTTTTAACACATCGCGCGCAACCGCTAACTCATCTTTGGATAAAACAGTACCGGTATTGCCGTACTCATCCAGAAAACCCCGATTTACTCCGTACGAATGGGTACTCACAAAATCCAGCGGGATCTTGTGTTCCGCACAGTAAGCGATCATTTCCGGAATCCAGGCCGCACCTGCCGTCGCGGGGCCACCCACTTTATAATTTGGATTTACACTCTTGATTGCCCGCGCACTGTGAGCATAGAGTTTGAAATAATCTTGCTGACTACCTGCCCAAAAACCGTCGAGATTGGGTTCATTCCAAACCTCAAAATACCAACGCCCAACTTCTTCTGCGCCGTAACGCTGCGTCCAATGTTCTGTGAGTTTTTTAACAAGTGCTTCCCACTTTTCATAACTGTGTGGTGGGGTAACATTGCCGCGCCACCAGAAAATTGTTTTATCGCCACTCGCCAGAGCCGATGGCATAAAGCCCAATTCCACAAAAGGTTTCATGCCAATGCTGAGAATATAATCGTAGAGAGCATCTATATATTGAAAGTTGTAATGCTCACGCCCCTGGGCATCAATTTTATATACACCCATATCATCAGTGAGCAAGCCGTGCATGCGAATGTAACGAAAACCTGCATCGCGCTTTATTTCAGCCAACTGTTGTTGCCAATCAGCGCGCAGGCCCTCATTAGCACGCCCTGCCCCGATACTTAAATCAAAAAATCGGTTTAACTCACCCTTGGTTTGAGACACATCAACAGCGATCACGCGCCCCTGTGCGCATAACATTGCTGATGACATGAGCAAAAAAAATGCGCAGGCACTTTTAATGAAGTGGCTTTTTTTAGATCGAGCATTAGCAAATAGGTTTTGCATAATTATTTTCCCGCTCCTTGCAATAAGGCATCCAGCGTTTGCTGATCAAAAATAGTATTCTGTTTACGATCAAAAATGCCTGAACTGAAGTTATCCAGCCCGCCATTATCCCAATAGAAAGGCAACATGCCATTCACCAATGCCTGTTGCACCACATACTTGTGATAGTAAGCGCGCCCTGCCAAATGCAAGCTCAGCGCATCCCCCGTGAGATTGGTGCGCCGCATTGCGCCGAATTCACCTAATAATACCGGCACACCTTTATCAACAAACTGAGTTTTCATGGCTTTGAACCAGGTGTCTATGTAATCCTCTTCTCCCCAGGTGGGATTGTGTTCAACATCAGTCGGCGAATGAAAACCCTTACCCCAGTAGTAGGCTTGCTTGCCCCAGGACTCATCCTTACTCATCAGCACAAAATTGTACGGACTGTAAAAATGCACTTCACTCATCAGGCGATTAGTAGCTGTATCTACTGGCATTTGCGGCCATAACTTATTGGTTTTCTCAATATCAGTTGAAGGCCCCTGCACGACCAATACGCGGTACGCATTTTTTCCGCCGGTGGCGCGCACTGTATCGACAAAAGTTTGGTGATAGCTGAGCAGCACCTGCATCTGCTCCGCGCTTTCCACGTTGGGCTCGTTGGCGCTGGCGAACATCAGGTGTTCGTCAAAATCCCGCAGCTCAGTGGCGATTTGCTCCCAGAAGGCTTTTTGTTTCGCGTTGTTCTGTTCTTGTTTGGCTGAAACTACATTGTTCTCCAACCAACCCCCGTCCCAGTGGATATTAATAAGCACATACATGTCACTCTCAACCGCGTACTGCACAACTTGTTTAACACGCGCCAGCCAGACCGCGCTGATTTCTGCCGTTTGCTGGTTAGCGTATTGATCCCAGGCCAAAGGGATGCGCACCGCATCAAACCCTTTTGCCTTCAGCAATTGCATCAGCTCTTTAGATACCTGCGGATTGCCCCAGGCGGTCTCGCCACCAATGGCTTCCATGGTGTTGCCAATATTCCAACCCAGTTTGATTTTGCCTGCCAATTGAACTGCATTGCTTTGCATGCCTACTGCATCTGCAGGCAAGGGGTTTTTGTTGTAGTCAGGATAGAAAGCAGCCGTAGAGCTGGTCGATATAGTGCTGCTACTCGATTGGGTGGCGCTGGTGACAGTTAGTGCACTGGAAACTGAACTACTGCTTGAGGGAGGGACGGATGCGCTACCGGGGACGTTGGAACCACCACCACCACCACCGCCTCCACAACCAGAAGTTATCGCCAGTACGCCCGATAAGAAAAGCAGGTTTATTATTTTCATTGTGAGTCTCCAAACTAAAAACCCCGCCGCCAAAGAACAGCCTAAGCTCCGGCAGCGGGGCAGGGAAATAGAGCGCGAGTTTGCTAAAAATCAGCCGAGGGAAGTTAATATTTGCCCTAAAAATTGTTCCAATTTGCAAATAGTTGAAGTTTTTTTAATTTAATTTGAAGTTGTAACGTCGGGCACTTCCGAATTACCCGGACTAATCAGGCTTTTGTTGCTCGTTAACAGCAGTTTGGCTGGACAGGTTTTTGAAGGTTTTAGGCGTGCAGTTATACTCTTCTTTGAACAGCTTATTGAAGTAGGAAACATTTTTGTAACCTACCGAATAGGCAATCTCGGCAATATTGGCTTCCTCTGTTTCCGCCAACAGACGGGCTGCTTCTGTCAGACGCAACTTGTTCAGGTAACCGGTAAAAGTAAAGCCGAGTTCTGCCTTGAGGATGTCATTGATCTTGGTGCGGCTCACACCGATGGTTGCCGTCATAGCATCGAGGGTTAACTCCGAACTGGCGTACTGCGTTGCCATAAAGTGCAGAATTGCACTCTTGTCTTTATCGCGGTGGGGCTCCACGGATAATTGCTGGTAGGCCAGTAACGGCCGATCGCGTTGTAGCTTCTCTTTCAGGTCTTGCGTCAACGCACGGGTATGCTGGCGGAACAACCAGATCGCATAAGCACTCCAGATTAACAACAAACCAGCAGCCTGCAGATAGGTGTAGAACCAGTTGCGCCCACTGAGTTTGATTTCGCTTATCTGGATATTGGCGGCCAGATTAAATGGGCTTTGAACGCTGCTGCCAAAGCTCATCTTGAATACCTTGTTCAATTGATAATCCTTGCGTGACAATTCCACGTTATACATCTCATACCACCACTGCGGCGTTTCCAGATGAGTCAAATCCAGCACTACGGGTGCCCAGACTTCATTGCAGGAAAAAAATGTTGCCGGGCTGCGATAACTCAAATAATCCCCGGCATCAGAAACGTGTTCATCAAAGGTTACAACGGAAAAATTTAACACGTTGGCGGGGGCACATTTGACATCGAAGGTGATCTTGTCAAAGCGGGATAAATCCACAGACTCCAATACGCCCTGCGCTTTACCGAATGCCAGGCTCATTGCTGCGTAGGGGTAGCGTGCCTGGTGTGAGAGGTTCAAGGTAAAATTCAGGCTAAACCGGTCATCCGCCACAGTCACAGTAGATAAACCACCTTGAGGAGCGTCATCGTTTAGCTCACTGTGCCAAACCCAATCGCTTTTACTCGCCGGCAGTAGCACCGCGGTAACTTGGCTATGCTGGGTACAAAAATAGCTAAACAGCCCCGAGACAAAGAGCAAGCACAAAAAACTGATTAACACTTTCTTATAAAAGGATTGCATGCTAAACCTGAAGGGCTGGCGATAAATACTTATTCTTGTCGGTAACTCAATAATTGCAGTTAAATTTACACAATTTTAGCCTGATTCCGCTTCTCGCGATCAAGTCCTACCGGGTCCTGCGCCACAGATAAAAACCCAGCAACATAAAACCCGCCGAAAATAGTAGGCCTACATAGTGGGACTTTTTAACTCCGGTTACCAATACTGACTCTGTGTAATCTTCCGGGTTTACATAAACCTTTACCGATTGATTAGAGAATCGAACCTCATCAGTTCCGCTTATACCATAACCGATTCGAGTACCTGTGTATTGTTTGTTATTGATGATATAGCTGTAGGTAATCCAACTACTCTGATACAAACCTTTACGCTTTGCTACGCCATCTCCCTTCAATTTTCCTGAATGAACCGACCAGTTTTCTGCCGCCGTCGTTTTAATAATATTCTTACCTGTAGTCAGCAAGAGTAACGCTGAGGCTAGTATGCATAAACCAAAAAAGAATGAGCGCAAGCGCTGGTAATTTTTCTCTATTTCCGGGTTCATTAACGCAAAACCTCACACCAAAACTTATTACCACAAAAATAAAAAGATGCAGGTGTTCATCGCAATATTAAACACCATGTGCGACAAAATACCGATATAGATACTGCCACTACTCGCCCTTAGCCAAGCGAACATCCAAGCCACCAGAAACATCAACACAAACCAAAGTGCGCCTGAGAGCGGCAAATAAGTTAACCCGCTTTCGGTTTTGATAATACCGTGATGCACCTGGTGAATAAGTGCGAACAGTGTGCATTCTATAACCGTACTGGTATTGATACTGAAAGTTTGCTCCAGTGTTTTTTGCAGTTGGCCGCGATAAAAAATTTCCTCGCCTATGGGGCTGAACAACATCGCCGGAATAGTAAAAATCAAGCTAAGCATCCAGAAGGACATGGCAGATGTATCCATCATTGCCTTATAACTATTGCCGATATTTACAAACCAATTATCCACCGCCTTGCCAAACAACAAATAACCGAGCGCAAAGCATAGAAGCGCAGCACCAGTTCCCGTTACTATTGCCAATATGTAACGCGATGCCATATCGGGCCGCTGCAATCCAATTTGGCGACGACCATTTGCAGTCAATAGCGCCCAGGGCAATATTGCCATAACACAAAAACTGAGCGGCAACACCCAGCGCAATGAAGACGGCCCCAACACACCTAACGCACGTACAGCACTGAAGCCAATCACTAACGCTCCCATAATAATGAGCGAGACACTGGGCGAAATAAACTTTTTATACAACATAAAATCCCTTATCAATGAATAAATTGCCAGTAAATCCGGCGTGACGATGGTTGGAAAATTCTGGATTCAACCAATAAGCGGAGGGCCGGTTAAGGCTATTTATATTCAAAGCCACAGACAATAGCTAAAGGATATTTTTTACGCAGGAAACAGGAAAGTTGGAGCGGGACTTTTTGGAGAGAGAGGGAGAAGCGCGCTATGTAAACCACACACTGCGCGCTTGAACATCACCTGGAAAAAGGTTAACCAATAAACAAGGTACCAAGGTAAAACAAACCACCAGACAAACAAATAGTTGCTGGCAAGGTAAATACCCAAGCGAGCAATATGGTTTTCACAGTACTGAACTGCAAGCCGGATTTGTTGGCCACCATGGTGCCGGCTACAGCCGAGGACAGAACGTGCGTGGTAGACACTGGCATACCGGTCACACTCGCCACACCGATCGCGGTTGCCGCGGTAATTTGTGCGGCCATGCCTTGCGAATAGGTCATACTGCTTTTGCCGATTTTCTCACCAACGGTAAATACAATCCGCTTCCAACCCATCATAGTGCCCAGACCAAGCGCCAAAGCAACCGCAATGATTACCCAGAAAGGCGCGTATTCAGTAGTCGCCGTCAGGTCTTTGCGCAGACTATCCAAATCGGATTTCTCTTTGCTGTTAAAACCGTCGAGTTTAGATACTTTTTTCGCCGCATCATCAATACACAACAACAACCGGCGAATGTTACGGCGTTCGCTCAATTCCAGATCACGGTATTGAGTCATACCCTGCATTTCAGTGATCAGCGCATTAATCACCAACATGCTTTCTTTGGCATTACATTTAAAGGTTTCCGGCAAAACAGCATTAGCAGATGCATTGACATCAACCACTGAACTTACCTTGGCTTCGTGCTCTTTATAGAAAGTTTGCAAATGCACTGCCGCATCGCGGGTGCGTTCAACTTGATATTTGCTGCTATCAAGATTCAACACAAATTGCGCGGGCGCCAAACCAATCAGCACCAACATAATCAAGCCAATACCTTTTTGACCATCGTTGGAGCCGTGCACAAAACTAACGCCCATGGCAGACGCCACCAGAGTCACACGCGTCCAGAATGGCGGGTGTTTTTTGCCATCGATTTGCTCGCGCTCTTGTGGGGTTTTATGAATTTTTGGACCAGTGAATACTTTCTTCAACAGCAGTAATACCAGCGCCGCCACACTAAAACCCACCAGCGGGGAGATCAGCAAGGACAGCATAATATCGATGGCTTTTTTAACATTCACACCTTCGCTGATTGGAATCTCGGAAATCAGCGCATTCGCCAAACATACCCCCAGCAGGGAGCCAATCAGGGTATGCGAACTGGACGCGGGAATACCGAAATACCAGGTACCCAGATTCCACACAATGGCAGCAGCCAGCAGGGAAAATACCAACACCATGCCGCGTACCGAGGTGATATTTAGCAGCATATCCACCGGCAGCAGGTGCACTATCGCGTAGGCTACCCCCAGCCCACCCAACATCACGCCCAGAAAGTTGAAAATACCCGAGGCAATTACTGCGAGGTGAGGATTCATTGCTTTGGTATAGATGACAGTCGCTACCGCGTTGGCAGTATCGTGAAAGCCATTAATAAATTCATAGGCAAGAACGAAGACGAGTGCCAAAAAGAGGCTGGCGCCCATGAAAAAACCGAGCCCGGTGAACATTTCTAACATAGGTTATCCGCTTGACTGAGAAGATCGATTTTAATACCACCCTCTCCTTGTGGTTTTACCACCCCATTGCGTCGGCGTTTACCGCCGCAAGGCGCGCGCATTATGAAGTTTTTGTGACAGTAAATCGACCTTTTAGCGATCATTTGAGGCAAAAAACACAGCATCTACCTCCAGCCGTAAGGCAATAAAAAAGCCGCCTCGATCGCTCGGGCGGCTTTTTTGTAATCGCATCCGAAACGGATGGCTAGCAATTACAGACCAACAACGTTCTCGGCTTGCGGGCCTTTTTGGCCTGGCTTAACGTCAAACTCTACTTTTTGGCCTTCAGCCAGGGTTTTGAAACCTGAGCCAGTGATAGCGCTGTAGTGAACGAATACGTCTTGACCTGCTTCGCTCGCGATGAAACCGAAACCTTTAGACTCATTGAACCACTTAACGGTGCCAGTACTTCTAGCCATGATAAAAACCTCGATGCTCTATACAAAATAATAAAATGAATACCCCAAGAGGAGCTTAGGCTGGCGAATTCAGATGTTACTTATGAAGAACAATACGAGGTACTAATAGATCTACTGCTAGAACAACGGATAGGACTTACCATAAATAATGCTGCAGAAGGGCCAGCTAAACCGCACTATATTCCGCCCCATTCATGATGTAAAGATTTAATTTGGGCCCTAAAAATCCACTTTTGGCTATAAGGCGCAAACCGCTGCGGCAATTTGTCACTCCCATTATTGCCGGGGAAAACGCTAGTATTCGGGACATCGCCAACCGCGATTAAATGCAGTCGGCGAGCGTCACTTTCACTTAACCGGAACCCCCGGTTAATCTCCCTGGGGCTGGATTCCAGCCCATTTTTCCAAGGACTAAGAGCGCAACTCCAATGCCGCCAATTTGACCCATTTTCCGTGGAGCTCGTTGTAATGACTTCCGGACGTTTTTGCCTTTGCCAAAATTGCCTCGAATACCTGCAGCGCTCTTTCCATTTGGCCGAGCTTCTTTGACAACCTGGCGAAATGATAACTCGCCTCAGCGCCGGGATAGTATGAATCCAGAACCTCGTATTCATGCAGAGCGGCATAATCATCCCCCAATGCCTCCAAGGCTCGAGCATAGAGCAAATGCGCATCCGGGTTTTTATAGTCCGGATTTCTAGCGATTAATTCATCCAATAAATCTTTCACTTTTGCGTATTCAGCCAAACCAAACTCAGCCTGAGCTAGCCCATACATAAACAACGGATCAAATTCATGAATTCCTTTTCGGCAATCCCGATACAGAATAGCGGCTTCCGAATATTGTTGTTTGATCAACAACTCTTGAGCGAGGCGCGAAGCATTTTCTGTTGTTTTTGCGGCCTGGTAGTTTTGCGCAGCACTATTTAAATCCCGATCTGGATTTACCAACTCTTGAACCTTTCTCATGGTCTTTCGTCCAGATCTGGTTCCGGCAAAATCTGGCAGCAACTCCAGCACCAAATAGGCTATAGAACCCGCAACAGGCAATATCATTACCAGCCAAATCCAAGTGCGAGGACGCCCCGTCTTCAGAATATGAATCACCAGCGCAACCTGGATTAATAAGGATAAAACCACTATAGGCATATTATTGCTCCCTTTTTTGCTGTTTATTTTCCACGCAATCAGGCTAAAACTGCGCTTCACACTGCCGCCTAAATGCCAGCGGCAAACTATAGTGCTTTCACCTATTCAGAGAAAGAGTAACTAATAACTATTTATACGTCAGGATAAGGGCAAACTTCGGCTTTACCCTACCCGGCAAAGCTGCAACAATCTCATCCGACACAACATTTATCCCTGCCCGCGAATTCGCGTGAGGTTGTCACTTTATGACAGTTAACCAGTCAATCGTAAAATCCCAGGACTCCAGCTGCCCGCACGATAAACGCGTGAGCTGCGGCAATTGCCGACTCAACACCATATGCTTACCAATCAGTTTGCATATTGATGACATAGATAAGCTCAACAACATAGTGCAGCGCGGCAAGCCATTGCAGCGCGGTGATTATTTGTATCGCGCCAACGATCCGTTTGATTCAGTGTACGCCATTCGCTCTGGCGCGGTAAAAGCCATGACGCTAAGTGACAACGGCGAAGAACAGGTCACAGGATTTTATCTGCCGGGCGAAGTCGTGGGTATGGATGGCATTGCCGACAATCGCTATACCAACTCCGTAATTGCGCTGGAAACAGCATCAGTCTGCGAAATTCCATTTAATCGTATGGAAGAACTCAGCCTACAGATCCCCAATTTGCAGCGGCATTTTTTCCAGCTGATGAGCCGTGAAATTACCCAAGATCAGCAGATTATTACCCTGCTGAGCAAAAGCAGCGCCGAAGAGCGTATTGCTGCATTACTGCTCAGCATTTCCAGCCGCAACAGCCGCCGCCAATTATCAGCCACTGCCTTTCGGTTGCCGATGTCGCGCACTGATATCGGCAACTATTTAGGTTTAACCATAGAAACGGTCAGCCGTATTTTTACTCGCCTGCAAAAGCAGGAAGTTATCCATGTCGATAAAAAAGAAGTCGCAATCACCAACATGGAACAACTGCGCAATATCGCCAATGGCGACACCGATTGCTAATCCAGAGACCTCAATATGATTGATTTAACTCGCCTTAACTCCACTCTGGCGGCATTTGATGCTGCCAATCTGGAAGACCCTAATCTTGAACAGGTGGATGGACGTTCAGTTGCTAAAGAATGGATCTATGCCCAGCGCATGAGCGCCCAGCTGCATAAATTTTGCGAGGCGCCTTCAGAAGCATTGCAATTAGCAACGCGCAGTCAGCATATATGCCGATGGAAAATCCCCCGTAGCGACTACCCTATGGATCGTAGTGGTTACAAAAAGTGGCGTTTGGATTTGGCGCAGTTACACGGCGACATCGCCGGTGACATTATGGCGACACAGGGCTACGACGAAAATATGATTGCGCGAGTAAAAGATCTACTCCTCAAGCGCAGTTTAAAACGCGATGACGAAGTACAAGCATTGGAAGACGTTGTGTGCCTGGTCTTTATCGAGTTTTATCTGGAAGATTTTGCCAGCAAGCACGACGAAGAAAAGCTAATCGATATTATTCGCAAAACCTGGAACAAAATGTCCACCAAAGGCCATGAGGCCGCACTTCAACTGCCATTGTCTTCCGCCATGTTGGCGCTGGTCACCAAAGCACTGAGCCCAGATTAAGGTTTTATCAACCATCCCTATAAAAGGAACGCACCGTGTACCTAGCCTTAAAACATTTGCACCTGACTTTTGTGACGCTCTCATTAATTTTCTTTGTATTGCGCGGCATTTGGTTGTTTCTCAACTCCAGCCTGCTCGCAAAAAAATGGGCGAAAATTTTACCGCACGTTATTAGCACCCTGCTACTTCTGAGCGGTGTTGTGCTAGCCGTACACTTGGGATTGTCACCCGGCAGCCAACCTTGGTTGCTGGCAAAAATAATCGCTCTGGTCGTTTATATCGGTTTGGGAGTAGCAACGTTCAAGGTTTCCAACAGCAACCTCAGCAAAACCTTATGGGTTAGCGCCCTGGTCGTATTTGCCTATATGGTTAGCGTTGCTATCACTAAAAATCCGTTGGGATTTTTGGGATAACCTTCGCGCGGAGTGATAATGTCACTCCGCATTCCCTCCATCTTTTCCGCACTATCGCTACTATCTAGCAAATAGATCCCTCGCCCCTCGGAACCCGGTGTCACTGTGTTAAGCGTATAAAAATGGTACTGACACCATTGGTAGCAGTTTGCCTGCAAAGCAGAAACCAATGGCTATAATCAAGTTCAAGGTTATTTACAATGCTTGACGTATCTTTAAAAGTGATCTATATCACACACCAGTTGTTCACCTTTCACATAACTTTAATAACGGGCGAGCCCTATGAAAAAAATATTATTGACCATCACCCTGTTAACACTTTCGCAATTCAGCCTTGCGTGTGACGAAGCCTGCAAAAAGACCAAAGCGGAAACCGCCAATAACCTTAAGTTCGCCACTTACCTGACTGCCAAGTATTGTCAACAAACCAGTAATGACTTTCTGATCCAAGGTAAAAAGAGCCTACAAACTTATCGCGAAAAGCAATTGCCGACTGCACATAGAGGCGGGGCAAAAAACATTAGAAATTTCGTATTGCAGCGCAAAGACTGGTTGCTGGAGTGCGATAAATACCTGCAACTCACCGAGCAAGGTCGGGTATTTCGCGATAAAGAGAGTACCGACAAAATTCTTGGCGCTATGACGGCAACCGCAGATGAATTGGAAAAAATTATGAAGCGCCCTAAAAATGATGCTGAAGTGCTCGATCTGATAACAGCACCAGCGGGGCAAAAGTTTGATGAACTCTTTAAATTAGTCGACGGTCACTATCTGGAACTGCAACGACGCGGGCTGCTCTAGATCACTAATCGGCTGCGATAAAAAAACGGCGCATCGGGCGCCGCTTTTCATTTCCCAAGTAACTTAGGAGTTCTTTTTCTAGGAATTCTTTTTCAGTGATAGCACAGAACGCTGTGGTTTATCCGGGCGATCAGCAAAACGCTTGGCCAACTCTTCTCTTGCTTTAATGGCTTCTGATTTGGCGTCCTGAGCCGGGCTTGATTGCCAGGACTTGGGCGTTGATCCCCCTGCTTTAGCCAGGAACTCCAACCCCGAGCGTAACAATCGCGCCTGGTCCACAAAGCTGATCCCCTCAGGAAACTTTCCGGGGTAAACCTCTGAAGGATCTTTTGGATTGCCCTCAATACGAATGGTAAAACCACTGGCATGAGTTGCTGCGCCAGCGGCTACATCTGCTGTCCAATCTTCAAAATTCATAGATACCACTTACATCTCATCAATGAAGGCGACATTAAAACATATAGTAATTGTGTGACAAAATAGTTAAACACTATTTCCTGCAGAAACGGCTGCCATATTTGCTGCTTCCAGTGAAATTCGGCGCTGTTCTTCGCGTAGCTCACGCTTTTGTGCCGCGCGCAACTGGCGCTCAGGTGGGAGCGCACCTATATGAGTTTCATTGCGTTCTTTTGCCAACTCAATTTGTTTTTGTCGCTCAGCAAAACGAACTTTTTGATCATCTGAAAGCTTGTCGTAACAGCGCGGGCAGCAAACTCCCACCATGTACAAGGGCGACAGCTTATCCTCTTCGGTAATGGGAAAACGGCAGCCATGACACTGATCGTAGATACCCTTTTGCAGTTTGTGATTTACCGCTACACGGTTGTCAAAAACAAAACACTCGCCCCGCCATAAGCTTTGCTCTTCCGGCACTTCCTCCAGATATTTAAGAATCCCACCTTCCAAGTGGTAAACCTCTTCAAACCCCTGTTCTTTCAAGTAAGCAGTCGATTTTTCGCAACGAATACCGCCCGTACAAAACATCGCCACCTTTTTATGTTTGGCAGGATCGAGGTTATCCGCCACGTAGGCAGGAAATTCACGAAAGGTTTCAGTTTTCGGGTCGATCGCACGCTCAAAGGTACCTATTTCGTATTCATAAGAGTTTCGGGTATCAATAACTACCACATCGGGGTCACTAATCAATGCATTCCAATTTTGTGGTTTAACGTAGGTCCCCACAATCTTCTGTGGATCTATGCCGCTAACCCCCATGGTTACAATCTCTTTTTTCAGTTTGACCTTCATCCGATAGAAAGGCTGCTCCTCATAAAAAGACTCTTTATAGCTGAGCCCCTCAAAGCGGCCATCTGCTTTAAGGAAGGCCACCAAACCATCAATCGCAGCACGGGAACCAGAAACAGTTCCATTAATACCTTCCTCGGCCAGCAACAGGGTTCCCTTTACCCCCAGCGAGTCACAAAACTCTTTCAGGCGAGGAACAATTGTTTCGTAATCAGGTAATTTCACGAATTTATACAGCGCCGCAACAACAATTTGACTCATAAGGATCACTTAACCGGGTTAACACAAGATCGGACAATCGCCCTGTTTATCAAGGCGCGCATTATAGGCGTTTGTTTTTTGTACAACCACTACTAATTTTGTTGGTCGTGCTTACTTCCGCCCAAGCACTGGGGAGAAAGCGGCACCTGGTTGTTCTCTAACCACTCCTCCGGACTAAAGGTATGCAAAGCCAATGCATGCACCCCAGACTTTAATTCCTCAGCCAAACAGGCATAAATTGCTTGATGACGCTGCACCTGACGCTTGCCTTCAAAGTGTGAAGAAACCAGTGTCACCTTGAAATGGGTTTCAGAACCAGGAGGCACGGAATGCATAAAGCTTTCATTAAGCACATCCAAATGGATTGGCTGGAAGCCTTGCGAAAGTTTGGTATGTATTTGATTTTCAACCGGATTCATATCAGCAACCTCGGGTAGCGGGCACTTGGGATAGATGATGGCTATTTAGCCACAGCCATCCATGTAAAAAAACTGGCGGCATTTTAGCGGCAAAGATCTACACTGTGTTGACTTGGAACAAAGTAGATTCAAGTTAATGCAGCGCGATATAACCATAACAGTTCACCGGCGAGGACAAACAAGCAAAATCATGAGCGACCACAAGTTTTTTATCGACCGTCGTAAAGGCGCGGATCGCCGCCTGGATCGAGACCCTTGTAAAAACTTGCCGATGGATCTGTACCATCGCAAGCGCCGCAAATCAGCTGAGCGCCGCAATCAGGAGCGCAGTCTGGCTGACGATTACCTAGCCTTCCTTGGCTCTCTGGACGCCAGTAATCAAAGGCATTAACGCAGGTTAAAAATTTACCAAAAACGATTAAATGCCACGATTGACCATACAATTACTAACAGGGTCAAACTGACAAACACCAGCGCAGAACCTATATCTTTCGCGCGGCCGGAAAGCTCATGACGCTCGGAACCTGTGCGATCTACCACCGCTTCCACTGATGAGTTGGCTAACTCAGCCATCAATACCCAGAACACACTGCTAATTAAAAGTATGAGTTCAATATGGGTTTGTGCCAACCAAAAGGCGGTTGGAATCAGAATTACTGCTAAACCAACTTCCTGTCGAAAAGCAGCTTCATATTTCCAGCTTGCCGCGAACCCCTTCATCGAATAACCAAACGCATCTATCACCCGCGCAATACCGGTTTTACCTGGTTTACCCATTCGCCTTCTCCAACTGTTGTCATTTCAGATTCATTGAGTGTTCACAGAATAGTCACATACCAATGTTAAAAAAGATCGAGCGATGTTGTTTTCCCACTCGCCCGGATTCCTGTGCAACCTAACTTAATGGCGGTGAATCATGAACACATTTTTACAGCGCGTCCACCATTTGGACACACTTGCATTCTTGTGGGTGCATGTGACAAAAGGTTTTCAGTATCGTCGTTCCGTCAGATTTATTTCACATACCGGCGATGGCCCCGTTTATTTCTTGATTGCGCTAGCCCTGCTTTTGTTAGAACCCGTCGCAGGGGAAACATTTTTTTGGGTGGGCATTCTTGCGTACTTATTTGATGTAAGCCTCTACCTGTTACTGAAAAACCTGATTAAGCGCGATCGCCCTGCGGTAAAAATTACCAGCTACCAAGCGTGGATTACTCCTTCCGATCAATTCAGCTTTCCTTCGGGTCATACGGCGGCAGCCTTCTTGTTTGCTTGTCTGATTTTGAATTTCTATCCGCTATTTGCAATACCCGCCTTTATTTGGGCCAGCGCAGTTGGTGCCAGCCGGGTTTTATTAGGCGTGCACTACCCCACCGATTTGGTTGCTGGCGCCCTGTTGGGAAGTGCCTGTGCTTTTTGGGGAATTTACCTGCAGTCATTAATCAACATTTAACAACAACTATTTCCACTTATTTTTATTACAGAGCTGATTGCATGAAAATATTGTACGGAGTTCAGGGGACGGGCAACGGCCATACAACACGCGCGCGTATTATGGCCAAAGCACTTGCTAACGCTGGCGCACAGGTTGATTGGGTATTTTCCGGCCGCGAGCGCGACAAGTTTTTTGATATGGAAGCCTTTGGAAATTTTCAATCCTACCGTGGACTTACCTTTGCAACACAAAGTGGAAAAGTACTTTTTTTAAAAACCGCGCTCAACTCAAACCTTACCCAGCTTTACCGGGACACACGTGACGTTAATGTTGAAGGGTATGATTTTATAATTAATGACTTTGAACCAGTCTCAGCTTGGGCCGCTAAACGTGCAGGCAAAAAAGTGATTGGCATTTCCCATCAAAATGCCTTTTTTTACGATATCCCCAAAGCTGACAGCAACATATTCACTAACTGGTTTATGCATAATTTTGCTCCGGTAACCATGCCCATTGGCTTGCATTGGCATCACTTCAACCAGCCCATATTGCCGCCAATGGTTGAGCAGGCTAACCACCTGAATTACTCCACCCCCAAACACTATCTTGTTTATCTTCCCTTTGCCGGGGTGGATGACATAGTGCCGCAATTACGCGAATTTCCTGAATATGACTTCTTCGTTTACCAACCTGTTCCGGCTGCTTATGACGAGGGACATATTCATGTGCGCCCTTTTTCGCGTGAAGGCTTTCAAGCAGACTTGCATCGTTGTGAAGGGGTTATTTGCAGCGCCGGTTTTGAGTTACCCAGTGAAGCCATTCACTTGGGCAAAAAAATATTAGTGCAACCTGTCGCCGGTCAAATGGAGCAAAAATCCAACGCACTCGCGCTGGAAAAATTAGGTTACGGACAAGTTGCCAAGCATTTTGATGTGGAAACACTGGGGAAATGGTTGCCATTAAAAGCACCTACGAAAGCGCGCGATTATCCTGATGTCGCCAAAGCATTGGTTAACTGGTTGCTGCAAGGTGGCGGTGAAGATATTCGCATGTTACAGCAACAGCTTTGGCAGGAAACCATTGAGGTAGAGAATTCGGAGAATCGTTTGTTTGCCAAATAACGATTGCAATATAAAACCCCGGAATCAGCAGTTTTAAAAGGATTTAATCGAAAGAAACTTTTTGCCGTGCCGCTTTGATCGCACCGCGCTGACTTTTTCCGTCCATACGCCGTTGCTTGGAGGAAAACGTTGGCTTGGTTGCACGGCGAGCTTTTTCTACTTTGATCGCACCGAGCACAATCTCTTGCAGGCGCATTAACGCATCTTCGCGATTTTGTTCCTGAGTGCGAAAGCGTTGAGCCTTGATAATCAGCACACCTTCATTGGAAATACGGTTATCACCCAGCGCCAATAAACGGGTTTTACAAAAATCATTTAACGACGAATTGGGGATATCAAAACGCAAATGTATCGCACTAGACACCTTGTTGACATTCTGCCCACCCGCGCCTTGGGCGCGCATGGCAGTCAATTCAATTTCGCGCAAGGGAATCGCGAGGTGAGCATTAATGCGCAGCATGCTAGTGCTGTTCTGCAGGTCGATAAAAGTGCAAAGGCTTTCTATCGTCAATCAATACCGGTTGCAAGTCAGGGTTATAACGATTACGCCAGGAATGCCAACGCACTAACAATGCGCCTATAAGCAACCCTGCCAAACCACTCAGGGTAGTGATGCCTTCGCTGGCAAACTGCACATGTGCAATAGCAGTGGCTACCACTAACATAGTGATTGGCGCCATGTAAACCAGCAACGCCCCCCTGGCAATTACTTCTTCCGGCACACCTATTTCGATTTCATCACCCTGTTGATAATTCGCCGGATTGCGTCCTTCCAATAAAACCCAGATGTAGGACGTATGACCATCCCACTTATTAAGCAAACGCTGGCCACAGCCTTTCTCGGCCTTGCACGAGCCACAGGCGGCCTTCTGGATGGTTTCAACCCATACGCCGTCCGCTTCAACGGAAACAATTCGGCCGGTTTCGATAATCATGATGTGCTCCGCAATAAAAAAGGGAGGATCAAATCCCCCCTATATTCTGCGCAATTTTTTGGGCGGTGACGACGGGTATTTCACCGACCACCGTAACCCGATAACTTTTGCCCTGGTAATTCAAACCGTCCATTACCGCCAAGGTAGCTCCACGTTGGGCAACACCCTCGGGAATTGCCCCATCCGCTTGCTCAATAAATACCGAAAAGGTTGTCAAACCATCGGTATACATCAACATATCAATTTTTTGGCGCACTTGCCGCTGGTCAACAAATACAAAGCCGGGCGGCAACCAACCCAACTGCCACTGCTGCGGTTGTTTGAGTGTTTCTGGATTACACTCGGCTACCACTTTGGTATCACGATGAACCTTTGCTATCGGCTGCTTCATCGTCGCCATATCCGGACTCAGATCCAAATCAATAAACTGATAGCGCTCCAATGGCCGTGCAGATTCATCTACTAACCAGGACTTCAACACCAACCCGGTTTCGTTATCGATAGATAACAATGCACTGTGGCGAAACTGGTCCAGAGGCAGCGCCAACAACGCAGTCGCGTCGCGCCCAGCCACCCGTTCGGGGCCACGAATTTCAAATTTGTATAACTGATCAAGTCGCGCAAGGTTAGCGCCAAATTGGCTAATCTTTCCCTGTAACAAGCGGGTACCCAAAGTATCACACCCCAATGCTTTACCTTCACGCACAAATTCACGCGCAGGGCCATTCAAATGTTGTAAACGCTCATGCTCCACACCATCTTCTACCCAGTGCAAGACTCTAAAACTTTGCAATGCGGGGTTATCTTTATGTTGATAAGTAAAAGAACCTTGGTAATTCAAGGTTTGGGGAACGCTAGCCATTTTTTGTAAAAGGCCGTGAACCTCATCAGTTGCGACAGCTGAATCCTGCTGAACCGGACTCGGTGTGGAGCCGTCTTGAGCAAGACTCGGCAGGGACCACAGCAATGTAACTAACAATAACGTTGGTGTTTGAAAACACCGTGAAATCAAAGAGAGGGAGGTTGGCATTCTGGACTCAATCTGGCGGATAGTTGAGGGACAGCATAGCTGCCCCTCAAGGACTCCAACAAGTCGGATGTGAGAAAGGACGGAAAAACTTACTCTTCTTCAATCAGTATTACACGGGTATAAGGCAACATTCCCTGCCCCGCATTCGTGGAAGCATTGTCGGTATGCTCCTGAATCAACTGATTAACATAGGTAGAAATATCTTCGTTATACACAGGCGCCGCTTCCTGACGAGGAACAAACATTACTCGGCGATTTTCTTGTGGGCGAGATTCGTAACCGCTTTGAACAGCAACAGTACGCGCCGACAATGCAGGAGCATTAATACCAGATGGCAAATTGGCACCCTTGGTTTCCGCTGCAACAAGCGGCGTTGATGCAGGGGTATTAGCAGCAATTTCAGCTGACTGTGGAGCCACTGCTTGATACTGCTGCACCCCCACAATCAATGCGCCCGCTACTGACGCTGCTACGGCAGCGCGCCCAACTTGTTGCCACCAACGCATCGGCATAGCAATTACATTTCCGGTCACAACAGCGGGTTGCGCCGGGGTAACCGTAGAATAAGTCTCTTCGGAATCTATCGCAGCACTAACACGTGCCGCAAAATCACTGCTGGCCATAACTGGCAACTTACCTTTAAGGCCTGCGCTGGCAACTTGGTAACGAGACCAGGTAGTTTTCACTTCGGGATCGGCATCCAGCGCTTTAAGCAATCGCTGCAACTCCAGCTCAGACGCTTCATTATCCATAAGCGCTGAAAGGGATTCGGCAAGCACTGGGGGTTGGATTTGCTCAGTCATTCTCGCTGGTGCCTCTGACAAAACTATTATTAAGTAAAGGGTTTAATGAAAAAAACGCAACATTATCAATCTGGCAATTTATCTCGCTGTCTTTATGACTAACACTCGCACAATTGGTTCACCAATTTCGCAAAAATTGTGCAAGTTTTTAAATATCATCAACCAGAGGCTTAATACGCTTATCGATTGCCTCGCGCGCACGGAAGATACGCGAGCGCACAGTACCTACCGGGCAGGCCATCACTTCAGCAATCTCTTCGTAACTCAAGCCATCCATCTCTCGTAAAGTGACTGCAGTACGCAAGTCGTCGGGTAGATCCTGAAATGCCTGGGCAATGGTTTCCTCAAGCTCCTCACACAGCACGTTACGCTCAGGGGTATTGAGCTCATGCATTCCCTCGTTACCATCAAAAAACTCAGCATCCTCAATTTCCACATCACTGGTTGGCGGGCGGCGATTGCGTGCAACTATGTGATTTTTCGCCGTGTTGATAGCAATCCTATAAATCCAGGTATAAAACGCACTGTCTCCACGAAAGTTCGGCAAGGCACGATAGGCTTTGATGAACGCTTCCTGAGCAACATCTTGCGCCTCCGCATGATCGCGGATAAAACGGCTGATAACGGCCAACACCTTGTGCTGGTATTTAATTACTAGCAAATCAAATGCGCGCTTATCGCCTTTTTGAACTCGCTCGACCAATTGCTGATCAACATCAGGCGCTAGTTGCGCTGTCATTCTCTAACTCCCCAAGTACTTCACCTGCCGATGAAGCCAATCTATCGCTGGCAATCTGCTCAGCCTTATTTGCTTGTGTCAATTTCAACGCACGATGTAATTTTACTTATCATCAGCAGACGCATTGTCACACACTTGGCCTATCAAGGCAGCACGGCTCATAGACAAAAGCTTGAATAAAAAGTTCTCCGGCTTAGTCCGCCCGCAGGTTTCCTTCGTAATAAGAAGGGCGAGCTTGTTATACTGCGCGCCTACCCCCGCACGAATAAGCGCTCTCTTGGTTGCACGGCTGGATTGGATCGAATGAAAAAACACTACGCTTACGATGTTCTTGTTATAGGTTCCGGTGCCGCCGGCTTGACGCTGGCCTTAAGTCTAGCGCAACACGCCCGGGTTGCCGTACTCAGTAAAAATGCGATTAACCTCGGCTCAACCTGGTTTGCCCAAGGAGGAATCGCCGCAGTACTGGATGATCAGGATTCTATAGATGCACACGTAGCGGACACTCTGGTTGCTGGCGCGGGTCTATGCCATGAAGATGCAGTACGCTTTACCGTAGAGCGCAGCAAAGAAGCAATCCAGTGGCTGATCGACCAAGGTGTTAATTTCACCAAGGAAAATAGTAACGGAGACTACCATCTAACCAAAGAAGGTGGACACAGCCATAGACGTATCATCCACAGCGCTGATGCAACTGGGCAAGCAGTTCACTCCACACTGATTGAGCAAGTAGAAAAACAACCCAACATCGACATTTATGAACACCATGTCGCGGTCAACCTGATCTCTCAGGCCGATGCGGGTTCACGTAAGCTACGCTGTACCGGTGCTTATGTGCTGGATCACTTGAATGACACTGTGCATGTCTTCCAGGCTAAAGTTGTAGTGCTCGCCACAGGTGGCGCAAGCAAGGTTTATCTTTACAGTAGCAACCCTGACAGCGCCAGCGGTGACGGTATCGCCATGGCATGGCGCGCGGGCTGCCGTATTGCCAATATGGAGTTCAACCAATTCCATCCAACTTGCCTGTACCATCCGCGCGCAAAAAACTTTCTAATTACCGAGGCTCTGCGTGGCGAGGGTGCTTATCTTCGCTTACCAAGCGGTGAGCGCTTTATGCCGCGCTTTGATGAGCGCGAGGAGCTGGCGCCACGCGATATAGTTGCCCGCGCAATTGACCATGAAATTAAACGGCTCGGCTGCGATTGTGTGTATCTGGATATTAGCCACAAATCACCGGAATTCATTGGCGACCACTTCCCTACCGTAAAAGCCCGCTGTCTGGAGTTTGGTATTGATATCACTAAAGAGCCAATCCCAGTAGTTCCTGCAGCCCACTACACCTGTGGCGGTGTTGTGGTTGACAACAACGGCCATACCGACCTGCAAAACCTTTATGCGATTGGCGAAACTTCGTTTACCGGGCTGCATGGTGCGAACCGAATGGCAAGCAACTCATTGCTTGAGTGCATTGTTTACGCTCAATCTGCCGCCGAACATATCCTGGGCAACTTACCCCAAATATTAACGCCGGATGTATCACCACTCTGGGATGCATCTCGTGTACGTGATTCCGATGAAGATGTCGTGATTTCGCACAACTGGGATGAACTGCGCCGATTTATGTGGGACTACGTGGGCATTGTGCGTACCCACAAGCGACTGGAGCGGGCCACCCACCGGATTAAATTGCTGCAAAAAGAAATTGCCGAGTACTACAGCAATTACAAAATTAGCAGTGACCTGATTGAGTTGCGCAATCTGGCCACTGTCGCGGAGTTAATCATCCGCTCAGCCCACGAACGAAAAGAAAGTCGCGGCTTGCATTACTCGCCGGATTATCCAGAAAAGTCGCCGATTGCACGCGACACCATTCTGGTACCCACCAACTTCGCCGGCCAGGATGTGATTGTTAGCAGAGAACTGTAGATGACCGACTAAGTATTAGGCCTTAAGCAGACCCGCAGCCAGGTGCGTAAGCGTGCGTTATCTGCGGGTGATAGTGAATTCCTGGCTAGCGTCAAATAAGTGAGCGCACCCGTCTGCTGGTGCCGCAACGGCAACACCACAATCATCGGCCAGCAACATATCTCCCCTGCCAGCACATAGTTGCCAGCAAGGTTATTGCTACGTAAATGCCAAATCCCCTGTTCCACCCACAATTTTCCTATAAACATATTTGTTAATTGTTGGCGGTACAAAATCCCTACTCCTGGCACACCAAAAGCAATAACAATCAATAACCAGAGTTGATCGGGAAGTCGCGGGAAAATTACAACCAAGTGACAGGCAACAAAACAAAAATAGGAAAAAGAGTAGAACCAAATCAGGTGGGGTGAGCGCATAACGGAAACCACCGCCATAGATGGCAACGGTTTTACGTCGGGAGAAACAGGGTGAGACTCAGCTCTTTTTTTGAAGCCCAGTATTTGCACGAATAATATCCACAATCCGTTGTAGTTCGGGGTTAGCCGGATTTTCGCGACGCAAAAACCAGGCAAACAGATCCTGATCTTGCTCCTCCAGCAATAACCAATAACGTTCCTTATCACTTTGATCCAGCGTGGGGTATACATTTTCCAGAAACGGCATCAAAACCAGATCCAATTCCAACATACCGCGACGACTACCCCAGAACAGACGATTTACATCCACTTGACGACTCACTTGATACGTTAAATAAGGCGCTCATTATAAACGAGCAGCCAGCGAATCGAGGAATAATATCGAGGATTTTCACTTAACACGCCACACTGACCGCGATTTGCCGGGGCACCTAAAGTCCAAAATGCACCACCTGCACCGTTAACGCTATTAAAAACGCGTCATTATTCCGGTAATCTTTCGCTTTCTGCTACACGCCTATCGCTTTGGTGACCACTTGTTATGACTAGCACATCTATTAATCAAAACCTCTCAAGTTCTTGGGTTTCACTGGCAGACTCCCAACTGATATGTGTATCCGGCCCAGACGCTGCGAAGTTTCTGCAAGGGCAGGTCACCTGCGATATCCGCGAGCTTGAAGCAGTATCCCGCATTGGAGCACAGTGCAACCACAAAGGGCGAATTTTGCTGAGTTTTCGCGCATTGCAAATGACTCCGGAAACAATCGCATTACGCATACCGGTTAGCATGCGAGAAAAAGCTATGCAGAACCTTGGCAAATATATTGTTTTTTCCAAAGCAAAACTGCTCGACAAACGCAGCGATTTTCAACTAATTGGATTATATGGCCCAGGTGCAAGCCTACTGGCGGCGCGACTTTTCTCAGATTTACCCCAACAGGTTGACGGGTTTGTAGAAAAGTCCGGTAATTTTTTAATCCAGCTGGATTCTGATCGGTACGAATGTTGGATTAACAACGAAAGCTATAATGACGTCATCCAGCAAATATCGCCCCTGGCCACTCAGGCTACCCTCAACGACTGGTCACTACTCGAGATTAAATCGGGTGTAGCCAGCATCACGCCAGAAACTTACGAGACGTTCACTCCTCAGGATGTTAACTACCAACTGGTCAATGCGATCAATTTTCGGAAAGGCTGCTACACCGGTCAGGAAATTGTCGCGCGACTGCATTATCGCGGAAAATTAAAACGGCATATGTACCGATTTGAAATGTCGACCGGTGACCTACCCCAACCCGGAGACGCAATTTGCATTGAATCCACCCAACAGACCGTAGGGCAACTTGTCGCAGCTGCCAGACGAGACGCACAAACTGTAGAACTTCTTGTATCAGTTAGCGGCGAAAATCTTGCCGATCTAGCGCTTGCGGGGAAAGAAGAAAAATTAAAACGACTGGCACTACCCTATGCTATACCTACAGCAGACGAAAAGCCTGAATGATAAAACGTGACATCGCGCCGTACGGGATAGCCAATGAATGCAATAGCCGAAAAAGTTCGCCAGGAGATTATTACTGCCATAGAGAAGGACCAACTCGTACTTCCAACTCTACCGGAGGTAGCTCTCAAAGTACGCGAAGTGGCCGATGATCCAGATGCCGATATCGACAAACTAACGGGTGTTATTGGCAATGATGCAGCGCTTAGTGCTCGAATTATCCGTGTCGCAAACAGCCCATTACTTCGCGCAAGCAGAGCAATCGAAGATTTACGCACAGCCCTTATGCGCCTCGGCATCCAGTACACCTGTAATATCGCGACAGGCTTGGCAATGGAACAAATGTTCCAAGCAACCTCAGACCTAATCGACATGCGCATGCGCGAAGTATGGAGTCGCTCAAGCGAAATCGCGGGTATCAGCCACGTACTGTGCAAGCATTACACGCGCCTCCGTCCAGATCAGGCCACTCTCGCCGGGCTAGTCCATAAAATCGGAGTATTGCCAATATTAACCTATGCGGAGGAACACCCTGCGCTCCTTAAAGACAGCATCACACTCGACACGGTAATAGAATTATTACAAGGGCAGTTAGGGGATTTAATTTTAAAAACCTGGAACTTCCCCGAGGAAATTGCACATATCCCCAGCCAACATATGGATTTTGCTCGCCATGTTCCGAAAGCGGACTATGCAGATATCGTGACTGTCGCAATGCTGCAAAGTTATTCGGGTACCAAGTCATCCATGGCGCAAGTGGATTTGTCCACTGTAACAGCATTTGCAAGACTGGGACTTGATCCAGATACTCAAGCTGCGGGTTCAGAAGATTTGAGCGCGGAAATGGAAGCAGCAATGGCGCTGCTGCTGTAGCTAGAAACACCTTATTTATCCCAATAAAAATGCGGCTCACGCCGCTTTTTTATTGGGTAGCCAAAAACGACTAAGCGCTAAACAACGCGGCACTATCCAAGCCTTGCTTTTCCATAATGTCGCGTAAACGTTTTAACGCTTCAACTTGTATTTGACGCACGCGCTCACGAGTCAGACCAATCTCGTGCCCGACTTCTTCCAAGGTGCTAACTTCGTATCCACGTAAGCCAAAACGACGAGCGAGAACTTCGCGCTGTTTTTCAGTCAGCTCATCCAACCAATGGTCCAAGCTAGTCGTCAAGTCGCTATCTTGCAGTAAGGTGGCGGGGTCCGAAACATGGGTATCAGCAATCGTATCGACAATTGCACGATCAGAAGAGTTGCCGATAGGAGCATCAATTGAGGTTACACGCTCGTTCAGGCTCAACATATGCTCTACGTCAGCCACCGGTTTTTCGAGCAAATTGGCTATTTCTTCAGGTGTAGGCTCATGGTCGAGTTTTTGCGAGAGCTCACGCGCCGCGCGCAAGTAAATATTTAATTCTTTTACCACATGAATCGGCAGGCGAATAGTTCGTGTTTGATTCATGATTGCACGTTCGATGGTTTGACGAATCCACCAAGTCGCGTAAGTAGAGAAGCGGAAGCCGCGCTCTGGATCAAATTTTTCTACTGCGCGAATCAACCCGAGATTGCCTTCTTCAATTAAATCCAGCAAAGCCAGACCACGATTAACATAACGGCGGGAAATTTTAACAACCAAACGAAGGTTACTTTCGATCATACGTTTGCGCGCAGCTTCATCACCCTTCAGCGCTTTACGGGCAAAGAATACCTCTTCTTCCGCACTAAGGAGTGGCGAGAAGCCAATTTCGTTCAAGTAAATTTGGGTAGCATCGAGTGTCTTGTTGTATTTGTCATCAATCAGTCGTTCACTTATCACGGCAGGCTTGGAGATTTCCTCTTCTTCTGCCAAAAGAAGATCTGCATCGTCTAATTCCGCATCAGGAACTATGAATACGTCATCACGATCAAATGCAGTGGTATCCCTGTTTTGTAAAGTCATTTTTCAGCCCCTTAATCAATTTTTTTATTTAACCGGCTGGCTTTTAATTTAAGTCACCCAGCTCGCCCAAGCTGTACTCTCCAATCATGATGCCAAATGATGTGGAAACCGTTTCATGAACCCGTTTACTTCATGAAAGTGACACTTTTAACGTCGCGGCAGATATTTCAGAGGATCTACCGGAGTACCGTCACGACGAATTTCAAAGTGAAGCATTACCCGATCAGTACCGCTCGAACCCATATCGGCAATTACTTGTCCTACTTTAACCAAATCTCCTTCTTTCACCCTTAACCTTTCGTTGTGCGCGTAAGCGCTCAGGAAAGTTTCATTGTGCTTGATAATCAGCAATTTGCCGTATCCACGCAGCCCGCTTCCTGCATAAACTACCTGCCCCGCAGCGGCCGCAAGCACAGGCTCTCCCAATTTCCCCCCAAGATCAATACCTTTATTGAAGCCATCATTGCCCTGAAATGATGACAAAATCGTGCCCCTCGACGGCCAGCGCCATTGTGGTGCACCCAAATTGACAGCATTTTTACCAATAGTCCGTGGAGCTTTCGTTTTATTTTCTTTACGAACATCTTTAGGATCACTTGTTTTTGGGGATTCTTTCTTACCTAAATAATCAGCGGTTCCGGAGGATTGATTAGGCCGATTTACATTACCTAAACCACCAGAGCCGAACAGATCCAGCCGAATTACTTGCGAGGGGCGAATTACGTAGGGTGCTTTTATCCCGTTGAATTTAGCGAGATCCTCATATTTAAGGCCATAACGCCACGCAATAGAAAACAAAGTGTCGCCTGGTGAAACCACATGCGTTTTAGGTCGCCAAAGTGCTTTTTGCGACCGGTCTGTCACGGGCGCAGAATGATGGCTAGCGCAGGAAAAGAGCAATAATGAGGCGATCAATATAACGAACACTTTGAGTGTTTGCAGCTTGCAATAATATGCTGGTGCCGGCATAAAATCTTTCACTTACTGTGTGTGTTTTTTGATCTCTCTTATGCCATTTTAGACTTAATATTTTAAATTTATTTTAAAATTATCTAATATTTTTATAAAAAAATGCACAAAAAGAGTTTTAAAAGGCGTAAAAGCTGGCGAAAGTTTAAAAACTGCGCACCTTTTTGAGTCCAAAAGATTCGCTTTTGCAAGCACCTTTTTAGCGCTACGCGAAGATTCTAGACTTTAGATGAGGATTTAGCGCGAAGTTCCTGATAAAAAAGGAACAAACTTTACAGGCTCAAGAACTTGGGTGATGAAGTTTTCCGATTCGCCGTCGCGCAAAACCAAATGAAGATGTTGCTCTCTTCCACCAATAGGGATAACCAAAACACCACCCGGAGCTAACTGCTTTAATAACTCATCAGGAATGGCTTGCGGTGCCGCAGTGCTCAGGATTCCATCATAAGGGCCAGCTTCAGGCCACCCAAAACCACCGTCTGCATGACGCAACTGAATATTACGCAAACCAATCTGACGAAAACGGTCTCTGGCTTTGTCTTGGAGGGGCTTAATACGCTCGACACTGTAAACCTGTGGCACCAATTGAGCCAAGATACTGGTTTGGTAACCAGAGCCAGTACCAACCTCAAGAACCTTAGATAACTTACTACCGGCAGCACCCAATAGGATTTCTGTCATACGCGCAACTATGTAAGGCTGGGAGATGGTCTGCCCGTGACCTATTGGCAACGCAGTATCTTCATAGGCGCGATGAGACAAAGCCTCATCAAGAAAAATATGACGGGGAGTATTCAGCATGACGTCCAACACTTTCATGTTGGTTACACCTTGATCTCGCAGACGCTGGATAAGACGCTCACGGGTGCGCAGCGATGTCATGCCAACGCCTTGCATCAATAAGTTAGTCATATCCAGCCCCCTTTTCGAGATTATGCGTAGCAAAAATTAAAACCGACACTATAGCACAGGCTGAGTAGCTGAAAACTTACTCGGGCGATGTAGTAGTTGTTACCTTCAACGCCGATATTTCATGCAGAACTGAGGTTGCAAACTCCCCGGCATCCAACGAGAAACTCAAGTACAAACAATTTTCTTTCCAAAAAAAACTTCCATTGCGCGGAATCAATTGCAACCTGCGACGCTCCTGCGATAGACCTGCGTGTTCCATACCGTTGCACCACGTTTGCCAAGGCTCCAATATTCGCTGTTCGAACGCTGCCAACTCATTCGTTACCAATGAGCGCCCCCGCCCCCATAGAGGCCCTGACGGGAATTGCTCAATCTCGCCATCAAGGCATTGCATCCAATTACCTTCAGTTACTCGCGCCGCCAAAACCTGATTGAATAAAAAAGACCGCGCTGCAGACAACATCAGACCACGTTTCTGCTTATCACGATAACGTTTCCCGTCCACCAAAATCGCCTGCGCCTCATGCAAATTATTTCCATTACGACCGAAGCGCTGTTCACCGTAATAATTAGGTACCCCCAGAGAAAACACATTTTTAATTTTTTGTTCAAGAAGCTCGCGATTATCCGTGTTTACATCACGCAAGCAAATGACAAAATGATTTTGCTGATGATCACCGCGGCGCAATTTTTGTTGATGGCGAGCAAAGGAAATTAACTTAATCGAATCAGAGCTAATGTCACTCCAGGCAGGTTCTGTGCCTTTGGGCAAATAAACGCTAAACCACTGTGTAGTTACAGCATGCCGATCTTTACGACCACAATAACCAACATCATTAACATTCACCCCAGCCAAGGTCGCAATTTTTTCAGCAACCCACGCAGTATTTTCGCCACGCTTGAGAATATGTAAAAAAACATGTTCGCCAACACCAGAAGGCGTAAAGCCGAGATCCTCGTCTACCTGAAAATCTTCTGGTTGCTCGCGAAAAATTGATGTTGCGGTGAGCTCGCCGTACGCGCGAGGAAAATCCAGATTAAACTCAGTCAAAACACACCCACCTGCACAGATCCGATAACTATATCCTTTCAAGTAATACAACGGCGTAACACGCAATCCCCTCTTCACGCCCAGTAAAACCCAAACGTTCAGTGGTTGTTGCTTTTACATTAATTTGATTCAAATTCGATTGTAAATCAGCAGCAATGGTTTCTTGCATGCGTGGAATATAGTTCGCCATGCGTGGCGCCTGCGCAACTATTGTCATATCCGCATTAACAAGCTTCCAACCTTGTTGATTCACTTTCGCATAAACCATGCGCAACAAAGAGCGACTATCCGCATTGCGATATTGCATATCAGTATCAGGAAAGTGCTTGCCTATATCTCCAAGGGCTGCAGCACCCAAGAGTGCATCGCAAAGTGCATGTAAAAGAACATCACCGTCGGAATGCGCGACCAGTCCATGGTGATGAGGAATAATTACGCCACCTATAACGATTTTATCGCCCGCACCGAATGCGTGGACATCGTAGCCATTACCAATACGTATCGACATAAAACTTTCCGAAAATGTATTAACCAATATTGACTTGCTGTTGCATTAGCATAGCAGCAATTGCAAGATCTTCTTGGCGAGTGATTTTAATATTATCACTCCGACCTTGAACCATTAAAGGATGATAATCATACGCCTCTACAGCAGAGGCTTCGTCGGTGATCATTTTTCCTTCCGCTAATGCGCGCTGCAAACAATCGCGCAATAACCCTATTCTAAATAATTGCGGAGTCTGCGCTTGCCAAAGCGGCGCGCGGTCTATCGTTTTCTCGATAACGTGACTGGAGACCTGTTTTAAGGTATCACTTACCGGCACACCTAAAATGCCACCAACTGGGTGATCACCTACCCTGTCGATAAGCTTCATAATTTCTTGCGCCCGAATGCATGGGCGCGCCGCATCGTGAACCAAAACCCAATCACTGTCACGCGCTTGCAAGGACAACGCTTGCAGCGCATTTAGAACCGAATTCGCTCGCTCACTCCCTCCGGCCACTCGAATAATATTGGCATCTTGACCACAAGGAAGCTGATTCCAAAAATCATCGGCAGCTGAAAGAGATATAAAGACCTTCTTAACCTGAGCAATTGCAAGCAAGCGCTCCAACGTATGCTCAAGGACAGTTTTATCCAGTAAAGGTAGGTATTGCTTGGGGCAACCCGCTCCCATGCGTGAGCCCACACCCGCCGCCGGGACTATCACCCAATAAGCAGGAGTATTAGAGAGTTCTGGAGAGTTCATGGGACGATTCGGATAGGCGTGGCGATTTATACCACCGGAATTTTAGGTTTACTGTTTCTCATCCAGCAACATAAAAAAGGTTTCGTCTTTTTTGATGAGACCAATATCGTTGCGTGCGCGCTCTTCAATAGTATCCAAGCCAGACTTCAGCTCTTCAACTTCAACATCAAGAATGCGATTGCGCTCTCGCATGCGATCATTTTCGGCTTGCTGCAGATGAATATCACCTTCCAATCTATGGGCATGAGCGAGACTACCGTCCCCAATCCATAACCGGTATTGCAAGTAGGCCAATAAAATAATCAAAACACCCAGCAACCATTTCATAGTGTTACATCAATGCGGACTTTTTATTTTGACGGAGAATAAAACCAAAAATAGCGACAAAGTTTAAATGAAAGACAAAAACCAACAGCAACTAACACAACATAAATCAAAACAACAAAGGCCGATTAATCGGCCTTTGTTGTCGCTGCAATTACGCTTTAAATTCAGCGCGGCCTTTGTAAGGTGCGGCAGCACCCAATTCAGCTTCGATACGCAGCAGACGATTGTACTTGGATACGCGGTCTGAACGGCACAGAGAACCAGTCTTGATCTGACCAGCAGCAGTTGCAACCGCCAAGTCAGCAATAGTAGTATCTTCGGTTTCGCCTGAACGGTGAGAAATCACCGCTGTGTAACCAGCATCTTGCGCCATTTTGATCGCATCAAGAGTTTCAGACAGAGAACCGATTTGGTTGAACTTGATCAAGATAGAGTTAGCAATTTTCTTCTCTATACCTTCTTTCAAAATCTTGGTGTTAGTTACGAACAGGTCGTCACCCACCAATTGGATTTTGTGACCGATTTTTTGCGTCAGGTCAGCCCAGCCAGCCCAATCGCTTTCATCTTTACCATCTTCGATAGAGATGATTGGGTATTTAGCGGCCAGATCAGCCAAATAATCAGAGAATTCATTAGTGGTGAATACGCGGCCTTCTCCAGCCAGATCGTATTTGCCATCTTTGTAGAATTCGGTAGAAGCACAGTCCAGCGCCAGAGTTACGTTCTCGCCCAGTTTGTAGCCAGCTTTCTCAACAGCTTCAGCGATAACTTTCAGCGCGTCTTCGTTCGATGGCAAGTTTGGAGCGAAACCACCTTCGTCACCTACAGCAGTGTTCAGGCCTTTGTCGTGCAGGATTTTTTTCAGGCTGTGGAAAATTTCAGCGCCCACACGCAGAGCTTCGGCAAAAGTTTTAGCACCTACTGGCTGGACCATAAATTCTTGAATGTCGACGTTGTTATCCGCATGCTCACCACCGTTGATGATATTCATCATCGGCACTGGCATAGAGTATTTGCCTGGAGTACCGTTAATGTCAGCAATGTGTGCATACAGAGGCACTTTTTTGGAAATAGCAGCGGCTTTAGCGTTGGCCAAAGAAACCGCGAGGATGGCGTTAGCACCCAACACAGTTTTGAAATCGGTACCGTCAGCTTTGATCATAACGTTGTCAACAGCACGTTGATCCAAAGCATCCAAACCAACAACCAGGTTTTTGATGGTGGTGTTAATGTTGTTAACCGCTTTCAATACGCCTTTACCCAAGTAACGTGACTTGTCGCCATCGCGCAATTCCAGAGCTTCGCGTGAACCGGTAGACGCACCGGAAGGAGCAGCTGCAGAACCTACTGAACCGTCTTCCAGAATAACTTCAGCCAATACAGTTGGATTGCCGCGGCTATCCAGGATTTCAAAAGCTTTGATGTCAACAATCTTAGTCATTCGTTTTTTCTCCAGAGTGTGTTTCTACAAAAATCAGTTAATTCACAAGGATTCGTACATGTTCAAAATCTACTGAATATCCAAGTGCGGAAAGTTTTTCACTAACTCATCGATGGCTTTCATCTGATACAAAAAAGGTTCTAGCTTATTGAGGGGTAACGCACTAGGACCATCGCATTTTGCTTTATTCGGATCAGGGTGCGCCTCCAAAAACAATCCAGCCAAGCCCACGGCCATACCTGCGCGGGCAAGCTCTGCAACTTGATGTCGGCGACCGCTAGATGCAGCCCCCATTGGATCTCGACATTGCAATGAATGAGTTACATCGAAAATAACAGGAGCATCGCCACTCACTTCGCGCATAGTCCGGAATCCAAGCATGTCTACTACCAAGTTGTCATAACCAAAGTTAGTGCCACGATCGCACAGAATAATTTTTTCATTCCCGCACTCGGCAAACTTTTCTACGATGTTTTTCATCTGACCCGGGCTGAGAAATTGCGGTTTTTTAATATTGATCACGGCATTGGTTTTAGCCATAGCAACAACCAGATCCGTTTGACGCGCGAGAAATGCCGGCAACTGAATTACGTCGCAAACATCCGCCACTGCTTGGCAGTGATGGATTTCATGCACGTCGGTAATGACAGGAATGTCAAAGGTTTGTTTAATTTCCTGAAAAATCTTTAACCCCTCATCCATTCCGGGACCACGATAAGAATGAATAGACGAGCGGTTGGCTTTATCAAACGAGGCTTTAAAAACGTAGGGGATACCCAATTTTTGAGTAACTTTTACATAGGCTTCCGCAACCTGCATTGCCATATCGCGCGATTCAAGTACGTTCATGCCGCCAAACAATACAAAAGGCAATGAATTACCAACTTGAACCTTACCAATACTTACAACTTGTAGTGACACACGAGTTCCTTTTTTGATCAGATTTTCATTTACAAAAAAGTTCGGGGCGCAATAAATTGCGCCCCGTTAGAATTATTTTTTGTTTGCTAATGCCGCTGTTACAAACGCAGTAAAGAGTCTGTGACCATCGCGCGGAGTAGACGTAAACTCCGGATGGAACTGGCAGGCAACAAACCAGGGGTGATCAGGTATTTCCACCATTTCCACCAAGGTATCGTCCGCGGACCAACCGCCAATTTTCAGACCCGCCTTTTGAAGCTGATCAACATAATTGTTGTTTACTTCATAGCGATGACGATGGCGTTCAACGATGACATCCGCGCCGTAAACATTGCGGGCATTGGAACCCGGGACCAAACGACACTCCTGCGCACCCAAGCGCATAGTCCCGCCCAGGTCTGACGACTCATCTCGCTTTTCAACTTCACCATCAGACGTAATCCACTCGGTAATTAAACCGATAACGGGATGTGGAGAATTACGATCAAACTCCGTTGAGTTAGCACCTTTCAAACCGAGCACGTTGCGTGCAAATTCAATCACAACGGATTGCATACCCAAACAAATCCCCAAATAAGGAACTTTGTTTTCGCGAGCATATTGCACCGCCATCAATTTGCCTTCTACACCGCGCTCACCGAATCCACCGGGAACAAGGATAGCGTCAGCATCCTTCAGAATACCTACACCTTCTTGCTCTACGCGCTCAGCGTCGATGTAATTGATATTTACCTTGGTACTGGTGTGAATACCAGCGTGCGTCAGCGCCTCAATCAGTGATTTGTACGCATCCAATAATTCCATGTATTTACCAACCATGGAAATAGTGACTGAATTCACCGGGTTCAGTTTGCCATCAACAACTTTGTCCCACTCGCTCAAATCAGCCTCACGACATTGCAAGCCCAAAAGCTCGACAACAATCTGATCAAGACCAAAACTTTGTAGTAAACGAGGAATGGAATAAATAGTATCCGCATCCGGTAGCGGCACTACGGCGCGCTCAGCTACGTTGGTGAACAGGGCAATCTTGCGTCGTGAGTCCTCATCAACCATTTTTTCCGAGCGGCACAACAAAATGTCAGGCTGCAAACCGATAGAGCGCAGCTCTTTAACCGAGTGCTGGGTGGGCTTGGTTTTAGTCTCACCCGCAGTCGCAATATATGGGACGAGGGTCAGGTGCATCAGCAACGCGCGAGATCCCATTTCTACTTTTAATTGGCGTACAGCTTCCAGGAAGGGTTGAGATTCGATATCGCCTACCGTACCACCAATTTCCACCAGCGCAACGTCCACGTCGCGACCACCTTCGAGAATACGACGTTTAATTTCGTCGGTGATATGCGGAATCACCTGCACAGTTCCGCCAAGGTAATCACCACGTCGCTCTTTGCGCAGCACGGTTTCATAAACACGGCCGGTAGTGAAGTTATTGCGCCGAGTCATCTTGGTGCGGATAAAGCGCTCGTAATGGCCCAAATCCAGGTCAGTTTCAGCACCGTCCTCGGTAACAAACACTTCCCCATGCTGGAACGGGCTCATGGTACCCGGATCGACATTGATGTACGGGTCCAGCTTCATAATGGTCACTTTAAGACCACGAGCTTCAAGAATGGCAGCCAATGAAGCCGAGGCGATGCCTTTGCCCAATGAAGAAACAACACCACCGGTTACAAATATATAGCGCGTCATGTAAAACCTGATTAACTGTGAAAATGCGGAGCGGATTGGAGATAAATGCCTGTTTCAGTGCCCGGCAGTGCGAGCCAAGGGATTTATCGTTCAGGACGGGGCGCCAGAGTAACAGAAACGCCCATTCGGCTCAACGAAAAGCTGGGGGAGAAGACCATCGAAATAAGAATAAGTGATTGATCTAACAACGATTGGTATAGCGCTACCGCTATCTATTGCACATCATATTCACTGTTAAAAGCCGCCTGAATATGCTGACTTGAAAAGCCTCGTGAGTGCAGGAAGCGCATCTGCTTGGCCTTCTCACGGGCATCTACCGGCGTTTGTTTAAATCGCTTTATCAGAACATCCCGCGCCAGCGCAAACCAGGCAGGTTCTGACTCATCAATTAGCTGGCTGATCAGATAACCATCCACCCCGCGCTCACGCAGTTCCATTTTAATCAGAACGCAGCCCTTACCCTGCTGCTGGCGCATCCGGATAAATGCGTCGGCAAAACGCTCATCCGATTGTAAATTCTGACCTTTTAGATCAGTAACAACTTGTAGGATTAGCTCTGGTGCGGAAAATTTTCGCCCCAACTTCTCCAAGAGCTCTTTGGCAGAGTGCTCTCGTATCGCCAACAGATTCATAGCCGCAAAGCGCACGTCAGACAATTTGATTGGCTCAGCCATAATCCCGCCTACTCCTTAAATTCATAAGAAAATGGCCGCAGTAGCGGCCATTTTTTCCGTTATGCATGAAACCTATTTCATTTGGGTGCAGCCTGTACCGGAGGAAAATAGGCCATAACCTCGGTGACCGCCCTGCTCAATACGTCGCGCTGTTGTTGCGGCGCCATACCACGACTTAAACGCTTCTCTGAAACACCGCGCCAAATAGGCTTTTCTGTTTTCGCGTCAACTATATCGACAATCAAGCTGCCCTGATTGTAAACACGTAAACCTGCGCCAGGGCCGTGGAAAAATGGGCTCGGGTAACGATAGTAGCCTCGACCATAGAAGCCAAAACCATAGAGATCATCGTAACTACGCGGATCTATTTTCTCTTCCACAACCACGTGATAACTCACAATAAAATCCGGCGTTGCGCCTGCAGCTGCACTCTGATAACGCTTGGCCAATTCACTTTCCAAAGCAGAATGGATATGACTGAGAGTAAACGGGGAAATTAAAATATTTTCTTTGGAATCCTGCTTGGTTTCCGCCACATTAAATGTTTTTAAAGCAGAAAAATCATAATCCGCTTGATGATCCGTTTCGACATTGGGTTGGGTTGCACAACCGGTAAAGGCTAGCACGCTACAAAGTGTGATCAACCAGGTAATCGTCTTCATACTATCTTGACCTCGCAAACATTTGAGCTTTATGCCCTATCCTATTCTTATTGCTGGCTTTTTTAGCCCGCCCCTAAAACCAGAATACTGAGCAGCATCAATACTGGCAAGAAGATTTCTGTAATAAAAAGCCCCCGTTACCAAGGGCAGCGGGGGCTTCTGATATTTCACTCAAACTCTACGCGTCTACGTCTTCTACATCACCACCGCTTGCACTTAGTGAGAGCGCTGGTGTAGCCAAAAGTTCAGCTCGAACTTTTTGCTCCAACTCCTGCGACACAGCAGGGTTTTCTTGTAAAAACTTCATTACATTGTTTTTACCCTGACCAATCTTGTTGCCTTGATAGCTATACCAGGCACCAGCCTTGTCAATCAGGCCGAGCTTAACGCCATAATCAACAACCTCACCCATGCGGTTAATACCTGATCCATAAAGGATCTGGAATTCAGCCTGCTTAAACGGCGGAGCCACTTTGTTCTTAACTACTTTTACACGAGTTTCAGAACCAATCACCTCCTCACCTTCTTTCACAGCACCAACGCGACGAATATCCAGACGTACAGAGGCATAGAACTTTAACGCATTACCACCAGTGGTCGTTTCCGGGTTGCCGAACATAACGCCAATTTTCATACGAATCTGGTTAATAAAAATCACCAGGCAATTGGCATTTTTGATATTACCGGTGATTTTGCGCAACGCTTGGGACATCAAGCGTGCCTGCAAACCTACGTGATGATCACCCATCTCGCCCTCGATTTCTGCGCGGGGAGTCAAGGCAGCTACGGAATCAATCACCAGCACATCGACTGCGCCAGAGCGCACCAGCATATCGGTAACTTCCAATGCCTGTTCGCCAGTGTCTGGTTGGGAAACGATCAGATCATCGACATTTACACCCAACTTGGTGGCATAAATAGGATCAAGAGCGTGCTCGGCATCAATAAATGCACAAGTACCACCCTGACGCTGCGCTTCAGCAATAACTTGCAGAGTAAGCGTGGTTTTGCCGGATGATTCCGGACCATAGATTTCAATAATACGACCCTTGGGTAATCCACCGATTCCCAAAGCAACGTCCAACCCTAACGAACCAGTAGAGATCGCAGGAATCACTAGATCTTCCTTGTCCCCCATACGCATTACAGTTCCTTTACCAAATTGACGCTCGATCTGGCTCAGCGCCGCTTGTAACGCCTTTTCTTTATTCGCATCCATTTCACACCTCAACTTATGCAATGAAATCTATATGACAATAATTCTTATGGGGCCGGAGCAGATCTTACTGCAGCCATGGATGCACTATACACCAAAAACCTGTACGCGCAACCAGTACCTGATTATTTATACAGTAAAATGAATGATCTGATTGATGAAATGCAAAAAGCCACCCTTAGGTGGCTTTTTTGCAACGAAGGAGTACTGCCAAACGAGCACCTACTTAACTATAGGCGACATCCACTCAACAACATCTTTACTAAGGTCTTTCAGGCATTTTTCCGTCGCCGAGCAAACCGTAACACCATTTCCCCCTAAATCCATCACATTGGTTGAAGGAGTAAATTCATTTAATGTCATGATGGCGCAGGTATGTTTTGCAGTGACCATGTCGTCTTTTCCCTTAATCAACGCGACGGTTACCTGAACCTTAGGTAAATTTGAACTCTGCTTAGTACCAAACTGACGCTTTTCACCACCCAGCACCAGTTGTTCCACATCTATTGCCAATACCGGCACAACCCCATTCATAATTTTGTCAGCAGTAGCTACCGGCTCCATGCGAATGCCACTTGCACTTGCGCGATCAACCAAGTTTGAAACCAATACTTTATCTATATTGCAGGGAAATTCAGATTGCTTGTATTTGTACCCCTTAACATTAAAGCCAACATTCTGATTGACATATACCAGTGGTGCTTTTGCATCCAACGAAGAAGCCTCGGAAGCCATCATCATTTGTAGTGGCAATGCAAAGGCTAATGTCAGTAGTGGCAACTTTGAAAAAGATAACTTAATAAGAGACAGTTTCATAAACTTTACCTTTTGTGTTTGTGACTAATAGAACACTCATCGGTATCTGTGTGGATGCGTGTGAGTAGACTATATTGCAAATAGCGATGAAAACACTGACCTTATAAAAACCTCGCACTTACCTTTTGCTTACCATTTTTTTCCACTTAAAAATCAATAAGTTAGTTTTTTACTAAAGTATCCACTGAGTTGTATTTCTATCCCTGAATCTTGCAAAATTATACTCATGGTTACAGCGGCTTCATCCGCTGCTACTAAGGTAAACCAATAAGAAAAGCCTACCGAAAAAGGTATAACTATGAAGACTGCAACAGGCCACCGGCCATCATGAATGCACATCAAGAAACCAGATTTAAGTTGGGTGAGGTGACAGTATCGCCCTCACATAACACCCTTTTGGCGGACGATAAATGCCAAAAACTGCAGCCCAAAGTAATGGCCGTTCTGCATTACCTTGCGCTCAATCAACACAGGGTTATCAGCAATGAAGAACTGATTGAACATCTATGGGAAGGACGCGTTGTCACCCACGGTTCCGTACAAAAAAGTATCAATGCACTACGTAGCGCCTGGAGCGAGCTAGCGGGCGATCAGGAATTAATCGCGCATTATTCAAAACGCGGTTATCAACTGAAGATAGAACCGCAGTTCCTCAACCCGATTAGCACTGAACCATCAACTAATGAACCCAGCGCTCAAACACCTGGATCACCGCCGCTCAATCGATCATCGTGGAAAGCTGTTGCTGGATCATTGCTAGTCCTGGTACTTATCGTAGTAGGATATTGGGAATTTAATTGGAATAACCTCTATTTGCCCTCCAATCATCAAGCTGAATTTCATGATATGTTGGGCTACACCAATGAAACCGGTCATGAGCGAAACGCAACACCGCATCCGGACAATCAACACCTGGCTTATATCCGCGAAAAGCTCGCATTGAACGTCACTGATGAATCCGACAGCGATATCATGATTCGCAACCCGGATGGAAAGGACTGGCGCATAGCTGGGAGTAATGGCGCCTGGTTTACCCTGGCATGGTCACCGGCAGGCAATAGCCTCGTCGCCATAGAAGCAAAACGTCGCGCTGGCTCCTCCTTGGGATCGCGTTTTTACGAGCCACCCAATTACCTCTATTCATTTCATATTTTCACTTTGGATATTGCCCATCAACAATTGCTGGAAAAGCAACAACTCAGCCAATGGCAGGGACGCATTTTCAGCGTCACCTGGTGGGATGAATTCACCCTCGAGATTGTCGCAAAACAAGGCCCCAACGCGGGGAACAGGCGCTATCGCTACTCCATTAAAGATCAGCAACTCAAATTACTGGATGAGATTGAAAATGCTGCAAATCCAATCGCCAGCGCAATACTCAAGCAAAAGACAGCGATCGCCAGTGTGGTAAAAAACCGGGTGCAAATTGATTTTTTAAATACCCAACAAAAACCAATCAGTCGCTCCCAGTTGAATGTAGCAGGCGGTGATATCAGCTGGATTCCTGACGGCAGTGGCGTATTGGTTTACGCGGAAGAAGAGCGGAAGCTACTCGCGGTTTACTTGAATGGAAAACAAGTCGCCATTCCTTTGGTCGACAGCAAGGACAAAACCTTCTCTCACCCACATTACAAAGCGGATGGACAGGGAATTTTTTACACGGAAGAAAAACGCCGCTCCAATATTTTGCTTAACGGGTTGGATGGCAACAAAACGCTGCTGACAGAAAATACTGATTTCAATTACGCTGCCAGCTTTTCAGCGGATGGTGGAAAAATTGCTTACGCGTCGGTGCGTAACAATCAAATTAACCTGTGGCTGATAGATGCTGGGCAAGAACATCAACTCACCCGACAACCTGTACCACAAAAAGTGGATACCATTATTTGGTCAAGCGACGCAGCACATATTGTTTTCAATGCGGGGAACCAGCTCCATCACCACAATATTCTTACGGGCGAGACCAGTCTAATACTAGAGGATAGCGACAAAATAGAACCGCTGGCCTATTTTCCGGCCAACAACCAAACCCTGCTCATCAAACACAATGGTGAGGTGCGAAATTTATGGCGCATTCAGGGTACACAACAAAAGCAACTTACGTTTGGTGCAGTAGGATCCGCCATTGAATTTGAGGGAGACGTATACTTCCAATATGTGAGTGAAGATGGCCTGTGGGTGTGGCGTCATCAAAGCGACAAACTCGAGCAAATAAATGCAAGCATCGATGAATACAGTAAATTACTTGATATTGATTCCACCGGGATCTACTACATGAACGGCGGGGCTTGTAATGAATCGGATATTTATTATTGGAACTATGCAGACGCGAAGAAAAGCGTTTTTTTGCCACAACCAAATGGCGCTGTATTAACCAGTTCATTTAACCCCAACAAGGGCTTATTACAAACTGAGTGCAATCTACCAGAGGCAAATATTGTATTGATGAAATAACGCGAAGCCGCAATACAATTCAAGTGTTGAAAAAGAGACAAGGACGTTGCTCAGTTTAACTCGACCAATTTTTCTAATGCAAAAACCACCGCCTGTCTTTGCACCCTGTTTCGATCACCGGAAAAATGCTGCAATTCTGTTTTCATTTCACCATTTGACGTTGTCCAAGCAAACCACACAGTACCTACCGGCTTGTCTGGTGAGCCACCACTTGGCCCGGCCACACCACTAATTGCGACGGCGATATCGGCCTCCGCGAGGGCTAAAACTCCACGGGCCATCTCCATGACAACGGCTTCGCTCACTGCTCCCTCTCGCGCCAGCGTTTCGCTATTTACACCTAATAACTTTTGTTTAGCGTCATTGGCATAACTGACGATCCCGTATTCAAACCAGGCAGAGCTACCGGGAACGGCTGTAATTGCGGCAGCAACACCTCCACCCGTACATGATTCTGCCGTGGCAACATGCCAGTTCCGCTCCAATAGCTGTTCACCCAAGCGTTGACTTAAATGCAATAAATAATCGTCCATCAGGTAAGCCCGTGAAATAAAAATCAGTCGTTGATTATAAAACCACTCGTACTTCAACCACTAGCGAGAAGGCGATCTATACTCCAGCCATAACACAGGCGAGAGATTGAACGTGCAAACGATTCCCGGGTATCACATCAAAACCCAACTGGGCGAAGGCGGCATGGCCAAGGTCTACCTCGCGCTACAAAAATCACTGGATCGCCAGGTTGCCATTAAAGTGCTGGATGCCAGCCTGATTCAGGACCAGATTGTTCAACAACAGTTTGAGCAAGAATCGCGTCTGGTCGCGCAATTAAATCACCCCAATATTATTCAGGTGATTGATAAGGGTAACAGCGAAGAGGGGCTGCCTTACTTTGTAATGTCTTATATCAAAAGTGTTTCGTTGGAAACCATTTTACCGCGCACCGATGTCGCCCTTAGCCGCAAGCTCGATATTCTCATTCAATTGTGTAGTGCCCTCGCCTACGCGCATCGCAACGGCATAGTGCATCGCGATATCAAGCCGGCCAATGTGTTAGTCGATTATGATGGCCGCGCCTACCTGATGGATTTTGGTATTGCCGGCTATTTCACCGCCAACACAGACAACAACCAACCCACGCAGGAAATGGTCATGGGAACCAGTGCCTATATGGCACCCGAGCAGCGCGAGGGAATTTCTCACACCAGTCACTTAAGCGATATTTATTCACTCGGCGTGCTAATTCATGAGTTTATTTACGGTGTAACACCAATACAAGCAACACGCATCACCTACCAAGTGTTTGAGAGCGACCCTGCGGTTAGCAAATTTTCCCTCGCCAATAAAATACCAACGCTTATTGAACAATGCACTCACGTCATGCCGGCCCAGCGGCCGGTATCGGTGGAGCTAATTCGCCAACAGTTGTTATTGATTGCGCAAGGCAAGCATCTGCACACCAATCGTTGGGGGGGTGAGTCCACCCGCGACAATATTCCACCCAATTACACGTTGCTGGATATTCTCAAGGAAAATCCTTTTGGCGCAACCTATTTGGTGAACGACCCTAATCGCCAACGTTTTTTGGTCATAAAAAAACAATCATTGGATCATCTGGGCAACGCGCCGCAGTACGCTGCCAAACTGACTCAAATCCAGCATCCCCACATAGCACGCGTCTACGGTACCGGGAAAAATCCGCGCGTTTTTATTATTGCGATGGAATATTTACCTGGCGGCAATTTGCAAGAGCGTTTGTGCCAGACAATGAATATCGGCCAGTGCCTGACACTGGCCCAGCAACTGGCCAATGCCCTCGCTTGCGCCCATTCCTTCGGATTGATTCACGGCAACCTGCGCCCTAGCAATATTATATTTGCGGAAAAAAGCCATTTGAAGCTGGCTGATTTTGGTTTTCCGGTACACAGCTATGGTGAGGATATTGATTGGTACCACCCAACCAATGAAGACAGTTCAACAGCAACTGATATTTATGCAATGGGTGTAATTTTATTTCAGCTGATGACAGGTAAATTGCCGGTGAATGATTGGTGGGGGTTAAAAAAGCGCTGGCAATTGCGGCGCTTACCCGCCGCACTGCGCAATATTATTTTGCAAATGCTGCATACCAACCCTAAAAAACGGTTAAAAAGTGCGGATAGTGCAGCCACCGTTTTTACCGCTATGCACAATAACCAAAAGACCCAAGTGTTAGAGAGAATGGCTGGAGCTTGAGTTTATTGAGCAAATTGTAGCACCCACTCAGCAACAAGTTAGTTTTTATCCGCACCAACATTGTCCAATGGCACCAACTCCAGCGTTAAGCCACTGGACGTTAGTTTTGGCGGGCCGCGTCGCCCTGTTTTAGGCTGAACTGAATTATTCGTTACCGCTGTTTGCTGTGCTAGCCGCTGCTGTTCCAACGCCATTTTTTTTGCATCAGCACGACGGGCCAATTGCTCAGCCATTTGCCGGCACTTTTCCGCCTGAACTTGCATCCCGGGTAAATCCCCCAAACAATCTGACAACAAGGTATAAGCCGCGGGCAACCCCTCAAATTCGGGATGTAATTTGTGCATCCCATTCAACATTTTTACTGCCAGCTTTAAATCCCCCTGCTGCCGAAAAAATGTAGCCAGCTGAACCTTCATTGCTGGCGAGTTCGGTAAATAATCCGGGAGTAGAAAACAAATTTGCTTAAAGGTAGACGTTAGTTTATCGAAACGCTTTTTGCGTGACAAAAACTCCAGGTAGATAAGCCCGTAATCGGCCATCAATGCAGGCTTTTTACAAGCCACAATTAATTCAAAAAATCGATCGAAAAAGCAAGCTTCATTGGGAAACTGTTTAAATGACTGATAATAAAGGTTAACCAATTTTTCATAATCACCTTCCTTAAGTAAAACATCCATTTTTGCAGTTATTCGTTCAATATCACTGCGCGTTGGCTTATCTTCATCTTCGTCAGAACGCGCGCTGTACCCTAATTCATGCTGGTATTGAAAAAGCATGTATCCCATCAGGTGAAACATCACCACCATGTAATAACTGGACACCATCGACTGAGCTAGAAATGATCCAGCCGGAAGAATTGCATCAATCCACCCTTGTAATACACCGACAGAAGTCATCATGATCAACATAAATACAATTAACAATCCGTAGGGCAAACCGATTGCAGCCATAAGCGCAACAGCGGCAAACGGATTCAATGCTTCAAACACACTTTCAGTTTGGGCAAACCGGATTAATACTGCGGGGAAGCTCGCCAATGCAACCACACCAAGTATTCCTCCAAACGCAATCCCTATGTAATAGGCGGCAAGTCCAGCAAACACCCCCATCACCACGGTAATCACCAAAAGTTTAAACAATAAAATAATTCCACCTTGATAGGCCTCAAGCACATCAGGTGCCTTCATTTCCCCAATAGCTGTACGCTCAAGACAGGTGAAACTGTATTTAAGGATCGCCCCCGCCGCAAATAGATACATAACAACGGAAAGGATAAATAAAAACGGCATGAGTAGCGCAAGCACTGATATAACAGAGGTGATCACAATCAAGCTCATGGAGGAAGAATTTAATGGGTATTTAAATGCTTCCGTCAGGCGCCGCCAAAACGGCACCACAGTATTGGCCGAGCCAAGGCTTTCCAAGACCGATTCGCAAATAAAGCAATGCACGCTGTGACGCTTATTTATATCGTCATTAATACAGCAATCGCAAAGATGAACATTGCACTGGCGACAATAATAAGTAGCGCCATCGAGTGGATGATATTTACAGTAGTTCACGCTTCACTCCTTGCGCTAATTGACTAGCCAATAATTCGTAGTGGGCTTTTTTCTGGTGTTCACGCAAATGCTGAAAACTTGCGGCCAATTTGGACGCAAATACAGCAAGTGCCGGATTTTTAGACTGCATACTCAGCAGCGCATTAAATACCTGTTCTGCAGATGTCGGGTTGTCAAGTGAGGCAAACTGCATACCCAATTTTAACGCTGCCTGTTCGCTCAGCTGCGAACGAACATCAGGGTTTTCCTGCCATACTTTATCCAGTCGTTTAATTTGTGTCGGCGTCAATAGGGGCAACGTTAATAAGCCAAGGGCAGCTTGTTGCAAGGAATCACCGCGAAAAATTTTTAACAAGTTATACCGAATCAGTGCCAACTCAAAATCCAGCCCCTGCTGCTGAATAAGTACATCAACCAGAGACAGTGCTTTTTCGAAGCGGAATTTTTCAATATTATCGTAGACATCCGCCAATTGTTGCTGGCGTGGGCTGGCCTGCTGATCAGAATCAATATATTCGGTATTAAATACTGCGCGATTAAAAAACCAGGTAAAGCCAATAACCACAGCTCCTGCAACAAAGCCACCAGCATGCGCCATAAATGCCACATTGGATCCAGTATCCGTATAGTAACTATGCAATTCCTTGCCAAGGTAAAATGGCAGAATCAACAGCGCTGGCGCGCGAAAATAACCGACAACAAAGAAGAACCAATAAAAAAATTCAATTTTTTTCCAGCGAAAAACCGCTAAATACATCGCCATAACACCAGAAATAGCGCCAGAGGCTCCCACCAGCGGTGCCGTATTTTCCCAATCGGCCGCCGCATGAGCCAGCCCACCCGCCGCACCGGACAACAAATAAAACACTAGGAATCGCCAGTGACCAATCGCTGCTTCCACTGCAAAACCACAAACAATTAGAAAAAACATATTGCCCAGTAAATGCATAAGATCGCCATGCAAAAACTGATGCGTAAAAAGCGCTGGAATCGTTAAATTAGCCGCTGTTAATCCATGGGCGACAAAACTGACTGATTGAATCCGCTTGTGCAGTAGCTCGCGCTGCGGTGCCCAATGGTCATAAAAATCCGGATTAAAATAAGTTCGCGCGTTCTGCTGTAAATGGCGATAAAAATTTTCACGCATTAATAAATCGCCAATCACCGCGGTCGCGTCTTCATCGGCAACTGCATCGCGGTAATCGTCCGCAAGTTCCTGTTCATTGTTATCGCGCAAGTACTTTTCAAATACCGGCCACTCACGCTCAAAGAAACCCTGGGTCTGGTATTGGGTTATTGCATCAACGATTTTTGAAGTGTCACTACTCTGGTAAAGAAAAAACACCATCACATTGATAAATACCAACATGCACAGCACCAAGGGTGCGTGACGCCAGTCCAGCTGTTTTTCTGTGGGGACAATGATCATTTTTTATTCTCGATTCCATATCAAAATAACCAGCCGCGATTACAAATACCGCGATCGCGAAACTTAGCCCTACAGCCTAACCAATTGCCGCCACCTTGTCCCTAACCACAGGCACTTAAACAAATTTTCTTACATCAACGTCGCTAGCCCATAGCGATAATCTAACTTGCGACCTAAAAATAACAAAAGGTAAAAAATTATCCATAAATTCAAAAATTGATGAATAAAGATAATAAATTACCCATAATTGAAAATTAAGTTAAAAAGTAGTAAATTACCCATAAATACCTATATATCTATTTTATAGCTCCAAAAATACCCTTATGGACTACTACACGATGAGCAACAATGCAGTCGCTGCCGAGCTGGGCAATCGCCTGGAGCGCCTGCGTTTGCAACACAACCTGACCCAGCAAGCACTGGCAGCAGAGATAGGCATAACCCCCAAAAGTTATCGCCAGCTAGTAGCGGGCGGAGGCAAACTCGAAAACATGATTGCTGCGCTACGCGCACTGAATGCACTGGAACAGTTGGATAGCTTTTTACCCGAACCTACCCCAAGCCCACTGGAACAACTGAAGTTACAGGGCAAAAAGCGGCAACGTGCACGCCAGCGGCCTTACCCCCAAGCGGCGGACGGAAACCCAGGCGGTCGTATTGAAGAACAAGGGTTGGATTGGTAATGCAAAACCTTGCTGAAGTCTGGCTGTGGGACAAAATGGTTGGCGCCCTCGCCTGGTCACCGGATACCCGGCTCGCCAGCTTTGAGTACACCCCGGAATGGATAGAAACCGGCGTACAAATCGCGCCACTGCGCATGCCTTGCCAGATGCAAGGCCAAAGCATCTTCCAATTTCCGCAATTGAATCCCGCAACTTACAAAGGTTTGCCGGCCTGCTTTGCCGATACCCTACCCGATGATTTCGGCAACGCAGTCATCAACGCATGGCTGGCGCGCACCGGGCGCGATCCGCAAAGTTTTAACCCGTTGGAGCGCTTACTCTACAGCGGAAAACGTGGCATGGGGGCACTGGAATACGCACCCGCGTTACGTCAGATTAAACGCCCTAATGACAAACTGGAGTTGGAATCACTCATACAGTTGGCGCAACAAGTCTTGGATCAGCGCACCGGCGTAAACAGTAACCTCCATCAAACAGGCAATGAAGACCTGACCGCAATCCTGCAAGTGGGGACATCTGCCGGTGGTGCACGCGCTAAAGCATTGGTCGCAATCAACCAATCGCGCACTGAAATTCGGTCTGGCCAAGTAGATGCACCCGATGGTTTCGAACATTATTTATTAAAGTTTGATGGCGTCGTTGAACACAGCAACCATCGCGAAACCTTTGGCGACCCACAGGGGTTTGGGCGCATGGAATACGCCTACTATTTAATGGCCAAGGATGCAGGAATCGATATCTCACCCTGCGAGTTACTGATTGATGGACCACGCGCGCACTTTTTAACAAAGCGCTTTGATCGCATTGGCAATCACAAATTGCATTACCAGTCGCTCTGCGCTATGGACCACGCCGATTTTAAACAACCTGGCCAGTACAGCTACGAACAGCTATTCAGTGTCGCCCGGCAATTGCGTTTAAGCCGCCGCGATGCCGTGGAAATTTATCGCCGTATGGTGTTTAACCTTATAGCGCGCAACCACGACGACCACAGTAAAAATGTTGGCTTTCTGCTACCAGGACCCCGCACCGCCTGGCAATTGGCTCCCGCATTTGATATCGCCTATAGTTACAAGCCAGGTTCACCTTGGGTGAATTCACATCAATTAAATGTGAACGGCAAACGCGACAATTTCGTCATGGACGATTTGCTCAGCATCGCTAAGCTCATTAGCAATTTCACCAAAGAAGCCAAAGCGATTATCCAGCAGATATTGGGTGTCGTAGATCAATGGCACGATTACGCAGAGCGAGCCGAAGTGAGACCCGAATTCGCACAGCAAATAAAACAAAACTTGCGACTTAAGTGGTAAGCGGCTCAACATTTTATTGAAAAGAGGCATTTTTATGCACATTAGTACCATCGTGTTTTTCGCGCTGCTCGCCTTTTTTACCTGGCGCGGCTACCAAAAAGGATTTATCCAAGCAATTACCCACATACTCAGTTGGATTGTCGCTTACCCCGCCGCCATTTTTTTCACCAAACCATTTGCCAAATGGATAATTGCCAATACCGCCCTGGATGGTTTACTGGTGTATTTTATTGCAGGCGCCAGTATTTTCTTGGTCGTTAGTTTGATAGTAACCATCCTGTTGAATTTACTCGCCAAACTTATTCCGGAAAATGAAACTACTGCAATGGGGTCCAAAATAGGTGGTGCCGGCGTAGGTGTATTAATGGGGGCGTTAATTGGCCTGCTCGTTGTTTATGGATTGAGCGTTGTAATAACCCCCAAAACTGCGCCCACCGCTATCGCCAGCAATAACACGGCCACAGAAGCAGCGACCACTATTGACAATGAAGACTCAACGACAGCCGTTGGCGTACCTCACATAACAGATTTGGAAAAAACCCGCGATTCATTTATTGAGGCCAGTGCGAAAAAGCTCATAGGTACCGCGGCCGCAACCGCGGTGGATTTAGCACTGGATGACAAAACCACTACCCAGGTCACCAAAGCCTTTGTAGAAGACCCTCAATCCATGCTGACCAATGTCCAACAAGTGGTTAACAATGATCAATTAAAACAATTAATGACTGACGAAAAAATTCAATCAATCATGACGACGGGCGATACCCAAGCGCTGATGCGCGACCCGGGATTCAAGGAATTAATGAACAACCCGAATATAAAAGCGTTGGTGGCAAAATCAGATATCGACAGCGAAGCAGGTTCACAAGCCGCTGCCGAAAAAATGATTGCTGCCTGGAACCGCGTCCAAACTATCAAGCACGACCCACGTGTAATAGCCATTATCAGCGACCCGGAATTTCAGCAACAATTAAACTCTCCAAACAAACTACAATTGATGATGAATCCGAAATTGAATCAGCTGACTGAGATTATTTTTAGCAATGAGACAATACCGGCCAATGGCACGACCAAATATCAACTGCAGGATGTGAATACAACGAATACCACTGATGCAAGAGCGAGTACCAATACTCAAACTGCTCCTGCAGAAGACGACGGAAAACCACCAACTACTATTTATCGTTGGACAGATGAAAACGGGCAAGTCCATTACTCTGACAAGCCCATAAAAGATGAACAACCAAAAGCTAAATAACTCAATAAATTTTGGGTTCGCCTTCAGGTCGCGATTTAAAGCGCGGCTGCGCCCAGAGATACTGCTCAGGGACTTTTAAAATTTCTTGTTCGAAATATTCATTCACCCTGCGAGTGTCTGCAAAATCATCACCCGTGGGGTAATTTTCAAACGGAGGATGTATCACCACCTGATAACCCTTGCTGTTTTCAAGGCGATATTGGGAGAAAGGAATAATTTTGGCGCGCCCCATGCGAGCGAATTGGGCTGTAGCTGTAACGGTCGCCGCTGGCACACCAAAGAAAGGGACAAAAACCGATATTTTCGCCCCCATGTCACGATCGGGCGCATACCAAATCATGCGGCCTTTGCGTAACTGCGACACCATCGCACGCACGTTATCGCGCGCAAATGCAATCCCCCCGGGAGCATAAGCTTCGCGTCGCACTTTTTGCACATAATCGAATACCGGATTTTTATGTGGTGTGTACATCCCATCGTAATTTACATAAATTCCTAGCATGGCGCTGCCGATGTCGAGCGTAGTGAAATGCAAACTCAGCAACATAGCCCCTTGCCCTTCAGCTTTGGCCTGTTCCACGTACTCAACACCGCTGATAGTAAACAACTTGCGCAAACGGGTTTTCGCCCAGAAAAAACCAATGCCGGTTTCAAATACAGCAATTGCGGTGGATTCCAAATTTTTTTTCAGCAGTGTTTCAATTTCTTCTGCCGACTTTTGCGGAAAACATAATTGCAAATTGGTTCGCGCCATTTTCACGCGTTTTTTATTCAGGTTCAGCAAGGGCGTCAGCACCCGCGCCATGGCCATTTGCCAGGAATATGGCAATTGCGCAATTAAAAACCACAAGCCAAAACCTATCCAGGTGAGCCAATGACGGGGGGCCAGCAATGCACGGGAAAATTCGGGAGCAGCAGACATAAGCATCAGTCATTCGAAACAGAAAGGCGAATTATAGCGGTTGGAACACAAAGCAGCTAATTAGCGCTTGCCTCCCGCGCAACACATAAGGAGGCAGCACATTTCTGGCTTAAAAGCTATACACCAGATTGATAAAGGTAGTGGTATCGGTTTTTTCTTTTCCCGGTGCCACATCCGTATCGTTGGCAACCGCAAACCCCACTTTCATTTTCATGGCATCGGTAATCGAAGTAGCCAATGAGGTCTCTGTCTGAGTACGTGTGTTATCTGAACCAGCCTCCACACTTACCGTCTGTTTAAACGTTGCCGTTGCCGTTATTTTCCACTCCAATGCAGTAGCTGCACGCAACATAGCACCTGACTCGTCCACATAGGTATCCGGCACTAAAGGATCATCACTTTCAATCTCTTTCTTGCCCTCAAAGTAACCAGGACCCGCCTCCACAAACCAATTGAGGCTTTTACTGGAGTAAAGCCAATCGCCGTAACCCAGAGCGATAGTATTGTAGGTGCGGTAAGCACCGAAATAGTCAGTGGTATGCGAACCAAAGCCAAACAGATAGGATTTCTCAACACCTAGTAAATAGGCAAACTTTGCTGAACCAAAATATTTCTCTGCCGTTTTCTCCTTACTGGTGGTGTCATCGTCCTGGGCCACCTCATCCTCTTTAAAGAGTGAACTGAGAATGTATTGATTCTCCCACTGTTCTAAATTTTGCTTGGCATCCACTTTAGCTTGAATACTGGTGGTTTCGGTGTTGCCCGAGGTCGCTATAGCCCCCAGGTCAACCTCAACCTCCCAAGGGCGCTTAGGCTCATCGGCAGCCACTGCGCTGCCCGCAAATCCGCCCGCAAATCCTCCACCAACCACTAATCCCAAACCCACAATCTTGGATAATTTCTGCATAATTCAAGTCCTGTTACCTCTATGGAGGCCGAACATTAACATAGAAATACTGACTGCCAAATGAAAACGACCGGCTTATTGGCCGGCCGTTTCGCAGGAGACGGGAATTACTTTAGTCGCGCAACAAGCAGTTAAGCTCGTCGACAACTTCAGCCCAATCGGAATATTCCTGACGGGCCTCACGCAGGAACGCCGCTTGCTCGGCAGTCCAACAGGTTGCGCTCGCCAAAGGCTCGGCTTGCGGTAAGGGGCGATGCTTTTCAATAAAAGCGTCTATCGCGGCGGGAGAGTTGGGCAGGCCTAGCTTGGCAAAAAGATCACTCAGTGTGTAAAACATGCGGCCCTCCTGTCGATGTTTAAGAAACCATTTACTACTGCACAGCCAAACTAATGCACGGCAAACCGTGAAATAGCCAAACCGCAAAACAGTTCCAACACTAGGATAACGTTATTAATACCGGATTTCCTAGCCTATTTTTACTTTTGCCAGCGCCTGCGGAACACTTCCAACTGTTCATCTTTTTGCTGCCAGAGATTATTCACCCACTGCTGAAACTCTGCGCGGAACTCAGTATCCCCTTCATAATCCCCCAGCAATTCAGCGGGGATTGGCAATTGCCGCACATGAATGCGGATTCGTTTCACCTTGCCGCACGCATAGTTCCAATAACTGGGAATACCACCTTCATAGTCAAGCGTGACATCCAACATCTGATGCAATTGCCCATCCATTGCATTCAACGCAAAAGCCAGTCCACCTGCTTTGGGCATCAACAAGTGACGATAAGTCGATGCTTGCTGCTGATACTTCTCTGGCGTGAACCGGGTCCCTTCAAGAAAGTTAATGATGGTGACGGGGTGATAGCGGAAGCGTGCACAGGCCTGGCGCGTGCGCTCAAGATCTTGTCCGCGAAGGGATGGGTCTCGGGCTATCTCCGCTTTAGAATGGCGACGCATAGACGGAAAATCGAGCCCCCAGAGTGCCAGCCCCAATACGGGAACCCACAGCAAGCTGCGCTTGAAAAAGAATTTCACCCCGGAAATATCAGCCCTGAAGACACGCATCAACACCGGGATATCCGCCCAGGCTTGATGGTTGGCAATCAACATATACCACTCTTTACGGCTCAAATTCCCCAGCCCTTCTATATCCAGCTGCGTTGGCAATAACAATCGCTGCTGCCAATTGTTGGCCCATATCCAGAAGTCAGCGCAAGCATCCAGACAGGGGTTAAGCAAATGCTGCCATGCGGGAATAGGCACCAACCGCAACAGGGCGAAAAAGACAATAGGAATAGTCACCACAATAGTGACACCGGAGAAAATTGCTGTAACTAATACACCACGCAAGCTGGCAAGCATATGTAAAAATCCTGTGAACCTGACTCCAACCGCAGAGTCAAAGATGGCGCGTATTTTTCGCTATTCCGCCAATTGGATCAACGTGAGGGACAAACTATGCAGAAATTATGGGCCGAACACCGTGGACTTTTAGTATTTTTTTTACTCATGTTTAGTTTTCGCAGTGCCATCGCTGACTGGAGCGATGTACCTACTGGCTCCATGAAGCCGACCCTGGTGGAAGGAGACAGGATCAGCATCAACAAAATGGCCTATGACCTGCGCATTCCTTTCACCCATATTTCGCTCTATAAAATTGCTGACCCGGTGCGCGGTGACATAGCCGTATTTGATTCAACAGTGGCCGGTAAGCGCTTAGTGAAACGCGTGATCGGCGTTCCCGGCGACACTGTAGCGATGGACAATAATCGCCTGCTTATCAATGGCCAGCCGTTATCCTATCAACCGCTAATGGCAGGCGATTTGTTGGAGTCGTTGCCGGGCAAGACGCATGTGGTACGCACCAATCAAGCACAATCCCGACTCGCCAATTTCGATCCGGTAACAGTTCCTGAAGGGCAATATTTAATGCTCGGCGATAACCGCGACAACAGTGCAGATTCGCGCGTGATAGGGTTTGTGCCGCGCAGTGAATTTGTCGGGCGTTCGCGCGGTGTTGTCATATCCCTGGATTATGACAACTACTTTCTGCCCCGCGGCGAACGTTTTATGAAAGAGTTGAAATAACCTAATGCCTGTCAATTAACACTTTTAATCTCCCCCAACCCCTCTTTGCCAAAGAGGGGAGTCACGCAGCTATTGCTCAGAAACTATTGTTCCCGGAAATAGTCGCGCACTTCCAGCCAATCATTGACACGTATATCTGTAGCCTCCAACGCATTGTGCGGAGCGGAAAATAAAATCCCCTGCCCGACGAATCCGTCAAAATGACGCGAACTATCGTCGATTAAAAAATCCGCCTGTACCACATTCTTCTTGCCACAAAAAATAAAATTCATCGGCGATAAAAATGGCAAGTGCTTGCGCAGCCAATCAAATTTTGGAGCGAAGGATGTCGGATGTTCCATCGCCGCCGTCGCAATCACTATGTCGTAGCGCTCGTGCAACTCGGCAATAACCTCAGCGGCGTTGGGATAAATCGGGATGTCGATAAAAAATGCAGGAATATCCGGGTATGCGCGTACCCGAGCGCGGTGCTCCTCCGGGACCAGGTGATAAATTTTGGTTCCGTGCAAATCCGCCTTGGCGAGGTTTTGCTGAAACTCGGTGTTATACCAATCAAGGTGGCGAGCCATGGTGTCGCAAATGGTCTCGTCCATATCAATTGCAATACGTTTACGCATTACTACTCCTTATGAATCAAAAAAATCCCCGCACGAGGCGGGGATTTTTTTAGAAGTTGGTTTGCACCAAGGGTGTTGTATCCGCATCGTAATCAACACCGGTTAAACCAAAGCCGAACAGGCGTAAGAATTCCGCTTTGTAACCTTCAAAATCAGTTAATTCAAACAGATTCTCTTCCGTTACCTGCGCCCAAATTTCTTCGACTTTACGCTGAACTGACGGATCCAATTCCAGCTCGTCCACGCGGTAGCGGTTACCATCATCCAAGCGTGGATTAGCGGAGAATAAACACTCAGTGAACAAACGTTGGATCTGCTCAATGCAACCTTCGTGAGTTCCCTGGGCTTTCATCACTTTGAACAAAATGGCCAGGTATAAGGGCATTACTGGAATCGCAGAACTTGCTTGGGTTACTACTGCTTTCAACACCGCAACTCGAGCATTGCCACCGTGCTTCGCGCTCAGGGCTTTTGCAGCGCGATCCAGATCCTCTTTCGCTTTACCAATGGTAGCTTTGCCATAGATCGGCCAGGTCAATTTATCGCCAAGGTAGGTGTAGGCAACAGTTTGGAAGTTGTCACTTAACAGATCGGCACCTTTAAGTGCATCGATCCACATTTCCCAATCCTCACCACCCATTACTTTTACGGTGTTGGCAATTTCTTCATCAGAAGCAGGTTCGATAGTGACATCAGAAATTTTCAGGGTATCGGTATTCAGGTTTTTGGAGGTGTACTGCTTGCCGATAGGTTTTAATACTGAGTTATAAACCTCGCCCGTTTTAGGGTCGGTACGACGTGGAGATGCGAGGCTGTAAATCACCAAGTCTACCTTGCCGATACCGTTCTTCAGCGTTTCAATTACTTTTTCTTTACACGCGTCCGAGAATGCATCCCCGTTCAGAGTCTCTGCGTATAAACCTGCAGCTTTTGCCGCATCATGGAAAGCAGAAGTATTGTAATAACCGGCGGTTGCAGTTTTGGCTTCGCTCGGCTCCTTCTCGAAACATACGCCCAGAGTGTCGGCACCGCCGCCAAACGCCGCGGTAATGCGAGAAGCCAGACCAAAGCCGGTAGAACAACCCAATACCAGCACCTTTTTCGGTGCGCCGGCAACTGGGCCTTTGGCTTTAGTGAAAGCGATTTGCTCTTGAACATTGGCAGCACAACCCTGTGGATGCGCATTGGTACAAATAAAACCGCGAACTTTTGGCTTGATAATCATGAGGTTATCCTATGGTAATCAGTGTGTTAACAAATTCAGGAAACACCTGTATCCCCTGAAAAAGGCCGCCATTATAGGGCTTTGGTTCCGCAATGCACCACCTCCTGACCTAAACGCCTGATTTGGTAACCCGGCGCAGCAGTCTGGGCTATAGTGAACGTGGACAATAACTACCTAAAGAAGGAGCATTCCATGCTGTACGCAATGTTTGCCATGGTACTACTCACCTTCGGTGTCGCTTTTCGTTTGTTATTTCTACGTATCAAAGCCGTTAAATCCGGTCAGGTACGCATCAGCCAATTTCGTTTGAATAACGGCGAAATCCCGACCGATATGGCCCTGGCCACCCGCAATTACAGCAATCTGTTTGAAACGCCCGTACTCTTCTACATCGCGGGCACAATTGCCATTGCAATGGATGTGGAATCTACCGCGATGGTGGTTTTCGCCTGGGTATTCGTAATTGCGCGCCTACTCCACTCATGGATTCACCTGACCTACAACAACGTTATCCATCGTCTATGGGCATTTATGGCGGGGAATTTCTGCATCCTTGTCATTTGGGGATTACTGTTGTTACAACATTCACTGGGCTGGAGGTAAAGCCTGTATTCAGATTCTCTCGCTAAAATTGCGTTAAACCAATCACCGAGGAGCGCTCTATGAAGTATTTTCTACTCTCCAGTATGCTGGGGCTTGCGCTAGCGATACCCCAACATGCGCTGGCTGATGACTTGGGTATTAAAGTCATTCTGGAAAAAGAAATTGCGCCAGGGGTTTACGGCAGAGTCGAATTGGGAAATGACTCGCACCCGGCAACCTACTACCCAGGCCCTACGCTTATTATTGCCGATTCCAGATACGCTAAAGCGCGACCGGTCTACCTTCATGTGCCACCCGGCCACGCCAAACACTGGGGCAAGCATTGCCAAAAATATAATGCTTGCGATAGACCTGTATATTTTATCCGCTCAACCGAGTACGACTCCTACGAACATGAGCACGAGCATGACCACGCCCGGAAAGACGACAAAAAGTATTCCGGTAAAGGTAAAGAAAAGAATCACAAACACTAAGTATTCGTACACCCGCTATTGCCCTGCGCTTGCAGGGCAACTCAACTTTACACAGCGCACAGGTTAGATTGCGCGCGCTTTCGGCTAAAATGCCCACCTCACAAAAATGCAACACTCGCGACCTTGGCTCGCGAATCAGGATTGCAAATCACCACCAACGGCATAGGATCAATAATGATTACTCACGAACCCAATCCGCTTTACGTCGCCAACCCCGAACGCTACACCAACATGAAATACCAGCGCTGCGGCAAAAGCGGTTTACGCTTGCCCCGTTTATCATTGGGCCTTTGGCAAAACTTTGGCGCCGTTGATCCACAATCCAACGCGCGCGCCATGCTGCGCCGCGCGTTCGATTTGGGTATTACCCATTTCGATTTAGCCAATAACTACGGCCCTAACTTTGGCTCTGCCGAACAAACCTTCGGCAATATTTTTGCGCAAGATTTTGTGCGCTATCGCGATGAATTAATTATTTCCAGCAAAGCCGGTTATGACATGTGGCCCGGCCCTTATGGTATTGGAGGCTCGCGCAAATATCTGGTCAGCAGTTGCGATCAAAGTTTGAAACGTACAGGCCTGGAATACTTCGATATTTTCTACCACCACTGCATGGACCCGGAAACACCTATCGAAGAAACCATGCAAGCGCTGGATTTTATCGTGCGCTCCGGTCGCGCACTTTACGTTGGTATCTCCAACTACCAACCCGCGCAAACCAAAGAAGCAGTGCGCATTTTGCGCGAACTGGGTACACCGCTGTTGATTCATCAACCACGCTACAACCTGTTTGATCGCTGGATTGAAAATGGTTTGACTGATGTATTACTGGATGAAGGTGTTGGCTCAATCGTATTCTCACCCCTGGCGCAAGGTGTGCTCACCAACAAATACCTGAATGGAATTCCCGCTGACTCCCGAGCCGCGCGCCCGGAATTGATTTACCTGAACAACAAAGACATCACCCCGGAAAAAATCCAAAAGGTGCAAGCCCTCAACACCATCGCCGAATCGCGCGGGCAATCACTCGCCCAAATGTCCATCGCCTGGACCCTAAACAACCCCGCCGTCACCACCTGCCTAATCGGCGCCAGCCGCCCGACACAAATCGACGATTCCGTTGCTGCATTAAATAATTTGAGTTTTAGTGCGGAAGAATTGGCGAAGATTGATGGGATTGTGCGGTAAGATTTTCCGCACTACATTTAAAAAGCTTCGGCCCGTTATGGGCCGAACTCTATCTTAACTAAGTACAAATACAGACCAACTAAATTAACAATCTAACTTTTGCAAGCAGTTAACTAATATTAGTTAAATTCAAAAAACGATGTCACCGTAAGCCGACCCGTCGCCGGGTTGGGATCAAAATTATACCCATCTCCAATCTTTCCACAGTGAAGGCTCGTCCCCCTGTACATCAACAATCGGTTAAACACTGCATCGTATGCGGCTATCTCGTCAAATTGATCGGTAGAACCCTGGATATAACCTTCCGGGTAGGTATCTTCTGTGGGGTATCGCTCTTGTATTTTTTCGATGTACCGGGAATGGCGTTGTTCATCGATATATTCATAGTTCGTTGGCCTATGACGATACAAGGATGTCCCCGTACCAGGGACCGTTTGCAGATAATGCACAAACGCCAGCCCCTTGCGTGACGGTGAATCAAAATGCGGGATTCGCTGCAATAATTCCAGTTCGCTTTGGCGCGTTGTTATTATCGAAAACTTGGAAACTGCTTTCCTGATTTTCCTTACCTCTAGATGAAAAAATTGTTCCATAAAGAAGCCAAGATTTTTTACAAGCGCCATGGTGTATTCTTGCGGAACCTGCATTCGCACACCAGGATAAAATGAATCTGCCACCGCAAATTCATTGATCTGCACTGCACGCTCTTTTAACGCTAACGCGCCTTTAAGGTAGTTATCAACCAATACAACTTCTTGTTGCTCATTGCCAACTTTATAGCATTCAATGTTGGCGTCTTCGCAAAGCTCGTAGGCAATAGAGTCCATACAATATGCTCTTTAAACCGGCATTGCCTTACAATATTTGTTGATCAATTCTTGATGCGAAGGCATTGCTGCGACTTTTTTATGGACATCGTCTCTCAAGAAGGCCAGAAAACCTTTCAACTCCTTTTCTTCCATCATGTCGACGACCGGATGGTATGCCGCGGGCATAATGCCCTGCCCCATCATGACCTGAACCCAGGAGTCGTTTAAAAACAACTCTTTGTCTTCGAGCATGATTGTGCCGGTATCTTTGAATAACTTGATTCGACGCGCCAGTATTTCAGGGATTTCCATGTTCTTACAATAACGCCAAAATTCCGTATCCTCCCGTTGGGTTGCGTGGTAATGCAATATCACAAAATTGCGCGCACGATCCATTTCTTCACTCGATTGCCGATTAAACTCATCCACATTCGACATGGAAATTTCATGCTGTGGGAAGTATCGCAGTAAGCGATAAATGGTAGACATGGCTAAATGAATGGAGGTAGATTCAAGCGGTTCCAGGAAACCTGACGCAAGCCCGACGGCAATACAGTTTTTATTCCAGGCCTTTATACGGCGACCTGTTTTATATTTAATCACGCGCGGCTCAGTGACCGGGCGACCTTCCAAATTGCTCATTAGCGTGTTGATGGCTTCATCATCGGATACATGCCGACTGGAAAAGACCAAACCATTTCCGGCTCTGTGTTGCAGCGGTATACGCCACTGCCAGCCAAAATCGTGCGCTATTGATTGAGTATAGGGCCGTGGCGAGTGCACGTTTTCCGTTTGCAGTGCAATGGCAGAATCACAGGGGAGATAATGACTGTAAGGCACATAGGGTGTGTTTAACGCACCATCGATCAGCATGGCTTTGAAACCGGTGCAGTCCAAAAATAAATCGCCAGCTATTGTTTGCCCATCCTTCAATAACAACGAGTCAATATAACCATTCTCTGGCGAAACATTGACTCTCTCAATAAATCCTTCAATTTGTTTGACGCCGAGTTTTACAGAAAACGCTTTTAGATAGTCCGCATATAAATTGGCGTCGAAATGGTAGGCATAGTTTACCCCATCATTTTCGCCACTACATTTCTCCAACCTTGCCGCTTTAGACTCAGGGCAGTAATCGCCAAACGGAATGTTTATACCGTATTTTTTTCCAGCCATCCAAAAATGTTGGAATTGACATGCCCAGCACTCTTTTCCAGTAAGACCAAACGAGTGAAAATATTTATCCCCTTTATTCGCCCAGTTACTGAATTCAATTCCTAATTTAAAGGTGCCTTGTACATTTGCCATCAGCTCCATGTCATTAATGCCCAGGAGCTTATGAAATACTCGCAAGGTGGGAATAGTTGCCTCACCCACACCAATTCGTCCAATTTCGGGGGATTCAATCAGGGTGATGTCGAGATTTTTTCCGAGCACCTTGGCGATGGCCGCCGCTGCCAACCAGCCGGAAGTGCCGCCACCGGCAATTACAATTTTACGAATAGAGTTCACTGCTGTATGTTCGGTCATTTCTTCGCTCATATTCATCAATGTGAAGCATGCTAACTTACTTCATTTTTGCATTTTTGATATCAATCAAACCCTGAATGTTATTTACAGAGTCAGCAACATTGTACGCAAGCGATAAGAAACCCGATTTGTGTAGCTCCACCACAGCAGCACTTTCCAATGCCATTAATTTTTCAAGATGCACGGTATATCCGGCATCGAACTTAACGGTAGTGCCACTCGATAAATCAATTTCCAGCATAACCCGCTCAAGCAGATCGTATTTTAAAAAGGCGTCAACCATCGCCTCAAGCGACTCTGAACCTGTATGACTCGATGACAATACATCTCTTATTTTATTGAGCGTGTCGGAAGCGCTACCATCTGCATTAAACAGTGCGGCCCCTGCATTTTGCTGAATTCTTGAATCATTGAGATCCGCATAAATTGCCAGGCGCTGCTCCCCCTCTTGTTGCTGGAGACCAATCAGAAACGGGCCCTGCCTCACGGCGAGTGGAATATAACGTGCACTCCAAGCCGAACTCTCATTAAGGAAGAGATTTTCATGCTCCTCAAATCCCAGTAAAACTACCGGTAAAAAACGACCCGTCTCAGCGTCTTTGCGAAATAGAATCGGGTATTCTCGCTGAGCCTTGGCAAACTCATTGGGCAATATCACCATCGCACCTACCTGGTGACCATAGTCAGCACCGAATTTTTCCACATACCCAAGAGCATTATGCTGTGCAGCGTTTAGCGGTTGAAAATCTTTCATTCTATTGCCCGTTTTTCTTCTATTAACTAAAAAGGAACCACCTAAAAAAGTGCCGCTCATAGAGCGGCACTTTTTATGACTACCATCAACTACTAACGATTAGAAATTGTAACGCGCTGACAGCGCATAACGAGCTTCCAATATGTCGACGTATCTTACTTGGTTTTGTGTGCGACCATAGGCTTTCTTATCCTCAGCCAACACGTTGGTACCTTCAAACGAGACGGTTAAGTCTTCAGTCACTTTGTAACCCACGTTGAAGTCAACCTGACCATAGTCATCAGTAAACTCAGGCTCACCACCACCAACGTTCGAATTGCTCAAGAACTTATCGCGCCAGTTGTACGCGATACGCGCTTGCCATTGGTCGTTTTCATAGATACCGATCAAGTTTGCCGAATCACTCAAGCCAGTTAACGCAAATTGCGTCGCAGAGCCAGGTTCCGCATAGAGGTCGTAGCTAATGCTGCCGTTAACAACGGTGTAGTTCGCTTGAATACCAAAACCACTATCACCGAAGAAGTGCTGGCCTGCAAATTCCCAACCGTTCAACACAGCGTCTTTCGAGTTGGTAGGCATGGAGGTGATATTGGTAACGCCTGGGTCACCCGCTACAGCTTCAATATCTACACCGTTACTGTACTTCAAGTAACCCGCTTCGGTGTTCGAAGCAACGCCTCCTGCACCACACAATGTTTTATCCGCCCCTGTATTTATGCAACCGGCGGTGTTCATCCTAGCAACCTGCTCGAACAAGTTTCGTTCAGTTACTGGAATACCGGCAGCGTTCAGTGCAGCAGCCGCGGCTAAAGCACGTGGGCCATTACTTGGATCCTGCGTGCCAGCGTAAGTAACTTCAACTTCCTCTCTACCGATGAAGTTAGGTACACGCTTGTCGAAGAAACCAATAGACACATAATCGGTATCGTTGAAGTAATACTCAACCGAGAAGTCGATATTGTTAGATTCAATGGGCTTCAGCTTAACATTACCGTCACTGCTAGTACCAAATGAACCACCAGCTAACAGCGGACCACCTCTTGGCGCATTACCGGCCGCACCCATTTGCAGATCGTTGTAGTTTGCACGAGAAATCGTTTTACTGCTGGATGCACGTGCAATCAGATCATCACTAATATGGAAGGTTAAGTCCAAATTAGGCAGCACATTGGTGTAATCGTATTTGCTAACGGTGTAAGGCAGCGAGCCCGCTGCACCAATAGCCTCATTGTTGAAGTCCCTATCAGCAGTCCAGGTGATTTTTCTTGGAGAAACACGTGAGTAGGACTCTACATCGGTAGTTTCGTAGCGAAGACCGGCAGACACATCCACTTCCATTCCACCCAGGTTACCGGTGAGGTTAGTTTCAACGTAAGCGGCCTGAACATCTTCAACAATCTTACGGTCTGTACTGTCAGTTTTGTTAGCCGCGTAAGGAATTTTATCCGGTGAATCAGCAAACATTGCCTCAGCCACCGCATTGAAGTTGGTCACGCGCACACCGGTAATATTGGATGTTGCTTTGCTGCCGTTGTTGCCCGCTTTGGTGAACAGATCTTTGGCGCCAGCTGACAAGTTAGAGTTATAGCCATCAAAATAATCATTGAAGTTAATTAACTCGAACCAATCAGGGTTAATATCACCCGGAGCCATAACGCTCCAACCGCCTCTCATGGTGGCATTCCCAATGTCGGATTGCTTTTGAATCGATTCGGTTTGCAGTGAGGTCAGACCAAAGTTGATGGAACCCGACTCAGAAAACTCGTACTTACCGGAAACCTTGGCTTCTTCAACATCTTGCCAGGCGCGAGCGTTAACCAACTGGCTAATGGTGGAGCCCACATCACTTTTCTTGATCTCACCGTTTTGCACAACGCTGGCAATCAAAGGCAGATCACCGCTCATATCCAAACCTTGAGCCAACAAGGTGTTTACACCAATACCCAAGGTCACGTTTGAGCCGGGGGCATCATAAGGAGTTGCACTGGATTCAGCCTTGTGAACATCGAGCGCAAAGCTCAATTCATCACTTGCTTGATAGGCCAGGTTAAAACCTACGTCATCCAATTTATTCTCAATTGAGCGTAATGAGTTCTTCAACGCGATATCGCGAGGAGAACCAGTTGGGTTCGCCTGCCACACATACAGCGGGGATTTACTGATTGAGCTGTCATCCCACTGCACAGCGTTCGTCGGCCATGCGCTATCAGAGAACCATAAGGAGTAAATCGAGTGTTGCGATTGAATTTTGGTATTTACACTCAGAACATCCAGTGTGGCGGTAAGGGCTTCAGTTGGACGGAATTGCAAGGTCAACAAGGCGTTATCACGCTCACGTGTTGTATCCGTATGAAAGAAGTTCGCTTCTTGAAGGCGCGTCGCCAAGTCGCCTGTGCCAGGTACGTTAGGCGTCGCCTTGGTTGGTTCGTTAACAACAACAGCACCGGGAGTATAACCACTGTTAAAAATGTCGCCGCCGGCGTAGCGCTGTAACTTATCACCCCAACCACTGTTCGCAAAACCCGAACGACCGCTGTCACGCTCTTGGTGAGCCAGCGACAAGGACGCACCGAACATATCATTTGACCAACTGGCAAAACCAGACAGCTCTGGTGTAACGTCATCGCCAACGTCGTTAGATTCGTCGTACAGCGCCTTTCCACCAATAGAAGCTTTGAAGCCATCGTAATCAAATGGTTTGGCGGTTGTCAGATTTACCGTTGCACCAATGCCGCCGGTAGGAACGCTTGCCTTACCGGTTTTATAAACCTGAACACCATTGACTGATTCAGAAGCAATGTTGCTCATATCAAATGAACGGGTGCTATCAACATCACCACCTTCAATTACTGAAGCTGATGACAATTGACGGCCGTTCAAAGTTACCAGGTTGTAGGCTGGACCGAAACCGCGTGATGTGATCTTGGCGCCTTCGCCGTTGGTACGATCAATCGAAATACCGGTGATACGCTGTAATGATTCAGCCAGGTTTGAATCCGGCATTTTACCGAGGTCTTCTGAAGAAATCGCATCAACAACGCCTGGTGAGTTGCGCTTGACATCCACCGCACGAGTCAACGACGCGCGAATACCAGTCACCATTACTTCTTCTACTGAACCATCTTCTTGAGCGTAAGTCATACCGCTGAAGCTAGCCGCTACAGCTGCAGAAGCAACTGCAGTAGCCAGAATTTTTTTCTTGAAGCTTATAGTTTTGTACATGGAGCTCTCCTTTATTATCGTCAGGAATTATTTTCCGGTACACACATGCCTGAAACCTTGCACCATCGCCCGGTGTTCAAACATTTTCGCCCTCGGAATGAAAGCGAATTCTTTTTTGACTCTCTAGGTTTTATAACGCCTATTTAGAGTTCCTAGCGCTTATTTGTGATTTTTACTCTAGATCACTTTTTTAAACGTAAAAGCAAAAACTAAAAAATTTTTACTTATAAATTAATCAAGCTCATCAATAAGAGACGTAGCTCACGCCCGCCCCCTTTGAATAGCGCACAAAACTACTACTATGTGACAGCGCTGTCAATTATTTGAAAGATGAATAATTTGTAAAGAATGACGCCCAATACATCACAAGACTTATAGTCAAAAAAACAATAAAATCTATATTTTCCAAGTATTTAAGCAAGTTGCCATTGAATTGGTGATTTATTGATCTTCTGGAGATGGCTATTGGCGTGGGAGAAATGCCCACAACCGATAAACCCTCTGTGCGCGGACAATGGAGAAGGATGTGGAGCCTTTAGAACGAGGTGCTTCTGTGGGTTAATAAAAGACGCTTTTTTTTGGGCAAAATTCCCCCACAACAGAAAAACAACACCGCTAGTATGGTCATTAACTAGCTGGATCGCTTTATCCGTGAAAGTCTCCCACCCCATACCTTGGTGTGAGCCGGCCCTCGCCTGTTCAACCGTTAAGGTAGCATTGAGCAACAAAACACCTTGATTCGCCCAACTTTGAAGGCACCCATGCGATGGAATAGAAAAACCTAAATCCCGTTGCAACTCTTTAAACATGTTTTGCAGGGAAGGCGGAGCAGGCACCCCCGGCTGCACAGAAAAGCAAAGACCATGTGCTTGGTTGGGGCCGTGATAAGGATCCTGGCCAAGTATTACCACCTTCACTTGGTCTAAGGGCGTACTATTAAATGCATTAAATATATCTTTAGAAGCTGGGTAGATCACCTTACCCTGTTGCTTTTCTGTTAAAAGAAACGCTTTAAGTTGCTTCATATAAGGCTGCTCAAACTCACTTACGAGATGATTTAACCAACTGGGGTGAAGATCTATTTTTCTAGTAAGGTCTGACATGGAGATTCCCAAATTTATTTCAGCCAATAAAAAACCCGGCACAAGCCGGGCTTTTTACAAGACTGAATTCTAAAAGTAAAACTTAGAGTTTGTCAGCGTGCTCTGACAGATATTTAGCAACACCTTCTGGTGATGCATCCATACCCTTATCACCATCTTTCCAGCCAGCTGGGCATACTTCGCCGTGTTGCTCGTGGAAAATCAACGCATCAACGGTACGAATAGTTTCATCGATGTTGCGACCGATAGGCAAGTCATTAACGATTTGCGAACGAACTACACCAGCTTCGTCGATGATGAAGGTGCCACGGAATGCAACACCATCAGCAGACTCTACATCATAAGCCTTGGCGATTGCGTGAGTGATGTCAGCAACCAGGGTATATTTAACCGGGCCAATACCACCGTCATTTACCGGAGTGTTACGCCATGCGTTGTGAGTAAACTGCGAGTCAATAGACACACCAATCACTTCTACGTTGCGCTTTTTGAACTCTTCTACGCGGTGATCAAACGCCAACAGCTCAGATGGACATACAAAGGTGAAGTCCAACGGATAGAAGAACACCACTGCTTTTTTGCCTTTGGTAGCTGCCGCGAAGTTGTAACCGTCTACAATCTCGCCACTCGCCAATACGGCTGCTGCAGTAAAATCGGGTGCTTTTTTACCTACTAATACGCCCATAACAATGCTCCTGATAATGGATAGGTTGATCGGTGGGATAAATACCTGTGTAAGCGACCATGATCTTATTCAATTTGCATGAACAATTTATGGCCAGTTATTGATTGACCGATATTTATCAATAGTGCGCCGCTATCATACACAGCCGGACAAGGGTGTCATATTGATTTTGTATATAACTCTCACAAAATTGCCGCTATGACTAATCCTTTGACGCATTTATCATTAAACTTCACTTAGGTTATATTAACGAATAAAAGCACATTTCAAACAAGAATTTATGTCATTCATTATTGACATAAATTATCATTCACATTAAATTGATCTGGTGATGTTTTATACGTTACCTACTTATTTCTATCTCTCGTTTCTCGGGTTTTTGCCATGTACGTTTGTGTTTGCAAGGGTATTACTGACCGTCAAATCAAAGCGGCTATCGACAATGGCGCTAGCTCACTGGGTCAACTACGCAAAGCACTGGGTGTCGCCAGCCAATGTGGTAAGTGTTCTGTGATGACTCGTGAAATTCTGGACGAGGCGATGAGTGAAACCCCAATGATTAATGGCCTGCCACAATTCTATGCAGTAGCTTGATAAGCCCCACCAAACAAAAATCGGAATCATTGTTATTCTTAGTATTTTTTCCTTGAGCATCAAACACTTAGAAATCGCTTTTGCTTGACACCTCCCGCTTCCGGAGCCAGACTCTCCCTTTGTTTTTATTCCCTTAATAAGGAGAGCGCCATGAAAGGTGATCCACAAGTTATCGCCGTATTAAATAAAGTATTAGGAAATGAGCTGGTAGCAATTAACCAATACTTCCTTCATTCACGCATGTATAAAGACTGGGGCCTAAAAGAACTGGCCGACCACGAGTACCATGAATCCATTGATGAAATGAAACATGCCGATGCACTCGTCGAGCGCATTTTGTTTTTGGAGGGATTACCCAACCTGCAAGACTTGGGCAAGTTGCAAATCGGCGAAGACACCAAGGAAATGTTGGAGTGCGATTTAAAACTGGAACTCAAAGCCATTCCAGACCTGCGCGATGGAATTTTGATTTGCGAAAGTGTGCGTGACTTTATCAGCCGCGACTTATTGAAAAAAATACTTGAGTCCGAAGAAGAACACGTAGACTGGCTGGAAACTCAATTGTCTTTGATTGATAAAGTAGGCATTCAAAATTATTTGCAATCCAAAATGGAAGGTTAATTCACTTACATTTTATATTGCACAATAAACAAAGGAGCCGACGGCTCCTTTGTTTTTTCGCGGTTCACTTTTTAAGATAAACTGAAATTACATATTGATCCAGCCGTTGAGCGCTCGCAGCTTAAAAACAACATTTCCGCGTTTAAGTACCACACCATCTTCAAATATTTCCTGCACGACCAGTTGGCTCGATGCGGCAATATTTCCCACTCCCAAGGTTTGCCCATTTATAACAACCGTACTCACGCCACCCGCTAAAAAATTATGGCGCTGATAACTAATTGTTGGAATTTGTTGCTTGGTGTTCCACGGCAATTCATTAAAATCCTGCACATTTGTGAGGCTGGCAAAAGTGCGCGCCGGTGGTGCTTCGGCCGCTTCACGCATACTGGTGGTGTCAGTAATCAAAGAGGGTTGGGCAGCGACAGCGGGCTGTGCAAATGGATCCTCAATTGATTCAGACCCCGCAGGTTCTTCCGCCGCATAAAGTTGATTCACTTGTGGATCTGCCGATGCGGGTTTTGTTTCGGGAGCAGCATAAAGCTGTTCTACCACCGCAGTCGGCTTAGGTGCGATCACTGATTCTGGAGATCTGACTTCCGCGAGTGACGGTGATTTCGGGTCACTAAGCGTATTGCTTTCTACGTTTACCGTCTCTGCTTGCTGCGAAGATTTCACGGCGCCATTTGCGGATATCGACTCAACCGATACAACCGCTGTCGGCATTTTATTCACCTGGATCGTTTTGGGTTTGGCAATAAACCAATAGACACAGGCGACCAATGCAACAACCGAAAGAGAAATCGCAATATATAACTTCTGCTTATTTTCCGGTTTATCGGCCAGCACCATCGCTGGTGCAGGGTGCATGGTATTTAAACCGGGCACAGTATCCTGATTTTTGCGCTCGTTATCGGCGCGATTCAAGGCATCCAAAATGAGTGACATAAACTACAGCCCTTTTGCCCCGATTTGTTGTTGAAGTTTTTGTTCATCCAATTCTGCCAGTGGCTTATCCATCCCCAAGGCCTCATTCAAACGTCGCAGGGTTTGTTCATTAAAAACGCCATCCGGAAGAATGCCATTATTGGCTTGAAATAATTCAATTCGCTTTTGCAAGCGATCCGTAAAAAACTGTCGCGTTAATGGCGCAGGTTGTTGATCCAGCTTGGCGAATTGCTCTGCAACCCAGGTTACCAAGTCACTGCGATCCCCCAACTGCAAACTGCCTTCAAACCCTGCTGGACGAGACCAGACATACAAAAAATCACCATTCCATTGCACTACCAATTCGCTCCAGGGAATCACTTTTTCTGCACCATCGACCAAAAACAAAGCATGATTTTCGCTAAGTCCAATCAACAAGGCATAAACCCATTTTTTATCCGGCGTGGCGAGTGTCATAACGCCGGGGCGATTTAATTCCTTTAATTCATCCCAGGAGTTCAACTTGGCTTTAGCGCATTCATACGTAGATTTATTTAGCGATGTACAAGGCGCTTGTTTATCAATTGCATTCAGGCCGGCAAACTTAAATAACGCCAATTGAGCAGCAACCTGGTCGCGGGTTGCCACATTGGTGAGCAAATTTTCTACGGGAGCCGCAATAGCGGACGAAGAGGAAGTAGCAACACTGGATACAAATCGGCGCGCATCAATCACACTGCCCGATGCCACCAAACTGGCATCCACCGATGAGTGCTGTGTATTGCTGGAAGTAGCATTTGCTGGCACCTGATCAGGAACCAAAAACCATACACCCGCCATCACCAAAGCAACAACACCAACAAACACCGCATGCCAGGATGTACGCGAAGCGGCGGCTTCTTTTACCTCCTGCTGTGTTGCCGTACCCGCCACTTCCTTTACCGCAGCAGCAAAAATTTGTTTATCCACTTGATGGCGATTTTGCGCATACGCCCCCAACAACAAACGCTCACAAATCACATTTATCAAACGCGGGATACCGCCGCTAAACTCGTGAATTTTTTTGATGATTGCATCACTGAAAGGCAATTGATGCTCTGGCATCCCCGCCACTTTTAAGCGGTGATAAATATAAGCTTTGCTCTCCACCAGATTTAACGCTTCCAGATGAAACCGCGCCGTAATGCGTTGCGATAATTGGCGCAGCGCTGGGCGAGCCAATAGCTTCTTTAATTCCGGCTGCCCCACCAGCATGATTTGCAGTAATTTTTCGGTTGTTGTTTCTAAATTAGTCAGCAGGCGAATTTGCTCCAGCACAGGCACTTTTAGCAACTGCGCTTCATCAATCAATAAAACGGTTTTACGCCCTTTGCGATGGTTATCCAGCAGAAATTGGTTGAGCGCATCCGTCAACACCTTTACCGTCAACTCATCCGCAATGTACTCCACTCCCAGCTCATCGCAAATAGTCGAGAGCAGCTCGGGTGCGCTGGCCATGGGGTTCAGGATAATGGCGATATCCGTATTGCCAGGTAACTGCTCCAACAAGCAGCGAATGATGGTGGTCTTACCGGTACCCACCTCACCTGTAAGCATTACAAATCCGCCGTTTTGAATTCCATACAGCAGGTGCGCCAACGCCTCCCGATGCTGGTCACTCATAAAGAGGTAGCGTGGGTTTACGGCAATGGAAAAGGCAGGCTCTTTTAGCCCAAAAAATTCGTGATACATAAATGCTTACAGGTCTTTGAAATACTTATTGTCATAGCGCGCTGAATAGCTAATCGCAGTGCGCTGCCGAATCATAACAGGCCTGAGAGTCCACCGTTACCTTCTTGTTCCCTTTCATGGCGAGCGACCGTCCAAACCGGTCAAATACCCCCATGTTGATTGCCCGAAAAGCGCCAAATTGGTACCATTGCCGCCTTTTTACACAGGCGACCTCCCGCCCCCGCTATCCTGCCGGTTTCGATTATTTTCCAATCTATAGAGAGTCTCTATGTCAGTTGATTTTCGCTCAGCTCCCCTTTCTTCATTGGCTTATCACGACGAGTTTGTGCAACGCCATATCGGGCCAGATGCCCAGCAAACTGCCACTATGCTGGCAACACTGGGCGTTAGCTCAGTCAAGGAGCTGATTGATAAAACCGTACCCGAAGGTATCCGCCTGAAAGGCGAGCTGAACCTGGGGACCGCCATCACTGAAACCGAAGCGCTGGCCCAGCTCAAAGCAATCGCCAGCAAGAACAAGATTTTCAAAAACTACATAGGTATGGGTTACCACGACACCCATGTTCCCCATGTAGTACTGCGCAACGTATTGGAAAATCCGGGCTGGTACACAGCGTATACGCCTTACCAACCAGAGATTGCTCAAGGCCGTTTGGAAGCACTGCTGAACTACCAGCAAATGATCATCGACCTCACCGGTATGGAAATGGCGAACGCCTCGGTATTGGATGAAGGCACAGCGGCGGCCGAAGCCATGGCCATGTGTAAACGCCAAAACAAGAAGAGCAAATCCGATGTGTTCTTTGTGGATGCCGATACTCACCCGCAAACCATCGCCGTAGTAAAAACCCGCGCCGAGCATTTCGGCTTTGAGGTAGACGTTGCCCCCATTGACCAATTGGCCAATGGCGATTACTTCGGTGCCCTGCTCTCCTACCCGGGTTCAAGCGGCCAGATTCGCGATCTCACCGCCATCATCGAAACCGCACACAGCAAGAATGCGCTGGTGACTGTAGCCACTGACCTTATGGCCCTGCTGGTGTTGAAATCGCCCGGCGCTATGGGTGCCGATGTAGTCGTCGGCACCAGCCAACGCTTTGGTGTACCGCTTGGTTTCGGCGGCCCGCACGCCGGCTTCTTCGCCTTCCGCGATGCTTACAAGCGCTCCGCACCAGGCCGTATTATTGGTGTTTCTATTGATGCGCGCGGTAAACAAGCGCTGCGTATGGCGATGCAAACGCGCGAGCAACATATCCGCCGCGAAAAAGCCAACTCCAACATTTGTACCTCGCAAGTATTGCTTGCGGTGATGAGTGTGTTCTACGCCATTTATCACGGCCCGGACGGTTTAAAACGTATCGCCAACCGTGTGCACCGTTTAACAACCATCGCCGCTGCGGCACTGAAAGCCAAAGGTTTTGGCATCAGCAACGCCAACTTCTTTGACACTATTACTGTCAATGTGGGCGATAACCAAAAAGCCATCAATCAAGCTGCACTCGCCGCCGAAATTAACCTGCGCCTCGTTGGTAATGACTCGCTCGGCATCAGCATCAACGAAACCACTGCCGCCGCAGATTTGGAAAATTTACTCGCCGTGTTCGGCGTAACCGGCGTAGAACTTTCGTCACTGGATGCGCAAATTCGCGATGGCAAAAACATCACCGCCAACAATGCCATCCCGGCGGATTTGTTGCGCACTGATGCAGTACTGACTCACCCGGTATTCAATACTTATCACAGCGAAACCGAAATGTTGCGCTACCTGAAGCGTTTGGAGTCAAAAGATATCGCGCTTAACAATGCGATGATTCCACTCGGCTCCTGCACCATGAAGTTGAACGCTACTGCTGAAATGATTCCAGTCACCTGGCCGGAATTTGGCAAGCTGCATCCGTTTGCACCGATTGATCAAGCGCAAGGCTACAAAGAATTATTTGAAGAGCTGCAAGAAATGCTCAAAGCCTGTACCGGTTACGATGCCATCAGCTTGCAACCTAACGCCGGTTCACAAGGTGAATACGCAGGTCTTGTTGCGATAAAAAAATATTTTGAAAGCAAAGGCGAAACCCAGCGCGATATTTGTTTAATTCCCGCGTCTGCACACGGCACCAACCCTGCCTCTGCGCAAATGGTCAGTTACAAAGTGGTAGTCGTTGCCTGCGACAATAAAGGCAACGTCGACTTGACCGATCTCGCTGAAAAAATTGCAACCTACGGCAATCAAATCGCGTGCATCATGTGTACCTATCCTTCCACTCACGGCGTGTTTGAAGAAGGCATTACCCAACTGTGCGATATGGTCCACGCAGTAGGCGCACAGGTATATATCGACGGCGCCAACATGAACGCACTGGTGGGCGTTGCAGCTCCCGGTAAATTCGGTGGTGATGTATCGCACTTGAACCTGCACAAAACTTTCTGTATTCCACACGGCGGTGGCGGCCCAGGCATGGGGCCAATCGGCGTTGGCAAACACTTGGAACCTTTCTTGGCAGCTCACCCGGTACAGCCCGTACCCGGTACCGATGTAAATAACGGCACCATTTCCGCTGCACCTTGGGGTTCTGCGAGCATCCTGCCAATCAGCTGGATGTACATCAAAATGATGGGCGCTGTCGGCATGCGTCAAGCTACTGAATTTGCGATGTTGAACGCAAACTATGTCGCGAAGAAATTAGAAGCGGCCTACCCGATTCTGTACAAAGGCACCAATGGTTTTGTTGCGCACGAATGTCTGCTGGATTTGCGCCCACTGAAAGAAGCCAGCGGCATCAGTGAAGAAGATATCGCCAAGCGTTTGATGGATTTTGGTTTCCACGCACCGACAATGTCATTCCCGGTTGCCGGCACTTTGATGATTGAACCCACCGAATCCGAATCAAAAATCGAATTGGATAAATTCATCGAAGCTATGCTGATTATCCGTAAAGAAATCGATCAAGTGATCAACGGTGAAATCTCCGCAGAAGCTAGCGCACTGCACAACGCACCGCACACCCAAGATGACGTACTGGAAGAAAACTGGACTCGCGCCTACTCACGCGAAGTTGCAGGCCGCCCAGCTAGCTGGTTGAAAAACCACAAGGTATGGCCTTCAGTAAATCGTATCGATAACGTTTATGGGGACCGCAATTTAGTGTGTAGCTGCCCAAGCATTGAAAATTATGTAGAGTAATTTTAATTTTGATTGTAATCGGACATTTAAAATTTAGACAAATACATTAAAAAATAGACAAACCCCGGCGCAAAGCTGGGGTTTTCTGTTTTTGGGCCATTAAAAAACCGACAACTTGTACAACCGAGTACAGTTAAGCCCCAATGTCGGTGTAACCACCCACTAAAATCTAAGCAAATACTCAAAACCAGAGAAACACCGGCCTAAGACTGGGGTTTGCCTGTTTGAATGACATTAAAAACCCGAACCACCTCAATACCTTACCTATCTCCCAAAAATCTATAACCAGATTGAAACGTCCTAAGTAGGTTCCAGCAGCCCCTTGCTGTTGATTTGTGCCTGAATTTGGCCCACATTTGCGTTTAAGACTGACCCGGAATAATACGTATAAGGCACTATCCTAAATGGGGTTTTCAATGTTCTACCTGAGTCAACATTCGGCACAAAAGTGGGTAAGTTTTTGAGCGCAAATCAACAGCATATAAACTTGCAGCCCATACAATTCGCTTTATCAGAATCATCTATCACATCAATCGTCACATAAAATCATAAATTTTATAAATTGTTAGCTACAAAAAGAGATATTCATTTAGCTAATCCCCAGGTGATGGAAGAAAATTCTGTTGCGCATTTCAGCATCGCGCAGAACTTTGTCCCAGCTAATGACCTCCATATAGAGGTTTATATTATCGTGCCATCGGAACCAGCCGAGCCGATCTGGCATTGGCTTATAGTCCTTTTCAAACTCGAGCCAATTTTCAACTTTTTGGGTAAGGTCACATACAACATAGCCATAGAAGGGTGTGTTTTGCGCTATATGAATTTTTCTTCCCTCAGGTGTTTTGAATTTCCCTTCTCTAACTTGATTTACATATCGGACAATTTGTTGAACAGGATCTTCGGTAGAAGATGGATTTACAAAATCGTCTCTTTGTGGCTTTTTGAATTCAAAAATTGTTACTGGATTGCTTGCTTCATTATCGCCTCTAAATAAGATTCTTCTGTCATAGGCTAAAAGATCGGGCCTATCGGTATTTCCTTCATTTAACGGCCGATCAGACGATACATAATTAGTAAAGTTAAGTCTTTCATCAATTATCCACAAATTATGTTCATTGAATGCAATATTATCAGTATCTTTTCTTCGAGGAAAAATAATGTCATGAACTGCACCCTCGGAAAAATATTTTCCTTCTGGATCAAGCTCCAAATTTTTTCCGAATAGGTCCAAGACCTTTCGTCTTAGCGCAATGTAATGAATAAGGTCATTTTTGCTGGTGTCCGAAATTTCGCTTACAAGTTGATTAACATTCAGCTTTAAATCTTCAATTGTCCCCTCTGCGAGAAGATGTTTTACTTTCCGGTTAATCTCGATTTCAACTCGATGCTTTTCCTCTTGAAGCTTTAGCTCAATTTCTTCTTTTGATGGATTATATGACATTGAAGAAAGATCAATATTTTTGAGAACCTGCCTATGCCACGGGGCCTCGTTATCAACGTATTCCTGAACTCTCTCTCTTTTTCTTACTTGCCTAGTATCTATCTCATCTCCAATCGCCTCCCTTGATATCTCTGCTGCAACCTTTTCTATATCTGACTGAGAGACGCCGTGCATAAGATCATTATCCTTGTGAAATTCAAATCCGCCACGTTCTAGCGAAACATTATCATCAAGATAATCTCCATAGACATATGCCTTAAGAACATAATTTCTATCCTTGTCGTCTTCTCCATTCAAGTCCTTATCCAAAAATTCTTCGATAAATTCAGGAATATATGTGTGAATAGCCGTATCTGTGACTTCTCGCCTATGCGCAACAAGACTAATTTTGCTTCGTTGATTCTTTGGCGAATAGAATTTAAAAAGCCGGATGAGGAAGGTGTGGTCCTTACCTAATCCATTAATTACGAAGTTGGTGTTTTTAAGCGGAATTTCTTTAATGGACGCAGAAAGTTGATTGTTAATAAAATCGTTCAATACGATCAAACCTGTTCCATCCTTTTCCGCTATAGAAATTTTCGGGCAATGATATGAATCGTCAATAAAATATGGCAGAAGCCTCTCAACTAGAGACTTGGCAATGGTTGTTAGTTTTTTATCTAGAAATTTTCCATCCTTTACGTTTTCCAATTTAATAGTCGTAAAAGTAACTAGTTCTTTGGTGGGGGCTATTTGCTCGTCGACAATAATGTCGTTTCCTTTTCCCATTTTAAATGTTCGCTGTTTAAATCCTTCCTCGCATTCAAAAACACTTTTAACTTTTAGGTTTTCAAAATATTTTAAGCACGTGAACCTCCCGAAGCCTTTTCCTCCTTGGGAAAGTTTGTAGTCTGAATAAAGCGTATCAAAAGAGTCTCTATTTTCCTGAGTAAAACCAACACCATTGTCTTTAATCAAAAAACTCTCAACCGAACGGATGCCTCTTTCAATATCATCCTGAGCTGATCGCTCTATGATGATCTCTATGGAGCCATTGTCTAAAGCTTTGGCTTCAATGGCCTGAATCGCATTTACAATAACTTCAACAATAGGAGTATAAACAGTGGTCACAGACCGAATATTTTCGACAGCTCTTTTAATATTAACGTTGCTCATATTTCGCCCTTTTCCTTCTGTGAATACCTCATCAAAGCATCAATATCTTTCGCTTGCGCTTTAGTAACTTAGCTACCGCTTTGGCACAAACAGAGTCAGTCTGAATACATTGAAAATAAATCAGAGCAATTACATCGCACAACGGCAAAAAGCGGCCATTTACATAGGTGAATAGACCAAAAATTTAATCCATCAGCCTCTTCTCTCGGGATATCTAAAGACTACTTAGTTACTCTTCTTTAAGAATGGGCTTAATCCCATACCACATGCATTTCCATTTACCAAGCTGGAGTAAGTTGTCAACAATTTCGTAATCCACAAATTCTTTGGGCAAATAATCCCTAGCGTCCAAGTATTCAATCGCTAACTGTAGCGACTTTAGTTGTCTAAGCACCTCAATGAAATGTTTAACTTTTATGATCGGTATAGCTTTAGATTGAACATAAAAGCTTCCTATCCAATTCCTTGAGCCGACCGCTGAAGCAAATACAAAGCTACTATCAATTTTCAACACATCGTTAATTAGCTGACTATCGCCCTCATCAAATTTTTTCTTGATTTTTTCGGCTTGCTCAACTCCTTTTTGTAACTCTTGAGACCTTTCGAGCTGTTCACGCACTTCCGCAGGCTCAATAAACCACTTCAACTCAAATACAATACACGCCCGATTTTGTCTATCAATAATTGCGAAGTCTACATCTGTATCGCTTAATTTCCCAGACGAACACTCTAACCCCATATCTTCAACTGCTTCGCAAAGCTCCCTCCTCAAGACATCTTCTTTATCTTGAGTTAACTTTGAGTATGTCTTCTTTTCATCTTCAATCTGATTGAGCAAGACACAAAGATTCCGCTCAGCATTTGAATTGTTAAATATGAATGGCGACAGAGCAACTGACCCGTTTTTTAAATCTAGTATCGGTTGTATAGCAATATCTGGGTATTTAACCCCTACTTTTCCAAAAGTCAGGTAATCTAAAATACATTCAATTTTTTTTGAGCTCAATGATGTATATCGGATAAGCCTTTTCTTCAAATCTGTCATGGGCAATACCCATACAGCATCAGAATAACCCAATCCCGGTAGCCCTTTCATCGCGAGAAAAGTACGCGCAATATGTCTGCCAGTGAGGATTGCTTGGAGAGTTATATAGACCGATCTGAAATCACCAAACGTAAAATAATTGCACTCCCAATCACTCGGAATTTTGAAGCGAGGCTGAGCAAAGTGCGCATACTCATCCACCAGCTTTCTAACTAAAATAGGTGTCAAATTTAATTCAAATCTATTCTTCTTGGACGAAATGTGTGGATGTATTAATTCCAAAATTACTGCGGTGTCCAATATCTGTTCGGCTTGCTCACCATCTTTTCTAATCAATCTATTGTAAACTTCATATTGAGGTTCATTACTTTTCCAGTCAGTAGTTTCGATAGAATCATCTTTTATTGTGAGGGTTATCTTCTTTTTCCAATAGAGTGGGAAAATTGAACAAAAATTATTGTATACTAACGCCTTGTCAAGCCAATCATGGGAATAGCCATACTGATCGTCTATGACTTCTCTGATTATTTTTCCTGCTGAATTTCTATTTTTAAAATAGATTGCCCTTAATGGATGAGTCAATGCATTTAATGATGCATCCAAATATACATGTTGAAACTCATATTCCAGTGGTACGATTTGAGTCGCTTTGAGATATCTGTCCTCCATGACAGAGAGAATTGTCCACATGCTTTGTGCATAATCTACATCTAAAAGTTTATTATCGAAGAATGCATCATCAACCTCTTGCTCAACTACTTTGATATCCATTTATTTTTATTCCACTCATTGAATATAGTTTCAATTTTAGCGATATCGTTTCGCCATCATAACTTGTAAAGAAAACTCAGGATTCAACGCTTATCTTGATGACGTATTCCTAATATTGATCCCGGAAGCCTTGAGCCGTAGTAAAGTCCAACGTCCGCTTTGGGCACATTGCTGCCCTTGAAGGTTAGTACGGCTCGGAAACACTGCTTAGCCAATTAACTGTAATCCACAGGCTCAAGGCAAACCACCATACTCATAGCTTCTATCCGTAAACAATTACACAGGCTTACGTGTTAACGCAATACGTTCGGCAATGGAACGTTCGATTCTGGATTATTGGGAATAGTAAAGTCATTGGCGATGCACCGCCAACCAACGACTGGAAGGGGATTTTAACGGGAGGTTAGTGCGAAGGATTTAAGCTGATACCTAGCCTTAATAATTCAGTGCGCGGGAGCAGCTGAATCAGATTTGTTTTTTCTCTTGCTGATGCCACCATGCCAGATAATCCTCCGCGGGCATGGGTTTGGCGAACAGGTAGCCTTGCATTTCTTTAACGCCTAGCGCGCGCATTATAGTGGCCTGCCCTTCTGTCTCCACACCTTCTGCCACTGTACCCAAATTTAGATTGTTGGCGAGTTCGATAATGGTTTTGACGATGGCTACATCAGCGGGGTCGTGTTCAATTCCGCGTATAAATGATTGATCAATTTTAAGTACGTCAAGCGGGTAGGTTTTGAGCCGCGCAAGACTGGAAAAGCCGGTGCCAAAATCATCCATCGAAACCCCAACACCTGAGTCACGCAGTTGACGCAGGAATTCGGCGGTTTCAGCCGGCTTATTCATGGCGAGCGATTCAGTAATTTCTACTTCAAAACTACCTTTCGCTACCAGTGAACTAGCGGCATGAATTTCAGGCAGTAAGGACTCATCAAAAAATTGGCGCGGCGAAATATTCACACTCAAATGCATTGCCGGAAAAATTTTTTGCCACCGGGCAAGATGCTCTGCTGCAGTGCGCAGTACCCAACTGCCAATTGGCAAAATTAACCCGGTGTCTTCCGCAATAGGAATAAATTGCGCGGGACTGATAGACCCCAGTTCAGGGTGAAACCAACGCAACAAGACTTCACCACCACAAGGGTGACCATCAGCACTGACTCGCGGTTGAAAATACAATTGCAATTCGCCATTTGCCAGCGCATTGCGCAACGCGTTTTCCAACTGGAGCCGGCGAGTCAAGCGCTCGTTCATGGTGGCTTGGAAAAACTGGAAACGGCCACGCCCGGTTTCCTTGGCATGATACATCGCCATGTCCGCATGCTTGATCAGTGTTTCGGTATCCTCTCCGTCGCGCAGGTAAACAGCTACGCCCATGCTGGTATTAACGTGCAGGTCCAAACCTTGTAACAAATATTTTCCCGCCATCATTTGATGCAGTCGCTTAACCGCAGCCAGTAAATCATTTTCATCCTGCAATTGCGTGAGCACTACCACAAATTCATCGCCACCAAATCGTGCAACGGTATCCTCGCGCCGAGCGATGGCGGTAAGCCGTTCTGCGCAGGTCATTATGAGCGCATCACCCAGCGCGTGGCCATGACCATCGTTGACGGCTTTGAAACGATCGATATCAAACATGACAACAGCAACCATCCCGCCGCGCCGCTGTGCCTGCGCTATGGCCTGTCTGGTCCGGTCTTCCAGCAAGCGACGATTAGCCAAACCAGTAAGTGGGTCGTGCATCGCCTGATCCGCCAGCAATTGCGCGTTGACTTGCTGTTCAGCCAAGGAAGCCTTGAGGCCGTTAAGCAAAAAGGCGCAGGCGGCGGTTAGCGCCGTGTCTATGAGCATAAAGTTGATGGTAATAGCGGCCCAGCGCAATAGCGGCGGTATCGCGAGATTAAACCCAACGCTGTCCGCCTGAAAAAAATAACCGATGGCCATCAAGGTCGCGCCATTAAGCAGTAGGCACAGAATTGCGGTACGCAAGGAGAAGAGCAGCACCGCCAGCACTGGCATGGCCATTAGATAAATCTGGCTGGCATAGCCGATGGAAATGAGCAAGCAAACGCTGATCATGTAAATCAGCCCCAGCAATTGCACTACTCGCCACCGATAGGACCAGTTACGTTTTGCATGCAACAAATGCAACCAGCTAACCGCGATGATATCGGCACAGACCAGAATCCACAGCTGCTCGTAAATCGCAAGCGATATGCTGGGCAGCCCGACTACCCAGGCAGCAACGAGCAACACGCCCAGCAGGCGATCCAGCAGGCGCTGACGCCAGATTGCAAGCGCGGCAGTATCTTCAGATGTATCAAGATCAGTCTGGGGCAAATTCGTTCTCGGCAAGGTTAAGTACGGCTCCATTCAATAAACATTAGCAGGAGTCATACACACCCCCGCGCAAAACGCGATTCAAGTACACCGGTAGGACTGCAATGCAAAGGAGAAGAAAAGGACGCTATCGAACAGCTTGGCGAATGGTTGGAACTCTATAGTTAAAACACGGATTTGAAAATGAGGGTTATCCCCCTTAACCTCAGGTATAAATACCTATAGCTAGTTATTTTTTCGTTGAGCATTGCCTTTCATGGCGACGGAACGTTTCCGCGGGAGCAACTTCCGTTTCACCCCGCGGTTGAGATTACCTGTGACTCACTTTCGTCACTGACTTAACCAACCATTCACTGTAATCCACTCCAGAATCGGCGCCTGCCAACGATCTCGCGGGATCAGAAAAAATCCGTGATCACCTTTCTCGAAGAAATGTGCCTGCGCCGGAACACCCGCCTCTTTCAACGCCTCAAGAAACAGAATGGAATTTTTTACATCGACCAATTTATCGTCCATCGCATGGAGCAACAGCGTGGGTGGAGTGTTGGAATTTACATGAAGCTCATTGGAAAATTCATTAATGCGTTCTTTGGCTGGGTTATCGCCCAGCAATGCTTTGCGTGAATCCAAATGAGTGACTTTTGAATCCATGCTGATCACCGGGTAAACCAGCACCAGAAAATCAGGACGTAAATTGATGTTATCGGAATTAGTAATTTGCGGTTTATTGAAATGCGTCGCGAGGGTTGAGGCCAAATGGCCGCCGGCAGAAAAACCAATGGCGCCAATTCGATTCGAATCCAGATTCCATTGACTGGCATGGGTGCGCGCGAATTTCATCGCCTGCTGCGCGTCCTGCAGCGGCCCTATGGATTTATCCAGCATCCATAAGTCATTGGGGATTCGATATTTCACGACAAAGGCAGCTATGCCGTGATCCACAAAATAGCTCGCCTGCTGAACCCCTTCGTAGTCAAACGATAGCCCCCAATAGGCGCCCCCAGGAAAGATGACCACACTGGCACCGGTTGCTTTCACTTTTGCGGGCAAGTACACCTGAATATAGGGGCGGGAAACTTTCTGTATCCAGCCGGTGCCCGCACCGGTTTCTTCATCTGCTGCCGGTTTTGAGTTGGGAATCGCTCCGTCGCCGTACAAATTAAAGGCTTGCATTGAGGGAGGAAATAAAAACGCCGGATCACTTGAAGACAACTCCACTTTCTGATCATTTTTGCGCGAAATATTTTTTTCCTCTGCAAAAACAACCAACGAAGCAAACACTATCAAAACACCTGCAGATACTCGGGACAGCCATTTATTCATTGTGAACCCTACCAATCTTGTTAAAGGAGTGGAGCCGAGTGCCCCACGGAAAACCCGCGTCTGATTTGCCATAGCGGTTGATTGCGCGCCGGAAAACATAACTACCCAACCTACTAACTGCTCTTACCCGACCACCAATCCAAGTTACGATTATTGGGGACTTACTAACGGAGTTACAGAACCTGGAATGCTTTTGCTTGCTATAAAGTCCCCCCCCCAACAGACACCATATCACCGCTTACTGACCCAAAACTGCAAAACTATCAGCGTAGACTCCATTTTTTGAGGCATTCTCAGATAACTTCCTGTATATTACGCCGCTATTTTCCAACCCGGCTAATTTTAACCCTGCAAACATAAAGAGAGTCCTATGGCTGCTGACTTATCCCTATACAGAAATATCGGTATCTTCGCCCACGTGGACGCCGGTAAAACCACTACCACTGAGCGTATCCTCAAGCTCACCGGTAAAATCCACAAAATCGGTGAAGTTCACGAAGGTGAATCGACTACTGACTTCATGGTGCAAGAAGCCGAGCGTGGCATCACCATTCAGTCAGCAGCGGTAAGCTGTTTCTGGAAAGGTCACCGCTTTAACGTTATCGATACCCCCGGACACGTTGACTTCACCGTGGAAGTATATCGTTCGTTGAAAGTTCTGGACGGCGGCATCGGCGTATTCTGTGGTTCTGGTGGTGTAGAGCCGCAATCAGAAACCAACTGGCGCTATGCGAACGACTCTAAAGTTTCTCGTTTGATCTTCGTAAACAAGCTGGACCGTATCGGTGCCGACTTCCTGCGCGTTACCGAACAAGTACAAAACGTACTTGGTGCCAAGCCATTGATCATGACCCTGCCTATCGGCCGCGAAGATACCTTCGTAGGCGTAGTAGACATCCTGAACCGCAAAGCGTTTGTATGGGATGACTCAGGCCAACCAGAAAACTACAAAGTAGTCGATATCCCAGCTGACATGGTTGACGATGTTGAGCTGTACCGCGGTCAACTGGTTGAGACTGCTGTAGAGCAAGATGACGACCTGATGATGGCTTACATGGAAGGCGAAGAACCTTCTATTGAAGACCTGAAGCGCTGCATCCGTAAAGGTACCCGCGATCTGGCATTCTTCCCAACCTTCTGTGGTTCAGCTTTTAAAAACAAAGGTATGCAACTCCTGTTGGACGGCGTTGTTGACTACCTGCCAGCTCCAACCGAAGTTAACCCGCAGCCTTTGACTGACGAAGAAGGTAATCCAAACGGTCAATTTGCTCTGGTTGATCCAGCTGAGCCGTTCCGCGCACTGGCGTTCAAAATCATGGACGACCGTTTCGGCGCCCTGACCTTCGTACGCGTTTACTCAGGCGTGTTGAACAAAGGCGACACCATCCTTAACTCGTTCACCGGCAAAACCGAACGTGTTGGTCGTATGGTGGAAATGCAAGCAAACGACCGTACCGACCTGACCACCGCACAAGCCGGTGACATCATTGCGTTGGTAGGTTTGAAGAACGTGCAGACCGGTCACACGCTGTGCGATCCAAAACACGAATGTACTCTTGAACCAATGATCTTCCCTGAGCCAGTAATTTCTATTGCTGTAACTCCGAAAGACAAGAGCATGATCGAGAAGATGGCTACTGCCATCGGTAAACTCGTTTCTGAAGACCCAACCTTCCGCGTTGAAACCGATCAAGATTCTGGCGAAACCATTCTGAAAGGTATGGGTGAATTGCACCTGGATATTAAAGTGGACATCATGAAGCGCACCTACGGTGTTGAGCTGAATGTTGGTCAACCACAAGTAGCCTACCGCGAAACCATTACCCGCGCGATCGAAGACAGCTACACCCACAAGAAGCAATCAGGCGGCTCTGGTCAGTACGGTAAGATCGACTACCGCATCAACCCAGGCCAACCAAACACTGGCTTCGTGTTCAAGACCTCTGTTGTTGGTGGTAGCGTTCCGAAGGAATTCTATCCAGCGATTGAAAAAGGCTTTGAGTCTATGATGGGCACTGGCCCATTGGCTGGCTTCCCGGTATTGGACGTTGAAATTGACCTGTTCGACGGTGGATTCCACGCCGTGGACTCTTCTGCAATCGCGTTCGAAATCGCCGCTAAAGGCGCTTTCCGTCAATCCATGCCAAAAGCTGGCCCACAACTGCTCGAGCCAATCATGAAAGTGGACGTGTTCACTCCGGAAGATCACGTAGGTGATGTGATCGGTGACTTGAACCGTCGTCGCGGCATGATCAGTGGCCAGGAAGCTGGCGTAACTGGCGTACGTATCAAGGCTGAAGTACCGCTGTCAGAAATGTTTGGTTACATCTCTACACTGCGCACCATGACCTCTGGTCGCGGCCAATTCTCTATGGAATTCGCTCACTACTCTCCATGCCCATCCAACGTGGCTGAAGCAGTAATCGCGAAAGAGAAAGAAAAGAAAGCTGCTGCTAACAAGTAATTTTTAGTGTGCACTAAAGAGCCCCGCCAGTGAAAACTCGCGGGGCTTTTTATTAAATAAAAATTTGCCTGGTGCGAATGAGCATCAATTAATTCAACGGCAAAATATTTTTCAAAAGATAATTCAATCCGAGACCCGCACAGACAACAAACACCAGTGGCGTTTAACTTTAATAGCGGGCATGGGAATTCATAGAAAAACTGAGAGGGCAGAGTAAAAAGTACGAGACATGAATATTTTGAACAGCAAGGAAATGCAAAAACCAAAAACAAAAAAAGCCCGCAAGATGCGGGCTTTAATTTTAAGCTTTAAAAATGGTCGGAACGGCGGGATTTGAACCCACGACCCCCACACCCCCAGTATGGTGCGCTACCTGGCTGCGCTACGCTCCGATATATTTTTTACGATCCAGAACGAATCTGCACCGTGAAGGCTCGGCATAATACCTTAATTTATTGCTAATGCAATCAAAGAATTACAGATTTAATTAGCTGAGATTATGCAGCAGTCAATTCGAATAAATTCACATCTACCGCCCAAAGCTTTATTTAATTTTAAGCAGGTCGAGTAAGTGTTCAAGGTCATCAATCATTCGCACAACTAATTGATTCAACTGGCCTGTTTCTGATTGACTGGCATCACTGGTCATTTGCAAACGAGCGCCGCCGATAGTAAACCCTTGATCATATAAAAGGCTGCGGATTTGGCGAATCGTCAATACATCCTGACGCTGATAATAGCGACGATTACCACGCCGCTTTACGGGATTTAACTGGGGAAACTCCTGCTCCCAATAACGCAACACGTGCGGTTTGACAGCGCATAACTCACTGACCTCACCAATAGTGAAATAGCGTTTTCCGGGAATTACGGGAAGTTCGTCGTTATGACTCGGTTCCAACATAAGCTTCTACTCGTGCCTTAAGTTTTTGTCCTGGGCGAAAGGTAACCACGCGACGGGCGCTAATAGGAATTTCCTCTCCCGTCTTGGGATTACGACCCGGACGCTGGCTTTTATCACGCAACTCAAAGTTACCAAAGCCAGACAATTTAACCTGTTCGTTATTTTCCAAAGCATGGCGAATCTCTTCAAAGAAGAGTTCCACCAGCTCTTTCGCTTCACGCTTATTGAGGCCGAGATCCTCATAAAGTTTCTCGGCCAAGTCTGCTTTGGTCAGAGCACCGTCCGACATAGTTATTATTCCCTATCTGAGGGTGGCAGAAAAATGCACCCCCAGATACTGAACAATCGAGTCTATGGAGGCGTTGATCTCATCTTCATTAAGAGTGCGTGAAGGATGCTGAAAGGTCAACCCCATTGCGACACTTTTTCTATGTGGATCAATACCTTTGCCCATATACACGTCAAAGACCTTTAAGTCTGTGAGATGTTCACCAGCCTGACTTCTCACCGCCGTCAAGAGTTTGTCAGCGGCCAAATTACGGTCCACCAGCAACGCCAGGTCACGGCGAACCTCGGGAAATTTGGATAATGGACTAAACGCCGGAATACGAGCACCTAACAGGGCTGACAAACGCACTTCAAACACATAGACAGACTGAGGAATACCCAACTGCTGTTGCAAGCCTGGATGTAAGGCACCAATGACCCCTTGCCATTCACCATTGCGATAAATGCCCGCAGTTTGCCCCGGATGCAACGCGGGGTTGTTATCAGGCGCAAAATTGAAAGCCACCTCATCTCCAGATAGCGCCAGCAGGGACTCCAGATCGCCTTTCAAATCAAAGAAATCCACCGTTTCAGCGACGTTGGCCCAAGATTCAGGATCTCGAGCACCATAGATCAAACCTGCCAGCATAGGCTCCTGCTTCAAGCCACCCACCTCGGGTACAAAGCGCAACCCGGACTCAAACAAGCGTGCACGGCTTTGTTGGCGATTCAGGTTGTGACGTAAAACACTAACCAACCCTGGAATCAAACTGGTACGCATAGCAGCCATATCCGCACTAATTGGATTACGCAGAATAACCGGCTCAACCTTAGGATCAAACAAAGCAGACAACTTCGGATCGATAAAGCTATAAGTGATTGCCTCTTGGTAGCCACGCGCAATTAATTGTTTACGCAACGCAGGCAAACCCATTTTGGCTTCAGGATGAGGTTCAATGTCTAGTGGTGCCGCAAGGCTTCTTGTCGGTAAGCGATTATATCCGTACACACGAGCGAGCTCTTCCAGCAAGTCCGCCTCAATCGAAATATCAAACCGATAGCTGGGTACCGCAAACGTCCAACCTGCTACCGATTGGGAAACCAGTTTAAGCCCCAGGCGAGACAGAATATCGACCACCTCGTCGTCAGCCATTTCCAGACTCAAACCACTAACAATGCGCGCCTTACGCAAAGTCACTTCACGCTCTTGCGGCAACTGATCGTTGCTGACATGCACCAACGGGCCCACATCACCACCCACAATGTCCAACAATAATTGTGTGGCACGCTCAATCGCTTCGACCTGCAAATTGTAGTCAACACCTCGTTCAAAGCGGTGGGACGAGTCCGTATGCAAGCCATAAGAACGAGCACGACCCGCAATGGCCAAGGGGTTAAAGAAAGCACTCTCAAGGAATATTTCGCGCGTACTGGCAGACACTGCACTAGCCTTGCCACCCATTACGCCAGCGATAGCAAGCGGAGCTTTTTCATCGGCGATAACCATGGTATCAGCGTTGAGCTTCACTTCTTGGTCATCCAACAACACCAAAGATTCACCCTGGCGCGCGAGTCGCACATGAATTGAGCCGTTTAGAGTGGACAAATCGAAGGCGTGCATTGGCTGCCCCAATTCAAGCAACACATAATTGGTGACATCCACTACCGCATCAATGCTACGCAAGCCGGAGCGCACCAACTTGTCTTGCAACCATGCCGGACTTGGGCGGGTAATATCGATGTTGCGGATAACTCGACCGACATAGCGGCTACAGGCGGAACCCGCCTCAAGATGCACAGGAAAAGAGTCAGCAATCGTCGCAGAGTTCGTAACAATAGCAGGCGCAGTAACAGGCGCGCGATTTAATACACCTACTTCACGCGCGATCCCTTTTACGCTCAAACAATCACTGCGATTAGGTGTTAAATCAACTTCGATTAACTTGTCATTCAAATTGAGATAATCACGCAGGTTTGCACCTACTGGCGCATCGGCTGGCAATTCCCACACCCCGGAATCATCATCACCAGCCTTCAACTCAGTTTGGCCACACAACATCCCAAAGGATTCAACCCCGCGCAGCTTGGCTTTTTTGATATCAAACTCAGGCAGTTTTGCACCAATCGTCGCAAATGGAATCTTGATTCCTACACGCGCATTCGGCGCACCACAAACTACCTGTGACAACCCTTCAAGGCCTGCAACTTGGCATACACGCAATTTGTCGGCATCAGGGTGCTGCTCACAGCCAACAATCTCGCCAACAATTACGCCACTGAAATCGCCCGCCACGGATTCAACGGCATCCACTTCCAAACCGGCCATTGTTAATTGTGCGACCAACTCATCGGTACTTATCTCAGGGTTAACCCATTCACGCAACCAGGATTCACTGATTTTCATATTCTTGTCTCTGTAGCCCGCATGGAGTGCAATGCAATGCGGGACTGAAATCTGCTTAAACTTTTATTCCCGCATTTCGCTTAGCTGCATGACGGGCTAGGATCAAACTTAACGCTAAAATTGTTTTAGGAAGCGCAAATCATTTTCGAAAAACAGGCGCAAATCGTTAACGCCATAACGCAACATTGCAAGGCGCTCTACCCCCATACCAAAAGCAAAACCGGTAAAGGTTTCCGGGTCTACACCACTGGATTTAAATACTTCCGGATGCACCATGCCGCAACCACCAACTTCCAACCAACCCGTGTTTTTACACATACGGCAACCCCTGCCGCGACACTGAGTACATTGAATATCCATTTCTGCTGAAGGTTCAGTGAACGGGAAATACGAGGGACGGAAACGCACTGGAACATCTGCCTCAAAAAATGCTTTAAGGAATTGATCCATGGTACCTTTCAAATCAGCGAAGCTGATATTTTTATCAACCACCAAACCTTCAACTTGATGGAACATCGGCGAATGAGTTACATCTGAATCGCAGCGATAAACACGCCCAGGGCAAATCACGCGAATCGGTGGTTGTTTGTTTTCCATTGTGCGAACTTGCACGGGTGATGTGTGAGTGCGCAACACATGAGTATCATCAACATAAAAGGTATCGTGCATTGCACGAGCCGGATGATGAGAAGGAATATTTAGTGCTTCAAAATTGTGGTAGTCATCCTCAATCTCCGGACCTACCTCAACGCTATAACCCACTGCTGCAAAAATTTCTTCAATACGCTGCAAGGTACGCGTTACTGGATGCAAACCGCCGGTGTGCTGGCCGCGACCAGGCAAGGTTACATCAATTACTTCGCTGGCAAGTTTTGCATCAATCGCGGCTTGCTCCAGCTCTTCCTTGCGCACATTAATCGCGTCTTGCACTGTATCTTTTGCTTTATTAATTTCTGCACCAGCCGCCGGCTTTTCTTCGGGTGGCAACTTACCCAAAGTTTTCATCAGTGCAGTAATACTGCCGTTTTTGCCGAGATAATCCACGCGGACTGAATCCAGCACCGCCAGATCTTGAGCTTCGTTAACCAATTTAAGCGCTTCTTGTGTGAGCGCAGCGAGATTTTCCATCTGCTTATCCAATTAAATTCGATATGAATTAAAAATACATTCAGGTGCATGCGGCGCTATCGATAAAAAGCCACCATAAATCGATAGAAAAATCGCCATAAAAAAAGGGAGGAACCAAAGCCCCTCCCCTTCATCGCGTTCACAAAAACCCTCACGGGTTTTCGGTTGTTGGACGATTAAGCAGCCAGAGCTGATTTAGCCTTCGCAACAACTGCAGCAAAAGCTGCTTTGTCATATACCGCCAAATCAGCCAGTACACGACGATCAAGAACGATGCTCGCCTTTTTCAAGCCAGCAATCAATTGGCTGTAGGTCAAACCTTCAGCGCGAGATTGAGCATTGATACGAGTGATCCACAGAGCGCGGAAATTACGCTTTTTAACGCGACGATCGCGGTAAGCATACTGACCGGCTTTGATAACCGCTTGTTTAGCAACACGGAATGTACGCGAACGTGCACCGTAGTAACCTTTAGCAGCTTTTAAAACTTTCTTGTGACGACGACGCGCCTCTACACCACGCTTAACACGGGCCATAATTCAATCCTCTACAAAATTCTCAAAAAGCGCTATTAGATAGCACGGAACAAACGTTTTACGCGTGGTACATCGGCTGCATCAACGATGCTGGTGCCGCGCAGTTGGCGCTTACGCTTGGTCGTCATTTTGGTCAGGATGTGGCTCTTGTTAGCGTGCTTGAACTTGAAGCCCGCGCCAGTCTTTTTGAAGCGCTTGGAAGCGCCGCTGTGTACTTTAGCTTTGGTTGCCATGTGATAAAACTCCACACATCTAGGTAAATAATATAAATAATCAAGGCAGCTAAAAGCCCGACTATTTTCTCTTTTTGGGAGCGAGCACCATGGTGAGCTGCTTACCTTCCATTTTGGCAGCCTGCTCTACGGCGCCCATCTCAGCCAGGTCTTTCTCGATGCGCTGCATCATTTCCATCCCCAACTCTTGATGGGCAAGCTCGCGGCCACGGAACTTTAACGTTACCTTGGCCTTGTCCCCATGCTCCAGGAAGCGTAGCAGGGCTTTTAACTTCACCTGATAATCCGCTTCCTCCGTCCCTGGGCGAAATTTCATTTCTTTGATCTGCTGCTGCTTTTGCTTTTTCTTGGCAGCTGCTTTGGTTTTCTTGATCTCAAACAAGTGCTTGCCGTAATCCATAATCTTACAGACTATTGGATCGCTATCAGCAACGATTTCCACCAAATCCAGTGTCGCCGCTTGAGCCTGCGCCAAAGCATCACTCAAGGCAACAATACCTACCTGTTCACCTTCGGCATTGATTAAACGAACCTGTTTGGCTTCGATCTGATCGTTGATCCGCGCTTTTTTAGAATTGCCTTTGGCCGCGGGAGCGTTATCTCGTTTGATAGTTGTATCTCCAAATAATTAATAGGAACGAATCTTTCTCACTTTTTTTCGCATCCAGGTCCCAAAACCCGATTTTACGCAGAAATATTTCTGCCTCGACGCGCTATATCGGCGGTCAAGTGCTCGATGAAAGCTTCCAGAGTCATTACACCCAAGTCTTGTCCGTCCCTTGTGCGAACCGCAAGTGATTGATTTTCAACCTCTTTATCGCCAACGACGAGCAGGTAGGGTACCCGCTGAATTGTGTGCTCGCGGATTTTAAAGCCGATCTTCTCATTTCTCAAGTCAGGAATCACGCGGATACCCTTATCTCGTAAGGTTTTTTCCACGAATTTGACGTATTCACCCTGGTTATCAGTGATATTCATCACCGCAACCTGGGCTGGCGCCAACCAAACAGGAAATGAACCCTCATAGTGTTCGATCAGGATTCCCAGGAAACGCTCGAAGGAACCGAGGATGGCGCGATGCAACATAACCGGACGCTTACGGGCATTATCTTCCGCCACATATTCAGCATCCAGACGCTCGGGCAACACGTAATCAAGCTGGATAGTACCGCACTGCCAAGAGCGACCAAGGGCATCTTTGATCTGGTACTCAATCTTTGGACCATAGAACGCACCTTCACCCGGTAACTCTTCCCACTCCAGACCCGCTGCGCGCAATGCGGTGCGCAAGCCCTCTTCCGCCTTATTCCAGGTTTCCAGGGTTCCCGCATATTTTTCCGGGCGCAGGGACAGCTTTACCGCAATATCGGTAAAGCCAAAGTCGTCATAGACAGACTTGAGCATTTGGTTAAAAGAAGATACTTCGCTGATAACCATGTCATCAGTACAGAAGATATGCGCATCATCTTGCACAAAACCGCGCACGCGCATAATGCCATGTAACGCACCTGAGGCCTCATTGCGATGGCAAGAACCGAATTCCGCCAAACGCAGTGGTAAATCTTTATGCGAGCGCAAACCGTGGTTGAAGATTTGAATGTGCCCCGGGCAGTTCATCGGCTTAACCGCGAAATCGCGCTTTTCCGACTCAGTGGTAAACATGTTGTCGCGGTAGTTTTCCCAGTGACCGGATTTCTCCCACAGGGTGCGATCCATAATCAGCGGCGTTTTTACTTCCTGATAACCCCACTCATTTTGCTTGGCACGCATGTACTGTTCAATTTGCTGCCACAGCGTCCAACCCTTGGGATGCCAGAACACCATGCCCGGCGCCTCATCTTGCAGGTGGAACAAATCAAATTTTTTCGCCAGTTTGCGGTGATCGCGTTTGGCAGCTTCCTCGAGCAGATTCAAATAGGCTTTTAATTGCTTGGCATCGGCAAACGCGGTGCCATAGATGCGCTGCAACATTTTGTTATTGGAGTCACCGCGCCAGTAGGCGCCAGACACACGCATCAATTTAAAATTCAAGCAAAAACGCATATTGGGCACGTGCGGACCACGGCACATATCGACGTATTCTTCATGGTGATACAGACCCGGGGTTGCGTCTTTGGGTACGTCGCGATCCAGGATTTCCAACTTATAAGTCTCGCCGCGCGCCGTGAACACATCATAAGCTTCCTGCCAGGTCGCTTTCTTTTTCACAACGTCATATTCGGTTTTCGCCAACTCCAGCATGCGCGCTTCCAGACGGGCGATATCCTCGTCAGTCAGCTTTTGCTCAAGGTCGATGTCGTAATAAAAGCCGTTGTCGATGGTTGGGCCAATGGCCATTTTTACATCGGGGAACAACTGCTTGATCGCATGACCGAGCAAGTGGGCGCAGGAGTGGCGGATAATTTCCAAACCGTCTTCGTCTTTCGGGGTGAAAATCACCAGATCCGCATCTTCAGTAATCAGGTCGTGCGCATCAACACGCTGGCCCGTGGTATCACCATTTAAAAAGATGCGACCACCAAGGGTAGCTTTAGCCAAGCCGGCGCCAATAGAGGCAGCCACTTCATAAACAGATACGGGATTTTCGAATGGACGTTTGGAACCGTCGGGGAGAGTAATAACAGGCATGATAAATCCTTGGTCAGTGGTGACCCCTACCAAAGGTCACATGAGTAATCGAACAGAGTAAACATCAGGTAACCGCACCTACGATTGTGCGGGTCGGCGAGTATAGGGGACTTGGGGAAGCCGAGGCAACCTCGACTCGATGACGCAGCGATTAGAAAGGAGACAAAACCGAAATCAAGAAACAGTCAAAGTCGAGTGGCGATTGCGCCATTTCAGCGCTGCCACCAGCAGCCCGAAGAGCACACATGCACTCAATGCGACCACAACTTCGTGAGCCTGCGGTGAAAAGATTACCGTATAGCCCTGCCCTTTAATCAGCGAGGAAAAACTGGATACTGCAAAAGGCATCCAGAACAAACGAAACGTCTGCCAGGGATTAGCCAGCGGCGATTGGCCGTTGCTGACGCTTAACATTAGCGCTATTCCAATGACCACACTGATTCCAAACGCATTAATCCAGATTTTTGGGTTGGGATCGAAATGAAAATACACGGTGACAACGTACCAAATCAGATAAAACCAGAGCACCATTTTTCCCGGTTTAATCTGCGCAAAGTAATTATGAATTGATAAGAAAATTGCTGGCATTTTTCCTGCTGAACTCCCATTGGATAAACAACGACTGAAACTCCAGCAGGAAAAATGCCATGTGTGAGTTGACTAACCACCAATCAATAAATATCGCGACGATAGCGTTGCGTATCGATCAATTGTTGTAACTCAGCGTCACCCAGAATATCAATAAGTACTTGCTGTACACCGGCTCCCATGGACAAACTGCCGCACACATAAATCACTGCGCCGCGATCCAGCCATTCACCAAGTTGCTGCTGTTTATTGCGCAGCAGATCCTGCACATAGCCTTCGCCATCGCGCGAATAGACTTCATCAAATTCGGTCAGGAAGCCGGAAGTCTTCCAGGCATCCAATTCGCGGGCAAATAAACGGTCATGAATGCGTTGCCGCTCGCCAAACACCAGCCAGTTTTGCTGTTGGTCTTTTAGATAACGCTCATGCAAGTGCGCACGTAAACCGGCGATACCAGTGCCAGCACCGATCAAAATCATCGGGCAATTAGTTTGTGGCGCATGGAACGATGGATTAGCACGAATACGCGCTTGAACTTCACTGCCTACCTCAGCCAGCGCAGTCAACCAACCAGAGCTCATACCCAACTCACCTTTTTCATTGAATGCCTGACGCACCACCAAGTCCACCACGCCATCGGTCGGCAGCGAGGCGATAGAATATTCGCGATGCGGCAATTCAGAATTATTGTGCGGTTTGATTTCCAGAATATCGCCGGCCTGCCAATGGGTATTACCAGGTTTTGGCGGCTGCAAGCTGACACGATACACACCAGCCCCCACACTACCCGCGTTAAGTAACTCGCGTTTTTGCAAACGCCAGTCTTCATATTCGGGCGCAGCCCAGGCGGTAACACTCGTCACACCACTTAAGCCCGCAACCTGCTGTTGCCATTGATGAATGGATTGTTCGTGCGCGTTATCAACATCAATACGCGCAAAGAGTGCACTGGCACCACTCGCCAACAACCACTGCTCGACTTGTGCGGCAAATGCGCAGTAATCGCCATAACGTTTATCGCCCAGCCCCAAAATACCGTATTGCAATTGGTTCAGCGGTAGTGATGACTTGAGAAATTTCCGCGCAAAGGCACGCGCAGAATCCGGTGCTTCGCCTTCACCAAACGTAGAGACCACAAAGAGAATTTTCTTTGCCGATTCCAAGGTGGCTTTATCCAGCGCTGCGATATTTTTTACGCTGGCTTTAATACCACCAGATTGCAAAATTGTCGCCGTATTCCAGGCAAGCTGCTCTGCCGTACCCGTCTGGCTGGCATAGACAACCCAGTAATCGGCATCGGTGTGCGTATTGCTAACACCCGCTGCTGCCGTTTTACTATTACGTTTCTTTTTGCGACGATCCAAATACAACAACAAACCGGTGATAGTAAATAAGGGCATCAACAGTGATGCAGTCATATTAATAATCAATCCGGGAGTGCCAAACCATTCGCCGGTATGCAATTCATAAATGCCTTGCATTATGCGTTTGCCCAATGGCTCCAGTGGCTTGTAAGGCTGATCACTAATTAATTCGCCCGAGAGTGCATTAAAGCTGATCATGCTACGCTGTCGATCATTGGTGGCACCAGGCGTGACGTAGTTAATCATCACCGGATCTTTTTCTGAGCGCGGAATAGTCACACTCGCAAATTTATAATTATTTGCGGCTTTGACAACAAAGCTCGCCCAGGCCGCATCGACAGCAACAGGTGCTACATGTTCTTGATGCATGCCACCTTCACTACTGGGGCCACCTTCGCCACCTCTTCCTTCGCCACCTCTTCCTTCACCACCTCGGCCTTCACCGCCACGACGCTCGCCACCTTCACGGCCGCCCATAGCACGACCTTCACGATTCATACCGCCAGCGCCCTGACCACCACCGGGGCCGCCCGGACCAAAACCGCGTCGTTCTTGTACCGGTTCACCGGTTAACACCATTGACGCACCATTTTTAAACCAGGAGTAAGACCAGGTCAGGCCAGTTAATGCCATCAGCAGATACATGAGAATTACCCAGGTACCAATCACTGAGTGCAACGCCCAATAGAAATTGCGCCCTTTTAAACTGAAATCGATGCGGAACCAGTTGCGCCAATTCAACGCGCGACGCGGCCAGCGTAAATACAAACCGGACAACGCAAAAAATACCAACGCAAACGCACTAAACCCGGTAATTTGGCGACCGATATTAATACCGCCTTCTTCCGACGGAATTAATAACCAACGATGCAGGGAACGTACAGTGCGAAAAAATTGCTCGCCGCGAATTTTTCCGAGCAACTCACCGGAATAAGGATTGATATAAACAGTTTCACCGCGGCGCTCTCCGGGCGGAGGAGCAAGACGCACTTGCGCACTGCGCTCAGCGTCTGGCCAGAGCGTAATTTGCTCCACGCTCGCACCTTCGCGTTGCGCGCGAAAATGTTTAACAATAGCATCCGGCGTTAAGCGTTCACCCGTTACTTGTACGGTTACAACATCAGGACTAATTGCGTCCATTATGGTCCGTTCAAAACTCATCAAACCGCCAGTAATACCGACAATTGCTAGCACTAACCCTGCGGTAATGCCCAAAAACCAGTGAATCTGGAATAAAACGTTTCTCACTCTAGCCCCCAACCAAAACGCACCACTATTCGATGCCTGAATTTATTAGATATGCGATACATTAATTAACTAATCAGCAACCCGGTAAGCAACCTATTTAGCAACCACACTGTTGACCGCCAATGTCCAGCCGCCCCCAAGGGATTTGTACAAATCCACGGCCGCATTTAAACGCGCAAGACGCTGCTGCACGAGCGAATCCTGCGCCTGGAATAAACTGCGCTGCGCATCCAGCAGCGATAACAAATCATTCGTCCCTGCGCGATAGCGCGCTTCTGTCAAACGCAAACTGCGCTCGGCATTGGCGACTATTTCCTGCTGGCTGGCTTCCTGGCGCAAGCTGATATCCGCCGCCACCAGTGCGTTATCCACCTCTTGCAGCGCGATTAAAATCGCTTTGTGATATTGCAACAACAATTCACGCTGACGCGCTTCGCTCAAGCGTTTTTGATTTACCAGGCGCCCGCCGTTAAAAAGAGTTTGCGCGAGTGACAGAGCCCAACCCGACGTTTGTGTGGCTGGATTCAGACTGAATAATTCGCTCGCGGTTTTACCCGTATTAGCGCTCAAACTGATTCCGGGCAAGAGTGTCGCGCGCGCCGCATGGATATTCGCGTTAGCTGCGCGCAAATTCGCTTCACTCGCAGCCAAATCCGGGCGACGAGTCACCAGATCCGCCGGAGTACCTGCCGCCATTTGCGGCACTTGCAACTCTAATAATTTTTCTGCAGTCAGTGAAAATTCCTGCGGTGTCTTACCCATTAAAATCGCTAATGCCGCTTGGGTTTGACGCGCTTGCAACTCCAGGGGCAATAATGAAGAACGCTGGCTCAATAAATTGGTTTTTTGCTGCGCGACATCTGCTGCAGTTGCCGCACCATTTTTATAGCGAGCATCGACAATTTTTTGCACGCGTTCAGCGATGGCAATATTTTTATGCGCAGTGGCAATACGTTCCTGCAACGCAAGCCATTGGAACCAACCATTGGCAATAGCCGCTTTTATACTCAGGGATGCGGCATCCTGATCGTAACGCGTAGCGTCATAGTCCGCGTTTGCAGCGGCACGCTCAGCAGCAATACCGCCCCATAAATCCACCTCATAGCTAATGTTGGCACCTGCGCGCGTAGTTTCGCTGCGGGTATTGCTGCTGCTATCGGGTTTGGAGCGGGATTCACCACTGGAGGCACTGGCACTGAGCGATGGAAACAAACTCGCATTGGCAATACGCATTTGCAATTCCGCTTGCTTTACGCGTTCGGCTGAAATTAACAAATCAGGGCTTTGTTGTTGTGCAGCCTGCATCAACTCATTTAACGCCGGTGATTGAAATGCTTTCCACCAACTCGCATCCACTACAAGATTCTCACCCACTGCCTGAGTAGCGGTGACGGAATAATTATCCGCATAATTAATGTTCGGCTTTTGCACCTGAGTGGGTGAACACGCAGAAATTAATAGGGATGCGATCACCAAAAATAAACGTTTAATTTGCATAACCACCTTCACCTGCTACAAAGTTATTCCGTCGCCAAAGCTGCAACCGGATCAAGGCGAGCCGCTTTGCGCGCAGGCAAATAACCAAACAACAAACCCGTTAAAAACGCACAACTGAATGCCATGATGACTGGCCCAAACGAATAAGCCACAGGTGTGCCAAAATTAGCGATTAACATAGCCGTACCCAAGCCAATGGCGACGCCAATCACACCACCAAGCGCAGATACCACCAATGCTTCAATTAAAAACTGCTGCATGATATTGCGTGTACGCGCACCGGTTGCCATGCGCACACCAATTTCGCGTGTTCGCTCGGTAACACTGACCAGCATAATGTTCATTACCCCAATGCCACCTACCAGCAGTGAAATTGCGGCGATAGAACCGAGCAGGAAGGTCATGGTATTTTGTGTTTCTGAAACCATATCAATCAGCGATGACATGCTGCGAATCTGAAAATCTTCCGTACCATGTCGTTCCATAAGGAGCGCATGCACACGGGTTTGTACTTCTTCCATATTTTTTTCGTCATCAACAGAGATGGTTATGTTGCGCAAAAATCGCTGACCAATCACGCGCAAGCTACCGGTATTAAACGGCACAAATACTTTGTCGTCCTGATCTTGCCCACCGGGGTCGGCACCGCGCTCGCTCATTACTCCGATAACCTGGAAGAGCACATTATTGATGATGATAAATTCACCCAGTGGGTTTTTATCGGCGAATAATTTAGTCGCTACTGTTTTACCTAACACCACAACAGTGGCGTAATTCTTGTTGTCTTCATCGGTAAAGAAAGTACCCTGCGCCAAATCCCATTTCCGCGCCATAGGAAATTGCGCAGCTGTTGCGCTAATTTCGGTGGAGTGATCGATATTTCCATAGCGCAGGGTGTAGCTCCCATTGAGTTCCGGGAGCGCCGCAGCAACATGAGGCAATGCCGCTATTGCATCTACATCTTCTGGAACCAAGGTCACCAAGTCCCAGCGAAAGCGCTGCGTTGGACCGCCAGGGCGCACCAACAATAAGTTGCTACCCATAGCGCTGATACTCTCCACTACGGATTTTTTCGCTCCATCGCCAATCGCAAGCATACTAATAACGGATGCAACACCGATCACAATACCCAGCAGGGTTAACACCGTGCGGAACACGTTGCTGCGCAGTGAGCGAAATGCCGTTTTAGTCGCTTCCAAAATTTCCGTTTTAAGTTCCGGCGCCCCCTGTAAGGTGTGCTCTCCGGCCGGCAACTGCTCAGGAATAGTTGGACCCGGGTCCGCTATAATTTTACCGTCGCGTATTTCAATCAAACGCTGGGCGTGATGCGCAACTTCGGCATCGTGCGTAATCAAAATAATGGTATGGCCCTGCGCGGATAATTCTTTCAGCAGGCGCATTACTTCTTTGCCGCTGTGACTATCTAACGCACCCGTTGGCTCGTCCGCCAAAATAATCTGGCCACCATTCATCAGCGCACGTGCAATGGAAACACGTTGCTGTTGACCACCGGATAATTGATTGGGGCGATGGTACAAACGTTCTTGCAAACCCAGCGAACTTAATAATGCTGAGGAGCGCGCGCGTCGCGCTTCCGGGGTCATACCTGAATAGGTTGCCGGCATTTCCACGTTTTCGCAGGCGGAAGACCCGGCCAGCAAGTTATAACTCTGGAATACGAAACCAAAAGCTTCACGCCGCAATTGTGCAAGGCCATCAGTATCCAGCGTTGCAACGCTGGTACCGTTAAATAAATAATCGCCGGTGCTGGCGCGATCCAGGCAACCGAGAATATTCATCAAGGTCGATTTTCCCGAGCCCGATTGCCCCATAATGGCAACAAACTCACCGGGATAAATTTCCAGATCAATACCGTGCAACACCTGAGTTGCAATTTCACCATTGCGAAACGTTTTGGTGACGTCAGATAATTTGATCAGCGGTTGTATGGAATTAGCCGCGCTCATTAACGTCTACCCATTCCCATACCGGGGCCACCCATACCCATGCCACCTACGGCTTTAGGTTGGCTTGGGCGCGAGCTGCCACTCACCACTTTTTCGCCTTCTTTCAGTCCTTCAGTAATTTGCGCTTGCACGCGATTGGTAACGCCTACCAATACTTTGCGCTCTTCAATATCGCCATCGGCATTCATGACTTTTACCAGCGCCGGGCGCGGACGATTGCCCATGGTGCCTTGACCTTCCGCGCGATCGCGACGCCCTTTCCATTCACCTTTAGGCCCATCATCCGCAGGAGCACCTTCGGGGCGCGGACCGCGTGGCGGAGCAAAACTGAGTGCCGACATAGGCACCAGCAACACATCTTTTGCTTGCGCCTCTACAAAAAATACCTGCGTGCTCATCTGTGTCATCAGCAAACGGTTTTCGTTGGGAACATCAAAAAGTGCGTTATACAACACCACATTGTTAAGAATTTCTGGCGTTGGTTGAATGCGATCCAACTTACTGTACCAGCGACGCCCCTGACTACCCAAAGTGGTAAAATACACCGACATTTCCTTGCGTAATTTGCCGATGTCTGCTTCCGACACCTGGGTTTGCACAGTCATAGTGGAAAGGTCAGCCACCCGCATAATGGTGGGCGCCATTTGATTGGTGTTTAGCGTTTGCCCCTGACGCGAAGTAATAGACACCACTGTCCCATCCATCGGGGCATAGATTTTGGCGTAGTTAAGATTGGCGGCTTCCACTTGCAAGGTAGATTCGGTTTGCTGAATTTGCGCTTGCACAGCTTTCAGTTGCGCTTGCGCCGATTTCAAACCAGCATCAGCCGTTTCCAGCGATTCACTGGTGGTGGCATCTTCTGCGAACAAATTTTTCTCGCGCTTGAAATTAATTTGCGCCAACGCCAGCTGTGCTTCACGGTCCAATAATTGTGCTTTTTGGTTTTGCAATTGTGCGCGGGTCGCATCCACTTTCGCCGCATACACAGTTGCATCAATTTCAGCGAGCAGATCACCCTCCTTCACTTCACTGCCAACCTCAACATGCAATTTTTTTAACTGACCCGACACCTGGGCCCCCACATCCACATAATCCTGTGGCTGCAACGTGCCTGTGGCAGTGACCAGGTTTTCAATATCACCACGGGTTACAGCTTCAGTGGTGTACACCACTTCGCTCGCGCTGTTGGACAACAATGTTTTTCCCAACAGCGCAGCAATTAGCAGGCCTGCCCCGGAGACAACAACCAACGCTTTTGTAGTTTTATAAAATGGTTTTTTCGCGGTATTCCGCAATCCGGCAGATGACATAAACGTTTCTCGTCTGATTTTTGGCGCAAGTATAATCCAGTCGCCCTGACAAAAAGACGCGCGCTCACCAGATCTACATTTGTTCCACAATCTTTCATTTATTGAACATAAAGGCTTCTGTTAAACCTGCGCCCACTGCCGTAAAAGGTTATGGTAATGGCCGGTCAACCCGACAATTTCCGCACTATCACCCAGTTGCTGGCGTAGTGACTGAATATTGCAGTCCAACTCGTACAACATATTTCGTTGCCAATCATCGCGCACCATACTTTGCGTCCAGAAAAAACTGCACACGCGCTCACCACGAGTCACTGGCTCCACCTGATGCAAACTGGTGGAGGGATATAAAATTAAATCGCCCGCAGGCAATTTCACTTCGTGACTGCCGTAGGTGTCCTGCACTATTAATTCACCGCCGTCGTACTCTTCCGGCTCGGACAAAAATAACGTGGACGAAACATCGGTGCGCAGACTTAAATTACTGCCGGGAACTAAACGAATCGCACCATCGACATGAAAGCCGTAATGCTCGCCACCGGCATAAGCATTAAATAACGGCGGAACTATGCGCAATGGCAAAGCGGCAGACATAAACACCGGATTGCGATACAGCGCTGTTAGAATAATTTCACCCAATTCACGCGCAATAATTCCATCAACTGGCAGCTGGCGATTTTTTTTCACCTGCGCGCCCTGCACGCCCACCGTTGCTTTTCCATCAACCCAATCCGCCTGATTCAAGCGCGCTCGGAATTCCGCCACTTGCTGTTTGGTTAAGACTTCTGGAATATGAATCAGCATAATGCCCTCATCGGGGCGCAATTTAGTGCGCCCTATTCAATTGCGTAGTTCTTAATTCAATTAAATAAATAAGGGCGCAATAAATTGCGCCCCTGGATTCGCGGTTTTATTGATCAATTAAAACGCAAAGTTAACACCTAAACGCGCTGACAAAGGTTGCGCCGGGTAATATCGGGCACCAGAGTTATTCAGGCTGCCGATATATTCTTCGTCTGCGAGATTAAGCACGTTTAATTGCAGCGTTACGTTTTTAGTCACCGGGTAAGATGCCATCACATCGAACACCCAATAGTCACCAAACTCCAACACGGAACGAGTTGCCTGTGCCTGTTCACTGGTCAGGCTGGAACTCATCATATTGTCGATGTAGCGCGCACCGCCACCAATAACCAAACCATTTCCAAAGGTGTAAGTATTCCACAAAGTGAAAGTGACTTCGGGGGACCACTGAATGACTCCACCTTCATTGTTGGCTGCACCATTGTTCGCAGCAGTGCGGTTACCGCGCACAATTTCAGTATCCATAAATGCGATACCCGCGTTGATTTGCCAAGCTTTGGTCACCGCTCCTATTAACGCAAACTCCACACCCTCGACTTGCTTCTCTCCTACCGCCGTCGATGTGCCGTCGGGGTTGGTTGCAATTTCATTTTCGTTAGTGCTTTTGAATGCCGCCGCCGTAAAAAACAAACTATCGTTCAATAAATTCCATTTGGTGCCCAACTCGTAATTGGTACCTTTCTGTGGATCGAGATTGGGGTTGTTGATGTTGCTTCCCGCCGCTTGCGTTGTAGGATCAGTATTTAACGCAAAATTGGAACCGCCCGGTGGCAATTCAGAGGTTGCATAAGAAATATAAATCGAACCCTTTTCTACCGGCTTGTAAACACCACCTATTTTCCAGCTCAACAACTCGTCGGTTACATGCGCCTCACGGCCCAACAAGGTTCCCACTGGAATGATTTGTACCGCAGGCGCTGTAACTGCAGCTTGGCGAGTAATGGTGTCGGTCTTGGTATTAAAGCGATCCGCGCGCAAACCAACGCTGACTTCCCACTGCGGGTTTAACGTAATAGTGTCAAGCGCATAGAATCCGTAAGTGGTAGTTTCACCATCCGTTTTTGCACCGGTGCGAACGACCGGCTGGAACACATCAGACGCGTTGGGTTGATACAGATTGGCGGCCACTTGGGTCACCGCGGTCGACGACGTAGGTGATACGAACGGCACCGCCATGGTGTAGTTCAATTGGCTTTCGTAAATAAATTCTACGCCCGAGGTTACATCATGTTTAACACCGCCCGCATCAAAGCTCGCGGTGAGGTTAGTTTGGTTGGTGAGGATTTGGTTGGATTGATCCTTACCCTGACGAGTACGTGCCACTTGCCAGCTTGCAGTATCAGCGGCTGTCGCCTTGGGAATAACAACGGCATTTACACCAGTGAGCACTTGCTCTTGCTTGGTATGGCCATAGCGAGAGGTATTGCGCAGCGTTACACCTTCAGCAAGGTCGTGCTCAATACGCACGGTAGTCATATTGGCATTCACATCATTGTGATCAGACGTGCTACCGTAAAAATTCTCTGAATCAACTGGCTTAACTTTTGGGCCATTCGGGAAAGCGGCGGCATAAACACTGCTGTACCAGCCATCCAGACCTACCGTAGGAACACCACCATCGGGAATACCGGATTGCTCCATCGACAAATAATTGATGTAGGTCCGAGTCTCACTGCCTAATCCAAATGCGAGCGAGCCAGCAAAACCTTGCAAATTATTTTCAACTTCATCGCGACCATCTACACCGGCATCTTGTTTCATCACATTGACGCGAACAGCTGAACTTTCACCCAGAGCGCGGTTTACATCGATAGTCGCGCGTTTGTAATCAGCAGTACCGGCGGTCAAAGTGCCAATGGTGGCATCTTCTTGATTAGCCAGTTTGGAACTGAGGTTTACGTAACCTGATGCAGCACCACGACCGTTATCCACACCTGCGGGGCCTTTCGCAATTTCAACCTGTTCAGTGTTGAAGGTGTCACGGCTGATACTACCCAGATCGCGAATACCATCCACATAGATACTGCCCTGTGTATCAAAACCACGCATGAAAATAGAGTCACCCGTCGCAGTATTGCCGTTCTCTCCCATCAACATGGTAATACCAGGAGTGTTACGCAGCGCGTCGCTGAGGGTAGTCGCCGCTTGCTGCTGAAACAGCTCCTTCTTAACAACAACGAGAGTTTGCGGAGTATCAACCAATGGCTGGGTAAATTTAGGTGAACTGGCTTTTTCAGCTTTATAGTCGGCAGCTACTGCGTCAGTTTCTACCTTTACCGTATTTAATTTTTTGGTGTCTTGCGCTTCATCAGCTGCCAAAGCGCCAGCAGATGCCAACAGCATGGCGGACGACAAAGCGGTAGCGGTCAGTTGCAATGTATTGGCGCGCTTCTTGGAAACTATGTGTTTAGAAGTTTTTTGTATGGTCATGACAAGCCTTTGCTAGTAATAGGAATACACAATTAACAATTTTTTCAAATTCTATCGATAACCATTACCATTTGCAATGATAATAATTCGCATTTGTTGTTTGTTATTATCTTGCCTTGAAAATTGTGACGCCATAATCAACCAATTTAGTTATTTGACTTATTGATCATATAACTAAATGCGATTAGGCTTGGCGCCAAATACCGCAAGCTGGCCATCTGAGGAGTTGTTAACCTATGAGTAAATCCCTTGCGCCCAAAGCATGGATTTGCGCGTGGCTGTTAACAAACCTTATGGCGCTCCCGCTTACGGCGGAGGACATACCCCAACCTGACGCAGACTCAACGGATACAACCCTATCCATCCGTTTGGGTGCTGAAGACTCATGGCCGCCCTACTCGAATGAACATGGCCAGGGCATATCCACCGAGCTGATCAAAGCCGCTTTTGCCAAAGCCGGCGTGACTCCACATTTTCAGACCCTGCCTTACGCGCGCGTATTGCACGACCTTGACTCAGGTAAAATTGATGGCGGCTACAACGTCACGCTGCAGTCCACCACCAAAAATCGCTTCTTGTTTGGCGCCGTGCCTTTACTCAGCGCGGAGTCTTACTGGTTTTTCAAACCGAATAGCTTTACCAACATCAAACGCATTGAAGACATACCAGCAAAATTCCGCGTAGGGATTATTCGCGATTATGAATATGGCGATATCTACGAGCAGCACCGCCACCGCTTTACCGAAATCCAGCTTACGCAGCAATCGCAGATTATTCGCATGTTGAAACAAGGGCGCATCGATGCCGCCGTTATGTTTGATCGCGAGGCTGAATTTGCATTGAACAAAATGGGGCTGGATAAATCCATAATGGATAAACGCTTTCTCAATCACCGTGGTGATCTCTACCTGGCGTTTTCACACAAAAGCCCGCGCGCAATATGGCTTGCACAGGAATTTGATAAAGGATTGTTGATGCTGAAACAGTCGGGGGAGTATGATCGCATCATTACCGACACTAAATAAGGACATCGAATGTCTCGCTATCACTTTTCTGGCCTGATCACTTTTATAATCTGCTCTGCACTATTGGCCTGCAGCACTAAGGTCAACAATCCAAATGAGGAACTTCAAAGCACTCAATTTCAAGATCTGCTTACTCCAGTAATAACATATGACTGGAATACACCACTACCGAGCCCGGAAGGCAAAATATTAATTACTTACCAACTGCCGCAATACGCTCGCGCCGAATTTTACTTTTTCAATCAAAAAATAACTCGCAGGGGCGCTGCCCTCGCGGCCGTCAAATTATCGAATGAAAATTGCTTAACGGGCCATCAGACTTCTGTAGGATACTCTATTAATAATGGCGAGTTTTATACCAAGTATTTCACCACAGAACTGAATTGGGGCAGCCAAAACACTATCAGCATCCACTTAAAAAACGACAAAACAATCCAGGTCACGACCAACAATGAAACTCTGTCCGTCCCCATTACCACCTCAAGCCGACGACTCCAAATAGTCTCTTACTACGCACCTATTGAAATAAAACATGTACAGTATTTTTCTGAGTAACATTTAAGGAGCCCAGGATGCGCCCAATACATACACTGGTTAATTTATCACTGTTATTTGCTATTCCATTCTGCAGTCTTGCACAAGCTGATTTTGAATTGGGAATGAGCTACTACGAGACCAAAGAATTTGATAAAGCCTACAAAGAATTTTATGAAGCAGCTCAATACGGTGATCACGACGCCCAGAATAATGTTGGCGCCATGTACTATCGCGGCGAGCATGTTGAGAAAAACACAGTTATAGCCTACGCGTGGATGGCGCTCGCCGCCCAGAAAAAGACCAACGATACAACAGCAATTCACTCAAAAATTTATGCACGCCTGAATGAGGCCGACAAAAAGCTAGCGGACGATGAATATAAAAAGATCTTCAATCTTTACAGCGATGAAAGCATAGAAAAAAAGCTAACGCCTACATTTACGGGCTCCAATATATACGCAAAAAAACAGCGCCCAATTAAATTGGTAACTCCTCCATACCCCCCCTCTATGGTCAGACAAGGCAGATCAGGCTTTGTGGACACCATCTATACAATCGACAAAAATGGAACTACTCGCGACCATATAGTCACCTACGCCAGCTCTGAAGCTTTTGAAGAGGCTGCATTGCTAGCACTACGTAAATTCCAATATGAACCCATGAAAATTAACAATAAACCTGTCGATGTTAACGGCATTAAAAATCGCTTCAGGTTTGAAATGGAAGGCGCAGAATACAACAAGAAGAAATTGACCAAAATTATCGATGAAAAACGCGAGCAGGCTAAAAATGGTAACAGCAGTGATAAATTGGGTTTTGCCTACTTTCTAGAAGTAATTCCCTCGCTGGTGAGTGATTTTGAAATCACCGACAACCCTAACGAGTGGTACGTCAGCGCCGCCACCCAAGGCAGTGGTGCAGCGAGTTATTTCCTTGGGCGCAATATTCTCTACGGCAATATGTGTACGCAGGATAATACACAGAGCATGGGCTGGCTGTTAAAGGCAGCAAAAGCCGGGATTTCTGACGCACAGTATATGCTTGCAATAGAATCCTTCAGCGGCGCGCGTTTTGAGAAAAATGAAAAGAAAGGCTTCTATTGGTTAAAACGTGCAGCACAGAGCAGTTTAGCTGCCCGTTTACGTTATGCATGGATTCTTTCTACGCACCCTGATACCAAGTATCGCAATGGAACCCTGGCTAACGAGCTTATTAAAACAATTGAAAAAAATTACACCGACAAGCAAACCTATTACAAAACCAAGGCCGCTACCGCTGCAGAAAATGGTGATTTTAACGCAGCCGTAAAATGGCAAAACGCCGCACTCGACGATGCTAAAGAATTGGCTTTGCCATTGAATAATCTCGAACAACAGCTAGCCAGTTACTCAGCAAAAAAATCTTGGCGCGAAGAAATTTAATTTTCTCGCCAGATAAAAAAATACCGCCATGTGGCGGTATTTTTTTGACGATCAAAATAGGCTCGATTACATATAAGCGTTGGTGCGATCCGTGTGATCAGTCACATCACGAATACCTTTTAATTCCGGTAACTTATCCATCAATTGCACCTCAATACCTTGTTTCAAGGTAATTGCCACGGAACCACAACCCTGGCAACCGCCGCCAAACTTCAACACAGCAATCATGTCCTCAGTGACTTCGACCAAACTGACATTGCCGCCATGGGAAGCAAGACTTGGATTTACATCATTATAAAGCACGTAATTGATGCGATCTTCCAATGGGCTATCGTCAGTTACACGGGGCATCTTGGAGTTAGGGGCGCGGATAGTGAGCTGCCCTCCCATGCGATCCGGTGAGTAATCTACCTTGGCATCTTCCAGAAACGGCAGGCTGCGCTCCTCAAAGTAGGCCTTAAAGCCATTCAGCGGAACAATTACATCCCCTTCTTTTTCCTCGCCAGGGCGGCAGTAAGCGATGCAGGTTTCTGCGCTGGGAGTCCCCGGGTTGGCAACAAACATGCGAATGCCAATACCGTCATTGTCTTTTTGCTTGTCCAGCAGTTCTTTGAGATACGTTTGGGCGGATTCAGTGATATCTACGTTGACCATATAAACCTTTCGATGAACCTCTCGCGGGCGAGCAAATAATACCCGATTAATTTACTCAGGTATTCTACTCAAGGATCACCTATTTCGCATCAGAAATTTCTTGTTAGCCCTACACCTTATACGCCGTTTATATAACCAGAATGTGTTTTTTGGCGCCATGCAGGAAGCCAAGGTTATCTCCAGACGCCGCTTTTAGCCGCTCGTCGGATAACCAATGCCATAGAGAAATTTAATTACGTAATAATGTCTTAAGGAAACTATGATTTTATGGTGTGAAGTATGCATACATACTAATGTGAATCATGTAGCATTTCGCGCCAAACCGGAGTATCCAACTATGTACAATGAAACAAGCGACTTTTTACTCAATTCCAAGAACCTTCGCATCACCGTTTATTTGAGTCTGGTTGTCGCGCATTTAATCTTCGGCATGCTTTATCAAGAATCAATTGCAATTGCAGCAATTGGTTTTGCGTTTTTTGCAGCACTGGTGTTACTTCAGCTGCGCCCAGCCCAAGGCCATGCGATTAAAGTAGAAAAAACCGTCCATTTGGACAAATAACGCAGATAAACCGGCCTTTTCAGGTCTATCTGCTAAAGCCCCGAACCCAAGTGGGGCACATCGATTTGATTCTGAACAATATATGTTCATGATCTCGCTCCCCGTCTCTCTAATAAGCACTTAGCCCTGCTTTTCTGCTAGAATTCACGCCATCTTCTATATCAATTTTTTTTGATATTGCTTCAGCAATTCTTATTCCCCACGATTTCCATTGATAGGTTTTCCATGACTGCACCCGCTGCCCTGCAAGCCCGTATTGATACCCTCCAAAACGCCATAAAAGAGCGCATCCTGATCCTCGATGGGGGCATGGGCACCATGATCCAAAGCTACAAGCTCAAAGAGGCCGACTACCGTGGCGCGCGCTTTGCCGATTACCATATGGATATCGCCGGCAATAACGACCTGCTTTGTATTACCAAGCCCGACGTAATCCGTGAGATTCAGCGCGCTTACCTTGAGGCAGGTGCAGACATACTGGAAACCAACACTTTCAACTCCACGCGCATCTCCATGGCCGATTACGACATGGAAGACCTGGTGCCCGAGCTTAACTTTGCCGCCGCCCGTCTTGCCCGCGAACTTTGCGATGAACTTACCGCTCAAAATCCGGCCAAGCCACGCTTTGTGGCCGGGGTGCTTGGCCCCACCAGCCGCACCTGTTCTATTTCACCTGACGTGAACGATCCTGGCGCACGTAACGTAACCTTTGATCAACTGGTCGAAAACTACGTGGAAGCCACCGATGCCTTGGTAAAAGGCGGTGCCGATATTATTTTGATCGAAACTATTTTCGATACGCTCAATGCCAAGGCCGCTGTGTTTGCGGTACAAAAATATTTTGATGATGTCGGTTTTGAATTGCCGATTATGATTTCCGGTACCATTACCGACGCCTCCGGCCGTACCCTTTCCGGGCAAACCACTGAAGCCTTCTATAACTCACTCGCTCACGCACGCCCACTCAGTATGGGATTAAACTGCGCACTGGGCGCAAAAGAATTACGTCAGTACGTGCAGGAAATGTCGCGCGTGGCTAATTGTTTTGTTTCTGCACACCCCAACGCCGGTCTGCCCAATGAATTTGGTGAGTACGATCAAACCGCGCAAGAAATGGTGGCAATTGTTGAAGAATTTGCAGCCAGTGGATTCTTGAATATTATCGGTGGTTGTTGTGGTACTACTCCCGCACACATCAAAGCGCTCGCCGAGGTAATGAGCAAGTATTCTCCGCGCCCAATTCCAAACATTGAACCCGCCTGCCGTTTATCCGGCCTTGAGCCCTTTAACATCACTAAGGATTCGCTGTTTGTAAACGTGGGTGAGCGTTGCAACGTTACCGGATCAGCAAAATTTAAACGATTGATTGTGGAAGAAGATTATTCCACCGCACTGGAAGTTGCCCTGGAGCAAGTTGAAAACGGTGCGCAGGTAATCGATATCAACATGGACGAAGGTATGCTCGATGCCGAAAAAGCCATGGTGCGCTTCCTCAATTTAATTGCAGGCGAACCGGATATTGCCCGCGTGCCCATTATGGTGGACTCATCCAAATGGGAAGTCATCGAAGCTGGCTTGAAATGCATTCAAGGTAAACCTATCGTTAACTCCATCTCCCTCAAAGAGGGCGAAGAAGAATTCCTCGCTAAAGCAAAATTATGTATGCGTTACGGCGCCGCTGTAGTGGTGATGGCATTTGATGAAACCGGCCAAGCCGACACCATGGCCCGCAAGCAGGAAATTTGTGAGCGTTCCTACCGCACGCTCGTCGATAAATTAAATTTCCCACCCGAAGATATTATTTTCGACCCCAATATTTTTGCGGTCGCTACGGGCATAGAAGAGCACAACAACTACGCGGTGGATTTTATTGAAGCCACCCGCTGGATTCGTACCAATCTGCCGCACGCAGGTGTGAGCGGCGGCGTATCTAACGTGTCGTTTTCTTTTCGCGGCAACAATCCGGTACGTGAAGCAATCCACTCGGTATTTTTGTATCACGCGATCAAAGCCGGTATGAATATGGGTATCGTTAACGCCAGCCAGCTGGCGGTGTATGACGATTTACCACAAGAATTAAAAGACAAAGTTGAAGACGTTATTCTTAATCGCCATGCAGGCGGCACTGAAGCGTTACTGGATATCGCCGAAAAATATCGGGGTGAAGGCGGAACCGGAGAAACAAAAGAAGATGCCGAATGGCGCTCACTACCTATCGCCAAACGTATCGAGCATGCGCTGGTAAAAGGCATTTCCACACATATTGTGGAAGATACAGAAGAAGCCCGCCAACACTACCCTCGCCCGCTCGATGTTATCGAAGGTCCGCTGATGGACGGCATGAATGTGGTGGGTGATTTATTTGGGGCCGGCAAAATGTTTTTGCCGCAAGTGGTGAAATCAGCACGCGTAATGAAGCAATCCGTAGCTTACTTACAGCCGTATATAGAAGCCGAAAAAACCGAAGCATCAAAACCTAACGGAAAAATTTTGATGGCTACTGTGAAAGGCGATGTGCACGATATCGGCAAAAATATTGTCGGCGTAGTACTGCAATGTAATAACTTTGAAGTAGTTGATCTGGGTGTGATGGTGCCCTGTGATAAAATTATCGACACCGCCATTGAACAAAACTGCGACATTATCGGCCTATCAGGTTTGATCACCCCATCGCTGGACGAAATGGTATTTGTTGGTCGTGAAATGGAACGTCGCGGCATTAATAAGCCCTTGCTGATTGGCGGCGCCACTACCTCCAAGGCGCACACTGCAGTAAAAATAGATCCAGTATTTAAACTGAATCAGGTCGTGTATGTGGCTGACGCCTCGCGTGCGGTGGGTGTTGCCAGTACATTACTCTCTGATGAATTGCGCCCGAAATTTGTTGAAGATATCCAACAAGAATATGTAGAAGTGCGCGAACGCAACGCTAATCGCAAACCGCGCGGCACTGTCCGCACCTACCCTGAAGCCATTGCGAAGGGATTAAAACTGGAATGGGACAATTACACTCCGCCAAAACCTGCCTTCACTGGTGTAAAAGTATTTGAAGATTACGATTTAAATAGTTTGGTCGATTTTATCGATTGGACGCCCTTCTTTATCAGTTGGGACCTCGCTGGCAAATTTCCCAAAATTCTGGAGGATGAAATTGTCGGTGAAGCGGCGCGCAGCCTCTGGGACGATGCGCAAAAAATGTTGCGCAAATTAATCGATGAAAAATTAATAAAAGCCAACGGCGTTATTGGCTTCTGGCCAGCCAACACAGTCAATGCGGATGATATTGCCGTATTTGATTCTACTGGCAACACAATTTCCACTCTGCACCACATTCGCCAACAACACCTGAAACAAGGCAACGAAAGTAAACCGCACCACTCGTTGGCCGACTTTGTTGCCCCCAAAGAATCCGGTAAACAGGATTACATCGGCGGCTTTGCGGTAACCACTGGCATAGGCACAGAAGAATTGGCCAAGCAGTATCAAAACGCTGGCGATGACTACAACAGCATTATGGTTAAAGCCCTCGCCGACCGTTTAGCCGAAGCCTTTGCCGAACACATGCATCAACGCGTGCGCAAAGAATTCTGGGGCTACGCCAGCGATGAAACCCTGGATAACGAAGCGCTGATCAAAGAAAAATACCAAGGCATCCGCCCCGCTCCCGGCTACCCCGCCTGCCCGGATCACACCGAAAAAGCATCGCTGTTTAAATTGCTCGATGCCGAGAAAAATACTGGCATTACGTTAACTGAACACTTCGCGATGTTACCGACGGCCGCTGTATCCGGCTGGTATTTCTCCCACCCTGACTCGGTGTATTTCAATACCGATAAGATTGAGAAAGATCAGGTGGAAAGTTTGGCGCAGCGCAAGGGTGTGAGTGTGCAGGAAGTAGAAAGATGGTTGAGCCCCGTACTCGCTTACGAACCCGGCGCTACGGAGTAAATTGTAGCCCGCAAGGAGTGCAACGGATTGCGGGGATTTATCGAGAGATGAAACCCCTCCCTCGCATTTCGCTAGACTGTTTGCGGGACACTTGCTGTTTTTACGTACCGAACAAAACGATAATTAACTAGTCATGTAGGGATTAAAATGGATCTAGCAAATTTTTTTAGTACAAAAATAACTGATAACACTCACAAAGAGTTCGCATTTACCAATAAGCAGGAACTGATAGAGTTTCTAAGCACTGAAATTGAATATTGGAGTGCAGCAGAAAAAGAATGGTTAGAAAATAACTCTTCCGCTCAACTCCCAAGATTTTTCTCATCAGCCCGCACCTTGTCACAAGCACAGAATTACGCCGAACACAACCGAATAGCCGAAATCGACCAGCTACATCTAGAGCATTCTTGGTTATACAGTAAACACGAATTTACATCTTCATACGTAGCTCTTGCTAGAAAACTGGAACCAGACGCATTAAAGGGATATTACTTCGCAACTGCAAATTTAAATCCAGAATCAGTAAATCCTCAACTTATCTTGGGTATGGTGTTAGGTTATGAGTCTCTAAATTCATTTACATCAATTGCTGACAGAATAACCAAAGCAAAATCCGAATTCTCTCAATTAATGAATGACTCAGAAAAAACAAGGAAGCAATACGAGCAAAGATTTATTGAACAAGAAAGGAAGCATAATGAATTTTTAACACTAAAAGAGCCAGGAAAATTCTGGGAAGATCAAGCAAAAACATATCAAATGCAAGGTTGGCTTTGGTCTCTAATACTTGGATTGTCAGTTACATTAGGCTTAATAGCAGCAAGCAATTTCTATATTGCATGGCTCAGCGGAAGTGACCTAAGAATAGGTTTTAACACATTGCATGGTGTTGTTATACTCGGGGTGATAGTAACGTTTTTCGGATTTGCATGTAGAATTCTTTCAAAACTGGCCCTTAGCTCTTTTCGAGCCTGTAAAAAATTCTGTGTAACTGCCAGCTCAACGATAATCCATCAATCGCTCATCAAACACAATCATAAAATGATTGAGCGCTGCTCTCCAATTGCGAATGGGCATAGTCCATTTTTTGGAGGCATCCTGGATTGCCAAGAAAATCACTTTCTTGGCTGATTCATCCGTTGGAAATAATTTGCGCTTTTTGATTGCCTGACGGATTACGCTATTCAGCGATTCAATCGCGTTGGTGGTGTAAATTGCGCGACGAATGTCTTCAGGGTAAGCAAACAAGGTGCGTATATTTTCCCAATGGGTATGCCAGCAGCGACTAATTTGCGGGTACTTTTCATCCCAGCGCGCACCGAGCTGCGCGAGCGCCAGCAGTGCCTCTTCTTCAGTGATGGATTGGTAAATTCGCTTCAGGTCTGCCGTAACGGCTTTGTAGTCCCTCCACGGCACGTATTTCACTGAGTTGCGTACCATGTGTACGATGCACAGTTGAATCTGCGTTTCGGGAAAGGCCGCGTTAATCGCCTCCGGAAACCCTTTTAGCCCGTCAACGCATGCGATCAAAATGTCTCGAACACCGCGATTCTGTAGCTCCGTCAGCACGCCCAGCCAAAATTTTGAGCCTTCATTTTCCGAGAGCCACATGCCTAATAATTCTTTCTGGCCCTCCATGGTAACGCCCAATGCAAGGTAAATGGATTTGTTGATAACCTGCTTATCCTGGCGAATCTTTACCACGATGCAGTCGAGATAAACAATAGGATAAACCGAATCCAGCGGGCGCGATTGCCATTCGACGACCTGCTCAATAACAGCATCTGTCACTTTGGAAATAAGAGTAGCAGAGACGTCTGCACCATACATGTCCTTGAAAGTGGCTACGATTTCGCGGGTGGTCATGCCCTTGGCGTAGAGGCTTAGTATTTTGTCATCCATCGACGTAAAGCGGGTTTGGTGTTTCTTCACCAACTGCGGCTCAAAGCTGCCTTCGCGATCACGCGGCGTTTTGAGCTCCATCTCACCGTCTTCCGTTTTCAGGGTTTTGGTGGTGTAGCCGTTGCGGCTATTGGCAGCACCTGATTTTTGGTGTTTCTCGTAGCCAAGATGGGCATCAAGTTCACCGTTGAGAGCTGCCTCAACGGTGATTTTGGTGAGCATTTGACTGAAGTCGCTCAGGTCTTTCTCAGTCTTCATGTGCTTTGCTGCTTCGCGCGCAAAGGCTTCAAGGTCTTTTTTGTTCATACTGTTTATCCTGCCTATATGAGGTTAATGATAAACAGTTACACAGATTTATTTACAGTCTCCTCTTTTCATTTGATGAGAGACGCTCAAGAAAGAAAACTACTCACATATTTATACTTGTCATTAAACAAAGATAATCAACTCGATCAAAACTCAAGAGAAATTATTCTTCAATCACTTTTTAGTCGCTCTGATTCTGGCCTTTTATCTGGTGATTCCTCACCAACAATGCCAGGGGGGCTCAATGAAATAATAAAAACCCTCAAAAATAATTAAACTTATTGCCGCCCTGACAAATCACTGTTGGGGTTCGTTCCTCACCACCAACCTACGCTTGCTATCTATACGCACCGCGCGTATATTTTGAAATATTCAAGATGCGCCAGAGGTGCCCAATGAAACGCAACCTGTTCGACGAATTAAGCGAAGGCTTTCAATCACTCCGAGATGAACGCGAAGGCAAGATCACTTTAAAAAAACATACCGCTGAAAAAATTACCGCGCCCGAATTAAAAAGCGGTGAACTGGTAAAACTGCGCGAAAAACTGAACGTATCTCAAGCTGTATTTGCGCAGTACCTGCGAATTAATAAACGCACCCTGGAAAATTGGGAACAAGGCCGTGTAAAACCCAATGCGCAAGCAGCAGTATTAATTAAACTGGTAGAGAAATATCCCGATACCTTGTCTCGCTTGGCAAATGTTTAAAGGAGAACGCTATGAGTGATGTAACACAAGACGAGCTGATTGAAGCGTTGAAGATTGCGTATTGTTATATGCCCAAAGCTATAGAAGTAAACAAATACGAATATGGCGATAGATACCAAACAGTGCTCGATCATATTCAAACAGTGAAAGAGACCTTATTGATAGCCGGGATAGACCCGGAAGAAGTCTATGGTGAAATCAATCCGGATATCACCCCAAACTCCTCCTATTAATGGATAAAAAGACGAATCAAATAATTATGAACAACGAAATTCTAACCGAACTGTTAACTCAGGAAGAAGAACTGCAATTTCTTCACTTCAACAATGCGACGGCGTGGGAGCTGGGCAATTTAATTAAGGTTGCCGCGGAAAAGTTGTCTGTCTCTGTTTCTATCGATGTGTATGCGTTTGAACAGGTGGTATTTAGTTATGCCATGCCAGGCACATCTAAAGATCAGCAAGATTGGATACGCCGCAAGCGGAATTCGGTAATGCGCTTTGGGCATAGCTCTTATTATCAAGGGCAATATAACGCGGCTAAGAATCGCGATTTTGAAGCAATTCCTTATTTGGACCCCAAGGAATATTGCGCCCACGGAGGTTCGTTTCCAATTCGCATTAAAAACTGTGGAATTATCGGCGCTGTCACTGTATCCGGTTTACCGCAAGAAACCGACCATCAACTCGCGATTGATGCTATACGCCATATCGTTAGCAAACAAACGCACTGACCGGCCAATCCCAAAGCCATCAACAACCAGTAAACTGAAATGTGGCGCGCGCTCTACCCGCTTTGGAATAGCCGCGCTACTTCGCTTCCGCGTGTTGCGTGAGGGGCGCGGGGTCTGCGCAGGGCTTACCGAAAAAATATCCCTGCATATGTAAGATACCCAAGTTCGCTAAAGTCTCTGCCTGTTCTGCCGTTTCTACGCCCTCCACAATTACGCGCAGGTTCATTCGGCGCGCGATTAGCAAAGCACTTTCAATAATTACCAAACCCTGATGAGCAATTTGATGCGTGAACGACTTATCGATTTTTATACCTGTCACCGGAAATTCATGGAGCCGGGAAAGTGAGGAATAGCCTGTACCAAAATCATCAATATAGACATGTATCCCTAACTCCCGCAGTTCTTTTACCCGCTGCAAAGTAATGTCCAAGTAACTTTCTGCAAACAGACTCTCTGTCACCTCCAGTATTAATCTATTCGGCGAAAACGCGGTAGCACTCAGTACCGATTTGACGAAGCCAACGAATGAGCCGGATAACAACTGCTTAATGGAAACGTTAACGGAAATATTCGCTTCGCGAAGATCACCGTCCCACTGCGCTGCTTTTTCCAGAGCTTTACTCATAACCCACTGCCCAAGGCTAATAATCCTATCGGTCTCTTCCGCCAACGGAATAAACTCAACCGGATTAATAACACCCAATTCATTGTGATTCCAACGAGCAAGCACTTCCAATGCTTCAAGCTTTTGCGTCTTAACATTTACGATTGGTTGAAAGGCCAAGGTGAGTTCATCTCGCGCGATTGCCTTTTCCAACGCCCGCCCCAAATCAAATCGACGCCGCTGCGTATCCGCATATGTTTGGGTGTAAAACAAACTGGCTCCACGCCCGTTCCGTTTTACTTCAGCCACAGTCAAATCCGCAGCCTGAATCACACTACTAAACTCCACTGCATCAGTCGGAAAAAATGCCATGCCGATACTGAGCCCCAAACCCAAGGTCTGGCCGTTAATTTGCAAAGGAGCGGTGGCCGCTTTGATTAATTGATACGCTAGAGCTTCGGCGTGCTCGCGCGCATTTTCTTCCTGCGCTGTAACTACCAAAAATTCGTCGCCGCCCCATCGGGCCAGCACGCTGTTACTCGGGCATAAATCGAAAAACCGCATGGAAATCATACGCAAAACAACGTCGCCAACATCATGCCCCAATGCGTCATTAATCTGCTTAAACCTGTCCAAATCCAGAAACAGCACGGCGGCTTCATTATGATTTTTTTCATCAAGGTTAAGCTCCATCCACTCCATGAGGCCAGCGCGATTCGGCAGACCCGTTAACGGATCTTGATGCGCCAGCTTTTTTAACGCCTGAGTTCGTTGAACCACCCTGGCTTCGAGATCACTATTCAAGCGCTTTAGGTCATGAATTAACTTTTCGTTATCCCATTTGAGCAACAAACTTTGAATCAAGACTTTATGATTATTTTTATGACTAAAAATCATCACCAGCCAAAAGGTAGCGCCTAAAACAGACAGCACCCAGTACTCGGGAGCAGAAATATAAATGATCATCGACGAACAAAGCAGCATGATGGAAATATAAATTCTGCCGATATATTTCAATGGAGCAACAATGCCAGTGGCACCGCCCGACAAGGCGGCGATAATGACAATTAAGGTAAATCGCGAAACGAGTTCCGCATTTTGGAAACTAATCAGTAAGAGCGCCACCCAATAGATTGCAGCCCCAATAAGCCCCGTCGCGTAGACAATTCCCCACGCATCGACCCTATCTACATTCGTCAATTTTCCAGCAACACTGCTCTGCCTGAACAGAAAGAAACTGGCCAACCTAAAACCGCTAAGAACAAGCACCGCAACAAGCCACGCTAAAACGCTCTTTCCATCGCGGTGAAGCACAAGCAGTGCGCCACAGGCGGCGGCGAAGTTCACCAAAATCATTGCGGGGAGATTTTCGTACGCCAAGGCCATTAACTGCACCGCTAAAAGCAGCTTTTTATCATTCCTTAGCTCTTGCGGGAGGGTGGAAACAGCGCGAAAAACCATGAATAAGCCACCTTGGCGTTGTAAACTGGCGAGTAACTTTAGTGTAGACCAACATCGCAGTGCCGCGCGGGAGCCCCAACCTTTGGAGGTCGCTCCTGAACACGCTAGTCGATCCCTATGCTGCACTTTTTGCGACTTTTCAGGTACCCAATGAACCCCATCGGACTCGGCTCAACCCGCAGTAACATCAACTTCTATATTGCTAATCGCCCACCGATTGATGACTATCCTGGGATGAATGATTTACGCGGGCTGGCGGCGGGTGAAATTGCACATATTGTTAAACACACCAGTAACCATTGGCGCAAAGTATTTAATGTATATGCGAAGCTATTGTTTGATTGGTATTCGTTGCAACAAAAAAATGGGGCGGAAAGCTGGCAAGAGTATCGGGATGTAGAATTATTTCAGCCGCATTCGCACGTAGCGCTGCTATTTAGCGCTCCGCGTTTTGATACGGACAATTCAGCAATCCATATTATCGCCGGTAAAACCTATGCGGCGAATTTGGATTTACCGCCGTTGGTTTGGTTGGATGCCTATTTTGCGATCAATAAAGAATACCGTGTAATAGTTGCGCCCTATCCGGACTATCGCCAATTATCGAATGAACGAATTTCACAACTTATCGAATTCATGGGCAGTGTTTTATATAAATGATAACGGACATACTTTATGACACCCGCTATAAAAGCTCTCGAAAAAGCCAAAGCACCATTTAAAGTCCACGAATACAGCCATGACCCAACCGCTGAATCCTATGGATTAGAAGCAGCAGAAAAACTTGGTATAGATGCAAGCCGCGTGTTTAAAACTCTGGTGGTAATGCTGGATGCAAAGGACTACGCCGTTGGAGTGATTCCCGTCTCGTCCATGCTCAGTATGAAGCAAATTGCAAAAGCGGCAGGAGCAAAAAAAGCAGTCATGGCAGACAAGCAGCAAGTTGAAAGAATGAGCGGTTACGTTCTTGGTGGCGTTAGTCCATTTGGACAAAAGAAATTACTGAAAACCTTTATTGATTCTTCTGCAAAATTACACCCCACCGTCTTTGTTAGTGCGGGCCGTCGCGGGTTGGAAGTCGAATTAACGCCAGAAGTATTTATCCAATTACTGGGTGGTAAATTTTTTGAATTAGCTCAAGAATAGAAAGTCGCATATACCCTATAACCCCCACCAAACAAAAAGGAAAAATGATGAAGCACCTATTACTATTATTAATCACTGTAACGTGTAGCTACGTGTCCGCAAAAGAACCTTTTATTGGGCAGGATTATTCAGGCATCTATACATGTACTGGAGATGATAATCATGAAGGGAAGTACACCGGAACTGTAACCATCAAATTAGTTGCCGCGCAAAGTACCGGTGAATATGGAGCTTATGATTTTAAACTCGAAGTTCCGGGCTATGGAATTTATCTAGGACAAGCCGCTGCCCAAAAAGATGTAATGGGAATTTATTTCGCGCTCACAGACCCAAAGCCAAAAGATTACGGAACCGGGATTGCACGCTTTAGTAAAAACGCGGCGGGAAAATGGCAGTTTAACAAGTACTATTATGAGGCTGAGTTTAAAGGCGGTAATTTCGGAATGGAAAACTGCGTTCAACAGTAATTAGCTACAGTATTCCCTCCTCAGGCTTTGCAAAGCAATAGATAAGCGCCTGTCAGCTTACCCGCAATAAGCCTCGTTCGGCATTTAAATAAACCTTGTGCGTATTTAAATGCCGAAATGAACTCGAACATAACGAGCTCGTGCATTTATTTCCACTCACCCAGTTCATTTTGTTGACAAGCATAACCCTCGCAACTAGCTTAATTGGACAACGTTGTCTGTTGTCTTCGCAGCTGAGTTTGCGAAGCTCTCCTCCCAAGCAGTCAGAGAGATGGCCAGGATGGCGTTTGTTAGCAATTCCTGACGCTTTAATCTTTGTCATTGGCGCTCTAATTTAATCAACCACCTCAAAGCGCCTGTCAGTTTGACTTGCTGTGATAAAAGCCGTTATCCGATTTTCCAAACATAATGAATAATGAGGATACAAAAATGGTCAAAACAAAGTTGTTATTGCTGTGTATTTTATTTTTTTCTGCTCACACACTGCACGCCTATGATTGCACTAGCCTTGCACAATACGCACAAGGAAATTACGCCACTGGGGCATTAGTAAAAAATCACAACAAAGCCTATCGCTGTACTGTTGGCGGCTGGTGTTCTGTTGGTGGCCCCTACGAACCCGGTGTAGGTTGGGCTTGGGCCAATGCCTGGACTGATTTAGGTAGTTGTGATGCAGTTACAACAAGTAGCACCGCTCTCCTTTCATCCAGTACTGCAGCGCGCTCAAGTTCATTGCGTTCAAGCAGTGTCGTCAGTAGTGCGTTATCAAGCGTGCAATCCAGGAGTTCATTAATTACCAGCTCCAGTCGCTCAAGCCAATCCAGTTTATCTGGTAATTGCCCTGTTTATAGCGCGGGAACCAGTTATCAAGCAGGCAGCGTGGTGATTAATGCAGGCGGCTTTTATTCATGCGCCGTACCCGGCTGGTGCTCAAGCGGCAATGCGGCTTATGAGCCAGGTGTTGGTTGGGCTTATACATCCGCATGGACTACAACAACCGCCAGCGCATGCAGCGGTTCGGGGAATTCCAGCAGCACTGCAAGCAGTTTGCCCAACACAGGTTTTTGCGCAGAAGAATTTATCAGCGGAAAAATTTATACCGCGGGCTCACTCGTCGCTTATCAGGGCATTGTTTATCGTGCATTGGTTGATACGCATTCGATTCAACCCGGCAATACTGCTTACCCTGGCCAATGGTCTGCTCCTATTGGTTATCCCGATGCCAATAAATGCCCTGTCCCCATTCCCAACACCATTAACTACGGCATTGCACAGCCGGTTGCAGGAAATCTAAACACAGGAGTGATTAATCCAACCGGGGCTATTGCCGCCGCACGTATTTCCAACACTCAATCGACATTAGCGGGACAACAAGGTGCAATAGCAGTCGCTACAGATAACGGCGGCGAACACGCAGGTCTGGATGGCGATAACGGCGCGCGCGTTTCGAAATTGGTACCAGGAACGCTCGCGCTACAACACAACACCTATCAGGTGACCAGTGGAACTGAAATTGTGACTTACATTGGGGACTGGGCCATTTATGGTCGCAAAATTGATTTCACTAAACTCGCAGCATCCAATGTCAATCGAATCGTTTATGGCTTTGCCGGCATTTGTTACCCGGGTGCCAGCAATGTGCAAGACGGTGGTTTCCCAACTTCGGCACCCGCCGCCGTGTTGCGCAATTGCACGCAAAGTAAATTACCCGATGGCGCCATGGCACTCGCTGATTTTGAAGCGGCCTTTGTGCGCAATGTCGGCGTTGCCGCTAAAGGCGTTGTGGGAACGGAAAGCCAGTACTCGCTGGATCGCACCAAAGTCGGTGGCGTATTTGGTGCGTTGTATTTATTGCGCCAACAAAACCCACATTTAAAACTGGATTTATCCGTTGGCGGTTGGACCTTATCCGAAGGATTTTATTGGATGGCAGGCAACCCAACACGACGCAAAGCATTTGTCGATTCGATTGTCCATTTCCTCGAGCGATTTGATTTTGACGGTGTCGATATTGATTGGGAGTACCCCGCAACCGACGGTTCAGTTCCCGGCGCATCCAGCCCCGCTGATGCCGCTAATTACGCCACGTTAATTCAAGAATTGCGCGCAGGCTTGGATTGGCTCACGGTAAAAACCGGAAAAAAATACCGCTTGTCATCTGCAATTCCTGCGGGACTGGGTCGTTTGGAGAAAATTAATTGGGCCACTGTACATCCCTATATGGACCGCCTGTATGTGATGACTTACGACCTGACCGGCGCTTGGGAACGGGAAATATCCCATCACACACCTCTGTACACAAACCCGAATGCAACAGGTTCTTCTGCGGGTACATCTGCCGACTGGACCTTAAGTTATTTGTTGGGTGTTGGAGTTCCCGCGAATAAATTAATGATTGGCGCCGCAAATTATCACCGTGCAAAAGCAACGGCGCCCGGTGATATTCGCGAATACACCAACGGCGTTATTGGTTCCACCACGGCGGGCAACAGCAATTGGACAGGCGCACAATTAATTTTGGGAATTGCCGGCGTAGGCTCCTGGGAGGCCGGCGTTGTGGAAGGTTACGACCTCTATCAAAACTTTATAGATCGAGATTTAAAGCCACGCAATGGTTACACACTCTATACCGATAAAATTGCCAATGCCGATTACCTGGTACACGAAGGTATTGGTTCTTTCATCAGCATCGAAACACCACGCACCGTTGCACTGAAAACCAAATACGCAAAAGCGAAAGGCCTTGCAGGAATATTTTTCTGGATGGCAGAACAGGACAACGGTTACAACCTGAATACGGTCAACCATATTCTTGGCAATCCATTAATCACCAATAAGGCCGACGCATCACCGCAGAACCAAATTCCGGTGTGCGGTAAAAACATTACTGTGCAGGAGTGCGAGCAATTGATATTACCATTACGGCAATAACTTAAATCGGAAATAAAAAATCCCCGCCATTTTTATCGACGGGGATTTCTTATTTCCGCACATAAAATTTATCAAGCTTTTTATACCCCCACCAATTTTTCATAAAGGTATTTAGCGCTAACCCATTAAATAGGGACACTTAATAAATTAGTTAAATTCAAAAAACGATGTCACCGTAAGCCGACCCGTCGCCGGGTTGGGATCAAAATTATACCCATCTCCAATCTTTCCACAGTGAAGGCTCGTCCCCCTGTACATCAACAATCGGTTAAACACTGCATCGTATGCGGCTATCTCGTCAAATTGATCCGTAGAACCCTGGATATAACCTTCCGGGTAGGTATCTTCTGTGGGGTATCGCTCTTGTATTTTTTCGATGTACCGGGGATAGCGTTGTTCATCGATATATTCATAGTTCGTTGGCCTATGACGATACAAGGATGTCCCCGTACCAGGGACCGTTTGCAGATAATGCACAAACGCCAGCCCCTTGCGTGACGGTGAATCAAAATGCGGGATTCGCTGCAATAATTCCAGTTCGCTTTGGCGCGTTGTTATTATCGAAAACTTGGAAACTGCTTTCCTGATTTTCCTTACCTCTAGATGAAAAAATTGTTCCATAAAGAAGCCAAGATTTTTTACAAGCGCCATGGTGTATTCTTGCGGAACCTGCATTCGCACACCAGGATAAAATGAATCTGCCACCGCAAATTCATTGATCTGCACTGCACGCTCTTTTAACGCTAACGCGCCTTTAAGGTAGTTATCAACCAATACAACTTCTTGTTGCTCATTGCCAACTTTATAGCATTCAATGTTGGCGTCTTCGCAAAGCTCGTAGGCAATAGAGTCCATACAATATGCTCTTTAAACTGGCATTGCCTTACAATATTTGTTGATCAATTCTTGATGCGAAGGCATTGCTGCGACTTTTTTATGGACATCGTCTCTCAAGAAGGCCAGAAAACCTTTCAACTCCTTTTCTTCCATCATGTCGACGACCGGATGGTATGCCGCGGGCATAATGCCCTGCCCCATCATGACCTGAACCCAGGAGTCGTTTAAAAACAACTCTTTGTCTTCGAGCATGATGGTGCCGGTATCTTTGAATAACTTGATTCGACGCGCCAGTATTTCAGGGATTTCCATGTTCTTACAATAACGCCAAAATTCCGTATCCTCCCGTTGGGTTGCGTGGTAATGCAATATCACAAAATTGCGCGCACGATCCATTTCTTCACTGGATTGCCGATTAAACTCATCCACATTCGACATGGAAATTTCATGCTGTGGGAAGTATCGCAGTAAGCGATAAATGGTAGACATGGCTAAATGAATGGAGGTAGATTCAAGCGGTTCCAAGAAACCTGATGCAAGCCCGACGGCAATACAGTTTTTATTCCAGGCCTTTATACGGCGACCTGTTTTATATTTAATCACGCGCGGCTCAGTGACCGGGCGACCTTCCAAATTGCTCATTAGCGTGTTGATGGCTTCATCATCGGATACATGCCGACTGGAAAAGACCAAACCATTTCCGGTTCTGTGTTGCAGCGGTATACGCCACTGCCAGCCAAAATCGTGCGCTATTGATTGAGTATAGGGCCGTGGCGAGTGCACGTTTTCCGTTTGCAGTGCAATGGCAGAATCACAGGGGAGATAATGACCGTAAGGCACATAGGGTGTGTTTAACGCACCATCGATCAGCATGGCTTTGAAACCGGTGCAGTCCAAAAATAAATCGCCGGCTATTGTTTGCCCATCCTTCAATAACAACGAGTCAATATAACCATTCTCTGGCGAAACATTGACTCTCTCAATAAATCCTTCAATTTGTTTGACGCCGAGTTTTACAGAAAACGCTTTTAAATAGTCCGCATATAAATTGGCGTCGAAATGGTAGGCATAGTTTACCCCATCATTTTCGCCACTACATTTCTCCAACCTTGCCGCTTTAGACTCAGGGCAGTAATCGCCAAACGGAATGTTTATACCGTATTTTTTTCCAGCCATCCAAAAATGTTGGAATTGACATGCCCAGCACTCTTTTCCAGTAAGACCAAACGAGTGAAAATATTTATCCCCTTTATTCGCCCAGTTACTGAATTCAATTCCTAATTTAAAGGTGCCTTGTACATTTGCCATCAGCTCCATGTCATTAATGCCCAGGAGCTTATGAAATACTCGCAGGGTGGGAATAGTTGCCTCACCCACACCAATTCGTCCAATTTCGGGGGATTCAATCAGGGTGATGTCGAGATTTTTTCCGAGCACCTTGGCGATGGCCGCCGCTGCCAACCAGCCGGAAGTGCCGCCACCGGCAATTACAATTTTACGAATAGAGTTCACTGCTGTATGTTCGGTCATTTCTTCGCTCATATTCATCAATGTGAAGCATGCTAACTTACTTCATTTTTGCATTTTTGATATCAATCAAACCCTGAATGTTATTTACAGAGTCAGCAACATTGTACGCAAGCGATAAGAAACCCGATTTGTGTAGCTCCACCACAGCAGCACTTTCCAATGCCATTAATTTTTCAAGATGCACGGTATATCCGGCATCGAACTTAACGGTAGTACCACTCGATAAATCAATTTCCAGCATAACCCGCTCAAGCAGATCGTATTTTAAAAAGGCGTCAACCATCGCTTCAAGCGACTCTGAACCTGTATGACTCGATGACAATACATCTCTTATTTTATTGAGCGTGTCGGAAGCGCTACCATCTGCATTAAACAGGGCGGCCCCTGCATTTTGCTGAATTCTTGAATCATTGAGATCCGCATAAATTGCCAGGCGCTGCTCCCCCTCTTGTTGCTGGAGACCAATCAGAAACGGACCCTGCCTCACGGCGAGTGGAATATAACGAGCACTCCAAGCCGAACTCTCGTTAAGGAAGAGATTTTCATGCTCCTCAAATCCCAGTAAAACTACCGGTAAAAAACGACCCGTCTCAGCGTCTTTGCGAAATAGAATCGGGTATTCTCGCTGAGCCTTGGCAAACTCATTGGGCAATATCACCATCGCACCTACCTGGTGACCATAGTCAGCACCGAATTTTTCCACATACCCAAGAGCATTATGCTGTGCAGCGTTTAGCGGTTGAAAATCTTTCATTCTATTGCCCGTTTTTCTTCTATTAACTAAAAAGGAACCACCTAAAAAAGTGCCGCTCATAGAGCGGCACTTTTTATGACTACCATCAACTACTAACGATTAGAAATTGTAACGCGCTGACAGCGCATAACGAGCTTCCAATATGTCGATGTATCTTACTTGGTTTTGTGTGCGGCCATAGGTTTTCTTATCCTCAGCCAACACGTTGGTACCTTCAAACGAGACGGTTAAGTCTTCAGTAACTTTGTAACCCACGTTGAAGTCAACCTGACCATAGTCATCGGTAAACTCAGGCTCACCACCACCAACGTTCGCACTGCTCAAGAACTTATCGCGCCAGTTGTACGCAATACGCGCTTGCCATTGGTCGTTTTCATAGATACCGATCAAGTTTGCCGAATCACTTAAGCCAGTTAACGCAAATTGCGTCGCAGAGCCTGGTTCTGCATAAAGGTCGTAGCTGATGCTGCCGTTAACAACGGTGTAGTTCGCTTGAATACCAAAACCACTATCACCGAAGAAGTGCTGGCCTGCAAATTCCCAACCGTTCAACACAGCGTCTTTCGAGTTGGTAGGCATGGAGGTGATATTGGTAACGCCTGGGTCACCCGCGACAGCCACAATATCTACACCATCTTTATACAACTGGTAACCAGCCTCAGTGCCAGAAGCGAGACCTCCTGCACCACACAATTGCGCGGCCTTGGTATTGATACAGCCATTATCAGTACCATTCATTCTCGCAACTTGCTCGAACAGGTTACGCTCATTCACTGCAATACCAGCAGCAGTCAATGCAGCTGCCGCTGCGCGCGCGCGCGGACCATTACTTGGATCCAGGGTGCCAGCGTAAGTCACGTTACTTTCTTCGGTACCAATGAAGTTAGGTACGCGCTTGTCGAAGAAACCAATAGACACATAATCGGTATCGTTGAAGTAATACTCAACCGAGAAGTCGATGTTGTTGGATTCAATAGGTTTCAGCTTAACGTTACCGTCACTGCTGGTACCCAGCGAACCACCAGCTAACAATGGACCACCTCTTGGCGCATTACCGGCCGCACCCATTTGCAGATCGTTGTAGTTTGCACGGGAAATCGTTTTACTGCTGGATGCACGTGCAATCAAATCATCACTAATATGGAAAGTTAAGTCCAAATTAGGCAGCACATTGGTGTAATCGTATTTGCTAACGGTGTAAGGCAGCGAGCCAGCGGCACCGATCGCCTCATTGTTGAAGTCTCTATCGGATGTCCAGGTGATTTTTCTTGGAGAAACACGTGAGTAGGACTCTACATCGGTAGTTTCGTAGCGAAGACCTGCCGATACATCCACTTCCATTCCACCCAGGTTACCGGTGAGGTTAGTTTCAACGTAAGCGGCCTGAACATCTTCAACAATCTTACGGTCTGTACTGTCAGTTTTGTTAGCGGCGTAAGGAATTTTATCCGGTGAATCAGCAAACATTGCCTCAGCCACCGCATTGAAGTTGGTCACGCGCACACCGGTAATATTGGATGTTGCTTTGCTGCCGTTGTTGCCCGCTTTGGTGAACAGATCTTTGGCGCCAGCTGACAAGTTAGAGTTATAGCCATCAAAATAATCATTGAAGTTAATTAACTCGAACCAGTCAGGGTTAATATCACCCGGAGCCATAACGCTCCATCCGCCTCTCATGGTGGCATTACCAATGTCGGATTGCTTTTGAATCGATTCGGTTTGCAGTGAGCTCAGACCAAAGTTGATGGAACCCGACTCAGAAAACTCGTACTTACCGGAAACCTTGGCTTCTTCAACATCTTGCCAGGCGCGAGCGTTAACCAACTGGCTAATGGTGGAGCCCACATCACTTTTCTTGATCTCACCGTTTTGTACAACGCTGGCAATCAAAGGCAGATCACCGCTCATATCCAAACCTTGAGCCAACAAGGTATTTACACCGATACCCAAGGTCACGTTTGAGCCGGGTGCCGCATAAGGAGTTGCACTGGATTCAGCCTTGTGAACATCGAGCGCAAAACTCAATTCATCACTTGCTTGATAGGCCAAGTTAAAACCTACGTCATCCAATTTGTTTTCAGCTGAACGCAAGGAGTTTTTCAGCGCGATATCGCGCGGCGCGCCAGTTGGGTTCGCCTGCCACACATACAGCGGTGATTTACTGATTGAGCTGTCATCCCACTGCACAGCATTCGTTGGCCATGCACCATCAGAGAACCACAAGGAGTAAATCGCTTGTTGCGATTCCACTTTGGTTTTTACACTCAGAACATCCAGTGTGGCGGTAAGGGCTTCAGTTGGACGGAATTGCAAGGTCAACAAGGCGTTATCACGCTCACGTGTTGTATCCGTGTGAAAAAAGTTCGCTTCTTGAAGACGCGTCGCCAAGTCGCCTGTGCCAGGTACGTTAGGCGTCGCCTTGGTTGGCTCGTTAACAACAACAGCACCGGGAGTATAACCACTGTTAAAAATGTCGCCGCCGGCGTAGCGCTGTAACTTATCACCCCAACCACTGTTCGCATAACCCGAACGACCGCTGTCACGCTCTTGGTGAGCCAGCGACAAGGACGCACCGAACATATCATTTGACCAGCTGGCAAAACCAGACAGCTCTGGTGTAACGTCATCGCCAACGTCGTTAGATTCGTCGTACAGCGCCTTTCCACCAATAGTGGCTTTGAAGCCATCGTAATCAAATGGTTTAGCGGTTGAGAGGTTCACCGTTGCACCAATACCACCGGTAGGAACGCTTGCCTTACCGGTTTTATAAACCTGAACACCATTCACTGACTCAGAAGCAATGTTGCTCATATCAAATGAACGGGTGCTATCAACGCCACCACCTTCACCGATAGACGCTGATGACAATTGACGTCCGTTCAGGGTTACCAAGTTGTAAGCTGGACCGAAACCACGTGAAGTGAGCTTAGATCCTTCACCGTCAGTACGATCAATCGAAATACCGGTGATACGCTGTAATGATTCAGCCAGGTTAGAATCCGGCATTTTACCGAGGTCTTCTGAAGAAATCGCATCAACAACGCCTGGTGAGTTACGTTTGACATCCACCGCACGAGTCAACGACGCGCGAATACCAGTCACCATTACTTCTTCTACTGAACCATCTTCCTGTGCAAATGCGACGCTACTGAAACCTGCTGCCATGACCGATGCAACAGTGGTAGCAATCACTTTCTTTTTAAATGTCATTGGGTTTTGCATGAACTTAATCCTCGAACCGTTATTGTTATCGTAACTCGCTGTAGTGCGGGTGCCTCCGCAGGGTGACAACCCTAAGCCAGTTACCTCACTGGTCTTGCTTATTTAGGGATCAGTAATAGAGACCTACTACTAATCCCGAGGCTATCTTCACGAGTTCATTCAAAACAGGCGTCCGAGTAGACTTCAATTCGGGAAGGTGGGAAGTTCGAAAGAAAGTGTTTTACTAGTATGAGCAAAATTCCTTTTTAATCAGACAGTTAAAAAATCATATTTTAAAAAATGGGACAGACTTTTTGATTTTAGGGTTGAATTGAAACAGGTTCTGGGAAACTTCCCATATTTGTACGCCGAAAAAATGGACAAAAAAGCCCGGCAACTGCTGCAGCTGCCGGGCTTTTTGCGTGCTTTTCGCGACTAAAATTATTCAAGCAAGCTGCGCAACATCCAGGCCGTTTTTTCGTGAAGCTGGATACGCTGGGTAAGTAAATCAGCCGTGGCTTCATCCTGTGCCGACTCCACCACTGGATACAGTGAGCGCGCGGTGCGTACGACTGCCTCTTGCCCTTCCACCAACAACTTGATCATTTCCTGAGCTTTGGGAATCCCCTCCTCTTCTTTAATACTGCTCAGCGCTGCATATTGTTTATAAGTTCCCGGCGCAGGAAACCCCAGAGAACGAATGCGCTCAGCAACCAAATCCACCGCCAGCGCCAGCTCGGTGTATTGCGTTTCAAACATTAAATGTAAGGTTTGGAACATAGGGCCGGTTACGTTCCAATGGAAATTATGCGTTTTGAGATAAAGCGTATAGGTATCCGCCAACAGCCGGGATAAACCCTGCGCAATTTCCTCGCGCTGAACCTGGGAAATTCCAATATCAATATTCATAGTGACTCCTTAGCCATGCACTTACGTTGAGTTAACTGAACTATAGATACAGACACCCGCAGCAGCCATTTGGTTTTACTTATGGCCCGGATAAAAACTTTTTCAGGTCTGTTGATAGCCCATCAATACCCAATCGCGACCGCGCGTGCGGTAGCGCGAATGAATAGCAGCAATATCGGCCGGGCAATGGTGTGGGTCGCGTTCAAACGTCAAGCGCGTATAAAAATCAGTCAAATGTGGCAGTGCAAAGCAATAACACCCCCGTGGAGCGAGAAGTGGTTTAACCTGATTCAGCAAGCGGGATGCCAACCCATTTCCTCGATATTCGGGAGCCACCAGTAAATTGCGCAGCCAGTAATGGCCGGAACTCTGGGGAACGAAGCGCGCAGCACCAGCCCATTCCCCTGCGGGCGATGACAACACAAATACCCGCTCCTGAGGAGCGCATTTGACCTTATAGCCAAAGGAACGATAAAAACGGTCCGCCAGCGCGAGGCGCGCAGGCTCAAGCGATAACAATAAAAATGCGGATTCGTTAATGGTTGAGGAAGGCTCGCACACAGACATCAGGTTTTATCTTTATCGCCGGGTTCTTCCATATTATCTAACGGGAACAAATTATCGGCCATCAAATCATCAGCCATTTTCATTTCTCCCTCGGCACTGTCATTCATGGGAATGGTGCCCATGTCGGACTCATCGGATACATCAATCACCGTTTTTTCTGCTGGAGCAGCAGCTGGCTTTTTCAAACTGTTAATGTCTGTTTTAAGGGTTTTCTCAATTTCATCACTATCGTCTTTATCTTTGCCGCCCGCAATTAAACGGTAAACAAAGTAGCCCAGGATAATCACCAATATATTGCCAACGCCTATGCCTACGTAGAGCCAAAGGTTGGAATCTTCCTCCGTGGCTTCTGGTTCTGGCGCAGAATCGACCTTTTCTACCACAGCGTCACTGGATGCTGAGGATGAAGCAGCCACTGAACTTGCTGGTTGCTCGGCAGCTAATACACTGGCTTCATCGGGAAAATAAAAGCTATCCGCTTTAATTGTTTCCGTGAGTGGACTGCCGTCGATTTGTTTACCAGCAACACTTAAGCTGATGTCGTAGTGCGCGGTTTGCACCGGAGTAAATGAGAATTCCCAGCGCTCATTGCCAATGGTATTTAAATCGCGCTCCAAATTATTCGCTTTAGAGTTTTTAATAATTGCTTTCACTGTGGTTGCGCCTACATCCACAGTTTCCACATCAGCGATCAGTTTATAGCCATACACCTTTTTACCGCTGGACTCATCGATCGTTTTTTCCAGCTTGAACGCAGAATCAGAGATATTCAGGTGATGGATAAATTCGCGCTTGAACGTTTTGCCGTCGATCAGAATTTTTACGTCGAACTCACCCTGCCCAGCAAAACCTTCCAGTTTTTGATGGAAAACACCATCGTCCGGCGTTCCCATGGTTAGTGTGGTCGATTTAACTTCAGGACTATCACCACCGGAGGTAAGCACCTCCCCGGTTAACACACCAAGGAAATCCTTATTGATAATCGTGTTGCCGTTTTCCTGAAACGAATAAGCTAAATCCAGCGACTGACCGGATTTAATATTGCTTTTCATCGGCTGCACGGTCAGCTGTAAATTGCTCACTACGGTGACGCGACTACCTGGAGCCATCTCGGTTTTTACTTTCCACTGACCCGCCAGCGGTGATTGCACGGTTATCAGATCGTATTTATCCGTGCGATACCAATTTACATTATGTTTAGGGTCCGTGCCGCTAAACTCTTTGCCATCCGGGGCAACAATAATCGTTGCTGGAACTTCAGCGCGCCGAAAAATCAACGCGGTAAATTCCTGGATACTGCTATCGACTAAAAAACCATTTTCGTCCAAAGGGACGCGTTCCGCTGGAACCGCTTGATCAAAAATGCGCAGAAAAGTGCTCATTAACTCATCTGCAGTGTCAGCGACTTCTGAAATACCGTCAGTAGCCATGGAGAGCTTTTTCATCAATTCCTGATCAGAGTCGCCCGAAAGAGCAATGGTGTGAATCCGGTAATCGGAGGCTTTTAAACGCGGTAAAATTTCGGTGAGTACGCGTTTGCGTTCATTCAAATTCACCACCGCTTCTTTGCTGATATCAACTACCCCATCTGTTAGCAAAATAATGTTGCGGCGATAGTCTTTAGCGGGGTTTGCGTAATCTTCAGCGGCCTTATCCAAGGCACCGCCGATATTAGTAAACATAGCGATAGAATTGATGGTGCTGGCTTTTTGCGAGCCATCGGTGCGCCACGCCTGGTCCACAACACGATGCGGCACCAACATATTCACTGACTGGCCAAAGGTCCAGATACCAGCTTTGCTGTTATCCGGAAGCAACCGCACTATTAAATCCACTGCCGGCTTGCGCAGATTTTGGGGGTCGGTTTTCTTCATGCTGCCGGATATATCAATTACCACGCGCACATCTGCTGGCAAGGGCTTGGCAATTTCCTCAGCCCACAGAGGGGAGGATAAGAGCAGCGCGGCAGAAACCAGGGCGAAACACAGCTGGCGCATGGGGATTCCTGTTAATCAATTGGCGTGTACAACAGGCAGGCAAAGCTCGCCCACTCTGGATGTTATTGCCATTAGTTATAGCAGCCGTGAGCCAATTCGCCATTTTTGACAGGACTGGAATTTGTAAAAAACGGTAGCGTGATAAATCATTTCGCCGGGAAAAATAAAAAGCCAGCACGAAGCTGGCTTTTGCAGATATGGGGTACGAAGAAGAAACAGTATTTAGCGAATCGCGCGAATCGGTTCTTCATGGAGGAGCTCATCGCGCGCGAGACGCTCCTCGCGCGACAACCCGCGACCTGAATTCCGATCCGCTCGCCGTTGATTGTAGTTATAGTCTTCCTCATCTTCATAACTGTTTTGCTGATACGGATGATAATCCTCCTGATGTTTGGAGCGTTTGCCACGCGTAAGCATTTGGTAAATCAATGACAGTACCTGCGCCAACGCCCAAATCCCCAACATAACTTTCAACAGTGGTTTAATCGTCGCAAAGCCACCGTCAAAATAACCAAACACCAAGGTATAGACGCCGGGAGCCATGATCATTTTCTCAGCATCGATGGCGTAAGGAGTAAATAGAATCACCATCACCGTGATAACAAAGAAATGCGTAACCACACGCCCCAGACGACGAAACAGCAACCAGGCAGCCAAAGTGCAACCCAGCGCCCCAGCAAGGTACAACGCCCAGGCATATTGGTATTCAGTGATATTTTCCATTAGCTAAATCTCCGGAGCTTTATTGCTACAAGCGTCATAGCTGCAACAGCCATTAATACAAACTCATTTACTAAAAACTGCTTTAACACAACTATTAACTCACCCAACGAATAACGTAATCTTCCAAGTCATCCGGGTCTACCGATTGCTCGTGCACCACTCGCCCGCGCACCGAAATTCCGGCCGTGTGCACTGTCTCTGGATCGCCAGAAATTAACGGGTGCCAATCAAACAAAGGGATTCCCTCTGCCACCAGGCGATAGGCACAGGTTTCCGGCAACCAATAAGTATCTTTGACGGAGTCTGACGTAAGGACCGCACAGGCTTCCACCAGTTTCTGACGGTTAGTGTATTCCTGACAGCGACAAGTGTCATGGTCCAGATAGCGGCAGGCAACTTTCGTGTAATACACATCGCCGGTATCTTCATCTTCGAGTTTATGCAGGCAGCACTTACCGCAGCCGTCACAGAGGGATTCAAACTCCTCGGGCGACATCTGCTCCAATGTTTTTGCCAGCCAGAATACGTGTTGTGCCATACCAAACTAATGACCGGATAATTTTGAATTTAATGCGCGAATACGCTCAGCATCTGCATCGCGTTCACCACGTGGTGGCATTTGCAAGTAAAAACCTTTCTCTTCCAAACTCTCTGCCACTTTTTCTGCACTGGCATTGGCGAGCTTCTTCCCCGGAGTCAACAGCAAGACCATAGCCTGCTGTGGTTTACCAAATAGCTTCAATAAATCCTCTGGGACACGACTCAAACCTTCTTCTTTTTTTACATAAAGATACATGCCCTCTTCCTTCGGGCTGCGATAAATTTCACAAATAATTTTCATAGGTTGAATAATCGATTAATAAAAAAAGCAAGTATTTAAGACAGCGTTTGGGTCTGAGCAAGACGCAACAAACCTTCGCCAATCAAACCAAAACGCCACCCTTGCAAACGCACGGGTAATTGATAAGTACCGCCTTTCATCCCTGAGCGCACAATAAATTCGTAATCTTTTTTCCGAATTAATACTTCCGCTGGAATTTGCTGTTGCTCGGCAAATTCGCGCACAAAACTTTTCAGCGCTTTCATTAGCGGGCCCTCGCTCTGTGCGAGCGGAGGATCCAAGCGCGCTGGCCAACTGATTTCCGCCGAGTTCAGCGCATCAACAACTATTTTTACGATGGTTTCACCATCGTGCTTAACCGTGCGCGAAGGAATATCCGGAATCTTGGGTAACAGTGCTAGATCCTGCACTTTTTTGCGTGCAATTTCCCACAGACTAGGTTCTTTAATTAAACGGTTGCGCGGAATATTGCGGGCACGCGCTTCGCGTTCACGCCAGATACACAGATCGCGCAGCACTGCCAATTCTTGTGGGCGCAGCTTCCAGGCAAAACCGACTTTCTGGTAGGCATCCAAAAAATCATCCGCTTTGCGGGCATTGGCCACCAAATCGGCACAGTCACTTTTTACCCACTCCAACCGCTCATTGGCTTTTAACAATTGCAATAATTTGCCGTAGACCACCAGCATGTGGGCGACATCCAGGGCGGCATACTTTAATTGCGCCACACTGAGTGGACGTTGCAGCCAATCAGAGCGGGTTTCATCTTTTGGAATTTCAATGGCGAGCAAGGTTTTAACCAGGGATGAATAACCCAGGCTAAACCCCAGACCCGCAAACGCGGCGGCAATTTGCGTATCAAATATCGGTGCAGGCACTACGTCCAACCAGCGTTGAAATACTTCCAGGTCTTCAGAGCAGGAGTGCAATACTTTGGTCACAGCAGGGTCGAGCATTAACTCACGCAGCGGCGCGTTATTATTAATCGCCAAGGGGTCAATTAAATAACAACCTTTTCCATCGCCAATTTGAAGCAGCCCAGCGATGGGATAAAAAGTTTCGCTGCGCATAAATTCCGTGTCTACAGCAATAGCCGCTTGCAGGCGCCAGTTAGCGCACAGCTCAGCTAATTGATCATCCCGATCAATCCAGATAGGTTCAGTTGGAATCAGCATTCGATGACTATCAAAAAAGTGTAAGAGTTCAAAAAAATATCAGCGCTAAAATATACGCAGTTCACGCAATTTATAAATTGCGTCGCGATGAAAACGCGTGCGCAAGGGTACCGCCATCAATAAACTCCAGCTCACCACCAAGTGGAACACCATGAGCAATGCGCGAGACAATCACATTCAGATTTTTAGCGCGCTCACTGATGTAATACGCAGTCGCCTCGCCTTCCACAGTTGGATTCGTTGCCAGAATCACCTCGCGCACGCGATCTTCCGGATGATTGGGATCGGCCTGCAACAAACTGATGAGCTGATCAACACCAATGTCTTCCGGACCTATGCCATCAATCGGTGAAAGGTGGCCAAGCAATACAAAATATTTACCCTGATAGGTACCTGCCTGTTCAATAGCCAATACATCGCCAGGGGTTTCCACCACACACAATAAACCGTTATCGCGCCGCGTATTCGCACAGATGCCGCAAAATTTTTGTTCGGTGAGTGTGCGGCAGCGCTGGCAGCGCCCAACACCGGCAACGGCCTTTTGCAAACTGGCGGCAAGACGCTCGGCACCCACGCGGTCGCGCTCCAGTAAATGCAGCGCCATACGCTGAGCGGATTTGGGGCCAACACCAGGCAGGCAGCGCAGGGATGCCATGAGTTCGTCGATCAACGGGCTAAACATGAATAGTATTTTCTAGTCGATAATTAAAATAGTGCTGATCAAACATTAAAACGGCATTTTGAAATCGGGCGGGATGCCCATACCGGCAGTCATCTTCGCCATTTGATCGCGATTTTGCTGTTCGATTTTACGTACCGCATCATTCACCGCCGCAGCGAGTAAATCTTCCAACATTTCTTTATCTTCACGCATCAGACTGTCATCGATGTGGACTCGTTTTACGTCATGACGACCTGTCATCACGACCGACACCAAACCTGCGCCGGCTTCGCCTTTTACTTCCGCCTTCGCCAAGTCTTCCTGCATTTTTTGCATATCGGCCTGCATTTGCTGGGCCTGCTTCATTAAATCGCCAAGACCTTTCATTGCGTCCTCTTTTTTAAAATTTAAATCGAGAATTAATTAATGGGTTGAATCGTATCTTCACGTAAAGTTGCGCCGAACTGCGCAATCAGCTGCAATACGATTGGATCATTTTTGATGGAATCTTCCGCCTGCAGTTGTCGCTCGGCACGCAAGCGAATCGCCATTAATGCAGGTGTTTCTGCGGTGACTTTTCCTAACTGGATACTCACGCGAATAGGCTCCGCAAAATAGTCTGTCAACAAATCCGCTAAACGTTTTTCGTGGCTTACATCAAAGAGCGTGCTGTTAGTTTCATCCAGAACAAACTGGAACGCGTTACCTTGTCGACCAATGAGCTGGCAATTCGCAACTGTACTTTGCAAAATTCCGGTCACACCCAAGCCTAGATAAATTTCCGTCCACTCCTGCGGACCCGCCTGATCATAGGGAATCTTGCGAACTGGCTTGGCGCGCACCGGCTCAGGTGCAGCTTGTTTTACAGCTACTGTGGGCACTTCGACGGGCGCAGGCGTTGCAGGCGAATTCAGTACAGAGTTTAGGATGGCCGCTGCAGGCGGCTGAGCCGCCTCAGACTTTTTTGGCTCAGGTACTCCCTGACTAGCCGCTTGCTCCGCTGGCGCTTCGTAATAAGCCGGGGCTTGTGCATATTCGGCGTATTCGTCGTCAGGCACATTGTCGTAAGGGCCATCAAACGGCGGAGATTCTTGCATTGCCTGTGGCGCAGTCGCTTGTGGTGCAGTGACTTGTGGTACAGATCCACCAGCATTCGCTGGCGCAGCAACACTAGTGAAATTAACTGGCGCTGTTGCTGTCGGTTGCGCAGCAGCTTGCGCAACTGGCGGCTGTAAGGGCGCTGCCGATTGAGCAACTGCCTGCTGAGTGTTTACTGGTGCAGGATTTTGAGCTGGAGTATTAACCTGTGCTGCCGCAACAGGTCTTACCGGCGCCGCAGAATTTGGCAATGCCTGGGTTGGCATATCAACAACGCCTTGCGGCTTGAATGCCAGCATGCGCAACAAGACCATCTCAAAACCCGCGCGCGGATCCGGCGCCAGCGGCAAATCACGGCGACCTAACAAGGCAGTTTGATAAAACAGTTGTACATCTTCAGCAGGAAGTTGCAGCGACAATTGCAGGATTCGCTCGCGATCGCCATGGCTATTATCCACTGCCTCCGGTAAGGCTTGGGCAATGGCAATGCGGTGCAATACCGCAAGCATTTCCGCCAGGGCACTGGCGTAATCCGGCGCTTGCTCAGACATACGCTCTACCGCTGCCAGCACTGCACGGCCATCGTAGCTGGCAAGTGCAGTGACAATATCGTAAACCGCAGTCTGGTCGATGGTACCGAGCATGGAACTGACTTCAGATTCGGCAATCTTGCCGGAACCATAGGCAATCGCTTGATCGGTAAGACTCATGGCATCGCGCATACTGCCATCGGCGGCGCGCCCCAAATGCCATAGGGCAGATTCTTCGTAAGGTACCAACTCCTGTTCCAGCACGAATTTCAAATGCTGGACGATGCGCTCGGGGTTCATGTTTTTCAAATTGAACTGCAGGCAGCGCGACAGAATAGTCATTGGCAGCTTTTGCGGATCAGTCGTTGCCAACAAAAACTTTACGTGAGGAGGTGGCTCTTCCAGTGTTTTCAACAGTGCGTTAAAACTGCTGTTAGAGAGCATGTGCACTTCGTCGATCAGGTAAACCTTGTAGCGGCCACGTGTTGGCGCGTACTGAACGTTTTCCAACAACTCGCGCGTATCCTCGACTTTGGTACGCGAGGCCGCGTCCACTTCAATCAAATCGACAAACCGGCCTTCAGCAATTTCGCGGCAGCTTGAGCATTGACCACAGGGCTCGGAACTCACCCCGGTTTCACAGTTCAGGCACTTGGCCAAAATGCGCGCAATGGTGGTTTTACCCACGCCGCGCGTACCGGTAAACAGGTAGGCATGGTGCAGGCGATTATGATCCAGGGCGTTAATCAGAGCTTGGAGAACATGCTCCTGCCCCACCATTTCGCGGAAAACCCGTGGTCGCCACTTGCGTGCCAGAACTTGATAGCTCATGCCGAATGCTGCTCTCTTGCCAAAAAGGAGGAGTGAAAAATCAGGCGGCGATTATAGCGGTGCAAGGCAGAAATAGACACCAACAAGGGCAAGGAATCACTGGGGCGCGATTGAATAAATACAAGAAAACAGGCGGAACAGAGGGAATTTAGGAGGCAACCCAACCAGCCACACCCCGGCACATAACTTACTGCTACCGTTGCTCCCTTCCGGGCCTGGCGGGGTTTACAGATCATCATTGCGAGGGGACCGGTTAGGTCACCATTGCGCTTACGTTAGCCGAGCAGCTAGCGCAAGAGGCGCGCATTATCATCACTTTGCTGTTTCATTGCAAGGCGGAAATTAGGTTTCGCACTTTTGTGCGATTGTTGATCGTAGGGGGCGCAACTTATCGCGCCCAGATTTATTCGCGCAACCCCCGCCATGATCACAGAAAATTTATAGCCCCATTTTTGGGCGCAATAAATTGCACCCCTACAGATTGCAAAAATACCCTGCAATTTCACCAAAACATGACCAATTCCCTGTTATTACAAAGATTTTTTCCGCAGTGGCGCGTTTTGCAATTCCCTTTTTTGCCGCCATCAACTAGGCTTCTCTTCAGATTTTTCAGCGACAAATCAAACACACAAGTTTCAGGAGTATATTTTTATGGCAACAGTGACCCTCAAAGGAAACCCTTTCAATACCAACGGTAACCTGCCTGCAGTAGGCGGCAAGGCACCAGCGTTCAAACTGGTAAAAACCGACCTTTCCGAAGTTTCCTCTGGCGATCTGGTTGGCAAGCGTGTTGTGCTGAATATTTTCCCAAGTGTTGATACCCCTACCTGCGCTCAATCTGTTCGCACTTTTAATGCCCAAGCCAGCGCACTGGAAAACACCGTAGTAATTTGTGCTTCACAAGACTTGCCATTCGCACTGGCTCGCTTCTGCGGCGCTGAAGGCCTGGATAAAGTAATCCCGGCATCTGCATTCCGCTCTGCGTTCGCGTCTGATTACGGTGTAAAACTAATTGATGGCCCATTGACCGGGCTAACTGCCCGTGCAGTAGTGGTGCTGGATGCTGAAGGTAAAGTATTGCATACCGAGCTGGTCAGTGAAGTTGCGCACGAACCCAACTATGATGCCGCACTGAAAGCCTTGACGTAAATCACCCGCTTCTGCGACGTTCAAAACGCCAGCCTTAGTGCTGGCGTTTTCATTTCTGGAGCAATAGAAAATCGCAGTCACCCGCCTTAGTGAGCCAACTCACCACCAACTTGCCTGAAAGAGAAATTAGTCAGCTGTTTTAATAGCCAAAAACTCTGAAAAACAGCGCTATTTTTTGTTGATCCCGCCGCCTGATAAGTAGCCACTGCCTATACTCAAGCCAGGAACCGCGGAGTTTCACGGGCAATTTGCGAATGAAAAACTGCGGTAGAGTTTCAGCGTGGTAATCAAGGGAGCCTTACAGGATGCCACCTCAGGGCGATTCACCGAAACAGCCAGGCTATATCCGCGAACTACTTGATGCAGTGCCTGCGGGCATAATCGTGACCCATCAGGATGGACGCATCAGTTATCTGAACGCCGAGGCAGAGCGCCTATTCGGCTATGCGCGCGCAGAACTCATTGAACAGAGCATCGATCTCCTACTTCCCGACCGATTTAACCATAACCATGCGCAGCTGCGGCAAAGCTATATAGACCAACCATCGACCCGGTACATGGGAGCCGGACGAGACCTCTACGGTAAACGCAAAGACAATAGCGAGTTTCCCCTGGAAATCGGATTGCGCTCGCTGGTTGCAGATGGCGAACAATTTATTGTCGCCACTATTGTTAACATTACTCGCCGCAAACAATTGGAAGAACGCTTTAGCAAAGTTATCGATGCTTCGCCCTATGGCCAATTGTTGGTGGACGAGCACGGCGTTATTCAGATGATTAACCCCAGCTTGTTGCGTTTGTTTGGTTACAACCGCGATGAATTACTGGGTAAATCCATGGATATTTTATTGCCCGAACGCTATCGCGATGGCCACGAAAAATTGCGTGCCGGATACATCCAAAAACCCAGCTTGCGCCCCATGGGCCTGGGGCGGGATTTAACCGGGCGCCATAAAAGTGGAACAGAAATTCCAATCGAAATCGGGTTAAGCCAAGTAGAAAGCGATTTGGGTAACTTAACACTCGCGGTGGTCACGGATATTTCCGAGCGCAAACGCCTGGAATTAAATTTAAAGCAGGCCAACGCCCACCTGGAAGAATTTACCTACGTCGCTTCACACGATTTGAAATCGCCCTTACGCGGCATTAGTGATCTCGTGGAATGGATTCATGAAGACTTGGGTGATAACACGCCCGAGCCAGTCAGCAAAAATATCGAGCGAATTCGTTTACGAATTGGCCGAATGGAACGGCTGATCGAAGATTTGTTGCTCTATGCGCGCGCCGGCAAACGGGCAAAAGAATCAAGCATAATTGATGTAGCCTCATTGATTAGTGGCATCATCGAAATGCACCCGATTCCAGCGCATTTCCATATCCAGCAAGACATACGCATTAAAGAAATAATCGCGGCAAAAATTCCGTTAGAAACGGTGCTAAGAAACCTGTTCAGTAACGCACTGAAACACCACAGCGGCATAGACCCTGTGATTTCCATCAGCGCGGAGGCTAGTGGCAGTTACTGTTTATTTAAAGTAGTCGATAACGGGCCGGGTATTCCCAAAGGCGCTCAAGAGCGTGTGTTCCGCTTATTCCAAACTTTAAGCAACAGCGAAAGCTCCGGCAGTGGTATCGGCCTCGCCTTGGCCAAACGGCTAACCGAAAGTCACGGCGGGCAAATTGAATTAATAAGTGATGATAGTGGTTGTAGCTTCCATGTATGGTGGCCACGCTTTGCGAGGAAAGATATCGATGAGTAATGAAAGCAAGGTTAGTATTTTACTGGTTGACGACGACGATGTAGCCGCAGAATCAGTGGTTCGCAGTTTACGCAAACACGCCATGGATTTTCCGGTGGTACTCGCGCGCGATGGCTTGGAAGCACTGGAAATATTGCGCGGCGACCACACAGATTTGATCATCGAACGCCCCTATCTGGTGTTATTGGACCTGAATATGCCACGCATGGATGGCTTCGAATTTCTGCATGAGGTACGCAATGACAACAATCTGCGCGATAGCATTATTTTTGTGTTGACCACTTCCGATGCTGACTCAGATCGTACCCGCGCCTACCACGAAAATATTGCCGGCTATATGGTGAAATCAGCGGTGGGCCCCCAGTTCGCCAAACTGGCAAGCCTGCTAGACAATTATCGCAGCTCAGTCAGCCTACCGGGCTAACCTTCCATTTTTATCGATAGCAGAGTCACGAGGACACTGACTATGATGCCGGATAGCTTTGCAGACAATAAATCCATGTTGCTATTGTTAATTGAAGACGACGATGTCGACATGGAGAAAATTAAACGTACATTGGCCAAAACCTTGCTCAAGTTGCGGATTATGGAGTCCACTTCAGCAAGCCATGCCGAAGAACTGTTAAAACAATATCAATTCGATTGCGTCATGGTTGATTACATTCTGGAGGATACGAATGGTTCAGATTTAATCGACAAAATTTTGAATCATAGACACAAACCAACACCCGTAATTATGATCAGTCAGTATTCTGACGAACGTGTAATTGCGGACGCAATGCGCGAGGGCTTATTTGATTACCTCCCAAAACGCAACCTAGATGCCGACTTATTGCGCAAGACCTTGTTGGCCAGCCAGATATGGGCAGACACCGAGCTACAGACGAAAGAAGACCGAACCCGGTTTAACCAACTCGCTGAAGGCCTACCGCAACTAACCTGGACTTGTTTGGCAGATGGACGATGCGATTTTGTCAATCGCCGCTGGTGCGAATACACAGGCAGAACATTGGAATCTCAATTGGGCTATGGATGGCTCGATAATGTTCATCTGGATGACCGGGACTATCTGATGAAATCCTGGCGCGCTGCGGTAGAGTCTGGAAAGGAGATGTTTGTTATTTTCCGCATCCGCCGCCACGACGGCGCCTATCGTTGGTTTGACACACGTGCAATACCACAACGAGACAATTCCGGAGAGATCGTACGTTGGCTTGGTAGCAACACGGATATCACTGATGTGGAGTTAACTCGCCAGGCACTTGCAAACAGCGAGCAACTTTTTCAAGCAGTGTTTGAATATGCTCCTTTGGGAATGATGCTGGTTAACCTGCACGGCCAGATTATTAAAATTAACCCCGCCTTGTGCCAAATTCTTGGTTATGACAACCATATTTTCGACAACGAGCGCGAGCCGCCACCCACCTTATTTACAAAATTTATAAGCGAACAAGATCTGGATAACGCGCAATTTCAGTTGGAAAAATTGCGTTCAGACTCAATACGATTTGTGCAATTTGAAGCACAACTATCTACTCGCGCAACGCACTATGTACCCACGCTAATAAGCGCCGCTTTTATTAACAAGTTTAATGATCAGTCATGTTACCTACTGCAGATCTCTGATTTATCTGAACGAAAACGTTACGAATCACAACTCATTAAGCTTGCGCATTACGACACCCTAACTGGCCTGGGGAACCGCGCCAAGCTGCATCAGGAAATTGAATTTTTAATTAAAAAATCCCACCGTAACGCGGCACCCTTTGCGGTGCTGTTTGGCGACATAGATCACTTCAAACAAATTAATGATGGGCTCGGCCATGAAGCAGGCGACCAGCTGTTGAAAATCATCGCCCGACGCTTGCAAAAAGCGCTTCGCCACGAAGACAGCGTTTGCCGTTTGGGAGGCGATGAATTTGTAATTCTTTTACAAGATGTGACCAAATTTGAAGCCGTGGTTTCCGTCGCAGAAAAGCTGATTAAAAAAGTTCGCAAGCCAATAAAGCTTGGCACTAACCGGGTTCATGTGGGAATGAGCTTTGGGATCGCACTCTACCCTACCGATGGCAATGATGCTAAAACGCTACTGCGAAATGCGGACAGCGCACTCTACGATGCAAAAGCTAAAGGCAGAAATTGCTATCAACTTTATCGTAAAGAATTAACCGAGTACGTACACAACCGTTTATTACTGGATGCAGATTTACGCAAAGCCATCAGCAACCGCGAATTCGAACTGCACTATCAACCTGTAGTCAGTTTGGACACCCGCGAAATCATTTCTGCCGAGGCTTTAATTCGCTGGAATCACCCAACGCGCGGCATGGTGCCGCCAGACGAGTTCATTGCCTACGCACAGGAAGCGGGGCTAATAGTTGCCATGGGCGAATGGATTGTTAAGCAAGCCTGTGTTCAGGCCAAGGAGTGGGAAAAAGCAGGCCACCCGATTTCGGTATCGGTTAATATTTCAGCACGGCAATTCGTGCAACAAAATTTGTTATCCATCATTAACCAAGCGCTAGAAAGTTCCGGCTTGCCTGCGCACCGACTAACTGTTGAAATTACCGAGCAAATGTTTTTGGAAAATACGGACAATAACTTGAAACAAATCAGCGAACTCAAGGCAATGGGAATAAAAATATCGCTGGATGATTTTGGGGTAGGCTATTCCTCGCTGAGCTACATTATCCGGTTTGCACCTCATTATTTGAAAGTGGACCGCTCCTTTGTTAATCGTATCGGCACCGCCAAAGAACATGATGAAATGGTCAAAGCGATCATTGGTCTCAGTAAAATCATCCCTATGCAAATCGTTGGCGAAGGTGTTGAAGACACTAACCAACAAGATTTTTTACAAATGCATGGCTGTGACTTTGGTCAAGGCTACTTATTTTCACGCCCATTACCACAACAAAAGCTACTTGACTTCCTCAACGAATACACCAATCGAGAAGCAGCAAAAATCGCGTGATCCGATGTATTTATGAACTCACCTGAATAACACCTTGCAGATTTTTGAGGCAGTGCGCTTGCGCGAGCTGCAAAAAATCCTGCACAAATGGAGCTTGCACCTGCTCTTCACGAACCGCGGCATATAACGTGGGCCAAATACCTTTAAGACCCGCGGAGCGCACGCTAATTAGCCCTTGAAGGACATACTCAGCCAGCACCCAATTGGGCAGCGCACAGACCCCGCGACCGCTGGCAACCAATTGCACCATCATGAGTGTTAATTCCGAGGTACGCACCGCTTTCGGCTCAAGGTTTGCCGGCCCCAAAAACTGGTTAAAAATATCCAGACGATTGCGCGCAACCGGATAGGTAATTAACGTTTGGTCCACCAAATCCTGCGGCTGTAAAAATGGCTTTTCGATCAATGAATGATTGTTTGCCAGTGCGATTTGCATTTCATAGCCAAATAGCGGCACATACTCCACTCCTTTAATCGCTTGCGGATCCGACGTAATCACCAAATCAATATCACCTTGTGCCAATGCGGGCAGCGGCTCAAAGGTAAAGCCACCGGAAAAATCCAGCTCAATGCCAGGCCATTGGTTGCGATAAATATCAATCGTCGGCATCAGCCAGTTAAAACAGCTGTGGCATTCAATCGCCATATACAAGCGCCCCGCTTCTCCATGCACTAACTTTTTAACATCGCGCTCAGCTTCAGCAACTTTAGCAATTACGTCATCCGCCAATTGCAAAATGCGTTTACCGGCTTCGCTGAAACGCAAAGGGCGGCTTTTACGGATGAACAACTCGCATTCCAACCGGGATTCCAGTTCTTTTAACTGGTGGGACAAGGCTGATTGGGTGAGGAACAACCGTTCAGCAGCCTCCACCAGACTACCGGTTTCGCGTAACGCTATCAGGGTTTTTAAATGGCGGATTTCGATCATATAGATAACCTCAAATGTACAAACAACCCCACCCTAACCCTCCCCTTAAAAAGCGGGAGGGAACTGGTCGTGCTCCGCATTTAGCACTGGCTTTTCAAGAAGCACTGCTTTTAGCTCCTCCCCTTTCAAAGGGGAGGCTGGGAGGGGCTCCCCCATTAAACATTAAAAATATTCATATTTAAACTGAAAATTATCAGTTTGATTCATGTTGCCAGCTCGATGAGAATGCCCCCATACCAATCCGGTCCCGGATTTATCTCAGAAATCAGGTTGCAATATCACGATGAATACCGACTTTACCTTCGCCATTAAAAGCATTCGTTTTGATGAGAATTATCTCCCCTCAGACACTACGCGCATTACTACTAACTTTGCCAACCTGGCCAGAGGTGAGCGTCGCCAGGAGAATTTGCGCAACACCCTGAAGATGATTGACAACCGTTTTAATGCCCTTGCGCACTGGGATAACCCCAAAGGCGATCGCTATACAGTCGAGTTGGATATCATTTCTGTGGATATTAATGTTGAGGGTAATGGACATACCTTCCCGTCGATCGAAATATTGAAGACCAGCATTGTGGATCGCAACACGAACAAACGCATCGAAGGTATTGTCGGGAATAATTTTTCTTCTTATGTGCGCGATTATGACTTTAGCGTGCGCCTGTTAGAGCACAATAAAAACAAAACCACCTTTAGCATTCCGGAAAATTTTGGTGATTTACATGGAAAACTTTTTAAAAGCTTCGTGAATTCGAGTACCTATTCAGAGCACTTTACCAAACCCCCGGTTATCTGCCTGAGCGTTTCGGATAACAAAACCTATCATCAAACTGAAAATCAGCATCCCGTTTTGGGTGTTGAATATCAGCCAAATGAGTCATCGCTGACCGAGCAGTATTTCAAGAAAATGGGATTATCGGTTCGTTATTTTATGCCGATCAATAGCGCCGCACCTTTGGCCTTTTATTTCTTTGGCGACTTGCTGAGCGATTACACGAACCTTGAACTGATCAGCACCATCAGCACTATGGAAACATTTCAGAAAATTTATCGCCCGGAAATTTATAACGCCAATGCGGCAGCTGGAACTTGCTATCAGCCAAACTTGAAGAATCAGGATCACTCATTAACACGAATTGTTTATGACCGGGAAGAGCGTAGCCGTCTGGCTATCCTGCAAGGGAAATTTGCTGAGGAACATTTCATTAAGCCGCACCAGACCATTCTTGAGCGATGGTCTGCCAGCTTTGCGCTTTAATCGTTAGCAAGTTACCGGTTTTAATTAGCCGGAAATTTTCCGACTTACACAATACCCTATTTAAGCAAGACTACTTTTTATGAAAAAACTATTACCCACATCAACAGCGGGCAGCTTGCCAAAGCCCTCCTGGCTTGCTCAACCTGAAACGCTGTGGTCACCATGGAAATTGCACGATCAGGAATTAATTGACGGCAAACTAGATGCTTTGCGCTTGTCATTACACGAACAAGAGCAAGCGGGAATTGATATTGTCGGTGACGGCGAGCAATCGCGCCAACACTTTGTTACGACATTTATTGAACATCTGGACGGCGTTGATTTTACAAAACGTGAAACCGTTAGAATTCGCGACCGTTACGATGCGAGCGTGCCCACGGTTATTGGTGCAGTTTCTCGCCAAAAACCGGTGTTTGTGGACGATGCTAAATTTTTACGCCAACAAACCAAGCAACCCATTAAATGGGCCCTGCCAGGCCCCATGACGATGATCGATACGCTTTATGACGCGCACTATAAAAGCCGTGAAAAGCTAGCATGGGAATTTGCGAAAATTCTTAATCAGGAAGCTAAAGAATTAGAGGCCGCCGGCGTCGATATAATCCAGTTTGACGAACCTGCATTCAATGTGTTTTTCGATGAAGTCAATGATTGGGGTATCGCCGCCCTGGAACGAGCTACTGAAGGGTTAAAATGCGAAACAGCGGTACATATTTGTTACGGCTATGGAATCAAAGCCAATACCGAGTGGAAAAAGACCTTAGGGGCCGAGTGGCGGCAATACGAAGAAATTTTCCCTAAACTGCAAAAATCCACCATCGATATCATCTCACTGGAATGCCACAACTCGCGTGTTCCTATGGAGCTTCTGGAACTCGTTCGCGGTAAAAAAATCATGGCCGGGGCTATTGATGTCGCAACCAATACCATTGAGACCCCCGAGGAAGTGGCCAATACCCTGCGCAAGGCCCTTAAATTTGTCGATGCCGACAAGCTCTGCCCCTGCACCAACTGTGGCATGGCACCTTTATCGCGCCAAGTGGCACGAGACAAGTTAAATGCGTTAAGTGCAGGCACGGAAATCGTTCGCAGAGAACTCCTGGGAAAATAAAATACGTTAGGTTCAATTCAGGAATAAAACGATGATTGACGCAACAGACTTTAGAAATGCAATGTCGTTATTAACAAGCGCTGTCAGCGTTGTTACGACTGCTGGGGTAACTGGTCGCTACGGGTTTACCGCTTCCGCCGTTTGTAGTGTCACAGATACGCCACCGACATTATTAGTCTGCATGAATAAATCATCGTATTTGCATGCAAAATTCGTAGAAAACAAAATTTTAGTAGTGAATGTATTAGGCGCACATCATCAGACTATTTCAAGTGTATTTTCGTCAAAACTGGATTCACCAGAACGTTTTAAACATGGAGTCTGGACAGAACTAAAAACGGGGGCACCCGTCTTAGTGGACTCATTAGTGAGTTTTGATTGTCAGCTGGAACAAGCTCAAACCGTCGGCACACATGATATTTTCATTTGCCGGGTTTTAGCGATTCAGCAAGCCCGGCAGGATCAAAGCTTGGTTTATTTTAATCGGGCTTACCATCAGGTGGGACAAGCGACTAGAGTTTAAAGTATTCGACATTTACAGTGAGCGTTATTTAAACACGTTTTTATTTTACACCATGCTAGTTTAACGTCACCCTTTTATTTACATAACCTTTTTTAAATCAAACCATCAAGTAAGTATGCCGTGGAATTAATATTTTTTTTAGTAATAGGTGCAATAGCAGGATTTTCTGCAGGGCTCTTTGGTATTGGCGGTGGAGTAATCATAGTACCCATCTTGTATACAGTATTTACGCAAATGGGGTATGAGCCTGAGGTTATCATGCATATGGCTCTGGGAACCTCATTAGCAACAATTATTGTGACATCGATTAGTTCATCACTTGCACACCATAAAAATGGTGCGATTATCTGGTCTGTATTTAAAAATCTGGCACCGGGGTTGGTAATAGGGTCTTTTTTAGGAGCAGGCATTGCTGGATCGCTTTCAGGTACAAATTTGCAGCTGATTATTGGTGTTTTTGTAATTTGGGTTGCTTATAGGATGATGTTTGGGTCCAAGCGAATGAAAGAGCATGATTCAGCGTTACCATCCACGATCAAACAACTTTGTGCAGGCACAGGAATAGGCCTGGCCTCCGCAATATTCGGGATTGGCGGCGGAAGCTTAACTGTGCCGTACCTGAATTATTACGGTGTGGTAATGCAAAGGGCGGTTGGAACATCAGCCGCCTGTGGCTTACCTATCGCCATCGCCGGTGCGTTTGGTTTTATCTTTTTTGGTATGAAGGAGCAGGTAAATGTTCCGAATTCCATTGGGTTTGTCCATATTTATGCCTTCCTGGGCATTAGCACCATGAGCTTCTTTAGCGCAAAGTTAGGCGCTAAAACCGCACACGCATTATCCCCAACCAAGCTTAAAAAATGCTTTGCCATATTATTGCTGGCAGTAGGATGTTTTTTTCTGATTAAAGGGCTGCTTTGAGTGCGGATTTATCTAACTGAAATCGGTGCGCAACGCTGGTAAAACGTCGACAAAAAGCCTGGACCTAAACGCAACTCAACCCCCTTCGCTCACGGATGAGCCTTTTTACCACTCCCACCGCCAAACAATACTTGCCTCTCGCCCGCGATTGGGTACGCCACCAAGAATACCTGCGCCTTGTGGTGGTGTTGCATAATCTTTATCGAATAGATTTTTTGCAGCAAGCGAAATACTTTGTTGACGATTGAATTGATACCTAAGCTGAGTATTTCCATACCAGTAGGAATCCAGTGTGGCGCGGCGGGTGCTAGTAAGTTGGTATTCGCGAGCCCCGTTATAAACAGCGGAAAAATTCCAATTCCATTTTCCTTGCTGATAATTTATTCCCATAGAACTAAGCTCATCTGCCTCGCGAAAATAGCTCTCAGGCAAGCTGCGTAACTCGCTATAGTGAGCACGCAGCATCCAGGCAGTATTTATTTGCCATTCAAACCGAACCCCACCGCCATAATGCTCCTGATCTCCACCATTTACATAGCTGCGCACACCATCAATAAAACCGGCGGCAATGGGGTTTTCAAATTTATTGTGATAGATAGTTGCGCCGAGACTGATAGGATTCCACGTGCCTAACCATACCAACTCAGTGGTTTTTACAATTTCATTATCCAGATCGGGATTACCCACCAGCACAGGATTATTAAGCAAACTGGTTTCAGAAAAACTGGGAGCACGAAATGCCTCGCCATAGAGTAATTTCAGCGTATGGTGTTTATTGACTTGATGCACAACACCAATACGGGGGCTGGTACGCCCACTAATCATTTGATAGTAATCATAACGGAGCCCGCCGAGTAGGCGCGTGTCAGCGGTAACGTTATACAAAAGCTGAGCGTACACGCCGCCCGTATTTCTGGAGTCCTCCGCCCCTACTGCACTTTTATGATCGAAATTTCCATAATACGTAATGGGGTATTGGCGCTTAGCCAACTGTTCCAGATCATAATTATTATAGGCTTGGGCTTCTGCCTCGCGCTCGTTCTGCCATTCAACACCAAACTGCGTGCTAACATCAGCGGTAACTTCGACATCATTAGTCAGTTTAATCTGGTATGCCTCACCAAATAATCTAGCCTTGGCAAGCATCGGCTCATTGCTGGATGGTTGACTGATAGCACTTAACGCACCGGCATTGACTAAAATTCCGTGCAGGTATTGACGCATATCGCGATAGCTAGCAGAAATATTCGCTTGCCAATTGTCTGCGGGGTTAAAACCTTGCTCAAATGATAAATAACGCGTTTCCTGGCGATACGAATTAAAATCGTTATTTATTTTTTCCACGACAAAGAAGTCTTCAGCCCCCAACCGCGAAAAAAACACTTTCAATTTACTTTTGTTGTAAGCAAGATTCCAATCAATAATGGTTTCTTCACGTGGGTCACGGGTATGGACACCATTGATCTGGTAGCTTTGTCCATCATCCGCCAATAAGTGAGCATACGCATTGGTTTGCCATGAGCCGGATTCATGCGCGAGATGAATATCCGCCACGCGCTTATTATTTTCCCCCACACCTATGCGAAGCGCTCGCGTTTGTTGACGGCTTACAATATTGATCACTCCGGTAAATGCCCCCGAGCCATAAATTGCCGAGGCAGGCCCGCGAATAATTTCGACTCGTTCGATATTGGCTAATGGATAGAGATAAAGTGCACTGTCCGAACCCCCGGACCGCGGATCAGCAAATGCACGCCCATCAACCAACAATAAAATTTCACGTGACCGCCCCCCTTGGCGCCGCCCGCGAATGCTGTAGGAATAATTAATTGGAGAGTCTGCACTGCGATTAATTTGCATCCCGGGGACCATGGCCAATAATTCGTGCAGGTAATCCAAACCCAGGTTATCTAACTGTTGGCGAGTGAATACTGTGGTGGGCGATGGAACTGTTTTTATCGATTCATCGCGCAGGGTTGCACCGGTAATATTCACTTGCATCAGCTGTTCAAGATCCATCATCAATAACTCTTCTTGTTCAGCATTTACCGCTGCCGCTACAAGCAACAGAGTCGCGCTGAATAGTGTTTTAGAAAAGTTTTTCATCATTAAAATTGCCAATCCATACCTATGCTGGCTTCGCGCCCGCGATTGGGCACTCCGCCCTGAATTCCCACCCCCAAGGCGGGGCTCGAATAGCGTTCATCCAGTAAATTTTTTACGCTAAACCTGACTCGGGTTTCCGCGCTGAAGCTGTAACTCAGTTGCCCGTTGGCAAGCCAGTAACTGGGCAAATCCCCGCGTTGGTTCGCGCTAATCAGGTATTGCCTCACCCCCTGAAAACTGGCCGACAAACTGCAGTTCCAACGGCCACGCTGGTAATTAAATACCGCTGCCGCCAGTTGATCCGATTCTGCAAACGCCGAATCGGGTAAGTCGTAAAGATGGGTGTAGCTCAACCGCATTAACCAATGAGAATCCAACTGATAATGCAGATCCAAGGAAGCGCCTTGCGCCTCCTGATCCAAACCATTGATATAAATCCGCGTAGTACCCTGTATGCCGGCGAGAATGGGGTTTTCGTACTGGCTATAAAAACCCGCAAGTTCCAAGCCCGTGCGCTTTCCTGTTGCTATCCAGGCAAGATTCCAGGTTTTAACCAGTTCGTGATCCAGATCCGGGTTGCCCGCCAGGTAGGGGTTGTTAAGTAAGGCAACTTCAACAAAGTTGGGGGCGCGGAATGCCTCACCATAAAGCAGTTTTAAACTATGCGTCGAATTGAGCTGATGCACTAACCCCAAGCGCGGACTGATATGGTCGCCAATACGTTCGTAATAATCGTAGCGCCCGCCCAAGGTCATGCGTGTTGCAGCGCCCAGATCATATATCCATTGCCCGTAGACGCCGGTCGTGTCGCGGTCAACGGCTTTTTCCACGACTACCGCATAATCGAAATCACCATAGTAAGTCACCAGACCCTGCCGCTTAACCAGCTCCTCCAGGTTGTAATTGGTATGCCCGTAGGTTTTATCCTCTTCTGCATTTTGCCAGTCCAAACCAAATTGCAGGTTCCCCCATTCTTCCAGATTCAGTTCATTGGCCAGAGTTAACTGTGTGGCCCGAGTATTAAAGGTAACTTTTGCCAGCATAGGTTCAGCGCTCGGAGGGTTACTCACCGACACCAAAAGCCCCGCATTTACGAGCGGAGCGTGAAAATGTTGTTCCCCGTCGCGGTAGGCCAGCGTCAGGTGTAAATCCCAGGACTCGGTTGGCTGGAACTTCTGCTCCAGGCTCAGGTGCCGCAATTGTTGGCGATATTCGTTAAAGCCATTGAGCACTCGCTCCAGGGTGTAAAAATCCTCACCTTGCAAGCGATACCATGCGGCCTGAATCCGGCGGCTCTCATCGTGTAAATCCCAATTAACATCCAACTCGCGACGCGCATCGCTGGTAACTCGACCATCACTCAAATGATATGTCTGACCATCATCACCGTAATTGTGAAAAAACAGATCATTCTGCCAATCACCCAGCTGCGCTGACCAACTCCAATCCAACTGATGTCGGTTATCGCTGCCCACGGAAACTTTGATATTGGTTTGACCCTTGCGGGTGATAACGTTGATAACACCGGTATAAGCACCGGAACCATAGAGTGCTGAACCCGGCCCCTGGATGACCTCCACCCGCTCAATCTGCGCTAATGGAAATAACGAAACCCCGGTATCGGCACCCACCGCACGCGGATTGCCAAATAAGCGACCATCAACCACCAGAAGAATTTCCAGTGCACGATTACCCAAGCGACGCCCGCCGGCGCTGTAGGTATAGTTAAAGGGATTATCCGCATTGCGGGTGACCTGAAAGCCCGGCACCAAACGCAATAATTCGTAAAGGTAGTCCAATCCGAGTCGGTCGATTTGATCGCGGGTAAAAACCGTCACCACCGAGGGAACCGTTTTGAGCGACTCTTGCGTCAGGGTCGATCCCGTCACAGGAACATCCAACAACTGTTCCAGATTTAATTGCAGATAAGCCAAATCTTCATCGGCCGCCCAAACAGGGCTGACCGATAAACAAATGACCAAGGCTGTTAACCACACAGACTTGATGAGCATGATCGATTCCTCCTTACCTGGATTACCCGCTTGAACGGCAGGCCCCACTGCAGAAAAATCCCGCGCTATCGACTAACCATAAAAACAGAGCCTATGAAACAGAGTGCACATCCAACGCACACTCGCTCAGCCCGCGTATCAATCTGTCAACTTACACACCTTTAACCGCTGGCTTGAACACTAATCCAACGCTGCAGCCACTGTTCAAAATCGGTCGATGGCAAGGGTTTTGAAAAATGGTACCCCTGCATTAAATGGCAACCCTCGCCATGCAAAATCGCCAGCTCATCGGCCGTCTCTACCCCTTCCGCAATCGTCTCCATGCCTAATGAATCGGCCAAGCGGATAATCGAAGAAATTATGGCAAGCGATGCACTATCCGTTTGCATATCGCGCACAAACGACTGATCGATTTTGAGGATATTGACGGGCAGACGGCGCAAATAATTCAGGCAGGAAAAGCCGGTACCAAAATCGTCGATGGCGATGCGGTAACCCTGGTCGCGAAATGCCTGTAGCACCTGAATGGAAACTTCCATATCAGTCATCAACATACTTTCTGTCAGCTCAAGCTCCAGCGCGCTGGGCGGCGTGCCCGCCGTTTCCAGCAACCCCTGAACTTCATTGAGAAAACCGGCCTGATGAAATTGCAGCGCCGAAATATTTACACTAACGACCAAATCGCCAAACCCGGCTTCGCGCCAATGTTTGACCTGACGAGCGGCCTCGCCAATGACCCAGGCACCGAGCGGAATAATCAAACCAATTTCTTCAGCGATAGGAATGAAATGATTGGGCGGCACCAGTCCGCGCTCCGGATGGCGCCAGCGTACCAAGGCTTCCGCACCGTAAACATGTTTGGTACGCGCATCGATTTGCGGCTGGTAGTGCAATTCAAATTGACCGAAATCCAGCGCCGAGCGCAAGTCATATTCCAGCTTGAGCCGATCAAGCGTGCGCGCATTTAAAATCGGTGTATAGAACTGATAATTGTTGCGACCTTTTTCTTTGGCGAGATACATGGCGGCATCAGCATTTTTTATTAGCGTGCTGGGTGTATCTCCATCGTCCGGGTAAACCGCTATGCCAATACTTGGGCTTAAATGCAGAGGCATATCTTCCACTATGTAGGGCTTTAATAATTCCTCGCGCAATTTAATGGCCACTTCCGCGAGGCTACGCTCATCGCGCACACGCGGCAGGAGCACCACAAATTCATCGCCACCCAGGCGGGCCACCGTATCGTCATTGCGCACCGAACTGGTAAGACGCGCTGCTGTTTGTCGCAGAATTTGATCGCCGGCGCTGTGACCGAGTGAGTCATTAATATTTTTAAAGCGATCGAGATCGATAAATAAAATGCCCACTTTTTCCCCGCGACGTTTAGCAGTATTAATCGCCATTTCCAGGCGATCATTTAACAACGCGCGATTGGGCAATTCCGTCAGGCTGTCGTGATGAGCAAGGAAGTCGATACGCTCGCGCGATTTTTTTCGCTCGGAAATATCGCTAAAGATGGCGATGTAATTTTCAGCCTGCCCCTCCGCGTTTAATACCTGACTGATAGAATACCAGGTGGGAAATTTCTCACCATTTTTCCGGCGATTAACCAGTTCACCCTGCCAATGGCCGCGCTCTTTTAATACCGATACCAGGTTGCGGAAAAAACCGTGCGAATGCAGTTGCGCACCGACTTTGGCAGTGTCGACACCGAGCACTTCCTCTTCCATAAAACCCATCATTTTTTCGTAGGTTTTATTGACCAGAACGATGCGCAATTTGGCATCAGTAATTAAAATCGCCTCGTTACTACCCTCAAACACTTTGGCCCACAGACGCAATTCTGATTCCTGTTGTTTGCGCTGGGTAATATCGCGCACCACCATGACCATTTCATCGCGCTCACGCAATAACAACCGTGCCTCCCAAGTGCGCAGGTGATTTTTTTGCGTCCATTCAAATTCCACCAACTGCTCACCCTGGCCGGCAAACACACGGCGAATGGGTGTCGCAAGGCTGCGATAAACCGGGCCGGGCAAATGGCCATCGCCCGTTTTTGGATCGTGAATCACCCACTCTTCCATATCATTTACATAAGCGCCCACCTGCATATCCAACACGTGGCCATCGCGATCAATACGCAAAATAATGTCGGGAATTCCGGCAAGCAATGCGCGGGTTTTTCCCTCGCTAATGCTTAAATCGCGAAACGCCTTACTCGCACGCAAAATAAATTGGATGCGATAAGGCAAGGTGCCCCAGCTCACTGGCTTGGTAATGAAATCAGTTGCGCCGGATTCATACGCCTGATGGATAGAGTTGATGTCATCCAGGCCCGTAACCATCGCAATGGGCAAGTCTTTACCACCGGGCAAGGCCAATAATTCGCGACACAAACTGAAACCATCACCATCGGGCAATAGCACATCCAATAACACTATGTCCGGGCGGTGCGCGCGAAACTGCGCGACCGCGCTCACGCAGTCTACCGCTTCCATCACCTTATACCCGGCGCGCTCCAGAGTGATACTGGTAGTCAGCCGTGCTGCTTCATCGTCCTCAACAACTAATACCCATTCCCCTCCCGGGGCACTGCCGAGATTGATAACTGCGGGTTGGTTGGCGATAACAGCACCGGAATTCTTCACTGGACTTGCTCCTCCTGCTCCAGCAGGGTTAACGCCTGCAGTGACAATTCGTACAAAGATTGAATGGCTTCCAACTGGCTATCGGCTTGTTCCATATGCCCTTGGCGTGCACTGGCCTCACACTCACGGCAGGCAGCGGCCAACTCCACCAACCCCAAGTTGGCCGCGCTGTTTTTGAAATTATGTGCCGTTTTATAGGCGGCTTCGGCGTTGCGGTCTTCAACTGCGCGACCTAGCTGCGCCAGTAAATCAGGGCTGGTACTGCGAAATAACTGGATAATCCGCAGCAATAAACCCTCGCGCAACTCACGCAACTGGCGAATAACCTGCTGGTCAATCTCAATATCCACACCGGCAGCCGATAGCGTCTTGCTCGTCGTAGGAATCCGTTGGCCGACCCCATTCGCGATAGGCCAATCTTCCACCTGGTTATCCGCGCGCGCGCGCAACCAACGCGATAACACCTCATGCAGCTGCTGCTGGGAAAATGGTTTGCTCAGGTAATCATCCATGCCTTTCGACAGACAGTGCTCGCGATCTCCACTAATGGCATTGGCGGTAAGTGCAATAATGGGTAGGCCAGGTAACCCCAAATCTTTCTCGCGCGCGCGAATCCGGGCGGTGGCGTCAAAGCCATCCATAATCGGCATCTGACAATCCATTAATACCAAATCAAAATTCTCAAATTGCACGTGCTCCAGCGCTTCCTGACCATTATTGGCGATCTTCATGGACACACCCAGCCGCTGCAACATAACGCTGGCCACTTCCTGGTTTACCGGGTTGTCTTCCGCAAGCAGAATCCGCCCATGCAATTTAGGTAATTTGGCTTCTACGCCAACCTCAGTCGGCTGTAGAGCCCGTGCGTTCAGGTCACCGGCAATGGTTTGGGCGATTAGATTATGTAATTCGGATTGTCGTACCGGCTTAAGCAGCAAAGGGGCACGCGCCGCTATGTCCGGGCGCGCGGCCATGCCCGCGGAACTGAGCACAATGATCGCCAAGTCTTTGAAACGACCGTCTGCGGTCAGGGCATCCAACAGTTGGCCCCCATCCATTTCCGGCATCGCCCAATCGGTCAACATCAGATCAAATGGAGTTCCCGCTTGATGCTGCTGCACCAATAGCGCCATCGCTTCAGGAGCGGATGCCGCCATCACCGGCGACATTCCCCATGACTTTAACCAGTAATCCAGAATCTCACGATTCGTTGGGTTATCGTCGACCACCAAGGTGTGCAACTTGCCAAATCCATCGACTAATTGATAATCCTGCGAGTCTTGTACGCGCTCCAATGTTAACGAGAATTGGAAGCGGCTACCTTCGCCCGGCTTGCTGGAAAGCTTTATCTCCCCGCCCATCATTTGCACCAGGCGTTGGGAGATTGTTAATCCCAAACCCGTGCCGCCATATTTGCGCGCCATGGAGGAATCAGCCTGGGTGAAGGATTGGAACAGGCGCCCCTGTTGCTCGTCAGTAATACCAATACCAGTGTCACGTACACAGAATGCCAGTTGCACGTCGTCGCCCTGCTCGGCCAACAAGTTAACTTCAATCTCTACTTCGCCCTTTTCCGTGAATTTAATGGCGTTGCTGAGCAAGTTCGTCAGAATCTGGCCCAAGCGGGCAGAATCACCTACAACGGATAACGGAGGCAGTGGAGTTTTACATAGCAGCTCCAACTGCTTGCCCTGGGCAATAGGGGCATAGCGCTCTGCAATATCTTCTATCAGTAAGTTGAGTTGAAAGGGCCGGTACTCGAGTTCAAGTTTGCCCGCCTCGATTTTGGAAAAATCCAAAATGTCGTTAATGATCAGCAATAAGTCTTCGCTGGAGCGGCGTGCTACCCGCGCAAAACGTTTTTGCTTGGAGTCCAGTTCGGTGTCTAGCAACAAGCCCGTCATGCCCATGATGCCGTTGAGCGGAGTGCGGATTTCGTGGCTCATCACCGCCAGGAATTCGCTTTTGGCTTTACTAGCCGCTTCAGCCTGAACGCGCGCAGTTTCCAGTTCCAGCGTACGGGCGATAACCCGCTGCTCTAATAATTCGCGATGCTGGCGCAACTCACCGTCCTGCGCCTCTATACGATCCAACATATTGTTAAACCGCAGCGTGAGCTTACCCACTTCATCCTGGACAACCGGGTTAGGTGCGCGCTCCTGATAGTTACCCTCATGACCTATCTGTTGAGCGATTTCACTAAGAACGCCGAGTGGGCGCAACACTGAAGTGATGAGCACCCGCGCCAAAATTCCACAGGTCAGGATGGCAACCAGCGCAATCACCAAAATCCAGATTACCTGGCTATAAAATTCCCGCCGCAAGGGTTCCAGGGTGATATCCAACTCCAGCTGCCCCAGATTTTCACCTTCCCAACCCACCTGAACTTTTACCTGGGTATCTAGCGGCATAGTTGCGCCGGCACTTTGGTAATCCGCTAGCACCTGCCCGTTAGCCAATTGCAGGCGCGCCGCCAATACCTTGGGCTCAACCCGCAATGCATCCAGAGTTTGGTCGGCCGCTTCTGCATCCACAAACATACTCGCAGCACCCAGGTTAATAGCGGTAGCCTCCGCCAGTACTTGAACCTGCTTGTTGATTTGGTCACACACATAATTGTATTGCTGCCAACTGCTGGCGAGACTCGCCCCCAACACGGCAATACTGGTGAGCAACATGGCGAGTAACCCCATACGTCGCGCCAATGAGGCGGACTTCGTCGGGGCGGCAGCGTTAGAGAGTGCCATTATCGCGCGCCTCCCACTTGTTTTTTGGCCAACTTAAGTAGCTGGCTACTAACTTTAACGCCCGCTTGCTTGACGGCGGGTTCATTAATTTGAAATTCAATACGATCTTCCCGGGTTCGGTTTAATGCGATGGCAACGCGCCCATCTTGTTGATCCGGCTCATCCATAACCAGTATTACGCCGCGCGGCAAGGCAGCGGGTAGCGGCAGATCTGCGCCCGTCGTAGGGACATACACCAAATGGCAGCGGCCCATTTGCGGCTCCACATCACTGGCGTTATCCAGAAATAGCACCCTGATAGTTGCCTTCTGGTTGCTTTTATTATTGATTTGGCTCAGCGACTCCCGCGTCACGTCCGTGGCACCCAATACACACAAATAGAGATCATCGCCAGTGCGCTCAGGCCACTCGATAAACTTGAGGAAGTTGTAGACGAAAGCCACGCGTAACCCTGCCTCGGATGCCTGAGCCGATGCCATTTGACCCTGAAGCAGAAGCAGAAGCGCAACACCCGAAATCAGGTATTGGCACATTGCGCCCATCGACCTTTTCACCCACTCAACCAAACACACCTCCCCTGCTGGTCTCCATCCGAACTTCCATGACTAACCCCTGAAAGCACGCTATTGATCAATCACGTAAGACCCGTCAATCAATCACATGAGAATAGACCAGAGTTTTAAAACCCGTGAAACTAAGGCGCCAGAAAATACGCAGCAGAGGTAATTAAGAGCCTAAAACCACCGAACAAACTCTGATCGCCAAGTGGTATCATGGCGCCCCTTCCAAATTGCCCGAATGGTTTTGCTATGTTGTTGTTTGTCGATAACCTCACCAATGTCGATTTCAGTTTCCTCGACCCGCTGCGCGGCTTGCTGGGTGAAACCTGGTTGGCGAATGTGCGCCTGCTAGGCGAGCTGGACGAACAGGGTATGGTGTGCGACTTCGGCACAGTGAAAAAGTTGACCCGCAAGTGGCTGGATGACGAACTGGATCACCGCCTCGCCGTACCAGTGCGCTCGCCCAACATCCGCATCACCGAAGAGGGCGATTACCTTACTATCGAGTGGAAATTCGGGGCCAAAGGCGAATTCCTGAGCACCCGCTCGCCACGCGATGCTATCGCTTTGGTGGAAGCGGAAGAGCTTACGCCCAAATCAGTAGCCGCCTGGTGTATCACCCAACTCAAACAACTTTTTCCGCCCCACGTACGTCTGGAGCTGGACTTTACTACCGAAGCAATCGATGGTGCCTACTATCACTACAGCCACGGATTGAAAAAACATTTGGGAAATTGCCAACGTATTGCCCACGGGCATCGGTCGCGAATTGATATTTGGGCCAACGGCAAAAAGTCGCCCCTGCTTGAGCAACGCTGGGCCGATGCCTGGGAGGATGTGTACATAGGTACACGCGAAGACATAGTGGGCAAACCGGAATACGATGGTATTGATTATTATCGCTTCGCTTACGATGCGCAGCAGGGGCCATTTGAAATCACTCTGCCGCAGCGCTGCTGTTATTTAATTGACACCGATAGCACAGTGGAATTTATTGCCTATCACATCGCCCACAAAACCCGCCAGGAAAACCCGGAAACGTTTATCCGCGTAAAAGCCTTTGAAGGAATTGGTAAGGGCGCAATTGCAGAAGCCTAAGCAAAAGGCGTAGACAACTACGCCTGTTTAAGCAGCATTAAAAACGGCACCAAGGTCAGCCCCGCCACAAAAATAATCGCGCAGACCAGCAGTAAAACGCGAATCGGCTGCGCGCAAAAATGCTGCCACGTACTCGGTGCTTGCCCCGCTTCCACCAGCTCTGCATAGCTCGCTTGCTGACGGGCACTGCGCTCATCCTGATAAGCACGAAGCAAGCCGCGCGCCTGTTCTTCCTGAGAATCATCGGCCAGCCAGATTGCATCCAGCCCCACCCGAAAAAATCCGGCATCCGTCTCGTAGTAACGAATTTGGTTATCATCCAGCAGTGCACGAATTTCCTGCGCTTCATCCGCAGGAACCTGTGCAAGTTTAAACAGCAATCTGGCCATAGTTATCAATCGCTCGCCGTATCTATCCGCAATAGGCGCGCATTATTTAGCTGATACGGATCAAAAGCCAATAAATAATATTGCAGCGAACTGCCAGCACGCTTTTAAATTTCACAGTCAACGCGCTATGATCAAATAAACATCATATCCCTTGCGCAGGAAAACGCCTTGCTCTACTGCATTGAACAAGACGCAAACCGGGACGAAACCCACTTTGAATTGAAGCTAATGGGCGATTGGCATCTGGGGAACACGCCAGTCGCCAACGAGCTGATTGCCGCTGTGCCTGCAACTTGCCGCACATTAACACTCAACACGCACGCATTACAGCACTGGGATTCAAGCGTGGCCATCGCCCTTCTGCCTCTGTTGCGTCACTGCGAACAACAGCAGATTCAATTTACCTGGCAACAGACACCGGCGGGCTTGCAACAGTTACTCGCGCTCGCCACCAGCATTCCCGTTTATCAGTCACCCGCTACCGGCGGTGCCATTACCCGCAAACAAGCATTTATAAAATTTCTACGCAACCTGGGGCAAGCAACGGAAACCACACTGGGTTTTATCGGCGATGTTGCATTGGCACTAGGCAACGGGATGCGTGGCAAGGCTAAGACCCGCCGCCAGGATATATTATTTTTTTTCGAGCAGTCCGGCCCGCGCGCACTGGCCATAGTAACGCTGATTGCATTACTGGTGGGTATGATTCTCGCCTATCTTGGCTCAGTACAATTACGTCAGCTCGGCGCGCAGGTTTATGTTGCAGATTTAGTCGCGATTGGCATGGTGCGCGAAATGGGCGCGCTCATGACAGCAGTCATCATGGCGGGCCGCACCGGTGCCGCTTACGCAGCGCAACTGGGTACTATGCAAGTCAATGAAGAAATTGATGCACTAAAAACCATGGGCATATCCACCATGGAATTTTTAGTGCTGCCGCGTTTAATCGCACTGATATTGGTGATGCCACTGTTATGTATTTACGCCGATGTGATCGGCATTATTGGGGGCGCCATAGTGGCCACCAGTATGGATGTGAATTTTGTGCAATATATTTTGCAAACCCAGGGTGCGGTGGATTGGGTCGACATCTTCACCGGTTTAATCAAAAGTATTTTCTTTGGCGTTTTGATTGCACTGGCAGGTTGTCAGGCGGGTATAAATTGCGGCCGCAATTCTGACGCAGTAGGCATGGCAGCAACTAATGCCGTAGTGCGCGCGATCGTGTATCTCGTGGTCGCCGATGCTGCATTTAATATTCTTTACGACAAATTGGGAATTTAGCATTGTGAATAATCCCGCATTTATTCAAGTGCGCGACTTAAGCATTGGCTATGGCAGCCGTGTAATACAAGAGCATTTGAATTTTACCGTTCAGAAAAACGATATATTTTTTATTATCGGTGGCAGCGGGTGCGGCAAAACTACTTTATTAAAACACATGATCGGCTTGCTCGCCCCCAGTAAAGGTGAGGTACTTTATGAAGGTACTAACTTTTACCAATCCGATGACAATACACGTCTGCAATTGCTGCAAGGCTGGGGAATTACTTATCAATCCGGTGCACTTTTTTCCAGCATGACCCTCGCTGAAAATGTCGCCCTACCCTTACAGCTCTATAGCGATTTGTCGGAAGCGCAAATTGCCGAAACGGTCGCCTACAAATTGGCCCTGGTTGGATTGGCCGGCTATGAAGCCTTTTATCCATCCGAATTGAGTGGCGGAATGCACAAACGCGCCGGGCTAGCGCGCGCTATTGCGCTGGACCCACAGCTATTATTTTTTGATGAACCTTCAGCGGGGCTTGACCCAATTAGTTCCCTGCGCCTTGATCAGTTGATCGTTCAGGTCTGTGCTGCACTGAACTCTACGGTGATAATCGTCTCTCATGAATTACCCAGTATTTTATCCATTGGCACTAACAGTGTATTTCTAGACGCGCAAGCCAAAACCATGTTGGATTCCGGGGATCCAAAAATTCTACTGGAACACAGTCAACAAGAAAAAGTTCGTCAGTTTTTAAGTCGTGCTGGCACGGCGCGTTAAGTGCTTATTGAACCGTTTATTGAGGCAGAGGGGCTTTATGAGCAAACCCAGATCTGTTGTGATTGGTGCATTTATTGTCGGTGCACTGTTGCTGGTATTTATTGCACTGCTATTTTTTTCCGGCGGCCAACTCTTTTCCCATAAAGAGCGGGTCATTATGTACTTTGAAGGGTCGGTGCAAGGTCTGCAGATAGGAGCCCCTATTAAATTAAAAGGCGTAGTGCTAGGAGAAATCACCGACATCCAAATCAATTTTCAAAGCGACGACAAAAACATCCTTACCGCCGTAACCGCCGAATTGGCATTACAACGTATTAATCGCAAAGGTGCGAATGTCGATCAGGAATTTTTTGAAGGCGCCATACAACGAGGGCTGCGTGCGCAGCTTAATTTCCAGAGCTTTCTCACCGGATTACTTTATGTGGAATTGGATTTTTTCCCCAACATGCCTGCACATTTATATGGTTTTCAAAATGATGTACTCGAGCTGCCAACAGTGGGTACAGAATTTGAGGAAATATCTAAAAATCTGCAAGACCTGAACATCAAAGGCGTGATTAATAACCTGGAAAAGCTCAGTGCCAATATTGCTAAATTGGTGGAAAGCGGCACTGTGGAAAAAACCTTGGGCAGCGTAAAAACAGCCGCCGACGCTATTGACCAAACAGCCATCAGTTTTCGCACAGATATTAACGCTATTAGCCAGGAGTTAACGAAAACCAGCAGTGAATTAAACACGCTACTGATCACGTTGAACACGCAAGCGCCGGCTATTTCGCTGAATTTAAACAACACTCTGACGCAGCTTCAGCAAAGCCTCGCACAATTTAACGACACCGCACAGACACTGGACACTACTTTCGCTGAAGATTCTCCGCTGGTTTATCAACTCAACCGCACTCTGAAGGATGTCAGCCGTTCTGCGAATGCGCTGCGTGACCTGAGCGATACACTGGAAGAGCAGCCCGAGTCTCTACTGCGTGGCAAACACACGTTGGAGGAAAATTAAATGCAAAAAAAAGTCCTGCTATTGCTTGCCCTATTTAGCCTTTGCGCTTGCCAACATTCACCGCGCAAAGAATATTTCGCCTTGAGTGCCAGTGCGGCGGATTTTACCCTCAGCGAACAGACGCCGGTTAATCGGATTGTGGGGGTTGGACCAATCAGTATTCCGGAATATGTACAACACGACAAAATTGCCTACTGGAAAACCCCACAACAATTAATTCTGCTGCACAACTACTACTGGGCAGAACCACTGGAACGCGGCATTACCCGAGTACTCGCGCTGGAGTTACAAGCAAGCCAACATGATTGGCGAGTAATGCAATTTCCGTGGCCCGGCAAGCAGCACCCTGATTACTCCCTCAGGCTGGATATTCAGCGCTTGGATGCCTTTGCTGATCAAGCGATTCTCGAAGCGCATGTAGATTGGATAGATATGCAAACCCGGAATATTATTGCCAGCCAACACATCAAGCTACACCTACCCTGCAGCCCGAATCCTCACGCCATAGCCCGGGCTTACAGCGAACTCTTGCAACAAACTATCCGCACTATTAAACCACCGCAATTCACCCGTGGCGGCTAACTGCTTTTTGCAAACGAACCTCAACTTTTAGGTCTAGACTCTGAAACCAGAATAGGTAACAAGTCTTACCCAAAAACAACTTAAGGTTACAAAAAGGAAACTGCTTATGAAAGTTGCTGTTTTCAGTAGCAAACCCTATGACCGTGAATTTTTAACGGCTGCAAACGACAATTTAGAACAGCCGCAGCAACTTATTTTTTATGAAGCACAACTTAATTTGCACACCTGCATACTGGCGCAAGGTTGTACAGCAGTGTGCTGTTTCGTGAATGACCAGTTAAATGCCGAGGTATTAGGGCAACTAGCGCAGGTGGGCGTAAAATTAGTGGCATTGCGTTGCGCCGGGTTTAATCAGGTCGATTTAGCCGCAGCAAAAACACTGAATATTAAAATTGCACGGGTTGCGGAATATTCACCACACGCCGTTGCGGAACATGCATTGGGTTTAATATTAATGCTCAACCGCCAATTGCATCGCGCCTACCGCCGCGTGCACGACAATGATTATTCGCTCAATGGCCTGCTGGGTTTTGATCTGGTAAAAAAAACCGTCGGTGTTATCGGTACCGGAAAAATCGGCCAGACATTTGCGCGCATCATGCAAGGCCTCGGCTGCGAAGTAATTGCCTATGACCCCCAACCAAATCATGCGCTTGCCGCCGCCGGCATAACCTATGTTGCCCCTGATGATCTCTGGCCCGCTGCCGATATCATTTCGCTCCACTGTCCTCTCAACAACAACACCCACCATTTAATTAACCCGGTAACCATTGCAGCCATGAAAGACGGTGTGATGCTAATCAATACGGGGCGCGGCGGTTTAATTGATACCCGTGCTGTGATTGCTGGATTAAAAGCAAAAAAAATCGGTTACCTGGGCTTGGATGTTTACGAAGAGGAAGGCAATTTATTTTTTGAAGATCAATCCAACAATTTATTGCAAGACGATATTTTCGCTCGCCTCCTTACCTTCCCCAATGTCGTCATTACAGGCCACCAAGCATTTTTTACCCGCGAGGCGCTAACTAGCATCGCGACCATTACACTCGACAATATTCGCTATTTTGAGCAGCAGGACTTTTCACAAATGACGCTCGTGGAATAGCACCAAAAATTTGCAGTTATGTCAACCGGCGAGGGACAAATACTATGCCGCAATTTGATCGTTCACTGCCCGAAAACTTACTCGTACTGCACACGCTCGCGCTGGATTTACACTGGAGCTGGAATCACGCTTTAGATGAACTCTGGCGGCAAATCAATGCCGACATCTGGAATTATTCGCACAATCCGGTACTGGTATTACAACTCACCAGTGATGAACATTTTTCAGCGCTGGCGCAGGATAAAAATTTTCTCTCGCTATTGGATCGCCTGGTTGTCGCGCAACAAAAATATTTACAAGAACCCGCCTGGTATCAACAGAACTACCCCGACTCACCGTTGCGCTGCGTTGCCTATTTCAGTATGGAATTTGGTATTTGCGACGCACTACCTTTATATGCTGGCGGGCTGGGCATGCTAGCGGGTGATTATTTAAAAACGGCGAGCGACTTGGGCTTACCCTTGGTTGGCGTTGGCCTGCTTTATCAAGAAGGCTATTTCCATCAAAGCATTAATCGCCAGGGTACCCAGCAGGAAACTTATCTCTACAACGACCCCGGCAGCCTGCCCATCCAACCCCTGCGTGGGCCGGATGGTAGCTGGATGATTATCAAAGCGCACTTTCTCTGCCGTGAAGTTTGCTTTCGTGTTTGGTTAGCACAGGTGGGCCGAGTAAATCTTTATTTGCTCGACAGCAATGACCCACGCAATTTGCCGAGCGATCGTGGCATTACCAGCAAACTCTACGGCGGTGGCAGCGAGCTGCGTATGGTGCAAGAAATTGTGCTGGGTATTTGCGGCTGGCGATTACTGGAAAAGCTGGGGCTGGAAGTCGATATTTGCCATTTGAACGAAGGCCACGCGGCGTTTGCCACACTCGAACGCATTCGTCATTACTGCAAATTACATCGCTGCGATTTTTGGCAAGGCCTATGGGCAACGCGCATGGGCAACTTGTTCACCACCCACACCCCGGTGGAAGCCGGGTTTGATCGCTACCCCGCCGAGCTGCTGCGTCGCTATGCGGATAACAGCGGCGCCGAGATGGGCATAACTGTTGAAGACGTTATCACTCTGGGGCGTGCGAATCCCAAAGATGAAAATGAACCCTTCAATATGGCCTGGCTCGCGATGCGCACCTGCGCTCACAGCAACGGTGTTAGCGCCCTGCACGGCGCCGTGAGTCGCCGTATTTTCCAGACCATTTACCCGCGCTGGCCCGAGCGCGAAGTGCCGGTTGGGCATGTCACCAATGGCGTACACATACCAACATGGGATTCCCCCTTGGCTGATCAACTCTGGACCCGACTCTATGGCAAAGAGCGCTGGCGCAAAGATTGGAGCAAGCTGAATCTCGCCCGGCTTAATGAAGTGAGTGATCGGGAATTGTGGCAGCTAGCTAATGAAGGGCGAACCAATTTGGTGGACTACGCGCGCCTGCGTTTGTTACACCAATGGCGCAAAGAATCCACGCTATCTGAACACTGCGATTTAGCCCAGGAGATGCCACTGGACCCAAGTATTTTGACCCTCGGTTTTGCGCGGCGCTTTGCCGAATACAAACGCCCGGATTTACTGCTACAGGACCCGGATCGCCTGGAGCGAATTCTCTGTAATCCGCGCTACCCGGTACAATTGCTGGTCGCTGGCAAGGCTCACCCTGCAGACCAAATTGGCAAAAGTAAAATCCAACATTGGCAATTATTTTTGCAACGCGAATCAGTGCGCAAGCATCTGGTATTTATCGAAGACTACGACATAGACCTTGCCCAACGCCTGATTCAGGGCGTGGATTTGTGGATCAACAACCCCCGCCGCCCCTGGGAGGCAAGCGGCACCAGCGGAATGAAAATTCTGGTCAATGGCGGATTGAATCTATCCAGTCTCGATGGCTGGTGGGCCGAGGCGTTTCAAGCCGATGTTGGCTGGTCACTGGGCGATGGACAGGAACATGGTCCCGAGGCCGATGGAGACGATGCCGAGGAACTTTATCGCCGCCTGGAAGAAGAAATCATTCCGTGTTTCTACCAGCGCGACAGCGAGGATTTGCCGCGCCAGTGGCTCACCCGGGTGCGCGCCAGCATGTCCACGCTCACCTCCAATTTCAGCAGCAACCGCATGTTGCGCGACTACTTGGAAAATTATTACGTGCCCGCTGCTCGCGGCTATCAAGATCGCACCAGCAACCAAGGCCAACTGGCGCGCGAGCTGCGCCAGTGGCAATCGCAGTTACAACAACACTGGCATGAAATTCATATGGGCGAATTACAAACAGAAGGAGAAAATATTTATCTGAGCGTGCACTTGGGCGGCTTGTTACCGGAGTTAATAAAAGTGCAATTAATAGCCGACCCCATAAACGACGTCGTTAACACTAGGCTGCCGGCCGCGACCCTGGATTTACAATTGCAGCAAAGCCTTGGCAGTGATGCCCACGCCTGGCGTTACAAGCTCAGCCAGCCGCTGGATCGCCCGTTGCACTTGTTTACCGCCCGGGTAATTCCCGCCCACAGTGCGGCTTCGGCGCCCGCTGAAATCCAATTAATTACCTGGCAAAGCAAAAGTTAATTCGCACGCAATCTCCCCCAGCCCCTCTTTGTCAAAGAGGGGAGCCAAATTTTTCCGCGCGAAAGTGCCTCTTTTTTACAAAAGCGAGAAGTTACCTCTTAGCACCTCCCTTTTATAAAGGGAGGCTGGGAGGGATTTAGCAGAGAGCTATTTAACTGACTGGCATTACGTCAGCTGTCTCCATACTTTTACTCTGCACAGGCGCTGGATTTTTCTTGCGCACGATAAAATTATCGATCACCAAAAAATCAATTTTGGTACGCAGGAAAGTTTTCAACGCATCTTCCGGGCTACACACAATGGGTTCGCGATCATTGAATGACGTATTCAATAACAGTGGAACTCCGGTTAATTTTTTAAATGCAGAAATTAACGCATGGTATTTAGCGTTGGTGGTTTTGCTCACCAGTTGAATACGGCTAGTGCCATCCACATGAACCACCGCAGGGATACGCGCGCGCTGCTCTTTATTCACCGGATAAGCCATCAACATGTAATGCGCTGAATCGGCATCCTTCTGAATATCAAACCATGCTTTCGCATCTTCCTTTAACACGCTCGGGCAAAAAGGGCGATGATCTTCGCGATGCTTCACCAGCAGGTTCATGCGCTTCACCATCTCCGGATCACGCGGGTCCGCCAGCAAACTCCGGTTACCCAATGCACGCGGGCCAAATTCCATACGCCCCTGGAACCAGCCAACCACTTTGCCAGATGCAATTAACGCGGCAACTTCATCGGCAATATTGTCGGCACGCTCATACACCACATCAAACAAACCCAGGGTCGCCAGAATTTCTGACTCGGAATATTCCGGGCCGAGATAGGTGTCATTGGCTTCAAAGGAAGCGCACTTCTCGCCATAAAAAATATTGTGATACGCATGCAGCGCAGCACCCAATGCAGTACCTGCATCATTCGCCGCCGGTTGGATATAAATATTCTCAAACGGACCCTGTTCAAATATTGCCGTATTCGCCACACAGTTCAAGGCGACGCCACCAGCAAGGCAAAGGTTTGTGGATGGGTTAATTTGCGCCGCATAATGTGTGAGTGCCAGTAAAATATCGGTGGTGATTTGTTGCAGTGCAGCTGCCAGGTCCATGTAATCGCTGGTAATCGCCGAACGATCTTGCAATGCGGGCAAACCAAACAGTGTTTCAAAGGTAGAAAAATCGTTACTGCGGAAACGGCATACATCAATATCCATAGTAAAGCCATCGGGCTTTATCTCAACAAAGCGTTGGAAATGGCCGATAAACCGCTCCGAATTTCCGAAGGATGCAAGGCTCATTACCTTGCAGGCATCGTATTCGCTCATCCCCATAAACTGGGCTACTTTTTCCCACAATAACCCCAAAGAATTGGGGTAGCTGATTTCCTTCATGGAAAACAATTTTCCTTCACGGGCAGCACTGATGGTGACGGATTCATATTCACCAATACCATCAATAGAGATCACGGTTGCATCGGTAAATGGTGATGGATAATACGCGGACGCCGCGTGGGCAACGCAGTGATCCACCCACATAAATTGCCCGTTAAACCCCAGTGCACGAATCTGCTCGGGAATACCGACCAACTTTTTATAGAATTTTTGCTCGCCCGCCGCTGTACCCCACTCCCCCTCCTGCACCTGCTCATCCAGTTTAAGGTTGTTATGCAAACGCTTTAGTGGGTTAAATGAAAACGCAATAATGTCTATATCTGACAATAATAAATTGCCCATTTCCAAACACAGGTTCATAGCCTGCAACGGAATTTCATTGGGGTTACCGGTAAGCGCCGGCTTGGCGTGTTTAACGCGATTCAATCGCTCTTCTTCAATCGCTGCAATGACTTTGTTATCACGAATTAACGCCACTGACGACTCATGATATGCGCAATTCAAACCTAAAATATTAATGGACATGACTCCCTCTCAAAATAAAATCTGTCGGCAATTAAAATTACAAAAAACACCTGTAATCAGGCAAAAAACTCGCACCGATAAAAGGGAAAATTACTTAATCCCCAACGGGGTTTCCCAGGGCTCGTAAATTTTTGGCGTGGATGAAATACTTAACGATGAGGGAGCATTGTGGCGATAGCGCAAAATACACATATGCAGATGCGTAACACCGTCGGTCGCCGCTTGTGTTTTCATGGTTTCAATCAGGCTTTTATCCTGACCAAAGATTCCTACAAAACGATCCACAAAAGCGTCATAGGTAATGGGCGCCAGGTCGCAAATAATTTCGGTTGCGCCCTGCGGCAAATATTCCCGTGCGGTTTTAATCAGCATTTCCGGGCGCTCAAGGTTACCCGGCGCCATAGTGACAATTTGCAACACGCCACTGTCCGATAACTGCGGCACTACACTGGCCAGCATTTTTTCCAGAAAGGTAAAGCCGTAAATACCGGCTGCGGAATTGAGGTAGTAATCCATACCCGGTGGGGTTGGCTCAAAGGGAGGATTAGAAATAATTAAATCAAACTTTTCACCCTGTACCGGTGAAAAAATACTGTTCACATCGCCATCGCGAATAGCCAAGCGATCGCTGACACCATTAATCAGTGCATTAAATCCCGCATAAACTTTTGCTTTGGGGTTAATTTCCAGACCGGTAACTTTTGCAGCGCCCTGTTGCAAGGCATAAATACTCAAGACGCCAGAACCGAGTCCAACTTCCAATACATTTGCACCCTGCACATCGGTAGGAAGCAAATAATCCATCATAAAGTACTGCTCAGGTTGCATGGGAATAACCTGGTCAATACCCTGGTAATCGAAGGGATCGGTAATAACGCTCAGCGCTGTCGCCGCCCGTTTAACGGCAAGAATTTTTTCCAGCCAATCGGTTCCGGCCAGTGTTGCACTTTGCTCAGTAAAGGAATAATTGTTTCGCTCGCCTTGAAGGCTATAAATTTGTACATCAACAGCTTCGCTCATCGTAGTACCTCACGTAGTCCATTAGGGACTAATGTCCGCGCCTACTCCGAGCTGCTTGTGGTCATTGTGAAACTAACATTTCTAAAATGTTTTATTGGTTTTGTACGTTTATAAATTCAAATGAATTTTCTGACCATGAACAAATTGTATTTTTTTTGTTTCAAATCAGATTAAATAGTAAACATGTGAAACTGTTAACGATCAGCTTATCGAATGAGTATTAAAAAATTATTAACTGCTCTTCAAGAAAGTTTGCAATTAAATTGTAAACCACTCGCGTAATCCCGTGCTCAATGGCGCGGCAATATAACAAATAATTTTTTTCTGTCATCAAAAAATTTTTGTGCTGTTTTTTCATACAACGAAAAATAATGATTTAGACGACAGCATTATAGAAATAATAAAAACTTAATGATTTTGTGATTACATTGGATCACAATAGTTTTTCTTATTTGTCGGCATTATTACTTGCCTGTATAAAAAATAAATTAAAGATCAAATTAAAAACAAACCACCACCACTGCAACACCTCTACGAACCTGAAACGATTGCATGTTTAAACAGCAACATTTGTGTGATTAAAAATTCCACACCAAGTGCTGTTTTTAACACACTGCTGCAACGCATTTGCAGCAGTTACATTTACTTACAATCCTGCAACAGCGTTTGTGATAGATGCTTAACGTGATAGGTGCTTGTTTAGATGGAAATTATCAATTCTCCCAAAATTCCCTTAACCCAATCCCAGCTGGATATATTCCTGGATCAACAACGCACACCGGACAGCTGCCGGTACAACATTGGTGGCTATTTCCAGATTATTGGCGCACTGGATACCACGCGCTTAATTTCTGCCGTCACTGCAGTTATCCAGGCTGAATCGGCATTTCATCTGCAATTGGATTTATCCAACGACCTGCCACAGCAATACCTGTTGCCACCAGAATCACCAACAGTTGCGTGGCTGGATTTTTATCAAGCCACTTCAGACAAACAGACAGCCCGCGCCAAGGCGCAGGAATGGCTAGAGCAAAATTTTGCATTGCCCTTCAGCTTGCAAACATCACTCTTCCAGCTCGCCATTTGCAAAATTGCACAAGATGAACACCGGCTCTATTTAAAAGCCCATCACCTAATTATGGATGGCTGGAGTTATACGCTATTTATAAAACGCGTTGCGGATCATTACAGCAGTGACACCAGGGATACTGAACTGCTCTCATCGCCTGGTTATTGGGAATTCATTCAACACAAACATCAGCAGTCGATTGCCATAACAGCAGCAGATAACCAACAAAAAGTGCGCGCTTACTGGCGGGAGCGACTGGCCAATAGTCCCGACCACCTATTGTTACAACGCAGCAAAAGTACACTCAGCGACCAATCAGGCCACACCAGCAATCGCCATCAATTTGTCGTCAGCGCAGCCGATATTGCACCGCTGCTAGCCCACTCCAAACAGCAAAACGCCTCTGCATTCCATGCGCTGCTTGCGCTGATTTATTGTTATTTTATGCGCGCAACAGGGACCCATGACCTGCTAATTGGAACACCATTGCACAAGCGCAACAATGCCCGCACCAAACACATTATCGGTATGCTGGCCGACACCTCACCCACTCGCATCCAGGCATCACCGGGTAGTTCTTACAATGAGCTATTAACAGAAATAAAACAGAATTTATTGCGCGACTTTCGCCACCAGGAATATTCACTGGGTCAAATACACCGGGGCGTTAATAACCTGAACGAACGTCGCGAACGGCTCTTCGATGTGTTTGTGTCTTATGAAAATTTTGCCTACCAGCAAAGCAGTCTCTCGGGCTTGCAGATTACTCCCCACCCCCTTACCCATCGCCAGGATCAAACGCCCTTCAGTTTGTTTATTCGCCAGTACGCAACATCGGGGGATTTTGAATTTGATTTGCAATTGCACAGCGACTTTTTTTCCGCCACTGATGCCCACTGGATCGAAGGTCGCCTGCGCCATTTGATCAAACTGTTAGCTATTCAGCCTGACCTGGACCTGCGTCAACTAAGTTGGTTACCGGAGCATGAGCTGCAAGCGCTGCAAACTATTAATCAATATGCACCTGTTGTTAAAAAATATCCTCATACGCTTGAACGCTTTAACCAGGTAATAGAAAAAAATCTGCACAAGACGGCCGTTATCGGCAGTGATAAATCCTTAACTTACCAGCAACTGGATCACGCCAGTAATGCGTTTGCACATTGGCTAACCCGGCAGGAAATTATCCGCGGAGCAACTATCGGCGTCTGCATGGATCGCACCAGTGATTTACTGGTGGTCTTACTGGGAATATGGAAGGCCGGTGCCGCTTATATTCCTCTGGACCCACAATATCCCGCCGCACGTTTACAACAAGTGATCGAGCATTCGCAATTGCAGTGGGTCATCACCCACTCAGCCTTTACATCATTATTTGCCAAGTTGAAAATTTCTTGCTGTGTTTTTTCGCCGGAATTAATTAATAGCAACCAACATTCACCGTTGAAACTGGCAACTGATTATTCATTAACAGATCTGGCTTACGTGATCTACACCTCCGGCTCCACTGGCATTCCCAAAGGTGTCGCTATCGAGCAAGGCAGCGTAGCCAATTTTTTAACGGCCATGACAAGTGCACCAGGCATAACCGCTGAGAGTACATTGCTGGCGGTAACCACTATCAGTTTTGATATTCATGTTCTGGAGTTATTTTTACCGCTGCTAAACGGCGCCACGTTGGTTCTTGCCACCAGCGATCAGGTACGCGATGCATTTGCCTTGCGCGAATTAATGCAAACGCACAGTGTAAATATCATGCAAGCCACTCCGGCCACCTGGAAAATGCTATTCCATGCGGACTGGCAACCCGATGGCAACTTTAAAGCCTTGTGCGGTGGCGAAGCCTTGCCACCCGTATTATTGGAAAAATTCGGCCAGTTTCCGCAGGTGGAATTATGGAATATGTATGGCCCCACTGAAGCCACTGTCTGGTCTTCAACGGCCAAAATTCAACACGCGAATAACAGCGAAGTACACTTGGGCCATCCCATCAATAATAGTTATTATGTTGTGCTGGATGCACTCGGCTACCCAGCGGGTTTTAATTTATCTGGCGAGCTTTATATTGGCGGTCATTGCCTGGCGCGCGAGTATATTCAAGATGCCGAAAAAACAACCGCCAGTTTTATATGGCACAAACTGCCCGGTATGGAATTTCAACGCATTTATAAAACCGGGGATAGTGTTGAACTCTCCGACAAACACCAGCTGCATTTTCGCAGCCGCAATGATGACCAGGTAAAAGTTCGCGGTTATCGTATTGAATTGGGTGATATTGAAACGGCGCTCATGAAGCACCCGCGAGTAAAAGATGCAGCCGTCAAAATCTGGCGCGATGCGCGCGGTGAAAATTATCTAGCCGCCTATTGTGTGGCAAATACCACCCCTGTTCCCAGTGAACTATTGGTCAATGACCTGAAACACAGCTTGCCTGAGTATATGCTGCCCGCCGCTTACACCTGGCTAGACGCATTGCCACTAACAGCGAATGGAAAAATTAATCGCAAAGTATTGGTGGAGCCGGAGTTAAATTCACAAACCGGTATCCAGGAATTACCACAATCTCCACTGGAACAAACCATTGCCGCGCTTTGGAGCGATCTACTGGCCGTAGAAAACCCAATGCGTACTGATGATTTTTTCCAGTTGGGCGGCGACTCAATCAGCAATATCCAACTGGTTAATCGCTTGCGCAAAGCAGGCATTGCCGTCGAAGCGGCCGATATTTTCCAACACTCCCGCCTGATGGATTTTGCAGACCTATTAACATCACGACTGACAAATACCAACACGGCAACAATTGATAACTGCACACTGAAGCTTGTCAGAGATAACGAGAACTCGCCTTTTCTACTCAGCTCTGCGCAACAGCGCTTGTATATTTTGCAGCAAAGGGAAGCCAGTGAAACGGCGTACAATATGTACGGCGCCTTATTAATTCGCGGCTCAATCAACCACTCACAGTTGGCAATAGCGTTTACACAATTGCTGGATCGCCATCCCACGCTGCGTAGTCGTTTTTATGAAAACCAGGGGGAACTTTTTCAGCAAGTCATGCCCGCCGGTGACTTCTCGCTCGAACAAAAACTATTTCCGGCAGACGTATCAGAAAATTTATCTAACTGGTTACCCACAGCCATCCGGGGGTTTGTACGGCCATTCGATTTAAATCATCCACCACTGGTGCGTGCGCAACTGTGGCTAGGTGAGGCCCAACAACATGTCCTGCTCATCGATATGCATCACCTGGTAGCCGATGGTTTGTCCATCAACATTTTCCTACGCGATTTATTTTCACTGTATGAGCAGCAATCGCTAACACCGGTGCCCGCTGATTATCGTCATTTCATCCAGAAGCAAACCGAATGGCAACAAAGCCCGGCATGGCAGCAGGCTGGCAATTATTGGCAGCAACAATTTTCCGGTACCCTGCCCAGCCTGGATTTCCCTACCGATTACACACGTCCGCCGCAGCAGCAATTTTCTGGCAAACGTCTCAGTTTTTCTTTAAGTAATTCCCAAAGTGATGCAGTCAGAAATCTGGCCCGAAAAAATAATGTCAGCTTATTTATGCTATTGTTGGCTGCCTACAATCTGTTGCTCGCCAAATATACCGGGCGCGAAGACATAATAGTAGGTACGCCAGTTAGCAATCGTCCGAATGAGCAATTTGACGAATTGGTAGGGTTATTTGTTAATACCCTGCCGCTACGTACCTACCCATCGCCCATTAAATATCTGCCTGAATTTTTACAAGAAATTAAAACCAATGTTAGCCAGGCATTTTTACACAAGCACTACCCGTTCGAACAATTGCTTGATCACCTCGGACTGGAGCGCGATTTAAGCCGCAACCCATTATTCGACTGCGCGCTGGTGCTGCAAGCAGATGCATTAGCGGAAATTGTCACCGCAACCCTCGCAGTGAATCCCCTACCCGTTGCCTATCAACAAGCGAAATTTGATTTAACCCTGGACGCGATTGATAAAGGGACACACATCCACTTCGATCTGGAATATGCCAGCCATTTATTTAATGAACAGCGCATTCAGGCACTTGGGCAACATTTTATTGTCCTTTTGCAAAGCATGGTAGAACAACCCAGTGCGCAATTAGGTGCACTCAGCCTGTTAAATGACGCTGAGCGCTACAAATTGCTACATACATTTAATAACACCGAAAAATACTACCCACGACACCAAACGTTAACCAGCATTTTTGAACAACAAGTAGTAACAACACCGGATAAAATCGCCGTAGGTTTTGCAGAAAAATCATTCAGCTATGGCCAATTAAATGCCAAAGCCAACCAGCTGGCCCATCAGTTAATCGCTGCAGGTATTGGCAAAAACCAGATAGTTGCCGTAATGCTGGACCGCAGCCTGGAAATGCCGGTTGCAATACTCGCCATTGGTAAAGCAGGCGCCGCCTATTTACCTATAGCACCCAATTTGCCGCCAGAGCGAATTGAATACATGCTGGCCGACAGCAATGCCCCGGTATTAATTACCACCACAAAAGGCAACGCGCAGGCAATGGGATTTGCAGGAAAAATATTGTTTCTGGATGATGCTTTGCAGTTGACAGGCCCGGACACTAATCCCACTGCGCAATGCGGACCGGATGATCTTGCCTATATCATTTACACATCCGGTTCCACCGGTCGCCCCAAAGGCGCTATGGTTGAACATCGCGCAGTAGTGAATCGCATTTACTGGATGCAGGATAAATATCCTTTAACCACTTCTGACGTGATTTTGCAAAAAACCTCCTATACCTTTGATGTCTCTGTGTGGGAATTATTCTGGTGGTCGTTTGCGGGGGCCTCGGTATATTTTATTGCACCCGAAGCAGAAAAAGACCCACAACAAATTTTTTCCTGCATCGACAAACAGCGCATTTCTATCATGCATTTTGTGCCCTCCATGCTCACCGCTTCTCTGGAATTTCTGGCAGCGCACCAGAACAACAATTGGACCCTAAACAGTTTGCGCTATGTATTTGCCAGTGGTGAAGCACTAAACCCGCATCAGGTAGAAGAGTTTAATCATTTAATTCATCCGCACTCAGGTGCGCAATTAATCAATCTCTATGGTCCCACTGAAGCCGCCATTGACGTGACTTATTTCGATTGTCCGATAAATGGTAAGGTGAAACGCGTTCCAATTGGAAAGCCCATCGACAATATTCGTTTGCATATTCTCGATAACCAGCAACAACTGGTTCCACTGGGAATTGCAGGGGAATTGTATATTTCCGGCACCGGTGTTGGGCGCGGTTATATTAATAAACCGGAATTAACGGCCGAGAAATTTTTGGCTGATCCGTTTTTTCCAGGGCAGCGCATGTATCGCACTGGCGACCTGTGTCGTTGGCTTGAGGATGGCAATATTGAATACCTGGGACGGCTGGATCACCAGGTAAAAATTCGCGGTTTCCGTATTGAACTCGGTGAAATTGAAAATGCATTGCTGATGCACACTGCGGTACGCGAAGCCACAGTCACTGCACTCAAAAATAATGCCGGGCAAGATTTTTTATGTGCGTATCTGGTAGCTCGAACATCCGTTACCACTGAACAACTACGCCAGCACCTCGCTGATTCCTTACCCGATTACATGGTGCCCACCGAATTTGTGCTGCTGGAGAAAATGCCGTTAAATCCCAGTGGCAAGGTTGATCGTAAACAACTACCAGCTCCGCAAATTACTGCACAAGTTTCCACCAGGGTTATCGATGACTCGCAACTCAGCGACAGCGAACGCAGCCTGTTACACATAGTGCGTGAGCTATTAAACAACTCTCAAATAGGGCTGGATGATAATTTCTTCCACAGCGGTGGTGACTCCATTCGCGCAATCCAACTGTCAGCACGCGCCGCACAGCAGGGTTTCGCTATTACTATCAAGGATATATTCAAATACCCTTGCATAGGTCAGCTGGCCCAACATGCACTACGCCCTGCGCTGCAACCAACATCAATTCATTCGCCGATTACTGGCAAGATCGCATTAACACCTATTCAACAGGCATTTTTTGAACAGCGACTAACGCAACCCGATGCTTATTGCCAATACATTATTTTGCAAACAACACGCTTTACCTCAAGCCGTTTGCGGCAGGCATTAAATTACCTGGTGCAACAGCATCCGTTGTTGAATGCAAAGGTCATACATACAGATGCAGATAATTTCCCGCACACTTATCAACTGCATATCGCGGAAGATGGTCAGCGTAACTGGCAGGGCACGCAATTTATCCAGCGCACAATTGACCTGGAAAATGGTGCTGATATTGAACTCGAATTAAATCGGTTACTGCAGGATTTGCAAAAGTGCATCAAGCTGGATAATGCACTTTACGCTGCCGGCGTGTTATCAACGCCAACACAGGATTATCTGCTTATTAGTATTCACCATGTAATTATTGATGGTGTTTCCTGGCGCATACTGCTGGATGACCTGAATCATTATTATCACCTGAATGAAGGTACACCAACGACACTACTGCCATCATCTACATCACCCAATGAGTGGATAAGTGCGAGCAAGGCCTGCGCAAAAACCAGCTATCTGCAAAAGCAATTTACTTATTGGCAGGCAATACAACAATCCATTCCCGCAGCGCTATTGGAAACAACAGACGAGAAAAAAACGGAAGAGATAATTGATGGAAGCTGGCAAACCGAATCCAGCAGCGATTGCTTAAGCCATACAGAAACATTAACGCTACTCACCAATGCGCACACAGCCTATAACACTGATACGCAGGATTTATTAATCAGTGCATTTGCCCTAGCCTGGCAACAGTGGACCGGGAAATTACGCATTGCGTTGGACTTGGAAGCACACGGGCGCCATTTACCTTTTGACGCACTGGATTGCTCGCGCACCCTGGGTTGGTTTACCGCGATTTCCCCCTGGGTTATAGATCTGGATAGGCATGCACCACTCACCCACCAGCTCCCGCAGATTAAAGAATCCTTGCGTCGTATACCGGATAAAGGTATTGGCTTTGGATTGCTAAAATATTTCGGCACAGAAGCACAGCAACAGCAATTGCGCACCAGCGGTCCGGATGTTTTATTTAATTATCTTGGTCATCTGGATAGCGGAAATCCGGATTGGCAATTGCATACTACAGGCCTTTATTCCGGCCTGCAGAATCGTCGAAGCCATAGCATTGAGATCACCATGGCGATCAAGAGCGGGCACCTAACCTGGCAGATTCACTATTCAGGCAAGCAATTTTCTGCATCCAGAATCAATAAATTTAACCAGCTATTACGTGCGCAACTATTGGATATTGCGGCTCACTGTTGCCTTCAACCTACTGCATTACACACGCCCAGCGATTTAGGTGATGCGCACTATTCATTGGAAACCTATCTGCAACTCGCGCGACGATTGAAAAGCCAGGGGCCAATTACTGCCATTCGCAAACTCACACCGACCCAGGCGGGAATTTATTTTCACACGCAGCAACAATTATTTTACAAGCAGTCACCTGACACCCAATCATCCGGCAAGCTGTTATCCGACAATCTATTATCTGGAAAGCCGTCTGACCAACAACGCAATGAACTTTACTACGAAGAATTAGGGCTGTCGTTAAACCAGGCACTGGATGCAGAATTGTTGCAACTAGCGTTAAACCAGCTGACCAAAAAGCACAGTATTTTACGCAGCCTGTTTATTCAGGAAGGCACCGAAGAGGTTCAGCAAATAGTCTGCGACAATGCGCGCACCACATTGAGCGTTATCGATATATCCGCCCTAACGGCCAGCGCACAGGAAGAGTGGATTAGCCAACAAAAACATCAGCTGCGCACTGCTGGCTTTGACTGGAAATTGCCATTGCTGGGCTTGCACGTGTTTAAAACGGGCGAGCAGAAATCGCTGCTGCTATTTACTTACCATCATTTAATTCTGGATGGCTGGAGTTGCGCAGCCTTAATTGATGAGTTGTTAAGACGCTATTTGCAATTACAGCAACCGAATTTGCCTAGTTCCGTTGGACAGCAAATAACAGAAGAATATTCGACAACAAAACCTTCCGCTGATTTTGGTGATTACCTGGCATGGCTGACCGAGCAGAACCCGGAACCGGCGCGCGCTTTCTGGCGCACACACTTGGCAGGCATAGATGATATAACTCGTCTTCCCGGTGAAATTGCTGCAAACAATGTGGGCTATTCATTGCAAGAGACTGAATACCAATTACCGGCCAATTATCTGCAAGGTTTGCAACAATTAGCCGCATACTATGAAGTAACGCTCAACACGTTGATTCAAGCCGCCTGGGGTCTGCTACTACAGCGTTACAACAACGCTGATGATGCATTATTCGTGAGCGTGGTATCTGGCCGGACTGCGCCCGTTGCCGGCATTGAACATATGCTGGGGTTATTTATTAACAGCATTCCGGTGCGGATTGCGGCTCCACAATTTAACCAATCCAGCTCTGCAACAGAAGATATTCAACAGTGGCTGTGTAAGCTGCAAGACACTCATTTGCAGGCAGAACAAAACGCTTTTATTGGCTTGGCGGATATCACCAGTGCCGCAAGTATTTCCAGTGATTTATTCCGCCACCTGCTGGTGTTTGAAAACTATCCGGTACAGGATCGCTTATCAGGTAGTAATTTACGTATTGATAAAATTAGTTTGTATGAGCAAACCCATTACGATTTTAATTTGCTGGTACAACCGGCCGAGCAATTACATTTCCGTTTTATTGTTAATAGCCAAGCCCACCCTGCGGCTAGCGTAGCGCGTATTGCCGGGCATTTACTGGATCTATTGCGCACATGGGCTGAGCGTAAGGAGATTGTATTACCCCACACTATTATTAACCCGGCAGAGACCCTGGAATTAATTACGCTCGGCACAGTTCCAGCCCTTCCTGTGCCATCGGAAGACAACCTGATTGCCCGCTTTTTACAGCAGCGACAATTGACGCCCGATGTGCTTGCCGTATGCGATAGCACTACACAAATTAGTTACGCCCAACTTGCACGACAATCTCATCAAATTGCGCAGCATTTACTCGCCCTGGGCATTCGCCACGAACAACCCGTAGCGTTGCTGGCAAACAGGTCTTGCAACATGGTTGCAGCACTCTTGGGAATTTTGCAAAGCGGTGCAGTGGTTGTGCCTATAGATCCCCATCTGCCTGAAGAGCGCATTCACTATTTATTAGCTGACTCCACTTCCGCTTGTGTTTTGGTCGATGACATTGATACCCAGCTGGCACAAACTCGCCCCGGAATTAAACAATATGCAATTAGCCAATGGCTAGCAGCACCAGCGATTGCAGTTGAATCAATGCAACTGCCGGTACTGAGCAATGCCCAGCTGCTGTACCTGATCTACACCTCGGGGACTACAGGAACACCCAAAGGTGTAATGCTGGAACAGCGCAATTTATTGGCGTTGATTGTTAGCCAAACACAACAGGGATTATTGCCATTTAATAAACAGGTACTGCAATTTGCAACCCATAGCTTTGATGTGTGCTACCAGGAAATTTTCAGCACCTTGTTAGCAGGCGGATGCTTGCATATTATTGACGAGCAATTAAAGAAAGATGCCGATTACCTGCTGGAGTTTATCCGCACCAATACGATAGATACGGTGTTTTTACCTACAGCCTATTTAAAGTTTTTATTTTCAACACCGGAGCGAATCGCACAAATTCCCGCCTGTGTAGAACATATTATTACCGCTGGTGAACAACTACTGGTATCACCCCATTTGCGCCAGTTCTTGCAAGCAAGCAAGGTGCTGTTGCACAACCATTATGGCCCCTCTGAAACTCACGTAGTCACCACACAGGTGTTGAGCAAGCAATCTGACATTGCTGATATTCCGCCAATTGGTAAACCGATAAACGGTACGGGAATTTACTTGCTGGACAAGCACGGCAAACTGCAAACACGCGGTGCACTGGGTGAAATTTTTATTGGCGGCGCAAGCGTTGGGCGCGGCTATTGGCAGAAACCTGCACTGACACAAGAGCGCTTTTTAACTGCCGGTAACTTTGCAGCACTCACGGAGAATACTTATTTTTCCAGCACTGAATTTTTGGCATTGAATGGCGAGCGAATTTATCGCACCGGCGATCTGGGTTACTGGAGCGAAGCCGGCGAATTAATTTATTTAGGCCGTGGCGATCAACAAATCAAAGTGCGTGGCTATCGTATTGAACCAGCCGAAATAGAAGCCTGCCTGCGCAAACAGGCTGGCATCCATGAAGCTGCCGTTATCGCCCAACGCGACCGCCAGGGCAATAATTACCTGATTGCCTATCTGGTACTACATACAACAACATCCGCGGATGTTGCGTTAGATACCATTAAACAGGCGCTCGCCAATGAACTTCCTGTTTATATGCAGCCGGCCTTTTTTGTTCCGCTGATGCAACTGCCAATGACTGCCAATGGCAAGCTGGATAAACGCGCGCTACCCGCTGTTACATTGGCTACGCATAGCAATGCACAAAAACCGGCGAGCAAGATACAAATTCGTCTGGCGAGCTTCTGGCAAGAATTACTGGGAATTCCGGAACCCCATTTGGAGAGCGATTTTTTTGCAATGGGTGGCCACTCTTTGAATGCGGCAGCGCTTGCCAGCCGCATCCAGCATGAATGGCATATTCCTGTTTCACTAAAAGAATTATTTGCTGCACGCACTTTGCAACAACAAGCAGAATTGATTACCGGCAAACAAGCCCAAACGAAAGAGACAAGCAAGGATTCCCCCACGGAAAATACTGCCGATAAATCGCTAATTGTTCGCACTGAAAATTATTCCGGATTTATACCAGGAAACTGGATTCCCCTGTCATCGGCACAGCAGCGCCTCTATGTGCTTGATCAACTAGCGGGACCAACCACCAACTACAACATTCCGTTTGTCGCGCGGATACAACCCGGTATCGATTTGCCACAACTGGAAAATGCATTACAGCAGTTGGTGGAACGCCAAGGTATTTTACGTGCACGTATCGCTATTCACGATGGGCAGCCCATGCAAACGATTGTGCAGGATGCCGTGGCTATTCAACATCATGCGATTGCAGAAGAAGAATTGGATACTTACCTGGCCAACTGGGTTAAGCCTTTTGTTTTGCATCAACAGCCATTATTCCGCATGGAATTGCTGGATATTGAAAGTACGCAAGGCCATTGGTTGCTATTGGATTTACACCACATCATTGCCGATGGTGTCAGCGTTGAAATTTTATTGCGGGAACTCATGGCGTTATACAACGGCGAAACGCTGGCTGCAGTGGAATACGATTACGCAACCTACATCGATTGGCAGACGCACTGGCAACACACGCCTAATTACCAAACGCAAAAACACCATTGGCTAAACCGCTTCCGCCAGTTGCCACCCGCACTGGAATTGCCGCTGGATTTTATTCGCCCACCGGAACGTAGCACTGCCGGTGCAGAGTTTTCATTGCCACTGGATTCCGCGTTGGCACATGCGCTGGAAAATTTTGCGCAACAACAAAGTACCAGTGTATTTGCGGTGGCATTAACCGCATATGCACTGTGGTTGTGGCGTTACAGCGGCGAAACCGATATGGCGATTGGCATACCGGTTTCCGGGCGCAGCCTGGCCGAGTTTGCCAATATTCCCGGGCTAATGGTTAACAGCCTCGCTCTGCATATCCACCTGGATGCAGAGCAAACTGCGCAAGCCTGCGTGCACCAGATTTCCGCGCAATTACTCGATGATTTGCAGCATCAGGATTTTCCCTTTGATGCACTGGTCAACGCGCTGGAGTTGCCGCGCAACCCCGGGCGCAATGCGCTTTTTGATACCATGTTTTCACTGGGCAGCGATTGGCTGAGCAATGCAGGCGCGCAGGAATTATTTATCCCCCACCCCTTGCCAGTAACAGAAGCAAAATTTGATTTGGCAATGAGCCTGGATCAACGCAAGGGGCAATATTTATTGTCTGTAAATTACGCCACCAGTTTATTAACCGCAGCGCGTGCAACTGCCATGGGCCATCATTATTTGATAATGCTGCAGCAATTGCTTGAACACCCGCAACAACCACTGCGCAACCTGAATTGCCTTTCTGTTACCGAATACCAGCAATTAACGCTGGATTTCAATAACACGACAATGAGTTATCCACGCGCGTCTACTATCGCGCTTGAATTTGAAAAAATGGCCGCGCGCTATAGCGAACATTTGGCGGTGCATGACGCCGAAGGAACCTTGACGTATCGCGAACTCAACGAACTGGCCAATCAAATGGCTGCCTGTTTAATCCAGCTGGGTCCCATTCAACCAGGTCAAAGTCAACAAGATCAACGTCAACAAGATCGAGTCCAACAAGGCCTGCCCAAAAGCGAGTTAACACCGCAAATATTTGTTGGAGTCATGCTGGAGCGCTCGCGCTATTGGATTGCCTCCATGCTCGCCGTGCTGAAAGCAGGAGCGGTTTATATGCCTATCGCACCCGATTGGCCGGAAGAGCGTATCCGCAGTATTTTGCAGGATGCAAATGCACCACTCCTTATTTGCACACCGGGCACCGCAAGCGAGCTAACTACCGCTAATTGCCAGAAAATTTATCTGGATAATTTGCTTGCAGATGCAAAAAATTATTCTGCGGAAAATATTGCGCCTGCCTGTAGTGCGACAGATCTGGCCTACACTATTTACACCAGTGGTTCTACCGGCATTCCCAAAGGAGTTCTGGTAGAACAGCGCGGCGTACTTAATTTGGCGCAGTGGGCCGGTCGCGAATACAACCTGGAACACAACACACGCATGTTGCAAATGACCAGCCCGGGTTTTGATGTTTCCATTGAAGAAACCCTGGTGCCACTGCTAAATGGTGCAGCAGTTTTTATCCTGAATGACGCCAGCAAAATGGATAAGAAACAATTTACCCATTTTGTACAACAGCATCGCATTCAGATCGTCGAACTGGTGCCGAGTTTGCTGGCAGACTATTTACTCGACAACATTGCGATGGACTCACTTGCGCTGGTTATTACCGGAGCAGAACGCCTTGACCCTTTATTGAAAGATCAAATACTCGCGCGCGGTTATCGTTTGCACAATGTATACGGGCCCACCGAAACTACCGTAAACGCCACCAGCAAAGCCTGCAGTGCAAGCGATGACACTATTGGCAAACCCATGGCTAATTCTCATGCGTTAATTCTGGATAGGCTCGGGCGCGTACAACCTATAGGCGTACCAGGAGAATTGTGCATTAGTGGCGATAACCTTGCGCGCGGTTATCACCAGCGCGAAGCGTTGACAGCAGAGAAATTTACCGTAAATCCCTTTATCGCGGGCGCACGACTCTATCGCACGGGCGACCTCGCCGCTTGGACTCACACCGGGGAAATTCGCTTTATTGGTCGGATTGACCAGCAAGTAAAAATCCGTGGTTATCGCATTGAAACTGGTGATATTGAAACTCGTCTGATGGCAATTGAGGGCGTGCAACAAGCCATTGTGACGGTGCGCAATCAGGATACCGCCAATGCCAGCCTCTGCGCCTATTACACAAGCGCAACCGCATTGAATCATAAAGCACTGCACACACAACTCGCGCAATGGTTACCTGAGTATATGATTCCCGCGCAATTTATTTACCTCGATGCAATACCATTAACTACCAATGGCAAGGTAGATAAAAAAGCTCTACCCCAACCCGACAGCATTATTCGCACTGATTATTTACCGCCGCGCACGCCCATTGAATTTCAGCTGGCTGAAATCTGGTGCAATTTATTAGGTGGCAGCAGTTACAGCGTCGATGAAGATTTTTTCCGCGTCGGCGGACATTCATTATTGGCGATTAAATTACTCACCAGCATTAACCAGCAGTGGAATATTTTGCTCAAGTTAACCGATATTTTTACGCACTCCGCCCTGGAGCAACTTGCCAGCCTCATAACACGCCACAGCGAACAGCGTGCAGATCATAATCTGGTTTCTATTTATCAACTACTGAACCCAGTGAGTGAAAAAAATCTGTTCCTGTTTCCACCGGCATTGGGTGAAGCAGCAATTTACGCACGACTCAGCCAGCAGTTACCGGACTATCGTTTCTATTGCTTTAATTATCTCGATAATCCGCAACGGCTGGAAATTTACGCCGACACTATTGCCGCCGCGCAAACCCAAGGTGCTATTTATTTGTTTGGCTATTCTGCCGGCGGTAATCTTGCTTTTGAAGTTGCACGCGTATTGGAAGCGCGCGGGCATCGATTGGGTGGATTGATTTTGCTGGATTCCGTGCGACGCAGACAAACTGGCCAGGCGCGACCTGCAGCGCAAATTACCCAAGACCTGCAGGATGCGTTTGCGCGCAACCACCTGAGCTTGGATGATTCAATGCTCGCACCCTTGGTGGAGCAAGCGTATCGCTACGGACTTTATATGGAGGGGTTGATTAACTCTGGCGCCTTGCAAACGCCCGTGCATTTAATTAAGGCAGATATTCCGGTTGATAACACTGACGATTACGGCTGGGCTGATGCGAGTACACATCTGTATATTCATGCTGGTAAGGGAGAACACCTGGAGCTGCTAGCCAGCCCCAACCTTGACCACAACACCCGGTTGATTGCGGCGTGTTTGAGCGAGGAAGCTTACATTGCTTCCGCGCAGATTCGCGCCTGGAAAATAAAAGAACCTGAACTTCCCTAGGTATCCAGTAAACCACACACATCAACTAAACCACAGCCAACAACAACCCGGTTTTCACCGGGTTGTTGTTGCGCTTTACAAATCATCACCTCAATTAACCCACCAAACTGTTATAGTAAAAACCGCTTTAAGCCACCCTCGGCAACACCCTTTCCACAAAGTTAATCGAGCTGTAGTACCCGTTGGCTGCGCAAACTCCAGGCGCACAGGGGTATGATTGAGAACATTTATGTCTGCTTCCGAGTTATCTGTCACCCAACACAATGCACTTCCACTCCCCGGTTTTGCTGAACAACTTTCCACCCGCCTGGCTTTTTTAATTACCGGGCTCGCTATGTCCGCCTGGGCGCCGCTGGTTCCTTTCGCACAGGAGCGACTGGGCGTGAACGAGGCCACACTGGGTGCGCTGCTGCTGTGCCTCGGTGGCGGCTCCCTGATTGCCATGCCACTGACCGGCCCGCTGGTTAACAAATTTGGCTGCAAAAAATTTATCACCCTGAGCCTATTGCTGATGTGTTTCAGCCTGGTATTTCTGGGCATAGTCGCGAGCGTACCCGGCCTCGCACTGACTTTATTAATTTTTGGTTTATCGCTCGGTGCCACCGATGTCGCCATGAATATGCAGGCGGTTATCGTGGAGAAAGCCAGCGGCCGCAGCATGATGTCCAGCTTCCATGGTTTTTATAGCTTGGGAGGAATTTTTGGTGCGGTGATTATCAGCGGATTACTCTGGCTATCACTCTCGCCCTTTCATGCGTTATTGATACTGACCGTAATACTGCTGGTGATGCTGGCGTACGCAGCCCCTAAACTTTTAACCTATGGCAGCACCGGAAATAAAACGGGCAGCGAAAAACGCGATCCATTTTTTGTATTTCCGCGCGGCAAAGTGTTATTGCTCGGCGTGCTCTGCTTTATTGTTTTTTTAGCGGAAGGCTCAGTGTTGGATTGGAGCGCAGTGTTCCTTACCAAGGTGCGCGAGGTAAACCCGGTACATGCAGGCCTGGGCTTTGCCTGTTTCTCCGTCGCCATGACCATTGCACGTTTAACCGGTGATCGTATTGTACAAGCGCTGGGAGGAAAACGAATTTTATTGTGGGGTGGCAGCTGTGCGGCGCTCGGCTTTGCCATTGTCGTTTTTGCTCCCTACACCCTCACCGCCTACCTTGGCTTTACGCTGATTGGTTTGGGGGCATCCAACATTGTTCCCGTACTATTTACAGCGGCGGGCAATCAAAAATCCATGCCGATGAGTTTAGCTATTTCAGCGGTAGTCAGTTTGGGTTATGCGGGATTACTAGCGGGGCCGGCGTTGATTGGCTTTATCGCCGAACTCACCAGCCTTTCAATTGCGCTTTGTATTGTAGCTCTTGGACTTATTGCACTAGCGGCTTGCGCCAACAAAGTTACACGTACGGAATAACGAAATAACATTAAAAATGCTGCGCCCTTTGGGCGCAGCATTTCAGATCGTTGACAAACCCCACCCTAAAAAAGTGGGGTTTTATTTTTTTAGCTCGCGCTGTGCATCAACCGCATTTCTGGCGATTGATTTCCAATCCGTTCATTTTTCTCGATAAAACGCGATATAAGTATCCACAGCGCTTGAACAAGGCCTAACACCACCAATGGATTATAAAAACGCGCCAGCAACAGCGCTATCTTCTTCATATTCTGGCACGCAGCCGCCAACAAACACTGGCCACTCACGCGACGCAAGCCGCGATAACGTGCATATCTATGACCGTGCAATTGTTTCGCGTCGGCAAAGCTGCGCTCCACCGTTTCCTTTCTGCGTTGATAAATCCGTTTGCCTTGCTCGGTGAGTCGTCGCGCATCAGTGCGCTCCACACTGTCTTGCCACACATGGCGTGTGATGACTTTGGTGTGGTTGCGACTGCGCGTGCATTGATCCAAAAACGGACAGCGTTTGCATTGCTCTGAATCGGAGCGGTATTCGCGATAGCCCAATCGGTTGGTGGTGTTATATGAAATCAACTGACCCGCCGGACAGGTGTAATGATTCTGATCGGCATCAAACACAAATTTGCGCCTGGCAAATAAGCCTTCCGCTTTGTTGGGGCGGCGATAGCCAATAACGCCCTCAATATTGCGATCTTCCAAACCTTTGCAGATGCCTGCAGTTTTGTAGCCTGCATCCAATCCCACCGTGTACGGATAAATATTGAAGGCCGTTAATTGGCGATCCAGGCGTGCCAAATAAGGTTTGCTGTCATGCACGTTGCTCGGTGTGACGTGGGTGTCCGTGATGATGTTGTATTTACCATCCACGGTGCGATGGTCGAGATAATAAAATCCTTGGGGCTTGCCTTCGCGTGTTAAATAACCACTATCGGGATCAGTGGTGCTGACTTTAATGTCGCGGGTTTTTGGCTCGGTATCGCCCGCTTTTTCTTTTAGTGGGGCTTTGCCGTTGGCAATTCGGTCTTCATCAATCGCCACTTCCAACGCGGTTAAATAATCCGTCGGCGTTTGCGTGACGGTGTGAATTTCAAACTTCTTTTTATTGGCATTGGCTTTCATGTGGGTGCTGTCGGTGTAAAGCACATCGCCGCCCACCAAGCCGTGGCCAATTGCTTGGCGAACAATCTCATCAAAAATTTGTTGCTCAATATCAGTCGCTAAAAACCGGCGCCGACGTTGCTGGCTAAAGGTGGAGGCATCAATGATTTTATCCGTGAGACTCAACCCCAAAAACCAACGATATGCCACATTCACTTGCACCTCGCGCACTAACTGCCGCTCGCTGCGCACACCAAACAAATAACCAATAAACAGCATTTTAAATAACAACACCGGATCAACTGCAGGGCGGCCGTTGTTATCGCAATATAAATGGCGGACTTGGTCGCGGATAAATTCGAAGTTGATGTACTTGTCGATTTTGCGCAGTAGATGGTCAGCCGGAACGAGATCCTCAAGGATCACCATTTCCAGTGTGTGTTGGCGCGGCGCAGGTTCTTTGAGCATGGCAGTCATCACAAGAAAGTGTGCTGCCATTAAACGCAAACCCCCAGCTTTTGGCTAGGGGTTTGTCAGCGGTCTGAAATGCTGCGCCCTTTGGGCGCAGCATTTATGGACTAGCGGGAAAACACCACCGTTTTAGTACCGTTTAATAACACCCGGTGTTCTGCATGCCAACGCACTGCACGATTCAACACTACCGCTTCAATATCGCGACCAATCTCTGCCATTTCATCCGGTGAATTGACGTGGGAAACACGCTCAACGGATTGTTCAATAATCGGACCTTCATCGAGATCAGCGGTGACAAAATGCGCTGTGGCACCAATTAGTTTCACCCCGCGATCAAACGCCTGGTGATAGGGTTTCGCGCCTTTAAAGCCCGGCAGAAATGAGTGATGGATATTGATCGCACGTCCATTTAATTTTTTACACAAATCGTCGGACAAAATTTGCATATAGCGCGCGAGCACCAAAAAATCTGCCTGCAGATCTTGCATTAATTGCCATAACTGCCCTTCTTGTTGTGGCTTGGTGTTAGCGGTAATCGGCAAATAATGGAATGGCAATTGGTACCACTCAGCAAGATCGCGCATCACATTATGGTTGGAAACCACACCCACAATATCAATGGGCAAAGAGCCATTTTTCCAGCTGTTTAGCAGCGCATTCAAACAGTGGCCCCATTGCGAAACGGCAATCAGAACACGCGGTTTACTACCGCTATCGAAAATATTCCAATCCATTTGGTACTGCTCACCCAGGGGTTTAAACAACGAGCGAATCTGCCCAATGTTATAACCGGTGGGGCACTCAAATACGGTGCGCATAAAAAAGCGGTTACTGGTTACATCCTCAAACTGGGAGGACTCTTTGATGTTAAAACCCAGAGTAGCAAACAAGGTAGCGACGGCGGCCACCAACCCCTTTGAGTCCTGACAACTGAAGGTTAATACGATTTCCTTAACAGCAGACATGTGATTTTCTCTTTATCAAATTCAATTTAAAAATAGGTTTATCAATAGTGATAACGGCATTGCACCACAAAGATAGTTTCATTCTCAACGCGATAAACCAGTCGATACTCGCGATCAATCCGCCGCGACCAATAACCCGACCAATGATGCTTCAGCGGTTCCGGGTCGCCTATTCCAGCAAACGGCTGGCGCTGGATCTCTTTAACAAGGGTATTAATGCGCTTAAGAGTTTTCATATCGGCTTTTTGCCAGTAGAGGTAATCCTCCCAGGCATGATCCGCCCACGCCAGAATCATTCCTCGATTAACCCCCGCGGCGTAGCCTTCCCAGCGGCCACCTGGTTAATCGAATCATTCAAGCGCACAGCATTTTTAGGGCTAGCCATCAAATAGGCAGTTTCCTCATAGGCCTGAAAATCTTCCAGGCTAATCACCACCGCCGGCTTACCGTTCTGACGGGTAATTAGTACCGGCTTATGATCATCGTTCACCTTATCCAGCACACTGGCTAGATCATTGCGAAAGGCGGTATAGCTCATGGTATCCATAGGTCATTCCCCAAAGGATCGTAAACGCACCATGCTACTTGTACTTATTTCTGTACGCAAGCAGTAGCTATCGCCCATACTAGGTCTCCATTAAGCTACTCAGTAACCGAGAACGGGCAGCATTTGGAATGCAAACCCATCTCTTGCCATAGATCGACATAGGTAAAGAAAATGGATGAGAAAGAATGGCTCAGCTACCACAAAGAAAAAACAAAGGATGATCGGGATTTCTTTTCAAATAAAGGGAAAACCGAAAGAGAACGCTGGGCAGTCCCCGCATTTCTAAAAAATTTATCTGTTGTCTTTAACGAGAGTGAGTTAATTTCACCGGGACAAACTAGCAAAACTGATGTTATTTTTAGATCTGCACGTTTTCAAGTCAAAGAAATGTGCAATCCTGGCACCCGCCTAACGGCTTACACCAGAAAAATTTTTAAAGATGCAGAACAAGCAAGCACTATCGCGGGTTTGAAATTTCCAACTATCGATGAAGACATCCCGCCTGTAGCAAAAATTTACGATTTAGTGGTTGATGAAGCAAAGAAAAAATCACAAAGCAAGCAATATATTTATATTAAAATGAAATTGACTTAATTTTTTACGTCACAAGAACACGGGCGCCACTAATTAAACCCGACGAAATTCTACAGAAAGACTTTTCCGATTTAGGATGGAGATCAGTGTGCTGTCTGAGTGGGAATCAGGCGATTGTACTTTTCCACACACCAGAATCGCCTATTTGTCTAAACAAGTAACTATTCAACCTACTAGACAGCTTGCCATGGAAAAATACTCTACCTTAAAAAACTAACTAATCTATTGCTGTCGTTAAAAAATCAATCCGGCATTTCCACCTTCATCAATTCCTCTAGGTTTAATTCAAACAAATCCACAAAGCGGGACTCACCAATTTTTTCCAGCTCACGCTGCCATTGCTTATCTTTATGCAAATTGATAATGACTTGATTAAGCTGAGGCAGCACATAGGAATAGGACGTACTTACCAATACAAAGCGTTGGAAATTATCGATGGCGGGTTCAATAAACCCCAGGTCATTTTTTAATGCCTGAGTGTGTTCGGTAAACAGATTACTTTTTTCTAATTGAATAAAATCTACTTGTTTTGACTTCAGCAGTTGAACGCAAGCGTCTTGCGAACTCTGCTCGATAACTTTCACACGACTATCAGCAAAATAAGGCTCCAATGCTAAATAGCGATGCCCTGCGACCGTACAGAATGACTTATGAATTATTGCCGAGGGAAAATTGCCAACCAAGGGTTGCTGTTGGTTATACACCAATACATCAGCATCCCAGAGCAGTGGCTCGCTGACTTTTATATCCGGTGAATGCCCGAACCATTTGGGATTTGACCATAAAATAGCGCCCTGGCGCCCTTGTGCGCGCAAACTGTTTAACTCCGCCCGACTTAACAATACAAGTTGCCAGTGATAGCTGGTATGACGGTTAAGATATTCGACAAACAGCTCGCTTAAATCGGTCTGGTGATCATTTACGAAGGGAGAAAATTGATGGTACACGTAAACTGGAATTGCCGACTTCTTTGCAGTGGTGCAACCTGAGACACACAGGAAAATAATTGATAGCCAGCAGAGGACACAGCGCATAGATTTTTCTACTCAACAACCACAACATAATCAATCCAATAGTTATATATAACCGGAATCCTATTGAACAGTTCGATGTGTTCAAGAATAGCGCAAAAGCAATGAGGAACTATTAAAAATCCTGCTTCCAATCACGCAAGCAGGATTTTTATGCACTCTGTTTCTAATACGAAAAAAATTAGACACTTTTGGGGATGTTTGCAAAGGCGCGGATACTAGGCAGACCTATAACGCTCCAACCAATGCGCATAGGGTGCAGGCAACACCCCAAGAGGGTTTGTCAACGCCGAGGCGCATGCCGCCAGATATGGCCAATGTGGATTGGCAAGGTGTGGGTGGCCAGCCACATCCAGTGTTTGTTGGGGCCGCTTGATCGGCTATTTCCGGCATACTTAAACCTCATGCTATCTGAAAGATCTTTATACGCCAGCCATCCAGTAAATATGTGAGCAAATTATCTTAATCAGGATTTTGTATTTGTAGTACAAAGTGAAACCCAGTATAAACCTCACCGTTCATAAATTATGGAGGATTAATTTTGATCAATATCAATCAACAAGGCTTGTTGTATTCAGTATTATTTTTGCTTTGTGGCTGCTTGAACACCCCTATTGCCGCAAGTGAAGTAAATCACCCAGCAAAAGACACCCACACCCAACGCTGCAAAGTACCCACAGATGCATTTAATCAATTGCCGTCAAATGTTTTGGATGGAACCAATGTTATTGCAATAAATAAATTCCAACCTGCAAATATTTCAGGCACTAATTTTAAAACCGAAACAGGTGGCGCAAGCATAACAATCAATATGCGAACCTTAAATGGTACGCACAGAATTGAGCGCAATTATAGCGAGCCTGGCACAGAAAAAATATCCACTTCTTTCAGCCAACTCTGCATAAATGATAGCTATTTATATGGCGAAAACGTTCGAGGAATATTTACTGAAAAAGGCATTCTATGGCTTGAACTGAAATCTGAAATAGAATTTATTCCATCGGAATTGTGGATTTATTTAGAAAGAAATTAAAAGAGGGAATTTTTGTATGTCACAAATAATACTACGCAAAGGCTCTATAGGTGACTCTGTAGAGCAACTCCAAAAACTACTCAATGCACACAATAAAAAATCATTCTTAAAGGTTGATAGAGATTTTGGAGCAGCCACACTAGAAGCTGTTAAAAGATTTCAGCAAAACAATGGGCTGACGGCAGATGGTGTAGTCGGACCTAAAACGTGGCGAGCACTATCACCGGGAGCACCGCTCGGCAAGACAACATCACCAGCCAATACAACTTTGACTACAGCATCTTCACCGCATGGTTTACTCGCCGATATTGCAGCCAAGTACATTGGGGTAAAAGAGACAGGAGTTAACAAGGCAGGCACCAGCAAGGCACTACAGGCCATATTCAAATCTGATTCCGTAACGGTGAATGGAGTTACTGATGGCTACCCTTGGTGTGCAGCATTTGTCTCATTTTGCGTACAAAAGCTCCTAAACTATTCTCCGTTTTTCCCAACAGTCATCCCTCCCCGGGAGGCCTCTGTAAGTCGCTTTTTGCACATCTGGGCGAAAAACAATGACTGTATAATTTTCCCAAGAAGTTCAACACTTTTTACTCCCCAAAAAGGAGATATTGTAGTTTTTACCTTCTCGCACATAGGAATTGTAGAAAGTGTTAATGGCAGGATGATTACCACTATTGAAGGCAATACTAATGATGCAGGAAGCAGAGAAGGCTCAGTTGTATCCAGAAAAGTTCGCCTCGACTCGATTATCAAGTCTTACATCCGACTCCCCATTAGCATATCGACTAGCACTTCTCGCATTGAAGAAATATCTCGAACCTGTTGAGCAGAATGAGTACAAGAATAGCGCAAAAGCAATGAGGAACTATTAAAAATCCTGCTTCCAATCACGCAAACAGGATTTTTATGCACTCAGTTTCTAATACGAAAAAAATTAGACACTTTTGGGGATGTTTGCAAAGGCGCGGAAACTAGGCAGATTTATAACGCTCCAACCAATGCGCATAAGGCGCAGGCAAAACCCAGGAAGGTTTTTCAACACCGAGTGCACGCGCGGCCAGGTAAGGCCAATGCGGGTTAGCGAGATGCGGTCGGCCAATCATAACTACGTCCAATTGTTTATTCGCGACTGCTTGCTCAGCTAATTCCGGCGTACTGAAACCCCATGCCGATGCGACAGGCAAATCTGCAGAGTTGCGAACTTTTTCAGCGATAGGCGCAAGAAATGCAGGGGCCCATGGAATATTCGCAGTTGGTGTGGAGAAACCTACACTCACACTCAACATATCCAAACCCTGCTTGCGCATTTGTTTGGTCAGTTCAATGGATTCTGCCAAGGTTTCTTCATCGCGGCCATCATATTCAATAACGCCGAATCGCGCCGTCAGCGGCAAATTTTCCGGCCAAACCGCGCGCACCGCGGCCAGTGTTTCCAGTATAAAACGGCTGCGATTTTCAAAACTGCCACCGTATTCATCGGTGCGTTGATTCGCATGCACCGAGAAAAAACTTTGCGCGAGATAACCGTGGGCAAAATGCAATTCCAACCATTCAAAACCAGCATCCAACGCGCGTTGTGCCGCCGCCGCAAAGTCAGCCCGAACACGGTTAATATCTTCAACAGTCATCTCACGCGGTAACTTATCCAGATCACCACCAAAAGCAATTGGCGAGGGAGAAATCGTTTCCCAACTGCGCGGATCATTGGGGGGAATGTGGTCATCCCCTTCCCATGGACGATTGGCGCTGGCTTTGCGGCCAGCATGGGCAATTTGAATACCGGGAACAGCGCCCGCTTTCTTGATCGCACTGGCGATTTGTGCCAAGCCGGCGGCTTGCTCGTCATTCCACAACCCAAGGCAGCCGGGAGAAATACGACCTTCCGGGGATACGGCGGTCGCTTCGACAATCACCAAACCTGCACCGCCACGCGCAATGCTGCTGTAATGCGCGAGATGCCAGTCATTGCTAATACCATCGGTAGCCATGTACTGGCACATAGGGGGTACGGCGATGCGGTTACGCAATTCAATATCTTTAAGCTTGAAACGGGTAAAGAGCGCGGACATATAGGTCTCCAGAGAAAGCAGTTGCTGCTGCAAGGTGTTGATGTGTGCAGAGTAACCGCCCCTCAGGTATATAAAAAATCCTATTTTCTTATGATTGTCATCAGAAATTTTTATATCTGGGCAAATTCGCCACTACCAAAGCGGCTAATTGGTAACAAATAACTCAAACAACAGCTCGCGCACCCAGCGTTGCGCCGGGTCTTTGTGGGTTCGCTCGTGCCACGCGGCGACCAATGCAAACCCTTCAACCGGAAGCGGCGTGTCTTGCATAACCAAGCCTTCAAGGTGCTCAACGAGTCGCTTGGGAACAACGGATATAAGTTCACTCGCACGCACTATATTCGTCATCACCAGAAAAGATTTTACCGAGAGTACCACTTGCCTTTCGCGCCCGATTTTCACCAAGGCCTCATCCGTTGCGCCACTGAAACAGCCACCGTTATAAGAAAAAAGTGCATGCTCCAGCTTGCAGAATTCATCGAGCGACAACGGCGTTTTCGCAGCGGGATGTTCCGCGCGCATTACGCACACATATTCTTCGTCGAACAAACGGCGGGCATGTAAATCGGGCGGACAATTTGCGGGGCTTAGTAGCACGAACTGAATATCACCACGCTCCAATTGCGCATGCAGATTTTCATTTTCAATGGGCAATAAAGCCACACGAATACGTGGCGCGCGCTTTTTTAATTCCAATACAAATGGGACAGCAACGGCTTGCAAGGCGTAATCAGTCGCAGCGATTGATAAGGTCATTTCCGCTGTTGCAGGGTCGAACTCCACCGGCGTAAGCAATACTGCAATTTCCGCCAACACTTGCTTAACCGGACCCGCTAATTCCAACGCACGTTGCGTGGGGACAACACCGCGCTGAGAACGCACAAACAGCGGATCATTAAAACTTTCACGCAAGCGCGTCAGCATACCGCTCATTGCCGGCTGGGTAAGCGACAGGCGTTCTGCAGCACGCGTGACATTGCGCTCATCCAGTAGCGCATCCAAGGCTTTTAATAAATTTAAATCAATATTTTTAATGTCACGCATCGCAGCAGGACTCAATTAACCGATATTTCGACCAGTATGCAGCGCCCCGTCAGCAACTTCTAATGTTATTGGATAATTTTTGCATTTCTCTTTACCAAAACATGAAAAATTTGTCAGCTTCCGTGCAGCTATACGCTTTATTCCGCCGACTCGATAGCGACCAATTCCTTAAACGCTGCTGCCAATCGTTGGTAAACAGGTCCGGGACATTGCGGCATTGCACGGCCATCTGCATAGCCTACAGGAATTAACTCTGCCCCTGTGCCCGTTAGGAAACATTCATCGGCGGTGAATAAATCGTAGGGGGCGAGTGGAATTTCGCGCGCTTTTATTCCCAGTTTTTCCGCCAATTCCAAAACCGCCTGGCGAGTGATTCCATCTAACGCGCCTTCTATTACCGGGGGCGTAAACAGCTCTCCTTTTTTCACGATAAAAATATTATCTGCACTACCCTCGGCAATTCGGCCCCCACTGTTTAACAAAATCGCTTCGTCTGCGCCGGCGTGAGTCGCTTCCATACGCGCGAGAATATGGTTGAGATAATTTAAACTTTTGATGCGTGGATCAAGGCCATCAGCGCCTAACCGCCGAGTCGCCGCAATAATTACTTTTGCACCTTCGGTTCTTACGCGCTCACTCACCATGTGCAATGCATCAGCAATAATAAATACTTGCGGGGATTTACAGCGCGATGGATCTATTCCGAGCGGCCCAACGCCGCGTGTCACTACTAAACGTATATAACCGTTAGCCGATGGCGCTGCAGCGATTACATCCAACACAGCTTGTGTGAGCGCTTCCGTGGTGTAAGGAATCTCCAGCGCAATAGCGCGCGCGGAAAGTCGCAGGCGTTCAAGATGTGCCAGTAAACGAAATGCTTTCCCGTGATAAAAACGAATCCCTTCGAACACACCATCGCCGTACAAAAGCCCGTGATCAAATACCGATACCATGGCTTGGGCGGGAGCAACCAACTTGCCATTTAACCAACTGATTGGCTCAGCCTTATTTAAATCAACCATAAAATTCACCTTTAAGCATAGTTTTTGCCTTGCCACTCAGCAGCACGCGATCGCCTTGCAATTCCAGTGTTAGCAAACCACCGCGCAGCGAGGCCTGACGGGCGCACAATAATTTTTTGCCCAGCCGATACCCCCAATAAACGGCGAGCAAGCAGTGCGCGGAACCCGTCACCGAGTCCTCTGCAATACCGACTTTGGGTGCAAAAAAGCGCGAGACCATATCCAGCCCGGAATTGATATCGCCCGGCGCCGTTACGATCAAACCACGCTCAGTAATTGAATTAATCAGCTCGAGATCCGGGACAAAACTTTCAACGGCCGCCGCATTTTCCAACACCAACAATAAATCATCCCGACCGCGACCAAACCACACCGGCGGCTTACTCAGGAACTGCAGTAACGCCCCAGGAATTTCGCGGGTTTTAGGTTGATCACTGGGAAAATCCAGTTGAATTTCATCGCCCTTGCGGATTGCGCTTAGCAAACCACTGCGCGTGTGAAAGTGGATGACAGACTGTAATTCGCCCCGCCTCACGCCAGAGTGTATGGGCCGCCGCCAGGGTCGCGTGACCACAGAGATCGACCTCTACTTGCGGGGTAAACCAACGCAAACTGTAGCTGCCGTCTACTTTCGGGCAGACAAAGGCCGTTTCTGCCTGATTCATTTCCATGGCCACTTGTTGCATCCATTTAGCAGGCTGTTCTTCTGGCAAAAGGCAGACGCCGGCCGGATTGCCACTAAAGGGCTGGTCGACAAAGGCATCCACTAAATACAGGGGAAAAGGCATAGTCCCTCCTATTGAGTAAATAAACGTGCGCTATGGTTAGCTCTGGGAAAGGCAGTGTATTTTGCAAACTTGAGTCATTACAGTTTCACTTTTTTTAAATTGATACGTTACAGATTTGATATATACGTAATCTGTACCTATTACTTTCGGTGAAAACTGTACCTAATCGCTTTGGCTAAGGATTGGTTATCTGGCAAACAAGAAGGAAAATACCGCGAAAGAAGGGAGTCTATTTAAACGGGTCGTAGAGATACTGCTTATAATTTTCTGAAAATGAATCTTCATATCCAGTTTTCAGTATGAAGCGTTTACGCTGATTCAATTTGGCAAAAATTAAGTCCTCAGAAAAATGCGTCATAAACAGTTTCTCTAAGGATCCATCTTGTTTGGCTATCGACAAACCCAATTCAATTTTTTTAACTAATTCCGCATTGAGGTTATTGAAATAAAGCTTATAAGGCATGGTGTAAATTAATACAAAACTCTCGTCATAAATTAAATTGCCGTAGTGTTTAAATTGGATTGCCTCACGACGCAATTCGTTGACCCCTCGACATACCATGTCGACTCTATTGCTGACCACCATTTTAAACAAGCTGGTGTAAACCGGTACTTCTATGACCTTGAAGCCATTCGCGGTCAATATGGGTATGTCTGGCCAATTGGTTCCTTGCCCAATCGTAAATTGGCGCAACTCTTCAATAGAAGTTACTTTTTCAATTTTTTTGCTAGCGTTCGGCGAGACAAAACAAATTCGATAGGATAGCAACCCATGATCCAATGGAAAATCCACGGCTTGCAGATTATCCGTACCTAATTGTTCAACGTTCACACCCCCGGGCGAAAAATAGTTGGGGTAAACATTTTTTTTCAATTCATGAATTGACCGGGCGTAACTGATTGACGCTGGCAAGGGAGTAAACACAATTCGCTCGTTGGGCAGACTTTTGCTCAACGAGAGCTTCAGTATTTCAATGATGTAGGCTAGCCGTGGATCACCAGGATCTTCCGTGGGGACGTAATGAATAGGAATGTCGCCTTTCGCTGGCAAGGTGAAAAACAGAATGAAAATGAAAAATAAACCGTATTTCATATCGCTCCACTCATTTCACTGCCCTATTGAATAACTTTAGCAATGCCCATTTGGAAGTAAAGTTTTATATGCCAAGCCCCTTCCTTTAGCCCTTGTGCGCACCGCTTCGCTTGTAACGCGCATGATAAAAATCAGTTATTCCATCGGGCGGCAGTTTATTTTCCGTGCATCAACCATTACAGTTAAAAATTTTTTAAAGTGATACAGTACAGATTGAAGACTTCAATCAGTTTGTGTTTCGATACCCGTTAAAATTAACCCCAAAGGCGTTAGCTATGGATCTGTTGTATCGCAAACTGGCCGATGAACTCGCAGGATTAATTGCCAGCGGCGGCTTTCAAGCGGGTGATCGCATGCCCGGGGTGCGCCAGCAAGCGCAGCAACATCAGTTAAGTATCGCTACCGTAATCTCCGCGTACCGCCAACTGGAAGACTGGGGTTTACTGGAGGTGCGTAACCGCTCAGGCTTTTACGTAAAGCCGCGGCCGTTAGCGCAAATTCAAGCTCCCCGTGTCCATGTAACCACCATGCGCCCGGCCCCCGTCAGTGGTCAGGATATGGTGCTGCAATTGGTTAAGGCCGCCAACGATCCAAACATAGTGCAGCTGGGCGCCGCCGTTCCAGCGAGCGAGTTTCTTCCCACCCGCGCCATAGAGCAGGCGCTGACAAAGGTCGCACGGCAGCAACGCGTTCGCTCAGCGAATTACGAATTCTCACCCGGTGCGCCTGAACTGCGCAGGCAAATATCACGCCGGTTAGCGGAGGCTCGCTGCGCAATCCACCCGGATGAATTGATCATCACCAACGGCTGTCAGGAAGCATTAACACTGGCGCTGCGCGCCGTCACCCAACCCGGCGATGTTGTAGCAATCGAATCCCCTACTTTTTATGGGTTACTACAAGTAATCGAGTCTTTAGGTCTGGAAGCACTGGAAATTCCCGCTACTCCGCAAACCGGCATGTCGTTAGAGGCACTAGAGCTAGCCTTGAGCCGCTGGCCGGTAAAAGCCTGCGTAGTCACCCCCAATTTCAGCAATCCTCTTGGCTGCTCAATGCCGGATGCCAATAAGCAGCGCTTAGTAAGCATGTTAAAAGCGCGGGGAGTTGTGCTGATTGAGGATGATATTTACAGCGATCTGGGTTTTAGCCAGACGCGCCCTTCCCTGCTCAAGGCATTGGATGAGAATGTAATTCTGTGTAGCTCCATATCCAAAAGCCTGTCGCCGGGGCTGCGCGTAGGCTGGATCGCAGGCGGAATTCACCAACCGCGCATTGAATACCTGAAATATGTTTTAAATCTGGCGACTGCCACAGTACCGCAACTGGCAGTGGCTGAATTATTGGAGAGCGGCCAATACGAGCGTCACCTGCGTCGGGTGCGCAGCGATTATGCCCAAGCAGTCTCGCGCATGACCAAAGCACTGATAGAGACTTTCCCTGAGGGAACCAAGATCAGCCAACCCCAAGGCGGCTTCGTAATATGGCTGGAGTTGCCGGGCAATATCGATAGTTTTGATTTGGCAAAACAAGCGCTCGCAGCAGGCATTAGTATCGCACCCGGCCCGATTTTTTCAGCCAGCAAAAAATATTCGTCATTCGTGCGTTTGTCTTGCGCCTGCGAGTGGGGTTCGCGGGTAGAAAGGGCGTTGGCAACACTGGCGGGATTAATTCAGGGGTATTCCCCGCGTTAATCCCACCAGTTAGCAACGATTAAAAGTGGTAGCTGCTACCGAAGGAATACAGGTTTACTTCCTGTTTATCAAAGAAAACACGACGCAGGCCAACCCCTAAAGTGAAGTTACCACCCAAGGGTAAATCCAGCAGTACACCGGCGAGTGGGTCAGTACCGGAATCTTCAGCGATTGCAAAAGGAACGCCGTTAACGTCTACATCACCGTCCCAAAGGTAAACCCCCGCTTCAAAGCCGAGCTTAACCTGCTCACCAACACCAAACTTCAACCCCTGCACCAAGGTTGCTCCGGTAGCGGTGATGGGGTATTCGTCGGCCAAATCGGTCGCAAAGGCCCCCTGATCCGCGTCGCCATCGAGCAATAAGTCGACGCGCACCTCACCCAAATCAAGATAACCGAGTTGGGTGTAGGTAAAGCTGTTCCATTCGTAGCCGACCGCCAGCTGAAAGCCGGTGCGATCAGTATCGTATTTGCCGATACTAAACTCATGACCAGCATCATTGAGCGCACCGGCGAAATCTTCCTCCTCCTGGGTAGACTCTACCGAAAACACGTCAGCGCGCATGTAAAAACCTTCTGCCGTTTGCGCTTGGCTATGGCTAGCAAGAAGTGCAACCAACGCCAACCAATGGCGATGCTTAATCCGTCTGAACATTAATAAACCTCCTAAAAGCGCAATCCATACACCCCCAACACTCCCGCTGCCCTTGGAGTTAACCTGGACAGGCGGTTTGGGTGGTTCTGGCGGCACTATAACTTTTGCCTCGCTCACAGCGCCAGGGTCTACAACTGCCGAGTTAACCAAGCCGTCGTCGTCGTTAGGGCCGCCATCTTCAATGGTTAATTGCACACACATATGACCTGCTGTTAAACCAGACGTCCAATCCGCCGAACCAGGTGGTGGACAATATCCGGGGCTACCTGCTGCAGAATGCACAGCGTTATCAGCGTCCGAGATAAATGTTACCCAGCGACCACGCTGATACTTACGGTACACCGCATTGGCAGGAATCGCGACGCGCTGCGGAATAACTACGCGTACGGACTGCCCTGGTGTAGGCAAATCGCGGATAGCGAAGTCAAACACACCTCCAACAGGCTCAAAGGCAGGGTCAATGACCAAGTCATCCAAGGTTCCAATTTCCTGATCCAGAATTTGTACACCACCGGAATTACCACTACGAGCGAACAACCCCAGACCACAACGAACACCTGGATCACACTCAATCAGGTAAGCGTTAGTGGTATTGCTTTGTTGCGGCAATATGTTGGGTGACGGCATGTTGTCCAGATAATCAGGGATACCGTTGTCATCTGTGTCGCCAGTGCCTTCCAGGCTGTCACCAATGCCGTCCTGATCGGTATCAGTATTTACATCCAGTACGGGAAGCGAGGCCACAACACGGAAGTACGCTGATGCCTGCACATTTGCACCACCCGAATCAGTTACATTGACCTGTAATTGATGGCTGCCAGCCAGCCCAGCAGGATCAAAGGTTCTGCTGGCATCGGCCTGGTTACCATCCGTATCTGCCAAGCCACTAGTGGCAGACCAATCAAAGGTGTGAGTATCATTTTTGTTGGCATCAGTCACTGTCGCCGTTACGGTTACAGGCCCACCCGCCGGAGTTACCAGGCTGGTATTCACTCCGCCCTGGCGAATACTCAAGCTCACCACCGGCGGCACATTACCTTGGCGGATGTCGATAACGTGCTTGTTAGTCGCTCCTGCATTAATTCCGTCACCCAAAGCGATAACCAGTTTGCTATCGGTAAAGCCCGTTACATTTGCAAGGGTCACCGGAACCACCACCTCGACTTGACCCGCCTGGGTAAAGGTCACGGAGCCGCTCACCGCGCTATGCTCCGCCGCGGTCGCCGTGGATGAGGCATCCACAACCCAGGGTATGGTCAGCGGGTATACTGGCGATGGGCCATTGAGCCACACTCCGAACGATACCTCGCTCCCCCGGATAGCGATCTGAGACGGACTGAGGGATACCAGCGGTTTGATATTGACGATCTGAGTGGCCTCGCCGGTAACCCCCACAGCATTAGTCGCCCTCCACTTGATTTCATGGCGGCCGGGTGACAACGACAGGAGTTTGGTTTCACCGAGCCCCACCACTACGGTGGTACAACAGTTATTTCCGCTAACACCATCTTTAGCAATGGTCTTCAGAATCTGCTCAATCTCCACCGGGTTAGTGTTTGGCCCACCACCCAGCAGTTCCCCGAGAGTAACAGGGGTATACAACCCGGTGGCGTTTAGCTCCAGGTCTGCCGGTGCTGTAACGATTGGCTGCAATGGATCTATGGTCGAGATGACTTCTATATCGAAGGCCGGCAGTGATGCACTAGCGGTGCCGTCACTCACACTAATCACTATACCGAGCGTTTTACCACTGTCTGTGCCCGCCGGTGCTCCAGTCAAGGCGCCAGTTGCAGTGTTAAAGCTGGCCCAGGTGGGTTTATTGCTGATGCTAAAGGTCAACACATCACCCGTGTCCAGATCACTCGCCGTTGGTGTGAAACTGTAGGCTGTGTCTTGATCCACGCTGGTGGTAGGAACACCGAAAATCACCGGTAAGTCGTTCACCGGGCTAACGGTGACATTCACCGTGGTAGTTGCACTGGCACTGCCATCACTCACCTGCACCACAAAACTGTCGCTGCCATGGTAATTTGCCGTTGGCACATAGCTCACACTGCCACCGGACACACTCGCGCCGCCGTGCAGGGCAACACTGGTGATGCTCCAGGTCAACGGGTCGCTATCCGCATCTGTCGCACTCAGGCTCAGGCTAAATGGTGTTGGTGTTCCATCTTCACTCATGGTCACACTCACCGAACCGCCCTGCGCAATTACCGGCGCAGAGTTGGGAGGCAAGGATGGAGTAACGGCGTTCGACGCTGCCGATGCAGCACCGGTACCAACGCTGTTGGTTGCCGTTACCGTAAAGGTATAGCTGGTGCCATTGGTCAGCCCGGTAAAGGTAAATGGTGATGCGGTCGCCGCACGGGTAATGCCGCCTGGGTTAGAGGTTACCGTGTAACCGGTAATCGCTGCTCCACCATTAGAAGCCGGCGCAGTGAAAGTTACCGTGGCCTGGGTATTACCAGCCGTTGCAGTACCGATTGTGGGTGCGCCGGGAACTACCGCGTTGACAGCAAAGCTGCGTGTCACTTGGGTTGCCGCCAGATAGCTGCTATCGCCGGCCTGATCCGCATTAATCGTACAGGTACCGGCTGTTACAAAAGTCACTGCGCCAACACCGGTAATTGTACAAACACCGGTGGTTGACGATGTAAAGGTAGGGGTCAAACCGGAATCTGAGGTTGCGCTAAATGTTGGTGTCGCACCAAAGTTTTGCGCACCAGGGTTAGCGAAGGTAATCGTTTGGGTCGCTTTAGGCGTGATCGAGTTGGATGCTCCCGACGCCGGCCCGGTACCCGCCACGTTATCCGCCGTTACGGTAAAGGTGTAAGCCTGTCCATTGGTTAATCCGTTCACCACTATGGGCGAGCTAGCACCGTTCACTGGCGCTACATCCGGCGGGCTGACAGTCACTGTATAGCCGGTAATGGATGAGCCGCCAGTATCCGCCGGTGCAGTAAATGCCACACTCGCCTGGGTGTCACCAGCGGTAGCCGTGCCGATAGTTGGCGCAGCGGGTGCAGCTGGGTTAACCGTAAACGAGCGACTTACTTGAGGCGCTGGCAGGTAGATCGAATTACCCGCTTGATTTGCATTGATGGTACAGGTACCCGCCGTCACAAAGGTCAGTATCCCACCGGTAGTGATGGTACAAACACCCGTGGTGGATGAACTAAAGGCGATGGTCAAACCCGACGTAGATGACGCACCTCCGCCCAATGTCGACAAGTTTGGCGCGGTCCCGTAAGTCTGAGTTCCCGGGTTAGCAAAAGTGATGGTTTGTGCCGCTTTTGGCGTAACGGAGTTAGATGGCGCAGAAGCTGCACCGGTACCCGCCGAGTTGGTCGCCGTTACGGTGAAGGTATAAGCAATACCGTTGGTCAATCCGGTCACGGTAATCGGCGACGCTCCCCCTGTTCCGGTAAGACCACCCGGGTTGGAAGTCACTGTATAGCCAGTAATCACAGTGCCGCCGGTGTTAACCGGTGCCGTAAAAGTCACATCCGCCTGGGTATCGCCGGCGGTTGCAGTGCCAATCGTTGGCGCACCCGGAACTATCGCATTTACCGTGAAAGTACGGCTGACGGTAGGCGCAGCATTGGTCGCCCCATTGCCCGCCTGGTCGGCATCGATAGTACAAGAACCTGCGGTAACAAAGGTCAAGGCGCCGCCGGAGGTAATGGTACAAACCCCGGTTGTGGAGGAGGTAAAACTGACGGTTAAGCTGGACGTAGCGGTCGCGCTCAATGTGGGCGTCGAACCAAAGTTTTGCGCACCGGGATTAGCAAAGGTGATGGTCTGATTAGCTTTTGGCGTTGCCGAACCCGAAGCCCCCGAGGCCGTACTGGTACCAATAGCGTTAGTTGCAGTTACGGTGAAGGTGTAAGCCGTACCATTAGTCAATGAACCTACTGTAATCGTACAAGCCGCCGGGCCAGCACAGTTGCCAGTAGCACCGCCAGGGCTAGCCGTTGCAGTGTATGTGGTAATCGCCGAACCGCCGTTACTGCCTGGGGCGGTGAAGGTGACATCTACCTGTCCATCTCCAGCGGTGGCTGTACCAATGGTGGGGGCATCAGGCGCGGTCAGGATATTCACCGTGTGGGTGGTTCCACTGGAGTAAGCGGCAATGCTATTGCCCGCATCGTCCACTATGTTGGTAGATCCATTTAAATTGACTTTGAGCGTACCACTTCCGGAAATCCCGCCTACCGTCACCGTAATAGGATCGCCAGATGCTGCCGATACGCTGGCGATGGTACCTGCTGCTGATCCGGTTACTACGCGGGTGAAATCATCGGTGGAGACATTACTGACCGACTCACTGAAATCCACGATGAAATCCACGCTGGTATCACTGGATACAGCTCCGCCCGCTGGCGTTATGCTGGTCACGCTTGGTGCAATGTTATCGACAGTTGCGTTAGAAGTATCTGACGTTGATGTCGTATTGCCCGCATTATCTGTTGCGGTCACCGTCACATTGCGGTTGGTGTTATCTATAGCACCGGCAACTACCGTATAGGTTGCCGTCCAAGTGCCGGAACTATTGGATGCCGCCACTGCAGCGCCGCCACCAAATTGGGTGAAATTAACAGTGACTGAGCTGATGGTATCGCTGTTGTTATCCCCCCCGGCAGTATTGTTCCAGGTCGCGGTGACAGTATCGCCAATTTTAAAAGCCCCACCTGTTCCGGAAGCGCCGGAAATGCTGATACGACCATCGGTAACCGTGGGCGCTACATTGTCAGCCGTGGCGTTAGTAGTATCGGCGGTCGTCGTACTACCAGCGGCGTTGGTGGCTGTCACACTGACATTTCGGTTAGTGGAATCAACAGCACCGGCGGTAATTGTGTAAGTCGCGGTCCAGGTATTGCTGCTATCGGATGCCACAACAGCAGCACCGCCCCCAAATTGGGAGAAATCTACCGTAACCCCGGTAATGCCGGTATTGTTATCACCACCGGCGGTGTTGTTCCAGGTTGCGGTAACGGTATCGCCAATTTTATAAGCGCCACCGGTACCGGTAGCGCCGGAAATACTTATGCGGGCATCGGTCACTGTCGGTACAGGCGGAGTCATGGTTACCGCACTACCATTACTGGTACCAATGCTGGTGGTGATTGTTCCGGTATTGTCCCCGCTCCAATTGGCGACATCGGCGAAGCGCGACAACCATGTGGCTCGGCTGGCTGAGGTGGTCGCACCTGTGTATTGCACATTGTCGGTTTGCGATGCTCCACCTGTTATGCCAACGGCATCGGTGCCATTGGTTAAAGAGTTTTGGCTGCCAAAACCATCGGGAATCATTGAATTAGTTAAGGTCGGTGAGGCAACTGTTCCCCAGTTGGTACCATCAATATTGGTGCTTGAGGTATTGTTTAATCCGAAAATAAAAAAGGGGTTATTGTCTGCATCCTGGTAAATAAAAACTCCATCGCCTGCAATAGTCATAGGGTCTGTGACTGTATAGGTGCTGGTGGAAATATCGGCACTAAGATCTGCGCCGCCATTGGTCACATCCGTCAATGTCGTAGCCGCGTCCGATCCCCCTAAATAGAGAGTGAACAAATCACCTGCACTGATAGAACTACTGGTTGTCCAAGTAATAACTCCATCACCTGTAGTACTCGTCGTAAAGGCGCCGGTAGCTTGGTCCCAGCCTTTGTCAGTAATTTTGATTACGGTTCCCGCAGGTATGTCAACCAGGGATGCAAAGGTGATGGTGTCGTTCAGGGCGCTCCATCCGACGACAACCATGTCACCGGCACTCAGTGTTGCCAAAACATGGTTATAGTCAGCGCTAGCTAATACCTGTGCCTCAATGGCGCCAGTTTGAGATTCCAGTGCCCAGTCCCCCCCCTTGGAGGCACTGCCCGTAAAATTCGTAGACGCTGTAAGGTCTGCACCGGTCAATGACGCCAATTGATTCATCAGGGAATCACCGCGAGCGCCCGCCGCCGTTTGGCAACCATAGATAAGGAAATCGCCGTTCGGGCCAAGTGCGTGGCCAATTCTGGCTAGGCTGCGATGGTTAGCCTGAACATTTTCCGCTGACAACCAGATATCACCAGCCTGCACAGCACCCGCCTTTCCGTGTGAAACTAAATGAATGGCATCAACATTACCGCGATAACCGGAGAGGTGTTCTGCTATCTGCGCAATACCATTTCTCGCCGGATCAAGAACCACCACACTGGATGAATCAGGCAGCTCATTAATAAATTTCTGGTAGTCCTGCACATGTGAATCGACGTAGATAAATTCTTGCCGTTCTGCAGCAAAACAAGGGAAAGCGATCAATCCTCCCAGTAACAAGCTAGAAAAGGCTTTCCATTTTTTTAACGGAAATTTCTCACTTGATAAACGTGCTGAAGATGGTTTTTTGGAAATAGTCCACGACATAATTTTTCCTTTTCACAAGGCTCAAGCAACAGAGATTCAACTTTTCCAGGGCGACTGGACCCAGGCATTAATACAACACACAAACAAATTGCAAAGCAGTGTTATTCCCACACTGCTTTGCAAGATTCACTAATTACGGCTCGGGTAAATCCCTTCCAACGCAATAATAAAATTCATACCCAAAAATGGATTGCGAATACCCAGAGGTTGACTGCCGCCGGGAATTGCCGCCTGACCAGTTACGGTGGCATTGAATGGCTGAAGCGTGGTGGTACCTGGGCCAGCACTATAAAGATCCACTTCAGCACCCGCCGCTGTATCGCTGGTCGTCGACAACACCAAGGTGTTCGCCGGCGTTTTCGTGGTGCCATTGGTTGCATTGACGGGTATCGCCACAGATGCAGTCGCCGTTACAGGAGCAACCATCGCTGGCACATTAGTAGAGAGCACGTTGACATTCTCCGTGCCTGCCACTTCGCCCAAAGTAATAGCACTCAGGCCAGGGCCTGCTCCTGTTCCCACCGGGACACGGCTGCGTAAATCCGGCAACGCAAATGTGGTAGTACCGTTTCCACCATAAGTGGTGCCTAAAAGCGAAAACAGCGCAGTATTGCTGGCAATTGCTAACTGCTGCCCCTGACAAAACGCCCAGCCACGCGGTGCATAAGTGCCGGCAAACATGCGAATTTCGCCAATAAACGGATCAGACATCATTTTCTCCTTAACTTGATTTTAAGATTAATTGAAGTACACCAATGATCCTTAGGTTTTAACAAGTTCGAGCAACCGCCTCAATCCCATCAAAAACAGCACAATACTCGATTGAAAATCATGCTTCCCCGTAAAAAACATTACCCAACTTTAGGCAATATTCCTCAAAACACCAATCGGTTAATTTTTATACCCATTTCCCAGGCAGAATGACTCTACTGTCAGTGTACGGAGCCATCTAGCAAGATCCCATTACGCCTTATAACAGAAGCATTTTCCAAAAAAATATTGTCAATCCCACACCAAGGTATCGTGCGTTGCCGAGGACTCTATCACCACAAACCCAAGCGATAAATACAATTTTTTCGCGCGAATGTTTTGTTGGTCAACTGCAAGACGCACCGGAACCCTGCGTTGTTCAGCTATTTTTTTAAGCGCGCGCAAAATCGCGGAACCCCATCCTTTACTACGTTCATCGCTCATCAGCGCAATGTCAATAACATGAAGGCTTGCAGTGGTACTATTGAAAATAATCTTGCCAATCGACTTACTATAACGCTCGATGATAAAAGTTTCCGCCCCGGGAAATGACGATGCATAAGAAGCTTGTTGCAGCTGAAATTGTTGTTTGATGAGAAAATCAACCTGCGACTTTGGAACAGGCATGCGGTAAAGATAGTCGCGCGTGGATGCAAACAATGCTTCGGTGAATTCACGATCCCGTAACTCCATCACGCGTAGAGTCAAACCAAAAGGCAAGGAAACATCAGTCATCATTTATAACCGCCTCACGGGGTTTAAGCGCCAGCATTAACAATTGAGTATATGACTCGTTTATTTGCAAACTAATTCTCTCCTGTTCTTCAACTGTAAAGCAATGCTGTTTTTTTATGCTGTCATCAACAAATATTTGCCCTGGAGCTTTTGAATTGAAGCGCATGCGTTCTTGTATTTTTAAAAAACCAAGTTTATCAACTACACAACCAAAAAAATTCAAGACCTCCGCCACATGCTGTGCATTTACCTGTCGATAATCAACCACCCTGGTATTAGAACTGAACGATTGCTTACCCATCGCCAATAACAGTGTACGCAGCACCTCAATTCGGCAATCGAGCATACTTAGCGCGGCTCCTTGTCCTGCATATACCGGATGTAATACACCAAGTGAAGGATCACCCGCCATATGGCGCCCCGTCGTGCGTTGGTGAGACGCGAGAATTTCCACCGGGTCGCGCACCAGAAAAATAGTAGGCACCTGTGGATACAGCCCACGAATTAACTCCCAGCGAAAAATATCCCAGGCATTCCATTTAATAATCATCTGCGGGCGCGCAGGAAAGGCCGCTGCCTGCAGATTAATAAAGATCCGCAAGGATTTTTTTTGTTCGTCCGTCGTTAATTGGTTATCCAACAGTAATTCTGTAAGCAGCGGTGATTCAGAAAAGACGCATGTGGAATCCAGCTCGGACAAACAACCGGAAATCAGGGTGGAGCCACAGCGCGATAAATGAAAAATAAATCCGGCGGGTTGCACATCCGCTATTTCTACTGCTTGCTGGCGTGCAGATTCCAATGAGGTTCGCGGCTGGAAAATTTGATTAAATAACAGTTGACTACAGCGGGAAATATATTCGTCTTGAAATGGCTCGGTCGCATGGCCAACAGGTACCAGCCAACTCACTTGCTTGCGCCTGGGTTGATAGCGATAAGGCAACCAATTTCCGGCCAGTTTTACTGAATCATCAACCGGGATTTGATTAAGGCGATTAATCTCACCCAGCAATTCCCCATCATCCAGATGCTCGCACCCCCAGAGTTGTTTAATGCGTGTGAGTAAATCACCCAGCGACTCAGCCTGCTGGCAGTTGGCGAGAGATTCTTGCGACCCTAGCAATGCACAATATTGGGAAAAATAATTATCCATGCACAACGGCCTGCTGAATTTGCGCGCGCAGCCAATCATTTACTGTGCAATCGATCACCAGATTAATCCGGTCCTCGTCACCGTGATTGTAAACTTCATGTACTTGGTCGGCATTAAAATACCAAAGCTCACCGGCTCTCATGGGAATTTTTTTGTGGTTAACGAAAAAACTCACCGCATCGCTGGTATGAATAGGCAGATGCAAACGTGCCTCGCCAAATTCGATACTTAATTCATGATCGCGATGGGGTTTAATTTCCGCACCGGCTTTTAAGCGCATCAAACGCGCGGCTTTAATAGGGCATTGCAATTGCACCAATAGCTGTTGAATTTCCGGGCACTGAACCATCACCGGTAAATTTTCCCAGTCATCCCCCTCGGCAATGGCAAAGCCTTGCAAAATTGGGTGGGCATCCAAGTGCTGGCGCTGGCAGCGCAAAGGCAACACATCCCATCCGCCGGAGTAGTCGTTTTTATTAACGTGATCAACCCAGGAATTCTGTTCACTGGAAACGAGTAACAAAGATTCAACTTCTGCCTGCAGGGCCGCAAGCGACGCAATGCTAACGAGCTTTGCAAAAGAGATCGTTGTAGAAGAAGTATTCACTGCACCAACAGGCACACTGACAAGGACGGGATCACTCATTGACGCTGACGCAGGATTTTCCATTCACAGGCTCACTGTTGAGTTGACTGGAAATCCCTGCTACCAGTGGGTGATTATAAAATCGCCATCAATAAAAATGGCAGGCCGACAAATGCCACCAGTGTAGACACTAATACCATGGCTGCAACTTCCTGCGGGTTGCGATCATAACGCAAGGCCAGCAAATAGTTGAATACTGCAATAGGCATGGCCGATTGCAATAACACCACATTACGCGATACGCCGGTTAAGCCCATCAACTCACATACAATAAACCCGAGCAACAAACCACCACCAACGCGCACCAGGCTAAAAAACAAACTGCGCTTCCAGAAATGTATTTTTAAGGTCGCGAGCGAAACGCCTAATGCAATCGTCATTAACGGAATCGCAATACCGCCGAGTAAATCCAGCGTATTACTAATCCAGCGCGGTAATTCAGTTCCGGTTACTAGCAATAACACAGCAATAACCATGGAGTGAATAACCGGTTGTCTGGCGATAGACTCCATCCGTTTTAAAATACCACCTTCGCTGGTGGTGACAATCAATAGGCCTACCGTAAAAGTGGCAATCATCATCACCATAAATGAACCTAATGCGAGCGCGAGACCGGTTTGCCCGTAAGCAAACATACACAGCGGCAACCCCATGTTGCCATTATTGGGAAATACCAAGGGTGGCAAATAGGTGGCAATTTCCAGCTTCATCCAACGCAGCAACGCCCAACCAAACAACCCCATGGCAGTCATAATAATCGCCGTAGCAAGCGCGACCTGCCCCATCACCTCCGGCTGCACTTTTACTTTCGCCATTACACTGATGATCAAACAGGGCGTACCAATGTTCATCACAATGCGCGAAATAAAATCCGATGGAAAATCGGTGCCGGTTTTACCCCAGATAAAACCGGCACCGACCGAAATAACAATAGGGGCGAGAATCGCGAGCAGTTCGCTCAACATACAAAATCCAACCATCAATTACTGAAGTCGCGCATCTTACCGACAAGCGGCCAACGGAAGATAGCTGACGCCGATGGACTTGGGTATGCTGCTCCTGTTAATTCCACGAATTCCCGATTATGCAAAACTCGTTGTTTGGCGAAGCCGAATCGCCCAACGCAAAACCCGCGCGCAAATCCAGCCGCGACATAGCGCCAATTGCAGCGGACCCTGAATGGGTTGCACTTGCTGCCGCCCTACCCGCTCACCTGCGCCTGGGTACTTCGTCATGGAATTATCCGGGATGGAACGGCTTGATGTGGGACGGCGAATATTCAGAAACCAATTTATCGCGCTATGGTTTAACAGCCTATTCCAAACACCCGCTCATGCGCACGGTGAGTATTGATCGCAGTTTTTATCGCCCGCTCAATGTTGCGCAGTTTGCACAGCACGCAGCGCAAGTGGGGCCAGACTTTCGCTTTGTAGTGAAAGCGCCCAGCTTGATTACCGATGCACTGGTGCGCGACGAATCCGGCCGAGGCATGCGCCCCAACACGCATTTTTTAAATGCCGAAGAAGCCCTACAAATGTTTGCTGAACCCGCACTGGAAGGCCTGGGCCAAAAACTCGGTGCGCTGGTATTTCAGATCAGCCCCCTGCCCGGTGCCTGGCTGGCGCAAATGCCAAAATTGATTGATCGCTTACACAATTTATTACGTGCAATTCCCAATTTAAAACATAGCGCGCCCGATGGCGTCATCGCCGTGGAGGTGCGCGACCCACAATGGTTAACTCCACAATTGGTAAACGCACTGCGCGATACCGGAGCTACCTACTGCATGGGCCTGCACGCCAAAATGCCGCCTATCACCGAACAACTTCCTATTCTGCGCGCGCTCTGGCCCGGGCCCTTGGTATGCCGCTGGAATTTAAACCCGATTCACGGTGCATTCGGTTATGAAGATGCACGCGATGCCTATGAACCCTACGACAAAATGATCGATCCCGATCCGGAAACGCGAGCCGCGTTAGTGCGCGTAATAACAGGTACTGCCGGTGCTGGGCAAAATGTTTTTATCACACTCAGTAATAAGGCGGAGGGATCAGCACCGCTGTCAGTGCTTGAGTTGGCAAGAGCAATCAGGTTGAATACTCTAGTCAACGGCAATATGTAAATTGAATCACGAAGTCTGTACAGCATGTATAATTCACTCAAGCCACTGTAGAAATGATGGGAAATCTATGAACATCCAGTCACTTAGCGTATCGGAGCGAATTTTACTCGCAGAGCAATTATGGGACAGCGTCAGGACACACAGCAATGATATTCAACTATCAGAGGAGCTCGTTAAATTATTGGATAGCCGGCTGGCGGAGTTGGCATCTGATGGGGATTTGGGAGACACATGGGAAAATGTAAAAGGTAGAATTGCGGAAAAATAGTATGGATTATCAAATTTCAGTAAGGAAAAAAGCTGAAGCAGATATTTTAGAAGCATTTGAGTATTACGAATCTTGCCGAAAAAATCTGGGGCACGATTTCCTGAGCCTGTAAAAAATTCTGTGTAACTGCCAGCTCAACGATAATCCATCAATCGCTCATCAAACACAATCATAAAATGATTGAGCGCTGCTCTCCAATTGCGAATGGGCATAGTCCATTTTTTGGAGGCATCCTGGATTGCCAAGAAAATCACTTTCTTGGCTGATTCATCCGTTGGAAATAATTTGCGCTTTTTGATTGCCTGACGGATTACGCTATTCAGCGATTCAATCGCGTTGGTGGTGTAAATTGCGCGACGAATGTCTTCAGGGTAAGCAAACAAGGTGCGTATATTTTCCCAATGGGTATGCCAGCAGCGACTAATTTGCGGGTACTTTTCATCCCAGCGCGCACCGAGCTGCGCGAGCGCCAGCAGTGCCTCTTCTTCAGTGATGGATTGGTAAATTCGCTTCAGGTCTGCCGTAACGGCTTTGTAGTCCCTCCACGGCACGTATTTCACTGAGTTGCGTACCATGTGTACGATGCACAGTTGAATCTGCGTTTCGGGAAAGGCCGCGTTAATCGCCTCCGGAAACCCTTTTAGCCCGTCAACGCATGCGATCAAAATGTCTCGAACACCGCGATTCTGTAGCTCCGTCAGCACGCCCAGCCAAAATTTTGAGCCTTCATTTTCCGAGAGCCACATGCCTAATAATTCTTTCTGGCCCTCCATGGTAACGCCCAATGCAAGGTAAATGGATTTGTTGATAACCTGCTTATCCTGGCGAATCTTTACCACGATGCAGTCGAGATAAACAATAGGATAAACCGAATCCAGCGGGCGCGATTGCCATTCGACGACCTGCTCAATAACAGCATCTGTCACTTTGGAAATAAGAGTAGCAGAGACGTCTGCACCATACATGTCCTTGAAAGTGGCTACGATTTCGCGGGTGGTCATGCCCTTGGCGTAGAGGCTTAGTATTTTGTCATCCATCGACGTAAAGCGGGTTTGGTGTTTCTTCACCAACTGCGGCTCAAAGCTGCCTTCGCGATCACGCGGCGTTTTGAGCTCCATCTCACCGTCTTCCGTTTTCAGGGTTTTGGTGGTGTAGCCGTTGCGGCTATTGGCAGCACCTGATTTTTGGTGTTTCTCGTAGCCAAGATGGGCATCAAGTTCACCGTTGAGAGCTGCCTCAACGGTGATTTTGGTGAGCATTTGACTGAAGTCGCTCAGGTCTTTCTCAGTCTTCATGTGCTTTGCTGCTTCGCGCGCAAAGGCTTCAAGGTCTTTTTTGTTCATACTGTTTATCCTGCCTATATGAGGTTAATGATAAACAGTTACACAGATTTATTTACAGTCTCGATTTCCTGCTCTGCCTCGAAGAGGGGCTGAATAAAATTCGACGCAACCCCAAATCTATAAAGAGGTTCACCAACAAATCAGACGCCTTTTTATCCATCGTTATCCCTACGGGATTTACTATGTAATTATTCAGTCAACACTCGTGGTAATTGGTGTTATCCATGCCCGCCAATGCCCAAAGCATTGGAAAATGCGAAAGTAACCTGACCATTTCCATCAAAACAAACTCTTCGCCACCACACGAATTTCCTGAACATTAGTCATCACTAAATCCAAACCTCCAGCGATCATTTTATTCGCGGGCTCTTCCAGTTTTTTATAGGCGGTGATTTCCTGCAATGGCGGCAAATCGGTTTTGGAATGACTCAATTTGAGGGAGTGATACAAGCCCAAATTGATAATATCGCTGAGGTTAACCGAGCCTGGACTCTCTTCTTTCCAGTGACCGATTTCCTGTACGACTTTCACGTATTGCTCATCCACCTGCCATTGTTTCAGCGTGATAACACCGAGCGATTTCGCATATTCGCGGCACAGCGCCACATAGGTGGGAATGTCCGGTGTCTCTTCACTATTTTTAAATGCTGAGAGCACGGCCAAAGTTCCTACTTCACTTAAGAGCGCCGCCATAAGGACGTTATCAGGTAACACGTTGCGAATATGAACCTGCTTGGCAATATAGGTACTCAAGCTCGCCTTGAGCGCCAGGCGCCGCCAGGCTTCCATAAACAAACGTTTGTGTTTTACCGAATGCACCGAAAATAAACTTTTGATGGAATGCACCATGGTTATGCGCTCCACCTGATTCATTCCCAACAAACGAATTACATCCAATAAGTTTTGCGGCGGAGTCTGGCTACCCACCAAGGGGCTGGACGCATATTTGAGCAACACCGCCGAGAGCGCCGGGTCTTTCGCCAGGAGTTTGCTCAACTCCACCATAGACAAGTCTTGCTGCCCCATCGCCTTGCGAATTTCAAACGTAATACTCGGCAGACTCGGTAGCTGTTCGCTCCCGCTTAGCAGGTTATTAATCACACTGCGGTAAACTGAATAATCGGTTTGCACCGGTTGTTCGCTGGATTCCATATATCTCAACAACTATCAATTTATAAGATTGCCCAAGCGTAGCAGATTTAACTGCCGCGGTAATAAATGGAACGACAGAAACTCGCACTTATCAAAGTTGGATATTGCTTGAGCAATTCATCAAACCGTAATCCCCCTGTTACCAAATCTTCAAAAATCTGTCGTCTGAATGACATATAGCGTCGCTTTAATCGTTGCCATTCCTACTCAACCAAAACCACAGGAAGCAACCAATGAGTGACCATACCCTTTACGAAATCGACAATTCAGGTATTGAGCCTATGTCGAATACCTCCAGCAACCCAACCTTTGGTGAAATACTGACCCAGCGTCGCCAATTCCTGAAAGGAAGCCTGAGCACAGCGGTCGCTGCATTTATGGGTACCAGCCTGGTTGCCTGTGGTGGAGATGACGATAAAAAAGCCAATTCCCCAGCGCCATCGTCCTCCAGTGCCAGCAGCGCCCCGGCCTCAAGCAGCTCGGCGGCGTCTTCTTCGGCAGCACCTTTACTGGGCTTCACCGCCATCGCTACCAGCCGCGCCGATGCGATCACTGTTCCTAGCGGTTACACCGCTGTGTCTTTCGTACCTTGGGGCACCCCTCTGACTGGCACCATGCCTGCCTACAAGCCTGATGGATCCAACTCAGGTGCTGACCAGGAACAACAAGTCGGCGCGCACCACGACGGCGTTTACTTTTTTCCGATGGACGCAAAAACCACCGGCACCAATTCCAGTGAAGGATTGCTGGTGATGAACCACGAATACATCGACCCTGCGTTGATCCACACCAATGGTCAAACCCTGGGCGCAACTCGCCCGGCCGATGAAGTGCGCAAAGAAATTGCCGCTCACGGCGTGAGTGTTATTCATATCCGCAAAAACGGCAGCAATTGGGGCGTGGTATCCAACAGCCCGTTCAACCGTCGCATCACCGGTGCAACGCCGATGGATATCCGTGGCCCCGCGTCCGGCAATGCAAAACTTGCTACCAAATACAGCCCCAATGGCACCAGCACCCGCGGCACCCTTAACAACTGTGGAATGGGAGCCACCCCTTGGCATACTTATTTGGCAGCCGAAGAGAACTGGGCTGGCTACTTCATGAACAAAGATGCCTCCCAGCCACGCGAACACAAACGTTACGGGGTAGGCACTAAAAACGGCCGCTACTACTGGGAAGTGGCTGACTCTGCCGCCGATGAATATGTACGCTTTGATGCATCCACCAAAGGTGCCACGGCGATGGATGACTATCGCAATGAGCCAAATACGTTTGGTTGGATGGTGGAGATTGACCCCTTCGATCCGGAAGGTCGCCCACAAAAGCGCACCGCTCTGGGTCGCTTTGGCCATGAAGGCGTGATCTTTGCCCCGGCCGTTGAAGGCAAGCCCGTGGTCTGTTACTCAGGCGATGACTCCCAAAACGAATACATCTACAAGTTTGTTTCTGCCGAACCTTTCTACAAAGCCACCGCGGGCGGCTGGTTGTTAAACACCGGCGTTCTCTATGTGGCTAAATTCAATGCCGATGGCACTGGCGAGTGGTTGCCATTGGATATCACCAACAGCGCGTTTACTGCGAAGGCCGCCGCCGCTGGCGTAAGCTTCGCCAGTCAGGCTGATCTGCTGATCAATACCCGTACCGCAGCAGATTTGATGGGCGCCACCAAAATGGATCGCCCGGAATGGGGCGCAGTACATCCAGCAACTGGCGAGGTGTATTTCACCCTTACCAACAACACCAGCCGTACCGAAGCGCAAATCGATGCGCCCAACCCACGCGCTAACAACACCACTGGTCACATCATTCGCTGGCGCGAAGATGCCGACAAAACCACTTTCAAGTGGGACATCTTCCTGCTGGGTGGCGATGTAGGCACCAAAACCGGAACTGACGACAAAGCCGTAACCTTGACTGCTGACAACCACTTCGCCAGCCCCGATGGATTGTTGATTGATACCCGCGGCGTAGCCTGGATTCAAACCGACATGAGTGGCAGCCAGCAAGCGAGTGGCCCCTTCGGAAACAACCAGATGCTGGCAGCGGACCCGGTAACCAAGCAGGTGAAACGCTTCTTCGTCGGCCCGGTAGACGCCGAAGTCACCGGTGTAACCCTGACCCCGGATTTGAAAACCATGTTCGTCAACATCCAACACCCGGGCGACCGCTCTACCCCCACAGCGTTTACCAGTAATTGGCCCGATGGCGGTAGTGCACGCCCACGTTCTGCCACGGTAATTGTGACCAAAAACGATGGTGGTCTGATCGGTAGTTAAACGCCTGATGGCTAATGCCTGTGGCACTTAAGTTATGACACTAACTATTAACAGGATGTTAATCAGTCTGTAACTCACCCATATCATCATAACAATGCAGGGAACGTAATAGCCGCAAGGAGGCAAACAAGGAGGTTGTGCAAGATCTCATCAAAGGGGGCCTTAGGGCCCCTTTTTTCATGGCTTGTTTTACTACTAAAAACACCACTGCGATTTTTACCGATAATTCACATCTTTCTGATAAAAAACAAACTCGTCACTCACCACTCCACCCAACCGCTGGGATAGACTGCAAGCGCAACGCTTCGCGTCACTGCGCCTCGTAGAATTCACCTGGACGCAACAGGTCCCGGGGCAACAACCAATAACACTATTAATAACAAACACTATTAATAACAAACACTATTAATAACAAACACTATTAATAACAAACACTATTAATAACAAACACTATTAATAACAAAAGGTACAACATGAAACGACTACTTCTTGGTCTGGCGATCCTGACAACGCCTGCTCTGGTTTCTGCTCAAACCATCCCGGCTCCCTCCACTGAAGCACTCTTGCAAATGTCCAATGAGTTTCAGCAAGAGCTAACGAGCCACATCCTGCCTTTTTGGCAAAAGAACCTGCCCAACCCAACGAATAACGGGTTTTATGGCACGCTAGATGACAAAGGGACCGCAACCCCCAACGCGATTCGCAGCCTGACCCTCACGAGCGAAATACTCTGGGCCTTCTCCGCGGCTGATGCGGAAATATCCAGTGCGGATTATAAAAAGCTTACCGACTACGCCTTTGCCGATCTGGAAAAAAACTTTCTGGATACGAAACACGGTGGTGTTTATTGGTCGATAGATAGCAGCGGTAAACCTGCCCAAAACCACAAACAAATCTACGCCCAAGGCCTCGCGCTGCTCGCCTTTGGTGAATACGCGCGCACTCACAAGCCTGCGCTGGAACAAGCCAAAGCGCTCTACCAGCTGTTGGAAAAGCACGCGCACGACAAAACTCAGGGTGGCTATGTGCAAACCTTGAATCAGGATTGGAGTCAGGGCAAAGCACCCGATAGTTTGAATACCGGCGCGGAAAAGACCCTGCACACCCAGCTGGTGGTGCTGCAAGCCTACAGCCGTCTGTTAGCGCTCTGGCCGGACACCGAGCTAAAGAAAAACCACCGGGCGTTAATAGACTTACTGCAAAATAAACTGTTCGACCGCAAATCCGGGCATTTTGGGCTCAACTTCGACGGCGACTGGAAACCCAAGAACGATGCCTACAACAATGGGCTGGATCAGGAAACCGCTTGGTCACTGGTAGTTGCCGCCAAGGTGCAGGATGACGACGAATTGATCCAACAAACCGAACAGTTTGCCCTTAAAGTTGCGACTAACGGCCTTATGGCGCTGGATGGCACCGGCGGTATCGTCAATAACCCCAAAGACACCAACAAAGACTGGTGGGCACAGGGTGAGGCGTTGGTTTCCTTCCTCGGCGCCTATCAAATCAGTGGCGACATGCAATTCTTCATGGGCGCCATGCGCAACTGGGGTTTTATCAAGGCGCACCTTGTTCACCCGCAAGGTGATTGGTACTGGGGCACTGATGCGGCCGGCAAACAGCGCATAGAACCGCGCGCCAACCTAATAAAAGGTCCACTCCACAATAGCCGCGCGATGCTGGAAGCAACCTATCGCTTGCAACTACTCGGCGCCCTGAACAAGCCCGCACATCAATAATTGGGGTATGAATGTGCAAGGATGCATCCAACCTATTGGCAAAGCTTGCCAATCCATGCCATATTTTTGATCACCCTTAATCGGAAACAGAAACTATGAGCACCCTAAATATCTCCATTACCGACGATATGCGGAAATGGGTAGATCAACAAATCGCCAGTGGCAGATATGCCAATGCCAGTGACTATATTCGGGACCTAATACGTACGAACCAATCAACCACAGATGCAATTCGCCTGGCTTTGATCGAGGGAGAACAAAGCGGCACTTCATCACTTACCCTTGAAGACATCATAGAAATGGAATTCCCTTCTCGTGAAGACATACAAACTCTCAAATAGAGCAGTAAAAGATTTTATTTCTATCAGTCAATATTCCCGAATTACATTTGGTGAATCACAAACCAAAGCTTATCTAACCGGGCTAAATGAAATCCTTCTTCAACTGAGCGAAAATCCACAACTTGGACAGAATGTTCCAGATATACGCCCGCACTACCGGCGTTACTTATTTCAAAAGCACGCGATCTACTTCTATGAAATAGACTCTGGAATTCAGATTGTGCGTGTTCTTCATCAACAGATGAAAATCAGTCTTCACATCGGCTAAACCCAAGACCGCTTGCGCGCCAATCTGCAGACGAAAAAGCCAATTTGCCGCACAAACCAGCAGACACAATATGTAGTCATATCCCGCGACTTCTACTATTAGAAAAAAATCTAAATACCTCGAAAAAATGTCATGAATGGAATGACCGGGCGCAGACGCTGATTTTCCCGTGTTTGGCGCATCAATCACGGCGTTTCCCCCAGTTTTTCCCGCGCTCACGCACATCTTATCCACAGGTTGCCAAGCTTGCATTAAACCCTCAACCGCATTATCTTGTAGCACATTCACGATTTACCCCTAGATATAGGTGTTGCCCGGGTAAAAACCCAAGGCAAGCGCTAGACTTGAAAGCGTAAATCGTCAAGTAATTTTTTGATCCCATTGAACGCAATTTTGACGCCATTCACAGGTTCACTCACCTGATTCGGCATAAGTTGTGGCGATTTCCAATGACGGCAAGGTTGGAAGGCATCAGTAGTATGGGCACCAGGGCGTATTTGTCTGACCACAATATCTAGTGGTCGACAAAAACCCAAAAAGGCTGTGTTCTGCACTGATTTTAATAATGGCACTTGTGGTAATGGCGTTGCCAAACACAGCAGTTCCAGATGGGTCAATGTTTTACCAAATTAATTATCCAAGCTTATCAACCGGGAAGACCTCACGCGGGAGACGTCTATGCATACTGACATTGAACAAACCACCGGCACGACCAACGTCCAACACGATATTCACGGCGGCTCAGCCAACCTCACGGCCACAGCACCCGGGCAGCTGCGCGTTATCAAGCGCAATGGAACGGTGGTTCCCTTCGATGCCAGCAAAATTGCCATCGCCATGACTAAAGCCTTTTTAGCAGTAGAAGGTGGCAAAGCCGCTGCCTCTACCCGCGTGCGCGAAATGGTAGAAAGCCTCACCCAACAAATTACCGCCACCTTCAAGCGCCGTATGCCTTCGGGCGGCACCATCCATATTGAAGAGATCCAGGATCAGGTTGAGCTGATTCTGATGCGCTCCGGCGAACAAAAAGTCGCCCGCGACTACGTGCTCTACCGCGAAGAGCACGCTCGCCTGCGCGCCCAAAAACAAGCTACTCAAGAACCGGACCCGGATTACCCAAGCCTGAACGTAGTGCTGGAAAACGGCACCCGCGCGCCGCTGAATATCGCCCGTATGCGCACCATCGTGCACGAAGCCTGTGCTGGCCTGGCGGGCGTGGAAGAGAAAGCGATCCTCGATGAAGCCATGCGCAACCTCTACGACGGTGTGGCCGAGAAAGACGTGAACACCTCACTGGTGATTACCGCGCGCACCCTGGTAGAAAAAGAGCCTAACTACTCTTTCGTCACCGCGCGTTTGCTGATGGACAAGCTGCGCGCCGAAGCCCTGAGTTTCTTCGGTATTGCCGACTCCGCTACGCAAGCGGATATGGAAACCCTATACGCCAAGACCCTGCCGGTTTACCTGAAAAAAGGGGTAGAACTGGAGTTGGTGTCTCCGGAATTGCTGGAATTTGATTTGGATAAGCTGGGCAAGGCACTGATCGCCGAGCGCGATCTGCAATTTACCTACCTCGGCCTGCAAACCCTGTACGACCGCTATTTCATCCACAGCAACAACACCCGCATTGAATTACCGCAAATTTTCTTCATGCGTGTGGCTATGGGTCTGGCGATTCAGGAAGAGCAAAAAGAAGAGCGCGCGATTGAATTCTATCGCCTGCTCTCTTCTTTCGATTACATGAGTTCTACCCCAACCCTGTTCAACTCCGGCACCCTGCGGCCGCAGTTGTCCTCTTGCTACCTGACCACCGTACCCGACGATCTGCACGGTATTTACGGCGCAATGCAAGACAACGCCATGCTGAGCAAATTCGCCGGCGGCTTGGGTAACGACTGGACTCCCGTGCGCGCACTGGGCGCTTACATCAAAGGCACCAACGGCAAATCACAAGGCGTGGTTCCCTTCTTGAAAGTGGCTAACGACACCGCAGTAGCCGTTAACCAGGGCGGCAAGCGCAAAGGCGCAGTCTGTGCGTATCTGGAAACCTGGCATATGGACGTTGAAGAATTCCTTGAGCTGCGTAAAAACACCGGTGATGACCGTCGCCGTACGCACGATATGAATACCGCTAACTGGGTACCAGACCTGTTTATGAAGCGCGTGTTTGACGATAAAGAGTGGACCCTGTTCTCGCCCAACGATGTGCCCGATCTGCACGACCTTTACGGCAAAGCCTTCGAAGAACGCTATGAGCACTACGAGCAATTGGCTGCCCAAGGCAAGATCAGAGTTTTCAAAACCGTGCGTGCACTGGATTTGTGGCGCAAAATGCTGGGCATGCTGTTTGAAACCGGCCACCCATGGATCACCTTTAAAGACCCATGCAACCTGCGCAGCCCGCAGCAACATGTGGGTGTAGTGCACTCGTCCAACCTGTGTACTGAAATCACGCTGAACACCAAAGCCAACGACGAAATCGCCGTGTGTAACCTGGGTTCTGTGAACCTGGCGCAACACATTGTGGATGGCAAACTCGACCTGGCCAAGCTTGAAAAAACAGTGACCACCGCAATCCGCATGCTGGATAACGTGATCGACATTAACTACTACGCTGTTGCGACATCCAAGCAGTCCAACCTGCGTCACCGTCCCATCGGTTTGGGCATCATGGGCTTCCAGGACGCACTCTACGAACAACGCATCGCCTACAGCTCGCAACAAGCCGTAGACTTCGCCGATACCTCGATGGAAGCAGTGAGCTACTACGCAATTAAGGCTTCCTGCGAACTGGCACAAGAGCGCGGCAAGTATTCAACATTTGAAGGCTCACTGTGGAGCAAAGGCACATTGCCTATCGACTCGATTGAAATCCTCGCGCAAAACCGTGGCGAGAATTACATCAAAGTGGATCGCAGCAAAACCTTCGATTGGGACACACTGCGCGCCCAAGTTAAACAAGGTATGCGCAACTCCAACGTGATGGCGATTGCACCAACAGCAACCATTTCCAACATCACTGGCGTAACCCAATCGATTGAGCCGACTTACCAAAACCTATACGTGAAATCCAACCTGTCCGGCGAATTCACCGTAGTTAACCCACACTTGGTGCACGATTTGAAAGCGCGTGGCCTGTGGGATGCGGTAATGGTTAACGATTTGAAATATTACGAAGGTTCACTGCAAAAAATTGATCGCATTCCCGCTGATTTGAAAGCGATTTACGCCACTGCATTTGAAGTGGAACCACGCTGGATTGTAGAAGCCGCCAGCCGCCGTCAAAAGTGGATCGATCAGGCACAAAGCTTGAACCTCTACATCGCTGGCGCTAACGGTAAAAAATTAGATATCACCTATCGCATGGCTTGGTACAGCGGTTTGAAAACCACTTACTACCTGCGCGCATTGGCAGCAACTACCACTGAAAAATCCACCATTAACACCGGTGCATTGAACGCGGTATCGGCAAGTGGTGCTGGCGGTTTATCAGCAGCACCTGCTGCGGCAAAACCAGCCGTATCAGAAATTGAAGAAGCGAGCTTTGCCGAAGCAGCACCCGTGCCGCTGGCCTGCTCGATCGACAATCCAGATTGCGAAGCTTGCCAGTGATTTAAATCCCCCCCTGCCCCCTTTTTCAAAGGGGGGTGGAAGTCCCTCCCTTTGAAAAAGGGAGGTTAGGAGGGATTCGCTTTTGGCTTCTTTTGAAAAAGAGTGCAAATAAACAACCAAACACGTAGGGGTGCCGCTCGCCGCGCCCAACAAAGAAAACGAGGATCACCATGTTAAGTTGGGATGATTTCGACAGCGAAGAAGCTGCAAAAGAAACCGCTCGCCAGGAAGCAATTAGCGCAAATTTAACCAAGCCTGCGGCACCGGCTGCCGGCCAGGCGCAACCTGCACAAGTCGCGCAAGCGCAAGCCACGGCTTCAGCGGCTGCTGCTGTCGTTAACACCAACTTTGCCGAAGCCGCCAAAGAAGACGGCATTAGCGCAGAATTATCCCAAGCGCGCGCTGCCCTCGCCTCTTTAGACCCGGCACCGGGCTTGGAAGAATTGGAAATGGGCGCTGCCCGTATTCAGGTAGATGACAAGCGCATGATCAACTGCCGCGCTGACCTCAACCAATTGGTTCCGTTCAAATACGATTGGGCATGGCAAAAATATCTGGACGGTTGCGCCAACCACTGGATGCCGCAAGAAGTTAACATGACCGCCGACATCGCCCTGTGGAAAGGCAAAGACGGCCTGACCGAAGACGAGCGCCGCGTGGTTATGCGCAGCCTGGGTTATTTCTCTACCGCCGACTCACTGGTTGCCAACAATCTGGTACTGGCGATTTACCGTTTGATCACCAACCCCGAGTGCCGCCAATACATTTTGCGTCAGGCATTTGAAGAGGCGATTCACACTCACGCTTACCAATACTGTATCGAATCGCTCGGCATGGACGAAGGCGAAGTCTTCAACATGTACCGCGAACTGCCCTCAGTTGCTAACAAAGCCGCGTGGAGTTTGAAAAACACCCATTCAATTTCCAACCCGACTTTCCAAACCGGCACGCCGGAAACCGATCAGGAATTGCTGCGCAATTTGGTGGCTTACTACGTAGTGACTGAAGGTATTTTCTTCTACTGTGGTTTCACCCAAATCCTGAGCATGGGCCGCCGCAACAAAATGACCGGTGTTGCCGAGCAATTCCAATACATCCTGCGCGATGAATCCATGCATTTGAATTTTGGTATCGACATCATCAACCAAATCAAACTGGAAAACCCGCACTTGTGGACTGCTGAATTCCAACAAGAAGTTATCCAAATGATCCTGCAAGGCACCGAATTGGAAATCCAATACGCGCGCGACTCCATGCCCCGCGGCATCCTCGGCATGAACGCCGCCATGATGGAAGAATACCTCCACTTCATCGCCAACCGCCGCTGCGCCCAACTCGGCCTGAAAGAACAATTCGCCGGCGCACAGAATCCATTCCCATGGATGAGCGAAATTATGGACTTGCGTAAGGAGAAGAATTTCTTTGAGACAAGAGTGATTGAGTATCAGACTGGTGGGGCGCTTTCTTGGGATTAAAATTTATTTAATTCAAGCGTAGGTTGGTGCTGAGCGCAGCGATGCCCAACAAACCATTACGAACGGATTACATATTCCGGAGCGAATAAACCTGAACCGCTATTGAGTTTTGTCAGAGAGTTTTCTGGTGGGGCTTGGTAGCGGTTTTTTACTTTGACGAACGACATGATAAATCAAATCGAATTAAAAAAAATCTACTCGCAATATGGTTTTGAGGAACAGCCTTCAGGTGCAGAAGGGGTATATGTATACACCCTGCATTCAGGTCATTTTCATAACGCCGATATCGTTCCAATAAAAAAGGATGCAAATGAAGAATCAGTATTCAAACAATACAAGGAAGCTGGTTATGCTTGCAAAATCAGAAAATATTCTTCGCTTGAAGAAGTTGAATCAGCTCTATTCAAAGGTTTTTTTACAGTTGAAAGCACCAAACAACGATTAATGCGGGAATACGAAAAATTCACATCCTCAATTATCGCCGCCTACCCAAACAACGCAACATACTCATATATTAAGTCAGGCTATTACATAGAAAAATCACCAGGCGAAAAGGACGTAATAACCGAAGTAATTTCAAAATTAGAAGAGAAAAAACCAACTCTATTTCTCATAGAGGCAGCAGCAGGATTTGGGAAAACCTGCACCGCCTTTGAAATACTTAAGTCCATACTAAATAGATACGATTCAAAAATTCCTCTTTTTACAGAGTTAGCAAGAAATAGAGGAGCCAAAATATTTCGCTATGTTTTACTTGATGAAATTGATCGCTCATTCCCTTCATTGAGCTCCAAACTTGTACGCACCGAAATCCAAAATGGAAACGTCCCCGTCATACTTGATGGATTTGACGAACTTCTACACAGAAGGGACGACGGAGAAACATATGAAAACGCAGAACCAATGCTTGAAACCATTGGAGAACTACTTTCAAAAAATGCAAAAGTAATTCTCACCACAAGAAGAACAGCCATTTTTGATGGCGATGAGTTCCATGAATGGATCGAAAGTCACGGAGATGACTTCGAAATCGTCCGAATAAGAATCAATGAACCAACAGTAACAGAATGGCTCCCGCAAAATAGGCTAATGCTGCTGCATGAAAAAGAATTCCCTATTGAAACACTGTCAAATCCAGTTCTACTCTCTTACCTTAGATTCATAGATGAAGATGCATTCGACAACGCAATTAACGATCCAGACAGCATAGTAGAAAAATATTTCACAACCATGTTTGAAAGAGAACAAATACGCCAAGACATCCATTTGAAGCCGTCCGAACAATATCAGATACTGAAAAGCATTGCGAAAGATATGACAGAAAAAAACTATACAGCAGAATCGAGAGAGTATTTATCTGGAGTAATTCAAAACAATCACCTGGCTGTATTAGAAGAATCAAGAAAAACATATATAGCAGAACAGCGCCCTACAATTGATGAGCTGCTAAACAAACTGACTGGTCACGCCCTATTGGATCGCGAGTCAGACGAAAAGCAAGGCATTGGATTTGTAAATGATTTTGTATTAGGAAACTTCTGCGCCGACACAATATTAGAAGACACATCAGGAGAGTGGATAGGAGACTTACGTTTTATAGAGCCCTCTATTCTTGCCTACAACTCGAGATCCAAAAGAAAAAAATTAGATCTCTGGAACGCAATTAAATTCAGTCTTGAATTTGCAGAAGCGTCCGAAAAAATAGAAAGCGCAATAAAACTAACAGATGAAATAAACATAGAAATTAAAAATGAAACCATTAGCGATATTTCTATTTCAAATATAGCAATTGCTAAAAATCACAAAATAGAAAACACAACGTTTATTAATTGCACTTTTAATAACGTGCAATTTGTTGAGTCAAACATACAATCAGTGAATTTTGTCGGGTGCAGTTTTTTCAATTGCGAATCGCACGAAACAACAGATGATAGAAAATTCTACTTCTCAGGCTGCCAAGACAATAATGAATTCATAAAATTAACACCAGAAGAAAACAAACTTGACGAAAACCATGCATTCACCGAAGAAGAAATTTACATATTAGAAAAATTTTGGCCAGTAGGCCGACAAACTTTTATAAAACACAGACCCATTAAAGGAATATGCAGCCATACAAACAAATATACACAAGAAGAAATTCTAAGAGCAATGGAGTCTTTACGAAAACAAGAAATACTTACAACACCAGTAAAGTCCAGCTTTCTGGAATTGAATATTATGAAAATTGCTGAAGTAAAAAGTGCACTAGGGAAAAACAACAATGTATAAAAGCTTAGCTGACGAAAGATTAGCGAAAGAATTACACGGACTAATCGAAAACGAAATAAATAGCATTGGACTATTGTCTCGCGTTTTTTCCAGAGTGAAAACCGCAGAATCTATTGAAAAAAAATACGATAATAACCCCGGAAAATATTCGAGAGACGGAAAAAAAATACAGGACCTCTTTGGAGCCAGAGTCGTACTGTACTTCCCCGATGATAACCTAACCGCACAAACAGCAATTAAAAGTATTTTCGAGCACGACAAAAATTCATCATCAATTGATACACCAAGCAATAATCACTTTTCTGCACAACGTTGCAACTTAGTTTTCAGACTACCAAGTGAAAAGATTAAAGAAAGTGAACTTTTACAAAAATACGATTACATCGATTCTTCTTTTGAAGTTCAATTCAGAACAATGCTATCAGAAGGCTGGCATGAAATAGACCATGACTTAAGATATAAGCATAAAGAAGACTGGAGTACACACAATGACCTTAGCAGAACGCTTAATGGTATCTATGCGTCACTAGAAACTGCAGACTGGAGCACACTTAAACTTTTCGAAGAATTAGCTTACCGTCACTACAAATCCAACGAGTGGACACAAATGATTCGAACAAAGTTCAGACTAAGAGCAGGAGGAAAACTCAACAGCTCTTCTCAAAAAATACTAGACGACAACCCCAAATTAGCTAAAGAAATATATCGAATAGAGAGAAGCGAATTAATTAAAAAAATCACATTACTTAGGAAAAAGCCGCCTATTAACATAAATAACATTTTCTATTTAAGTAACTTTTTCTTCATCAAAAATGACAATATTTCAAATTCAACACCAGAGCCATTAAAAGCGCTATTTTCTGATATCAAGTAGAGCAATTAGTGAGTAGCCTTCTGCACACAGGTTGGGCAGCAATGCCCAACCTACCCGTTTCATCAATTTTGGTTTAAGGTGCGAGAATATTTTGGAGTTTTTATGAGCGATTATTCTTTAACATCCGAAGCCGAAACCCTAATCTGCATCGAACTGCAAAACACCCTCCCCAATGCACTCGGTATTTACGCCTTCGGCAGCCGCATTCAAGGCACAGCCAACGCGCAGAGCGATTTGGACTTGGCGGTTTTGGTTGCCGGCCATGCCGACCCATTACAGCTCTTTGAAATGGCCAATCAGTTGGCCGATAAACTCGGTTACGAGGCAGACTTGCTTGACCTGCGTGCCACATCCACCGTGATGCAATATCAAGTCATCACCACTGGCAGGCGCTTGTGGGCCAAACATATACAAGCCGATTTATTCGATGTATTTGTATTAAAAGAAAAAATGGCGCTAGATGAATTGCGCGCTGAACAACTTAATGAAATCCGCGAAACGGGACGTGTTTACGGTAAATGATATTCTAATTAACAAAGTACGTAGGCTGGGCAACACACAGACAAATCAATTTTGGTTTCAATGATCGCCATTCCATGAGTAGCATGAACAAACTTTTTATCATCGGCCTACCGCGCACTGGTACTACCAGCATCAGTGTTGCGTTACTGGATTACGGCTTTAAAGTCGCGCACACGGCCTATACCAAACACGCTTTTGAGCTGGCCGATGTAATCTCCGATGCCCCCTGCTTTGCCGACTATAAACAGCTGGACGCACTATTTCCCAATTCAAAATTTGTCTATCTTGATAGGGCATTGCCCGCATGGATACCATCCATGCAAATGTTAATGAATAAAATGCTGCCGGAATTAGCCCCGAAATCAGGCTATCTCAATCCAGTACTGAAACGCTGCATCAATAAAATCTTTGCACCTTTCGATTGCGAGAACCCACTCGCCCCGCAACACCTGGAAGAATGCTATCGCACACACCAGCAAGCCGTGTTCAGTTATTTTGCACAGCGCGATGATTTCTTAGCGATCGACATTAGCAAGACTGGCAGTTTGAAACAGCTATTGGATTTTTTGAGTATAGAAGGCAGCAATACCGGCGATTTCCCCCACTTAAATGTAGGCAAGCGAGTAGATAACTGGAAGGAATTCAAACACCCTAATAAAATAAATTCAAATAGTGCAGGCGCAGAGCGGCGAAAATTTTTTGATTACTCATAACCATTAATTGTCGGAAAAAATGGATATATTAAGCACGGCTACCTAGATAGCCAGACCCATTTTAGACAGCATCACACGGATCACTTAAAAATGGACAGTCTGAAAAACATTTCAACAATATTAGCAAAACTTTCGATTTTTCTAGCCCTAACTACTTCATTGAAAGCATTCTCTGATGCAGTGGACACGGATACAATATTTTCTGATGCTTATCTTGGATTTTTACCAACAGCAACGCAGGAAGCCAATCAGTTTTGGTCAGAATCATACCCAAAGTTGAGCAACGCTCTTATTTCGCCTGAAGCAAATGGTGTTACAACGGAAATTGAAGTCACCACGCATTGCTTGAGAGGTGGAGGTGGGGATTGTGAAACGGGGGTACTCTTTAAGAAAAAAAGCACCGACGCAGCAGGCAATCAATTTTATTTAGTGAAAAATACCGATAATAAAGAATTTTGGATTCAGGCAAATGGCTTAAAGCCATTTTTATTTGACGATTTAGTAGGAGAACAGGGAGCGGATTTCGTGGAAGCTCCAAGCTTCACCGCTTCCGATAGCTCTAATGAAGATGGAGTACCTGACCTGACTTCTAATTTAAATGACCTATTTCAAAAGACGGTCACACCAATAGCACCTGATTTTGGCCGAGTAAAATTAACACTTACTGATGACACAAAACCACTTAGCGTTTTAGACGCGAACAAACCGCTTACAGACACTTTCGTACCCTACCCGCTGCAGGTGTTGATTGATGCAAATCTAGCCAATAAAGACACCAGAACGAAAACCGTCACCATCGAGTTACCGGTATTTAAAGTCAGTGGGTCTCTCGCCTTGGTGACCATCCCTATGTATGGTGAACTGAGTGTGTTTACAGGTGGCTGCGAAGAGCCGGACTTAGCTTATGTATGGCTTGAGACCAAAGGAACATCAGCGACCTTTGAAAAGGAGTCCTACGGGGCGCCCTACACCTATAACCCACAAAACCGTTTAATTGGTTGGACGAGCGAAAAAGTCGTTCAGCTCAAAAAATTTAATGGCAACACTTATGCACTAATAGCGAAGGAAGTAGAAGTCAGAAACCCGGTTTTAACAGATGGGTCTGGCATGTTTTCAACCACGCATTTGTTTCCCTACAAGTGGGTAAAGGTTCGGGACAGTGAAGGCCGCATGCGATTTTGGTTGAAAAATTACAGTTGCTAATCAACACTTCAATGGAATGCAAAATGAGAAACATCGTACTGGCAGCATTAATACTTTTATCATGTCAATTTAGTTGGGCAAGTGATAGCAACAAATCACACAACACTAACGATAAGGATCCCGTCAATATTACCTATCAATTCGCTATTTATCTTATTCCAACCTGCGGAAAAGATCCTGCGACAACGGTAAAACAACATGCGCAGCAATACTTACCCAGTTTTGCGATAAAAGCTGATGTCAGTGACGCCAGAAAAAAGCCATTGCTGGACATTCATATCATTACAAATGTCCAAACTGAATACACCCCACCCGATGAAGAGAGCTTGCACTACTTTGGCCGAGGAATAGACACGGATACAGGCAAGAAACTCCAAAAGAGCAAAATGGCGATTATCTTAAGTTTTTCCTATCCGCAGGATTACGTTTTATCCGGTATGAGTGAAGCGTTATCCTTCACCAATAAAGTCGCAGAGACATGCAAAGGTGTGATTTGGGATGAAACAACGCGGGAGGCATTTAGTCCTGACGCGTGGCATGAACGAAGAATCGCGCGCTGGGGAAAGGATGGACCGAGAATTTCCGACCATACAGTAATCCATGCTTATAAAAATAACGAACTGATACGGGCGATAAGTTTAGGCATGCAAAAATTTAATCTGCCGGACATAGTAGTTAATGATTTCACCTGGACGAACAACAATCAAATGGCCAACTTAATTAATATTATCGGCCAGTCTATGCTCGAGGGTAGCAAAATAAATAAAACCCATCAGCTCAACGTAAATATTCATGAAATGCGAAATGAATCGCTAAAAAAAGAAGTACTTTCTTCCTTAAAGGAAAACGGCACGGCCCGGGCGATGATTCCCTTAAAGCAAACATCACCCGAAGAAGGAGATCCGGATAACTTTTTGTTAGAAATAGATTTTGACCCTCAGGTCGGTAATGGGCTTCAAGAGAAGCAAGAAACGTTCATATCCCAATTTTTCGGATCAGAAGATAAAGTCATCTATGTAAAACATGATGAAGAAATAAGAGCAGCAAGTGAGGAAGCCAGGAAAAAACTGCCTAAATTAAAGCAAGATTTCAATAAGGGACTTGAACCCGGCGAATTTATTTACCTTAAAGCACCGTTCAAAACGCCCGATGACTCCAATGAATGGATGTGGATAGAAGTTATTGCGTGGAATAAGCGAATAAAAGGCATATTGCAAAATGAGCCTTATCACATCCCTACCCTAAGAGCTGGGGCAGAAGTTTATGTATCTGAAGCGGATATCTTCGACTACCTTCGCAATTTCCCGGACGGCACCACCGAAGGTAATGAGACAAGCAAGTTAATTCAAGCATTTGAAGATAGACAAAAAACCAATAACCAAACTGGCAGATCGGAGTAATTATGCGCAAGACAGTATTCATAGCACTTCTCGCACTCTGGTGTGCGCACACGCAAGCCCAGGACGAAGCCGTAGAGGAGGTCATAGTTTCCGGCATTATGGACTCCGGGGAATATTATGAAATGCCTGCCGTCACCCTTAAGAAACAAGGGGATTTCCTGGTGCAGGATGTAAAAATTGTTAATGATTCCCGCGCTAGCGATCTACGCGAAAAGGAAATTCGTGAAAGCTTACAAGCCCTAGCGGAATCAGCCAGTAAACAGGGAAACATCCAACTTGCCTACGGCGATGAATTTTTACGATCATTGGACCCAAAAGATAAATCGCTAGTGTTCCTTAAGGATGGTTCGCGCGCAGACACCAGTTATTTTAATTTCTCGGTAAAGCAGAAAATAAATCAGCAACTGTCCGCACATGAACAGGAAGCTGCATTGGAAAAATTTATTAAATCCGCAAAAAAAGTGGGGCGCACCGAACTGGACTTAAAGGGCGAGGCTGACCTGAGTATTGTCACCCCGGAAAAATATCGTTATGAAGTTATCCAGAAAATCGCCGAAGAAAATACTCGCCTGCGCCAGGCAATTGGCCAAAGCTGTGATATTCAGCTGGATGGAATATCCAATCGCGTCAAATGGCAGCGCAGCGGGATAACTGAATTGGTGATCTATATTCCCTATCGCACCCAGCTGTTGTGTAAGCAAAACTAAAAAATGGCACTCACAAGGAAATTGCTATGCACAAAATGTATATTTCACCTTCTGAATCCACTCAGAACGCCGGCAAAATAAAACAATAACTGCAAAAGCCAACAACACAAGCGAGGAAGACTCGGGGACCGCACCATAGGTGTAAGTTAAATCATCAATGGTTGCGCCCGACACGCGTTGCTGTTGGGAGGAGTACATTTCGATTCGCGCAATTCCCGTAACGGACGTAAAGCTCACGTACCGCCAGCCGCTATCCTCTCTTTCAAGAGATGCGAACAGGCCCGATGGGCCGTAGGCGTTGGTATAAAGAACGCCTAAGGGGCTGCCACCTATGTACATACCAACATAGGTTGGCAAATCCCCCACAAATGAGAGGACCATCGGACTTCCACTTGCCCCCGCCAACAGGTAATTAATTCCCGATATCGCTTCATCATCACCAGCGTAAGGCAGCAAATAGGCATTACTTATCTGCAGCCCTTGCGATCGATACTGATCATAAAGCGGAGTATCGCCGAAGGAAGGGAATTCTGGATCAAGCGGTACATAAGTAAGATCATCAAAATTAATCACTACTGCTTGTGCTTGGGTGATAAAAACAAACGATAAGACAATAGCAGAGCAGCACGCGGAAATTATTTTTACTGCAGCACCGAGTAAACAATTCATAATCAACTCCTTTGCGTAAATGAAGTGAGGGGCAATGCCGAAAGTAGCGAGCAGAAAATCGTTAACGGCAGAAAACAATAAGGCTCTGAAATGCTAAAGTACAGCCGCTGACACGGCATTAATGAGAGGACGCACACAAAGTCTGGAATCAGGCGGCGATAATTGCTGTTTTGGTAAGGAACGCACTGTAAACGTTGCGCCTACCAAAAAAAAGGGCGCAATAAAGTGCGCCCTTTTCAAACATCCACAAACAAAACCCTCTGATACTAGAGGGAAATGGTGGCTCAGTTACCACACCAGCGACGAACACCTAACAAAGAACCCAAACCGATAAGGATCATCAATAATGAACCGGGCTCTGCTAGTTTACGAACTTCTACTCCACTCACATAAAATTGCTCATTGGAGAAAGCAACGTCTATGTAGTCACCTGCACTTACCATGAATGACCCAATGCCATTTGCGCCTCCGGCATAACCGGTCATGACCAAATAATCAGTACCGCCGATGTTAACTTTATCACCTGCACCAAAACCGCCATCGTGATTATTGTTAAACCAGAAGTTATCGATTACCACATCGCTGTCAAACGTAAATCGCAAAAACTCATAAAAACTTACATTGTCATCACTGCTGGGATCGCAGTTATTGGTACTACGCCCACTCACCATGGTATTGACCTTGGTGCCATCCACAACATCCTGACAAGTTCCCAAACCGGCGTTGCCCCAATCCAGGTAGGCAAATTGTTTTCCATCAGTATCACTGGTGGAATGACCAGTCACCGTCATAGTAACGCCGCCCACACTGAGTACCAGTGGATCCCAGGCGCCTTCACCATAACCTCCGGGAGCTTCAGTTAACGAAATAAAATTTATTATGCCCGCCTGGGCATAACCAACAGCACTTAAAAAAATGCTGATTAACACTACCTTGATCATTTTTTTCATATCACACCTCGTCTTTCTTCTGCGCAGATAAGCCGACAAACTTCATCGGCTTTGACGATCAACCAACGCGAATTAACACGCATAACGCGCACCAGAAAAAAAATCCTATGGAAAATCAGTTCTTTGCTGGCACGCAAATCTTCAGCGCGATATTGTGGCGTGGATTGTGTTAAATTTGTCGACGGCCCTATTTTCACTGCTTAATAGAAAGTAATGACTGCATCATTGCTGCGGATGAAAATAATACACATCTGATAACGGACAGCCCCCCACCATGCCCAGTAATGCGTTGTACTCCGACCTCTCGCACTATTACGATCTGATGTGTGCGGATATCGATTATCTCGAGCAAAGCAAACAGGTTTCCCGCCTGCATCGGCTATTCGGTAATGGCGGAAATCAGTATCTGGACATGGCCTGTGGCACAGGGCCACATATTCGGCACTTTATTGATTTTGGTTATGCGGCGAGCGGCATGGATATGAACCAGCCGATGTTGGATATTGCCCAAGGCCGTTGCCCGGAGGCATATTTTTTCCAACAGGATATGAGCGAACTGCAAGTGGCAACGCCAGTGGATTTAATCACCTGCTTTTTGTATTCCATTCACTACAACCAAACGATTGCGAAACTCGAAGCATGCATTGCGAAGGTGCATGCAGCGTTAAACCCTGGCGGAATATTTTGTTTTAATTCGGTAGACAAAAACCTCATCGATAATCGTCCGGGCATTAAACGACATTTATCACATCAGGGTAGTGAGTTTTGCTTTCAATCCAACTGGCACTACCCCGGCACAGGTGAACAACAGCAATTACAGTTGTCCATTGAGAAGACTACCGCGGGAAACACTGAACTCTGGCGCGACCACCACCCTATGGCTGCCCTCAGCTTTGCGCAAATGCAGGAACTGCTGGAGCCCACATTTGAAGTCCATATTTTTGAGCATGATTACCGTACAATCCTGCCTTGGAATGAAACATCCGGTAACGCCCTGTTTGTTGCTATCAAACGCTAAACTCCACCCAGTGAAACCAAACTTACTCTAACTCCCCATCGCCTGGAAAAATTATGTTCACCCTTGCCACCAAAACAATTCATCTGCTCTTTGCACTCACTCTTGTCGCGTTCGCGTACTTGCAACTTAACGACCCTGACCCGGTGGTCTGGACGCTGTTTTATTTGATCTGCGCAGTAGTACCGTTATTGGAACTCATCAATAAACGCAATCGTTACGTATTTTGGATCGCGGTCGGACTCTGCATTCTCGACATGGGCATCTACACTCATGGGGCTTACACCTATTATTTGCATAGCAATGAAGAGGCGCTCATGCAAAGTATGAGCCCTGCCAAACCTTATATCGAAGAGGCCAGGGAGTTTTTGGGTAGTTTGATAGCATTGGTTCTGATCAACATCAGCTACTGGTTAGGTAGTAAAACACGCGTATAACATTCAATAACTGAAGGGATTAATTATGGATATGCCAATCGCCAATAGCCTCGTTGCATTCATTGCACTCTTGCACGTTTACATACTCGTACTGGAAATGTTCCTGTGGGAAAAACCGGCTGGCCTGCGCGCGTTCCGCAACTCACCGGAAAAAGCAGCGCTGACCCGTGTGCTCGCCGCGAACCAAGGTTTATACAACGGGTTTTTGGCAGCTGGTTTATTCTGGGGGTTATGGCTCGGCATGGAAGGCAACGCAATCAAATACTTTTTTCTTATTTGTATCACCATTGCTGGCGTTTATGGCGCTGCGACTGCCGCAAAGAAAATTCTGTATATTCAAACCCTGCCTGCATTGATGGCGCTGACTTGCCTTTGGCTCGGTATTTGAGCCTATAATCGCTCGCCCACAAATTACCTGGCGTTTTCGCATTACAGTTTTTTAAATTTACCAGAACATTCCAAATGGGATGCCCCCAGGAAAACCTCGCACAGGAGCCTGCACATGAACAATTCCAAACCTGTAAAAACAATTATTTTTTGTAGTTTATTAACTCTGGCCGCGTGCGGTGGAAATGGTGGTAGTGATTGCAACCCGCCGCCTGCGAAGGAGTATTCAATCACTCAATACCAGGGAAAAACACTGGAGTACACTAATGATTTGACGCACGCCATGGCAGATCCGAGCAGTAAGCCGGCCGTCGCCGGTACAGCGATAGCTTGGCGCCGTTTCGCGTTATCGGTTAAAGCCGACGTGCAAACCTATTCAGTACAAGCACCCCGTTTTAGTTTATTTGCCAGTGCCTATGCCTGTTCACCGCCAAATGACGGCGCGCGTCAAATGCTAAAAAAATTATCCATTACCAGCGCACAAGATTTTGACGCAAATCACCCTGCGGGAACTGAACTTGCGAATTTATTTGGCGCCCTTGATTTGCCGTTCACATCAGTGGCAGATCTACCCCCAGGCTTTCCCGCCCCTCAAGCATTGACCATTTTTCTCCGAGAGCAACCCACCGAAGGAATTCACAACTTCCTGATTACTATTACCCTGGATGACGGCCGAAAGTTTGAATTTAGCAGTGGTGATATGTACCTTAAATAATTCACGCCAATCAGCTTAAACAGAAAAAATTCCGTTATTTTTCTTCCGCGCTTACGCTGTTAATTTTTAGGTGACAGGGCAAATAGTAGATTGAACCCTGTCGCTTACTTTCACTCCACCCCCGCCTAGATTTGTGAACCAGACAACAAATCATTAATTATAACAATACGAATGTCGTGCAAATAATTTTCCCGCTATTGTCGAATAAAAATCGCACGATAAGCTTAAATACATGCTTATGTTTCATAAGCAGAACCCTGTAGTTATGCTCAAAACAAAACGTCAACAACAACAAAATTAAAATGTGCAGTTGTAAACAAGGGGAAATATCGGCGATGCAAAATACCTATACACAACTTATAAGAAAGGAAGATTTAAATACGGATGTGTGTGTTTCAATGATGATCAGTATGTACTTCGGCATTGAAATGCAATCTGCTTTGCAATGGTCAAACGAACACCGCTACACCGAACTCATCAAAGCCCAGGTTATGATTGAACAGGGCAAATCTGAAATGCTTATCACCAAACTCTATTCCGGCACGCCAATCGGTATGATTATTTATACCGAAGCGGATGATCAGCCAGTACGGCGTATTGACGCTCTGATTGTGGGGCGCCGTTTTCGCGGCAATGGGATAGGGAAAATGTTGTTGCGCGCGGCCAAGGGTGGTCGGGATTTGCATACCTTTGCACCTGCGGTCGCGGTGGATTGGTATATTAAAAATGGCTTCCGCGAACTGGAGCGACAAGCCAACGGTACGATTGAAATGACCACGGCAACAGAGCACAAGGAGTTAACCCTGAGCTACCCACTGCCCGTATTTGATCAGCTGGATTTGCAAATACTGCGCAACGTTAAACACATGCACTAACAGGAGCTCATCGCAATTGCCCTAACGGGTGGCGTTAAAGGTATTACAGGCTTTAACATCACCCGTGTCCATTCCGCGCTTAAACCATTCCATTCGTTGTTTGGATGTACCATGGGTGAATGCCTCCGGGCGAATGCGTCCACCCGCTTGCTGCTGCAACTTATCATCGCCGATGGCCGATGCTGCATTCAACGCTTCTTCCAAATCGCCATCCTCAATCATGCGAAAATTTTTGTCGGCATAGTGCCCCCATATTCCCGCGAAGCAGTCCGCCTGAAGTTCCTGCAATACCGACAGACGATTGACTGCCGCTTTATCCTTGCCTTGCTGTAATTGGTTTACCTTAGCTGCAACGCCCAACAAGTTTTGCACGTGGTGCCCCACTTCGTGCGCAATCACATAGGCCTGGGCAAAATCACCGGGCGCCCCTAACTTGGTTTTCATGTCCCGATAAAACGATAAATCAATATAGAGTTTGTTATCGCCCGGGCAATAAAACGGCCCCATCGCCGATTGCGCAAATCCGCATGCCGAACTTACGCCATTGCGAAAAAGAACCAGCTTCGGCTTTTTATATTGGCGGCCCATTTGCTGGAATAACATTGTCCAGGTGTCTTCAGTATTGGCTAGCACTACAGAGACAAAATCCACCAACTCCTGATCTTGCGCTGAAAATTGTTGCTGCGATGGAGCAACCGCTGTCGGTGCGGCCAGATTTAATAAATCTATTCCGAGGAAACGTAAACCGAAATAGCCCAGCACCCCCACCAGGAGTAATCCGCGCCCGAATTTTGTTTGCAACAGAAATGGCAACAAGCGCAATAACAACCCCAAACCTGCGCCGGCACCTGCCGCTGAAAAATCGCGTCTGTCTTCGATGTTATCGCTGCGACGACCACCTTTCCAATCCATAGGCCTATCCCCGAAACCTTAACGAATAAATTGATCAAATAAAATGACGTCCACCGTTTCACCGGCGGCAACATGACCGCGCTCCGCCGCCAAACGAATATAGCAATTGGCGTTACTCATACTGCTCAATACTCCGGAGCTTTGTAAACCCGCACTTGCTACTGAATTAATACCATTCACACCAGTAAAAATCCCGCGCTGAAAATCCATTCGCCCCGGCTGTTTCTTTAGCGGATGAGCCGCGATGGCGCTGATCACCGGTAGATCGCTGACGGTTTCACCGGCGAGGAAACGCAATGCCGGCACCACTAATTGGTGATAGGTTACCGCTGTCGACACCGGGTTACCGGGCAAACCACAAAACCAACAGGCTCCTGCCCGCGCGTTTTTACCCAACAAACCAAACGCAAAGGGTTTACCGGGTTTCATTGCAATTTTCCAAAAATTAATTTCGCCAAGCTCTGCAAGAATATCCTTGGTGTAATCTGCATCGCCCACGGAAACACCGCCCGTGGAAACGACCAAATCCGCAAATTCGCGCGCACGCAAAAATGCGGTACGCAATGCAGCGGGATTATCCGGCACTATGCCGAGGTCCAAAATCTCCACCGGCAAACGCGATAACAACGCCCGCAATAAGGGGCGGTTACTGTCATAAATTTTTCCGCTCTCATAGTGCGCGCCGGGTGCGAGCAATTCATCCCCCGTGGTGAGCAACGCAATTTTCACGCGTTGCGTCACGCGAACCTGGGTTATTCCCAAGGAAGAAAGCAAACCTATATCCAAGGCCGACACGCGCTGGCCTGAGGCAAATACCTGTGCGTGCTGCGCAATATCTTCACCGGCACGACGAATATTTTCACCCGGGTCTGGCACTTGATTAATTGCGATGCACTGTTCCTGCCGCGTAACATTTTCTTGCATGACAACGGCATCTGCGCCCGCAGGAACCAACGCGCCGGTCATGATCCTCACCGCTTGCCCCGCGAGCAACTCCCCTTTAAAGGGATGGCCTGCGAATGATTCGCCGATAAGGGTTAGTGTTTCACCGCAATCCTGATGGCGAACGGCGTAGCCATCCATGGCAGAATTATCACCACCCGGCACATTAATCGGTGCGACTATGGCTTCCGCCAATACACGATCGAGGCTTTCGTAAAGAGAGACAATCTCTGTTGCTGTGATAGGCGCTAATTCACCGAGCATGCGCACTATCGCTTCATGTACGGGCAGTAAACCCGGTTGGACACAGGCATCCATCATTCACTGACCTCAACGGCTTACTCAAAATGAGCAAGCACAGATTAAATTTGCGGGCGCGCTTTGCGTTTCTTTTTGGGAGGATACAGACTTGCCTCGCCTTCCGGGCGCGTTTTAAAACGGCGGTGCACCCACAGGTATTGATCCGGCGCCTGACGAATAGCGGCTTCAATAATGCGGTTAACGCGGGTAGCGTCGGCCAGATCGTCGCCACTCGGAAAATTATCCAGCGCCGGTTGAATTTCCAATCGATAGCGTCCCCCGGGTTCCCGGAAGCAGAAAAAAGGAATCACGGCGCAGCCAGACATTTTGGCAATGCGCGATGTCGCCACCACGGTCGCGGCCTGTACCCCAAAGAAAGGAGCAAAAACGCTGTGGGCCGGGCCGTAATCCTGATCGGGCGCATACCAAACAATATGACCCGCACGCAGGTTTTTAATCAACTGGCGGGTATCGTTGCGATGAATTGCACCGTCGTTCACGCGATTGCGCGCGCTGGCAATGGCATAAGACATCAGTGGGTTGGGGTCGGGGCGATAGAGCACATCCGCCACTATGTGGTAGGCCATAATGCGGCCACTGATATCAATGGTGGTCAGGTGACTGCCACATAGGAGAACGCCTTTACCCTCCGCAGTCGCCCTTTCGATATGCTCAAGGCCGGTGATGCTGTAGCGGTCACGCATCTTGTCTTGCTGCCCCCAGAGCCCCATAGCGGTCTCGGAGATGCTTAAACCGCACGAGGTAATCACTCCTCGCACCATCCGCGCCTGGGCTTGGGCATCGAGTTCGGGGAAGCAGAGCGCGATATTGATCTCGGCATAGCGTTTACGCGATTGGGCAAGGTGATAAAGCAAGAAGCCCAGCAAACGCCCTACGCCTTGGTTCAGGCGCACCGGTAATTGGGCGATAACCCAAAAAAAGCCCAGCGCGAGCCAGGTTGACCAGAAGCGGGGTTTTAAAAAACTGCGATGGAATTGGGGGGATTTTGATTTATCCAAGGGAAATCTCGCTGAGGAATCGCTTTGCTGTAACAGCAGACAACATGCCCTGAGGGCCACAGGCTAGGGATTATAGCCTGCAAGGGTGATCTTCCCAAGAAGCCATCAATTCTCCCGGGAAAATCCGGGGGCTTGCGCCACAGCCAGAGCCTATTGATAATCGGATCGGATAATAAACTCGCCCCAAGGCGATGTGCATCTGAACTACTTCATCACGGGCGCGATAAATCGTGCCCCTAAAGCGTCTCTTGGTTACAGGACCCTTCTATGAACACAAAACCTGCGCAATTCCAACAAAAACTGGGCTACGGCTTTATCGCTTTTGGTCTGCTGTTAATTATCGGGCTTTACTTTGCGGCTGATGGCGGTGCTTATATCTTCTCCGCCCTGCTCGGGTTAATGGCCATTGTATTTGGTGGCTTTCAATTAATGCTCGCCAAGCAAACACCGGCTAAAATCGAAAAACATGCGAGCAAACCGAAAAATAAAAAAGCGCACAAGTAAGTGATTGGCTCAGCGCAACAAAAAGCGTGATAAGAGGGCGCGATAAATCGCGCCCCTACGAACACAGTTAATCAATTTAAAACGTTATTAGTCGGCAATCGCCAGTTGATTGCGGCCAAGGTCTTTTGCCAGATACAAGGCTTGGTCGGCGCGAGTAATCCATTCACCTGCCGACTCATCAGCGCGCAATTCCGCCACACCCAAACTGATAGTCACGGGCGCCTTTAATTCAAAGTTTGTAGTGCAAACTGCAAGGCGCAACTTTTCCGCCACGCTCGCCGCCGCGCCCACATGAATTTGCGGCAATAAAATTAAAAATTCTTCTCCACCCCAACGCCCGAGTGAATCTGACTGGCGCAAACTGCCCGCCAGAATCTCACTCACTTTTTGCAAAACTCTATCCCCTACCGGATGACCGTAGTTATCGTTTACTTTTTTGAAATGATCAATATCCAAAATGATTAGTGACATTGGTTGCTCGTAGCGCTGCGCACGCTCAACTTCATCGTGCACCAGTGTTTCCATTTGCCGACGATTAAAGGCGTGTGTCAGCGAATCGGTAATTGCCAGCGTGTGAGCTGCGGCCAAAGCATCCTGTAATGCCTGAGTACGCTCGTTGACGCGCGCCTCCAGATGTATTTGATAATCGTGACTGTCATCCAACACTATGCCCATCAGCAACATGGGCGTGCCCAACGCGAGAACGATCAAAGCCCAGCGACTATAGGCTTCTACGCCCTCGCCCATCTGCAAGGGATCGTTGCCAGTGGCAACCAGAAGCACCACACACAAACCCGAGACAAATACCGCTAACGCAGCCCCGATAAAGCGCAAACGTATAATAATAAATGCAATTAATGGGAACAGCAGTGCTGCCAGCGTTGGCTCCAACTGCGCCAGCAACAACGGAACTGGAATTGCCAACCCACTAAAAAATAATGGATAGCTCAACACATCATGGGCAGCCCGGCGTAACGCCAGCCACAGTGGAATAATTAAAAACAGTCCCTGCAAATCTGCCAGCGCCATCATGGCAAACCGGCTAATAAATTCATTGGGCTCAATCAAGCCGAGAAACAAATGCACATTCGCCATGAGCAAAATGCTCACCGACACCGCCAATAAAATTGCACTAAGAAAACGCTGCAGACCCAGCCGGCTTAAACGCGGCTCGCGATCCAAACGCCAGAAGCGCCAGGCAAGATAGCTTTGCAAGGTATCTAACAATGGGCTAAAAATGATAAGCAACACTGTTGCGATCGCGCCATTTTGCGCAAGATGCTGCAGCGCAAACGGACCATTCACCAGTAATGATGCCAGAACAACCATAAAGGATGCGCGCCGCCCAAACTGGCAAAACATCACCAAACCAATACCTGAAGGCAACCAGACCTGCGCAAAAAAAGTACCGGGAAACGCCGCGACGCAGATTCCCAAGTAGCCACTGGCCACATAAAGCAGTACCAGCACCTGGACTTTTTGCCAATGCGATAGCGGCCGACCGGTATTCATGGAAACCACAGACAAATTAAAGCCTCCGGGCTTGGGAATCCCCTTAGTATAGTGACGAATAGCCAGTTGGCGCCAAAAGTTGCCCGTGTCCGTTTGAGGGTGAACTATCAGATCACAACCAAAACGCAAAAATGAATAGCAGACTTGGTTTTGCGGGCATGAATATCGATTCCCCCGCAAATGTCTTGCTGCAATCATGCTGTCATACGACCTGGGTAGGCTTTAGACATCGCAATTATCCAGCATAGACTATGGCAAGCATTCTTCTGCAACTCGCCAAATATGGCCATCAACTGGATGGCGCACTCAATCGCTACAAAGCGATGTTTTACCCCCGGCGCTATATGGATTACCGGCGCTGGCTAAAGCAGCAATGCACAGATATTCCCGCCAACCGCCCCCTGGTGGTATTTGATTTTCGCGATGCACGTATTGATGGCCCCCAGGGGCGTCGCTTTTACTGCCTGTTTATTTTTTTTATCCGCGCGGGATTTTATCCCCTGCTGCGTGAAAACTATTTTTTCCTTGGCAACATTCAAGACAAATACAAAAAGCTCTGTTTGCAGGAGCAATTTTCTGTCTTGCGTGTCCACCAACCCCTTGTGCGTGGCCAAGAGCAAGTGGACAGCTATGTGTTGGTCACCGATAAGTGGCATTCGCCGCTTGCATCAGCGGCCACAAAAATTGTCTCGCTAAATTATCAAACAGATTATTCACGTGCGGATGCCTGCTTCCCCATGCCCTTCCCCATGTTTCCACCAATTTACGCTTTACAGCAGGATCTGCAGTTGCACCAATATCGCCAGCAACAGCGTCGCTGGGGTATTTTCTTCGGCGGTGACGCAAACCCGGACAAATACGATAAGGATTCTATTCGCCGTATTTATGCAAAATTAACTCGCGCACAATTGTTACGATCCATTCAAGACAACCCATCACCGCTTTATGAGTATCGCGAGCTGCTTTCCAATAGCGAATTGGAACAGGCAAATACGCAGCAGATTCAGGGGCTGGTAGTGATGAATACTCGCCAGTGCAAAGTCGAGCCGGTGAACTGGTTACGAACCCTGGCAAACAGCGACTTTTTTCTGGCGTGCCCCGGTGTGCGTTATCCCATGTCGCATAATTTGATTGAAGCCATGGCAGTGGGCAGCATTCCAATCACCCAATACCCGGAAATGTTTTTCCCTGCATTGGAACATGGAAAAAATTGCTTGGTGTTTAACAACGAAACAGAATTACTTGCAGTAATCCAACAAGCAGTAACAATGCCTGATACCCAGCGCCGCCAATTGCGACTCGCGGTGCAGCAATATTACGACGATTACCTCACTCCAACGGCCTGCATCAATGGCTTACTCCGCCACCATCCGCATAAAATCAGCTTGCGCCTGTTGCCTTTCCTAAAAGCCGGCGGCGGTTTTGCCTGATGAATTTTTTTTATTGATTCGCCTATCCATCCAAGCGTTCGATTTTCTGCTGACTTTTTTCCTCCGACGATTAACAAAAGCTTTCCCACAAGCGCTATGCAATGGCGTAGACTCGTCTGAATCTAATAACAACCATCCATCCCCCAAGGACCAGAGCTATGCATAAACTCCTCTTAATGGCCTGCCTGCTCACGGCGACTGGCAGTTTTGCCAGCGACAGCAACTCCATCAAACGCCATGAACTCGGCAGCTGGGAACGCGATATTGGCTACTCAGGCATTACTGAAGTCAACAACCAGCTTTATGTTTCCGGAGTTGCCTGCTCCGGCAAAACCATGGAGGAAGCAGTTAAATCTTGTTACACCAACATCCAGGACATACTGAAAAAATTTAACTTGACCAGCGAGCAAATTATCAAGGAAACGATTTACACCACCGACATAGATGCCTTGATCAAAGTCATTCCTACCCGAAAAAGCTTTTTCAAACCCGGTCAATATCCAGCCGCGACCTGGGTGCAAGTTAGTCGCCTCTACGACCCGGAACATTTGTTGGAAGTGGAATTGATTGTGCAGCGAAACTAGACCAAGCTAGTTGTTCAAGTTACAGCGCATCATCTTTCCAGCCGTTCACTTTTAGTCGTTAATTTTTTTATCATTACTTTTTAAGGAGATGAACAATGAATATTCTGGCCATTTGCGGCAGCCTGCGCAAAAAATCCACCAATATGGGTCTGTTGCGTTACGCGCAGGCACAGGCCCCGGCAGGTAGCAACATTACTATTGCCGATTTATCCTCGGTGCCTTTTTTTAACGCTGACCTTACCGAAAAACCCGCAGCCGTAATCGAACTTTTACAGCAACTGGAAAAATCCGATGCATTGATTTTTGGCTGCCCCGAATACAACTATTCTATCGCTCCCGCGCTAAAGAACGCTCTCGACTGGGCCTCGCGCGAGCCTGACAACAAACTTCTCAGCGGGAAAGCAGTAGCACTCATGGGTGCCGGCGGTGGTATGGGCACCTCGCGTGCGCAGTACCATTTTCGCCAGGTGTGCGTATATTTGAATTTACATCCACTCAACAAACCCGAAGTATTTGCTAACGCATTTTCCGGCGCCTTTGACGCCGATGGCAATCTGGTTGATGAAAAAATCCAGGGCACTATCAATACCCAACTCACGGCCCTGATTGCATGGGCACATCAATTAAAGAAATAATCGTTATCTGGTATCGGTTCAATCCGATACCAGACCTTTATAACAAAATAAATAAAATGTAATTTTCAAAAAATTATTAGAAATAACAAAAAATAAAACCTGATTTTTTCAAAATAAATACGTCACACCACCAAGGTGAAAAAATCACTGCTTTTTCGATAACACTGAATATCTGCAAAATTACTGGAATTTTAGTAACGCTTTCCACTGAGTAAATAATCCCCACCGAAACATAATTTTATTAATCGCGCTTGTTGATACGCCATAATTTTCATCCCCTTTGACAGCCTAATTGTTTTCCCTTATCTCTAGTTAGCGCAAGGACATTGCGTGCTCACCAACAGGATTTCTTCAACATCTTAATTAAGGGGTTATTTATGCGAGCCAGGAATAGCTTGTTCATTACTCTTGCTTCCGTGTTATTTACTACTATGGGTTTTTCTGCGGCAAGCATTGCGCAAACTGCAAATCCAAAGCCCAGTGCATTGAGCATCACCAAACTCGACGACAAAACAGCAGCAATAAGTGCGAGCTTTTCTGCCATGTCTACACGCGAAAAAAAATTAAGCCTGTTAATCGGCAAAACATCTGTCAGCCTGGTGGATGACGGCACCAGTGGCGATTTGCGCGCTGGCGATGGTGTATTCAGTATTAAAACAGAATTTGATTTTGACGCATTCGCTAAAGGCAACAACCAATTAGCGCGCACCACCAACCTGGAAAAACAATTATTCTTTGCACCGGGTAACCGCCAGGCCATCACCCAGCAAAAAATATTCGCAACTGGAAATGCGCTGGAGTTCAGTGGCATAAGCAATGGGAAAGAAGCGCGCTTTGCATTACCGCTGGATGCTGCACAAATAAAAGTGAATGACACCATTCGACTGCCGCTACTCAATATTCCAATCGGTTTGCCGCCGGAGGTAGATCCCATACCGGCCGCCATTAGTATTCCACAGTCGCTGATGGTTACCGATGTGAGCGTTGTGAACGATCCCGGCAGAACCTGGGCTTGCTCAACTACCAACAGTTCACCCGCCGGTAACCCGGTCGGGGAATGGACTTTCTGGCGCTTGATGGAAAATATGGCTAATGGAACTTCGTCCACCTCGGACTTTATTAAAGCACTCTTCAAACACTGGACAGTGGCACAAACTATCAACGGTTTTAATGTTGCCGCGCGTCCGAACGTGTATCAAAAAGTGATTAAGGACTGGGAGATTCGCAGTGGAGGCGCCGGCGCAACACTGTTGCCACAAGAGAGCCCTTTCCGGTTACTAGGAATTGTATTGCGCGTTGACCTGCGCGGCGGTACCGGCCCCTATGCCGGTGGCGATGCGGGTGAAGGCCGCTTTGTGTTCGCCCTGCACGATGGTGACTGCAATAACCTGAGTAAAACCATCATCCTCGAGTACAAGGTACCCATTAGCGGTTGCAGCAATATCCGCACTTGGGCGCAAAAATGGGTGGCGCTGGCGGGCTCGCCCAACTACAACGCCGACCTGGAAAGCTTGACGCAAGTGTTTACGGCGGCCGGCGCCAATCCATCCGCGCCTAATCAAAGTGCTATAGGCCAGGTGCGCACCAATGAATTCCTGCCCGGCTCACCGCTGTGGGAATTGCGCGAATTTGTACTACCGGCAACGGGGGGTAATCTGGTTGAAACCGATGTGAAGCAGGAACCCCATATCAGCTTCAATAACTCGGCAACGCTCGCCAGCTACTTGAATGCCAACTGGCCGCTATTAGTAGGCCCACCTTCAGCGCAACATACCGTTCCTACGGCAATGACGGCTGGCAGTGCACCCGTGCCTGTACTCTGGAATGCGCCAGCCGGTTTGTTAACCGTTCCCACCACGCCAGCGCCAGTTACTCCGCCACCCGCCACTGTGCGCGACGATGCGCTCTTTGAACTGGCATTAAATACCTGCAGCGGTTGCCACCAAATGGAAACTTCAACACCCTTTGCACATCTGGATTATAACTCAGTCCCCGGATTCCCCGCGCAGCTGTCGGGCTTCCTGACGGGTATTTCTGTGCCTGATCCACGCAACCCGGCGGTGATGCGTAACTTCAATGACCTCGCCAGACGCGCGGCCGATTTGAATGTGGCCGCCACCATGAGTTGCGGCAAAATCGCGCCCATCGGCAATTTATTGCTGAATGAGCTAAGCCTGCCCGCGAAGCTCAAAGCCGTTCATTAATTGCCGATGATAATGGCAATATAAACCTCAGCCCCGGAACAAAAACACCGGGGCTTTTTCTTTCTCGTTCTTATCACCCTAGCGTCATCATCAACTAAATCAGCTATAGTTGAATGACCCGCCGCTCCCGCCCCACCCGACCCACCGACTGCTGGAGGCACACTATGAACCCCTATCACCAAAGCCTGATTATTATTGGAATGCCCGGTGCAGGAAAAAGTACGATTGGCCTGCTGCTCGCCAAACACTTGGCCAAGGATTTCGTTGATACTGATTTATTAATTCAGCTGGAGCACCGCAAAACCCTGCAGGACATTCTGCATGAACAAGGCCATTTAGCGCTGCGCGATCACGAAGAAAAAATATTGCTCAACACCCACTACACAAACCATATTATTGCAACCGGTGGCAGCGCGGTGTACAGCGATAAAGCAATGCAGCACTTAAAAAAATTCGGCCAGATTATTTTTCTGGACGTTGCAATTCAGGAATTGGAACAGCGCATTAACAATATGAATACACGCGGAATTGCACGCGCGCCCCAGCAAACCTTTGCGGAACTTTATGCGGAACGCCGCCCACTTTATTTGCGTTACGCCGATATAGTGATCGATTGTCAGGGGAAAAATCAGGATCAATTAGTCGAGGAGGTGATTTGCCAGGAGGCGGAAGATTTTGCAGCGGAGGACGCCTGACCCTCCGCAGCAACATTAAAATAATTCAATTTTACTATCGTGATTTTCTTCAGCCGTCGCGCTTTCCGGAGGGGCTTGCAGCAACAGCGTAGCTTCATCCAACTGCTGCAGTAAACTGCGAAAATGCTCTTCCACCGTCATAGTGGCTTCTTGCAGGCTTTCCAGTGAGTTGAGCGCACGATCCGATAAGCTAAGCAGCTCCCCCTCCTGCTCCATATTCAAATCAAATCCGGTAGCCATAATGCGTAGCGAGTCAGAGAGCTCCGTCATGATTTGCTTTACTGCGGAGCGATTATCCGCCGCCGCCATTTCCAACAACATCATGACCATGCGCGCATTATCTTGCTGAACTTTTAACAGCGTATTCACTTTCAAGGTTTTTGCTCTGGCCTCAGCAATCGATACCACATGAGCGAGCACATCGCGCAAACGGCCGTAGCGCTCCTGATCTTGATGGGGCGCATTAGTCACCAGTAGTTGCACGTGATCAAAACTGAATAATAAATAACGCCCGTGAGAAATAATGCGGGTTTCCGCTTCGCTTGCACTTTGTAGTAAGCGTGCAAAAGACGCCGGGATGTCGGGCGGGAAAAGGCTGGTGTCTTCCTCGAACATAAATTGCACGACACCCTCCAGACTTAGGTCCGCTAAACAAACGTGGATTAAATTAGCGAGGCGGTGCAGTTCCATGCAGGATTGCACTTTTTCAGCAAACACAGCCACTATGCCCATCTCCGACGCTGATGACATAGCGGTAAAAGCAACGGCAGAAAAGTTTTTCAACTCCTCCTGGAGGTTGTTGATTGCCTGTTTATCTTCATGGATTTTCTGCAGCACAACTGCAAAATCAGGTTGACTCATCACCACGGATATATAGCCATCGACACCCAGCAGGGTTAGTTGAAGCCGAACTTCAGGATGACTGCGATCATCCAAAAAACCCACTTTGGGCAAGTTCGCGGGGATACTGGATAACCAAAGGCTGTTTAACTGAACATTACCGGCGACTAGCACCACAATATCCACCTGGGAACAAAGTGCTTCCCACGCGCTCGGCTCCTGTAGCTGCGACGAACTAACGAGATACGCCTCACCAGCTTTCGTAACTTCACCTTGCCTATCAACAATCAGCTCTTGGTCGGGTACGCGATAACAACGATCCGGCCCGGCTAAAACCCATAATGCCTCCATAGCGGTCTTCCTCGACAAAATTGCTCAACGTCACTTAATGCTTAAAATATAGGCAGACAATTGCAATCCGTCATATAAATTATGAATAAATAGCTGCTCAGATCCGAACAGATGAAATTTCACCGCCATGGGCGTAGAGTGTCACCCCTCGCAAACAGCCAGAGACACCATGATGGAAAACCTAGCCCCTACGGATAATCCACAAAGCCCCAATGAAGCCCTGCTCAACGATATGGAAGCACGCGTACTCGGCTCGCTCATGGAAAAACAACTGACTACGCCCGACCAATACCCCTTAACCCTGAATAGCCTGCAGCTCGCATGCAACCAAAAAACCAGCCGCGAACCCGTTACCAACTATGATTCGGGACCCTTGCAGCGTTGTGTGAGTGAGTTACAGGATCGGCAATTAATCGCCGTGGATTACGGTTCGCGTGCGGCGCGCTACGACCAACGCCTTACCCGTGTGCTCAGTGTCGATAAAGCCACACAAGCCATTCTCACGGTAATGTTGTTGCGCGGCGCACAAACAGTCGCGGAAATTTTAACCCGTACCCAACGCATGGTGGAGTTCGCATCACCACAGGCGCTGGAAGAAAAGCTGCAAAGCCTGTGCGTTAAAACCAAACCATTAGTGATACATATTCCACGCCTGCCCGGCCAGCGCGAAGATCGCTACACTCATTTACTCTGTGGCCAACCGGATATTAGTGCGATTGCCGCACAAGCCGCCGCGAATAAATCCGCCAGCAGTGACGTCCGCGCCGATCAGGAAGAAAAAATTCTTTCTCTGGAATTGCGCATCGCCACTCTGGAAAAGCAAGTCGCTGCACTCATGGAATTGAATGGCGTTAGCGACACCGATTTATCGTGAATTAATCACCTTAGCGCGCAGCCAATTAGTTTTTATAGAAGTAATTAGCCCAATCCATTGCTGTTTTTGCAGTATTTTTTTGATTTAAATGAAAGGTAGACCCATGACCGCAGTAACCAACGCAAACACCAAAAAAGCCCCGCAGCGCAGTAAACGTTTGCGTAAGAAATTGTTCCAGGACGAATTCGCCACTTTTGGTTTCGAACTGGAGTGTGAATTTAAAGATGACATCAGTGAAGAAATTATCAGCCAATTTGTCGACAGTTTTTTTATCGATGCCATCAGCGGCGCTGGCTTGGCCTTTGGCGGTGGCTTATCCAGCAAGCGCTTATCCGGCTTTGTCGGTTCCAATCAGCGTTATGGGTCAACAACTGAAGCCGATAAAGCAAAACTCCTTGCCTGGTTAAAAGCCCAGCCACAAGTGGCCAGCGTAGAACTGGGTGAAATTATTGATGCAAATTACTACATCTAATTATTCCCTCCCAACCTCCCTTTATTAAAGGGAGGAGCATTTTGTTAAAGAGAGAGGCATTGCTCCCCTCTTTAACAAAGAGGGGCCGGGGGAGATTCAAAACTCGATTGATTTCTTCAAGAGAAAAACCTATGAGTCACGCAGGAAAAATTGTGCTGGTGTACGATAAAGAGTGCCCCGCCTGCGACAACTATTGCCGCTTGGTGCGCATTCGTGAAGATATCGGTGAATTTATTTTGCTGGATGCACGTGAACCCAGCGCAATATTGGATGAAGTTACCGCACTGGGTTGGGATATAGACCAAGGCATGGTATTGAAAATGGATAGCCAGCTTTATTACGGCGCCGATGCGATCCATGCGCTGGCACTCATCAGCAGCCGTTCGGGATTTTTTAACCGCGTGAATTATTGGGTGTTTAAGTCGCCCCGGCTGTCGCACATTTTTTACCCGATACTGCGCTTCCTGCGCAACCTTCTGCTGAAATTGTTGGGCAAAACAAAAATCAATAATCTCGGGTTTGATAACAATACCCGCTTTTGATCGAACAACAACAAACCTCACAAAAAGCACCAATCCTGCGCACAAAATTTGCCAAAGCACCAAAATGGAAACCCAAAGCGCACCATCAATGCCCACACCAACCTGACCCATCAGCCTATTCCGCGAAACTTTGTGAGCTGGCACACATTCTGCCTGACACCAAATACAACAATTGAAAGTTTTAATCCCACTACTAGCAATTCTGGAAACAGGTGAAGAAGGCCTATGTATTTACACAGCGACTCAATGCATTTGTCGCCCGCGGAGCGTGGCTGGCTGAATTGGTCAGGAAAAACCGGAAAACTCGCGATGGGCTGGGCCTGTTGGTTAAATCGCAGCCGCTACCCCATCATGGAACAAACCTTTGAAAGTATCGCCAACACCCGCATTAAACTCTTGCAACAATGGGTAAAGCGCCAATGGACCCAACTGGAATCCTGTCGCAGCCAATTGCAACTGCTGGACGATTCCGCTGAAAACATTTTGCGCAAAGCCTGGCAGGCAATGGGGGATTGCACTGAACTTTTTTTACTTGATGAACAAGGTGTAGTCATTTCATCTACCTATAGCCAACACATTGGCAAGCAGGATTTACATTCACGTGCGGTTGAAGCAGGCCTCGCCGCTCCGTTTTTACACGGCCCCTATAAAGACCCACAAACCCTGAGCATAGGAAAACGCAGCTCAGCCTTTCACGATCAAGTCACGCTGATGTTTTATTTGCCGATTGAATTAAACCCCGGCAATAAAGGTTGTTTATGCGCGCGTATTCCCAATGATGTGTTGGGTGATTTAATCCAGCGTGAAGCCGGACATATTTTTGCAGAATCCGGTGATAACTATTTATTTATGGTGAAATCGGTTTTCGATAATTCCATCAAAAGCGGAACTGCCCTCTCCCGTTCTCGTTTTGAAGACGACACCTTTACTCACGGTGAAAATTTAAAATCCGGAGTGCATACCGCCTGGGGCACTGTAAAAATCCAGCAACACACTGAATTTGAAATTCGCTTTACTGACCCGGCCACTAATGATTTACACCCGGGTGTGCGCGAAACTATTCGCAAGGGCAATAATTTATTTGTCACCTACCCCGGCTACTCCGACTATCGCCATATTCCTGTGGTAGGCAAAGGTGTGACCTTTAATTTGCCCGGCTCGCCCGATACCTGGGGCATGATGTGCGAAGCAGATTTGGAAGAAGTGTATCGTCACCGTTCCCTCAGTTTTAAATTGATGAATATCTACACCGTTTGCGTTGGCAGCGCATTCTTATTAAATGCAGGGCTACATGAATTTACCGATTGGTCAAACAATTTAATTAATGCACTTACCTTACTAACGCTGATAATAGGGGCGAAAATTTTCCAGCAACGCGGCCCCCGGCGCCTTGCGCGACGCCTCGGAAAAATGACTGAGGTGATTCACACCATTGCTGAAGGTGGTGGCAATTTGCAACAGCGGTTGGACACGCGCAAACTCGCCAACGACGAAACCGGTGACCTGGGAAAATGGACCAACAGTTTTATCGATAACTTGGATCATATCGTCGGCGAAGTTATTCGCGCCGCCGATGAAGTGATGAAAAATAGCGATACCCTGCTCAAGCGCAACAGCGAAGCCAATCAGTCATCCAGCCATGTTTCCAATTCTATGGAAAAAATGCTGGAGCTGATGCACAACCAGTTGCAAGAAATTAGCAATGCCTCTGGCACTGCCAGCGATATGAAAAAAGTCATGGAAACTGTGGTGGAACAGGCGCGCAGCCAATTTGAATCAGTGCGTACCGGCACCCAGAGTATTCGCGATGTAGTGGAAACCTCGGCGCGCACCATTCACACCTTAAATAATCGCACCGCTGAAATTGGCAATATGGTTTCACTCATTAGCGACATCACCAGCCAAACCAATTTGCTCGCATTGAATGCTGCTATTGAAGCAGCACGAGCCGGCGAACATGGGCGCGGTTTCTCGGTTGTTGCCGAAGAAGTACGTAACCTGGCCGGCAGGACTGCCAGCGTTGCACAAGAAATTGGTGAAAAAATTGAAGCAATTCGGCAAGAATCACAAACGGCAGCAACCTATATGGAAGCCAGTGTGGCCGATGTAGATCGCGGTTTGCGTTTAGCCGAAGAAGCCTCCACCGATAATTCGCAACTGCATCAAATTGTAGAGCGCATGTTCGATATTATTCACCACATCGATAGCAACAGCCAACAACATGGGCACCATGCACGCGAGGTAGCTAGCGCAAGCCAAACCATGAATAAAGTAGTGCGTGCACTGCACACCAGTTCAGATCGTTTAAAAAATACCGCGACCAAATTACACCAACTGGCGGGGGTTTTTCAGGTTACTGCGCGGTAATTATTTTTCTGCAAAAAAAACGGCAGCTGATTGCTGCCGTTTTTTAAACGCATAGCCTCAACAATAATTACTGATAAACACGCACATAATCCACATACATACGTTGCGGGAATACACTGCCTGCATCCGGACTACCTGGCCAGCTTCCGCCTACGGCAACGTTCAGTAACAAGAAGAAGGGTTGATCAAATACCCAGGTGCCGTAGTTTTGCACTTGCGCACGCGTTACCGAATAGAACTGGATATTATCGCGGAACCAGCGAATACCGTTGGTATCCCACTCCACCGCATACACGTGATAACTTACATTCACGTATTCACCCAGGTTGTGCGTGCCCATGATGGGTGTATTGCCCGAATAGCCCGGGCCATGCAATGCACCGTGGGTAGTGGTAGGCTCAAAGCCTACGTGCTCCATAATGTCGATCTCACCTGATTGCGGCCAACCTACTGAACCCAGGTTACTGCCCAGCATCCAGAACGCCGGCCAAATTCCCTGTGTTTGTGGCAATTTCAAGCGCGCTTCAATGCGACCATATTTAAAGGTTTTCTTATCGCGCGATACCATACGCGTTGAGGTGTAAGTACAGGTACCGTACCAGCAACCGTAGTTGGATGGATTATTTTTGCGCGCTTCAATCACCAATACATTACCGCCGGCTTGCGCATCATTCTGGATAAAGGCGTTTTGGCCGTTTGTGTAATATTGCAATTCATTATTACCCCAACCACCACCACCGGTTTCAAAGGTCCAGTTAGCGGTATTGATGCTATTAAACTCATCGGACCAAACCAAAGTGCGACCTGGATTGGTTGTGTTAGGAATAATTTCAATCCAGTTAAAATTCCAATCGGATGTTTGTGCAAACACGCCCAGGTTGTAAGTACCTGCATTTAAATTTACGGTACGCGATACCGTGGTCCAATTTTGCCAACCACCGGTCGCGGGAATTACAAAATTACCGAGTTGAATTGAGCCCGCATTTAAATCCACCGATGCCGTTGCACCATTGGGCGATGCAACACGCATGCGCACTGTGTAGCTACCAGTTGTGGGAATATTTAAACCATTAAATGCCAGCCATTCGCCCTGCACTATCCAACCCACGTTGTAACCGCCACCGCTGTCGGTGGTTGCTTCTATATCCACTGCATCGCCGCGAAAAACACCGCCGCTATTGCCAGGAGTTGTATCGGAAAAGGCGTTGTAATTTTCTGCCTGGTAAACCACCGCATGGGCAACAGAGGCAATGCCTGCGCAGGCAATTAGCGCTGCTTTCAGAAATTGCTGCGTTGCAGATTTTTTATTATTCATAACTGATTCCTTAAATAAGGTATTAACGTAATTGTATGAGTAGTTCATACGCCATTTAGCAGCTCTTTAGCATTGGCCATTTTTTATGACCTAACGCGGACAATAAAAAGTCACTTCGTAAACCAGGTTGGTCGCCGCCGGACAACTCGATAACCCAACACCATCGTCGTAGGCATAGGCATAGGTATCGCAATGTGAATGCACCATATTGCGATATTTGGTGCGATCCGCTGGCCCCGCCATACACTGCTCGGGAGAAATTGGCGGTGTTGGGCAGGTGTACATTTGCGCTTGCGGATCAGCCGGGTTGTAAACCGGTGTCGTCGATGGCCATTGGCGATAAGTGAGTTTCGCTGCGGGTGAATAACAACCTGCTTGCGCGCCGGTGAGTGGATTGGTCGCAATTAAATTCACATTGGCAAGCGCGGGGTAGCGGCCATCGGTACTCAAATTTTCGTTAGTCGGGCAATCTGAAATACGAATCGTCGAGCAATCGATAATGCCGCCCGGTGGGCCGCCGGGACCAAACACAGGCGCCGGTTGCGGGCCGACCGGGCAATGACCTTTTACGATCACTTTCATCGGTGTGGTGTAACCATCCACAAAGCTGTTATTCCACCAATCACCACGCCCCAATGGTGTTCCCGGTGCAGAAGGATTCTGTACGCACTGCGCGTCAGTCACGCCGGGAATACAACCGAATGAAGCTTCAAATTTGGAATCGATGGGCGGTGCACAACCACCGGCAGGACAGGTAAACCCTAAATTCGCCGGGCCACCGCTCGCGCCTACACGGCAGTTATGGCCATTCGCATCGCAACCAAAACCTGGCCAGAAGCGCATGCTCGGCAAACCTTTGTCGGGGATGTCGTATTCGATCGAACTGCCAAGGCTCGCCAGGCGATGGCGATTTGGCCCGCTGAAGTTAATGCCCGGCGCCGTTAACCATTGCACCCACATAGGGTCGCCGCAGCCATTGATAATTTTCAACCGCTTGTGCGTACCGTTGGCAGTACCCGGTGTTCCCGGCGGAACACTGGTAGTAGCGCGCACAATGATTGAACTGGCGGCATCGTTGAAATTGTCATTCACCAGGCAATCATCATTTGCACTTTTGGTAACTGCAGTACCACCAAAATTATCATTCTGGTAAAGCACAATTTCGTAACCGCTATTCACCTGCACCGATGAAATATCATCATTGCGCACACCCAGTGCTTGCAGTTGCGCCAGTGTGTAATTACCCGCTGCCAGGCCCACCGCAGTGCCACCGTAACTGCAATGCTGATAAACGCGCGCCACACCGCCAGTGGGCGGCGGCGTAGTCGGTGCCGTTAAAGTAAATTGCACCCAGGCAGTATCGGTAGCGCCGCCCGAGTTATTGCCGATGGTATAGAAGTAACGCACCACCGAATTGGTGGCTGCATTCAAAATATATTCGTGATTGGTACCGCTCGCCGTCATACGAATATTTTGCTGGTTCGCACCATTAATCGTGTAATGCACGTCAGCCCAGGGGGCATCAGTTACATAAAACTTCACACTGGTCGCCGATAACACCGTATGACCCGAAGCTGCAACAGCCGCGTGTGTAGCAAACAGGGAAACTAATAAACACCACCACATTAGCGCCCTGGAGTTGATAATGACCGTATTATTTTTGAGCATGGTTTTTCTCCAGATAAAGGCTCACCATGGCATGGGTAGCACGCGCCCATACCAGAGGGATAAATCAGATGATTAAACCGAAAATGTGCCCAGTGTCTTTGTTATTTTTGGGTACTATCGCTGTAGCACGAGGACGAGTATAAAAAAATGTAATTAAAACTCAAATAATCAAACGAAACAAAAAAGCCTTATAAATCAGGTGTTTTCGGCTAACAAACTCAAACTGAAAAAACTCGAACTTCAGCGCGGTAGCTTCCCACTTTCGAAAACCTAATCTGAAACACTTTTCTCACTTTTTTGCGCAATAGGGTTACAGTATTTGTGAAGGAATTAACTCACCCTGCGGATTTGGGTAACAGTTTGGTGGTTACAGATGTGTGTGGTAGAGGGAAACGACAAGGTGCGAAAAATGTGAAATGGTGATTGTGCCATGTTGCGATAGATGTAAATCGGCACAATTCTAAAAGGCTATTTATTTAGATTTACGGCATAAACCAGATAAACGACTGCCGCAACCACCGGCAAAAGATACCACCAATAGGCAATAGCACTTCCCCCATTGCGATACTCATATATCACTACCCCGGCACTGATCAGACATAAAGCAGGCAGTAAATAAATAGAGAGGTTCAGCAATGTTAAATGAATGGGCTTGAGCGCCTCATTATTATTCGCAATCCCCGCCGCTGAAAACACCACCAGCATAAACAGAAAAAAGGCCAGCATTAGCTGGGCGATGGAACCGATAATTACCCATGTGAGGGACATACAAACTCCGCCGAATAACTCAATTTATTGGATGCCCGCTAAAAGCACCGGGTTTTCCTTGGCCTTTAGGAAAGACTCTTTACTCACAAACGGCCAAAACTCAATGTCACCCGCACTTAAAAATTCGTGCTGCCTTTTATGGCGATTAAAAATTTTCCCCAGTAAACCAAATTGAATCGGGCGAATCCCGGGAAATCTGATTGTGGGCCATAGGTATTCTTCATCAGAATACAAAAACATTACCCAACGCCGCATAATTGATTGGGTTGCATCAGGCACAGCCCACTTCCCTTTAATGCAATGCTCCTCAAAGTCATCATAAAAGCACCAAAGCGTATCTTCAATCGCGTACATAACCGGGTCTTTAGAGCTGGGAAACTGATTTTCAAACTTGAAATTCGAGATCTGCCCTGCAACAAACCGTCGGGTAACTTCGGCAGCTATTTTTCTGGCTTCCGCGTCGATCATGATTCTTCCCGGTTGATTAACTTAACGCCGCAATTGCATCTTTATTATTTAACGACACAGCAATATCCAAAGCGGTATCGCCCGCTGAATCTGTTAAAAGCTCAGCTCCCAGACGCAACAGCAAAGAGATTGCTTCTGATTTATTCGACTCTGCAGCACAATGCAATGGAGTATAACCAGACTCACCTAGCGCATTAATATCTGCACCTGCAGCAACGAGAATAGCAATTGCTTCACAGTCACCCCAATAAGAGACAATATGCAAAGGGGTGTCACCATAACCATTACGATAACTGACTGAATCGATGATATGGGCTGCAAAGTCCGGCACCTGCTCTATTTCCCTGAATATGGATTCGACACTTCTCATTTTAAGAACCTGGATCGCTTAACCAAAAAAACTTATATCGGACGGAAACTGCGTAAATTCTCTTCGCAAATCATCATCCAATTCACCAACGTGATTTCTGGAATTCCAAATACGATTAAGATGATCCCCTCCGCGAATATCGGACACCTTAGAAACTGAGTAAACTTACTCCAGAGGTGATCCATGAGCAAGAAACCAACCCCAAAAGAGAATAAGAAGTATACAGCCGAGTTCAAAAGTGAGGCCATTAAACTGGCCGAACGATTGAGCGTAGCGGAAGCCGCCGAAAAACTGGGCATATATGCCAGTCAAATTTACAGTTGGCGTAGCGCACTCAACAATAGCCGTACTGATGTTGAAAGAGAATCGCTCCTCGCCGCTGAAAATGCACGCCTCAAGCGTCAGCTCGCCGAGCAAGCAGAGGAGCTTGAAATCCTAAAAAAGGCGGCTACCTACTTCGCGAAGCATCAAAAATAAAACGCTACGAATTTATGCTGACAAATAGCGCGCTATATTCAATCGCGATGATGGCGCGCGTTCTGTTGGTTTCGCGAAGTGGGTATTACAGCTGGCTTGATAATCGTGAAATGGTTAGTTGGCGCATGCAGCAAAGAGAAGCGATTGATGCGTTGGTAAAGGCAGCATTTGAGGCTGGAAAAGGCCGGCATGGCGCGGATCGGATTTTTTATGATTTGGCGGAGCAAGATAATCCGCTCGACATAAAAACCATTCGGAAAAGCCTGAAACGGCAGGGGTTAATTGCAAAAGCGGCCAAGCTGTTCAAGGTGACTACGGACAGCAATCATACACTACCTGTTGCGCCCAACCTGTTGGCTAGAGATTTTTCTGCGCAACAACCTAATGAAAAATGGGTGACCGATATTACTTATATTCAAACTACAGAAGGTTGGTTGTATCTGGCCGTGATGATTGATTTATATTCTCGAAAAGTTGTTGGTTGGTCGATGAGCAAACATATTGATGCGCAATTGGTTTGTGATTCATTGATGATGGCGTTGTGGCGACGAAAATTCCCAAAAAGCGTTATTGTTCACAGTGACCGTGGCAGCCAATATGTATCGCATGCGTTTAGGGATTTACTGGAAAAATATTCGCTAATACAGAGTATGAGTCGCAAGGGTGATTGCTGGGACAATGCGTGTGCGGAAAGCTTCTTTCATTCACTTAAGGTTGAGCTGGTTCACGGCGAGCCATTGCTAGATGGAAAGCACACGCGCGAATCTATTTTTGAATATATCGAAGTGGATTACAATCGCTACCGCCGTCACAGCGCTATTGGCTTTGTTAGCCCCGAGCGCTTTGAGGCAAAAAATGTATGTTAGTTAACTGTCCGAAGTTGGCGGTAGGGATCATCGAAGACCGTAATACCCAACTTGGACATTATTTTAAATGACGATAAGGGGAGCGAGGGAAAAATACCCAACTTTTTACGAGAATCTATTCTCCACTTCCAGCACCTCCGCCATGCTTTAGAGCAGCTATCTGAATATGACTATATTTTCATCGACACCCAAGGGGCGAGCGGCATAATCCAGGAATCGGTGATCATGGCCGCTGATGTACTTCTGTCCCCGATCAAGCCCCAAATATTAGATTCCCGTGAATTCATTCACGGCACCATTGAATTGGTGAATAAATTTAAGCCAAAACCGGGCTTTCACAGTATAACCGGACGGCCAATGCCTCCAGTGAAAGTGCTAATTAATCTGTGGGACCGCACAACCACAGCAACCGAAGTATCCAACCATTTACGTTGCACTTTCGATAAGGAAACTGACGGCCATGTCACGGTGCTGAACACCGTCATACCCACCCTCAAAGCGTATTCAGAAGCAGCGGGGTTAGGTATTCCCGCCCATCGTCATGAGCCCTCTCGTGAAGGCCCCACCCGTTCTGCATTGGATACCTTACTGGAGCTGGTGTACGAATTAGAACCGAAACTCTATGGCATCAAGCCCGAATGGAATGCGTGAGGTTGAGCCATGGAAACTACAAATATCGTTAACCTCGGTAAACGTTCCGAGGAGCAATTGGATTGGGTGGGCGATTTAACGCCGCCCCACCTGAGCATTACACCCGACACTCCGGAAATTGCAACAAGACTGCTTGAGGCCGGATATACAGCTGTCGCCACATATGTGCAACCACTTAGCGAACTGCAGCAAAAGCAAGGAGAGGCGTGATGAATAAGCCCTCTATCGCAGATCGTCTTAACAAACCGCATTTAGGTGAGTCCTCGTCCGCAGATTTAATTCTGCCCGATCCTGTTATTAAAACTCGCGTGCCCGTAACACTGGACATTCTGATTGCGTATAACCGCAACCCTAGAAGAACCCGAAACCCGTTGTATGACGAAATTAAGGAGTCTATTCGCAACAAAGGTTTAGACCATCCGCCCATTGTTACGAGAAAAAAACCTGCCGACCCGTACATGATCAAAAAGGGGGGGAACACTCGCCTGCAAATTTTGAATGAGCTGTGGAAGGAAACCGGCGACGAGAAATTTTTTAAATTTGATTGTGATTTCGAGCCATGGACAAGTGATCGAGACAATCTAGTTAGTCACATGGTTGAGAATGAAATGAAAGGGAATACCCTTTTCATTGAACGCGCTCTTGCTGCCTATGACCTGAAGGTTGAATTGGAAGCTGAGAAAGGTGAGCTATCGACCCGAGAGCTAGCACGGTTAATTACAGCTGAAGGCTGGACATTAAATCAAGCGAATCTTGGGCAAATGCTATACGCACATGGAACGCTTTTTCCAATCATTCCGGAAGCCTTTTGGTCGGGGGTCGGAATAGATCGTGTAAAAAAGATCCGGAAGCTGCTCGAAACCTGTAAAACATTTTGGGAATCTGTTGCGCAAAAAAATGAAGGAAGCTTTGATGAAATTTGGAAACCTGTTTTCACATCATTGGATGGTGATGGATTTGATATAGACAAAGCGGAGTATGAGCTGTGTTCAGCGATGTCCGCAAAACTCAACTCACCGGTATTGCAATTACGTGCGGAAGTACAGGCCATTAGTGAGGGCTTATCCAAAGGTGGTAATCGTCCGAAGGATATTATTGCTGAGGCAAATGCCCATGCACAGTTGGATAAACAATCGGGTACCGGTGCAGCCAAGCCACCGGTACAGCCCAAGCGCCCACCTGTGGAAAGCCCTCCGGACACTGGTAGCAATCAGGAAACTGATCCATCCCCTGAAAACGAGAATGTACAGGACAGTCGGGAAGCTGCGAATAAATCAGCCCCTGTAGTTCGTCATGTCTACGGTGATCTCAGTTCGATGCAATACCTTTTAGATTATGAGGTTTCCTCACTCAAAGAACTCGCGTACCAAGCAGCAGTGGATTATGCCGATACGATAGGGCTCTCGGAGTATGTTGATTATCTTGAGGAGGATGGCTGGCACACCGGTTACCGGATGTTGCCGCCCACCCAACTTGATTCTGACCTGATTCTGTATTGGGTTACCTTGTGGTCGTACTCACACGCATTAACCCCGCCTATTTCATTGTTGACTGCAATGAATGAGCTGCTGGAGATATGCCCTACTCTTACCAAAGACAACCTCTTAACGTTGCTCGCACTTGGTACCGCTTTTAAAGGCCGACTGATGGGCCGTCAAATCAGTGATCCTGATGCTAACCCAATTCAATGGCAATCACTCACTGAACTGGAAGCCATTGTTAGTTTGCTGGTGGACTACCGCACACATGCACCTCACAAACTCAACGAAAACGTTGAAGCAGGAGGTGAATGATATGCAGAACTACTACATCACCTCTTTAAATCACCAAGCATTACTTGCGGTTGCGGAAGCATTGCGCAACGGCGACAGCCAACTACTCAATCAATTGGGGCTGGGTGCTATCGACCAAAGCGTTGCCTCTCAACTGAAAGCTTTATCGGCTGACCGCATTGCCTGTCTACCGAACTTCAAAGGCTCATTGTTCCAACTACGTATTGATCCACACACGCTACGCCTCTACCTCGGCTTTGCTGATAGCAAGGTCACTGAGGACGACTTAGTTAATCGCGCGATACGAGCGGGATTACGTCAGCCAATGCTCGAAGAACTTAAAGGCATTTCTCGCCGGGACTTTGCTGCGCGACGCTCGCGGATGAGTTTGCCCGAGCATAGTCGCGGCCGTATCGAAGTATTAAGTGAGGAGGAAGAACTTACCGTTTTGCGAGCCTGGGAAAAACTTCGGGATATCGAAGATCCACTAGAGAGACTGATAGCACTTCATCAGGAAACTGATATTGCATTGGATCAGGCCTACATAACGATAAAGCAATTGCAATAAGGCAACGAGCATGAGCAAAGAACTCGACATTATTGCGCGACAGATCGACAAGGCAGAGCGTGACCTCATTAGTCAACGCTCCTATGGCGACGATGACGATGGTATGGCGGTGTTATTTACCGGCAACCATCATGATTCATTCCCGCGCTATTTGATCCTTAATCGCGATCTGAATGCCATCGACAAAGTGACGTGGCAGGTCATTCGATTAACGATCAATGATCCCACGCGTCCAGGATCGACACCGAGACGGAATGAGTTATCGGCAATGATCGGCTGTTCGGCACCGACGCTGACCGCTAGCCGCAATATGTTGCGGATTTCACGCTGGATGACTTTATGCAAAACCGTACGTAAGCAAGGTCGTTTCGTTGGTGACATTTACCTGCTTAATGACGAACCTCTCTCGCTGATTAGCACATTAGATTTTGACCCTACTTATGTCCGGTTTTTGGAAAGCCAGTGTCAGTCAGGAAATAAACGCCTGAGGGAAGCCGCGGCAAAAGCACTGGAGGAAATTGGCGCACTGGAGACTTCCAACCCGCCGACTGAAAGTGATGTGTTTTTAAATCGCTTGAATCGTATGTTTGTAATGGACGGGGACGCGACAGCCGAACCCCCAGTGCCAGATGGTCACCAGAGAAAGAATCTTTCTCCGGTGAATGACAGCGCGGAAACTGGTCAAAATAGCGAAACCTATACGGAATCAATACTTACGAATCACCAGAGTAAGAATTCTTCTCCGGTGGAAACCCACCAGAGAAAGAATCTTTCTCCGGCTGAAAACGACCAGAGCAAAATTTTTACTTCGGCTGAGAAAAAAATTTCTTTCTCCGGCGGTAGTAGTAGTAGTAGTTTTAATAATAATAAAAATATATCTACTGCGCGCGCGATAGAGAACGATCAGGATCAACAGAGTCTGGCGAATTACCTTGAAATCACCCGTCGAGGTCGCTGGGGAACAAATTCGGATCACGAAAATGCCTGGACGAATCGCTACTTGCCATGGCTTAACCACGCCGTGTTCGAGCGATACACAATGATTCTCACTGCTGGCCGCGACAGCTGTTTGCCAGCGATCTACCGAAAAATTAAAAAACTTCCACCCCATGGCCAAGAGCTGGTGCTCATGCAATTGCTGGGACACACAGCAGCTGCATCTCACGGTTGGCGTGAACATATCCGTGACCCCATCGCCTACACCCACAAACTTGTTTCGTTGCAAATGGCCAACGAGCTTGTGCCTGACGAATGGGCTCTGGAATTGATTCGCTGTTATTACGATAAGGCTAGTTCTCAGCCACCCGCGTTTACTGATAATCCAAACAGGGTTTGGTAATGCAATAGGCTATTGCGCTTTGAAGAGGCACAGAACAGGTACCGGAGTGAAGTAGCCTACTTCACTTTGAAGAGGCACAAAGCAGGTGCCAGAGTGAAGTAGCCTACTTCATTTATGAATAAATCTGAGTTTGGCAGTTCGACAGGCTATCGAACATTTGCGGTAAGCAAAAGCAAAGTTAGAAAGGCTATCTGACTTTTAGGGCAGCACAGATAGTGGGATTGAGTTCGGTAGCCTACCGAACTTTCAAGTGAGCAAAGAATTGGGAAGGTAGTCCGGAAATAGTGGAGGCCGATTTCGACGGCCGGGCGACCTAGCAAGATATGCACGTCTTGTTTTGGAAAAAGGCTTGTGAATTTTAACGACCGCGCACAAACGCTGCCGCGATTGTTCAGTTGTCACTTTGTGCGTTACTGGCTGAACAATCTTTAAGATTCCGAACTATCCACTAACGAGGGTTTTGGCTGTGTTCAGTACAACCGAACCTGCCGGACTACCTTCCCACCTATTTTAGTTAAGCAATGAGGATATGCGCAATGAACATATCAAACGCACAGGCGAGCGAAGTGTTAGCTGTGTTGCAAAAAAATAATATTCCTTTGCATCTGGGAGTGACGCTGCTCTGTAAGGCTAAAGGAATCAATGTTAATGATTTGGCTGATGGAGGTGGAAGAAATCGCAGTTACCTTCGCCAAACACTGACTGGTGTTTTCAGTCCAGCAGAGGACTTTCGTAAATATGTTGCTCGCAAACTCGGTGTGGATCCTTGGCTCTATATACCTACTGATATTTTCGATGAAGCTGAGCATTCGTAATTGCAGGTAATTCGTGTCCCGAGACACGCTTTTAAGTAAATACAAAACGTTTTTAAACCACATTAACTTTTTCACTCAACACTGATGGAGTTTTTATGACAACCAATGAATCACATGTTGTGGATGCGGAAGGAGCGAACGCCACCACACAAGACACCAACTTGCTAAACAATCTTGATCGGATGTTTTCACCGACCGCACAAAAAGAAACACCCAAAGGGCGTGCAGCGCGTCGTAACCAGCCAGGGCTTTCTGGTGAGCCTTCCGAGCGCTCAGTGAGCTTGCCACCATCGATGCAAATGGGAGCCACGCTGAAACTTCATACGCACCTTGCGATTAATTTATTTCGCGGTCGTCGCGGTGATCGTTCCAAGAATATTCGTCAAATTGTGGGCATGTCGCTCTTCGCACGTCAGGCGGGTTTAATTTGGACAGCAGCGAAGAATGACGATCCTTATGCGGATCAATGCCTGATTGAAATTGAAGAAGCCCATAAAAGAACTAAAACCTTGCTCGATGAACGCGAGAAAGCGTTAAGCGAATTGATTGAAGGCTTGGAAGGTTTTGAAGTGGACGTGCAGACCTGTGCTGAGCCGCTGGAGATCCCCCTCAACTTTCATTCGCCCTGGGCTTACCGTTCAGTGTTGCTCTTGTTGCAATACGACAAGATCGTGAGGCTGGGATTAACAGCTCACCACGTGGGATTTATCGGTGACGCTGAATGGAATGATGTGATTACGGATTCCGGGCGCGCCATGCGGAATTTGTTTGAAGAAGTAAACCGCTGGGTATTCACCAATGTCACACGCGACGATATCCGTAAAAATACTAAAGTAGCCAAACGTGCCCAAGGCCAGTACCTGGAAAAGAAAAATAATCGCTTGGTAATTGAGGATGAGGTGATGGAAGGCACCAAGCGCGCATCCATCGCGCCGCGTAATCCTGATTTGGAAAAATATCTCTCAACGAAACGCACACAGCATTCAGTTCCATCCAAGCACCACCCCTCACAGCCAGAAGCGCAGCAAGATGCACCTGAAAACACTTCATCAAATTGAGCAATTTTTACAATATTAAAATGCTGATTTTATGAAAGCCTGTAATGACAATGAATCCTTTAAAACGCAGCAAGGTGTGAATATGGCTTCTTCGCAACATGTGAATAATCTAGTGGCGGCCGATGCTTTAAAAGGCCTTTTAATGGGTAAGGGGGCGGCGGGACTCTCTGACAAGATTCGCACAGTGCTGCGCAAAATGCAGCTGGTGCAAAACGCCATGAAAGATTTGGAAACCCAACAACGACTCAGTCGGGAAACCGCCGGGTCTGAATGCATTGAATTGTATTTGGCTACTAACTTACGCACGAAAATTCTGAACATTGAAATTGATAACGTTAAGCAACTGCCAGCCGGTGAATTATCGTTTGAACACACCAAGCGCCCTATGGTGTTGGAATGGCGAGCCAGACGGGATTTTGCGGTAGCGCACGGTTACGGAAACACAGCACGTATTCATGCCTTCAATCCGCAGCATGATCACTATTCCACTGTGCGGGAGTATGTAAATAAGCAAACCCCTGAATATTACGAAGTGCTTGCTGGCTACGATGTTGTCCGGGTGACGTTGAACAATTCGGTGAAGTCACTCCGTAAAACGATTCTGGATCTGAACTTGGTGAATGAGGAATCTCGCTATCCGGATGATGTTGCTAAAGAAGCCGATAAACTGTCACGCCGATTGTTTAGAGCATTGCCGGACAGTCAAGAATTAACTGATGTGTTGAACCAGTTGTACTCATGATTCTTGAAAACTCTTTTTGAATCTGTCACCGAGGTAGTTATGGCAACGACTGTTGAGATACATCCTGAAGTACTTAGGGAATTGGAATACATGGTGGCCTTATACAAGGAGCATGGTGCACCAAGTCCGATGGAATCCGTGGAGGATTTGGTGGGCTTTGTGCTGGCGTCTGTTGCTGACGGTAGCCGTAGACCTGGAGCTTGGGAACGTCAATTGCTCACCATGATGGGATTGGTCGCCGATTGCGCGGAGCATGAGCAATACCGTTCACATTATGGACCTTCCGAAGTGAAATAGCCGGTGATACGTGTCTCGGGACACGGTTATTAGGGTGATGCTGAGAATGGGAGATGAGTGATGAATATTGATCCGTTTTGGATAGCGATGGGAATGATAATAGGTGTAGTGGTTATCGGGCCAATAATCGCAGGCTTACTGTTTAAGTTTTTCAGCACCGTGATAACAGCAATGAATGATCACAATCCCCAGATGGCCGAAGCATTAGCAATAAACCATGTGCAACATGATCGATATGAACCTCAGCTGTTAACGTATTTCAATCGCAAAATTTATAAACGTGTATGGCAACAGGAAATGTCAGCACGTACACCTACCGAGTTGGTATCCAAAGAATGAGTCGGGTTATTTGTGTTACAGGCTGGTTTGATATTTACAACCGCCAGGGAATGAAGACAGGAGAAAAGGACTTCACTGTATCTCATGGAATCAATGAAGACACCGGCGATGCCGTGATACTGCCGTGTGAACATCCAAACGCATTGAGTGCGGTATGGGATAAAGATATCCGGGAGTATGTACTTGACGATAAAACGTGTCTCGGGACACGAATTAACCCTGTCAAAAATACATGGCGAGGATAAAAATTACCACTCGCTAATTAACAACCCTGGAAGACCGCGAATAATCGCTACAGATAATTGCAGGCAGTTACGAATGAATTCTCCTCTCATTAAATGGCAACCTGACAATGACTTAATACAACGCATTTGCTCATTTGCTATTCCTGAAAACTACATCAAGGAACAAATTCAATCATTCAACGAAGAGTTCCATCAGCTTTCTGCAAATCAGCATACCGCTTTCTTGAAATTTGTATTGGCTCGCTGGCGATGCCGAGCCGTTGCAGTAAATCCAGCTGTAACCAGTGAATCATGGCCAACGGCCACCCTACCCCAACAAACCCGGATGACCAATACATGGCGTCCCAGCGAAGACACAATGATCCTGGTTACAACCATGTTAGGAATCAATCAGGCATTTGCAGAAGATGCGGTACCGGAGTTTGTGATTTATTGGATCGAGCGAGGTGTTTCGGAAGCATCCTGGAATGGAAAATTTATCCAACATGTCAAGAATCAGTGGAGCAGATTTAACAACCTTCCCCAGTCGGGAGTAACTGCAACACCGATTACTAGCGATTGGCAACCATGCAACGAAGCGGTAGAAATATTACGGCATGCAAACATGGACGATGCATTTATCAATAAGCTGGTGCCGGAATTTATTTTGTACTGGAAGGAAACACAACGCTGTTATCCCTCCTGGAATACCAAATTTATTCAGCATGCAAAATTCAAATGGGCCAAACAATTTGATGCTGCCAGAATCAAAAGGTGCAACGTGCATTCGATACGTCCGCGCAGTACTCGGGATATACCATTACTGGAAAATTTGCTCGATAGAAGCTGGGCGGATTCTCCGATCTTCAAACATACATGATGAGGAATAATAATGAACAACCGACTCACCAAGGCCGATCTAATTCATTTACCGGAAGCGGATCAAAACATCTTATTCAACTACATGCAGGATCTTTCAGCGCGCAGAGAATCCCTGCTTGGAATTCTGTTTATTTTTGTATACCTATCAATGGCGGTGCTGCTTTACCTTGTATCGCTAACAACACCAGATAATGCACCCTATTCCACTGTCACCGAATTGATATGGCCATTTGCTGCTGTCATTTTCACCCTCGCCACTGCCTATCTAATCTGTTTACGTAAGCCTTGGAACTTATCCAAACATAATCGCCGCGTGCAAACCGCCCGTCAGTTTTTTTTGGAGAATTTCAATATGGATATTGGCGGATTAACGCCAAGCGACATATGGCAAGGTGTAGTTGTAGAACGCGCACATAAATCACAGGAAACTGGTGAATACCTAACCTTTGTACAAGTGAACCCTGGGGAGAAAAACAATTCAGAAACACCAACTAATTTGTGAGCCATTATAAAATTCATATCCACTCTAATTGCTGAAAAAAATTACTTAATTCATCTGCTCTATGCAAACACAAGCCTGGTTAATTCAGCTCAAACAAAGTAACGACTGCCGAGTGAAAGTAAACCTCATCGGTCAGCTGGCTGATGCCGGGATTAAAAACACAATAATCTCAAAGGAAACAGAAATACGTGATTACCAGGTACGGCATTACCTTCGAGTATATCGCAACTTGGTACCGGAGGTGATGAGCCTATTCCAAGCGGGAAGAATTACATTTTCGATGGCTAGGGCTATTGCCTCACTGGACGAAAAAAAACAGGAGAAGGCCGCTAGAGATACGATTGCCAAAGGCACAAGCGTTAACGGCTTTCGTAATAAATTGAAAGATAGCACTGACAAAAAATTAACAGCCGAATTGGAAAGGCAAAGCGAACTCTACTCAGGCATATCGGGTTTGGATATCACCATCAAGCCTGATAAACATAATCCGAAAGCCGGTGTATGGCTGATTCGTTATGCCGATTTGGATATGTACGACGTGATCGCCGATAGAATTGGCAATGGCAAAACACTAGACGATTTTTAGATTTTAAGGAAAAGTTAAACCGCATTAACAATCGCCCACAAAATTTAAATATTGCTGCACAACCTGCATACAATTTGATTGCGGATTTCATTTAAATCTCTTCATACAATATCTGTGTTGCTGGAACCTTCAACGTCTCTCATGCAACACACGAAACATCATACTTTGGCGCTCGTTGAGCGCCTTTTTTATTTGCACAGGCGGAGCTCATTTTCTGACTGTTCTACTGTTTTCATTTAAGGAATGATGCAGCCGCTTTTCAGTCACGAATTCACTGATCAACGAGGCATACCCTATGGGAAATTATTTTGCGGGCGAAGGTAATTTGGGAAGTGCACCAACACTTTCTTATGTACCAATAAAAAATGGCACAGAACAGAAACCGGTATTGAAATTTTCAGTGCGATTCAACGTCGATAAATTAAATCAACAAACCAACCAATACGAAGATTCAGGTGGTTTTTGGGGAAAGGTAGAAATTTGGGGGAAGCGCGCGGAAATTTTTAATGATCATTTAGTTAAAGGCGCTCGCGTATATGTTGCAGGCTCTCAGAGCCAAGAAACGTTTACCGCCACCAAAGGTGAATACGCGGGCCAAGAGCGCACCACTACCGTGATCTCAGCTGATGTAGTCGCGATTGTGCCCTTGGGCATTGAAAAAATTATTTATGCCGAGCGCAAAGGTAACGCTAACGGAAATTCTGGTGGTGATAGTTATGACTATGCGAATCAACAAATACCGCATGACTATGCTGACGACATACCAGAATAATCAAGAATAAGGACGCCCTTGGATGCCTAACTTACTGATCGTTGAAAGCCCGGCAAAAGCAAAGAAAATGCGGGGATATTTCCCCGACTTTATCATTGAAGCAACCCTCGGACATTTTAAAGATCTACCGAAGGATTCCATGGGCGTGGAACCGCCCAACCACAAACCGCAATGGGAAACCATTGCGGACAAACGCAAGATTGTCACACAGTTAAATAATGCCGCTAAAAAAGCCACTACGATCTATGTGGCCACAGACCTGGATCGCGAAGGCGAAGCAATAGCAGGCCATGTGGTCAACCTGCTAGGTACCGCGCATAAATCCAAAATATCTCGCATCACCTTTGATGAAATTTCAAAGAAAGCCCTGCAGGCGGCAATTGCCTATAAACGCCAAGTTGATTGGGCATTGGTAAGAGCACAGGAAGCGCGACGGGTATTGGATCGGTACGTTGGGTACTTGATCACCCGCGAACTCAACGCCAAATTCAAATCCCTCGGGATTAATTATTTTTTTACCGGTGGACGTGTCCAATCGGTTGTACTCCGCCTGATTGTCGAGCGTGATCATGCGATCAAGACCTTTGTACCTGTGGAACACTATGGCGTTACCGCATCATTGCGGCACGCCGATATAGCATTCACTGCGACCTGGGTGAATGGTTTGCCGTCAGGGCAATTGATGACGGATCGCTCTCGCGCTGAAACGGTGAAGAATCGCACCCAGCATTTAATTGTGGATTCAGTCACTCATAAGCCCAAACAGATATCACCGCCCGCTCCATTGACCTCCAGCGCCTTTGTGCAGCTGATGGCAACAAAGCTTAAACTCACCACAAAACAATCAATGGCAGCCGCACAGACGCTGTTTGAAGCCGGTCTAATCACGTACCACAGAACCGATAGCCCAAACATATCAAAAGACTTTATCGATGAGATACGGTCGTTTGCCAAGAGCAAGCACTTGCCATTACCTGCTCACCCGCCCATCCATAAAGCAAAAGACAGCGCCCAACAGGCGCACGAATGTATCCGCGTAACCGATATTAAATTGCTATCGCCTGGGCCTGAAATCACGGATGCCAGGCTTCGCGAGGTGTATGCCTGGATATGGAAAGTTACCCTGGAATCACAATTGGTTGCAGGTGAAGATACGTTGACTACTGTGCAATTTCATAACGCGGCGATGGATTTTTTCAAAACTAATTCCACGCGGGTGAAATCGACTGGTTGGCGAAATGCAGCTGAAAAATGCATTGCCATCAAATCGCTTTCCACGAGCGACAATGAAGATGAAGAACCAACAACAGCACTCCCGGATTTGAAAGTCGGCGCTACTATTCCGTGCGTCTCAGTCAAGCTTGATATTAAACATACCGAACCGCCTTTGGTGTACACCGAAAAAACCCTGGTGAAGGAATTGGATCGTCTGGCGATTGGCAGACCATCAACTTACGCTACCGTCATTGAACGCATAGTGACGCTGAACTATGTCACACGCCATGCCAGTTTGAAATTCGAACCGACAACCAAGGGCATGGCGGTTGTTTATTTGCTGAAAAATTATTTCTCATTTATGGAGTATCAATACACCGCTGATATTGAAGAATCATTCGACAAAATCGCTACCCGTAAAGCGGACTATTTACCAATCATCAGCCATGCCTACGATGCATTGTTACAGGAAATTCAAAAATTTCGTGCAGCAGAAATTCCACAAGAAGTGAAAGCGCTAATAAGCCAATTTGAAGGCGATAAGACACCTACACCAAAAGCATCAGCGAAAAAAATACCTGCAAAAAAAGAGACCACTACCTGTGGTAAGTCAGACTCAAAAAGCACTACATCACATACACCAGCAAAAATTGGCGATAAATGCCCTGATTGTCAAAAAGGCACATTGGTGCTGCGCAATATTACTAGCGGCAAAAATGCCGGTAAGCAATTTAAAGGTTGCACAGGCTTTCCTGATTGCCGTTTTTTTGCCTGGCCTCAAGTGAGCCGCCACGCATGAATGCGCAAATCACACGCGAGGTTATTGCCCACGCAATGACTCAATTGTCAGAGCGAGCGAACAGCATCAAAGACATTATCTATTCGCATCCTGCCGCTGAACTCCAATCGCTCCATCAAGAAGTTCGTGATCGCATGGCCAAGGCCGAAGGCGACATAAACAATCTTGATCTGTGTGAATTTCTAAAGATTGCGGTTGATCAAGAGCGTGACTTGAAAAAACGTATTTCCAAACAGCGCCGCACAGCCGCGCTCAGTCTCGAATTACTCAGCATTGAACAGCAGCTAGACACTCTCAACCAGGAGTTACTTCTGGTTGAGGAAACCCATTCATCAACAACACAGGAAACATTCATCCAGGAGATAAGGCCATGCAAGTCCATTGGAAAATAGCCCTCATTGCAATGTTATGCAGCAATACAGTCGTGCAAGCAGAACAGGGTGAAAACAAAGTGCGGACAGACCGTTACACGCTGGTAACGGCAGAAGCACGTGATGACCAAAAAGCCCCCCTGAAATCCATCGTAAACATGTCCCTGGGCAAAGATGTGTTTTCTGTGGGCGATGCGCTGCGAGAAGTATTGAAAGGCTCTGGCTACCGCTGGCAAAGCCCGGATGGCCAAGATCAATTACTCAATACATTACCCCTGCCCTCTGTGATCCGGGAGTTAGGCCCTGTCTCGTTAGGTGATCCCCTCCGCGAATATCGGACACCTTAGAAACTGAGTAAACTTACTCCAGAGGTGATCCATGAGCAAGAAACCAACCCCAAAAGAGAATAAGAAGTATACAGCCGAGTTCAAAAGTGAGGCCATTAAACTGGCCGAACGATTGAGCGTAGCGGAAGCCGCCGAAAAACTGGGCATATATGCCAGTCAAATTTACAGTTGGCGTAGCGCACTCAACAATAGCCGTACTGATGTTGAAAGAGAATCGCTCCTCGCCGCTGAAAATGCACGCCTCAAGCGTCAGCTCGCCGAGCAAGCAGAGGAGCTTGAAATCCTAAAAAAGGCGGCTACCTACTTCGCGAAGCATCAAAAATAAAACGCTACGAATTTATGCTGACAAATAGCGCGCTATATTCAATCGCGATGATGGCGCGCGTTCTGTTGGTTTCGCGAAGTGGGTATTACAGCTGGCTTGATAATCGTGAAATGGTTAGTTGGCGCATGCAGCAAAGAGAAGCGATTGATGCGTTGGTAAAGGCAGCATTTGAGGCTGGAAAAGGCCGGTATGGCGCGGATCGGATTTTTTATGATTTGGCGGAGCAAGATAATCCGCTCGACATAAAAACCATTCGGAAAAGCCTGAAACGGCAGGGGTTAATTGCAAAAGCGGCCAAGCTGTTCAAGGTGACTACGGACAGCAATCATACACTGCCTGTTGCGCCCAACCTGTTGGCTAGAGATTTTTCTGCGCAACAACCTAATGAAAAATGGGTGACCGATATTACTTATATTCAAACTACAGAAGGTTGGTTGTATCTGGCCGTGATGATTGATTTATATTCTCGAAAAGTTGTTGGTTGGTCGATGAGCAAACATATTGATGCGCAATTGGTTTGTGATTCATTGATGATGGCGTTGTGGCGACGAAAATTCCCAAAAAGCGTTATTGTTCACAGTGACCGTGGCAGCCAATATGTATCGCATGCGTTTAGGGATTTACTGGAAAAATATTCGCTAATACAGAGTATGAGTCGCAAGGGTGATTGCTGGGACAATGCGTGTGCGGAAAGCTTCTTTCATTCACTTAAGGTTGAGCTGGTTCACGGCGAGCCATTGCTAGATGGAAAGCACACGCGCGAGTCTATTTTTGAATATATCGAAGTGGATTACAATCGCTACCGCCGTCACAGCGCTATTGGCTTTGTTAGCCCCGAGCGCTTTGAGGCAAAAAATGTATGTTAGTTAACTGTCCGAAGTTGGCGGTAGGGATCATAGAGCTACCGCTGTGGGGAAATGGTCAGTTAAGTAAGCAATCAGCTGATACGTATTTTTAGCAATTGCTCAAATTTGATCAAAATATAGTTCCTTATTGACAGACCTGTCAATAAGGAACTCCATCAATTACCTAATGGCATTTATGTTCCATAAGGTACACATTTTGGGACACTCTCTATTGACCGTCCCAAAAGTAGTGCCATAATTGGTTTTCCATAAACTATTGGCGACTTTTGGAACATATGGCGAAAATCGGGTACGCACGCGTCAGCTCTATTGGACAAAGCCTGGAGATCCAGCTGGACAAATTGACGGCCGCTGGTTGCGAACGCATTTATCGGGAGAAGCTTAGCGGTACCAAAAAAGCACGACCGGAATACAAGGCCTGTATGAATTATCTCCGGGAGGGAGATACATTGGTGATTACTCGCCTGGATCGATTAGCCAGGTCAGTACATGAACTGGTCAACATATCCGAACGATTTGAAGTGGAAGGTATTCACTTACACGTGTTGGATCAGCATATTGATACCTCAACACCTACCGGAAAACTTACCTTTACCCTACTCGCAGCCATCGCCGAATTTGAAACACAACTGAGTGCAGAGCGGCAAAGAGAAGGTATCGAGAAAGCCACGTGTAATGGCGTGAAATTTGGAAGGCCGAAACTGTCTGACTATGCTAAGGAGGAACTTATTCGACTTGAGCGCGCCCAGGGGAAGACAATCGGAGAATTGGTGAAAACGCATAAATTAGGGCGTACTACCATCTACCGTATACTGAAAACCTCCTAGGACGCCACAGCTGCTGAATAAGACTAAGGTATCCGAGGGAGCAGAACAGTGTCTGTGTTAAATGTGTTTAACAACCAGGAAATAACGCTTTTATTTTTTCTGGCTATGATCGTCATTATCTGGATTGTTATGGTGGGCGCCTATATTCAATTGGTTAGGCAGGACAATGGCAATCCATATAAACGACTGCAGGTTGAGGATAATAAATTATGCCGTACAGACCTTTGACCCATAACGAATACATGATTGTGAAGCGAACACTGTATGAGGTTCGCGGCTTGAATGAAGGCTTTGCAGAAAGCCTGTTTATGGCTTACAAAGCCAAAGCCCTACACGACGATGTACCAGAGTTTGATATCTTCACTATAAGTGAACGTGAGCGACTTGAGTCAAAGGGGATCGATGCTTCAAAATTAAAAGATCTTGAAGGTAAAGATTTTTTTGATGCACTCATTGATGAAGTTTCAGAGCGTGAGCATTCAGAGAAAATTCCGGATAACACTTTTACATGGCTTTTTGGCGACGAGTCGCTACTAGACTCAAAGCACAAGCGGTTGCGCGTTTTATTTTTCAATAGCGCTCGATACAGACAGCAGGTGCTCCATTACTATACTGAGGAAAACATCATTACAGACAGTAATGATATGGAACATATCCGCAACCAGCTGGAAAAATTCGCAAAAACTTACCCAGGCAAACGCCAGGGCGTTATTAGTAATTACGAACTTTACTTTGGAGATGCTTCACAGTTTTCGTATGAACAAGTAAAGCGCCGGACGGAGTTTCTAACAAGCAATGAAGCTCGTCATACTTTTTTAAAATACTACAACCTACCAATGCACTGGAGTCTTCCTGAAATCAAAGATTATCTACGTAGTGCAGCAATTGAATCCAACTCGATCATATCGATAAATGGGAAGTAAAAATTTGCTCTTCAAACACTAAATTTAATATATTCGAATGCACTCTTTTGATAGCTCTTATCACAATATAAAAACCGGCGCAAAACCACCGCCACGCGTGCGAAAATTTGTTGTTTGCCCTTGATATAAACGTGCTGCTAACAATTGAATTCTTCCATCATAGCTGTACGCGCGAATATCCATTTTTAACGCACTCTCCACACCATCCAATAAAATAGCACGCTCACTCGGCCACACTGACGTTTGCGCAACGTAATTGCCAGCAACAATATCTCTCCACACTTTTGTTGTGAGTTTATCTCCGCGATATGTGGCTTTACTGCCGTAGCCGCAAGCAGGCTTGAAAAATAATCCTTTTCGCCCAGACCATAATTCCGAGGCATTTTCTGTTGTCACTGATATGGTGGAGGGAATGCTGTCGATCAATGTCCTGGCATCATCCGCATTGCAACCCAATGCATCCAATGTTGATCTATCGCTTAAGATGATCAGATGGCGTTTGTCTGCGTAAAGTGCGTGATGATATGGATTGGGTGTGACGACTACACCCCCTGATAGATACGCATTGAGCAAAGCAATATTGATTGGATCAGTGAGATAAAAATCGGTTAATCGGTTATACACTAAATCAATGGGCTGCCCAAGATGGGACAGCACCTGATTTTCGTATGCGAGTTCTTGCGGATCAACAATTATGGCGTCGATTCCATGACTATTGAATAAACGCTGTGCGACTACAAATTCGGGATAAAGGAACTGTGCCTCCGGATTATGATCGATGATAGCAATTCGGCGTAGTTGCTTATCTCCACGCTGCAATTGCCACTCATTCCGGAACATTGAAACGAAGTCGTCGAATAGTTTTTGCGTTTGGCTGTGCAGTGCATCGTCCATGGGAGGACAGCATGCTTTCTGTGCGCCTAATAATATTGCATTTAAAAATGCGCCGCCAGCATTGGTATTAATTTCGATGAGTCTGGCACCATCGGTAGACAAATGGAAATCATAACCCATGAAGGCACCCTTGGGGCCATGGTTAACACGGGCATGAGAATGTGCTTCGCGCATTACAGAATCATTAAATGCCGGAAGAGCAATCGTACGTTCAATCGCTTCTATGGCGTTTTTAATTGACGTAAATTGTGTGTGGGAAACAAACGTGGCAATGTTGGAAAACAATTGCGGGTGCTGCGCCAGCACATCTCCTTGTAGCTGATCATGCCTAAGAACATAGTCCAGGCGTTCCCGGTCTAACGTTTGGCAAAAACAATCTTCATTCAAGCGAGTCGCAATCATACTGCTTAGCGATTCGCACCCCGGAATTTCACAGCTTGCATCGTTGTTTGTCATATTTTTAACCCGCTCAATTATTACTGACGGTACGCAGCAACCCCAACGAGATCAATGCCGCTAATCCAATAAACGCACTTGATACCCACAAGCACGCGACTAATCCCTCGGTTTGGTAAATCCAGCCAGACAACAATGTTCCTACTAATCGGCCCAGTGCATTCGCCATGTAATAAAACCCTACATCCAGGGAAACACCATCGTTTTTTGCGTAATTCACAATCAGGTAGCTATGCAATGAGGAATTGATTGCAAACAAAGCGCCGAAAATTAAAAGGCCGCCAATCAGCACCGCTTCGATTGGAAGTGATGAATTGAATCCCACCGCAATGGCAGCAGGAATACCCGTCAGCATCAATGCCCAGACAAATACATGTAATCCACCTGGCGCACTATTTTCACCTTGATTAATTAATACCGGGGCAATGGATTGGACAATACCGTAACCGATAATCCAGATAGCGAGAAAACCGCCAACCCACCAGAAGCTCCACCCCAATTGACTGCTCAAAAAGACTGGTAATGCAACAACAAACCAGACGTCTCGTGCACCAAATAAAAATAAACGCGCAGCCGATAAAATATTAATCGCACGACTTTTGGAAAATAATTCGCGGAACTTCGGTTTCTGTTTTGCTTTGCCCAAGTCCTTTTTCAAGAACAATAAGCTTGCTATCCAGATAACACCCAATACCGCCGCCATGGCCACAACAGCACCAACAAACCCCAACAGCGCCAGCAACGCGCCGCCGAGAAAGAAGCCCACACCTTTGAGCGCATTTTTAGATCCGGTAAGCAATGCAACCCATTTGAACAATTGTCCCTGCTGATCGCCTGGCACGAGCAATTTGATCGTGCTTTTAGCGCTCATCTTATTCAGATCTTTCGCGATGCCGGAAAGAGCTTGCGCGCCCATCACCCACAGCGGAGTTAACATCACTGTGGGTACAGCGAGCATTAATAGCGCGATTACTTGTAAGCCCAAACCAATGTTCATGGTGCTGTTTAGCCCGATACGAGCGCCCAGATAACCACCCACGAGGTTGGTGATCACACCGAAGATTTCATAAAACAAAAACAGCGCAGCAATTTGTAAGGGGGTGTAGCCAAGTTGATGGAAATGCAATACCACCAACATGCGTAATGCACCATCGGTTAAGGTGAATGCCCAGTAATTACCGGTCACAACCAGATATTGTTTTACTTCCGCACTTAACTTTTTTCCTGCGCCTGTTATTGTCATGAGCTGATCTCCTTAGTTGGCAAGTCCAACTAATTTTGCCAACTCCGCTGTACGATTTGCGTAACCCCACTCGTTGTCATACCAGGCATAAATCTTCACTTGGGTACCATTCACTACCATCGTTGATAAGGCATCAACAATCGATGAGCGTGAATCACCGCAATAATCATTGGAAACTAACGGGCGCTCTTCATAACCCAGAATATTTTTTAATTCATTTCCGCTGGCCGCTTTCAATAAGCCGTTGACTTCTTCTACTGTGGTAGCTCGTTCAACCTCAAATACACAATCCGTTAACGAGGCATTTGCCAATGGAACTCTTACCGCGTGGCCATTCAAACGACCGCGTAATTCCGGAAATATTTCGGCTATGGCAGTTGCTGATCCGGTTGTAGTAGGAATTAAATTGGAACCCGAGGAACGCGCGCGGCGTAGATCCTTATGAGACTGGTCCAGAATTGATTGGGTATTTGTTAAATTATGAATTGTGGTGATAGAGCCATGGCGAATACCAAGCTTCTCATGAATTACTTTTACTACCGGTGCAAGGCAATTCGTGGTACAAGATGCTGCTGTCACAATACGATTTTCCGCCACATTAAATAAATGGTGATTCACGCCCATCACAATATTCAATGCTCCTGGTTCTTTGACCGGTGCACTGACCACAACCTGCTTGACGCCTTGATCAAGATAAGCTTGCAGAGTAGCCACCGATTTCATTTTGCCACTGGCTTCAATCACGACATCACATTCTGACCAATCCGTTTCAGCAATAGCTTTGTTCGTGGTAACGCGAATTGCTTTTCCATTAATGATTATCTTGCCGTAATCAGCAGAAACATCCTCTGGCCAAGTGCCCTGTATTGAGTCGAACTTCAATAAATGTGCGTAGGTTTCCGTATCAGCAGCAGGATCATTAATTTGCAGAAATTCAAATTCCGGCCAATTCCAGGAGGCGCGCAATGCCAACCGACCAATGCGCCCAAACCCGTTAATACCAACTTTAATTTTTTTCATGGATTAATCCTTCAACGAATTTTCAATTTAAGGGTTCGGATGCTATTTGGTTGGCAAGTTTATTGATGTATTCCTGATGCGCGGGAATCTGCAATGCGCTGGGGCGAATTGCACGTACTCGATCAATCACTTCATCCAGTGGCAATCCTCGCTCCAATAAAATTTGCGCCGCAACTAGCCCTGTACGACCAGAGCCGCCCTTACAGTGGATGGCAATTGTTTTTCCTTGGGCTACCAGCGCATGGATTTTTTCTTTCGATAACAGCCAAGCGTCCTGAAATAGCTGTTCGGGCGCATGGTCATCCTCGATGGGCAAATGAAACCATTGCAAACCTAACTGCGCGCATAGCTCTGGCAAATCAGTAACGGCATTACGCTGTATTTCCTCTTTTGGCATAAGGGTAAGCACAGCAGCAGCTCCGGCCTCGGCCAGTTGCTCAAGAGACAATTGCAGACCAACCTCTTTGGTGCCGGGGCACGGAGTGAAAAGAATTTGGCCCGCACCTTCGAGGTTAAGCGAAGTGAAGGGATGTACTAACGGCATGGAATTTCCTTAGAAATATGTTTTTACGTTCGATTAAATAAGTGTTGGCTTCGATTGCAAAAAGCAACGAGAGAAAGCATCACAGGGACTTCAACTAGAACACCCACAACAGTGGCCAGCGCGGCGCCTGAGTGAAGCCCAAATAACGAAATAGCAACGGCAACTGCCAGCTCGAAAAAGTTTGATCCACCAATCAAACAGGCGGGAGCAGCGACACTATACGGAAGCCGAATTGCCCGAGCGGCAATAAACGTTATGGCAAACACACCATAGGATTGGATCACCAAAGGAATTGCAATGAGAACGATGGCGATGGTTTGGTCAAAAATAGTTTTGGCTTGAAACCCGAATAACAAAACGACCGTTCCCAATAAACCGAGAATTGACCAAGGCTTAAACGAGGCAGAAAAGCGTTGTAATGAAACTTGATCACCAAAAGATTTCTTTTCTAAATAATAACGAGTCAACACACCTGCAATTAGCGGCAGTAGAACATATAGCCCAACTGAAACTAGTAGGGTTTCCCAAGGTACAATAATGTCAGTAACACCCAACAGGAATGCCGCCAGTGGTGCGAATGCGAAAATCATAATCACATCGTTCAACGACACTTGAACCAGCGTGTAATTTGCATCCCCTTTTGTTAATTGACTCCAAACAAACACCATCGCGGTGCAAGGAGCAACACCGAGCAATATCATTCCTGCGATATATTCTTGAGCAGTTTGTGGATCCACCCAGTCGACAAAGAGAACTTTAAAAAACAACCATCCCAATGCAGCCATAGTAAATGGCTTGATTAACCAATTCACAATCAATGTCAGGATAATTCCTTGTGGGCGGGTCCCAATATGCTTAAGTGAACTGAAGTCCACTTGCACCATCATTGGGTAAATCATTATCCAAATAAGTAATGCAATAACGATATTCACGTGAGCATATTCAAGCCCTGCAACAAATGAAAAAAAAGCTGGGAAGACATTGCCAAGAACAGCCCCAATTACAATTGCAATTGCTACCCACAATGATAAATACCGTTCAAACAAGCCCATGGATATTATCCTGATACAAAAATCAATTAATTAAATGGACGATAGATTGACACGTTGCATCAATTGCTCAGCTGTTTCTACGCGCTCCGAATAACGATCAACCAAAAAATCTTTTTGATCACGTAGTAGTAATGTAAATTTCACCAACTCTTCCATCACATCAACAACCCGGTTGTAGTATGACGAAGGCTTCATCCGATCATTATCATCAAACTCCTGAAATGCCTTGGCGACCGATGATTGATTAGGGATGGTGAACATACGCATCCACCGCCCGAGAATGCGCATCTGATTCACCGCATTGAATGATTGCGAACCACCACTCACTTGCATCAATGCCAACGTCTTGCCCTGCGTTAAACGCGATGCACCGGCTGATAAGGGAATCCAATCAATTTGTGATTTGAATACTCCCGTCATCGCGCCATGACGTTCGGGGGAACACCACACTTGGCCCTCAGACCATTGCGCAAGTTCGCGAAGTTCCTGCACTTTTGGATGAGTATCAGGAGCGTCATCAGGAAGGGGTAAACCTTCCGGGTGAAATATCTGCGTTTCAGCACCGAGATACTGCAATATGCGTTCGGCTTCTAATACGAGTAACCGGCTAAATGAACGAGGCCGATTGGAGCCGTAAAGCAACAAAATGCGCGGCTTGTGATTAGCGGTCTGCGTGAGCGGCGAAAGTGGATTGCTCTGCGCGGCCAACAAATCGCTGTTGAGGTTGGGCATGGAGTCATTAGTCATCATCAATTACCGAATTCATAGGAAAGTTCTTTTGCATCACCGTCATAATTCTCCAATTCCATCCAGAGCAACTTGCAGCTGCACTTTATCGAGGAAAAGTGCATTAAGTGGTAATGCCAGCAATGCGGAAATACGTTGTTGAATTTTTGCAACACACGCATCAAATGCAGCGTTTATATATTCTTCACCCAAAGTGTTATCACACGCTAATTCCGAAGGATCACTCAGCCCCCAGTGTGTACGGATTGCGCTCCCTAAATACAACGGGCAGGCCTCACCAGCAGCTTTGTCGCACACAGTAATAACGATGTCCGGGGCCAATTGCTCAAACACATCGGATGATTTGCTGTGTAATCCAACCGCTGAAACACCGGCGCGAGCAAGGGCTTGTAGACTCAGTGGATTGACTTGGCCACTGGGGAAACTGCCCGCGCTGTAGCCCGTAAATCCCTCGGGAGCCACATGGTTAAACAGTGCTTCGCTGAGAATGCTGCGACAGCTGTTATGCGTACATAAAAACAGGATTTTCATCAGGAGCGGTCTCTGTTAGCAGCAACGTTGAGGGCGATCATCCATCGCACACAGACGACTGACATTATCGGCAAGCCACTCTTTGTGGGACTTACGCATCACTTTCAAAATCTCGACAGCCCACTCAGGCAGGTCCGGGTGCAGCCGGTAGTAAATCCATTGGCCCTGGCGGCGATCAGCCAATACGCCAGAGGAACGCAGTTGCGCTAAATGGCGGGATATTTTGGGCTGAATTTCATCCAGGGCGCAGGTCAGTTCGCAGACGCAAAGCTCCTGTTCGCCAGCAACTAACAACGCAATTCGTGCACGGGTTTCATCAGCCAAACTTTTACAAAACTGATCGGGGGTCAGGGACATGAAATTACCTTTTGGTTTTGACCAGAACAAACAGCTTGATACGGTCATGGATAGCCTGAAGGGTGTGCTCAAAAGCACGAGGATCTTTGCTGGTGGCCGGGTCTTCGAAGCTCCAGGCCAGTACCTCGCTATTTTGTGGAAGGCGTTTACACTCTTGCGCAGCCTTGTCACACAGCGTTATCACCACATCAAATTCACTACTCTCCAAGTCAGGTAGCGACTTGCTATACAAGCCTTCAACTGACACCCCCGCACGCTCTAACACGCTAAGCGCTGAAGGATTGATGGGCACAAGATCAGTTCCCGCGCTGTACACCTCAAAATGCTCGTTATCTGCATGACGTAAAAGGGCTTCAGCCATCTGTGATCGTGCAGAGTTGCCCGTACAAAGAAATAACACCCGGATTTTAGAGCTCATGATGAGATGTTAATATATATGAATATTTGAATATACGGATATTGATACATATTGGCAACCCATTCCATCATATTGGACCGATGAATGCAGATATATATAATTTCTTACTCGGCGGGTCATCGGTTATTGCAATTGACGTAGACGGTAATCGAGTTATTGGATTATGCTTTCCTTAACTCTCAGGTTATTCAATTACTATGATCAGTAAACAACGTCATTCTATGTGGTTAATCGCACTGCTTACCTTGGTCTTTTTAGGCCAATCGTTGGCGGTTGTGGCTATGCCATGTCAGTTGATGGACGTTGCTCCCATGAGCCATAACATGGAATCCATGGATCATTCGATGATGGGTATGCATCACGATATGAGCCAAATGGATGCCCAGGATAACGCCATGAATATGAAAACCACCCACGATTGTTGCAAAACCATGGGGCATTGTTCTTCCAGTAGTTGTTCAGCACCGGCGTTGAGCTACAGCGTCGCGTTTGCAATCCAATCTGACACCTCCGTGAATACCAACTCGTATCACCAACACATCCCCAGCTCGCCCGTTTCATCTCTCTATCGTCCCCCCATTTTCCGCTGATACAGGACAGTTACGCCTGAAATTTGGCGTATAGATCTTCCAATTGTATTCGCGGGAGTGACATTAGCTCCCTCCGTAGATGTTTAACAACCTTCGCGTTGTTTTGGAGCTTTTATGGTTTTCCAGCGTTTTATAGGCGCTATCGGTAGCCTGGCGATCACGTTTTTATTGATAAGCCACACAGCACACTCCTCATCCATCCCATCGCTAGCTGCGGCTGCCGATAAACCCGTTCAGTTAGCGGTATACAAAAGCCCGACTTGCGGCTGTTGTGAAGAATGGATTTCCCACCTGCAATCCCATGGACTGAAATCCACTATCCATCATCCCGATGATCTGAATGCGATCAAAAACCGCTATCGGATCAGCCCCCAATACCAGTCCTGCCACACCGCTGTCTCCCCCGAGGGGTATGTGTTTGAGGGGCATATTCCGGCTCCGGTCATTACCCGTTTCCTCGCCGAAAAACCTCAAGGGGCCATAGGACTGGCCGTTCCCGGTATGCCTGTGGGCAGCCCCGGTATGGAAATGGGCGAACGCTTCACACCCTACGATGTGCTCTTGCTGAAAAGCGATGGCAGCAGCGAGGTATACATCCGTATCACCAGTTTGACGCAAACCTTCTAAGGAGAAATGGGCATGAAAATTCCCGATACCCGCACAGCGGGGATACACACAACAACGGAGTTGGTTGCCGCAATGGATCGCTATCCGGCGAACCCTGACGTGTTGTCACCCGACCAGTCACGCCGTCGGTTTGTACTCGGTGCTTCCTCCTTGGTAGCACTGAGTGCATTACCGTTATCCAGCCAGGTATTTGCCGACGCGCCTCGGCCAACCAATGGTCCTCAAACCCTGTCTGGAAACCAGTTTGACCTGTCGATTGGCTTCCAGAAGGTTAACTTTACCGGCAAACAACGGATCGCCACCACGGTTAACCAAAGTTTGCCTGCGCCCATCCTTCGCTGGAAAGAAGGAGAACGCGTGACCTTGCGAGTCACCAATACGCTAGATCACGACAGCTCCATCCACTGGCACGGCATCATTTTGCCCTCGGAAATGGATGGTGTGCCGGGTATGAGCTTCGACGGTATCAAACCGGGCGAGACCTTCGTGTACGAATTCGATGTGAATCAAAACGGGACTTATTGGTACCACAGCCATTCCGGATTTCAGGAGCAAACCGGGTTGATGGGCGCCATCGTCATTGATCCCAAAGATCCTGACCCGGTTGCCTACGACCGCGACATGGTTGTGCTGCTGTCTGACTGGACGGACACCGCGCCGGAAAAAGTGTATAGCACCCTGAAAAAAATGAGCCACTACTACAACTTCCGCGAGCGGACGGTTGGCGATCTGGTCCGCGATCTCAAAACCAAAGGGCTATCGGCTACCTGGAATGATCGCTCAATGTGGAACCAGATGCGCATGAGCGAAACCGATATTTCGGATGTGACCGGTTATACCTACACCTACCTGATGAATGGCGTTACACCCGCTCAGGGATGGCTGGGGCTGTGTAAACCCGGTGAAAAGGTTCGCCTGCGGTTTATTAACGGTGCAGCGATGGGTATTTTCGACGTGCGCATCCCGGGATTGAAAATGACTGTCGTGGCGGCCGATGGTCAGAACATCCAGCCAGTGATAGTGGACGAATTCCGCATCGCGGTTGCGGAAACCTACGACGTCATAGTGGAGCTGGCCGAAAACACGGCGTACACCATTTTTGCCCAGAGTAATGATCGCACAGGTTATGCACGTGGCACGCTGACGACCGATATTGCTTTGCATGCCGAGATACCGGCGATGGATCCGGCTCCCACGTTGGGTCACCGCGAAATGGGGATGGATATGTCCGGCATGGATCACAGTGGTCACGATATGGGCGGTATGGATCATAGCAGTCATGATATGTCGGCGATGAAAGCTATGGATCACGGCAAGCAGGGTGAAAAAACGATGGACCACAGTGGTCATGACATGTCAGGCGCGATGCCGGGTATGAACCACAGCCAACATTCGAAGCCCGCAATGGAAGGCATGGATCATTCCGGCCATAACATGGGCGCGATGGACCATAGCGGGCACGATATGTCAGCCATGAAAATGGATCATAGTCAGCACACTGGTAAATCGCGGTTGGCCAAAGCGGGTTTTGGCAGCAATTTCGATCCCCTTGCCAAAATCAAACATCCCGATACGGAATTCGGCCCTCATGTAGATAGCCACTCCGAAGCCCCCCAAAGCGGATTGGCCGATCCAGGAATTGGTTTGCGCGACCATATGAAACTGTATGGCCGACGCGTGTTGACCTACGCCGACATCCGCGGACTGCACCCCACTTATGACAAGCGCGAACCCTCACGGGAAATTGAGCTGCACCTGACCGGAAATATGCGTCGTTACATGTGGTCGATTAACGGTCTCAATTTTGCCGATGCCGAGCCACTGGAATTGGCGTTTGGTGAGCGTGTCCGAATTATCCTGGTCAACGACACCATGATGACCCATCCCATCCATTTGCATGGGTTATGGAGCGAGTTGGAAACGGGTGATCCTGAGTACATCCCTCGCAAGCACACCATCATCGTCCAGCCTGGATCCCGTATCAGCTACCTCGTCACCGCCGATGCCAAAGGCCGTTGGGCTTATCACTGCCATTTGCTTTACCACATGCTCGGCATGATGCGTGAAGTCAGGGTCGTTTAGGAGAACACCATGAAAAACCTATCAACAAAACTTACCCTGACACTGTGGGCAGCCGCATTTTCCAGTCTGCCGGTATTGGCCCATGAGGGGGATGACCCTTTACTGGCGCGCGTCATGATCGACCAATTCGAGTGGCGCGACGGTGGGGATGAAGCTGATCCTTACGTCCTGGAGGCGCAAGCCTGGATCGGTAAAGACCTGCACAAACTCTGGATTAAAACCGATGTGGAACGTGTGAATGGTGAAACTGAGGAAGCTGAAATACAAGCGCTATACAGCCATGCCATTGCCCCTTTTTGGGACGTACAAGTCGGTGTGCGCAAAGACTTGAAGCCCACACCTGATCGCGAATGGGGTGTCATTGGTATCCAGGGACTAGCGCCGTATTTCTTTGAAATTGATGCGGCATTGTTTGTCGGGGATTCCGGGGATACGGCCGCGCGTCTGTCGGCAGAATATGAATGGATGTTTACCCAAAAAGTAGTTTTATCCCCGGAAATCTCGGTGAACTTTTATGGCCAGAACGATATGCACCGGCTGACGGGTTCAGGTCTCTCGGATGCCCAGGCAGGCTTACGGTTGCGTTACGAAATTCGTCGTGAATTTGCACCCTATATTGGTGTGAACTGGACGAGAAGCTTCGGCAATACCGCCGATTTTGTAAGAGACCATGGCGAATCAACCAGTGATACCCAATGGGTAGCTGGCGTTCGGGCCTGGTTTTAAATAGCTGTTTATCCAACGTTAACTAACGAGGACTTAATGATGAAAAAAATACTGATGAATGCTGCTCTGATCTTGTCCAGCACACTACTGATCGCTCCAGCGTTTGCGCATGATCCGGCAGAACACGCCAAAACGGCGGAAGCACCCGATTGTGAAGCCATGAAAAAAATGGATCATTCCAAGATGGATATGAACGATCCGGTCATGCAAGCGCTGATGAAAAAATGCAGCGCTGCACACAGCGAGCATGGCGATCAACACCAGGGAATGGACCATGGTAAGACAACTACCACCAGTAAAGCGGCATCCAGTACAAACCACGAAGGTCATGGCGGCCATTAACAAATTGATGGGAGTGCGACGGTCGTCGCCCTCCCATCTCTATGAGGAGAAGACTGTATGACGTTGATCAAAGTGATACTGCTAACAGCCATTATTATGCTGCTCGCAGGGCTGGGTTTTATTTATTCCGGCGTTTACCCGATGGGTGCCGATGTCCCGCATAACCGGCTGACTTATAGGGCATTGGAAACCTTGCGGGAACAATCGATTGCACGTGCTGCCGCCGATATTCAGGTACCGGATCTTTCGGATGCTGAATTGCTGTTGGCGGGTGGACCTGACTATAACGACATGTGCGCCCAATGCCATTTGAAACCGGGCGTGAAGCGCAGTGATATGAGTATCGGGCTTTATCCCAGCCCACCTAATTTGTCTCTAGCGCTGGATGATCACGAGCACACCCATGCAGGTGGTAACGCAGCCAGTGCGAAGCGCCAATTCTGGATCATCAAGCACGGCATCAAAGCTAGCGGTATGCCAGCTTGGGGGCTGACCCATGACGACCAACGGATTTGGGGCATGGTGGCGTTTATCCAGAAATTGCCGACCTTGACTCCAGAGCAATACCAGATCCTGACCGCACGCGAGCCAGCTGAAACCAGCCACCACTAAGCGCCCGATAAATAGGGATCGGTTTGATACATCTCAAACAAGCACTATCAGTGACCCCTATGATTACTGAATAACTCAACTGCCAAGAGGTTTACTGATGGAACACACACACGCACATTCTCACCATGAACAAAAGGCGAACCTTACATTGAAAGATCCGGTTTGCGGTATGGCGGTCACCCCTGCATCGCCCCATCACATTGAGCATCAGGCGAAAACCTATCATTTCTGTAGCGCGAGCTGTCAGGCAAAGTTCAAAGCTGATCCCGGCAAGTATCTGAGGACACCAAGTAACGGCAATGTTGGCGATACAGCACCGGCAATATCTGGGTCCGGAGCCGTTTATACCTGCCCAATGCACCCCGAGATTCGTCAAGATCATCCCGGCAGTTGCCCAAAGTGTGGAATGGCTCTGGAGCCACTAATTCCCGAATTAGAAGAGGAGGAAAATCCTGAGTTGCGGGATTTCCAACACCGGTTTTGGTGGACATTGCCACTAACCATTATCGTTACTGTTCTGGCGATGTTTGGTCATCAGCTTCATCTATTTTCTGTGTCTACCCAAACCTGGATCGAATTGATCCTGACGTTACCCATTGTCCTCTGGGCGGGAACGCCTTTTTTTGTGCGCGGCTGGCAATCAATTATCAATCTCACACCTAACATGTGGACGCTGATTGGCTTGGGGACAGGTGCGGCCTTCGTTTACAGCCTGGTAGCGACAGTGGCGCCCGGTATATTCCCTGATTCCTTCGTATCCATGGGACGGGTTTCCGTTTATTTCGAAGCGGCCGCCGTCATTATTTCGTTGACGCTTTTAGGGCAACTGTTGGAATTAAAGGCGCGCTCGCAAACCTCGGCGGCGATCAAATCCTTACTCGGTTTAGCTCCAAAAACAGCGCGACGCATTCGCGATGATGGGAGTGAAGAGGATGTGCCACTGACGCATGTCCATGTCGGCGATAAGTTGCGTGTTCGCCCCGGCGAAAAAGTGCCGGTGGATGGTGTCATTGTGGAAGGTAGCAGCGCAGTGGATGAATCCATGCTGACCGGTGAACCGCTGCCAGTGATGAAACGCGTGGGTGATAAGGTGATCGGTGCAACACTCAATACTAATGGAGCACTCACCATTCAATCTGAGCGCGTTGGATCGTCTACCGTCTTGGCGCAGATTGTTCAGATGGTCGCGCAAGCGCAGCGGTCCAAAGCACCAATGCAACGCATGGCGGATTCTGTTGCCGGTTATTTTGTCGTTGCGGTGGTCGCGGTTGCCGTGCTGACCTTTTTTGCCTGGGGGCTGTTCGGCCCGGAACCGCGTTGGATATTTGGATTAATTAACGCGGTAGCGGTACTGATTATCGCCTGTCCTTGCGCGCTAGGGCTGGCTACGCCCATGTCAATTATGGTTGCTACCGGACGCGGCGCGACTCAGGGTGTGCTCTTTCGGGATGCCGCTGCCATCGAGAACTTCCGCCGGATAGATACCCTCATTATCGACAAAACAGGAACTCTCACCGAGGGTCGGCCAGCGTTCGACCGCGCGGTGCCTGCCGATGGATTCAGTGAAGAAGATGTGTTGCGCCTGTCCGCAAGCCTTGATCAAGGCAGTGAGCATCCGCTGGCCGATGCCATTGTCCAGGCAGCACGTGGGCGCAATCTCACACTGGAAAAAGTTGAACAATTTGAGTCTGGTTCTGGCATCGGAGTTAATGGAAACGTTTCGGGCCGCAAGTTGGCCTTGGGCAACACGGTGCTGATGGAGCAACAGGGTGTCGTTGTCGCGCCGCTGATGTCCACAGCCGAAGCCCTGCGCGGTGAAGGTGCCAGTGTTATGTACCTGGCGGTGGATGGCCAACTAGCGGGTTTGCTGGCGGTATCTGACCCCGTTAAACCCAGCACCCCGGAAGCCTTGGCAACGCTAAAAGCGGCTGGTTTGCGCATCATCATGGCAACAGGAGATGGGCTCACAACGGCCAAGGCTGTGGCGGCACGCTTGGGTATCGATGAGGTCTATGGTGAGGTGAAACCGGAGGACAAATTGCGTTTGGTTGAGCGCTTGCAAGCAGAGGGCAAGATGGTCGCCATGGCGGGAGATGGGATCAATGATGCACCCGCCCTGGCCAAAGCCGATGTGGGAATTGCCATGGGGACAGGCACTGACGTAGCCATGAATAGCGCGCAAGTTACTTTAGTAAAAGGTGATTTACGCGGCATTGCATTAGCGCGTTTTTTATCGGATGGCACAGTGCGCAATATGAAGCAGAACCTAATGTTTGCATTCTTGTATAACGGTTTGGGGATTCCGATTGCCGCTGGGGTACTGTATCCCTGGACGGGTTGGTTACTCTCGCCCATGATTGCCGCCCTGGCGATGAGTTTAAGTTCAGCATCGGTGATTGCAAATGCGTTGCGATTGCGGCGGACCGGCGTAATGCTCAAATAATGCTGAACCCTTACCTTGCCATTTGAGGCTAGAATAGGAACATGGCCCGATACACACTGCTCGTTGTATTACTGCTCAGCATCCTGATGCCCCTGCAAGTGGCGGCAGAAGCTATGTTGTCAGCATCGCCATGCCCGGAGGAAATGGCCATGGGGATGGATGATACCGACAGCGGTGAATCCATGCCGTGCTGTCCGGACAAGGATGAAACTACCAATGCTACACCCTGCAAAACCACCCAATCCTGCCATCTCTGTAAAACACCGGGCCAGGTTTATCTGCCAGTACCAACGGTTTTTACATCATTTGCGGATCTTTCCGTATCACTTAAGCCACCGTTGCCACGCATCACGGCATTAAATCCCGCCAGTATCTGGCGACCTCCAAGCGTTTCCTGATTGACCTTGATAATTCCCGCCTGACGCGGTGATGGGCTCTGCTCTGAACCCCTGTTTTCGGGCGGAATGGTTTTTATCGTCTGTCAGGAATTTTGTATGAAACCTCATTCACCACGCCTGTGGGTGCCCGTTGCAATAGGCGCCCTCGTACTGGGTATCGCCATAGGTGCGAACTTGCATCTTGTGGCAGATACCGCCACCTCGGTACCCGATCCAGTCAAGCAGGAACCCAAGGTACTTTATTGGTATGACCCTATGGTACCCGACCAGCATTTTGATAAGCCGGGCAAGTCGCCCTTTATGGATATGGAACTGGTGCCTAAATATGCCGAGGCGGGCAAGCAGGAATCTGCCATGAGCCTGTCGCCGTCGCTAGTCCAGAATCTCGGTCTGCGTACGGCCAAAGTCGAACGCTTGCCGGTCAAACAAGTGCTGGATGTTACCGGGCAGCTGCAATTCAATGAGCGTCGTCAAGCCATTTTGCAGTTGCGGGCTGCCGGGTTTATCGAAAAAGTCTGGCCACTTGCTATGGGTGATCGAGTCATCTCAGGTCAACCCATTGCGGAGTTACACATACCAGAATGGCTTGATGCGCAAAATGAATTGCTGTCTCAACCGGTAGCCAGCAACACCCAACGGTTAAAGACCCTGCGTACACGGCTCTTGTTACTGGGGATGCCTGAATCCTTAATTAAACAGGTTGAAAAAACACGTCAACCGGAAACACGGATCACGCTCACGTCGCCCATCGACGGAGTGATCACGCTACTGGGTGTCAAAAACGGTATGGCGTTGGATAGCGGCGCAACACTCGCGCAAATCAATGGCACCGAGACCTTGTGGTTAGAAGCGGCAATTCCTGAAGGACTATCCGGCGCATTGCGGACTGGTGATTCCGCCAGATTCAGGTCAGCCAATCCTGAAGATCCAGCACTTACAGGACACATCGACCAGGTATTGCCAACCCTCAATTCCACCACGCGTGCACGCATCGCCCGGATAGTGCTGGATAATCCCGAGGGGATCCTCACTTCGGGTACAACTGGACAAGTCACCATTCAATCCGGAGGCAAGGAAACGGCGCTTTTTATACCGACCGAAGCGGTTATTCGCACCGGTAAACGCACGCTGGTTATGGTTGTCGAGGCGGAGGGACAGTTTCGGCCAGTCGCTGTCACTCCCGGTCAGGAAATGGGCGATCAAACCCTTATTGGCAAGGGATTAGAGGAAGGTCAAACAGTCGTGGCCAGCGGTCAATTTTTGCTGGATTCCGAAGCGTCGTTTCTTGGGCTAACACCGGAACCAGCCAAAGGGGAGCACGACCATGATTAGCCGTGTTATTCATTGGTCCATCGCCCACCGGGTGCTGGTATTGCTGGTGTCATTGCTGCTAACCGGTTGGGGCATCTGGGCCGTGAAAACCACGCCGGTTGACGCCTTGCCAGATCTCTCCGATGTGCAAGTAATTATCCGTACATCCTTTCCAGGGCAAGCACCGGAGTTGGTGGAAAACCAAGTGACTTACCCGCTAGCCAGCAAAATGCTCTCGGTGCCGGGTGCCAGCAACGTGCGGGGCTATTCGCTGTATGGAGATAGTTTTGTCTATGTCCTGTTTGAGGATGGTACAGACCTTTATTGGGCGCGCTCACGTGTCCTTGAATCATTGAGCCAAGTGCAGGCCCAATTACCACGCGGAGCAATACCGTCGCTGGGGCCTGATGCCACTGGTGTGGGATGGATCTTCCAATACGCCTTGATTGACAAAACCGGTGGGCATGATATCGCCCAATTACGCGCACTTCAGGACTGGTTCCTCCGCTTTGAATTGGCACCGTTGCCGGATGTTTCGGAAGTCGCCGCCATTGGTGGCATGGTCAATCAATACCAAGTAATACTGGATCCGGTTCGGCTCGCCGCCTACAACGTCTCGCACGGTACCGTAATTGCGGCTATCCAGCAGGCCAACCAGGAAACCGGTGGTGGCGTGGTGGTCGCTGGCGAGGCGGAACTGATGGTGCGTGCCCGTGGTTACCTGCATACGGCAGAGGACTTCAAGGCAATTCCTATTGCGCTGGTTAATAACATCCCGGTGACACTGGGGGATGTTGCAACAATCCAGCGGGGGCCGGAAATGCGCCGAGGCATCGCTGAACTGGACGGTGAAGGTGAAGTCACCGGCGGTGTGGTAGTCATGCGTTCAGGCGGGAATGCTCGTGCAACTATCGCCGCTGTTAAGGAAAAATTGGCGCAATTGCAAAGCAGCTTGCCAACGGGTGTTGAGATACTCACCACCTATGACCGCAGCAGCCTGATTGATCGCGCAGTAACAAATCTCAGCCACAAATTACTGGAGGAGTTTCTAGTAGTGGCGCTGGTGTGCGCTGTTTTTCTTTGGCACTGGCGCTCTGCGTTGGTGGCGATTGTGGCCCTACCGCTTGGGGTGTTGGTGGCCTTCATCGTCATGCGCTACCAGGGCATCAATGCCAACATTATGTCGCTGGGTGGTATCGCCATTGCCATCGGCGCCATGGTAGATGCAGCCATTGTGATGATTGAAAATGCGCATAAGCACCTGGAGCGCTGGCAACACGAACATCCCGCACAAGATTTGGAAGATGGACCTCGCTGGCAGGTACTGGCTCAGGCAGCCGCCGAAGTTGGAGCAGCGTTGTTTTTCTCCCTGCTGATTGTGACTCTATCATTCATCCCGGTGTTCACATTGGAGGCGCAGGAAGGACGCCTATTCGGTCCGCTGGCCTTCACTAAAACCTATGCGATGGCTGCTGCGGCTGGGTTATCCATTACCCTGATTCCGGTACTAATGGGCTATTGGATTCGTGGCCGTATTCCAGAAGAGAATAGTAATCCACTCAATCGCTGGCTGATTCGGGTGTATCAACCCTTGCTGGCAGGAGTACTGGGTTATCCGCGTATCACGCTTGTAATGGCCGGGATTATCCTGTTGACCACAGCATGGCCGCTATACCGGTTGGGCAGTGAGTTCCTGCCGCCACTTGATGAGGGTGATTTGCTCTACATGCCCAGTGCCTTGCCAGGACTCAGCGCGCAACAAGCTAGCCAATTGCTGCAACAAACTGATCGTCTTATTAAATCCGTGCCGGAAGTCGCCCGCGTGTTTGGCAAGGCAGGCCGCAGCAATAGTGCGACGGATCCCGCACCGATGGAAATGTTTGAAACTACCATCCAGTTCAAACCTCTTGACCAGTGGCGCCCCGGCATGACACCGGAAAAACTCATGGCCGAGCTGGATGCAAAGGTCAAAGTACCGGGTCTTGCGAACTTGTGGATACCTCCTATCCGCAACCGCATCGACATGCTTGCCACCGGCATCAAAAGCCCAATCGGGGTCAAAATAGCAGGCCAATCTCTGGCGGATATCGATCAGATAGCAAATCAAGTGGAGCAAGTTGCCAAAACCATTCCGGGAGTTTCCTCGGCGGTAGCGGAGCGAACCGGCGGTGGCCGCTATCTCGACATTACTTTTAATCGACCGACACTGGCGCGTTATGGGCTCAGTATGGCCCAGGCACAGTCCGTGGTGAGCAGCTTGATTGGCGGCGAGAACATCGGTGAAGTAATTGATGGCCGGGCGCGCTTTCCCATCAATGTCCGTTATCCCCGTGACTGGCGGGACAGTATTGGCAAATTGCAGAATCTGCCAGTAATTACACCGATGGGCATGCAGATCACATTGGGAGCCATCGCGACCATTACAGTGACCGATGGACCCAGTATGGTCAAAAGCGAAAATGCCCGTCCAATCGGTATCGTGTATATCGATGTGCGCGACCGGGACTTGGGATCGACAGTGGAGGCATTACAAAAGGCTATTCAAAAAAACGTTACGCTCTCGCCCGGAACCAGTATCAGCTATGCAGGGCAATTTGAATTTATGGAGCGGGCCAATGCTCGATTGCAATGGATAATTCCAGCAACGCTCGCCATTGTCCTGGTGCTGCTATTTCTAACCTTTTCCCGATTGGATGAAGCCTTGTTGATCATGGGAACCCTGCCATTCGCGTTGACTGGCGGTATCTGGCTGTTGTATCTGATGGACTACAATCTTTCGGTTGCCACCGCCGTCGGTTTTATCGCTCTTGCCGGGGTATCTGCTGAATTTGGTGTCATTATGTTGCTGTACCTGAAACAGGCTTGGCAGCGACGCATCGAGGTAGGAACAACCAGTGAGCAGGATTTGGTGGATGCTATTCAGGAAGGTGCCGTGTTGCGGGTGCGTCCCAAGATGATGACTGTGACGGTCATTGTTGCGGGTTTGCTGCCGATCTTTCTGGGTAGCGGTACTGGCTCGGAAATCATGGGACGCATTGCCGCCCCCATGGTCGGCGGTATGCTGACTGCGCCCTTATTGTCACTCTTTGTCTTGCCTGCGGCTTATTGGCTATTGCGCAGCAGAAGTCGGTAATTGTGCTGGCCATAACCCATTGAGAGTAACAACATCAACTTATCGGGAACACAATAATGATAGCGCGGGGTTAGGCATGAATGGTACTGATACCTCGTGCTAACCCTGCTCAAGCAGGTTTCGCAAGATACCGCAATCTTTAACCGACCGTTCACTATCACATTGTCTGCGCAACCCCACCAATTGTTCACGCAATACTGTTAATTCAGTGATTCGCGCATCGACTTCTTGCACGTGCGCATCAACAATATGGTTGATCTCTTTGCAGGCTTCTTCTGGTGTAGCCTGATATTTAATTAATTCCCGTATTTCATCAAGCTTAAGACCCAGGTTACGGCATTGTTTGATAAATCCTAATTGTCGTAACGATTCGATATCGTAAAGCCGATAGTTGCCTTCCGTACGTTGTGGAATTGGCACCAACCCTTCCTGTTCATAGAACCGGATTGTTTGAACTGACAAACCTGTTTGTTTTGCCAAGGCTCCAATTTTCATAAAACGACTCTCTCTTGACCCTCTAGTGGCTATAGAGTTTATAGTGATTACGTATATCCGGGCTATCAGGAGATTTTTTTCATGAGTGATTGCGACTGCGAAGTTGAGTTAAAGGACGGTGAACAAAGGACTGTTCTCTATTGGTTGCTGAGCATCAATGCCGTTATGTTTATATTGGAGCTAGGGGTTGGCTGGTTTGCCCAATCTACCGGTTTGATTGCAGACTCACTGGATATGCTGGCGGACGCCATCGTATATGGCATTGCACTGTACGCAGTGGGTCGGGCCATTACTGACAAAGCAAAAGCGGCACTGGTGAGCGGGTATTTTCAGTTGTTGCTGGCAGCAATCATCCTGATCGACATTGTCCGGCGCGTTGTGTTTGGCAGTGAACCTGCATCGCAACTCATGATAGGTATGGGACTGGTTGCACTGGCCGCCAACGTCACCTGCCTGTTATTAATTCAGAAGCATCGTCATGGCGAAGTGCACATGCGAGCAAGCTGGATTTTTTCCACCAACGATGTGCTGGCAAATCTTGGGGTGATTATCAGTGGCGCGCTAGTGGCTTGGGTGGGTTCACGCTGGCCGGACATCATCATTGGCAGTCTAATTGTCATCCTGATTTTGCGCGGGGCCTGGCTGATTTTGAGCGATGCCAAACGAGAGTTGAAAGAGCACCGTGCTCCGGCACCATGCTGCGATAAACCTTGTGGATCCTCACAAAATAGTGGACACGAATGATTCTTATGTGCAAATTCCTGATAGGCTTTAACCAATCCGCCCATGCGGTTTGGTTAAACGTCGCCTACAGGACACTGATTCGGTGAAATCCATTTTACGCCACCGGCTTTATGCGTTGATTGCACTGTCATTCTGGCTAATGATTAGCTGGAGCGGTGTGCATGGGCATTTTTGTCTCGATGGCAATGAACCACCCGTATCCTTTCACATTGATGTAATGGATGGTCACCCGGTGAGTAAAGCTGGAGACGCAGACCAGGATATCGATATAAACCAGTCACAATCGCTCTCCACCAAACCCTATCAGTGGGATGTGTTAGGGCCATTGCTCACTGTCTTCCTGATTGTACTTTCTGTAGGTTTGCCTGCATTATCCGCGCTACCAATTCCTCATCCCCCCATTCGTCATCAGCCGGGCTTGCGCCCACCGCTGCGTGCTCCGCCATCTATCCACGCCTGATTGTTTCCTTGTTTGGAAATCCTTACACACTCCAATAAGCATCGCTTATTGAGTTAATGTCATTGAGGCTGGAGTAACACCATGCGTTTTTTTTCTACCGTGATCGCACGTCTGGCGATCACAATCCTGTGCTATTCCCCTTGGGTAACGGCAGCACCCACGGAGTCGATCCGACTGGACGATGCGCTTAAGGCAACACTCCAATACAACCCCGAGCTATCCGGATACCGATTCAAGGAAGACGCCCTGAAAGGCGAACAACAAACAGCCGCATTGCGTCCGGAATATCGGCTCGCGGCTGAACTCGAAAATGTTGCCGGTTCCGGAGAGCTGCGCGGTACACAAGCCAGCGAATTGACTATCGCCGTCTCCTCGGTGATCGAGTTGGGCGATAAGCGTGATGCCCGTTTGGGCGTGGTCACGGCGCGGCAGCAACAATTGCAATCTGAACAACGGCTACTCACGCTGGATTTGCTATCGGATGTAACCCGGCAATTTTTGCAACTGATCGCCGCGCAAGAGCAGTTGGCAATACGCACCGAAGCCGACCAACTTGCCCGCAATACCATGGACTCCCTTCGCAAATTGGTACAAGCCGGGCGCATTCCGGAAGCAGAGCTGCTACGCGCTGAAGCAGGACTTGCTCGCACCTCGATTGCCTTACAACAAGCAAGACAGCAAGTTCGCGGTGAACGCCTCCGGTTGTCGGGCTATTGGGCAGACCCCACCCCTGATTTTCAGACTGCTCAAGGTGATTTGTACGCGTTACCCCCATCCATCTCCTTACCCGAACTTGAGTCGCGTCTGGATGCAAACCCTGATTTAACCATGCTGGCCACCGAGATTGACTTGCGGGCAGCAGAGCTGCGCGAAGCCCGTTCGAACCGGCGGGGAGATCTGGAATGGAGTGCAGGTATCCGGCGGCTTGAAGAAACCGGTGACTCAGCGGCTGTAGTTGGCCTGAGTATGCCGCTGGGTACAACAAAACGCGCTACGGGTGTCATCGCCACAGCGACAGCGCAGCAAGCCGGTGCCGAGCAAGCCCACCGCAGTACCCGTATTCGCCTTCAGGCTGAATTAGCTGGCCTTTTTGAAGAGCAACAGCAAGCAGTGAGCGAACTTGAAATGCTTCGTACCCGCGTGGTACCGGCATTAAAACGTGCACTGCAGGAGACCGCCCAAGGATTTGATCTGGGCCGGTACAGCTATCTGGAATTGACCCTCGCCCAAGGGGAGCTGCTGGATGCACAACTCGCCGTAATCGATGCTGCACAACGTGTGCAGTACACCCGGATTGAACTGGAGCGGCTGACAGGTGCCGCATTTACCGAACAACACACCGAGGTTGCACCATGAATTTATCCAATCTGAACTGGCTGACCAGGACGCCAGCCATGGCTTGCGTTCTGGCATTGGCCTGTATTGTAAGCAGTCTCCCTGTAGCTCACGCGGCGGATAAGGACGACGAGAAACATACGGAACATGAAGGAGCCAAGAAATCGCCCAAACAGGTCGATAAAGATGAAAAATCCGAAGAGGATGAAGAGCATGAGGCGGATGGAAAAATCAAATTGACTGCCGAGCAATTACGCAAGGCCGGTATTCAAATCGTCAAAGCAGGACCGGTTTCCGTTCGTCAAACATTGCCGCTGTACGGTGTCGTAACGCCCAATGCCGAGGGCTTCCAACATATCGCAGCACGCTTTCCCGGTGTTATCAGACAGTTGGCCCGCAAACCAGGAGACAATGTTTCTGCGGGTGAAGTGCTGGCGACCATTGAAAGCAACGAAAGCCTCAAGGTGTACAACGTGACTGCTACGGTCTCCGGTGTAATTACCAACCGTCAGGGTGCCGTAGGTGAACAAACCACAGACACACCTTTGTTTACCATCATGAATGCTGCGACCGTCTCCGTAGATTTGAATGTTTTCCCCCGGGCTGTTGGTCAGGTCAAGTCAGGCCAGCCAGTCCTTATCCAGCAACCACAACGCCAGTTGGAAGCAGAAGGCCGATTGGAGTATGTGAGTGGAATCGCCAACCCGGTTAACCAGTCCATCATTGCCCGTGCCTCATTAAAAAATACCGAAGGCCATTGGATACCAGGGCATTTTGTGAATGCAGAGGTCATTCTTTCGGAAACCCCGGCCGCCGTGGCAGTACGCAATGAAGCCCTGCAAACCCTAGATGGAGAGACGGTTGTATTTGTTAAAGAAGCTGACGGCTTTGAAGCTCGGCCAATTCAAACCGGGCGTACCGATCACCGTTACACCGAAATTGTCAGCGGTCTGGTGGCAGGTGAATCCTATGTCGCAGTTAACAGCTTTATCCTGAAAGCAGATCTGGGCAAGGAGAGCATTGAAGATGACGATTAATAACAATAACGGCGGCATTGTGTCCTCCTGCCTGACAGGAGTAACACGCAATGGTTGATGCACTGATCCAATTTTCTATCGCGCGCCGATGGCTGATTTTGTTTTTCGTAGTGGTCATTGCGGTAGCCGGAATCTGGAATTACCAGCGCCTGCCTATCGATGCGGTGCCGGACATTACCAATGTCCAGGTCCAGATCAATACTCAGGCTCCAGGCTATTCACCCCTGGAAGTCGAGCAGCGAATCACTTACCTAGTTGAGGTGGCCATTGCCGGACTGCCCCATGTAGAAAGTACCCGATCTATCTCCCGGTATGCGCTGTCCCAAGTGACTGTTGTGTTTGAAGACGGCACGGATATTTACTTTGCGCGCAATATCCTCAACGAACGCCTGCAACAGGTAAAAAGTCAATTGCCGTCCAGCATTGAACCGGAGATGGGGCCAGTAGCAACGGGGCTGGGTGAGATTTTTCACTATTCAGTACACGCCGATCCCAAAGCACGTCAACCCAATGGCGAACCTTACGATGCCATGGCGCTACGCACCTTGCAGGACTGGATAATACGCCCGCAATTACGCCTGGTGCCGGGGGTTACCGAGATCAACACCATCGGCGGTTTCGAAAAGCAGCTTCATATCACCCCGGATCCAGCACTAATGCTGGCTTATGGTGTGGTATTTGATGATCTCGTTGATGCACTCAAAAATAACAACACCAACATCGGGGCTGGTTATATCGAAAAAAACGGCGAGCAATACCTGATTCGGGCACCGGGTCAGCTCGCCGATATTGCAGCGATTAAAACCGTGATTATCGGGCGTCGTGACGGGGTTCCAGTGACGATTGGCGATCTGGCACAGGTGGGGCTGGGTAACGAATTGCGTACCGGCGCTGCTACTCGCGATGGTGAGGAAACCGTGCTCGGTACGGCTGTCATGCTGGTCGGTGAAAACAGCCGAATCGTATCTCGCGCTGTGGCCGCCAAGCTTGACGACATCAACCGCACCTTACCAAATGGAGTGACGGCAGAAGCCGTATATGACCGCACCGCATTAGTGGAAAAGACCATCTCTACAGTACAAAAGAATCTGCTGGAAGGTGCAATTTTGGTCGTCGTTGTGCTGTTGGTCATGCTTGGCAATGTCCGCGCCGCACTGCTCACCGCCCTGGTGATTCCTCTGTCCATGCTCATTCTCATGACCGGGATGGTACAGACCAAAGTCAGTGCAAACCTGATGAGTCTCGGTGCACTGGATTTTGGCCTTATCGTGGATGGTGCCGTGATCATTGTTGAGAACTGCCTGCTGCGACTTGCCCAACGCCAACACCATGTGGGCCAGCTTCTGAGTCTGGAGGAACGGTTGGAAACAGTGTTCAGGGCAACCCGTGAAGTGTTCACGCCTAGTCTTATCAGTGTGCTGGTGGTGATCCTGGTGAATATTCCCATCCTCGCGCTAACCGGCGTGGAAGGCAAAATGTTCATCCCGATGGCGCTCACAGTGATCATGGCTTTACTCGGTGCGCTAGTACTGTCCTTGACCTTCGTTCCAGCGGCACTGGCACTGTGTATGACGGGCAGGATCGAGGAAAAGGAAAGCCGGATAATCGCCAAATCTCGCGCTGCTTACGGACCGACACTCGACATGGCACTTCACCGCCGTGTACCCATCCTGATCAGCGCGGTGGTATTGGTGATTGGATCCGGCTGGCTGGCGTCCCGCATGGGTACCGAGTTTATTCCAGAACTGGATGAACACGATATTGCAGTGCAAGCCTTACGGATTCCCGGTACGAGCCTCAGCCAGTCTGTGGAGATGCAATTCCAGGTGGAGCATGCATTGAAAGCGGTACCCGAGGTAAATACCGTTTTTGCCCGGGTCGGTACCGCCGAAGTGGCAAGTGACCCTATGGGACCCAATGTTTCCGATGGGTATGTCATGTTGAAAGATAACGCGGACTGGCCGGATCCGGACAAGCCCAAGGCGGAGGTACTTGAAGCCATTGAAGAAGCCTTGGAAAAAGTCCCTGGCAATGCCTACGAAATCAGCCAACCCATCCAGATGCGGGTTAATGAATTGATCTCCGGTGTCCGCTCCGATCTGGGTGTGAAAATCTATGGCGACGATTTGGAACAGTTGCGCACAGCCGGAAACCGTATTGCTGCCGTGCTTAACCGCATTGAGGGCGCTGAAGAGGTGAAGATCGAACAGACAGAGGGTTTACCCATCCTCTCTGTGGAAGCTGATCGGGATATCTTGTTGCGTTACGGCCTGAACATTTCCGAGGTCCAGGACACGCTGGCTGCCGCGACGGGCGGTGAAGAGGCAGGACAGATGTTTGATGGCGACCAGCGCTTTGAACTGGTGGTCCGGCTTCCAGAAATTCTGCGCAATGACCTGAAGGCACTCTCCAATTTACCCATTCCCCTCCCGGACGGCGGTTATGTCCCCTTGGGTGAAGTTGCCCGTATCACCCTGGCTCCCGGTGCCAACCAAATCAGCCGTGAGAACGGCAAGCGACGGCTGGTGGTGACAGCCAACGTAAGTGATCGGGATCTGGGCGGGTTTGTGGCCGAAGCACAAGAAAAAATCGCGCAGCAGGTCAAGCTGCCACCAGGCTACTGGCTCGATTACGGTGGAACCTTCGAACAGTTACAGTCCGCATCTGCGCGCCTAACACTACTGGTGCCTTTGACCTTACTGATGATTTTCGCATTGCTATTGATGACTTTTGGTTCGGCCAGGGATGCGCTGCTTGTGTTCAGTGGTGTTCCACTGGCGCTTACGGGCGGAGTCATTTTCCTGTGGCTACGGGACATTCCGTTGTCGATTACAGCAGGTGTAGGTTTTATCACCCTATCCGGTGTCGCGGTATTGACCGGGGTGATGATGGTGTCGGCATTCCGCGATGGGTTGAAGAGCGGCTTACCATTGGAAGTTGCCATTCGCGAGGGCGCCATGCTGCGGTTACGGCCGATATTGATGGTAGCGCTGGTAGCGGCATTGGGCTTCCTGCCTATGGCATTAAATACTGGTACCGGCGCAGAAGTGCAACGGCCATTAGCTACGGTGGTCATTGGCGGGATTATTTCATCCACCATATTGACCCTGCTGGTCTTGCCGGGCTTATACCGTATGGCTTATCGCGAAACACTAAAAGGTCAATAACCTGAGCTGTCACCAGCCCTGCGCTGGTGACAACCCAATTCTGGCGCGTTGAAAACCTGAGGCGCGCCTTTGTCAGGAGACTGGAACTATGAAACTGATCACTGCTCTCTTACACCACGTGCGGGTAACTGCTGTTATTGATGCGCTGAATGATGCTGGTTATCGCAATCTCAATTTGCAAGATGTCAAAGGCACACTTAAACCGTTGGGTGATTTTGAATTGACCTATTCGTCAGAAGCCCGGCTAGTTATTTCTGAGGTGCAATTGTCACTCCCCTGTGAAGACGGGGAAGTGGAATCGATTACCAGCATTATCCGCGAGACTGGTCGTATCGGCACCGATGTATCCGGATGGGTTTATGTGAGTGCTATTGAACAGGCGTGGCCCATCGGGGGTTCCTAAGTGTAGGCACTGAAAAATGTGCGACGGGAAAGTTTTTCCCCGTCGCCTTTCAATTCACTACAGGAAAATTTTTATGCTCACTCTTTCCCGGATACTCATTGCAATCGTCGTTGCCTTATTTCTTAGCGCTTGCCAAACAACAGTACCCAATACCTCCGGTATTGTGTTTGAAGAGGATGCGTTGCGTCAGCACAACCTTGAATTAAGCAATGCGACAGCCAACTTTAACGACGGCACGTTGACCATAAGCGGTGGCATTGGCCCAACACAAAAAAGACCGCATATCGCTTGCGGACAATTGCAGCTTCGCATACTTGATACCCAAGGTGTTTTATTAAAAACTCTCAATACAGATTATTCACCCTGTCACCTGCATTACGGCCCCAATACCCGACGTACAGGATCTTTTTCGGTAGTGATCAATGACATTCACCAACAGGCATTGATCATTAAAGCCAGTTATCAAAAAAAGCCGCATGAGGCTCACTGATCGTCTTTCATGCCCACGTTACTTACTGTGAGCTGGTGCTGGGTCAGCACTATTAATGACGCCCATTTTTATCGCAATTTTTCGAGTCAAGGAAAAACGCTATGGAACATACACACAGCTACGATGCACAGGGAAAACAACTGTGCTGCACAGAAGAAGGAAAAATAAATGTCCAGGCTGATGCGCTAATAAAAAACAAATCCGTGAAAAATTGTTGTTGTGCGGCTGACGATCACGAACAGCATACCGATGATGATGACCATAATCATGCCAGCAGTAGCGACCGTAACTTCGAACTGTTTCTACCCGCTGCGATTAGTTTAATTGCATTGCTAATTGCGATAATTCTGGATAATTATGTTCCGCAAACTTGGTTTACTGGCTGGCTGCGCATTGGTTGGTACGTTGCTGCCTACTTACCTGTTGGTCTACCTGTGTTAAAAGAAGCGGTTGAGAACATTGTCAAAGGTGAAGTATTTTCTGAATTTTTATTGATGAGCATTGCAACTCTTGGCGCCTTTGCTATTGGCGAATACCCTGAAGGTGTTGCCGTGATGTTGTTTTACTCCGTAGGTGAAGTATTTCAGACTCTTGCAGTCAAAAGAGCGAAAACCAATATTAAAACACTGCTTGACCAACGCCCCGATGAAGTAACTGTATTACGAAATAATCAAGCAATTATGCTGAAAGCAGAAACAGTCAGCATTGGGGATATTATCCAGCTTAGAGCAGGTGAAAAATTAGGTTTGGATGGTGCGCTTTTATCCGAAACCGCTTCCTTCAATACAGCAGCACTGACAGGTGAAAGTAATCCTGACACCAAAACCAAAGGTGAGACTGTTTTAGCAGGCATGATTAATCTAAATGTGGTATCGCAAGTCAAAGTGACCGCCGCCTATAGCGACAGCAAGCTGTCCAGAATTTTAGAACTAGTGCAAAACGCTTCTGCACAAAAAGCTCCCACCGAATTGTTCATCCGTAAATTCGCCAAAATATACACTCCGATTGTGGTTGTATTAGGTGTTGTGATTTGTCTGTTGCCGTACTTTTTTGTTGAGACTTATGTGTTCAGCCAATGGTTGTATCGCGCACTGATTTTCCTGGTGATCTCATGCCCTTGTGCTTTGGTAATCAGTATTCCGCTCGGCTATTTTGGGGGCATAGGCGCTGCAAGTAAAAATGGAATTTTATTCAAAGGCAGCAACTTCCTGGACACCATGTCAACTATTAAAAACGTGGTGATGGATAAAACTGGCACCATGACGGAGGGCGTATTCAAAGTACAAGAAGTAAATCTCAAGCCTGACTTCAATCGAGATGAAATCCTCAACATGGTCAATGCACTGGAAAGTCAAAGTACGCATCCAGTAGCCACCGCCATCAGTCAATTTGTTGGTGCTATTGATACCGATATTACATTGAACAATGTGGAAGAAATCTCTGGCCACGGACTTAAAGCTGAAATCAACGGTAAAGAATTGCTAGTTGGAAATTTTCGATTGCTCAACAAATTTTCTGTTCAATACGATGTAGATCCTGCCAGCATTGTGCATACGGTTATTGCCATCAGTTACGACCGTAAATTCGCAGGCTATTTGACCATTGCTGATAGCATAAAGGAGGACGCGCAATTAACAATAGATACGCTTAAACAACTCGGCGTTAACATCACAATGCTAAGTGGTGATAAAAGCTCTGTGGTGCAATTTGTTGCGCAAAAATTAGGTATCAAAAACGCGTTTGGCGATTTGTTACCCGAGGATAAAGTTAACAAGGTAAAAGAAATCAAAGCGCAAAACGAAACCGTTGCTTTCGTAGGGGATGGTGTTAATGACGCACCCGTAGTTGCATTGAGCGATGTCGGTATAGCGATGGGCGGCTTAGGCAGCGATGCAACTATCGAAACAGCCGATGTCGTCATTCAAGATGACAGACCCAGCAAAATTCCCACTGCCATTGCTATCGGCAAGCAAACTAAACGCATCGTTTGGCAAAATATTTCCCTCGCCTTCGGTGTAAAGGTGGTGGTATTGATATTGGGTGCAGGTGGTTTGGCAACGATGTGGGAAGCTGTTTTTGCCGATGTTGGTGTGGCATTACTGGCCATTTTAAATGCGGTGCGAATTCAGCGGATGAAATTTTGATACTGATTTATATCTGCCCACTCCCTAAGCTCGAAGGTAAAAATAAAGGTGAATGATTTGAAACGTTTCCATATGTGTATCGTCAGTGTTGTTGTAACCTGGTTTCTTATTGCAGGTTCTGCATTTGCACAAAGTGTTGCTCCCGGAGATTCGAAGCAGTTATGGCAGCTGCTTGATTACGTCGCGGTTGACTACAGTGGAGCGGTTGCAGACGGCGTCATCATCAGCGAAGCCGAATATGCTGAAATGTTGGATTTCACGGAGAACGCAGGCGCGCAATTACAGTTGTTACCCGAGCATGAATCTAAACAAAATATTGCCGACAAGATAGCTGAACTGCGAGCAGCTGTTCTGCGGAAGGAAGCGAGTAAAAACGTCGCCCCACTAGCGCAACAAGCAAACGCACTCTTGATAACCGCCTATCCCTTTCCGGTAGCGCCAAGAACTGTTCCCGATCTTGTTCGTGGTCAATCTCTGTATGCAGCGCAATGCGCTTCATGCCATGGAGCAGAAGGAAAAGGCGATGGTTTGCTTGCAAAAAACCTGGAACCTAAACCGATTGCGTTTACGGATGCGGAGCGTGCTCGTACAAGGAGTCTGATGGCTCTCTACCAAGTAATTTCCCAAGGTGTGGAAGGCACTTCGATGGTGAGTTTTAATTCACTATCGGAAGAAGATCGATGGTCGCTCGCATTTTATATCGGAACACTTTCCCACGATGAGACCATGCGCGAACACGGTAAACAACTGTGGGCTAACAACCATGATCAGATAAAGGGCCGCTTCGTCGATTTAACCGCGCTTACAACGATCACCGAGGCAGGTCTGGCCGAGACAGTAAAAGAAAGTACAGCTCATACTATAACGGCATACCTCAGGGCCAATCCCACTGTAGTAGAAGCAAATAAACCCATAGGCTTGGCGTTATCGCGGTTGCGTCTTGCAGAAAGTCTCGCCGCTGTGCGAGCCGGAGATCGAAATCTTGCTACCCGTTTGAGCTTGTCGGCCTATCTGGATGGTTTCGAACCACTTGAGCCCATAGTCGCCACTCGCGACAGCACACTGATGATTGCTGTTGAAACAGCGATGCTCGACTATCGCTCAGCGGTTGCCAAAGGAACAATCGAGGATGCTGAAGCGGCGGCCATCCAATTGGAGCTGCTTTTTTCGCAAGTTGATGGCGTATTACAAGAAGCAAAAGCAGACCCTGCGACTACTTTCATCGGGGCGCTCACCATTCTTTTGCGCGAAGGTGTTGAGGCATTGTTAATTGTTATCGGCATGATCACATTCCTGAAAAAGACTGATAAACCCGATGCGCTCCGCCACGTTCACAGGGGATGGATAAGCGCCTTGATAGCGGGAGTCCTGACGTGGGTGGTAGCAACTTATTTGATAGGAATCAGTGGTGCTAACCGCGAGGTGACCGAGGGTGTTGGGTCATTACTCGCCGCTGTCGTTTTGCTGAGTGTTGGGCTATGGATGCATCAAAAAAGCAGTGCGGGTAAGTGGCAAGATTATCTGAAAGGAAAATTATCAGCGGCGGTTTCGAGTCGATCAGCATGGGCGCTATTTGCGCTGGCGTTCATCGCGGTGTATCGAGAAGTTTTTGAAACTGTGCTGTTCTATTCCGCTCTGGCAGCAGATGGAAATAGTGAAGCACTTATAGCCGGTTTTTTCACAGCAGTATTATTATTGGCTGTGATTGCATGGATATTGTTACGCACCACCGCACGCATGCCGTTAGAGAAGTTCTTCTCTTTCACTTCCATTCTGGTAATGATCCTAGCAGTAATATTGACTGGCAAAGGTGTGTCAGCGTTGCAAGAAGCTGGATGGATTAGTGTAAGTTTAATTGCTACTCCGCGCGTAGAATGGCTCGGACTTTATCCGACGCTGGAAACATTGACCGCACAGATGTTGGTTGCCTTGATAGTATTGGGATACATCAGTGTTAACTGGCTTAAGACCCGCAATAGGGAGATCAAAATTGATATTTAGGAAATATATTTGGGCGATGGAAAGCACAGAAGACGATTTGAAGCTGTTTGAAAACGTAGAGTAAAATCACAATTAAAAAAGCCCGGCCATATTTTAAATCGTCGGTTTTTTTAACGTATCGCGCCAAGACTACTTTTGTCGGAAAGGCCGATGAAACCAGTGGGTATCCTTAACAAAAAAATCTAATATTGCGAGCTAGTACCCATGCTGAACATGTATCAAAAACACATTTTCACGTTTGGAATCAAGACCAGTTTTTTGCATTAACTTTTTACAAGTCCTATAAAAGACATGCTTGATTTTGTAGCTAATCGATTGTCAGAGTAAAAGACAGTCGGTGAACATTCGATGTAAGCATTTTACAATTTTGACTAAGGAATGACACTCAAAGATTTGTGCGCCAAAAAGTACTTCCACTATGTTGTTCACTTTCCATTTACCCTGGATCTGCTATATATTGAAAATCTACCTATGCCTTGAGGAATGAGCCATGATCACTAAAGACACACATCGCGTCGATTGGAATAAGACCGCCAAGGTTGCTGGTGTGGTGTTGTTGACATTGGCCAAAGCGACTTGGTGGTTAGGCAAACATGCTGGCTTGATCTTAGTGGCGATTTTGACTGTCATGGCTAAGGTGTTTGTAGCGGTTCTTTCAGCTTGGGCTTCTACGACCAACACATCTGACTCTAATGATGAGAGTGACAGCATTTATACCAAGCCAGGTGAATATGGTTACAACGCTGAAGGAGAGCTGGGATATGGCGGTGAGCATTGCTATAAGAAGCAATAGGCATCACCGCCTAACTATTATTTTTTTCCCTTTGTAATTACCTTTTGTGCAAGGTCCGCCCCCTTTCCTCCAGCTCCACCTACTGATGATGAGTCTTGATTTATCAAGGTAGATATCTGATTTCCCGCACGAATCCCCAATACTCCTAAGCAATAAGTGAATACAAGGGGAGCCAAGGTGTAGAGCATCCAGGTAACCCAACTGATTGCAAGAATTTGAGTACCTACACCGCTGGTATTAGGCATTAATGTATCCATAAGCATATTGGCATTTTTGTCGGCGCCAGACCAAAGCCCGGACAATAGGAAGTTATCCAGCCAAGCTGCCAGCGCAAATAAGAATCCCCAGAAAATAATGCTAAATTGCAGCAGCGTTAATGCAATCATGTTTTTCAGAGAAAAAGAACCAATCGCTAGTAGCAATGGTAAACCAACCGTAAAGATCAGAAGAACCATGGATTGCACCATAGGTGCAACCTGGCGAACCATTTCAACCTCTACAGCCTTTTTGGCACCACCAATTAATAATCCTGCACCTCCAATCAGCGATCGCATTCCTCGCAAAACATGATCTGTGGTTGAGCCCATCACGCCACCATATTCCGAGGCGCCGTTAGTCAGCTCCAGTTGAATTTCTTCACTTTCCGCATTAAGCGTAGTTTTGATAAGGGCATCATCCGCATCTCCAGCGGTGGCAAACTTGTCCTCTGCCCAGAACTTCCACCAGGCGCCGGTACTGTCTTCGGAGTCGTCAGGTATGGCGTCGTTCTTGATATACGTCAGCATGCGTTCCCGGAGGCCTTTATCGCTGTCAAAACTAACGCCATCTGCAGGATACCCTAACCACCACTCATGACACGTCGGATAACCGCCTGTATCGACGCCTGTGGGCGGTTCAGGAGCTTTGACACTGTCTCTCAAGGATTCATAAGGGAACGCCGGTACAGCAGCTGTAGCCCGGAGGGTGTCGTAATACCCTGAGCGGTTAATAAAGAATTCGCTACCTGGCCAAGTGATATCGTCATACACTGCCCCACCCTTAAATTTCGTTGGCAGGTCATCTTCCGGAATACGTTCTCGGGCGAATTGGTTAGCTGCTGGTTGCCAGCAATCTTTATAGAAATCCTTCAACTCATCTTTAAGTGCTTTGTCGGCAATATTCAGTTTGGACAGCCCTGCCCCCATCGTGCGCAGATCTGCCTGGCAAGGTAATTCCTGTCGGGCAGTCTGAGTAATCGCATGATTTAACTTGGTAACCAGATACCACCAAATCGGCGCTCGGGGTGTGCGTCCATCGAGCATGACAGCAAAGGTTCCCGTCGATTTATCCAAGGTACTTTTACTATCCCCATAAGCCAATTCAGTCATGGTTTTAGTCAAGCTTTTCGATGAGGTCACCCCACATCGATATTGGGTGTAGGTTGTCTTTGACGGATTAACATTGATCAGCGGCTGTGCGGCAAACAAGACTACACCGATCATGACGTAAATCCGGGTTTCCAGGATACGGATCAAACCCTCTGCCGAAATCTCCTGAGCGGAATCCCGAGTTTCAATAACTACATTAATGATAGTGATAATAAACGGAACGAGAACAAGGCCCGTGTAGGCCAATATCCCCCAAATGGCGTCATACAAAATCCAGCCGAGTATCGTGGTGTATAGTTCGATTGTACTTCCGACAGGCATACGTCCTCCCTACGATATCCAACTTGAAATTAACCGCGGTAAATCTCTCGCGATAAAAATTTCATACAGCACAATGAGCGCAATCAATGGTCGACGGCTCGCTTTGATCATTGCATCGGACAATTCTTTGTTAAATTGCCGCAATAGTGGCCCCCATCCAAACCAAAGGACTGCGTATATCGCATAACGTATCCAGATGAGCCATCCTGAATCTCTCCAGCGATTAAGCATTTCAATTTGTTCTGCTTCAGTACCAATGAGCCCCAATCCAATTTTCACAATAATGATTAACAGAACGAAGCTTAAAAAAAGCCACATCACATGTTTGAAGCCACGCTTGGCCAATGAAGATTTATTCATCACTGATTGCTCCATCAATCATGCGTGGCTCTTTAGTTTTGGTGCGCATGTAATCTGTAGCACCGGCATCTCTATTTCGTTTTGTGCCCCGTTGCGCAATAGTACCGGCCGCATTAGTAATTACTTTTTGGCGAACTTCTGTTTCAAATAAAATATTGTCAATTTCGGCCTGTAAGCGTTGACGTGAATAATCAATTTCTGTCGACGCCGCATCACCAACTGATGCAATGTTTGGCTCTTGCGCACCGGCATTTAATAAATCTCGAACAATGAGTGCTTTTTCCATTGCGCGAGCCAGCGCAATTTCTCCAGTAAGTTTGTTAGCGAGAATGGCCTGCTCATCTAACGGCGCACGTTTCAAATCCTGAATTGTCAAATCATTAATAACCAGGCCCATTCCTGGAACAGATAATTTATCCAGTTCAGCAGCCGACATTTTGTAGTTCAGCGGTTTACTCATTAACGTTTTTAAATCAGCGCTCACAACCTCACGCTCTTTGCGATATTGGAAACGCAAACCTTGACCCATTTTTGTTTTTAATTTGTCACAACTTGCGCAAGTCCTTACTTCACGTTCACCCACTACTGCAGTTGCCCAGGATGTAGCACTGGTTGCAGTTGGAAAGACGCGCGCAATATTGCTATCACCCGTAACATCATCCGGATCCTCGGGTGCGAGAGAACCTACCTGGTGTTCGTAACCCGCACCGATGGTGTCTTCAACAATCCTGATAGGTGGTTGCCCAAGGCCCCCTTTCTTAAAACCACCAGCAAACGTAACACCGCTGTTCCCTGCTGTAGCTTCAATGTTTTCTTCTGCAGTAACCGGATTCTCCCCAGCCTTCGATGCTTTGTCCCAGGAGCTTTTGCGGGTAACCGCAATCCACCCCTCAACGGGATCCCTACCCGCACGTAGATCAGCCTTTGCATCACGACATGTTTTTAAAGACAGCGTGTAAGTTTCCTTGGCGTCTTTCAGGCCTTTCGTCAACGTGTCATACAACCCCGGCCAGTTCTCCTGGATCTTTGATAAGCCCCATGCACTAAACACCGCAGTAGCCGCGCCCAGAACATCGTCCGACAAGCCATAAACATTGTGTTTCATATCAGAGAATGTTTCGGCAATACCAAAACTCGGATCAAAACTGCATCCGCGAAACATATTCCATTCCGCACCGGCAGAAAGGTTGAGCGTGGTTTTATTGGATTGGTGGTAATACATCATGGGATCACCTCCACCGATAGCGTAATACCAGGAACCATCACCAGTGGGGCGAACAATGTCACCAGCCATCGTCGAATGAGTGATGACAACCAAAAATCCCAGCATGATTTTTTTTGCAATTGATAATGTGAATGTACTCATAGGATTAACTCTTGAAATCAATTTTGAAGAGGAATGCTTGCCCCTTTTTTTCACAGCAGGAATAGCGTCGCCACAACGTCCACATGTAACTTTCACGCGTGATGTTTTTTCCATTTGCCCAGGTAGCTGGGCCATTTAAAATGCGCGTGGAGTCTTCAACCCAAGGCACCAGCATTTGAAAGCGATTGTCACCGCCTTCGTTGACATTGACGGGCCCCGGTTTCCAACACCGGTTATCGCAGTCACCAGTTAGAGGTAGATAAATATGTGGCTGTGCATTACGCGTAACAATTTCTGTTGCACGGTGCGCCGCTACGGCAGCATTGATAGGATCGTATGGATGTGCGCCCCATCCGCAACGTGGATACAACGGTGCCCATGAGCCTTCCAATAATCCGGAGAGCCAGGAACCGGTGCCCGTCTTGAAGCGCGGCAAACCTAAAATTGATTGTGGGTACAATTGCTCGATGCCAGGTTCATTCCATGAGGGATCATGACTGCTAAGAAAATACGGCATCATCGGAATATCAAGCATTGATTCGCAGAAATATTCCTCACCACCCAAGCTGTTATAAATGGGTAGCGCCGGGTGGGAAATCACATCGACACTTTTAAAATCCAATGCAGTTGCTTGATCCTGAATACTCTCGCTTTGGCCGATTGCACCACTCGGATTGTGGTTCCAATCTTTGGTGTCCTCCCACTCAGATTGGTAGGTGTAGCTGGACACAACCAGGTCAGGAATGTAATGCCGAACACGCATCGACGTTTCGACGCTGCACGAAAATAATTTGCACTTCAACCAGAAGCACATCCCTATTAGTTCCCAATCAAAACAGTCGGTACACTCAACAGCGGATTCCACAATATCCATCGTCCCAAACTTCCCGTTCTTTTTCCCTGTCTTCACAGTTTGAGCAGCGGCCGATAATGACAATACAGCAATCAGCATTGATGCTATCCATCGTTTCATGGCGCTTCCTCCAGGTTGCGATGTGATTTATACAGCGCGAGCGCTCTTTGAATATCAGTGATGCCATACACCACGTATTGACCCTGGTTAAAAACTACCGCTGGAATCTTCTCTAATTGGTACTGCACCATTTTTTCATGGCCACGGTAGGCTTCACGTATCGCCTTCTGAAATTCCATTCCTTGCGCAGAGGCTAAATAGGTCTTCATGATTTGTTTGGCTCGATCAATATCGCCTGGAAGCGCCGGTAAATATTTCTCTTTTACCCTTTCTGGAACGCTCAGATCATAGTGAATCACTTCAATACCAGGTACATTGCCCAATGCCGTCGGAGTATCGGTAAACACTTCGATTTGTGTTTGCGCGTGGCCAATGTTTGAAATACTGAAAAGCAGCAGCAACGTGAATTGGAAAAGTGCATTACGCGTGAATTTCATGAGGTACACTCCATATTGTTTGACCATTAACATCCGATTGAAACGCATCATCCGTTGCGATAAGCAATTTACTTTTTTTGCTAGCCTGCACCAGATAAAAAAGATCATCTCTTTTCAACTCACTCAGATGACACGGAATTTCTTCATCACCCGTAATTTTTAATGCGTAACTTATAGACTCGCTCATATCTATTTCCTCGACTTACGCCGCTTTACGTCGCCCGCTAGCGATCATTTCCCCAATCATCGTTGCAGCTTCAAGCTCTGTGATATTGTGTTGATCCATCAATTTCGCTCGCGCCGTTTTTTCCTCTTTCTCCGATTGTCCCAATGCCAGGCATAAACCAGGAGGAACAATCCGGAATAGACCTTGAACGGTATCGCTCATGATTACGCCCTCGGTGTATTTGCGAGGCGCTTTGGTTGTGGAAAGCAACATGGTTCTTTGATCCGGAGTAAGCGCCTTAAAACGTTCGATATTGGCGAGTTCACCTTGATCAACGAACAAACACATCCACCACTCAAACATCGCGAGCATTTTTTCTGCATCGTCGGGATAATCTTTCATATTTTGCGTGGCTTGCCAGAGCCACAACCCCATACGTCGGCCAAGCAATTTGGAAAGCACTACCAGATATGCAGCAAGTAATTTATCGGTGGTAATAACGTGAGCTTCGTCGGTGAGATTGATGGTCGGCCGTCCATCGCGCTGCGTACGTTGCGCTCGTGCAACGACTTGATTCACTATGGAGATATAAGCAACGGATAGTTTGTCTTTATTGGATCCACCCGATGCCAGCGCACCCATCTCAATCCTGATGTAATCAGCATCGGGTAATTCATCGCCGGGACGATTGAATAATTCGCCAGCAAAGCCATCAATAAATAAACCCATCGCCTCAACCATCTCATCGATACGTCCAGCACGTTCAGGTTTATTTGTTTTCAAATCCGCGAGCGCATTAATCACATCCTCTGTGAGCAAATCTTTTTTCTTGGCAAGTTTTGCTGCTCTCGCCGAATTTAAAATGGCGGTCTTAATCAATCCCACATCCGAGCGACTCATTCGCGCTTCTTCCATGACCTCACCACCGGTTACCATTAAGCGACCGATAATAAGCATTTCACCCAGGATATCGCGTTGCGAATTGTCTAATTCATCAGCCTCTTTTGCAGCAGACTGGAGCTCTGCAGAACCATCCATTACCTCTTCAATGACAGAATGACTCTGTTTTAAATTTCCATCCTCATCAAAGAGATCAAGTGCAGGTTTAAACGGAGGGATGGACGGGGCTTGTCCAGGTCGAAGAACAATATCAACAACGCTCTTACCCCACAGTTTGAAAAACTCGGAGAGGAGGTTAAAACTGTTACCCGCTTCAATCACCACCCATCGAGGATTGTGTACGGCGGTGATCAACATTTGCAGCCATACCAACGTGGCGGACTTACCCGCACCAGTAGGCCCAAATAAAAATAAATGTCCGTTCTTCGTGCGATCACCCTGGAATAATGGGTCGCACGTAAATGCCTCACCACCGCGATTAAAACCAAGAATGCCTGGATTGCCGGTACCCACACTGCGACCGTATACCGGTAATAAATTTGCCAGGTGGTGTGCATAAACAAGGCGCTGGCGAATCTCGACTTGCGCTAGTGCAGGATCATAAGCACCGGGAATAAATCGAATGTAGCGATCCAATCGTACTTCGTCGTATTCAGGATCAATCAGCTGTAATCCATTTGCACTGAGCTTGGTATCGACCTGCATAATGATGTTATCCATTTCATCATCATCTACCGCACGCACAGCAATTCCGATGCTGTAAGGATAAAGTTTATTGCCTCGGGCAATTTGCGCCCGAGCATGTGCAACATCGTCTCGTGTTGCCTGGGCTTCCGGCGTATCACCCTTTGAATTTTTCGCGAGTTTTTCCAAATGTTTGCGCACAGCGCTTTGCGGCTTCACGACAAAATTAGTGATAACCATGGAGCCTTCCGGAAGCTCATCAATCAAACATGTGATGCGTGCATTTGCACCGCTCACCTCTTCCTCACTGATATAACGCTCCGCTGATAGCTGTCCAATTTTGGGAACCTGACTCATTTGCTCAACAGACAATACCGTGTGCGGCATGCCATCAAAATACCAACAGTTGGTAGATTTATCAGAGCGTACATCGCGAGTCATAATATCGTTGGATAAATCGTATTCAGCGGTTTTCTCATCCTCCGTATGCGCGTACGGATTCATTTTCAACCAGGATTCAACATCGCCTTTCGTTTGTTTTGGATTTGGATTGAACCATCGAAACAACCAGTCACGAATGGCTTTGCCCTTTAAACGCCGCCCATTTAATCCCGCTGCGCGCAGCATTTGATGAACACGCTCGCACTGCGTATCCAATTCTTTTTCTGGGGTCATGCCTTTACGCCGGGTACTGGCGCCGGTATGTCGACGATAAAACACCACATAGGATTTTCGTTTTGAACCGCCCCATGGACGGTCATTTGCCAATGGATCTGTAAACAAACCACCTTTGCGTGACATATCGGCAACATGGGGTCGTAAAATATTTTCGATGAAGTGATCGGTGTATTTATCTACTACGGTATCGCGTTGTGCATGCACATTAATCGCATGCGCTTTTACCGCATCAGCAAGTGACGTAAATGCGGCCGCATCCAACCAGGAATAGGTTGATACAACCCAGGGACATACCGTGTGCTCTTCAAAAGCCCCCGTAATAAAATCGCGAATCTGATTGCGTTGCTGTAATAGAAACTCTTTTGAACGTGCCTCGGTGGGTACTGGTTGCAATTCAAAAACAGCCGCAACACTGCGTCCATCCTCCAATAGCAACTTATCGTCATCAATAATATCCAGCCACGGCAAATAGCCCGCAATGGGGGATCGATAGGTGTAAGCGCGTTTGACATCCGTTGCGGTAACCGGTTTGCCATTTAAAGGCGATCCACGTAACAGAAAATCGCGGATGCCTTCAGATACTTTCATAAATGGATCTGACGTCATTCGTGAAATAACTCCCGTGGTTGTGATTTATTGGCTTCTTTTTTCTGTGCGTCTTCACGCTCTTTTATTTTTTTTACACGGTGATCAGTCACAATTTTTGCCGCATCCAAGGTTTCACCCGGCAATGCATAGGGCTGGCGTTCGTACATGGAAAAGCGTGTGATGTACGCCGGAATGGGTGCACCGGTTAACCCTACGGCATGCGGACGCACGTACATAAACAAATCAGGATTGGGTAACCGTGGATACAAATGATCCAGACGCGCAGGATATGGCGGCAATTCCAATTGCAAATCGTCATCATGCAATGCAGGACGCTGGAGTAATTCAGCCTGACGTTTATCGAGCTGCTCGGTGTTGGTACCGGTGTAATCCTCATAAACCTGCTTCATATTCGGTGCATCAGGATTTGTTACACCTTCCAAGGACGACGCGCACCCGGTGCAAAGCACGATAATGAAAATTGCGATAATGCGATTAATCCATGCGATTAACATGATTGCCTCCTGTGGAATAAGCGAGCTTGCGCGCATCGCTGTGATAGTCGATGTACAAATCCTGGGTAATGTTGAGAGACACTTTGGCCGATGGGTCGACGTAGATTGCGTCGAAAGAGTCACGCATCCGCTTGCTGTAAAAGTCAGTTGCTGCTGCGATGGTGTCGGAATAGGTTTGGTTATTGATAAAGGCTGATTTATTGCCTGTAACTGAGGTCGAGCCACCACCTAACGGATTGTCAGTGGTCGTAGTCTCTGCAGCAGCTTTAGCTTCAAAATGACTGGCAGCTGCACCGAGCAGCCCCATAGTGAACATTTGCTTGTGCGCATCGGTAACCCGCTTCCCAGGGATGCAGGGAATACCTTGCGGATTGGTCACATAACCAATACTTGCCGACGCCTCACCTTCGGCAAAAGGAGATTGGGATTTACCCGCTTTGGATCCTGAACCACCTTGCTCTTGTTCATAACCCATATGGTGAACACGGCCATCAGTAAATGTGTAGGTGGCCTTGGTTAAGCTCACCGCCGCGCACGACAAGCTCCAGTTACCACGTACAATGCCTTCAAAAATAATTCCTTTTAAACCTGGAATGCGCAAACCGTTGGTCGCCAGGTTTTCTTCACCGACAATGAATTTTGCGGGAAATGGATCATTGACCTTTCCACCCAGCGGTACAGTACCGATTAATGCGGTCATTGCCACCGCTTCGAAAATAGTGGCACGAGCGGGGATCGTGTAATACGGTTTAACGTCTGCCAGTACTTTGCCGCCGGATTTTTTTAACGTATTGGTTAATTCAGTTTTTTCCGCTTGTTGTGTTACCGCACCTGCGGCAGATTTCACATCCCCCAAACCGTTACCCAATTTTTCACGCAACATTTTTTCCGCTAATTTCGGATCAGTGGTAAGCAACTGGGTGCGCGTCATCGGACGAACAACGACATATCCGGGTAACGCTTGCGGCTCCAATGAATACCCTTTTTTATTTTTACTGCTTCCACCTGAACCATCCGAATAACCTAAATCGATCGTAGTGACTTCATACCCATTATTTTCAGCCGTAGAGTCGTCATTCTGTTTCACCACATTTTTAGTAAGCGTATCTACAGCAGTTTGCATTGACGAAAATTGTTCAAGAACTTGACTCACCCGTGGGTCTGTTACGCTGGTAGATCCCCCACTGTTTCCCTTGTTCTGCAGCGCATTCAATTGACGTCTCATCTCATCCATGTCTTTATTCAATTTTTCATTTTTTGCTTCGGATTCGACAAAGCGAGCCTGAACTTCACGAATAGTCTCCGCAACCGTATCGCCATCTTCAGTTTTGGGAGCATTCCCTTTCTTTTTGCCTGTATCCTTTTCAGATTGAACAGTTTCGGTTTTCTTCCCCGGTTCCTCACTGTCAGAATTCACGTAGGCAACAATCACAATGGCCGCCAATGCAGCGACGCATACCCACACCAACTTATTGCTGCTCATACTAGTAGCCATAACCGTCCTCCTGGATTGCCGCATTGAAGGGAACGGAAGAAATCAGATATAACGTTTTCCGGTCTTCAAGACTTCCCTTAGGACCTAGCTGGAGATGTTGCGGTGTGATGTGAGAAAAATTGCCCTGTACTAATCCTGGATTAACCGCGAGATTCAATTCGCTTTGGTTAATCAGTAATACGGCGGTGATATGCAAACCATAACCTGACCAGGCACTCACTACACTGAGACGGTATTGTTCACCTTTCTGGCTACGCATTAATGGAAAATTGGCAGGAATTTGAACCAATGGCATAGTTGCAATATCCGGATTAACCGGCATCAATCGACGCGGTGCGTATAGCGACTGCGAAGCGAAACGTGTGAGCACAATCTCTGGTGGATCTAATAGATCCTGAACACCTTCCAACAAATCCCTGGGCGGTTCATCATTGTGTTGTGCAATAACACGATCCGGATCTTCGATTACAAGGGATTCCGCTAATGCATTTTCCTGCGTAACCAGGTCAATTAAATACACTGTTTGGTTATCTGCGCTCGGGGCGACGACTCTAGCTTTATCGAACGGCTGGGTCGCTTTCCAATAAACAATTTGCTGATTGGGTGCAAGTGACTCAAGCGAACTAATCAATGACTTGGGTATCTGCAAACTGACATCAGTTGGAAACGTCACGCGTACTTCTTCACCAACTGGCAAAATAATCGTAATAGGATTCTTATCCCACACCAGCATACGGTCTGCATAAGCAAGCAATGGAAAACTACACAGAAGGATTATCAACAATGATTTCTTCATGACTTATTCGCCCTCTCTTTTTTGCTTTTTTCTTCGGCCTCTTTCTCCGCGCGAGTCGGGTCTACCATGAAGCCGTCCACCGCCATACCCATTTCGTTACAGTTGCGGAAATCAGGCACAACACGGAGCGAATAATTCATAGCAACATTCTTGATGACCATTCCCCCTACGCGCTCCTGGAGCTTCATGACCATGGCCACACTAAAAACATTTACGCCCACATCGCTGACAAAACCCTCTTGGTAAAAAAGCTCTTCCGTTAACACACGGGTTCGATCCAGTTCACCTGCCCGACTTTTCTCAGCCATGTTTTTCTTAAGCCACGCCTCAAACTCCGGCGTGATCAAGCATTTGTATTTTTCAATTGCTTTTTTGTAATCCGCCTTTCCTGACTCCGGCCAATCATTGAGCCCACGCCATACATAATGCGCAAATGAATAGGTGTTAGGCTTTTGAAGCATCCCTGGTTTTAATGTGGCACCTCGGGATAAATCCGGCGGTACATGTACCGTAATTTCACTTTGCCGCTGGTAATTTACATATGCCTGGAAAAACGCCAGGCCGAATGCAAAAACTAAAGCAATGCGTAATGTCCAAATGTGAGAGTCGCGCGAATGAAGCGCGTTGCGTGCATCACCCACGGCGTGCTCCTTTTCCAAAACGTTTGGATTCACCGATGTATTTGGTGTTTACCAAACCGAAATTTATCTTCATCAACAGCACCTTTTCTTTAAACCAGGTGAGGTAATATTTCTGGCGAATGTACTTCAGCCATTCCAACAAACCCCACGTAATACCAAGACCGATAATCAAACCAATCACAATGCCGAACATGATGATTCCGATAGCGACGCCGATCATTACGCCGATAATTAATCCAGCAACAGCGCCAACCAAAATTGATGTCATCAATTCGGTTTGCGTGCAGTCGTAATACACGATGGGTTCCTGATTGACCGCGTCCGCCAAGGGATCATCATGCTCTGACATAGTGGCCTCCTGACTTAACTCATGAAACGTAAAACCCAAGTGCCAACGGCGATCACAAAAATCACCATCACCACGCTACCCAGGGAGTCACCGATCACAGCACCCCAACGGCCTTGGTCATTCGATTTTTGTTCGTTCCAGGATTTCAAAATGGTTTTGAGTGCAACGAAACCGGCGTACAACATTGCACCCCAAATAGCGATTTTTCCGAGAAATTTGAGAATGATGATAAGAATGTCTGCTCCGTCGGAATCTTCATCAATGCCGTCAATATCAATTTCTGGCATGGTGATATCCTGGGCGTATGCAGCATTAATGCTGAACAGACCCACGAGCAGTAATAAGGGGAGATTGAACAGAGAGACCCAACGTTGAAATTGAGCGCGCAGGCGAGCCATCACCATCCGTGAAGGCGGAACTAGTTGTAACATAATTAACTCCGATGATTTAAGAGAACATAAAAATGGCTACCAGAAACAGCAGCATCACCAGTCCTCTCAACACCACCATGAACACACTCATATCATCTTTGTTTTTCTCTTCGCTTCTATCCTTGAAAGCTTTAATAGTTATATAAATCAAAACCAGCGCTGCCAACACAAATAACGTGACTGCCAAACCTAAATACAATCGATCAACCGCACCGAAATAATTTAGAAATACCTCTTTCGCATCAGAATTCATTGCGGGGTATTACCTGCAAATGCCAATTCATTAATTTTTCTTGGGCTGCGCGATGGCTTTTGCAAATGCGCCTCCAGCGCTCTACGCATTTCCTGTAAATCATTTCGCAATGCCACATAATCCAATGTAACACGTGCATCTGGATCTGCATTAGTCGCTGCTTTCGCAGCTAACTCATCAAGATGCTTTAGTTCTTGCGCAACCTTTATTAAATAACGTTTTTCTGCCTCCGTAGTGGTATCTACTTCTGCAATTACTGCTTGGCTGAACATGAGTGCACAACCCATCAACCTCGCTAACATATTTTTCATTGTTTGATATCCTCTTTATCAATCAATACGGGGTAATGATGTATGCCGTAACTACTGGCAATGTCATCAATAGGGACTGCACTTAGCGTTAAACCGGGCGCACGCGCTCTTAGAAAATCCATGTTTTCCTGCGACGACACATTGATAACAATGCCCTGTGCACCAATTGCCTTTAAGTGGGCTTTATTGGCGATTAACCATTCGATAGATAAACTGTCGACACCAATGATGAACATCGGCTTGGTGACCTGGTACGAATGTTTAGTCTGCTCAACAATCCCAACCGTCAATTCCGAGCGAATAGGAAAATGATCAGGTGCTGTTGCAGGCACGATATTTTCTGCGAGTGATTTGCGATCAAGGAGTTGCTGTTTAATGTGTTTCCTTTTTGGAAACTCAGTGTCGCGCCCACCAAAATCAGCAATGACCTCGGGCTGCGCAAAGGACCAGGAAGACGACACCAGCAGTAAGAACACAGAAAATAATTTGCGAATCATCCTGCCCCCCCTTCCTGGCGAGGCGCCATTGATTGACCGTATTCGTAACAGCGCTCACTAAATCGCAAGCAGCGGTTAAATACCATTTGCCGATAGGACGCTGCCTGTGCCCTTCCCTTGGGCCCATCACCGGGACTGTAGTACTTTCCGACTGCCACCCACCAATCAGGAGAACCTTGTTCAACCGTAGAGAGATAATGTTTAACCAGCAGGTTAGCCGCGTAATTTAAATTGATCGTTGGATCGAGTGCTTGCAGTGGTGATTTAAAATTGTCTACATGCGCAGGCATATAAATTTGCCCTAAGCCCACCGCAACTTTTCCGATGCGTCCCTGACGCGCAGCGTCAGTCATTGCATTAATCAATGCAGCTTCGGCTTCCTCACGTGTTTCAAAAAAGAATGGCTTTTCATCAATATTTAGCGTCCAGGGCCAAGGCAATAATTTTCCATCGTTCGACCTACCGCTTTCCTGCATGGTTACTGAAAAAAACACATCAGCTGGCATGCCGTAGTAGTCGGCAATAATGCGATAGGCACGCGGAATTTCCGCGATGCTGATACATGAAGTTCCACTCAGGATTGCTAACAGCAATACGCGCAATTTCATATCGCCACCACCTGGTTACCACCACCCGTCGTTTGCTTGAACAGTGCGGGCAATTTCGGCGTAGGGATAGCCATGCTCTTTGATGCTGCGGCGAAAATACCGTTATCAAAATTGAGCGTTATCTCTTTGGTTTTTACACGCTCGACGGGAATACTGGCGCTTTCAGCCCACTTAAAAATAGCCTTTTCATCAGCCGCACCGATGATGAAAATATCCACCTTTGCCTGGGTTTTTAATATCCGGGTTACCAATGATCGACAATGCACATCACAATCACCGGCATTCACAAACAGGCGCAATTTGTCGAAGGGCTTTAACGTCGCCAAGGTCGGCATACGTTTTTGTATGTACTCGACGTAACGTTCCTGAACAATGGTGCGCTCTTTGTCATACAGGGTCTGGAATTCCGTTACCGAGTATTGGCGCCATACATCCAACTCTGCCTCGATACGGGCGTAACGGCGTTTCTCCTCCATGGAGGAACTGTAATAAGACAGCATCGCAAGCGGCGTAGAATGGTTCTCCCAAACAGACCATGGCGATTTCTTTTTCAATTCTTCGTAAGTTGTCCACTCTTCGTCTGTCAATTGCCAATACGCATTGGGTTTGCTGTGCATTTTTGAATAACGATTCAAAAGCGAATCAGTTGTTGTTGTCGGGGTATAAACAATTGGCGTCTGAGGCAAAAACTGTGCGAATGATGGCATTGCTGAAAGCAAAGTAACAACGAACCCTATGCATATACCAATCAGATGCTTAGCCATTACAAACGAAGCTCCTGTTGCTTGCCTGCCACGGTAAAAATGGCTGATTTCGTTGCGGTATCCGCTGCAATGAGCGTCCATCCACGCCAGGTATCACCAGGCATTAATAAATCGGAATCATCTAACCCGTCACGGAGGGAAACGTATGACGTTCCGGCGATGTTGCGTATGGATATCAGCACTACCGGAATGATGGGAACGGGTTTGGGCGCCGCTTTAACTACCGGTTTAGCTGCAGCGGCTTGCTGGACTTTTTTCTGTTGCTCAATTTTTTGTTCCAGCGATGAGGAGAATCGCTCTAAATTCTCCAATCTCTGCGTTGCTTTTTGCGTGGCGAAATTTCCAGCGTTAATATTTTCCTGTAGTTCAGATTGTTTTAACTTGATCGTATCCAGATCGTCTGCCAGCTGCTTGACCACTCCACTCATTTCTTCGATGGCCACCTTAAATGGATCCGGTTTTTTGGATTCTGGAGCAAGGCCAAACATTTGCAGTATTGGATCCTTGCCCAACATTGCAATCGTCAGAGAGATTAGTAATGCAGCAACAATTGATAACATAACGGCTATAACTGTTGTCTTCGTCAATCCATTGCGAGGATTGCTCTGCGTGTTGTTACGACGGCGAGTCGTTTCATCAGGATCAGCATGCAAACTGTTGACTTCAGGTAACTCCGGAAACTCGTTCATAAAATCCTCAAAAATTGTTACTTACAAAAATTTCTTGAAACTTTTTGCTGTTACGAATACCGCAACGGCGAACACTGTCATTACAGGGAGAAAAACCAATGTTGGGTGAATGGATATGGGAGCAGTGAGATAACCACCGAATGACAAAAATAAAGTCGGTACCACAATGCGTTTAGCACGGTGATAAAGCATTGCTGATTCAATCCCACCACACGCCTTGCGAATATCACGCTCAACCAGACCATCAATAAATGCCACTAGTCCAACCAGCACAAATCCCGACAAGGCGCTAATGCAAATAGCGCTGCGCACGGCGAAAATAAAAATGGTGTTGATCATGGCATCAAGGCCGTAAGCAATGACCTGCGTAACGCTGTTTACATCCCCTGCAAACCAGTTTGAAACTTCACGCAAATGTAAAATGGATACGGCTTTATCCGCCCACGTCATGAAGGTCACAGCAACATCTTGCGGATAGAGGCCGGTAATTAAATTACGGTTGTATGCACCTAAATACGTAATTTCCAATTCCAAAATTTTTCGTGAATGGTCAGGCCCCCAAAATTTGACCATACCCACCCATTCGACAAGGATCGACACACCGATAGCGATTAATGACCATCCGGTAAAACGAAATACATTGCCTACCGTTGTCTGCATCAGCCAACCCCAGACACCAACCCGCTTTGGTCGAGGCGGCCGCGTTGTATGCTGTGTTGTCATGCTGCCACCTTCAAATCGGCGATAGAGAACCAGTCATCATTCGCACTACCGCTGTCACAGGTCTCGCGCATTTTTGTGTAGAGGAAATCGAGATCTTCCGGTAATTCTCCCGTCGCTTTAAATTGTGGAATACGCAATTTGTAGAGCTTTCCACCCAGCATTGCGTACGCATGACCTTTTGGCAGGCGAGTTAAATCACCCGCTGAAACCAGTGGTGTTTCTTTGGTAGAAATACGTTGTTGTGTATTAGAGGTAAAGTCATTCGGGCTATCAGGATTCGTATCGTCTGAAGTACCCGAGACTAACGTGAGATGATTCACTTCTACCTGTGGTAACAGCTGCGTCAACAATTCAGCGGTTGCGAGCTCCTTCACGCGCAACATAATAAGATTACCCAGGTTACCGATCACTTGACCGGCTTTTGCGTCATCACCAAATCGAGCTTTGATATCGGATAATGTTTGCGTATAGACCGTTAACTGGAATCCAGCACCACCCGCTTTGTTCGCCATTGGGACAAAGTCTTTACCCACCAGCTCGTTAAATTCATCGGCGTGAATACAGATTTTGCGAGTCGTTGCGAGTGCAGCCAACTCAGGCGATAAACCTTGTGTCTGACCAAATTTATAAATCGATCCTGCGGTCGACGTTAGGTCGGCAAACATCGAACTGCTGACCGCTTGCGCTACTTCTGCATCGGTCAATGCATCAAAGCCGCAATATACAATCCCGCCCGTGCGAATAATTTCATCCCACGTAAACGTAGGCCGTGGATCATTCAAGTCATCGTAATTCGGCGAAAGCAATTCGGCGGTTGGGCCAGATGTTAACTTTTCCAACAGCGGGAAAAGCGATGCAACCAATTTGTCGTAGAATGTCTTTTCGTACTCAAACGTTTTGATTAGTGCGTGCGCAACAGGATCAACCAATTTCGCTTCTTTATAAACTTCAACAGCTGCCCACGTTTTCCGATCACGTGATGCTTGTGCTTTATCCGATGGCTTGCGATCAGATTCAGCGATAGCGTTGATTGAATTATTCCAATCACTATGCCCTGCTCGATGCAATGCGTTTTCTGATTGTGGCTGAGTAAATACAAACGTGAGATATTCAAGTAGTAACGGATCGATATCTGCGCCATACATCAACAGGTTTTCGTAAGTGATTGGCTTACCTAATGCCGTTGCCGCTTTGGAAATTACATTGACATAACGCCATGTAAATTCCCTAAATGCTGCCGAGTTACCCTCACCTGGTAATTGCCCGGCAATACGGGATGCAGGCTCGGTGATTCGGCTGAAGGAACCAACAGGGTTGTAGCGTGCAGAAATTTCCGGGTAACCCAGATGGAAACAATAAAATTGATGACCACGGCCCGCTTTGACAGCCTCTGTATATGCGCGCTTGAGTAAGTCCGGGTCTCCCTTCGGATCAAAGATAATGACAATTTCGTTATTGTGGATGTCTTGGGTGATGAGAACTTCGGCCAATCTCGTTTTTCCGACACGGGTCGTGCCGACAACAAATTTATGCGCAACTCGTTCAGATTGACGCTCATAAATTGGGACTTCACCCTCCCACAAACCAACCGCGTGAATTGCAGGATTTCCTTCAGTGTAAGGAATGGGTGCAACCGGGTTATACCAGGCCTGCGTTGAACTAACCCATGCCATCCATGCTGTGAGCGCTGAACGGCGTAGAATTTTTTCAAGTGCGCGTGCAGCTTTGTATTTTCGAGTTTGGTGCCTGTATCGATGCCAATCAAATTCCTGTCGATCAAAATCCACGCGGCGCTGTGTGTGTCGCGCAGTCCATTCAAAACCTAATCCTAGATATAAATCGTCTTTCGATACCGGTATGTCATTACTGTCAATTGTGAAACCCGTAAGTACATGCATTTCATATTGGTATTTCAGCAATTTACGCGATTGCATAAATCGCTGACCACAACGCGCAAATAATCCCGCCGCAATCCCATAGCTTAATGATGGCGTGCTCAGTGCACCCATTAACACCGCTGGTGATAACAACGTCAATGCGCCCGCGAGACCATAAGCAGTCGCTGACATGGTTTCGTATGCTGGGCGTAATAAATTTTCTACGGGATGTTTTGTACTCATGATGGGCGCGAATCATAACGATCAAAAACCCTTCGTCAGTTATCAATTCGAACTCGCCATGTGCAATTTGATTAATGCACTAAAAAGCCAAAACCATTACAAAGCGCGCAAGCAGGGTCAAGGGGCTTACCCAGGGAAAAAGCCCGCGCCTCCTCCTCGTTTAATCGTCCGGAGGCGCGGGCGCGAAAACGCTAGGGCTAAAGGATTAGAAGGGTTAACTACAGAAAGGAAAAAAGCCGTGAAGGGTTAAAAAACCAAACCGCAAAAAGGCCAAAAACGTAATGACTGAATCAACTTCCACTTTTGAAACCTCCCTTTCAATCATTCTTGAACAATTAGAAAAAAAGGAATGGGCGAGCCCATTAAAGGGCTTGGAACAAAAATTTCGCCAGCTTCCGGAAGATGAAACAAGCTTCGGCACAGAAATTATTAACACTCTCCATGCTCTGCATCAAGCAATTGAATTAGATGCCAGCTTACCACTGAGTCAATTGATGGCTATTCGCTTGGCAGGTTTAACATGTTGGACTTATCGCTTTTTCCATGTTGAATCCGGACGGCATCATTATCTGGATCCATTGAATACACCAATTCCCGATTTCCAGAAAAAAATAACTGTTCAACAAAGTACATCCTCCTACCCTTCGACTGACATTATCAAACGCTGGGCTCGGGAGAATTTACGTTGAGCCAGGTGTTACCGATTTTATCGGCTGCAAAATTATTTGAACTTTGCAAAATTGATAGCAAGTTTTCTGAACTTCGAACAATTGCTGGATTTGATACCAATATTTTTAATGTATTAATCAGCGAACCGCTTCAGCAATATGCTGAACTTGTCCAGTTGGCTCCTGCTAGCGAGGCCCACCACCACAGTGGTCCAGGCGGCTTGTTAAAACACACCCTGGATGTAACTACCCTCGCCCTGAAAAAACGTAAAGGATATCAATTACCTCTTGGCGGTAGCCTCACTGATATTGGTAAACAACGTTTACTGTGGACGTATGCTGTTTTTGTGGGATGCCTCCTGCATGACATTGGAAAACTGAGCGCAAATACTCGTCTCGTTGCCATACATAAATCTGGTAAAGAATTACCGTGGACTCCCAGTAGTGGTCCTTTAACCAATCTGGTTGATAAAGATGGAGCGAAAATTCCTCTTGAGGGATATCGCATTGAATTTCGTAAGACACCTTACCGATATCACGAACACCTAGCGTTAATTCATTGGGGTGTTTTGCCAAAATCCGGACGAACCTGGCTTATTGAAGCCTCCCATATCATGGCAGAACTGACCGCGTGGTTATGGGGGGACAAATTTGAGTCTGGAACTATTGGGCAGATTATCGAGTATGCCGACCGCGAATCCACCGCCAAGAATTTACAAGTACCGCCTGATCATCGCTTCAGTAATGTCATTCCGGCAATTGATCGCTATCTCAAGTTGTTGCGTCAGTGGATTCAGGACGGAGCAATTCGTATCAATACCAATGGGGGCATGGGCTGGGTTGATGAGCATGGTCATTTGTATTTGGTATGCCGATCACTCGCCGAAAAATTGATCCAGGAATGTAATTCCCTTGGGCTTAAAAATTTGCCTCAGGATCCTGTGCGTGTATATGACATTCTCCAGGAACATGGGTATGCATTATCCACTGATGATGGCAAAGCGATATGGACCATTTCTATAGAAACAGGAACTTATCATCATCAATTCACTTGCCTGAAATTTGAATCACGTCGATTAATTCCCTCATCACGCGAATTAAAACCATTGGATGGTGTTATTAAATTTGTGGCACCTGGCGAACAAGCTTCTGCAAAAATAATCCCTGAATCTGCGGCACAGGCAAATGAACAACCTCTGCAGAATGTGACTACCGGGGGGGAAAATGAGGATATTGAACAGACTCCGGAACCTGAAATGGGTGTGGAAGCTGCAGCAATAACATCTGAAAACTCAAGTGAGAAAATTGATAACAATATTTCTGAATCTGAAATTAGCGAGGTGCATGACGAAGTCATCCAGGAAACTGCTGAACCTCTGGATACTGTTTCAAACAATCAGGAGGATGTAGGGCCCGTAAAAACCTCTGTCAGCATCATCAAAAATTTGGAGTATGAAGCTCCGGAAACTGCGCAAAAATTCCTGTCATGGCTTCAGCGAGGACTGCTTGAAAAAACCATTCTGATTAATAATCCCGATGCAGAAGTTCATATTGTCGAGGACGGTATTTTTCTACTCGCTCCCGCCATATTTAAAACGTTTTTGCGATTGCATGGCGTACCGGAAGAGAAACACAAAAATCTAAGCAAACGCTTCGCCAATTTGCGCAAGCATATTCGTTGTAATGATCTCAACATTCACCCGTATTGGGTGAGCTCATCCAATCGCGCTGCAAAAATAAACGGCTGGTTATTGCCCTTCAATGTCATTTACGAGAATGACTACCCCATCCCGAAGCCCAACAAATTCATCAAGAAGAAACTGGGAGGCGACGATGGCTAATAATTAACTTATACCCAAATATTATGAGACAAAAATCACACTTTGTGGCGGCAAAACCTATATTTCAAAAATGTTACTGAGTATAGTGGCGGCGCCTAAATTATGATCATAGGTATGCTTAAACGCATACGGATTTATTGCATCACGGAGTGAAAAATTATGATGTTTTCTGATTTAGCACAAGAATATGCGGGCATGAGATTGGTTAACTCATACACCCAACAACAAGTCCTAACCATCGCAAAATTATTTGTAAAGCGGTCGGCTGTCTTAAGGACCTCCGAAATTAACCGTTTGGCCTTGATGCGATTTAAGAATGAATCACTCAAGGAGATTCAACCGGTCACCTATAACGGGTACCTGAAATATCTACGCCTGATTGCCAGCTATGGTGTGGAGGTTGGCTACCTCACTTCAAATCCATTCGAAGAACTGAAGCTCATTCCAGTGGGCACGATTCCCCCCAAGACAATTGAATTGGAGGATATCGGCGTATTGGATTATGCACTTATGCTGGAGGAGGAGCTTTACCAAACAGGATGGTTTTGGGCAGCAGTACTCCGCTGTCTTTACTACACGGGGATGCGACGCCGCCAGCTCGTGAATCTCCGCCTCGATGATCTCGATTTTAATAGAGAAACTATCCGCCTCAGCTACCAAGGATCGAAGACACGGCGCGAATGGACTGTACCGATGCATAGCGGATTGAAAGAGACACTGCAGCTCTTGATTCGGAAAACCGAACTTCGACGCGGTAAGAAACTATTGAGACGTGATTACCTGTTCCGAGCGTTTGATTTATTCCCTCGTTTTAAGAAAGACCCCCAGGGACGTATGCCTCCGGAAGCCATTACCAATTATTTCAAGCGATTGAGTAAAAAGTTCGATATCCGTGTGGGAGCTCACAGGTTTCGGCACACCTTCGCAACTGCGTTGTGCAATCCGGAAGATGACACTCCGCCAGACGTTTTTGCGGTGCAGCAACTGTTAGGTCATACGGATTTAAAAACGACAAGAATATACGTCCAACCTAGGGTTAATCACCTTGGTAGGGTCGTAAATCGTCTGGGAAAGCTTGGAAGAAAAGAAGACAGGTCAGGCAAAAAAATATGGATAGCTTGACAAAACAAAGAAAAATGCCTGAAACTCAATAGGTTATTCGCGCATTGCTGCGCGAACAATCCTGAGTTTCGTGGCTAAACTGAGGGCATTGCCTCAATTTTCCTCTTCATTTTGTAACGCAGACTGTACCAAAACAGTCCGGTGGTGTTTGGTGGAGCTAAGCGGGATCGAACCGCTGACCTCAACACTGCCAGTGTTGCGCTCTCCCAGCTGAGCTATAGCCCCAAAAACGGGATACGACTGTGTCGTAAGTGGCGCGCATTCTATGCAGCAGTTGGGGGAGTGTCAAGCAATTTTTACTCCGCACTGCGCGCCGATTTTGTATGTAAATCAACCAGTTAGTTAAAACCTACACACGGCCTGAGCGCAACACTGGCAGTGCAGGGGACAACTTTTGGCAATGTTCTCTAACATCAGAAATCTGACGTTGGAGGTTCCAAAATGTCTGCAAAATCAAAGATTTACGGTATTGTCTGCACCAAAGGAGGCGTGGGTAAAACCACTAAAGCCGCGAACTTTGGCGCCATATTAGCCGATATGGGCCAGCGAGTTCTACTGGTAGATGCAGATCCACAACAATCACTGTCTCGCTTCTATCCAGTCACCCAAGCAGCCGCTTATGGTCTGAGCCATGTGTACCGCACCGCAAGTGTCTCCGAGTGCATCTCGAAGACTGCCATCGCTAATCTGGACATCATTTTAAATGACGACAAAGGTAGCGAGGGGAAAATACCCAACTTTTTACGAGAATCTGTCCTCCATTTCCAGCACCTAAGGCATGCCTTGGAACAACTGGATTATGACTACATTTTGATCGACACCCAAGGTGCAAGCGGTATCGTCCAAGAGTCGGTCATCCTGGCTGCAGATGTGCTTTTGTCCCCTATCAAACCCCAAGTGCTGGATTCGAGAGAGTTCATATACGGCACCACTGAACTGGTGAATAAATTTCGACCTAAGCCCGGCTTTTACAGCATTACTGGCCGACCAATGCCACCAGTCAAGGTTTTGATAAATCTATGGGATCGCACCTCAACGGCGGCCGAGGTTTCCAATTATCTACGCTGTGAATTCGACAAGGAAACTGATGGTCACGTCACTGTGCTGAACACCGTGATTCCCTCTCTTAAAGCCTATTCAGAAGCGGCTGGCTTAGGTATTCCCGTTCATCGCTTCGAAAAAAGCCGAAGCGGCCCCACTCGCTCTGCCTTGGAAACCATGGTTGATCTAGCCTACGAGTTAGAGCCAAAACTTTTTGGCATCAAGCCTCAATGGTCTGTGTGAGGCTGCGCCATGGAAAACACAACTATCGCAAACCTCGGTAGACCTACCGAGGAAGAACAATTGGATTGGGTAGACCAACTAAGCACCCCTCGCCTAGTTTGCGGTTCCACCCGAACTGGTAAAACGCGGCTCGCTGAGGTGCAGGTCATGCCTGCACACGGCTGTCAAAAATTAGAAGCAACAGGAGGACTGAACAATGAATAAGTCCTCTATTGCTGATCGCCTTAACAAACCTCATTTGAGTGCTTCGCCGTCTGATGGGTCCCCATTACCACCGGATCCTGTCGTAAAAACACGTGTCAGGGTTAACCTGGATAACACCATTGCTTATCGTCGCAACCCGAGAAGAACCAGAAACCCGAGATACGACGAAATTAAGGAATCAATTCGCAATGCAGGACTTGATCACCCACCCGTAGTTACACGCGAGTCCCCAGCCGATCCTTACATGATTAAGAAAGGCGGAAATACTCGCCTGAGTATTTTGCGCGAACTTTGGCAAGAAACCGGAGACCCGAAATACTACGAGTTTGATTGCGATTTTGAGCCATGGACGAGTGACTTCAAAAATCTCATCAGCCATATGATTGAGAACGAAATGAAAGGGGATACCCTCTTCATTGAGCGCGCTCTTGCTGCCTATGACCTGAAAATTGAACTGGAAGCTGAAAAAGGTGCTCTGTCCATCAGAGAGCTTTCAAGGTCAATCACTGCAGAAGGGTGGACTGTAGATTTTTCTAATCTGGGACAGATGCTGTATGCCCACGAGACCCTTTTCCCTGTCATACCGGACGCGTTTTGGAATGGAATGGGTCGCGATACTGTTAAAAAAATCAGGAAGCTGCTCGAAACCTGTAAAACGTTTTGGGAATCTGTCGCCCAAGAACATGAAGGAACCTTCGATGACATTTGGAAGCCCGTTTTCCAAGCCCTGGATGGCGACGGTTTCGATGTAGACAAAGCAGAGCATGAACTCTGTTCGGCTATGTCTGCAAAGCTAGACTCACCCGTGCTGCAATTACGTGCGGAAGTGCAGGCCATTGGAGAAGGCATATCAAAAGGCGGTAATCGCCCGAAGGACATCATCGCCGAAGCCAATGCCCAGGAGCAGCTACAGAAACAAACGGGAACCAATACAACCAAGGCACCACAACCACCCAAGCGCCCCCCTGAATTAGGCCCATCAAACCCGGGTAGCAATCAGGAAACTGATTCGTCACTCCATACGGAGCATGGGCAACAAAGTCAGGAACCTGTAAATAATTCACCTGCAGTAGTTCGTCATGTCTACGGCGACTTATCGTCACTGCAGTATCTATTGGATTACGAGGTGTCCTCTCTCAAAGAGCTGGCTTACCAAGCCGCCGTCGATTATGCCGATACCGTGGGATTATCGGAGTATGTTGATTACCTTGAGGAGGATGGATGGCACACCGGTTATCGCATGCTGCCACCCTCAAATATTGATTCAGAGCTAATTCTTTATTGGGTAACGCTGTGGGCGCAGTCGCATGCGCTGACAGCACCCATTTCATTGTTTAATGCAATGAATGAGTTGTTGGAGGTTTGCCCCTCCATCAGCAAAGATAATTTGTTGACCCTGCTCGCGCTCGGCTCTGCATTTAAAGGCCGCCTCATGGGGCGTCAAATCAGTGATCCGGATGCGAACCCTATTCAATGGCAAGCATTAACTGAATTGGAAGCCATTGTCAGCTTGTTAGTGGACTACCGTACGCACTCACCTCATAAGCTCAACAGCACTGTTGAACTGGGAGGCGAGTGATATGCAGAACTACTACATCACTTCATTAAATCACCAGGCATTACTCGCGGTTGCCGAAGCATTACGCAATGGCGACAGCCAGTTGCTTCACCAACTGGGGTTAGGTGCATTGGATCAAGGCGTTGCAGCGCAGTTAAAGGCGTTATCAGCTGACCGTATTGCATGTCTGCCGAACTTCAAGGGTTCTCTATTCCAACTGCGCATCGATCCACACACCCTGCGACTGTACCTTGGCTTTGCTGACAGCAAGGTCACCGAGGATGACCTGGTTAACCGCGCAATTCGCGCTGGTTTACGTCAGCCCATGCTTGAAGAACTAAAAGGCATCACCCGCCGTGATTTTGCAGCGCGACGGGCGCGTATGAACCTACCTGAGCACAGTCGCGGACGCATCGAAGTCTTGAGTGAGGAGGAAGAAATCACGGTGCTGCGAGTGTGGGAAAAGCTGCGTGATATTGAAGACCCTTTGGTGAGACTGATAGCGCTATATGAGGAAACTGATATCGCTCTGGATCAAGCCTATATAACGATAAAGCAACTGCAATAAGGCAACGAGTATGAGTAAAGAACTCGACATTATTGCGCGACAGATCGATAAGGCGGAGCGAGACCTGATTAGTCAGCGCTCCTATGCCGACGATGATGATGGTATGGCGGTACTTTTTACCGGCAACCATCATGATTCTTTTCCGCGCTATTTAGTCCTCAATCGCGAGCTGAATGCCACGGACAAAGTAACGTGGCAAATCATTCGATTGACGATCACCGATCCAACGCGCCCAGGATCAACACCGAAACGCAATGAGCTGGCGGCAATGGTCGGCTGCTCGGCACCGACGCTGACCGCCAGTCGCAACATGTTGAGGATTTCCCGCTGGATGACGTTGTGCAAGACCGTGCGTAAGCAAGGTCGCTTTGTTGGCGATATCTATCTGTTGAACGATGAACCGCTCTCGCTGATCAGTACGCTGGACTTTGATCCAACATATGTGCAGTTTTTAGAAGGCCAGTGCCAGTCAGAAAATAAACGCATACGGTTAGCAGCGGCAAAAGCCCTGCAAGAAATCGGCGCGTTGGAAACGTCTGCCCCACCCACAGAGGGTGATGTATTTTTAAACCGCTTGAATCGCATGTTCGCAATGGATGGAGAGACCAACACTGAACCCAATACCTCGGATGGTCACCAGAGAAAGAATCTTTCTCTGGTGAATGAGAACGCGGAAACGGGTCAAAATAACAAAACCCATGCGGAATCAGGACTTACGAATCACCAGAGTAAGAATTCTTCCATGGTGGAAACCGACCAGAGAAAGAATCTTTCTCTGGCGGAAAATGACCAGAGTAAAAATTTTTCTCTGGCTGAGAAAAAAAATTCTTTCCCCGGTGGTAGTAGTAGTAGTTTTATAAATAATAAATATATATCTACTGCGCGCGCGATAGAGAGCGAACAGGATCAGCAAAGTCTGGCGAATTACCTTGAGATTAAGCGTCGAGGTCGCTGGGGAGCAAATGCTGACCACGAGGATGCCTGGATAACTCGCTATTTGCCGTGGCTCAAACACCCAACCTTCGAGCGCTATGCGCTGATCCTGACGGCAGGCCGTGACAGCTGTTTGCCAGCCATCTACCGGAAAATTAAACCCCTGCCGAATCACGGCCAAGAGCTGGTGCTGATGCAACTGCTCGGGCACACAGCCGCTGCATCACATGGCTGGCGTGAACACATTCGTGACCCCATCGCCTACACCCACAAGCTGGTTTCGTTGCAAACGGCTAATGAGCTTGTACCTGACGAATGGGCATTGGAATTGATGCGCTGTTATCACGATAAGGCCAGTTCCCAGCCACCCGCGTTTACCGATAACCCGGACAGGGTTTGGTAGTGCAATAGGCTATTGCACTTTGGAGTAACACGGTGAAGGAAATGAAGTGCAATAGGCTATCGCACTTAGAGAGACACGGAATTTGGAGTGTGGTCGCCGACAACAGTTTGAAACAAGCGCAGGACTGGGTTTGGAGTGTGGTCGCCGACCACAGTTTGAAACAAGCGCAGGACTGGGTTTGGAGTGTGGTCGCCGACCACAGTTTGAAACAAGTGCAGGGCTGGGTTTGGAGTGTGGTCGCCGACCACAGTTTGAAACAAGCGCAGGACTGGGTTTGGAGTGTGGTCGCCGACCACAGTTTGAAACAAGCGCAGGACTGGGTTTGGAGTGTGGTCGCCGACCACAGTTTGAAACAAGTGCAGGGCTGGGTTTGGAGTGTGGTCGCCGACCACACTAGGGTTTGGTAGTGCAACAGCCTGTTGCACTTCGAAGAGTTACGGAAGTAGTGCCAGGGTGAAGCAGCCTGCTTCACTTTGAGAGGCACAGACACAGAACTGAGTTCGATAGGCTATCGAACTTCGGACGCAGCACAGGCAATGACACTGAGTTCGAACGCCGGTCGAACTATGGGAAGGAAGCAGATTGTGGGTTTGAGTTCGAACGCCGGTCGAACTTTGAAGTAACACAGGGTTGGGTTTGGAGTGAAGTTGCCTACCTCATGTTGGAATGACGCAGAAATTGTAAGTAATTCGTGTCCCGAGACACGCTTTTGTACAAGAGACAGCATGTTTTTAATCGTTATTAAATTTTTCACACACCACGAACGGAGTTTTTATGCCAAGCAATGATTCTCATCTTGCAGATGCGGTTGAAGGAGCAAGCGCTACCGCACAAGCATCAGGCGCGGGCACCCTGGATATGGGTAAGCTCGATAAGATGTTCACAGCCGATGCGAGCACACAGAAAAGCACACCCAAAGGGCGCGCAGCAAAACGCAACCAGCCAGGGCTTTCTGGCGAGCCAACAGAGCGCACTGTGAACCTACCACCATCGATGCAGATGGGTGCCACGCTGAAATTACACACGCATCTTGCGATCAATTTGTTTCGTGGTCGCCGTGGTGATCGCCATAAAAATATTCGCCAGATTGTGGGTATGTCCCTCTTTGCACGTCAGGCCGGTTTGATTTGGACAGCGGCAAAGAATGACGATCCTTATGCGGATCAATGTCTGGTTGAAATTGAAGCCGCTCATAAGCGCACCAAAGCGTTGCTGGATGAACGTGAAAAATCGTTGTCGGATTTAATCGTAGGCTTGGAAGACTTCGATGTGAGTGTGCAAGCCTGTGCAGAGCCGTTAGAAATTCCCCTCAACTTTCATTCGCCTTGGGCGTACCGTTCGGTGTTACTCCTTCTGCAATATGACCGCATCGTGAGACTTGGGCTTACAGCCCATCATGTGGGATTTATCGGTGATGCCGAGTGGAATGATGTTGTGACGGACTCTGGTAGAGCTATGCGGAATCTGTTTGAAGAAGTGAATCGCTGGATATTCACCAATGTGACTCGTGACGATATCCGTAAAAACACCAAGGTCGCCAAACGTGCGCAAGGCCAATACCTTGAGAAGAAAAATAACCGTTTGGAAATTGAGACTGACGTGATGGAAGGCACCAAGCGCGCTTCAATCGCGCCACGCAGTCTGGAATTGGAAAAATATCTGGCAAACAAACGTGCGCTTGAAGAGCGTGCGCAAAGATCGCAGAACACAGAACAAGAACCATCAGAAAACACACACACAAATTGAGCATTTTTTACACTAATAAAATGCTGATTTGATGAATGCCTGTAATGACAATGAATACTTTAAAACGCAGCAAGGTGTGAATATGGCTTCTTCGCAACATGTGAATACTCAATCGGCGGACCGTCCTTTAAAAGGCCTTTTAATGGGTAAGGGGGCGGCGGGACTTTCTGACAAGATTCGCACAGTGCTGCGCAAAATGCAGCTGGTGCAACAAGCAATGAAAGATCTGGAAACGCAACAACGCCTCAGTCGGGAAACTGCCGGGTCGGAATGCATTGAGCTGTATCTGGCAACCAACCTGCGCACGCAGCTGTTGAATGACGATATTGATACCGTCAAACATTTATCGGCCGCTGAATTATCGTTTGAGCATACCAAGCGCCCTATGGCACTGGAATGGCGAGCCAGACGGGAATTTGCACTGGCATACGGTTACGGCAACACAGCACGCATTCATGCGTTTAATCCACAGCATGACCACTATTGCACTGTGCGGGAGTATGTGAGCAAACAATCCCCCGAGTATTACGAAGTGCTTGCTGGTTACGATGTCGTCCGCGTGACATTAAACAACTCTGTGAAATCTCTTCGCAAAACCATTCTGGATCTGAACTCAGTGAGTGAGGAATCGCGATACCCAGACGATGTAGCCAAAGAGGCTGAAAAGCTATCTCGTCGATTGTTCAAAACACTGCCGGGCTTTCAGGAACTGACCGATGTTTTGAACCAGTTATACGCATGAATTTTGATAATGCAATTTGGAATCAATCGTCGAGGTGGTTATGACAAAGACAGTTGAGATACACCCAGAAGTACTTAAGGAATTGGAATACATTGTGGCGTTACATAAGGAACACGGTGCGCCAAGCTCAATGGAAACAGTTGAAGATTTGGTGAGCTTTGTACTGGCATCAGTTGCGGATGGCAGTCGCCGCCCTGGAGCATGGGAGCGTCAATTACTCACCATGATGGGGTTGGTTGCTGATTGCGCTGAGCATGAACAATACCGCTCCAGTTATGGGATGCCCGAAGACAAATAACCGGCGATTCATGTCTCGGAACACGAATTATGCAAATAGCTAAAGGCAGCAAAAGAAATGAATGAATTAAAACTTCTAGCAGTTAGCGTAGCGGCGTTAATGATTGGCATTTTTATAGGTGTTAAATACAAACAATCCTACATCGATAAGCTGAAAGCAGACCACAAATTAGCGTTTCAATACTGGGATCAAAAAGTAGGAGGAACAACGCTATGGAATGGAGAAATGGTCAATTATAACTTGCGCACCTTTGACGGTGGCAGAACCTGGTATCAGGTTGAATTCGATGATGAGTGGAGAATGAAAATTCTTGGCAATGTAGATGATCTTTTTCCGGGTCTTATCGAAACCCTTGATGGAATTGATGCGTTAACCGATCACGTAAGAGAGAACGGCGCTATTACGCTCAAAGATGGCCTGCATGGACAAGAGGCTCAATTACTAAGAAGCGCCGGGTTTGATGTAATGGCCAAGTAAGCCGTGATTGAATCGGAAATATCCGCCATGAGTCGAATTATTTGTATTACGGGTTGGTTCGATATCTATAACCGACAAGGTACTAAGACAGGGGAAAAAGAATTCACCGTATCCAATGGAATCAATGAAGACACAGGTGATGCAGTAGTGCTGCCTTGCGAACATCCAGACAAATTGGGGGCGGTATGGGATGAAGGTATACGGGAGTATGTTCTTATAAACAAAATCGTGTCTCGGGACACAGATTGAAACTGTCATTATTTATTCCACACCGGCACCATTGTTTCATCATCTTTTAGGTCAGCGAAAGTCTAAAACATTATTGGGACTCCACATGGCTAACAAATATCTTCAAAAATATTCATTGCACAATTTGGCATCGAAAATCTATGCTCTTCTACAGCTCGCACATCAACCAGCCACACCATTACTAACTGCAAATGCTACCGAGCCTAAGACAATCATGAGTTTGTGGCTAGGCACTGGAGATGCCCCGCTACCAATGGATCCCGTTGAAAGGCGGGAGTATTTATTGAAAGGCGAGGTATTTCTAAGCTGGTTAGTGACTCGATTGAACAATCAAGTACTGTCCGTTAATCATTCGACTGCGGCAGTCCATATTGTAGATCAAGGCGTGTTTTTATTAGCGCCTCGTATCTTCAGGCTATATCTTCATCTGCACCAGCTGGATGAGTGTTTGCATAGAAAGCTGTCCAAAAATTTTTCCCGTTTGCAAATTCACAAACGTAAAGGCGACATAAATCTGCACCAATACCACCTCAAGCGTGCACCCCATAAGGTATTGAATGGCTGGTTAATTCCATTTAAAGAAATATACGCACCTGATATCCCGGCAATCAATCCCTATCTAGTGCGCACATCATCGGGTGATTCTGAATGAATACCTTTTCAGATAAATGGCAACCAGACAATGCATTGATTCAACGCATTTGTTCATTCGCAATCCCTGAACATTACATCAAAGAACAGGTTCAGCTTTTCAATCAAGAAGTACCACAACTTTCAACAAATCAGCCTGATGTTTTTTTAAAGTTTGTCATGGCTCGTTGGCGGTGCCGAGCAGCTACAACGAACCCAGGCGTAAGTGATGAGTCATATTCAGCGGCCGCCCTACCCCAAGCAACCCGAATGACCACCACATGGCGCCCAAGCGAAGACACCATGGCCTTGATCACAGGCATATTAGGGATCAATCAGGCTTTTGCTGAAGATGCAGTGCCAGAATTTGTCATTTACTGGATGGAACGCGGAACCATAGAAGCATCCTGGAATGGCAAATTTATACAGCACGTAAAAAACCAATGGAGCAGGTTTAACAACTTGCCCCAATCAGGTGTAACCGCCACTCCAATTAGCAGTGATTGGCAGCCATGCAATGAGGCAGTTGAAATATTGCGTCACGCAAACATGGATGATGATTTTATCCATAAGCTGGTACCGGAATTCATTTTGTACTGGAAGGAAACGCAGCGCTGCTATCCCTCCTGGAATACCAAGTTCATCCAGCATGCAAAATTCAAATGGGCCAAGCAATTTGCGTTTGCCAAAATTAAACGCGGCAATCGCCATGTCGATTCAAACCGCCCACGCAGTACTCGCGACATCCCGCTGCTGGAAAACCTGCTCGACAAGAGTTGGGCGGATGGATTAATGCTCAACGGGTCGGCATTCAAATAACCAAACTTTTTGAGGAACCATGATGATTAAAATATTGACTGCAAAAGACCTGGCATACTTGCCGGACATGGGAAAGCAATTATTGTTTGAGTACATGAACGATCTGGAACGCCGCCATGAAACATTATTAGGAATGGCTTATATTTTTGTGTGGATCTCCATGATCACCTTGTTGGTAGTATTCTCAGAAACAACACCGAACAACGTACCTTTTACTTCAGTCACTAACATTGTGATTACGGTTGTTGCGGCCATCATCTTCTCCTTGTCTGTTTTCTTTTTAGTCTATCTACGGAAGCCTTGGAAATATTCTTTCTATAACAAGCGAGTACTCTCAGCCCGACTGTTTTTCCTGCAGCATTTCAACATGGACGTTAGCAAATTAACGCCAAGCGACATCTGGCACGGTGTTGTTGTAGATCGTGCAAATCAAGCAAAAGTAAATGGTAGCTATTTGACGTTTGTACAGCAGTCTGGAGATGCGTCTAAAAAAGCTCAGAATCAAAATTGATTCATGAATAGCTAATCTCGGAGAATGATAATGAGCTCAGGAAATGATCACAATAATTCCGAATACATTCCTTTTGTGGATAAGATTCCGGTACAAAAAATATTTATAGCAATATTTTCAGCTTTATTCATCATTGCTTGTTTCGATGAATGGAAGCGAATACAGCATGAGCACTTCGCGAAGGATCAATGGGAAACCCTCATGGACAAAGGGTACGCGCATCAAACACTGGTGACCACCTATCGTGACTGCAGAAAATCCACATCAAAAATGGTTGAGGAATGCCTGATCATTACCAATGACTACGCTAAGTCAGTTGGCTTACAAGATGAATCCGTTTGGGTCATTCGCGATATAAAATTGACATCTGACACCATCAAGGCAGGACACTTTTTTACTCAACGAAAAGTGCATTAAATGGAAACGCAAGATTGGTTAAATACGCTAAAGCACAGCACCGACTGTCGGGTAAAAGTTAACCTGATCGGCCAGCTCGCCGACGCAGGCATCAAAAATGCTGTCATTTCCAAACAATCAAAACTCCCGGATTACCAGGTACGGCATTACCTTCGGGTATACCGCAATCTGGTACCGGAAGTAATGAGTTTATTTCAGGCTGGAAAAATTACCTTTTCAATGGTGAGAGCCATTGCCTCCCTTGCACCCAAGAAGCAGGAAAAAGCAGCGCGGGACGCGATTGCCAAGTGCACAAGTGTAAGTAAATTTCGCAACAAACTGAAAGGCAGTAGCGATCAAAAACTGACTGCAGAGCTTGAACGCCAGAGTGAGCATTACTCAGGTGTAACAGGCCTGGATATCACTATCAAAGCGGACAAACATAATCCCAACGCAGGCCTATGGGTGATTCGATATTCAGATCTCAATATGTACGACGTGATCGCTGAAAAGTTAGCCCCGGGGAAAAGCTATAACGATTTTTGAGAGAAACACACTATTCATGTTGCACAAGCCGCTTACGATTTGATTGCGGTTTTCAGTGACGACCCTCCCTACAATGATCGTGTTGCTGGAACCTTCAACGTATCCCAAGCGACACACGAAACATCATACTTTGGCGCTCGTTGAGCGCCTTTTTTATTTGTACAGGCGGAGCACATTTTCTGACTGTTTTACTGTTTTCATTTAAGGAATGATGCAGCCGCTTTTCAGTCACGAATCCACTGATCAACGAGGCATACCCTATGGGAAATTATTTTGCGGGTGAAGGTAATTTAGGAAGCGCACCAACACTATCGTATGTACCGATAAAAAACGGTACAGAACAAAAAGCGGTTTTGAAGTTTTCAGCACGCTTCAACGTGGACAAATTAAATCAAGCCACAGGTGAGTATGAAGATTCAGGCGGTTTTTGGGGCAAGGTGGAAATTTGGGGCAAACGCGCAGAAATTTTCAACGAACATTTGATTAAAGGCGCTCGCGTATATGTTGCTGGCTCACAGAGTCAAGAAACTTATGTAGCCACCAAAGGTGCATACAAAGGCCAAGAGCGCACCGTTATCGTGATAACAGCTGACGTAGTTGCAATTGTGCCGCTGGGTATTGAAAAAATTATTTATGCCGAGCGCAAAGGTCAGACCAACGGAAATACTGGCGGCGATAGTTTTGATTATGCGAACCAAAACATACCGCATAACTACGAAGACGAAATTCCCGAATAACCACGGATAAGGACGCCCAGGATGTCTACCTTACTGATCGTTGAAAGTCCGGCGAAAGCCAAGAAAATGCGGGAGTATTTTCCCACGTTTAAAATCCTGGCTACGCTGGGCCATATCAAGGATTTGCCGGTAGACACCATGGGTGTCGAACCACCGCATCACAAACCGCAATGGCAAACCATTCACGGCAAAGGCAAGGTTGTTAAAGACATTACCGATGCCGCCAAAAAAGCCACCATTATCTATGTCGCCACTGACCTTGATCGCGAGGGTGAAGCGATTGCAGGACATGTGGTCAACGAATTGGGCAATACCCATAAAACCAAGATATCCCGCATTACCTTTGATGAGATTTCCAAGAAAGCACTTGAAATAGCGATTGCCAACAAACGCCAAATCAATTGGGCGTTGGTCAGGGCACAAGAAGCACGCCGTGTGCTGGATCGCTATGTTGGGTACCTGATCACCCGGGAACTCAATGCCAAATTTAAATCCCTGGGTATCAATCATTTTTTTACCGGTGGACGCGTTCAGTCCGTTGTATTGCGGCTGATCGTTGAACGCCATCTCGCTATCCAGGCATTTAAACCTGTTGAGCACTTTGGTGTAACAGCAACGCTTAAACATGCGGGTATAAGCTTTACTGCCACTTGGGTGAACGGATTACCCCCCGGTCAATTGATGACTGATCGTGCGCGGGCAGAAATGATCGAAAAGCGCACCAAGGCATTAATTGTCGATGCGGTTAATCAAAAGCCCAAGCAAATCTCACCACCCGTACCATTGACCTCCAGCGCCTTTGTGCAGCTGATGGCAACAAAACTCAAGCTAACCACTAAACAATCCATGGCGGCCGCGCAGAAGCTGTTTGAGGCCGGTTTAATTACCTATCACCGCACTGATAGCCCCAACATATCAAAAGACTTTATTGAGCAGATACGGGCATTCGCCCGAGGCAAGCAATTACCCCTACCGTTACAGGCACCGTTTCACAAAGCCAAAGACAGCGCACAGCAAGCGCATGAATGTATACGGGTCACTGATATTAACTTGCTGGTATTGGGCCCCGAGATTGACGATAAGATCATGCGCGACGTGTATTCCTGGATATGGAAAGTCACTCTGGAATCGCAATTGAGCGCGGGTGAAGACATTCTGACAACCGTGCAATTTCACAATGAGGCAATGGATTTTTTCAAAACCAATGCCACCCGCATGAAGACTGCAGGCTGGCGAAATGCTGCTGAAAAGTGCATACCCATTACGTCACTGTCCACCAGTGAGGACGAAGAGGAAGAACCTCCTGTTTCACTACCGGATTTAAAAATTGGTGAACGTATTGCCTGTGAATCCGTGAAGCTCGATGTCAAATATACAGAACCACCGTTGGTATACACCGAAAAATCCCTGGTAAAAGAATTGGATCGCCTGGGAATTGGTAGACCATCCACCTATGCCACCATTATTGAGCGCATCGTCACGCTGGATTATGTGACACGGCATAAAACACTGAAATTTACACCCACACCCAAAGGCATCGCGGTTATCCATTTATTGAAAAATTATTTTTCATTTATGGAATACCTATACACCGCCGACATTGAAGAGTCGTTCGACAAAATTGCCTCACGAAAAGCAGACTACTTACCTGTGATAAGTCATGCCCATGATGCATTGCTGCAGGAGATTGAAAAATTCCGTGCTGCAGCAATCCCTGATCAGGTTAAAGCCCTGATTTCCCAATTCGCAAACGACCAAAGCGCATCAAAAACACCCGAGAAAACATCCACTAAAAAAACTGCCACTCAAACCACTGCTAAACCAGCCAGTAATAAATCGCCCACAACAGGCACCGTAAAAGTGGGCGACAAATGCCCGGAGTGCCAGAAAGGAACAATGGTGTTACGCACCATTAACAGTGGAAAAAATCAAGGCAAAGAATTCAAGGGCTGCACCAGCTTCCCTACGTGTCGCTTCTTTTCCTGGGCACAAGGTAGCAATGCATGAATGATCAAATTTCACGAGACGTCATTGAACGAGCAATGAAACAACTATCAGCGCGAGCGGATGAGATTCGAAGAATTATTTATCTGCATCCTGCTGCAGAACTCCATTCGCTGCATCAGGAAGTCCGTGCGCGCATGAGTGCATCGCAGGGCGCTCTCAATTCTGATTTAAATCAATTTCTTGAAGGCGCAGTTATTCGCGAACGCGAGTTGAAAAAATTGATTTCCCTGCAGCGCAAGACAGCAGCGCTGAGTCTCGAGCTGCTTAGCATCGAGCAGCAATTAGAACATCTCAACCAGGAGCTACTTCTGGCTGCGGGATCCGCTTCACCAACAACACAGGAAACACTCACTCAGGAGATTACACCATGCAAATCCGCCGCAAATTAGTCTTACTCGCCTTGCTGTGCAGCAGTACGGCCGTACAAGCAGAACAACGTGAGAACCAGGTTCGAACTGACCGCTACACACTGGTAACGGCTGAGGCACGAGCTGACCAAAAATCACCGCTCAAATCCATTGTGAATTTGTCGCTAGGCAAAGATGTATCGATGGTGGGTGATGCCTTGCGAGAAGTATTAAAAGGATCCGGCTATCGCTGGCAGAGCCCGGATGGCCAAGACCAACTGCTGAACACATTACCGCTACCGTCGGTGATCCGGGAATTAGGCCCGGTGACATTGAATGATGCTTTACAGACGATTGCGGGCGAAGCCTGGCAATTGCGTAGCGACACGCTACATCGAGTTATCTGGTTCGACGTGAAAGAAACCCAGCATTCCCTGTCACTGCAGGAGTAAGTCATGTTGATTCTGACTCGCCGGATTGGTGAAACGCTCATGATCGGTGATGAAGTCACCGTCACTGTACTTGGCAACAAAGGTAACCAGGTGCGCCTGGGAATTAACGCTCCAGAAGACGTCGCTGTTGATCGCGAAGAAATCTACCAGCGCAAGCAACGAGAGCGTGTAACGCAATACAAACCACGATAACCAAGCATTAATTTTTCTACCACAAACCTAGCAACAGGAGTTGACTATGACCTCGTTCGTTAAACGCATGACCTTAACTGTTATCACTGCCGGAGTATTTGTTTTATCAGGGTGCGCCGCTACCAATACTGCGCTATCCAAAAAAGACCTGGATGTCCAAACCAAAACCAGTACCGCTATTTTTATTGATCCCGTTGCACCGGCAAAACGCACGGTATACGTGGACGTAAAAAGCAGTGTGCAGGAATTTGATCGCGCAATATTTAAAAAACTGCTGAAAGACAGCTTTGCCATTAATGATAATAACTACCGTCTTATTGATGATCCGGAGCAAGCGCAATTTATTCTGTCTGCGTTTGTGCTGAACCTGGAGAAGGCTTCACCCAGTGCATCCGAACAGGCGCTAAACAAGGGTTATGAAGGCGGCATTTTAGCCGGTGCAGCCATTGGAGGCGCAGCGCGTGGTGATTGGAAAGGTGCCGTTGCCGGTGGTGTTCTCGGCGCTGGTGTCGATTTGGTCAGTGGTGCCTTAGTAAAAGATGTCACTTACATGTTGGTGTGCGATGTGCAAATCAAGGAGCGCACCAAGAATGGTGCCGTCGTAAAACGCGCAACGGATATTGACACCAAAGTATCTGATCACGGCTACACAAAACAAACCGTTGATGAAATCAGCAATATGAAAGAGTACCGCACACGTATTGTCACCACGGCCAATAAAGCGAACTTAAACCTGGAAGAAGCAGCTGAGCCTATTTACTCAAAAACAGCTGCAGCAATGAGTGGATTTTTCTAATCGCGCTAGCGCGGTCTGTCGTTGCCGTCCTTCGGGGCGGCTTTTTTAAATTCCGCAATATCGACATGAGTCATTACTATCAGGAGATTTTTTGTGAAGCTACGATTTGTCTATCTCATTAAATTTTTGTTGCTTGGCCTTTCTGTATATTTCGCGTCTTATCTTATATTTTTATCCTGGAACATTCTCGAATGGCCCGTTTGGTATCGGTCAGTATTGGCTGTTGCATTTGTGTTAGGTGTGGCCGGATATATTGCAAGTGATGACAATGAAGATGAAGGATATTCGCGGAAGTTTTGGAAGGATAATTTGCCAATTATTACTGCCTACGCCAATGGCGAAGAAATTAATTTTCAGCCAAAAGAAAATCCTGATTGGTGGTTCGCCACCGAAGAAGAACATCTCTTTAAAAGCGACTATAAATATAAAGTTATTACCCCAACCACTACCGATGTCGAAAAAAATAACACTCAACAAGACAACCGTGACACCGCAGGAGAACAGCAATGAACAGTTCTTTTGTGATGATATTGGTGTGTATTCTGATTGTGGGGGTAACATTTTGGCAGAACAGCCCCGCATCCAGTAGCGAATTGGAAAGCCTGGTTTCACGAGTCAATCAGTCTTCATCAGAAGAAGTGAAATCCAAACTAGTTCTTTTCTTGAAAGAAATACCGAACCCAAGTCGCCAAGAATTATCAGCGTTTGAAGCTGAAGTAGACCAAATTTTGGTTATTGATTTATCCAGGAAAACTACAGGTGATAACACACTGGTAGCAAAAGAACCTGAAATATCAGAGCCACCCAAAAAGCAAACATTTATTGAGCGCCTTGTAATTTGGTTCTTTTCACTTTTCATTGGCACTTACGCTATTTGGTCGCTCTATCGTGTTTTCCGCCGCAAGAAGGAAGACCAACTATGATCAGTCAACCTATAAAAAACCGGACAATAGATTTCCTCTTTAATGGTGTCATCGCTGTAGTCGTCGTTTTATTTTTTGGTGCTTTTGTCTATTACGGATTTATTCATGATGATCGCGTGAGGGATGAGAGTGTAGAAACCAGCAACACGGCCATTCGACAATACATTGCCAATCAAACAATGGACAACGTCAAATTTGCACTGGATAAGCTAGCCGAATGCTATGCCTTGGCTAATACATGGGTTTGCAGCAGTGAGAACGAGCGAGCATTCATTAAAGCACTTGCTACAACCAGCCATATTGATCTTTTGTTTTCTCACGGGTTGTCTACAGCATCCGATTTGAAGCATGGCTTGGATATAAATGAATCTTCTGCAATGGCTCTTTACACGGGAAAAGTGCCTGAAGTTTTATTTCTCAAGGCCAATGCAATGATCAGGTACGGGAATATCCAAGAAGCGCTTCCAATTTATAAAGCTTTATTTTTGCAGGGCGAGCAATGGTCGGTCGCGACCAGCTTACGGAGTGTGTTTAAACATTATGGATGTATTGATGATGTTGAAATCTGGGGCGAGTTTACCGCTGCAGACGTATCACGAGATACCAGACCACCTGGATCTGCTTACCCGGAACAACCCAGAATCTACTCTGTGGATGAAATAGTGGATCGTCGAATTCGGTTACGCAATGGCGAATTCATCACCCCATCCCCAAATTGCCCAATAAATCTATTGATAGAAAGAAAGGCTAGCGATCCAGAGGCATCGGCCCCATGAAGAACACAATTAAAATACTGCATCCAACGTTAAACCTATTTTCAGTACTGCTTTTAATAGCTGCAATCGTCATGCATTTTTCGCCTCTTAATCAAGGAATGCGTGACACTGCCCCTGCCACATCACTTCTTGCAACGGGATTTGCATTGCTAGGAATAATAACTGGAAGATTATTGGACACTCAGAAATTCCGCTCTGCAGAACAGCGGCTTGGCGACATCGATGATCAATCAAAACAACAGACCAATGAGCTGGAAGCCTTAAGACAATTTTATCTGCGCATATACACCTATCTGGGCAATTACCCCAACTGGAAAGTCCAGCAGGAATACAGGCATTTACTCACAACGTTAGTCTCAAGTCAGACCTGTGAATTTTCTACTCCCTATCATTTGCACAATATTGATCACTATCTTTCACGGCTGGTGGATGAAACAAATGCAATAGCGCATTACTTTCCCGAACTCGGAAAAGCATTAACTGATGAAGATCTGGCAGAAGCACGGGGCGATTATTATTTATCGGACATTCAAAATAATCATCCAGATGCGAAGAAGGAACCGTATTTGATTGATCGCCAGAATAAACAATCAGGTAAGGAATAATGACACCTTCACATCACTCCATAGACAGGATTAAACCCATGCGAACCGCTCAAGCGGTTGAACATGGTTGGCCAGCTGATCGACGTAAAAGACGCAGAGCTCACAGGCGCAAGGCAAAATACCTGCTTTCAAATGGTGGATTCTTTAATAACTATTCCGCACGGGGAAGCAGTTGTTGGGAAGTTGCGCAGTGGCATTTAGCCTGCGCTCGGTATTTATAAATTTTCACTTAAAGACGGGAAGTTATTCATGGTCAGATTGATTGAATCCAACACCAAAAGCTTTCCTTTTGACCCGAAAGGCGACCCCAAATTACGTGAAGTGTTTTTATTTCATGTAAATGGCCAAGTTGCCTATGGCGAGTGGTTTAAGCGGCTTGGTTTAAAGGATAAGCCGCCTCGCGGTGCGTGCAGACGATTTTTCGTGCAACACAAGCATTGCAGAAATGAATCTGTTTACCTGAGGAAAATGAAACGTGCCGAGAAGCACGCACACACACGATTAATGCAGCGGCTTCGGCAGAACATGATTGATGAAGTTTGGCGCTTGAATTAAGTAATTCCTTGTAATTCGATAGTTTAATTAACGTAGCTATAGTGTATTCAGTGTGAGAAATAAATATGAGCGATGAGCGTATTCTGGAAAGAATCAAAAAATGTCTGGCAATGGCAGGTTCATCCAATCCTCATGAGGCGGAGATTGCCTGGAGGCAAGCTCAAAAGCTGATGCAAGAACACCGTCTGGATATGCAGGACATTGATGCCTCAGAAGCCAATACGGTAAAACATCCAGCAGGCAAGCGTCCCCCCGTGTGGATGCTCACATTAGCACAGACCTGCGCTAAGGCATTCAATTGCCGTGTCATTACAGAATCATCCATACAAGGCTCTAAAGTGGTGTTCATCGGATTGGACAATAGTCCGCAATTTTGTGAATACGCATTTGTCGCACTTCAAAATCAATTAACTGCTGCAAGAAAAAAATATGTAGCAACTCTTTCCCGTTGCAAATTAACCACCAAACGTCGACGCGGTGAAATTTTTGCCGAGAATTGGGTGAATGGCGTTTGGAGCACTGTCATGCGATTTGCTGAGGCAGATGAAACGGCCGAGAAAGTCATCAAGGCGTATTTTGATAAAAACCTTCCTGCTATTCCCACCAGAGAACTTGAGTCACGAAAAGTGATTAAGCGTGACTTTCGGGCAGCCTATGCCGGATACGAAGCAGGACAAAGCACCAAGTTACATAAAGCTGTGAATCAAGACCGGCGCACAGGATTAAATCATTTGCATTGATTGATAGCTAATGAGGAATTTTTGAATGAATGAAAATAGAACAGCATTTATTGAATACATTGATGAGATTGCAAAGGAACTTGTCGCTGCCCATGCGGAAGCTCAATTGCAGCAGGATCTCAAAAGTTATATTGGCAGTCTGAATCAGCTGGCACAGTTTATCCAAAAATCACCATCCAGAAATAATCTTCGTCAGGCAAATAATTTGCTTCGAATTGATAATCAACTGTATGTCGATATCATTCAGCCTGCACTGTTTAAGCGGTTAAGCAATACTATTCAGTAGGTGATTTCATGGCACAAAGCCTATTAACGGATGAGGATATTAAATACCTTGATGAACTTCAGGTGTGGATTCGAAACTCAATGGAGTTTTCGATTTTAAAATACACTCCTGCAGATACGGACTTGGTATTTATTAAAGATTCGTCAATACCTTATTTACGGTTGTCAGTAGGGAAATTGAAATTCGTAAGCGTGGGCACATTGCGTGATCTATGTGAAAACCTTGTTCAACAATCTTGTATTTATGAAGTGTGGCTGCGCCATGCATTAAATAATGCCTATCGATTTTCCAGGGCCCTTTGTGCGGAAGACGCCAATCGTTTCATGCATTATTTCAAGTCTTATCATGAAATAGTCGATGAGGATGCCTTGGCATACGAAGCTGAAACTGCAATTCGCGAAGCCCGCCAGGCATTATTTGGATTGGATGAGTAAGCCTGCTAATTGAGAACACCACATGAATAAGCGTGATAATTCCCAAGTTGAAAAACTCGAAACCTCTCTCGATCTCGTTCCAACGTATTTTCCATTCAAAAGGGTCAACAACAAAGACGGAATAAAATTTCGTAGCGAGCAACGTCGCCCAGGCTCTATGGAAGGATTTTGTGTTGATATTGCCCACAATGGCCATGACCACCTGGTTTTTGATTTCCGGGATCTTTATAAAACGGAATCCGGGAAGCAAGGCAACCGCCGCAGAATGCTATGGAGTCTCGATACGGGCTCGACCGTACAGCTTGCCTCGATATTATTTTATCTTGCCGATGAGCATATGCGCGGTAGCGATGAACAACCTTACTATTCCATTGTGGCCTCCAAAGACAAAGCGTCTATGGGGCCTAATTGGATCAACGAAGATTTTCAGACGGCCGCCAAACGGACAGCGTTGAGGAAGTCCAGAAGCCATCTGTTTTCATTGATGAAGCGATTTGTCGAATGCTGTGAATCCGAGCAGATTATAAACACCTTCGCGCAACAACTTATCTATTGGGCGGACAATCACTCAGAGGATGCGTTTGCGCAACAAATTGCACGACAGGTTGAATCACAATTATCTCTCGTTCCGAATATTTCCGAAATGGCATAGCAATAGCCGAAGGTAAATACATGTTTGCGCAAGACACATCTCATATGAGCACAGATACAGATTTGGTTTCGCCAATAACACAGCTGGAATTAGTGCTTCACAATTCCCCTAAGTGCCTCCAGGTCGGAAAATTCTATAATTGCTACCCAGACTTGTATATTTACTCCGATAATCAACAAACGCGTAAAGACACCATATTGAGGCATAACAATGTCAGCTTTCCGCAAAACAGTACGTTTGAACAATATGCATTATTCTATCGCACCCATCTTGGTGGGAAATTTAATCGCCGTTATCAAAAACTCAGTTATGCATTATGGGTGGGTGAGGATAGTAAATTAATTCATCGGTTCTGTCGCAAAGGAAAGCATTTGGATAATGAACTGGTATATCGATTTCACTGTTTCCGCGATTTAATTATGGAAACCGTCAAGAATAAAGAATTTCATCTTATCCCCGCTATTTTATTTTTCGGTGCCAATGTCAACACCATTAAAGCTGGTCTTGGCGCATCTCTTTGGAAATCACTTTGTAAAAACTCAGCATCCCGAAATAAACTGATATTTAAATGCGCCTCGTTCACAGCAACGCTTTCTCCATTGATAAGACCATGCTTCTCATTTAACGAATTAAAATCACCTGCATTGCAGACAGTTCCGATCGTTACCGCAAAACCAATCCTGGAGGCACTTAATGCATTGCCCTCGGGCATTATGCAATCTAACGCTTTTCTTCGGGCAATAGAGGGAAATGAATACCATTATGATTATCTGGACAATGGTGATTATGAAGTTATCGACCTAGATCCATCAGAAGCCCAGATTTTTCAATATTCATTGACTATTGCGGTTGCTGCAAAGCAATGCAAAAAAGTAACCGATCCTCATTTTTTTCGAGACGCTATGCAGACCATTAAGGATTGCCGTCGCATGGCAAATAGACTGAACGAGCCATTCAATGATCACTGGTCGTTCAATCGCATTGAGCGTGAACATAAAGCGCTAACAAAGTTATTAAACACGACGATTCATGAACATTATTATCAGGAATATTCCTTTGAAATCCCTTGGATAAAAGAGCTGCAGTATCGAGGTGTTACGGCAACGCTGCTTTCCAGTCGTGCAGCCCTGATAATCGAAGGAAGGGAATTAACTCATTGTGTAGCGTCATACCACGAACAAGTCTATTTTGGACGTTCGATTATTTTTTCTCTTCGAACACAAGACGGCCAACGAAGCACACTTGAATTGGGTGTTAGGCGTGGCCATGACAGTCTAAAGTTGGTCATACAACAACATAAAACGAATTATGATGACCCCGTGGAAAATGAACAGTTAAATGCGGCAGCAAAATATGTATTCAATGCCCAAAGACAGTTGCTGATAGATGCGACAGATAACGACGACTCAATGGTGGTGATACACAATTTTCAGTTTTTGTCCGATGACAGCCATACCCAGCTATCCAGGTAAGCGGATTGCTATTTGCGCGGATACCTGGGTTATTTTATACTCACAAAGCATTTAGCCTACGGCTAGATCCTTTCCAGAACCACCACAGGCACATCAAGTGGTTGCGTCGAAAGACGGTGCCTAATATTCCTTCACGGCTCATGCCTTTTCATACCCACCTTCGGGAGAACATTCCCGCAAGGTAATGCATCTCCTGTTTTACTATCTAACCAGGAGACTAGCTATGTGTTTTTTATCAAAACAAGCCTTTTTGGCATTAGAACGCGAAGCCTATTCGCTTGAACTCGCTATTGCCAAAGGTGAAGAAACTGACCTCACGGATGCTCGATTAGCAGAGATTGATCAGCTAATGACACAGAGCGACTGGATGCTGTCGATTGACTACGGTGTTATCAAGAAATCAGTTAACGGTATTCCATTAAAAGTCTTGAAATCCGCTCGCGGTTTTTACATCGGTACGTGCGATGAACAACAAGGCCCTCTGTCTCGTGAATCCAATGAATATTGGACTCGCGAGAATGACGCAAGCCACGCACTTGAATCAGGTCAATGGACTCAATTCAATTATGAGATCTAATCATCCATCCTGCTAAGGAGAATACAAATGGCTGAACTGTCTACTTCCGGTTTAGGTTTATTCGCGCCCCAGGATCTTGATTATTATCGAGAATTGACCCGGGATTTACCTTGCTCAGTAGATCTTACCCGCGATGAATGTGCTGCTGTACTTAAAGCATATGATCGTGGTGTGGATGTGTTGAATCAAGAGGAATTACCTCTGCTGAACGCAGTTATTTCGAAACTGAAAGATTGCATTCATCCATGAGGTTAGCCCGATGACGCCCTTCCCAGATCATTATGCCGGTTGTATTACGCGAATCGATAAATCGTTTGATGGCTCACTCTCGCTTTACTTTTGGGCAAAACGAGATGGATATTTCAGATGAATTTTGTTGGCGCGGAAACGGCAATCAATATCGAACGTCGGATCTGGACTTTTATACCAAAAACACTGAGGGGACATTTTTGCCTCACGGTTTATTGGCATCCGACTTTCCACTGTTGCATCGTTGTTTGTACATACTGTCAGAATTTATTGAAGATGAATCAAAAAGTGAATCATTAGGCGATTTGACGGGCTTGTATCGCCTCAATGACTCCCCGCAAATTCAATTGATGAAAAAAATTGTGGATGCTCTGCCAAAATCGCGGCCCTTGTGCAAGCAATGCCGCCGAAATTCAGAGTATTGCGACTGTGATTAATACCGTCTAGTCGAGTTAGAGAGTGTTCAAAAATAACGTGTTTCAAGCCAGCACCCGCTGGCTTTTTTTCGTGCCGACATTTTGTGATCACTTTCACATCAGCGCTTTAGGGCTACACTTTAAGAAGCATCAATAAGTGTCGCCAAAGTCGTCCAAAATGGACACGGAGTTGGAATCTATGGGTAAGTCAATTTCTGCGCCAAACTATGTCACAGTGGTATACGCGGTTAACGACCCGGTTGCTTTTGAGGCAGAACGCAAGCGAATCATGGGACTGTATTCCAATGGCCAGGCACCATGGTCAATTACGGCCGTCACCTACGACAATGAAATTCAACGCCTGGAATTGATATCCGTCGCCCTGCAGCAGAATAGAGCTTACCTGGTTCCCTATATTCTGGACGCCACTATCGGTAACCTGGTGAACCTGTTGGACTTGGAAAAGGATCTTCGCCGCCGCCCACCAACGCTTTCAGACAAAATGACCTTTAGCTCCCCCCTGGGTGAGGCAATCCCCTCAAAATCTCGCCCCAAATAACCGGGTTAAGTTGTACGCCTAAGCGGTTTGTGCTAATAATACTAATGCCAAGTTTCGATGACTTTCATCGAGCCTTTAGCCGATCACCACAGGTATTTTAGTGATCAAGCTTTTCAAGCTTACCTAACCTTTCAAACACGGCATCTGCCAACCTCACCCCGCTGGGACAATCACTCCCATCGGGCGTGGTCTCTCCTTAGCGGGTTTTCTTTTTTCAGCCCCAGGAGAAATACCATGTCAATCTCTAATGTAAATTCTGCAGTTTTGAATAATGTTCGCTGGTTTAACGCTCATACTGAAGCATGCGGTTATCTGAATGGCTTGAAGGAGATTACCCCTAAGCCTGGACAGGATTTCAAACCGTTTTGGGTGAGTACCTTCTGCATGTATGAAGGTAATCCACAAAAACCACGTAAAACATTTATCAACGTCAACATCGTCAATTTAAAACTTGTCGATATTCTCAAACCTTACGCTAATCAGCTCAATACTGACCAGTCCAAGGTATGGGTGACTGCACGTATATCGGATGTAACTGTTGAGCCATTTATTTATGGCAATAACAGCAATCTCGCGGGTCAGTTAGGTGTTAATTGGCAAGCCAATTTAATCTCACTCATAGCGTTAAAAGTGGGTGATATGGCAATTGACTTGAAACAAGTCACTACGACTGATTTTGGTGTACCTGCGCAACAGCCAGCTGCTACACAAAGCAATTCACCATCACTTCAATCATCCAATAGCCAAAACCTGTTCGGATTACCATTGTTGGTAACGTTGCAAAAAAATGATCCTAACTTCAGTGCAGCAAAGGATCGTTTGAAACAGCAAGGTTATCGTTGGAGCAATGATAAGCTCGCTTGGTGTTTGGCGAATATCAAACTGGAAAAATCAGATCCAGCATTCAATGAGAAATACCATGCATTGAAAAATGCCGGTTATGTCTTCTCCAAAGCCAACGCAGTATGGAACTTGCCATCTGTCCCAAAGCCGTTAACGGGCAATTACCAGAACACCGGCAATTGCCAGCAAAGCGGGTTTCAGCAGTAACGAAACCAGCCAAGCAGAGCGGCGCTTTATCAGCCATCGGCTGGTTATTCTTGATACTTTTAGGAATGGGTTAACCATTCCTGAAGGTGTCATACCACAGCACTTGATCAAGATTCCGAGTGCTATGGTATGATTGCGCCACCAGTTCTCCAGACGCAGCTGTCTCTGCGACCCTTAGCCCTCACGGGTTTGACGGACCACACAGGGTTAAATGTCCGTAGGTATTCGATCTACCTCCTTGTATCCTCCCGCTGAGCGAGAAACCAATGTTGTAACACCGTTAGGTGTCCTCCAACGTCAGAAATTGGTGACTCAAGCCACCTCGGCCATCACATCGCAATGAGATGCGACACGCTCCATCAAAGAAACGGCCTTGGTACTGTGTACCCGGGCCGTTTTCGTTCCGGATATGCAGTGCTTTGACAAAGCACCATCGTATACAACTGTGGTGCACTCTCAGAGCACTGCTCATTATCCCTTCAAATTCGCGCCCGTCCGCGAGAAATAGACGTGAATCGTTGTGCAGAATTGACTGTGCGCGAATGTAGTTTGTTGCGATCCACACCCATCAAGACAAACACCCCAAGACACATGGATGTGTCACTGTTATGCAGAAGTAATGAATTTATTTTTGGTGCTGAGTCGAAAACAAATTCATTATTTTTGAAATTTAAGATCAGCGAAAGCTGCCCTTAAAAACGATCATCCACAGTGCAACGATATTTTATCGATGATGATCTCACCTTTGGTGGCGCTATCCTCACACATTAGGCACCAGCCTACATTCAATTACACCACTGCTGAAGAAGTTATCAATGCCGCGAAGCACATCATGGAATCAATGATGGAGCAACGCGACACGTTGTTAACAAGCCCGCAGTTAGTTCGACAATATCTGATGCTGAGATTAGGGAAAGCAGAGCGCGAAATATTTTGCGTTATCTTTCTCGATAATCAGAATCGCTTAATTGCATCTGAAGATTTATTTATGGGAACGATAGATGGCGCTGCCGTTTATCCTCGCGAAGTTGTTAAAGCGGCCCTTAAATATAACGCTGCAGCTGTTTTGCTTGCCCACAACCATCCAAGCGGAATGCTTGAAGCGAGCACAGCAGATCAACGCATAACTCAACGATTAGTTTCAGCGTTGGAGTTAGTAGATGTTCGAGTATTGGATCACTTTATTGTATCGGGTACCGAATCACTCTCATTTGCAGAGCGCGGCTTAATCTAATCCAGGCGTTTGCCACTCTCACCCCAGGGGAATTTCATCATTCCCCTGGGGCTGATGATTTTCCTCATTTATTTTTTTCGTTAAGGAGAATCATCATGAGTACTGTTTTATCACCAGCAACTTCAGCGATCAATGCAATCCCGGTGCCCGGACACTTGCGCATGCAGACATTACCAAGACGATTTCCGGGACTGTTCCTAGTATTCGAAAATAATGTCTATGACCACATGAATAAGTTCGCTAAATCCTACAAGAGCGGTTATTGGGAATTTATCGAACTTAGCAATGGGGGATTTTATATGTCACTGAAATCCGACAAGAAATTTTTCGTGGAAATTGATAGCAATTACTTCGAAGGAACAATGTCTGCCGATGCAGCAAGTCTGGTAGCGAACTTATTCGTTTATTCACGACTGGCTGAACAACACAATCTTGATTATTTGATTGAAGGATTTCATGCATTGTACGAATACGCACGACTACATCCTGAGGGGCAATTAATTTTATCAGCGATTAACTAATTACATTATCCGTACCGGAGAAAATATGAACAATGAAGTTGCGAACAATGAAATGCTGGAAATAGAAGTTCGGGCTTGTTTTATCAACAGTGAAACTGGCGATATCTACGAGACCTTACCCGTTTCTGCAGTGGAAAAGGCGCATCTATTTGGTGTGTATACCGGTAAGTCAGATGAGTTGATGTGGTGTGCCGATTTTCAGGAATTGGATCACGCCAAACTATTCGCTGATGCACTAACAAAACATCTTGCCGAAAAAGGCATTCAAACAATCAATCACGGCTTTCGCTAAGCCACACCGAGGAAATTTCTATGTCTCGTCATTATTTCAAAACAACCTATGCCGGAAAACCTATTGAAGTACTGATGGGTTTTGATCGCCCATTGAATGGCTTTTTCATGGTAATTGATTATCAGGAGGATCCAGAAGATGACGACGATGAGGGTTTGGTTTATTCAAACTTATGGGAACGGAATCCACATCCTGACTCATTAATACCTTATCTCGAAAAATTGACTGCGCTGAATATTTCAGTCCCAACTGAAATGCTTCTAGAAATTGAGAAAGATGGGGAAGTCAAAATGGGCAATAAAGATGTTCGCCATGCAATGGTGGACGGAACTTATACCCGAACATTCATTGGTTAACACCGTAGCTAACTACCCATTGGGAAGCACTTCCCAATGGGTGCTTTCCCACTGGAATTATTATTTCAGGAGAATATATGTGTGTTGCTTCAGAAGATCCAATGCTTGTATTAATAAATGATCGTTATGCAGAAAGCATCATTAAAGGTGTTCCCAACTGGTACGACGCCATTGAAGTTCATGGTGTGGTTAACCTCAATGAAGAGGATGACCCTGAAGATACCTATTATGTGATTGATGATGAAAATCCTGAACTCTACAGTGTTTATTTGCACTGTACCGAGGGAGGGATTGAGTCTGTAGGCGATTTTTCAAAACATGCTATGGCCATGGAATATGCGGACGAACTTTCATCGCAGTATCAATGGCCTGTTTCAAATTGTTGCAGTTGTGAAGACTGAATAACTGATTGCCCATTCTCTTGAATGGGCCTTATTTCAGAATCCTTTTCGTGAAGAGGATTGCGAAATAAAGATTTAAGCGTGGCGATATTTACCACCCTTAAAAAGTTGCCCACGGGATCTGAAAGGCAACGCGGCTTAGGCCGGATCCTAAACTCAAACATGGGCGAAAGCCTATCCTTAAACCCTGACGGGAATTCCCCGTCAGGAGGATGCCCCGTCACTATCAAGGAGCATCTTATGACGCACCCTTATTTTCATGCTGAATCGTCAGCTCGCAAGTTTGGCGGTATCCCTGATGACTATCTGGCCATTCATCGATGGTTTGATGAAACCAAAGAATCATTTTGTGATTATCGGCACCGCGCACTTCGGCATCACGCTGAGGGGATTTTTGAAGCGGAGCGGTTGTTCGGTACCACTATCATCAATTCGGAAGGCAAACCCGTTCCTGTTCGCTATATTGGCGAACAACACGTAATGGAGGATTGCGGTGGCCGAGTTCCCAATCTGGCAGATTGGCTGTCTAAAATCGTTCCGGAGGTATGGATGTCTCGCGGTACTTTTTTGGGCAATCTCTCTAAAACGGAGGTGCAATCATGAGCGCTGCCACTGTGGATCCAATCGTAGAACGTTTATCCGAGTTACCCGCAAAAGTAGGAAAAAAACTCTTGGGGCAATTCTCCCTGGGGCATGTAGATGCTCCTACTTTGCATACGGTACTTGATGCCGCTCAGCTCGCCGGCGATATCAGTAAAAGCTTATGGTTTACCGGCAGCTATTTGTTCCTGCGCAGTAAAGGCGTACCGGTCGGAGATGTTGTGGCCATGGCCAAACAACACCAACGTAAAATTCGCCTTGAATGGTCGGAGCAACGTTGGCGCAATGAGCACAACAAGCTCTCACGTCTGGCAACGCTGAAAATGTTGGCAGCAAAAAATGTAACCTATGATGTAACATTTTTTGAAAAACATATTGCATCAAGCTATCCCGGGTATCTGATTAAATCATCACGCCGCTTGGGAATGGAAGGCTTACGCCAGCAACATTGTGTAGCCAGTTATCACGAGCGGTTAGCGTCCCAGCAAACTGCAATTCTCTGTCTATTCCTGGATCACACCCGATGGACTGTCGAATTAATCCAAACAAACCATAGCGAAACTCCAGTTCGCATTGGCCAAATAAAAACACGGTTAAACGCTGTCGCGTCGAATGAAATTCGCAAACAGGTGTATAACTACCTGGGTTTGGATTTCCCTCGACTTGAAACCAGCTCGCCTGATGGAAGCCGGGCGTTGCACCAGATTAATCTCACGGCGCTTTTGCCAGTGCTGATAAAACTGGACATTCAAGAAATCTATGTGGGCTTTTCCGGATCCGGTGATGATGGCCATATTGATTACGTCGAGATGCAGCCGCCACCTGCGACAATGCCTGTGGTTCACATTCTGGATCAAACCCGGGACTATCAGGACGGGCAATGGATTCATCGTGAATGCGGTCGCGACTTGCCACTAGATAAAGCCATTGAAGATATCGTATATGGCTATCTCGAAATGACAGGTGTTGACTGGTATAACAATGACGGTGGCCAAGGACATTTTTCAATTAATTTCCAAACTGGTAACATCGAGTTTGAAGTTAATCAAAACTATGTTGAATCAGTAACGGAATATGCTAACGAATGGAGCGTTGAAGAATTTATGGAGCAACTTGTTGTACCTGCATTAACTGAATCGACATAACTCACGTCACACTCCCAACCGGTTTTCCGGTTGGGTTTTATTCGTGAATATTTTTAATCGCGTTTCTGAAAATATTCACGAATAAAATTTAAGCCAGCAAAATGCTGTTCTTAAAAAGCTATCCATGGGTTCTGCAAGATAGCGCGGTTTTTATACCTGAACCTACCCCCATCGGGATTACCTACCCGATGGGCAAGGTATTTCTGTTGGGGTTTTATCATCTAACTCCAAGAGGAAAATATCATGCAACTTTCATCTCGATTCAAATCAGGCGCACCCGCTTTACGATCTGATTATCCACTGTCAGATGATCAAATCCGTAGAGTAGCCCCATCAATCTTTGCAGAAATGCCACATACAAGTCGCTCGGAACGATACAGTTACATTCCAACCTGCGCTGTGTTGAATGAATTGCGATCCGAAGGCTTTCAACCCTTTATGGTGTGTCAGACAAGAGTCAGAAATGATGATCGTCGTGAATTCACCAAGCATATGATTCGTTTGCGTCACGCCAGTCAAATTAACGGGGCAGAAGCAAACGAAATAATATTGCTGAATTCTCATGACGGCACCAGCAGCTATCAAATGTTAGCGGGTATGTTTCGCTTTGTATGTCAGAATGGCTTGGTCTACGGCGATACTCTGATGGACGTTCGCATACCACACAAAGGTGACGTCACCGGGCATGTAATCGAAGGTGCCTATGAAGTCCTGGGTGGGTTCGAACGAGTCGCAGAATCACAGGAAGCCATGCAAGCAATTAGCCTGGATTCAGGTGAAGCTGAAGTGTTTGCATCTGCGGCACTCACATTAAAATACGATGATCCGGAAAGGCCTGCGCCGATTACAGAAAGTCAAATTTTAATGCCGCGTCGCAGAGACGATCGGAATTCAGATTTATGGAGCGTGTTTAATCGCACACAAGAAAATCTTATCAAAGGAGGCCTGCCTGGTCGAACCGCTACTGGCAACCGCCAACGAACTCGAGCAGTCGCAGGTATCGATCAAAATATTAAATTAAATCGAGCATTGTGGTTATTGGCCGATGGTCTACGCAAACTCAAATCGTAATTATTATTTTTATTAAACGCCCTCTATCATGAGGGCTTTTTTCAGGCGAAAAAAAATAAAACCCCGGAGCAATAGCTCAGGGGTTTTAAGGGTCTAACAGGTACTCAGGCTGCAGCGCTATTATCGGTCTGGGGTAATTCGGTTTGAGAAAAATACGCCTCGACTTTAGCAGCCACAGCGCTCATCAACTCAACATGAAACTCCAATTCAATTTTAGCGCGACGTGCTGCAAGCGTTTCCTTATCGGTAATGCCTGCGGCCTGTAGCTTTTCTTTGTCGGCATCAATCCTGGGAGCAAGATGCTCTTTAGGACTAACAGACTTGATCTCACTACCACCTTGACGCAAGCTGGCACCATGGTCGGCGTAAGCGCGATTAGCACCTTCGCGTTGGCCATAGGTAGCAAACATACGCAGGTCGGTGTGAACACCAAACTCAGCGTTGATCAGTTTACGCACCAACATTTGAGCAGCTTCTTGTGCGAGATTGACGGACACGTAATAGCGTTCATCTCCCTCTCTCAAGCCGATATGAAGGTATGGCGTTGGTCTACCTTCCACATCACGCTCAATAATACGAGCACTGTTGAGGATGCCTGACACACTGACCGGTGTAACGCCTTTCTGACGCAGGAAGTCCAGGGCCTTTGCAGACGCTGAATCACCTTTGCTACCTTTAAAACCTTTCTTTGCCTCTTCCACACCAACGAGCGATTTAGCCTCACTAATTAAGGCCTCAGACTCATCATTGGAAAGATACATCATGCCCAAAAAGGCACTGTAGCGCAGGTTAAAAACAGATTGATTGGATTGGTTAGATTGAATAGCCATGATGTTTTCTCCGGATTTAGAAAATAAAAAAGCCCGGAGGAAAACACAGCCCGATGGGAGTAGTTTTCCCACCGGGCGGTCATGAAGCTTCACGCTTCGGATAGAGGTTAAAACGCAGCTGTATAACTTGATCCCGTTGCAGCGTTCGTGGGGATCTCTTTAAGAGTCAACGTATGGACGTTGATGCCTTAACGGGTTACATATTAGCCACTATTTCAGAGCGCTTCAAGCCTAGTTACTATAAAAGGCAATTGCTGTTCTCTTAAAGAGCAATGTTAATCGCCCATAGTTTCTGTAAATATCCTAAACCTTTGAATATCAGATAGCGTTAGTTTATAGCTGTCAGCAAAGCTCACGCGTTTACTTAATGCCAAAAACTCCAAATGCACATCCTTATCTGGATTATCCTTTCGATCCAATAAAGATTTAAAAATAAAGGAATTCATAAAACCTGAACTCAAAGGGACATTACAAATACACAGGGATACATTTACTCCAGCACTATGAGTTGCAATTTTATAGCTTTGACCTATTGCAATTCTCTTATTACTGGCCAAAAGTAAGTAATTACACGCAGAATCACATTTTGTGTTGATAAGCTGTCGAGGCTTTTCATTTTTGTCTTTGATAAAGTATGTTTCTGCCATGCAAGTAGAAAGTCCATTTTTCAAAATCCACTGCCCGAGTGAGCTTGCATCATGAACATTTCCTCCCTGAGTATCAAAACAGACAGTAGTTATTCCTTTGTCGCGCCATGTTTCCAGCAATTTATTTACATCTGATACTGTGCTATCTGAAATTTCCCCCACTATAAGCACGACGTTATCCAGACAATATGTCTCATCACGATTACAGGCTTTTGCAATGGTTGCTTTTGGCAAGTGAATATCTTCATGCAATGTTTTTACAATAAGCTTTTCTTTTTTGTAGTCTTGATAAACAGTACAAATCAAAGCCGCCGCCAGCCCTGCAATTCCGCAAAATAATATTACTTTTTTTAAATATGCCTTCACAAATCAACCCTTTTATTCGATACCAGACTATTGATAGAAGCCCTAAGCTAGGCTCAATGTTTTTGACGCCACAAAGCACATGAGTCATTGACCATGCTGATGGGCATTGTGGGTATATTTTGGCAATAATTGCCATGAAAAATAGCCAAAAAAACCACTTTTCCATGTGGATACAGGCGTAAGACGCCTATATATGACGCAGAAATGAGCAGTGATTGCACCTGTGCACAACAGAGGCTATAGTAAAGATGCTAATGCCCAGTGACATTCTTCGCTGACCCTTAATTTGCTGCACACAGGGCCTCATGCAGCTAAGCGAAAGCTTGCCCTCTACCTGCATCACCGCCACCCACCCGGGGAGTTCAATCCTCCCCTCCAGGGTCGGCCTGACTCCTACTGTTTTTTACCTTAGGAGTCCATCATGGAACACACGTTCAACGTAAGTAAATTCCGCACTATCAAAGCAACGTTTGGCGAAACCATCAAAATACATGTTACGGACTCTCGAGTTCCTGATAATGATTTTGAGGGTGAGTTTCCTTTGCTGACTTACAATGAGATTGTGGAGTTTTTTAAAGAGCATGAGCACATCTATGCCATGAATATGGCAAAAGAGCGCTTCAAGCGATAAGCACGATCCCTAACTGGCTTTAGCCGGTTAGGGGTTCTCCCCAAGATGCCTGGTAACAGGATGCTTCGGGAGAACCCCTAACCACCCCTGGAGACAATTATGGCCAATCAAATGTGCTTCTCAGCTAATGCTCGTCATGAAGTAAATCTTACCTTGAACAGTGACACTGGATTATGTGATGTGAAGGTGAGCGATAAGCTCTCGGACAAAACATTTTCAAAATCCATGATGCTTGCGCAATACAACAAACTGGTTGATTGGCTGAAAGATAACGATCACGGATTTGCAATGAATTCAATTCATTCACTTTTTTGATTGCCGAGGCTACGATGCCAGTAAAACGAAAAGCCCCCTCATTCAATGCAGGGGGCTTTTTTATCGTGCAGAATTAAACAATGGGCAATTCTAATCATGGCTAAAAGCACCTTGATTTCAATAATCAGCATATTATTTTTATGGTTCGGCACACCGCAAGCACTTAAATATGGCGGCATTTGGGAAGCACGCACACATCCAAGTTCGAATGTAAAAGTTAAATTAGATGGCAATGATTCAGTTGTAATCGGTAATTTATCTATGCAATGGAATGGAGATTTTCTGCTCACTACGTCAGAAGGGTCTTCTTATCAATTCACAATGAAAGATCTAGGTTATATGGAGCTACCAGATTTCGACCCCGACAAAAATGATTCATTTTTTTATCGTTGGAGATCCTTTTTCCCAGCAGCTGTACTGATGAGCATTCACATTACTCTTCTAATATATGCGTGGGGATTGATAAACAGAAAGTATTTGACCAACACCAATACAATATGAATTATGCTGCTCAATATCTACTGTGTGGCGGGCGATAAGGTGGGATTACTGGCGAATTATTTTGGTAGGGTTTTGTAGAGGTTATTGCGTCGTCATAGATTAGTTTTACATTCTTCGCCACCAATCCTCGCTGATTAATGTGGCACTCAAACTCTACCGTTCGACCAGTTTTCAGATACTCACAATTTCTCAGCTCGCTGACATGTACCATAATATCTGGAGCATTTTCGCTTCCGTTATTTAAAAAACCATAACCTTTTTCTGAAAACCAGTTTTTAACTGTCGTACGCATCTACTTAAACCTATTCACTCTATTTGAAATATCGTGCTGCTCTGACCATAAAAATTTCTCTTAATTATACAAAAGCCTTAATCAGCCTCACGAGAATTCAGAACTATTGGCGCACATGTAAACCGTGCTGAACACCACCCTCTGTATCAAAACAATCCTTGATCACATCATAGAAAGATGGATCACCGTGCTCATAAAAGCGAAAGAGAGAATAAGCCACCAAATCTGCTAACTGAATTAATCGGGATGCTTTCGAATCCAAAAAAACAGGCACTTCAGCATAGTTACTGGTTTTGCCCCAAGTGTGTCCACTGTATTTAAATTCTCTAGCAAGGGTTTGTATTCGCTGCTCAGTAGTAGACTCATCGAATAACATTATTCCGCGCTGTGAATCGTTATATTTATGATGTTGCCGCTTAAGGAACAAATCAAATCTGCTAGAAAGTTGCTCAAAAGCGTACTCTACTGGATCCTCCCCCGTAAGAGCCTGCTTTTTTATAACCACACCAAACAACCGAACACCTTTTGGACAATGATCGGCAATTCCTACTTTCAAAGCATCTTTAATAGCATTTAGACGGTCGCTCAAGGCAAAGGACTTCCATCCATCACGTCCAGATCGCATGGGCGAGCCATGTAATTCAATGGCATGAGGTGTAGCAGGAGAAAATTGCTTGGCAATATCGTTAATATTTTGTTCCATCCAATGCGTTTTTCGTTCAAAAACAGAAACGCCGGCAAGTACAAAATATTGTTGCGATGGATCACTGACCGATCCTGATTCATCAACGTACAGTAAATGCATATTCCCTTCCAAAATAAAACAGGCCGCTCGAAAGCGGCCTGTATGAATAGGTAAGCCAGGCGGAATAGAGATTCCAATGCACTGCAAATGAGGTCAGCGCTCCCGACTTGCGTATTAAGATAGTGATTACTGACAGAGTTGTCAATATAGCCAGAGGACACACCCAATCATCGAATCGGATAGGCAAAAGGTGCTGGGGGCTTTCACCCCCGCGCCTACCCGCCGAAGCGGATAGGGATACGAACCATCAATGTAATCAAATTTGAACAATTACACAATCAATGGCCAACCCGGCTGGTTACGGTTGGCAATCTGGAAAAGGCTCTCCCTGGAAGGCTCATTTTGAACGCCTCTGGAGCCCTGTACTTAACTCTCCTCATGACAGAATAACCACATGCCAACCCCGCTTGATGTGCAATATGGGCTTGTCTGGCAGATATTTAAACGATGGATATAATACCTAGCAAAATAGCATTGGTGACTCGTGAGCAAAAAGAACTCTAAAAAAACAAGAATCGTAAACCCTAGAGCCGGATCTACTGTTTTTGCCGTTCTTCCGGCCATAGGCGAACCAGGGTCGCCTCACTCTGTAATTAGCGGAAACATCTATTTATTTGAGGGCGACAATTGGGGGCCAGCAGGAGATTTCAAGGGATATGGACTGACCCATATTCTGGAAAAGCATGGCCCAGAGCTGCAAAAAGATGGATATGCAACGAGAGACGACATCATCAGATATGTCGATGAGATACTACAACCAGGCGCTCAGGTTTATCTGGAAGGCGACCGCCCTATAGTGCTTCAAACACCTCAAGGGATGGTAGTACTTGAGCAGCATTACAGCTTTGATGAAGGTATATATTATTCGGTGGTAACAGCTTACCGACGCAGAAACCCACGAGGAAAGCTAATTGGAAAATGGCAATAAAAAAGGCGCTGCTTTCGCAACGCCTTGTAATATGTACGGGGTCTGGTCGCCGCCTCTCCTTAACATTAGGCCACAAAGCCCTTGGTTCGGAGATCAACCCGTTAGGATTGCCACCAGCTATAGAGAGAGCCAGTTTCTCTACCGCCTCACATTGGGTGACCGCTGTCTGGAGGTCTAGCCCAAAAACGCTCTTTTGCGTCCCCGTATTGACAATATAGTCAATTAATCATTTTTGAGCAAGCAAACGCTAATTCTCCCCATTACCAAACAGCAATTGCGTCCCAAAAAGTGCACCTTTTGGGACACCCTCTGTTGACCGTCCCAAAAGTGGTGCCATAATATGATTTCCATAACCTATTAGCGACTTCTGGAACCTATGGCAAGAATCGGATATGCGCGTGTGAGCTCTATTGGCCAGAGTCTGGAGATCCAACTGGACAAATTGACCGCCGCCGGTTGTGAGCGCGTTTATCGGGAAAAGCTCAGTGGCACCAAAAAAGCACGGCCGGAATATAAGGCTTGCATGAGCTTTCTCCGGGAGGGAGATACATTGGTCATTACCCGTTTGGATCGTCTGGCCAGGTCAGTACATGAACTGGTCAACATATCCCAACGATTTGAGGATGAAGGTATTCACTTACACGTCCTGGATCAGCATATTGATACCTCAACACCCACGGGAAAACTGACCTTTACGCTATTGGCCGCCATCGCGGAATTTGAAACACAACTTCGTGCAGAGCGGCAAAGGGAGGGTATCGAGAAGGCCAAATGTAATAAGGTGAAATTTGGAAGGCCTAAACTGTCTGACTATGCTAAAGAGGAACTTATTCGACAAGAGCGAGCCCAGGGCAAACCAATAAGCGAATTGATGAAAACGCATAAATTAGGGCGTACCACCATCTATCGCATACTGAACGCCACCCAGGATTCAACACCTACCGAATAAAACCAATGGATCCGAAGGAGCAGACAGTGCCGGTATTAAATGTATTTACCGACCAGGAAATAACGCTTTTGTTTTTTCTGGCAATGATCATCGTTATCTGGGTTGTTATGGTGTGGGCCTACATCAAGTTAATCAGGCAGGACAATGACAACCAATGCAAACGACTGCAGAATGAGGATACCCAACATGCCGTACAGACCTTTGAACCACAATGAGTACGCTATTGTTCAACGCATGCTTTATGATGTTCGCGGCCTGAATGAAGGCTTTGCTCAAAGCCTGTTTATGGCCTACAAAGCTAAAGCTTTGCATGATGACGTCCCCGAGTTTGATATCTTCACCAGCAGTGAGCATGAACGACTTGCGTCAAAAGGCATTGATACCGAAAAGTTCAAAGGACTTGTTGGTACCGACTTTTTTATTGCATTGGATAATGCAATAGCCGACAGCGATGGAAAATCAGAAAAAATTCCAAAAAACACTTTCACTTGGTTATTTGGTGATGAATCACTCCTGGATGTGAAACATAAGCGGCTACGTGTTTTATTTTTCAATAGCGCCCGATATAGAAAACAAGCCCTCAGATATTACGTTGAAGAAAATATCATTCAAGACACCGATGATATAAGCCATATCCGCAATCAATTAGAAAGTTTTGCCAAAAAATACCCCGGTCTACGGCAAGGGGTTATCAGCAACTATGAGCTCTATTTTGGCGACCCTTCACAGTTTTCTTATGAGCAGGTCAAACGTAGAAAAAAATTTTTAACCAATCAAGAAGCGCGAAATTTATTTTTGACCTTTTACAATCTTCCTGTTAATTGGAGCATTACAGATATCAAGGATTATTTGCGCAAAGCAGGCCTTGAATCAGGCTCATTGAGCCTGGATCAGGTTGAGCAATGGAGCAATAAAGAATTCGCAATTGAACTTTAGGTATGACCTCAAAGAAAAAACAACAACGTCATCATTTTTATGTGCGCCAAAAGCAGCGCATGCCTTCTGACACAACTAATGATGACGTTGTCAAATTGATAAACATCCAATTAGGTGTAGTGGTACGCAAACAGTCTCATCGAGTAACGCTATGGGCAGTGTATTTGCATGATGAATTCTATATTTTCCCATTTGACAAAAACACCAAGCAAGTCATGACGGTTTTACCCCAATCATCCGAATACTACGAACTTTTGAAAGAGGCATTTTTTAAGAAGATACAACACCCCACAAGCAATTGGTGTGAGCAATGCGGATTACCTTTGCAAGATACACTCTCAGTTAGCTGTATATGTTGCAGTAAACACATATGTAAAAGCTGCATAACCAACCATTATCGGCAATGTGTTATCGGAGACAAAGCCTGGGAAAAGACAATCAAGCCTGGGCGACCATTGGTGTGTCAACACATAACCCTTTAGCACCACAACGAGTAAAAGTAGCGTCACGAGTGCATTTCTGAACCTTCCGCAGCCTGATCGTCAATTTCCTCTCGGACAATATCGACACTGTCTGGTGCAACAAAGCCAATTTTGGCGTGATGATGATTACAATCGTTAAGATAAATCTCAATGACACCATCACTGGTGTATAGCCGTACCATTTCCCCTGGGCGGCGCGTCAGCACAAGCATAACAAACTCCTTTTACCGCTATTGTTTTAAAAATTGATGTGTGTTGCGAATCATAATCTACCAAAAAGAGCCAGGTCTGCAGCCAGGTATTGCCTTCGCTTTTTCCTTGGTCGCTTCATTCAGCGCTTTACGCTTTTCATTCCTTTCTTTATAGCCCATATCAGTTTGGGAAAGCGCGGCAGTGGCTTCTTTGTACTCGCTAGACAATGCATCACATAAGGCCTTGTTTTTTTCTTTGTCTTTTTTCTCTTGAGCAATTTTTTCAAGGATAGGCGATATCTCGTTTTCAGATATTTTTACAAAAGTATGGTTTGCAGCATGAAGTGTATTTCCGTCTTCAGAAAGCCCTAATACAATTGATCCAAATCCATTTTCTACTGAAAACTGACCTTCCGATTTTTTTAGCACCGTTGCATTTTTCTTACGTCCAAATGCATCAGTTTCACGAAAGATATTGTCATTCATTAAGTAGGTTTCGCCATCCTTGCTAATCTGTAGAACTTCATAATGTTTAACATCCTTTTTTTGCCAATAACCGACATATTTATCGTAAGGATCACCTGAGCATCCAAGTAAAACAATTGAAATTAATATAATAAAGAAAGCGTTTGATTTCATGATGATTCCAACAGTCAATGTAATTGTAGAAATATATTGTTGACCGGCTAAAAATTAGCGCTGTGGTCTCTATTTTTGGGCTCGTAAGGCTTTTTACTTGAATCTTTTTTTATTTTTTCACATTGCGAAATCGCAGCTTTGACTTTTCCTTTTAAGCGTAAAGCATCAATAGAACGACTTACGGTGTGATCTGGATAGGCGTTGAATAACTCGTTGAGCTTTTGTTGCGCTTCATTGCCTTTTTCAAGGCACTTAGCGAGATTGGGTTCAGTCACTTCGCCGTAAGGGAGTTTTGCCACCATGTACAGGTCGCTTGCTTCCCGGAGCAATGATTCCGGGGCGGGGGTTGCAAATGCGTGCAGGGGGAATAAATAGGCAATCAACAGGTATCGCATAACGCTTCCTTGGGTTGGGGTGTCATTCGTGAATGGGACATTTTCCTATTTCCGGTCAGGCAAATACAAGCGTCCCCTATCAAAATGCTCGCAAGGTCACATTTTCAATCCTATGGAACACTGTCAACCTCCCATTAGGGAATGCCTTACCCCTTAAAGGATAACCACACCCTGAATGCGACCATGTATGAAATTAATGAATATGGGAAAAGCAGTTACCGACTTTTCAATACCCTGCATCATAATGTGAAAAACCCATATTTACTAAATCTGCTACTGAGCAACTCCAGTCTTTCGACCAACCATCGTCCTCATCAAATAATTTTTGCTGAGGATGATTTATAAAATTGTATTTCTTAACAAATTGCTTCATTGGCTCAGTGCATACACTGATGAACTCGATTCTCTCATACCCATATTTTTTACTAAGCGAAACTAACAAAGTGAGAAACGCTGTTCCATGGCCAGCATGAGTCTGTGTAAATGAGATAGAAGTAATTGCAATTTTATTATCATAGTCCTGCCAAGAAAGACACAGCCTATATTTAGGGGTTTTCACATCTATTTTATTGGCCCAGACATGGCAACGATACCTTCTATAGTTGGGGTTATATTTAAAGCGCTCACGATAGAACTCATTTAATTCTTTACAAAACTCATGAATATCCGCCGCGTTCATATTTGCGATCCAGTTTGCACAATGTTAATAAACCTTAACTGTTAAGTTCCCATTCAGTCCGAACTGCTTACGTTCTCATTTTAATCATCTCAAAAGGAGCAATTCGAAATGCATAACAAATTATGGCTAGCTTTAATTTCACTTACCATCCTTTCCATCTTGGGATGCTCAGGATTGCCAAACCTGGCATCAAACACTCCACCCAAACAAAAGCCACCCGCAAAGACAGACCTTATTAAAGAGACGTTCACTGTTCCTTATCCAATTTCGACGGTATACAAAAAATGGGCAGCAATAAAAGATCCGAATACTAGTAAAGTTGTGCGCCCTACCGGCAATTGGGTGCCTGATAGTTATGGCCCTTTTGGTCAAGAGTCTGTTAATTTCGGCAATTCGATTTATCGAGCGTATTACCCTGACAAGGAGCATTTCACTTATTGCCCTAGTTCATGCAGCGTTTCGATTGGACTTGTTGAACTTGAAGAAAATGTCACCCAAGTCACTATAAAGTATTTTAACTATCGAGCTGATGTGAATCCTTTTGTTGAGGAAATGCGTCCAACACTTCAATATCTGCTTGAAAAGAAATAACAGCGATGTCACTGAAAAAAAACGCTTCATGCGGATTTTTCTTCGTCATAAAAAATAACCGCGAACAATGTCGCGGTTATTTTGACTTGCGCTTACATTTTATTGGGCAGTATCACACTACCCAACTAACGAAGTACTGCCATCTTTCACTGCTCTTACTCTAAATGAATGAATTCCAAGAGCCAATAAAGTAATTAGTAATAATGACCAAGTTGATGGTTCCGGCACTGAAGCAGCAGCCTCTTGAGCTATAGCGGAGTACGCAGCAACAACCTCTTCGGCTGAAGAAATAAATACACCACCCAGTAACGGATCATTTGTGTAAAAGTCAGAGCTTAAGAAAAATAGACCTGAGTTTACAAACCCTAAAGGAGCATCTATATCCCACAATAATTGGAACAAACCAGATGTATCAACAGCAAATGCTTCCAGAATGGTATCTCCAGGAGCGATTACAGGAAAGTCGAAAATCGCCAATGGCATGCCGTGTTGGAATAAATCAGCATTGATTGCTGTTGTTACAAGATAGTTCGACGAATTATTAGTAATTGAGTATCCCCACCCAACAGTAGTTCCAGGAGCACCTGCTACATCACCACTATTTGGAAAAACGCTAAACTCTATTAGAGCCGCATGCGAAGCACTAGCAATCACAGACATGCAAACGACAAAAATTCCAAATGTTCTTTTTAAAGCCCTTTTCATACGCTAATTTCCTATTGTTTTGTATATGCCACTTGAGAGCCAGAGAATGCGAATTTAACTCCATTTGAGTTGACGCTACCTTGCTCTGCAATTGAAAATTTAGAAATACCTTGAGGGGCGTTTACTAAAAGCGAAATTGTTGTTTTACCGCCAGCAGGAACATTTCCTACCGTCAACGGGAGCGAAGGCGATACCAAAGTAACATCCCCACTTCCAGCCAGAGTTTTCAAGATAATATTGGATACTGTTACATTTCCAACGGCAGAGCCATTATTTGCCACTGTAATCTTAACGTTAAACATGTTCGAACCTTGCGGCAATATCGACTCTAGAGATAATGCAATACGCGGCAAACCTATCTGAGTTAATAATCCAGATGCAGCAGTAGCATTACCAAAAACCACAGTCCAATGTGAATTTAAATATTGGTTGCTTTGTCCTTGGAGAGTGACTGCAAAACCTGTGGCAGTCTGACCCGGCAATATATCTCCCGAAGGATCATTGTTGCTCCATTGAATCTCTACTGCTGCACTTCCTTCCGTTGTTAAAACTAATGGATCCCATTTGGTTGGAGATAATATAGAGCCAGGCTTAATACCATTATCAACAGACCAGCTATCAGGATAAGAAGTTAATTCAGATACTCCGTGAGCATAATCGCTCCCAAGAGAAAAACTAACTATGCGCTGAGAGCTATTGTTAACAACTGTATATTGATAAATGGTCTTGCCGCCAGATAAGGAAGTTTTTGAAACATTCACAGATACATTATTCGCTGGCAATTGAGCAAAGCTCTTTGTAGTGATAAACGTCACAAAGAAAATTACTGTCGCAATGCTGTAAAAAAATATTTTCAGTTTTCTGTTCATAAATTAATTCCGTTTACTGGTGTTCGAAGTGGACAGGATCGGTAACAGGCAGCCTTCTGTAAAGACTACATTGACCAGTTATTTCTAAGAATCGAGCAGTCGTTAAACTGGATCTCATATCAATTGCTCGCCCTTCAGTATGAGGCCCTGTACCAGTAGCTGGCCTTTGAGTTAATAACAAGCCGTGCCGTTGAAACTCAGCTTGAATTTCATCTCTTAAATCAGAGCATTCTGGCTCACGCATATTTCGCAATAGATTCCACTTATCCCATACTGCGCGCAAATGATTTTGGTATTCCGGAGGACGGTAAGCCGAGTTAACCCTTACTGTCCCACCTTCCTCTGCCACCGCTGTTTGAACACAGCTCAAAGCTGTCTGCATTTCCGCTGTTAAGTTGGCGGTATCAACTGTTTGGCCACCTTCAAAGGCAAGCGCGGCAGCATCTGTTAGGGGTGTTAATGGCGCAACGGTACATGAGCGCAATCCAAAGCCAATTACTGCACCTTGACTTTGGTCTCCCCAACCATCTTGCTGAACTAAAAAGACAAATCTTACTTGCTGATCTCTCCACTCATCTAAACTTACAGACAGTGCGACTTCCGAGCTAGAAAAAAACGTTCCGTAATTGCTTCCAGGTTGACCTAACTTATTTACCAAGTTAACAACCCCAGTGGGCGTTTCGACATAGACATCATACCAATTATAAACGCCACTATCCCACGTTTTATAGGAATAGCTAAAGGATGCTCTGCCACCATCATTTACATCTACGTCGATATAAAAAATACTAGGGCCATTTGGCTCAAGGCCAGGAACTCTCGGGCCATTTAATCCGTAGGGGTAGGGAGTGTCCCACCTACCGATTGTAGCGTTAATGCCGGTTGCATCTGACGACACATCAACATACCCGACACCACTTACTGAGGTTCCTGTAACCGCCGCTGGGGTAGCCTCTTCTTGTGAAGAAGCTAAGTGAGGGAAAAAAATAAATATCAAACAGGCAAAGAACTTAATTTGTTTTCGCATCTATGAACTTCCATATTAAATATTACTATTAAGGCTTAAACATGAAGTAAACCCAGATAACAGTGATCATTAGAAAAACATCTTTTAAAAGCATGAGCATTCTGGTGAGCAGCTACGCTCCGGTCAAGCTCCTGCAAGCGATTATTGACGTGTTCTGCGCCAAAAATATGCGAGGTACACCTATGAAAAATTACCTGTTGATCTCTATTGTTTTAAATAAATCAATTACACGATATTACATGGCATCACACTCAACGCTTTTAATCCTCCGTTTAAGGTTTATTGATACCACACTCAAATGCGGCAATAATAAGCGACAAAACCAATAGAATTGCTGGCAATGGCAGTTACAGAAAATAGCGCTTAGAGCAGGATGTCATTATGGAACTTGGGGTTGTTATCGGTATTCTCGTTATTCTATTAGTAGCTCTTTTCTTTAAATTGTTACCCGCCAAACGTAACAAAGAACCCACCCTCTTCAACTGCGCCCGATGTGGTGGCCAATCAGTCCATACCGAGCGCACGTTGACGGCTTGGCGCAATAATAAAAAGCCCTACTGCAATGACTGCCACAAAAGATGGTTAGAATCCAACGCAGGCAAGCCTGTATTTAGACATAAAAATAATGCAGGATGCTTGGGGTTCGTATTGGTATTGATCTTGATCCCAAGCAGTTATTTTATTGTTCAAGTTATTTATCCTGGATAACACGCATGAGAAAGAGGCTTTCCTGGAATTGGTTTATTTTCAAGTTATGGATATTCGGTTCAAAATATCGAGAAATTAAAATTCAACCTGTATCGATTAAAAAAAATTTGGTTTTCAAAACCCCATCAAAAAATGACATCGATAGCTTTATAAAATTAGCATCCCTACATGCCAACAAGGGACACTACCACCTGCCCAATATTGAAATAGATGTACGCATATCAGACAGCCTCAAGGAACAATTCGCCCACTCCATTTATCTGCAGCTAATGAGATTTCCTAGCGGTGTATCCAGGGCGTATGTGATTGCAGCTTACGCTGGCAGCGAACCAGTCGCATACTGCTGGATGAGAAGTATCACGGAATCAGACCATGATGCTTGGGAGATTTTTATGCTGTCAGTTCAGCCCGGCTACCAACGAGAAGGCATCGCAGAACAACTTAGCCAGTTTTGCTTAAGTCACCTACCTGACAAAACGGCGATTTATGCAAGAGTATTTAAAAGCCCTCATAGCGTGGGAATTAGAAAACTACTGAAAAAACTTGGCTTTAGTATGATGCGCGAAATAAAAGCTGCAAAAACGGATACATTTATCAAAGCGGGCTAATTACACGGGGACTCACCAGAATGAATCTACTAACCAAACTATTAAGAATCAGAACAAAAAAAGAAGAACTTCTCAATATTGAACCTCAGGGTGTTTATGCTAACAACTTTTTGAAAGCATTAAATACCACGCGTGAATTGAAATTAGATACTCCCCATGTAAAATTTCAATCCAAAAGAATAATTACAGAAAATCTTCTAAGAAGAGTTCCAAAACTGATAGAGAAACGACTTGGCAAATTGCCTATTGAACAAGTCGCAGGGCAGTGCATAGCTATTCATTACAATATCAAGAAAACGCTGGAAGAACTATTTAACACCGAGCTTTATTACACCATTGGCTATGTAGAAAATCAATTTGACAATCGCTTTTACCATGACAAAAACGATATTATTAATTTGCTGCAATCCAAGACAGCGAAACCCCAATTAAACCTTCATACCTGGCTAACATTTCCCTCCATGGAAATTATGGATTATTCCCTACTCTCAACTTATGCAGTTGCATACAGTAGACCAGACCACTATTTCGATCTACTCGCGGAACATGCTGACGAATTAAAAAATGGAATAAGGTATCACCCAACGATTGTTGGTGAAGACTTTCTTGAAAGAATTGGATCGATAAAAAAATTTATTCTTTAACCACAAGTCGTTGATTCAAGATTTAAAAACCAGTTCAAAATACCCGAAATTTGGTGGCTATAGGTCACAGCGAGCACCAAGCCAGCAAAGACGCAAAATGATAGAGCAGAATTAATTAGCACGGTCTTTGCTCGATATTTAAAAGCGACATAGAATTCCCTCTTTAAAATATCTTGGTGAGCTCTGATTGATTGCTCACTGAAATTCCCCGACTTGCGCTCCTGCAGCGGAAGGCTATTGTAATGCTCATTACTATTCATAGTTTCAAACCAGGTAAATGAAATCTCATTAATTAGCTGCCCTTACAAAGCCGCCAAATTTTCTTCAAGGTGTCGTTTAACCTGGTCGTTAAGCTCCAGACATACGTTTGTCAATTTATGCAGGGCATCCTGATCGCCATCTTTAGCTAATCGATATGCATCACGGATTCTCTGCTCTAGGTGTTCATGCTCTCGCATTAATTTGAGCAGCGTTTCGGCTTTTTCAGCTGTCTCTCGCTTCATCATCACTTTCTGCAATATTGAGTCATAGATGCTATATCAAGTGCCAAAAGAAAGCCTGTGCAAAGCTGTTCACTTTCCATTCACCCCGAACCTGCTATATATTGCTTAGACACCCATGCCTTGAGGATTAAGCCATGATCACCAAAGACACCCACAGCATCGATTGGAACAAAACTGCCCAGGTTACTGGCGTGGTGTTATTGGCCTTGGCTAAAGGCACTTGGTGGTTAACCAAACATGCGGGTTTGCTCCTGCTTGCGGTATTGACGGTTATGGCAAAAGTGTTTGTTGCGATCTTATCAGTTGCAGGCTCTACGTCATCCTCACCAAATGATGAAGATGACGAGAAACCTGATTCATATTTGAGACATGACGGCGAAGGTGAAATTGATCTGTATGACGGAGTGGATTTCATACATAAAATTGATTAGTGACTTTAAATAACTGAGGGTTTTACCCCTTAGTTATTTTTTGCCGCCACCGCCTTTCCCTTTTGTCATTACTTTGGTTGCTAAATCAACGCCCTTGCCGCCCGCACCACCAATGTCGCCGCTATTCCCTCCGATAGCTGCAATAGCTGAACCTGCTTTAACTCCGATTACACCCAAACCATAAGTAAACGCCAATGGAGCTAATGTATAGAGCGCCCACGTTACCCAGCTGATTGCAAGAATTTGGGTACCAACACCACTGGTATTAGGCATTAATGTATCCATGAGCATATTGGCATTCTTGTCAGCTCCTGACCAAAGCCCCGACAATAAAAAATTGTCCAACCACGCCGCCAATGCAAACAAGAACGCCCAGAAAATGATACTGAATTGCAATAGCGTCAGCGCCATCATGGTTTTGAGGGAAAATGATCCCATGGCCAATAACAACGGCAAACCAACGGTAAAGATGAGCAGAACCATGGATTGCACCATCGGTGCAACCTGGCGAACCATTTCAACCTCTACTGCTTTTTTGGCACCACCAATCAATAGCCCTGCCCCACCTATCAGTGATCGCATTCCACGTAAAACATGGTCTGTAGTAGATCCCATCATGCCACCATACTCAGTTGCTCCATTGGTGAGTTCCAACTGGATCTCTTCGCTCTCTGCATTCAGGGTCGTTTTGATGAGGGCGTCATCAGCATCCGCTTCAGTGGCAAACTTATCCTCGGCCCAGAACTTCCACCAGGCGCCGGTACTGTCTTCGGAGTCGTCTGGTATGGCGTCATTCTTGATGTAGGTCAGTAAGCGTTCCCGCAGGCCCTTGTCGCTGTCAAAACTAACCCCATCGGAGGCATACCCTAGCCACCACTCATGACAGGTCGGAAAGCCGCCCATTTCAACGCCTAAAGGCGGCTCAGGGAATTTCACATTGTCTCGTGACGGGCTGTAAGGAAATGCCGGTACCGCCTTTGTTGCTCTCAAGGTGTCATAGTAGCCAGCACGGCTTATAAAGAACTCGCTGCCAGGCCAGGTGATGTCGTCATAGATTGCGCCGTCCTTAAATTTCGCGGGTAATTCAGCCTCTGGAAGACGCTCCCGGGCAAACTGGTTAGCCGCCGGTTGCCAGCAATCCTTATAAAAATCCTTTAGCTCATCCTTGAGTGCTTTATCGGCAATGTTCAATTTGGACAAACCAGCACCCATCGTCCGCAGATCCGCCTGGCATGGAAGCTCCTGCCGTGCGGTTTGAGCGATAGCATGGTTTAACTTGGTAGTCAGGTACCACCAAATCGGTGCACGCGGTGTACGCCCATCCAACATGACCCCAAAGGTACCCGTAGATTTGTCCAAAGTACTCTTACTATCCCCATACGCTAATTCCGTCATGGTTTTCGTAAGGCTTTTGGATGCCGTAACACCACAACGATATTGCGTGTAGGTAGTCTTTGATGGATTCACATTGATAAGGGGCTGTGCTGCAAACATCACCACCCCAATCATAATGTAAATCCGTGTCTCCAGGATGCGAATTAAACCTTTTGCCGATATCTCCTGGGCAGAGTCCCGGGTATCGATCACGACATTCACAATAGTGATGATGAACGGCACCAGGACTAACCCGGTGTAGGCCAATATTCCCCAGATTGCATCGTAAAGAATCCACCCCAAGATGGTGGTATAGAGCTCAATCGTACTGCCAACAGGCATAGTGTTCTCCTTATGCTATCCAGCTTGAAATCAAGCGAATCACATCCCTTGCGATAAAAATCTCATACATGAGGATGAGCGCAATTACCGGCCGCCGACTGGCACTGATAAATTCCTCAGGCAATTTCGAATTGAGCTGCAGCAATAACGGCCTCCAGCCAAACCACAACAACGCATAAAGTGCATAGCGGATCCACACCAACCATGCAGAATGTTTCACACGATTAAGCGTTTCAATTTGTTCTGCTTCCGTCCCCATCAAACTCAATCCCATTTTCACAAAAACGAATAACAGGATGAACGATAAAATGAACCACAAAAGATGTTTAAAACTACGCTTGACCAGAGAAGGTTTATTCATCACTGATCGCTCCATCCATCATGCGCGGTTCTTTGCTCTTGGTGCGCATGTATTCCGTTGCTCCGGCATCTCTATTTCGTTGAGTTCCCATTCTGGCAATACTACCGGCCGCGTTGGTAATTACTTTTTGACGCACTTCAGTTTCAAATAAAATATTGTCAATTTCCGATTGCAAACGTTTACGCGAGTAATCAATTTCTACCGCCGCTGCATCACCCACTGATGAAATATTGGGTTCTTGTGCTCCCGCATTTAATAGATCACGCACAATCAATGCTTTCTCCATTGCTCGCGCCAATGCAATTTCACCAACCAATTTGTTGCTTAGAATGGTTTGCTGATCAATCGGTGCGCGCTTCAAATCCTGGATCGTCAAATCATTAATCACGAGCCCCATCGCAGGAACCGATAATTTATCCAATTCAGCAGCCGACATTTTGTAGTTGAGCGGTTTGCTCATCAGTGCTTTCAAATCCGCATTTACAACTTCACGCTCCTTGCGATATTGGAAACGCAAACCTTGCCCTACTTTCGTTCTTAATTTCTCGCAGCTTGCGCAGGTTCTCACCTCACGCTCACCAACTACGGCAGTGGCCCAGGTTGTTGCACTGGTCGCCGTTGGAAATACCCGGGCAATATTTGAATCACCGGTAACGCTATCCGGATCCTCCGGCGTCAGTGAACCTACCGAGTGTTCATAACCAGCGCCGACAGTATCTTCAACGATCCGAATGGGCGGTTGCCCAATGCCACCTTTTTTAACGCCACCCGCAAAAGTAACACCGCTATTTCCTGCAGAAGCTTCGATGCTTTCTTCCGCCTCCACCGGGTTCTCCCCTGCTTTGGACGCTTTGTCCCATGAGCTTTTACGCGTAACCGCAATCCATCCCTCGACAGGATCCCGACCAGCACGAAGATCTGCTTTTGCATCACGACAGGTTTTCAAAGACAAGGTGTAAGTTTCTTTTGCGTCTTTAAGGCCTTTCGTCAAGGTGTCGTATAAGCCTGGCCAATTCTCCTGGATCTTTTGTAAACCCCATGCGCTAAAAACTGCGGTCGCAGCACCCAGCACATCTTCAGTAAGACCGTACACGTTGTGTTCCATATCGGAGAATGTTTCAGAGATTCCAAAGCTCGGATCAAAGCTGCATCCGCGAAACATATTCCACTCTGCACCTGCAGACAGATTGAGTGTGGTTTTATTGGACTGGTGGTAATACATCATTGGGTCACCACCTCCGATCGCGTAATACCAGGAACCATCACCCGTCGGACGAACAATGTCTCCAGCCTTCGCCAATGGAGCCATAGACATGAGAAATCCGAGTACGAGTTTTTTTGCAATTGGTGATAGGAATTTGTTCATAGGATTAACTCTTAAAGTCAATTTTAAAGAGGAATGCTTGGCCTTTTTTCTCGCAGCAGGAGTAACGCCGCCACAACGTCCACATATAACTTTCACGTGTACGGTTTTTTCCATTTGCCCACGCTGCCGAGCCGTTCAAAATGCGCGTGGAGTCTTCCACCCAAGGCACCAGCATTTGAAAGCGATTGTCGGTGCCGTTGTTGACGTTTACGGCCCCAGGCTTCCAGCAACGGTTGTCACAATTACCCGTTAATGGCATGTAGATATGAGGTTGTGCATTGCGTGTCACAATTTCTGCCGCTCGATGCGCAGCAACAGCAGCATTAATAGGATCGTAAGGATGTGCACCCCATCCACAACGGGGATACAAAGGCGCCCAAGAGCCTTCAAGCAGTCCCATCCAGGAGCCGGTACCGGTTCTGAACCGGGGCCAGCCCAGAATTGATTGCGGGTACAGCTGCTCGATGCCAGGCTCACTCCAGGAGGGATCATGGCTGCTTAGAAAATGCGGCATCATCGGTATATCAAGCATCGATTCGCAGAAATATTCTTCGCCGCCCAATGCGTTGTATATGGGTAGTGCCGGATGCGAAATAATATCGACACTTTTAAAATCCAATGCCGTTGCCTGGTCACGAATACTCTCAGTTTGCCCAATCGCACCACTCGGATTGTGATTCCAATCTTTGGTGTCCTCCCACTCGGATTGATACGTATAGCTAGACACCACCAAGTCAGGAATAAAGTGACGCACACGCATAGATGTTTCGACACTACAAGAAAATAATTTGCACTTTAACCAAAAGCATATGCCAATTAATTCCCAATCAAAACAATCAGTACATTCAATAGCGGATTCAACAATATCCATCGTTTCAAACTTGCCGTCCTTTTTTCCATTTTTAATGGATTGTGCGGATGTCGTCGCCGAAACAAAAATAATCAGCAAGGGCATAATCCATTTTTTCATGGCAATGCCCTCTGATTACGGTGAGCGTTATACAGAGCAAGTGCTTTTTGTACATCCGTGATGCCATACACAACGTATTGCCCTTGCTCGAAAACCACTGCTGGGATTTTTTCCAATTGGTAGCGCACCATTTTTTCATGGCCACGGTAGGCTTCACGTATTACCGCTTTAAACTCCTGCCCTTGTGGAGAGGCTAAATAGTTCTTCATGATCTGCGACGCGAGACCAACATCCCCCGGCAACGCCGGTAAATATTTTGACTTCACTTTTTCCGGCGCACTCAGATCATAGTGAATGACATCAATACCCAGTACGCTACCCAACTGCATTGGCATATCCGTAAATACTTCAACCTGTACTTGTGCGTGACCATTGATAGAGATACCGAAAAGTAGCATCAACGAAAATAAACAAGGAACGCTATGCGTGAGCTTCATGAGGGATGCTCCATATCGTTTGGCCATTTACATTCGATTGAAACGCATTATCCGTTGCAACCAGCAATTCACTTTTTTTGCTCGCTTGCACCAGATAAAAAAGATCATCTTTTTTCAACTCACTCAGATGGCACGGAATTTCTTTGTCATCGGGTATAACTTTTAATGCATAGGTTATCGATTCGCTCATACCTACCTCCTCGGTTACGCGGCTTTACGACGACCGCTGGCAATCATTTCTCCGATCATCGTTGCGGCTTCAAGCTCAGTGATGTTGTGCTCATCCATCAATCTCGCTCGCGCCGTTTTTTCCTCTTTCTCCGACTGCCCCAATGCCAGGCATAACCCGGGAGGCACAATCCTAAACAAGCCCTGGACGGTATCGCTCATGATGACGCCCTCAGTGTATTTACGTGGTGCTTTGGTAGTTGAGAGCAACATGGTGCGTTGATCTGGATTCAATGCTCTAAAACGTTCGATATTGGCGAGCTCACCTTGATCCACAAATAAGCACATCCACCACTCAAACATGGCCAACATTTTTTCTGCATCATCGGGATAATCTTTCATGTTCTGCGTGGCTTGCCACAACCACAATCCCATACGACGCCCAAGCAATTTGGAAAGCACAACCAGGTATGCCGCCAACAACTTATCAGTAGTGATTACGTGCGCTTCGTCGGTGAGGTTTATCGTTGGACGTCCATCACGCTGCGTGCGCTGCGCCCGTGCAACGATTTGATTGACAATGGAGATATAGGCAACAGAAAGTTTATCTTTGTTGGATCCACCGGATGCCAAAGTTCCCATTTCAATACGGATAAAATCAGCATCAGGTAATTCATCACCAGGACGGTTAAACAGTTCACCCGCAAAACCATCAATAAATAAACCCATCGCTTCCACCATCTCATCGATGCGTCCAGCGCGTTCAGGCTTATGCGCCTTCAGGTCTGCAAGTGCGTTAATAACATCCTCTGTGAGCAGGTCTTTTTTCCTGGCAAGCTTTGCTGCTCTTGCTGAATTCAAAATGGCGTTTTTCAAAAGCCCCACATCAGAACGACTCATGCGAGCCTCTTCCATTTCTTCACCGCCGGTCACCATGAGGCGGGCGATAATGAGCATTTCACCCAAAATGTCGCGCTGTGAGTTATCCAGTTCATCCGTTTCTTTGGTGGCGGATTCCAGCTCGGCGGATCCATCCAACACTTCTTCAATAACAGAATGGTTTTGTTTCAGCTCACCATTGTCATCAAACAAATCGAGTGCAGGCTTGAAGGGCGGAATTGATGGGGCTTGTCCAGGACGCAGGACAATATCAACAACACTTTTACCCCAGAGTTTGAAAAATTCGGAAAGCAAATTAAAACTGTTACCGGCTTCAATCACGACCCATCGAGGATTGTGTACAGCGGTGATTAACATTTGTAGCCATACCAATGTGGCCGATTTACCGGCACCGGTAGGGCCAAACAAAAATAAATGGCCATTCTTGGTACGGTCTCCCTGGTATAACGGATCGCAGGTAAAGGCTTCGCCACCACGATTAAAACCAAGAATGCCGGGATTACCAGTACCAACGCTGCGACCATAAACAGGCAGCAAGTTCGCCAGGTGGTGGGCGTACACCAGGCGCTGGCGAATCTCGACTTGCGCTAATGCAGGATCATAGGCACCCGGGATAAAACGAATGTAGCGATCAAGCCGTACCTCATCATATTCCGGATCAATCAGTTGTAAGCCGTTTGCACTGAGTTTGGTATCCACCTGCATAATCACGTTATCCATTTCGTCATCATCTGCAGCGCGAACAGCAATTCCAATGCTGTAAGGATAAAGTTTATTGCCGCGGGCGATCTGTGCCCGGGCATGCGCAACATCTTCCCGCGTTGCAGTAGCTTCAGGTGTATCCCCCTTTGAATTTTTCGCCAATTTTTCCAAATGCTTTCGTACAGCACTTTGCGGCTTCACCACAAAATTGGTGATAACCATGGAGCCTTCCGGAAGCTCATCGATCAAGCAGGTGATACGTGCGTTAGCGCCGCTCACCTCCTCTTCGCTGATGTAACGCTCTGCTGAGAGCTGTCCAATTTTAGGAACCTGACTCATTTGTTCAACGGATAAGACCGTGTGCGGCATGCCATCAAAGTACCAACAGTTGGTGGATTTGTCGGAACGTACATCGCGGGTCATGATGTCATTCGACAAATCGTATTCAGCCGTTTTTTCATCCTCGGTGTGGGCATAAGGATTCATGTTCAACCAGGCTTCAACATCCCCCTGGGTTTGTTTCGGATTGGGATTAAACCAACGAAACAACCAATCGCGGATAGCTTTACCTTTTAACCGCCGACCGTTCAAACCCGCTGCGCGTAACATCTGATGAACACGTTCACATTGGGTGTCCAATTCTTTTTCTGGTGTCATGCCTTTACGGCGCGTGCTGGCTCCCGTATGGCGGCGATAGAACACCACATAGGATTTACGCTTTGATCCACCCCAAGGACGATCATTGGCCAGGGGATCTGTGAACAATCCACCTTTGCGAGACATATCCTCAACATGAGGCCGCAGAATATTTTCAATAAAGTGATCCGTGTATTTATCGATCACAACACCACGCTGCGCGTGCACATTAATGGCATGGGCTTTCACCGCGTCTGCTAGCGACGTAAATGCAGCAGTATCCAACCAGGAATAGGTTGAAACGACCCAAGGTGATGCGGTGTGTTCTTCAAATGCGCCGGTAATAAAATCACGGATCTGGTTGCGTTGCTGCAATAGAAACTCTTTCGAGCGCGCCTCTGTAGGTACCGGTTGCAGCTCAAATACGGCCGCAACGCTACGGCCATCTTCCAACAAGAGCTTGTCGTCATCAATGATATCCAACCAGGGCAAATACCCTGCAATCGGTGAGCGGTAGCTGTAGGCACGCTTGATATCCGCCGTGGTTACCGGCTTGCCATTCAAGGGCGATCCACGCAATAGGAAATCGCGAATGCCCTCAGAAACTTTTTGAAATGGATCTGAAGTCATTCGTGAAATAACTCCCGTGGTTGTGATTTATTCTTTTCTTTTTTCTGTGCGTCTTCGCGCTCTTTTATTTTTTTCACGCGATAATCAGTCACGATTTTTGCGGCATCCAAGGTTTCACCCGGCAGTGCATATGGCTGACGTTCGTACATCGAAAAGCGTGTGATGTACGCTGGAATTGGAGCACCCGTTGCACCCACAGCATGTGGGCGCACATACATAAATAAATCCGGATTGGGCAGTCGCGGATACAGGTGATCCAACCGCGCCGGGTATGGTGGTAGTTCCAATTGCAAATCATCGTCATGTAAAGCCGGACGCTGGAGCAATTCAGCCTGACGCTTATCAAGCTGCTCAGTATTAGTACCGGTGTAATCTTCATACACCTGTTTCATGTTGGGGGCATCCGGGTTTGTTACGCCATCCAATGACGACGCACACCCGGTACAGAGCGCGATAAAGACGATAACGAGAATGCGATTAATCCATGCGATTAACATGATTGCCTCCTTGGGAATAGGCGAGCTTGCGTGCATCGCTGTGATAGTCGATGTACAGATCCTGGGTAATGTTGAGTGAGACTTTTGCAGAGGGATCGACGTAGATAGCGTCGAAAGAATCACGCATACGTTTGTCATAAAACTCCATAACCGTCGTCATGGAATCTGCATAGGTTTGATTGTTGATAAACGCGGATTTGTCACCGGTGACAGAGGTAGAGCCACCACCCAATGGATTGTCCGTTGTGGTTGTCTCAGCGGCCGCTTTCGCATCGAAATACGATTTTGCTGCCCCTAACATACCCATGGTGAATAATTGCTTGTGCGCGTCAGTAACACGCTTCCCGGGAATGCACGGAATGCCTTGAGGGTTGGTGACATAACCAATACTTGCAGAAGCTTCACCCTCAGCAAATGGCGATTGGGATTTACCGGATTTCGATCCTCCGCCACCTTGTTCCTGGTCATACCCCATGTGCTGAATACGTCCGTCGGTGAACGTGTAAGTTGCTTTGGTTAAACTCACGGCAGCGCACGACAAATTCCAATTGCCGCGTACAATGCCCTCAAACACAATGCCTTTTAATCCTGGGATGCGTAATCCATTGGTCGCAAGGTTTTCTTCACCCACAATAAACTTGGCGGGAAATGGGTCATTCACTTTTCCACCCAGCGGCACAGTACCAATTAAAGCCGTCATGGCCACGGCTTCAAAAATAGTGCCCCGGGCAGGAATCGTGTAATAGGGTGTAACCTCTGCCAGTGCTTTCCCACCGGATTTTTTCAAGGTGTTCGTTAATTCAGTTTTACCGGCTTGTTGGGTCATCGCACCTGCAGCGGATTGCGCACCCGCCAATCCATTACCCAGTTTTTCGCGAAGCAATTTTTCGGCGAGTTTAGGATCCGTTGTGAGCAGCTGTGTTCTCGTCATTGGACGAACAACAACATACCCGGGCATTACTTGCGGGCCTACGGCATAATTATTTTTGTTCTTTTTATTTCCAGCGGCGCCACTACCGTCATCACCGTAACCCAAATCATATGACGTCACTTCATACCCGTTACTTTCTGCCGTCACGTCATCTTTTTGTTGCACCACATTTTTGGCCAATGTTTGCACCGTATCTTGTAGCGACGAAAATTGGTTTAGAACATCATTCACTCGCGGATCCGTGACAGTGCTTTGCGTTCCTCCAGTGCCTTTACTTTGCATCAAATTCAATTGACGTTTTATTTCATCAATATCCTTTGCCATTTTGTCGTCTTTCGATTCGGACTCCACAAAGCGCGCTTGTACTTCACGGATAGTTTCAGCCACAGTGTCACCGTCCTCACTGGTGGACGAAGATTTGGGCTTTCCTTTTGATGTATCGTTTTTAGCCGCCGTTTGTTCCGTAGACTGTCCGGACGTTTTACTACCGGTAGGCTCACTGTCGGAATTCACTACCGCCACGATCACAATAGCTGCCAGTGCGACAACACCAAGCCACACCAGTTTGTTGCTGCTCATGCTAGTAGCCATAACCATCCTCCTGGATTGCCGCACTGAAAGGAGCGTCAGACACCAAATACAAGGTTGTCCGATCTTCAAGACTACCTTTTGGGCCAAGCTGTAAATGCTGAGGGGTGATATGAGTAAAGTTTCCCTGTACCAAGCCAGGATTAACAGGCAGCGTTAACTGACTTTCATTGATCAGTAAGATGGCCGTTATATGCAGTCCGTATCCTGACCAGGCACCCACCACACTAAAACGGTATTGCTCGCCTTGCTGGCTGCGCATCAGTGGAAAATTGGATGGCATTTGCACCACTGGCATAGCGGCAATATCAGGATTTACTGGCATTAATCGACGTGGTGCATAAAGCGATTGCGATGCGAAGCGCGTAAGCACAATTTCAGGTGGATCCGACAGTTCCGCAGTAGAAACTTCGGTGGCGCTATCGGCATTTGTAACATCATTGTTGTGCTGCGCAATAACTCTGTCCGGGTCTTCAATAATTATCGATTCAGCAATCGCGTTGTCCTGCGCCACCAGGTCAATCAGATAAACCGTTTCATTGTCTGTACTCGGCGCGATGACACGTGCTTTATCAAAGGGTTCTTTCGCTTTCCAGTAAACAATTTGCTGATTGGGCGCAAGCGATTCCAATGACTGAACCAGTGCCGCAGGAATTTGCAATGACACATCAGTCGGAAACGTAATTCTCACTTCTTCACCCACCGGGATGATGATCGTGATGGGATTGTTATTCCAAACCTGTGTCCGGTCTGCCTGCGCCACTAGCGAATAACTGAACAGGAAAAACAGTATTAGCAATTTCTTCATGACTTGTTCGCCCTCTCTTTTTTACTCTTTTCTTCGGCCTCATTTTCAGCGCGGGTCGGGTCTACCATAAAACCATCGACCGCCATGCCCATTTCATTGCAGCGTCGCAAATCGGGCACTATGCGGAGTGAGTAATTCATGGTGACGTTCTTGATCCTCATCGCTCCGACACGTTCCTGAAGCTTCATAACCATAGCCACACTGACCACATTCGCGCCTACATCACTGACAAATCCTTCCTGATAAAACAATTCCTCGGTTAACGACCGCGTGCGATCAAGCTCGCCACCTTTATTTTTGTGTGCCAAATTTCGTTTTAGCCAAGTTTCAAATTCAGGTGTAATTAAACATTTATATTTTTCGATATTTTTTTTGTAATCCGTTTTTCCCGATTCAGGCCAGTCGTTCAATCCGCTCCACACGTAATGTGCAAAGGAATATGCATTAGGCTTCTGTAGTGCACCGGGCTTTAACGTGGCCCCCTTCGACAAATCAGGCGGAACATGTACCGTAATTTCGTTTTGTCGCTGGTAATTTACATACGACTGGAACAACGCCAGCGCAAATGCCAAAACCAAAGCAATACGAAGCGTCCAAATATGTGAGTCGCGCGAATGAAGCGCGTTGCGTGCATCACCCACGGCGCGCTCCTTTTCCAAAACGTTTTGAATCACCGATATACTTGGTGTTAACCAAGCCGAAATTGATCTTCATCAACAACACCTTTTCCTTAAACCAGGTGAGGTAGTATTTCTGGCGAATGTATTTCAGCCATTCCAACAAACCCCACGAAATACCCAGACCGATAATCAAACCAATCACGATGCCGAACATGATGATTCCGATAGCGATGCCGAGAATCACACCGATAATTAATCCCGCCACCGCACCAATCAAAATTGAAGTCATCAACTCGGTTTGCGTGCAGTCGTAATAAACAATGGGTTCCTGGTTAACCGCATCTGCTAACGGATCATCATGTTCTGACATAGTGGCCTCCCGGCTTAACTCATAAAACGTAAAACCCAAGTGCCAACGGCAATCACGAAAATCACCATCACCACACTGCCCAGGGAGTCGCCAATCACAGCACCCCAACGGCCTTGGTCATTCGATTTTTGTTCGTTCCAGGATTTCAAAATGGTTTTGAGCGCAACGAATCCGGCGTACAGCATTGCTCCCCAAATGGCGATTTTTCCGAGGAATTTAAGAATGATGATGAGAATATCAGCACCATCAGAATCTTCATCGATACCGTCAATATCAATTTCCGGCATGGTGATGTCCTGAGCATATACAGCATTGATACTGAACAAACCGACAAGCAGTAATAAAGGAAGATTTAGCAGAGAAACCCAACGTTTAAATTGGGCGTGCAGGCGAGCCATCACCATCCGTGAGGGCGGAACTAGTTGTAACATAATTAACTCCGATGATTTTAAGAAGACATAAAAATGGCTACCAGAAACAGCAGCATCACCAGTCCTCTCAACACCACCCCAAACACACTCATTTCATCACTATCACTATCTTCGCTTCGATCCTTGAAAGCTTTAATCGTTATATAAATCCACACCAACGCGGCCAGCACAAACAACGCGACGGCCAAACCTAAATGCAATCTATCGACTGCACCGAAATAACTTAGAAATACTTCTTTCGCATCAGAATTCATTGCGCGGTGCGACCTGCAAAAGTCAATTCGTCTATACGACGGGGACTACGTGACGGCTTCTGTAAATGCGCTTCCAGGGCTCTACGCATTTCCTGCAGGTCATTTCGCAATGCAACATAATCCAGTGTGACCCGTGCATCCGGATCCGCATTGCTCGCCGCTTTCGCAGCCAGCTCATCAAGATGCTTTAATTCTTGAGCAACTTTGATCAAATAACGCTTTTCTGCTTCTGTTGTGGTATCAACTTCTGCTAACACAGAGTGACTGAAGATGAGTGCAGCACTCATCAACACCGCTAACATATTTTTCATTGTTTGATATCCTCTTTATCAATCAATACAGGGTAATGCTGTACGCCGTAAATGCGTGCGATGTCATCAACAGGAACCGCACTCAGGGTTAAGTCCGGTGCGCGTGCACGCAAAAAATTCATTTGCTCTTGTGAAGACACATTCGTGACTATGCCTTGTGCACCAATGGCTTTCAGGTGTGCTTTATTGGCAATCAGCCATTCAATGGACAGGCTATCGACACCGACAATAAAGATCGGCCGAGTCACTTGATAGGAATGCTTCATCGATTCAACAATGCCAACCGTCAAAGTCGATCTAACTGGAAAATGATCCGGTGCTTTGGCCAGTGGTACGTTGTCCGCCAATGATTTTCGTTGCAGAAGTTGCTGCTTGAGTTGTGACTTTTTTGGAAATTCAGTTTCTCGACCGCCAAAATCGGCAATGACTTCCGGTTGAGCCATTACCCAGGGAGAAACAATCGTCAACAGACATACCAAAAGTAATAATCGAATCATCCTGCACCGCCTTCACGCTCAGGCAGCATGGACTGGCCGTATTCATAACAACGCTCACTAAAACGTAAGCAACGATTAAAAACTAATTGGCGATAGGACTTCGCTTGGGCTTTACCTTTGGGGCCGTTGCCCGGGCTGTAGTATTTTCCGACGGCAATCCACCAATCCGGATCACCTTGCTCAACTGTCCATACATAGTGCTTTACCAGCAGTCGTGCGGCATAATTCAAATTGATAGTAGGATCTAACGCTTGCAGCGGTGATGTAAAGTTGTTGGCATGTGAGGGCATGTAAATTTGCCCCAAACCCACAGCCACTTTTCCCACACGACCTTCACGCGCTGCGCGTGTCATTGCGCTGATTAATGCCGCTTCGGCCTCTTCACGTGTATCAAAATAAAATGGTTTCTCATCAATGTTGAGTGTCCATGGCCAAGGTAAAGTCTTTCCATTTCCTGCCTTGCTGCTTTCTTGTAGCGTGACTGCAAAAAATACATCAGCAGGCATACCGTAATGATCTGCAATGATGCGATAGGCACGAGGTATTTCTGCATGACAAGCCGATGAAATAAAACTCACCGCTAGAAACATAATCACCATGCAACGACTTGTCATATCGCCACCACCTGATTACCGCCACCCGCCGTTTGTTTAAAGAGTGCAGGCAGCTTTGGAACGGTCATTACGCCGTTGGTTGAAATTATTTTGAACAATCCATTGTCGTGGTTCAGCGTGACTTCTTTTGTTTTTACACGCTCAACTGGAATACCAGCACTCTCTGCCCATTTAAAAATCACTTGATCGTCATTGGCACCCACCACAAACACATCAACTTTGGCTTGGGTTTTCAATACCCGACTAACCAGTGATCGGCAGTGGGTATTACATTCACCCGCCTCGACAAATAATCTCAACTTGTCATAAGGCCTTAAGGTGCCCAACGTGGGCATGCGCTTTTCCATGTATTCAACGTAACGCTCCTGCACAATTTTGCGTTCTTTGTCATACAGGAGTTGGAATTCCGTTACGGAAAACTGACGCCATACATCCAGCTCTGCTTCAATACGCGCATAGCGTCGTTTTTCTTCGATGGAAGGCGCGTAGTAGGCAAGCATCGACAAGGGCGTTGCATGACTTTCCCAGACAGACCACGGCGATTTTTCTTTCAATGCCTGATACTTCGCCCACTCTTCATCCGTCAATTGCCAATACGCATTTGGCTTGGAATGCATTTGTGAGTAACGAGACAGCAGAGACTCTGTTGTCGTTGTGGGTGTGTACACGATAGGCGTTTGCGGTAGCAGCTGAGCTGATACGGCAACCGCGTACAACATTGCACCCGCTGAAATGATGCTAGCCATCACACAACGCTTAACCGATAGCGGTCTCACAGGCGGAGCTCCTGTGGCTTGCCTGCCACAGTAAAGCTAGCGGTTTTGCTGGATGGATCTGCAGCAACCAATGTCCATCCACGCCAGCTATCACCCGGCATCAGCAAATCTGAATCATCCAAACCGTCACGTAGCGACACATAAGAAGTGCCCGCAATATTACGGATTGACACCAATACCACCGGAATAACAGGCGCTGGTTTCGGCACCGGTTTGGCGATAGGTTTAGCAGCGGCTACTTGTTGGATTTTTTTCTGCTCTGCAATTTTTTTCTCTAAATCCGATGAAAAGCGCTCGAGCGTTGTTAAACGTTGTGAAGCTCTTTCAGCTGTAAAGCTGGCGGTATTAATGGACTCCTGCAGCTCCGATTGCTTTGATTTAAGCGCATCCACATCATCAGCCAGGATTTGTACCATCCCTTTCACATCGTCAATTGCTACCAGATAGGGATCCGGTTTTTTGGATTCCGCTGACACACCAAATAATTCAAGAATGGCTTGCTTGCCGATAAGCAAGCCACTGAGCGTCACTACGCCTGAAAACAGGACTGACAATACGACACTGGCAATGATGGCCGTACGCGATGAACCGGTACGCTCTTTTTTTACACTACGTTCATCACGATCACTCGACCGCTGATCTGGCTCTGCATGTAATCCGGGAACATCTGGCAACTCGTTCATGGCATCCTCTGAATAAATAATGTTGCTTACAAAAATTTCTTGAAACTTCTTGCCGTCACAAAAACAGCAATCGCAAATACCGCCATCACCGGCAGGAATACCAGTGTTGGATGAATTGAAATAGGCGCGGTGAGATAACCACCAAAAGATAAAAACAAGATCGGTATCAGTATTCGTTTTGCGCGATGGTACAACATGGCCGATTCAATTCCTCCACACGCTTTGCGTATATCGCGCTCCACCAAACCATCGATAAAGGACACCAGTCCCACCAGCACAAATCCCGACATCGCGCTGACACAAATCGCACTACGTACTGCAAAAATAAAAATCGTGTTAATCATTGCATCAAGCCCATAAGCAATGATCATCATGAAGCTACTTACATCGGCGGCAAACCAGTTTGAAATCTCACGCAAATGCAAAATGGATACAGCTTTATCTGCCCAACCCATAAAAGTGGTAGCAACATCTTGGGGATAAAGCCCTGTAATAAAATTACGGTTGTACGCACCAAGATAAGTTATTTCCAGTTCGAGAATTTTTCGGGAATGGTCTGGCTCCCAAAATTTAATCATGCCTACCCATTCAATAAGCACCGATACACAAATAGCGGCCAACGACCAGCCAGCCAAACGAAACACATTGCCTATGGTGGTTTGCGCTAACCAAGCCCATACACCCGGCCGCTTCGGCCGAGCTGGACGTTCAGTGCGTTGGACGGTCATGCAGCCACCTTGATGTCAGCAACGTTAAACCATTCATCATTTGCACTTCCGTTGTCGTAGGTCTCACGCATTTTGGTGTACAAGAAATCAAGATCATCCGGCAATTCGCCAGTGGCTTTGAATTGAGGGATACGCAACTTATAAAGTTTTCCACCGAGCATCGCGTAGGCATGACCTTTCGGTAAGCGCGTCAAATCACCGGTAGCAACCAGTGGGATTTCCTTGGTGGAAATACGTTGTTGTGTATTGGAGGTAAAATCATTCGGGCTATCAGGGTTCGTGTCATCCGAGGTACCCGACACCAACGTCAGATGATTTACTTCGACATTCGGTAATAGTTTTGTCAGCAACTCCGCCGTTGCATGCTCCTTCACACGCAACATAATCAGGTTGCCCAAGTTACCGATAACTTGGCCTGCTTTCGCATCATCACCAAAGCGCGCTTTGATATCCGATAAGGTTTGTGTGTAAACCGTCAGCTGGAATCCGGCACCACCGGCTTTGTTCGCCATCGGGACAAACTCTTTGCCCACAAGCTCGTTAAACTCATCAGCGTGAATACAAATTTTGCGTTTCGTTTGAAGTGAAGCTAATTCGGCAGACAAGCCTTGTGTTTGGCCAAATTTATAAATTGAACCCGCTGTTGATGTGAGGTCAGCAAACATGGAGCTACTGACCGCTTGTGCAACTTCTGCATCTGTCAATGCATCAAAGCCACAATAAACAATTCCACCGGTGCGAATAATTTCGCTCCAATCAAAAATTGGGCGCGGATCATTCAAATCGTCGTAATTCGGTGAAAGCAATTCAGCAGTGGGGCCTGAGGTTAATTTTTCCAACAGAGGGAAAAGTGACGCAACCAGTTTGTCGTAGAATGTTTTTTCGTATTCGAAGGTTTTGATTAGCGCATGCGCAACCGGATCAACAATTTTGGCTTCTTTGTAAATCTCAACCGCTGCCCATGTCTTACGATCACGTGATGCTTGTGCCTTATCGGAAGGTTTGCGATCAGACTCAGCAATGGCTTTAATGGCTTTATTCCAATCACCGCATCCTGCGCGATGCAATGCACTCTCGGATTGTGGTTGTGCAAATACGAATGACAAATATTCCAGCAACAATGGATCGATATCGGAACCATAGGCCAGCAAGGTTTCGTAGGAAATTGGTTTGCCCAGTGCTGTGATCGCTTTGGAAATAACATTCACATAACGCCAGGCAAATTCGCGGAATGCCGCCGAGTTACCTTCACCGGGTAATTGCCCTGCGATACGGGATGCAGGTTCAGTAATACGACTGAATGAACCGACAGGGTTATAGCGCGCAGAAATTTCTGGATATCCCAGATGGAAACAATAAAACTGATGTGCACGACCCGCTTTAACCGCTTCAATGTAAGTTCGTTTAAGTAAGTCAGGATCGCCTTTAGGATCAAAGATAATCACGATTTCATTGTTGTGAATATCTTGTGTGATGAGAACTTCGGCAAGCCTCGTTTTTCCGACGCGGGTCGTGCCTACAACAAACGTGTGTGCAACACGTTCCGCTTGACGCTCATAAATGGGAACTTCACCTTCCCATAAACCTACAGCGTGAATTTCGGGATTGCCTTCGACGTAAGGAATTGGAGCGACAGGGTTATACCAGGCTTGCGTTGAACTTGCCCATGCCATCCATGCAGTGATCGCCGAACGACGCAATACTTTTTCCAAAGTGCGTGCTGCTTTGTATTGCCATGTTTGGTGACGGTAACGATGCCAATCAAATTCCTGTCGATCAAAATCAACACGGCGCTGCGTATGCCGCGCTGTCCATTCAAATCCCAGACCTAAATATAAATTTTCTTTTGAAATCGGAATGTCATTACTGTCGATGGTGAATCCCGGCAGTACGTGCATTTCGTATTGGTACTTCAACAATTTTCGCGCTTGCAAAAAGCGCTGGCCACAACGCGCAAATAATCCTGCCGCAATTCCATACGTCAGTGATGGTGTGCTCAACGCACCCATAAGCACCGCCGGCGACACTAATGTAAGTGTGCCAGCAAGTCCGTATGCCATGGCCGACATCGTTTCATATGCCGGACGCAATAAATTTTCAACAGGGTGCTTAGTGCTCATGGGCGCGAATCATAACGATCAAAACAACATCGTCAGTTATCAATTCGAACTCGCCACGTGCAATTTGATTGCTGCACCCAAAAGGCAAAACCTTTACAAAGCGCGCAAGCAGGGTCAAGGGGCTTACCCAAGGAAAAAAGCCCGCGCCTCCTCCTCGTTTAATCGTCCGGAGGCGCGGGCGCGAAAGCGCTAGGGCTAAAGGATGAGAAGGGTTAACTGCTGAAAGGGAAAAAGCCGTAAAGGGTTAAAAAACCAAACCGCAAAAAGGCCAAAAATGTAATGACTGAATCCACTTCTTTTGAAACTTCCCTTTCAATCATTCTCGAACTGTTAGACAAAAAGGAATGGGCGAGCCCATTAAAGGGTTTGGAGCAAAAATTTCGCCAGCTTCCAGAAGATGAAACAAGTTTCAGCGCCGACATACTTAACATACTCCATTCACTACATCAGGCTATTGGCATCGATGCCAGCCTGCCACTTAGCCAAATGATGGCCATTCGATTGTCCAGCCTCAATTGTTGGACGTATCGCTTTTTTCGCAACATCTCAGGCCATCATCGCTATCTGGATCCGCTGACCAATAGCAGTGCGGATTTTGAAAGTGATATCACTATCCAACAAAGCACATCCCCCTACCCCTCGACTGACATTATCAAACGCTGGGCTCGGGAGAATTTACGTTGAGCCAGCTGTTACCGATTTTGAATGCCGCGAAGTTATTTGAACTTTGCAAAATTGATAGTCACTTTTCCGAGCTTCGAACCATTGCTGGTTTTGACGCTGCCATTTTCAATGTCCTGATTGGTGAACCGCTAAACGATTACGCTGAACTTGTCCAACTGGCACCTGCCAGTGAGGCTCATCACCACAGTGGGCCAGGCGGATTGCTAAAGCACACTCTGGATGTTGCCACGCTTGCCCTTAAAAAACGCAAAGGGTATCAATTGCCATTAGGGGGAAGCCTTACAGATATAGGCAAGCAACGCTTGTTGTGGACGTATGCTGTATTTGTCGGCTGCTTACTCCACGACATTGGAAAACTCAGCGCGAACACTCGTCTGATCGCCATCCATAAATCGGGCAAGGAATTATCCTGGACACCCAGCAGCGGCCCATTAACCACGCTCGTCGATAAAGACAATGTGCGCGTACCACTGCAAGGTTATCGGATTGAATTTCGGAAAACGCCCTATCGATATCACGAACATCTTGCATTAATTCACTGGAACTTATTGCCACGCTCTGGCAGAGCCTGGCTAATTGAAGCACCGCATATCATGGCAGAGCTGACCGCATGGTTATGGGGAGACAAATTTGAGTCAGGAACCATTGGACAAATTATTGAGTATGCAGACCGGGAGTCTACGGCCAAGAATCTCCAGGCTCCTCCGGATCATCGTTTCAGTAACGTTATTCCTGCCATCGAGCGCTACCTGAAATTGTTACGGCAGTGGATACAGGACGGTGCCATTCGTATCAATACCAATGGCGGGATGGGCTGGGTTGATGAACATGGCCATCTGTATTTGGTATGCCGATCGCTCGCTGAAAAGTTAATCCAGGAGTGCAATTCTCTCGGGCTGAAAAATTTGCCTCAGGATCCTGTACGTGTCTACGACATCCTTCAGGAACATGGATACGCATTATCAACGGACGACGGTAAAGCGATCTGGACTATCGCTGTGGAAACTGAAACGTACCATCACCAATTCACCTGCCTGAAATTTGAATCGCGCCGACTCATCCCTTCTTCACGCGAATTAAAACCACTGGACGGTGTTATCCGCATTCAGGAACCTGGATCACAAGAACCTGCAAAATCAGTTACCGAATCTGCGCCGCAAGAGAATGGACAGCCACTGCAGAGCATGGCTACTGAGGGAGACGGAGAAACTGCGGAATACATTCAGGACGTTGGCAGCGACCAGGAAACTGCCTCAACCATTTCAACGCAAGACACGATCAATGAGGCAACTGATAGCACCGTTTTGGAAACTGAATCATCGACGGGGAATGACGAAGTCATTCAGGAAACTGCCACCGCTTCGGATACTGTTGCAGACACTCAGGAGAATGCAGGGCCGGTAAAAACCTCGGTCAGTATTATCAAAAATCTGGAATTTGAAGCGCCGGATACCGCGCAAAAATTCCTGTCATGGCTGCAGCGAGGCTTACTCGAAAAAACTATCCTCATCAATAACCCGGTAGCAGAGGTTCATATTGTCGAGGAAGGCATCCTCCTATTGGCTCCAGCCATATTCAAAACGTTTTTACGATTGCACGACATCCCTGAAGAAAAGCATAAAAATTTGAGCAGACGTTTCGCCAATCTTCGTAAAAATATCCGTTTTAATGACCTGAATATTCACCCCTACTGGGTGAGTTCTACAAACCGAGCCACGAAGATTAATGGCTGGTTACTGCCGTTCAATGTCATTTACGAAAACGACTACCCCATTCCCAAACCCAACAAATACATCAAGAAAAACCTCGGAGGTGACCATGGCCAATAAATGACTTATTCCCAAATATTATGAGACAAAGATCACACCATTTGGCGGTGAAAGCTGCATTAGGAATGCAACTGGGTAAGATTGCGCCGCCTAAATGAACACCTAGGTATGCGGTAGCGCATACGGATTTATTGCATCACGGAGTGAAGAAATATGATGTTTTTAGACTTAGCAGCAGAATATGCGGGTATGAGGCTGGTTAACTCATACACCCAACAACAAGTGCTGACCATTGCAAAACTGTTCACGAAGCGATCTGCGGTATTAAAGACCGCCGATATCAATCGCCTGGCACTGATGCGATTCAAAAACGAATCGTTAAAAGTGGTTCAACCTGTCACCTACAACGGCTATCTCAAATACCTGCGGCTAATTGGCAGCTATGGTGTAGAAGTTGGCTATCTAACAACCAACCCTTTTGAAGAATTAAAGCTAATTCCAGTAGGCACAATCCCTCCTAAAACAATTGAGCTGGAGGATATTGGCACATTGGACTATGCCCTGATGCTGGAAGAAGACCTTTACCAAACGGGGTGGTTTTGGGCCGCTGTTCTTCGATGCCTCTATTACACAGGCATGCGACGACGACAACTAGTCAATCTGCGCTTGGACGATATCGATTTTAACCGGGAGACAATTCGCTTGAGTTATCAGGGCTCGAAGACGCGCCGAGAATGGACTGTGCCGATGCATAGTGAGCTAAAAGAAACTTTGCTTCGGTTGATTCGAAAAACCGAACTACGCAGAGGTAAAAAACTCGCTCGACGCGATTATCTTTTTAGGGCATTTGAGCTATTTCCGCGCTTCAAAAAAGATAGTCATGGACGAATGCTACCTGAGTCAATTACAGGCTATTTCAAGCGACTAAGCAAAAAGTTTGATATCCGCGTAGGCGCGCATCGATTTAGGCACACCTTTGCCACTGCGCTTTGTAATCCTGAGGATGACTCTCCGCCAGATGTTTTTGCGGTGCAACAATTGCTGGGACACACGGACTTAAAAACAACCAGGATCTATGTCCAACCCCGAGTCCATCACCTTGGGAAGGTTGTAAATCGATTGAGCAAATTGGGAAGAAAACAAGAAGGGTCAAGCCAGAAAATACGGATTGCTTGACAAAACAAAGAAAAATACACGAAACTCATAGAGTTATTCGCGCATTGCTGCGCGACTAACCCCTAAGTTTCGTGGCTAAACTGAGAGCATTGCCTCAAGTTTCCTCTTCATTTTGTAACAGAGACTGCATCTAAGCAGTCCGGTAGTGATTGGTGGAGCTAAGCGGGATCGAACCGCTGACCTCAACACTGCCAGTGTTGCGCTCTCCTTTTTTATTGTGCGGCAGGTTCTTGTGGGGCTGCGCCCAGTTTGTCGAAGAGTTTTTCCAGGTCTTTTTGTTTGTTTTTGCCGAAGCCACCCAAGGCGTTGATCGCATGGCGAATGCGGGCGCGGCTCATGTCGGGGCCGATGATTTGCATGGAGTCCACTACCGAGAAGCTGGCGGTGGTGCCGGCAATGGCGACAAAGACTGGAGCCAGGGCGTCTTTGATTTTGATGCCCATTTGATCGGCGAGCAGTTTGAGTTCGGCAAACAGATTATCGCGATCCCAGGTACGCAGGGCTTCCAAACGCCAGAGGGCGAATTGCAGATACTCTTTTTGCTTTTCGATATCCAGTTTGTTGCCTGCGAAGCTCGCTTCGGTCACCGGCATCATGCCGCTGACGAGGAAGCTTGCAAGCGGGGCGAAATCGCTCAGGGTGGTCATGCGCGATTGGGCGTGTGGCAGTGCTTGCAGCAGCATGTCTTTATTGAACAGCCAGCCGTGCAAACGCTCGGCGAGTTGATCGATAGAGAAGTTTTCGCGAATCCACAGGCTGCACAACCAATTGAGTTTTTCCACATCGAAAATCGGGCCGCCAAGGGAGACACGCATCAGATCGAAGTGCTCCTGCATTTCGGCGAGGGTAAATTTCTCGCGCTCGTCCGGCATAGACCAACCCATGCGGCCGAGGTAGTTAAGCATCGCCTCGGGCAGGTAACCCATTTGCTTGTAGTAAAGAATGCTGGTGGGGTTTTTGCGCTTGCTGAGTTTGGATTTATCCGGATTGCGCAGCAGCGGCAAATGGCACAACACGGGCGCCTGCCAGCCGAAGTATTCGTAGAGTTTCAGGTGTTTGGGCGCGGAGTTGATCCACTCTTCGCCGCGAATCACGTGGGTGATTTGCATCAGGTGATCGTCCACCACGTTGGCAAGGTGATAGGTGGGCATGCCGTCCGCTTTGAGCAGCACTTGCATATCCACTTGCGACCATTCGATCTCGATCTTGCCGCGCAGCATATCGTCGATCTCGCACACACCCTCTTCCGGGATTTTCATGCGGATCACATAGGGCTCGCCGGCATCGAGTTTTGCTTGTACTTCAGCGGGCGTCAGCTTCAAACCACGGCCGTCGTACTTGGGGGTTTCGCCGCGCGCTTGCTGCTCGCGACGCATTTCATCCAGCTCTTCAGCGGTGGCAAAGCAATAGAAGGCGTGACCTTTTTCGATCAGCTCAAACGCGTATTTGCCATAGATATCCATGCGCTCGCTTTGGCGATAAGGGCCATGCGGGCCGCCTACGTCCGGACCTTCGTCCCACTCCAAACCCAACCAGCGCAAGCTGTCCAGAATCGCCTGTTCGGATTCCGGGGTGCTGCGGGTTTGGTCGGTATCTTCGATGCGCAACAGGAACTTGCCGCCGTGCTGACGGGCAAAACACAGGTTGAACAGCGCGATATAGGCAGTGCCTACGTGGGGATCGCCAGTGGGCGATGGGGCAATACGGGTGCGAACTTCAGACATGGATTGGCCTTTTAGCATAACCAGATAAGTAGAAAAGGCCGGCATTATAAAGGAGATTACTTCAAGCGCCGAGCACTTCACCGCCAGCGCACAACCATCTGCCGCTGCGGTTAATATTTACCCTGATCGCATACATTTCACACTTTTCTTTTGCAAACTTAAGTGCCACCCTCTACAATCGCCGCCCGCTGAGCAAGCCCACTTTTTCCCCAATTATTAATACCCGTAGCAATTCAAAACAGGACGTCATGAGAAATATACAAATAGACATACTACGTGCCCTGGGACTGGCAATGATTATTCTCGCTCACATTTCACCCCCCGCGGTCATCCAGCAAATGCGCAATTTTGACGTGCCCTTGATGGTGTTGATTTCGGGCATGGCGTTTGGGCTTTCGTTCAAACAGGAAGCTTATAATCACTATCTTTGGAAACGAATAAAGCGACTGGTATTTCCGGTGTGGATTTTCCTCACTGGCTACTTTGCCACTTTAGCGCTGTTAGACCTGGATATTGAAACCTTGTCGGCCAGAAAAATTATTCGTTCTTACTTATTAATCGATGGAATTGGCTATGTCTGGATTATTAAAGTTTTCCTGCTGGTCGCACTGGTATCTCCGTTGATACATCGGTTTCACAAAGCAACATCCAGCAACAAAGTCTACTTTTCTTACCTGTCATTGGCTTTCGTAGGTTACGAAATAGCGCGATTACTCTCGCAAGATTTCTTTAACACCGAACCAGGTAAAATCGTTGAAGCCATCAGCCATTATTTGATTCCTTATTCATTAGTTTTCGCTATTGGCCTACGTCTACCATCACTACAACGAGACGAAGTACTCTGGAGCGCCGCTATATGCCTCTTGCTCTTTGTCTCTGTAGCGCTGTATTTGTTTATACAAACCGGAGGGTTTGTTCCTACGCAAACACACAAATACCCACCAACTCTTTACTATTTTTCTTATGCATTGGGTATCGCGTTAATAGCCTGGGTGCTGAGTGAATCCGTGCAACGCTTGCTGGACAAAGTGACGTTGCTCAAGGCGATTACATTATTTATCGCGCAGAATAGTATCTGGATTTACCTATGGCACATTCCTTTTGTAAAAGTCGCCACCGGCCCTTTTCCGGTTAAATATTTACTCGTGCTAAGCGCCGCTTGCCTCATGACATGGGTACAAGTTTGGCTGGTGCACAATTGGGGAACCAAAATATTCAAAGACCACAGCAGCCAACGCAATATTAAAATATTGCTAACGGGTTGATGAGTGACGCCAGTAGCAAAGCAATGTTTCAGTCTAATAGGGCTGTCAGCTATTCGTGAGAATGTACAGCTCTAAAATAACGATTACAGCGAATCAACAAAAGCCTGCAAATAGCTTTCGCCCTCAGGCCAATCGCCAAACCACCTGACCCATACGGAAGTTAACCCCGAAATTCAAGCACTTCTCTAACCCCCCTCCAAAAAAATAAATTGCTGCTTGCGGATAAGCAGCAATTTATTTTTAAACCTCGACGAATCCTTTTTGCCGTTTGCACCCACTATGAGATTAACAATGAACCAATAAAAAGGTCTAGGTATGAGCAAACGTCAGTCAGGTGAGTTAATAACGAATCGGGTTTGGCAGGATGTGCAGGGTAATCAGATTATAATCCCTACCCCCACGGGTTTAACCCATCTGCAATTTCGGCGCTATTCGGGCTGCGCGGTGTGCAATCTCCACCTGCAAAGTTTTATCAGCCGCCAGCAGGAGCTGCGCACTGCCGATATAAACGAAATTGTAATTTTTAATTCAGGGCGCGAGCGCATTCTGGAAGATATGGCCGAAAGCCCCTTCCCGATCATTGCTGACCCACGCAAATATCTGTATAGCGAATTTGGTGTAGAAACTTCGCCGCTGGCGGTGTTTAATCCGCGCGTTTGGCTTCCGGCGATTAAAGGCGCCCTGAAATTTGGGGTGCAATTGCCGCGCGATCAAGAAACCATGAATGGCCTGCCAGCGGATTTCTTGATCGATAGCCAAGGCAAAATTATCGCTGCCCACTACGGTACGCACGCCTACGATCAATGGTCGATTGAAGAATTGTTAAAGCTGGTCGAATTACACAAGATCAACACCGCGATTTTCAAAAACGATAAGGAGGAATTGGCCGCGTGAAAGCTGATGCATCACTATTAATACGCGCCGCGCAAACCGGTGATCCCGCAGCACTTGAGCAACTGATTGCTCACTGCTACCCGGACTTGCGTCGCTACGCACAAAAGCACTGTCACGCGAGCCACGCAGAAGATGCCATTCAGGAAACCCTGCTGATTGCCACGCGCAATATCCACAGTTTGCGTCAATTGCATTCCTGGTTAGCCTGGATGGTCACCATTCTAAAACGCCAATGTCATTATTTATTCCGCAAATTCAATATCGATATCCACTTAACCGACGCCGAATGGAGCGAATTTATTGCAGAGACACCAGCGCCTACGTTAAAGCTGGAGTTAATCGCCGCGCTCGAATCGCTCCCATCACATTATTTGGAGATTATTTTACTGCGAGATTTTGAGGAACTAAGTATCGCGGAAATAGCTGAACAGTTACATGAAAAAATTCCCGCCATCAAAAGCCGCTTGCACCGGGCAAGAACTTTGGTGCGGGAATATTTATTAAGTGAAATATCGCTAACCAACTAGGTCGGAATTTCTTTAGTGATTCGCCGCTGGCGCTAAGGACTCATCCCAAAAAGTGGCTTCAATTTTATGACCATCCAGGTCGCGCAGGAAACAGCCGTAATAGGCATCGCTGTACAAGGGGCGCGGACCGGGTGGGCCATCGCAGGTCGCACCTGCTGCGATGGCAGCATCATAAAACGCGTGTACCTGCGCTTTATTTTCCGCAACAAACGCAAAATGAGTACCGTTACCCACAGCGGCGGGGTTTCCATCAATCGGAGTTTGCACCCAAAACTCCGGATAGTAACGACCAAACGCAGTAGCACCGGGGAAATCCATCAACATGTGAATATCCAGAGAAGCCAATACGTGCTGATAAAAAGCGCGCGCTTTTTCAAAATCATTTGTCCCGATAGATACATGGGACATAATTGAGGGATTTACGTTGTTCATAAAAACTCCTGTTCATTGATATGGATTTTCGCTGAGTTGCACTTTCATCCACGCAATGTACAGGAGCTTTTCGTCTGAACCTGTCAGTAGCACATCATTCGTGCGTTAGATTTTGTAAACGCGATTGATTAACGACAACCAATTTCGCACACCGCACCAACCACATCACACCAGTTTTTAATCGCAACGCAGCGCGCGAAACCGGTTTGGCAGCGCACACGGGATGACGCAATAAAATTTGTGCCGCCGCAATATCGCCCACCTGTAAGTTTCGCCGCGCCAAGTGCATTACATGAGCAGCGCGACAGGATTCTATATCGCGTTTTTGCCACTCGGGTACTGAATCGCGCAGCGCTAATGTACCCAGGCGTTGACTGAACGGACACTCGGTTTTAGGTACGTGACGAACACAGGCGCGGTTGTCGCTATCCAGGTGATAAAAGGCTAATACTTTGGGATCGTAGGCGATGGGGTGCGCAAATGCGGCGCGAAATAAAAAATCCTGATCCTCACCCATGGGTTCACCCAGAGGGAAACCGCCCAGGCTTTCAAATAGGTGGCGACGCACAACTAATGACGACATGGTTACCGGTAAATCGCCCTGTTGGTTGCGAATTGCATTGAATACCCAGTGGAAATTTGAAGGCATAGCAGAGCCCCTCACCTACTACCGCGTCAATGATGGTGGATTATCTGCGAACATTCAAAAACAGAAAAATTCCTGGGATGAAGCAATGCGCAAAAACCTGCGCGGTCACGAAGGATTTTTCAAACACTGGCTACCGCTGGCAGAAGCTTACCAAAAACGCTACCTCGCGCGCCGAGCGGTACAATCCGGCGCAGGCTTGCAAGCCCTGGCGCTAATTCATCAAGCACTGGTTACTGATCCACGCATACTCGTACAGGAGCCTTCACGCACCTTGGTAACTTACGCCTGTTGCTGGCTAAGCACCCTGCCTCGCCAACTCTTTAAAGTAATACAGTCCTCAGGCATGTGGTTTTTGGGGCGCTATAAAATTTCGTAATTCAATGTTGAGAATTCGTAAAAAAAGCCCCGGCATATAGTCGGGGCAAAGGACAGCTACTTATGACCTAAGCAGCAGATTGAAAAATTACAGCGATTCCAGGAAACGCAATACATCCTGCTTTTGTGAGGCCGATAATGCTTGATAGGCATTTTTAGCGGCTTGGCCTTCACCGCCGTGCCAGAGGATTGCTTCTTCAATGGTGCGCGCGCGGCCATCGTGTAAATAGCTGTGTACAGGTGTACAGACTTGTGCACCTTGCGCTGCATTGGTCACACCGCCCGTTACACAGGCTGACAAACCTAGCCCCCACAAAGGTGCGGTACGCCATTCAGCGCCGCTCGCTTGACCCTCACCCAAATTGTCTGCCATATCAGCGCCCATATCGTGCAGTAACAGATCGGTGTAGGGCTTGATGGTTTGACTGCGCAATTCGCCCAGTGGATGGTATTGACTGGTCACCTGTTGCGGCGTGTGGCAAGCAACACAACCGATAGAGGTGAATTGTGTTTCGCCGCGCTGCACTGCTACATCATTAAGATTGCGTTGCGGACGCACACCGAGGGTTGAAATATATTTCACCAAATTATTTAAATGCGTATCCGATAACTCAGAGCCACTGCTGCCGCAATCGGTTTGCGCCGCACCGCAATCCGGATTAGGTAATACACTGGTCATCACCCCCATATCGGAATTAAACGCCGCAGCGATTTGATGCTTCACACTGGTGGTTCCGGCTTTGTAGCCAAAGCGGCCCAAACGGGTTTGACCCGCTGGATCTAAAACACGATTGGCGCGGCCGGAAATGCCATCACCGTTTGCATCGTTGATATCTTCTTTTGCAAGAATTGCCGACTCAGGAATTGCTTCCAATAAACCCATACCAACCAATTGCGGTGCAACTCGCGCTGAAAAACGCGCGGGAGCTACGCCACTGAATTGATAATTAGGTTTACGTAATCCGTTGGATTCACTCCAGAAGGCGATTGATACCTGGCCTTCACTGGCAACACCATTGGCGGATTTTGGTTGCAGTGAGCGGCCAAGGTTTGGATGCGGGTTGCCATTGGCGTCCGCCACTTTAAATACCCATTTCTCCAAGGGTTGACCAACCGGTGCAGGTGCCGCGCGACCATTGCGTACATGGCAACCGGCGCAACGATCATGCACATAATGTGGCCCGGCTTTTCCAACGGTATCGGCGAATGTGCCGTTATCGGCAACGTGTTCATCGTGCGACCCATCAACAAAGGATGCGTGATGCACGCGGCGACCTAACACAAACGGCTGACCATTTTGCGATGCAAGGTTCGTGGCCATTTGGATAAAGTGATTATCCGGTTCGTTGGAGTGGTTATAGGGAAGCGTTGTCTTACCACCAAGCCAGGCTTTCTCGGGAATTTTTACCGAATCTTTTCGGCCACCGATATTACCGAAGGGCCCGGTGATATCCCAAGGTACCAAACCTTCACCCACAATATATAAATAAGTGGTGCCGTAATACGCCGAGCGACCGTGGGGCACTGTGTGATCCAGAAATTGACTCAATTCAAATTCAAGTTTATCGCCGATTTGAATGTTGCGTCCTTCACGTGCGTTGTAGCTGCGCTCTTTGTAGTAATTTAAATTATCAATCACATTCATGGTGCCGTTGTCGTAATACTCGGCAACCGTTCCTACACCGCGATAGAACCAGCGATTTTCTGCTTCGGTGTCGTTCAGCTTAAATTGTGTTCGTACATTCATACGTACAGTCGTGCCACCTTTGGCAACGTAGTCCACTATTTCTATTTCCGCCGTGCGATGCTCCCAATAGAAACTGAGGAAATGATCGTAAGCCTGGAACTGATCTTCTTTCGCGTGACGATCGCGGCCGCGATCTGCAATGCGAGTTACCAAGGCATCGCCGCGATCAAATTGGATTGCGCCTTCAAGGACAGTCGATGAATTGTATAACGGTACAATGCTGCCTAAATTTGCAGCCGACGAACTGGACGGCGCGACTGAAGCAACCGCAGAACTGCGTGATGAACTGGATGGCATCACTGAAGCCGCTAGCGAACTGCGCGACGAACTCGATAGCGGAGCACTTGAGCGCGACGAACTTGAGGGCACAACACTTGCGGGAGTTGAGCTTGAAGGCGTTGCACTGACAGAATAATTCAGCCAAGACGTATCCTGCCCTACACCGGCGCGAATTATGGTGAAGTTGATACTCACCACATCCGTGCTCTTTAAATTGGCAATGTCATAAGTCCAATTGCCACCTGAAACACTCATGCGCACATTTTGTTGCGCACCACCATTAATGCGGTAGTGAATATCGGCAATGTCCGCCTGATTTACCGTTGCGCGCAGTGTGGTGCTATTGAGTGTGGTGACACAGCCCTGATTGCAATTGCCAGCGCTTGATGAAGAGGTTGCGGGCAAAGAACCATACACATCCATTTCAAAAATCGAATAGCCCCAATTATTGCCCGTGCTGCGCGTTAACGCATTCATACGCACATAGCGGTAGGTGCCGCTAATGCCCACAGTATCGGTACGGTTGCCAAAGGTGCCGCCGGTACGCAGGCTCATTTGGGTCCAGGTAGAATTGTTGTTGGAGCCGAGCAATTCATAACTCGCGGCGTTGGCCGCTTCCCAATTAATCACCACTTGATTGAGCGCATAAGCCTGACCCAAATCGAGCGTGAGTGAACTGGGTGAAACACCGTGGTTAGATTCCCAACGCGTTGTCGCATTGTTATCAATTGCCAAACTGGCGGGTTGTAGATTAGTACTTCCAGTGGCACTAACAGGGTTGATGTTGATGGTTTGTGCGTTTGCTATTTGCGAACAAAGGCCGGTACTGGCCAAAGCCATAAATAACCAAACAGCCCTGAAGCTGAGCGGTAGTAAGTGCATGTGATCTTGCCTCTCATTTAGATTTATTGTTGTTAAATTATTGTCATTAGTTGTTTGACACGAGATTGCCCTGCGGACAGCGAGACGGGAGCAACGGTTGATTTCATTCAATCCGCATTTTTATAAGCAGCTTCCTTTGCTGGTATGCACTACCCCATTTACGACAAGCCCCGCTGGAAATAGCGCAGGCATTGGTTAAACAGGATTTTTTAAATTTATGTAATAGCGCAGCAACAGAGTGTAGGAAGTGCAAATGAAGGTGTCGTCCCACTATAGGGATGACAATAAAGTGACTATCAAAAAGCCGATTGCGAACGGCAAAAACAGATCCAGCGCACAAAACTTATCGCTGTTACAACCAAAATCAATCACTTAGGCAGCACGCCGGGCAACAATTCAAACGGGTGCCAGTTGCCATTTACGGTGAAGTGGCACCTTCCATCCCAGCTAGTTTTTAATCTGACCACATCCCGCCAACGCCATTTTCAGCTGTCATAAAAGCTCAATACTTTCGTGATTTTATTAAGGAAGCTTGATTGAAAAGAAAACGGCGGAGACACCATCATGCAAGCAACAGTCTTTGCTCAGGAGACCTGGGCACCAGAGAATATCGGTGTGGTAATTACCACTTACAACCAACCCGAATGGCTGGAAAAAGTACTACTGGGTTATGAGGCGCAAACATTTTCTGACTTCCGCATTCTCATCGCTGACGACGGTTCCGGCGAGGCGACTCGCTCAATCATTGAAACGGCAAAGCGACGCGGCAAGCTGAACATCGAGCATGTGTGGCACGCAGACCAGGGTTTTCGGAAATGTCAGATTCTCAATAAAGTTATTTTCCAAACCGATTGCGATTATTTGATTTTTACCGATGGCGATTGCATCCCCGAGCCAGAGTTTGTTGCGCAGCACCGGCAGCTGGCGCAGCCAGGGTACTTTCTTTCTGGTGGCTACGTAAAATTAACCATGCCAGTTTCCAAAACCATTAATGCCCAGGACATTTCTGCAGGCAACCCATTCTCCATTAATTGGCTCACCCGCAACGGCCAACCCAGAAGCCATAAATTATGGAAACTGGTTAAGCCACAGTGGCTAAAAATTCTACTCAATGAAATCACCCCCACCAAAGCCACCTGGAACGGTATGAACAGCTCAACCTGGACCGAGGCAATTCGCGCCTGCAACGGCTTTAATGAAGATATGCAATACGGCGGACTGGACCGAGAACTGGGTGAGCGCTTGTACAATGCAGGATTAAAAGGCAAGCAGGTGCGCTACAGTATTAGCTGCCTGCACCTGGACCATCCACGTGCGTATGACAACCCGCAAACCTGGGCAAAGAACTACGCGATTCGCGCCGAGGTAAAGCGCTTGGGTCTTTATTGGACACCCAATGGAATTAGCAAAACCTCACTCCCTGTGGAAGCATTTGCAATCAACCCACCAAGCACAAAACCCCGTCAGATAAGCATCCAAAAACCGGCGCCAGCAATCAGCTAACGCCAAACCCCCGACCGGCAGTAACTGCCCTGGTGGTTACTGCTAGCGATAGCGGTCTAAGTTGTAATGCGCATAGAGCGCGCGCCACTGTTCGGTATTACCTTCACGTCGCACGTTAGTGCGTTTCAATGAATCCCGTTGGGTTCCCCAGATAGGAACGGGTTTAAGCCCCGGCGACGAGGCGCGGCGCACGTGGGTACCGCGCATTAATGACATCGCCTTGAACCACAAATCATCGGCTCGTGGCGTTAGCGTCAGAAAAAGCTCTTGCTGTTGCACATCCTCATGCAATGCGCCCGGAGGATAGAGCACTCCCCCATAGCCAATCGACATCAGCCAGGGATCCGTCAAGTCACGCCCCTGCTCCACTGGCCACTCGTTATAGGGCTTGGGAGTCCCACAACGTTCAAATTCAATTTTGCGGCACTCGTTGGCAATGATGGCACCCGGATAGCGCAGGTGATCCTCATATAGCCGACCTAGCCATTCGGGGCGATACATAAGGTCGTCATCGCAGGTCACAATGACCTGTTTAGGGTACTGCGCGAGCGCATGAATTAACTTGCGATGAGGGCAATGAAGATCCACATAGGCGATTGTAAAAATCTCCCCCTGCAATGACGCGAGCGCTGGCGGGATTTGGGTACGCAGTTCTTCGTGTAACCAAAGCACTATTTTCTGGGCCGCCACATCCTGAGCTAGCAGGCTGCGAACTGTCAGCGCGACCGCCTTTAACCGCGACGGAATGGAAGTCAGCGAAACAATCACCGGAAGCGCTTGCTCTTTGCGGTTGTTCAAGGCCCTACTATCCAATCCTTTCAAACGACGCGTCATCAGCAACGACGCCGGCAGTTGTTTTAATTTCATTAGTTGCCACCCGCAGGTTATCCAAGGCACCAGGGCCATTTCCCGCCAACCTACAAGCCACATATTTCATTTAGATGACAATCTCCTCATCGTTAGAAGTTTATATATTAGAAATTATTAAATTAGATATTGCTAATTTAATAATTTCTAATATACTGATTTCAACAACCAACGCTTACGCGAGACAGTTTATGGAGACAACCAACCTGGCCGCCATGCAGACACATGCACAGGCCGCCGCCAATCTGCTTAAGGCACTGGCTAACGAAAACCGTCTGATGATTCTGTGCACCCTGATTAATGGCGAGCTTTCCGTCGGTGAACTCAATATCCGCGTGCCACTCAGTCAGTCGGCTCTTTCGCAGCATCTCGCCAGCCTGCGCGAAGCTGGATTGGTCGCGACGCGTAAGGAGGCCCAGACGGTTTACTACTCATTGCTGGGCGATGAGGCGCAAAAAATTATCGCGGTACTGCAATCCATCTACTGCCCTGCCGAATAAATTGATCCGCAAATCGAACTCACAACACCGAGGTTTTTATGAGCCACAAACACATCAACCCCCAGGATTTAATGGCTAACAAATCGGCCGACACCTGCATACTGGATGTGCGCACGGCGGCAGAAATTAAAGCGGCCCATATGCCGGATAGCCTGCATATTCCGCTGCATGAATTAACACCGGAACGTTTGCAAAGCGAGATCGCCAAACGCGGCAAAAACGGCAGCTGTGTGTATTTGCTCTGCCAGGGCGGCAAACGCGCACAGATGGCCGCCGAGCAATTGCAGGGCAAAATTAATGCAGAATTGATTGTGATCGAAGGCGGCATTAACGCAGTGAAAGCGGCAAATATCCCACTTAACGAAGGCAAGGGGGTGATGTCGCTGGAGCGACAAGTGCGCATAGCCGCGGGCTTTTTGGTGCTGATCGGGGTAATTCTCGGTTTTCAGGTGAACACCAACTTTTTCCTGCTCTCCGGCTTTGTCGGCGGAGGGCTGATGTTCGCGGGGATTACTGATACTTGCATGATGGGCATGCTAATCGCCCGTATGCCCTGGAATCGTTAACGCCGTTCAACTCACCACGAAAATACGACAGAGAGGACCACCTCATGTTGCTGTTGATCGGCTTGATTATAGGGCTGGTGCTCGGTTTGACCGGAGCAGGCGGCTCGGTATTTGCAGTTCCACTGTTGTTAATGGCGGGCATGACATTAGGGGAAGCCACCGGTATTTCGCTTGCGGCAGTAGCAGCGACCACCCTCTTTGCCAGCGTTCGCAATAGTCTTGGCGGCAAATCAATTTTATGGATGCCGGGTGCCATTTTGGCGCTGGCGGGTGCGTTAACTGCTCCGCTCGGCCAATGGCTGGCCCTGCAATTACCGGCCGATATAGTGCTTATCGGTTTTTGTGTGCTGGCAGTGGTTATCGCCCTGCGCATGTGGCGCAGCGCGGCGCGCGACCCCGAATCCACCAACTGGGTGCGTGCCAGTAATTTTGCCCAGACACCCGCACCGGAAATGACCTGTGCCTTCAGCCAGTCCGGACAGTTTGAATTGCGCCCCCGCTGTGTCAGCGGCCTTCTGATCGGTGGATTGGGAGTTGGCTTGTTATCTGGTTTATTTGGTGTTGGCGGTGGCTTTTTGATTGTGCCGCTGTTGTTGGCACTCAGTGCCATCAGCATGGCACAGGCGGTCGGTACCTCCCTTATGATCATTGCGGTTGTCAGCAGCACCGGATTTATCAGCCACTTTATCATCCATCGCCCGAACGATTTTTCAACCCTGGCATTGATTATTGGCGGCGGCCTATTGGGTATGTTAGTCGGCCAAAAAATTAGCCGTAAAGTCGCGAATGCCCTGCTGCAAAAAAGCTTTGCAGTTAGCCTGATTCTTGTTTGTGTAATTACCCTTGCGAGGCACTACCTATGATTTTTCGTCAATTATTTGAACGTGAATCCTCTACGTACACCTATTTAATAGCCTGCGAGGAAACCCGCGCAGCGGCACTTATCGATACCGTCAAAGCTGAGGTTCCCAAGTATTTACAGCTAGTGCGTGAGCTGGATTTAACCCTGACATATGCGCTGGATACTCACACTCATGCCGATCACATAACCGGTGCAGGCGAATTGCGCAACATAACCGGCTGCAAAACACTGCTAGGGGAAGAAGCCCACTCCGCCTGCGTATCCGTGGGGATTAAAGATGGTGACCTGATTCAAGTCGGCAAGCTGCAACTCAAGGCAATTTACACCCCGGGGCATACTGACGATTCCTACAGCTATTTGTTGGAAACTGGGGGGCAAGCCTATGTTTTTACCGGCGATACCCTGCTGATTCGGGGCACAGGTCGCACTGACTTTCAGAATGGCAGCGCCGAAGCCCAGCACCACAGTTTGTTTTCCAAACTCTTGACCCTGCCCGAGCAAACCTGGGTTTACCCCGGCCACGACTACAAAGGCTGGCAAGTAAGCACCATTGGCGAGGAAAAACAACACAACCCGCGTCTGCAGCTGAAAGAGCTCAGCGCCTATGTCGATTTTATGCACAACCTGAAACTGCCGAATCCAGCGCTGATGGATGTCGCGGTGCCGGCCAACCGCGCATGCGGACAAGCGTAATTCTGTTTTTTTCCCCCACGCCAACCCTCCCGGCTGCGCGCCCCGCTTAAGGGGGAGGGAGTAAAGCCCCTCCCCCTGACAAAGTGAAGGCTGGGAGGGGGTATTTCTCCATTCGCTACATCTCTATTGATTTGTTAGAATCGCGACCTCAAAAAATTCCGCAGAGAACACACCCATGCTGATCCAAGCTCCTATCTCCCTCGGCGAACTGATCGATAAAATCACCATCCTGGAAATCAAAGCCGTGCATATCGGTGATGAAGCCAAACTCAAAAATGTTACCCACGAACTGACCATACTTGATAACAAAGTCAATGAGCTGCTGGATGCCGCAGGTCAAGCCAAGTTGGCACCACTCAAAAAATCGCTGAAAGATATCAACCAGGAATTATGGGTGATTGAAGACGACATCCGCGATTGTGAACGCGATAAAGACTTCAGCGATAAATTTATTCAGTTAGCACGCGCGGTATATTTCACCAACGATAAACGCGCGGCAGTGAAAAAAGATATCAACCTCGCCTTTGGCTCGGAATTGATCGAAGAAAAGTCGTACAAGAATTATCAATAGTCCCCGCCAACGCTGATATTTTTACCACCGTTTTATTGAAGAACTCGCCCATGCGCATACTGCTGATCAAAATGTCCTCCATGGGCGATATTTTCCACACCTTTCCTGCAATCAGCGATATTAAGAAACACTTCCCTCATGCAGAAATAGACTGGGTAGTAGAAGACAGTTTTAAAGAAATTGTGGCTTGGCACCCGGCCATCAACAACGTTATCCCTATTCACTTGCGCCGTTGGGCAAAAAGCCGCACGCGCGCTGACTGGCGGGAATTCATCGCCTGGCGCCGCGAACTGAGCAACAGAACTTATGACCTGATTCTGGATGTACAAGGATTACTAAAAAGTGCCGCCGTTGCACGCAGCGCAAAAGGTAAAAGTATCAGCGGCTACGACAGGCAATCAGCACGCGAACCAGTAAGCCACTGGTTTTACCAGAAAACTTTTGCTGTCGCTAAAGAGCAACATGCGGTGGAACGCACCCGCGAGTTGGCAGGCAAAGCCTTGGGCTACACACCGAGCCAAAAGCTAAATTTTGGCATCAACCAAAACTTCACGCACATTCAAAAAAATCCACGCAAGCTGGTTTTTATTATTGGAACAAGTTGGGTTACCAAACTCTGGGCAGCCAGCGAATGGAAAGCACTAACACAAATTGCCATTAATGCCGGTTACCAGGTAGAAATTATTTGGGGTAGCGCGGAGGAACAAGCCATCGCCGACAGCATTATAGCCAGCTGCCCCGAGGCCTCACGCCCGGAGCAACGACTATCCATCACCACTATTGCAGAAAAATTAGTAGAAGCGGTTGGAGTAATCGGATTGGATACAGGATTTTCCCATCTCGCAGGCGCATTGGAAACGCCCACCATTGCACTCTATGGTGCAACATCACCCACAAAAGTGGGCCTGATTGGCGAACACACCTGTAATTTGCAAATGCCAGAACTTTTGGACTGTATGCCTTGCCACAAGCGCCATTGCAAATGGCTCCCCGAACACAGCATAGACACTCCCCAGTGTATGACCAGCATCAACGCCAACTTGGTATGGGCGAAGCTACAACAAAAAATTCAGCAAGATTAATTTTTTATATACACCGTTTTTTAGGCATCATCGATTTATTTAAAAGGACCTTCCTACTATGTCATTAGCTTTTTATGAAGCTAGCGCACATCCTTATCAGGGGCGTCGGTGGCTGGCTCCCTTTACCAGCATCAATGCACTGCTTATGGCCTTCATCAGCCTCTGGCACAGCCAATGGCCAGATACGATAGGTGCCCAGTTTTATTTAGTTGCCGGAATGATATTTCATTTTTCTGTCATCGCGTTTGCAATCACGCTTTGCGTACTAACAATCAGTTTAGCATTGCGTCTGGAAAAACACCGTTTGAGTTTGGCAATTGTTTTATTTGCGGCAGCGCAGTTGATCGTTATCGCCAATGTAAAAGTTTTTAATCTCTACCACTTTCACCTTAATGGTATGGTGATTAATCTTTTATTTAGCGGTGCGCTGTTGGAAAATCTCGCTTTCTCATGGATTATGTGGCTGTCCATTGCCGCAATTCTGCTTGGAGCGCTGTTTGGCCAACGCCTATTACTTGCGCTCAGTCATAAAATTTCCACTAGACACAAGCTCAGCAATCGCCACCATTTCGGATTTTTCTTCTGTGGCTATCTCTTTTTGCAATTGTTAAGCGGCTGCGCCGACGCGTTCGGCTGGAATACCATTACCACCCAAAATCGCTATATTCCCTGGATGCCCACCACTACCATGCGCTCCTCGCTGGAAAAAATGGGTTTTGACGTTAAACAGCAACCAGGAAATCTACTACCCGATTCAAAAGACGGCCTAAACTACCCCATCGCTCCTCTGCAATGTACACCGCAACATAAACTGAATGTGCTAATGCTGGTAGTTGATTCGCTGCGCTTTGACCAACTCAACGCTGAAGTTATGCCGAACAGCTTCCGCCTGAAAGAACAGGCGATATCGTTTGAAAACCATTTCAGCACTAGCAATGCCACACGCTACGGCTTATTCAGCATGCTTTATGGAATCTCCGGCAACTACTGGAAGCCCATGCTGGCAGCCGAGCGCGGCACCGTGTTGTTTGACGTAACTCAACAGCTCGATTACCAGCATTTTATTTACGGAAGTAGCACGCTCACATTTCCTGAATTTGATCGTACTATTTTTTCTGCGCTACGCGACCAAATTCGTTCTGGAAATTACAAAAATAGTGCTGAAAACGACATAGATATCACTCGGCGCTTTATTGACAATTTAAAAAGCCTGCCCACCCACAAACTCTTTTTCGGTTTTTTATTTTTTGATGCCCCTCATGGTTTTGGCATCCCAAAAGACTACCCTCGCCGATTCGAACCAATGCTGGAAACCGTTAATTATCTGAGCCTGGATAACAATTACGATCCGGTACCGTTTCTCAATTTATATAAGACGACAGCACATTTCGTCGACGGTTTAATCCAACAAGTGCTGGACGAACTTGCCGCGCAACAACGCTTGCAAAACACCCTGGTGATAATTACCAGCGACCACGGCCAGGAATTTAATGAAACCCATAAAAATTTCTGGGGTCACAATGGCAATTTCAGCCAGTGGCAAACCAAAGTACCATTGCTACTGTTGTGGCCAGGCAAACCCTCCATGGCCGTCAGCCGGCTGACCAGCCATGAGGATTTACTCCCCACCTTGCTGAGCGAGGTATTTGCCTGCACCAATCCCATCCGCGATTACTCCACCGGAGAGTTATTGTTGTCTTCCAACAACGATAGCAAGTCTTCCGATGCACGCGGATTGCTCATGGAGACTTGGACAGACAGAGCAATCCTGTATGATAACCACCTTTATCTGATTGACCCTTTGGGCGATATTGATGTGGTGGATCAAAACTACGACCCAGTCGATAACCACGAGTTACCGCCGGATGTCCTTACCCATGCAATTGAACAGATGTCGCGCTTTCTGAAGAGCAAATAATCGCGCAAGGGCACAACGGAAAATCGTTTGGAACACCTATGAGTAAACACTATTTATTTTACGGTTCAGAGCGCTACACTCAGGCAATCATGCGACCGATAGATGCAGCGATAAAAGCACGCGGCGGTAAAGTCGGCTGGTTTTTTAACGGCCCAGGTGCCGAGGACTTGCATGAAGGCGACCAGTTACTGACCAGCGTTGATGAAGTCATGCGCTGGAATCCGATTGCGGTGATTACTCCCAACAATATGGTTCCGCATTTTTTTCCCGGTGTTAAGGTGCAAACCTTCCACGGATTTGATGCTGGCAAACCCCGGCATATTTATATTCGCGGCTTTTTTGATCTCTACTGCACTACCGGCCCCGCCGACACTCGTCAATTTGAAGCACTGGCCGATAAGCTGGGGCATTTCAGCGTGGTAGAAACTGGCTGGCCCAAGCTGGACTATTTCTTCACGCAACAACCCGCGCAAATACCGCCAGTGCAACTACCACCCAGAGTGCTCTATCACTCTACATTTTCACCCTCCTGGAGCGCGGCCGAAATTCTTTATCCGGAAGTAAAACGGCTGAGCCAAACTGGCGAGTGGAAGTGGGTAGTTACCCTGCACCCCAAAATGAATCCAGATACCCGTGCAAAATTCAAAGCACTGGAAAATGAACACCTGGTCTTTTCCGATGCAGACAATATTCTGGAACTCTTTGCCGATGCGGACATGATGTGCTCAGACACTTCATCAGCGTTGAGCGAATTTTTATTAACCCGCAAACCAGTCGTCACCTTTAAAAATCGCCGACCTGGCCCGCAACTCATCGACATCGATAAAGTAGAAGATTTTGAACCTGCGATTCGTAAAGCTTTGTCTCGCCCCGCGGGCTTGATGGACGCCATTGCACAATTTGGAGCAGAAATTCATCCCGCGCGCGATGGAAAATCGGCGGAGCGAATTTTGGACGCCATTGATAATTTTATTAACAAGGGCGGCAGGAATAAAAAATCCAAACCCTGGAATTTGCTGCGCAAGTTCAAACTAAGAAGGCAAATGGATTACTGGAGAAGTTAAATACCAGCGCAGGAACATATGCTCCTGCGCTCAGCGCCCCGTTATACCGCTGTATTGATAACCTAGCGCATTAATACCTGCTGTTCGGCGCTTTGCTCAGCCAATAAATCCGCCAGTGAACCGATTCGTCGATCCAGCCAATTAACAATGTGCTGATGCAATTCAGGCGGCGCCTTTTCCAAACTCTGAACACAGATAAATGCGCAAGACGGATCGCGATCTGCGCGCTCAATCATTTTACGGAGCTCTTTTTCCGATTGGTCTGGTGGGTCAATCTTCAAGGCAAGTAACGACTCATCCAGGATTGCAGTGCCAGCTTTCAGCTCCAGGAATGCTGCAAGAGATTCACAAATAAATTGATCAGGAAGCCGTAACTTCGGCTCCAAATTTTTTTTAAATAACTCTGGGTTTTGCTCAAAAAACGCTTTAGTCGTGGACACCCGCCAAGGATGCGGCTCATGCCTCAACCAAAAATACCGATCAACAAACCCGGCCAGACGCGCACTGTTTTTTTGCGCCTCGCGATGCTTGGCTCGATCACGCAATTTTTGCTGTTTTGTTTTCGGCACAAATTTAAACCAGTAGTTACGCAATCTACTGATGAGGCGCTTATCTTCCATGGGGCGCCACTGTCCTCTTAACACTACGCCATTTTTATGGAAAAAATTCTCAGGCATTACCGGTTGGATAAGGGAAAAGTCATCATTTAAAAATAAAAAATTCTCTGATAATCCCGGTATCCGCCAAAGCACAGTCATGATGCTGCGAATATTAAATGTCGGTAGCACATGCTCGTAACCGACAAAGATGTCTTTATGATCAACCAGCTTTACCTTTTCCTCCCAAGGGGTTCCCCGAAGTTGGTCAAAAATATTTGGCACCTGGTCATCCGTTACGATATAGATGTAACGAAGCCACGGAGCAAACTTGAGCAGCGAAACAACGCAATAATTTATTTCACCATCATTGTGGAAGCGGGTCGGATCGGCCGTAACTGGCCGCTGCCCACCAATTTCAGCAATGTATTCGTTTAATTTTTTCAGATGCCTTGGGTCCTGCCCATCTACCCAGGTAACTACCGCATCAATAGCGGGAAAATTTTCACCAAACATAACCAGCTAACATACTCCTTTAGCATAAATATTTACTAGATAAAATATAAAGGCGACTCAGATAACACCCAGTGCTCGGTCACATTACCGTCACGGTCCACCACTTGATCAAAAGCAAACTCAGGAAGACTGACAGTGGATTCACCATGAACCCACGCCATTCGAATAATCTTTCCGTTACGCTCAAACTCAAATAAGTAAAGTGAACTCTGAGTTGGCCATTTTCGGATGAACACGGCTTCACCCAACGTAGCAAGAAGCATTTTTAATGCCACAAACGCCGGGCGCTGCCTGAACTCATGCACATCATCAACCAAGCCATACCCAAACGCCGACAACCGCCACCAAAACACTTGATCAACGTGGCCCGAGCACAGGGTAATTATGTAAAAGCGAACCAAATAATTTGCGTACTCATCTTCTGTTTCACCCGGGCGCAAACGCCGCCATTTAGGGGTCACATAAGGACAAGTCACGGGTGACCATTCACCGGTATCTTTTAGCGGCCAATTTACTTCCGAAATAATTACCTGATTTTCGGTGTGCTCAGAAGTTTCAGCAACCGCCCGCAACAACGCGCTCTTCTCCAGGGTGGAAAAATAACCTTGCTTATTTTCAGGCGCGCCTCGCCTATCAACATAAAGCAAGTGCGATAGCGCAGAAAATTTTGCGCCCTTCGGTACTGCTGACAATGCGGTTAACAGCGGCATGTATTCAAAATCGATGCACGCAGGTCCAATCCATTTCACTTGCGGAAAACGCCTTTGCAATGCAAACGCAGGCTCCAACAAGGTTGAAAACTCACGGTCGCTCCAAACTCCCCATTTCACGCGATTCATCGCATGAGTAATCTCTATCTGCTCAACTTTATCGGCGATTGCGGAGACAACTAACTCCAGAAAGCTACTCCATTCCGCAGGGTTGGTTACCGCGCGACGGTCCTGCAAAATGGCCGCTGTAATAGCCACTCCTCGCTGATGCAAGTAATTAACCACACCAATTCCGCGCTGCCAATCGACTGGGGTTTCGTGATGACAAAAACGTATCAGAACTGGTGGATTACCTAAGGATTCCAACAACGATAACTCTGCATCTATGTATGCTGGATGAGGATGGAGTGCGACACCGATACGCCCGTGCATTTTAATTTGCTGCTGATAACTACTTGCCAACAATTTTCGATAATGGCGATAAATCCGCGGCAACAATCCGATAGCGCGCAAAAACATACGCAACAAATAACCAATCTGCCGCTGCTGACGCTTTTCACGCGCGTCCAAGGCAATCATTGGTTGTGCCGATTTCTCGTCCCACAACCAAATATCTTTTAATAGCGGATAAACGGGACGCTGGCTCGCATTCTTTTTATTGCGCAGGTAACGTAGTGGCCGGCGAAATTTACGGGAGGCGCGATGTCGTTCATACCTTACGCGATACTTTTGCTCATACTTATCAAGTTCAACAGAGGTGTCTTCGTGATGGGAGTAAATGAGTTTGAAAATTTTTAGATAGGCGCCGGGTAAAATCATACGCGAGATATCAAACGCACGCTCAGCCGCTGAGACTCCAGATGGCGAAATTTTACCCCGGTTCAAATCGATAAATTGAGGCTGCCCCCAAGTTCCATCTTCACGCGTTGGCAATAAAATATTTTGATTGCCCATATCACCGTGCATGAACCCTGCATCATGCATTGCCCTTACGGCGGGAGCCACTAATTGCATCAACTCTAACATCGGGGCATTATCGCGACGATCATGCAAAATTTCTGACAATAAATCGCGCAGGCAGGGTGCCGCTTCAAACAAACAAAGATAATAGCTTTCCAATAAACGCCCATCTTTCCACTTGTCCAACCAGGCGATGGGGGCCGGGGTCCCTATGCCGTTTGACTGCAAATAGCTGGCAGCAACGAACGACCGCTCTGCTTTAGAACCATGGCGTTGATCGTACCAATCTTTAAATAATCCCTGCCGCTTAAAAATCTTTAAGGCGACGACTTGTCCTCCGACCTCAACAGGCAGAGTCAACTTGACTACATAGTCAGGACCATACGAAAGCCGCTCGGTCGTAACCTCCTTGAGTCTATCGGACACATTCTCCAGCCATGCGGTCATCGCTGGCGTATCAAAATCTGGATGCACGGCACCACTGAAGTGACCTAGATCTTTCTTCACAGTATTTGTTTGAGCAGACACTAAAATTACCCGAATTTATCGCGCGCGAGGAAGTAGACCCTGGAGTTAAGGATCAGGGATTAGAAATACAGCACTACCTGAAAAGGCCCGCTATTGTAACAGCCCCCAAAAAAATCAGGCACAGTCTGAAACAATTTAAAACACCGCCATGTAAACCCAGCTGCGGAGCACGCAATTTAAACAACCAGACGCAACCAAGAGTTGAAATATTCCTGATTTTACCCACAACCCAGCACACAAAAACCCTATAATGGCGATCCGTTTTTAGCCCGTTGACTAACTATCAATGCACATGACGCGAGTTAATTGGCCGCTCCAATAACTGACGCAAAGAGCAACTCAACCTCAACACAGATACACCACAATCATGATCCAAAATAACTTTTTCAGTGTCCTTTTTACAGGCCCGCTTCGCTTTTTGCTCCGAATGTTTGGACTAAGCCTGTTAATTCTGACCTTGAGCAGACTGCTATTGGTCGCGTGGCAATGGGACAGAATTGCGCCAACGGGCGAATGGCTGAATATGATCATTCAAGGCGTGCGCGCTGATTTGATCATCGTCGGTTTTTGGGTGTTGATCCCGGTCCTACTAATGCCGTTGTGGCGACCCAATCAATGGCAAAAATCCTGGGGAATATTTACCTACTGGTGGTCTGTTACTGGCGTGGCTCTGTTTATTTTTATGGAGCTGGCAACACCGGCATTTGTTCAGCAGTACGATATTCGCCCGAACCGCTTATTTATAGAATATTTAAAATACCCCAAAGAAGTGTTTTCTACCTTGTGGAACGGCTTTCGCGGCCCCTTCTTGGGCGGCATATTTTTAACGGTAGCTTTAACGTTAATTTCGGCCAAGTTAATTAGAGGTAAAAGCGCCGGGCCCTATCAAATTTCCTATGTGCGAATGTTGCTGGTGTGGCCGCTAATTGTGCTGGCATTAATTATGGCCATTCGCTCCACCACTCAACATCGCCCCGCGAATCCCGCAATGTTTGCCATTACGGGCGATGCATTAGTTAACTCGCTCGTAATCAGCTCCAGCTACTCGGTCGCCTTTGCGATTTACGGTATGAAACACGAAGCTAAATCCAGCGAAATGTATGGCAAGATGCCCGAGCAAGAGGTTATCAACGCGAATCTCGATTGGCCTTGGCTGAAAAATTATCAATTTATCAATCCCAAACTTCCCACGCTCCACCAGCAAACCGCTGCAGTCACGCGTCAAAAACCATTGAATTTGGTGATAGTACTGGAAGAGAGTCTTGGCGCGACTTTTGTGGAGAGCCTTGGCGGTGTACCCGTAACGCCAGAGCTGGAAAAATTAAAAGAGCAAGGCTGGTGGTTTGAACAATTGTACGCAACCGGTACTCGTTCGGTACGCGGAATCGAAGCCGTAGTAGCGGGATTTATGCCCACACCGGCGCAAAGTACAGTGAAGCTATCCCTCTCCCAAAAGAATTTTTTCACCATCGCGGATATTTTGCAAAGCCAAGGATTTCACACCGAGTTTATCTACGGCGGCGAAGCTCACTTTGACAATATGCGCGGCTTTTTTACCGGCAACGGTTTTGAACAAATTATCGATTTTAACGATATAAAAAATCCGCAATTCGTCGGTAGCTGGGGCGCCAGCGATGAAGATCTATTCAATCACGCCCATGAACATTTGCAGGAGTTGAGCAAAAGAAATCAACCGTTCTTCAGCTTGATTTTCAGTTCATCCAACCATGCGCCCTTTGAATTTCCCGATGGCCGAATTGAGCTACATGAGCAGCCAAAACAAGTGGTTAATAATGCGGTGAAGTACGCGGACTACGCGCTGGGAGAGTTTTTCAAAAAAGCGCAAGCGAGTGACTATTGGGACAACACACTGTTTTTAATCGTGGCTGATCACGATAACCGCGTGTACGGCAATGTGTTGGTACCGGTCAATAAATTCCATATTCCGGGCTTAATTCTTGGCGCTAATATTCAACCTGAGCGAGTAAAAACCCTCGCCAGCCAAATCGACCTGGCCCCTACCCTGTTGTCTTTAATGGGCGTTTCTGGCCAGCACCCAATGCTGGGACGCGATCTTGCAGCCGATCGCCAGAGCCCTGGCCGCGCATTAATCCAGTTTGAAGATTATTTCGCGCTAATGACTCAGGACACTGACGTGGACTATCGGCTAACTATTCTCAAGCCAGATGAAACTGCTGTGGCAGCCACCTATCACCCTGCAACCAAAACAGTAAACCTGCTGAGCGATCCAGTTGAAAAAACTGATCAGCAACGAGCTTTGGCGCATGTACTTATGCCGTCAATTCTTTATCGCAAACGATTGTACCAAAGGTCAGATTAATCGAGAGACTCAGGGACGAGTCTCTTCATTTTTCAAAAACTGTTCAAGAGTTCCAATATTTTTATCCAGCCATGACAAAATAAAAGCTTTTTTTACCTTCGATGACGCCTCCAAACTCTGAACACACAAAAACAGTTTATCGAGATCATTCACGGCAGAAGTCAACTTTTGTCGTATTCTAATCAACGACTGCTGACCCGGCTTCAATTGAACGTTGCGCACTTTCGGGTCAATCCTCGCAGTACCCGCCGAAATTTCGAGATGACAAGCTAATGCTTCAACTACGAATTGATTAGACGACCTTAATTTTGGTTCAATATTGTTATGAAGCACGTCTGGATTTGCAGTAAAAAATGACTGAAAGCTAGAACGCCGCCATGCATGTGGCACGTGAGGCAATCGAAAATACTTCCGATTAAAACCAACAATTCGCGCAGACAGCTCTTGCCTGACTCTGTGCCCAGGTCGAATGTTAGCGTTGGATGCGCCCGTGCCCAACACTCGCTTAATTAACCGAAACAACCAGCGGTGAGGCAGGTAGTCACTCATCCAGTGCCATTTCCCACGTATTAATACATCCCCAGCGACAAAAAAATTCTCGGGCACTACCGGTTTAATGAGAATAAAATCATCGTTAAAAAAAATAAACTGTTCGGTGAGATCGGGAATTCTCCAGAGCATCGTTAGAATAGAACTGCTATTGAATGTAGGAAGGAATTGCTCGTAGCCAGCAAAGATTTCCCGGTGATCAATTATTTTTACTTTATTTTCAAAGCGAGTACCCTGCAACTTCCTCATCAAATCAGGAACCTGTTGATCAGTTACAATAAAAATGGTTCTGATCCAGGGAGCAAACTTAAGAATAGAGGTAACACAATACTCCACCTCTCCTGCATCATGAAAACGAGTTGAACTGGCTGAACCCGTACGCTTTTTACCTACACTTGCGAGGTAATGATCTAATTTTGCGGCATGAAAAGGATCCGCCCCATCTACCCAGGTTATCACTGCATCAATAGCCTGATTAAAACTGCTGCTTGTCATCCACTCGATTCCAACCCGTGAAAAATGGTGATCATATTACACCAAGATCGCGAAAATCACCGGTGCAAATGGCCGCTCAAGCGGGTCAAAAAAGGCTATAATCGCACCCCATTTTTTGTCATTTCCGGCTTGCTTAAGCAGGGCCTTAGTCGAAGAGAGTCACTACGCGATGGATAAAACCTACCAACCCCATGCTATCGAACGCCAGTGGTACCAAACCTGGGAAGAAAAAGGCTACTTCAAGCCGGCAGGCGGGCAAAACCCCTACTGCATTATGATCCCACCACCCAATGTGACTGGTAGCCTGCACATGGGTCATGGTTTTAACAATGCGGTAATGGATGCGTTAATTCGCTATCGCCGCATGTGCGGTGACGACACTCTGTGGCAAGTGGGAACCGACCACGCCGGTATCGCCACCCAAATGGTGGTGGAGCGCCAACTGGCCGCGCAAAATATCAGCCGCCACGATCTGGGCCGCGAGAAATTCCTGGAGAAAGCCTGGGAGTGGAAAGAACAATCCGGTGGCACCATCACCCGCCAAATTCGCCGTCTGGGTTCATCAGTAGACTGGAGCCGTGAGCGCTTCACCATGGACGACGGCTTGTCGGCGGCAGTACAGGAAGCCTTCGTTCGCCTGTATGACGATGGTTTGATTTATCGCGGTAAGCGTCTGGTGAACTGGGACCCGAAACTGCACACCGCCATTTCCGACCTGGAAGTAGAAAACCACGATGAGAAAGGCAGCCTGTGGAATCTGCGCTACCCATTGGCCGATGGAGCCACTACGGCGGAAGGCAAAAATTATCTGGTGGTTGCCACTACTCGCCCCGAAACCATGCTCGGCGATAGCGCTGTCGCAGTTCATCCTGACGATGAGCGCTATAAATCCCTGATCGGAAAATTTGTATTACTGCCGCTGGTAAATCGTTTGATACCTATTATTGCCGATGATTATGTAGATCGCGAATTCGGAACCGGTTGCGTAAAAATCACCCCGGCCCACGACTTCAATGACTATGAAGTTGGCAAACGCCACAACCTGCCGCTCATTAACGTACTGGATAAAAACGCGGCGGTATTAGCACAGGCACAAATATTCAATCTCGATGGCGGCATCAACACTCAACTGGATAGCAGTCTGCCCGCGCAATTTGCCGGCATGGATCGCTACGAGGCGCGCAAACAAATCGTTGCCGCTTTTGAAGCTAGTGAGTTGCTTGAAAAAATTGATGACCACGGCTTAAAAGTACCGCGCGGTGATCGCTCGGGCGTGGTGATCGAGCCTTGGTTGACCGATCAATGGTATGTGAGCACCAAGCCTTTGGCAGAGCCTGCCATCGCTGCCGTAGAAGATGGCCGCATCCAGTTCGTGCCCAAGCAATACGAAAACATGTACTTCTCCTGGATGCGCGATATTCAGGATTGGTGTATCAGTCGCCAGTTGTGGTGGGGCCACCGCATTCCCGCCTGGTATGACGCGAGTGGTAAAGTTTATGTAGGCCGCAACGAAGCCGAAGTGCGCAGCAAATACAATCTGGGTGCTGATGTCAGCCTGAATCAGGACGAAGACGTACTGGATACCTGGTTCAGTTCGGGCCTGTGGACCTTCTCAACGCTGGGCTGGCCGGAACAAACTGAATTCCTGAAAAAATTCCATCCGACTGACGTGTTGGTCACCGGCTTCGATATTATTTTCTTCTGGGTAGCACGCATGATTATGCTCACTATGCATTTGGTGAAGCATGACGATGGCACCCCGCAAGTTCCATTTAAAACTGTGTATGTGCACGGTCTGGTTCGCGATAGCCAAGGCCAGAAGATGTCCAAATCCAAAGGCAACGTGCTCGACCCGCTCGACATAGTTGATGGCATAGATCTGGAAACCCTGGTGCAAAAACGCACCACCGGACTAATGAATCCAAAAGATGCACAAAAAATCGAAAAGCAAACCCGCAAAGAATTTCCAGAAGGCATTCAGGCCTACGGCACTGATGCATTGCGCTTCACTTTTTGTTCGCTGGCCTCGACCGGACGCGACATCAAATTTGATATGGGCCGCGTAGAAGGCTACAGAAACTTCTGCAACAAAATCTGGAACGCCACTCGCTATGTGTTAATGCAATGCGAAGATAAGGATTGTGGTCAGGATGGCAGCACCGATTTCGAATTGTCGGTCGCAGATCGCTGGATCATCAGTAAGCTCCAACTTGCAGAGAAGCAAGTTACAGAAGCCTTGGATAGCTACCGGCTTGATCTTGCGGCTCAGGCCATTTACGAATTCGTCTGGAACGAATACTGCGATTGGTATCTGGAATTATCCAAGCCAATACTGTTTGATAAATCCGAAGGCAGTGATGCGCGCAAGAAAGGTACACGTCGCACCTTGATTCGCGTGCTGGAAACCGTATTGCGGTTGATTCACCCGTTAATGCCATTTATTTCCGAAGAGATCTGGCAAAAAATCAAACCGTTGGCTGGTGTTAGTGGCGAAACCATTATGCATGCAGCCTACCCTATCGCCGATGACAACAAGATAGATCAACAGGCATTAAAAGATGTTGAGTGGTTACAAGCGGTGATTCTGGGTGTGCGCAACATTCGCGGTGAAATGAATATCTCGCCCGCCAAAGATCTCAACGTCCTGTTTAAAAATGGCAGCACAGATGATCAGCAACGCTTGCGAGCCAACCAGCAATTCCTGAAGAAACTGGCATCGCTGGAAAGCGTTACCTGGTTAAATCCGGGAGACGCTGAACCCATGTCTGCAACGGCGCTGGTAGGCCAAATGGAAATCCTGGTGCCTATGGCAGGCATAATCGATAAGGACGCTGAAATTGCGCGCCTAACCAAGGAAAGCAACAAACTACAGCAAGATATTGAGCGCACCGAAGCCAAGTTGGGCAATGCCGCATTTGTCGAAAAAGCACCAGCTGAAGTTGTCGAAAACGAGCGCAAACGCGTGAATGAAAATAAGCTTGCTGTAGAAAAATTGCGCGAGCAAATCCAAAAAATTAGCGCACTGTAAAATTCATTTTTCACGCCCAATAAAAAAAGCCGATGCAAACACATCGGCTTTTTTTATTGGATTTTTTTGACGGGCACTTACATCAATACAGACCATGTTGCTGGATCGCGCTGAACATCGCTACGCTCAGCACCAACTTGCCCAGCCCATTCGACAAACTTGATAACAAAAAATTGTCCAATTAAAAAACAAAAAAGCCCAATCTTTCGATTGAGCTTTTTGCTTGAATTCAATGGCGGAGAAGGGGGGAGTCGAACCCCCGATACCCTTTTGAGGTATGCTCCCTTAGCAGGGGAGTGCCTTCGGCCACTCGGCCACTTCTCCACATCTACTGGAGCAAAGCAGGCTCCGCTTCAGCAGGTGCGGCATAATACCATAATTCACTAAAAATCAAAGTCTTGAATATAAAATTACAGAATAATAATTCACAAATTTTTAGCTTCCGCGTAATTTGCAATCAAGGAGAGGAAATTATCGACAGACTGCTACACGAATATACAACTTGATTTTGAGTAAGCAAAATATCAATAAGCGGGAAACCCAAAAACGCCTACGCGGCGGATGAATAAATCATACCGCCGCGTAGTTGAAAAGCCTGAACAACAAAGCAATTAATTAAAATTAACTGTCCTGCTCTTCCTGATTTTGCTTTTCACGTTGAATACGCTGATAAATCTCTTCGCGATGCACAGCGATATCTTTAGGAGCATTAACACCAATACGAACCTGGTTGCCTTTTACCCCTAATACGGTAACGGTTACTTCGTCACCAACCATCAAAGTTTCGCCAATACGGCGAGTCAAAATTAACATCTTTAATCTCCTTCACTCATCCTGTAAGAGTACGACTTAGACACCCCTTGCCACCATCGACCCCCGAATACCCCCTGTCGCGTCCTGACAACCGAATGCCTTGGCATAAGTATCGTCTACTTTTCGCGAAAGGGAAGAAACCCCCAACATTTTTCTACCTGTTTTTGAACCAGGCAGCAATGCAACTCAAACACCTTAACTAAACCGCCTTTAAGAAAGCTTAGCCCCTCACACGGCTTTCGGACGGTTCGGCATCCAAACCAAAAGCGGTGTGCAGACTACGCACAGCCAACTCCAAGTAACGCTCATCAATGATCACCGAAATTTTAATTTCCGAGGTCGTGATCATTTGAATATTAATACGCTCATCTGCCAACGCAGTAAACATGCCCGATGCAACACCGGCATGAGAGCGCATACCAACACCCACGATAGATACTTTAGCAACCTTGTCGTCACTGCGAACCTCACGCGCGCCGATTTCTTTGGCAACGCTTTCTAGTACAGCAACGGCTTTATTCATATCATTTTTATGAACAGTGAACGTCAAATCAGTAGTACCATCGGCAGATACGTTTTGTACGATCACATCTACTTCAATATTAGCTTCGCCCACTGGCGCCAAAATTTTTGCAGCAACGCCCGGAGTATCAGGCACACCGGTAACGGTCACTTTAGCTTCATCGCGATTGAACGCGATACCGGAAACAATTGGTTGTTCCATAGTCGAGTCTTCCTCATCGAGGGTAATCAGGGTTCCAGGGCCTTCTTTGAAACTGTGCAGCACGCGCAAAGGCACCTTATATTTGCCCGCGAACTCAACAGAGCGAATTTGCAGAACTTTCGAGCCCTGACTGGCCATTTCCAGCATTTCTTCAAAGGTAATTTTTTCGAGGCGACGAGCGCGCTCACAGATACGCGGGTCAGTGGTGTAAACACCATCTACGTCTGTGTAGATCTGGCACTCATCAGCCTTCAGGGCTGCCGCCAGGGCCACACCGGTAGTATCCGAACCACCGCGCCCCAAGGTAGTAATATTGCCGTGCTCATCTACCCCTTGGAAGCCAGCTACGACAACTACACGACCAAGCTTTAAATCTGCACGCATATTTTCTTCATCAATAGCCTGAATTCTGGCCTTGGTGAAAGAACTATCGGTAAGAATACGAACCTGTCCACCTGTGTAAGAACGAGCATCAAGCCCGCGCTTTTTCAGCGCCATACACAAAAGTGCAATAGTGACTTGTTCGCCAGTCGATACCAATACATCCAACTCACGTGGATCAGGTACTGCCTGGATTTGCTGGGCGAGTCCAATTAAACGATTGGTTTCACCGCTCATGGCGGAGAGAACCACCACCATGTCATGCCCTTGGGCGCGGAAGCCTGCAACTTTATCAGCCACTTGCTCTATGCGCTCGATGGATCCCACTGAGGTACCACCGTATTTCTGAACCAATAAGCTCATTACAGCCTATCCTTCTTTAATTTTGACGAATACGAATTCTGACTAACCAGATCACAAAAAGGCGCCAATTAAACACCAGTTCGAGACAAAAGTTAACCCAAATGGATGATAAAAAGCGGATTAATCGCACTTCTTTCATTTTTTTGCACAACAAACAATCAACAGGCTTAGGCGCCCAACTTCTCCTGAACCCAAGGAACGACAGATGCCAGTGCCGAATCCAGGGCCGCCAGGTTAGTACCGCCACCTTGCGCCATATCAGGACGACCGCCACCTTTACCGTCCAATTGGCTCGCAACATACCCCATCAGATCACCAGCCTTTACCCTGCCAGTGATATCCTGGGTAACACCAGCAACCAATGCCGCTTTATCACCTTCAATAGCCGCCAGCAGAACAACCGCTGTACCAAGCTTGTTCTTGAACTGATCCACTGTGTCACGCAGTGATTTGGCGTCTGCGCCCTCCAAGTTCAAGGCGAGCACCTTAACGCCCCCAATATCCCTAGCCTGCGCAGACAGATCACCACTGCCCGCAGTGGCCAGTTTGGTTTTCAGTTGTGCAAGATCTTTCTCAAGTTTGCGATTCTGGGCAACGAGGGCTTCCAGCTTTTCTACCAAGGAATCGCGATTGGTTTTCAGGCTGCGGCTAGCGGTATCAACAAGGGTTTCTACCTCATCAAACAACTCCAATGCTTTGACACCCGTAATAGCCTCAATACGGCGAATTCCCGCTGCGACACCAGACTCGGAAATAATGCGGAACAGACCAATATCGCCGGTGCGATTAACATGCGTACCACCGCAAAGCTCCACCGAGAAGCCATCACCCATGGTCAACACACGCACTGTATCACCATATTTCTCGCCAAACAGTGCCATAGCGCCTTTGGCTTTTGCAGTATCCATATCACACAACTCAGTTGCCACAACTGAGTTGGTGCGAATTTGATGATTTACCAAAGCCTCAATGGCCTTAAGCTGATCAGCAGTCACCGCTTCGAAGTGGGAGAAATCAAAACGCAGGCGCTCGGAATCAACCAACGAACCCTTTTGGGTAACGTGCTCACCGAGTACCTTGCGCAAAGCGGCGTGCATCAAGTGGGTTGCAGAATGGTTTAGTGCCGTTGCTTGACGCACACTGCTGTCGACTTTAGCTGAGAAACTATCACCAACTGAAATAGCCCCCTGAAGTATACGCACAATGTGTAAATTGGATGCGCCCTGCTTCTGGCAGTCACGAACTTCGATACGATTGCCACCCAACTCCAAATAGCCACAGTCGCCAGCCTGACCGCCGGATTCAGCGTAGAACGGAGTACGATCCAACACGACTACGCCATCATCACCTTCAACCAACTGCTCTACTTTCTGACCATCTTTAACCAGAGCAAGCACCTTGCCCTGCTCAGCCAGGCTGCTATAGCCAAGGAATTCAGACGCCGGGAATTCAAGGCCTTTTGCGTTGTAATCCACTTTGAATGTACCGGCAGCGCGAGCTCTGGCGCGCTGCTCTGCCATAGACGCTTCATAGCCAGCTTGATCAACCGTTAAACCGCGTTCACGTGCGATATCTGCGGTCAGGTCAACCGGGAAGCCATAAGTGTCATACAGGGTAAATACAACTTTACCGGGGATTTCTGTCCCCGAAAGTTTAGTCAGCGCATCTTCAAGAACAGCGATACCTTTATCGAGAGTCTTCTCAAATTGCTCTTCTTCTTGCAACAGCACCTTCTCAATATGTGCCTGATTTTTATGCAGTTCCGGATAGGCATCACCCATCACCTCTGCCAGCGCCTTTACCAGTTTGTGAAAGAATGGCTGCTTTTGACCAAGCTGATTACCATGACGAATGGCGCGGCGAATAATGCGGCGCAATACATAACCACGCCCCTCATTGGAAGGCAAAACACCATCGCTAACAAGGAAAGAACAGGAACGGATATGGTCTGCAATCACGCGCAGTGATTTGTTTTCCATATCGTGATTACCGGTTGCCTCTGCGGCCGCAGCTAATAAGTGCTGGAACAGATCTATTTCATAGTTGGAATGTACGTGCTGCATAACTGCAGAAATACGCTCCAGCCCCATCCCCGTGTCTACAGAAGGAGCTGGCAAAGGATGCAAAACACCGTCGGCAGTACGATTGAACTGCATGAATACGTTGTTCCAGATCTCGATATAACGATCGCCATCTTCTTCTGGCGAACCGGGAGGACCGCCCCAGATATCCGCGCCGTGATCGTAGAAAATTTCAGTACAGGGACCACAAGGACCAGTATCACCCATTGCCCAAAAATTATCTGAAGCGTAGGGAGCCCCTTTGTTGTCACCAATGCGGATAATTCGCTCCGCCGGAACGCCTACCTCTTTGTTCCAAATATCAAACGCCTCATCGTCAGAGGCATAAACAGTTACCCAAAGTTTTTCAGAGGGGATCGCCAACCAGTCTTTGGAGGTCAAAAATTCCCAGGCAAAACGGATAGCATCGTGTTTAAAGTAGTCACCAAAACTGAAGTTCCCGAGCATTTCGAAGAAGGTGTGATGACGCGCAGTGTAACCGACATTTTCCAAGTCATTGTGCTTACCCCCCGCGCGCACACAACGCTGGGAGCTTACCGCGCGATTGTAAGAACGTTTGTCAGCACCCAGGAAGCAATCCTTAAACTGGTTCATACCTGCGTTAGTGAACAGGAGGGTCGGATCGTTACCCGGAATCAAGGAACTACTGGCAACAATAGTGTGCCCCTTGGATTCAAAAAACTTCAAAAATGCATCGCGGATTTCAGCGCTTTTCATCATTATCTAACTCGTCTTCAACATCGTTGGCACCCTGCCCTTAGGCCTGGTGCTGCTCCAGTTCTTCCGCGCTGAGTTTGCGCGCTTCATGCTCCAGCATCACCGGAATGCCATCGCGAATCGGGTAAGCCAAACCACTATCCCAACAGACCAGCTCCTGCTGCTCGGGACGATATTCAAGTTCGCCCTTGCTCACCGGGCATACCAAAATACTGAGTAACTTTTTATCTATCATAATCTTGGGTCATGGTTAGTTAACCGGGGGGCGGTATCTTACACTGCCTGTTACAGCCCTGTCTCTAGAACCGCAGGGCTATTGGGGTGATTGAGGTTTTAAATTCGGCAATTCCACCGAACCTGTGCTTTCCAACCAACGTTTAACCTGGTGTGTTACCCTTTCATTTGGTTTGATCTGCGGCTCTGAAGGAGTGATTTTTTGCTCTTTCTCCCAAGCTTCCACCAGATTGCGCGCCTGATAGAACGCCTGCTCGAAATCCACCCCAGGTTTCAGAGACTCCTTGAAGTACGCCTTGCCAAAGTAGGTAAACAGACTGTCGTCCGCACAGCCAAAGGACGTTTTTTTAGCGGATGCGGCAGTCATGATGAGCGTGTTGTCATCGCTAATTTCATCGATAAACCCGCCGGAGAAACACGCCGATAACACTACCACCCTATGTCTGATGCCGGTTGCCTTAAGCAAATCACCCAACCATTTTGCATCTATATCCCTCAGTTCCAGGCCGTTATGGTTTAGCGAGATGGTTTTATTTTTACTGCCATGACTGGTGATATATAAAAAGAAAATATCCTGGTTTTTATCCATACGCTCAGCGATTCTTTCAATCGCTGCTTTGATACTGGTGCGCGTTGCCATAGGATGCTCGGCAAGTGAACGCTGACTGTTAGCGAGATATATCGCGGTAGCACGATTTCCATAGAGTTCGGCGAATAAATTTTCAATAAATTTGCTCTCGCGGCGAAATACCTCTTCGGTGCCGTAGCCTGCAACAACCAAACTATAAAGTTCGATTTTCTCCGGGTTTGATATCTGCAATGAATCCAGTGCTCGCTGCAATTCTGCTTGCTCCCCGTAAAGCGCATGCTCAGCAACTTCTTCTGCAGAATAAATTTTTACGTCACTACCACCATCAACAAGGCGATTGTAGCTCCAGCGGCCGGTAATTTTACTGACACCATCGATAGGCTCCTTATAGATCAAGGTACCAGCGCCGTGTTTTTGTCCATAAGAAAATTCCCCTTCATAGATATCGCCATTTTTGGCAATTAATTTTCCCTTGCCGGAATATTTTCCAAATTCAAATTCACCGGTGTACTGCTGCCCATCTTTTTCAAGATAGCTGCCCTGCCCTTCCAGCAAGCCATGTTCGAATTCACCCTGCCATTGATTGCCTTTTTTATTGGTTTGCATTCCCTGTCCACTCAACGCCCAGCTGTTGAACTGCCCTATGAATACATCGCCATCAGTACCCGTGTAAGTCCCCTCACCGGTAAATGAATCATTCACAAATTCACCACTGTAACTATTGCCTTGTTCATCGGTGAATACGCCTTTTCCCTGCATTTTTCCGTTAACAAATTCACCGATATATTTGGAACCGGCGCGAATTAATTCACCCTTTCCGGTAAGCACGCCATTCACAACATCACCGGAATAAGTTGATTTATCCGCGAAAAACCACTGACCTTTACCATTTGGCCGACTCTTCACAAAATCACCCAAATAATAAGAACCATCTGGATAGTTCAATTTACCCTTACCCTGAAACTGATTCGCTTTAAATTCACCGCTGTAACGTGAGCCATCGGCATACACCAATTCACCTTGTCCTTCCATTTCCCCCGCAACAAAATTGCCGCGATAAACACCCGAGGAAGCACTGGCTAATGTTCCCTGTCCATGAAAGAGACCATCAACAAAATTGCCTTCATAAGTATCACCATTTTTCCATTGCATACGCCCATTGCCATCCAATTGCCCCTGCTCATTTAATCCACCTACATAGGTTGAGCCATCGGCAAAACTGAGCGATGGAGAAAATGTGTGGCGCAAATGATTAAAGGTCCCTTGCACAGAGATCAAACCCACAATCACGCCGACAAAAAATATTGCACCAACTTGCACAAAACGTTTCATAGCACTCCTGCTTCACTCAATGAAAAATATCCTGCTTAATTTGCCGGCATTGGGTCAACCAATAATTGCGGATCGACACGCTCTTCAAACCAGTTCATCCGCCAATCAAGGTGCGCACCTGTGGCGCGCCCGGTTTTTCCAACTTTTGCAATAGTTTGTCCCTGGGTAATTGCATCGCCCTGTTTTACCAAAATTTCGCTCAAATGAATAAAAGTCGATGACAGACCGTGCCCGTGATCGATAATCAATGTTCCACCAGAAAAAAACATATCCGGATGTACCAGCGTTACAACACCGCCCGCTGGCGCAACAACCAAAGTGCCGACGGGTTTGGCAATATCGACACCGTAATGCGGAGAATTAGGTACACCATTGTAAATTCGTTGACTACCGTACACACCGGTAATCGGGCCAACTAACGGCCACTGGAATTTTTGTGCAAAAAAAGTGAGCGGTAAATCGCCTTTACGTGCATCGGCTGCCATCTGGGCCTCGCGTTTTGCGCGCTCCACCTGAGCGGGATCGGGGTCTACCGTTTGCTGCGGAACACCGGTTACTTTTTGGATATTGTACTTGCGCTGTTTAACAGAAAACGCCAGCTCGGTGCGACTGCCATCGGCATTGATCGCTACCAGAATTGCTTTGGGTTTTGCATCGCGCCCCAAACCAACAACAAACTCACCCTGCGGCGATAAGTGCAATTTCTTACCCTGGTATTCTATCTGGACCCCTGCAGGCGCCTTGCCAATAATTACTCCACCTTGTTGCCACTGCCCGCGCAACTCCATTGCCAATGCAGGAATAACTAACAAGGATAAAAATACTGCCACAACCAGCTTCATAGGATCACCAGATAAAAACGCGGGACAAAAAAAACGGCAGCCGAGCTGCCGTTTTTGTTCAAGCCGTTCAGACTCAAGCGAGTGTATCGCCTACACGCAGAATTTTCAGCGTGTTTGTGCCGCCGAGCAATGTGGTATCGCCCAGAGATACAATCACCAGATCACCATCTACCAAAACACCTTGCGCTTTCAGCATGCCAATTGCACGACTGAAATCGTCTGAGCAAGGAGCACTTGAAGTATCGAATGCGATGGGTTGTACACCGCGATACAACGCCATTTTACGCTGCGTATTCACGTGACGGGAGAACGCAAAAATTGGCAATTGTGAACCGACACGCGACATCAAACGTGGTGTACTGCCTGACTCGGTAAATGCAATCAGCGCCTTCACACCTGCGAGGTGGTTTGCGGTAAACATAGAAGCCAATGCAATAGACTCATCTACACTGGTGAATGCCTGATCCATACGGTAGTTGTCGAAACTGGCGGTCGGATGCTTCTCGGCACCGAGAATAATCCGCACCATCGCCTCAACGGTTTCCACGGGGAAACTACCTGCTGCAGTTTCAGCAGAGAGCATTACCGCATCAGTACCGTCCAATACAGCGTTAGCAACGTCAAACACTTCTGCACGAGTTGGCAGCGGACTGTTGATCATTGACTCCATCATTTGCGTCGCAGTGATTACCACTTTATTCAACGCGCGTGAACGAGCAATGATGCGCTTCTGCACACCGATCAACGCTGCATCGCCGATCTCAACACCCAAGTCACCACGCGCAACCATTACCGCATCACTTGCACGAATAATATCGTCCAGTGTTTCGTCATCGGCAACAGCTTCTGCGCGTTCAACTTTGGAAACGAGACCTGCACGGCCACCAGCTTCCAGCATCAACTTGCGCGCATAGTTCATGTCGTCAGCTGAGCGAGGGAAAGATACTGCCAGATAATCCACATCAATTTCTGCGGCAGTTTTGATATCGGCCTTGTCTTTTTCAGTCAACGCCGGCGCCGTCAAACCACCACCCTGACGGTTGATACCTTTGTTGTTAGACAAAGGACCCGCTACTTTGGTCGTAGTGTAAATACGAGTGCCTTCAATTTTGTCGACGTGCAATACAACGCGACCATCATCCAGCAACAAAATATCGCCAGCCTTACAGTCATTCGGCAATTCTTTGTAATCAATACCGACTTGTTGTTGATTGCCTTCATCGCGTCCCAAGGCCGCATCAAGTACAAACTTGTCGCCCACCTTGAGATGGATTTTGCCATCAGCAAAACGTGCTACGCGAATTTTAGGGCCTTGCAAATCACCCAATACAGCAACAAAGCGATTGTGCTTGGCGGCCAAAGCGCGCACAGTTTCAGCACGACGCTTGTGATCTTCCGGTGAGCCGTGCGAAAAGTTCAGGCGCACAACGTTTACACCCGCCAGAATCAAACGCTCAAGAACTTCCGGCGATTCAGAAGCCGGGCCCAAAGTACTGACGATCTTAGTACGTCTTAACATGATGGGTTCTCTTATTTAGCGTTGATCAATGCAATAGTGTTATCCAGCATACGATTGGAGAAACCCCACTCGTTGTCGTACCAGCTCAGTACTTTTACCCACTTACCGTAAACTTTGGTTTGCAATGAGTCATAGTTGGAAGAGTGAGCATTGTGATTGAAGTCAACGGATACCAAAGGCTCATCAACATACGCTAATACGCCCGGCATTTCTTTTTCAGCGGCTTCTTTCATGGCTGCGTTGATCGCTTCAACAGAAACGTCCTTCTCAACCAACACGTTCAGGTCCACCAGAGAAACGTTGATGGTTGGAACACGAACAGAAATACCATCCATTTTGCCTTTCAATTCCGGCAACACCAAACCTACCGCTTTTGCAGCACCGGTAGTGGTTGGAATCATGGATTGAGTAGCTGAACGAGCGCGGTAAATATCTTTGTGGAACACATCAGACAACACTTGATCGTTGGTGTAAGCGTGAATAGTAGTCATGGAACCTTGCACGATTCCAAACTTGTCATTCAATACTTTAGCAACAGGCGCCAAACAGTTAGTGGTGCAAGACGCGTTGGAAATGATGGTGTCAGTTGACTTCAATACTTTGTCGTTTACACCGAATACGACGGTTGCATCAACATCGGTACCAGGAGCAGAAATAATTACTTTTTTCGCGCCGGCGGTAATGTGCGCGCCCGCTTTTTCTTTGCTGGTGAATATGCCGGTGCACTCGTAAACCACGTCAACGTTCAATTCAGCCCAAGGCAATTTCGCAGGGTCGCGCTCAGCAGTAATACGAATCTCATCGCCATTTACAAACATGGAACTGCCTTCATATTTCACAGTACCGTTGAATTGACCGTGAACCGAATCGTATTTGGTGAGATGAGCATTCAGGTGAGCATCCCCCAAGTCATTAATACCAACGATTTGGATTTGGCTGCGCTTGCCTGATTCATACAACGCACGCAGAACATTGCGACCAATACGACCGTAACCGTTGATTGCCACTCTAATAGTCATTGCTTTCTCCTAACCTTTTTAACTGATTCTTTTGCTGTAGGGGTACAAATAATTGCACCCATGGATTTAAAAAACACAGGGGCGCAATAAATTGCGCCCCCTACAAACTTTTAACTTAACGCGGCAGACTGGCTGCTTCACGCGCAAGACGCTCAATTTCATCCCAGCGACCTGCTTTCATCAATTCTTTCGGTGCCATCCAGGTTCCGCCGACACAGTGAACGTTCGGCAGCGCCAAATAGCTAGGCGCCTTTGCCAAATCAATTCCACCGGTTGGGCAGAAGGTAATTTGCGGCAACGGCCCAGCGATAGATTTCAACATAGGCACACCACCCGCCGCTTCAGCAGGGAAGAATTTCTGGTGAGTGAAACCTTGAGTATAAAGATTCATTGCTTCTGTGGGCGTGGCAACACCCGCTAACAAGGGAACGGGTGAGGCTTTGGCCGCTTCTATCAAAGCCGGAGTGGTACCCGGGCTAACCAAAAAAGTCGAGCCGGCTTTCACTGCTTTCTCCAAATCAGCTGGAGTGATGATTGTGCCCGCACCAATCACTGCATCATCCGGCAGAGCCTCAACCATAGCGGTAATTGCATCCAGAGCACAGGGAGTACGCAGAGTAATTTCCAACACTTTCAGTCCGCCGTTATAGAGCGCAGTCGCCAAAGGCACTGCATCTTCAATACGCTCTACCACCATTACGGGTACGACTGGTGCTACTTTGACAATTTGATCGATAGTTAAAGCCACTGTATATCCCTCGTTGTTCAATAAGTTCGAAAAACACGCCCTGTTCAAGAGCTGTTCGGAATTTGCAATTAATTACGGCGCCCAGTAAACGACAACTGGCACTTGTTGCTGACGCAGCACAGCCCGAATTGGCATTTCCTTTACGTCACCGTCTGCTTGCGCCGCGCGCAATACCGCCAATTTTTCATCGCCGGTAATTAATAAAATGAGCACTTTGGAGCGCAGCAGCCCAGCAAGTGACAAGGTCATACGCTCGACAATTGCACCAGTGACTTCACTTTGCTGCGCAGTAATCGCTGCGCAAAGTTCATTGGACTCCGGATTTAATGCCTCATCCAATCCCTGTGCATAGGGGAAAAGAGACGCTGTGTGACCATCAGACCCCATACCTAAAATAGTGATATCGAAGGGTTGCGCTAATTGCTGATAAGCCGCTTCACAATCTGCCAAACCCTCAGCAGCCGTTTCTGCGGTATTTTTCATCCCCACCAAATTGGCTACAGCTGCTTTGTTTTGGATTAGGTGCTTAACCGTAAAAGCTTCATTGCTCTTGTCGTGATCAAAATCAACCCAGCGCTCGTCAACTAAAGCAACATAAACTGATTCCCAATCGAGATCGGAGTTGCTCAAAGCCTTGTAGAGCGGCTCAGGCGTACTGCCACCCGACACCATAAATGTAGCTTCACTACGGTCGTCGATAGCTGCACGCAAAGCACTTTCACATTCCGCTTGCAGCGCGGCGATCATTTCCGCGCGATTGTCGAATAAACGCTCGCTTACCATTCCTGATCAGCTCCCGACAGAACTTCATCAATGGAGAACCAACGGCGACGATCACTTGCCAGCATTTGCGCCGACGCTTGTGGACCCCAGCTGCCCGCCATATAGCCGTGCGGTTTGTTTTCTGGACGTTGCCAAGCTTCGATAATAGGATCGATCCACGCCCAAGCGGCATCAACTTCGGCACGATGAATAAACAAACTGGCATCGCCCGCGGCTGCATCCAACATTAAACGCTTGTAAGCATCCGAGTAAAAATCTTTATAGGTGTCAGCAAAATTCAGATTCAACACCACAGGGCGCAAATGGGTTTCATGTTTTTCCAGATCTTTGGACACCATGATGATCTTAATGCTTTCTTCCGGCTGCAGGCGAATAATCAAACGGTTAGGTGTAGCAGCTCCAGCTGACTCAGGATAAACACGGTGTGCAACATCTTTGTACTGGATAACGATTTCAGCAAAGCGCTGTTTCATGCGCTTGCCGGTACGCAGATAGAATGGCACGTTAGCCCAACGCGAGTTATCGATGTAAGCGCGGATAGCCACAAACGTTTCGGTGTTGCTTGGCTGACCCAGCTCATCCAAATAACCTGGAACCTGCTTTCCACTGAGCTCACCCGCCACATATTGGCCGCGCACGGTGTTGTATTTAACGGTATTGCCAGTCAATGGGCGCAGGCTCTCTAACACTTTCAATTTTTCAGCGCGAATACGCTCGGCAGTCATTTTGTTAGGTGACTCCATCGCCACCAAACACAACAATTGCAGGATGTGATTTTGCACCATATCGCGCAGCGCACCAGCGCCATCATAAAAGCTCGCACGCCCTTCCAAACCAACGGTTTCAGAAATGCTGATTTGCACATGATCGATTGATTTGGCGTCCCACAAATGCTCGAACATCCCGTTGGCAAAACGCAAGGCCAACAGGTTTTGTACGGTCTCTTTACCGAGATAATGATCGATACGGAAGATCGCGTCTTCACGGAAGTATTCAGCGATCTGGCTATTAATTTCTTCGGCAGTTTTCGCGTCGTAACCAAGCGGCTTTTCAACAACTACGCGCGCGGTATCAGTAATCAGTCCGGTTTCATGCAAATGCTTACAGCAAATGCTGAACACCGATGGCGGAGTAGACAGGTAGAACACGCGTTGGCTGTTGCCACCCGAATTCAGTAATTGCGCCAACGCATCCCAATGCTCGTCTTTAGTACCGATATCAACAAAAACCGGAAACAGGCATTTGGCGAATTCGTCCCAATCGGCCGCGACAAATTCTTCACCACCCAGATGCTTTTCAGCAGCATCACGCACCTTTTGCTTGTATTCGGCAACCATTTGGGTATTGCGACATGTCGGAATAATACGCGCGCTAGCTGGCAGAGAGCCTTCACGATGAGCGCGGTAAAGACCGGGAATCAATTTGCGCAAAGCCAAATCGCCAGCGCCCCCAAAAATGACAAAATCAAACGCTTCGAGCATGAGGAGTAATCCTGTTTATGAATCTGGACAGTGGATATACGTGAAAACGCCTTGTTAATATCCGGCGTATTTTTAAAACGAAGACCCCGAACAGAGGTTCGGGGTCGAAAATTTAACTGCTTACCAGTTAAACACCGTAGCTCCTTCTTCAGCCAAGCCCACCGAGGCGCGGAAAGGCGCAAACAGCTCGCGCCCCATACCGTAGTGAACATTAGTCAAATCACATTGGGCCGGTTGGCGTTTTGCCAATTCTTCATCGCTGACCAATAACTGCAAGGTTCCCGTTTCTGCGTCCAATTCAATCATATCGCCAGTTTGGATCAGGCCGATAAGGCCATTATCGAGCGCTTCCGGGGTCATGTGGATAGCCGCTGGAATCTTACCAGAGGCGCCGGACATACGGCCATCAGTAACCAACGCCACTTTGAAACCGCGATCCTGCAACACCCCCAGCGGAGGAGTGAGCTTGTGCAGTTCGGGCATGCCACAGGCTTTAGGGCCCTGGAAGCGAACCACCGCGACAAAATCTTTTTCCAGTTCGCCGCGCTTGAACGCCGTTTGAAGCTCTTCCTGACTCTGGAAAACAATTGCTGGGGCTTTCACCATGCGATGCTCGGCTTTCACTGCCGAAATTTTGATAACTGAGCGACCAATATTGCCTTTCAGCAAGCGCAGACCACCTTCAGGAGCAAACGGCTTGGACGCTGGGCGCAATACCGAATCATCCAGGCTTTCTGCTACTGCATCACGCCATACCAATTCGCCATTGTCCATGAACGGCTCTTTGGTGTAATGCGACAAACCACCCTCGGCACCCATGATGGTCTTCACATCGTCATGCAACAGGCCCGCAGCCCGCAGCTCGCGAATTAAATACCCCATACCACCAACCGCCTGGAAGCGGTTTACATCGGCAAGACCGTTAGGGTAGATACGGCACATGAGCGGGATTATATCCGAAATATCTGACAAATCCTGCCAATCAACAATCACACCCGCTGCACGAGCAATCGCCACTACGTGCATCGCATGATTGGTTGAACCACCGGTAGCCATCAAACCAACAATACCATTTACCACAGACTTTTCTGTGACAATGTCAGCGAGGGTTACACGGCTTTCAGCGCGAGTAATACGCGCCAATTGATGCACATGCGCGCGGGTCAAAGCATCGCGCATCTCGGTATAAGGGTTGATGAAAGTACTGCCGGGTAGATGCATACCCATGATTTCCATCAACATCTGGTTTGTGTTCGCCGTACCGTAAAAGGTACAGGTTCCAGCACTGTGATAAGAAGCGCTCTCCGCAGCCAACAGCTCTTTGCGCCCCACTTTACCTTCGGCGAACAGCTGGCGCGCTTTGGCTTTTTCGGCATTGGACAAACCGGGAGTCATTGGGCCTGCAGGGATAAAGACGATTGGTAATTGACCAAAGGACAATGCCCCCATCATCAAACCCGGAACAATCTTGTCGCACACACCAAGGCAAATCGCACCGTCGAACATGTCATGTGACAGCGCGATAGCGGTACTCATAGCAATTACATCGCGACTGAAGAGGGACATTTCCATTCCTGGAAAGCCTTGGGTGACGCCGTCACACATAGCCGGTACACCGCCCGCCATCTGTGCAGTCATGCCCATTTCTTTAGCTGCCGCCTTGATCGGCTCCAGATATTCGCCATAGGGGACATGGGCAGACAACATTTCGTTGTACGCAGAAACCACACCCAAGTTTGGCGCTTGACCTTCTGCCAGGGCTTCTTTGTCGGAAGCATTACAGGCAGCGAAACCGTGCGCGAGATTGGCACACCCTAAATGATGACGGGCTGGGCCGTTGCTGCGGAATTTATCGACGCGCGCCAGATAGGCGGCGCGGGTATTTTTGCTACGGGCGATAATACGCTCGGTAATTGCAACAAGTCTTGGATCTGTAGCTAACACGTCAGTCATGGGAATACCATTGCTCATTGGGTCTGTACCTGGCACAGGCATATCACCTGTGAAGCCTGCGCAACCTAGTTACGCACAGCGCCAGATACTTTGCCCGGCGCTTTGATAATGTCTCTCTTGGTACCCTGCACCTTGACGTTTGCCACAGTGAAGGTGCCGTTTTTCAAGCGTTAAAACTTATTCGCCCGCTTTTGCGCGCTTGTAAAAATCAATCAGATTGCGGGTTGAGGCATCATGGCTGGCACTGGTGCTTTTGGCCACATCCAACTCCGGCTGAATTCCAGCAGCCAACACCTTGCCCAATTCAACACCCCATTGATCAAAGGAGTGAATGCGCCAGATGATACCTTGTACAAAGATTTTGTGCTCATAAAGCGCAATCAGTGCACCCAGCGTACGAGCGTCAACCTTATTTAACAAAATGGTATTGGTTGGTCGATTACCGCGATGCACCTTGTGCTCAACGATTTCTTCGATACGCGCCGGACTAACCCCTTTGGCCGACAAGTCGCGCCTAACCTGATCAGCATCACTACCCAACATCAACGCTTGGGTCTGGGCGAAGAAGTTTGCCATTAGTGCATCATGATGACCTTCAACAGCAATATTTGGAGTTACCGAACCAATAAAATCTGCCGGGATAATGTCGGTACCTTGGTGCAACATCTGATAAAAGGCGTGCTGACCATTAATACCCACCTCTCCCCACACCAGTGGAACGCTGGCGTAAGAAATTTGCTCTCCAGCCCAGTTAACAGATTTGCCGTTACTCTCCATCTCCGCCTGCTGCATGTAAGCAGGGAAACGGTGCAAACACTGATCGTAGGGTAGTAACGCATGCGCGGGATAACCGAGGAAGTTGCGATTCCAGATCCCCACTAATGCGAGCATCACCGGCGCATTTTCCGCCAAAGGTGCTGTTTGGAAGTGCTGATCCATTTCGTAAGCGCCCTGCAGCAGCTCATCAAATAACTCATACCCCAAAAACAGAACTATCGGGAGACCAATCGCTGACCACAAAGAGAAGCGACCACCAACCCAATCCCACATATCAAAAATATTTTCTTCGGCGATACCAAATGCAGTCACCAGCTTGCGGTTAGTCGACACTGCCACAAAGTGCTTCGCAATAGCGGATTTGTCGCCCGCCGCCTTCATGAGCCACTGCTCCGCGGTACGGGCGTTCGTCATGGTTTCCTGTGTCGTAAAGGTCTTGGAGGAGATTACAAACAACGTAGTTTCTGGATTCAGCCCTTCCAACACTTCTGCAATCTGCACGCCATCAATATTAGAGGCAAAGTGGATATTGAAGCGCTTGTCGCTATAGGCTTTGAGTGCCTCGCAAGCCATCAGCGGGCCGAGGTTTGAACCACCAATACCAATACTAACGATATCCGTAATGGTCTTGCCGGTGTAACCGACCCAAGCACCAGAACGAAGCTTTTCGCTCAGTTTGCGCATACGCTCCAACTCGGCATTCACTGCCGGGCGAGCGTCTGCACCATCAATCATAATCGGGTTGACTGACTTATCGCGCAGGGCAACATGCATTACAGCGCGATCTTCGGTGGCATTGATGTGCTCACCGGCAAACATCCGGCTACGCCAGGCTTCTACCTCGGCATCTTTTGCCAGAGCGAGCAATGCGGCTTTAGTTTCGTCGGTAATCAGGTTTTTGGAGTAGTCAAACAGGAAATTGGGGAGTTGCAGGGAGAACTTGTCGAACCGCTTATCATCGGAAGCAAACAGCGCTTTCATGTGCTGTGATTTCAACTGATCTGCATGGGCACTTAAGGCCTTCCAGGATGGTAAGTCAGTAGGACGTAGATTTGGATTAGTCATTTACTACTCCGCAAACAAATTGCATAGATGGTATTCCTAAGAACAGGTGGTTGATTCCTATTGTCGTTGTTTCGTTAATGCTGTTAGTGGGGTACCAGAACCGAACTTGCAGGTCTACGCCTTTTGCAAACACTCAATTGCCGTTACTTATTTCGCCACCAGGGTGCTGGCACGAAAGCCAACCAAGGAAAGGATAAACTTCCTACAGCAAAACACCCTTGCACGCATACCATCCTAGATTTTTGCCTTAAAAAGAGAGAGTCTTATAAAAAGAAGCCAACTATTGAAACAACAGCAAAAGCTAAAAAATCCCTGAAAAAATTCAGCAGCAGCAAACAAAAATTGTCCGGCTCAAAAAGGCCGCTATGATAGGCAGATGGGTTTTAGGTGTCAATTAAACCACAAGCGACAACGCGCAGCCGCAACTGACAATTATCATGGAATTTACACAAAAAAAAATCCGCAAGAACTTCAATTGCACTGACGTTTTTTTGTATGAGCGCCTGATGCATTTTTAACTGCCACAAACAACAAACTCGCAATAAAATTAACCGGATATCGACTTATGCCTGAAAGCCCAAGCTCTGCGAATAAAATCCGTACAACCCCAATAGGCATCATTGAGGGTTTTTTCGGCAGACACTGGAGTTGGAGCGTACGAGACGCCTACGCGCAATTTCTTGCACAACATCAGTTCAATTTTTACATCTACGCACCAAAAAGCGACAAGCACTTACGCAAGCGCTGGCAACTGGATTGGCCTGTCACTGAAAGACAACAACTGCAAAAATTGCGGGCAATTTACAAGGATGCCGGTATCGAATTTGGTATTGGCTTAAGTCCCCATGAAATTTATCTGGATGCCACACGCGATCAACGCACAATGCTCACGCAACGAATTCGGCAAATTAATGAATTGACACCTGATATTCTCTGCATACTATTTGATGACATGCGCGGCGATATTCCTGGCTTGGCGCAAATTCAAATTGATATTGCCCATCAAGCCGCGCAAGTATCTACTGCAAAAAAAATAATTTTTTGCCCAACCTATTACAGCTTTGATCCTGTGCTGGAAAAAGTATTTGGGGCTATGCCGGAAAACTATTGGCAAACATTTGCTGAGCGTCTTGACCCAAAGATAGACATGTTCTGGACCGGGGAAAAAGTCTGCTCAATTGAATACGCTCAGTCGCATCTGGACCAAGTCACCACTCTGCTCGGACGAAAGCCGTTTTTATGGGATAACTATCCAGTAAATGACGGCGCCGTTAAGTCTAATTTTTTGCAGTTGCGCGCGCTTGATAAAACCCACGCACTACTGCCGGGCAATATTGCTGGCCATGCGATCAATCCAATGAATCAAGCATGGCTTTCACAAATTCCACTCGCCAGTTTACCCAAAGCTTATGAGTTACAAGGCAACTACAACCCCAAACAAGTCTTCGAAGAACTTTGCACAGAAGTATGCGGAGATCAACTCGCAACACAACTAAAAAAAGATATTTCACAACTGCAAGACAAAGGCTTAAAAAACTTAACGAACAGTGAAAAAGAAAATTTGCGCAATACTTATCAAAAATTTTTGCCCAATCCATTTGCACAGGAAATTGTTGATTGGCTCGATGGCGAGTATCAATTTGATCCCGCCTGCCTAACTGAATAGCCAAATCAAGCCAGGCGCTCTTGCAACCAGCGCGATATTGAAATGACTTGCTCACCACAGAGCGTATGCTCCATCGCATAGGTTTCATAATTGACATTAGCACCAAACCCTTGCGTAAACTGGAAGGCGCGCTCACCTAATAATGGAGACACCACCGGGTCGCGAGTACCATGCTGAATCAGCAATGGAGTAGTTTTGTTTGTATCGTCAATTTGAATACTACTATGCGTTGCAAAATAACTGGATAACACCAGAAAACCGGCGAGTGTTTTATTAAATGTGTAACCCGCCTGATACACCACTGCCCCGCCCTGCGAAAAGCCGGCAAGAATAATTCGCTCGGCAGAAACACCGCGCTCAATCTCGCGAAGAATTAAATTATGAACCGCTTTTGCACTCGCAACGAGTTGAGCCTCATCAATTTTTCGTTCCAGATTCATTTCCAGAATGTCGTACCAGGCAGGCATAAAATAACCGCCATTCACAGTGACCGGAATTTGTGGCGCATGAGGGAAGATAAAACGAATCGACAATGATCCTGGCAACTGCAACTCGGGAACCAACGGCGCGAAATCATGCCCATCGGCGCCCAAACCGTGCAACCAAATTACACTGGCAGTCACCGGCACACTTGGAGAGTTCTCCACTTCAACACAAGGCAAATAGCCCATAAGCACCTCATTTCGATTAATTTTTGCACTACCCAATAAATTTATCCGCTTTTTTGACGCTTTGTCAGGCGGAGAGACAAACGCAGCATACACAGCTAACAAAATAACACTACACTAGTAGCAACTGCCTTAGAAATATTACCGACCAGCGCATCACTGGATGCTAAGGAATACCATGAGCAACCTTAATCCGAATCAACCTGAACTCCACGCCAACGGCGAGTACAAAACGATAGACGCATTAATTTCCCCTATCGACCAATTGAATATCCTTTCCAAAATGGAAGTGGCAAAACTGTTGGATTCCAGCCAGAGCGGCTTATATAAATTATTTCGCAGCTGCTCACTCGCCGTACTCAATACCGGTAACGATCTGGACGATGGCAAAGAGTTGCTGGAGCGTTACAAGGATTTTGATATCAGTATTGTGCAAGAAGAACGCGGTATTAAACTCGCCGTAAAAAATGCGCCGACCAATGCCTTCGTCGATGACAAAATGATTCGCGGCATCAGTGAACATCTTTTTACCGTATTGCGCGATGTGATTTATACCAACGACGAAATTAACGGCAATCCTAAATTTAATTTGTCCAGTTCGGAAGGTATTACCGATGCAGTATTCCACATGCTGCGTAATGCTAATTTATTAAAGCCGGGATTGGACCCGAATCTGGTGGTCTGCTGGGGCGGTCACTCTATTAATCGCATCGAATACGATTACACCAAGGAAGTCGGCTACCAATTGGGTTTGCGCGGCTTGGATATCTGTACCGGCTGCGGCCCGGGCGCCATGAAAGGCCCGATGAAAGGTGCCACTATCGGCCACGCCAAACAACGTATCAATAACGGCCGTTATATCGGCATTACCGAACCGGGAATTATTGCCGCGGAGGCACCCAATCCAATTGTGAACCAGCTGGCAATCATGCCGGATATTGAAAAGCGGCTGGAAGCATTTGTGCGCTTGGGTCATGGCATTATTGTGTTCCCCGGCGGTGCAGGCACCACTGAAGAAATTCTTTATATCCTCGGTATTTTATTGCACCCGGAGAACAAAGATATCCCCTTCCCGCTGGTGTTTACTGGCCCGGAAAGCTCTGCCGAATATTTCAAACGTGTCGACAAGTTTATTGGCGATACCTTGGGGGCCGAAGCCCAGTCTCATTACAAAATTATCGTAAACGACCCCGATGAGGTCGCGCGCGAAATGAAAGACGGTATTAAAAAGGTACGTGAATTTCGCAAACACAGCGATGATGCTTATTACTTCAATTGGCAACTGAAAATCAGCCCGGATTTACAGCAGCCGTTTATTCCTACCCACGACAATATGCGCAATCTGGAGCTGCACAAAAACCAGCCGGTAAACCAGTTGGCCGCCAATTTGCGTCGCGCCTTTTCAGGAATAGTGGCAGGTAACGTTAAAGAGGAAGGCATTTGCGCGATTGAGAGATTCGGGCACTTTGAGTTGCATGGCGACTACGAAATCATGCACCCGGTAGACGAGCTGCTTGAGTCCTTTGCACGTCAAAGCCGAATGAAACTTCCCGGCAGGGAGTACATACCCTGCTATAAGGTTATAAAGTAATGGTGATTTTATAATTTCAGTTATAGGTTGTAGTCAATTTCCTACAAAACTTAGCGAAATATGCGACTAGTTCGTCAGCCGCCAAGTCTGGATAATGGGAACCATCAAGGAAGTAGACAATGATGTGCGCTGGCCAGGAAAGGTCAATGGATGCGCCCACCTGTTAAGGAAGCGATGCCTCGGGAGGCATCAAAGGATTGCACTAGCGCAGGAGGAAAGGCGGTCAGGGATACGAAAGGAAACTCGTCGCAAATTTTGACTACTTCGACCTAGGGACAGATTCAGTATGGGGCCGCTTATGCGGCCCCAACTCATTTATGGCCCTAAAGAAGCTCTATCAAATCCATTTCCCTTTTTCAGACGATAAAAAAGCCAGCGACAAAGTGGCTCTCCTACACACCTCGCAACCGGCTGAATGAAACATCCCTGTTTCCAGCATTGGCAGCCCGAGTTGGCAGACTGCCCGCCGTCGTTATTAAGCCTTAAAACAAACCAGAGATGGTGGTGCCACTCCAGTTTCTGAACTGACTGCCGTTGGTCCCCTGATTGGCTTTCAGGCGCACACCAACAGTTTGGAACAGGTTAACCTGACTCAGGCCACCCACATCAATCACACCACCACGCACACCGCCACCGGCTACCAGCATTGGACAATTTTGGCCACCGTGAGCGTCAACGTTCCCCATGTCAGACACCTGGGTTACCACAGTCGAGTCCATCAACCCCTTGGCTAACAACTTATCCAACAACTGCTGGGTCAACGACATGTAGTAAGTCACATCCTGATCGTAGTAACCGGCGTAGCTTGGGTTACCCTGATTGTGGTGTGAGTCGTGCGAAGGTCTCGGCGTGTAAACGCCTTGAGTGTTTTTGATCATGGCACCGTCAAGTACATGGGTATGCTCATCAGTACCAAAGGCCAACGAAACTGAGTACGACAAATTACAGCTCAGCGCCAAAACAGCAATGTCAGTCATAAGACGTGACGTCGCGTCAAAACCTACGGCGCTAGTGTTGCTGATCGTAGGGCACGAGCCGCCCGTATTAGTTGAACTAATGGTGCTCTCCAATTCGCGAATAGCGTTGAAATGGCTATCGAGCTTGTCCTTTTCGTGTTGGCCCAACTTGGTTTTCAGTTCGTTGACCGCCTTGTAGTGCACATCGACCAGCGATTTACGCGGAGCAACTGCGCCGCCGCCACCGCCACCTGTACCGCCAGCAAACAAGACATCCAACGCGGCTTGCGGACTAGTGATGGTAGGAATGCCGTTAGAATCACGCGACAGCTCTGAAACAGGTGTTGTTCCCAGATTCAACCATTTCACCGGTGCGTTTGAGTTTGCGCTCAGGGTTTTACCCAAATTCACATCAAAGCTTTGCTTACCCCAAGGGTTTGGGTCGTTGAAACGGTTAAACATAACCCCGTGACCACCATTCATCATGGTGGCGTTCTTCAACAGCGCAATGCGACCGGCTGCATAATGACTTTGCAGCGGTGCCGTCTGTATTGGCAAAGTACTGCCGGTTGGGAAGAACTTGGCCGGGGTACAACCTCCGGGCATGAACACAGCTACGGATTTACCTGGGCCGGTTTGCGCTTCGGCAACGCGCGCCATCAGTACGCCTGCGAGCATACTCGAAGCCTGAATTGCGCCTAGTGCAATACCCGAACGTTTAACTGCACCCAGGAAATCCCGGCGTTCTTTATCGAAGCAATCTTTATATCTCATTTTTTTGACTCCAATTCGTTTACAAGGAGAATGGAGCGCGCCTTAGCGCGCCCACTCCTGCCGGTAGATCACAGAATCCAGCGCAGGAATTTCCTGCAGCATGGCGCGCGGTCCGCTGGTATTGAGCACGTTGGTTAACTTCTCAATATTGCAGCGATAGGCGGTTTTCTCGGCATCAGACATGTTGAAAGGCACTTCACGAGTCTTGTCCTTGTCGATCAGGAAGAGCGAACTCACGCCACTGCTGAAGCTGACGAACTGAGTTGCCAGACAGGCTTTGGCTTGTTTGGAAATATCGGGTTGCTCAACCATCAGACGAGCCAGATCTTTCGCGCCGTTGAAGACAATCTCAGGTTTGTAAATCACGCGGTCCGGATCATTGGTAAATTGCAACTTCTGATAGGGCGAGAAGAACACTGCTGACGCATCGATCGCATTGCCCCTTAAGTCTGATGTGCGCACGCGACCGGTTGCATCGAAGTTTTCCATACCGCCGCCCAGTGGGTTAATAATTTCCAAGTGGCAGTTAGAACAGGTCGTTGGCTCGGTGATTTTGTCCGCGATCATACGTTCAGTCGTTTTTGGATCAGCGAAGAAGGCAGCGTGTTTCTTAGCCAGCGCTTCACGGTCCAAAGAAACTCCTGATGGTGGTTCAGGAATATCCTGACACATCAACTTACGGCGTACGGCAACTGCACGGGTAATCAAGTTGGCATCGTTGTCACGGGCATATCGCGACATGAACGCACCGGATACCAAAATACCGCCGCGATCGCTGGTGTTAGCTTTCACAAAGCCGTCCGCATCGGCAGTACCGCTGTAGGTCAGACCGTAGTGAGTCGCCAAACGTTGGTTAACGTAGGTGAAGTTGGGGTTGTAAACCGTTGCGAAGGTCGACGTTGAATCCAACACGGCTGCCGAGAAGTTCTTACCCAACTCCAACTGCATATCGCCGGCCAGAGTTGCGAAGTTAGCAACGCCCACTTTATTTTGAGTGGCCAGTTTTTCGGTACCCAACCAACGGTTAACCAACTCACCCATCAACACTTTGGTGTTAGCGGAGTTCATCAAGGTTGCTGCTTGAGCGCGAATGCCGGCTGCAGTGTTCAAGTCACCGCGCGCTGCTGCCGCAATCAAATTCGCGTCTGGAGTAGAACCCGTGAAGGTATATGCCAGATAAGTCGCAATTTCGTAAGCGTTCAGCTTGTAGATGCTGCCACTAGACAATTCACCCAACTCCGAGCGATACAGGAATTGCGGTGAAGACAACATTGCGGCCAACGCTACTTTCATGCCTTCTGCTTCAGTCCGACCATCAGCAGTACCCTTGGCCAACGCCAGGTAATCTGTTTTTTCTGTGGCAGACAGTGGGCGACGGAAAATACGTTGACCCAAATCGGTTACCAGCTTGTCGGTACAACCTGCAGCGCCTGGAGTACAGGCCAGCACAGCATTCCAGCGGGTCGCCACATCGTCCGCAATACGTTCAGCGGTCGATACGTAAGAGGTATAACGCGCGCTATCGACCAACAACTGATTGTTGTTTTGGAAAGCACCAGAAATTGCATCGTCAGGTAAACGGGAAATTACATCCTGCTGATAATTCACCAGATCGCGAACGGAACGTTGATACTCTGCACGAGTCAACAAACGCAGCACACGTTGACCGGGTGCAGTTGCGGTACTCGGGCAGGAGAATGACGCAATGCTGTTGTCCGGAATACCATCAGACGGTGCGCGTTTGGTGAACAGGAAGGCTTCCAGATCTGCTGCGTTTTGCGCGGTCAGACTGCCAGCTTCCCCTTGCGGCATGTACTTGGCAATGTAATCGCGCAAGGCCAACTGCTCGCCCTTGGTTTGATAGTAATACGCGCGATTCGGATTAACTGGAATCGCGAAGCTACCGTCAGTAAATTTCTCGGTATCACCGTGACAGCCATAGCAACGCTGCTGCCAGAGACTGGAGCCGTTTGCTGCATTCCCAACAATCGGACCGGCACTGCTGGAGCTACCGACGGACGAGCGAACCGATGAGCTTACGGATGAGACAGAAGAAGTAACCGAGGTTGAACTTGCAGATGAGCTTGAACCGTTATCGATAACCAGCGTAATAGGCGCAGTCGCCGCGGATGGAATACTGTCGGTGTAGCTCAGTACTTTATAGTCATAGCTGCCAGACAAGGTCAGCGCGTCCATATAGCTAACGCTGTTAGCGCTCAGATTACTTGCTGTCGCCCAGCGGCCGTCTGCCCCTTTACGACGAACCAGAAAGCCGGTTTCGTTGCTGCTGACGTCTGCCCAGTTCAAGCTGGTGCCAGACGCAACTACAGTTCCAGTCAATCCGGAAGGAGTAATCGGCGCAGTAGGCAAGCTGATAGCGGGCACATTGGTTGGGTTATCACCCTTCAGGAACATTTTGAAATAAACCGGTACCTTTTCACCGATAGTGCTCAAACTTGCGATCGCACGTAGCGCTTCCACGCCCGCTGCCATATCAAAATCAACCGAGTTAATGACGATAGGCTTACGTGGCGACACGCTGATGCTGTTGTTGGCATGCTTCATCAAAACCGCATCAAATACGATGGATTTTACTACGCCGTGCAACACCAGATTACCAGTTACGCTTTGCACTTTGATACTGCCGGGAGCCTGAGCATCTAACGCTGCCAGATCCAACTGGGTAGTGAAATGCAGATTTGGCAGGTAAGCAGATTCAAACAACATACTTTGCATGCGCGGGTCACGCACCGTGTTGTTAGTACTGATACTCGATAGCGGAATAGTTAGAGTGGCAAGACCTGACGAGGACACTGTGCCCTGCAGCTGGGTGAAGGTAAAGTTCTCCGGAGTTTCGACACCAGCAGTACTCTTTTTCACTGAGGTGAAATAGAAGTTGGAGTTCGCGGTATCCAGCAACCAGCGCGCTGCATTAACTGGCGCTACGCTGGAAGAAGCCGAACTAACCACACTACTTGCAACACTGCTTGCTACGCTGCTGCTGGAGGCTGTACCGCCACATGCAACACCATTCAGTGTGTACCCAACTGGCGCCGCACCAGGGTTAGTTGCGATATAACCAAAAGAAACCGTACCACTTGCTGGAAGATTACCGTTGTAACCCACATTCTTCACACACACTTTATTGCCGGTCTGGGTATAGGTACCCTCCCACAGACTGGACACAGTTTCACTACCAGCAAAATTCCAGCACAATTCCCAACTGGTTTTAGCCGCGCCGGTATTGGTTACTGTTACTTTGTACTGGGCGCCTGAACCCCAGTTGTTTTCGGTTTGAAGGCCGATGCTACAAGCTCCCTGAGCAATTGCCGCACTTGAGGCCATAAGACCCAGGGCAATCCCGCTGGAGAGCATCGATACTTGCAGTAATTTTTTCATGATAATTTCTCTCTCTGCTTCATCCAATTAACGGGCGTCATAGACGAGCGCAAAGTCCACAGGGACAGAGGCGTTGATCGAAGCAATTCCCACCGCTGCACGCAGAGCTTCCACGCCGTTAGTCAGGTTATAGGTTTCCGCTTTTACCAACACTGGCGGCAGGCTTTGCACTACTACACGAGTCGCAGTCAGTTTTTGCACAGAGACTTTGGTAGTGATGTTCGCAGTTACACCGTGCAGGTTAAGGGTGGCAGTGATATCCGTTTGCGTCGCCTGGCCAACGGCCAAACCACTAATCAGGGTTGCAGGAACATTAACAGTCACTGTCGCGGTTGGATTAACCGCTGTTTCAAACAACAGATCGCGCATACGTTGGTCGCGCAATGCAATGCCGGTATTCACGGTATTCAAATCGATGGTCAGCGTGGCAACACCGGCTGCATTGATATCACCGCCAATACTGGTGAAGTTGTGAACTTCCAGATTGTGGGTATTTTTGGTGGTCGCGAAATTCAGGTAAGAGTCGGTGGCATTTAATGTCCAACCAACTGCCGCCACTGAGGACGATGAAGCAATTGAACTGGGTGTAGAACTGCTGCTCGGCGCAATGGAACTACTGGAACGCGAAGAACTGCTCGGTGCGATAGAACTGCTGGACGCAATGGAGCTGCTGGAGCGTGAAGAACTGCTAGACGCCAGAGAGCTGGAGCTGACGGAATTGCCACACAGGCTGCCCGTTATCACCGGTATCTCAGCGGCGGCAGCACCTTTGGTCCCTTGGAAACCAAAGGTAACACTGGCATTTGGCTGGAGAGCGCCGTTCCAACCCGCATTTTTAGCGGTGTAAGGATTGGTGCCGGTTAACGTGGTGTCATACGCGCTGGTGATGCGATTATCGCCCGCATATTGCCAACTCACGCTCCAGTTGCTCACCGCCGCTGCGGTTTCGTTGGTTATTTTTATCGTGCCTGTAAATCCATTACTCCATTGGCTAACTGTGTACACACAGGCGGCATGGGCATGGATGGAAAGCGTGGATACAGCCAGTGATAACCCAAGCGCCCCCAGAGTGCGAGATAACACACCCAAAGGACGAGGGTTCTTCGCTGAGGCTTTAAAGCTACTCATAATGCGTTCCTCGAAGAAAAACCGAAAACAATCGGCGGGGATTAACGGTTGTTGCCAAGCCAGTTATTGGTTGTTATTAAGTCGACTGAACAGCAAGTCGAAACTAGAGCTACATCAACACATCACGGCTATTACTGACGTGCCGCGGTGGTCCACAAAAGCCGGCAAATTGCCGGCAAATTCCTTAATCAAATTTGCGTGAAGCGTTTACGGGTAGTTGCTCGGAAATACGCTCTGACAAGGTTGTCATTTGAGTCTGATTTTTACGCATCCCGCGCAATACCTCACCCGCCACAATGAAAGCGCACACCAATAGGCCGGAATAGATAAACATCACGTAGCTATAATCCACGGCGTAATTCCATGGCCGCGCGATACCCAGATAGCAGGCAAACAACCAGGACACAGAAGACACTGCGCCCGTCAGGGCAACCAGAACCTGGTCTACAGAAGGCTGCCCCAGCAACCCACGGGTGGAGATAACGCGGGGAAAACTAAAGTAATGCAATGCAATACCGTTAACGGTAAGCACTGACACGACCGTGAACTTCGCCCAAAGCTTTTCATTCAGCAAATACTGCTGCGGGTTTTCCAAATAACCCAATAACACCAGCGCCAGGCCGGAAATCCATAACAGCACCAGGGCAATAAACATAATGTCGGCTGCTTTTGTGAGCTCCCGCACCGCTGAGTCAGACAAACGTCCACCACGAGTCTTAGCCAACGCCAAGTCTTGAATCAGCAATAAGCCCACAGCAACGCAGGCAGCCAATAAATGTGCATAAACAATCAGGGTTTTCATCGTTCGCGCCTTATCGTGTGAATGTGTTGTTGTAATGAGCTGATTTTCGGGTGTAGAAAAACCGCCGAAGCATCAACCGCCAGTTGGCTCACATCGAGTAAATGACATTCAAATACAGCTGGGTGGCGAAACGGAAAAGAGCAATAAAATCAATCTATTGTCTTTTTTGGCTTTCTCTCGTTATCGCACGGTTTGTGGTTTCTTGTGCCACTTATAACAATCGGCACTTTTTTCTTATAACCAAAAATCGTATTTTCCGGTTTGTAAATTATTTTCTTCTTATTGTTAATCAGTATCTCATATTGAAAATAATTTTCTAGAGGGTAAATAAAATATTCTTTACTGAAAAGTGGTATTTGTTCACAAATATGCAACTTTACGCGTCAAACCTATTGCTATCTGATGCGACAGTTAGGATCAATAGGATAAATATTGCTCATGAACGAGAATCAATGGCAAGAACCAATGCCCGGAGAGTACAAACGGGGAAGTTATAAACGGAAATAAATACCAGCAGCCAAGAAAATTAATTTCTTCTAGTGAGATTAATTTTCAGATGATTTTTCTTTTCGTTTTTGTGCGCGACGCTGCGCAAAAAACTGACTGAGTTGATGTTGACACTGCTCTGCCAAAAGTCCGCGGGAATAATTAATACGATGATTAAAAAAATCGCTTCCCAACAATTGAGCCTTGCTCACCACGGCACCGGCTTTTGGTTCCGTTGTACCAAACACCAAACGTGCGATACGCGCGTGCACTAAAGCACCCACGCACATAGTGCACGGCTCAAGCGTTACGTAAATGGTTGAATCAATTAAACGATAATTTTCTATATGTTTCGCTGCCTGGCGCAATGCGACAACTTCCGCGTGCGCCGTTGGATCATTGCTAGTAATCGGCTGATTAAAACCTTCCCCCAGAATAGCCCCGTTTTTTACGATAACGGCACCTACAGGTACTTCACCTAGCGCTTCGCCTTTTGCAGCGAGTTGGATAGCATATTCCATCCAGCGAATATCATCTGCCGAATAATTTGCGACTGAATCGTTGTTCACGAATTACTTTCTCTCGCCCTATTATCTCTCACCACAGGCGCGAGATAATTTTCCTGCTCGGCAACCGTTAATTCGCGCACAAAGCGAAAACGTGGAATAGTTTCCCCCGCTAACTCGACAGTTTCAGCAAACATGTCCAGTGGGCGCACCCACCAGGAATAGTCGCCGTACAAACAGCGATAAAAAACCAAAGGCTCACGGGTTTCACTGTGAGTGGCAACCTGAAACACAAAATAATCATTGCCTTTGTAATGGCGATATAAACCGGGTTTGAGATTCATCTAAATAATACCTGCGGACTTTAATTCCTGAATTTTTTCTGGCGAAAAATCCAATAGCGATTGTAAAATTTCCTGAGTGTGACTACCCACATTGCCACCTGGCCAATCGGTGCGCCCCGGTGTATCGGAAAGTTTAGGCAGGATTGCCGGAATTTTTAATGGCTTGCCATTGATTTCCACCGATTCAAACATACCACGCTCATTAAAGTGTGGGTCAGCAAACATATCGTGCACATTATAAATCGGCCCGGCAGGAACAAGCGCCACCTCAAGTAATTGTAAAATGTCATCAGCGTCTTTGCTCATGCACCAGGCAGCCAGTGCATTGTCAATTTCCAACTCATGTTTTACCCGACCGGCATTATTTGCCATGCGCGGATCATGCGCCATCTCCGGGTGCCCTGCTACTTCCATCAAGCGCTGAAAAATGGAATCACCGTTACCGCCAATAACAACATATTTTCCGTTTTTGCAGCGATAGGTATTGGTGGGCACAATCCCGGTCACCGTAGTACCCGAAGGCTCGCGAATCACGCCGGCCCCGGAAAATTCCGGCACTACGGCTTCCATCAAATTAAACATGGATTCATAAAGGGCAACATCAACCACCTGCCCCTCACCCGAATTACGCTCGCGCTCCAGCAACGCCAAAGCAATTCCCAAAGCGGCGTGAATGCCGGAAATAGTATCGCCAATACTTAAATTGGGGCGCACCGGTGCCTGATCTGGAAATCCATTGACATAACGAAAGCCACTCATACCCTCACACACAGAAGCAAAACCCGGCTTAGTTGCATAAGGACCGGTTTGGCCATAACCGGAAATACGCGCATAAACAATTTTAGGGTTAGTCTTTTTAATTTCTTCTGGACCCAAGCCCCAACTTTCCATCACGCCCGGACGAAAATTCTCGATTACTACATCAGCGCTATCAATTAATTGCCGCGCAATCTTCTGAGCTTCCGGTTTTTTTAAATCGAGCGTAATACTTTTTTTGTTGCGCCCAATACTACGCCACCAATGGGATGTACCGTTTTCCAACACGCGCCAACCACGAATAGGGTCACCTTCAGGCGGTTCTATTTTTATCACTTCCGCACCGAAGTAACCGAGCATACACCCCGCAAAAGGACCGGCAAGCAGCTGGCCAATCTCAATAACGCGAACGCCATCCAACGGGCGACGACTATTTAATAAACTTTGCATTATTTATTTCCTTACGAAGCCCTTAACCAGCAGAATAGGATTAACTATGATATACCATATGAGGCATGGATTCCGGTTCGAGCCTACAAGGGTGAAGTATGCAAAAAGCAAAACATGTTTTGCGTATACTGAACGACCGCAATTTATTGCCGGCAGGTCCCGAAGGGTATTCACGGCGAGTCTTGCATAGTTAATCCGATTCTGCTGGTTGTCACTCCAAGTTAAGAACAATTTTTCCAATATGCTGATTCGATTCCATCCGCCGATGGGCATCAACTACTTGTGCAAATGAAAATACCGAATCGATTACTGGTTTAATTTTTTTCGCCGCAAAAAATGGCCAAACCCTAAACTCCAACTCTTGCGCAATTTTTGCTTTTGCTACAGCAGACTGAGCGCGCAAGGTAGAACCGGTTAAGGTTAAACGTTTTAACATTATCGGCATCAAATCGATATTCACTTTACTGCCATTTAAAAAAGCAATACTTACAATGCGCCCCTCTTTTGCGGCAGCAGAAAAGTTACGTTGGATATAATCACCACCGACCATATCCAAGATCACATTGGCACCCTGGCCAGCAGTTAGCTGTTTAACAACCGCGACAAAATCCTGCGTGCGATAATTAATGGCCACTGCCCCCAAAGCGGTAATGGCCGCGCACTTTTCTGCACTACTTGCCGTAGCTATTACGTTAACACCAAAAGCGACCGCCAATTGTATAGCGCAAACGCCAATACCACTGGTGCCGCCGTGAATCAACAGAGTTTCTCCAGCCATTATTTGCGCGCGCTGAAACAAGTTGTGCCACACGGTAAAAAAAGTTTCCGGTAGCGTAGCGGCTTCAACGAAAGAAAATGATTCAGGAATTGGTAAACACTGGGCTTCCGGTGCAAGGGCATATTCAGCATATCCACCCCCGTTAACCAATGCGCAAACTTTATCGCCCACTTGCCAACGAGCAACCTGATCACCACACGCAACAATTTCGCCCGCCACTTCCAAACCGAGAATTGGCGATGCATCTGCTGGCGGTGGGTATAAGCCCTGGCGCTGTAAAATGTCCGGTCGATTAATGCCGGCGGCGTGAACGCGAAGTAAAACTTCATTCGATTTAGGCACAGGAACTTCACCTTCATCGATAAAAAGTTGAGTGGCATCGCCGGGAGTTTTTAATTGAATAAATTTCATTTTTTGGGCGAATATAGTTCAGCGTTTTTAGGTGTTTATTGACGTTGCTTTGTTGGGTTACGGTACTCGTGTAACTCGTACCTAACCCAACCTACGTTAGTGCCATGATTGTACCTATCATGGTTCCAAACGTTGGATGAACCAGGAGTTATCCGTCTGCAAGTTGTATTGAAAACGATCATGCAGACGCGCCGCACCACCCTGCCAGAATTCAATTTGGTGAGGATTAACACGGAAGCCACCCCAAAAGTCCGGCACCGGAATTTCACCCTTGGCGAATTTATTCTTCATGGATTCGAATTGCTGCATTAACAGCGCACGCGATGATATAGGTTTGCTTTGTTGGGACGCCCATGCACCCAGTTGGCTATCACGCGGGCGGGTTACAAAATATTTCAAAACCTCTGCCGCCGACAATTGCTCAACCACACCGCAAACTTTCACTTGCCGCTCCAGAAAATACCAGGGGAAATGCAAACTGATTTTGGGGTTTTGTTTCAACTCCTGGGCTTTGCGACTATTCAGGTTGGTGTAAAACACAAAACCTCTTTCATCCATGTGCTTTAGCAGCACAATGCGCTGGGAAGGTTGCCCAGTCGCATCAACCGTCGCCACTGTCATCGCATTGGGATCTGGCAAGCCGGATTTAATGGTCTGCTCCATCCAACGCTGAAATTGTTCGAATGGGCTAGCCGCGAGATCCGTAAACTCCAATCCACCTTGGGTGTATTCGCGACGAAAATCTTCCAGCTTTAATTCCATACGACAACTCCACCAAATTCATCAATTAAAGATAGCAGTATGCGCAAACAAAAAAAGGCACTGAATGCCGTGCCTTTTTCAGCGCGCCAGATACCGCCAGTTATTCTAACCCACGACGATACCAATGCCGTACTAATCCATAAGTTAACAGGCTACAAATTACTGCGCTGAGCAACGCGTGCCATAAGGCCCCCGGATAAATCGCATGCATTACACCCAATTGGCGCAAGACAATTAGCATGCCGAACATCACAAGCGCTACACCCATCTGTTGTGAGCGAATCAGCAACATCACCAACGCCACACCAATAAAAGGGTAAAGCTGCTGACCTAGTAACTGCGGAAATTCCCGGCTGGCCAGCGACGAGCAAAATAGCCAGATCAGTGCCAATAGGCTGATTAATGCAAAGCGCCAGGGCTTGCTGCTGAAGCGCACCAACCCCAATGCGAGGATGATCGATATTACAAACGGAAACACGCCTTTAAAACCATTCAGGATGGTTGTGAGCCAGGGAATCGGCGTCGCCCAATCTGCTGAGTACGAGCCCGGCGCCCACGTGGAAGGTAAGGTCAACTCCAACAGACAACGAAAGCCAGTGAGCGCGAATGCCAAAGTGGCACCCAACATAAAATCACGCGCGAGGTTGGTATCCGGACGCGGGCGCTGCCCGTGAATTGCCTGAGCGGCAAAAAATAACACTACACCTTGGGCAACCACCGCAACACCCATTCCAAACAGCATCATCGCGATTTGTATCCACCAACCCATTGTAGTTTGTAAAGCGCCTAGTATCTGGTCAAACCAGAGTAGCGTCACCACCACTTGTGCAACAACGCCCACCGCGATCCATGGCCACGCCGCCTTGAAGCTAAAACTGCGCGTCGTTTGTTTGCGGAAAAAACACAATGCTGCACAACCAACCAGGGCAAGTAATGCCACTTGCGCAATTATTCGATAGGGTTGCTGACGAGAATATTCTTCACTTTCGGCACGCGTCCAGGCCTCAGGAATATCGATGGTGCGTACATAACTCACCACCTCATCACCGGCCAATTTAATAATGATTGCTGCGCGCGCGTTGTTATGGTCATACGCGCGTTTATCAAGATAAGTCAGCACCCAATCACTGCGCGCAGGACGTTGGATTTCCTCCACCGATTTTTCTTCCAACAACATGGGGTCAGCCCAGTTCAACTGGCGAATCCAATCCTGTGCTTTAACAATGGCCTGCTCGCGCGATAATTTTTCTCCTGCCCTTGCCTCAGGTAGCTTGTGCACTAATTCATGAAGGCTACCATCCGGATACAACCAGGCCTGCCACTCTTCTGCACGCTCTTCGACTGGCCCGTCAAATTTACGCCAGCTCACAACCCAAAAAGGTTTATCCAGGTATTTCCCAATCAAACCTTGGACTTTGTCCGCACCCGTTTCTCGCCATACATACTCCAGTGGTTGCGACCACCCGTTATGGGTGATGACACTGGAGTGCCACCCCCCAGTCAAAGTGATATTTTTTTCGCGCAGAATATTTTCCGCCGCCACTCTGGCCTGGTGGCGATCAATTTGATAGGAGTAAGGAGTCCAATCAATGCGTGGTGCTTTGGTTGCCGTTGTGATAATCAAGGCAACAGAAATAATTACCAAGGCAGCTGACCACACTGGTTTGATAAAAATTGCACGGGTAGTCGTAGGTGCATCATTAATAGGCTCGCTAGGCGAATTCACCGGAACAACAACTTCAACGACGCCATTGCGCCATTCATCGGCCAACGCTGTAAATTGCCCCCGTTTCAAACACGCCCAGGCAAATACCAATAACGGTGCAACGCCGGCAAGAACAACTAACACTCGATCAACCCATAAGCTTACATCGGTCGCTGTAAAAATCGGCAAGCTCATTAACACCAAGTCATATTCAAAATGAGTGATCATAGAGACCATCAAACCAAAGCGCAGATACACCAAACCAAATACCAACGCAGGAATAAATAATTCGATGAGACGGCTATATCCGGGAAGATTGGGATAATTTGCGTGAGCACCACCAAAAATTAATGCCTGTGCAATCAAGGTAAAAATGACCAGCTTGTTGCGGAAGCCGTAATGATTACCAATGATCACGGCAAGCGATAATGGAATAGCCCGAAATAAACATTCCTCCCAGGTGCCCGCCTGCAACGCCGTAAAAATGGGCCCTAATGCGGGCCGCCAGCTGGCAAGAATATTCGGATCAACTGTAATGTCTGCCGGAGTCCACCAACCCAAAACTTTTGTACTGAACCAATAAAACGCCATTGCATAAAGCAAGAAAAATCCGGTCCAGGCAAACGCGCCCAACAAACGCCCCAAAATTTCAGGAGAGGCAGCCGCTGGTCGAAACATATCCCACAAACGTGGGTGCTCAGCAAACGCGTTGCGTGTAAGCCCTTCAGCCACAGCATAAATGGTTGCGAATAGCAGCGAGGCGAATAGTAATGCACCGCCTGCCTGTGCCAGCTGTTGAAAAATAAATGTTTGTTCAGAACTGGTAGTTTGATAATTCATCCAGGCCACTGGCATATTTGCGATTAACGCCGCGCCCAGCCCTGCCCCAACAACTAACGCTGGTCCAAATGCATTTATCCAACGCAATTGATGGCGACGAAACAACCAAACTCCACCTCCCACCAAACCGCCCAAACCAAAAATCACGGCCATTAAATAACTGGCTATTTGGCTGATCTGAGTATTGAGCGAGCGCATCTCATCAAAGCGTTGATTGAATGCCTGAGGAATATGTTTAAAGGTATCAACGGCAACCAATTGATCACCCGCTACTTTTAATGCGATGCGAAAACGCGCTTCACCAACCGCGAGATGTACATGTTCATACGTAAAGGTGTAATCCACTCGTCCGCTTGCTTGGCGCTGCTGCTTGGTTTCAAATGTTTTGTACGCGTTAAATCGCTCGCCCATAAATTTGCGCGCACCGCTTTCAGCCAATTCACGCGCGGCTTTTTCCTCTAGCGCGGCGCCCGGAGTTTTCTCCGAAATTAAATAGGCAAACGAAATAGGTTCACCGCGCGGACTAAACGCCGTAATTAATTCTTCTTCCTGCCCCGGGGAGAAAGTGCGCACTTTCCAGTAATGAGTCACCGCATCCAACTGCGGAATTAATGTTTGAAATACCTTTATGCCGCCCGCTTCCAGCTCTACGTAATTTTGCAGCCCTCGATCACTAATAAAAACGGCAGCGGAACGCTCGGTTTTTAAATTTGAAAATTGTTGCTGTTGGAAAACCCGTGCAGCAGCGACAGCCTGCTCGCGCGAAAACGTGATGTCCAGGTTTAAACCGGGCGCAGCCAAAAACATCAATTTAATTGCGGCCACCGATGCAAAAAAGGAAAGCATCAAGAAAACAGCCCAAAAATACGGGGAGCGTAGAAAAACTGAAGGGGAGCTTTGCATCATGCATGTTCCTTTTACGTTTTTGATTATGATTTTTTCCTGCCGATAACTGGCTACTGCAATCCTAACGATATTTATTGCCGGGGTATAGCCGATAAATACTACCAATACACAGGCTTTTTACGCGAAACACGCGAAAAATAATGGTTCTTGAGCAACGCAACAGCTACACTAGGCGACATAAATAAAAGGATTATTGCGCCACCAGCCGGGACATGCCATTTGCCAATCATCGACCAAGTCTGGCCCAGCCGAACCCTTTTACAGATTCCGTTATCGACTGTTTATTCAAACTTTTTACACGTTATTTTTATGAGTAAATCCCAATCCGTTGTTGGCATCATTCTCGCCGGCGGCCTTGCCAAACGCATGGGCGGAGGCGACAAATGCCTACTGCCACTCGCCGGTAAAACCCTGCTGCAACGGACTGTTGAGCGCGCCCAACCCCAGGTAGAAAAACTGCTGTTGAATGCCAACGGCAGCAGCCTGCGTTTTGCACGTAACCGCCTACCGGTTGTACCAGATTTGTTGCCCGGCAACCTGGGCCCCCTGGCCGGTATTCACGCCGGACTAAATTGGATGCGTAAAGACAATCCCAATGCCGAATGGCTGGTGAGCTTCGCTTCTGACACACCCTTTTTTCCGCTGGATTTGGTTCCCCAATTATTAGCTGCTGCAGCTAGCCATCACAGCCTACTTGTCATCGCAAATTCCCGCTTGCGCAGCCATCCGGTGTTTGCGCTTTGGCATGTGTCTCTGGCGGATAAAATCGAACAACAATTAATGACCGGGGATGTACCGCGTTTGCAAGAATGGGTTAAACAACAAAAAATGGTAGAAGTGACCTTTGCCGCAGATACCTATGATCCGTTTTTTAATATCAATACACCGCAAGATCTTTACGCCGCCGAGCCGCTGGTAAGCTTGGTTAAATAAACACAACAAGATCGCCTACAATTAGCAAAGCTGTTATCTTTTCCGAAATTTTTTGAGGAAGATTCTCATGTTGTGGCGATTAGTTTGTGTTGCGCAGTTTTATCTATTATTGATTATCTACACTTATCTCGGCTTAACACCTCATCCAGAAAATTCCGTCCCGGTTTTTAATGACTTATTAATGCATTTTACCGGCTACGTTGTAGCTGCCTTTTCAATTAGCTTTGCTCGCCCTCACTGGGTACTTTGGCGACGCGCAACACTTTTAATCGTTTACTCATTTGCAATCGAGATTGGCCAGCACTTTAATCCGCCGCGCACCTTTAGCATGACTGACATGCTCGCCAATAGCAGCGGCGTTATTCTGGGGCTGTGCACAGTGCTGCTGCTAACCAGATACGTAAGCGTTTTTTCCAGCCTGCTCTACTGGAAGACCAAATTGCAAAAAGCACCCTCACTCTAGATTATTTATCGCCAATCATGACAACAATTAGTCGCTGTCTATGTTTGCTGCTGTTCAGTTTGCCAGTTTCAGTACTGAACGCAGAGACACCCTCGGCCAAACAGAAAACTTTTATTGCGGCAGCGCTCGCTCAAACTCAGGATGACATCACCTATAACGGTGCGTATTTTAAGATTAGCTATCCCATGGGCGATATACCCCAACAATACGGCGTTTGTACCGATGTTGTTATTCGGGCCTATCGAAAAATAGGAGTAGATTTGCAAGAGTTGGTGCATAAGGATATGCGCGAAAATTTTTCACTGTATCCAGCAAAGCGCAATTGGGGACAAACAAAAACCGACACCAATATCGATCATAGACGTGTACCCAACCTGCAAACTTTTTTCACTCGTCACGGAAAGAAACTTCCGTTAACCCAAGTGACAATAGATTATCAACCCGGTGATCTGGTTACCTGGATGCTTGCCAATAAATTACCGCACATAGGTGTGGTGACCGACAGACTTTCAGCAGATGGACAACGCCGACTTATCGTTCACAATATCGGCGCCGGCCCGCAACTGGAAGATGTATTATTTGCGTATCCGATTACGGGCCACTATCGCTACGCACTACCTTGAATTGCTTATCGAGAAACGTAACCACGGCATCAACAGAAGGTTGCAACCAAGGATCAAATAACCAAAAGGAGTGTGGTGTATTAGAGATTTTCGTCACTTGATACGGAATTCCTAACGGCTTCATCTTTTCAATCATTTCCCTATGCCCAACACTGAATCGCTCCTGGGCGCTGATCAAAAATAAAATCGGCGGTGTCTTTTTATTAACATAAAATATCGGCGATGCCTCATGCCACAGCTCCGCTTTTTCAGCATAACGCCCACCAAACCAGGCACCGGCAGCAGATGGCTTTTTACGCGGGTCATCTTCATGCAAGCGCGCTGCTTCAGACGTAAAATCTGATAAACCATCGATATTGATAATGGCTTGTACATCGCTAGAAACAGCAGACGTTTGCGCTTGGGGATCGAATTTGGCAATACCTGAGGTTACGCCAGTAAGGCTGGCAATTTGCCCTCCCGCAGACCCCCCGGCAAGCGCAATTTGATGCGGGTTCACTGCATATTTTTCAGCGTGAGTGCGCAGCCAGCGAACCGCTGCTTTTGCATCGTAAATCGCAGCCGGATATTGTGCTTCACCAGATAAACGATAACTAATAGTCGCTGCCACATAACCCCGCTCTGCCATAGCTATTGCGAAAGGTGTAAAATTGGTTCTATACCCGCCCCCCCAACCACCACCATGCACAAAGATTAGCGCAGGCCGTGATTGATCTCTTTTGTTTGCTGGTAAATACAAATCCAGTTGTAATACACGGTTTCCATAACGCACATAGCTGATGTTTTTAATTTCTTTTACCGAAGGTGGAAGCGTGTAATCGGGAATTGAAATAAATGAATATTCACCAATCAATTTTTGATAGGTAACTTCTGGTGTATAGGTATTGGCGGGATCTTTAATTTGAGTAATAGTTTGGCAAGCACTCAACCCCAAAGCGCTAAAAAAAATTGCAAGAAAATATAGTTTGGTTGTCATGGTTACCTACTCGCAGCAAAAGGAAGATAACCGAATATTTATGCCGACATTATTATCTGAGCCAAATGTAATATTGAAAAAACTGTAATGCTAAAAAAACAAAAGTGTATCTGCGGAAAATAAAAAGGCCAGCAATTGCTGGCCTTTTTTACATCAATACAACAGACCTATCACAATAACAAACGACGCAAATCGCCAATTACTGAAACCAGATAAGTCATAAAGCGGCCAGCATCAGAACCATTTACTGCGCGATGATCATAAGACAATGACAGTGGTAACATGTTGCGCGGGATAAACTCTTTACCGTTCCACACCGGCTTCATTTGCGCACGGGATACACCCAGAATACCGACTTCAGTCGGTGCAGACACCATTGGGGTAAAGCCGTTGCCGCCCATTGCTCCCAGACTGGATATAGTGAAGCAACCGCCCTGCATTTCAGCCGGAGTCAACTTTCCATCACGCGCTTTTTTGGCCAACACGTTGATTTCATCGGCCAACTCAAACAAGCCTTTCTTATCGGCATTGCGCACGACAGGCACCAGCAAGCCGATTGGGGTATCTACCGCAATACCAATATGTACAAACTTCTTGTGTACGATACTTTCGCCGTCTTGATGCATAGACACATTGAAAGAAGGCTCAGCAACCAACGCCGCAGCTACCGCTTTCACAATGAATGGCAATGGAGTCAGCTTGCTGCCACGCTTTTCAGCTTCAGCCTTCATGCTATTGCGGAATGCCTCCAAGTCAGTAATGTCAGCATCGTCAAATTGCGTGATGCGCGGAACATTCAACCAACTGCGAGTCATGGCCTCGGCAGTCAGCTTTTTGATCTTGCTCATCTTAACGATTTCGATTTCACCAAATTTGGAGTAATCGATCACAGGAAGGGCCGGAATACCGGAACCACCACCCAGCGAAGCACCCGATTGAGCAGCCTGCACAATTGGCTTCACGTATGCGCGAATATCATCTTTCTGCAAACGACCACGTGGACCAGTGCCAGACACCTTGCCCATATCAACACCAAGTTGGCGAGCGAGTTTGCGCACAGCTGGGCCAGCGTAAACATCACCCGTTTGCTCAACTTCTGCAGCAGGAGCAGGTGCCGGTTTAGGTGCTTCTACTTTTGGTGCCTCTGATTTCGGGGCGGGAGCCGCTTCTGCCTTGGCTGGGGCTGCTACAGGAGCAGCTGCAGTGCCACCAACAGTAGCCAGCACCCCAATCACCGCACCTTGAGAAACTTTATCGCCAACTTTTACCGCGAGGCTAACGATTTTTCCGGCCGCTTCTGCCGGGATTTCCATGGAGGCCTTATCGGTTTCCAAGACGATTAAGGAATCACCCGCTGCAACTTCGTCGCCAGCCTTCACTGCAATTTCAATAATTTCCACACCTTCGGCTCCGCCAATATCCGGAACCACCATATTGATTTCCGCGCTCGCTGCGGCCGGAGCAGGTGCGGCTACAGGCGCAGCGGCAGGTGCGGCAGCAAGGGCTGCTTGCGGCGCTGCTGCAGTTTCACCTTCAGCCTCCACTTCGAGCAGAAGGCTGTCTTGCGAGACCTTATCACCCACATTCACTTTAATAGCGACAATTTTGCCGGCTTTGTCGGCGGGAATTTCCATTGAAGCCTTGTCAGTTTCAAGCACGACAATTGAATCCCCTTCTGCGATCACATCGCCCACTTTCACGGAGATTTCAATTACTTCAACGCCCTCTGCGCCGCCAATATCTGGCACTTTAATAGTTTGAATTGCCACTGTAGTAGTTCCTCATTAATCGGTTATTGCTACATTTGATAAATGTTTTGGGGAGTACAAACAACATCGCCCTCTTTGTGAGAGGGCGATGGCTTTATACACTCATAGGATCCGCTTTATCCGGATCAATACCAAACTTCTTGATGGCTTTGGCAACCACATCGGCTTTAATCTTGCCCTGGTCTGCCAAAGATTTGAGCGCGGCAATTACTACGAAGTAACGATTAACTTCGAAGAAGTGACGCAATTGAGTACGAGTATCACTGCGGCCGAAACCTTCAGTTCCCAACACAGTGTAATGACCAGGAACATAGGCACGCAGCTGCTCGGAATAGGTTTTCAGGTTGTCAGTGGAGATAATGAACGGACCTTCAGCCCCTTCCAATACCTGAGTAATATAAGGCTTACGCTGTGCTTCAGTCGGGTTCAGCATGTTCCAGCGGGTAGCACGCTGACCGTCACGGGTCAGTTCGTTCACACTGGTAACACTCCACACATCAGCTTCAACATCAAACTCACTGCGCAGGATTTCTGCGGCAAAACGCACTTCACGCAGGATAGTACCGGCACCCAGCAATTGAACGCGGTTTTTGGCTTTGCCAGCACCTTTTTCCAATTGATAAATACCTTTGATGATACCCTCTTCTGAACCTTCAGGCATATCCGGATGTTGGTAGTTTTCGTTCATCAATGAAACGTAATAGAACACGTTTTCATTGTCGTGGTACATACGCTTGATGCCGTCCTGAATGATCACTGCCAGCTCGTAAGCGTAAGTTGGATCGTAAGAACGACAGTTAGGGATGGTGTTGGCAAATACATGGCTGTGGCCATCCTGATGCTGCAAACCTTCACCGTTCAGGGTGGTACGACCAGCAGTCGCCCCCATCAAGAAGCCGCGCGCCTGTGAATCGCCAGCCGCCCAAGCCAAGTCACCAATACGTTGGAAACCGAACATAGAGTAATAAATGTAAAACGGAATCATCGGCTTTTTGTAGTTGCTGTAGGATGTTGCAGCAGCAATCCAGGAAGCCATAGAGCCCGCTTCGTTGATACCTTCTTCCAGAATCTGACCGGTGGCAGATTCGTGGTAGGACATCATTTGACCCGCATCGTGTGGGACGTATTTTTGACCTTCAGATGAGTAGATGCCAACAGTCTTGAACATACCTTCCATACCGAAGGTACGCGCTTCGTCGGGAACAATCGGTACGATTTGCTTGCCGATTTGCTTGTCTTTCACCAGCGATGACAGGATACGCACAAAACTCATAGTGGTAGAGATTTCGCGATCGCCAGTCGATTTTAACTGCGCAGCAAAAGCCTCTAATGCGGGTACCAGTAAAGGATCAAAACTCGCATCACGCGAAGGCACAAAACCTTTCAAGGTTGTGCGGCGCGCTTTCATGTATTGCATCTCGGGGCTGTCTTCCGCCGGACGGTAGTAAGGCAGGTTTGGCAGCTCTTCATCACTGATCGGCAATTCAAAACGATCGCGGAATTTTTTCAGATCTTCAATCACAAGGCTCTTCACCGAGTGAGTTTTGTTAATCGCCTCACCGGAAGAACCCATACCGTAACCTTTTACGGTCTGAGCGAGAATAACAGTTGGTCTGCCTTTAGTGTTTACGGCTTGATAGTAAGCGTTGTAAACCTTGTGCGAATCGTGACCACCACGTGCCAATGCGAGAATCTCGTCATCGGTCATATCTTTTACCAACTCAAGCAATTCCGGATATTTTCCGAAGAAATGCTCGCGGGTATAAGCACCGCCATTGGCTTTGTAGTTTTGCATCTCGCCGTCGACCACTTCGTCCATGCGCTTTTGCAGCAGGCCGGTTTTGTCTTTCGCGAGTAAGTTATCCCAGCCACGGCCCCAGAGAACTTTGATCACGTTCCAGCCAGCACCGCGGAATACACCTTCCAACTCTTGCACGATTTTGCCGTTGCCACGCACCGGGCCATCAAGACGCTGCAGGTTACAGTTGATTACGAAAATAAGGTTGTCCAGCTTCTCGCGGGTAGCAAGGGAAATTGCACCCAGGCTTTCCGGCTCGTCGCACTCACCGTCACCAAGGAACGCCCAAACCTTGCGATCAGTTTTAGGAATAAGGCCACGGGCTTCCATATAACGATTAAAACGCGCTTGATAAATAGATTTGATTGGACCCAAGCCCATAGAAACGGTTGGGAACTGCCAGTAGTCGGGCATCAACCAAGGGTGTGGGTAAGAAGACAAACCACCACCATTTACTTCGCGACGGAAATTGTCCAGATGAGACTCGTTCAAACGACCTTCAACGAATGAACGCGCATACATACCGGGAGAAACGTGACCCTGGAAGTAAATCAGGTCGCCGGGGGTGTCGCCGTCGTTGCCGCGGAAAAAGTGGTTAAAACCTACATCATATAAAGTGGCTGATGAAGCGAATGAAGCGATGTGACCACCCAGGCCGTCATCGTTATCGTTGGCCTTCATTACCATCGCCATGGCATTCCAGCGAATAATTGAGCGAATTTTGCGCTCCAGCTTGGAGTCGCCAGGTGATTGGATTTCTTTATCTACAGGAATAGTGTTGCGATAGGGAGTTTGAATAGAAGAAGGCTGCTCAATGCCATGGTTTACAGCGGACTCGGACAGAGCTTTCAGCAGTTCTGCAGCGCGGTCTTTACCCGCATGGCGAACAACTGATTTAAGGGCGTCCAGCCACTCTTTGGTTTCAATGGCATCAATATCTTGTAGCATTCAAATCTCCTCAGCTATGCGCGAGCGCGCATATCATGTAGCAGTAGTATCTATTTAGGAATTTGGATCTGGGCTTCGCACAAAATTTGCACAAAAATGCAAGTTTTTCATGGAGTTACAGGAGGAAGCTTCCTTTTTCTTGTGTAAAAAATCCCCGAATTCTTGCATAAGTGGGAATTTTTTACCAGCCCTAGCCAACACGGTAACACTCTGGAGGGGCACAACTTTGGTGCGCTATTAACCAACCATTGAGATTTAAATACATCAACGCTCTTAAAAAATCAGGTCGGCAACAGGGCTGGCATTATTACCCAAAATTTTCGGATTCACCAAGCAGAAATCAGTAAAAATTTTGATAATTTTTACTCTAATTGCACCATAAAAAAGCAAATGAGCGCATCATTTTGAACCACGCGATTATTTGCTAAACAATCCTTAAGAAATCACTTTACCTCCGAGACTTGAATTTGTTTCTTGTAAGCCGATACATCATCGATAAGAAAAAAGTTTTCACGCTGCGTTAGTTTCTGCGAGCCCAACCAAAGGCGGCGATTTTTATCCATAAATACTGCACGATAATATTTTCTCAGTGACTCAGGCGTAATGCGTGAAACTGCATCAGCCAAATCCAGTCGCCGCGAAAATTGCTCATCTAAATTTACAATCGCATTCCAGTAGCGATCACTCTGCTCCTTTAAGGACCTTGCTGGCTCACGCAGCTCACTAATTAACGATTGTTGATTAATGGTAAAGTTTTCAACAATTGTTTCGGCCTGCTCATCAAGGAATTGATCAATTTCGGAAATTAGTTTTGCTTCATCAGCAACCGGGGATTGCACTACCATTAGCGTGTTTTCTTGCGTACGCAATGGCATAGCTACGGCGGCCACCACATAACCCAATTGTTTTTCCGTGCGTAGTTGATGATAAAACGCAGGTTGCAGTAATTGACGAACCAGCAACATGTGCGCATTGTCTTCAGTAGAAGCAGACGGCGGTTGGATAAGGAGCTCAATAATGTAGTCGTTTTGAGCAATATCTTGTACGTAGAGCCAGGGCTTGTCGGAAGCCGCAGGCAAAAGCAATGCTTTTAACGCTGGCAGATCGCGCACAGCCTGGCGGTTTAATAATTCGTGTTCCGCCAACACAGCTAACTTGAGCGCTTCAGCGCGAAAATAATTCCCGTAAAAAAATGCATCAATACGCGCATCGAGTAACTGCCGACTTACGAATCGATTAAACTGTTCAAATGTATTTTTTTCAAGCGCCTCTATCAGCTGCGAGTTACTCCAAGACGGTGTAGTTTGCAAAACTGGAATTTGCTTGAGCAATACTTGATAAGGCAGGTCTTTATTCTGATTGCGGAGATCGCGTAACAAATCTTCCTTAATGAGAGAAAAGCGCTCTTCCTTGAATTTTCCCGCACGCACTGACTCCATCACTTTATTTATTAGCAACCCCTGGCGACCAGAATATCCAAAAATTTTAATGTCAAAACCACTCGCATTTGCCTCCAACGACAAATCAATCCCGGCAAGCCGCGCGGGATATGCAAACTCATTTAATTGATCGTTGACCAACGCAACAAACAACTGCACCTGAGCAGCGCCAGCTGCATTAGATGACGCAAGCGGAGATTTGATCCGCAGATTAATAGTGGCACGAGGCTGAATAAACTCACGATTCTGGGTATACCAGACACGCATATTTCTATTATTTAAAATCAATTCCGGTTTAGAGTTAACGGTATCATTCTGCTCCTCGAGCATAGAACCGGTTTTTACCGTCAAGCGTTTTGGAATGAACAGGTTTTTCTCAGGCAGCGACAACTCCTGGCGCACTGCAGGCTTTAATTCCATAATCTCGGGGATTCCCGCGCGCAAACTATAAGGCGCGGCATAAAGCCTGGAAACACGATAGGCATCCACTTCAGGCGCCGTCAGTGCCACCAACACATTGGTTTTGGTTAAATAAGACAAGCTTTTCTGCACTTGCTTTTCGTCGTAATTAACGAATAGTGATCCTCCACTCAGCGTATCCCGCGGCTCGAAAAGACTCATGGACTGCGCCAACTCGCTTACCGTTTCGATGGGTGAACGTTTTTCCTGAAAGCGAAAATTCAAATCCGCCATCACTTGCAATTCGTTATAGCGCCAACTGGATACACCGCGCTCACGCAACTGTTCTATACAATAAAACACCAGGGATACAATTTGGTTGCGCGCCTTTACGCCTTGCGGTGTTAATTGGATACTTAATTGAAAGATGGCATCGCTGCGACTTTCCAACCCGGTATTTGCATAAAGCGCTTCAGCCCACCCCAAGCGCTTTAATAAAGAGAGCAAGCTACCACTACCTTCATGGCCCAGCATATGGGCAATAAGTTCGTAGGGTTTGGTCTGGTAAAGTTTATTTGGATTAGGGATGGGAAATACAAAACTTAATTGGCGCAATTCCTTTTCGGGTTTGATATCCAGGCTTGCCGGTAAGGTGTCAGGCGTAAACAGTGATGGATAAGTACTGTTAATTTGTGTATCGCGCAGAGGCACCCCAGTGAAACGCGAACTTACCATCGCTTCCAATGCGTCCAGCGGTTCGCGCCCCAGCACCACCAAATTCATTAAATGCGCCGAGTAATGTTGTTGGTAAAATGCAAGCATATCATCACGCACTCCCCGACCTTCACGATCAGCAAGGGTTGTAAGATTGCCCACAGAAAATTTTGCACTGGGATGCTCCGGATTTATCAACTCCCGATAAACATCCCATTCGCGCCGACCATCATCTTTTAATTTGGCCAAATATTCCGAGTGCACGGCATTGCGCTCGCGCTCAACATATTCAGGAGTAAACAGCGGAGCGACAAAAAACTGGGAAAACCTGTCCAGCGCCGCTTCCAGCTGCGAATTATCAATGTCAAAAAAATAGTTGGTATTTTCCGCAGCAGTGTAGGCGTTATAACTGCCGCCATGTTGGGAAATAAACTCCTGGTACTCACCCGCTTGCGGATATTTTTCTGTGCCTAAAAACAGCATATGTTCCAGAAAATGGGCAAGGCCTTCGCGATCACGCGGATTCTGGTTTGCCCCCACGTTGACATCCATAGCCGCCGCCGATTTTTCAGTGGCCGGGTCAGAAATGAGGAGCACCCGCAATTGGTTTTCCAACACCAAATAACGGTATTCGCGCTTGTCTTTATCACTCTTTGTTACGGCAACAACTTGTGACTTCGTCGGCTCCAAAGCAATGCAGGTTAGCGGATAAACAATCAAATAAATGCAGGCTGCAAAGATTGCGGAGGACATTACGCTAATCGGCTTGCCACTGGCTTTCGACATAAACACACTCACTCATACACCCTGCGCGGCTCAACAGAATTGATGTTGAGCGGGCAAGTAGAAATGATTAAATCCCTGCTTTCTTCAGCAGATAACAATAAGTAGCATCGCGCTCGGCAAAGCCAACCAGTTCATGGCCACTGATTTGGGCAAATGCCTGAAAATCGCGCACTGACCCGGAATCGGTAGCCAGAACACGCAACACTGCACCCGGAGCCAAATCACGTAACGCCTGCTTTGCTTTTAGTAACGGCAAGGGGCACCGCAAACCAGACGCATCCAGTTCCGCTGTTGCCGGATGGTTAAAACAGTCTATTGCCATCATATTGACTCTGGATTGCCCTTGCCGTCGACTGGCCGCCGGGCGAGATCACGCTTTTTCAACCGCCTGAGCGAACCAGCCATACGGAAAAAGGTCTCAAAAAGTTGCTAACCTAGTCTTTGCGCGTCAAAAAGGCTAGAGTTACGCCGAATTTTTTATGCTCGCCGTTGTCCAGGTCAGCCATTTCAGGAGTTTGCAGTTACCGTGTCCAGGCTTGTTAAACGCCCCCTATTCCTTTTTGTGCTCCAGTCTCATCCCATTTGCAAGCACCTGCTTGCGCCATTTAGCCTGAGCTTGTTGCTGGGATACGCGCTACTGACAGTATCTTTTACCAGTCTGGCAGAGGTTGAATTGCCGGATCTGGGTGATACCAGCTCTACAACCATTTCACCGGTTCAGGAAAAAATGCTGGGCCAACGCTGGCTGCGTGCCTATCGCAGCCAGGTACCAACCTCCTCTGATCCGTTGATAATCAATTATCTGGAGCAGTTGTTTGCCCAATTGATTCCTTATAGCCAGCTCACAGAAAAACGTATCGATCTGGTAGTAGTGGAGAACAAGACACTTAATGCCTTTGCCGTCCCAGGCAACATTATCGGTGTACACACGGGTTTGTTGAACTACGCCAAAAGCGAAAACCAGCTTGCGGCCGTACTTGCCCACGAAATGGGACACTTGAGCCAGCGTCATTACGCTCGCCGTCTCGAGCAACAGAAAAATATGATGATACCTATGCTCGCAGGTATGCTTGCAGGCTTGGTTTTGGCCGCCAACAGCAATAGCGATGCAGGAATGGCTGCGATTATGGGAACCCAGGCGGCCGCGCAACAAGCCTCGCTGGCCTTCAGCCGCCAGAATGAACAAGAAGCGGACCGGATAGGTATGCAAACCATGGTGGAGGCTGGGCTGGACCCACACGCTGCTGCCGATATGTTCGAGGAAATGGTACGGGCTAATCGGTTGAACCGCCGACCACCAGAATATCTGTTAACTCACCCGGTCAGCGAGACCCGGGTTGCTGATGCCCGCAACCGCGCACAGCAATATCCACGCAAACCCTCGGCCGATGACCTGGAATACCAGCTGATGCGCACTCGTGTACGCTTTGCCGCAGAGGAAACACCGCAAATTGCGGCAAAAATGTTCAAGAGTGAGCTGGATAAAGAAAGCTTATCTCCCGATGCCAGCCGTTATGGCTGGGCGCTAGCATTAGCTAACGCCAGCCAATTTGATGCGGCGCGTGACGCCCTGGCGCCACTACTGGCAAAAGAACCTGAACGCGTAACCTACCAAATCATGCGCGCCGACATTGAAATTGCCGCCGAACACTATAAAGCGGCGCTGGGCATTCTGGAGGCACAGTTAAGTAAGTATCCTAACTCCTATCCGCTTATAGTCCGCCATGCCGAAGCCCTGATGAAAGCCGGACTCTACAAACAATGCGCGGAAATTCTGGATCGCTATTCACGTAAGCGCAGCAACGACGATTACGTGTGGTATTTGTTAGCAGAAGTGAATGGTCTCGCGGGAAATATTTTGGGTGTGCACGAAGCGCGCGCAGAATACTTTATTTTGAATGGTGTTTACGATCGCGCCCAAATACAGTTACGCAACGCGTTGAAATTAACCAAAGATAACACCTATCGCACCGCATTAATTGAAGAACGCCTCAAATATGTAGAAGCACAGTTGCAGGATCACAGCTTCTAAAACTGATCCTTGCAATTTAAAAAATAAAACAGCTGCAGTGAAATAGTCACTGCGGCTGTTTAATCCAGCCTGACTCTACTATCCACTCATCGGTATTAACGACGGCCATTGGCCGACCAATAAAATACCCCTGGGCCTCATCACACCCCATCTCGGTCAAGCGAGCCAGCAACGCTTCATCTTCTACACCTTCAGCGACGACGGTGAGCCCCATATTATGGGCCAGATGAATCGTTGAATTGACAATCAACTCATCTTGCAAATCTTCCATCATGTTGCGTACAAACGAGTTATCAATTTTTAATGTCTGTACCGGCAAACGCTTAAGGTAGGCGAGCGAGGAATAACCTGTGCCAAAATCATCGATTGCTAAATGCACTCCCAATCCATGCAAGGCATTGAGGTTACGCAGTGCGCGCGTTGGATCAGTCATGATCGAGCTTTCAGTAATTTCCAACTCCAGGCGTGCGGGTGGCAGTTGATATTTTTTTAAAAGTCGGCCTACCAACTTGGCGATATTGTCATCCATTAAATTGCGCGCCGATAGATTCACCGCCACGCTCAATGACATTCCCTGATCCATCCAACGCTTGCACTGTTCTATCGCACGCTCCAATACCCACGCCGTCAACTGATGAATTACGCTGGTTAACTCTGCAATGGGAATGAAATCGCACGGCGGTACAAAACCCAATTCCGGATGGATCCAACGAATCAGTGCTTCAAAACCATAGCAACGTTTTTCGTTGAGCTGTACTTTTGGCTGGTAATACAAACACAATTGGTTTTCGCGAATAGCGCGCCCCAATTCACTCACTATCGCCAAGCGTTTCGTTGAATGAGGGTCATATTCGGGACTATAGATCGATAGGCCCAGCATTTGGCTTTTTGCGTAATACATTGCGATATCGGCGTAACGCATTAACTCATGATGATCGTGCGCTTGCTGCGGGCTTATGGCAATACCAATACTGGCACTTACTTGTGTAGTGAATCCATCCAGATCAAATTCTTGCGCAAGCGCATCCAGCAGACGATGACCAAACACCACGGCCTGATGAGTACTGCGAATACGCGGCAAGAAAACAGCAAACTCATCGCCACCTAAACGCGCCACCGTTCCGGGAACCTCAGCCATCTCAGTCGCCAGGCGCGGGCCTATCAACTTTAATAAATGATCGCCAACATTGTGCCCGAGAGTATCGTTAATTTCTTTAAATCGATCGAGATCAATTAACAATAGCGCACTGATTTGCTCAGCGCTGCGTTGCTCAAAACAGGCTTCCATGTCGGCGTAGAGCTTATTGCGATTGGGTAAAGTAGTTAGCGAGTCATGATGGGATTGATAACGCAACTTTTCTTCGTAGCGTTTGCGCGCCGTAATATCTTTAGTAGTCCCCCACACCCGTTTCAAGTAACCGTCTTCCACGATACCAGTGCAACAAATCTGGAAAAAATACTGTTTTCCGCGGTGATCCTCACGCACGATATCGTGATCAGTCATCTGGTAATTATTTTTCACGAAGAGGTCAATATCAAATACATAATTACGTGACCCGCTATCCATTAGCCCCATACCAAGAATGTCGTCGAGCGAATCCACCCCCAGCATACTGAGCAATACTTTATTAGCCTCGACTAAACGTGCATTATTTGCGATTTGTCGAGCCTGAATTTCCGCATCTTTGTTTATCGCGATCGCTGGCTGCATTTCGTAGCACCAGATAGCTTCAGAGCTTTGGGTGATGAACGCTTTGTAACTGGCTTCACTTTCTTGCAGTGCATCACGCGCACTTTTTTCACGTGATAAATCTTGCATCTGAATTAACACGCGTTCGACACAGCCATTGGAATCACGAATCGGCAAAAAGCTCGCCCGGAAAAATAAATTTCTATTATTCACAAAGCGACTGCGGTGAATGTTACCCAGTAAATAGTTGGTCTCTATGGTCTGTACATTGCCCTGTAGATAAACATCTTGAATAGCCGCAAACAACTCCGGGTCACGGCTGACGCGCTTATCGCGCAAAATGGAATAAAATCCGGCGGCCAGCTCCGCCTGGCGCTGACTGAGGTGAAACATACGCGCCGCCGCATAATTAATGCTTAGCACCAGCCCGTTTTTATCGGTAATTAAACTGGGAATAGGACTTTGAGCAAATACCCCTGGCAGTATTTGCAGCGCATGTTCGTCGCCCGACGTTTCCGCCGCCGGATCGCCCGATGAATTGGAGTAACGCATAGTGAGTGAGCTGGCCCTGGTTGAAATGCAATACCGAAGATATTGTCAGATCAAAGTGTAGCCAAGAATTTGGGTGACAAGCCCCGGATGGGTATTAGTTCACATTAATTGTTCCGAATGCGATCCCGCTCCCCAGAAGCCTCGCCCCACCAGTCAGATAGTCGACGAAAACGGAAATCGGTAATTTCGCCAACAAAAAAGGTCAATAGTGTGGCGGACGATCATCCGGTGTTTGTTCACCACCCTGCCCCTGCGTGCGCAGCGAATCTTCAAGGCGCTGGGCCAAAATGCGGATTTGCTGTTTGAGTTGGACAATGTCCGCATCCTGCTGGGTGATTACCTGATTCAGTTGCTCAAGGGTATCTTCCTGGTAAGCAACGCGAGTTTGTAAATCAATTAATTGTTCTTGAACATCAAACATGGTGTTGCTCCAAAACCTCATAAACCGCGTCGATTAAACGCACTGCACGCTCATCAATTAGCAAGCCTTGCCCCATGCGATGAGTGACATAACCAAAACCCAAGTCAAAATCCGGATCGGCAAAGGCCACGCAGCCGCCCGCCCCCGGGTGACCGAAGGCTCGCTCCCCGCGACCATAGCGACAATCAGCGCGCTGGTGTTGCGATAGCATAAACCCATGACTAAAGCGCAACGGCAAACCCAGGGTTTGATCATGCTCGAACGTTTGCTCTTGCCAGCACAAGGGCAAAACACTTTTAGCTAATAATTCAGTGGAACTGGCCAGTGTGCCGTATATAGTTGCCAATGCACGCGCATCGGAATGGGCATTCGCCGCCGGGATTTGCGATTGCCGCCATTCGCGCGAATTAGTGGCCGTCATCAAACTGATGGGGTTGGAAAACGCGCGATTGGTTACCCCGCGCGGATCAGCTTTCATAATTTTGCCAAGCGCAATGCTGTCGGCCCCGGTCGAAAAGTTGGGTAGCCCTGCCGGGCGTTTCAACGGTCCTGTATCGGCGATGCTGTGCAATAAATTATCCGGTACACCAAAATGGCAACTCACCCCCAAAGGCCCTGCCACTTTTGCCTGGAAATAATCATTCACACTGGCGTAACCGCTCGCGCGCTTGATCAATTCTCCCAGCGTCCAACCAAACATAAAGGGCGAATACCCCTGTGCCGTATTGGGAAGCCACCAAGGTGTTTCTGCCGCAGCGGCGGCGCTCATGGCAGTCCAGTCAAAAATCTGCTCATTCGCAATATGTTGATGAAATGCCGACATACCCGCGCGATGACAAAGCAGTTGTCGCAGCGTAATCGTACCTTTATCAGCTTGCGAAAATTCAGGCCAGAGCGCGGCAACCGGTTCATCTAAGGCTAATTTTCCGTCTGCCACCAACTGCAGTATACAAATTGCGACCAAACCTTTACCGGCGGAAAAAATGTTCACGAGGGTCTGTTCATCCCAGTCGCGCTGCTCTATACCGGCCAATTTGTTAGAACATTGCCCAGCCCAGATATTAACCACCAGCTCACCGCGATAATGCAACGCTACCCCGCCACCAATCTCCCCCAAGGAAAAATTGGCTGAAAACGCATCGACCAACGGCTGCCATTGGGGGAACCAGTGGCCATTAATAGTTATCGACATATACAATTCCCCGTTAAATTTATGCGCATTCTACCAGCCTTGGCGGGTAGAATTAGCAACGCATTTGCAAGAGATAACCCCATGACCAACGACAAAAATTCCCGCCTGGTTTACTCCACTGAAACCGGGCGCATCAAAGAACAAAAGCCAACCGCCACTATTCCGCAAGGCGATGGCATAGTGCGTATTCGCCGCGAGACTGCCGGACGCAATGGTAAAGGTGTTACGACTGTCACCGGTGTGCCATTGGATGAAGCCAAATTAAAAGACCTTGCCAAGGCATTGAAAGTCCTCTGCGGGGTTGGCGGCGCGATAAAAGATGGTGTGATTGAAATCCAGGGTGATCAGCGCGAGAAATTAAAAGCCGAACTGGAAAAACGCGGGTTTACTGTGAAGCTCGCAGGCGGTTAATCGTGGACGATTTTCCGTTTGATCCTGAATTGCTCAAAGAACTGGTCACCACCCCTATGCCCTATGGTAAATACGCAGGCCATGTGATTGCCGATATTCCAGAGCACTATTTGATGTGGATGGCACGCGAGGGTTTTCCTAAAGGAAAACTCGGCACACTATTGGGGCTGATGTATGAGATACGCCTAAACGGGTTGGAGTCACTATTAAAGCCGCTGAAAGAAAATCCCCGTCGATTCCAGGGCGACCGAAACCTGAATTAACAAAACTATTGATTAACGTGCGCTATTTATCGCGTCGACTTTTATTTTTTATTCGCTGCACCATTTAAATATTGATTCGGTGCGACACCAAATGTGCGCTTAAACATCGCTGAAAATGCGCTGGGATTGGCGTAGCCAAGCGCATTGGAAATACGCGTGATATTTTCACCACGCCCCAACCGGCACAGTGCATCAGCGAGTTGCACTTGCTGCACCCATTGACGATATTTCAAACCGGTTTCTTTGGGGAACAACCGAATTAGTGTGCGCGCACTGGCACCAGCCAACTCCGCCATTTCTTCAATCGTGCGATTGGCACCTGGCGCACTCATTAACAGCTGACACACGGTTTGCAAACGCCGATCTTGGGGCCAGGGCACTTGCACAGATTGCGTTGCGGCCCGATCAATCTCACTTAAAATTAAAGCGACCAAATGCTCACCACGACCGGGAATGGGATATTCAGAAGGCTCAGCCAACAATCCTAAAATCAATTCACGCAACAAATTGGATACAGAAATTGCCCGACATTCTTGGCCGAGCCGGAGTGGAATGTCGGCGCTGACGTAGAGTGTGCGCATCTCCAGGTCACTCATCATGAATGAGTGATGTTCAACATTCGGCGGCACCCAGAGTGCACGGTGTGATGGAATAGTCCAGACGCTATCGGGCGTACGCACACGCATAACCCCCTCGACGGCGTAAAGCAATTGCGCGCGCGGATGGGTATGCGGTGGAATTTCGTCGCCATTCGCGTAATGACCACCCCAAGCCACAATTGGGCGCGGAACATACTGCAACTCTTCAGGACTACGCTGCTCGACGATACGCATCTCATCTCCACGGCTATCAACCAACATCGACCCAACTGCCAACTTGTCACTTATTCGACATTTTATGTCATTTATGCTTTTTACCGCACTTTTATACTGACCAGGAGTTTATTCGGTAGAGTTGCCCCCTGATATGAGCAAAATGGAACCCATTCCCGACCAATCCCTCACAACCAAAGAGTTCGACACCAGCAAACTCGTGTTGCCGGTAGTTAGCGCCGTTGCATTCGTGCATCTGCTCAACGATTTAATCCAGGCAGTCTTACCCTCGATTTACCCCATGCTGAAAACCAACTACAACCTGAGCTTTGCCCAGGTGGGAATTATTACCCTGGTGTTTCAGATGACTGCATCCATCTTGCAGCCCGCAGTTGGCCTTTATACCGATAAACACCCCAAACCATACCTGTTGCCCATGGGGATGCTATTTACCCTGATTGGCTTAATCATGCTGGTATTTGTAGATAGCTATGCCGGATTACTCTTGGCCTCGGCATTTGTCGGCCTGGGGTCCTCCACCTTCCACCCGGAAGCTTCGCGCGTTGCGCGCATGGCTTCCGGCGGGCGCTTTGGTTTTGCCCAATCCTTTTTTCAGGTAGGCGGCAATAGCGGTTCCGCACTCGGCCCCTTACTAGCCGCCGCCATTATTATTCCGCGCGGGCAGTCCAGCATTGGTTGGTTCACTGCCTTCGCAGTGCTCGGCATAATCGTTTTATTCAGCGTCAGCCGCTGGGTGGTGCGCACTCACGCCCATCTCGCCGCCAAGCGCGCCGCAAACCCCAACCAGCTGCCGCTCAATAAAGTGATCGCGGCCTTGGCAATTTTGAGCTTACTCATCTTTTCCAAATTCGTGTACATGACCTGCCTAAGCAACTACTACACGTTTTATTTGATTGAGCGCTTCGATCAACCTGTCGAAAACGCCCAGTTATTTTTGTTTTTATTTTTAGCTGCCGTAGCAGTCGGTACTTTTGCTGGTGGCCCACTGGGCGACAAGATTGGCCGCAAGTTGGTGATCTGGGTTTCCATCCTGGGCGCGGCGCCGTTCACCCTTTTATTGCCTTACTGCAACCTTTTCTGGACGGCCGTGTTCAGCGTAATTATTGGTCTTATTTTGTCATCAGCATTTTCCGCAATTGTGGTATTTGCCCAGGAATTGGTGCCGGGTAAAGTCGGTTTGATTTCAGGGTTGTTTTTTGGATTGAGTTTTGGCCTGAGCGGTATTTCCGCTGCTGCACTAGGTGGTTTGGCCGATGCCACTGACATCGTTTTTGTATTCCACTGCTGCGCCTATTTGCCATTGCTGGGAATATTTACTGCTCTGCTTCCCAATCTGGGCTCACATAAATAGCCATCATCAACAAGCCAGGTAGCGCCATAAAATGAAAGCACGACGCTGGCCTGGATTTTGCTCATACCCCTTTATCACACTAAAACCGTCGTTTTTCTGACAGAGGGGCAATGCACTATGGATAACGAGCTGTTTTTACAAATAACTGACACCTCAATAAAAATTGGTCTGGGCGCCTTGATTGCCGCCGTAACGGCCTGGGTTGTATTGCGTCGGAGCGGCCCACAGCCGACCGGTAATAGTGCTGGCGACAACCGCCGCATCCAGATTCTGGAAGAGGTTTCCAGTCAGGTCGGTACTGTCACACACATATTCGCCAAATATTCGTCACTAGTGGTGGAATCCATCCAGTTTGGCGAACGCTGGCCACAGGCGCGTCGCATAGAATTGGAAAGTGTGAATAGCGAGCTGGTTGCAGAGTTCAAAAAAATGGCGGAAGCCGAAGCCAAATTATTGATGCTGGGCGAAAAAAACCTGGAGCGCAGCCTGCGTTTGTACGGCGCCAAAATCGCCGTATACCGCAAGCAGGTTTATGTTGGACGCAAAGATATTTCCCTGGAACAAATCACCGCCCTTAAAAACGCCATCACCCAGGTACGCGAGCAGTTTTACGATATGCTCAGCCGCAAGTATGATCGTTTGTTGGCAAGCGTCTAATCTGTTGCGACCACGACGTATTTTCTGACACGACAACGCCCGCCTCTGCGGGCGTTGTCGTGTCAGGCTGGCATAAACATCAATGAGATTGCTATGCTGCGCGGCCATAAAATATACCTTTACTTCACAGGCTGATTACTCATTATGTCGACTAACTATTTCACTGGTATCTGGATCGATGTCCGCACCCCTGACGAATTCAATGCCGGCCATATTGCAGGCGCAGCCCATATTCCTTACGAAGAAATTGCCCTGCGCATTGGTGAAGTAACTGCGGACAAAGATGCCGTGATTCATCTCTACTGCCGCTCTGGGAATCGCTCGGGAATTGCCCAGCAAACGTTGCTGGCGATGGGATTCCGAAATGCCATCAATGAAGGCGGTTATGAAGCATTGGTTCAACAACACTCATGATCATCTGAAATAAAATTAATGCTGTCTCACCAGCCGCGATTCTGGGACAATGGCGGCTGGTTTACTTCCCTCGATGCAGTCCCTATGAATACCGCCAAACACCTGTTTTCCTACGAAAAACCCAATATCCACGCCCAGGCGAAAACCTATAAACCTGCACCTTTCCTGCCGATGAGCCGGCTGGAGATGGATCAACTCGGCTGGGATAGCTGCGACATCGTCATCGTCTGCGGCGACGCCTATGTGGATCACCCCAGTTTTGGTATGGCGGTGATTGGTCGCTTCCTGGAATCCCAGGGGTTTCGCGTGGGCATCATCGCTCAACCGGACTGGCGCAGTGCCGAACCGTTCAAGGCACTGGGCAAACCCAACCTGTTCTTCGGTGTTAGTGCCGGCAATATGGATTCCATGATCAATCGCTACACCGCCGACCTGCGCCTGCGTTCCGACGACGCTTATACCCCCGGCGGCTTGGGCGGCAAACGCCCGGATCGTGCGGTGACGGTGTACAGCCAACGGTGCAAAGAAGCTTACAAAGATGTGCCCATAGTGCTCGGCGGAATCGAGGCCAGTTTGCGCCGTATCGCCCAGTATGATTACTGGAGCAATGAAGTACGCCGCTCGGTATTGATCGACGCGACCGCTGATATTTTGTTGTACGGCAATGCCGAGCGCGCAATTGCCGAAGTAGCCCATTCACTCGCGGCCGGCAAAGACATTAAAGAGCTGGACAATATTCGCGGCACCGCCGTTATTAAAAAAGAAGCGCCCGCTGGCTGGACGGAAATTGATTCCACTCGCATTGATTGGCCCGGCAATATCGACAAGCTCCCCAATCCTTACGAGTATCAACACAACAGCAAATCTGTTGTGGACGCAGCGCAAACCGACGTCAACAATTCACAAGTTGGTCTTCGTCAACTTGATCCGGAAAAAATGGCAGAGCAAATTGCTGTGCTGAATCCCGACCAGGTGCAAACACAAGGTTGCCCGGCGCAAGGCCTTGAAAGTGAAAAAGCCTTTGACCCTAACGAGCCACAGCCGATTCGCATTATTCCAATGCCGTTGCAAAATCGCAGCGATTTGCTCGACGAAGACAAAGTGTATGTGCGCTTGCCATCATTCGATAAAGTACGCAAAGACCCTATTCTGTACGCTCATGCGTCGCGTGTTCTGCACCAAGAAGCCAATCCTTTTAACGCGCGTCCGTTAATTCAAAAGCACGAAGGCCGCGAAGTCTGGATTAACCCGCCACCAATTCCGCTGGAAACCGATGAGTTAGATGGTGTATTTGATTTGCCTTATGCGCGCGTACCTCACCCGAGTTACGGCAAACAAAAAATTCCCGCGTATGACATGATTAAAACCTCCGTGAATATTATGCGCGGCTGTTTTGGCGGTTGTACTTTCTGCTCAATCACCGAACACGAAGGGCGAATTATCCAGAGCCGCTCGCAGGAATCCATTCTGAAAGAAATTGAAGAAATTCGCGATAAGGTGCCTGGGTTTACCGGCCACATTTCTGATTTAGGTGGCCCTACCGCGAACATGTATCGCCTTACCTGCAAAGATATGCCGACGTTGAGTAAATGCCGTCGCTTGTCTTGCGTGCATCCCACTATTTGTAAAAATTTAACCACCAGCCACAAACACACCACCAATTTGTATCGCGCGGCGCGCAATATTCGTGGCGTACATACCATTTCTATCGCATCAGGTTTGCGTTACGACTTGGCGGTTCAAGATCCAGAATACGTAAAAGAATTGGTAACGCACCACGTCGGCGGTTATTTAAAGATTGCACCGGAGCACACGGAAGACGGTGTACTCGCGCAAATGATGAAACCGAAAATGTCCAGTTACTACGATTTCAAACGCATGTTTGAAAAGTACTCAAAAGAAGCTGGCAAAAAACAATATTTGATTCCTTACTTTATCGCCGCGCACCCGGGCACCCGCGATGAAGACATGCTCAACCTGGCACTCTGGTTGAAGAAAAATGATTTTGAAGTGGATCAGGTGCAAACCTTTTATCCATCGCCTATGTCTCTGGCAACCGCCATGTATGTGAGCGAACGCAATCCACTGAAAAAATTAACTTACAAGAGCGGTAAACTGGCGATTCCAAAAACGCTGGAACAACGTCGTTTGCAAAAAGCCTTGCTGCGCTACCACGACCCGGCGAACTGGCCAATGATTCGCGAAGCCTTGCGCAAAATGCGCAAACCACATTTGATTGGTACCAGTGCTTCGGCATTGATACCGGATGAGCAGGCTGAAAAAATTATCCTGCATCGTCAAAAGGCCAAAGCGGGTCAAGCCGCACGTGCTGCTAAAGCCGTACAAAAAGCCAAAGCCTTTGGCGACAAATTCGAAAGCGCTAAAAAGCACAATGCGCAGCAGGCCACCAAGCCAACTCAGACTGCTCACGCGACCGCCAAAAAGCCCGTGGCCAACACAGTACAAAACAAAAAGGCGCCGATTAACAAAGCAACTGGCAATAAAGTACCGACAAGTAAAGCGCCAGGGCACAAGCCAGTCGGAAATAAAACGCCTGGGCGCCCAGCCCCAAAAAAATAACCGGTTACACGTAGTAAATACACCTACACAAAAGGATTTGTGTAAATCAGCCAGTTTTTATTCAGCCTTCTCCGCTACAATAGAGCGACATAATTCTCACTCATTTGTTGATGCACTTTTACTTCATTCATAAAAATGAAAATCCCTGGTTATACCATTATCAAAAAAATTAATGCCGGCGGCATGGCAACGGTATTTCTTGCAACGCAACACAGTGTTGGTCGCACTGTGGCATTAAAAATTATGAAGCCTTCGCTGGATAAAGACCCTGAATTTCACCAGCGCTTCCAGCGCGAAGCCAATATTATCGGTCAGCTGTCCCACCCCAACATAATTCCGATTTATGACATTGGCCGCCATGAAGGTTTTAACTACATCTCCATGGAGTTTTTGCCCAGAGGTGCACTGGACGAGAAAATCAAACAAGGAATAGCGCCAGAACAAGCTCTCAAAATTGCGACAGGAATTGCCGCCGCACTCGAACAAGCTCACAGCAAGGGTTATGTACATCGCGATATTAAGCCGGAAAATATATTATTTCGCGAAGATGATTCACCGGTACTCACCGATTTTGGTATTGCACGGACTATTAAATCCAAAGCGAACATGACACAAGTAGGCACTGTAATAGGAACGCCTTACTACATGAGCCCAGAACAGGCCAAAGGCGAACCCAGCGATGGAAGATCCGATTTATACAGCCTGGGCGTTGTACTCTATGAAATGCTCACCGGAGAAAAACTTTTTAATGCAGATAGCTCCCTCGCAATTAGCGTGAAGCACATTCATGAGCAACCGCCAGCATTGCCATCGGAACTATCTGGCCTGCAATCACTGTTGGATAAATTACTCGCCAAAACACCGGAACTGCGTTTTCAATCTGCACGTGAACTTATCGAAGAATTAAAGATACTTTTAGAACAACCGCATTTCGCCAACAGCACGGGCAAACTTCAAGTACACACCCTGTTTGGAAAACTGGGTAATTTACTAATTCAGGATGCAAAATATATTCGCAATAAGTCCTTACAACTTTTTGGACGAAATACCGAGCACAACTCGTTACCATCACATACGATAGAAATTGCTGCAGCATCAGCAGACAACATTAATCACACCCAAATGGCAACACGTATAACTCCAACAGTTGCCCCTTTGAAAAGCGCTACGACTCAAAACAACAAAGGCATTTATGGTCGATCCGGTATTTATGTTGCAGCAATTACGGCCCTCTTTTTTTTCGGATGGCAGTTGGTAAACGGGAATGAAAAGCCCTCCGCCAAAGAGCAATGGGCCAGCATCACCGGGGAAACCAAAACCGCTACTACAGCAACATTAATTCCACTAACCGTTAACCCCATCCCCAAAGAAGCACAGGTACGAATTCTCAACATTCGCGACAAATACACACCGGGGCTGGAGCTGCCCCCAGGAACCTACCAATTAGAAATAAGTTATCCGGGGTATGCCACCAAGAAAAAATGGATTCGATTGGATGAGCGCAATGCAGTTGTTGATATTGCACTACAAAAACCCAATCAACAGCGAACCAATAGTAAGTTGCCGTTACCCGAGCTGGTATTAATAAAAGCGGGTGACTATTTGAAGGGCAACCCTAACACTCAAAGTGTAAAGCCAACCAATATTGAAAAAGATTTTTATATTGGCCGCTACGAAATCACCTTTAATGAGTATGATTTTTTCGCAATAGAAACCAATCGTGCACTACCAGATGACAATGGCTGGGGGCGCGGCGAACGCCCGGTTATTAACATTAGTTGGGATGACGCCATTGCTTACATCAACTGGCTTAACAAAACGACAGGAAAAGAGTATCGCCTGCCAACGTCAGCTGAATGGGAATACGCTGCACGTGGCAACACGACCAGCAGTTACTGGTGGGGCAATAACCCTGAAGACGCGCATGAGCGCGCAAACTGCCGCTTTGGCTGCAAAACTTGGTGGAACAGTGTTTTTGATAATAAAACCCAAGTGGTCGGTGCGTTTCCACCTAATGATTTTGGTGTGCATGACACAGCGGGCAATGTTGCAGAATGGACAAGTGATTGCGCCGATAAAATAGTTGCAGCTCAAGAACAAACTGCCTGCCTTAAACGCCAAGCACACGGTGGTGCTTTTACGAGTAAAGTAGAGAATATTGCAGCCTATTCACAGATCGCTGTCACAGCAACCAAAGCACGCAAAAATCTCGGTTTTCGGCTAGTGCAAGAAATCCCTCAGGCTCGAGTTATCGACGAGCAGCCGGACACTGGTGGCCAACCGCGCCGCCGCAATATTTTCCGTGAGCTTAGAGATAGTATTTTTAATCGGGATAATTAGGTGATATAAAGCCGATACAAAAAACCGCTGATTCGCACCAGCGGTTTTTTTATCTTCCCGATACGACGACAGGGTTAGTTGCCGTAACTCATCAAGCGTTGATAACGGCGTTCAAGCAGTGCATCAACAGGCTCTTTGCTCAAGCGGTCAACCTGTGCAACCAAACGTTCTTGTAACTTACGAGCCATCTCTTCTACATTGCGGTGGGCACCACCCAGCGGTTCGGGAATAGTTTCATCAACAATCCCGAGGTCCTGCAATACTTTGGAGGTAACACCCATTGCCTGAGCAGCATCGGGCGCCTTGGCAACGGTCTTCCAAATAATATTGGCGCAACCTTCCGGTGAAATTACAAAGTAGGTTGAGTATTGCAGCATGTTCAGTTGGTCGCCCACGCCAATTGCTAGAGCTCCCCCAGAAGAACCTTCACCGATTACAGTACAAACGATCGGCGTGCGCAGGCGAGACATAACCGCCAGATTTTGGGCAATAGACTCAGAAATACCACGCTCTTCAGAATCAATCCCCGGGTAAGCTCCGGGGGTATCGATCAAGGTCAATACAGGTAATTTGAAGCGCTCAGCCATTTCCATCAAACGCAGGGCTTTGCGATAACCTTCCGGGCGCGGCATACCGAAGTTGCGCATTACTTTCTCATGGACAGTACGACCTTTCTCTTCACCGATAACCATCACTGGCTTGCCATCCAAACGGGCAACACCACCAATAATGGCTTTGTCATCACCAAAATGACGATCGCCATGGAGCTCATCAAAATCCGTAAAAACACGCGAGATATAATCGGAGGCGTAAGGACGCAACGGGTGACGCGCTACCTTTACGATGTCCCACGCTGTAAGCTTGGAATAGATGTTCTCTGTTAATTTGGTACTTTTTTCACGTAGTTTGGCAACTTCATCAGCAATGTTAATGTCAGAACTGTGGCCAACCAGTTGCAACTCTTCAATCTTGCCTTCGAGTTCGGCGATGGGCTGTTCAAAATCCAGATAATTCAGATTCATAGCAAGCTCTTAATCCTGGTAGCAGGCTACCTTTTGACTTAATAGGGTTAGTGCACAACCATCAATTGGCGACAATTTAACCACGCAATTGAGGGGCATATTTGGGTCGCTACCTTACGCGAAAAGGGTCACTTAGTCGATCTTTTCACATGAATTTAAAGGGCGAAAAGGCACGGAATGGCAGGAAATATCGCATTGCCACGGAAGAGGATCCGGCGCGGGAGAATCCCGGCGCCAGAGGTATATGCAGGCCGAAAACTATAAAAATTGTTTACTGACAGTAAAAATGGGGGCGTCTCTGCGCAAAGAAAAATAGCTTCCCGTATTTTCTTTGAGCGCCTGCAGAATATGGCGGCGATTAATCAGCCCCACCAACCTGCCCTGATCAATTACCGGGTAGTTCTTGGGCTTGTTGTCCAGCATAGTTTCAGCGATTTCCAGTATGCTGGTGTCTGGCGTAACACTAAGAACATCGCGCCGCATAATATCCGTCACTAAAGCAGAGTCTTCCGCGTAAAAGGCGCTGTTGAGCATCTCTTTGATGCAATCTTGCTCAGACACAAAACCAATTACCATCATTTGCTCATCAACGACCGGAGCCCCCGTGACATTCCACTTGAGTAAATGCTCAACAACTTCACGCACACTTGCGTTTGATGTGATCGCTTGGAGACTGGACTGCATGTAATCGCGCACAAGAATTGATGACATATAAATGCCCTCCATACTACTGATTTCTTATTGGCTTACTTACTGAGTCTAGACCGCTCTAATTGTTATGACACTGAAGTCAGTAGAATTGTGTATCGCGTGTTATATTAATTTTTTATATACACTTTTACGATTAGTTTTCTAAACGCTAAGATCAGACGACTAATAGATCAAACGTACGCGAGTATTTCCATAAGCATCGCGCAAACGCTGCAGCAACTCGTCTTCAGGGCGAACATTCCACTGAGGAGCCAAACGCAATTGCGCGCGCGCGTCACTGCGCAAATAATCGATTACCAACCCACAACGTGCATCTTGTTGGGGTGATTGACGATAAGGCTCAAGTATTTCCGCAAATTCACGCGCAAAGCCGGAGGGCAATACTCCAGACTCAAGCTCTAGCAATAATTCACGCACTTTTTCCTGGCGCACATCGGCGAGCAAGCGCACATTCTCGGCACTCATTTTTAACATGCCGCTAAAGTCATCGTAACGAACCTGCCCACTGACAATGAACAAACCATCCTTCTGCAATAAATCGCGCGAATTATTAAACGTTTCCGCAAAAACTGTAACGTCCATTCGTCCGGTACGATCATCAAGCGTCAATATGGCCATGTTGTCGCCGCGCCTGGTTTTTACTACACGTTGCGAAATGATTAATCCAGCTATGGTTTGATTGCCTTTTTCCGGTTTTAAATTGGCGATTCGCGAGCTTACCAAATGTTCCAGTTCACTTTCATACTCGTCAATTGGATGCCCGGTTAAATATAAACCCAAGGTTTCCTTTTCTGCATTCAACCGCTCTTTCATAGTCCAGGAGCGCGAGCGACGGAAGTCGGCATATACATCTTTGGTGGATTGTTCCTCCGCAATTACAGCACCGAATAAATCCATCATTCCCGCATTAGAATTTGCAGCTGCTTGCTCCGCCGTTTTTACAGCTTCACCCATAGAGGCGAACATCACCGCGCGATCATGATCAATTAAATGATCATGTGCGTTATAGGTGGGGCCCAAACGATCTGCCGCACCTGAGCGAATAATCGCTTCTAACGCGCGCTTGTTTACTTTACGTGGATCTACACGGGCGCAGAAATCAAATAAATCTGTAAATGGCCCACCTTCATTACGCGCGGCAATAATAGATTCAACCGGGCCTTCGCCTAAACCTTTAATCGCACCAAGGCCATAAATAATTCGACCATCGTCATCCACCGTAAAATGAAACTCGCCGGAATTCACGTCCGGCGGCAACAATTTCAATTTCATAGTGCGACATTCTTCGATAAAGGTAACTACCTTATCGGTTTTATCCATATCGGATGACATGGTCGCCGCCATAAAATGCGCTGGGTAATGCGCTTTTAACCAAGCGGTTTGATAAGAAACAATCGCGTAAGCGGCAGAGTGAGATTTGTTAAAACCATAACCCGCAAATTTTTCCACCAGGTCGAAAATTTTTATCGCCAATTCAGGATCAACACCCTGCCCTTTAGCACCCTCTTCAAACACCGAGCGTTGCTTGGCCATCTCCTCCGGTTTTTTCTTACCCATCGCACGGCGCAGCATATCTGCACCACCGAGCGTATAACCGGCAAGCACCTGCGCAATTTGCATTACCTGTTCCTGATAAACAATTACACCATAGGTTGGCTCCAGTACCGGCTTTAAGGTGTGATGCTGGAATTTTGCGTCGGGATAAGCAACTTGCGCGCGACCGTGTTTACGATTGATAAAGTCATCCACCATGCCCGATTCCAACGGCCCCGGACGGAACAACGCAACCAGTGCGATCAGATCTTCAATGTTATCTGGCTGTAAGCGCTTAATCAGGTCTTTCATCCCGCGGGATTCCAACTGGAATACCGCGGTAGTTTCTGCGCGTTTTAGCAGGCCAAATGTTTTCGCATCATCAAGAGGAATGGCACTGATATCGAGTGGTGACTCACCTTTTTTCAGGCGCTGTTTATCAATCATGATACGCGCCCAATCGATAATGGTGAGCGTACGCAGGCCGAGGAAGTCGAACTTCACCAAGCCTGCTTCTTCTACATCCCCTTTATCAAATTGAGTAACCAGGCCGCTACCAGTTTCGTCGCAAAATAGTGGAGCAAAATCAGTTAACTTGGTAGGGGCGATAACTACACCGCCGGCATGCTTGCCGACGTTGCGCGTAAGCCCTTCCAATTGCACAGCCATTTCCCAAATTTCACCGGCATCACCATCAATCGCAATAAATTCTTTTAACTGCGGCTCTTCTTCTAACGCCTGCGCTAGTGTCATACCCGGCGTGGGCGGAATCATTTTGGATAGCTTATCGGCAAGCCCGTAGGATTTCCCTTGCACGCGCGCGACGTCGCGCACTACCGCTTTTGCGGCCATGGTACCAAAGGTAATAATCTGGCTTACCGCATCGCGCCCATAGTTATCCGCCACATAGGAAATAACTTTATCGCGGTTATCCATGCAGAAATCGATATCAAAGTCGGGCATGGATACCCGTTCCGGGTTCAGGAAACGTTCGAACAGGAGATCATATTGCAGCGGATCCAAATCGGTAATTTTTAACGAGTAGGCCACCAGTGAACCTGCGCCCGAACCCCGCCCAGGCCCTACCGGGATATCGTGATCCTTGGCCCACTGAATAAAATCCATTACGATCAGGAAATACCCTGGGAAACCCATTTGGATAATAATATCTAATTCAAAAGTAATCCGGTCTTCGTAAATTTTACGACGCTCTGCATAATTGGCAGCGGATCTATCCAGAATCCGCTCCAGGCGCTCTTCCAATCCTTCATGCGAAATTTTGCGGAAAAATTCTGCTTCGGTTAAACCCTCCGGCACCGGATACTCGGGCAAAAAATATTTACCCATTTGAATATTAATGGTGCAACGTTTTGCAATTTCGATGGTGTTCGCAATGGCCTCTGGAATATCGCTAAACAACTCCGCCATTTCTTCTGCAGAACGCAGATATTGCTGGTCACTGTAGCGACGCTCACGCCGTGGGTCGTCGAGTGTGCGCCCCTCACCGATACACACACGCGCCTCATGAACTTCAAATTCGCTGGCTTTTAAAAAGCGAACATCATTGGTTGCCACTACCGGACAATTCAATTCACTCGCTAAAGACACAGCCGCGTGCAAATGATTTTCGTCATTTTCACGACCAGTGCGCTGGAGCTCCAGATAATAACGATTTGGAAATTCCCGCATCCAACCCTGCAATAACTCCTGCGCTTGTGCATGGCGACCTCCTAGCAACGCCATACCCACATCTCCATACTTACCACCGGATAAGGCAATAACGCCTTCACTATATTCACTAATCCACTCACGTTGAATATAGGCAACACCCTGTTGCTGGCCCTGGCGCCAGGCACGGGAAATTAATTCGATAATATTTTTATAACCCTTGTCATTCATAGCCAATAGCGTTAACAGGGTTGGCTTGCCTTCCGCATCACTGCTGGCAACCCAAAAATCACTGCCCGCAATTGGCTTAACACCCGAACCTTGCGCCGCCTTATAAAACTTAATCAAGCCATAGAAGTTGGTTTGATCGGTGATAGCACAGGCAGGCATATTTAATTCTGCCACTCGTTTGATCAGCGATTTAATTCGCACCAGGCTATCGCTAAGTGAGAACTCGGTGTGCAAACGCAAATGAACAAAATTGGCAGCGGGCATAGTGGTTTTGGCTTTCGGACAGGGAGAAATAAAAATTTAAGTCGTTACAGTTAAAAAAGCCGTAACTGTTCTAGCTTGGCTTTCACCGGCGCATACGATGTTCGATGAATAGGAGTAACACCCAATTTTTCCAATGCATCCATATGCACTTTGGTGGGATACCCCTTGTGATCAGCAAAACCATAACCTGGATATTGCTTATCCAATAAAACCATTTCGCGATCACGCGTAACCTTCGCCAAGATTGAAGCTGCACTGATCGCTGCAACACGGCTATCACCTTTAACCACGGCCTCAGCCGGATAACTCCATTTAGGTAATTTATTGCCATCCACTAACACATGCTCTGGCTGGATATGCAATCCCCGAACAGCCCGGGTCATCGCCAACAAACTAGCTTGCAAGATATTAATCTTGTCGATTTCTGCTACAGAAGCACGGGCAATACACCAACTTTTCGCTTTCTGTTGTATTTCATCAAATAACAGCTCGCGCTTTTTTTCTGTGAGTTTTTTTGAATCATCCAATCCCGCGATAGGATTTTCAGGATCAAGAATAACGGCGGCGGCAACCACATCACCAGCGAGAGGACCACGCCCAACTTCATCGCAACCCGCCAGCAATGCGCCCGTATAAATACTAATAAAGGGCTCCATAATCGCCTCAGACTTTTGTAGTAATCAGTTTCACAATAGCATCAGCAGCACGTGCACTGGCATCACGCCTCAATTCGTTGTGCATAACAGCAAAAGTATCGCTAAGTTGCAGCGCCTCTTCCGGATTTTCAAAATAATTCATTACTGCGTTACTGAGTGCCTCAGGCGTTGCTCTGTCCTGAATTAATTCAGGCACCAGCATTTTTTGAGCTAGTAAATTGGGCAACGAAACCCAGGGAGTTTTTACTAGCCAGGATAAAATCTTATACGATAGCGGCGCCAATTTATAAGCAACTACCATCGGCTTTTTCAACAAGAGTGCTTCCAAAGTCACGGTACCAGACGCCAAGAGAACAACATCTGCTGCTGCGAGTGCCTCATGTGAATGTCCATGAATTAACTCAATTGGGAAATCAACGTAATCGTTTAATTCAATATGCAGCTGACGATAACGATCTGAATTTGCAGCGGGAATAATGAATTGCAAGCTTGGGTCTTGCTCGAGGCAATGCACGGCAGTGCGCATAAACAATTCACCCATCCGCTCAACTTCTGATGCACGACTACCCGGTAATAGTGCAACTATGCGCCCTTCCTCGGGCAAACCTAATGCTTTGCGTGCAGCAATTTTATCTACCGACAACGGAATTTCATCAGCAAGGTGGTGCCCTACAAATTCAACAGAAACTTGATGTTCCTGATAAAACTTTGCCTCAAACGGCAAGAGTGTGAGCATAAGGTCCACAGAGCGAGCGATTTTTAAAATACGCTTCTGTCGCCAAGCCCAAACTGAAGGGCTGACGTAGTGAGCGGTTTTAATACCTTTTTCTTTGAGTGTAGCTTCCAATGGAATCGTAAAGTCAGGTGAATCAATTCCGATAAAAACAGCAGGAGGGTTTGCGATAAAATGTTCACGCAAAAATTTGCGAATTCTCAGTAATTCAGGCAAACGCTTTAAAGGCTCAATAAGCCCCATCACCGCAAGACGATCTTGCGGAAAATAGGAATGAAAACCTTCCGCTAGCATACGGGGGCCGCCGATTCCGGAAAACTCTGCATTTGGGAAGTGTTTGCGCAGCTCATGCATCAAGGCGGCGCCGAGAATATCCCCGGAGGCTTCTCCGACAACAATACCTATGTGTATGTGATCAGACACAAGCCCTCCGGTTTTCAAAAAATCTACAAAACGCTATTTTGTGTTCTAGCGAACGATTCCACGTTCAGATGATCTCAGGGAATCAATTAACAGCTGCAGCGCTGCACACTCACTCACTTGTGCGTCTAGCTCTGCTAAAGCCTCATCAAGAGTAAGGCCGCGCCGGTAAATGGTCTTATAGGCTTTGGTGAGAACAGCAATATCTTCTTTAGTAAAGCCTCGACGACGCAGCCCCTCTGTGTTGATGTTTTTCGCTTCGGCCGGACTACCATTTACCATCACATAGGCAGGCACATCTTTGCCAATCGCAGTCCCCATACCGGAAAAACTATGCGCGCCAATTTTGCAAAATTGATGAACTAGCGTAAAACCACTAAGAATCGCCCAATCCCCAATATGCACATGACCAGCTAAAGCCGCATTATTTACCAGAATACAGTGGTTACCGATCACACTGTCATGTCCAACATGGACGTAAGCCATGAGCAGATTGTGATCGCCAATTGTAGTTTCATTTCGGTCTTGGACAGTCCCGCGATGAATAGTCACGCCTTCACGAATAGTATTGTGATCCCCAATAACTAAACGCGTGGGCTCGCCTTTGTATTTTAAATCCGGAGTATCTTCACCAATTGATGAAAACTGATAAATTCGGTTCTGCTTGCCGATACGTGTTGGCCCTTTAATCACTACATGGGAAGCAATCACACTACCTGCCCCGATTTCTACATCAGGGCCGATAATAGTCCATGGGCCTACCTCTACGTCGGCCGCAAGACGTGCATCCGGATGAATTATTGCAGATGGATGAATCAAAATATTTACTCACTCATGTTCAATCATTAAGGAAAACACCTTCCTTAAATACTGCGATCCGCACATAAAATAGTTGCCGATGCAGCGAGGACACCATCTACGCTGGCTTTGCATTCAAATTTCCAAATTCCACGCTTTTCGGAAACGACGCGTGACTCCAGTTGCAAACGGTCGCCGGGAACAACCTGACGCTTGAAGCGAACATCATCCGCACCAGCAAATAAATAAATAGAACCGTCCTGTGGCTTTTTATTCATGGTTTTAAAACCCAGAATTCCAGAAGCCTGTGCCATGGCCTCAATAATCATTACGCCGGGAAATACAGGGAAGTGGGGAAAATGACCGTTAAAGACAGCCTCATTGATGGTGATATTTTTGTAAGCGACTATAGATTCGCCCTCTACCAACTCAACAACTCTATCCACCAGTAGAAACGGATAGCGGTGAGGAAGGTATTCGCGAATTTCATTAACATCCATCATGGTCTATGACCCCAAGCAAAATAAAAATTAGTCCTCGCCGCTGGAACGGTCGAGTTTGATTAAACGTGTCGCCAATTTATCAAGCTGACGAAAACGCGCTGCGTTCTTGCGCCATTCTTTTGTTGGCCCAAGGGCCGTTCCGGAAGAATAAGAGCCTGATTCTGTAATTGAACCAGTCACCAGACTCATGGCCGTAATATGTACCTTATCGGTAATTGTCAGATGTCCGACAATACCTACTGCGCCGGCTATCGTACAATATTCACCAATAGAAGTGCTGCCGGCAATACCGGTTTGTGCAGCGATAGCAGTGCCTTTACCAATATTCACGTTATGGGCAATTTGCACCTGATTATCGATAATAACGTCATCGGCAATATAAGTGTTATCCAGGGCTCCCCGATCTATACAGGTACACGCACCTATCTCAACATTATCGCCAACAATAACACCGCCCAGCTGAAAAATTTTCACCCAGCGCCCTGCGTCTGGCGCAAAACCAAATCCATCAGCCCCAATCACCGCACCACTGTGAATGCGACAATTCGAGCCAAGAGAAACGCCGTGATAAACTGTTACATTGGCAGAAAGTAGCGTATTTTTACCCACCACACTGTGATCCCCGATATAACTACCCGGCCCAATTACAACACCATCACCAACGGAAACTCCCTCTCCCAACACAACATTGGCACCAATAGAAATACCCGTTCCCAGCACACAGCCCGCGCCTATCACCGCTGAAGGATGAATCCCGACATAAGGAGGGAGGCGATCATCAAAAAATTGCGACGCTTGTGCGTAGGCAACGTATGGCTTCTTTACTACCAACTTGTTGCCGGCAAATTCACTAATTAAATCTGGATGGATTAATACAGCTCCTGCAGCAGTAGCAGCCAGATATTTTTTATAGGCGGGGTTTGCAATAAAAGTTAGATCACTTGCAGTAGCATTTTGCAAAGTAGCAAGCGCACTTATTTCCTGACTGGGATCGCCAATTAACTCGGCATCCAACATAGTTGCCAATTCAGCCAATAAATAAGTACGCGCCACAACCTGCTATCCAGCTTACTTAGCTTTATTGAGCAGTTCAGTAACTTTTGGAGTTAAATCATTTTCAGGTTTGGCCATCATCACAGATTTAGCATCTACGATCATGCCAATTTTTTCTGATTCAACCAATTGTTTTACCACTGCTTCCATTTTTGGGCCAAGCTCTTGCATGATTTGTTGCATCAACGCTTGTTGCTCAGATTGCAGCTTTTTACCTTGGAATTGATAGTCCTGCCCCAAGCTTTGCAATTTCTTTTCGTTTTCAGCGCGTTTCTCTGCACTCCAGGTCATACCATCTTTTTGATATTCAGCTTGCAGGGCTTTGATATCTGCTGCCAAACCATCAAGCTTGGCTTTTGCCGCCGCAAAATCAGCACTTTTTTGCAGTTTTTCAAATTTTGCTTTAGCCGCAGCAGTACCCATAACAGCCGCAGTTGGATCAAGCACTACCACTTTGCTTTGCGCAAAGGAAACTGCAGAAACCAGCGATAAGGCAACTACAGCAAATAATTTTTGTGCAACAGTCACAATCTTTTCCTCTTTGATAATCGATAAAAAATTTATTTTTAGAAAGTTTGCCCCAAGGAGAACTGGAACACTTCCGTACGATCGTACTCATTTTCCCTAATTGGTTCGGCAATGCTAAATGTCATTGGTCCGAAACCAGAAATCCAGGTTAAGCCCAAGCCCACGGATGCATTGATGTGATCGACGTCAACATCGTAGCAATTCAATTGAGTTTTTCCACAATTCGTATCAAATACATTCCCCGCATCCAGGAAGAATGTAGTTTGTATTGAACGTTGATCCTTAATGAACGGCAATGGGAAGAGTACCTCCGCCCCACCTTGAATTAACACATTGCCACCAAACGCCCCGCGATTGCGACCAACATAGTTATTGTTGTTCGCGTTAGTAATGAGCTCTCCAGGAACACAATCTATATTGCCCGCATCCCCTGGTGAATCAGGATCTTCACACAGAACATACGCAGTTCCTCCAGTCTCACCAGCATCAGGAATACCATCACCATTCAAATCATCCCAAATTGTTGGGCTGGTAACCGCCGATCTAATATAGGTGCTGCGCGGCCCCAAGGTGTTGCGTTCGAACCCACGGACCGAGCCAAAACCACCAGCATAATAATTTTCAAAGAACGGCAATTCATCCAAGCCACCATAAGACTCCGCGTACCCCAGTCGGGTATGCAATCTTAAGGTCAATGCGTTGGTTAACGGGACAAACACCTGCCCATTGTAATTAAGCTTATAGTATTCCAGATCACCACCAGGCAATGAAATCTCAAATGAAATTTGTTGCTGAGCACCGCGGTTTGCCAAAACTCCGCGATTTAATGTAGATCTCAACCAATAAACGCTGGCCTGCGCATCGTTAAACGTATCGCCATAAATATCCAAAAATCCTTTAGGGCCAAGCATGGATTCGGTAATTGGTTTGGTTTCGTAACTGCCTGCCGGGAAGTCAAAACCATTGTACGCACGCTGCGTCAAATCATAGTTTTCCCCCTGAGTGATATAACCAATTTCATTATTCCATATAGGAGAGCGAATAATTTCCTGAGATGAATATGAAGTAGGAGTTACCTCCAAGCTGCGTAAACCTATATCGAAACCAAGGCGTTCAATATCAGACACCGGATAACCAAAGTTCAACTTACCACCGTATACGTTCGTGCTATAGGGTGTAATGTTGTAAGAACCGTAATCACTTTTTGTGTAATAGAGATTAACGCCGCGGCTCACGCCATCTGGGGTAAAATATGGATCGTTGTAATTAAAGTTATAGGCTGTTTGATAGCGGTTATGGCTAAAACTGAAGCCTACTTGCTTACCGGTTCCGAACCAGTTGTTTTGCTGGATACTTGCAGAAAACAATAGACCTGAATATTGGGCGTAACCCACCTGCAACCCCATGCTACCCGATGGCTGCTCCTCCACGGTATATTCAACATCGATTTGATCAGATGTACCTGGCACCTCTTTGTTCTCAACTTTAACTTCTTTAAAGAAGCCCAAACGCTCTAAACGAACTTTGGAGTTTTCGATTTGCGCAGAGTTGGCTGAACCACCTTCCATTTGACGCATTTCACGACGCAACACTTCATCAACGGTTTTAGTATTTCCGCGGAAATTTACACGATTCACATAAGCACGTTTGCCAGGCTCAATAAAAAACGTAATTTTTACCGTTTTATCGGCATCATTACGCTCTGGCATACCTTCCACTTTGGCAAATGTATAACCCTCGTTACCCAAACGCTTGGTCACATACTCTTCGGAGGTAGTCATTAAAATTTGAGAAAAGATTTGGCCAGACCGCATCAAAATCATACTGCGAATAATTTGCTCATCAATAGCCGGATCACCCGCGAGCTCAACGCTGCTGACGTTATAAATATCTCCCTCCGTGATATTTACAGTGATAAAAATTTTTGACTTATCCGGGCTTAAAGAAATTTGCGATGAATCAATTTTAAAATTCAGATAGCCGCGATCCATGTACCAGGATTCAAGACGCTCAAGGTCGCCTTTCATTTTTTCCTTATTATATTTATCGTTCCCGGTAATCCAGGACCACATGCCAGTGGTTTTTAATTCGAACAGTTCAATCAACTCTTCTTCGGTATACTTTGTATTACCCACAATATTGATCATTTTGATGCGCGAAGGACTGCCTTCGTCAATTTTCACCAACACCTTAACCTGGTTGCGCGGCATATCTTCAATTTCAATTTTTACACTGGCACCATAACGCCCCTGATTTACATATTCGCGTTGCAATGCTTGAGTAATACCTTCCAGGGTGGCGCGCTGAAAAATCTGACCTTCAGAGAGATTGTTCTCTTTCAAACTATCCATGAGGTTTTCGGTTTTGATGGCCTTGTTACCCTTCAACTCGATTTTGTTAATGGCTGGGCGCTCTTTAATCACCAATACCAACACATCACCATCGCGCTTAATGGCAACATCGGAAAAGTAACCTACTTTAAACAGCTCTCTCGTAGCACTCTGGATATCTGCCTGGGTCAAGGTGTCGCCCACACGTATTGGCAGGGCACTAAATACTGTTCCTGCTGACACACGCTGTAGGCCTTCAACTCGAATGTCACTCACTCGAAACGTTTGTGCGTGCACCGTTACGGCAAAGAAAAGTACCAGCAAACCGCTAAAAAATTGCATCAAAACTTGCTTCATAGAATCTGTTCTAATCATTAATGAATGTTGGTTGCAGCCAAAAACAGTTACAGCCGCATAATGTCGTTATAGAGTGCCAACAGGCTCAAGCTAATCACCAAAAAGAGCCCTGCCTGGTACCCCAGCATCTGCACTTTGTCGGACACCGGTTTCCCCTTAATTACTTCAATGAAGTAATAAAATAAGTGGCCACCATCCAGTACAGGGATAGGCAACAGGTTAAAAACTGCCAAAAAGACACTCAGCAGCGCGACAAAACCAATAAAGCTCACCAGACCGCTCTCGGCCGAAGAGCCCGCCACCTTAGCAATGGTTATCGGTCCACTCAAGTTTTTCGTGGAAATTTCGCCAAGAATCAATTTTTTGACTGATAAAAGAACAAAACCCGAGGTTTCCCAGGTTTTATTGACCCCGGCAACAAAAGCACCGACGACAGAATAGTCATAAGCACGAATCAATTTTTCGGGAATATTGTAGGGTTGAACCCCAACTCCAACCCTACCCTGAACCTTACCATTTTCGGTTACGGCATCGGGAATTAAGGTTAATTGATGCAGCTGTCCAGCACGCTCAAAGGTTACACTCAATGCAGCACCCGGGCGTTCACGGACATAATCCACCCACAAGCGCCAATCATTTATTACGACATCATCAACTCTACGCAGTACGTCTCCTGTCTTTAAACCAGCTCTCTCCGCTGGACTAGCAGAAAGAACCTCACCTACCACGGGAGGGATTTGAGGAAATTGAAGACTAATCCCCAAACCGGCAACCGGATCCGGATCTGCCGCATCGCGCAACCAATCATGCAATTGAGCCTCAGATTCATACTGAAAATGAGAGTCTTCCGAGTAGGCCACCTTAAAACTGATCGGACCACTTTCACCCAAGCGATTCAGCAACGCCCGATTAAGAGCCTGCCAGGTTGGTGTTGGGATACCATCGACCGCAAGAATCTCCTGTCCCTTCTCGAGCCCAGCCTGGGCCGCAATAGAGTTAGGAGCAATACTGTCGATTACAGGAACCATGCCGCGCTCACCTTGCAGCATCAACCCCCAAAACAGCAGGATCGCTAATATGAAGTTTGCAATTGGCCCCGCCGCGACAATCGCTATTCGCTGCCAGACCGATTTGTTATTGAAAGCCATATGGCGCTCTTCCGTCGCTACAACTCCCTCTCGCTCATCCAGCATTTTTACATAGCCACCCAATGGTAAGGCTGCCAAGGCATATTCGGTTCCCTGACGGTCCCGCCATGACCATAGGACCTTTCCAAAACCAATGGAAAAGCGATGGACCTTTACCCCACAACGACGAGCCACATAAAAATGCCCGAACTCGTGAATAGATACGAGAATAAGAAGCGCAACCAGGAAAGATAGAACAGTCTGCATACAACTAACCTCGAGAGGAACTTACCATTGCGCAATCAATTGCTGCGCCAACGCTCTCGCCTCAGCATCAGCCGCTTGTACATGCCCAAGATCATGAGGTTCAACAGATACGATACGTGATAATACCTGTTCGATAACAACAGCAATCTGATCAAAACGAATTCGCCGCTGTAAAAATGAGGCGACCGCCACTTCATTCGCGGCATTAAGAATCGCAGGTGCCGTGCCAGCCGTTTCTGCGGCCTGCTGGGCCAAACGCAGGCATGGAAAACGCATATAATCTGGCGAACTAAAATCCAAACGGGCCGTAGCAATTAAATCCAAACTTGCTACGCCTGACTCTATCCGCTCCGGCCAAGCCAAAGCGTGTGCGATGGGCGTGCGCATATCGGGGTTCCCTAATTGCGCCAAAACTGAACCATCAATATATTCCACCATTGAGTGGATGACACTTTGCGGATGCACAACCACTTGAACCTGTTGCGGACGCGCATTGAACAACCAGCACGCCTCAATTAATTCCAAGCCTTTGTTGAGCATAGTGGCTGAGTCCACAGAAATTTTTTGCCCCATACTCCAGTTGGGATGAGCACAGGCTTGCTCGGGAGTAACCTTTGGTAAATCGCTAAGAGGCGTATTGCGGAAAGGGCCACCAGAGGCGGTTAAAAGAATTTTGCGCACACCGCTGGATTTCAAACCCTGCTGCAGGTAATCCGCACGATGATTGGGTAAACATTGGAAGATCGCGTTGTGCTCACTATCTATCGGCAGGAGCAGAGCACCACTTTCAGCAACAACTCGAGTAAATAAACCACCCGCCATTACCAACGCTTCTTTATTTGCCAACAGAACTTTTTTGCCAGCCCTGACCGCCGCCAGTGTCGGCAATAACCCAGCAGCGCCTACGATGGCAGCCATCACGGTATCAACCTCAGGATCAGACGCTACCTGAGCTAAAGCATCATCACCTTGCAACACTTCAGTTGTGCAACCCTGACGACGCAGTTCCATCTCCAGCGCGCTCGCGGAGACAGGATCTTTCATTACCGCATAACGCGGTCGGTATGCCAAACATTGCGTAGCCAAAACCTGCCAACGACGATCTGCCGTTAACGCAAATACTTTATAACGATCAGGATGACGCGCAATAACATCCAGCGTGCTAACACCTATAGACCCACTCGCTCCCAGCACCGTAATCGATTGAACCGTTGCCGACATTGTTACGCACCCACCGCCGAACTAAATGCACCTGTAGCCAGCAACGCCATCGCAAATATTGGCGCCCCCGCAGTAATACCGTCGACACGGTCAAGAATCCCACCATGACCCGGCAATATACTCCCACTATCTTTCACACCCGCATGACGCTTGACCATGCTTTCAAGTAAATCACCTAACACAGAAATCAAACTGGTGGGAACAACAATCGCCAACATAATCAGGAAACTCATGTCCAACGCGTGACTTAACCCTAACGCCAATAGGCAATTTGCAAAAAAACCGCCAGCAAATCCCTCCCAGGTCTTACCCGGGCTAACGGCGGGAGCCAACTTATGGCGACCAAAGCGACGGCCAGCAAAATAACCACCGCTGTCAGCAATTGCGACTATAAGGATCAGCAACAACACCAACCAGGCGCCATTCACTTGCTGGCGAACATACACCAATGCCACCCAGGTCGGAATTAACACGACCAATCCCATCAATAAGCGCAGACCCTGATGCCCCCAAAGCAAACTGCTGGTCGGGTAACCCTGCACAAGCAATAAGGCCAAGGCCCACCAACCACAACCCACAATCAGCAAATCGCGAATTGCTTCTTCATTTAACCGGGGGGTCGCCTCACCCTCAAACCCCAAATACACTGAAGCGCAAATCATCAATACCAAGTTAACGAGGGTATAAAACGTACGCTGCCAAACCGCGGTAAAGCCCGATAAGCCAGCCCACTCCCAACTACCTATCAGCACTACAGCGCCAATAAAGAATGAAAAGTACCCGGCAGGCAAACCAAACAATGCTGCGAGAAAAATAACCGCCAGAAACAGCGCCGTAATTACACGTTGCTTAAGCATTAATTGCACCCGCTTCGATTTGATCCCCGGTCATACCAAAACGGCGCTGACGCTCATGAAAACTACTCGCCGCTCTCTTCAATTCCTCGCCATCAAAATCAGGCCAGAGTTTGTCGCTGAAAAAAAGCTCAGCATAGGCGCATTGCCACAATAAAAAATTACTAATGCGCACTTCACCACCCGTGCGAATTAGCAAGTCCAAAGGAGGGAGATCCGCCAGGCAAGTGTGTTGATGAAGAGTATCTTCGTTGATATCAGCAACCGCTAAATTTCCGTTCAGCACTTGTTGCGTCATTTTTTGTGCCGCCTGGGCAATATCCCAGCGCCCGCCATAATCCGCAGCAATTGCCAGCGTAGTTTTTCCACCCGCAGTGATTGCCTCAGCTTCAGCAATTGCTTTTTGAATGGATGCGCTAAAGCGCTCACGATTACCAATCACGCGCAAAGCAACATTTTTCTTCTTCAATGCCTTGGCTTCGTTTTTGAGATACAACAGAAACAGTGACATAAGGGCTTCGACTTCGATTGGAGGGCGCCGCCAATTTTCACTGCTAAATGCAAACACAGTTAATACTTCAATGTCTAACTCCTGACATGCAGCCATCACATCGCGAATGCGCTCAACACCCACTTTATGACCAGACACCCCTGCCATACCACGCTGTTTTGCCCAGCGATTATTGCCATCCATAATGATCGCCACATGGCGAAGATTATTGTCAGTCACGCGTTTCTCCCATCGACAGGCTTATATTGATGCAAACAAGCAACTGCCTGCCTTTTTTACATTTTTTTGTAGTGGTAAGTACAGGATATCCGCCCCGCAAATTTCGGAGCGGATACAAAAGCAGATTAAATAGCCATCAAATCTGCTTCTTTCGCAGCCAACGCCTTATCTACTTCAGCAATATATTTATCGGTAATCTTTTGAATGTCATCCTGCGCGCGACGATCGTCATCCTCTCCAATCGCCTTATCTTTCAGCAACGCCTTCACATCACCGAGCACATCGCGACGCACATTGCGAACGGCTACACGACCATTCTCTGCTTCAGCGCGAGCTTGTTTGATAAAGTTCTTACGGGTTTCTTCGGTCAACATCGGCAATGGAATACGAATCAAACCGTTGTTGGTAGAAGGGTTTAAACCCAAATCTGATTTCATAATGGCTTTTTCAATTGCCGGAACCAGATTGCGTTCCCAAGGGCTTAACGACAGGGTGCGCGCATCTTCAATATTGATATTCGCAACCTGACTCAAAGGAGTTTGCGTACCGTAATAATCGACAGTGATACCATCCAACAAACTTGGGTGAGCACGACCAGTACGAATTTTATTGAAATTATTACCCAGCGCTTCAATCGCTTTTTTCATACGCGCTTCAGCATCTTTTTTGATGTCATTAATCATGATTTATCCTCTTCAATCAAAGTACCTTCGTTACTACCCACAACAATATTCAATAACGCACCGGTTTTATTCATACGGAAAACGCGCACCGGCATATCGTGCTCACGACACAAGCAAATTGCCGTTAAATCCATTACACCCAGCTTTTTGTCGAGAACTTCGTCGTAAGAAAGACGATCATATTTCGTCGCCGTAGGATCTTTTTTAGGATCCGCCGTATAAACACCATCAACTTTGGTGGCCTTTAGTACAATATCCGCTTCCACTTCGATGCCACGCAAACAGGCTGCTGAGTCAGTAGTAAAAAATGGATTGCCCGTTCCCGCCGAAAAGATCACGACCTCACCGGAATTCAGGAAACGGATAGCACGGCGGCGGTCATAGTGCTCAACCACACCGCTCATTGGAATAGCTGACATAACACGGGAGGAGATGTTGGAGCGCTCCAATGCATCGCGCATTGCCAGGGCATTCATTACCGTGGCCAACATCCCCATGTGATCGCCAGTTACACGATCAAGACCGGCTGCACTTAGGGCAGCACCACGAAACAGGTTGCCACCACCAATAACCAAGCCAACCTGAACACCAATACCGACCAACTGACCAATTTCCAGAGCCATTTTGTCGAGTACTTTAGGGTCTATACCGAATCCCTCGGTTCCCATCAATTCCTCGCCACTCAATTTCAACAGAATACGCTTGTACTTCTTATCTCTGGGGCTGGACATAAATGCTCTCCAAAACAATGAGTTAGCCACAAATGACCACCTCAACCGGGGGCCAAAAAAAATCGGTGCAGTGTAACAGAAAAACAACTCCCCAGTTATGCCCGGCGCCGCGGTTTTTCACTCGTAGGTCAAAACGATCCCGATTAAACAACAATATAATTGTCATAACTACCATAAGATCAGGGCAAAAAAATTGATTTCCCCATATGCTGAACAATACTTATACGCAATCTATAACAAGCAGTAGACCGACCAATGAATGATAAAAGCTTTAACTCAGTGCTGATCGCATCAATTTTCGTCACCTTAATGCTCGTGATTAGCATTCATCTAATACCGCCAAAACGCCTTTTACTGCTGCCAGACGCGAGCGCTCGCCTGTACTTACTAACGAAGACACTTGCCGACGGCAACCCCTCGTCGGAATGGACAAACGAGCAACATACCGCCTGGAAATGCACAAAACCGGCAGACAACACTGAGTACTACTTTCCCTGCTCATTTACGGTCGATCTATCCAAAAACTCTGTCGTCGGTACCGATCTCTCCAACTACAGCCATATTAACCTTCACCTGGATTACCGTGGCAGCTCCAATAAGGTGCGTATCGCAATACGTAACTACAACGACGATTACTCGAATTCTGCCGATGGCAATAGCACCAAATTCAATGCGGTCCAGATTCACGCCGGAGAACTCAACAAAGAGCAACACTTGCCCCTCGCATCATTTGCAGTTGCCGATTGGTGGCTTAGCCAATTCAACATTCCCTTAGCCCGTTCCGGGCCTGAAATGTCGAATGCAATGTCCCTGAATATTGACTTTGGAGAACCCATTCAGCCAGGCATACACAGCTTTGAGCTAAAGAAAATAGAACTGGTGGGAGAATGGATAGCACCCGAGCACTGGTATTTGGGTATTTTAATTTTGTGGATGAGCAGTATCTTTATTTACGCCATAAAGCGGCTTTTTGAGTTGAATGCTCAAACGAAACACGACACCCAAGTGATAAACCAGCTTAGTAATACCAACGAGCAGTTAAAGGAAGAAACCAACAAGTTTCGCCGTCTATCTACCGTTGACCCGCTAACTCAACTATACAATCGCTTTGGTATAGACCAAATTATTGCAAGCCTCTCAGGAACTGGTCACTTGCAGACCCCGGACACACCTAACTACTCGCTAATGGTTGCCGATATAGACCACTTTAAACGCATCAATGATCAGCGCGGCCACGACACTGGCGATTTGGTTTTGCAACACATTGCAAAAATCATTCAAACACATTTGCGCGCTGGTGACTTTGTGGGCCGCTGGGGTGGCGAGGAGTTTGTAATCATTATGCCCGGGGCCAGCAAAAAAACAGCAATGGCTATGGCCGAAATGATTCGAGAAGCAATTTTCACCACACCTTGCAAATTGGAAAAGCCGCTTTTAGTTAGCACCAGCTTTGGCGTCTGCGAACGGAATGAGGGAGAAGATTTCGCCAGTTGCTTCAAACGAGCTGATAACGCGCTCTATAAAGCGAAAGAACAAGGAAGGAATTGCTGCGTTTACGCAGAAGAACACTTATAAAAACAAAAGGCCCGTACGGTGATACCGCACGGGCCTTTTGTTTATACAGACCAATTAGGCTTTAGCAGCGGCCACTTGTGCAGCAACTTCAGCAGCGAAGTCTACAACAGCAACTTCGATACCTTCACCTACTTCCAAACGCACAAAGCTCTTCACAGTTGCACCGCCAACTTTGGCGAATTGAGCAACAGTTTGCTCCGGGTTCTTAACGAAAGGCTGATCAACCAGGCTAGCTTCTTTCAGGAACTTGCTGATACGACCAACAATCATCTTCTCAACGATTTCAGCTGGTTTGCCAGCCATGTCTGGTTGAGCGCGGATGATTTCTTTTTCTTTCTCTACTACGTCAGCTGGCATTTGGTCAGAGCTAACCACGGTTGGATTAACTGCAGCAACGTGCATAGCAACGTCTTTAGCAATTTCTTCGCTGCCACCTTCCAACTGCACCAATACCGCGATGCGATTGTTCAAGTGCAAATAACCACCAACTACGCCACCCTCAACGAGGTTAATGCGACGCACGCTGATTTTTTCACCGATTTTTTGTACCAGTGCTTCACGTGCATTTTCCAGGTCGCCCGCCATCAGAGCAGCAACGTCGGTTTGCTTGGTAGTGAATGCTTTTTCCAATACGCTGTTTACGAACGCCAGGAAGCCTGCATCGCGCGCAACGAAGTCAGTTTCAGAGTTAACTTCGATAGCCACACCGTAGCTGTTATCCGGAGCAACTTTAACAGCAACAACGCCGTCAGCAGCAGTACGACCTTCTTTTTTGGCCGCTTTCAAGCCAGAAACTTTACGCAGGTTTTCAATCGCCAGTTCGATATCGCCATTGGCTTCGCCCAGCGCTTTTTTGCATTCCATCATGCCAAGGCCAGTGCGGTCACGCAGTTCTTTTACCAGTGCAGGAGTAACAGCGCTCATGGTTAATTCCTCAAATAAAAGTGTTCGAATTCAAGTTAAAAAAGGGGGCCAAGCCCCCTCTTCCGACAACCCTGCGCGCAACGCTAGCAGGGCTATATTGTCGTTTAATTACTGCGGTCGCTAAAATTACTCAGCAGAACCTTCAGCAGCAACGTATTCATCTTTGTTTGGTACAGATGAAGCAGACTTGGAACCTTCCAGGCACGCATCAGCAATTGCAGATACATACAACTTGATCGCGCGGATGGCGTCGTCGTTACCAGGAATTACGTAGTCAACACCTTCAGGGTTGCTGTTGGTATCAACGATACCGATAACAGGGATACCCAACTTGTTAGCTTCCTGAATCGCAATACGCTCGTGATCAACGTCGATTACGAACATCGCGTCAGGCAAACCAGCGATGTTTTTGATACCACCGATAGAACGCTCCAATTTCTCCATATCGCGAGTACGCATCAAAGCTTCTTTTTTGGTCAGCTTGGTGAAGGTACCGTCCTGGCTTTGAGTAGTCAGGTCAGACAGACGACGAATAGAAGCACGGATGGTTTTGTAATTGGTGAGCATACCGCCCAACCAACGATGGCTAACGTATGGTTGACCAGCGCGTTCAGCTTGCTCTTTGATGGTCTTTTGCGCAGCGCGCTTGGTACCAACAAACAGGATTTTTTTCTTTTGTGAAGCCAGTTGAGTGATCAACGCCAGAGCTTCATTGAACGCTGGAACGGTGTGCTCCAGGTTGATGATATGAATCTTGTTACGCGCACCGAAGATGTATTTACCCATCTTTGGGTTCCAGTAACGGGTTTGGTGACCGAAGTGGACACCGGCAGACAACATGTCGCGCATGCTTACTTGTGGCATTTTAGTATTCCTACTGGGTTAGGCCTCCATACACCCCGCTCACCAACCAGCATGTTTGCAGTTACTCTACCTAGGTAGAGTCAAACATTAGGCACCCAGGTTTTGCGTGTCGATGTATGTGTGACGTTTGTTAAACAAAGGATTTTCTCTTGCTTCCGGTGGGATTTAGCCCTAACCCGAAAAAAGAGGCGCGCTTTATACCACAAAAAAACCACCAGATAAACCTAAATCCCTTGTGGCTACAGCATTCACGCTAATGTAAGGAACTGCATATCCCTCTAGGCCGCGCCCGAATCAACTTGTACACTAGTTAAATCAACTCACAAGAAACCCCGAGACCTCATCATGAAAGAAACTTGGCGCTGGTTTGGCCCCAAAGATACTGTCAGCCTGCAGAACATTGCCCAAGCTGGTGCTACCGGCATAGTTACTTCCCTACACCATATTCCGACCGGTGCGGCCTGGCCCATGAGCGATATTCTGGAGCGCAAAAAACTCATTGAAGATCATGGGCTTGAGTGGGCGGTCATCGAAAGCATCCCGCTTCATAACGATATCAAAACCCGCACCGGCAATTTCCAGCAATACATCGACAACTACAAAGAGTCATTGCGCAATGTGGGCGCTGCGGGTGTTAGAGATGTCTGCTACAACTTCATGCCAGTGGTGGATTGGACCCGCACCAACCTCAACTACACACTACCCAACAACGCCCGCGCGCTGCGTTTTGAGATGAGCGACTTTGCCGCATATGATGTTTACATCCTGCAACGCCCTGGGGCCGAGCAATCCTATCGCCCTGACGTACTCGCCAAAGCCAAAGCACGCCTCGACGCCATGAGCAGTGAAGAAAAAGCCCTGCTGGAAAAAAACATAATTGCCGGATTACCCGGTGGCGAAGGCTCCTATGATCGCGACGGTATTCGCGCTGCGATCGACCTGTTTATCAAAATGGGCGACGAAGGCATGCGCGCCAATCTTTTTGCCTTCTTACGCGAAGTGATCCCGGTGGCGGAAGAAGCCGGCGTACGCATGGCCATCCATCCGGATGACCCGCCCTTTTCACTCTTTGGATTGCCGCGCGTAGTTTCCACTGCTGACGATGCCCGGGCACTGCTCAATGCGGTACCCAGCCCATCTAATGGCCTGACACTATGCGCCGGCTCTTACGGTGCCCGCTGCGATAATGACCTCGTTGCCATGGCGCGCGAATTTGGCGAACGCATTTATTTCGTTCATCTGCGCAATATCAAGCGCGAGGAAGATGGCTCCTTCTTTGAATCCGATCACCTGGATGGCGACAACGACATGGTCGGCCTGATTGAAGCCCTGCTAGATGAAGAAGATCGCCGCAAAAAAACCGGTGTAGCCTTACCGCCCATCGCCATGCGCCCGGATCACGGCCACTTAATGGGCGATGAGATTGGCAAAACCGGCATCAACCCCGGCTATTCCTATGCGGGCCGCATGAAAGGCCTGGCGGAATTGCGCGGGGTAATCCATGCGCTTACCAGTTTGCGCCGTCGCTCTGCCTGAATAAACACCTGTCTCTAATCCGGGGGGAGTAAGCCCTCCCCCCATCCCTCACCTCTTCCAATCCCAGTTCAATGCATTTCCAACTCGCTCTATTACCTCAATAGAGGATTGATCTTGGGCAAAGCGGGTTGGAATCGTTTAGAATGCGGCATATTTTCAATCACTATCGAGATTGCCTGAATTCATGTCAGTTACTATCAAAACCCCGGAAGAAATCGAAAAAATGCGCATCGCTGGCCGCATGGCTGCCGAAGTGCTGGAAATGATTGGCCAATACGTACAACCCGGCGTTACTACCGCTGAGCTGGACAAAATCTGTCACGATCACATTGTGAATGTACAAAAAGCGATTCCCGCGTGCCTCGGTTATCGCGGTTTCCCAAAATCAATTTGTACCTCAGTTAACCAGGTTGTCTGTCACGGCATTCCGTCCGATAAAAAAGTGCTCAAATCGGGCGACATTATCAACATCGATGTCACCGTGATTTATGAGGGCTACCACGGCGACACGAGTGCCATGTATTTCGTTGGCACCCCGGCACCGCATGCCGAGCGCTTGGTAAAAGTAACCCAGGAATGCATGTATAAGGCAATTCAATTGGTTAAACCCGGTTGTCGTCTGGGTGATATTGGTCACGTAATTCAGGAATACGCTGAAGCTAATTACTATTCAGTGGTGCGTGAATATTGCGGACACGGCATTGGCAAGGTGTTCCATGAAGACCCACAAATTTTGCATTACGGCCGCCCAGGCACCGGCATGGAATTAAAGGAAGGCATGTGCTTTACCATTGAGCCAATGATTAACGCCGGCAAACCGCACACTAAATTAAAAAGTGATGGCTGGACCGTAGAAACCAAAGATGGTCGACTCTCCGCACAGTGGGAGCACACCATGATTGTCACCAAAGACGGTGTAGAAGTCTTCACCGCGCGCGCTGGCGAAGCGTTCAATTAATGGCAATTAACGATTGGGTTTCGCGCGTGCTGGGCAAGCGCGCGACCCCCGTTATACCCCCACCACAACAGCCTCAGGAATCCGGTAAACCCATGTCGATGTCTGCAGTGCCCTATTTTGAACGGCCATTATTTTTCTTTGATCAAAGTCGTTTCCGCCGCGCACTCGCTGAAAAGCCGATCATTACCGTATTTAAAGATGCAATTAACGCAGCGAGCACCCAAGCCAATCGCCGCTTCCTGGAAGGTGAAGATATTCGCGCACTGGTGTATGAACGCGCGCTGTTTATCGACTGCGTGCTGCATTATGCGTGGCATCAATTTTCCTGGCCAACGGGAATTAGCCTGGAAGCTGTCGGTGGGTACGGACGCGGCGAATTACACCCTGGCTCCGATATAGATTTGTTAATCCTGCATCACCCAAAGGTATTCGATCACTGCAAAGAAAACATCGAAAAGTTCCTGACGCTCTTGTGGGATATAGGTTTGGAAATTGGTAGCAGTGTTCGCACCATCAAACAGACCATCGAGATTGCACGCACCGATATTACTGTCGCCACCAATATCTTGGAATCGCGCACTCTGGTTGGCGACACTTCGTTGCGTGTGGAGTTGTTACAAGCCTCCGGGCCCGACAAAATTTGGTCCGCTGAAGAATTTTTCCGCGCAAAATATCAGGAACAGCAAGAGCGCCATAAAAAATATAACGACACCGAATACAATCTCGAACCCAATATCAAAAATGCACCCGGTGGTTTGCGCGATATTCAAACCATCAGCTGGGTAACCAAACGCTATTTTGGTGTACGCACGTTAAAGCAGCTGGAGGGTAAAGGTTTTTTTACCGACGAAGAGTTTTCCTTGCTCAATTCCGGCGAAGAGTACTTATGGCGCGTGCGCTATGCCTTGCATATGGTTGCCAAGCGCGCCGAAGAAAGGCTGTTATTTGATTACCAACGTGAAATTGCCAAACTCTTTGGTTACTCAGACAGCCACGAAGGTTTGGCTGTCGAACAATTCATGCACCGATACTACCGCACTGTGCTGGCACTGCGCGAATTAAATGATGTAGTTCTGCAGTTTTTGTCGGAAGCCATTTTGCAGAAAGGCAAAACCAAAAGTGTGGTTTCAATAAACGAGCGCTTCCAACTGCGTGACAATTTCATTGAAGCCACGCACACCTACGTCTTTGAAGAAAACCCTTCAGCACTATTGGAAATGTTTGTGCTGATGGCGCAAAACCCACAAATTGTTGGTGTACGCGCGTCCACCATCCGCTGGATTCGCGAAAGCCGCCATCTTATCGATGATAACTTTCGCACCAATCCAAAAAACACCCAGCTCTTTATCAAACTTCTGCAGCAACCCGCTGGATTGGTAGAACAATTAAAGCGCATGTCGCGCTACGGTATTCTCGGCTTGTACCTACCGGAATTTGGCCTGGTTACCGGCCAGATGCAGCACGATTTATTTCACATCTACACCGTGGATGCACACACGCTCAAAGTGGTGCAGAACATGTGTAACTTTTTGCTGCCCTCGGCCAAAGAAGATTTTCCGGTAGCGGCACATATTATGACGCGCTTACCTAAACTGGAGCTGCTTTACATTTCCGGTCTGTATCACGACATTGGCAAGGGACGCGGTGGCGATCACTCTACCCTGGGCGCCGTGGACGCCGAAGAGTTTTGCACACGCCACGGCATTTCACCACGCGAAACACGTTTAATCTGCTGGCTGGTAGAAAAACATTTGTTAATGTCACAGGTATCGCAAAAGCAAGACATTTCAGACCCGGAAGTTATTCATAAATTTGCACTGACCGTTGGCGACCAATTGCACCTGGATTATTTGTATTGTTTAACAGTTGCGGATATTAACGGCACCAATAAGGAATTATGGAACACCTGGCGCGCCAGCTTGTTGCGTCAACTGTATCTGGATACACGTCGCGCACTGCGTCGCGGCCTGGAAAACAACGTCGACAAACATGATTTAATTGAAGAAACCCAGCAAGCGGCCATCCGCAAACTCGCGCGCAAAGGGTTAAGTAAGGAGCAAGTGCTCGCACTCTGGGGTGACATGGGTGACGACTATTTCCTGCGCGAAAACGTTGCCGATATCACCTGGCACACGGAAGCCATTGCAGCACGCACAGACGACAAACCATTAATTCTTATCAAAAAAACCACAAGCAAAGAATTAGCCGGTGCAACACAAATTTTCGTCTACAGCAAAAACCAGAAAAATGTGTTTGTGGCTGCAGCTACCGCATTAAGCCAATTAAACCTCAGCATCCAGGACGCCAAGATTTACAGCTCCAAGTCCGGTTACACCATAGACACCTTCTTTGTATTAAATGAAGACGGCAAACCCTTAGGTAACAACGCCACCTTGCTAAAACAAATTCAGAAAGCGTTACTTGAGGAGCTGAGTCTCGTCGACAACTATCGCGATGTTATCGGCCGTCGCACACCGCGCCGTTTGAAATATTTTGCATCACCCACACGCACCTCACTCAACACCGACACCATTCGCAACTGCAGCGTACTGGAAGTCATTAGTCCGGATCGCCCCGGCCTGCTTGCTTGCATCGGGCGCATATTTATGGATTTCGACATTCAACTGTTGAACGCCAAAATCGCCACGCTCGGCGAGCGCGTTGAAGATATGTTTTTTATTGTAGACAGTGACGGCAAACCTTTAAGTGATGCCTCTGTGTGTGAAAAATTGCAGCAAGAAATACGCGAACAATTGGATAAGCGCGTCGACAAACTTTAATTGAATCAGATCTTCAAGAATTAGATGGCAATCATGAACCCGGATTTAAACCTATTACATCCCTACCCGTTTGAAAAACTTGCTGCACTGAAAGCGGCTGTTAGTGCACCTGCGCACCTGAAAGACATTATGCTTTCTATTGGCGAACCGAAGCACGAGCCACCGGCATTTGTGCTGGAAACACTAGTGTGTAATTTATCGAAATTATCCAACTACCCAACCACCAAAGGCTTGCCGGAATTGCGTGAAGCAATTGCAACCTGGGCCAGCAAACGCTTTCAGTTAAATGCAGGAACCTTTACTGCCGATAACCATGTGCTGCCAGTTAACGGCACGCGCGAAGCCTTGTTTGCGTTTGCACAAGCAATTATCGACCGCAGCAAACCGGATGCATTGATTGTATCGCCCAACCCGTTTTATCAAATTTATGAAGGTGCAGCACTGCTCTCAGGAGCACAACCTTACTTTTTAAATTGCACTCTGGAAAATAACTTTATTCCCGATTTTGCGGCGGTACCTGTAGAGGTATGGAAGCGCTGCCAACTGCTGTTTATTTGCTCACCAGGCAATCCCACCGGAGCCGTAATGAGCACCGCACAATTAAAAGAATTGATTGCGTTGGCTGATCAATACGATTTCGTTATCGCCTCCGATGAATGCTACTCCGAATTGTATTTTGATGAGAGCAATCCACCCGCCGGTTTATTGCAAGCTTGCGCGGAATTAGGGCGCGACGACTTTGCGCGCTGCGTGGTTTTTCATAGCTTGTCCAAACGTTCAAACCTGCCTGGTTTGCGCTCCGGCTTTGTAGGCGGCGATGCAAAAATTCTGGAAAAATTCCTGCTCTATCGCACTTATCACGGTTGTGCAATGCCGGTACCCACACAACTTGCCAGCGTCGCCGCTTGGGAAGATGAACACCATGTAATTGCAAATCGCTCGGCTTATCGCCAAAAATTTGATGCAGTGCTTGATGTGCTGTCAGGCGCACTACCTGTTACCAAACCCGACGCCAGCTTTTACCTCTGGCCAAAAACCCCAATTAAAGGCGAAATATTTGCGCAACAATTATTTGCCCAACAAAAAGTGACCGTACTCCCCGGCAGCTATTTAGCACGCGAAGCAAATGGCATTAACCCCGGCGAAGACTATGTGCGTATGGCGCTGGTTGCCCCCTTGGCAGAATGCGTAGAGGCGGCCCAACGCATTAAGCAATTTGTGCAATCGCTATAAGTTATGAATGCGGCAAAAAATTTAACCAAAGCGGAGCGCGTCGTATTTATCCTGCAACGATTGCAGGATCTTTACCCGCAACCCCCTATTCCGTTGCTCCATAAAGACACTTATACCTTACTTATTGCTGTATTACTGTCGGCACAGTGTACAGACGAGCGCGTCAACACAGTAACTCCAACTCTTTTTGCATTGGCGGATAATCCTTTTGACATGGCTAAAGTGCCGGTCGAAAAAATTCAGGAAATTATTCGCCCTTGCGGGTTATCACCGCAAAAATCCAAAGCCATCTCAGTGTTGTCACAAATGCTGGTGGATGAGCACAATGGAGAAGTGCCGGACGATTGGGATGCCCTGGAACGACTTCCCGGCGTGGGCCACAAAACAGCAAGCGTGGTCATGAGTCAGGGTTTTGGGCATCCGGCATTTCCGGTGGATACCCATATACATCGGCTGGCGCAGCGCTGGGGCTTAACCGATGGTAAAAACGTAGTGCAAACTGAAAAAGACTTAAAAAGATTATTCCCGGAATCCAGTTGGAATGCGCTGCACTTACAGATTATTTATTACGGGCGAGAATATTGTTCGGCGCGCGGTTGTGACGGCACTGTGTGCGATATTTGCAGAACCTGTTATCCGAATCGAAAAAAGCCAAAAATTGTATTGAAACCATAATCCCTCCCAGCCTCCCTTTTTCAAAGGGAGGAATTGAGGCAGCACTTCGAATTGGGTAACGAAGTCAACTCAAGCTTCCCCCTTTGAAAAAGGGGGATCAAGGGGAATTCTGAAGAGAATTTAAATGATTACTTTATACGGCATTAAAAATTGTGACACAGTAAAAAAAGCACGCGATTGGTTGGATCAGCACAAGGTCGCGTATAAATTTCACGACTTTCGTACAGACGGCTTAAGTGAAGCACAGGTGAGCAGTTGGATTAGCGAGCTGGGTTTGGATACGTTGGTTAACAAACGCAGCACCACCTGGAAAGAGCTGGATGAATCCAGCAAAAACAATTTCGATGCAACTAGCGCAATTCCGATTATTGCAGCCAATCCAACCTTGATTAAACGCCCGCTTCTCGATACCGGCAAACAAAAGCATGTCGGATTTAAAGACGCAGAATACGGCAAAATTTTTAATTAATTATTTTTGAAATAACGCAGGAACTATCATGACTCAACTCTACGCACTCGGTTTAGGCATAGGCACCCAGAACTCCAAAGGCGAATGGCTGGAAGTTTTTTATGCTCACCCGGTACTCAACCCTACCGAAAATAGTGCGCGCGCTATTGCGACTATTGTGGGTTATACCGGCGGCAATCAGGCTATTGCCATTAGCAACAATCAAGTTGGCGAAATTGTGCAGGCGTTAACCATCGCCGGCGATACTGCGCAGGCGGAAATTGCTAAATCACTGACTAACAGCAAGCGCCCATTAGTCGCAACACTGCTCGCCACTGATACTAACCCAGCGTCGGTACCTGAAGGCTATTTAAAGCTCCACCTGCTCTCTCATCGCCTGGTAAAACCACACGGCACAGTATTGACAGGAATTTTTGGTGTACTGCCCAACGTAGCCTGGACCAATCAAGGCGCTATTGATGTTAACGAATTGCCAGCGCGCCAATTGCAAGCACGCTTGAACGGTGAAGAGCTGGAAGTTTCCTGCGTCGATAAATTCCCCAAAATGACCAACTATGTTGTGCCTAAAGGTGTGCGCGTTGCCCATACGGCACGCGTTCGTCTGGGCGCTTATTTGGGTGAAGGTACAACCATCATGCACGAAGGTTTTGTGAACTTTAACGCAGGCACCGAAGGCCCAGCGATGATTGAAGGCCGTATCTCTGCTGGTGTATTTGTGGGCGCAGGTTCAGATTTAGGCGGTGGCAGCTCTACCATGGGAACCCTCTCCGGCGGCGGCAATATCGTAATTTCTGTCGGCAAAGAATCCCTGATCGGCGCAAATGCGGGTATCGGTATTCCATTAGGTGACCGCTGCAAAGTAGAATCAGGGCTGTATATCACCGCCGGAACCAAAGTCGTTGTGTTGGATGATGCGGGTAGCGAAGTCAAAACCGTCAAAGCACGCGAGCTAGCAGGTGTTTCCGATTTGGTATTCCGCCGCAATTCCATTACCGGTCGCGTAGAAGTTGTTACCAACAAAAGCGCACTGCAACTGAATACAGCGTTACATAAAAATTAATCCGTAAAGGAGCAATTTATTGCGCCCTGTTCAATGCGGAAATGATGGAAAAAACCGGGGGCGATCAATCGCGCCCCTACAATAAACCCAATTGATTAATACATTAATTATCACAGAGGCGATAACCATGGGCGCACAGTGGAAAGCAAAACATAAAGAAGAAGCGGCAAATGCCAAAGGTAAATTATTTACCAAACTCACCAAGGAAATTATGGTTGCCGCACGCAACGGTGCTGACCCGGATATGAACCCGCGTTTGCGCCTCGCGGTAGAAGCAGCAAAAAAAGCCTCTATGACGCGCGAGACTTTAGAGCGCGCCATCAAGAAAGGTTCAGGTCAACTCGACGGTAATATCAGCTACGAAAAAGTCGTGTACGAGGGCTACGCACCGCATCAAGTCCCAGTGATCGTTGAGTGCCTTACCGATAACGTAAACCGTACCATCTCCAACATTCGCGGATTATTCCGCAAGGGTCAACTAGGCACTTCCGGTTCTGTATCCTGGGATTTTGATCACTTGGGTATTATCGAAGCAACCCCAGCGAATAAAGATGCAGACGTTGAAAATGCAGCGATTGAAGCGGGCGCGCAAGACTTCGAAACTGATGACGATGGCACCGCTACCTTCTACACCGACCTAACGGATCTGGACTTGGTACAAAAAGCCCTTCCCGCACAAGGTTTCACCGTAGTCTCTGCAAAACTCGGCTACAAACCAAAAAACCCTGTGAGCCTGTCAGGGGAAGCACTGGAAGAAGTTGAAGCATTCCTGGCTGCCATCGATAACGATGATGATGTGCATGAGGTTTATGTGGGGTTAGCGGGATAAGTTAACCACGTTTATTGAAAAGCTGAACTGACCAACCCAATAAAAAAGCCGCAATTGCGGCTTTTTTATTGGATAACGTAAATTAGTCATTTTTCTTTGAGTCCTACCTCAGGACTCCTATCACGACCGGAGCTTTTTCTTCCAGCGCTTGTAATTGGTCGTAAACGGATAGAGTAATTGCCCCATTACACTGCGTGGCAATCGCACGGTAGTACCGTAATCCGCAGGCCAATGTTCTTTGGGGAAATGATAGGTTCCAAATAATTTATCAAACAAAATGGTGTGCGCAGAGTAATTGGTATCAATCGCCGGTTTTTCTGAACTGTGGTGCCAATGATGGAATTGCGGCGTAACAAAAATGTACTTCAACGGCCCAAAGGGAATCGCCAAATTACAGTGAATCAAAATCGCCTGGAGTGCGGCAAACGCAACATATATATTTAACGCTTGTTCATCCGCCCCCAATAAGTAAAGCGGAATCATTACCGTTGCGCGCTCTGAAAATACTTGAATAAAATGCCCACGCGAACCCGCTAACCAATCCAGATTTTCAATGGAGTGATGCACGGCGTGTATCGGCCACAAGCTATTCACTTCATGATAAGCACGATGCTCCCAATAAAGAACAAAGTCGGCACAGACAATAATCAAGCCCACCTGCACCAACACCGGCAAAGACTGCACCGCTGCCTGCACACTGGGGCTTAATGCCCAATTGAAATGGCTGGCGTGATAGTTGGCAAAAATTAAAATGGCTGAAATTGCCAAATGGTTAAAGCAAAAATAAAATAAATCCACACCCCACTCGGGGCGCATAATTAATTGATCTTTATGCATAGGAATTAATTTTTCCAAGGCCATAAACACAAACACCGAAGCCAAAAACGCCAGAATTAACCAATCCACTCCCAAGGACAACTCACGTGGCTCCACCGCCCCAACCGGAATTTGGTAACCGCCCAGCGCAAACCCCACCAACGTAAAACCAATCCCGAGCAACGCAGGAATTTTGTAACGCGCGCGATTAAGTACCAATGCCAAAGCACCAAATCCCAGTGAAAAATACATCGCATACTTCAGCAAAATCTGTAACTGCTCACCATCGTAAACCCGGCGCAGTTCTGTGGTAGTGAGGTAGGAGGGATATAGGTAAGCGAACACCGCCAACAAACTTAAAACTCCCAACACCAGGGAAACAAAGGCACTAATCCGCCCCTCCCCAAAACGAAACTCTTGCGAAGGGTCCTTTTCCACTTGGCGCTGCTTGTATTGGTATTGCTGATCCATGGTGTTATTTCTCTGTGGTAAATTTGTTATCTTCCATGAGCTTCCGGCCCCTCGCAAGTGCAAAAACAAAAAGCCCCGCTAATGCGGGGCTTTCAGGATGTTTTGAAAAGTCATCATACTTTCTTTTGGTGCCCTGGGCCGGACTCGAACCGGCACGGCATTCGCCACTACCACCTCAAGATAGCGTGTCTACCAATTCCACCACCGGGGCAAATTTTTTACTATTCTTTTTTCTCTTCTACCTGCGCAGCGTCCGTAGGAGCTTGAGCTGCAGGAACATCAGACGGTGCAGTTGCAGCCGGAACATCTGACGCCGGTGCAGTTGAAGTTGCAGGAACTTCAGATGCCGGAGCCTGTTGAGTCGCTGGTACAACAATGCCTTGCGTTGCAACTTTTGAATGATTCTTGGCGATAACAGCTAAGCCAAAACTGGTAGCAAAAAATACGAACGCAATGATCCAGGTTGCGCGAGTAAAAAAGTTACCGCTACCCTCACTACCAAATACTGTTTGCGATGCACCGGCTCCGAAGGAAGCACCTGCGGCCGCACCTTTACCCTGCTGCAGTAAAACCAAGCCAATAATGACCAGCGCAGCGAGGGAGTGAATAATTAATACTAATTTTTCCATTGCAAAACTCTCTTGTGAGCGTTTTTGTGCCTGTTGAGCAACTGAAGATTTATTCAGCAGCCTTACATATTGCTAAAAACTCGTTGGCATCCAGTGAGGCTCCGCCGAGCAAGGCACCGTCAATATCCGCCAATGCAAATAACTGCTGTGCATTGTGCGCCTTAACGCTACCACCATACAAAATTCTTACTTCATCCGCTAACACACCAAGCTGGGCACGCATGAATTTATGCACTTCTTCCGCTTGTTCAGGTGTTGCTGTTTTACCGGTTCCTACAGCCCAAACAGGCTCATAGGCTAGCACTGCGTTACTGAATACGTCTTTACCCGTATGAGCAAAAACTGCATTCAATTGCCTGCTGATAGTTTCAAGGTGCTTTCCCTGCTCTCGATCCTGAAGGGACTCACCCACACACAGAATCGGAATCAAACCTGCTTTTTGCACAGCAACAAATTTTTGTGCAACCTGCTGGTCAGATTCATGCTGCATCCGGCGGCGCTCATTGTGACCAATTATTACAAATTTGCAATCCAAATCTGCAAGCATTGATGCGGAAACTTCGCCAGTAAAAGCTCCCTTATCCTGCTCATTTACCGACTGCGCCCCCAATAAAATCGGTGAGTGCTGCAGACATTCGCGAGACTGATACAGATAAGGATACGGTGGGCAGATCACTACATCTGCTCCGCGCTCGCCTTGCCAACCTTTGGTTATTGCTGCGAGCAAACTTGCGTTCTCACGCAAATTACCATTCATTTTCCAGTTGCCAACCACCAGCTGGCGACGCTTGGCGTTACTTGCTTTAGTCAACAGCAATACCTCCCCCAAAGCGGGCGCCAATGTTAGCCAAGATGGTTTGAACATACAACCAAATCTTGCCTTCGCCCCTGATTTTTCTGTGTTTTTATGACGCTTTGACTGAAAAGCCCCGACCAATTCCAGATTGCCGAATATAAAATCTGCGCCTTGACCGATTTTTAAGCGCAGATTTTTGTGCACTGCAACAACTCCATTTTAGCCCGTTTGCGAGTAACTAAGCCTTTCTTAGCTCTTTCGACTAGCGCCCTAACTGAGTGAGGACTCCACTACCGCAGCCAATTCCTGAGCCAACTCTTTTACCTGCTTCTTATCGACACCCTCGACCATTACACGCACTACAGGCTCCGTACCCGAAGGACGCAGGAGGACCCGACCAGTGCCAGCAAGTTTCTCTTCCGTTAATTTAACAGCAGATTTAATCGCCTCGTTGTTCCCCAGATCCACACGCTTGGATGCGTGCACGTTGATCATAATTTGCGGCAATTTATTCATCGCCTTTTTAATGCGATGCAGTGAATCTCCAATAGTGGTAATTGCAAGGAGCACCTGTAATGCTGAGATAATTCCATCACCGGTGGTAGTAACATTACTGCAGACGATATGACCGGAGTTTTCACCACCTAAACGCCAGCCATTTTCGCGCATCAACTCAATAACGTAACGATCACCAACTTTGGCACGAGCAAAAGGAATATTTAATTTTTTCAAACCCAACTCAAAACCAAAGTTGCTCATCAAGGTGCCCACAACACCATCACATCCACCCGCATATTCTTGCTGGTAGGCAGCAATGATGTATAACAATTCATCGCCATCTACTACTTCACCTTTATGATCGACAAATACAACCCTATCTCCGTCACCATCAAACGCAATACCCAAATCCGCGCCCAACTCCACAACTTTTTCTTGCAGCGCCTCGGGCTTTGTAGAACCACAGCTACGATTTATGTTCGTTCCATTTGGCTCAACAAATAATGGGGTTACACGCGCGCCTAATTCGGTGAATACATCTGGCGCAATGTTATAGGTGGCACCGTTAGCGCAGTCCAACACTATGTGCATCCCCTTGAGATTAAATCCCCAAGGCATAGTGCCTTTGCAAAACTCAATATAACGACCCGACGCATCAGCAATACGACGAGCCTTGCCCAACTTTTCAGCAGTCGACATTTGCTGTTCAAGTTGTTGCTCAATTAAATTTTCCAACTCATCGGGCAATTTGCTTCCATTACCACCAAAAAACTTAATGCCATTATCTACATAACTATTATGAGAAGCGCTGATCACAATACCGGCCTGCGCCTTGAAAGTACGTGTTAAATATGCAACACCTGGCGTTGGCATAGGGCCAAGCAAGCCAACATCGACACCCGCATTAATTAAACCCGCTTGCAATGCAGATTCAAACATATAACCGGAAATGCGCGTGTCTTTGCCAATCAAAATCATATTTTGGCCATCAAAGCGATCCTTGAGCACACAGCCCGCAGCCCAACCTAACTTGAGCATAAAATCCGGGGTAATAGGAAACTCGCCCACCAAACCGCGAATACCATCAGTGCCAAAATATTTGCGAGACATAAGCTCAAACTCCGCCTAAAAATAAAATGCAGTGGAACAAATTAACCATTTGCTGCCGAAAGGACTTTCAGTACATCAACCGTAGCAGCCACATCATGTACACGAATGATCGCTGCCCCGCGCTGAGCCGCCAAAATCGCTAACGCCAAACTGCCCGGCAAACGCTCATCAACTGAACGGCCCAATAATTGCCCTAGCATGGATTTACGGGACATGCCGACCAGAAGCGGATAACCCAGATCAGTAAACTCGGATAGCCGCTGCAAAAGGGCGAGATTATGCGCGAGTGTTTTACCAAAGCCAAATCCGGGATCTAAAATAATGCGCTCTCTGGTAATTCCCTGTGCATGGCAAGCATCTATCCGCCCCTGTAAAAAACGCCGAACATCAGCCACAACATCATCATACGCAGGACCATCCTGCATCGTATTTGGCTGCCCTTGCATATGCATTAAGCAAATCGGCAAATCTGTTTCCGCCACAGCGAGCAATGCACCATCCCGTAGTAGTGCACGCACATCATTGATCATCCCTGCTCCATACCTTGCAGATTCGCGAATAACTTTGGCCGTGCTGGTGTCCACGGAAACCAGCGCGTCCAATTTATTAACCAATGCGTCAACTACCGGGACGACCCTATCTAACTCTTCCTGTTCAGATACACTAGCAGCGCCTGGCCTGGTGGATTCACCACCCACATCAATAATAGACGCACCATCCACCAACATTTGCTCTGCCCTTCTTAGGGCAATATCAATCGACAAACGATTATCACAGTAGCTATTACCGCCGTCTGAAAACGAATCAGGAGTAGTGTTGAGAATTCCCATCACCTGAGGGCGAGATAAATCCAGTTTGTGTTTTCCACAAAGAAGGATCGATGAACCAGATGCAGATAACATCTTTTATCCTCAAAAATCAGAGCTCAAAAAACAATAACCCCGAGCAAGCTCGGGGTTATTTGGATACTCAAACCGCTTAGTGAGTATTGGCAGGACCACCTATAGGGCCAGCAGGCGATTCACCTGAATCTTTATCACGCAGATGACTATTAAAATCATCGTCATTCCATTCGCGCGGTGGACGAACTTTACGACGCGCCATCAGATCAGCAACCTGTTCAGCATCAATAGTTTCATACTCCATCAAAGCATTTTTCATTGCCTCAAGAATATCGCGATTATCTTCCAGGATTTTGGTTGCGCGCGCGTAGCATTCATCAATAATACGGCGAACCTCTTCATCAATATTTCTGGACGTATCATCCGAGTATTGTTGGGTGCTCATACCAGGATAAGCACCTTCTTCTTCACCATAATGCAATGGCCCAAGCTTCGCTGAGAGACCCCACTTGGTTACCATGTTGCGCGCCAACTGAGTTGCCCGTTCAATATCATTAGAGGCACCGGTAGTAACACCATCAAGCCCAAGTGTCATTTCCTCGGCAATACGTCCGCCAAATAAAGTACACAAACGCGACTCCAGTGAACGCTTGCTATAACTGTATTTGTCTTCCTCAGGCAAATACTGGGTAACACCTAACGCGCGGCCACGAGGGATAATGGTAACTTTATGAACTGGATCATGCTCTGGCACAACACAGCCAATAATTGCGTGGCCAGCCTCGTGGTATGCCGTGTTTTCTTTTTCCTTCTCGCTCATCACCATGGATTTGCGCTCAGCACCCATCATGATTTTATCGCGTGCTTTTTCAAAATCCTCCATGGTTACCAAGCGTTTGTTGGCCCGCGCCGCCATCAACGCCGCTTCGTTAACCAAGTTTGCCAGCTCAGCCCCAGAGAAGCCGGGAGTACCGCGTGCAATCACCGACGCACTGATACGCTCGTCCAAAGGCACTTTGCGCATATGGACTTTAAGAATTTGCTCGCGACCACGGATGTCGGGGAGACCAACATAAACCTGACGATCAAAACGACCGGGACGCAATAACGCCTTATCAAGAACGTCAGCACGGTTTGTCGCAGCAATAATGATAACGCCATCATTACCTTCAAAACCGTCCATCTCTACCAATAATTGGTTAAGCGTTTGCTCACGCTCATCGTGACCGCCGCCATGCCCACCGCCGCGATGACGACCCACAGCGTCGATTTCATCGATAAAGATAATGCATGGTGCCTGCTTCTTGGCTTGTTCAAACATGTCGCGCACACGGCTTGCACCCACGCCCACAAACATCTCTACAAAGTCAGAACCAGAAATAGAGAAGAAAGGAACCTTTGCTTCACCAGCAATTGCTTTTGCCAGCAAGGTTTTACCGGTACCTGGTGGGCCAACCATCAATACACCGCGAGGAATCTGACCACCCAGACGCTGGAATTTGGAGGGATCGCGCAAGTATTGCACCAGCTCCTGCACCTCCTCTTTGGCCTCATCAACACCAGCCACGTCCGCAAAGGTGGTTTTAATTTGATCTTCACCAAGCAACCGCGCCTTGCTTTTGCCGAAGCTCATAGGGCCGCCTTTTCCACCAGCACCGCCCTGCATTTGCCGCATAAAGAACCAAAACACGGCAATAATGATCAAAATCGGGAAACTGGCTACCAGTAGCTGATTCAACAAGCTCGGCTGCTCAACTTCACGCCCTTTTATTACCACATTGTGGTTGTACAGATCGTCGATCAACTTGGGATCCTGTACCTGTGGACGAATGGTTTTGAACGTCGAGTTATCCTTATAAGTACCCTCGATGACCAAGCCATCAATAGTGACTTCTTGAACTCGATCATCGCGCACACTGGCGATAAAGTCGGAATAGTTCAACGTATTATTGCCAGATTGCTTGTTAAAGCCCTCAAAAACACTGAAGAGGACTACGGCAATAACAAGCCAAAGCACCAGATTCTTGGTTATATCGTTCAAGGAAAATTCCTCACAGTTACATCAATTAGGTTTGACGGCCAGCGATTTTAAATAATGCACCAACAGCGGGCGGCAGATACTGGCACATTTGCCGGCTGAAATCGTCGAATTTTTCACAGCTTAACGCCTTTTTGACGCACAAATAAGGCGTAGGTTACAAGATTTATTCCATATTGGGGGCTTTCCGGAGAATTACAAGCCTCAAATAGCCCCATCTTGGTGGTGGAACCCATCACCAACCCCTAAAAAACCACGAAATAGAGTAGAATGCCGCACGTTTTTCAAATTACATACTTAAGGTAAGTTTATGCCTATTAGCCCCGAGCGCAAAAAACAATTTCGTACTATTGGCCACAAGCTTAATCCCATTGTGACCATTGCCGGTAACGGCTTGAGCGAAGGTGTACGCGCAGAACTTAATCGCGCCCTGGATGACCACGAGCTGATCAAGGTTAAACTGGCCATTGCCGAGCGCGAAGATCGCAAGGAAGTAGTGGCCGAGCTGGAAGCCTTGCCCAATGTTGAACTGATCCAGGAAATTGGCAAAGTAGTATTACTTTATCGCCACAATAAAAAGGCCAACCCCAAGCTGTCAAATTTGCATCGCTAACCGCTTTAGCTTTAATGAGCATCTATAAAAAAACCGCCAAATGGCGGTTTTTTATAGGGAAGACCAAGCTTAAATATGCTCTACCTTATCGATTTCGTAATCCACGTCACCGCCCGGGGCTTTAACAACCACCACATCGCCCTCTTCCTTACCCACTAAAGCACGCGCAATCGGTGAGTTCACAGAGATTTTGTTGGATTTTACATCCGCCTCATCATCACCAACAATTTGATACTTCATTGATTGATCAGTGTCGAGGTTGATTATGGTCACTGTAGTGCCAAACAACACCTTACCGCTGTGAGGAATCTTGGTTACATCGATAATCTGGGCATTGCCAAGCTTGCCTTCAATTTCGTTAATGCGCCCTTCACAAAAACTTTGCTGCTCGCGCGCCGCAGAATATTCAGCGTTTTCTTTAAGATCTCCGTGCTCACGCGCTTCAGCAATTGCCTGTACGATACGCGGGCGCTGTACTTTTTTCAGGTCTTCCAACTCAAGGCGCAGTTTTTCTGCGCCTTGCTCGGTCATCGGAAATTTTGTACTCATTTTTATTTCCTTTATTTGATTCGTGTGTGCAAATCTTGCAAGCGACGCACTTCAATGTCTTTCACTTCTTTGAGTGACATACACACTGCAAAACCAGCCGCCAGAGTTGTGTTGTAATACACACGATGATTTTCAGCACTGCGGCGAATTGATGAAGAATCGCGCGTAGCCTGACGACCTTCTACGGTATTGATGATCAGATCGATTTCATCGTTCTTGATCATATCCACAATGTGTGGACGACCTTCTTGCACTTTATTGACAACTTGCACCGTCAATCCGGCTTGTTGCAACACATCGGCCGTACCGCGGGTTGCCACTAATTTAAAACCAAGCTCAGCCAGATCTTTACCAACACTGACGATACCATCCTTATCCATATCGCGTACGCTGATGAATGCTGTACCAGACGTTGGGATGCGATTGTTCGCACCCAGTTGCGATTTACCGTAAGCCTCACCAAAGGTGTTGCCCACGCCCATCACTTCACCCGTGGACTTCATTTCCGGGCCGAGAATCGGGTCTACTGCCGGGAACTTGTTGAACGGGAATACCGCTTCTTTCACGCTGTAATAGTCAGGGATAATTTCCTTGGTAAAGCCTTGGGCTTCCAGTGACACACCTGCCTGACAACGCGCCGCCACTTTCGCAAGAGATACACCAATACATTTTGAGACAAAGGGAACAGTGCGCGATGCACGCGGGTTCACTTCGATCACATAAATTTTGCCATCTTGATATGCGAGTTGGGTATTCATCAAACCGATTACGCCCAATTCAATCGCCATTTTCTTAACGATCTCACGCATATCATCTTGCACATTTGCGGGCAAAGAATACGGCGGCAATGAACATGCAGAGTCACCGGAGTGAACACCGCACTGCTCAATGTGCTGCATAATGCCGCCGATCACAACTTGCTTGCCATCAGAAACAGAATCGATATCCACTTCAATGGCATTATTAAGGAAGTGATCGAGCAATACCGGCGCATCTTCGGAAACTTGTACTGCGGTGCGCATGTAAGTACGCAGTTCATCTTCTTTGTACACGATTTCCATTGCACGGCCGCCTAATACATAAGACGGACGAACAACTAATGGATATCCCACTTTGTCAGCGGCAAGCAACGCTTCTTCGAGCGAACGAACGATCGCATTTGGCGGCTGCAACAGACCAAGTTTGTTGATCATTTGCTGGAAGCGCTCGCGGTCTTCTGCTTTATCGATTGCATCCGGGCTGGTACCAATAATAGGCACGCCTTCCGCTTCAAGCGCGCGCGCTAATTTCAGCGGAGTTTGGCCACCAAACTGCACGATTACGCCAACCGGTTTTTCTTTGTGGACGATTTCCAACACATCTTCCAGAGTTACTGGTTCGAAGAACAAGCGGTCAGAGGTGTCGTAATCGGTAGAAACAGTTTCCGGGTTACAGTTAACCATAATGGTTTCGTAGCCGTCTTCGCGCATTGCCAGTGCAGCATGTACACAGCAGTAATCGAACTCGATACCCTGACCAATACGGTTTGGGCCACCGCCAATTACCAGGATCTTTTTCTTATCGCTCGGGTTAGCTTCACACTCTTCTTCGTAAGTGGAATACATGTACGCGGTTGAGGTAGAAAATTCAGCTGCACAAGTGTCAACACGTTTGTAGGCCGGGCGAATATTCAATCCCTGGCGATGATGACGCACAGCTTTTTCTGTTGAACCCAACAGCAACGCCAAACGCTTGTCAGAAAAACCTTTGCGCTTCAGTTGGAAAAACTTATCTGCATCCAAATCATTCAATGATTTACTACGCAGAGATTGTTCGATATCAATCAACTCTTTGATTTGCACCAAAAACCATGGATCGATTTTGGAAAGATTGAACGCATCGTTAACACTCATGCCCATGCGGAATGCATCGCCCACATACCAAATGCGCTCAGCACCAGCGGTCGTCAATTCGCGGCGAACTTTTGCAGCGCCTTCTTCGGTAGTGTAATCAACTTTAGATTCAAAGCCGGCCGAGCCAACTTCTAAACCACGCAGGGCTTTTTGCAAGGACTCCTGGAAAGTACGGCCAATCGCCATCACTTCGCCAACGGATTTCATTTGTGTCGTCAAACGCGCATCCGCATCACCGAATTTTTCAAAGGTGAAGCGCGGCACTTTGGTAACCACATAATCGATTGACGGCTCAAACGATGCTGGAGTTGCACCGCCAGTGATGTCATTTTTCAATTCATCAAGTGTGTAACCTACTGCAAGTTTTGCAGCAATTTTTGCAATCGGGAAACCAGTTGCTTTTGATGCGAGCGCCGATGAACGCGATACACGCGGGTTCATCTCAATAACAACCATACGACCATCAACCGGGTTAACGGCGAATTGCACGTTGGAACCACCAGTTTCTACGCCGATTTCACGCAATACCGCAATCGATGCATTACGCATGATTTGGTATTCCTTATCGGTAAGGGTTTGCGCTGGTGCTACGGTAATCGAGTCGCCGGTATGAACGCCCATCGGATCAAAGTTTTCGATGGAGCAAACGATAATGCAGTTATCGTTTTTATCGCGCACCACTTCCATCTCGTACTCTTTCCAACCGAGCAGCGATTCGTCGATCAACAATTCGTTGGTGGGCGATAAATCCAGACCGCGCGTACAAATTTCTTCAAACTCGTCCCAGTTGTAAGCGATGCCGCCACCGGAACCACCCATGGTGAACGACGGGCGAATAATGCAGGGAAAGCCGAATTCTTTCGGTGCTTCTTTCGCTTCTTCCAGGCTGTGAACAATTTTCGCGCGCGCACAAGAAAGACCAATACGCTTCATCGCCTGATCAAACAGGTTGCGGTCTTCCGCCATGTTAATGGCTTCTTCTTTCGCGCCAATCAATTCAACATTGTATTTTTCCAGCACGCCGTTTTTCGCCAGTGCCAGCGCGCAGTTCAATGCAGTCTGGCCACCCATGGTGGGCAGGATTACATCGGGGCGCTCTTTCTCAATGATCTTCGCAACCGTTTGCCACTCGATCGGCTCGATATAAGTTGCATCCGCCATCGCGGGGTCAGTCATGATAGTTGCAGGGTTGGAGTTAACCAGAATTACACGGTAACCCTCTTCACGCAGTGCTTTACAGGCTTGGGCGCCAGAGTAGTCGAACTCACAAGCCTGGCCGATAACAATCGGGCCAGCGCCGAGAATCAAAATACTATTTATGTCGGTACGTTTTGGCATGTCGGCTCCGATTAAGACTTGCGGGCTTGCATCAATTCAATAAAGTGGTCGAACAGGGTATCGGCTTCGTGCGGGCCGGGGCTCGCCTCAGGATGCCCCTGGAAGCTGAACGCTGGCTTGTCGGTGCGATGAATACCTTGCAGGGAACCATCGAACAATGACTTGTGAGTCGCACGCAGGTTCGCAGGCAAGCTGCTCTCTTCCACCGCGAAACCGTGGTTCTGCGCTGTGATCAATACACGCTTGGTATCCAGGTTTTGCACCGGATGGTTGCCACCATGATGGCCAAACTTCATCTTGATAGTTTGCGCACCAGACGCTAACGCCAGGAGTTGATGCCCCAGGCAAATACCGAATACTGGTATATCCGTTTCCAAAAACGATTTGATGGCCTCGATCGCATAAGTGCATGGCTCAGGATCGCCAGGACCATTGGAGAGGAAAATGCCATCCGGGTTCATTGCCAGAACCTCGGCAGCGGTAGTTTTTGCCGGAACGACAGTCAGATCACAACCGCGATCAGCCAACATACGCAGGATGTTACGTTTAACACCAAAATCGTAGGCGACTACTTTAAATTTCTTGGCGCCAGTCAGCGCGGTGTGACCCTCACCCAGTTTCCAGCTGCTTTCATTCCAGCTATAGGGCTCACTGACAGTCACTTCTTTAGCTAAATCCAAACCCTTGAGGCCACCGAAAGCTTTTGCCGCAGCCAGCGCCTTGGTTTCATCAATGTCATCGCCGGCCATCAAGCAGCCGTTTTGCGCACCTTTGTCGCGCAGCAAGCGGGTCAAGCGACGGGTATCGATATCCGCGATGCCAATCACATTGCGCGCCTTCAAATAGTCAGAAAGGCTTTCCTGATTACGGAAGTTACTCGCCAGCAGCGGCAAATCGCGAATAACCAGGCCAGTCGCCCAAATGCGTTCGCACTCTTCATCTTCCGCATTGGTACCGGTGTTGCCGATATGAGGATAAGTCAGCGTAACGATTTGCTGGGCATAGGATGGATCGGTAAGAATTTCCTGATAACCGGTGATTGCAGTATTGAATACCACCTCACCAACAGATAAACCCTCGGCACCAATAGCGGCACCACGAAACACACTACCATCGGCAAGGACCAAAATGGCCTTCTTCGGGGCAGGAAGGGATTCCTGAGTAGTCAAAACAACCTCCTGGGCTGGCTGGGTTTTGGCTTGAAAGCGGCTTGCTGCCAAACGTTGGTTCAATCAAACCTTCGATTTCTATCTGACTTTATAAATGGCACCCGGTTCGAATTCACTTTCTTTGGGCTCAACAAATCAGTCGCATTGTTCCGGTTAGGGGTAATCAGCGCGATAAGTCGTTGTATATAAAGGCAAATTTAATCTGACTGTAAAACGTTTGGTTGTAAAAAAGCGAGATGAAACCCAAATCTCATCTCGCCTTTTTATGTTCTTGTGCGAACCATTTTGTATTTTTCTGCTGCCCGGCTTTGAGCCTGGCGCAATCTGGCTGCGAATTCTACGGGACTCGTCAGCGCCTGTCCATGGGAATCTGCCCTCTTTCGGATCAACACCCTTGAATAGATTAGCCTTTCCGAAATAACTTAGTTGCCACCGCCACAACCGAAAGCACCAGAGCCCCAATCACGACCCCTGCCACACCATTTAATACGGACGACGTTAACCAACCCACAGGCTCAGTTGCCTGGGCTGCATGTTCAATGGCGTGATGAATAGGAGTGATGCTGTGAGTCACGATTCCGCCACCCACCATAAACATCGCGGCAGTGCCAAGCACAGATAAAAACTTCATCAGCTTGGGCGCAGCGGCAAGCAAGATGTTGCCGAAGAATTGTGCAGCCGCACTTTGCTTTTTGCACAGGTGCGCGCCCATATCATCCAGCTTTACAATCAGCGCGACAAAACCATAGACACCTATTGTCATTATAACGGCGATACTAACCACTACCGCCGCTTGTTTGGCGAAACTGGCAGCGGCCACAGTACCCAGAGCAATCACGATAATTTCTGCGGAGAGAATAAAATCTGTGCGCACAGCACCTTTGATTTTTTCTTTTTCGAAAGCGACCATATCCACTCCCGGATTGGCTACAGCTTCAATCAGCTCTTTGTGATGTTCGCTCTCTTCTTCTTTGGAGTGCAGGAATTTGTGTGCGAGCTTTTCAAAGCCCTCAAAGCAAAGATAGGCTCCACCAATCATTAATAAGGGCACAATCAACCAGGGTACAAATGCGCTAATCAATAATGCCGCAGGAACTAATATTAATTTATTAAAAGCCGAACCTTTTGCTACCGCCCACACCACCGGTAGCTCTCGCTCCGCGCGAATACCTTGCACCTGCTGCGCATTCAGAGCCAGGTCATCACCCAATACGCCGGCCGTTTTTTTCGCGGCAACCTTGGTCATTACCGCTACGTCATCCAATACTGTTGCTATGTCATCGAGTAATGCAAGTAAGCTGGCGCCGGCCATGATTGATTCCTTAAAAATGAATATTGTGTTTTATTAACGCAATCCCAATACGTCCTGCATATCAAACAAACCGGATTGTTGTTGTTGCAACCAAATAGCCGCACGCACGGCGCCATTGGAAAACGCTAACCGGCTGGATGCCTTATGGGTAATCTCAACGCGCTCACCATCGGCCATAAACATCACTGTGTGATCACCTACTACATCACCACCGCGCACAGTGGCAAAGCCGATAGTATCTTTAGGGCGCGGTCCAATTTGACCTTCGCGACCATAGACCGCTACTTTACTTAAATCGCGTTCCAGCGCATTGGCGAGTACCTCACCCATACGCACCGCCGTACCGGACGGTGAATCCACTTTATGGCGATGATGTGCTTCATAGACTTCAACATCGTAGCCTTCACCCAATACGCGCGCCGCAAGATCCAGCAATTTAAAACACAGGTTTACACCGGTAGAGAAATTGGCGGATAACAACAGGGGAATTTTGGTTTGATAACTTAACAACTCTTCTTTTTCCGCAGCGCTAAAACCGGTAGTACCAATGACAATAGGTTTGCCGTGTGCTGCGCAGAGTTTTACATTTTCCAGCGTCGCCGTTGGCGAGCTGAAATCAATCAATACATCAAATTGATCAATGAATTCTGCCAGAGATGCACTCACTGCAACCCCAAATTTACCCACGTTACCCAGCTCGCCGGCATCCACACCAATCAGAGAACTGCCCGGGCGAACAATGGCAGCGCCCAGTGAAGTTTCCGGATGTTTATGGGTAGATTCAATCAGCGCCTTTCCCATGCGGCCAGCGGCGCCGGCAATTGCAATTCGAGTCATCTTCTTTATCCTAAAATTATTCGTTGTCATCGCCCGGTAAATTTTCGCCATTAAACAAATGGCCGAGCTTGCCCTTTTTGGTTTCCAGATATTTGGCGTTGTGCGGGTTGCGCCCGGTTTCGTGCGGCAATCGTTCAACCACGTTAATACCCATGTCTTGCAGGGCTTTTACTTTGCGCGGATTGTTAGTTAACAATTTCAGCGCTTTGATATTTAAATGCTCAAGCATGGGCTTGAGGATGGAGTAGTCGCGCATATCCGCGCCAAACCCTAATTGCTCATTAGCTTCGACAGTGTCAGCGCCCTGATCTTGCAAATGGTAGGCTTTTATTTTATTCAGCAAACCAATGCCACGCCCCTCTTGACGCAAATAAAAAATCACACCGCGACCCGCCACAGAAATTTTATGCATGGCCGCTTGCAACTGCGGACCGCAGTCACAACGCATACTAAATAATGCGTCGCCCGTTAAACACTCAGAGTGAATGCGCGCGAGCAAAGGTTCATCGCCGCTAATATCACCCATGGTCAACACTACGTGCTCTTTATCAGTTTCATCATCACTGAAACCATGCATGTTGAACATGCCAAAGGGCGTGGGTAATTTGGAAGACTCTACAAAGTGGACAGTCACAACAACCTCGCAAAATAGGCAATCAACTGGAGTGCGATGCAGGCATAAACACCGGCGAGCAGATCATCGACCATAATGCCGAAACCACCGTGCACTTTTTTATCCAGCCAGTTGATGGGCCAGGGTTTGAGAATATCGAAAATACGGAATAAAACGAAACCAGTCAGCACCCAAACCCATCCTGCTGGGGCCATCAACATGGTCATCCAAAAACCGACAAATTCATCCCAGACTATGCCGCCGTGATCGTGTACACCCAGTTGTCGGGAAGAGCGGTCACACCAAAATACACCTAATGTAAAAGTCACCACCAGCCAGGATACATATAGGTAAATTGGCAGATCCTGAATCACTAAAAAAATCGGGATAGCTGCCAAAGTACCAAAGGTTCCTGGTGCTTTGGGTGCAAGGCCACTACCAAAACCAAATGCAAACAAATGATCGGGGTTGGTAAATACTTGTTTAAGGCTGGGTGTATTCATTATTAAATTCGCACGTTTAAAAGTGCTGGTATCCAGTACGAGCGAGTTCGAATGGCTCGCCTTCAAATTCACAAATGACTTTATTACCCGGAATAATTTCGCCGATCACTGTTGCGCTTAATTTTCCCTGAGCAATCAACATGGCGATATCCGCCATTTTTTCCGGTGCGACAGTAAAACACAATTCGTAATCGTCACCACCGCTGAGCGCCCATTCCAATACTTGCGGCTGATTATTCAATGCCTGCAACGCGGGCGATAAGGGCAAATTCTCTACATCGATAACGGCACCCACATCACTGGCATCACAGATGTGTTGCAAATCCGCAACCAGACCGTCGGAAATATCCAACGCAGCTGTCACCAGTTCGCGAATCAATGCAGACTCCTGCAAGCGCGGGGTCGGGCGATAAAAACGATCGCGCAAATAATTCGCTGATGGTTCATCACAGGCAATGCGATTTTGAATCAGTGCCAGCGCCGCCGCGCCATCACCCAGATTATGAGTAACTAATACAAAATCACCGATATTGGCACCGTCACGCCGCAGCGCCGCACCAGGAGCAACAGCCCCCATAACCTGAATGGTAATACTGAGCGGGCCAGAGGTAGTGTCGCCACCAATTAATGCAATTTTATATTCGCGTGCGCAGGCAAATAACCCGCGGCTAAAACTGCGCAGCCAGTCTTCACTGGCTTCCGGTAATGTAAGCGCCAGGGTAAACCACAAAGGGTCCGCACCCATGGCCGCCAGATCACTCAGGTTAGTGCGCAGCGCGCGCTCGGCAATTAATTCGGCATCGGCATCGGCCGGGAAATGCACACCGGCAACCAATGTATCTACCGACACAGCCAACTGCTTTCCGTGGGGGATTTGCAGCAGCGCGCAATCGTCACCGATCCCCAGCAATACGCCTTCCGCAGGCTGTTCGGCCTGCTCGCGTTGGAAGAATTGCTGAATTAACTGGAATTCGCCGGGCACGGTAATGACTGATTGGACCAATAGAGTTAACGTTGGTTGCGCTCGGCTTTTACTTCCAGCGCACGAACATCAGCGGCGGTTTTATCCAGCACGCCGTTGATAAACTTGTGGCTGTCTTCCGCACCGAATTTTTTCGCCAGGGCAACGGCTTCGTTAATCACAACCTTATAGGGAACATCGATGCGGAATTTAAATTCGTAGGTTGCCAAACGCAGCAATGCGCGGGTAATTGGATCCAACTCATCCAGCGAACGCTCCACCAGATACGGAGAGAATAATTCTTCCAGCTCACTTAAATGCTCAGGGACGCCATGGAGAACCTCATGGAAATATTCCACGTCTACTTTGCTCATGTCGTTATCGGTGCGAAATTCCGCTTCAATGGCGTTGATGCTGGAACCTGCGATTTGCCATTGGTAGAGCGCCTGCATTGCGTAGTGACGAGCCATGCGGCGAGTGGCAGCGGTGTGGCCTTTTTGTGGGCCTGATGAAGTACTCATGAGCAATTACCTGATAAAGAACAAAGAGCGACTGTCAAAATTTTTTAACTTGCCAAATAAATCGACAAGCTTTCAAAAAATTCCAACAGCAAAAAATAAGGGATAAAACCGGATGAGCTAAGCTCCTGATTTTATCCCTTATCAATAATTCCAACTGACATTAATTCCAACTGACATGCCAACTAACGAGTAACCCCGGAAACGGGATTAGATTTTGCCGAACAGCGACACCATTTCCAGCGCGGTAGACGCGGCTTCAACACCTTTATTACCCGCTTTGGTGCCAGAGCGTTCAATAGCTTGCTCGATAGAATCAACGGTCAACACGCCGAAGGTTACCGGTACGCCGTATTGCAGTGACACCTGCGCAAGGCCCTTGGTGCATTCACCGGCGACGTAATCAAAGTGTGGCGTACCACCACGAATCACCGCACCCAAAGCAATGATTGCATCAAATTCTTTTTTCGCCGCGATTTTTTGCGCAGTCAACGGAAATTCAAAAGCACCTGGCGCGTAATAGATGGTGATGTTTTCATCTTTAATGCCGTGGCGGCGCAAGGTGTCCAGCGCGCCGTCTTTCAAGCTTTCCACTACGAAACTGTTCCAGCGGCTAACGATCAGCGCGTACTTGCCAGCGGACGCAGAAAAATCACCTTCAACAACTTTGATATTGCTCATAATATTTTCTCAAAAATAATCAGAATTTCTGTTTGCGCTCACTGCTTAAACAGTCATTTTTAGAGAAGGCTAATCGCCTTCCGGGCAGATATAATCCACCACTTCCAAATCAAAGCCAGAGAGCGCTGAATAACGCATCGGAGCGGACATCACGCGCATTTTGCGCACACCCAGATCCCGCAGGATTTGCGAGCCGGTACCCACTTGTTTGTAGAGTACTTCCGAGCTGCGCCGCATTTGCTTGCCGGAAATTAACCAGTCGATACTGTCTTCCACTTCCTTGGTAGATTCATCGTGACAGATCAGCAACACTACACCTTTACCTTCTTCGCTGACTTTGCGCAGCGCATCCTGGTAAGTCCAGCTTTTGCCACCGGCAACCGAAGTGCGCTTGAGGCTCAGCACATCGCGCGCAATGTCCATCACATGCACCCGCACCAATGTGGGCTCTGCATCGATAACACCTTTGGTCATCACAAAATGCAGGTCACCACGGGCTAAATCGCGATAGGTATGCAGATCAAATTCGCCGTAGAGCGTTTCTACCTTACGGCGATTAATACACTCAACCGTCTTTTCTTTGGTGGCGCGGTAGTGAATCAGGTCGGCAATGGTACCGATTTTCAAGTGATGTTGCTCGGCAAATTGTTCAAGATCCGCCCTGCGCGCCATGGTGCCGTCAGGGTTCATCACTTCCACAATCACCGCCGCCGGCTCAAACCCCGCCAGGCGGGCCAGGTCGCAGCCGGCCTCAGTATGCCCGGCACGGCTCATAACACCACCGGGTTGGGCCATCAGTGGGAAGATATGCCCGGGCTGGACAATATCGGTCGATTTCGCATTAGCCTTTACCGCTGCCCGCACGGTCAGTGCGCGATCGGCCGCCGAAATACCAGTGCTTACACCTTCAGCCGCTTCAATGGAGACAGTGAAGTTGGTGGTGTGCTGGGATTTGTTGTCGCTCACCATCAACGGCAAATCCAGTTGCTTGCAGCGCTCGGCGGTGAGCGTCAGGCAAATCAGGCCGCGCGCATGGGTCGCCATAAAGTTAATATCTTCCGGACGCACCTGCTCGGCCACCATAATCAGGTCGCCTTCATTCTCACGGTCTTCGTCATCCATCAGGATAACCATCTTGCCGTGGCGCAGATCTTCAATCAGTTCTTCAATGGTATTGAGTTGCATAGTTAATCCAGGGTTAGCAATCGATCAGGCAAAACCATTCTTCGCCAGAAATTCCAGGGTGATACCCTGCCCTTCGGGTTCAGCGGCTTTTTCACCCAGCATCAAACGCTCCAGGTAGCGGGCGAGAACATCCACTTCCAGGTTGATGCGGCTGCCGGTTTTGTAGCTGTCCATAATGGTCATTTGCAAGGTGTGGGGGACGATGTTGAGTTCAAACTCGGCGCCATCCACTTTATTCACTGTAAGACTAGTTCCATCTACCGTGATTGAGCCCTTGTGGGCGATATATTTTGCCAATGCCTTGGGCGCACGGATGCGAAAGCGTTCAGAGCGCGCATCCGGATGGCGGCTAACCACCTCGCCCACACCATCCACATGGCCGGAAACGATATGACCACCCAAGCGGGTTTGCGGAGTCAAGGCCTTTTCAAGGTTTACGCGCTGGCCCACTTTCCAATCCGGCAAGCTGGTGTTATCCAGGGTTTCGCGCGAGACGTCAGCCCAGTAGCCATCGCCCGGTAAATCCACCACGGTTAAGCAGACACCGTTAGTGGCGATAGAATCACCCAAACGCACATCGGCTAAATCCAGGTTGTTGGTTTTGATGCGCAGACGCAGGTCGCCATTTTTGGGTTGCAAGGCAACCACTTCGCCAATCGCTTCGATAATGCCGGTAAACATAGGGTCTCCTAAAGACGGCGCCTCCGCTGGTATTTAGACGATCAAACTGTTGCTGGGCGCAACGGCCGCATCCGGCGATTGCACCACAGGAATACGCAAATCAATCACTTTGGTTTTGGCGAGGTGGTCGTGAATGCAACGACGGTCGGGGCGGAAGATCGCCAATATATCCACCAATCTCAGCAAAATGCCAATCACTGGCACCATCCCCGCCAGCCATTGGGTCAGGTAGCGCTGGCTGATCAATTGGAAGAACGGTGGTATGCGATTATCCATAGTGACTATCGCAATACCGAGCATGCGCTTGCCAATGGTTTGGCCGTAACGGCTCAGCAAATAGCCATGCAAGCCGAAGAAGGCAATAAACGGAAACATGGTGAGGATGGTTTTTTGCCCGTTGGATAAAGCCCCCAGCTTCGCGATCAACGCCGCCTGCATGGCTTCCGGGTTCTTGGCTTTTTCCGGGTCCATTTCCGTGAGCCCCAGGTACTGCATCAGGAACATCATGGCGATCATCATAAACAGACCATCTAACAAAAATGCACCCAGGCGACGACCATAGGAAGCCGTATTATCGACCGGTGGTGGAGTATAAGGTGGTGGGGATTCTGGAGCTTGATGTTGATCGTTCACGGGACTATCTCTAAAAATTAAACTTTAAAACTTTTGAATCCCCCTCGGTCCCCCTTAGCTACGCGCCCCGTTTCAAAGGGGGAAGCTAGAACCTCACTTCGCTATTTGAATCGAAGCCAGATTCAGCCCCTCCCCTTTTCAAGGGGAGGCTGGGAGGGGGTTTTTCTCTCAAATCCCCTCTCCTCCCTTTATTAAAGGGAGGCTGGGAGGGATTACGCTTTAATATTCCGTATCCGGACTCGCCGTAATCCGCCAATCGCGGCCCACAGCGCGGATGTCTTTAATCTTTAATGCCAAGGATGCCGACATGGTTTCCAATGGCAATTCAAAAATCGGGCGGGCATTACTGCCGAGCAGCTTGGGCGCCATATAAACAATAATTTCATCCAGCAAACCGCGCCGCAAAAAACTACCACTAAGAGTAGCACCCGCCTCCACCAGCACTTCATTGCATTGACGCTGCGCCAGTTCGCGCAGGACCGCCAACAAATCGATACGCCCATCCTTTGCTGGCAACGCCAGTAGCTCAACAAACTCGGGCCAGCCCTCGAGCTGCTCTACGCTAGCTGTGCCATTGTGGACTAACAAGATTGGGGTGGACTGTTTGAACATCAAGGCATTGCGCGGCAGGCGCAGGCGTGAATCCAGAATGACCCGCAGCGGTTGGCGCTGGGCGATTTCATCGCCATTGGGTAAATCCAGTTCATCGGCACGGACGGTTAATGAGGAATTATCCTGCAACACCGAATCCACACCGGAAATAATTGCACAGGAATGCGCACGCAAACGCTGTACATCGGCGCGCGCTTTGGGGCCGGTAATCCATTTGCTTTCGCCGGATTCCATGGCCGTGCGGCCATCCAGGCTCATCGCCAGCTTGCAGCGCACAAACGGCAGCTTGCGCTCCATGCGTTTGATAAAACCGGGATTCAATGCGCGCGCGTCATCTTCAAGGATGGGGCCATCCACCTGGATTCCGCCCGCACGCATAATTTCAATACCGCGCCCGGATACCAGCGGATTGGGATCTTCCATTGCGTAGACCACACGGCTTACGCCCGCATCCACCAGGGCTTGCGAGCAGGGACCGGTGCGGCCGTGGTGGCTGCAAGGCTCCAGGCTGACATACACAGTAGCACCCTGAACAGAGCTGCCCGCCGCCAATAACGCATTCACTTCCGCATGGGGCTCACCGGTGCGCACATGCCAACCTTCCCCAATAATCTGTCCGTCCTTCACCAATACGCAACCCACACGCGGGTTGGGCATAGTGGTATACAGACCGCGTTCCGCCAAACGGAAGGCGCGGGCCATAAATTCAAAATCCTGGGGAGTTAACGCCATACAAATCCGGATGCTGGTAATTCAGGGCAGTTGGTAATTAAACGCTATTTGTGATCTTCAGGCTGTTGCTCGAGCCGGTCGATTTCCTGCCGAAACTCGTTCAAATCCTTAAAGCGGCGATACACAGACGCAAAGCGCACATAGGCCACTTCATCGAGCTTCTTCAACTGCTCCATCACTTTTTCACCCACCAGCAGCGCTTTTACTTCGCGTTCGCCCGTGGCTTGCAAAAAATGTTTGATGTGGTTGATGCCCGATTCAATCGCCTCGATGCTCACCGGGCGCTTTTCCAGCGCACGCAGTAAACCGGCACGCAGTTTGTTTTCATCGAATGGTTCACGGGTGCCGTTTTGTTTGATGATGCGCGGCATCACCAATTCAGCTACTTCAAAGGTAGTGAAGCGTTCATGACAAGACAAACACTCGCGGCGACGGCGAACCTGATCGCCCTCTGCCACTAAACGTGAGTCAATTACCTTGGTATCTTCCGCGCTACAAAACGGACAATGCATGATCACAAGCCCCAGCGATGGTTAAAGTGGGCGCATACTAGCACGAAATGAAGGGTTTTCGCCCTCTTGTCCATAGCTCGGAATGGCCGAGTGTGATAAAAAGCCAGCCAGTATCCCCGTTCGATTAGCGAGACTTATGAGCAAGCCGCCCTCCACCAGCAAAGCCAAAAATACCACCATGAAAGATGTCGCTGATCCCCTCCGCGAATATCGGACACCTTAGAAACTGAGTAAACTTACTCCAGAGGTGATCCATGAGCAAGAAACCAACCCCAAAAGAGAATAAGAAGTATACAGCCGAGTTCAAAAGTGAGGCCATTAAACTGGCCGAACGATTGAGCGTAGCGGAAGCCGCCGAAAAACTGGGCATATATGCCAGTCAAATTTACAGTTGGCGTAGCGCACTCAACAATAGCCGTACTGATGTTGAAAGAGAATCGCTCCTCGCCGCTGAAAATGCACGCCTCAAGCGTCAGCTCGCCGAGCAAGCAGAGGAGCTTGAAATCCTAAAAAAGGCGGCTACCTACTTCGCGAAGCATCAAAAATAAAACGCTACGAATTTATGCTGACAAATAGCGCGCTATATTCAATCGCGATGATGGCGCGCGTTCTGTTGGTTTCGCGAAGTGGGTATTACAGCTGGCTTGATAATCGTGAAATGGTTAGTTGGCGCATGCAGCAAAGAGAAGCGATTGATGCGTTGGTAAAGGCAGCATTTGAGGCTGGAAAAGGCCGGTATGGCGCGGATCGGATTTTTTATGATTTGGCGGAGCAAGATAATCCGCTCGACATAAAAACCATTCGGAAAAGCCTGAAACGGCAGGGGTTAATTGCAAAAGCGGCCAAGCTGTTCAAGGTGACTACGGACAGCAATCATACACTACCTGTTGCGCCCAACCTGTTGGCTAGAGATTTTTCTGCGCAACAACCTAATGAAAAATGGGTGACCGATATTACTTATATTCAAACTACAGAAGGTTGGTTGTATCTGGCCGTGATGATTGATTTATATTCTCGAAAAGTTGTTGGTTGGTCGATGAGCAAACATATTGATGCGCAATTGGTTTGTGATTCATTGATGATGGCGTTGTGGCGACGAAAATTCCCAAAAAGCGTTATTGTTCACAGTGACCGTGGCAGCCAATATGTATCGCATGCGTTTAGGGATTTACTGGAAAAATATTCGCTAATACAGAGTATGAGTCGCAAGGGTGATTGCTGGGACAATGCGTGTGCGGAAAGCTTCTTTCATTCACTTAAGGTTGAGCTGGTTCACGGCGAGCCATTGCTAGATGGAAAGCACACGCGCGAGTCTATTTTTGAATATATCGAAGTGGATTACAATCGCTACCGCCGTCACAGCGCTATTGGCTTTGTTAGCCCCGAGCGCTTTGAGGCAAAAAATGTATGTTAGTTAACTGTCCGAAGTTGGCGGTAGGGATCAATTCCCCCACATTAGGAGATTCTACACTCTCCGTAAATGATACATCTACAAAGCGATCTTGGTCGATCTGATAAAAATCAATCACATCAAACAGCTCTCTTGAAGTTAACAAACAATAATCATAATCAGCAGGAGTTTCATAAACCTCGCACAGACCTATATGGCATAAATATTCAGCAGCAAACCCATCAAAACGACTCATTTTGAGTGCCTCAGCCACTTTCACATCATGCAGAGTCATTCTAATGGCATTTTTTAAACTTCTGCTACAAATAAATAATATAGGACATGGAAAAGATGAAGCCAAAGAAACAACAACCGCTGACAAATCCTCTAGAGAAAAAATACGCTGATAATCAGAAATGGGGTACCCAATTAGCTTAGAATAAATTCTATTTTTAACTTGCTGCTTCATTAAGTTTGCAAAAGATTCACCTTCATTAATAACATTTGACGAAAATTCTGATGCCAATGACTTTTTCTCAAAATTACTTATATTGAACTGATAAGGAATACAATCAGAGACCATATCAACCCGGTTTATTTTATAAAACAGACTCAAAGGAAACGCTGTGGCATTTAAACTGTTAAACACAGCCGAACTAGCTAACCCAATTTTCAACAATTTATTATCATCAATTTTGGCAACTTTAATAGCCTCAGCTTGAATGCTTTCAAGATCATTAATAATATTATTAATCGATTCACAAAAATTAGAAATACGCAACTCGATATCATCATTATTAAAAAGAATATAATTTCGACTTTCTCTCGCCGTTGATACCCAATCCCTAAGATCATGAATCATAATTTCTCGACTTGCATGATCAAAAACTCCTGATGTGATTATTTCTTGCCAAGTATTAGGCAACATCCACTTACCTGCAGAGAAGAACAGCCCTATTTCAACATAAGCTCTATGCATACTGCGCGGCGAGTCTGCGCCCCACCCAGAATAAATACGCCCCGGCACTTTACGCTCCTCATTAATACGTCGAAATGAATCGAGTATTGATACAAGCCAGTTACCGTATGGCCTACCCTCAGAGCTAATATAGTCACGATGCCTAAAATAAGCTCCCATCAAAGAACCCGCATCTGCTATTTCATCACCCCATGGATTAACAGTGCCTGTTTTATGCATTAATTCGCCACTAAGCAAGGCCTTTACAAACCGAACCAACTCTAAATGATTATCTGTTTGGGGTTTTAGCAGGATGTAGCAGGCAGTTAAAACTCGCACATCCAAGCTTGCATTTTTCAAAGCCATGCCAAATGCGGAAACCGAATTAAAAGCACAATTTTTTAGTATTTTTTCCCATTCCGAACCTTCAATATTTTTTAAGGGCAACATCGGATTAATTAATATTGATCGCCACGAATATTCCTCATCAAAATAACCATCCTCATTTAGATTTCCATACCAATTATTTAGCATATCTACCCCCCATACAGCCGCTTCAACATTATCAAAGCGGAGAGCAGCAATAGAAGTTAATGCAGTCATGGCAAGATGCTTTGTTAAACCTTTGCAACGTAAATCTAAATAATCTGCACCCCTATTATTATCAATAAAAGACGGCAAACTCTCCCAAGATCCGACAAAATCATAAAGTATATCTTCATACTTACTCGAAACTCGAACATCATTTGAGGAGGAGGAAAATGACTTCCATTCCATCAATACCGACCACATTTGGTATGAACCATTAATCAACTCCACCATTTCTTCTGGTAGAAGCTCAGCTCGACCAGCGAATATTTTTTTATGCAAAGACAACATTTCCCTGTAGAATCGAGAATTAACCGGGATCAACTCGACAGAGTCACGCGCCAAATCATAATATTCACCCAGCAACCACTTTAAATTGTTAATCCCCCAAAAGTCGCCATCTGTCAACAACAACCAATTATCTCGCTTACCATCTCGATTTATAAATCCCGTTGCAATGGAAACTTTTTTATGCCAGTCAGCAATATAATCAATTGATGCTGAAAAATTTTTAATGTCCTTATCCCGAAGTGCATCAAATGCAGTTCCAACAACCGCATCTGCTATAACAGATAAATTGATATCTGCAGCACCTGATCCCTACCGCCAACTTCGGACAGTTAACTAACATACATTTTTTGCCTCAAAGCGCTCGGGGCTAACAAAGCCAATAGCGCTGTGACGGCGGTAGCGATTGTAATCCACTTCGATATATTCAAAAATAGATTCGCGCGTGTGCTTTCCATCTAGCAACGGCTCGCCGTGAACCAGCTCAACCTTAAGTGAATGAAAGAAGCTTTCCGCACACGCATTGTCCCAGCAATCGCCCTTGCGACTCATACTCTGTATTAGCGAATATTTTTCCAGTAAATCCCTAAACGCATGCGATACATATTGGCTGCCACGGTCACTGTGAACAATAACGCTTTTTGGGAATTTTCGTCGCCACAACGCCATCATCAATGAATCACAAACCAATTGCGCATCAATATGTTTGCTCATCGACCAACCAACAACTTTTCGAGAATATAAATCAATCATCACGGCCAGATACAACCAACCTTCTGTAGTTTGAATATAAGTAATATCGGTCACCCATTTTTCATTAGGTTGTTGCGCAGAAAAATCTCTAGCCAACAGGTTGGGCGCAACAGGCAGTGTATGATTGCTGTCCGTAGTCACCTTGAACAGCTTGGCCGCTTTTGCAATTAACCCCTGCCGTTTCAGGCTTTTCCGAATGGTTTTTATGTCGAGCGGATTATCTTGCTCCGCCAAATCATAAAAAATCCGATCCGCGCCATACCGGCCTTTTCCAGCCTCAAATGCTGCCTTTACCAACGCATCAATCGCTTCTCTTTGCTGCATGCGCCAACTAACCATTTCACGATTATCAAGCCAGCTGTAATACCCACTTCGCGAAACCAACAGAACGCGCACCATCATCGCGATTGAATATAGCGCGCTATTTGTCAGCATAAATTCGTAGCGTTTTATTTTTGATGCTTCGCGAAGTAGGTAGCCGCCTTTTTTAGGATTTCGAGCTCCTCTGCTTGCTCGGCGAGCTGACGCTTGAGGCGTGCATTTTCAGCGGCGAGGAGCGATTCTCTTTCAACATCAGTACGGCTATTGTTGAGTGCGCTACGCCAACTGTAAATTTGACTGGCATATATGCCCAGTTTTTCGGCGGCTTCCGCTACGCTCAATCGTTCGGCCAGTTTAATGGCCTCACTTTTGAACTCGGCTGTATACTTCTTATTCTCTTTTGGGGTTGAATTCTTGCTCATGGATCACCTCTGGAGTAAGTTTACTCAGTTTCTAAGGTGTCCGATATTCGCGGAGGGGATCAACCAATCCCTTTTCCAAACGATACAGAGTTTATTAAAAAAAACTTAGCAATTGGATTAATTTTAAATCCAATATATTTAGCCACAACAAAATCGCTCCCACCTACAGACTTAAACATTGGATCTATTTTAATCTCGGCGCCTGTTATCTTTTTCAATCTTAAAACCAATGACTGAATTAGGATTGCAAAACCAACAAATCGAAATCTAATATCTTTAGGGCGTTTCGCACCACTTACGTTTACAATCAACTCCTCGTATGACTCTCGAAACCAAAAACAACCAACCTTCAACCAACCCTCATTCGATACAGTTAACATTTTATAGCCAACAGGGTCTTGGATGAGATGTTTTTTAATTCTTTCCCTGATATCAAACTCACAGGACTCGCATATTGAAAACTGCACTACTAACTCATTCCGCGACCGTTCGTTAATAACTTTAAAAGTTTGCGCAAAAAACCACGCCGTTAATATAATATTGAAAATAAACCAAACTGCAGATGTCGCATAAAAAGCAACATTAATTAAATTACTTTGCAAACTTTGAAAAAAATATCCAACAATAATGAAAGCCACCAAGCTCAACCCACTAAGGCCGGAAAACATAAATCCAGAATATTTTTGATAAATCAGGAAAATCACAGATCTTGCAGACTTATTTTGCAATAGCACACTAATGAGACCAATAACCAATGGATAAATAGCACCAACAATTGTCAGCTGAGCAGCTAAAAACTCGTTTTGCCAATCAAGCAATGCCGTCCAATTTGGGAACATGTTTTTTACCCATGGCTTCAGCACTGGAAGCCATTCAACAAAGTTCACCACAACTAAAGAAGCAAGCAATATAATTAAAACATTGTATTTAAGGAAACTATTTGACCAAGCAACAATATTCCCCTCAACAAACCCCCATCTATTTTGTATAAAATATTCATTTTTATAGAGAGATTCTTTAATTTCCTTATTTGATCTATATGAAAGGGTATTTAGCAAACGACCAATAATAAACATCATTAATTAATCCTGTTTTTAATAATTATATTAATCACAAAAAATACTCTTAACCTTTATATTTTCTCTGAAAATATTTAACTTAAAATCCATATGTAAATGCAGTTCCATTCTCTCGCATAATATCACTCATAATACTTAGTATTTAATGCGCTACCTATTTCCGACCTTAAATATTTTTGGGGTTCATAAACCCACAACAACCCACCAAATGATGCACCCAGCACAAGAAAAGCCAATTAAAGACCATAGCTACATTGCCCGCCAACATAAATTACAACCCATTACCACCCCGCGTTGACAACCCCAACCTCATCCCCTAACCTGCCCGCGCTGCGGTAAAACCCGCAGCCGGGCCTCGTACTCCCGCACAAACTCAAAACCGGCGCAAAGCGTGTCTTTGCGTCCGGCTACACTTTGCCTGTTGTTATGGCGGCTGGGCGGGGCCACCTTCGGGTGGGCCGGTGTGGTTTGGACCGGTGGTCAGAACCCCGTTCAGTCGCCCCCATAAATTCTGACCTTATGGGAGCGAATGCCATACAACCAAACCGCGAGATTTTTATTATGGATAATGTTACCTCTCCCCTTGCTTCCCCCACCTCCTGCGTTATTAAACTCGATCAATTCCAATACACCTCGTTTCAACAATCCCGGCTGGAAATTCATTCGCCCGAGGGCAAATTCCTTACCGCTATTGCCAAGCCCCTGCCGAGCAATACGGATGATGATGCGATTTATCAGTTGTGGTGTCAGGCGTGTGTGTTGGAGTTGTTGTTTGACCGAATCAATGAGCGGATAAAATTACCGCCGCGCGCGATCAACAGTATTTCTTTTGTGCTTGGCAGGATTGAGGGGCATCTTAAGAAACAAGCATCCTTGTAGATTGTGGGTAGGTTGGGCAGCAATGCCCAACATTAAAGAATTAAAAGCATTTCTGGACGATTTAAAGTTAAATCCCTATTTGAGCATCATTGGATTTATTGATCAAAAACGTTGGGCATAACTGCCCAACCTACGCTCTACAAAAAATCGTTAGAATCATTTTTCTACATTCACATCAAATTGCTTAACCCACACCAGGCCTGAACCACTTTTAATTTCAGTGCCCAGTTCTATATCTGCAATGTAAAACTCTTGGGGTAAAATGTTTTTTTCAATCGCGTAATCGGTAAATTTAATCACATCAAATTTTGCTTTGAGATTATTTTCTGTTGCGCGAAAGGTTATATAAACCCATTTATTACTATTTTCGCCGGAAACATCGCCCCAGTGTTTATCCACCCACACCTCCCAGTTTTGGTCACCTTCTTGCACATTCCCTATATGGGTTCCACCAGGACTCATGTGGTTTGGTGTTTGAAAATTCCAAATCATCAGCTCGGCAATGATGATCGATGGGTTAGGTTTATTGCCAATGTCGCCGGTGCTTGTAAGCCATAGCGACGCAGCGATGTTGTGTTCGCTATTACCTTGCACTTCCAATTCATGCTCAACCATCAGGCTGCGCACACTGGTATTTTCTAACGGAAAACCGGCATTCGCTGTTGACCGGGGATCCCAGGGTGAAATGCCGACTTTAATTTGGGGATAAGCAAAAATGAAATTGCTATCTGTTGGCCATTCCCATGACCAGCCAAACAGATCAGCTGTTAAGCTTTTCTCCAGGCACTGCCGCCATTGAAATCCTTTAACAGCCTGCTTGTTCCAAACATTGTTATAAAGGGTTCCGCCAGGTATTTCTTCAGAAGTGAAATCACCGCAATTAATTGTTTTTGTATCCGGCTTTTCCCAAATGGGTTCATCGATTGTTTTTTTATCGCAAGCGGAAATAGTTAAGCATGAAACTAAAATTATTAAGGTCACACGTAAAGACATAATTCATCCCAGAGCTTATTCCAGCGCCGCACGCAACGGCAGTTTTTACTGTATATGCAGCCCCAGTTTGGCCGCTGTGCGCAGTATGCTTACCTCTTGCGCTCCAATCAATTCATATATCAGCAGCACCACCCCTCCCCTGATATCATCCCCAAAAAAGCCCCCGCAGTCGCCCTCGTTAGGGGGCTGTCGCTGCTTTTACCAATTACCATTTTTACTTTAGACTGCTGTCGACTATTGTTTTCTACAATAATTATTGCTTTCCACAATAACTATCGATTTCCACACACCAGGAGCGAGTTGATGAAACGAAGCCAATACAAATGGAATTTGCCCGCTGAAATTACGGCGCGCCTGGGCAGCGAAAGCTGGGGCGCCCAACGTGCAATTTTTGAAGCCGGGCATTTATTGTTGGTACTGCATGCACCACCTAAAACTGATGGCAATGAGCGCGAGCACGAGCTGTTTCTGCGCTTGCCGCAGGGCAAATGGCAATACAAGGGCATTGACCACGGCGACCACGCCTTGACCAAGTACATGGAGGATTACCAACAGCTGTATATCGCGCTTGAAAATCGCTTTGAGAAAGCGAGCAATATCGACGCGTTATTCGCCGTTATCGACAGCCTTATTCCACTCGCTCGCTCATCTAACAATATGAAACTCGCTTTGCAGACCGCGCGCGAATCGCTCGGGAATGATGCATTCCTTATCGATATGCGTGATCGCAGTGTGGATATCGCACGGGGCTTTGAACTGTTACTGGCGGACGCTCGTTTAGCGTTGGAATTCCGTCTTGCTCGCAGCGCAGAAGTTCAGGCACGCGCGGCTGAAATCGGTAACCGCGCACAGCACAAACTAAATATTCTCGCCGCCGTGGCATTTCCGTTGATGAGCGTGTCGGCGGTGTTCGGGATGAATTTGCAGAGTGGACTGGAAAGCCTGCCGGTGGTGGCGTTTTGGCTGGTATTCCTGGGCGGCTTGAGCCTGGGTTTATTGGTAAAAGGCTGGGTTTCATCAGCACCGCCGCCCGCGTCGGAGCAAAAGCGTCAGCCACCCAAACGCTAATAAAAAGCCCGGCGATTGCCGGGCAACAGACAGACCCAAAACGGACTAACGAAAAAATATTACACAGTACATTTACACGCAGCGAGAGCAGCTTTGTATTCGGCTTCGGCCGCTTTTACCGCTGCCAGCGCATCGGTTACCGCTAACTTTAATGCATCTGTTTTTGCACGCTCGGCGTTACTCGCCGCGACCGCTGCGTTATAAGCCGCAGTCGCCGTCGTCAGCGCGGCTGTTGCAGGTGCGACTTGTTGTTGCGCCGCGTTGGCTTCATTTAATGCCGCCGTAATTTGTTCAACCAACGTATTATATTTGGTAACGAGTGCATTATATGCCGTCATTTTAGCCGTTTTAGTTGTGCTCGTAGTCGCTGCATTATACGCCGCCATAGCACTGTTCAACTGGGTGACCAAGGGATCTACTTTTGCAAGCAGCGCATTGTATTTCGCGACTGCTTTCTCATAATTTTTAGTTGCCGTGGTTAAACTTTTCGTCGCATTGGTCAACTCGGTTTTTGCAGCACGCTCTAACGCAGTCTTCTCAGTAATAGCTATTTTATTGGCATTAACCGCCGCCACTGCTGCTGAGTGCGTCGCACGCGCCGACTCAAGTTTTGCTTTCAATTTAGCCGCATCGCCAGAACTAACATTACTGACCGAGCTGGACGATTTGCTGGAAACAGCCGGCGCACTTGAACTCGATTTCGAAGAGCTTGATGAAGCAACTGAAGAAGACGCTGGCGCACCTGCATAAAAATTCGCAATTTGAGGGCCAGTAATATTTAACGCATAGCGCGCGTCAGCACCGGTAGACGTATTGTTGCGATCTACACCGCAGGGTTGGTTTTTACACAAAACATCCGGGTTGGAAAATTTGTAGACCTTGCCATCCCAATAATCCACATTAAATTCATTTTGATAAGCCATGATGGTGGTAAATGAACCAACGACTCCGTGGCCCAGTGCGTAATGAAACACACCGCCAACGCCATCTTGTTTACGTGAGTGCTTCAAACCCATGTTATGGCCCAATTCGTGTGCAGTCACAAAATCCCCGCAGGAATTAATCGCAACGTGGGCAAACATATAGGCTTTGTGCCCACTGCTCATTCCCCCGTTACCGCCGCCTACCCAAGCCACACCACAACTACCATGAATTTGTTTAAAGGGACGATACAACACCACCATGTCGGCCTTGTATTGCTCACGCGCTGCAGCTACACCGCTGAACGCCGCATCCTGATTAAACGTAATTGCATTGAGGGCAGTTTCTGCGCCGTTGTCGTCGGTGTAACTGACCTTCATGGTTTTGGCAACACGCACCTCAAGATCTACGCCACTGTCGGCATAAATTTGATTGGTTACCTGAAAAATTTGATTGATGCGAGTGGTCGGATCGCCACCATAAAGTGCCGCTGCACCATCGGTGTAAACCACCAAAACATCTACTACGGTAGAGGCCGCTAATGCAGGCAAAGTTAACGCAGATAAAACAATTGCAGAGGTAGAGCGAATAAGCTGTTGAACGAAAGTTTTCATAAAATGATCTCAGTTGACTTTACTGAAACCTTCCGTGATTAACAAAATTTGAAAACCATTTTTCAAATTGTTGCGCGCATCCATTAAAGCCAAACTCACACTAACGCTATGTTTGTATACTCATAAAATAACGGCCTCCGTTTAACATTAATTTTTAAACTCGCAACTCATTCATGCTCGTGCACATGAGGAATTTCAAGGTAATCATTTTTACCCGGTTCCGACAATTCAAACTCGGAAGGGTTTTTGTAAATCCAGCCACTCCCGTTTACCGACTCCAGGGTGTAACTGCCTTTGGGTGTCGTGACTGTGGCAAATACCGAATTAGCGCCATAGGTCATTACCACCGGATAATCTGTGCCTTGACCGTCCAAATGCCCTCGCCAGGAGTAATCCCCATTTGGATTTTCATTGCTGCTTTCTACATTTACTACCAGCTTCTCACCACCGGGCAACGGCAAGCTGACTTGTTCACCCGGCATGGGATATGCCGGTGACTCCATATCAACACTGACCGGCTCGTAAACCACCACGCCATTGGGCAGTGGAATACTGGTGGGGTTACTACCCCCGGTTTGCCACGCGCTGGCCGCTTCAATCGCGCCAGATTTCACCGGTTGGGAAGCCACCGCAACCCGCTGCTTGTTTTTTGCCAGCACCGACTCGGCGCTAGCAAGCGCTGTTTCGGCGTCGGAACGCGCCTCCGGACTAACAAGTTCAGGGGCACCAGGTAGCGCCAAGGGTTCTTGCAAACGCATCTCAGAGTTAAAGCCATTACCGCTGGAAAGTTGATAAGCCACAACTAATAAAGCCACCGCAACAAACACCCAGTAAAAGCGCTTTAAGTTGCGAGTAGAAGTGTTGGCCATACAGATTCCCGATCATTAATTCACCTGTACAAAATTAAGCCAAAACACAATAAATCGCCAGTTTTTATTACAATGCGCGAAAAAATAATCTAATTTTTGTCAATTTTTGAAAATATAATTATTAAAACAAGGTTTGAGGTAATTAAAAGATTTTTTCTTAGCAGATGAAAACGATGAACAAGGTGACAGGGTTATTAAAAAAATTTCTTTTAGTAAGAATCGATAAAGGTGCCAAAGCGATAACGATAGGATAGCGTTCCGTGAGCTGCGGATTCACCGCGTAAATGCGACAACCCAATACTCACACCTGCCATAGCCAATAAAAAAGGCAGCCAAAATGGCCACCTTTTTTAGGTTTTCTTACTTTCGTAAGGAGGGTAATGCGCGCTGATTTATTCAGCGTAAACCGGAAACTTCTTGCACAGATCAGCAACCTGCGCTTTTACGCTGGCGATCACTTCGTCGGCATTGCCCGCTTCCAGAGCAGCGAAAATATCGCAGATCCAGTTGGTCAATTGCACACACTCAGCTTCTTTGAAGCCGCGAGTGGTCACTGCTGGCGTACCAACACGGATACCAGAAGTCACAAACGGTGAGCGTGGGTCGTTCGGTACAGCGTTTTTGTTCACGGTGATGTGCGCTTTGCCCAGCGCTTCATCCGCATCTTTACCTGAGTAGGATTTGCCGATCAGGTCAACCAACATCAGGTGGTTTTCAGTACCGCCAGATACGATGTTTATACCGCGCTCAATGAAGGTTTTTGCCATGGCTTTTGCATTTTTTACAACTTGTTGCTGGTAAGCCTTGTACTCCGGGCTCATAGCTTCTTTGAAGCTGATCGCTTTTGCAGCAATCACGTGCATCAACGGACCACCTTGACCGCCGGGGAATACGGCTGAGTTCAGCTTCTTCTCGATCTCTTCGTTCGCTTTCGCCAGAATCAAACCGCCACGTGGACCGCGCAGGGTTTTGTGGGTAGTAGTGGTGGTTACGTCCGCAATTTGCACCGGGTTAGGGTAAAGACCCGCAGCAACCAGACCGGCAACGTGCGCCATATCCACAAACAGGTAGGCACCAACTTTGTCGGCGATGTCGCGGAAACGTTGCCAATCCACTACTTGAGAGTAAGCAGAGAAACCAGCAACGATCACTTTTGGCTTGTGTTCTACCGCCAAACGCTCAACTTCGTCGTAATCGATCAAACCAGTCGCCGGGTTCAAGCCGTATTGGATGGCGTTGTAGTACTTGCCAGATGAACTCACTTTGGCTCCGTGAGTCAGGTGACCACCGTGCGCAAGGCTCATTCCAAGGATGGTATTGCCTGGTGCGCAAAGCGCAGCGTAAACCGCTTGGTTAGCTTGCGAACCCGCGTGTGGTTGTACGTTGGCGTAATCCGCACCAAACAACTCTTTCGCACGTGAAATCGCCAGAGATTCAGTCACATCCACATACTCACAGCCACCGTAGTAACGCTTGCCTGGATAGCCTTCTGCGTATTTGTTGGTCAGTTTGGTTCCCTGAGCAGCAATTACCATTGGGCTGGTGTAGTTTTCAGAGGCAATCAGCTCAATGTGCTCTTCCTGACGCTTGCCCTCATTCTGGATACTGGCCCAGATTTCGGGATCGAAAGAAGCAATAGTCTGGCTTTTATCAAACATAGATAAGTCCTGAGTTAGGAAGGATGGGAAGGGTAAAAAGTAGGCGCGCATTGTACACCAAGGCTCTAAACGCCTTCCATGCAAAAAACTCATCTGCCACACCAATTCTGTGCAAGCACCTGCTCTCCAAAGCTCCTCACCAAAAATGCACCAAAAGTAAACACAGCAAAGCTTGATGCTTGCTAAAGGTAAGAGGCCGCTCTCTTTTTCAGTAATAAAAAGTACCGCTCTTACCTACGCAGTCAGACGCGAAGCAATCAAAGTCGCATTTTTTGATGTTCAGGCCCCACCCAACAGCAAGTAGGCCTCGCTTTTGCAGTAAAAACCCCCGGAATAGTTTTAAGGACAGTCACAATGACGTTTGTGTGTTTTTCCCGATTGAGTAAAACCGGCCTGTTACTCCTGGCCAGTTGGTGTGCAATTCCCTTGGCCTGGAGCGATTCGACCCCTGACAGTTATACGCTGGGAACCGGGGACGAGGTAAAAGTCTCTGTCTACGGTCAGCCCGAGTTAACGGCGGAAGGTCAGATTACGGCCAAAGGAACCTTGGTTGTTCCGCTGCTGGGCAGCATCCAGGTTGCGGGAAAAACCAGTGCAGATGCTGCTGAACTTATCGCCGAAAGTTACCAACGCGGTAATTTTCTCAAGAGCGCACAAGTCAATCTTCTGGTTACGCAATATCGCAGTCAGGTAGTGGCAATTCTGGGGAAAGTAAATCGTCCGGGAAGAATGGTATTGGAAGGCCCAACCAGCCTGACCCAAGCACTGGCATGGGCCGGTGGAGTAGCTCCTTCAGGTAGCGAGCGATTGATTCTGACCCGATTTACCCAAGGCAAGCAGGAGCGCACCGAATATGACTTACAACAACTACTGAACTATGAAGCGGGAGACACGCCGCCGGTTTGGCTTAAAAACGGCGACACGTTGTACGTGCCCAACGCGGGACGGTTCTACCTGAACGGTGAAGTGCACAGCCCTGGCATGTACCCGCTTGATCGCCCTTTGAATGTAACCCAAGCATTAAGCGCTGGTGGAGGCCCCACCGCCCGGGCCAGTAATGGCAGTGTCAAATTACTTCGGCAACAAGCGAACGGCAAATTGCTGGAGCTAAAGGCGAAACCGGAAGATTCAGTGATGGATGGCGATGTTCTGGTGGTGAAGGAAAGTCTCTTTTAAGGCCCCGCTAGCAGTAACTCAAGAGAGGGATGAAACAACAAATGTACACTTTGACATTACAGAGCCTGTTCGCGATTTTGATCGCGCGTCGCTGGATTATTATCAGCATCACCCTGACAGCCTTGGCCTTAACGGTCGCCGGTTTGATATTAAAACCGAAGTTTTACCTGGCCACGACAGATTTAATAGTGGACAGCCGGGGGTGGGACCCCATCAGCGGGCAATCACAGCCGACTCGCCTGAATGCCTCTTATCTCAGCACCCAGGCGGACATTATTCGCAGCCGGAACGTTGCCAACCGCGTTATCGATAGCCTCGACTTGATGCACTCCAAGAATTTAGGCAACGCTGTCGCTCTGACCGGGGATGCCGATCTCGATCGACGCCGCCTGCAAGCATTTCTGGGGCAGGGAATGGAAGTTTTACCCAAACGCGATAGCAGCGTGTTGACGATTTCCTTTCGCTCCCGCAATCCCGAACTCGCTGCCACCTTAGCAGATGCCTACGCGCAAGCTTACATCTACACCAACCTGGAGCTGCGGACCGAGCCAGCACGGCAAACCACCGAATGGTATAACCAGCAGCTCACTCAATTACGTGCTGAATTAATTGATAAACAAAATGCACTGTCCAGTTATCAAGAGCAGCACAACATTCTAGCGACATCAGACCGCTTGGACTTGGAGTCCGCCAAATTGGCGGAATTATCGTCGCTCTTGATTGCGGTTCAGAGCGAACGACTGGCATCAAAAAGCCGCAGCGACCAAATTGTTAATGTCAAACGCAACCAACTGGAAACCCGCGCCCTGGATAACCCACAAGTTCAAAAATTGACCAGCGATTTGGCACAAGCCAAAGCCAGACTCAAGGAGCTCGCCAACCAAGTGGGTGAAAATCACCCGCAATATCGTCAGGCACAAGGCGACGTGGATGCACTCAAACAACAACTCAACAGAATGCAGGAGCTGATCAGCGGCAGTTTGCAATCCTCAGTAGAAATTTCCAAAGCACAAGAGACCCAACTAAGCGCGGAACTGGCCGCGCAGAAAGACTTGGTCTTACAGCTGAGTAGAAGCCGAAATGAGCTCACACTTCTGAAGCAGGAGGTAGACAACGCTCAAGCGGCTTACGACGCGGCGCTGGCACGCACCGCTCAAACCAGGCTGGAAAGCCAAATAGCCGCAACTGATATCGCAGTGCTCAACAAAGCCATGGCCCCTAGCCGTCCGGCAACTCCCAGCTTAAGCACCGCGTTGTTCCTGGCACTGACCGCCGGGTTGCTGTTGGGTGTTGGCATTGCACTTTGCCTTGAATGGTTGAATCAGCGTATTCGCCACATCAGTGATTTGGAGCTGGGCGTAGGATTGCCCGTTCTGGCAAGTATCCCCCGGCTAAACGTAGTCACTTCAACAATGCAGGAGGCACGTAAATGAACGATATTGCCAAATCCCTAAATAGTGAAGAAGACAACGCGCAACGTATCGGCTCAATGCTGGTTGCCCGTGGCAAATTGAGCCCAAAAGACCTCAGCGTGATTAGCCAGGCCCAATCCCAATTTGGCCTGCGCTTTGGTGATGCAGCGTTAAAACTCGGTCTGATCAAATCAACAGATGTTGAGGCCATACTCGCTGAACAATTTGCTTACACGCAACGCCCCGCCAGCACCAGCAAGCTGAACCCTCGCTTGAGCGCCCTGTTTCAACCCGATAGTCCCCAGGCGGAAGCCCTGCGAAGTCTGCGCAGCGAATTGCAAATGCGCTACTTTCAACCGAATCCGCAGCGCTCGCTGGCATTGTTAGCCAGCGATAACGCCGATGAATTGGCGCTGACCAGCGCTAATCTGGCAATCAGTTTCGCGCAGCTCGGCTTTCGTACTCTGTTGATCGACGCCAACCTCCGCAATTCGGATCTGAACAGCTTATTTGGTTTACACCCCTATGCACCTGGCCTCGCCGACCGCCTCGCGGGGAGACAAACACTCGCCCCAATTCCCATAGCAGAGGTTCCATCACTGTGGTTAATGCCGGCGGGTACCAAGGCGCCCAACCCCCAGGAATTAATTGCCGGCGCCCAATATCGCGAGTACATAAACCAGTCCCAGCAACTTTTTGATGTTGTACTCATCAACACGACCCCAATGGATGCCAATCGGGATGCTCAGGTTGTGGCGACGCTTTCCGGCGCCGCACTACTAGTTGCCCATATTCACCAGACTCGCACCCGTAACCTGGTCAGTATCTGCCAACGATTGCGGGACCTAGGCGTAAGACTCGTCGGTAGTGCACTCTATCGCTAAGGCGGGATACATGACTTACCTAACCGCAACGAACGCAGTCCCAGAACCCCATTACTTGGCTTCCGCTCGCCAAAACCATTGGGAACAACGCTTGGCCGTCGCCATACTGCTCGGCTGCATTGGTTACCAGGCACTTTTGTGCCTGATTAATACGTTGGCAATACCTGTGTCGCGGGCGCTAATCGGGGTCAGTGAATTTCTGATCTTACTGGCCTGCGTGCCTTTCCTTATCAAACGCCTGCTGCCCGGCACAATCACGTTGGCGTGCGTGATAGCAGCGATCTTGTGCATCCTCGCGCTGGTGAATAATCAGCTCAACGCCAAAGCCTTTCGCGATTTATTAATTCCGATCATTTTCTTCTGGATGGGCTGTAATCTGGGTAACGTCACGCTGGCAGACAGAGCCTTCAAATCTGCCATCGTGATGGTCAGTCTGCTCGGGCTTTTTGAATTACTGTTTCTGGATATTTACACCAATTTTTTCAATATTTTCAGTTACTACGTCAATACCGGGAATCTACAACCCATTACCGACTATGTACGCGAAAGCAAACTGCAGTTAAACGGGACTCGCCCAGAGGGTATAGGACGCACATTCCTCCCCGGACTATTGGGGGATCACAGAGTTTCCTCGGTATTCCTTGAGCCGGTTTCGCTAGGCAACTTCGCCGTCCTCTGTGGTGTATGGGGGTTAAGTAAACCTTGGGCTCAACGGCGAGACATGCTGTTTTTTTTGGGTTCCGCCGTATTCCTGATGGTGTTGTCCGACTCCCGCTTCGCCATGGCAGCGCTCGGGCTGATGGTAGCTGTAAGAGTATTAGCGCATGGGACAGCATTAAATTGCGCGGCATTAGTCCCATTTATCGCCATGCTTTGCCTGCTGTATTTAGGGAGCATTGCTACCGGGCCGGTTTTCGAAATGTCCAGCGATGACTTTCATGGCCGCTTGGAATTCAGCGGCAAAGTGCTGCTGGATTTTGACCTGGCCAGCCTGCTGGGAGTGAGCAACGGCGTCTTTTATGCGGACGTTGGCTACGCTCATCTGTTCAATACTTACAGCCTTCCGTTATGCCTACTGCTATGGGCTTGCTATTGGCTACTTCCCACACCCAATGAAACCAGCCTTCGCTTTAGAGCGCTCGCCGCAATTTACCTATCTCTGCTGTTGTGTATCAGCGGCTTCTCCTTCTTCGCTTTGAAGAGTGCTGCGATGCTCTGGTTTCTACTGGGTTCCAGCTTGCAACAACCTGCCCATCCCGCCAATTTGACAAGGAGCCATGACCATGACTAGCGCCAGCCCTCTCAAAGTCACTCATGTAGTGCGCCAATATTTGCCCTCCATTGGCGGAATGGAAGAAGTGGTACGCAATATCGCCCGCCACCAGACCAATAGTGAGCAGGGCATTACGCGCATCATTACCTTGAATCGCCTGTTTCGTAATTCCACTGAATTATTGCCCGAGCGTGAACTGATTGACGGTATCGAGGTTATTCGCCTGCCCTATCGCGGTTCCAGTCGATATCCGATCTGCCCCGGGGTCTTCAAGTATTTACGTGACACCGATGTAGTCCATGTACACGGTGTCGATTTTTTCTACGACTTTCTTGCCCTGACCAAGTGGCTCCACAAGCGCCCGCTCTTGCTCTCTACGCACGGTGGCTTTTTTCACACCAGCTTTGCCTCGCGCGCCAAGCAGCTCTACTTCAAAAGCGTTTCCCGCCTCTCGGCGTTGGCCTATAGCAAAGTCGTAGCAACCAGCACCAACGATGGCGATATGTTTCAACGAATTACCCAGCCCAGCCAACTACAGGTCATAGAGAACGGCGTGGATGTAGAAAAGTACGCCGGGCAAGCCGCTGAACACTTGACGCCCACGCTGATTTATTTTGGCCGCTGGTCTTCAAATAAGGGGTTGTTCACCGCGTTGGATATGTTTGCCCAGTTGCAGAAGCTACGCCCTGAATGGCGTTTGATAATTGCCGGGCGCGAGTACGACCACAGCCTCAGCGATCTGGCGGATCGCGTACAGACCCTGGACCTTAGCCACCTGGTAACACTTGCTGCGAATCCCGCTGACGACCAGATTCGCTCCTTGATTCGCCAATCCAGCTATTTCTTGTGCCTTTCTCGCCATGAAGGGTTTGGAATAGCGCCTATTGAAGCCATGAGCGCAGGCCTTACACCGATACTCAGCGATATCCCCCCGTTCAAGCGCCTGATAGACGAATCGAACCTGGGATACTGTTTTGACCCTGATACTCAAATAAGTGGGGCAATAGCACAGCTTTTGCAGCTCCATCAGCAAGGCGATGCCGCCTATCGCGAACGTAAAGCCAGCGCACGGAACTTCTCCGTCCGCTACGCCTGGCCAGCCGTCGCCGATCACTACCTATCGCTTTACCGTCAACTAACTACTGCAGAGGAGCCTCAGCCATGACCTCCAGCAATGCAGTTAAATCAGCTGGCTTTAGTGCACTGTTCGGCGCCCTTGCCGGACTGGGTTCAAATACTATGGCGAACTGCCTCGATCAGGCGCGCCTCACGGGCGTAAACGTAGCCGGGGCTGAATTCAACTTGAAAAGCCTACCAGGTACTCCCTACAAGGATTACACCTACCCGCTCGCAACCGACCTGGCGTTTTTTGCCCAACAGGGCGCCAATATCATACGTTTCCCATTTCGTTGGGAACGCCTGCAACCCACCCTCAAGGGCCCACTGGATAGCGCCGAACTGGGACGCATGCGTAATACAGTTGCCAGTGCCAACGCCCAAGGGCTTTGCGTACTGCTGGATCTGCATAATTTCGCCGCCTACTACCGCAGTAAGCTGGGCGACAAAGGTCCGTTGGATGAAGGCTTTGTTGATTTTTGGTTAAAAGTAGCCAAAGAGTTTGACGACCCGACCCAAACGATTTTTGGCTTGATGAATGAACCTGCCAATATGCCGCTCGCAGATTGGGCAGCGTTATCGAAACAGACCCTGGCAGCGCTGCGCGCCGCTGAATCATCCAACCTGATTTTTATTGGTGGCGGGCGCTGGAGCGGTGTGCACGATTGGTTTGCAGGGCTAACAGCGAGCAATGCCACTGAGTTTGATGATCTGGTCGATCCACTCAAACGCACCCTGCTCGAAGTCCATCAATACACCGACAAAGATTATTCCGGCACCCATACCGAAGCCACTGGAACTGGTTGTAGGCCTGCCGATGAATTCAACAGCAAATTTGAACGCATTAGTGCATGGGCGATTCAATACAACCAACAGTTGTTCCTGGGGGAGTTCGGGGTACCGGCTACGACAGAATGTATTGCAACCCTGGCGCGCCTGTTGGAACTAACGCAGGCGCCACCTTGGCGCGGCTGGACATACTGGGCCGCTGGCCGCTGGTGGGGTAATTACCATTTCGCACTCAGCGGAGCTAACCAGACGCTATCGCCACAATGGATCCCCCTGCAAGCTTATTTTTATCGCCCGGAAAGCCACTCCTTAAGTCCGCCGCTGGCTCCTAGCGCGCTCAAAGCCGTAGCGACTACTTCCCGCAAGCAATCCAGTGCCAAGTCCACTACCCGGTCCAGCACCAAAACAAGCATCAAGTCCAGCGCTAAATCCAGCGTCAAGTCGAATGTAAAATGAAGGAGCAACCTATGTCCCTACCCACTGCTGCCATAGAATTAAATATGCCGTTGGACGCGACTAAGCCGGCGTCCACCCGACCAAAATTTTTATTGTTGTCAGCGCATGATTATCGTTCGCCACGGAAAGCCGGCATGCATTTTATCGCCGCGGAATTAGCCAAGCTGGGATGCACACGTTTTTTTTCCCTGCGTTACAGTTTTTTATCGCGCTATAAACACGACCCTCGAATTTCGCTAGACGAGCAGGCCAATAAAATTGTGTTTTATGAAGGCGTGGAATGTTATTTGTGGAAAACCTTAATCCACCCCATCCGTGTAAGGCCTTTTGAATCTTTGATGTATCACCTGTACAGCTATGGGCTGAACAGCGTGTTGCGCGATTGGATCGCAGACTCGGATGTAATCATTATTGAAAGCGGCGTAGCACCGATTTTTTTTGATTTAATCAAACGGCTGAATCCCAAAGCCAAAGTTATTTACCGCGCTTCTGATGCACTGGACACCATTGATGTCGCCGCTTATGTCAGTAGAACATTCAACCGCATTGCTAAAAAAATTGACACTATCGTCCTGCCGTCCAAAGCACTCGCCGATACCATCCCCTCAACGCATAATCTGGTTTTTGCTCCACAGGGAATAGATCCGGAGATTGCTGAAAAAGCGAATCCGTCACCCTACACCGAAGGCATACATGCAATATCAGTCGGCTCGATGCTGTTTGACCCCGAATTTTTTGTCATTGCGTCCCGACGTTTTCCGCAAATTCATTTCCACATCATTGGTTCCTGCCACCCGCGGCACCCTGACTATGGTAGTAATGTCAGTGTTTACGGTGAAATGCCATTCAACCAAACCTTGCCGTACATCAAGCACGCCACCTTGGGTATAGCGCCCTACTCCAGCGTAAATCTGCCAGCGTATCTGCGCGATACATCGCTCAAACTGACGCAATACGCATTTTTTGGTCTGCCCGCGATTTGCCCTCACTATATTGCGGCGGATTACACCAATCGTTTTGGCTATGACATTGGCAACGAAGAATCAATCGTCGCCGCTATTACGCGCGCGTTGTCGCCGAGTACGGTTATCAACAAACACACCGTCCTCAATTGGCAACAAGTGACTGAACGAATGTTGGCGCCACATAAATTTAGTGATACGGAGGTATTTGCGTGATGAGCAATGAATCTTTTGAACTTATTCCACTGGGCGGTTTTTTCATTCATTCGACCAGCAGCAAAGATCTGTCCCGTCAGCTGCGCGACAATATGGAGCACCAGCAGACCACCTTACTGTTTGCCAATACTAATTTTATTGTGCAATGCCAAGCGTTAAAAAATGAACTGGCCAACAGCAATACCATTATCGTGAATGACGGCGTAGGCATTGATATTGCAACCTGGTTAATTCATCGAAAGAAATTCCGCGAAAACTTAAACGGTACAGATTTCACACCCTTGTTTTTGCAGCATCTGGGCAAAGACGCCAAGGTTTTTTTGGTTGGCGCAAAACCGGGAATCGCCATGAAAGCGGCGCAACATTTACAAACGGATTTGCAGATTGAGGTTGTGGGTTATCGCAACGGATACGACGAGGCAAGCGATGCTGAGGTGTTAATCGACGCGATTAATTCCAGTGGTGCCAATGTAGTGTTAATTGCCATGGGCAATCCTAATCAAGAACATTGGATTCTCAAGCATCGGCAGCGATTAAACACCAAAGTACTGATCGGTGTTGGTGCCTTGCTGGATTTTCTGGCCGGCGAAAAACCGCGTGCACCGAAAACGATCCAAAAACTGCGTCTGGAATGGTTTTATCGTTTATGCCTGGAGCCGGGCAGATTATTACGCCGCTATACACTCGATATCGCGGTGTTTTTACAGTTATGTTTGCGACAAGGAAAAAGTCTGCACTGACATTATAAGTGAACCATCGATATGGGTTTAAAACAGCAATTAGGTAATAGCACTGCCTGGATGAGCCTTGCTGCAAGCAGCATGAGTATTGTCAGCTTTCTGGTGTTTATCATTATTTCGCGAATACTCTCGCCATCAGAGATTGGCTTGGCCGTATTTGCAATTTTGGTCGTTGAAGCTGGAAAAGTTATCTTAAATGGCGGCATATCCCAGGCGATAGTCAAGCGTGAAGACTGGAGTCAGGTGTATGCATCTACCTGCTTTTTTCTCAACATAGTCTACGCCTTAGTATTTATCGCACTGATCTGGTTATTTGGCATTCCGGTTACTGAACACTTTTATGACCCGGCTGCGGCGCCCATATTACAAGCAATGTTAATTATTTTTCTACTCGAGGGAATCAAGGTTGTTCATGAAGGAAAATTACGCCGGGAATTTTCCTTCAAAGCGATTGCATTGCGCAGTATCAGTGCCAGTTTTATTTCAGGTGTGACAGGCGTGCTAATGGCACTACAAGGATACGGAGTATGGTCGCTGGTCGGACAACAGTTAAGCGGTCAAATACTGGTAACAGTTATTACGTTAGTTAGCGCGCGTTGGTGGCCCAGTTTTACTTTCAGCTGGTCAGAAGCGAAAAGTGCAATGAGGTTTTCCTCACCACTTATGCTGGCCCAGTTAATCAACACGTTATGCAATTCAGTATTGGAATTTATCGTAGGTTTCTTACTGGGCCCAGCGGCGCTGGGAACCTATCGAATAGGTGGGCGCGCTCTGTTTATTCTGCAGGACATCATAGTGCGCCCACTTGAGCAAACCGCTTTACCTGCGTTCGCGCGCCTGCAAGATGTAACAGCGCGAGCGAATTCCTGCTTGCGCATAATGCGTATGAGCAGCTTCATCATAGTACCAATATTTTTTGGCACCGCCGCGATAGCGCCAGAATTTATCGTACTCGTGTTTGGTGATAAATGGCGTGCGAGTGGAGAATTGATGAGCCTGATTGCGATTGGCTCAGCACCACTGCTGATCCGTTTCCAGGTTAACGCTGTGCTTACCGCGCAAGGACATACACTGTGGGTTCTAGCCACGACCCTGTGCCTATTGCTGGTCACTATGCTCCTGGGATATTTCTGGGTACAAAAAGGGCTCACCTTCGCCGCACTCGCGTATTTGGTTTCTATGTATTTTTCGGCGCTACTAGGGTTGGTTATTTTTCAATACCATTTTGGTTGTTCGTACACCGTGATTATGAAAACTATATTTCCAAGCTATATTGCCTCAGCAACAATGTTAGGCATCTGCCTGGTCGTAAAAAGTCATTTGCGAGATTGGCCGTTAACAATACAAATATTATCTACGGCAGCAACCGGAGCGTTTAGCTATTTAATACTTAGCCTGCTGGTTTTTAGACCCGAAGCAAAAAACTTTTTACAGGAAGCACTTAGTATCGCACCTGCAAAAATATCACCCCATTTGCTACGCATTCAGCAATGGTGCAGATTTCACTAAGCGATTTGGATAACTTATGAAGCCATTTCTGAACAAGCTTGCGCGCACTGTCTATCGGCAATTACGGGCCCACCTGTTGCATCGACTAATTCCCAAAAGTAATGCGCAGTTTCCTGAAGAAGAAAAGCCGGTCATTGAAGTTATTGGCTTCTTTCAAAGTATTTCTGGTATAGGTGAATCCGCCCGGTTATGTGCACAGCAACTAGCTGCCGATGGCTACCGGGTGAAATGTGTCAGCGTTGAAGATTGGTTTCGCAAACCCGTAGAAATTGCGTGGCACTGGCCAGCCAATGATCTGGAACGCGATTGTCAATGCCGCATTTTCCATTTGAACCCCCCCATGTTGCCAACGGCAATCTTACAAATGGGGATAAAAAAATTTCGTCAAACCTACAACATAGGTTATTGGGCTTGGGAGCTGGAAATTATCCCGCGCGAATGGGTGAATGCTCTGAATTATATGAATGCGATATTCACACCTTCAACATTCACGACTAATGTTATTCAAGGCTATACGCGTATTCCCGTTTTAACAGTTACCCACCCGGTTGCGACCGACGCACCAACTGCGGGTATCAGGGGCCGCCTGGGTATCGATGAGGATGCATTTTTAATTAGCAACATTTTTAGCTTTGGCAGTGCAATGGAGCGCAAAAATCCGCAGGCGCTGGTTCACGCTTTTACACAAGCGTTTAGCCCCGATGACCGCGCCTATCTCATACTGAAAGCAAACAGCGGAGCCGATTCTACTGAAAAACAACAATTACTGGCATTGATGTCCCTACATCCAAACATTCAACTGATCGATCAAAACTGGAGCCGCGCCGATATTTTGGGGCTACTGCACACATCGGACATCTATGCATCTTTACACCGCTCGGAGGGGTTCGGCCTTACTATCGCCGAGGCAATGCTTTTAGATACTCCCACACTCGTAACCGCCTGGTCTGGCAACATGGATTTTTGCAATCAGGACAACAGTTTTCTGGTCCCTTATCACGCGCAAGCGGTGTGTTCGGCGCACCCCGAGTTTAACGGATTGACTAATGCGCATTGGGCCGAAGCCGATGCGAATGCAGCCGCGCAATGGCTGAAAAAAATATTTCTGGATTCGGCGTTGGCGTCAAGCAAAGGAAAATTGTGCGCGCAACAAATGCGGGATTGTATTGCAGCTAATAAATATCAATTTGCGCTGGAAAAACTCGGACTATATAAGAACTCAGGAGATACACTTAAAACACCAGTGCCAATCCGCCTGTAATTAAATGGCCCTCATAATCACGCGCCACTATCGGAGAGCGTCGTTCCACCCATTGACCGACCAATCGCAGGCGAACACTATCCGACAGTTCCCACTCAAGCGCTACTGGAGTAACCGCGATATTGCGCTCAATCCGGGGCGATTCAGATTCAGGGTTATCATACTCAAACTCGGTGTAGCTGCCACTAGCGCTCCACTGTAGCTTGGTCGATAACTTCCAGCGAAAGGTAATTGAAGAGTTATTTATTTCAAGTGGAGAATCAGTTGATTCCCCGAGCGCAGGCTGATTCAAACTATAAGCAATTTCGGTCGCCAGCTTTGCAGTTGTCTGCCAGGTCCAAGTCAAACCCGCTAAAGCACCTTCGTCATCATTAGTAGCACCCTCACGCTCAAAATAACCTGCTACTCCGGTCAACTCAGAGCGCGCAGTTAACTTCCAACCTGTTTCAATTTCCCATTGGTGATAATCAAAATTCAGATCCTGCGCCAATAACGCAGGAAACTCATAGTTGCGTTCACCCGTTCGATACCGCAGACTGAGTTGAGATGTGCCGGGCGCACGATAACGCAGTTCAGCAAATAAATCCTGGTCTTCAAAGTCCAGATACTGACGGTCACTATTCGAATGGGACTGGCGTAATTGATGGGCACCAACCACCAATCCCAATCGTTGGCTTTCACCGAAAAGCAGACGGGCATTGGCATCCTCCTTCGCCACCAGATCGAGTCCGGTAAACTCCAATTGATCGACCGGCGCTTCAGTGCGCTCGATGCTAAACGCACTACCCAAACTATGACTAAAATGGCTACGCCAACTTGCGCTTCCATCCCAGGCGCTTTCGTCAAGATAATCGCGTTCCGCGTAGCGGTATTGGCTGGTAGAAACTTTGAAAGCAAATTGCTGCGCAGATACGGTTCTATTAAAACCTAACCCCACTAGCGCGCGCGCAATTTGCTCATCACTGGCTTCAGCAGTACGCGAAAAGTTGCTGTCTGCCGAATATTGAGCCCCAGCAACTATCGCGAACCCTTCCTCCGGCTGTCGGGTTTGGGCATGCAAACTACCCGCCGCGACCACACTGACAAGCCATAAAAAAGGCGCTTTACTTTTTTCGCGCTTGTCCAATTTGTACTCACCAACCATTAGTAAGCCTGCTGGCCAACAAATCCTTTAAAGATGGTTTGCCACAATATTTTTAGGTCCAGCAAAAGTGACCAGTGACGAATGTATTCCAAGTCATAAGCAATGCGGCCGGACATTTTATCCAACGTCTCTGTTTCACCGCGAAAGCCATTCACTTGCGCCAAACCGGTAATGCCCGGTTTAACTTTATGACGCAGCATATAGCCTTTAATTTGTCCGCGGTAATATTCGTTATGCGCAACAGCATGCGGGCGAGGCCCCACCAACGACATGCTGCCAGAAATCACGTTAAACAATTGCGGCAGCTCATCCAGCGACGTGCGGCGTAAAAAATTTCCAAAGGGCGTTACACGCGGATCTGATTTTTTTGCTTGGGCAACGTTAGGCCCATCTTCGCATACACTCATGGAACGGAATTTCCAGACCTTGATCGGATCGCCGCCCAATCCATAGCGAGTTTGCTTAAAAAACACAGGGCCTTTGGACGTGATTTTTACACCTGCAGCAATCACCAACATGGGAATTGAAAGCCCAAGTAGCATTAGTGATCCCAGCACAAAATCTTCCAGACGTTTGGCCCAGCCATTATCCACCAGCGGTGAATCATAAATACTCAGCGCGGGAATTCCCTGCAAGCAAGTCAGCCGCGAATGGAGAAGATCGAAATTAAAAACATCGGGAATCAAATAAGGGGATACCGTAGTATCTGCCAGCCGATCAATCACAGCATGCATGCGCAATTCTGCTCGCATCGGCAAGGTAATAAATACAATGTCCAATTTACCATCGTGAGCATCGGCATACAGTTGTTCAAGACCGCCTTTCACATCAATGTGCTGCCCCACCAAGCGACGATCAACATCATTGCTGGCTGCCCGGTCATCGTAAAAGCCCATTATTTTGTAGCCCATCCAAGGCATGCTTTGAATGGAATTGATCAGGCGCAAACCTAAGTCGTTAGCACCAACAATTGCCACCCGTCGCGGCTCCGTTGGATTGGCTCTCAGCTTGGCCAAAAAAACTCTCCGGCCAATATGCATAGCTACCATCGCGGCGGGGGTCGCCAACACCCAAAGGGCTATTGCAAAGAATCCCTCCTTGTTGGGCGAATAAGCGAGCAACGCGGCAAACATAATAAACACCGAGGTAGCGAACCAAGCCAACAATAATTGCAACGAAAGTTTCATCATGGAGTCGCCGCGCCACAAATAATAAACTTCATTCGTCTCGGCAAAAAAACCAAAGATAATTACCGCGCATAGTGCAAATGCGGTATGGAAATTACTCCACTCAAGGGAAAAAAAGTGCACTCCCACCCAAAGCAGCGCAACAATAAGCGCGCTGTCTAATGCACGGAATAATGCAAGTATTTTTGAATGATGAAAACGAATGACCGGCGGTTGACCGGATAGATGTTGGGACCCCATTGCCAAGGGAGAAACATGGTGACTATTCATTGATTACCTCCATGCGATTTACTACTGGTTAAATCCCTATCTGCATAATTCAAGCCAGAAAATAGGCAACGACTCGCGAAGGTGGTTTTCTTTGATGAAAGCTCCAAATTTACCTGTGAATGTAAAAGGGAGCGACACATTTAGCGTATGACAACGTAGACATCGCCTCACCAGAAGGCACAATCGCCCTAAGATAATGCAAAAAATGCAGCGCTCGCCCAGAAATTACAAACTCCCAGGTAGGAGAAGCAAATTCCTCTGCCTATAATGCGCGTCCCCAATTTGCGATCTATCGATTACCTACTTCCAATGAAACACCTTCAATACCTGACCGGCTATTCACCGCAAACACTGCAACAAGTGGACGTTCTTATTAATGAAGGTCGTTTAGCAGAGGTGTTGTTAAGGCGCTATCCGAATACCCATAGCATTCGTACGGATAATGCGCTCTATACCTATACCCAGACACTGAAAAGCGAATTCATGAGCAAAGCCCAACCGCTCAGCCGGGTTGCCTACGATGGAAAAATAAAGGTGATCCAGCATGCGTTAGGGCAACACCACTACATCACCCGTGTGCAAGGCAGCAAACTCAAAACCCAAAATGAAATTAAAATCGCCAGCGTCTTTCGCAATGCACCAGAAGCATTTTTAAAAATGATTGTCGTGCACGAGCTTGCCCATTTTCGTGAAAAGGAACACAACAAAGCCTTTTACCAACTGTGCTGCCATATGGAACCCAACTACCATCAGTATGAATTTGATTTGCGGTTGTATTTAACTTATCTGGATTTGTGCGGGGAGCTTTACGAGTAACCCCAAAATAGATTTTCCCATCCACTATGCACGATGTAGACATTTATTTTTTCAAACGCCACTAAAGACTTTTTATATATTCCACCAAATCCCAGCGCTGCTCATCACTCAATTGAGTGCCGTACTCATGGCCCGCGTTGGAATTACCGCGCAGGTGGGTATTAAATAGCGTGGCATTGGGAGTTTCAGTTGTCAGATACCCTACCTTAACAACATCCAATTCAATATTACCCACATAAAAAATTGCGGGGCGTTGTACGGCGGGCAATAGTAAATCGTAAATCGTCGGTACCGAGCCATTGTGGAGATAAGGCGCCGATGCCCACACGCCATTAATAGGGCGCGCTTTGTAGACGCGATCATTTTGTTGCTCCGGTTTTGGGTAGCGGGACTCACGCTCGTTAATAATTGCTTTGAGCGATTGCCAGGGCTGATTAACCAAGGCACCGGCAGCAACATGAGTCACCAAATCTATGGGCTTTGCTTCCACAGCGAGAGCATCGCCCGCAACCAGAAGTACTCGGTCGCCTTCCAACACACCCGCTTTTACGCGGCGATTTGCAAAATTATCGACTATTAACGGATCAGTACCCACATCAGCTACCGACGTTAATACCGCGCGCAACTTGCGCTTTACATCGCTCGCGTCGACATAGGTGTGGCACCGCGCGCAATGCTGTTCATACAGCGATTTACCGCGTGCTATTTTTTCTGCGTCCAATTGCCCGGCATACTCAACGGGCCATTTGGGTGCGGTTAATTTGTAAAAGCCGCTCTGCAAATCGCCCAGGTTGCTGATGCGAATGGACGAGTGATAGGTCAATTTATTTTTAGGCACAGACACAGTGCCGTACACGGCCAGCACCGTAATTGCATTTTGAAATAATGGCCCCGGTTCCTGATTAGGTGCCGATGCATTCCACTGCACTACATCGAGATGGGATGCGTCCCACAACACCGGGTAACTGGCGGGGGCATCAGGTGCGCGAGCGTTTTCCGGTAACTGTAATGCTTCTACTGCAATCGCATTAAAAATTTGGCCGAATGCATCCAGACGGCCTTTACCATAAGGAACATCGGTAGCATTCGCCGTGAAGCGCTGCTCCAACTCGGCAATACGTGTGGTCATTTGTTGTTTGAGAGAAGCGGCGGTTACTGAAGGATTTTTTTCAATTATCGACAAGAAAAAGCGCGCAAATTTTTCTGCATCCGCAACAGTAGATTTTAATGAATCCAGCACTGAGTGTTCAAAACGCGTGAAGTCAATTAATGCCTGACTACCATCGATATAAATTGTTTGTCCTTGCACACTTACCTGCCCCGTATGGCAAGCCGTGCAGGTTAAACCGAGATAATCGCCCTGCTGTTTATCGCTATCGCGCACTAGCCCAACGGGCAAACCATCTGGATTCAATTCACTGATTGCACCGGGAACAAAACCCAGGGCAGTCATATGCTCAGGGCTGCGCAATAGTTCAGTGGAGCCTGTTTGCTCCAACAGCAGAAACCAATCGTAGGGAATAAAGCGGGAGCCAAACGAGGTGTAATACATTTGCTGGCGGGTTTTATCATCCCAACCTTGCGCGAGGTAGACAGGATTAACATTTGCCGCCATGGAAATTCCACTGGCGGCAATAAGAATCAGAAAGTGAAACAAAATCAGGCCGAGCGTCGTAATTTTTTTCATGCTGTATTCCCAACATTTTCATGTCGGGCTGCACGTCCTGGCCGCAGCCTGACACTTAAATTACTTACGCCTGTTTTCTGTTCGCCTCCTTCGTGTTATTGACTATAGACAAGGATTACCAGCATACAAATTACATCACCTAACGGCGACCACCCAACAAGGAACCGAGAATGCCACGCACAATTTGACGCCCCAAATTGCTACCTATAGCACGCGCTGCGCTTTTTGCCAGCGCTTCTGCTGCAGACTCACGCCGCGCACCACCGCGCTCTGCTTGCTGTTGTGCACGCGCTTGCTCTCGCTGGATTTGTTGCTGTTGTTTTTGCTGCTCTTTGAAAATACGCTCCTGCTCTACACGCAATTGTTCCTGCACTTTTTGCTGCTGTTCTGTATGTTGTTGCTGGGTAACGCGTGCTTTCAAAACTTCATAAGCTGATTCGCGATCAATCATTTGGTTATAAATAGTTTTATACGGTGAGCGATTCATTACTTCAACTCGCTCTTCAGTCGTTAGCGGCCCAATGCGCGATGCAGGCGGTGCGATAAACACACGTTCTACCGGTGTGGGCGATCCCTTATCATCCAATACCGATACTAGCGCTTCACCAATTCCCAATTCAGTGATCACACCCTCGGTTGAAAACGCGGGATTAGGGCGGAAGGTTTGCGCAGCCACTTTTACCGCTTGCTGGTCTTTGGGCGTAAACGCGCGCAGCGCATGTTGAATACGATTGCCAAGCTGCCCAAGAACGTTATCGGGAATATCAGCCGGACTTTGTGAAATAAAATAAATACCCACGCCTTTGGAGCGAATTAAGCGCACCACCTGTTCGATTTTATCCACCAACAACTTAGGAGCACCGTTAAACAGCAAATGCGCCTCATCGAAAAAGAATACCAACTTTGGCTTATCGGCATCGCCCTGTTCTGGTAAATTTTCAAACAATTCGGAGACCAGCCAAAGAAGAAAGATGGCGTAGAGCTTTGGTTGATTCACCAGCGTGGTTGCATCCAGAATATTAATTACACCGGTACCTTCCAGGGTCGTTTGCATTAAGTGGTTTAAATCCAATGCCGGTTCACCAAAAAAGTTATCGGCACCTTCCTGGTCCAGCATCATCAATCGGCGTTGAATCGCCGCTATGCTCGCTTCGCTGATTCCACCGTATTCATCCTCCAGCGTTTTGCGTTCGTCCTTCATCCAATTGAGCATGGCCTGCAGGTCTTTTAAATCAAGCAACAACATGCCCTGGTCGTCGGCAATTTTAAAAGCCGCGTAAAGCACAGCGGTTTGCGTTTCATTCAGATCAAAAAAATTCGCCAGCAGCAAGGGGCCAAAATCCGAAATAGTGGCGCGCACCGGGTGGCCATTTTTTGCGTACAGATCCCAGAAAACACAAGGAAACACGCGCTGCTGGTAATCACTGATTTGCATTAATTGCACACGCTCATCCACTTTGGGATGTGGCTTACCCGCTTTGGCCAACCCGGAAAGATCGCCTTTAATATCCGCCATAAACACCGGCACACCGGCTTTGGCAAACCCTTCGGCCAATACCTGCAGGCTCACCGTTTTACCAGTACCCGTTGCACCGGCAATTAGTCCGTGACGATTGGCCATGCGCAAATTTAATTGCACGGTGTGCTGTCCATTACCACCAATCAAAAAACGCTCAGACATAACAACTCCTTAATAGCGAGATCTATTGTTGTTGAAATTCGGCAAATACTTCGAGATCCACCTGATCGGCAATAGCGGGCACTAAATAATCCATGCCGAAAGTAGAACGGTTGATTGATGACGTCGCACTAAAACCCAAGGTATAGGAGCCGGTGAGCATATTGTTACCGCCGCCATTGAAGTGAATTTTCAAATTGATAGGGGCAGTTACACCATGCAAGTTTAAATCACCACTAAACTCGGCGGTGTTTTCATCGATAACTTTTACACTAGTCGTTTTAAAAAATGCTTGCGGATATTTTTCAGTATCAAACCAGCTGCTACCACGCAAGGTTTCTTCCAAATCAGCATTATTAACATCGACGCTTGCAATATCGATAACCGCCGAAAGTTTCGCGGCAGCAATATTCATTGGGTCAAACTCCAGGCTGGCATCCACTTTATTAAAGCGTCCCACAAAGGTGGAGAGCCCCATGTGGTTAATTTTAAATAGTACCGCCACATGAGACGGATCCAGTTTGTAGGAACCTTTTTCCAACTGAATTAAACCGGTTTTCACTTTTGGCTTAATCAAAGTACCGCAGCTGGCGAGTAACAACACTGCCAGACATAAAATGAAAAGTTTGAATGATGGTTGTCGCTGCATTTCAGTTGGATTCCTTGGCAGTGGTTTGTAGATAAAACTTTCGTAACTGATGCTTGGGAGTTTTGGTCAAGCGATACATAAAATCAAATGTAGGTGACTCCTGCCGATGATGCTCGCGCAGTTCGCCCAACATACTTAACCATAAATGCGCAGTCACTTCCGCATCAGCTAATGCACGGTGATAAATACCTTCATTGGGCAAATCCTTATAACTAGCTAAGGTTGCCAATTGATGATTGGGAGCCAATTGAAAAATACGGCGCGCGGCTAGCAAACTGCACGCAATACCGCCGGAAAAATGTTTTTTAATCCGGCGAAATTCCGCACGCAGAAAGCGCTCATCAAAACTGGCATTGTGTGCAACCAGATTATGCCCGGCAATAAATTCATAGAATTCACCCATCACATCCGCATTCTTGCGCGCGCCTTTTACCATGGCGTTGGTGATGCCAGTGAGGTTTTCGATAAATAGTGGGATACGTATACCCGGGTTCATTAGTTGCTGGAAGCGATCAGTAATCCGCCCGTTTTCAATCAGCACCGCCCCTATTTCAATGGCCCTATCGCCCATATCTGGCGAAAGCCCCGTGGTTTCGAAATCGAATACCACCAAGTGATCCGCAGGCTTATGCTGCACATGAATGTCCATCAACCCATTAAACTCTGTAATTTCAGCCACGACTCTTACAGTTGAATAAAAAAGGGACGCACCAGGCGGTGCATCCCTTTTTTGCTACTGCAATGTTTATTACTCAAGCATCCGGCGATCACACCGATTAATCCGGCAGAGTAATATTCAACTCCAACACCGAACAGTTATCAGAGTTGTCGAGATTAACTGAAACCTGATCCGATTCAATGTGAATGTACTTACGAATCACCGCGATAATTTCCTGTTGCATTTGCGGCAGAAAATCCGGCTGACTCAGATTGCGTTTATTGCGCTCGTGCGCAACGATAATTTGCAAGCGCTCCTTGGCCACCGAGGCCGAGGAAGGCGCGCGCTTTTTGATTAAAAAATCCAGAATGCTCACGCTTTACACCCCCAACAAACGTTTGAGGAAACTTTTCTTTTCCGCTTCCAGGAAGCGGTGAGGAATATCTTTGCCGAGCAGACGATCTACCGCATCGTTATACGCCTGGCCTGCAGTGGTTGCTTCATCCAGAATCACCGGAGCACCCTGGTTAGACGCTTTCAGTACCGCTTCTGATTCAGGAATTACCCCTAGCAATGGAATTGCCAGAATTTCTTCCACATCGTTCACGCTCAACATTTCACCCGCGTCTACGCGCGTCGGGTTGTAACGAGTCAACAACAAATGCTCTTTGATCGGCTCCAGGTTTTGCTCAGCGCGACGCGACTTGCTTTGCAGAATACCGAGGATACGATCCGAGTCGCGCACCGAAGATACTTCCGGGTTGGTCACTACAATGGCGATGTCAGCAAAGTACAAAGCCATCAATGCGCCCTGCTCGATACCCGCAGGTGAATCACACACTATGTAATCAAAATCTTTAGAAAGTTCATTGATAACATTTTCTACACCATCGCGGGTCAATGCATCTTTATCGCGAGTTTGTGATGCAGGCAATACATACAAACCTTCAGTGCGTTTGTCTTTGATCATCGCCTGGTTCAGGGTGGCTTCGCCTTTAATTACGTTTACGAAATCGTAAACCACACGGCGCTCGCAGCCCATGATCAAATCCAGGTTACGCAGGCCCACGTCAAAATCGATAACCACTGTTTTGTGACCGCGCATGGCCAAACCGGTGCTGATCGCTGCGCTTGAAGTGGTTTTACCAACACCGCCTTTACCGGAAGTGACAACAATAATCTTGGCCAAGGGAGGGCTCCTTTAAATAGCAAATTTTTTAATGACATGAGTTTGCAATACAACAACATTATTCTGCGGTACTGCTTGATCGTCGATCTGACAATCGATTAATTACTTACTAAGGCTTCCACCACCACTTTTTCACCTTGCAGGGAAATTTGTGTTGGTTTTTTCAATAATTCTTTGGGCAGAGAATCCTGCAGTACAAAGTTGCCCGCGACAGATACCAACTCCGCTTCCAGCTGCTGGCAAAAAATACGCGCAGTTTCATCGCCGCGCACTCCAGCAAGCGCTCTGCCACGCAGGGTGCCGTAGACATGGATATGGCCATCGGCCAGTACTTCAGCACCTTCGCTTACTTGTGCCAGCACAATCAAATCCGCTCCTTCAGCGTAGATTTGCTGACCGGACCGTACCGGGCGGGTAATCACCTTGCTCTGGCGCTGGACAATTCGCTCTTCAACAACAACCCGCTCTTCAATCACGGTTTCTACAACGGTTTCAACCACCCTCTCAACACTGGGGGCTGCCTCTTGTTTTGGCAACTTGAGCGCACGTTCGTTCGGGGTCGGTAGTACCGCTAAACCGGTCTTGTTGACTGGCGCTAACAATACCTCAGGTACGCCGCTAAAACCTAGTGGTTGTAAATCCAGTTCGCGGCAAATTGTCAGCAAATCCCCTACTTTTTTCAGGGCTTCGGGGTTCTCCAGACGATCCAGATTGATTAGCACTGGGGAGTTCACAAAGAACTGGGGCGCCTGGGCAATTTTTTCTTTCAGCTCATCCACCAGACTTTTGGGTTCGTAGCGGATAATGGCCAGCACAACTACCGTAATAGCGCTGCCTTTCAACTGAAAATTGACGTCAATCATTCGTAATTCCCGGGTTATAGGTCGATTTGGGAGGAAGTGCGCCATTATCGGGGCGGCTCCCGATTAGTCAAGCAAGATGGAATTGGCAAAATCCGTCGAGGATAGAATCAGTTCAGCCAGCATTAAGCGCCCGGCGCCTATATATAGATCAAACTAACACCCAACACGCGCACAGCGAGCGAGAAGATCATGAGCCAGTTACTGCAACGCCCCGGCAAACTTGCGTTAACCATCGGCCTGTTATTACCCCTGATGGTTGGCTGCACTACGACCCAGGCGGTAGATCGACCCAGTTATAGCACTACTGCAGCTCAAGCCAGCTTTAGTGACGCGCAACTGGACTCGCTGCTTGCGCCCATCGCGCTCTACCCGGATACCGTTCTATCCCACGTTCTAATTGCGTCTACTTATCCACTGGAAGTGGTCGAAGCCGACCGTTGGGCGCGCAACAATACCCGCTACAAAGGCGATGAAGCAGTCAACGCGGTAGAAAACCGCGATTGGGACCCTAGTGTGAAGGCGCTGGTTGCTTTCCCCGAGGTATTGCGTCGCATGAGCGAAGATCTGGAGTGGACCCAACAGTTGGGCGATGCCTTCCTCGCCGATGAAGAGGGCGTGATGGACAGCGTGCAAAAGCTGCGCAACCGCGCCTATGCCTCCGGCCACCTGGATAAAGTTGAGCAGGTGCGTGTGATTCGCGAAGAAAAAACCATTGTGATCGAGCCCAGCGTTGAGCGAGTTGTTTACGTACCCGCCTACGATACCCGCGTGGTTTACGGCAACTGGTGGTGGCCAGACTATCCGCCCGTGTACTGGCATTACCCCAGCAGCTACGTATTTGTGTCCGGCTTCTACTGGGGGCCACGTGTTTATATCGGCCCGCGCTTCTATTTTAGTGGCTGTCACTGGCGCGATCGCCGTGTCTACGTGGTCGATCATCACCATCACCACGGTCATCGTTTTTACGATAGTCGCAGCGTAGTTCGCCACGTAGATGCCACTCGCTGGAACCACAATCCAGTGCACAGACGCGGCGTTGCCTACTACGACAACCACACCCGCGAACGTTTTAATAGCCCGCGCGAAAGTTTCCGTGATTCGCAATCCTACCGCGCTAACTTACGAGGCGACAATGTTCGTGGAGATAATGTTCGTGGCGATGCAGGCCATAGAGAAAATGCGCGTGGCAATGACCGCACCCAGTGGCGTAGTGAAGATCGGGCCAACCGCACCAATCCCAATATCGCTCCCAACCAGGCGCGCGACCAACGCCAGAATCGCTCTGATGAATTCCAACAGCGCCTGGAGCGTCGCCAGGCTGGTCAGATAACTACGCCCAGCAATCGCATTACCGGTACTGAGCGGGCACAACCGCGCGCGGATCAATTGCGTGAACGGATGAACAATCGCACTGAGCGCCGTAATGAAAGCACTAACAATGAACGAATGAACAACACAGAAAATCGCACGCAGGAGCGCCAATCAAGCAATCAAGAAAGCCATCTCCAGGAGCGTTTGAACAGAGACAGAATTGAGCGCACCCAAACTCCACGTGCGGATAGATTCCAGCAGGAACGCCCACAAATCCAGCGCGAGGAACGCCAGATACAACGTATTGAGCGTCCCAATGCATCCGTACAAAGAACTGAACAACCACGTATTGAGCGTAGCGAACAGCCCAGATTCGAACGTAGCGAACAGCCCAGAATTGAACGCACTGAACAACCAAGAATTGAGCGCAGTGAGCAACCGCGTTTTGAGCCGCGTGCCGAGCGCGTTGAAAGATTTCGCGATAACGGTGGCGCTCGTGAGAGCCGCCAATCCAATGATCGCAGCGAAATTCGCGGCGGCCGCGAACGCTAAATCACTGGTTAACTTATACACACCGGCGGGCAAAACCTGCCGGTGCTACAACAGAATATTCTGAAACCGCGCACAAAAGCCCCTGTATTCTAAACATCGCTGCTTTTATACTATTGCAACAAACCTGCGCCACACTTATCTCAAACCTAGCTACCCAGAGTTCGTATTAACCTATGCAGAACACCGCACCGATCTTTCGTTTGCTGGCATTACTTGCGTTAACCTCCAGCTTATTTGCCTGTAGCACCCAAAAAATGGCACGTGACGAAAACTGGCCGGCAACCATGCCCCCACGCGCCTACTTTGTGAAAGCCTTTGAGGCCGATGAGGTTAATAAAAAAATCCAGACTCAACAGGAATACATGACCTGGATTGTGCGCTTTTACAATGGCTGGGAGCTATACGGACGCGGTTGGACCAAGATGACCAATGAGCTACTTAGTCAAATTGAAAGTCCAAGCGAAGCCAAAGAAATTAAAGATAAAGTAGATCGTATTGGCCGTCAGGTATCCGCAGAATGGGCCAAAAAATCGGACACCCGTACCATTTATTTGCGCCACGTATCCATCTGGGGAAATGCATTGCTGGAATCGTTGGATCGGGATCAAGCCTTACAGCTGGTTACCAAAGTGAATCAGGATGTTGATGACCTACTCGCGCATAAAATAAAACCCGCAGTTATTACCGCTGAGCGTTACTTTCCCGCCGATGAAGATGACCCGTTTTTGTAACTACAAAACAACAGATAAAAAAATCCCCGGAAATCCGGGGATTTTTTTGCTTTGAAGTTCCTTACCAATTCCAGTTAACACCCAGTTTGATCGTCATAGGTGGACCAGCAAACGTGCCGTTAGGTTGTGCGAAATTGGCTGGCAAGCCTTCGCCCGCACCACCAAACCAATCTTGATAGCCACCGTGGTTTACGGCATTGGTCAAATTGAGCACGTCCAGACGCAAATTCAAAGTACTGCCATCAGCAATTGAATTCGTCGGGATTTGTTTGCTAAACGCGATATCTAACTGTTTATAACCAATAAAGCCATCGCTCTCGGGTTTGAAAGTGTTGTATTTACAGGCGTTCCAACCCGCGCGGCAATCGGTTCCCATATAAGTTTTTACACTTTCCAGATTTAATTTCGCCGAAAAATCCACGCCGCCCGGCAAATCAAACAACGCAGCAATCACCAAACGATGCTCAGGTACCGAGACAGAATCGAACCATGTGTAATCATCCATACTCGGGTAATCCAACGCGAATACTTCGCCGGCTTTACGATTCTCCTGCGCGTCGGTATAGGTATAGGCAATGGTCATTCCCCAAAAATCATCCGCTTTGGGCTTATCGAGTTTGATATAGAGTGAATCCGCTTCGGATTCCAAACCATTCATTCCAATCAAGCCGTTACTGTAGCCGGGAATACCGAACCCCCAGGGCTGCCCCCAACTGGCACCCGACTCAAAAAAGCTACCATCCGGGCGGCGATTTAGCAGCATCCACACAAACCCGTCGTGGCTTTTTATGTGCGATAAACTGATTTCAGAATCCCAATCCCCCAAGGTACCACGCAACCCCAAGCTGAATTGATCCGAGTAAGGCGTTTTTAAATCATTGTTCACCATAAAGACTTCGCGACCACCGCCCGTATTGGAGTAAAGCAATTCCTCCAATCCTTCACGCGTTAAATATTTTGGATTCCAGGCGACGCAATTGGACTCTACAGCAGGATCACAATTGTGTTGTGGATCTTCCGAATCAAAATTTATGCTGTAAGTTGGGAAGGTGGCTTTGGTTCTCTCCAATTGCAAATTATCAAACAAGTTGCGGTCATAGGCGCGCCCCGCCCCACCGAATGCAACCAGGTTGTAGTCACTGCCTATGTCATAGCTAAAACCCACACGCGGTTGCCATGCGCCAGTAAAGCTATCGCGGTTACGACCTGTACTAATGTAATCGTCGATATTGATATTGGAGTTTTTCAGATTCGGCCAATTGCGCAGTGCAGTCACTACCGCATCCGGCGTTTGATAATCCAGATAGGAATCCGATTTTTCATAATCCCAACGCACACCGGCATTAATCGTTAAACGCTCAGTCGCGCTCCAGTCATCCTGAATGTAAATACCAATTTGTTGATTGTCGCTCTGCGCGGTGCCATCGCCAATATTGGCCAGAGGTGCACCCCATTCAACGCGATAGGGTTGTGTCCAGGAATAATCGATATTGTATTTATACTGCGGGTTATAGGGCTGCTGCTCCGCCGACGATAATTCAATTGCTTTGTATTTAAAGCCGGTTTTAATTTGATGGTCGTCCAGTGAAAGATAGGTGAAATCCTCCTGCAAACCCCAGCCCGATTGACTTTTCTTTTGAAAATCCCGCCCTGCTCCAGTATTCAATACCGTGCGATCTGCCGCGTTTAATAAAATAGTTCCGTTACCCAACGTATGTGGGCGCGGATTAAAGGTGTAATCCTCGTAGGTAAAACGAAAATCATTGACCCAATTTTCAGTACGCCAGTTGTGGCTGAGCACCCAGCGACTTTCTTCATTATTTTTATCGGTGCCAAAATCCAATACATTCTGACCGCCAATACCGGTCAATTCAGTTTCATCGCGATACTTGGCCGTGAGTTCAATTTTTTGCTCATCGTTAACGACATAACTCAACTTACCGAAAATTAAATCCTCTTCAAAATCGGCAGCAACTCCACCCAATTGCGCACGAATTCCCTCAGGCAATTTATTGGCATCGTAACCTGAGCCGACAATAACCTCGCGCGGGTCACTATTGCTTTTACCTTCATAGGCGAGGAAAAAATGCAGCGTATCCTGAATAATTGGACCCCCAACATTAGCGCCGTATTGGATTTGCTGACTGGGTACTTTTTTATGGGCATTAAGCTCATTGGGATTTTTCTCGCGCATACCTTCATCAGAGTAATCGTAAAAAAATCCACCCTTGAATTCATTGGTACCGGATGCAGTCACGGCAACAATCGCCGCGCTGCTTAATTGATCATATTCTGCTGAATAGTTTTGGGTGATCACCTTGTATTCGGAAATAGCCGACTGCGGAAAGGGCGTGCCACGGCTCGCATCCTGCCCGCTAATACCACCGCGTAGCACATAATTTTTTTGCCCTACGCCATCGATAAAAACATTGATGGCGTTGGGGCTTTGCGCACCGCCCTGAATACTGGTACTGCCATCCTGCCCTTCATTAAATTGCACACCGGGCGCGAGGTCGGCAAACGCCAAAAAATTGCGCGTGGTTTGCGGCAGGGCTTCAATTTGCTCAAGGGTAATATTGGTACCCACCTCACCGCCCACGTTGTAATTCACTTGAGTTCCCAGCACTAACAGCTCCTCTACTGGCTGCTCAGGATTTTGTTGTTCAAGGTCGATATTTAAATTTACTTTTTGACCCACACGCAGATTAATTGGCTGCTGCCCCTGCAAACTTTTACCCGCAACTTCCAGGCGATACTCTCCGGGTGCCAAACCAGTAATTACATAGCTACCATCGGCTTTGGTTGTGGTTTTTGCACTGTAGCCATTAGCGGTATTTACCAGTGTGACCGAGGTACCTGCCAATGGTTGGTCGCGTGTTTCAATCACACCACCCAAACTGGCGCTGCCTATTTGCGCCACGGCAGAATCAGCAAAACCGGTGGCACAACAAAACCCAATCAACGTGGCCAGAATATTTTTGCGAGACGGAGCCAATCGGGAAGAAAAAAAATGAGATGAAGAGTTAGAGCGAGATGAACTAACAGGGTGCGCGTGCATAAGCATTTCCTTTTCTTAATTATTGGAAGAAGTCGATTTTCTTAACCACTCAATCGACTGGCCTAAGCCTTCACACAGTGTAGATCAGAAACACAAAACTGCTGATTTAGGTGCATAAAAAAGCCCATACTGCGATGGGCTATTTGTTTTTCACTGATTTTTTAAGGGTGCAAAAATATTTTGCAAATTAAGATGCCAAAACCTTCATGGCGATTTCTGATCCTGGCAAAGCATCCTGTGCGATCAGCACAATCATCCCCAGGAACATCGCGACGATCGCCAGATACCAGAACACCGAAAACCAGATGCCGTAGCGATTGAGAGGAGTGATATCTTCGGCAAGCCCTACCCGCCAACCGGCTAAAATATCGACCACCCCAATAACAATAAAAAAGGTGATGAAATAAAAACCCATTTTCCATGCGAACACAAAACACAGCGCCGAAATACCGAGCAGTGCAACCAGAGCCAAATAATTGCGCCCGGAAAATACCAGCGATTTCACTACACGCCCGCCATCCAGCGGATATACCGGAATCAAATTGAATAAATTTAACAGCGCGCTGGTGGAGGCAACCAGTCCAGCAAAATGACTTTCTGTCACCAGGTAAAAAATGTAAAACACCAGTGTCATTACCAACCCAAACACCGGGCCCATCATGGAGATATACACATCTTGCCAGCGGCTTTTGGGCATGTCGCCCACGGCCAAACCACCGACAAAGGGAATCAAGTACATGCCTTTAGTGGGCAGGCCACATTTTTTCATCGCGCGCAAATGGCCATATTCATGGAACACCAATACTGCAATTAACGCGATGGCAAACTCCAGGGTAAACATCACGCTGTACACAGCGACCGATGCAGCAAGCAATGCGACTTTAATAACCTGTACGGTTTTTAATAATTTAAATCCGACCAGTGCCAGGGAAACCCAGGAGGTATTTTTTACCGGTGCTGGTGCAGGCGCAGCAGCAGCGACAGTTTCATCCGCCGTTTCAGTAGCAACAGCGCCCTCGTCCTCGCGCACTAGCTGCAAACGCGCTTGCGCCCCCAACACCTGGGTACCGCCCACCCACAGTTGATAAATCACACTGGCAGTAGCCAGATTTAATTGAAATCCAACCCGCACTTCACCCAAATCCGGCAGATCAAAACGGTGCTCACTGATTGGATTAAAATTGCGCAAATGGGACACTCGTTCACCATCTACATTCACCCACTCTTCCCCGGTCGCTGGCGTTGCCGCGACTACAAACTCACGCCCGGCGTAAGCAAACGAAAATACCTGCATAACACATCAACTCATCAGATCAACTATCAGATAAAAAAGGGCCGCAACCCGGCAAAACCCGTGGTTTAACTGGCAATCGTGGCAGTGCGCGCATAGACTAGGCGTCTGTATAGCTATCAACATTCGACAATTTCACCGCAGGTTTTCTATGTTACGGGTAGGCGATCACAATCGTTTAAAAATTATCAAGCGCACCGACTTCGGCATTTTTCTGGATGGCGGCAAGTTTGGCAACATTTTATTGCCCAAACGTTACGTGACCGAGGCCATGACTATTGGCGATGAGCTGGACGTATTTATTTATCTGGATTCGGACGATTGCATTATTGCCACCACGCTCACCCCGCACGCCACTGTCGGGGAATGCGCATTTCTGGAAGTGAAAGAAGTTAATCAAGTCGGCGCATTCCTGGATTGGGGCTTACCCAAAGATTTATTAGTTCCTTACAGCGAACAACATAAACCCATGGAAGTGGGCCGCTCCTATGTAGTTTGTATTTATCTGGATGAATACACCGGCCGCATTACCGCCTCATCGCGTTTAAACCGCCATTTAGAAGAGCGCGCCAGTGGCCTGCGCGCACAACAAGCAGTCGATTTAATTATTTGTGGCCGCAGCGATATGGGTTACAAAGCAGTTGTCAACAACTCGCACCTGGGTTTGATTTTTCGCGATGATGCGTTTCGCACACTACTCTACGGCGAAAAAGTAAAAGGCTTTATTAAAGCCATTCGCGCCGATCGCAAAATTGATTTGAGCTTGCAACAACACGCACGCGACAGTAAAGAAGATCTTGCCGAAAAAATTCTCGCGGATTTGCAAAAGCGCGGCGGAGTTTCCTTCCTCACCGACAAAAGCGAACCCGATGCTATTTACAAAGCCTTTAACGTAAGCAAAGGCAATTACAAAAATGCACTGAGTTTACTGTACAAGCAACGTAAGATCCTGATTGAAAAAGACAAGATTACCTTGGTGTAATGGAGTTTATGAGGTTAATTTTTTTGTCATTGCTTGTAATAGGTGAATAACGAATGAAACAAATCCGCTGGGGCATTATTGGTGTTGGCGATGTTTGCGAAGTAAAAAGCGGACCGGGGTTTTACAAGGCGCCGGGTTCAGAGTTACACGCGGTAATGCGCCGCAACGGTGACAAAGCGCGCGATTATGCCCAGCGCCATCAAGTTCCCCTTTGGTACGACAATGCCGAAGCACTCTTGGCCAATCCGGACATTAATGCTGTTTATATTGCTACTCCTCCCGCACAACATAAAGATTACGCCATTGCTGCCATGCAGGCCGGCAAGGATGTGTATATCGAAAAGCCCGTCACTTTAAATGCGGCTGAATGCGATGCAATTATTGCCGCAGAAAAAACGACTGGCCGCAAGGTAGTGGCAGCGCACTATCGCCGCTATGTACCCTGCTTTATAAAAATGCACGATTTGATTCGCAGTGGCGTTATCGGTGATCCATTAATGGTGCAATTGGAGATGCTGCAACCCGCCGTTTCCAAAATTATTACAACTACAGAAGACAACTGGCGAGTGAATCCGGAATTATCAGGCGGTGGATTATTTCACGATCTATCGCCCCATCAGCTCGATCTTATGTTGTATTGGTTTGGGCAGGTGATAAATGCCAGCGGCTTTGGCACCAATCAACGGCAATTTAATCGCGCCGATGATGCAGTGCACGGTTGGGCCAAACTGGAATCCGGGGTGTTATTGCAGGGGCGCTGGCATTTTGCCGTGGCCCCGGAGCAAACCCGCGACCAGTGCGAAATTATCGGAACTGCTGGAAAATTAACCATTAATTTTTTCGGCCAACAAGTGATTCGCATCAGCACCCGCAGTGGCGACGAAGAAATCGTCATTCCCAACCCGCAACATATCCAGCAGCCAATGATTGAGCAGGTGAATGCTTATTTTCGCGCAGAACGGGACAACCCTTGCAGCATTGCCGACGCACAAAAAGTCATGCAACTTATCGATCGCTTTAGCCAACCACTGTAACCCGCCCTTTTACCCACCCCCACCAGGGTTGCTTTCGCATCCCTGGCACCTAAATATTCCACTAAAAATCACTTTTACCTTTTTTGCTTCGTTAACGTGCATAAAATCTCAAAAGTGACGTATTTTTCTCGGCAGAATTTTTGCTTGTCTCTAAACTGTCAAACAGCATTTGCACCAATTGGGCTGGTTAAAATGCTGTGGAAATCAACTTATAAGGTCTAGCGACCCGCGGACCAACATCAATGAGCGAAGGAGTTATGATGATCAAGCAAAATACTTTATACCTCGCAATTCACACACACACAGTTCAAACAGTTACCTCGCTTGCCTCTTCTCCGTTAACCAAACTACTTACCGCCGCCGGTGTTTGCAGCTTGCTTTGGGCGAGCCCACAAACGCTCGCACAAACCACGGAGAAGGCTAAAGCGAAAGAAGAAATTGAAGAAATGGTGGTGGTAGGTTCACGTATTCGCCAAACCAACTTGAAAACTATCTCGCCTACGCTGTTGATCACCCGCGAAGACGCGGCGGCGGCGGGACTTAATTCCACGGCAGATTTGCTGCAATCCAACGCGATTACCGGCGGCGCTTCACAAATTAACAACGCCTTCGGGGGTTACGTCACTAACGGCGGGCCGGGAGCCAATACCATTTCCTTGCGCGGTTTAGGTGAGAGCAGAACCCTGGTATTAATCAACGGTCGCCGTGTCGCGCCCTCAGGTACACAAGGCTCAGTAGGCACCGCTGACTTGAACGTACTACCTACGGCGATGATTGAACGTGTTGAAATCCTGCGCGATGGCGCTTCCTCCATCTACGGTTCAGACGCCGTGAGCGGTGTAATCAATGTGATCACCCGCGAAACGGTTGAGGGGCTTTCCATCGAGGGCGATTTCAACCATCCCACTGAAGGTGAAGGTGAGCAAACACGCCTATCCATTTCCGGCGGCATGGATGAAGAACGTTTTTCTCTATCTGGTTCGTTTGATGTATACGAGCGCAAAGCACTGGCATTAGGTGATCGCGAGTGGACGCGCTGTAATCAGGATAAGTTCCGCGATCCGGAAACGGGTGAGTCTTATGATGATATTGACCCAAGAACCGGTAAATCAAAGTGTTACCCAATCTCTACCACAGGTTCAAACGGTGTAACGGTCAATACGATTGGCACTCAGGGAATAACCGCAAGTAACTGGGAAACCTTGGGGTTAAACGGCCCGGTTATTGGTGCCCCCAATGCGCCTAATCCTGCGAATAGCTCATTTACGCGTTTTCGACCAAATCCGGCCGTGCTATCTGGTGTAATTGGCTATGAGGGAGTGGGCGGATCTGAGAGAATCGATGGTGTTCTGGTACCCATGAGCATCAACATTCGCGATACCTTTGAACCACGCATGCTCAACGAAGATTTAATTTCTCCCGCAAAAATTTATACCGGTTTTGTACAAGGCAAATACGATTTACAAGCTCTCGGTAATGCGGAGGTATATGGTGAACTTCTCGCCTCGCGCCGTGAATCAGAACAAACGGGCTATCGCCAACTCACCATGGATTATCGCCGTGGAAGCCCGCTTATTCCTGCTGAGTTGGCGCACGGCAACTTCGGAGCAGACCAGGGCGTTAGTGATGGTGAACGTGTTGGTGTGCGTGCGTTTGTTGGTTTTGGTAATGATCACAGTGAACAAAGTGTCGACTTTTACAAACCGACGGTTGGTATTAAAGGCGATTTAACTTTCCTGCCAGATTGGCACTACGATGTTTACATTAGCCACGCCAAATCCGATGCAGATTATGAGCGCAACTCATTTCTGATCGATAAATTAACCTATGCCAGTGATGCTGTCGTTGCTACTGGCACTGTAGACGCAAGTCTGGTGCGCGGTGGTTTAACCTGCGAAATAAACCTGACCGATCCCAATGAAAAATGTATTCCTTTCCCACGGTTAACCACCGCAGTTGTCGGCGGCGATTTACCGCAGGATTTCAAGGATTACATTTTCCAGAATACTATCGGTAACACCGAATACGAGGAAAATATTTATAGCGCTATTATCGATGGCCCCCTATTCGAATTACCGGCGGGCAAAGTACAAGGCGTATTGGGCCTTGAACATCGCAAAATGGAAATTAATGACCAACCCGATGAAAATAGTGTTAATGGCAACCTCTACAATTTGAGTAGCGCCTCACCGACTGTGGGTGAAGACAAAGTCACCGAGGTTTATACAGAATTCCAGATTCCTATTTTATCAGGTGTCGCGTTTGCAGAAGATTTAACTCTGAACGGATCTCTGCGTTATACAGATTATGATTCCTACGGTTCAGACGATACTTACAAGATAGGTTTAATTTATTCGCCTACCGATTGGTTCTCGCTACGCGCGAGCCGTGGCACCTCCTTCCGCGCACCCGCGCTCTTTGAACAATTTCAAGGGCCAACAAGCGGTTTCCGTGCCGCCGCCCTCGATCCCTGCAACGACTACGGCGCGGAGGATACACCGCCAAATATCGCGGCGAACTGTGCAATAGAATTGCCAGACCAACCCAACTTTGATGCAACCAGTGGCATTGAAGTATTTAACCTTGGCGGCGCCGAAGCCGGATTATTCGCTGAAACCTCTGACAACATAACGTATGGTTTTATTCTGGATCCTGACATCAGCGATTCCACATCAATCAGCATTGCTGTTGATTATTTTGATATTGAAATTGAAAACGGTGTCAATCAGGTCGGGGAAGTAAATATTCTCGAAAAATGCTATAACTCTGCCGACGATTTTGCTAACGAAACCGGTGTTTGCCGTTTAGTTTCACGCGATCCTGTCACTAAACAACTGACGGTAAATGATGCCTACACCAACGTGGCCACAGAAGTCGTACGTGGGCTGGATATCAATACGGATTTCTCACAAGACATAGGTCCAGGAAATTTCGGCGTGTACCTGAGCTTTACCCGTTATTACGAACAATCTGAAAAATTATTTTCCGATGATCCACTGCAGGATTTTAATGGCGGCTTGGAAAAACCGGAATTCGGTGGTTCAGCGTCACTCAGTTACACTTGGGAGGAATGGCGCTTCCTTTACGGCGTAGAATGGATCGGCAGCATGGATGGATACAAGCAAGCAGATGAAGATCCTGTAGATAGTATTTCGGATTACACTGTTCCCAGTTACCTGGAGCATCGCATCTCCGCTCGCTATCAAACCGACACCTGGAAAACCACCTTCGGAGTACGCAACCTGACCAATGAAACGCCACCGGAAATTTCCGCCGGTTATTTCAACCGCGTTGGCAATTCACCTTTGTACAGCGGTTATGATTACGTGGGGCGCGAAGTGTTTATTAATTTCCAAATTAATTACTAATCACTAATCGGCGCAACTAAAAGCGTCACGAAAAAAGCCAGCATCGAGAGATGCTGGCTTTTTTATTCAGGTTGCATTCGAACAAAATTGCTTACCAAAGAAACACCCGCAAGCAGGCAAAAAACATTCAACCAAACAAATAGGGAAACAAACGATGCTTTTCTTCCAGAGTTAACGCCTCTACCCGCCGCTTATTATTCTCGGGTACATCCTCTACCCCTTCATAATAGTGCAGCGCTTTTTCCAAACTGGCTTCGCGAATAATATGAAGTATTGGGTAAGGAGAGCGATTAGTCAGATTCTCGGCATCCTCCGGATCAGCGCCGGCAAAGCAGTAATCAGGATGAAATGTCGCCAGCTGATAAACACCTGTCCAACCATTGCGTTTTATCATTTTTTCCGCCCAGTTTAAAAACTGGTTGTAATCGAAAAAATCGTGCAAGTGTCGGGGAACCACTACCAAGGTAGTTTCTATTGCGCTTGCCGGTTTTTCATCCAGCAACTCCATTTCGCGCTGCAAATCTTGCAAGAGCACTTCATCATCATTCGCATGGGAAATAAAAAAGCGAACTCGATTTTCACCGGTGGGTTTACCAGCAAAGGGGCACAGGTTTAAGCCGATCACCACCTCGTTAAGCCAGCGTACTACCGCAATTTTTATTGCTTGTTCATCCATCGATCAAGCCTCGTGAGCCGGGCCTTGCTGCAACCATTTACCCAAACCTTCGATAAAGTCCAACACCAGCTCATCGTCGCAGGCTTTGAAGTGGGTATTGCCCGGCTTGCGAAACAATGCCGACAAATCCGACTTGGTTAATTCAATAGTTGCGGCTGCAAAAACTTCGCGCACATCCTGCTCGTGCAAATTAAACGCAATGCGCAATTTTTTTAGTACATCGTTATTAGGCAGCTTTTGATGCTTGGCAACGGGCTCAGGCTCGGCACCGTCTTTTTTTCCGCGCTTGCTATCAATTAAGTTATTCAGGAGGATCAACAATATATAATCTGGCATGACGGAAAAGCCGGGTTGGCAATCTGTTTTCAACAAGTTGGCGATTTCTTTTTCGCTCAGATCAATATTTGCCGGCGCAAACAAGGCTTGAATGGTTGGCGTATCCCAGTGTAAAGATTGGGTCAGTTGGCGAAAAATATCATTGGTTCTCATGGAGCACTCTTTATAATGCAGCTGGGGTATTAGCGCCTATTCTACTCCAAACCCCATTTAAAAACGCCGGGTAGGAAAATAACTCTATGCATCCGTTTACTGAAATTCACCCCTTCGACCCGGAACTGGTAGCCGCCCGCAAGCGGGCCAAACACCTCTGCCAACAGCTAAATGCCTTGCGCGCCGACCAAACCAAAGCCCGCAAACCCATCTACCAACAATTATTCGGGCAGGTCTCCAGCGCCTACATAGAGCCAAATTTTTTTTGCGACTATGGCAGTAATATTTTTTTGGGCGAAAAATTCTACGCGAACCACAACTGCGTGATTCTGGATTGCGCTGAGGTGAGAATTGGTGACCGGGTGATGTTTGGCCCCAGCGTGCAAATTTACGCAACCACCCACCCGGTTGACCCGGCCGAGCGCGCCACCGGTAAAGAATTCAGCGCAGCCGTCACCATTGGCGACGACTGTTGGATTGGCGGAGGGGCAATTATTTTGGCCGGGGTAACCATCGGCAATGGTTCTGTGATTGGCGCGGGCAGCGTGATAACTAAAGATATTCCCGCCGGCGTTGTCGCACTCGGCAATCCTTGCCGGGTGGTTAAATCCGTAAATGAAACTTCCCCTTCAAAATGAGAAGTTTCGTTAACGTGGAAATAAACGTTTTAGTTAATCCAGAATAATATGCGGCAAAAAACGTGAGCTGTCTTTGGTGATTAAGGTTTCATCTTCGCGAATACAAATGCCGGCGGCGCTGTCACCGACAATCCAGCTACCTACCATGGTGTAGGTGTCGGCATTGCGGTATTCATCGCGGAATTTTGGCAAAGGCTGCAGAGCCTGGCGAACAAAGCGGCCATCACTGTATGGGCCATGTGCCGATACTTTTTCACCGCTGGTGGTAATCAAATCCACATTGGCGCCTTCACGCGAAAATAACGGCTTACGTACCCAACCTGCCCCCATAGGTTCGCTTGTTGGTGTTTCGAAAAACGCTGGCAATAAATTGGGGTGATTAGGGTAGCGTTGCCACAAGAGCGGCAAAATGCCCTTATTGGATAACAACATTTTCCACGCAGGCTCGATAAATTGGGTTTGGGTGTTAATCATCACCCGCCCGAACTCTTCCTGCACCATAAATTCCCAGGGGTAAAGTTTGAATAAGCCTTTAATGGGTTGATTATCCAAATCTACCAATTGCCCTTGCCACTCGCCCAAATCCTCAATGGCGATGTAACGCGAATCCACACCTGCTTGCGTAGCAATATCCATTAAGTAATCTACGGTACCGCGATCTTCAATACTTTCGCGCACGCTGGAAAAATAAAACGGCTGTGGTAACGCAAGCTCAGCAAAGGCTTGTTCGAGTTTATCTTGCAGGGAATTAAATTGATCCGCATGCTCGGGCAATACACCCGCTTTGATTTGATCTTCCAACCACACCCATTGAAAAAATCCGGTTTCGTAGAGCGATGTTGGAGTGTCGTAATTTAACTCCATTAACTTGGCGGGGCTTTTACCGTCGTAAACAAAATCCATGCGGCCATATAAATGCGGCTGGGTTTTATTCCAGGAATTCCACACAAAACTCCAATAGTCACGTGGAATCGCCAACAGCGTGAGCATTTCTTCGCTGCGCGTAATATCGCCCACCATATCCATGACCATTTGGTGCAGCTCTTCGGTGGGAGCTTCGAGATCTTGCTCTATTTGCTGGAGAGAAAATTGGTAATAAGCAGTCTCATCCCAATAGGGCTCACCATCAAACGTGTGAAATTTAAACCCGAGTTCTTCCGCTTGAGCGCGCCAATTAGCGCGCTCATCAATACTGATTCGCTTCATCGATTAACCGCCGAAACCGCTGTAGCCAGAGCGTGAAGCAGCTTGTCCACCAAAGCCGCCACGTTTAACCACCTGACCAAATTGCGGCTGCACTTGTGAGGGTTTTAATTGGATAGGCCCAATGCCTTTATCGAGCTTCACATTGTTAGAGGTGCGGAAATTATTGTAATCATCGCGGCCTTTATAAAGTGGTTGTGTGCGAATTGCGCGGCCAACACCAGCCGCTCCACCTGCATAGTTAGAATTTCCCTGGCTTGAATGCTGTTGGAAATTTTGCGGTGCTGCTGCACTGCGGTTCATCATTTGGCCCATCATGTAGCCCATCATCATCGGCATAAAAAAGCTACCGCCGGAACTCGCAGGTGCCGCTTCACATTTGCCAGCACCGAACTCAGTTTCACAATCCGCTTTACTTTCATATTTGGGTGCGGTTAACGGATGCAAGGCTTTTGCTTCGGCGTAATCCGCCTGACACTGTTCAGCGGTATTAAACCCACTGGAGGCACACTCGCTCGGATCAGCATAAACCAGCGCGTTTTCGCGCTCTTCTCCACAACCCGCCAAAAGGATCGTTGCCGTAGGAACCATTAATACCAATGCAGCTTTTTTACTACGTTTCATAATTGACATCCTGTAAATAAATTAATAGCTCATACAAGCCGCGTTGATCATACCCACTGCAATGGCTACCGCCGCAGAAAAAATTCCGCTGGCGATTTCGCCCTGTTTAATGCGCGCCTCCAACTGTTTAAGGCTAAAGCGCAACACTAAAAAGGTCAGCACCTGTACAATCAATGCCACTGCGCCCCAGATTGCACAATCAAGCACCGACAATGAATGAGTGATAGAACTTGACAAAGGCAAAGCAAAACCTATCAGTGCCCCACCAAACGCCAGTGCCGCAGCAGGATTATTCGCGCGAATTAATGCCAACTCATCGTGCGGAGTCACCCAGGTGTAAATGCGGATAAACAACAGCACCAACACTATGGCTACGGCGAAATAGGCAAGAAATGCGGGCAGACCATCAAGCGATGAAAGAGTGGTTTCTAACATGGTAGATTTCCTTAATATTTTGATAAACAACAATACAATTTGTGGAGAAGAGCAATAGAATCTGGCGGCGATTCTGACATATATCTCCCCGTTGCTCTACGGCTTCCGAATTCAGGGATAAGTGATGAAAAATTCAGCATTATATTTACTCATGGTGTGCAACCTCAGCCTACTGGCGTGTAGCGATTCACAGCCACACCAAGCACTGGGAACACTCGAGCGCGACCGGATTATCCTGAAGGCCACCGCCGCCGAAATTATTACCCAGCTACCGATTAACGAGGGGACACAAGTTGCTGAAGGTGACTTGTTATTGCAGCTGGACGATCGCCGACAACGCGCGTTAGTCGCCAAGGCAGATGCAAATCTACTGAGCGCCCAAGCCAATCTAACCAAGTTACAAAATGGCAATCGCAACGAAGATATTGCTGCCGCACGCTCGCAGGTCAAAGGCGCCGAAGCACAATTACTCGAAGCTCAAAAAACCTTCGATCGCACCCAAACGCTGGTGACGCGCAAACTCGCCGGCGCTGCTGAACTGGACACCGCCCGCGCAAAACGCGACTCAGCACAAGCCAATCAGGAAAAAGCGCGCGAGAATTTATTGCTACTAACCAACGGCACCCGCGAGGAGGATTTGCAGCAGGCCGAAGCACAGGTCGCACTCGCCAAAGCCGCACTGGAATTGGAACAACACAATTTGTCCGACCTGAGCGTGCGCGCTACGCGTGCAGCGCGGCTCGATCATTTACCCAAGCATTTGGGCGAGCGCACTCAAGTCGGGGAGGCGGTAGCTACCCTGCTGGATGCGGGCGCGCCCTATGCCCGTATCTATGTGCCTGAAACCCATCGCTTAAAAATCAAAACCGGTGATTCACTGCAGATCCATATCGATGGATTGGCAGAGCCACAAACTGGCAAGGTGCGCTGGATCTCTCAAGACCCAGCCTTTACGCCCTACTTTGCCCTGAACTCCACCGACCGGGCGCGCCTGATGTATTTGGCTGAAGTGAAACTGCCCGACTCAGATTCAAACTTACCCAGTGGCTTGCCGGTACAGGTTGACCTACCCCATGAATAATTCTGGTACAGGTTCGGCGCGCAGCGAATGGGCCATTGAAACCACCGGCATGACCCGCCGCTTTGGCGAGTTTGTGGCGGTGGATAAACTGGATTTGCGCATTCCGCATAAAAGTATTTACGGCTTTCTCGGCCCTAACGGCTGCGGCAAATCTACCAGCATGCGCTTGATTACCGGCTTGCTCACACCCAGCGAGGGTTCGATTCGCGTACTGGGTATGCACATTCCCGAGCAGGCCGAACAATTGCGTCGTCGGCTCGGCTACATGACCCAGAAGTTCTCGCTGTATGAAGACCTGACCGTAATTGAAAATCTGCGTTTTATGGCGCAGATCTACAACCTCGGTAAACACCAGAGTAAACAACTGATCGACCAGCAGTTGAGTCGATATCAACTGGATGAGCGCCGCCAGCGTCTTGCTGGCGCTTTGAGCGGTGGGCAGCGCCAGCGCCTCGCCCTGGCCGCCGCAACCTTGCATCAGCCGGAGCTATTGATCCTCGACGAGCCCACCTCTGCGGTAGATCCCGAGAACCGACGCGATTTTTGGGAAAAACTGTTTGACCTGTGTGAAGCGGGCACCACGATTCTTGTTTCTACCCACTACATGGATGAAGCCGAGCGCTGCCATGGATTGGCGATTATGGAAGCGGGCATCAAACGCGCCGATGGCGCACCCGCTCAACTGATGCGCGACCTGGGCGCCAGTGTGGTGGAAGTCGATGGCGACAACTTGCGCTTGCTTAAGCAGCAGTTGGGCGCGTTACCTGAAGTGTTATCCACCGCCCAACAAGGCACCCATCTGCGCGTGCTCATAAAGGAAGAAATAAGTGCACCGGAAACCTGGCTGCGCGGCAATTACCCGGCGCTGGTTAACGGACGGCAAATTAATCAGGTTCGGCCCAGCCTCGAGGATGTGTTCGTCCATTGCACCGGCGGTGAAAATGGGGGAGCACGTCAATGAACCACGCCATAACATCATCCACGAGTGGCATAAGTCGTAGCTTGCAGAGAATCGGAGCCATAGTCTTTAAAGAGTTGCGCCAGCTCACTCGGGATCGTCCGACGTTCGGCATGATCGTAATGGTGCCGCTGATTCAGCTTTTATTATTTGGTTTTGCCATCAACACCAATGTGCGCGATCTACCCGTTGGCTTGGTAGACCTAAGCCACACCCAAGTCGCCCGTCAGCTAACAGCGGATTTACAAGCCACTCAGGTAGTCCGTTTCAGCGAGACCTACCAAACCCCACAACAGGCGGAAGACGCCATTCGCCGCGGTCATGTCCATGCCGTATTGATAATCCCCGACGACTTTGGCCAGCGCCTGCAAGACAACCGGTCCATCGCGCATTGGCTGATCGACGGCTCGGACACCATGGTTAGCAACGCCCTGCTTGCACTACAACAAATGCCGTTTAGTAGCGGCTTTGAAGCCCAACCAATGCAGCGCAAAAATACCTTTGAGATAGCGCTGTTTTTTAACCCGGAGCGCCGCTCGGCAGTCAACATTGTGCCGGGACTGGTGGCGATTGTATTAACCATGACGATGGTAATGTTTACCTCTGCCGCACTGGTGCGTGAACGCGAGCGTGGCAACCTGGAGTTGTTGATCACCACGCCTGTGCACTCCAGCGAAATTATGATCGGGAAAATCGTACCCTACATTTTTGTTGGGTTGATCCAGATGGCCATTATCCTGGGTCTTGGCCATTTGATTTTCGATGTGCCTATTAACGGGCGCATCGACCAATTGGTGCTGGGTGTATTCGCCTTTATCAGCGCCAGCCTGACACTCGGGCTGTTGATCTCCACTATCGCCAAAACCCAATTGCAGGCGATGCAATTGACTGTCTTTCTACTTATCCCATCAATCCTCCTGTCCGGCTTTATGTTTCCCTACGAGGGAATGCCGGAAGCGGCGCAGTGGATTGCGGAAACACTTCCGGCTACTCACTTTATTCGCATGGTGCGGGCAATCGTGTTGCGCGGCGCCACTCTCGATGACCTCTGGCCAGACCTGCTCTGGTTAATCGGTTTTACGATTCTCGGCGTATTCGCAGCAGCAATGCGCTTCAAAAAACGCCTCGACTAGCAGGCTTATACCCAACGTTTGGTATAAGCAGCTCGAATCACCAGAGTTTATAACCAAAAAAATTAACCAGAAAAATTTTTATAGTGGTTTGCCTTGAGCTTGCGCAGAATTCAACCTAAACTTGCATCACATCAATTTTGTGAACTGGTTCGCACATATGCTCAAGCAAGTTTCTGCCCTTTTCGCTCTGGTGATCGCTGCCAATGCCAGTGCTATTAGTATCGATTTGGGTGCCGCTACCGGCTACAACCTCTTTATCAAAGAAAACTTCAGCCAACCGGGTGCCGACTCCCAGGGCAAGATTGCTATTGGCGGCAACGCCAATATTGGCCAGTACGATGTAGGCGTGAACTACGAGCCCGGTACCTGGCGCGATGGCATTCAATTCTGGAAAGAGCCGGGCAAGTATTCCGACGTACTGGTGGTGGGCGGCAATCTGACGACCACTCAATGGGCATGGGGAAACATCAAAGGCAACCTGGTACTGGGTGGCGAGTTAACATCCGGCTCCAGTAAAAACTCGGTGTTAGGCACCACCATCAAAGGCAACCCTATCGATTTCAACAGCGCCTTTAACTATTTCAGCGATTTATCACAAAACCTGGCCAGCAATAGCAACACTGGCGGACTGGATTTTAAATACAACAACTGGCTGCAGCTGAATGGTACGGCGACCAATGATTTGTACTTCGCCAATATCACCGGCCAAATGCTGGCTAATGCCACCGACCTGACGGCGACCGGCCTGGATAAAAATGACACCTTGATCATCAATGTAAGCGGCAAAAATATTAATTTCGATTCACTGAATTACGGTGCCCGCGAAAACTCTGCCGCATTGAACTTGTCGTCCAGCAACATCCTTTACAACTTTTTCGAAGCAGAGAACATTACTTTTAGTGGTGGATTTAAAGGCAACATCCTTGCTCCCAATGCCAACTTCACCTTCCTGCAAGGCGATTTAAGCGGACAGGTGATTGCTAAATCCTGGACCGGTGGCTGGGGTGCGCAAGCCAACTTATGGGATGGCTTTTTTGTTCCCCCCGTAGACCTTACTCCACCACCCGGCCCAACCCCACCTGTCGTTAGGGTGCCGGAGCCATCCAGCTTATTACTGCTGCTGTGCGGTTTAGTAGCTTTGATTTTTATTCGCCGCAGACACAGCTGATTTTTCCATATCAATTTCCACGACATCAAAAAGCCGCTAGCGATAGCGGCTTTTTTTATGCCTCGTATTCGCTACACTGTCGCGGTATGCCCACTATTTTCTGTTCATCGCTTGCTCTGCAAGCCCAACTCATCAGGGAAAATCATGAAAGCCAATAACATTTTGCAAACCATAGGTAATACCCCGCACGTGCGCATCAACCACTTATTCCGCAGCGATATTGAAGTTTGGATGAAAGTGGAACGCTTTAATCCGGGCTCAAGTATTAAAGATCGTATTGCTCTGGCAATGATTGAAGATGCAGAAGCCAAGGGGCTGATCAATAAAGACACTGTGATTATTGAGCCAACTTCAGGCAATACCGGCATCGGCCTGGCGCTGGTGTGCGCGGTAAAAGGTTATCGTTTGATTCTAACCATGCCCGAATCCATGTCGATAGAGCGTCGCAAATATATGAAAGCTCTAGGTGCAGAACTGGTTTTAACGCCGAAAGAATTAGGTATGGGCGGCTGTATCGCGAAAGCCAATGAATTATTAGCAGAAAACGCCAACAGCTGGATGCCGCAACAATTTAATAACCCGGCCAACGTGGAAGTACATCGCACCACCACTGCACAAGAAATACTTGCGGATTTCCCGGAAGGTCTTGACTACCTGATTACCGGCGTGGGTACCGGGGGTCATATCACTGGTTGCAGTGAAGTGTTGAAAGAAAAATTCCCGCAACTGAAAACCCTGGCCGTTGAACCGGAAAAATCTCCCGTCATCAGCGGCGGGCAAAAAGGCTTGCACCGCATTCAAGGCATAGGTGCCGGTTTTATCCCGCAAGTACTGGCAAAAGAAACACTGGACGGCACCATTCTGGTCAGCGAAGAAAGCGCTTTTGAAATGGCTCGCCAATGCGCGCTCAAAGAAGGAATTTTTATCGGCATTTCCTCCGGAGCCACCCTTGCCGCCGTCGCGCAAAAACAAGCGGAATTTGCACCCGGCAGCAGAGTGATTGTGTTCAGCTACGACACCGGCGAACGCTATTTATCAATTGAGGATTTATTTTAAGTAAATCGATAAATACAAAAAAAAGGGCGCAATAAATTGCGCCCCTCCGGGATGGAAAAAATTATCGATTTGTAGGGGCGCGATTTATCGCGCCCTGATTCTTCGCGCCCTTTTCCGCCCCATTCCGCTCCATTCCGCAAGAACAAGCCCTCTTTTGGGGCGCATTAAAAAATGTCACATCGCATGTGATAAAGTCCCTTCGCAAAAAAATCTACAACTTCCAACAAGGAAACAGCAATGAGCAATATCCACTTTATTGGCGGAGAAAAAGGCGGCGTCGGCAAATCCATGACCGCACGTTTATTAGCACAACATTTAATTGATGCGGGTACGCCGTTTATCGGGTTGGATTCCGACCAATCACACGGCACTTTTTCGCGTTTTTACAGCGAGTTTGCTTCGCCACTGATTATTGACAACTACGACAGTCTGGATCAATTAATTATTCTGGCCCAAGAAAACCCGGAGAGTGATTTGATCGTTGATTTGGCAGCGCAAACTTCGACTCGCCTAGGTAAATGGATTGAAGAAAGCGATGCACTCACGCTACTACAGGAAATAGGCTGTCAGGTTTATTGGTGGCATGTGATGGATGACGGCGCTGACTCGGTACATTTGCTTAATAATTTATTAAATCGCTACCCGGAAGACTTTCTGAAAATTGTGGTAGTAAATAATTTTGGGCGCGGCGAATGTTTCGATTATTTCGAAAAGTCCGCAACCTTTCAGAAAGCCAAAGATCGCGATGCAATTTTTATTAAAATCGGAAAGCTGCAACCGCAATTAGCGGCGCGCATTGATTTCAGCAACACCAGCTTTTGGGCTGCTGCCAATAACAACGATGTAATGAATATTATAGAGCGCTCACGTGTGCGTGTGTGGTTAAAAAACACCTATCAGGAATTGGAAAAGTTAAGCCAATAAGCTGGCAATAATTTCACCCAAACAAAAAGGGCGCAACTCGCGCCCTTTTTGTTTACTGCAACTCTATTTGGATTTTTCGCTATTCAACTGCCACTACTACAATTGATTTAGCCGGCAGCGCCAATGACAATTTTCCGTTAGTCGCCTTAGCAGAATAGGCTTCAGGTTGAATTGCGGTTGGTGCCGCAAAGGTATTATGTGCATCCATCGCTTTTGCAGTTAATACCTGCCCACTCACGGAATTAATTTTCACTCCGGCAAGGTTGATATCAACAGTTTCCGCGCTGTGGGGATTCGCGTTAACCAACGCCAGATAAATCTTCCCATCTTTTGCGCGCGCTGCCGTTGCACTCACCGCTGGAACAGACGTTTTACCCAAGGTGTACTTGGGCACATCTTTTAACTCCAATGGCAGGCTGGTCGCATCCTGAAACGGAACGTACATTTTGAACACATGATAAGTTGGAGTCAGAATCATTTTTTCCTTATCCGTTAAAATCATCGCCTGCAACACGTTCACCATCTGCGCGATGATGCTCATGTGCACGCGGTCCGCATGCTTATGGAAAATATTGAAATTCAATGCCGCCACAATCGCATCGCGTAAACTGTTTTGTTGATAGAGGAAACCAGGATCATCGTCACCGGTAACGTCATACCATGTACCCCATTCATCCACATAGAAACCAACCTTTTTCTCGGGATCGTTTTTATCCATTACCTTTTTGTTGTTAATGATGAATTGATCCATTTTCAGGGTATTCACCAGGGTGGACATCCATTCCGCCTCAGGAAAACCAAGCGCGGCACCTTTTACTTTCCAATCACCGGTCGGCAAGGTGTAATAGTGAAAGGTCAGTGCATCCATACGCAATGCCCAATTCGGTTTCACATTGGCGGTAAGATGATCGGCCCAACTGGTGTCGTCAGTGTGACCACCGCTCGCAATCAATATCGGCGTGTTGTGTTTGGGCGTTTTGAGAAAGCTGGCATATTGCTTATAGAGGTGCGTATAAAACTCCGGGGTCATGTTGCCACCGCAGCCCCAGGCTTCATTGCCGATTGCAAAATAATGGACACGGAAGGGTTTATCGCGGCCGTTCTTACGACGCAACTCCGCGAGCGTCGACTTGCTTTCGGAGGTCATGTACTCCATCCAATCCGCCATTTCTTGCGCAGTACCAGTACCCAGGTTGCCGTTGACGTAGGCGTCTGCGCCCAACATTTCCACCAGATCAAAAAACTCGTGAGTACCTACCGCGTTATCCTCAAGCACACCGCCCCAGTTGGTATTTACCCGCACAGGGCGCTTATCGCGCGGCCCGATACCTTCACGCCAATGGTATTCATCGGCAAAACAACCGCCGGGCCAACGCACCAAGGGGACATGAATTTCTTTCAAGGCACCGACTACATCATTGCGCCAGCCGCGTGTATTAGGGATTTTGGAGCCCTCACCCACCCAAAGCCCTTCGTATATTCCACGCCCAAGATGTTCGGTAAATTGGCCATAGATATTCTTATTAATGACCGGACCTGGCTTGGTGGTATCCACGCTCATTTGGGTATTGGCGAATACCAGGGTGGAGGCGCACAGGCCGATAGCGGCGGCGAGCGGTTTGATAAAACGCATAGGATTTTCTCCAGAGTTTGTATTTATAGTTAAATCAGGCCGGGCAAGGATAGTCGCGCAGAGATCATATAGTCATACAATTTAACCTATTTTTACTCGTCTCACACCACATCTGCAGTCTCTGGAGTAAAGGCAAAATCGGGGGAATTTCCACTTTGCTGTCAGTCATTGGCAGCAACATCACCCGCCAGCTCTCAAATCAACATTCAATCGCTGCCTTTTAAGGGATACTGTGTTTAAATACAGTATCACCATGCTGATTGAGCTGCTCGCATGCGCAAAATTATCCACCTTGATGCCGACTGCTTTTTTGCCGCAATTGAAATGCGTGATGATCCGTCGTTGGTCAATTTACCGATTGCTGTCGGCGGGCGCAGTGAACGACGAGGGGTTATATCCACCTGCAATTATGTCGCGCGGCGCTTTGGCGTACATTCGGCTATGCCCACCAGCCATGCCAAGCGCTTGTGTCCAGACCTGCTGGTATTGCCACACCGCATGGACGCTTACCGCGAAGCCTCACTGCAAATGCGCAGTATCTTTTACGAATACACTGACTTGATCGAACCCTTATCATTGGATGAAGCCTTTTTGGATGTGAGTGATTCAGAGTTTCATAACGGCAGTGCCACCTTGATTGCACAGGAAATTCGCGCACGCATCCAGAAAGAAATTGGAATTACCGTTTCTGCCGGCATTGCGCCCAATAAATTCCTCGCGAAAATTGCCAGCGACTGGAATAAACCCAATGGGCAATTTGTAATTCCGCCGGCAAAAGTTGCAGCGTTTGTGGCCAATCTACCGGTTAAAAAAATCTACGGCGTCGGTAAGGCCATGGCTGCCAAACTCGCAGAATCCAGTATTTTCACCTGTGGGGATTTGCACAAATTTTCAGTGTTTGAATTAACCCAGCGCTTTGGTCAAATGGGCACCCGTCTCTATCATTTGAGTCGAGGTGTTGATGATCGACCCGTGACGGTGGATCGCCGTCGCAAATCATTGAGCGTGGAAAATACCTTTGCCAATGATTTACCGGGGTTAGCACATTGTCTGAATGAGATCCCCGCGCTCAGCCAACAATTAGCCATTCGCTTGCGCCGTGTGGACGATGACTACCAGGTGGTAAAACTGTTTGTGAAAATAAAATTTTCCGATTTCAGCATCACCACTATTGAACGTAGTGCCAGTGCTGTTGCATTGAGTGAATTGCAAAGCCTATGCAGCGATGCGTACGAACGAAAAAATATGCCCGTGCGACTATTAGGTGTGGGAGTACGATTTATTGATTTGCGAGTGGACAATAATTTTTTGCAGCTGGAGTTATTTTCCGGCGCGGGCAACGTCGTGTCACTGCCAAGCAACACTACTCACTAGCAGCTCACCGCTGATTCCAATCATATTCCATCTGTCGCGCCGTTTTTTCCGCCAAATCGCGACTGTGTAAGCGACTTACCAAATACAAACTCATATCAATTCCTGCGGAAATACCTCCGGAAGTGACCAGACTTCCTGCATCGACCCAGCGAATTTTTTCCTGTACCACGAGTGCCGGGAATTGCTGGCGCAATTCGGGGATATCTTCCCAATGCGTTGTCACTTCAACGTTACCTAAATCAGTGGCGTTGGCAAGCAAAAAAATGCCAGTACAAACGGTAGCAACAAGGGGTACCCGGTCACATTGTTGTTTTAGCCAAACCATTACAGTATTTTTTTCCATTTCACCGGAATGTACGCCGCCAACAACTACCAGCAAATCCAACGCCGGATGTTTGTGAATTGAATAATCCGGAATCACTTTAAAGCCCGCACGAGCCGTAACACTACGCCCTGTTTCGCCGATGAGGTAGACACTAAATAGATCCGGTGTGCCGTTAACCCTCGCAGCGGTAGAAAATACTTCAAACGGCCCGGAGAAATCCAACACTTCAGCATCGTCATAAATATAAATTCCTACATTCATTGCAGAGCTCTCCCATTAGCTCACGTTTTTAGTTAGTTTGAATTTTGCCCAGGTTAATAACGCCATGGCAATTAACGCAAAAAATGGTACCTGCCATAAGAGTGCACTACGCAACGCATTGCCTTCAGCCGACTCGGGAAACTGCGTAAGTAACACAGAGAACGCCAAGCTAAAAATGCCGTAACCCAAATTAAAAATAAGCCCTTTAACCGATAATACAGTCGCACGACGAAATGATTCCGCTTCCTCGTGCAACACACGGCTCACCGTAAAACCCAGGAAAAAGATCACGCTAAACACAAATATGGCTGGAATCAATCCGAACACTGGCCAGGCCGGCACAAGAGCTACTAACCCCAACAAGGTACACACAACAATAAAGACCAAATTGGTAAATAGGCTGAAGTTTTCATTGAGATATTTTGCAATTGAGGGAATAACGAACCCCATTACCCCAAACAGAGCACCAAGAAAGCCGTAGGTCCATTCAGGCACTTCAATTAATCGATAATAGCTGCTGTTGATGGTGGCAAAGTTACGCACGATAGAATCCACCGCAACGCCAATCAAAATAATCACCAGGGTTTTGGGTGTGGTTAACACCCAGCGCGCCGAGCTGAGAATATGGTTGAGCGTATTTTCCAGTCTGGCGCCGGCGATAGCATGGGTCGGTTCAATCATTTTTAACGTGAACCATAAGCAGACCAGTGCTTGCAGCAATACCAAAATGACGGGCAGCCGGTGCGCGAATTCAGTAGTAATTTGCGCGAAGGATGGCAAAACGAAATTGACAATACGTGGGTCATATAACAACCCGCCCAGAATCATGGCAACGACAAAACCCACCGAGCGCCAACGCATGGCTTTTGCGAGTAATTCATCCCAGGCCGCCGCGCGATTTTGTTCTGGTAGCGAATCATAGGCAAGCGCCTCATCGGCACCGCTGGCACAAGCTTCCGATAACCCGGAACAAATTCGATTGATAACACAGAGCCCTAACAACAGTGCCCCGCTCGTCCAGGAAGCCAATAACAGGCAGAGCATTTCAAGCAACATTAACGCTGCTGCTGCAACAAGCAATTTGCGCCGCCCAAGCGTATCAGCCAATGCGCCCGAGGGAACTTCAAACAGGAAGATTGTGAGGGCCCAAATGAAATTGAGCATGACAAATTGATCAAGCGTCAGCCCCAAATCAATAAATAAAATAGCTAAAACGGGATAGTAGGCGCGAGCGGTGAAAAAAACGGAAAAAATAACAAATCGACTGCTATTGCCGGACAGATCTGCACCCATATTTGTGTCCTTGATAACTTGATCAATGTGCACTCAATATAGCTGTTTATCCCGCCGGCGTCAGCGGCAATAGATCAGTAAAAATCACATACCACCACCAGCTACACGGCTATCACTGGCAATGGTTAGCCGATATTGGGAGCGCCCAATACCGGCTGTTGTTGAAATCATTCTAATTAGCAGTTTTTGTCGGTAGCCTCTTCGCAAACATCTTCGACTTTATCCTTGATTTCATCAGCCGCGTCATCAATTTTATCGCGCACCTCATTACCGGCTTCATCAAGTTTTTTGCCCAATTGTTCTGCTTTCCCATCATTGGAATCACAGGCCGCCAATGGAAATGCCAGACATAAAATAATCAATACTTGCTTTAGCGTTGTCATAATAGACTCCTTACCGATTTATTTCTTTTCAATAAAGAATTGCACAACATCAAACATCACATTTCGTAATGCGTAATGCATGCCAACTAATTAAATTCCCAATAAATTCAACAGGTAAAGATTAATCGCCCGCAAAAATTGCGAATAGCCTAATGAAAAATTAATAACAATCGGTAAAAATTACAAACATCCAACACTACAACCTTCCTTTATAAAGCAAGCGGGTATGTTCATAGATTTCCGCAAACATCCAGGTTACTAATGCAGAAAGCCCAAACCATACCGGGTAGTTTCAAAGGTGCCAATAAATAGATCCTGCTCAGCGGGAATAACACCCGGTTGAATGCCTAACCTTGCAGTATGGTTTTCGCCAACAGTATTTCGCATAAAGTCCTTATACCAACCGAGCCAATACAATTCACCGATTGGACTTGTTTCTAAATAGCCCTGCTCCTCCGCACCGTGCAACCCCTCCAATCCATTGTAAAAACCGTAAATATCGCGCTGATATTGCTCGTACACATGCAAAATTTCATGCGTAAATACCGGATGTGGTGCATTGGGAGTATTCGGCCACTGCGTAGCATTATTCATTGAAATAAACCCGTTGCCAGCCCAAGCTCCCGCACCACCAGCACCATCGATGCGAGCACCGTTTTGGTTATACACCGAAAATGCAAAAATAATAATTTGATATTGCGCGCGAAGTTGCTGCAAACCAGCATCGGAGAGAAACGCCTCAGGACTAAAATCCTGGTTGCTATTAGTACGCAACGTAACATTTTCCACCATCGGTAATACACTCATATCCCATTGCTGCAAACCATAGGAAAAGGGTTTGGTCCAGATGTTGTAAGTCATCTCCAACTGTTTTAAGTAGCCGGCCAATTCACTCTGCTGTAAGACGCCAGTTAAATTGGTGTTTGAATAGAGCGCGTATTTAATGGGTAAAATCGCAATTTTCACCGTATTTTGCACACCCAGAGGCTGTAACCCTGCAAAATTTACCAACGCATTGCCATTGCGCAAATCTACGTCTTGTTCGAAAAAATTACCTTGATAATTCAGATGCTCATCGCGGTATTTTCCCAGACCTACTTTATAGCTCCCCACCGGCAAGAAAACCGTCGCCGGCATCGAACCAGGGATATACATATCATTAATATAAAGATTTGCGCCCCATTGGGCGTCTACCGTTGGCGCGACTTCCAGTTTCTGCGGCTCGGGTAAATTGGGGGTATTAACCGTTAAATAATAACGATGGCGTATTCCCTCGGGATTGTCGGCCAAGCATTGAGGTTCATAATCGTATTCCGCACAATATTTAGAAAAAATAGATTGACCATTCACCCATAACTGAACATCAATTGGGTTTCTATTTTTACCGTTAATGCCAATCACTTTTACACTATTCGCACCTTTCCAAAACAATGCACTGATATCCAGCTTTCCGTTGACAGGCGGCGACAACTTACTTCTGCGCAATTGCCCGCTGCGCCATACCTCCCGCACCACATCATTCACAATGACATAGAGAATATCGGTATTGCCTTTAACTTCGATTTCTACCTTATCCTGGACCGGACTAATAGCTGGCACAAAACGTATATTATCAAGCGTTAGATTGCTAATAACGGATGCACTGGAAATTACCAGGCTAAATGCCAGATCAGTGTATTCCCCTTCAAGATCTTGTAAGGCTTGCGGTATGGCCGCCGTGATACCGGTGAATTTTTTTAGCGGAATATCTGCGAGATCAATTGTTGATAAGCGCAGATTATGGATATTTCTGGATGGTACACTGGCTTCAATTGCCAATGTGCCGACAGCAGCATTTTCCAGATAGATATCCATTCCCATCTGTGCCCCCCAATTTTTAAATGAATTAATTGCCGCTGAAGTAATTTTCGTCGTAGTGATATTAGTTAAACTGAGTGCATAGTCGCCTTGTGTACGATTACTGGATAATTGCACGCTGGTATTACTCGCCGTCCATAACCCCGTACGCTCAAAACCAAAGAGTAAATGTGGATTAATTTTTGAGTACGGAAGCGTTACGGTGTTCGAGATAGAAGAAGCGGATGAACTGGAACCAGTGTTCGGCGTAAATTTAATCCAGTTAATATTTACGCCGCCGGACGCAATCGCAAAGCGAAAAGTGTGCACCCCTGCCGTGGAAATAATCACTGTCGCTGGACGCTGCGTAGCCCAACTATGCCATCCAGCAGTGGTAATCCCCACATTAGAAACCAGCGTAACTCCATCCATACTAAGACTGTAGCTACCTGTGATTGCAGAGGCAACACGCGTGCTAATGGTGTAGGTGCCAGGCAACAAATCAACCTCATACTCCAACCATTCACCCGGCGTTCCCCAACCGACGTTATAGCCCCCACCAACATCGCTGACCGGTTCAATATCAACCGCATCAGTGCGATAACTTCCACCTTCATTGGCCGGCGTTGAGTCAAAATAGCGGTTGTAATCCTCAGCCTGAACAATTACTTCGCGTGCGGCCAACGCCGAACTATTCGACGATGAAATATCAGACACGGAACTCGAAGACAACACACTTGACGATGCGCTTGATAAAACTCCGGCCGCAACGCTGGAATTGGGGATAGAGGAAAGAGATTCGGGACTCGATGTAACTGACGATAGTGACGATGGTGTTGAGGAAATAGCACTGGCGGTAGACGAGGAATTTGCCGGCGTTAACGATGAAGGGGGTTGCCCGCCTGCGCTTTTACCGCCACCTCCACCACCGCAACTAACTAATCCACTAATTAACAACAATGACAACACACGTAGATACCGGTCCATCACAATAAAATCCACCGTTTAAAAGAGAATATAAAACCGAAAAAAAATAAGGCGACATAATGTCGCCTTATTTGCGGAGAGAAGCAAGCCATTGGCTTACTTCCCATTAACGTCCACCACTTGCGCCGGAAGTTTTACCTTCACCCGCGCTTGTGGCTCAGTCGCTGACGTGGCAAGGATCACCTCATACTGGCCTTTGGCAATTTTCCAGGTTTTGGTTTTACCCTGATACATTCCCAATAAACGCGGATCAACGCTCACCGACACCTGGGTAGACTCACCGGGTTTTAAGTCTACTTTCTGGAATGCCCCCAAACGTTTCGGTGCCTCCCATTTGGTGCTCAGTGGGGCAATATAAACTTGCGCCACTTCTTTACCCGCAACAACCCCGGTATTTTTTACACTAAAACTGATATTGAGCTGGTTGTTTTTCACAACAGCTTTCAAATCGTTAAATTCAAAATTGGTGTACGACAAACCAAAACCGAACGGAAATAAAGGCTCCTGCTTGTTTGCATCAAACCATTTGTAACCTACGGTCGCCCCTTCGGAGTACGTCACGTCAAAACGTTGATCTTTGACTTCCGGATATCCATCTACTTTTACACGCGGCAGTTGCGTCTCTGCAGCTGGAAAGGTAATTGGCAAATGCCCCGAGGGATTCACTTCGCCGGTCAGTACGCGTGCGATAGCTTCTCCACCACTAGTACCTGGATACCAGGCTTCTACCACGGCGCCGACATCAGTTAACCAAGGCATTAATACCGCACCGCCCGTTTGCAAAACCACCGCCGTTTTTTTGTTAACCTTGGCTACCGCGGAAATTAAGGCATCCTGATTATCTGGCAATGACAAACTAGCCGCATCCACTGACTCTGCGGTCCACTGATTAGCAAACACCAATACCAAATCACTTTCTGCGGCCAACTTTGCAGCAGCTTCTACATTAGTACCCTCATCAAAGGTAATACGCGTGTTGGGCAGGCGCGCTTCCAATGCTTTCATGGGTGACGAAGGATGGTAAACCATAGGGCCGGGGAATACTTTCGGGCCAAGACCAGAAACCGCCATACCACCGAGCGGATAAACCTGTGAGGAACCACCACCGGAAAGCACGCCAACATTTGCATGGGAACCAATAATGGCAATTTTTTTCACGTCTTTTGCAACGGGCAACAGCTTGTCATTTTTTAATAAAACGATAGCTTCTTCTGCATCTTTTTGAGTGATGAGTGCATGCTTTTTGAAATCGATATTGTTACTGCCTTTGGGTACCGGGTTGTCGATAATACCTTTATCAAACAAGGCAAAAAGAACGCGCCCGGCCATATCATCAAAACGCTCTGGTGATACCCAACCATTCACCACCGCTTCTTTTAGCGGCTCTTTAAAATAGGCAGAGACATCGAAGGGAAAACCAGATTGTTGATCGAGCCCGTTATTTGCCGCGGGCACAGTCGAGTGAGTTGCGCCCCAGTCGGACATAACCCAACCTTTGAAGCCCCAATCCTGTTTCAACACCTGATTCAATAAGTAATCGCTTTCACAAGCATAAACACCGTAGACACGATTGTACGAACACATGACCGATCCCGGGTTGCCAATCTCGTAGGCGAATTGCAACGCAAGCAAATCAGACATGCGTCCGGCAGCTTCATCGATATTTACGTTCACATTAAAACGCCCGGTTTCCTGATCGTTGTAAGCAAAATGTTTTAAGGTGGATACAATGTGGTTGGATTGCACACCTTTAATTTGATGACCGACCATCACGCCTGCGAGATAAGGGTCTTCACCACCGTATTCAAAATTGCGCCCGTTGCGTGGCTCGCGCACCAGATTCACACCACCAGCCAGCAATACATTAAAGCCTGACGTGCGCGCTTCGGAACCTATCATGGCACCGCCGTCAAACCCCACTTGTGGATTCCAGGTAGCTGCCGTCGCCATGCCCGATGGCAATGAGGTGCGTTCACGTACATTAGGACCTGATTGCGAAGCGACACCAACACCGGCATCCGCTTGCCAAATATGTGGAATTCCCAGACGCGGAACACCGTAAACAAACCCGGCGGACTGTGGATAAGACTCAACCGGACGAGTAAAATTTTTCCAGGGCGCATCTGTTCCAAAATAACCCATCAATAAACCCAGCTTTTCATCCATGGTCATTTCTTTTAACACCAGTTGTGTACGCTCCTGGGCGCTGAGTTTGGTGTTCATCCAGGGTTTGCTTGCCAGCTCTTGTTGACTGGGTACAACCTGCGGTTGTGGAGGTTGTGCAAGTGCACTTAGCGGCAAACCAGCCAGAGCGCAGCTCATGGCGATAATGCTGAGTTTTTTGGAATAGGTCATAAGGAGCCCCTTGCGTTGTGTATTGGAGAGTTTTTTAAAAATATTGTTGTTATGTGATGCTTATATATCGAGCCTTGTGAGAGCCGCGCGATACTAGCGGTTCGGCGTGTTGAACGCAGGAACTTAACGCATTTTTACCTGCCATTCCTGCACCCACCGTTTTAGTAGCCTGCATAAGGAAACGGCCCTTGTGCGAGAGCCGTTTTTATTACTGAAAACCTTTACTTAACCTCAGTGGCCAAGCCATAAACACCGGATATATCGCGATTAAATGCAGTAGCCTCGTCCTTATAAAAGATCCGAAAATCTTCCAGGGTTCCATTTTTGATATTTTCTTCGCGTTTAGTAGGCACCCAGTAGTGTGGCACTGGTGTTCCATCGGGCCCAGACACACCTTGCGGCGCGTTGCGCCAGGTTAACAGGAACGCAATACGGCGCGCGTCCTTGTCTGCCTTTAAACCAGCGATAAGCTTTTGATACCACTGGTTGTCGTATTTGCCCGCTTCAATATCGGGCGCACGAATTCCAATTTCAGAAATCACCGGAATTTTTCCACGCGCCTCCGCCATACGCACCACCAAGGCCGCATTAGCCACCACATTTTTAAACCAGTCAGCATTGTTTTCTGCGGGGCCATAGGTATCAAATCCCAACACATCTACCCAGGCATTTCCCGGGTAGCGCTCAAGATAATTTGCTTCAGTGACATTCCAAAAATTATTGGGGGAATAAGCGTAAAGAAAGTTGTGCACGCCTCGTTTATCGCGCAGATATTCTACGGTGTATTGATAAAGCCGTTTGTACTGTTCGGGCGTAGATTGTTTATCGCCCCACCAAAACCAAGCACCGGTATTTTCGTGCAGTATACGAAAGACAACAGGAATCAATTTGCCCTGATCATCTTTCAAGGTGTTAGCCCAATCCGCCAACTGATTCAGATAGCCTTTGTACACTTCATTAAACGCGCCGCCCGGCAGGGATTCTACGACGGCGGGCGTTTGATCCCAGGCAGTCCCGGTCATCCCCTGGCCTTTTTGTTTATCGGTTTTGGGGTTATCAAAATGCGAGCTAACGGTAATAATACCGCCGCGTGCATAAGCCATTTTTATTTGCGCAACCACATCCCCTTCTTGTTTTGGGGAAACAATACTGAGCGTGTCCCAACCGTAGACAGCGGCGAAATCACCCACCGCGTTAAAAGTATCTGACTGAGAGCCATCAGTGGTGGTAATAGTCAACCCTTGTGTTGTTTCATGCTGATGGCCAAACATTATTGCGTGTTTACGCTGCTGTAGCATAAACGCAAACAGAGAGCGGGTTTCAGCAGTCGCCTTTTTGTCGACAATATTAATTTCAATAGGCGCTTTCACCTGCGCACCGACCGGCATTTTAGAAACCTTGGTTTCGGCCAGTACAACGGCGGAAAATGCGGCCACAGTTAACGCAGAACACCATCCCAACACCGATACTATTTTCGGCACTAAACGTTTTTTCATTCTACCCTCGCGGATTTTAAAAATGACAAGGCAAAGAGTTTGCCTCTTTTTAAAAGTTGTAATAACCGCTGGTATTGTGTTTTTGATTGCACGATATTTTTTTATCGTACAAGTATTTTTTTACCAATCATTTATGCATTGATCACTTTTACATCGATCACATGTGTATCGATCAATCGGCATTTCATGATTAGCTACTGTTTTTATAATTTTGTTGATCGAAAATCCAAACGCGAGCAGAACACTACTATTTGCTGAAATAGCGCACTCGAATTCCCAGATCAAACGACAATCGCAATTCTGTTGCTGGTATCTCTGCGGGAAAAAAGCAACCCGAGATATGCGCCTGGCAAAAGCTTGCTCCTTCCAGTTGCGTATTGCGAAAATCAACCCCACGCAAATCGGCACCGCGAAAATACGCATCGCGTAAATCAAGACCACTGGCATCCAACTCGCGTAAATCCAACCCGCGGAAGTCGCCACCGCGCAACATATTTTCTTTCACTTCCCCGCGCGCTTTGCGCTGATTAAACTCCGCCACCCGCTCTGAACGAAGCAATGCGTAGTAAGGGTTATTGTGCACAATCGGCTTGGTCATAGCAGACTCCATTGAGTAACAATAGCGGTAGCAACAAATATTCTAAAAACCTGCTTTGACTATAGTTGATGAATCCACTTTTGCTTAACCGGTTTAGCGGTGGAAGGGATTATACTGTAAACGATTACATTCGGGTTTAAGAAGTGTTATAGGCAATCTAAATGGCTACGCCAAACAGTTGGTATTTTGCCTGCCAACAGTTACACTGGTACCCAAGCTGCAACATAGCAGCGCGCCCAATAGTTACGGTTTTCGTGTGGTCATCCATTGAGCCTTTTGGGCAGGCAATCCTCGGTCAAACTTATCTCTTCGTGTATTGGCAGCATGCTATTACGCGATGGAATAACAACATTCAACCAGTCTCCCTTTCCAAAGGTTGCTCGTTTATTTTTCGAGCTAGGCTTTATCTATAGCTTCAGGAAAGACGGAACATGCGTTGAGCGTAATACTTTCTTGCCATCGCACAGCCTCAGCGGGAAAAGCTGTTGCCTCGGCATATCTTGAGGAATTGTGAGAATGAGCTTTATCCACGACGACTTTTTGCTCGATACCGAACAGGCGAAGGTGCTGTTTCATGACTACGCCAAGAACATGCCAATCATCGATTACCACTGCCACCTACCGCCCGAACAAGTAGGCCAAAATAAGCAATTCCGAAATCTCTACGAGGTTTGGCTGGCGGGTGATCATTACAAATGGCGAGCTATGCGCTCCAACGGCGTCGATGAACGCTACTGTACTGGCGACGCCAGCGACTGGGAAAAATTTGAACAATGGTGCGCAACGGTTCCGTATACCCTGCGTAATCCTCTCTACCATTGGACTCACCTCGAACTGCGTAAACCTTTCGGTATTACGGATCGCTTGCTTGACAGCACCAACGCCAAACGCACCTGGGACCAATGCAACGAATTGTTGGCAACACCCGAATTCAGCGCGCGCGGCTTGATGCAACAGGCCAACGTTAAAATGGTGTGCACTACCGACGATCCAATTCACGATCTCCAGCATCATAAAACCGCCGCTGCCGATAAATCGTTTAAATCGGCGATGCTGCCAACCTGGCGCCCTGACCGCGCTATGGCGGTGGAGAATACTGAAGCCTACAACAAGTATCTGGATCGGTTGGCGATTGCTGCTGATGTAAACATCAACACCTTCACCGATTTAATGCGCGCGCTGGACATTCGCCACGATTATTTCCACGCTAATGGCTGCCGTTTGTCGGATCATGGTTTGGAAACCGTTTACGCAGCGGATTACACCGACGAAGAAATTAAAGCAATTTTCCTCAAAATCCGGAGCCACAAAGATCTGGACGCAGTGGAAATTGAGAAGTTCCAATCCGCCATGATGGTAGAGTTCGCCCTGCAAGATCACGCCAAAGGCTGGGTGCAACAATTCCATATTGGAGCAATTCGCAACAACAACCCGCGCTTGTATCGCACTCTGGGCGCTGATACGGGTTTTGATTCGATTGGTGACCACAACTACGCCAAACCCCTGGCGAAATTTTTGGGCCGTCTGGATGATCAAAACAAACTTGCCAAGACGATTATTTACAACTTGAACCCGCGTGACAACGAAGTCATTGGCACCATGATCGGTAACTTCCAGGACGGCTCAGTGGCTGGCAAAATCCAATTTGGTAGCGGCTGGTGGTTCCTCGACCAAATGGATGGCATGACTCGTCAAATCGAAGCCTTGAGTCAATTAGGTTTATTGAGTCGCTTTGTGGGCATGCTGACTGACAGCCGCAGCTTCCTGAGCTATTCGCGTCACGAATACTTCCGTCGCATACTGTGCGGAATGTTGGGCCGCGATATGGCAAAAGGTTTAGTGCCAAACGATACCAAAATGGTAGGCAAAATGATTCAGGACATCAGCTTCAACAATGCGAAAAGTTATTTTCCGTTTGTAGTGCCTGAATAAGTCTACGGGTTTGTTTTGCCATACATCATTTGCAGTACAATAAAGCCCGGTTCGCCGGGCTTTATTGTTTTCGGCGTTAAAGATTTTTCACGCGAGCATTAGGCTTCAGGTAAATCGTGCTTACACACGCACTCCACACATTTCTTTTTGCCTTTAAAATTACTGCGCCCGTTTTCGTAATGTTATTTCTCGGGCTTTGGCTCAAAAAGCGCAACAAGATTAACGACACCTTTATCAAAACCTCATCGCAATTGGTATATAGCCTCGGCTTGCCGGTGATGCTATTTATTACTTGCGCGACCGCCGACACGTCGCATGCAACCGACTGGACCTTATTAATTGCGTTTGCGGTAATGACCGGACTGGTCTTTATCGGCAGCTTGTTAACAGCCCATTGGCACTGTAGCGATAAACGCGATGAAGGTGTGTTTATTCAGGGTGCTTTTCGTGGAAATTTGGTAATTCTCGGGCTGGCATTTTGTGCCAATGCGTATGGGGAGAAAGGATTAGCGCTCGCATCACTGCCCGTTGCAATGACGGTTATTGTCTACAATGTGCTCTCCGTTTACGTATTGAACCGCAGCTTGAGCGAGAGCGGCGCTTCATTAAAACCCACGCTGATTGGCATTGCAAAAAATCCGCTGATTATCGCAATTGCGCTGGGGTTCCTCGTAAACCTATGCAGAATTACATTACCAGAGGTTATTCTCGATAGCGGAAAATATCTCAGCCAAATGGTATTGCCGCTGGCATTAATTTGTATTGGCGGTTCACTTGGAACAGCGCGCTTAACTCACATTGATTCAGCCACCATGAGCGCCTGCGTGTGGAAACTAATTCTTTCACCGCTAATTGCCTGCTCATTGGCAATTGCCTTGGGTTTACGCGGTGATGCACTGGCTATTTTATTTTTATTAGCGGCGTCGCCCAGCGCGACCATTAGCTTTGTGATGGTGCAAGCGATGAACGGCAACGCACCTCTCGCTGCAAGAATCGTAGCGCACACCACCGTGTGGGCACTCGTTAGTGTCACTATTGGCTTATGGGGTTTGGAGTTAATGCAATTAACGTGAGCGTATTTGCGTCAATTAATTTAACTTCTTTTGCCAGAACACCGCGTGCCCTACTTTGGGGTCCAGAGCATAACCGGAAAAACCGAATTTCTGGTATGCGCGCTGTGCGGCTTCATTACCGGTTAATACTTCCAGGGTTATTTTGCAGCAACCGCGTTCGCGCGCGATTACCTCTAATGCAGCCAGCAAACGCTGACTGAGTTGCAAGCCGCGATATTCTTTTACCACAATTACATCGTGAATATTAATTAAAGGTTTTGCGGCAAAGGTAGAAAACCCTTCAAACGCATTGAGCAACCCCGCCGGCGCCCCATTTACATAGGCAAGCAGTGACAGCGCAAAATCGCGTTTGGCCAATTCAGCAACCAGCGTGTTTTGCACCTGATCTGCCAGCGCAGTTCCGCCGCCCATAGGGTCAGTGGCATAGGTATTTAACAAATACACCAGGTCCTGCGCGTGTTGTGGATTTTTGTAATCGGCTTGCACAATTTGAATAGATGCTTGTGTCATAAATATTTCCGTGTTAACCAAACCGGGATTCTTCCAAGCCCTGAATATCGGTTTGAAAAATAAATAAATTTCCAGCTTGTGGCTGCTGTCGCAATGCTTCATCACTTAACCCAATACGCGCACTAGTGACCGCCAAAACATTTAATTGCTCGCCGCCAAAAGCAACACAGGTTGCCTGGGATACCGGCATGGGTAATACAAAATCTTTAGCGCCATCGGGTGCGTAACGCACTACGCGACTGCCACCCCACTGTGCATTCCACACATAGCCCTGCGCATCTACGCAGGCACCATCAGGTTCCACACCGGGTTCGGTTTGCGCAAATATTTGGCGATTGGAAAATGTGCCGGTTGCTGCGTCAAAGTCATAAACATTGATAGCGTGTGACGGAGAATCCGCGTGATAAAGCTTGCGCGAATCCGGGCTCCAGCAGAGCGCATTGGAAATATGTAAACCGGCAAGATGCTGATGTACATCCCCATCAGCCGTTAAAGAATAAAGTGCTGCACATTGATCCGGGGTATGTTGTTGTTCACGAATGGTCCCCATCCAAAAGCGGCCCTGACGATCACAGCGGCCATCATTGGAGCGATTGCCGATTAGATGCGCTTCCGGTTTTGCAATCCACGCCAATGCACCTGTTTGCGGTTCAAACCAGGCAAAGCCGGAAGCAAAAGCCGCCAACAAACGCGAATCATTTTTTGCAAATGCAAAACATCCCAGTTTTTCCGGTAAATCCCAGTGCGATATTTTCCTGGTATCCAGGTGATAGCGATAAAGTGTTGCGCTATGAATATCCGTCCACCAGAAACACCCATCTTGATGATTCCATTGCACGCCTTCGCCTAACAGGTTTTCACAGGGAACCGTATCGATTAATGTTATCTGAGTCATTGCGATTATCTTTTGATCGGTAGTTGCTGTCATTTTGGGAAAAACTATTCTCGCAAGCTGCTGAGTTAACAACTAACTCTAACTTCCGCAGGGAAATTCACAGCTGTAAAAATAAAAATGCCCCTAAAAAGGGGCATTTTTTTATCCCGAATGGGGGTCAGCTTACCACCAGGTAGCGTAGATTACGACAAGCACCAAAATTACACCGAGCGATGCAATGTTGAAGCCTCCAGTAGTTTTAAAGCTAATACCTTTCAGATCAATCGCATTGTCCTGTGCTTTAGCGCCAGCAAGATAGGTAACGGCGGCAGCCAACACACAACACAAAATAAATACCAGACCAACACGATCCATAAATGGCATTTCGGGCAAATAAATCTTAAACGCCCAAGACAACACTACAGAGGCAATTGCAGCGGTTAGCGCAGAGGCAGCGGTTGCTTTTTTCCAGAAGAAACCAAACAGGAAAATCACCACAATGCCCGGGGTAAAGAAGCCGGTAAATTCTTGAATAAATTGGAATGCCTGCTCGGATTTACCCACTAGAGGTTTGGCCAACAATACCGCAATGATCATCGCGACGGTCGCAGTTGCACGACCGATAAATACCAGTTTGTGTTCTGATGCTTCCGGATTAATAGATTTTTTATAAATATCCATAGTAAAAATGGTGGACACGCTGTTGCTCATAGAACTCAATGACGAAGCAATCGCTGCAACCAGGGCAGCAAAGGCAACCCCCAACAACCCGTGTGGTAATAACTTCATCATTTCAGGATAAGCTTGGTCTGCTTTCGCCAAATCCGGCGCGAGGACTACTGCGCAAATTCCCGGCAGTACCACAATAATCGGCACAAACAATTTTACGTAAGCGGCGAATGCCATTCCCTTTTGCGCCTCTTGAATACTTTTTGCAGCCAGAGCGCGCTGAATGATGTATTGGTTAAAACCCCAGTAGCTGATATTCATAATCCACAAGCCGCCAATCAACACTGAAATACCTGGCAGGTTGCTGTAGTTAGGATTATCCGGCGACAAAATCATATCGAATTTTTCCGGTGCTTTTTCCAACAAGGTAGAGAAACCGGAGACTACACCAGCCCCGCCAGAAATTTGATTTAACGCGAGATAGCTCACCAAAATTCCGCCCAATACCAATAACGCAACTTGAATGATATCGGTCATAGCTACCGCTTTAAGGCCGCCATAAATGGAGTAAGTCATAGAGAAAATGGCGAGAAAGATCATGCCATACAACATGTCTACACCGAGGAATTGTGAAATAGCCAATGAACCCAGATACAACACTGAGGTTAAGTTTACAAAGGTGTAAAGCGCGAGCCAGAAAATCGCCATAACAGTGCGCACGCGTCCGTCATACCGGTTTTCCAAAAATTGAGGCATGGTGTAAATGCCTTTGGCGAGGAAGATCGGCAAAAAATACTTTGCGATAATAATCAGCGTAATTGCCGCCATTAACTCGTAAGCCGCGATGCCCATTCCGATCACATAACCAGAACCGGACATACCAATGATTTGTTCTGCCGAAATATTTGCGGCAATCAGCGATGCGCCTATCGCCCACCAGGGCAAAGATTTGCTTGCCAGAAAGTAGTCATTCGCATTTTTGTCGTGCCCTTTTTCATCGCGGGAAACCCACCAGGCCACACCTAATAACACCAACGTGTAGACGACCAATACGCCTATATCAATGCCGTTAAGAATCATGATTAACCTCTATGTAGTAGTGCTTCAGACACAAAGCACTTTGTTATTAAAAAATTTTGTTTTTATCAGGACTGCGATTTCTTGGTCTACTACGACTTTTGGGTCTAAAGGTGCCAACTTGTCTCGCGTATTAAAAATAGCTCTCTCTTTAAGCAAGAAGCATTCACCAGTGGTACTGATGAATGCTTCCCGGGCATTACTTAATTCAATCTGCACTGTTGCTCGTGCTTATATCCTCCCACCATCGACAACAAATTCTTGCGAGGTGATCATGGCAGAATCATCGGCCGCTAAAAACAACGCAAGGCTGGCAACGTCCGGCGCCCCCAAGCGTTTTTTCAGGCAAACGCGCTTCATCAGTTCTGCTTCTTCTTCCTGTGTCAGCCATTTTTCCAATTGCTTGGGTGTTGCGACCCAGCCAGGCAAAATAGAATTCACTCGAATATTATCCACACCGTAATCAGTTGCCAGGGCTTTGGAAATTCCCAAAATACCGGCTTTGGCGGTGATGTAACTGGCCAAATTGGGCGGCCCAAACTGGACATTGATGGAACTGATATTAATGATCGAACCACCACCCAATTTTGCCATCATCGGCTGCACAGTTTGCGCGGCAAAAAAAGCCGGGTGCAAATTAATTGCCAAACCGCGATACCAATTGTCTTCTGTCATAGTGCGTGTGTCGTAACGCTGATCATTCGCCGCATTATTGACCAGCACGCTGATCTCGCCCAGATCTTCAGCCGCTTTCTCAATACTCTGTTTCAGCGCTGCTATATCGCTAACATCGCATGCCGCAAACCAGGGGCGCGAAAGACCTTTTTGCACCAGCTCATCGCATAGCGCCTCGGCGCCCGCTACATCGATATCGACAAACGCGACCTTCGCCCCCTGGGAGACAAAAGCCTCAACCAGTGCCGCGCCAATCCCCGTGGCTCCGCCAGTAATAAACACCGCACGCCCCTGCAGGCTGGCGTAGCGGGTGTATCCTTGATGGCTTGAATAACTTTGCATGTTCAATTCTCTCCGGGTTCTAACCCTTTGCTTACCGATTTTAGCTCAGGTAGAAAGCTCTGACCGTGGCAATCTATTTCGGTTTTACCAGAGAGACATTGATTAACTGCATAACTTCTTGCAGCAAGGTTTTGACCGCCTTGCTAGCGGCGTCCTGATCGCCCGCACAAATCGCATCATAGATACGCTTGTGATCATCATAATCGGCTGTCAGTACACCCTTTAACTGGTTGGTACTCGCGATACTTACTCGCAACGCAACCTGGATAAACTCGCGCAATTGGAAGAAAAAGCGATTATTGCTTGCAGCCAAAATTGCACAGTGAAACTCTATATCTGCCGCGAGTGGATCATCGTGCCCCTCATCTGCCTTTTTCATTCGCGCCAGCGCATCGCCAATCACTTTCAACTTGGCGGCATCCTTATAATTTTCTGCAGCCAGCGCCGCTGCTTCCGGCTCAATCGCCATGCGCAGCTGGGTGAACTCGCGCAACAGCTCTAGCGATGGCCGCGCATTCAAGGTCCAACCCAGAACATCTGCATCAAACATATTCCAATGAGTACTGGGCATGACCCGGATACCCTGCCGTGGCCGAGAGGCAATCAACCCCTTGGCTGTCAGCATCTTCACCGCCTCGCGGGTAACGCTGCGGCTAATGTTAAATTGTTGCGATAATTCCGCCTCTGTCGGGAAGGACTTATCAATCGCATATTGACCTTGGACTATCGCCGCACCCAATTGATGGGTTAACTGGTGAGTTAGGTTGCGCCCTGTATCCAGCATATTTATTTAGCCTATTTATATTATATATTTATGCGTTCCCCGGCAAGAGCCCTGTGTTGGATGGTTGCTTGAAGCTGTGCCTGAAGCAGGAAACGCTGTTGTGACCCCAGAAAAAACAAAACCCGCACCTGGTGCAGGCGCGGGTTATTTAACAAGAGGATCTGGCTTTAGTCACGCAAAACTTGCATGAAACCCCTTCTATCCATGAGGTGCCTAACGGTTACTCTTTGTTGGTCAGGTTATCGACTATCTCTTCCAGATTAGAGTGACGCACGTCCTCGCCGTTAACCAGGTAAATTACGTACTGGGCCAGATTGCGTGCGTGATCGCCAATACGCTCCAGCGCACGTAGCGACCAGATGATGTTCAACACGCGCGTAATACTGCGCGGATCTTCAATCATGAAAGTCACCAACTCGCGCATGGCGGTGCTGTATTCCATATCCACTTGCTTGTCCGTTTGCACTACGTTCAGCGCCAACTCCATATCCAGACGCGCAAATGCATCCAGTGCATCCTGCAGCATTTTCGACACGTGGCCACCGATATGACGCACCTCAATGTAACCGCGGGGTGCATGACCATCTTTATTCATGGCGATTGCCTGACGGGCAATTTTCGATGCTTCGTCACCGATGCGCTCCAAATCGGTAATCGCTTTGGTGACCGCAATGACCAGACGCAAGTCGCTCGCCGCTGGCTGGCGACGAGCGAGGATGCGCACGCATTCTTCATCAATCGTAATCTCCATGGAGTTTACTTTGGTATCAGCGCGCACCACTTGTTCGGCGCGTTCCAGATCCGCGTCAATCAACGCCTGGATCGCATCGTTCACTTGTCGCTGGGCCATGCCGCCCATTTCTGACAAATGGGTACGAATGGTTTCCAACTCAATATTGTATTGCTGCGAGATATGATGAGTGTGACTCGTAATATCCATAACCATGATGCGACCTCCGCATTAACCGTAACGGCCGGTGATGTAATCTTCAGTTTGTTTTTTGCTGGGATTGGTAAAGAGAGTATCGGTTAAATCGTGCTCAATTAAATCCCCCATGTACATAAACGCGGTGTAATCGGAAACGCGCGCTGCCTGTTGCATATTGTGCGTCACAATCACAATCGTGTACTGGTGCTTTAATTCGTTAATGAGTTCTTCAATTTTCAACGTAGAAATTGGATCGAGTGCCGATGCCGGCTCATCCAATAAAATCACTTCAGGTTCAATCGCAATTGCACGCGCGATCACCAAGCGCTGCTGTTGACCGCCTGACAAGCCAAAGGCGTTGTCGTGCAAGCGATCTTTTACCTCGTCCCAAAGCGCAGCACCACGCAATGATTTTTCGACTACTTCGTCTAATACACGCTTGGATTTCACACCTTGCAAGCGTAGACCATAGGCAACATTTTCGTAGATAGTTTTTGGGAATGGATTGGGTTTTTGGAACACCATTCCCACTTGGCGGCGCAACTCAGCCACATCGACCGCTTTGTCATAAATGTTAGCGCCTTCCAACAAAATTTCACCTTCAATGCGGCAGGCATCTACCAAATCGTTCATGCGATTAAAGCAGCGCAATAAAGTTGACTTACCACACCCGGAAGGGCCGATAAAGGCAGTCACTTTTTTCTCTGGAATTTTCATATTCACAGTGTTTAACGCGCGTTTCGGACCGTAGTACAAGTTGAGGTTTTTCACTTCAAGCTTAATAGGTTCTACCAGTGCTGTTGGGCTCATATTCGGGGCCTGTGTAAGACTCGGTTAAATTTTGATGAACAATATATTGCAAATAAATGACAAAATTATTACAAACCCACGTACCCATTAATCCGACGCACTGCGGTATTTTTCACGCAGGTTATTACGGATTTTGATGGCGGTAATATTCAGGGCAATAATCAACAACACCAGCGTTAATGAAGTGGCATATACCAATGGGCGCGCCGCTTCTACGTTAGGGCTTTGGAAGCCCACATCATAAATGTGGAAGCCGAGGTGCATAATTTTTTGATCCAGGTGCAAGTAAGGGTAATTGCCATCTACCGGCAAGGCGGGAGCTAACTTAACAACCCCCACCAACATTAATGGTGCAACCTCACCTGCCGCGCGAGCAATTGCCAGAATCAAACCCGTCATCATCGCGGGTGTTGCTAGCGGCACAACCACTTTCCAAAGGGTTTCCGCTTTGGTAGCGCCCAGCGCAAGACTGCCCTGGCGAATCGTGCTGGGAATACGCGACAATCCCTCTTCTGTCGATACAATCACAATCGGCAAGGTTAACAATGCAAGCGTTAACGACGCCCAAAATAAACCGGGAGTACCAAAGGTTGGCGATGGCAAAGACTCGGTATAAAACAATTCATCGATGTTGCCACCGAGCGTATAGACAAAGAATCCCAAACCAAATACTCCGTACACAATCGAAGGAACACCGGCGAGGTTATACACAGAGATACGAATAATTTTTAAGAAAGTGCCCTGTTTGGCGTATTCACGCAGATAAATCGCCGCCAGCACACCAAATGGCGTAACCATAATAGACATCACGATTACCATCGTGAGGGTGCCGAAAATTGCCGGGAAGATACCGCCTTCAGTATTTGCCTCGCGCGGCTCGGCTGTCATAAATTCCCAGAAGCGCTCCACGTACTGACCTGACTTGGCAATCACACCCATATCATTCGGGCGAGTAACGCGCACTATATGATCGAACGCAATCACAACTTCTTTGTTGTCTGCGGTGCGCGCAATTAATTTGTCACGTGTTGCCTGCGTAAGGATTTCATCGCGCTCTTTTTTTATCACTTCGTATTCTGCTTCCAGCGCCGCGCGACGCTCAGCCAATTCTGCATCAGCATTGGCCAATTGCGTACCAGCGACACCATCCAATTCCAACCGGCGGCGCTCCAGACGCAACTCGTCCATTTGATTGTTGATACGACCAATATCCACTTTTTCAATGCGATGGATCTTGTCATGCAATTCCAATGCACGACCGAGCCGCTGATCCAGTTGCTGCCAAAAATCAGCGCTGCTTAATTCACTAACAACATGGTCCTGCTCTTTAATGGCCACAGGATAACCGTAAAAATTACCCCACTCACGACGCTCAATCGCAATCGCATCTTTGGGGTATTCCCACTTATCCATCCCTGTATCGAGGAACCAGGCAAAGTCGCGGCCGTTGACATCGCGATTACCCATTTTTAATAAATGGCGAGTGATTAACTCAACCTCAGGTGCAACTGTGTAGCCGCCATCACGTGCTACCGCCGCAGAAATAATTTCATCGCGCACGGCTTCACCCATCACGACATGACGCTCGCCGTCGCGGTCAACAATCGACGTTTGCAAAATATCCGCCGGCCAGAAGTGACCAAAACCACGCACCGCAATCAAACCCAGCAGGCCCAACACCATCAACATACAAATGGCAACTGCACCGCCGTTTAGCCAAATCCAGGGCGAGCCACTGCTGAACCAGGACGTTTTTCGTTTCAATAAATTTTTCATTACAGGCTTCCGAAAAAAATCATCTGAAATTACAGATTGCTATAGCGTTGACGCAAACGCTGACGAATAACTTCTGCCAAGGTGTTCACTACGAACGTCAGTGCAAGTAACACCAGTGCCGCCAGGAACAGCACCCGGAAATGCGTACTACCTACTGCAGTTTCAGGCAATTCCACCGCGATGTTTGCCGATAGCGTACGCATACCTTCGAAGATATTGAAATTCACCACTGGGCTATTACCAGTTGCCATCAGCACAATCATGGTTTCACCCACTGCCCGACCAAACCCCATCATCACTGCGGAAAAAATACCTGGACTTGCGGTTGGCAACACTACTCCCACCATCGTCTGCCAAGGCGTTGCGCCTAAAGCGAGCGAACCTTGTGTGAGATGACGCGGTACACTGAACACGGCATCTTCAGCGATAGAAAAAATACTTGGAATAACTGCAAAGCCCATGATAATTCCCACCACCAACGCGTTGCGCTGATCGTAATTTATTCCGGCATCGGTAAACCATTGACGCATGCTGCCATTAAAAAACCAGACTTCCGTTAATGGACTGACCGTAACGCAGGCCCACACAGTGGCAACAATTGGTAACAACACAATTACCGCCTCCCAACCTTCCGGCATTTTGTTGCGGACAGATTCAGGGCACTTACTCCACGCAAATCCGGTTACCAACATAGTGACTGGCAACAATATTAATATGCTGAAAATTGCGGGTAGATGATTTTCAATAAAAGGCGCGAGCCACAATCCTGCAAGGAAACCGAGAATTACTGTCGGCAGCGCCGCCATAATTTCAATGGTCGGTTTTACAATGCCGCGCAATTTCGGAGTCATAAAATAAGCGGTGTAAATTGCGCCCATCACACCCAGCGGAACCGCAAATAAAATCGCGAAGAAAGCGGCTTTTAAGGTACCTAACGAAAGCGGGACAAAACTCATCTTGGCTTCGAAGTTGTCGCTACCTGAAGAAGCCTGCCAAATATATTCCGGCGCATCGCGACCTTCGTACCACACTTTTTGCCAGAGCGAGCTGAAAGATACTTCCGGGTGTTTGTTCCAAACATCGAGTAGTGACAAATTTTTGCTGTTATCAATTAGCAAAGCGCGGTTGTTTATTGGTGATACGGCAATTTTGTTAATGGGTTTGTCGCCCATGGACTCAACTAACAAGGTGCGCTGCGACGTGCCGAAATAAATACCGATATTGCCTTTAACATCGCCGGCCCAAAAACCGCGACGCGCAAACTCCGGGGCAAACCCGGTAATTGCACCTGGCAGAGAATCAAAATCGCGCACATGGGTTACGTGATATTCATTGTGTTGGTCGCGCACTAAAAACCATTGACTTACGTGGCCTTCGCTAGTGCCCACAGCCAGCGAACCCGTGCCTACCAGAAATTGCATGGCGGTGATTTTTCCGTGAGGAATAACCACGGCTTCTTTGCGCTCTGCCGCAGAAGGGCTAACAATTTTGTACAAAATAATTTGCGCTTTATCGGTTGCAACAACCAGATGTTGTGCCCCCTCATCGATTTGCATGTGCGTACCGGTCGCGCCTTGTGGCAAAGGTGGTAAAGTAAAAATTTCCTGCTCGAGGTTTACCGCACCGGTAATTAAATTGCGACTGCTGCTAAATACACCGAGTATTAACCTATTATCGGCCGTCAAGGCTCCAATTAACGTACCACTGGAGGTCTCCTGAATCGCTAATACGCTTAAAGCACTGCCCTTCTCATCCAATTGAATTGGCTGATCGCCTAGTGGAAATTCAATGCTAGGAGTAATTTGACGTTTGTCGTTTGGGTAGCTGAGTTCATATTCTGTTTTCGCGACAGCAACCTGACCATTGTTATAGCCGTAAGCTACCAGACCATGATCAGCCGTACTGGTTGCCAGCGCCGAAAATTCGCTGCGTTCCGATTTTGGCATTTGAGCAGACAGCAGGGTTTTACCGTCATCCACGGTGAAGAAACTAATAGCGCCACTGCGTTTAAAGTTGCCACCAATTTCTTCATAGCGCTCCAGGGTCAGGAATTCTGTTTCATCTTCCGGCGCTTGATGAAGGGCCTCAGGTGTATAAGTTTTGACTACCTCTACCGATGCCCCACGAAACAGGGGTGCGATCTCAGAGAAAAGGTAGAAAAATATCAACCCCAATGAAAAAACAACCGCCATGCCGGCGGTCATCACTCCATAACGGGATAAGCCATCCTTAAATTTGCGTAGGCGACGCAGGCGGTTGCGCTGTTCGAGTGTCGGCATCAAGCTGACGGTTTCTTTTACCAAGGGAATGGGTTCGGACATGGTCTGCTCACCTGATTAAACTTCTGGCACGAGAATCCTAACAATCAAAAATGACACTTTTGTTACAAAACCCGATTTGATTGTCATTTTTCTGTAACACAAATCACTAGGACGAAAAAAAGCCGCCCATCGGGGCGGCCTTTAACATCAGCAAATTAGTTATTTTTGCAGATCAGCCAGCGCTTTGGTGGTCATGGTCGACGGCAGCGGGATATAACCATCACGCACTACAGTTTCCTGACCTTGCTTGGAGAGAACCATCTTCAAAAACTCGAGCTGCAGAGCATCCAGCTTGCGATTTGGGTGCTTATTGATGTAAACATACAACACGCGCGCCAGAGGATAGGTGCCATCCAATGCGTGAGTTGCATCAGGCGTTATGAATGGTTGTCCATCTTTCTTGGAGAGTGGCAACGCACGCACGCCAGAAGTGATGTAACCAATACCTGAGTAACCAATACCGTTGATCGACTCTGATACACCCTGCACTACCGAAGCAGAACCTGGTTGCTCATTGATAGTTGCTTTGAAGTCACCTTTACACAGGGCTTCATCCTTAAAGTAACCGTAGGTACCCGATACTGCGTTACGGCTGTAGATGGTGAAATCGCGGTTCGCCCATGCACCCTCAAGACCTACCTCACCCCAACGGGTGATATCTTTAGCTTCGCCGCACTTGCGGGTAGCAGAGAAAATGGCATCCACTTGTTGCAGCGACAAACCTTTTACCGGGTTGTCCTTGTTTACATAGACTGCTAAAACATCGATCGCCACAGGCACAGCAGTTGGCTTGTAACCGTATTTTGCTTCGAAAGCCTGAACTTCTTCAGCTTTCATTTCACGGCTCATTGGGCCGAAGTTAGCAGTACCTTCGATCAACGCTGGTGGCGCAGTTGAAGAACCAGCACCTTGAATCTGGATGTTTACATTCGGGTACAGCTTTTTGAAATCTTCTGCCCAAAGGGTCATCAAGTTGTTCAGTGTGTCTGAACCAATTGAGTTAACGTTGCCGGAAACCCCTGTTGCCACCTTGTATTCCGGCAACTTTGGATCAACGGCAGCCTGCAGTGCAGCAGTGCAAACCATAGAGCCGGCCAATACCAGCCCCTTGATAATGTTCTTGGCGTTCATAGAGCGCTCCGTTAGTCATTGCGTAGATTGGTTAGATGGCAAGGTTGCCTTACCACTGAGCGCTACTCTAACGAGCGAATATGACAGTAATGTGACCAACGAATGTTTTTGTCACAAATATGTCGCACAAGCGTCACAAACCTGCACCTAAAGCAACAACACCAGCCGCAGCTGGTGTTGTTGAGTCTAGTTTTATTTCACAACCCTGAGTCCGGGCCGTTTCGCCCCATCCCCTATTGACTTAACCGGTGGTGTAGGTGGGGTAGGAGGCGGCACCGGCGGCTGGGGATGTGCCTCCGCCTCAAACATCATCCCCTGGCCATTTTCACGGGCATAGATACCCAGAACGGCGCCTGTGGGGATATACAGATTATTCACCACACCACTAAAACGAGCATTAAAGGAAACCGCCGTATTATCCATAAAAAAATCTTTCACTGCAGTGGGTGATATATTCAAGATGATCTGACCATCTTTGTTGACATGCTGCTGGGGTACCTGGGTTCCTTGCACATGGGCATCCACCAAAATATGAGGGGTGCAATTATTGTCCAATATCCATTCGTAGATGGCGCGCAAAAAGTAAGGGCGACTGGAAGACATGGACATAAAATTTTCCTTGAAAGTAAACAACATCATCAAGTTACAGGGATTCAACAATAGACTCAAACAAAAAGGGCGACTTGCGTCGCCCTTTTTGTTTGTTGCAGATCTATCAGTGAATTTCTCGCCAGAACTCACGGTTCAGGAAGTATACAAAGATAAATAAAATTACCAGAAAGCCCAAGACATAGTATCCAATGCCCTGACGCTTTACAGCGATTGGCTCAGCCACATACTCCAGGAAGTTAACAAGGTCATACACCGCCTCATCAAACTCAGCTTGAGACATAGAACCCTTAACTTTACCTTCTTTGAGCGCACCGCAATGCTCATCGATTTCCACCTGACCAACATCGTTGCGCAACGCGCCACCGTGATGATTCAGTTTTGGGCCGGCACCGCATTCAAGCAAGCCTTGCGGGCCGATTAACACGTGCGGCATACCCACATTAGGAAATACACGGTTGTTAACACCCCATGGGCGGGTTTCATCTTTGTAGAAGTTACGCAAATAGGTATAAATCCACTCAGGTGAGCGTGCACGCGCAACCAAAGTCAAATCCGGAGGAACCACACCAAACCAAATTTTGGCTTGCTGGGGCTTCATAGCAATCTCCATCAATTGACCGATACGTTGATCGCCGAAAATCAGGTTTTGCTCCATCACATCATGGGGAATACCCAAGTCATCAGCTACACGCTCAAAACGGGAATATTTCAGTGAATGGCAACCCATACAGTAGTTCGTGAAATATTTGGCGCCACGCTGCAATGAATCCTTGTCATTCAGGTCAGCCTCCATGTAATCACAAGGAATCGCACCGCAATTGAAAGCACCTTCAGATGCCACCGCTTTGATAGGTACGACCGCCAGAATCACAAACAGGATAAAGCCAGCAGCAACCAACAAGCCCGGCAATCCTTTGGCCTGAACACGAGTCGGCTCAACCAAATCTTTATCACGCGCCGCCAACAAGGGCAGAACCGCGAAGATAGCCGCTAGCAGGAAGCAGAACCCAATCAGCAGCGCAGGTACATCACCACCGATATAAACAGCACCCATCCAGGCAAAGATCACCGCAAAAGCACCACTCAACACCCACGAGGTTTTGGATTTGGCTTTTTCTGCACTCGTAGTTGTCCAAACCGGCATAGTTACGAAATATGCAAAGTAGAACGCTGTGGCAATTTGCGATAGCAGGGTTCTACCTTCCGTTGGAGCCTTAACACCCAAATACCCGAGAACAACGAACATGGAGGCAAATGCAATCAGCGCAATACGTGGAATATGTCCGCGATAGCGCATAGATTTGACCTTGCTGCGATCCAACCAGGGCAATACGAACAGAATAGCGATTGCCGCTGCCATAGCCACAAAGCCTAAGAACTTGGCGGTCAATACCATTGGGCCGAGTTCGATTTGCATGGTCACTGCGCGCAGTACCGCATAGAAAGGAGTGAAGTACCATACCGGTGCGATATGTGTTGGTGTCTTCAGGTTGTTAGCTTCTTCGAAGTTGGCGTATTCAAGGAAGAAACCGCCCATCTCCGGCATAAAGAACATTATGAAACAGAAGGCAAACAGGAATACTGTGATCCCCACCAAATCGTGCACTGTATAGAACGGATGGAAAGGAACGCCATCGCGCGGAATGCCATTCTCATCTTTGTTCTTTTTGATCTCAACACCATCAGGGTTGTTTGAACCCACTTCGTGCAGCGCCAAAATGTGCATCATTACCAAAGCTAACAATACAATTGGCAACGCCACTACGTGCAGGGCGAAGAAGCGGTTCAAGGTAATACCGGAAATCAGGTAATCACCACGAATCCACTGCACCAAATCTTCCCCAATACCGGGAATAGCACCGAATAGCGAAACAATTACCTGTGCACCCCAGTAGGACATCTGCCCCCAAGGCAATACATAACCCATAAAGGCTTCTGCCATGAGCACCAGATAGATGGTCATACCGAAGATCCACACCAGTTCACGTGGAGCCTTATAAGAACCGTACATCATGCCGCGGAACATATGCAGATAAACAACGATGAAGAATGCAGAAGCGCCGGTAGAGTGCATGTAACGCAGTAACCAACCGAAATCCACATCGCGCATAATGTATTCAACAGACGCGAAAGCACCTTCTGCTGAAGGGTTGTAGCTCATGGTCAACCAGATACCGGTAACCAATTGGTTAACCAATACCAGCAGCGAAAGCACACCAAAGAAATACCAGAAGTTAAAGTTCTTGGGTGCGTAGTATTTACCCATATGGGTATCCCAGGCACGTTGTACCGGAAGACGCTTATCAACCCATTGCCACAATCCAACTAACCAATTCATCTTAAGCCCCTTGATCTTCGCCAATCACAACTACAGCATCACTCTCATAACGATGAGGAGGAACTTCCAGGTTCAGTGGAGCAGGAACGCCGATGTAAACGCGGCCTGCCAAATCGTATTTCGAACCATGACATGGGCAGAAGAAGCCACCCTGCCATTTCTCACCACCCAGGTCCGCCGCGTGTACATCCGGACGATACATAGGTGCACAACCCAAATGGGTACAAACGCCCAACAGGATCGCAAACTCTTTATTGATGGCACGCTCTGGATTTTTTGCATACTCAGGTTGCTGAGGCTCTTCCGAGTTTGCGTCGAGCAATACTCCCAACTCCTCTACCTTTTTCAGGCTATCCAGTGCGGCTTGGGTACGACGCACCACAAACACCGGTTTACCGCGCCACTCAACGGTGACCATAGCGCCCGGCTCTACCTTGCTAAGGTTGTATTTCACAGGAGCACCTGCAGCTTTCGCCTTGGCACTCGGGTTCCAGGAACCTACAAACGGCACTGCTGCACCAACCACACCAACCGCACCCACTGCACAAGTGGCTCCGATTAATACACGACGGCGCGTCTTATTTACTGCGTCATTACTCATGACGAATTTCTCCCCTAACAGCTAACGGCTAGCAAATCGCCTAAATCGCGCTGCGACTGTGCAAAGATTCTGCAACCAAGTCCGACGACAAAGGATTATTGGGTGACTCAAGAAAAGGCGGGCAATCTTAATGAATTCACACACGGCTTACAAGAATAACCACACACAAACAGTGGGTTATTGGCCCGCAATTTTAGACGTAAAAAAACGCCCAAGCCAGAAAAGACTTGGGCGTTTTTTTGATGATCATCAAGCAGCAGGCACAAAACCCACCGCAAGAAATCATTAACGCTTGGAGAATTGTGGCTTTTTACGCGCTTTACGCAAGCCAACTTTCTTACGCTCAACCTCACGAGAATCGCGGGTTACGTAACCAGCTTTACGCAGATCGCCACGCAGGCTCTCATCGTACTCCATCAGAGCGCGAGTCAAACCGTGACGAATAGCGCCAGCTTGACCAAAGCTACCGCCACCAGAGACAGTAACATTTACGTCAAATTTTTCTACCAGACCAACCAGCTCGAGCGGCTGACGAACAACCATGCGCGCTACCGGACGACCAAAGTATTCGTCCAGAGGACGATCATTTACAGTAATAGTGCCAGTACCGGCAGTGATGAACACACGTGCGGTAGAGGTCTTGCGACGGCCTGTGCCGTAAAATTGTGCAGACATGTCGACTCCCCTTAGATGCTCAGTTCTTTAGGCTGTTGAGCAGCATGCGGATGCTCATTACCTGCATAAACTTTCAGTTTCTTGAACATAGCGCGACCCAGCGGGCCTTTTGGCAGCATGCCTTTAACGGCGATCTGGATAGTGCGCTCTGGAGCTTTTTCCATCAACTTTTCGAAGGTAGTAGATTTGATACCGCCAACGAAGTTGGTGTGATGGTAGTAAACCTTGTCAGTAGCTTTACGGCCAGTAACACGCACTTGCGACGCGTTGATAACAACGATGTAATCACCGGTATCAACGTGTGGAGTGAATTCTGGCTTGTGCTTGCCACGCAGACGCGAGGCGATTTCCGCAGATAAACGGCCGAGAGTTTTACCCGCCGCATCCACGATGAACCAGTCATGTACGACAGATTCAGGTTTGGCAATATAGGTCTTCATGTTATTCCTGCCTAAATTGGATGTGGAACTGATTTAAATGAATCAAACACCCCTGAAATCAGGGAGGCGGCATACTACACATACGACGAGTAGATTTCAACCAGAATATAGGTTCGGCATCCGCAAGGCGATCGACTATTCGGGGCGATGCGGCCGCGTCAGGTATTCGTGGCTCTGCATTTCTAGCAACCGGCTCACAGTACGTTGAAACTCAAAATCCAACTTGCCGGTAGAATACAGCTCCGCTAGCGGGAGCTCCGCGGATATAACCAACTTAACCTGGCGATCATAAAATTCATCCACAAGGTTTACAAAGCGGCGAGCCTGATCATCCTTTGCCCGCCCCAAGCCTGGGACATTACTCAAAATAACCGTGTGATACTCGCGCGCCAGCTCGATGTAATCGTTCTGCGAGCGAGGGCCATCGCAGAGATCAACAAAATCAAACCAGATAATCCCCTCGGAGATATAACGGGACTGAATCATCCGCCCCTCAACTTCCACCTCTAACTGCTCACGCACCTCGGCGCCAGCTTGCACCAGGCTTTTAAAACTGCACATTAAGCTTTCGTCAGCGGCATCATCTAGTGGATGATGGTATAACTCCGCCTGTTCCAGCGCACGCAAACGATAATCCACACCACCATCTACATTCACCACTAGCGTATGTTTGTTCAGTAAATCAATGGCAGGCAGGAAGCGCGCACGCTGCAGCCCATCTTTGTACAAGCCATCAGGGACAATATTAGACGTAGCCACCAGCGTAACACCACGCGCAAACAGCTCTTCCATCAAGGTGCCAAGAATCATGGCATCGGTAATATCCGATACAAAAAACTCATCAAAACAAATCACCCTCGCCTCAGCCGCAATAGTATCGGCCACCAGTTTGAGTGGATTCTTTTTACCATCAAGCTTTTTCAACTCCGCATGAACCCGGCGCATAAAGCGATGGAAATGTGCGCGCAGCTTCTGCTCAAATGGCAAACTCTCAAAAAAATTATCCATCAGGTAGGTTTTACCGCGCCCTACCCCACCCCAAAAATACAACCCACGCACCAATTCCCTTGATGAATCACCACTAAAACGCTTAAAAAAGTTACCGAACAGACTCTGTTGTTGCTCGGCCCGCCACGCTGAAACCAACTGCTCATACAAATGCTGCAAATGCTTAACCGCAGCCTCCTGGGCCGGATCATGGCGAAAGTCGGGACGCAGCAAATCGCGCCCATAGCGCGCAAGCGGAGAATTTGAATCTGGTGTTGTCATGGGATTAGCTGAATTTAACATCAAGAGAGAAGATTAAAGTGCAGCAGCCACTTTAACGGCTGCATCGAGGAATGACCACGGCAATTTCAGATTATAAGCGCAATTGCTGTTGCAGGATTTGTGTGAGATCCGTCTTTAACGCCGTTAAATAGCCGTGAAAAAAATGCCCGGCATCAGGGTAGCGCAATAATTTTACCTCGCCCTGCAAACTCGCAACCCAGTCATATACGCCTTGGGCGATAACTCGCTCATCCTGATCTCCCTGAATAACACAGGTCGCACTGGAAAATTGATTGTCGCGCGAGTAGGGATAACGCTCTACCGGTGGCGCCACCAGGGTTAAATGGCGCAACCCGGCAACCTCGTAACTAACCTGGGCCGCGATCGAGGAACCAAATGAAAACCCTGCGAGTAGCACACCTGCGTCCGGTAGCATCTGCCGACACCAACTAATAATTGCTCGCAAGTCATCCTGCTCGCCAATAGCATTATCAAAAACACCATCGCTTTTACCTACGCCGCGAAAATTAAAACGCAACACATGAATGCCAAGATCGCGATAAGTGCGCATCAAGGTTGTCACCACTTTGTTGTCCATGGTTCCGCCATGCACCGGGTGCGGATGACAAACGACCACTAACCAGTGATGGCTGGCAAACATGCCTGCCTCATCCCCCTGATGAAGGACAGCCTGCAACTGACCAACTGGCCCAGGGATTATTAACAACTCTTCTTTTGCAAACGGAAATTGCATGATTTACCTCAAATTTCGTTACTCAGACGAAAGCCCGATAATTTTTGCCCATTTTAATGAGAAAATGGACTTATAATAGGTCTATGCGTGTTCTTGATCGCATATGATCATAAACACACTCGTTGATGAGGAGATTCCTGTGTATTCATTCAGTGCGCTAGTTATTACCGGATTCATTTGTTTATTGATGGGTGGCGCTGTGGGCGCTGCCGTACTGTACGTTTTTCGCGCTCAATTATTAGGCCGCGATTTAGAACAACGCCTGCATGAAGCAGAAAACTCACTACAAGGTTATCAGCGCGATGTTGCTGAGCATTTCGCCCAAACCTCGCAACTGGTAAACAACCTCACCCAAGCTTATCGTGAAGTGCATGAGCATCTCGCGAGCGGTGCGTTGAAATTGGCCACACCCGCCATCAGCCGCCAAATTATCGACTCCGCCAACACTAACCTGAGTGGCGATACAAAAGCCTATATCAATGAACAACGGATTGAGCCACCACGCGACTGGGCACCTAAAACCCCTGGCACTAAAGGCACACTGAGCGAAGATTACGATCTGCGCGAAGACCAGCATCACAGCCGCATGCCAACGGAGTCCGCCGATGATTTTGATTTTGATGGCAAGGCCAACCGCTATTAACATTTTCTCAACAATAGCCATTTCTGCGCACAGGACGTCGACTGGAATTAAGTAACCCCGCGCTCGCGGGGTTTTTGTTGCACACCAAAAACAAATCGACGGAGAACACAGTAATGCACTTTCAACGCTTGCTAAACTTTATCGGCTGGCCGGTTATTGCAGGTGTAATTATCGCGTTACTAGCACTACTTTTATTTCCCCAATTACGCGGCGACATACAAACCCCGACCAACAGCAATTCCTCTAGCAACCTGGGCACCGGTGTTGTGTCCTATGCCGATGCGGTAAATCGTGCCGCACCGGCGGTGGTAAATATCTACACGGAAAAGCGCGTAATACAGCGCTACCAAAACCTGTACAACAATCCTTTTTTTCGCCAGCTCTACAACAACTCAAACGTCCCACAACAAGAGCGGATGGAAAAAACCCTGGGATCAGGCGTGATTGTTGATAACAACGGATTAATTCTCACCAACAACCACGTCATTAACGGCGCCGATCGAATTTTCGTGCTTCTGTATGATGGCCGATTTACTGCCGCCGAATTAGTAGGTATTGATAAAGCCAACGATCTGGCGGTGTTGCGCATACAGCTCGACAAAATCAGCGCTATCAATCTTGGCAATTCCGACAACATTCGCGTGGGCGATGTCGTGCTGGCAATCGGCAATCCTTTTGGTGTTGGCCAAAGCGTCAGCCAGGGAATTGTAAGTGCCACCGGTCGCTGGAATCTTGGCATTAACAGTGCCGAAAATTTTATTCAAACCGATGCCGCTATTAACCCTGGAAATTCGGGTGGTGCACTGATAGACGCCTACGGCAATCTGATCGGTATAAATACCGCCATGCTGGATGAAACAGGCGCATCATTTGGAATCAGCTTTGCGGTGCCCGTCGATAAGGCAATGAACTCACTCAAGCAAATTGTAGAGTTTGGTGGAGTAAGACGCGGCTGGCTGGGCATTGGCGTAACAGAAACTTCCGCCGAGCTGGTGCAGAAACTAGGTGCTGTAGGCTTACTGGTTAGCGAAATTGAACCCGATAGCCCCGCTGCAAAAGCGGGTTTTAAAGTGAACGACTACATCACCCATATTGATAACATACCACTCATTGACAAGCGCTCAGTTAACAATTCGCTCTTCAATATTCAGCCTAACGCCGAAGTAACCTTCAGAGTGCTGCGCGATGGAAAGTCCATTGAGATTAAAGCCGTTGCAGCCTTCCCTCCTACCAAGACCTGATTAGCCCATTCAATAATTAAGAACTAAAAAACGGGTGCAAATGCACCCGTTTTTTTATCACAACACATCATCAATTGTTATTCAATGATGCGATATTCTGCGGAGCGCGCATGCGCTTCTAGTTGTTCACCACGCGCCAATACCGACGCGGTTTTCGATAAAGTCGATGCTCCCGCTGGCGAACACATAATTACCGAGCTGCGCTTTTGAAAATCGTAAACACCCAAGGGAGACGAAAAGCGCGCAGTACCTGAAGTGGGTAAAACGTGATTTGGCCCAGCACAGTAATCTCCCAACGCTTCTGGGGTATGGCGTCCCATGAAAATAGCGCCCGCGTGACGAATTTGCGGCAGAATCTCTTCCGGATCTGCAACTGACAATTCCAGGTGCTCGGGTGCGATGCGATTGCTAATCGCAACTGCTTGCTGCATGTCCGCCACTTTAATTAAGGCACCGCGATTTTTTAAAGAAACACTAGCAATGTCTTTGCGTGCGAGTGTGGGTAATAATTTTTTAATCGATGCCTCAACTTTATTCAAATACTCCGCATCAGGGCACAACAAAATAGCTTGGGCTTGCTCATCATGCTCAGCCTGACTAAACAGATCCATCGCAATCCAATCCGGATCAGTTAAACCATCGCATACCACTAAAATTTCTGACGGCCCGGCGATCATATCAATCGCTACCTGCCCAAATACCGCACGCTTGGCAGTCGCCACATAAATATTGCCCGGTCCCACAATCTTATCGACTTTGGCAATTGATTCAGTTCCAAAAGCCAACGCTGCAACGGCTTGCGCACCGCCGATGGTAATTACGCGATCAACACCAGCAACCGCGGCAGCAGCCAATACGATTGGACTAATTTCACCATCCGGTGCCGGCACCACCATAGTTAACTCATCCACTCCAGCCACTTTTGCGGGAATCGCATTCATTAAAACAGAGGATGGGTAAGACGCTTTACCGCCGGGCACATAAAGCCCGACACGTTCCATCGCGGAAATTTGCTGCCCCAACACAGTGCCATCGGCCTCTGTGTATTGCCAGGAGGATTGCAATTGATGCTTGTGGTAACTGCGAATGCGTTCTGCTGCCACTTCCAAGGCAGTACGTTGCTCCGCCGTGATTTGTTGCAGTGCCGCGTGCAATTGCGCTGGCGGCACCACGAGATCATTCAAAGATTGTGCGCTACGACGATCAAACTTATTGGTGTATTCCACCACAGCCGCATCGCCACGGGCTTTTACTTGATGCAGAATTTCTTCTACCACACTGGCCACACGGGTATCGCTCACTGATTCCCAAGCCAACAATTCATCCAGACGCTGATTAAAATCTCCCTGGCTTGCATCCAATCGTGTGATAACAGATTCAGACATAAAAATCTCGTTGCTGTAACAAAGGTAAAAAGGGAAAACACTGAATAACGGTGAATTAGTCGAAACTTATGATGCTTACCGGCGCCTGCAATAGCTCATTAAACTATTTAATTGCAATCATAGCTTGTTTGCCTCGCAAAGATTGCAAGCGCCGGCATTGCGAAGAATTTATTCTGCAGAAGTTATTGCACCCGCGACGCAATCAATAATCGCCTGAATTTGGACATGCTTCATTTTCATCGAGGCTTTATTCACTATGAGTCGCGAACTGATATCAGCGATAAACTCGCGTGGCTCAAGGCCGTTTGCACGCAGGGTGTTGCCGGTATCCACAATATCCACAATTTCGTCAGCCAAATTCATAATCGGCGCCAACTCCATTGCACCATAAAGTTTGATTACATCGATTTGGCGACCCTGAGCAGCGTAATATTGTTTAGCGACATTGACGTACTTGGTTGCAACGCGAATACGGCCCGGGGGTGTTAGCTGCCCTTTAACGCCCGCGGTCATTAGTCTGCAACGCGCGATATTCAGGTCGAGAGGTTCATACAAACCATCTGCACCATTTTCCATCAGCGTATCTTTGCCCGAAATCCCCATATCCGCCGCGCCAAATTGCACGTAAGTAGGCACATCAGCGCCGCGCAATAACAAAAAGCGCACATTAGGTTGAGTGGTTTCAAAAACCAGCTTACGGCTTTTTTCCATGTCTTCGAGCGGACGAATATCCGCTGCCGCCAGCAGCGGCAGGGTTTCATCCAGAATACGCCCTTTGGTCAGGGCGATAGTCAGCGTCTGACTCATGCTCAGGAACCTTTTACTCGGCGCACGCTGGCGCCCAAACTTTGGAATTTTTCTTCAATCGCTTCGTAACCGCGATCAATGTGGTAAATGCGGTCAATCAGGGTCTCGCCGTCAGCTACCAACCCGGCAATCACCAAACTCGCCGACGCACGCAGATCCGACGCCATCACCGGCGCTGCCTTCAATCGCTCAACACCTGTGACAATCGCGGTGTTGTGCTCCAGCTCGATATGTGCCCCCATACGATTCAATTCAGCCACTTGCACCAGACGATTTTCAAAAATCGTTTCAGTGATATGACTGACACCTTCGGCAACGGCATTCATCGCCATAAATTGCGATTGCATGTCGGTAGGGAATGCCGGGTAAGGCGCGGTGCGCAGGCTGACCGCTTTCGGGCGCTGACCATGCATATCCAAGGTAATCCAGTCGCCGCCGCTCGCAATGTCTGCGCCAGCTTCCTGCAACTTCAAAATTACCGCTTCCAGAATATCCGCGCGGGTATTGATCAGTTTGATTTTGCCACGTGTAGCGGCCGCAGCAACCAAATAAGTACCGGTTTCGATACGATCCGGCATTACCGCGTAATCGCAGCCGTGCAGGGATTCAACGCCTTGAATCGTTAAGGTCGAGGTTCCAATACCCTCGATCTTTGCACCCATGGCCGCCAGCATATTGGCGAGATCGACAATCTCCGGCTCGCGCGCGGCGTTTTCCAACACGGTTTTTCCATCGGCCAATACCGCTGCCATCAACAGGTTTTCGGTACCGCCAACCGTCACCACATCCATTAGGAAATGGCAGCCTTTCAAGCGGCCATGGGAGCGGGCGCGAATATAACCGCCGTCGATTTCAATACTGGCACCCATAGCTTCAAGGCCGCGGAGGTGGATATCCACAGGACGCGACCCAATCGCACACCCCCCCGGAAAAGACACATTGGCTTCGCCGTAACGCGCCAACAGTGGGCCGAGCACCAGAATCGAGGCCCGCATGGTTTTCACCAGCTCGTAAGGTGCGGTGTAGGAGTTGATGGTATTCGGGTCAACGATCACCACGTGATCACCTTGAATTTCAATCGTCAACCCGAGGGTTTGCAACAAGGTGACCATGGTGGTCATATCTTTCAAGTGCGGGACATTCGTCAGACGCACTTTGGATTGGGCAAGAATCGTCGCCGCCAGCAGTGGTAAACCGGCATTTTTGGAACCGGAAACACGAATTTCACCGGAAAGCGGACCGCCGCCTGTAATTAAAAACTTATCCATTACTAACCTGAAAACTGAAAATTGTAAAAACGGGACTGGCTCGCGCCGACGAATTACTGCTGCTGTTGCTGCTGTTGCCACTGCTCAGGGGTAAAGGACTTAATGTAATCCACCGCATGGATGCTACGATCAGCGAATTGGGCACTCAGGGTGGAGAGCACCAGCTGCTGCTTTTTGACCGGCGTCAAACCCGCAAACGCCGGGCTGACGATAACAAGACCAATATGATCGCCCTGCACTTCGACAGATTTCACATCACAATCAGGAATTTGGCTCTCAATTAGCGCTTTGATTTGTTCGGCTTGCATAGTTGTATCCGGTAGAAATAAATAAGGCGCGAAGTTTACCGGAACTGCTGGCAACTAGCACCCCAAAAACCGGTTTTACCCAAAATCCCACCCACCCCAAAAACAAAACCCCAGCCGTTAGGCCGGGGTTCAAAATGGATATTAGTCCTCGGTAATACTAGCGCATCAAGACATCACTGCCAAAACAGGATACTGGTGATCATTTTCGCCAACACGACTCAAGCTACTAACACCAACTGCCGGAGCAAATGCCGCCATAGCGCTAACCAATTGATTAATTTGGCTATTCGTTATGATATCCGCCCCTATTTCAATCTGATCCAACTGATAAGATTGGTTGGAATACCAGTTATAAACGGAAACTTGATCAGCTGAACCAACCCTAGCAACAAGCACGTCATTACCAAGCCGTGAGAACAACAAATCCTGCAAACCATTTCCATCAAAACGCGCGATATCAACACTGGATGCATCAGCATCGTAATTAGAAATACTGTCCTGACCGCCACCGTAACCGAAGAGGTAAGTATCATTACCCGCACCACCACTCAGATTATCATTACCCGTTCCGCCATCCAGAACATCGTTGCCGGCATCGCCGTAGACGTTATCATTACCTGCACCACCAGCAACGAAGTCATCGCCGTTGCCGCCCGCAACATAATCATTATCTGAACCGCCATTGAGGTTGTCATTGCCATCTTCACCATAAAGGTTGTCAGCACCAAAACCACCCTCAAGTACATCATTCCCTGCACGGCCATATAAATAATCATTGCCGCCCAAGCCACTCAGAACATTATTGCCAGCATCACCGTATAAATTATCAGCCCCTTCTGTGGCCGTCGCCGCCAATGCCTGAAGCGCAGCGTAATCCCACACAGTACCATCAGCGAATACCAGATGATTTAATGCATAACCTCCCGCACCATCGTTATAAAAATGATTACCAACAGTCACCTTGTCACCGGTACTAGTCAAGGTAACGATCAAATCATTGTAGTTACGGGTAACTCTTACATCTGTCGTAGCAACCGCATCCGAGAAGCGCAATACATCAACTCGACCAGCGCCGGTATCGTAGTTAGAAATACTGTCCTGACCGCCACCGTAACCGAAGAGGTAAGTATCATTACCCGCACCACCACTCAGATTATCATTACCCGTTCCGCCATCCAGAACATCGTTGCCGGCATCGCCGTAGACGTTATCATTACCTGCACCACCAGCAACGAAGTCATCGCCGTTGCCGCCCGCAACATAATCATTATCTGAACCGCCATTGAGGTTGTCATTGCCATCTTCACCATAAAGGTTGTCAGCACCAAAACCACCCTCAAGTACATCATTCCCTGCACGGCCATATAAATAATCATTGCCGCCCAAGCCACTCAGAACATTATTGCCAGCATCACCGTATAAATTATCAGCCCCTTCTGTGGCCGTCGCCGCCAATGCCTGAAGCGCAGCGTAATCCCACACAGTACCATCAGCGAATACCAGATGATTTAATGCATAACCTCCCGCACCATCGTTATAAAAATGATTACCAACAGTCACCTTGTCGCCGGTACTAGTCAAGGTAACGATCAGATCATTGTAGTTACGGGTAACTCTTACATCTGTCGTAGCAACCGCATCCGCGAAGCGCAATACATCAACTCGACCAGCGCCGGTATCGTAGTTAGAAATACTGTCCTGACCGCCACCGTAACCGAAGAGGTAAGTATCATTACCCGCACCACCACTCAGATTATCATTACCCGTTCCGCCATCCAGAACATCGTTGCCGGCATCGCCGTAGACGTTATCATTACCTGCACCACCAGCAACGAAGTCATCGCCGTTGCCGCCCGCAACATAATCATTATCTGAACCGCCATTGAGGTTGTCATTGCCATCTTCACCATAAAGGTTGTCAGCACCAAAACCACCCTCAAGTACATCATTCCCTGCACGGCCATATAAATAATCATTGCCGCCCAAGCCACTCAGAACATTATTGCCAGCATCACCGTATAAATTATCAGCCCCTTCTGTGGCCGTCGCCGCCAATGCCTGAAGCGCAGCGTAATCCCACACAGTACCATCAGCGAATACCAGATGATTTAATGCATAACCTCCCGCACCATCGTTATAAAAATGATTACCAACAGTCACCTTGTCGCCGGTACTAGTCAAGGTAACGATCAGATCATTGTAGTTACGGGTAACTCTTACATCTGTCGTAGCAACCGCATCCGCGAAGCGCAATACATCAACTCGACCAGCGCCGGTATCGTAGTTAGAAATACTGTCCTGACCGCCACCGTAACCGAAGAGGTAAGTATCATTACCCGCACCACCACTCAGAATATCATTACCCGTTCCGCCATCCAGAACATCGTTGCCGGCATCGCCGTAGACACTATCGTTGCCGCTTGCACCTGAAATAACATCATCTCCCGCCTTACCGTATATCAAATCACCGACGTCAGTACCAACAATGATATTTGCATTTTGGTCGCCATTTATTGTTGCCATTTATAAAACTCCTTTGTCACTTTTTAAGATAAAATAAATAACAAAATTTATGTGGCGCAAAACAGAACACTACCACACAAAAAATTTCCTTTGTTAAAAGGCACAATGAATATACTTGAATTGGTTTTAATAAAAAATGACAGATAGTTGCAATTGATAAAAATTAACACAAACATTGAAAATAAATTTTTGTGAAATAATTACTCACCGCTCCCGAATACTCTCCTGCTTGTACTTCAACAGTGGCGACAGAAAATATTCAATCACTCGTCGCTGCGTCGTCTTCACTTCCGCCGTGACCGCCATGCCCGGAATTAATTTCACATCTTTCGCTTCTACGCGAATAGTGCTCTTGTGCATTTTTAAATGCATGGCGTATACGAGGCCGAGTTTTTCATCGAGGATGGCGTCATCGGAGATATGGGTAACGGTGGCGTCGATCAAACCGTATTTGGTGAAGGGGAAGGTGTGGATTTTAATTTCTGCCGGCATATCGCTTTGCACAAAACCGATATCCTGGTTGCCGAGCATGACTTGTACTTCCAGGTTTTCTTCTTCCGGTACCACAATCATTAATTGTTGGGCTTCGGTGACAACACCACCGATGGTGTTGACCGCGAGTTGTTGTACGTAACCGGAGACCGGGGCGTAGAGGATTTGTTTGTCATTCATATCGCGCGCTTTAACCAGCTCTTCGGTGATAGTGGCGAGTTGGTTGCGACTATCCGCAATTTGTGCGAGCAGTTTGCTGCTGGTGTCTGCTTTGAGGGCGTTGATTTGCTGCTGGGCTTCATTGATCGCGGCGATAAGTTGTTGTTGGATTTGCTGTTGCGTGGCGAGGTCTTGCGTGCGTTCGATGCGCTGTTGTTCCAGTTCCAGGTATTCCGCTTCTGAGGCCATGTTTTTTTGATAGAGGCTGTGCAAGGCAGTAGCGCGTTTGGTGACCATCGGCAGGGTTTGCTCGAGTTTCTTGATGGTTTCCAGGTTGGCGATTTTTTCACTTTGCGCTTTGGTTAAGGCGCTGTGCAAGCTGCTGAGTTGTGCCTGGTATTGTTGCCATTGCTCCCAGGTTTTTTGTTGGTGCAATAATATTTCTGAAGCAGATAATGTGAGTTTTTCATCAATCACCAAGGCCAGCTCACTCGCGGCGACAGGTTTTTTGTGTTGGTTGATTCTTTGATGAATTTTTTGATGCTGTTGATTCTTGGGTTGTTGCGAATTTTTTTCTGCCGTGTTTTGCTGGTCAGCTATTAATGCTTGCAAGGCTTCACTGCCCGCAAGATTCAAACTCGCATTGTGCAGCTCCTGTTGCATACGTGCCTGATCCGCAGCAGTGATGGTGCGATCCAATTCGATCAGTGGATCACCCTCTTTTACATACTGCCCTTCTTTCACGTGGATGGCTTTGATCACGCCTTTATCCAACGGCTGGATTTGTTTAACGCGACTGCCGGGAATAATTTTGCCTTCCGCACTGGCTACTACATCCACTTTGCCAAAGATGGCCCAGAGCAGCGTGAGGATAAATAAGGTAATGAGTGTCCAGGCGAGCCAGCGCACTAAGGGGTTGGGCGGGGTTTCCTGTAGCTCCAATGCCGCTGGCATAAATTCCGACAAGCCTTGCTGCTTGGAACCATCACCCAATTTACCGCGTTCACGCCAGGCTTCGCGCAGTAATTCAAAAAAATTAGTCATGGTTAAACTCCATCTCAATATTTTCCTTTTTTACCATCGGGCGTGCGGCTGCCTTGGCATCCTGATAGCCATGCAATTGCGCGTAGTAGCCTTGTTGTTGCAATAACTGATCATGCGAGCCCTGCTCTACAATGCGGCCTTTGTTCATCACAATAATGCGATTGCAAATGCGCACCGTACTTAAGCGGTGGGCGATGATAAACACGGTGCGGCCGTTACAAATGTGCGCCATGTTGTCCTGGATGATGCGTTCGGATTCGTAATCCAGCGCACTGGTGGCTTCATCGAAGATTAATATTTTGGGATTGGTTAATAACGCGCGGGCAATCGCGAGGCGCTGGCGTTGGCCGCCGGAGAGGTTGCTGCCCTGTTCGCCGACCATAGTGTCGTAAGCTTCGGGGAGATCCACAATAAATTCATGGGCGCCGGCGAGTTTGGCAACCGCCACAATCTGCTCCATGGGCGCGGCGGGATTAGTGAGCGCGATATTTTCACGCACGGTTTGGTTAAATAAAAAATTCTCTTGCAATACCACACCAATATTGCGTCGCAGCCAAGCGGTATCCACCATAGCAAGGTCTACTCCATCCACCAGCATTCGCCCCGACTCGGGCAAATACAGCCGCTGGATCAATTTGGTAAGCGTGCTTTTACCGGAACCGGAGCGACCGACAATACCAATAATTTCCCCAGGTTGAACCTGCAGATTAAATTGATCGAGAATCACCGGGCCGTCGTGGCGATAGCGGAAACGCACGTGTTCAAAATTCACTTGCCCGGCAATCGATGGCAGTGTGGAGCGATTGGGGTTGTAACCGGGTTCGCGCGGGGTATTTAAAATATCGCCCAGGCGCTCAATGGAAATACCCGCTTGCTGGAAGTCTTGCCAGAGTTGTACAAGTTTTAAAATAGGGCCGCTCACGCGACCGGCGAGCATGTTGAACGCAATCAATTCGCCAACGGTGAGTTCACCGGCGATTACCAAATGCGCTCCCCACCAGATAATCCCGAGTGTCATTAGCTTATTAATCAATCCGGCAATTTGATTGGCCACATTGCCGAGGTTCTGGCTACGAAAGGAGGCATTCACATAATGGGCGAGTTGATCTTCCCATTTGCGCTGCATCTGCGGCTCTACCGCCATGGCTTTTACGGTTTGTACACCGGTGACGGATTCGGTAAGGAATGCCGTATTCGCGGCACCGTATTTGAATTTGTCATTGAGGCGATGACGCAATATCGGCGTGATAAATACCGAGAGCAGGATGTAACAGGGGATGGTGGCGGCCACCACAAAAAATAAGGTGGTGCTGTAGTACCACATCACCAGCAGGAAGACGATGGTGAAACCCAGATCGAGAATTAAAGTAAGTGCACTACCGGTAATAAAATTGCGGATGGTATCCAGCTCATGCACGCGCGCGACATTTTGCCCCACTTGCCGCGACTCGAAATAGGCCATGGGCAAGGCCATTAAATGATTAAACAGGCGCGAGCCCAATTCCACATCCACCCGGCTGGTGGTATGGGACATCACATAACTGCGAATACCCCCGAGCAATGCTTCAAAAATCGCAATCGCTAAAAAACCAAAGGCGATGACATCGAGCGTACTGAACCCGCGATGCACTAACACTTTATCCATCACCACTTGAAATAGCAGTGGTGTAATCAGCGCAAAGAGCTGCAAAAAAAATGAGGCGATAATCACTTCGCCAAATAATTTCCGGTATTTGATTAACGAGGGAATAAACCAGCTGATATCGAACTTTTGTTGCAGGCTTTCGCGCAAACCCAGGCGGCGCGTTACATAAATAATTTCACCAGACCAGAGTGATGCAAACTCTTCTGCGGTGAGTGTTTTGGGCGCTTGCTCACGCAAATCCTGCACCAACACCTTAACCGGTTTGCCCTCCTCTTCAGCCACGCGCGCGAGGATGATGTAATCGCCATCGACCGTTTTAACAATTGCGGGCAAACTGGAACCGATTAATTTATCGAGTTTAAACGAAAATAATTTCGCTTTAAAAGTCAGCGCTTTGGCGGCGCGGAGGATTTCAGTATTGCTAAACGGTTGACCGGGAATTGCGAATTGGTGGGAGAGTTGTGAAGCATCAGCGGGGAGCTGGTGGAATCCTGCGAGTGCTACCAAGCACTGTAAACCTGTGTCCATGGTTCGTCCAATAAATGTTAAAAAAATAGAGCGACAAATATTAACAATTTGAAAATGTACAGACCTTTACTGGCCTGCGCAGACACGTCTGCAGAGGCCAGTAATCCGCCAACAATCAAGCATCCGCAAGCCAGTTAGCAATAACCTGATCCACATTACCATTGTGCTTTTTCAGACCCGCCTTGAATTGACTGCTGAAGGACTGACCGAGATTTACACCGTTCAGGACTACGTTGATCAGCTTCCATTCACCGGATTTACCTTTAACCATGGTGTAGTCCAGTTTGTGGGTAGCCCCTTCAGCACTAACCTCTTGCTTGACCACGACACGATCAGCTTTAACAGTATCCACTCCTGCAATAGTTACCTTGCTATCCGCATAGCCTAAAACCCCTTTGGCCAAGGATTTGACCATGCCATCCTTGAACACCTTGAGGAATTGTTCACGCTGAGCCGGCGTTGCTTGTTTGTAAGTCGCCTTGCCCATTACCGAACCGGCGATAAAGGGAAAGTTAACGACCGGATCCAACACTTTTTCAACTTGTTTGTAATATTGATCGTCAGGAGTCTTGGCGGTGTTTTTGGTCTTCACCAAACCAAACAGCTCTTGCGCTACAGATTCAACGATAACCTTGGGGTCTGCTGCTGGTTTAGCGGCATCTTGTGCACCTGCCACTTGCGACCAGACCAAGGCGATTGATAAAGAAAATCCGAACAGGGATTTCAACAGGGAAACAGTTTTCATCGTATAAACCTTCCATTAACCAAGTGAGGCTAAAGCCTGATTGCCTTATGCCCTGATTGCTTTACAGCCATACATCAGACAGCGCTAGTTCCCTAAGGTGCCATTCTTTGTCATTGATTAGGATTGTGGCGATTTATTGTGCGGAAGCGCCGCCGGTGGCGTTGCGGGGCGCACTATACCATCGCTGTATTAAAATTCTTAAGAGCCTGAAGGGAAAAAAGACGTAAACACAACTCGCCTAAACACGCTCGCTCGTTATAATGCCCCACCCCGAATTGCCTGCAATGGGATTTATATGGCCACTTTTGATTATGTCAGTTCTGCGTTGCGTACCATTCGCTTTGAAGCGGAAGCTGTTACGGCATTAATGAGTCGCATCGATGGTCAATTTAGCCAGGCCTGTGAATTGATTTTGAACGGCAAAGGGCGAGTGATAGTGACCGGCATGGGCAAATCCGGCCATGTAGGCAAAAAGATCGCTGCCACTCTGGCGAGCACTGGTACTCCCTCCTTTTATGTCCATCCCGGTGAGGCCAGCCATGGCGATCTGGGGATGATTACCAAAGACGACATTTTGCTGGCCATCTCCTATTCCGGAACCTCCTCTGAAATTGTTGCCCTGTTGCCACTGCTAAAACGTGGCGGTATCAAAATAATCAGTATGACCAGCAACCCCGACTCAACCATCGCCGAAGTAGCCGAAGTCAACCTAGATATCAGCGTGGTTCACGAGGCGTGCCCGCTGGATCTCGCACCCACATCAAGCACCACTGCCACTCTCGTTCTAGGTGATGCACTGGCTATAGCACTGTTGGAAGCGCGCGGATTCACGGCCGAGGATTTCGCCTTTTCCCACCCGGGCGGGGCACTAGGGCGCAAACTGCTTTTACGCCTCTCGGATGTGATGCATACAGACAACGAAATTCCCCGCGTATTGCCCGAAACTCCAATGGCTGATGCGCTGATGGAAATGTCTCAAAAAGGTTTTGGCATGACCACGGTGATGAACTCTGCAGGCGACTTATTGGGAATTTTCACGGATGGTGATTTGCGCCGTAGTATCGATCGCGGGATCGATATACGCGTTGCACGAGTGGGGGAATTGATGAATACCACCCCCAAAACATTGCGTGATAATACACTCGCCGCCGAAGCACTCGCGCTAATGGAACAGGCAAAAATTAACGTTCTGCTAATCACCAACGAACAAAAAAAACTGGTTGGTGTCGTCAAAATCAATGACCTGCTGCGCGCCGGTATTATTTAAATCTCCTTTTTGTGAATAGAAACCCTATGAATCCCGAACTGCGTGAGCGCGCTGCGCGTATTAAATTATTACTGCTGGATGTCGATGGTGTGTTGACCGATGGCAAGCTTTACTTCGGCAACAACGGCGAAGAATTTAAAGCCTTTAGCACCTTGGATGGCCACGGCATCAAACTGTTACAGAAAAGTGGGGTCAAGGTCGGCATTATTACTGGCCGTACCAGTAACCTGGTGGCGCGCCGCGCCAATGACCTGGGTATTAACATTCTGGTACAGGGGCGCGAAGACAAGTGGGATGCATTGCAGGAAATACTGCAAGAGCATCCGTTGCAACTGAACGAAATTGCCTTTATGGGCGATGACTGGCCCGATTTGAGTGTGATGACACGCGTGGGACTGGCCTTTGCCGTTGCCAACGCCCATACAAGCGTAGCTGCACGAGCCCACTGGCAGAGCCGCGAGCGTGGCGGTGACGGTGCGGTGCGTGCCGCCTGCGATCTAATTATGCAGGCCCAAGACACCTTTGACACAGCGTTGGCGCGCTATCTAGCGCCTTAATCGCATACTGCTACACGAGAAATAACAAGCTACTAATTTATGAATTTATTTCAGCGCTTATACAAGGTTCATCAGCACATTCCTGGCCCCTGGCTGATCGCCGGCGTGCTGGTTTTGTGCTACTTCCTGTTTTCGCTGCGCCAGAAAGAAGACCCGGTAGGTTATGAATACGACCCTAGCGGCTTTCCACAAATTTATATGAAACAGGTACAGACGCGGGAATATGATAGCCTGGGCCAACTGAGTTTTGAGCTCACCACGCCAGAAGTTACCCTCTACCAGCCGGATATTAATGGCCCATCCACCCAGGATTACACCCTGATTGATGCACCCAAAATGATTTTTTACAACACCCAAAATGGTACCCCCTGGCGGTTGTCGGCGACCCATGGGCGCAGTGAATCCAACAATGAACTAATTCGCCTCCTAGGCGATGTAGTCATCCAGCAAAGCTCGCCCAGCCAGGGACTAATGCGCGTCACCACCGATGAATTGCAAGTGCGTACCCGCGAACAATTCGCGGAAACAGACAAAGCTGTTAAGATGCGCAGCGCGAAAGGCCAGATAGACGCTCTAGGTATGGATGCCGACCTGGTGCAAAGTCGGCTTCAGTTAAAGTCCCAGGTTAAGGCTGTTTATGACCCTCGTTAAAAAATTCTTACGCGCTACGCGCTATTTTGTTGCTCTCAGCTTGCTTGCCTGTGCCTGCCAGTCATTTGCGCTACCCAGCGATAAAAACGAAACCATTCGCGGCTCTGCAGAAAAACTTACCGTTGACCAAAAAAACGGAATTGCAACCTACACCGGTTCAGTGATCATTCAGCAGGGAACATTGGTTATCACTGCTGACTCGATCGTGATTCACACCAACGCCGATAACGATGTAGAAAAAATGGTGGCTCAGGGCGTTCCCGCCCGCTTCCAGCAACAGCCGGAAAAAGATCAGGGGTTGGTAACCGCCGCCGCCAAACAAATTACCTATACCCCTGACAATCAGCGCTTATTGCTGATTGAAGACGCTTCCGTTGAACAAAACGGCGCGGTTATGAAAGGGCCCCGAATTGACTACGATCTGGTGAAAGAGGTTATGAAGGCCGCTGGTGGCAACAGCAGTATCGATGGCAATGCCGAGCGGATTGAGATTGTGATCCCACCCAAAGGTGCCAAAGGTGACGCCGTTGAGATCAAAAAGCTCGACGAGCAAGCACCTGCGCCAGCCAGCGCACCCACTGAAACCAGTAGCGCTGCCGCTCCATCAACCAGCTCACAAAATTAATGCCTATGTCCCGTTTGCATGCTCGCCATCTCGCCAAAAGCTACAAGAAACGCAAAGTGGTTATTGATGTTTCTATTACCGTGGAAAGCGGGCACATTGTCGGCCTACTAGGGCCAAACGGCGCCGGCAAAACCACCTGTTTTTATATGATCGCCGGCTTGGTGCCCGCCGATAATGGCACCGTACTGATCGACGAACGCGATATCACCAACTTGCCAATTCATGGCCGCGCCCGCGCTGGCATTGGCTATTTGCCGCAAGAAGCCTCGATTTTCCGCAAACTGAGCGTAGCCGATAACATCATGGCAATTCTTGAAACTCGCCAGGATATGAACGCCGCCCAACGCAAGGAAAAACTGGAGTCATTGCTCAATGAATTCCACATTACCCATATCCGTGACAGTTTGGGCATGGCCCTGTCAGGCGGTGAACGCCGCCGGGTTGAAATTGCTCGCGCCCTGGCAACGGATCCCAAATTTATCCTACTTGATGAACCCTTTGCCGGCGTTGACCCTATTTCGGTAAACGACATCAAAGAAATTGTTCGCCACCTGAAAGATCGCGGCATAGGCGTTCTCATTACCGACCACAACGTACGTGAAACACTGGATATCTGCGAAACCGCCTATATTGTCAGCGAAGGCCATATTATCGCCGAGGGTGATGCCGATACCGTGCTGAGTAATAGCAAGGTACGCGAAGTCTATCTGGGCGAGAACTTCCGCCTCTAATTAAATTACCGCCGACACATCACCATTCAACTCAAAGACCCGTTGGGTATTACCTATTTACCCAGCTGATCCTAGTGACAAACAACTTGACAAGTAACATTATTTATTTATTAGGCATAGAGATTGCTTACGGTTGTTGCTTGCGGCGCAAACCCTGACTAAACTCCGCTTATCTGTTGTTTTCATCCTGCGCTTTGATAACGCTTCTGCGCCATAAGGGTTTGTCTACCTCACAATGAAACAATCGCTCCAGCTCAAACTCGGTCAACAGCTGACCATGACTCCCCAGCTGCAACAGGCTATCCGCCTCTTGCAGCTTTCCACTCTGGATTTACAACAGGAAATCCAGGAAGCACTCGAATCCAATCCAATGCTTGAAGTGGAAGAAGGTTTTGATTCCCCCAGCCAAACTTCAGATTACGAAGGCAGTGAGCTGGACGCTACCGACTACAATCGCCAGCAGGAAATCGCCGCCGACACTAACGGGGATGACACCACCGATTTCAGCGGTACCGAAAATTACACCGCCAATAGTGATAGTTATCAGGAAACCAGCAATTATTCCGAAGGCGACAACTTTAGCGATGGCGATAGCTTCGGCGATGGTGAGAGTTTTGGTGAAAGTGAATCTTTTGGTGATGCCGATGTATATGGCGAAGGTGAAAACTTTAGTGCCGACAATGGCGACTGGAGTGAAGCGATCCCCAGCGACTTGCCAGTAGACACTAGCTGGGACGATGTATATCAGGCATCTTCATCCAGCAGCTCGAGCAATTACGATAATGAAGACAACGATTTTGAAAGTCGTCGTGCAGCAACTGATTCTTTGTATGATCACTTGATGTGGCAACTTAATCTTACACCGATGTCTGACCGTGACCGTATCCTGGCGATGGCTATCATCGATGCAGTAGAACCCAGCGGCATGCTTTCAATCACGCTCGAAGAAATTTTCGAAGGCATGCGCGATGAATTTGAAGAGCTCGAGCTGGATGAAGTCGTTGCTGTTCAACACCGCCTGCAACAATTCGACCCTTGCGGAGTGTGCAGCCAAAATCTGTCTGAATGTTTATTGGTGCAACTACAACAGTTCGACCCCAAGACACCCTTTCTCGACTCTGCCAAATTAATCGCAAAACAATATTTACCTGTGCTTGGCAGCCGCGACTATCGCCAGTTAATGCGGCGCACCAAACTAAAAGAAGCTGAATTGAGCCAAGCGGTCGCATTGATTCAAAGCTTGAATCCGCGCCCGGGCGATATGATTGCCAGTGGCGATACAGAATATGTAGTACCCGATGTCTTTGTAGAAAAGCGCGATGGTCGCTGGTTAGTTGAGCTGAATCCAGAAATTGCACCGCGTCTTCGTATCAATGCCGATTATGCATCCATGGTGAAACGTGCTGATTCCAGCAGCGACAATACGTTTCTGAAAGATAATTTGCAGGAAGCGCGCTGGTTTTTGAAAAGCCTGCAAAGCCGCAATGAAACCCTGTTAAAAGTCGCCAGCTGTATTGTCGAGAAACAACGCGGGTTCCTTGATTACGGGCCAGAGGCAATGAAGCCCTTAGTGTTGCACGATATTGCCGAAATTGTGGAAATGCATGAGTCCACCATTTCGCGCGTAACCACGCAAAAATATATGCACACTCCGCAAGGCATCTTCGAGCTGAAATATTTTTTCTCCAGCCATGTAAGCACCGACAGCGGCGGCGAATGTTCATCAACAGCGATTCGCGCCATTATCAAAAAACTGGTAAATGCCGAGAATCCTAAAAAGCCGTTAAGTGACAGTAAAATTACCGATCTACTCGCTGAACAAGGAATTCAGGTGGCGCGTCGCACTATTGCCAAGTACCGTGAATCGCTGAATATTCCACCGTCAAATGAGCGCAAAACGATTTAATTTTTATACAGGAAACTGGATAGGGATGTTGCATGCAGAACAAACACTGCATTGATTTTATTGATCGACTGGCACCCTTGGCCAGCCAAACTATGAGGAAGCACCTATGCAAATAAATATCAGTGGCCATCACCTCGAAGTCACGGACTCATTAAGAGATTATGTCACCAGTAAAATTGAACGCCTGAGCAATCATCACGACCGCATCACTACAACACACGTAATTCTCTCCGTAGACAAACTGATTCAAAAAGCAGAAGCGACCATTCATGTAAGCGGCAAAGATATCCATGCCGATTCAACCCACGAAGATCTTTACGCGGCGATTGATGCCCTGGCAGACAAGCTGGATCGTCAATTAATTAAACACAAAGAAAAAATGCGCAGTCATCGTTAATTGAATGATTTCAGCGCGCAACCGAGGATGCCAAGGCATCAGTTGAGTTATGCAAATCGAATCACTTATCAGCGCCAGCCGCACCCTGTGCGGCGTAGAAGGCGGCAGCAAAAAACGTGCACTGGAATTGCTGGCCAATGCCATTGCGCAAGATATTCCAGCAATTGATGCCGATGAACTTTTTCGGCGCCTTATAGGGCGCGAGCGCCTGGGCTCTACCGGAATTGGCCACGGTGTCGCCATTCCCCACTGCCGCGTGGAAAATTGCACCGGTACAGTAGGCGCGTTGATTACCTTGGCAGAACCAATCGATTTTGACGCCATAGATTCACAACCAGTGGATATTCTCTTTGCGATGCTGGTGCCAGAAGATGCTCATGATGAGCATCTGCAAACCCTGGCTACTCTGGCAGGCGCATTGAATAATCCGGAATACCGCCAGCGGCTGCGCAAGGCGGAGAGCGATCAAGCGCTCTACCAGGCAGCTATCGCGGCACTCTAGAGGCACAGCCTTATGCATCTGGTTATTGTCAGCGGCCTTTCAGGCTCGGGAAAAAGTACCGCACTCCACGTACTCGAGGATGTGGGTTTTAACTGCATTGATAACCTGCCTGTCAGCCTGCTCCCGGCGTTGGTTGCCCAAATCCAGATCCATAAGGACGATAAGCAAAAGTTTGCGATTGGCATAGATGTACGCAATGCCTGGCAAGATTTAGCGATTTTCCCGCAGATGATCAACACTCTGAAGGATGCGCACCTGCCATTTCGCACCCTGTTTCTCGACTCCCAACCGGCCGTATTGATTCAGCGCTTTAGCGAAACGCGTCGCAAACACCCGCTGTCTGACAAACACACCAGCCTGGAAGAAGCCATCACCGCCGAACAGCATCTGCTGGAACCCATTCGCGATACTGCAGACCAGGTAATCGACACCAGCCACCTGAACCTGCATGAATTGCGCGACCTGGTAAAAGAGCGCGTGGTTGGGCGCAGCGAATCCACCATGGCGATACTGTTTGAATCCTTTGGGTTCAAACACGGTGTACCTGTGAATGCCGACTTGGTATTTGATGCGCGCTGCCTGCCAAACCCACACTGGAAGCCGAATCTGCGCCCACAAACAGGCAAAGATCAGGACGTGATTGACTTCCTGGAGGAACAGGTAACTGTTAAGGAGATGTACGACGATATTGAGCACTACCTAACGCGCTGGCTGCCGCGCTACCAAGCAAACAACCGCAGCTATATCACCATTGCCATAGGCTGTACTGGTGGACAACACCGGTCGGTTTATTTAGCAGAGCGTTTGCAAAAGCACTTTGACCAAAGTTTTAGCGATGTACAAGTGCGTCACCGCGATATTAACAAACACAAAAAACACTGATTTCACATACAGAAACTGGCAATGCACACAGACATTCTCGACATCATTAACAAACGCGGACTTCATGCCCGCGCCGCTGCCAAGCTCGCCACCCTGGCCAACCAATTTACGGCCAAAATTCTGGTGCGAGTCGGTGAAGGCAACTGGGCGGATGCGAAAAGCGTCATGTCACTGATGTTGTTAGCGGCAAGCTGCGGCACCGCCCTACAGATCAGCATTGAGGGAGATGACGCTGAAGCGGCTCTTAACGCCATTCGCGCCCTGATCGCCGATCGCTTTGAAGAAGGCGAATAAATCGCCTATTGTTTACTCTATAGCCAGCACAATGGTTGTCCTTAAGCGGCAACTGCACTAAGCTGCGCGCCCTTTTACTGTTTCAGCCAACGGCACCACCATGGTTTACAACTACGACGATATTAATCCCGACGATTACATCCTGAGCAAATCCCAAGTTAAGCGCGATATGCATGCGCTGCAGGCGCTGGGAGAAAGCTTCATCGCTATGAATGAAAAGCAGCTGGCTCAGCTCCCCTTGAGCGAAGACCTGCTGGAAGCCATTTATCTCGCCCGCAAAATGCCACTGAAAGACGCTCGTCGCCGCCAGATTCAGTATATCGGCCGCCTAATGCGTGAGGGCAACCACGAGGAAATCAAAGCCGCCGTGGATAAAATGCAAAACCGCAACGATCAGTATGTCCATCGTCAACACCAGATCGAGCGCTATCGCGACCTACTCATTGAAGGTGATAAGCAGATTTTCCAAACATTGGTAACCTCCTGTCCCGGCATTGATGTCCAACATTTACGCCAGCTAATTCGCTCTGCACAAAAAGAGCGGGAAGAAAACAAGCCAGCTGCCAGCGCGCGCAAGTTGTTTGGCTTTATTCGTGACCAACTTGAACTGCAAGATTAACCAATCACCACCCCCAACAGGCCATCTTAAGTTTTATTTAAGATGGCCATGTAAAGATTCACAAAAATCCCAGCACTTGCTCGACCTGCCTTAAGGTCGAGGTTAAGATGCTTTTCGTGTCAATTTTTAGCTAATAGCAAATCATCCCCCGTGAAAGTTCGCAATATCGCCAAGATAGTGACGTTTGCAGCCTTGTTCAGCTGGTTTTGTGCCGGCCTGTTAGGCCTGCACAGTCACATCCCTTTGGATGGTAGCCCGGCGACATTGGATAGTTCTTTCTTCAAAGATTCGCTTGCCGATTCCTATGGCCACAAAGCCAGCCCTCATGTGGACACCGAGTCAAACACCACGCCCGCTAAAAATCTTAACCTTGCGGTGTTGCTCATCGCCGGTCTGGTTATCCTGTTGTTGACACAACAAGGTTATTTCAAAACCCTGTTAATACTTTCCTTCCACCCGCAAACCAACCAAGGATTGCGTCCGCCACTGCGCGCACCTCCACGCCAAATCACAGCCTGATACAGGCCAGCCATTTAATTTTATTCCCCTGTAAATGGATTGCCGCTGCACTCTGGTGCTGAGCGGTTGTGAGGTTTTTATGAGTTTTTCTATCCGCGCCCTGCCGGCTCGCCGCTGGCTGTTGGCCTTTGCCTGTGTGTCAGCCTGGCCCACTGTTGCCCAAACCACTAGCCCGCTGCCCATCAGCGATCAGCAAATTCGCAATCTGGGTATTGAAACCATTCAGCTCGAAACTGGCGCAGTCAGTGCCAGCGCTCGCTATCCCGCGCAAATTGTGCTGCCGCCCCAGCAGGAGTATCGGCTCGGAGCACCGGAAAGCAGCCTGGTACAACAGGTATTAGTGTTGGAAAACCAGGCAGTGCAAGCCGGTGATCCGCTACTGGTAATCAGCAGCCAGAATTTGGGTGAACTCAGCCTGGCCGCTATTGAAAACCACAACCGCTGGCAGCTCGCACAACAAGGTTTAACTCGCGATCAGGAATTGCTCGCCGAAGGTATCATTCCTAGCCGCCGACTGGATGAAAGTCGCGCAGCGGAACAGGATGCGCGCGCCGCCCTGACTCAGGCGCGCTCGGCCTTGCTGGCGGCAGGCCTGGATGAAAAAGGCATAGATAACCTGATCCGCCAGGGCAAAGCCAGCAACAGCCTGACCCTGCGCGCGCCTGTGGCGGGAGTGGTGACCGAGCTGGTCGCCAAACCCGGCTGGCGCACAAGCGATAACACGCCCTTGCTGCGCTTGGTAAACCGCGCGCAACTCTGGGTAGATGTGCAGATACCCGCAAATCAGGCCGGGCTCTGGCCGGCGAACACACGTTTTCAGCTAGCCGATGGCACTGAAGCCAAACTGCTGAATCTGAGCCCGGTCACCTCGGCCGCGCAAACCCGCGTATTGCGCGGATTGATCGAACACCCCTCAGCGCAACTTCTGCCCGGTAGCTACCAGCAAGCCCTGCTGCCGTTAAGCGCCCACCAAAGTTGGGATCTACCGCTCGCCGCCATCGCCCGCCGCGGCGCCCAGGCCTATGTGTTTGTGCGCAGTCACCAAGGTTTCGATGCACTACCCGTTGAAGTGATCGCCAGCGGTGGCCAGCGCGCGCTGGTTACCGGCGGGCTGCAAACGGGCACCGAAATCGCATCTGCCGGCGTGGTCGCCCTGAAAGCTGCCTGGCTGAGTCATCTGGACAGCCAGACATCTGCCTCAGTCGCAGCAGAACCCGCCGCTGTGCACCTGGCGGAGGCGCGTTAGATGCTAGTTCGCCTGATCCAGTTTGCGCTTACCCAGCGCCTGTTCGTATTGATCATGACCACCCTGCTGGCCGGTTATGGCTGGTACTCGTTTCGCCAATTACCGATTGATGCCTTTCCCGACGTGGCCACTACTCAAGTGAAGGTGATTTACAAAGCGGCCGGTATGACGCCCGAAGAAGTGGAAAACCGTATCGCGGTACCGGTGGAAGCGGAGTTGCTCGGCATTCCCAATCAGGACATGTTGCGCACCCTGGTGAAATACGGGCTGGTGGATATCACCCTGAATTTTACCGATGGCACCGACATCTACTGGGCGCGCCAGCAAGTTGCCGAGCGTCTGGCGGGGATTAGCGATCAACTGCCGGCCAATCTCGAAGGTGGTATTGCCCCCATTACCACACCATTGGGGGAGATGTTCCACTTTACCCTCGACAACCCCAAGCTCAGTCTGATGGAGCGCAAAGGGCTGTTGGAATGGGTGGTTCGCCCCGCCCTGCGCACTGTGCCGGGCGTTGCCGATGTCAACGTATTGGGCGGTGTTAGCCGCATTTTTGAGGTAATTCCCGACAGTTTGAAGCTGACGGCGGCGGGAATTAGCCTCGCCGAGTTAAAGCAGGCAATTCAGGACAATAATCGCAGCGACGGCGCTGGTCGCTTGGTGGAAGGTGGCGAAGTACTGCTGGTGCGCAGCCAGGGTAATGTTCGCACCCTGGAAGATTTGCGCGCTATGGTGATCGCCTTGCGCGACAACACCCCGATTCGTTTAAGTGATCTGGCCGAAGTGCGCATTGGCGAACTCACTCGCAACGGCATGGTCACGGCCCACGGCACTGGCGAAGTGGCCCAAGGCCTGGTGCTGGGGTTGGCGGGCGCCAATGCGCGCGCGGTAGTTGCGGGCCTCGAGCAGAAAATCGCCGAGATCCAACCCGGCCTGCCCGAAGGCACGCACCTGAATGTGTTTTACAACCGTGCTTCACTGGTGGATCAAGCGGTATTTACTGTGTCCAAAGCGCTGGCCGAAGCCATAGTACTGGTGCTGATCTTGCTGGGCGTGTTCCTCGGCAATCTGCGCGCCGCCATCACTGTTGCGCTGATACTGCCGCTATCCGCGCTGGCAACTTTTGTGATGATGAACCAGGTGGGCATGTCAGCCAACCTGATGAGCCTCGGCGGGCTCGCCATTGCCATCGGCATGCTAGTGGATGCCGCTGTGGTGGTGGTAGAAAATCTGGTGCAACACATGGCACACGAGCGCAGCAAACTGCCGCGAATGCACCTGATCTACCGCGCCCTGCGCGAAGTCAGCGCGCCGGTGACGACCGGTATTCTGGTAATTATCACCGTGTTCCTGCCCCTGCTTACCCTGCAGGGGATGGAAGGTAAACTCTTTGCCCCGGTGGCGCTCACCATAGTCTTTGCATTGGCCAGCTCGCTCTTGCTATCGCTAACCGTCATCCCGGTAATCGCCTCCTATCTACTCACCAAAGTCAGCCACGATGAACCCTGGCTGCCACGCAAATTGCAGGCGCTCTACGCCCCCGTTCTGGAGTGGGCGTTCAAAAACCAGAAAACCGTATTCGCCGCTGCCGGTCTCTCGTTTGTGCTGGCCATTGGCGTCTATAGCGCCACCGGTAAAACCTTTATGCCCACCATGGATGAGGGCGACATAGTTATTGGCCTCGAGCGTTTGCCCTCTATAAGTCTTGAAGAAAGTGTCGCACTGGATACCCGTTTGCAGCAGGCCATTCTTGCTCGTATCCCCGAAGTTACCGGCATAGTGGCGCGCGCCGGCTCGGACCAGATCGGCCTGGATCCCATGGGGCTGAACCAGACCGATGCCTTCCTCACCATCAAGCCCAAAGATGAATGGCGGATGGAAACCAAGGAGGAATTACTGGATGAACTGCGCACCGTGCTCGATGACATGCCCGGCATTGCTTACAACTTCACCATGCCGATCGATATGCGCGTATCCGAAATGATTATGGGCGTGCGCGGCGATCTGGCGATCAAGATCTTCGGCCCGGATCTGGAAACCCTCAACCGCTTGGCTGGCGAGATTCTCGCCGTGGTCGAAAACCTGAAAGGCAGCGAAGACGCCTACACCCTGACCAACGACGGCGTGCAATACCTGCAAGTAAATATCGACCGCCTCGCCGCTGGCCAACTGGGTTTCACCATGGCGGAGGTGCAGGACTTCCTGCGCGTCCAGCTGCAAGGCGAAGTATTGGGTACGGTCACCGAAGGCGACCGCCGCACGCCCATCCAATTGCGCGGCAATGACGACCTGCGCCGTTCGCCGGGGGATTTCGCCAACCTGCATCTGCTTGCGCCCAATGGCGAGTCAGTGCCGCTCAGCAGCATCGCCAGCCTGGAGCGAGTGGAAGGCCAGGTCAAAATCGACCGCGAAATGGGCAGCCGCAATAGCGTGGTGATCGCCAATGTCAGTGGCCGCGATCTGGTGGGGTTTGTGGATGAAGCCCGCGCGGCTATCGCCCAGCAGGTGAAACTGCCCGAGGGCTATCGCCTCACCTTTGGCGGCCAATTTGAAAACCAGCAACGCGCCGCCGCCCGCTTGGGGCTGGTAACGCCAGTCGCCCTGCTGCTGATATTTATTCTGCTGTTCTCCAGCTTTGGCTCGGTACGCCAGGCATTGCTGGTGTTCAGCAATATTCCCTTTGCGCTGGTGGGCGGAATCATTGCGCTCTGGCTGTCCGGCGAATACCTGTCAGTGCCTGCCTCGGTGGGCTTTATTGCCCTGCTCGGGATTGCGGTACTTAACGGCGTGGTGATGGTGAGTTATTTCAATCAGCTCCACGCCGAGGGCATGGCGCTCGCGCAGGTGGTGCGCACTGGTGCCAAACGTCGCTTGCGCCCGGTATTGATGACCGCGGCTATCACCGCTTTCGGCCTGATTCCGCTGCTCTTTGCCACCGGGCCTGGCTCGGAAATCCAGCGCCCGCTGGCAATAGTGGTGATTGGCGGTCTGATTACCGCCACCGCCCTGACGCTGGTAATGCTGCCGCTGCTCTATGCGCGCTTTGCCTTCCCCGCTGTTAAGAGCCTGCCCAATCTTGCCCTTCCCACTAATCATTCGACTGGAGGGACATCCCTATGAGTCTCGTCTGCCTGTCTCTATTGGGCTCGCCCGCCTTGGAAGAAAAACTGCTCGACCAGTTACTGCGCAGCCCCCATGACCTCACCTTTACCAGCCAGACCTGCGCCAGCCACGGCGGTCACAGTCACGATGGCCTGGATGCCAGCGAGCAGGTGCTGGGCCGCGCCCGTGCGGTACTGGTACAGGTGCTGGTGCCGGAAACCCTTGCCCGGCAATTACTGCAGGATCTGGAAGCGCTGTTCAGCGGCTCCGGCTTGCGCTACTGGCTGACGCCGGTGATTGAGGAGGGACAACTCTAATGAAACTGTCTCGCTTAACACCCCTCGCACTGGCGATTGCCCTGAACACAGCGCCCCTCGCCTCAGGTGTATCGCCAGTGGCTTGGGCGCAAACCGAATCTTCACCCCCAATGGATTTGCTGAGCGAAGCACAAATCGTCCAATGGCTGGGCGATGACCCGGCGCTTCAGGGGATACAAGCCCGCAAGCTGGCGCTGCAGGCCCAAGCTGCCCAAACCGCCAGTTCCGGTTACGAATGGACCGCCAGTTATAGCCGTCAGGAGCGCGAGTATCGCCAGCCGGAATTAGCCGGCGCCGATAAATCGCGCGAGTGGAATCTGGAGCTGGAGCGCAGCCTGCAATTACCCGGCAAGGGTGCCGCCAGCCGACGTGAGGCGCAGGCTCTGCGACAGCTGGCCGATGCCGATGAGCAAGCCGGTTTGCGTTTGGCCATCACTGAATTAATCGATAGCTATCTGGATGCGCTTCACGCCAGCGCCAGCCTCGCCCTGCTGCAACAGGAACTGGCCTTTGCCCTGGCCAACCTGCACGCCGTGGAGTACAGAGTCAAAGCAGGCGATGCCCCCGCGCTGGATGCCCGCCTTGCCGCCGCTGAAAGTCAGGCATTGCAACAGGAACTGAGCCAGGCGCAGCAGGCCGCGCACAACCGCTGGACCAGCTTCCGCCTGCGCTACCCGGCCGCCAGTGTGCCGGCCTTTGCCCTTGCTCTGGATACATCCGCGCGCGCCGACGATGGGGAAAAAATCGCCACCGAAAGTCTGACCACGGAAAACAAACCGGTTAAAAGTCCTGGGTCAGTGAAATCGATGCCTGTTAAATCGATGCCTGTTAATCCGACGGTTGTAAATTGGGCGGCTGCAAATTGGACGGTGGTTGATTCACCGGCCCTGCAAGCAATCCCGACACCGCGATTAGTGGACGGCGATTTAAGCCTCTGGCAGGAGCGCCTGCTCAGCCAGCAACCGGCATTGCAGCAGGCCGATGCCAGCCTGAAAGCCGCGAGCGCCGCCGCCGATAAAGCCAAACGCGAGCGCATTCCCGACCCCAGTATCGCCGTTTACAGCGGGCGCGAATCTTTCGGGGAGGAATCGGTGGTGGGCCTGCGCTTGAGCATGCCCATCCCCGGCAGCCAGCGCACCCAAGCCATGCGCCAGGGCTACGCCGAAGAGGCGGCGGCACGCGCCGATAAAGAATTGCTGCTGCGCAGCCTGCGCGCGCAAGCCGAAAATCATTATCGCCAAACCCACAGTGACTATCAGCGCTGGCAACTGGCCACGCAAATGACCAACAACCTCGGCGAAAACGCGCGCCTGTTACACAAAGCTTATCGCCTGGGCGAGCAGGATCTGCAAGGGCTGTTGCTCGGCCAGCAACAACACACCCGCGCCGCCCTCGCCGAAGTAGAAAGCCGCGTGCAAGCCCTGCGCAGCTATTACCAACTCCAGATCGCCGCCGGCGAATTAAATCCCTTCGCCAGCAGCACACCTATTAACTCATCCAAAACCTTAAGCGGAAATTTGTAATGAAAAATCCAAACCCAACCTTTCAATTAATTCGTCTCAGTGTGCTCACGCTGTTATTAAGTGCGCTCCCCGGCGCCAATGCGCAAGCGGCAACAAACCATCAACAAAATGACTCACTCTATGTTTATCAAATGGACACAGAAAGCGATTGGAAAGTGATTGCCGCACGCATGATTCCGCACAACGACAGCGCAAAATTTTCCGCAAAAATTTTTCATCGCCACAAGCGCGCTGTTTATCCGTCAGCCGATGTGCAATTGCGTATTGTCGATGCCACCGGAGAATTACTCGGCACCGCCCGCGCAACACCAGAAACAATTTTTAATGCAGAAAAAGCCTGGCGCAAAACCGGTGTAAACTACACAGCGACGCTGGATTTTGTACCGCCGACGGGGAGTCGGGTGGAAGTGGTTGTTAACCGCGCAATACCATAAAAAGGCCAGCCCGCTATATACCTGAGTAAAACTGCCCGGCCCACCCTTTGGCGTCCGGGCATCAACAAGCGGTAAATCGCCACTTCCCAGTAATGCCGAAATCACCCCGCCAGCGCTGCCACCCTTGTAGCTCTCCGTAATGGCGCTAATCTTGTTAAACGATTAGTATTCGCCGCAACGTTTCTCGCCTACCGATCAGTGCAAAAGTCAAACAACCCCCTATGCACTGGCTTTATTGATATGGAATAACCATGGATCACTCAGTACACAACAAACTGGTTTCGTTTATTTGGAGCATTGCCGATGACTGCCTGCGCGATGTCTATGTGCGCGGCAAATACCGCGACGTTATTTTACCCATGGTGGTACTACGCCGTTTGGATACCTTGCTGGAACCAACAAAACAAAAGGTGATGGAAGAAGTAAAAACGCAAAAGGAAGCGTATGGCAACACGGAGTTAGAAAGCTTTCCGCTGACAGTTGCGTCCGGCTACGTGTTTTACAACACGTCCAAATGGACCCTAAAAACCTTGTTCAGCACCGCGACTAACAATCAGCAAATCTTGCTGGCTAACTTTGAAGAATACCTGCTGGGCTTTAGCGATAACGTAAAAGAAATTATTGAGCGCTTTAATCTCAAGTCGCAAATTCGTCACATGGCGGGCAAACAAGTATTGTTGGATGTGGTGGAAAAATTTGTCTCACCTTACATCAACCTCACCCCAGAACCCGCAGAAGACCCGGACGGCAGTAAACTGCCCGCGCTCACCAATTTAGGCATGGGCTACGTGTTTGAGGAACTCATCCGTAAATTTAACGAAGAGAATAATGAAGAGGCCGGAGAGCACTTCACCCCGCGTGAAGTGATTGAGCTGATGACCCACTTGGTGTTTGATCCAATCAAAGACCAGCTTCCCAGTGTAATTACCATTTATGACCCCGCCTGCGGCAGCGGCGGTATGCTTACCGAATCGCAAAACTTTATTGAAGAAAAATATCCGCTGCCCGCCAAATCCAAAAGCAAGCGCGACATCTACCTTTATGGTAAAGAAATTAACGACGAAACCTACGCAATTTGTAAATCCGACATGATGATTAAGGGTAATAACCCGGAAAACATTAAAGTCGGCTCTACCCTCTCTACCGACGAGTTTTCCGCGCAGCGGTTTGACTTTATGCTCTCCAACCCGCCTTACGGTAAAAGCTGGGCGAGTGAGCAAAAAATATTAAAGACGGCAGCGATGTGATTGACCCACGCTTTAAAGTGAAGCTGAACGATTACTGGGGTGTAGAAAAAGACGAAGACGCCACACCTCGCTCCAGCGATGGCCAATTGCTGTTCCTCATGGAAATGGTCAGCAAAATGAAAGCCACCGGCAAAGGTGTAGTCGGCAGCCGCATTGCCTCGGTACACAACGGTTCCAGCTTATTTACCGGCGATGCCGGTGGCGGCGAGAGCAATATTCGCCGCTACATTATTGAAAACGATATGTTGGAAGCCATAGTGCAACTGCCCAACAATTTGTTTTATAACACCGGCATTACCACTTATATTTGGCTGCTAAACAACAACAAACCTGCCGCACGCCAAGGCAAAGTGCAACTCATAGATGCCAGCTTATTATTTCGCAAACTGCGCAAAAACTTGGGCAATAAAAATTGCGAATTCGCACCGGAACATATTGCGCAGATTACGCAAACTTATTTGGATTGCGCTGCGGTTGAGCGTGAAATTGATGCCAATGGTGATCCGCTCGGCATTGCCAGTCAGGTTTTCCGCAATGAAGATTTTGGTTACTACAAAGTCAACATAGAACGCCCCGACCGCCGCCGTGCGCAATTTAGTCAAGCCGCGTTGGAGCCCCTGCGGTTTGATAAATCCCTCAGTGACGTCATGGAGCATATTTACCAACAACATGGCGACAAGGTGTATAGCGCAGGCTTTTTAAGATCCATCGACAAACAAACCTTGCAATGGTGTGAAGATAACGACATCAGCCTGAACGCCAAAGACAAATCCAAATTGCTGGATACTGATTACTGGCTGAACCTGAAAAATCTGTATGAAAACTCCTGCCAGCTTATGCAGGCCATTGGCACAAAGGAATTTAAAAACTTTAACGAGTTTAAAGATTTGGTGGATTCCGAATTAAAAACCCTCGGCGTAAAACTCTCTGCCAGCGAGAAAAATGCGCTGCTTAATGCCGTAAGTGAATACGATGAAACCGCTGATAAAGTAGTTAAGAAAATAGAAAAACTCAGCGGCGACAAACTGGGTGAATTGCTCACCCGCTATAACTGCACCACCGAACAATTGCCAGACTACGGCTATTACCCCACCCCAAAAAAAGGGGAATACCTGACTTACGAGTCAAGCAGCGACCTGCGCGACAGCGAATCCATTCCGCTTAACCAAACCATTCACAGTTACTTTTTGCAGGAAGTAAAGCCCCATGTGGATGAAGCCTGGATCAATTTGGACCCGGTAAAAATTGGCTACGAAATCAGCTTTAACAAATATTTCTACCGCCATAAACCTTTACGCAATTTGGAGGATGTAGCAGCGGACATTATCGCACTGGAGAAAAAAGCCGAGGGCCTGATCGCGCAGATTTTGGGTGTGGATATTGCGTTGGTACAGGGAGCTTGAGATGGAGTTGGTGAAGATGCAGCGGTATGAGAGTTATAGAGATTCTGGGGTGGATTGGATTGGGATTGTACCTACACATTGGTCCGTCACTCGCTTAGGCTCATTATTCGAAGAACGTAGAACTAAAGTCTCAGACGAGGACTTTCCTCCATTATCAGTAACAAAAAATGGAATTCTTCCCCAACTGGACAGCGCAGCAAAAACAAAAGATGGTGACAATAGAAAGCTAGTCAAAGCTGGCGATTTTGTTATCAATAGTCGCTCAGACAGAAAGGGTTCTAGCGGTGTCTCTGATAGAAATGGATCAGTATCACTAATTAATATTGTTTTAAAACCAAGAAACGTACTTCCGAAATTTTGTAACTACGTATTGAAAAGTAATGCTTTTATTGAGGAATATTACCGCGTTGGCAGGGGTATAGTCGCAGATCTATGGACAACCCGATATGACGAAATGCGAACAATGATGCTCGTTATTCCTCCGAGTCAAGAACAAACCGCCATCGCCAACTTTCTGGATCAAAAAACCGCACAAATTGACGAAGCCATCGCTATTAAAGAGCGGCAAATAGAATTACTTAAAGAGCGCAAGCAAATCATTATCCAAAAAGCCGTGACTCAGGGCTTGAACCCGAATGTGCCGATGAAAGATTCGGAGGTTGAGTGGATTGGGAAGGTGCCGAAGCATTGGATTGTTTCCAAAATTGGCATGTACTCAAAGGTATTCAATGGTTCAACTCCCAACAGAGAAATTTCAAGATATTGGTTAAATGGAACAATTCCTTGGATTTCGTCTGGCAAAGTTAATGATTTTATTGTCAATGAGCCCTCCGAGTACATTAGCGAGTCAGCACTTCGCGAATGTTCATTGAGAGTTTTTCCAAAAGGAACAATTATTATTGGGATCGTTGGGCAAGGAAAAACAAGAGGAACAACAGCGAGGCTTAATCTAGATACAACAATAAATCAAAATGTTGCTGGAATAATTCCATCTAAATTCTTGAGTAGTGATTTTTTACATTTATATTTAATTCAAGCCTATTCTCAAATTAGGAATCAAGGGCAAGGTTCAAATCAAGAAGCACTAAACTGCTCAATAGTAAGCTCCTTTCCTGTCGTGATTCCTGCAATGGAAGAACAACAAAAAATTATTGAGTTTATTGAAAATCAGTCTTTATTAATCGAACAATCAATATCAATTCAGGCTGAGCAAATCGAAAAACTAAAAGAATACAAAACCACGCTGATTAATAGTGCGGTGACAGGAAAAATCAAAGTGACGGATGAAAATTAATTCATGCACTACAATCAAACCAACTACAGATATTTAACTGACAACATAGTCAAACACTATGCCTAAACAATACCAACCGCCATTCAGCATAAGCCTGCAGACGCTTAAACGAGTAAGCGAGATCAGCGAAGCCGTTGGGCGGTTGAGTGCGCAGATGGAACCCTTGGATTCGCTCCGGTTGCGCCGCGCGAACCGCATTCGCACGATTCAGGGTTCGTTGGCCATTGAGGGCAACACACTTAACGAAGCGCAAATTACCGCGATTCTGGAAGGTAAACGCGTTATTGCCCCACCGCGCGAAATTCAAGAAGTTCACAACGCCTTTGCGGCCTATGAAAAATTGTTGGATTGGAGCCCCGCCAACGAAGTCCATTTATTGGAAGCTCATGCATTATTAATGCGCGGTTTGATTAATGAAGCAGGTTACTACCGCACAGGTGGCGTAGGCGTAATGGCCGGCGATAAAGTGATTCATATGGCACCCGGTGCCAACCGTGTACCCAAGCTGATGGAAGACCTACTCACATGGCTGGCAACGACTGAAACACCGCCACTTATCGCGAGTTGTGTTTTCCATTACGAATTTGAATTTATCCACCCTTTTGCAGACGGCAATGGGCGCATGGGTAGGCTATGGCAAACATTAATCCTCAGCCAATGGAACTCACTATTTGCGCACATTCCAGTAGAGAGCATGGTTCACCAGCATCAAGCCGAGTATTACCAAGCGCTGCAAGAAAGCACAGACAAAACCGATTCGGCGCCCTTTATAGAATTTATGCTGGAGCGAATTTTTGACGCAGTGAATGCTACGCCCAACTACAACAGCGACCAAGTAAGCGACCAAGTAAGCGACCAAGTAGCAAGGCTGTTGCGTGCTCTGAGTAAACAGCCGCTTACCAATCAGGCGTTAATGCTTGAGCTGGCACTGAGTCATCGCCCCAGTTTCCGCAACAATTACTTAAACCCGGCACTTGATGCAGGTTTAATAGAACGTACCCAGCCAGCCTCTCCCCGCAGCCCTACGCAAAAGTATCGACTCACTGCTAAAGGCCGTGAGTGGTTATTCATTAACACAAGGACATAACATGGTCAGCCAAACCAATGAACAAGCGCTGGAAATGGCGATTGAAAAAGTACTCACCGGTTTTACTAGCGCCAAAGTCAATGAGGCTGACGCACAGGACGCGGTGCAAACCCCCTATACCGCACACCAAGGTTTTGTGCGCGGTTTAGCCAGTGACTTTAACGCCCAATACGCGCTGGATACCTGCTTGTTCTGGCAGTTTTTGCAAAACACCCAACAGCCCGAGTTGGACAAGCTGCAAAAAAATAACCCCAATGATTGGCAGCTTAAAATTCTGGAGCGGTTTGACCGCTTAATGAAAAAACACGGCATTTTACATTTGCTGAAAAAAGGTTTGGGCGTGGACGACGCACATTTTTCACTCATGCACCCGGCACCACTAGCGAGTAGTAGCGAAACAGTAAAACAGAATTTCGCTGCAAATATTTTTAGCTGCACTCGCCAGGTTCGTTATTCACTGGCAAACCCGCTGCAAGAAATTGACATGGTGCTGTTCATTAATGGCATACCGCTTATCACTCTGGAATTAAAAAATGCCTGGACGGGACAAACCGCCCGCTACCACGGCCAAAAACAATACCGCGAAGACCGCGACATCAATCAGCCACTACTGAATTTTGCACGCTGCTTGGTACACATGGCGGTGGATACTGATGAAGTATTTATGACCACCAAGTTAGCGGGAAAAAGCACTTATTTTTTGCCACTTAATAAAGGTAACAACTTCGGCCAAGGCAACCCGCCTAACCCTTATGGCCACAAAACTGATTATTTGTGGCGTGAGCTTTTTACCAAAGCCAGTTTAGCCAACATTATCCAGCATTTTGTGCGCTTGGATGGCAGCAGTAGTGAACCGCTCAACAAGCGCTCACTCTATTTCCCACGCTATCACCAGTTGGATGTGGTACGTAAATTAATTAAAGATGTGGCGGAAAACGGCGTTGGCAAAACCTATTTAATTCAGCACTCCGCCGGTTCCGGTAAATCCAACTCCATCACCTGGGCGGCTTATCAATTGATTGAAGTCTACCCGGCAACGGCTTTCACGCCGGGCGCCAAAGCGGTAGACCAACCCTTGTTTGATTCGGTGATTGTGGTTACCGACCGCCGTCTGCTGGATAAACAACTGCGCGATAACATTAAAGAATTTTCCGAGGTGAAAAATATTATCGCACCCGCGTTTAAGTCGGCGGATTTAAAAGCGGCGCTGGAAAACGGCAAAAAAATTATTATCACCACCATCCAAAAGTTCCCGTTTATTGTGGATGGTATTGCCGATTTGAGCGATAAACGTTTTGCAGTGATTATCGATGAAGCTCATAGCTCCCAAAGCGGTAGCGCCCACGACAAAATGAATAGCGCCATGGGCAAGCAAGAAGACGCCGATGCCGAAGATGCGCAGGACAAAATTCTAGCCGCCATGCAAGCACGCAAAATGCGAGGCAACGCTTCTTACCTCGCGTTTACCGCAACTCCCAAAAACACCACCTTGGAAAAATTTGGGGTGCGGCAGGCCGATGGCAGTTTTACACCTTTTCACTTGTACTCCATGAAGCAGGCGATAGAAGAAGGTTTTATTCTGGATGTACTGGCCAATTACACCACCTACAAAAGCTATTACGAAATTCAAAAATCCATTGCAGACAACCCCTTATTTGATAAGAAAAAAGCCCAGAAAAAATTGCGTGCTTATGTGGAGCGCAGCCAGCAAACCATCAATATTAAAGCCGAGATTATGCTGGAGCATTTCAGCCAGCATGTTGTTATCGCCAAAAAGCTGGCTAATAAAGGCAAAGCGATGGTGGTAACACAAAATATTGAAGCGGCCATTCGTTATTACCACGCCATTAATAATCTATTGCTGCAACAAGGCTATCCCTTTAAAGCCTTGATTGCGTTTTCCGGTACGAAAGAAGTGGATGGTGTGGAATACACCGAGGCCGGAATAAATGGTTTTGCTGAAGCCGATACCAAAGATAAATTCGACAGCGATGACTATCGCATTCTGGTAGTAGCCAATAAATATCTGACCGGTTTTGATCAACCCAAACTCTGTGCCATGTATGTGGACAAAAAGCTCGCCAGCGTGCTTTGCGTGCAAACACTCTCGCGCCTGAATCGCGCCGCGCCCAAGTTGGGTAAAAAAACCGAAGACCTGTTTGTACTGGATTTTTTCAACAGCAGCGATGAAATTAAAAAAGCCTTTGACCCTTTTTACACCTCCACCAGCTTGTCAGAGGAGACTGACGTAAATGTACTTCACGACCTGAAAGACTCACTGGATGAGTTGGGTGTATATGAGTGGATGGAGGTGGAAGAATTTAATAAGCGTTTCTGGACCAATGAGGATGGTGAAAAACTCAGTGTGATTATCGATATCGCCGCCAACCGCTTTAATCATGAGTTGGGGTTGGAAAACGAGCAAAAAATTAAATTTAAAGTGCAGTCCAAACAATTTGTAAAAATTTATGGGCAAATGGCTTCAATCATGCCCTACCAGGTTGTCGCTTGGGAAAAGCTATTTTGGTTTCTGAAATTTTTAGTGCCCAAACTGAAAGTGCAAGACCCGAATGAAAAACTGCTGGATGAGCTATTGGAGTCAGTGGATTTGAATTCCTACGGCTTACAGCGCGTACAACTCAACCAATCTATCGGTTTGGATGCCACTGAAAGCGAGCTTGATCCGCAAAACCCCAACCCGCGCAACCCACAATCTGGAGGCGAAGAGGAAGACCGACTTGATGACATTATCAAAACCTTCAATGAGCGATGGTTTCAAGGTTGGAGCGCCACACCTGAAGAACAGCGAATTAAGTTTGTCAGTATGACGGACAGCATGAAAAATCACCCGGACTTTGCTGAGAAATACCAGAACAACCCAGACCCACACAATCGTAACCTGGCATTCGAAAAAATCCTCAAGGAAATAATGTTGCAACGCCGCAAGGATGAACTGGAGCTTTATAAACTTTTTGCCAACGACGCAGCCTTTAAATCTTCCCTTATTCATAGCCTTCAGCAAGCCGTGGACCGCTGAATCTCCTAAAAATGAAAAAAGCCACCCAACACTGCGGTGGCTTTTTTATTTTGAATTTCTTACTAACGCCGTCGTCGCTTGGGCGGTGGGTCTTTTTCATCTTCAGATTTATTGACGCTATCACGCAAACTTTTTTCGCTTTCAAACAAGCGATCAAAACGCATTTTGGGATCACTCCAACTGCCTTTGATGGTGTAGCTGAGGCTGGTGGCTTGATCTACCTGTTTTTTGAATAATTTGCTGACCAGATAAACACCGGCAGCAGCGGGCAAGCCTGTCGCCAGGGCGGCAAAAAAGGTGAGATTACCAGTCACTGGCAAAGTAGCGATTAAACGAGTATTGATGGTTTCATCGCGTAAATTAATTGTGCCGGCCATTTGCAAACCACTAGAGGGTGTGCGCACCAGCAGCGGATCTTCAAAGACCAGGGTGCCTTGATTAAAGCGTACCTTGCCGTTGATTTCGTCGTAGGCCAAACCGCTTTTGTAGAGGTCAGAAAAATCCAGGCGCATACGGCGCGCGAGCGAGTCAAAGTTGAGAATGGAGAGTAGCCGCAGGATTCCGTCGCCCGCACTGGCGTCGCGTTTGAAGCGACCATTTTCCATGTGGATACGCATCTCACCACCCAGCGCAACCAGACTAAAATCCTGCGGGGAGCCCGGCCAGAACAGATCTGTCTCGTAGCGCGCCAATTTACTTTCAATCGTGTCAGGCTTTTTCCATTCGCGCAGTACCGCGCCCATATCTCCGGCGGTCAGTACGCCCATAAAGTGCGTTTGCATTCCCTGCGAGGTATAACCCCACTGGATTTGCGCACCAGGGTTTTCTTCGGTACCGGCAATAGTGACGCCGCGAATGCTGCCGCGAATCTGATCGATCAACACACCCTGCGCATTCGGGCGCAATTGCAACGACCAACTGCCAAAATTATCGCCATCTAACGACAGGGTTTTGATACTCACATTCGCCAGCGGAATGGTGCGCGGATCAAGTAATTTGGGCTCGGGCGGTGCGAGTGCTGCATCGCCGCTTTCCTCCTTGGTCAGTGCAGCTTCAGTCTCAGCGGCGACCACATTTTCTTCATCACCCAGCGCGGCTTTGGTGAGGGCCAGATAGTCGAGGTTTACCTCCAGCGGCACAAGACTGCTTGACGGTACCAGCAGCTCTCCAGCAACTTGAGGATTGGCAACCTTTAAATTCCAACCTGCTTGCACAGGCACGGCCACTACGTGTAAATCTTTCAGGGTCAAGGCGCCCAACTCATAATGGCCAACCACCAAATCGGTGCGGAACGGCAAACCGGCAATGCGCCCCACACCGTCGGACTCGGTGGCAAGCATTTCCTCAACCTCCTGCGCCGTGCGCGGAGCGTTTAGGCCACGTGCCACCACCGGGGTTAGCTGCTCACTGAAGTCCCGATAGCGAGTTTGCACTGCTTTCCATAAATCCAAATTCACATCAGGCACATACCCCGAAACGACAAACTCATTGCCGCTACCTAACTGGGCATCACTGCCCAACGCAATATTGGCCGAGAGCAAGCGGTTATGACGGCGATCCAACCGCAGCAGGCTCTGGGTATTTTCGCCATAGGCCAGATGAATTTGCGCTTGGGCATCTTGCAGCCAATATTGGAAAACCAGCGGGCGGGTCTGTTCTGCTGTTTTGCCATAAGGCGCTGGCAAATCGACTTTTACGCCTTGCAACTCACTGGTAACGGTAATTGCTGCGAAGGCGTCATTGGCAAATTCAACCGGTGTTTGCAGTGGCGCGGCAGCGGCTTCCGGACTTAACTCCACCGCTTTGCTCTGGCGCGGACGATGATTCAATTCCACCATCGCCTGATAGGGCAACTTATCCTCCATAAACAATACTTCCGGGCGCTTGCTCCAGTAAGCCAGTTGTCGCGCATCTACCGCACCCGCCAGACTAATCAAGGTTTTGTTGTAGGTTTCCTGTTTTTCACTCGCCAGCTTTTGGGTGCTGAGCTCTGCGGTTAACGACTCGCCAAAAACCTGCCCGCGCAGCTCGCGACTACCAATACCTGTGTCGCTGTTATAGCTGATGTGACCGTTCAAATCGGTCACACTTAAATTGAGGTTTTGTAGTTCAAACAGCGGTGATTGCAGATCCACATCGACTTGTTGGCGATGGCCGAACGGCTTTGCTTCGCCGGTTCCAATGGGAATATCCAGTTCCAGCTGCGCGCGCATTTCACCTTGCATAGTCCAGGAATCCAGGCTGGAACCCATGTATTTGCGCATTTCACCTTCGCGCAACACGCGAATTCCATCGCTCGCTGGCCCATTAATTTGGCCAGTCACCTGCAACAAGGACCCATGGCCTTGAGCGCGCGGGTTCACCAGTACTTCAACGCCTTGAGCCCGACTATCCAACAGGCGCGCCGAGTTAACACTGGCTGCAACCTTGGTATCCGTAACCAGCAAACGCCCCTGCAGGTCAGTTAACGCCGGCCAACCAGAATGATAATTGAGCGCGGCGCGGTCCAAATCCAGATACAACTGATAAGTGCGCGCCATGGGGTTTTTAGTATTGAGCGTACCGCGATAGACGAAGCCGGCCTCGTTGGCCAAGCCTGGGTTCTCTAAACCAATACTACTGGCAAGCCAGGTGGCGAGGGTCGCCGGAATGGTGGCGGGCGTGTATTTTTTATAAAGACTGGCATTGAGCGTCTGACCACCAATCTGCAAATACAAATCTATATCACCGGTATTGCGTTTCCAGGGCAGCCCGAGCCACATATAGCCACGCGCCAGCTCATCGCCCTTGCGGAATTCCAGCTGGCCGCTGTTAACGTAAATCTGGTTATTTTCAGGTTGCAAATGCCAGGCGACCTGGCCTTTGGCGGAGTCATATTCCATGGGTGCCGCGTAAGTAGGAGAGTAATGCATCGAAAAGCCACGACGGGAATCGATATCGACAAAGCCGCCTTTTTGCCCGACCTGCAAGTATCCGTCTACCCCCACCAGCGCTGGCACGCCCTGCCAAGCGTTAACCGCGACTTGATCCAGGCTGGCCCGTAATTGCCAGTCTCTGGGTTGTTGAATTGGCAGACTTAGCTGGATATTACGCAATTGGCCGCGCGGATTCAGCGTACGCAAGACTTCCTGTAATCGCGCGGTTCCCAAGGCGCCTGCACCATCGAGCATATGCGTCAAACGTTCGAGATCCAGATTATCCAGGCTCACCTTAAGGGGTTGCTGGAATCCACTCGAACTCGCCGCCAGATTCAGTCCATTGATTTGCTGGTCTTTCATCGCGGCATTGATTTGCTGTAACCCCAAACGCCATTCACCCCCGGGCAACCAAAACCCGGTTAGTTCGGTCGCAAAATCATCCAAGGCCAAATTGCGCTCACCCAGCGGCAAAGCCAGGCGTTGTACTCCCAGGCTACCGACCAAATCATAACCTTTACCGCCCGCGCGGGTTTCGAACCAGATATTCGCATCCACTTGCCCTTCGCCGTGTAGCGCTGACTTGCCGCCCAATAAAAAAGCGCTGGCAGCTGCAATGGGCTCGCTGGTCGGGAAACGATTGAGCTGCAAATAACCTTTGCTTAGAAACTGTTGGGTATCGCGCGGGTCGCCCTTACCTTCCACGACAAAATACACGGTACGAGGCTGGTCGCCTACGTCTATCTGTAATGCGAGGCGATGGAAATCATCGGCGTTTTCCAACAACAGATAGGGTGAGTTCAGCTGTATTTGTTGTCCGGAATGAAATGTGAAGCCCAAATGACTGCGCTGAAATTCAATCCGGGTGGACAAGAGCAGCATGTCCACCAAAGTATCCAACTGCGCACGCGTATTATTGGCAGGCGTAGCGCTAGTGCGCGGCAACCCGGGGATCTGCCAAAAGCCTTCGGACGTCTGGGTAAAATTCATATCGACCTGAGTGAGCACCAGGCTGCTCCACACCGGCCGGAAATTTAGTAGCGATTCAAGAATATCCAGCCGCAACCGAGCCTGCTGCAGGGCGATAATCGGCTGCCCCTCCTGACTGTAGATGCTGAAATCCTGCACCACCAGGCTAGGCTTTAATCCAGTCCAGTCCGATTCGATATGACCGATGTTGACCCGCGCATTAAGCGTGGAAGAAAGGTATGAAGCAATGCTGTGGTTATAGTCGCCCAACAAATGGGAAAAGCTCCGCCCCGACTGCACCAGCACTGCCAACAAAATCAGTGCCAAGGCAGTCAGCAGATAAAACCACTTAACCAATTTGCGAAATGCGCGCCTCATTAAACGTCAGAGTTTCCCAGCCAAAAAATTAAACCAACACAATATCGTATTGCTCTTGATGGAATACGGCTTCAACCCTGAACTCGATCGTCCGCCGGATAAAGGCCTCCAGATCCGCCACATAGGCTGCTTCTTCATCCAACAAACGATCTACTACTACTTGCGAGGCCAGCACCAAAAACTTTTCGTTGTCGTAGGTACGCGCCATTCGCAGGATTTCCCGGAAAATTTCGTAGCACACAGTTTCGGCGGATTTCACCTGCCCGCGCCCCTGGCATACAGGACAAGGCTCGCACAGCATCTGCTCCAGAGATTCGCGTGTGCGCTTGCGTGCCATCTCTACCAGCCCCAGCTCGGATACACCGGTAATACGGGTTTTGGCATGATCCTTTTCCAGTGCTTTCTCCAGAGTACGCAACACCTGACGCTGGTGCTCCGGGTCCTTCATGTCGATAAAATCGAGGATGATAATCCCACCCAGATTACGCAGGCGCAGTTGCCGTGCAATCGCCGAGGCCGCTTCCAGATTGGTCTTGAAAATCGTTTCTTCCAGATTGCGATGGCCGACAAACGCACCAGTGTTTACATCCACCGTGGTCATGGCTTCGGTCTGCTCGATAATCAAATAGCCGCTGGATTTAAGCGCTACACGCGGCTCTAATGCACGGTGGATTTCCTCTTCTACACCATACAGCTCCAGCAGCGGCCGATCGCCACTGTAAAGATCGATCAAATCAATTAACTGGGGCGCATATTTGGACGCAAATTCGAGCATTTGCTGGAAGGTCAGGCGTGAATCCACTCTGACCCGATCAATAGGCGCGCGCGCCATATCACGCAGGGCGCGCAGATAGAGCGGCATATCGCGATGAAGTTCCGCTGGCACACCCAATCCTGGCAATTTATGAGTCAAATCCTCCCACAGGCGCAACAGAAAGGGGATGTCCGCCACTATAGACTCCGCTTCAGCGCCTTCCGCTACCGTGCGTACGATAAAGCCACCTTTAATGTCCTGCTCAGCGACTGCCGTCTCCACAGCCTGACGCAAACGCTCGCGTTCAGGCTCATCTTCGATACGGGTGGAGACTCCAATGTGATTGGCATTGGGCATATATACGAGATAACGGGAAGACAAGGTCAAGTGAGTGGTAAGACGCGCACCCTTGGTGCTGATGGGGTCTTTCGCTACTTGAACAAGTAAGGTCTGGCCTTCACGCACCAGTGAGCGAATATCTGGCACTTCGGTGCGACGCACCTCACCTTCCGGAGGCTCCGGCATCATGTCAGCGGCATGGATAAATCCCGTGCGCTCCAAACCTATCTCCACAAAAGCAGCCTGCATACCGGGCAAAACCCTTACAACCTTGCCCTTATAGATATTGCCAACATAGGTTTCCCCATGGCTGCGTTCGATGTAGAACTCTTGCACTACCCCGTTTTCAACCAGGGCAACACGGGTTTCCACCGGGGATACGTTAATCAGAATTTCTTCACTCATGCTTTTACTCCCAACGACCACCAGGGCACCCGGAACTCACGTAACAATTCGCAGGTCGCTTCAATCGGCAAGCCCACGACGCAGGAATAACTGCCGTGAATTTCCTTCACAAACACTGCACCCAAACCCTGGATTCCGTAGCCACCGGCCTTATCCTGCGGCTCGCCGGTTTCCCAGTAGGCGTCTATCTCTGCATCACTTAGTTCGCGAAATGTCACCCGCGTAACGGCCAGTCGTTGCGCTTGTTGTGTTTGGCTGTGGAGGGCAATTGCGGTAATAACTTCATGGGTTCGACCCGATAGCTGGCGCAGGATCTGGCGGGCATGGGCCTTATCACGCGGCTTTTCGAGAACTACGCCGTCAATCAAACCCAAGGTATCTGCCCCCAATACCGGCGCCAACGGCAACTTTTGTTGTTGTAACTCTGCAAATCCGGCGGCCGCTTTTTCGCGGGCAAGACGCTGTACATAAGCTAGTGCTGACTCGCCGGTCGCCATCTGCTCGGGCACGCTGACCCGCACCACCGAATGCATTACACCAATTTGGTCTAATAGCTCACGACGGCGCGGCGACTGGCTGGCAAGATATAAATCGGGAATCAACGGTTGGGCGCTCCTGAACTGGTGAGGAATTATTTTAGTAAAGCGTTTATGGATAAACCCTGAACCAATTTGGCATTAATGTTGGTGACTGTGGGTCAGACGGTTCAACCAAACCCAACACACCGGCCATATCAGTGCACTGGTTAGCGCAGGATACAAAAACTGAATGCCGGACAACGGACGCCCGGCCATACCCTGAACCCAGTTATCAGTGAGTTGAGCGATCCCAACCAACACAAAAATCCATGCGGATTGGCGCCAAAGTGAAAAATTGCGCACTCGCTGGTAAGACAAAATGCAGATGTAACCCACTATCACCAAGCCCAGACTGTGTTGCCCAAAAGGCACTCCTTCCAGCAAATCCTGGAACAAACCCAGCGCACTCAGGAACAGAAAACTGACGGTGAGTGGCATGAAAAATATCCAGTAAATTGCCACTACCAATACAAACTCGGGCCGCCACCAGCGAAAATCCATCGGCAAGGGGTAAACGGAAAGCACCAGCGCCAACAAAAAACTGAAGGCGATAATGAAAAAGAGATTAATTGGCTGGGCGGGCATTATTGTGCCCCGCCCTGCAAACTTGAAGCAGAACTGGCGCTACTGCTGGAAGTAGGAACAACGACGGCAGGCAGAGAAACTTTCGCCAAGGCACCTGGCACACTGGCCTGATCGCGATTTTCAAACACCAGCAACAGATGGCGACTACGATCCAGACGCGCCATAGGCTTTGCGATCACCGTTAGAAACGCTTTGCCTGGATCACGCACCACTTGCAGCACTTCAGCCACCGGGTAGCCCACCGGGAAGCGGTCACCAAGACCGGAACTCACCAGCAAATCGCCTGCACGAATATCGGTGTTGGCAGAGACATGACGCAAACTCAGGCTATTTAAATCACCAGTGCCTTCTGCAATCGCCCGCACACCATTACGATTTACTTGCACCGGAATCGCGTGAGTAGAGTCCGAAATCAGTAACACAGTACTGGAGCTTTCGCTCACCTCGGTGACCTGCCCCATCAACCCAAAAGCATCCAAGACCGGCTGGCCTTTGAAAGCACCATCTTTCGTGCCGCGATTGATAATGACTTTATGACTAAGCGGGTTGGGCGACACTCCGATCAATTCAGCAATCAGCACTGTGTCTTGCAACATCTGGCTGGCATTAAGCAACTGGCGCAGACGCACGTTTTCCGCCGCCAATGACGCTAATTGTTGAAGTTTACGCTGATGAATGAGCAACTCGGTTTTGAGCGCCTCGTTTTCAACCTTGAGGTCAGCTTGAGAGACAAAGGTATCCTTGCGCCAATCGTTAACACGGCTGGGCACATTGGTAATTTGATAAAAGGGAGTCACAAACTGGGCCAGCTTTTCACGCAGTGGCTCCAGTTTATCGGTATAGAGCCCAACAACGACCAGCACCATCATGATCACAATGAACAGGAAGGCGCGACTGGTTGCGGATGAGCCTCGGGCAAAGAGCGGTTTAATGGCCGTATCTCCTGTTTGTTATTAACCCTGCAAACAGGGCAGCGGGAGCGACACATCGCCCCCGTCATTTATCAGGACGACAGCAAATCCATATTACGCTTGTCGCTCATCTCCAGGGCCATACCGCCACCGCGAGCAACACAGGTCAGTGGATCTTCCGCCACAATAAACGGCAAGCCGGTTTCGTTGGAGAGCAAACGGTCGATATCGCGCAGCAAAGCGCCACCGCCAGTCAGGACCACGCCGCTTTCAGCAATGTCTGAAGCCAGTTCAGGTGGAGACTGTTCCAATGCACTTTTAACCGCCTGTACGATACCTGCGAGAGGGTCTTGCAGCGCTTCCAGCACTTCATCGCTACTCAGGGTAAAGCTGCGCGGCACACCTTCAGCCAGATTGCGTCCGCGCACATCAATTTCACGAATTTCGCTGCCCGCAAATGCGCAGCCAATTTCCTGCTTGATACGCTCCGCCGTCGCATCACCAATCACGCTACCGTAGTTGCGACGCACATAGTTCACGATGGCTTCATCAAAGCGATCACCGCCAATGCGCACAGAATCGGAATACACCACGCCGTTCAACGAGATAACCGCGATCTCGGTAGTACCGCCACCGATATCCACCACCATAGAACCACTGGCCTCAGACACTTTCAGGCCTGCACCAATTGCTGCCGCCATAGGCTCTTCGATCAAACGCACTTCGCGCGCGCCCGCACCCAGCGCAGATTCACGAATTGCACGTTTTTCTACTTCAGTAGAAAGACAGGGAACACTAATCAAAACGCGGGGAGATGGATTAAACCAGGAGTTTTCGTGCACTTTGCGGATAAAGTGTTGCAGCATTTTTTCGGTAACCTGAAAGTCAGCAATAACGCCGTCCTTCAGTGGGCGAATCGCCGTGATATTGCCCGGGGTACGACCTAACATGCGCTTGGCCTCAACCCCTACCGCTTCCACAATCTTGGTACCGTTGTGATGGCGAATTGCAACTACCGATGGTTCGTTTAAGACGATACCGCGGCCGCGCACATAGATCAGGGTGTTAGCAGTGCCAAGGTCAATGGAAAGGTCGTTGGAGAAAGCTCCACGCAGAAGTTTCATCATAATGTGATGGGGCCTTAAAAATAGGTTAAATATAAAATTCTGTTCCAGCCTGGACTCGGGGCACACTGGTGGGACCCACACTCCCTGAGTTAAGGACCTCAAAATCCGGATCTGTTATAGCTGATCCGTTCCCGGAGGACTCTCCTTGCACTTTTTCGCAAGCGCGCAGTATAAGTGAATTTGTTTTTTTATCCGACCCACTTTGTAAGTAAAGTTCACCGGATGTCGGATAATTCGCGCCAATTGCGTTTAAATTTTGCACAATCTCGCCGAATTCAGAAACAACTGCTCGCCGCGTTAAAAACTGGCTGCACTCTATCAACCACAGGGTTTCTGGGCAAGGCGCAAATGTGATACCTTTGGCGCCCGTTTTTGGCGGTATAACGCGGGTTGGCCGCATGTTCACCGCATGTTTCGATTTTATCTGCTGGAGCTTCCCATGGCTGTTGACCGTTCCGATATCACCAAGCTGTCCAAGCTGGCGCGTATCCAGATTTCCGATGAGGCTGCTGATGAGGCGGCAAAGAGTATTTCCGATGTGTTGGCACTGGTTGACCAATTGCAAGCCGTGAATACCGATGGCGTATTGCCCATGGCGCACCCGTTGGATGCGGTACAACGCTTGCGCGCGGATGTGGTAACCGAGCCAAACCAGCGCGAAGCCTTCCAGGCAATTGCACCGGCAACGCAGGATGGCTTGTATCTGGTTCCGCAGGTTATTGAATAAGAACACACACCCCACAAAGAAAAAGAAGTTTTGGGATTCAAAATACGCCGTGTATCCATCCATGGAGGCTCATCGTCGACATCCCTGTCTTCGATGGTTTTGAATCCCAAAACTTCTTTTTCTGGAAAGATCATCGCACTCATTTTTATAGAACTGGCGAAAACTCGCCGACAAAAATCAGGATATTCGCAATGCATCAATTCACCATTGCCGAACTGGTAAAAGGTCTGCGCAACAAAGACTTTTCCAGTACCGAAGTGACCCAACATTATCTGGATCGCATCGCGCGTTTGGATAAAACCTATAACAGCTACATCACCGTCACCAGTGACATTGCGCTGCAACAAGCGGCTGCTGCCGACCAACGCCTGGCCGCGGGTAACGCACCCGCACTTTGCGGTGTACCTATTGCGCACAAAGATATTTTTTGCACCACCGGTGTACGCACTTCTTGCGCATCAAAAATGCTCGATAAATTTATCGCCCCCTACAACGCCACCATCGTTGAAAATTATTTAAATTCCGGTGTGGTGATGCTGGGTAAAACCAATATGGATGAATTTGCCATGGGCTCATCCAACGAAACCAGCTGGTACGGTCCGGTTAAAAATCCTTGGGCGATTGATTGTGTTCCCGGCGGCTCTTCAGGTGGTTCTGCAGCTGCAGTTGCCGCACATTTAGCGCCAGCAGCGACTGCATCGGATACCGGTGGCTCGATTCGTCAACCAGCGGCGCTGTGCGGATTAACCGGTATTAAACCAACTTATGGTCGCGTATCGCGCTGGGGCATGATTGCGTTTGCATCAAGCCTGGATCAAGCTGGAATTTTGTCACGCACAGCAGAAGACGCGGCGATTTTGCTAAACGATATGGCGAGCTACGACGCGAAAGACTCAACAAGCGTTGAGCGCGACGTACCAGATTACACCGCGGATTTAAACAAGCCATTAACTGGTCTGCGCATCGGTGTTCCAAAAGAATATTTCGGCGAAGGCTTGAATCCGCAAACAGCAGCTCACGTAGAATCTGCGATTAAAGTCTACGAAAGCCTCGGTGCAAGTATTCATAGTGTTAGCTTGCCTCACACCCACCTTGCAGTACCGGCGTATTACGTGATTGCACCGGCCGAATGCTCAGCGAACCTGTCGCGTTTTGACGGTGTTCGTTACGGCCATCGCTGCGAAAATCCAACCGATTTAAATGATCTTTATATGCGCTCGCGCAGCGAAGGTTTTGGTGCAGAAGTAAAACGCCGCATTCTCGTCGGCGCTTACGCTTTGTCTGCTGGCTATTACGATGCCTACTACAGCAAGGCGCAAAAAATTCGCCGCTTAATCAAGCAGGACTTTGTTGATGCATTCCAAACGGTCGATGTCATCCTCGGCCCAACCTCGCCTTCACCGGCATTCCAATTTGGCTCAAAAACCAAAGATCCAGTGGCTATGTATTTGGAAGATATTTACACCATCGCGACTAACCTCGCCGGTTTGCCCGGCCTCTCCATTCCTTGCGGATTGGTGGACAACAAACCGGTTGGCTTGCAACTGATTGGCAATTTCTTTGCGGAATCACAATTGCTCAATGCGGCGCATATGTTCCAGCAAGCCACCCACTTCCACCAACAAACTGCCCCTGGCATTGAGTAAGGAGTCCTTTCTATGCAATGGGAAACTGTAATCGGGTTGGAAGTACACGTACAACTTGCAACCAAAACCAAAATTTTCTCGGGCGCCAGCACTGCCTTCGGCGCTGAACCAAACACTCAGGCCTGCGCCATTGATTTGGCATTGCCGGGCACCCTGCCCGTGGCCAACGAAGAGGCGTTCCGTTTCGCCACCATGTTTGGCTTGGCGGTGAATGCGGAAATTGGCAAGCGCTCAGTATTTGAACGTAAAAATTATTTTTATCCGGATTTGCCGAAAGGCTATCAAACCACACAACTTGCTGAACCGATTGTCGGTGCCGGTTTTGTGGATTTGGAACTTGAAGGTGGTCGCACCAAGCGTGTTCGCATTCATCACGCACACCTGGAAGAAGACGCGGGTAAATCCCTGCACGAAGATTTCGCCGGCATGAGTGGAATCGATTTGAACCGCGCAGGAACGCCACTGATTGAAGTAGTAACCGAGCCGGATATGCGCAGCGCTGAAGAAGCCGTTGCCTTTGCCAAAAAATTGCACTCAATCGTCACCTCGCTGGAAATTTGCGATGGCGAAATGAGCCAAGGCTCCATGCGTTTTGACGTGAATATTTCGGTACGCCCAAAAGGCACCGAAAAACTCGGCACCCGCACTGAAACGAAAAACCTCAACTCTTTCAAATTTATGGAAGAGGCGATTGAACTGGAAGTTGAACGTCAAATTGATGTACTGGAAGACGGCGGCAAAATTATTCAGGAAACCCGCTTGTACAACGGTGACACCAAAAAAGCGCGCAGTATGCGCAGCAAAGAAGACAGCAATGATTACCGCTACTTCCCCTGCCCTGATCTGTTGCCGGTAATTCTGGATGATGAGTACATCGAATCTGTGCGCAAACAAATGCCAGAGCTGCCCGAAGCAAAACGCGCGCGCTTTGTAGAGCAATATGGTTTGAGCAGCTACGACGCTGGCCAAATTACTATGGATAAATTCAGCGCAGCATTTTTTGAAGCATCCACTAAAATTTCGGGCGAGCCAAAACTCACTGCTAACTGGATTATGGCCGACTTGGGCGCTTATTTGAATCGCACCGAGCAACGTATCGACCACTCACCAGTAACTCCAGAATTGCTCGCAGGTTTGGTAGTGCGCATTAAAGATGGCACCCTCTCCAGCAAAATCGCCAAGCAAGTATTCGAAGCTATCGCCAACAGCGAAGGCGATGCCGACACCATCATCGAAACCAAAGGTTTGAAACAGGTTTCCGATACCGGCGCGCTGGAAAAAATTATCGACGACATAATCGCAGCCAACACTACCCAAGTGGAAGGATATCGGGCTGCCGCCGAAGACAAGCGTGCAAAAATGCTTGGATTCTTCGTAGGTCAGGCGATGAAAGCGTCCAAAGGCCAAGCCAACCCGCAAGCATTAAACGAACTGCTAATCAAGAAACTGAATGGTTAATCAATCACGCTTGCAGAGCTACACACGCTCTGCGAGCGCGATTCAAAAATTTTTATCGGAATTTGAAACATGAGCTTACGTAAAGACAAAGAAAAAGTACTGGGCGAAACCTTTGACGATGCCCGCATTGCGACATTTCTGGATTACCCTGCCCCTGCAGGCGTGAACGCCGATTACCATCTGCTCGAAAAAGCCTATCGCGGCATGCTCGGCGGAAACTTTGCCACCTTCGTGAAATTTTTCGTCGAAGCCGGCAAAGACATCAACGCCGTTGGCCCGGAAGGCAAAACCTTCCTGCAAGTTGTAAAAGCACACCGCAACGGCGAAGAATATGCCATTGCTCTGGAAGCAGTGGGCGCGAAATAATATTTCGCAGCCCACCAAAAACGAAAAAGGCAGCTTTTATTGGCTGCCTTATTATTGGCACCGATTCAATATCCCGCACAAATCAATAATCCGGCGGAGTTTCCTGTGCTTTAACACCTACCTTCTTTGCAATGTCCGTTAGAATATCCTCTTGCCACTCCTGCTCTTCATGCGTGAAGGCATTTTTATCTTCCAGTAGCTTCACAATGATATTCGCTACAATCATAGGGATAATGCCAAATATCCAAAAATGTCCAAAGAAAATTCCGGTAATTCTCCCTGGAACTGTCGCAGGACTTAGATCGCCATAACCGATTGTCAGCGCCGTTACAACAGCCCACCAAATGCCATCAGCGAATGACTTTGACTCAAATACGGAAAATAACTCCGCGGCGATAAGAATACTCGTTAGATAAATTGCCAGAATTACCCATAAGCGATTAGCTACATAGATTGCTACTTTTTTCATTGCTTGCTCCTTTTTGTGTTTATTTTTTGGCAGTTTATGCGACTATACCTGCTGGTGCAAACCATCATTATCACCACTCATTGCTTGCTTCTCTTGAAATTTGATGAAACCAATTACGTTTACACCGACCACCTATGCAAGTATTGTTTTTAGTGCAATCGCGCTGCTGCTAGCAACGGCAGAAGCAAACCTATTTAACACGCTGAGCCTGGAACCATTGCGAGTAAATGCCGGTGAATACTGGCGCATTCTTACCGCCAATTTTGTTCACTTTGGCTGGGCGCACACACTGATGAATGTCGCGGCGTTGTTGCTTTGCACTCTGGCATTGCTGAGTGAAATATCCCTGACAAAATATCTGTGTTTATTTTTGCTATGCTGCCTTTCCGTGGGGCTAGGAATTTATTGGCTTAATCCACAATACCACCCCTATGCCGGTTTATCGGGCGCCATTCACGGTTTAGTTTTCGCGGGATTAATACAAACGCGCGCTTACCCTTGGTGGATAAAAATCGGCGGACTGTTATTGGCAATGGGAAAGCTCGTGCAAGAAAATCTGCCGGGGTATGTAGCAACTGATTTGCAGCAATTAATTCCCGCTGCGGTCGCGGTAGAGTCGCACGTGTACGGCGCTATGGCCGGTGCCGCATTTGCCTTGGGCGATGAACTTATCCAATTCATGAAAAGGAAACCTTAAATGCAAGGCTCACCAAGCAAAGCTGTTAGCTATTTTCTGGAAGGTGCTCGATTCATTTCCCAACCGGGACTACGAAAATTTATTTTGATTCCATTACTGGTCAATGTACTGATATTTTTTGTAGTCACTGCTTATTTGTGGAACGCCTTTGGTGAGGCATTCAACCAAATTCTGGAATGGTCCCCTGACTGGCTTGATTGGTTCGCATGGCTGTTATGGCCGCTGGTCGCCTTTGTTTTTTTAATCGTGTATGGCTACAGCTTTAATATCATCACCAATTTTTTAGCAGCCCCCTTTTTTGGCTTGCTGGCTGAAAAAATCGAAACCCAGTTAACGGGAACTGCACCACCCGATGAACCCTGGAGCCAGTTAATCCCGCGCACACTGCAACGCGAAGCGGTAAAGCTCTGGTATTTTATTAGCCGCGGCGCCTTGGTGTTTGCTATTTTTGTGATGCTATTTTTTATCCCCGGCGCCAATTTGCTCGGCGTGCTCATGGCCGCGCTTTGGAGTTGCTGGTGCATGGCGATCCAATATTCTGATTATCCCGCCGACAATCACCAGCTCAGCTTTCGCGAACTGCGCCGCCGGCTGAACTCACAACAACTGACCAGTTTTTCCTATGGCGGTATTATCCTGCTCGGTAGCATGGTTCCCATACTCAACATCTTTGTTACGCCAATCGCAGTAGCAGGTGCAACCATTTACTGGGTGCGCGAAGTAAAACAGTTGTAGCCCCTCACCCAATCTTCGTCTCAAGGTCGCTTTGACTGGCCCGACCAAGTTATATGCACCTTGACTATAAGGATATTTTAGGCGATCCTGATGCCGACTTGTACACGAGAACTCCGTCCTGGCCATACGGGCGATTGTTTTTTGGCTGCTATGCTGATTAGACAACCCCAACACCTATAAGAAGATACAACAATGATTCAACAAAACGCGCAAAAACTCTCCGTAGTAGAGAAAGTTGGCTATAGCCTGGGTGACCTGGCGGCCAACCTGGTATTTCAAACCTTTGTTACTTTTATCGCCTATTACTATACCGACGTTTATGGGCTTGCCCCCGATAAAGCCCAGTGGGTTATCGGGACTTGTGGATTACTGGGTGGTGTAGTTTTGGCACCAATTATTGGTGCGCTGGCAGACCGTACAAGAACCCGCTGGGGTAGCTACCGCCCCTGGATCTTGTTCACGTCCGTGCCCTTTGCCGTACTGATTTTTCTCACCTTCAGCACCCCCAATCTTGGAGAAACCGGCAAGCTAATTTATGCCTTTGCCACATTACTCTTGCTGATGTCCCTTTATACGTCCAACAACCTTCCATATTCCGCCCTAAGCGGCGTACTTACTGGCAACATGGCTGAGCGCAACAGTCTTTCCGCGTACCGTTTTGTGGCGGTAATGGTTGCCCAGTTCATTATTCAGGCCTTGTTGCGCCCACTGGTATTAGTCATGGGTGACGGTAATGAAGCCGTTGGATTTGAAAAGGTGATGCAAATATTTGCGATCGCCAGCGTTATCTGTTTCGTTATTACCTTTCTCACCACCAAGGAGAGAATGCAGCCAGAAAAATCAGACAACTCAATCGGACAAGATATCAACGACCTGTTTCACAACTGGCCTTGGGCGGTGATGTTATTTTCTGTGGTGCTTTTGTTCATCACGCTGGCGCTAAAAGGCGGTGCTTACGTCTATTACTTTAAATATTACGCAGACACTCAAGCGCTGACGCAATTCTTCAATACCATTGGATTTACCCAGCTGATCACCACTATTCAGGGTATTTGGCCAAACTTCAAATGGCCAACCGAACCAGATGCCTCCGCGTTTGGATTGTTTAATGGTGCTGGCATTCTGATGATGATTGTGGGTATTGGTTTATCCAAGCCATTGGCAGACCGGTTTGGCAAACGTAATACATTCGGTGTAGGTCTTTTTATCTCCACACTCTTTATCTTGATATTTTTTGCCATCCCCAAAGATGCCATTGGCTTGATGTTTACATCGCAAATTCTACACGGCTTCACCTACGGAGTCACCATCCCTCTGTTGTGGGCAATGATTGCAGACGTCGCCGACTTTTCCGAGTGGAAAAACTTTCGTCGCGCCACTGGCATTATCTTTTCAGCCATGATCCTGGGTTTGAAAGGTGGTTTAACGATTGGATCGAGCGTATTGGTAGGTTTACTCGCCGGCTACGGCTATCAGCGTGGATTAGCCTTACAGGCCGATGAAACTATTGACGGTATCAGGCTGATCGTCAGTCTATACGCATCAATTCCATTCTTTGCGATTTGCGTGTTGATGTACTTTTACCCCATCAACAAAAAAATGGAGACTCAAATTGAGTCAGACTTAAACGAGCGCCGCAAAGCCGCTGGTAAATAATTTTTTTGAAAAGATTTTTTAAGAAGTGAGAAATATCTATGGCCGCTGAAGAAACTCTAGCCCCGGAAGTCATCGCCGATTTAAAAGCGCGTGCGATTTCCCAACCGCTGGTTGAACACATTTATACCGCTGACCCTTCAGCGCACGTATTTAATGGAAAAATTTATATTTATCCATCGCACGACATTGAGGCTGGCATTCCCTTTAATGACAACGGCGATCATTTCGGGATGGAGGACTACCACGTTATTTCTCTGGACTCCCCCACCAGTCCGGCAGTTGATAACGGTGTAGCGCTGCACGTGAAAGATGTACCCTGGGCCAAACGCCAAATGTGGGCGCCCGATGCGGCGCACAAAAATGGCAAATACTATTTATATTTCCCCGCGAAACGTGCAGACGATATTTTTCAAATCGGTGTGGCCGTAGGTGACTCACCCGTCGGTCCATTTAAAGCCGAACCAAAAGCCATCGAAGGCAGTTACACCATCGACCCCGCCGTGTTTGAAGATAACGATGGCAGTCACTACATGTACTTCGGCGGCATTTGGGGCGGTCAATTGCAGAATTATCGCAACAACCAATACGACGCAAACCGCGGTGAACCGGCAGATAATGAACCTGCGCTCGGCCCCATCGTTGCGCGCCTGAGCGATGACATGCTGCAATTTGCCGAAACACCGCGCGAAATTAAAATCCTCGATGAAAACGGCCAGCCATTACTTGCAGGTGACCATGACCGCCGCTTCTTTGAAGCCTCCTGGATGCACAAATACGACGGTAAATATTATTTCTCCTATTCCACCGGCAACACTCACTTTTTATGTTACGCCACTGGCGACAGCCCCTACGGCCCGTTCACTTACCAAGGCCGTATTCTGGAGCCAGTAATCGGTTGGACGACGCATCACTCAATCGCCGAGTACCAAGGCCAGTGGTATTTGTTCTACCACGATTCCGTACTGTCCAAAGGCATTACCCACTTACGCTCTGTGAAGATGGCACCACTCAATTACAACGCGGACGGCACCATCCAAACGATTGTTCCTTATCGTGATTAATCAACCTGATTTGTTAAGCAAGTAGTAAAATCAATACTGCAAAAAAAGCCGGCGAAATGCCGGCGAAATGCCGGCTTTTTTATTTTTACTTCTTTTGCATTCATTGCAAGGGATGCTTGATCACAATGTTGTCGATGTTAAAGCCAGCTCGCAATGTCGGTGAGACATTGGTTCCGTTAATCATCACACTTACATACTTCCAATTTGAGCGATAGGTAAAAGCAGAGAGCGGGACTGATACCTTATTCCACTCGTTAGGCTTCATATCCGCCGCTGAGAAAGTGCCAGGCAAATCCACTCTATCCCACGAGCTATCCATCAGCGCTAGCGAGAAAGTTACTTGTCCATCCGCAACCAATTCTGCGGGAGTGTAGATCTCAACCGACAAAGTCCCGGCCCCGGAACAATCGGGTAACGCAAACGGATCTAAAACCTCCATGGTTTGATAATTCATCGCACCACTGAACAAGTAGGCCCATTGATTATTCATTAAACTCCAGTCTGGTGTAGTAGTAACCCAGGGAATAACGCCTTGCGTTAAGGTCGCCAACGCCTCTGATGGAATTGACGATGTCATGCCTGTGGTTAAGACACCTACCCCACTAACACCGCCATTCCACGGTGTATCAAAGAAATTGGAATAACAGATGTAATCGCGACGTGTCGACGCATCACCTTTGACCCAACGAATATTGTCTACCTGATAGTGAGCTGACGACTGCTGCCCCCAAGTTGGCAGCAACATAAAGCCCATGGAAACACGTTTGATATCCAGACCACGCGCAATTAATTCCGCAACCGAAAACTCGTAGGTTTTCCATTCGTTCAACGCAGCTACGCGAATAAATTTCGGGGTGCTCGCACAGGGCCAGGAACAATCCAGTGTAAATTCAAGTGGCGCGTTAGCATCGCTGTTTTGAATAACCTTCAAATCAAAAACAACTTTGCCATCAGCATAATCACTCATGTCCACCGCATTGCTTTCTGATTCAGGTACGCGAATACGAACCGCACTGAAAAACGCAGGAGAGTTCAGGTAATGAATGTCCAGTACAGAACCGCGCCCCGGCTCGGATGACTCAATTACGTTAAAACGTGCACCACCGCTGGTATTGCCGTCGGTAGTTTCGTAAGCATTAGTCGAATCCGCATAATTTTGCTCATAGGCGGACACTGAACGCCAGGGCGAACAAACTCCATCAAAAAACACATCCCCCATGGTTCCGTTACAGGCCATAACACGACTTTCACTGGATGCAACACTACTGGAAACAGGAGAGTTTGAACCCAACGAACTACTGGAAAAACTTACACCAGTTGAAGAGAGGTTTACTGAGGAGGAGTTGGCCGCTGAACTGCTGTTGACTGAACGCGAAGATGATGAACGACTGGAAACTGCACCGGGTTTAGCTGGCTGCTTGATCAGAATGTTATCTACGTTAAAGCCCGCCTGCAGGCTCGGCGACACCGAGGTTGCATCTATGTTCATTGCCACGAACTTCAGATTTGTACTCATGGTTAAGGCTGACAAAGGTACTGAAATTTTGTTCCAATCATCTGCCTTCATACCCGCCATACTAAAGGTGGAATTTGGAATATCCATTACCGACCAATCGTTACGCACAAAACTTAAGGAGAAGGTCAACTTACCATCCGCAACCAGAGCTGCCGGTGTATATACCTCCAAGGATAATGTGCCCGCCCCGGAACAGCTGGATAACCGGTCTGGGTCAGTCAAGTCGCCAGTTTGGTAATTCATTTCCGTTGATATTGCATAAAGCCAACGGAAGTTCATCAAACTCCAATTAGGATTAGCTTTAACCCAAGGCAAAACACCCTGAGTCAAATTCATTAACTGATCCCAAGGTACTTCACGGTCAATCCCGATAATCGAGACGCCCGTTCCACTCACACCGCCGGCCCATGGAGTATCCAGAAAATTGGAATAGCAGATTGATTCAGGGTGTTTAGGTGCATTGCCTTTTATCCAACGTACATTATCGACTTGATAGTGTGCGCCGGCTTGCATAGCCCAGGTGGGAAGCAACATAAAACCTTGAGAAACACGTGTGATATCCAAACCGCGATCAATCATTTCCGCAACTGAAAACTCATAAGTTTTCCATTGATTCAACTGGTCAACGCGAATCAGTTTGGGCGTACTTGCACAGGGCCAGGAACAATCAAGCGAGAATTCCAAAGGCGCGTTGAAACTACCCTGGCTAATCACTTTCAAATCGAATTGAATTTTACCATTGGCAAATTCACTCATGTCGATACCTTCGGGCACTGCCTCAGGGGCGCGAATATGCACAGCACTGAAAAATTCAGGCGCATCAAGATAATGGATGTCCAGTACTTTGTTACGGCCGGAGTCTGTTGACTGCACTATGTTAAAACGTGCTCCGCTACTGGCATTACCATCAGAGGTTTCGTAGGCATTGGTGTAGTCCGCATAGTTTTGCTCATAGGCCGATACCGGGCGCCAAGGTGAGCACACCTCATCAAAAAATACATCACCCAAGCTGTTGGTGCACGCCGTCGCGGAAACACTGCTGGATGAAGAACTACTTGAGAGGGAACTGCTGGACTTGTTTTTCTTTTTGACTTTGTATTTTACGGTAACAGCCGCAGGGCTACCGGCAAACTGGACTTTACACTTTTGATCTTTACACGCTTTTATGAGCACAATCCCGGAATTATTGCCCTCTGGGACTTTAGCGGCAACTTCAGGAGCTATCTTGATCTGTGCACCGCCGTTTACCAGGGCAACAGAAGCAGACTTAACTAGCGCTGTTTGTGACTCAACCAAATAAAACACGGTTGATTTTGTATTACTCACCTGTGCGGTTATCAGTTCCGCGGCAGGTGCTGGAGCTCCCTCTTCGCTGGAAAACTCCACTTTCTTTTGGCTTAACACCAAGGATTCTTTCTTACTCTGGGCAACTGCCTGAGTGGCCAGGATTGCAAAAAAAGAACCGATAATTGCTACATTACGGCCAATCTTCCTCATTTTTATACTCCGGGATAGTTAACGTCCAAATTGATCCCGACAGATTCCCTAATACCCCAAGACTCCATCGCCCGCGCATTTTTCCACAATTTGGGTAAAATTGAGTGATTGCCGATCAAAATTTTCAATTTTTTTACCCGCTAATCGCCATCGTAAAATTAACTGATGACGCAATCCTCCCAGGCATTTACAATGCGAGTTCTCGCTGGCTTGGACACCCACTATTACCTCAGATAGTAACCGTCCAGCGACTGGGGCCGATTTGGATTCGACGCCGGTAACAAAGCCCGAGGTGCATGTCGTGATGACAGCCAATCACGTTAATCCAAAGCTGTACTTGAATAGTCGCAAACGACGATTCTTACGCTTTAGCAGCTTAATTGCTGCTAACGGTCTCTGACAAGGTGCCAGTACCGCGCTAGAGCCCGTCATACAGAACTGGATCGCCGCAAAGCCTGCCTGGTGCCGAGTGGCTAAATCTCTACAGGATCGCGCTTCACGTCCTGCCCGCTGGGCTGTGAAGGGTTAAATCAGTAAACGGACCTAAACATGTAGAGCCGAGGATGGAGTGCTGGCGGACGGGGGTTCAAATCCCCCCGGCTCCACCAAACACCCAGATAAAAAACCCGATCAGCAATGATCGGGTTTTTTATTTGCATTGATTTATTGGCGCGCCGAGGGGCCTGGATGGTTTCAATATTCATGGTGTTTATGGAGAGCATTTGGGTGAAGAAAATTAGAAGAACAAGAAGGGAACAGCAGCTTGGATAACGATTGAAAACGCGAATGTATCTGCTTGGGCTCGCAGTTTGAGCAATACATTAGTTCTCCGGCTCAGGCCGCGTAATTAAAAACGCCGCAACCGCAATAAATAACACTGCCATTACCGTTAACACTATCCCGTTCATGCCCATAAAAAACAAACCAATCCAACTCAAACTCATGGTGATGCAGGCAAGCCATTTTGCGGTGCGTGGTACGGCGCCTTTGGTATGCCAAGCCTCTAGTAACGGGCCAATTTGTGGGTGGTGACGAATCCAACGGTTTAACCTGGGTGACCCTTTAGGAGCAGCCCACGCGGCAATGAGTACAAAAACGGTTGTCGGTAAAAGGGGGAGGAATAACCCCAAAATACCTAACGCCAAAGTGACGCCAGCCAAGGTGGCATACGCCATACGGACTAATGACCAGGATTCAGCTTTTTCCATACCTACGGACTCAAGGTTAACTTCAACTACCGCCTTTTAACGCTACGAACTTAGCGCCGTACTATCGAATTTTATAGCCGCTACTCTAGACTCCTGCAACCGATTTACATGGATTCACGGATATAATCACCGCTTATCAGGTTTGATGAGCCAGTTATGTCTTACACCGTTCTCGCCGCTCCGGTTGAATCCAGTACCGAAGAAAAAAACAGCGATTTTCTTACCTTCCTTCATCCTGTTACATCACGGGACGAGGCTATCGCGTTGGTGGAGACCTATCGCCAGCAATACCCCGATGCGAACCATGTCTGTTGGGCCTACGTGATTGGCAACACCCGCCAGCCGCAGACCCAGGCCTTTAGCGATGATGGAGAACCATCCGGCACCGCCGGTAAACCCATGCTGCATGTATTAACCGAGCGCGACGTGGGTAATTCACTCGCCGTAGTAGTACGCTATTTTGGCGGGGTAAAGCTGGGGGCCGGCGGATTGGTGCGCGCCTATTCGGGAGCCGTATCCCACGCGGTGAATAACGCTGAGTTACGCGCGGTGATTCCCTGCATAGAACTTGAGATCGCCGTGGATTTTTCCAGGGAGACCAGAATTCGTCACTTGGTAAACCAATTTCCAGGCCAGATTCTGTCGGTAGACTATGGAGCAGAGGTGAACTTGCATATTAGCCTTGCAGTCGCACATTTGGCCTCTTTCAAACAATTGGTGGTGAATGAAACGGCGGGAAATGTGCGAATAACAGAAAAAATTTAACTATTTTTTATCACACTGTCTAAATCCGTCAGCCGAGTTCGACTAGGGTGTAGAACATCCCCTAAACCTGTTAGTTTCAATTCAATCGAAGGAGACAACCCAATGAAAGTCATGGTAATGGTAAAAGCATCCCCCGGTTCCGAAGCAGGCAAAATGCCCAGTGCGGAGTTGCTGACCGCTATGGGTCAGTTTAATGAAGAATTAGTCAAAGCTGGCATTATGGAATCTGGCGATGGATTGAAACCGAGCAGCCAGGGTTACCGTATTCGTTTCAGCGGCGACAAACGCGTAGTCACCACTGGCCCCTTTACTGAGACCAACGAATTAATTGCCGGCTATTGGATCTGGAATGTGAACTCCATGGAAGAAGCCATTGAATGGGCGAAAAAATGCCCTAACCCCATGGACGATGAAGATTCCGATATTGAAATTCGCACCTTTTATACCATGGAGGATTTTGCAGAAGCAGACCTGGACGGAACAGCCGCTGCACACGAAGACGCACTGCGTCAAACCATCGCGATGCAAAAAGTGGAAGTACAAAATTATTTATTTTTTTCCGGTCGCTGCGATGAAGCACTGGCATTTTATAAAGAACACTTAAGTGCAGACGTAAAATTTATAATTCGCTTTAACGAAAGCCCGGAGCCCATGCCGGAAGGGGTGTTGCAGCCCGGCTTTGAAAATAAAGTGATGCACGCCGAATTTAGTCTGGGCAATGTGCGAGTGATGGCGTCCGACGGTTGCAATGATGTCGAAAAATTCAGTGGATTCCGTATCGCTTTATCAGTTCCCACGGAAGAAGAAACGCGCCGTATTTTTAACGCACTCGCCAGTGAAGGTGGCAAGGTGGATATGCCATTAATGAAAACTTTCTGGTCACCACTTTATGGCCAGGTAACCGACAAGTTTGGCGTAGGCTGGATGGTCATGATTCCAGGCGAAGAAGCCCCGCAATAAGTACAGCACCAGTGTCCGCTGCGCGTAGCGGACACTGGTTCCGGACACATCTTTTTTCCACGCATTTACAAAAACCGCTTTAAGATTAATCACTTGCCAATTTGGCATTCATTCTGCAATCACCACTGCATCGCCATACATTTTATTAATTGGTAAACGATGCACAACGCACAACAACAAACACACTGCAAGCCACAGGCAGACCAGGACCAACAGGCCCATCGCGAACCGTCGTCTCAGGGTCTTAAAGCTGATGCCCATACAATCCGCGTGACGGGAATCCAAGGCACTGAGGCCCAGGATGTGAAACGCGCAGCTCGCTCAGCTCTGCTTACCCGGCGCAGATTGTTGATAGCGGGACTGTTGATAGCAGGACTGTTCTTATTGATTGTTTTATTGGCAGCGAGCGTCTTTATGTGGCGAGACCAACTGCAAACTGATCGGCGTGTAGCGCGCTCGGAACTTGTTATCGCCCCCGTAACACGCGGCGATATACGCCGTGAAATTTCGGCCCAGGGTAAAGTCGTGGTAGCCAATAGCCCCACCCTTTATAGCAGCGCCGATGGCATAGTGACTTATCAAGTCAACGCGGGCGACAAAGTTAAACAAGGACAATTACTGTTAAGGGTAGAAAGCCCTGCCCTCGCCAGCCGCTATCAACAAGCGAACGCCGTATTAGCGCGTTTGCACAATGAATTAAACGGGCGGGAAATCGCCGCACAAAAAAGCCAGCTGGAAGCGAAACAGGCATTACAATTTGCCGAATTAAACTTGCGCAATGCGCAGCGCGACTTTGGCCGTTACCAACTTGGATTAGCTAAAGGTTTTGTGTCACAACAGGAGTTTGATCGCGCCGAGGAAAATTTACATATTGCCGAATTAAAAGCACAGCAGGCCCCGGAACAACTAACCCTGATTACACAAGTCAGCAATACTGAAATACAAAATGCCGCCAAACAAATTGAAGAGCAGCAAGCTGTTGTCAGTGAACTCGCGCGCGAGGTAAACGCACTGGAGGTAAAATCTCCGGTAGATGCCATAGTGGGCAATCTGTCGTTAAATCAAAAAAGTGCTGTCGTCATGCATCAGGCATTAATTACCGTCATTGACCTCGCTCATTACGAAGTGGAAATAGAAGTACCGGAAAACTATGTTGCCGAGTTGGTGCCAGAAATGACGGCCGAAATAAAACTCGATAACACATTGTATGCGGGTGCTATTACTGCAATCGCACCCGAGGTTAATGCCGGCCAGGTGAAAGTACGCCTGCATTTTACCGGCACAGAACCGCAGCAGTTGCGCCAAAACCAGCGCATTACTGCGATTATTCTGCTGGAAGTTCGCACTCAGGTATTAAAACTTCCACGCGGCCTGTACGCCGAATTGGATAATGGCAAAAGCGTATTTAAAGTGATCGGTAACAAAGCACTTAAAACACCCGTGAGCTACGGTGTATGGGGGTTAAACGATATTGAAATTACTAACGGCCTGGCACTGGGGGAAGAAATCATCGTTTCCGATACCTCGGGCTTTCGCGATGCGCAATCACTGTATTTACGGCAATAAACGCGCGCATACAACTGCATAAACATCCAATAGCAATCACACCAACATCACGAGCAGGACTATGAATCAAGCGCAGATCACGCACAATACGCAAGCAGCAAAAGCGCTGTTTGCCATGCACAATATCAGCAAGGTATATAGCACCGAACTCATTGAAACCCATGCGCTGCGCGATTTTAGTTTGCAGGTTAATGAAGGCGAATTTGTCGCAATTACCGGCCCCTCCGGCTCCGGTAAAACTACTTTCCTGAATATTGCCGGTTTGTTGGAAACCTACACCGCCGGCGATTATTTTCTGGATGGAATTAACACGCGCGATTTAAACGATAACCAGCTATCCCACTTGCGCAATACCAAAATCGGCTTCGTATTTCAGGGCTTCAATTTAATTCCCGATTTAAATGCCTATGACAATATCGAAGTGCCGCTGCGCTATCGCAATATGCCCCGCAGCGAACGCAAAGAGCGTGTACGGCAAGCGCTGGCGCGAGTGGGTTTGGAGTCGCGCGCAAAACATTTCCCGGCGCAATTATCGGGCGGGCAACAACAACGCATTGCCGTCGCACGCGCAATTGCAGGATCGCCCGCATTTATTCTCGCGGACGAGCCCACTGGCAACCTGGATACCTTAATGGCAAGACAAGTGATGGAACTGCTGGAAGATATAAATGACCAGGGCACTACCATCATCATGGTGACTCACGATCAGGATCTGGCGCGCCGTACCCAGCGCCATATTCAAATTGTGGATGGCCAGGTCACCGAAGTGTTTAAACACAGTTAAGGACTAGCTCATTAAAGGAACAATTATGTTTTGGTATCCACTGCAATTAGCCCTGCGTTCAATTCGCAAGGCGCCGATACTCAGTAGCGTCATGGTATTCGTACTGGCGACGGGTGTTGCGATAACCACTATTAGCTACACCCACTATTACCATTTAAAAAAGAATCCGCTCGCCCACAAAGATGAGAATTTATTTTTACTACAAACGGATTCCTGGGATGCAAAACACCAATACGAAAATACGCCTAACAAGTTACCACCGTTGCATAGCTATCGTGATTCCATGGGGTTGCTAGCCAGCAATATACCCCTGCGCAAAACCGCGATTACCAATTGGGGCGGATCTATTCACAATCCGGACTTGCAACAAAAAGCGCTGTTTGTGCGCGGCCATATAACCACGCACGACTTCTTCAGTATGTTTGAGCATGAATTTATCTACGGGGCGCCCTGGAACGCGACCGCCGATGATCACTTTCAAAATGTCATCGTGATCAGTGACGATGTGAATCAACAATTATTTGGTGGTAAAAACAGTGTTGGTAAGTCAGTCGTTTACGAGAGCGCCCACTATCAAATTGTGGGAGTAGTAAAAAAGAAACTCCGCACTAATCCCACTTATGAAATTGCACTCTATCGCTGGCCCCAGCCAGACGCGCAATTTTACTTTCCCATTTCAATATTAAAGGCCACAGAACTAGGGGCATGGATACGCTACGAATGCCCGGAAGACACGCGCGATTACGGGTCCCATTGGTATCAGCCACGCTTGATTAATAGCTGCACCTGGATAAGTTTGTGGTTTGAATTTGCGGACGATCCGCAAAAAACACAATTTGAAGAATTTGTACGCAGCTATATTCAAGAACAAAAAAAGTCGGGCAACTATCCACGACCTTTGCGCTTCGCATTAACCAGCATTGGCGACTATATGCACCTGAACCAGGCTGCCTACGATGAAGACAACACCACTATTTACCTAGGGGCTTTTACCTTGCTGGTGTGCACATTAAATTTTGTGGCATTGCTGTTAGCCAAATTTATGCGTGCATTACCGGAGTCAGGTGTGCGCCGCGCGCTAGGGGCAAACCGCCAGGCAATATTTATGCAGCACTTGCTGGAAAGTACCACCCTGGGTGCGGCAGCAGGAGCACTGGGCGTAGTCATGACTATCGCTGGTTTGTGGTACGTGAAGCTCGCGTGGAAATCAGCACCGCCACCGGCCAATGGGCTATTGGGGCCAGACAATGTTGCACTCATGGAACCAGACCTGACCATCCTGGCGAGTTGTATCGCAACAGCGCTGCTCGCCAGTCTTTGTGCGGGACTCTATCCCGCCTGGCAAGCCTGCCGGGTTGCTGCCGCGAACTATTTGAAAATTCAATGACGCCGCTACAAATTCAATTTCAGGTTTATGAGAACCCAATTATCTCGATTAAAAATACGGAAATCCTATGCTTGCTCTACCGCCGATTATAAAACCGCTGTTGCGTAAAAAGCTGATGCTGGTGTTACTGACGTTGCAGATTGCGTTAATCACTATGTTAGTGAGCAATATGGCGCACGTGCTCAATGAAATAAATAAATTTTATCAAGCGCCTACTGGTATCGATGATCCATATCTTGTCTGTTTCACCTTGCGCATTCCACCAGAACTGAAGGGAATCATGCTGGCAGATGGCTTACGCGACCTGGAAAAAATCAAAGTAATTCCGGGAGTCGTTGATGTGGCTAGCCTGGACGCCATTCCCTTTGACGAACGCTTTAATCTGAAAACCGGCAGTTTTACCACCACACCAGAGAACGACCTGCAACAAATAAGCTTTGTGCGTAGCAATGTTTCACCCAATGCACTGACAACAATGGGCCTTACCTTAGTAGCCGGGCGGCAATTTAAAAACACCGATATGGCATTTACGTATAAAACGGAGCCGCACGTCATCATTGTTACCCAGACTATGGCCAAAGCGCTCGTTGGTGAAAATAATAATGCTATTGGCAAGGTGGTTTATGAAAAAGGCAAGCCATATGAAATCATTGGGGTAACCTCTGATTGGCGCGGTTTTTATCCGCAAATGTACCGCTCGGAATCCACCGTATTTTTTCCCGAATACAACGAAATGAATAAGGAATTTCGCTATCTGGTTCGCACCAGAACGCCGGAAATACGCGCACTGGTTATTCAAACTGTTGAGCAATATATCGCTGCACAGTATCCGCAAGGACTGATTTTTTATGCTGACAAGTTGGATCACATCGTTGAAAAATACAAAAATCACAGCACCATCAATTTGCTGGTAATGATCACACTGGTATTAAGCATTGCGTCGATTATTGCTATTGCGGGGCAGGCTTATTTTTCTGTGCATCAGCGACGCAAACAGCTCGGCATTTTGCGCGCACTGGGGGCAACCCGCGGCAAGCTCATTGCCCAAATATTATTGGAAAATGCAGTCATTTTATTGTTTGGGTTGGAATTAGGCGTAGCGCTGGCATTTTCCCTCAGCCAGTTGATCTACCAAACGTCCGACATAGCAGCCATATCGCCTTGGTTCCTATTCGCGACCGCGCTGGTTATTTTCATTATTAGTCTGGTGAGCGCTGCCGTACCCGCCTGGCAGGCGGGAAAAATTTCGCCCAGTCTGGCAACACGTACTTTATAATGTGATTAAAATAATTTATTCAAAGCACTTATGACTAGCATTTTAATACTTGATGACAACCCGGCAGTGCTCACATCGCTGCAGATATTATTTTCGTTAAATGGCTTTCCCTGCATAACCAGCGAATACCCGTCGCATGCGCTAGAGCTTATTAAGCAAGGCGCGGCGTCGCTGGTTATTGCGGATATGAATTTCCAGCGCGAGACCACCAGCGGTGAAGAAGGCAAACGCTTTTTTTATGCAGCGCGCGCCATCAACCCCGACTTGCCCATTATTTTGTTAACCGGCTGGGCGGACCTGACTAGCGCCGTGGAGCTGGTAAAAGCAGGCGCCGCAGATTACTTGGCAAAGCCATGGGACGACCAAAAATTATTACTGAGTGTTAACAATTTGTTGGAATTAACCGAGGTGGCACACCAGCAGCGCGAACAGGCCAGTGAACGGCAACAACTGCGCAGCGCTCTGGAAAATAAATTTGACCTGGCCGGCGTTATTTACCAATCAGACAGCATCTACCGCTTACTCACCACTGCCGTACAGGTTGCCAAAGCTGATGTACCCATTCTCATCACTGGCCCCAATGGCTCCGGCAAAGAAAAAATTGCCGAAATTATCCAACGCAATTCATCCATTAAAAACGGACCATTCATTCGCTTAAATGCCGGTGCCATGCCGCTGGATTTAATGGAAGCAGAAATGTTTGGCGCTGAAGCCGGCGCCTACACCGGCATCAAACAGACCCGCGTCGGTCATTTTGAACAGGCTCATGGCGGTACATTATTTCTGGATGAAATTGGCAACCTGTCTCTAAGCGGGCAAATGAAATTATTGCGCCTGCTGCAAACCGGAGAATTCCAGCGATTGGGATCAACTCAGGTACGCCACGCCCGCGTGCGGATTATCACCGCGACCAACAGCGATTTACCGGCCGCCATCGCGCGCGGCGAATTTCGCGAAGATTTATATTACCGCTTGAACGTTATTGAATTGCACACGCCGGCTTTAGCGGAACGCAAAGAAGACATTCTTCCACTCGCACGCCATTTTTTAAAAGGGCGACCGATTACACCGGAAGCCTTGCGCGCATTGGAAGCACACGATTGGCCAGGCAATGTGCGCGAATTACAAAACACGATTCAGCGCGCCTGCCTGCTCGCCAGCGCTCACAATATTGAAACGAGCGATTTGCAGTTGCCGATCCAGAAAATAAAAAATCGCCCACTCTATGAACCCAGTGAAGCGCAATTACGCCAGTGTTTAACCCAGGCTGGTAGCCTCGCCGAAGCAGCGCGATTACTCGGTTTGAGTCGACAAGCGCTCTACCGTCGTATGGAAAAATATGCTCTCAATTCGGAGGATTATTTTTCCAATGATAAGACCGGCACCAATTCGGTAGACACCGCATGAACCATTCATTACGTTTGCTGGCACTCATTCTAGGCAACTGCCTGGCACTAGGCTGTGGTCTGTTGGTTTACCGCACCATCAACCAACCCGGCACTGCAATAGCCGGTGGCTTTTTGGCGATGGTGATTGTTACATGGTTGACCTATCGCCTGTTTGGCAAACCACTGGATAGGTTTTTGCACACATTGGAATCCGCCTTATTGCATGTAAAAGACGGCGAACTTTCTCTGCAATTACCGACACAGAAAAATTCACAGTTCAATCAGCTGGGGCAATTATTTAACCAGGTCATTGCCGGTCTGCGCGCCAAACAAACGCATTTGTTGCAGCGCGATCTGATGCTGAATCGTGTGTTTGAAACGGTTTCTTCCGCCCTGGTATTAACCGATACCCGCCAAAAGATTGTGCTATGCAACCCCACAGCGCGACAGCTGTTAAATCATGGCAAACCTGTGCGCGGACTTTCCTTGTATGATCTGGTTGCCAACATGCCGGTATCGCTGCAGGAAGCCATTACTCACCAGCAAAACCTCATGTTTACGTTGGATAAATCACTCACCCTACCCGAGGGACACACTCAATCAGCAAGCATGCTTGAGTCCACCGGTGAAACCGAAAGTTGGTATTTATTCTGTGAAAAATTTCAATTGCACGGCTATGAGCATTGTCTCTATCACTTTCAACCCTTAACGCGCGCGCTGGCACGCACTGAAGTAGATACCTGGAAAAAAGTTATTCGGGTATTTAGCCATGAACTGAATAATTCACTCGCCCCGGTTTGCTCACTCGCCCATTCCGGTTTGAAGCTTGTTGACGACACTGCCCTACCCGCGCACCAACAAGAACTGTTAACGAAAATACTTGCTACAGTGCAAGAGCGCGCAGAGCATTTACGCGATTTCTTAAGCGACTACGCCCAGTTTTCCCGGTTGCCAACCCCGGTGCGCGAGCCGATCAACTGGATCGCTTTTTTACGCAACTTGCAAGGCTTAATGTATTTTGAGTGGGACAATAGCTGTCACTATCGGTCAGCATTTGCCGACCCGGCACAAATCTCACAAGTGCTCATTAATTTGATAAAAAATGCGCGCGAAGCTGGTGCGAGTGAAAAGGGAATTTTTCTGGCCATAAAAGAACAAGGTGACTGGGATGTAATCACCCTGGGTGACGACGGCAGCGGTATGAGCGAAGAGCAATTGAAACAAGCAATGCTGCCCTTCTATTCAACCAAACGCGATGGCACCGGCCTGGGTTTGGCGCTCTGTCGCGAAATTATTGAAGCGCATAATGGCCGGATTCATTTTTCCAACCGACCGGAACGCGGGTTAAATGTTTCCATTTGGCTACCACGCTCAGCAATCACTCAACACACCACGCAAACGATTGATAAGCGCTAATCCCCACCGTCGCTAACAATTAGTCTTCCGGGATACCACAACAATAAAACGCGGCGAAAAAATAAAAATCATCGCCAACCCCGATTGCATTTCTGCCTCCATGCCCGGTGAGGCATTGGAGAAAGGAAGTGAAGGCTGGGGTGGTGACGAGCACGTTTTAATCGCCATAAAACATATGTAGGTACGATTAGCGCAGCGTAATCGTACGCATGTTATTCACCAGCTTCTATCTTCATGCTGTTATCCCCACACCAGTTTGCGGGATAAATTCCTGCTTTTACATATTTATAAAATGTTGAGTAAGGCCAGTCAACAACACGATTGACCAGTTTGTGCTTTACAGGATTGCGATGTATGTAATCGAAATGTTGCTTGACATCAAATTCTTCGCGTCTCCAGTGCTCCCAGTAATGCCTTTGCCAAATACCGCGTTCGCCATTTTTAATTCGTATTGATGATCGATATTCTTGTTGGGGAATGGCTTTGGAAAAATAGGTTTTGATCAATCGCCAACGCGTAGCGTAGTCAGTATCACCATCTGGAAGTCGCCAGAGGCAATGCATGTGATCAGGTAAAACCGTCCAAGCGACAATCTCAAACGGACGGGCGCGGTTAACCCTCTTAATGCAAGCCTTTAGGATTTTAATTTCCTCTATCAGCAAATTGTTGTTATGGCGCTGCAGTAAGTTGACGGTAAAAAACCAGGTGGAACCAGGTATTTGTAAGCGGCAATAATTGGGCATTTCCTTGCCTCCTGAAATTTTGGCGATTGATTTTTCATGCGTACGATTACGCTGAGTTAATCGTACCTACGTGTTATTTGTTGCAATTTACACTAGCAACAGCAAACTGCCATTCTCATGCCCCCCCAAATTGCTTGTTAAAAATATAGAGCAACCCGGCATGCAGAATGTAGCCATACGTTATTTTAATTCCACACTGCCACTGGATTCGCAAATTAATTTAAGCTGCCTCACAGCACCTGATTGACAGAATAATTTTATAAAGGCACTGGCTGTGAGGGCGTATCTACACCTTAAATTAGCGGGTTCCCTTAATCCAATTGATGGCAGAGTCTATTCCGGCATCATAACTATTTTGGCGCTCTTGCAGTGGTGCAAATGGCACAGCAATGTTGGGAGGAATACCCATGCCCTCATAATTATTTCCGTGAACATCCAGATAGGTTTCGTTGCTTACACCAAACAGGATATCACTGGTAAGACGCTTAACGAGGATATCGGAAAACTCACCGGCTGTTGGCTCTCCGATAATCGTAACCTGAGGTAAGGACGCCATAGCGATAGTAAACAACTCTGCCGCACTCGCGGTATCACCACTCGTTAGCACTACTGTGGGTTTTAAATAAATATTTTCCTTGTGCGGGTCCAGCACTACATTTTTCACCGGTGTTGCCCAAGCGCCGCGCCCTGCAGATTTAGAGTAGACCACTTGTGACTGGCCCATAAAATGACGGACAAAATTGAGTGCAACCTGATCTTGGCCACCACCATTAAAGCGAACATCAACGATAAGGCCATCGGTGTCCTCCAGATCCACCAAGGCTTCATTGATAGCGGCTTCTGCTATAGCAACATCAGCTGCAATGTCAGAAACAAGCGTTGACTTTCCCGAAGTGTAATCCGCCATTGAACCGACAAATAAATACCCTATATTATTGCTTGTTTTAAACCACGCAATTTCACCCGCTGCCTTCACTTTAATATCAGCATTTTGGTCCGCATAATCAAAAATAATACCTATAATTTTACCAAAATTTTCAACAATATAATTTTCGGCCGCTACAGCTTGTGCGCTGGCCAATTCACCATCAAACCCAAACATTTGCCTATATTCATTTAATAGTTTTTCATACAGGGTCAATTGTGTAGACGCACTAAAAGTCGGTATATCTTCATTTTCCAGGGCCACCGTTATACTTTTATCCAAATCCGGACTCAGTGGTGCTCTGATTATCACTGCGTGCCCGTCACCTAAAGGGGAGACAAGGGTGCTGAGAAATTCAAATAATTCTTCTTCGTCATTAATATTTCCGACGGATTCTGCAGCCTCTTGATAAACATCATCCCAACGCACATTTCTTAGTTCAAAATTAATGTACAACTCATTAAATGTTTGCCAGAAAATTTCAAAGTCTTTTTTAGCATCAAAGGTATAACCAGTATTTGATTTTAATATTTGTAGATTTTTTTCGCATACCACTGGAAGCGATTGTACTTTTTCATATTCAACGCCAGGCGGATAGTATCCTTTATTTTCAACCAGCACCTCTTTCACAGTATTTGAATAGGTGTAACTTTGTTTGAGCTTATCAAGGGATAAGCCAGAAACTACTTTCTGTAGGATGCAGTAATTTTTGGTGGTACTGTAGGTTTTAACCGTATAAACCGCTCCCACCTCAACCACCGACGCAATATAACCGTATGCAGGCGCATACCAATGCCCTACATACGGAGAACTTGATGATGAAGAGCTTGATACTGATGAGGACACACTAGATGAAGCAGAACTAGGCACTGATGAGTTGGCAGCAGAGGAACTTGGCCCAGATGAGCTTGATCTTGATTTATCGTTATCACCGGAGCAACCCGTTAACAATAGCAAACAAAGCCAGCCTATCGCTGTTGCAGATTGTATGGTAATAATTTTCTTTGCAGCAATAAACATTTTTGATATCCCTTTAATTGTTCGGAAGGGATAACATAAATTGTTAGGCAATTTAAAGCTGTACCAGGTTTTATCAATTTGTAGCTACAAATACAGCTATTAAATGCAGGCTATTTATTTAGTGGCTCACGAAAAATAACTGAAAATTTTGCTCCCCCCAATGTTTCTGAGGTTGCAATTTCGATCTGCGCATTGTGCAAATCCGCAATGCGTTTAACAAGAGCCATGCCAAGACCATGGCCTTTTGGTGGCAACCTCCGCACACCTGCAATTTTATTTTCCTCGCCGCGGATAAACGGCTTAAAGATATCTTGCTTGAATTGCTCAGCTATGCCAGGACCATTATCCTCAACCGAGAATTGTATTTTTCCCTCCTTCCGTTGCAAGCTGATTAATATCTTTCCTTGACCGTATTTAATCGCGTTGGACAGCAAATTTTCCAACAGCAAGCTCAGATAAAATGCATCGCCATTTACGCTGTAAAAATTATCATCAATACCAATGCTGATTATAGGTTGCGCGGGTTCCGAGTCATGCTCACCAGGGTTACCCTGAATCGGGGATGCAGCAAGGTGAGTGCAGAGCGAATGCAGGTCAACCTCATTTTTAGGTAGTTGTGCGATATTTTTATCCAATCGCGCATATCTCAATAAGGTTTCAATGAGATCAGTCATTTCAACAATTACTTTATCAAGGCGGTCCTGATAAATAAGACGCTTTTCCGCATCATCCTCTTCCCGCAATGCATCCAGGCCAAATTGCAACTTGGCCAACGGCGCGCGCATTTCATGAGAAATAGCGGAACTTAACAAGCTAATATCCGATACCAGCTCCTCAATCCGCAGCGCCATGCGATTAAATTCAAGTTCGATATCTTTTATATAAGAAACGACACTTGGGGTAATTCGTGCACTCAAGTCACCCTCTCCCAGCTTTTTTGCAGATAACCGTAAGGTTTGTAAGCGGCGAACCAGTGGAAATAGCCACACAAATACAATCAGTATCAGCAACGCATAAAAGACGACAGTAAATAGGATAGGCAGCCAGCCGGAGGGTTTATTATGACTAATCAATGGAGCGCGCAGAACATAATAGTTATTGTTGCCAGCAGGAAAATAATAATTACTGCTTGTTGCAGAAGATAAAGTGATATCACCCCTTTCCTCCAACACCCGAAACAGCTCTTCAGGCATTCCAATGTCGTCCCGACTGATTAACTCCAGCGTAAGAAAGGTGTTGTCAGCTTGCCAGGCTTGCAGAAAACTTTCCTTATTTTCAAACCTGCGCAAAACACCAGAAAGCTGTGAGCCTACAACTTGCAATTGCGATTCTGTTAATCCCTTACCAGCCTGCTCACTTGGGTATAGCCCGGCATAGAGTTTATCCAATAACAGACCTGCGCCAACGGAAGCAACTACAACAGTGATCAACAGGGAAAGCGTAAGTGTACGTAGAGTCAGCATAGAAGCGTTTACCAGGCGTCTTTCACAAAGAGATAACCTTTTCCCCAAATTGTTTTTATGCGATAGGGTTCATCACCAGGGTCATTCAGTTTTTTTCTTACCCGCGAAATGCGCAAATCGATTGATCTATCTATGCCGTCAAATTCATAGCCCCTTAACTCTTTGAGCAGGGTATCGCGTGTAACAATTTCACCGGCATGCGCCGCTAAAACCCACAACACTTCAAATTCTTTTGACGTAAGCCTGGCATCAACACCAGCCAAAAATACTGATTGTGAGTGAGGATCAATAACCAGACTATTAAACCTCAGCGTTTGGGAGGATTCGTTTACTACTTTTTTGTCGAGTAATTTTTGAATTCGTGCCAGCAATGCCCTAGCCCTGATGGGTTTTATCAGGTAATCATCTGCCCCGGCCTCTAGCCCCAATACTTCATCGATCTCCTCATCCCTGGCGGTTATCATAATGATGGCGCCGCCATAAAATGACCTTGCTATTTTACAGACTTTAAAACCATCAAGGCCCGGCAATGCACCATCCAGTAAAACCACATCCGGTTGGATATCAGCAATCAATTTAACAGCATCTGCGCCATTCTCAGTGCAAGAACAATGAAAACCTTTCCCGGTAAGATATTCAGAAATCCACTGTTGCAGCTCGGTATCATCTTCCACAATGAGGATTGATTTTGGCGATTGATTCATCATTTTTATTTTTTACGCTAGTTAAAAAAGCCGCCAGGTGTGTTCAGGCCTGCTCGATTTTTTATAAACCCAGGATAAATTTAATGTTTCCCTGACCAATACTTCAGAGCTGTTTTCCGGGCTTAAGTAATATTGAACTGGCTCGCTCATAATCAGGCTTTCTGAAAACTGCCCCTCACTAACACCAGTCCAGCATTCCAGTTTAGTTTGACCCGGTGTGCGATATAGGCACACAGCAGCGGTGTCTTTCGAACTCCACTTAACCTTGACACTCGCATAACACTTATCGCCTTCTTTAAATACAACGCATTCTTTTGGTTTAAGTGATAACTCCATTGATTCATTGGGATCCTGCCCAACCACCATGGTGGATTGCAAAACAGACAAAAGGGAAGCAATAGAGATAAACTGATATTTATTTTTCATGTCAGTTCACCCTTAGAACACATAATTCAAAAGGATGCCGAACTCACGCTCGCGTTCAGGACGACCTTCCCATTTACGCGCAAGTTCTATCAGCGGGCTATCCAATGCAGCATCAGAATACTGGGTATGTCTGGAATAGATCTGGAATAGTATGTTTTTGCTGACGGGGTAGCTCAAATCAATGTGGGCCGTGTAATCAGTCCCTGACGAGGGTTCATAGGCCCGGAATATTTTATCAGCTTCATCTTCTGTCACTCCATAATGGTGATCTAACAAACCGCTGGATTTATATACGGCCCCAAGCAAACCATTCAGGCTCCAGTTCCTAATTTGCCAACGGTGGCCGACCCACAACGAAGCATAGTCCACCGCGCTATCTGATCGAAAATCCTCATGGAAATAGGGCAATGCAACCATCTGCACAATGGAATTACCCCAGGAGCCCTGCGCCCTGAACCCAAAACCTCTGGTAGGCTCACCTGATATCTGCTTTGCCTGGCCATCAACGTAGTAATTGGACTCGGTGCGACCGGTGGCTGCTGCCGCTATAACATCCAGATTCCAATGCTCAGTACTGTAAAAATTGTAACCTGCAGCAGGAAGATTTTTATCGCGGGCCGGATCGTTGGCCAGCTCTACAAAAAAGCCCTTCCATTGATAGCGGCCATCAATTACCAATTTCAAACCATCAACTTGTTCTTCAATATATATGGGCGATTCAATGTTCAGATAGCCAAGCCCAATGGAAAGGCTGTAACCGTCACGGCTATTTTTGTCAGATTTTTGTTGATCTTTCGGCTGAGATTCATCGGCAAGGCAGTAACCGTTACAAGAGACCAAGATTGCTGCTGATAAGAATTGACTTATTATATTGTGCAAATAATTCATATTGGCTCCTGCCAAATTTCGTTTTCGTTTGGCAGAGTTTACGGAGCCTTAGATCGAAACTGTTAACCAAATACGGTCAAATTGTACCAAAGTGTATCTGGTATTCGCTGGTTCATTTTACCTCCGCCTTGAGTGAACAATTTTCCCAAGCGGCCACCACAATTAAAATGGTGGTGGTTGCAGCACTCATTGCCAAAGCCGACCAATGCAGTACTAATGCCATTGGAACCAGCCCAATTAATGCGAATAAACCAACAAGGTGCGATAAGGGTGGTGCGCGGCGGTCATTGGTTACCCATTTAAATAGAGCGCAGCCAATTAAATACAGCGCCGGACCACCGATAACGGCAAATAATCCAGCGATAGATGCATGACCCGGATGCACGAGCACCAACTCATCGGCAACGGCGCAGACAATAATGCCGGCGATAATCGGTGCGTGCAGATAGGTATAGGCAAGGCGAGCCTGACCGCCGGGATCTTGCGAATGCAAAATGCGATGGTGCGCGCGCTCCACTCCACTATCGAAATAAATCCACCAGAGTGCGATTGAGCCTAACACTGCTACCAGAAACGCAGCAATTACTGTGAAATCCCAGTGTTGATCGGCAAAGGTGGCACCCGTCACCAACAGCGATTCACCCAGCGCAATTATCACAAATAAAGCACAGCGCTCGGCCATATGGTTGCCTTCTACATCCCAATCGGTAGTACTGGAACGACCCATACCCGGCACCCAGAACAGTAAGGCCGGCGAAATAAATTCGATAAAAAACGCAATACACCACAAGATAAAACGCCGCTCGCCTTCAGCAAGGCCACCGGCGATCCAGAAAATAGCCGATGCACACAACCAGATAAAAATGCGCTGGAAACTGCGCACAAAATGCGGTGCGCTATGGCGAATGGCGTAAAGAAAAAATGCGGTGCGCCCCACTTGCATAAATACATAAGCAAACGCAAAAAATAATCCGCGCTCGCCGAACGCATCGGGAATGGAAACCGACATGATCAAACCGCCCAACATGAGCGCAAATAAACAGATACGCACCGGAAAGCGATCCGGGTCCAACCAGTTGGTAACCCAGGAGGTGTAAATCCACACCCACCAAACCGCAAGCAATAACAAACCGTGTTTGATGGCACCATCGAGCGTTAAATTAGCGAGCAATGAATGGGAGATTTGGGTAATGGCAAATACAAATACCAGATCAAAAAATAATTCAACCATGGTCACTTTACCGGCCTGACTACCGGCGCGATTTCTTAATAACGACAACATATTAACGCACGACCTCACTGTTAATTTTAAAATCGCCCTGAAGATTTCCCCAATGCTCTTTTAGTTTTTGCTTGTGATTATCGGCCATCGGTAAAGACTCCAACAGCATAGGCCAGGTTGTTCTGGCCATAACCATGGCATCCTGTAGATGTGCCTTAATAGCAGGCCAACGTACATCTATGCGTTTTATCCAGAGTTCAAAGTGAGTCATGTTTAACTTATACCAGTTTTTTTCCCTGCCCATACTAAACGCCACTTCGCATTCGCCGTGCATATAAGCCATCGTGGACACTATGTCGTAGGCTGGCGACAGTACCGCACCAATTTTATCTGGATAGATCATCGACCAATTCTTTAAGTGGGCATCGCCATTGCCCAGCAAGATATTTGCAAGCAGCCGTCTTGCCATTTGCTGAATGTCTGCAAGTGGCTGCGCCGAATATCGATAAATAACGCCCCCAATTATTTCGTAATTAACTCCTTCATATTTCTCATGGGGATAAAGTTCCGCAATTTGCGCGAAGTCTTCCATGTGGATCCTGGATACATCTCCCAACCCTTCGACTCGATCAAAACGTTTTATCGTGTAGGCGTACTGCTCATTAGGTAATTGAATATCAGGTAAGTTATCAAGCGCACCCAGGTGAACCAGATTTATCTCGGGGATTATCACACCAATCGCTTGCGCTAATTTCATTGAAGAATATTCATTCTCCGGGACGTTTCTATAGACAGTAGAGGGCGTTTTTATAATTAACGTATTGTCGTTTGATGGGAGTAAGTTGTATCGGCCATCTTTGTTTTTATTGCCGGAGAATTTTATTTGAACACCTGCCAAGGACACTTCATCTGCCGTTGACGTTTTCACGGCAATAATCCTGCCGCTGTTTTTTTCTTCCACCCAATCTGGAATTTCACCAGGAGCCAATCGTTCCAGCATGAGCGCACCTGGTAAACTCATTCCAAAATGGGCGAGCAGAGCAAAATCATTATTGATATCCACCTTCAGCGATTTTGCCACCCACTCCCGCATCGCACCTTCAGGCAACAGGTTGGAGATTACTGGCGCAACTTTTTGACTACTGATAATCGGTTTTTGCAGATACTGCTCATTCATTCGCTGTAGCAGCGTAAACGTCGGACGCCCTTTCACTGCAGTTACATACTCAGGATTAAAAAACAGCACATTTCTGTTTGAACTGTGATGCGTTAACACACCGATAAAAACACCATGTAGCATGAGCTTGAGGGCTTGAACTGTACTGGTATTACTCATCATCTTTATCCAGCATATGACCAAACAATCTCATTACCGTAGATGGTTCCCTTATCCCGACATAATTCTTGGTTTGCAACCTAATTTGTTTCTGATAATCGGCCAGTTGCTGTTTTTCCGGAGGTAAGGAAGGAGCCGTTTTTTCCCCCTTCGAAGAAATACTTATTTCCAAGCCAAGCACATCTGCAAGGTGCAAAAGTGTTTTCACGGTGATATTCGCCCCAGCTTCAATCCGTTGGATCTGCTGCTGGCTCATACCGGCTTTTAGCAGCATGTCTGCCTGACTCAAGTTCAGTTTTGTCCGCTGAGCTTCGATGATATCGCCAACATCTTGTACGCTACTAAGTTTGCTCCGCATGATGCCCACCACAATATTTATGTTGTATTTTTTAAAATTACAGCATATATGCTGTTTTATCAATTAAACAATACATATGTTGTTTTAAATTAAAACGATAACCCCAAAAACAACAAACCCCGCACAGGGCGGGGTTTGCATTTAAGCGGTTGCAGCGATTTATTCACCGGACTCTTTCAGGATGGTGTTCAATCCTTCCAGGTCGGCGCGGGCGACGGCGCGCTGGTCGAGTTTTTCGCGCGCGGCAGCGGGTAAATCTGTGTACTGGATTACACCGCGATCCACCAGTACGATAATCACATCTTCCAGCACACGTACCAATTCAAGGTCAGACGAGTGAAGGCTTTCCAAACGCGCTTTCACTTCCTCTTTCACTTTCAGCCAGTTTTGCAATTCTTCGCTTTCTACGGCCATATGTTCGGCGCCTTCAAATGGCTGTTGCTCCACCCGCAGCAAACGCCCTTGCCCATCGCGTTCTACATATACCATTGCCTTCCTCCGCCATCGCCTTGTTATTAACATTCCCATCGATGTTACAAGGTTTCCCCAGGTCTGAATACCTCCGGGTTCGGCGGCGACAAAAGAGCAATCGGTATCCGCACTCATGTCATGGGAGCGCGATTCAAGGCCGCTCATGATGTAAACCTCTTTTGCGTAGTTGATATTGTCGTGGTCGCCGCCTTTTTGTAGGCGTGAACAGACCCGCACCCGATCCAGAGTCGGGTTTTCTAAATAGGTGTTAATGAATCAAATCAAGACAGCAGGCTTACCACTGCAAAGCGCGAGAGTTGCGCCTGTGCAATCACCGTGTGCGCCACTACCGAATAGCTGGAAGCCTTGCGCCCATTGATGTTAAACACCGCGCTCGCAAAATTGAGCGCCCATTGTTTTTCATCCTGGCTTTCCTGGCGGGCGAGAAATTCGCGTACATCATCCTGACGTTGGCTGAGTTGCTGGCGCAAAGTGCCAATACGATCCAGTGCGGCGACTACTGAGTCCAGTAACTGGCGCAGTTCGCGCTGGCTTTCCTGGGTTTGAGCCTGGGTCAGGTTGGGATCAAAACCCAACAAACCCTCCTCCTTTGGACTGATCTGGCTACCGGTAACCGGGAAGAGTTTGCCATCGCCATTTACCCGTAGCTGGTTCTTTAACGCCTGCCAGTCATTTTCCGGCATAGAGAATTTCAGCGCGCCCTGCGCATCCAGCTCAACGCGAATTCCTGCGCTACCGAGTCCGGCATTGAGGTTGCGCAACAGTTGCTCGTCGCTCATGCCATCATCCAGCACGACCGCCAGAGGTTCCGGTAAGGCGCGCCCACCGGTAATGACCAGAGTCTCTTTACCCGAGCGTTTAACCGCTTCCAGCGACTCCATTCCCGGCAGGGTAAAGCGGCTGCGTAGGGGTTCGTTAAGGCGCAGGATAAAATTTGCATCCAGACTTTGGCTGGTGCGTTTACTGCGCTCACCCAGCAGGCTGTTAACTTGCTGCAAACCTTTGCTGATCGCATCGCGCTCATTGGTAAAGGATGAGCTTAGCTGACGACTGATGCTGAGGTTGAGCGACGACAACTGCTCCGCCAAATCCCCCAGGTAGCGGTCGGTTGCCTGCATGGACGACAGCTGTTGGTTGAGCTGCAAGTTAAAACCACCGCTGTTGCCCGATGGTCTTGCCGTTTGCCGCGCTTCAGCGGCCCCCGCCTCCACTGAACTGGCATCCTGCGCAGGGGCAGTCGCATTGCGCCCCGGCGCGGGGTTCAGGCGCGTGCGGCTATAGGCCTGACTGCTGGTCTCAAGCGCGCTGGAGATTGCGGTCTGTTTGTCGATTTTCATCCATTGTCACCTGCTACCAGCAAGCCTCGCTTACTCGCTACTTACTCATAACAAACTGAAGAGCGAAAGCTCATTGATTTTCAAATAGGTCTTTTGGGTGGCCTGCAACGCCAGTTGATAGTTGTTCAAGTCGATAGTCGCGCCGGCGTAATCCAATTGCGACAACTCGCCTTCAATCTTCTGGTTAACCAGCGAAACTTCATCATTGCTATTGCTGAGTAATGTCAGGGTATTCTGACGGCCGCCCAGCTCGGTGATGTTGCCCAGCAGGTCACTGTGGGTTACATCCAACTGATCAATTGTAGTTCGGATTTGCGCCCCGACTGCCGGGTCAGAGGCACTGAGCAGCGGGTCTTTGAGCATGGTTACTACCGCGTGCAGCTCGTTGAGCATATTCATGCCGGCGCCGAAGATGTTCATGGCCGTTACGTTCTCTTCCACCAATACGCCGTTGGCAACCGCCGCCTGGCGATACTTGTCATTGCCGGTCACCGAATAGGTTTCAGTCACGCCGTCATAAGTAACCGCCTGGGTATCGCTTAAGGTGCCAGAGAATAAATAGCGCCCCTCTTCATCGCGCACGTTAGTTGCCGTAAAAAGGGTTTTTTCCAGATTTTCCAACTCACCGGCAATGGCCGCCAGGTCTTCACTGGTATTAGAACCATTCGCTGCCCAGAGCAAACGGTCGCGCACATTGAGTATTACGTTAGAGATGGACTTGAGGTTCACCTCCTGCGTTGACAGGCTGGCGGACACGTTGTCGATATTCTTGCTGTATTGATCCAGGCTCGCCTCTTCGCGCTGTACGCGCATGACCCTTACGCTGGCAATGGGATCATCCGACGGCAACAACATGCGCTTGTTGGTCGCCAACTGCTGCATAATTTTGCCCAACTGGGCCGAATTCCCATTCATGGAGTTGTGCATGGTGGCGGTAATTTGTGGATTGGTAATACGCATTCTGTACCCCTTGGATTCCTGCGCGACCAGCCTTAGAAGGCAGCCAGCATGTCATCAAATAATTGGTTGGCGGTGGAGATCACTTTCATATTGGCCTGATAGGCCTGCTGATAGGTCATAAGGCTGACCGCCTCTTCATCCAGGCTCACCGCGCTGACGCTGTCGCGCTGGGATTGCGCCTGTTGGGTCACAGTCGTGGTGGATTTCAAATCCGCCTGGTTCTGGCGACTGTCGCTGGCGACCTTTCCGAGCAACCCGGTATAGGCGTCGTTCAAACTGACCGAGCTGCCGTTTACCGTGATGTTCTGGTTTTTAATCGCGAGCAGATCTAGCAATACCTCGTTGTTGCCGGTCTCACCGGATGTATCGGAAAAAGCCAACGCTTCCGGGGTTAAGGCATTCACCTGCAAGAGTTTGGTAGCGCTGGTTGGGTCGTAAGTTAGCAGTGCGGTTCCAGGGTTGCCGGCCAGGTCAAACCCGGTGAGCAAGGTGCTATTTATCTTGGTCGCAAACTGGTCCGCCATTTCATGCAGGGCATCCATGGTCGGGCGTAGGTCACTGTATTCTGTGTCATACAGGCCACCAAAACCACCACCGAAACCATCTTGTTTGAGCGGGAAAGTGGTTCCCAAAAACGCCAGGGAGACTTGCTGTTCGCCAGTTGCCAAAACACTGATTTGCAACTGGCCGGCAGAAATACCCGATACCAGCGGCTGGCCATTGGAAAGGGACACATTGAGCCCGCCGTCAGGAGTTTCGTTGACGCGAATCGAAGCAAATTTGCTGAGGTCTTTCACCAGGCTGTCGCGATGATCGCGCAATGCGGTGGTATCACCCTTGACCGCTTCGGTCTCCACAATCTTCTTGTTGAGCTTGGCGATGTTATCCGTCAGGCCGTTGATTTCCGCGGACATCGCGGTGCGTTGTTCGTGCAGCGCCATCACCTGCGCGTTGATATTGCTGCTCAAGCCGTTGAAGCGCTGAGCCAGGTTGCCCGCTTCGGCCAGCACTTGCTGGCGCAGGGCGATGGAATTAGGTGTTGCGCTGGCTTCGCTGAGTGCGGCAAAAAACTGGTCCAGGCCGATACTGATACTGGAGCCTTCGCCGGACATAAGTGACTCAAGGGCGGTGAGATAATCCTGACGAGCGCCGTAATAGTTTTGCTCGGTCGTGGCACGCCAGAGCTGCTGATTTTGAAAGTCACTCGCCATGCGGCGGATGCTGCTCACCTCTACCCCACCCCCAACATTCAAGCCACCGGGGCCAGCCAACGATTGGGTCACGGTATGCAAACGGCTAAAACCGGGCGTGTTGACGTTGGCGATATTCTGGCCGGTGGTGGCGATACCCACCTGGGCTGCACGCACTCCGCTTAAACCGAGGTTATAAAGTGACATAGTGTTCTATCCTGTTGGTCGCCGGGCGCTAGCGCCTATTCGCCGAGGGTTTCACCGAAGGTGAAAGAGCGCCACGGCTGGGCATCGGACGATGGGCGATAAGTCTCTATTACTTCATTCAAGGCGACCGGATTGGCGGCGCGATTAAATGATTTTTCTCCTGAAGAAACAGGAATTTGCACCGAGTTTTCAGGCGCCGATTGACTCAGCTCGGACAGAATACGGCTGGTGTATTCGCGAGTTTCCTTGAACGGAATTTGACGCACCCAGCTGGACATACTGATCTGCCCAAGGCGCGGGTCGCCGTTGCGCTCCAGCCATTCATCCACCCGCGCGGGGCCGGCGTTGTAGGCGGCCAGGGCCAGTGCTTGCTCGCCGTCATAGCGCTCCAGCATCTTGCCCAAAAAGGCGGTACCCAATTGCCTGTTGTAGTCGGCATCACGCGTGAGGCGATTAAGGTTGAACTGCACCCCCAACTCCAGCGCCATCTGGCGTGCGGTGTCGGGCATCAATTGCATAATGCCGAGCGCGCCTTTGTTGGAAACCGCATCCACCTTGCCGCCGGACTCCTGGTTAATCACTGAATCCACCAGCGTTTTAAAGCGGGCCGAACCTTTGTCCCAAATGTTCTCCAAACCATCAATTCCAAGCGCGACTCCGCGCTGCCAACTAGAACGCAGGTTGCCAAGGCTGAATGCGTTGGAATCCATAGCCGCTGAGCGACGCTCGGGCACAGCGGCGGTTTGTGCTTGTTCACCGGCTTCAACAACCGAGAGCGGCTGAGTTGAGGATGAGGCAGTGGAATTACCGGAAAGCTGCTTGACCAGCATGTCGGCGATACCGGTTTGGCGCTTGCCCGCCAGGGTTTCGGAGAGCACGCCGTCGTAAAAATCGCGCATGGTGTCCATTTCACGGCTGCGCAGCGGGTTGTCCGCCGCCAGCACATCACCCGCCTTGCGCATTTGCTTGAGCACTTGCTGTAAGAACATGGCTTCGAACTGTTCGGCGGCCATATCCAGCGCTGGCTTCTGTCCATTTACAGACTGTCCGGCAATCTGGCTGCTGGCAGCCAATGGATTCGTGGAGTTATTGAGGGAGACGATACTCATCGAACATGTTCCTGTTTTTTTAATCCCTCCCCAGCCTCCCTTTTTCAAAGGGAGGAGCCTTGACTCCCCTCTTTGAAACGGGGCGCGTAGCTAAGAGGGGCCGGGGGAGATTTCTTTAAATCACAATCAATTCAGCATTCAGGGCGCCGGCTTTTTCCAGCGCCTGCAGGATGCTCATCACATCATCCGGGGTGGCGCCCAGGCTGTTAACGGTGCTGATAATGCTGTCCAGACTCGCGCCTTCCGGCCACTTGAACATGGCGTTGGCTTCCTGGTCTACGGCGATATCCGACTGCGGCGTTACCGCCGTTTGGCCGCGTGAAAAGGCCCCCGGCTGGCTGACTTGCGAGGATTCATTAATGGTCACGGTCAGCGACCCATGAGCTACGGCGGCGGCTTTGACACGCACGCCTTCGCCCACTACCACAGTGCCGGTGCGGCTGTTGAACACGACTTTCGGACGCACTCGCCCGGTGTCTACTTCCAGCATTTCCAGCATGGCCACGAAACTGGTGCGCTGGTTGGCAGAGAGCGGCGCCTGCAAGGAAACCTGGGTGCCATTTAACGCGGTGGCGACATTCGCGCCGAACTTGTTGTTGATCGCCGTCGCCACTTTGGTGGCGGTTTGGAAACTGGGTTCGCGGATGTTCAACATAATGTCTTTGCGCTCGGCAAAATCGGTGGCGATGGAGCGTTCAACCGTTGCACCACTGGGAATCAAACCAGTATTGGCGGTGTTGATCGCCACGCTGGAGCCGCTTGCTCCCTGGGCATTTAACCCGCCGACGATGAGCGCACCCTGCGCCAGCGCATAGGTCTCACCATCCACACCCATCAATGGGGTCATCAACAATTGCCCGCCGCGCAGGCTTTTCGCATCGCCCAGTGAAGAAACGGTCACATCAATTTTTTGGCCCGGCCCGTAAGACGGTGGGATGGTTGCCGTCACCATCACCGCGGCCGCGTTTTTCAATTTGGGGTCCACATTCGGCGGCAGGTTGATACCGAATTGCTTGACCATGTTTACGGTGGATTGGCTGGTGAATTTCACCTGGTTTTTATCGCCGGTACCATCCAGACCAACTACCAATCCATAGCCGACCAGCTGATTGGTGCGGATACCTTCGATATCCACCACATCCATCAGCGGCACCGCGTGCGCGGGTTTGATAAACAGCATCGCCAGCAACAAGGCACCAGCGGCGAGGCGACAATAAGAAAGAGAAATACGCATAAATTCTGGCTCCAGGCCCGGCATTGATCAGAGCGGGAACAATGGATTGGTAAAGAAACGGGTCAGCCAACCAGCCTGGTTGCTTTCGCTCAGCGCGCCGCGCCCGGCATAGGAAATACGGGCATTGGCCACATTGCGCGAGCTGATCTGGTTGTTGTTGTCGATATCGTCCAGGCGCACCAAACCGCTTAACCGAATAAATTCATCGCCCTGATTCAACTTCAGGGTTTTCTCGCCTTTAACGAACAATGTGCCGTTGGGCAACACCTGATGCACAGTCACCGCAATGGCGCCGCGCAGGGCATTTTGCTGGGAACTTTCGGCCGAGCCGCTAAAGTCGCGCGAGCTGGAAATGGAGGTTTCCGCATCCGGGTAATCTTTGCCCAGCACACGCGGCACACCTATGCCCACATCAGAGGATTTGCCGTAGCTGGTGCCGGCGCTTTTGCTGGATTGGGTGGACTCATCCAACACGATGGTGAGTATGTCGCCCACGCGCAAGGCGCGTTTGTCTTGCAGCAGTGAACCCGAGGAATAGCCAGAGCGAAACAAGCCACCACGACTGGCCGCCGGCTGACTGTAATCCAGGGCGGGCGGCTGGTAGTCGTCGGTGTCTTCGCCAGTCACTTTGGCGTAATGCTGACAACCACTCAGAGTAAGCACGGCGAACAAAGCGACCGGAAAAGTGAACAGCGAGGCGAATGATTTCATCAACAACGACTCACACGTTTTGGTTGAGGAATTGCTGCATGCTGGAAGAGGCATCCAACACTTTTGCGTTAGCTTCATAAGCGCGTTGGATGGCGATCATGGACACCATGGCTTCCACCACCTGCACGTTGGAACCTTCCAATACACCCTGCTTGATGGTGCCCAAACCTTCCTCACCCGCCACGCCTTCTACCGGCTCACCGCTGGCCACGGTTTGCTTGTAGAGGTTGCCACCCAGGGCTTCCAAACCCGCCGGGTTAACGAAATTCACCAGCGTGATTTGGCCCAACTCGACTGGATTGGTATCGCCCGGCAACACGGCAGTGACCACACCGTCGCTACCCACGGTAAAACGGCTGGCACCGGCAGGGACTTCAATTGCAGGCACTAATGGCAGCCCTTGCGCGTTTACCATGACGCCTTCAGCGTTCAATTGCAGTTGGCCGCTTTCGGTATAGAGGACTTCACCCGAAGGCGCTTCCACCTGGAAGAAACCGCTGCCGATAATCGCTAAATCCATCGGCTGACCGGTAGTTTGTACGTTGCCTTCGGTAAACACTTTCTGGGTACCGGCGATGCGCACGCCACTGCCCAGTTGGATGCCAGAGGGCACAGTATTGACCTGATCCGCTTGCGCACCCGGTTGCAGTTCGATGGCGTAGAACAAATCTTCAAATACCGCGCGGTCGCTTTTAAAGCCGGTGGTGTTGACGTTAGCGAGGTTGTTGGCGATGGTCGCCATGGCCTTGTCTTGCGCGGCCAGGCCAGTTTTACTGACCCATAATGCTGAACTCATAACTCTTCTCCTCTTACGATTAGCTGCCACGGATCATGCGGTTACCGGCGTTGGAAAGGTCTTCCGCCGCTTTCATCATCTTGACCTGGGTTTCAAACAGGCGATTCAAACTCATGGACGCCACCAGCTCTTCAATCGCGGAGACGTTGCTGGATTCCAAATGGCCGGAGCTCAGCACCACGGTATCGCTCGGCTCGGCCAGCGCACCGCTTTTGGTGACCAACATGCCCTGCTCGTCTTTGGCGAGATCCGCCGCCGGCACATCCACCAGCTTGATGCGATCCACTTCCGCCATCAGGGTTTCGCCGCGTGGCTTAATCGACACCACACCGTCGGAGCCGATATGCACGCTGTCGTATTCCGGCAACACAATCGGGCCGCCCTCGCCCAGTACCGCACGACCATTAATAGTCAGGCGCTGGGAGGCGTCTATCTGCATATTGCCGTTGCGGGTGTAGACCTCGCCATTGCCGCTTTCCAGCGCGATCAAGCCCTGGCCCTGGATGGCAAAATCCAGGTCGCGACCCGTGGCAATCAGGGCGCCGGGGGTGAGATCCACACCGTTGTTTTGCGCCAGCGCCATATGGCGACTGTCGTAACCGTAGCCTTTCACACTGGCAGCGCGCGCCTGCTCCAGGTCGGCGCGAAAGCCGTCGGTGCTGGCGTTAGCCAGATTGTTAGCGCGCACCTGCATGGACATCAGCGTGCGGCTGGCAGAAGTCATGGCGGTATAGCCGAGGCGATCCATAAATGTTTACCTTTGATTTTTTACCGTTAAGGACTTGGCCCAAGGCCTTTCCTAGATTGCGCCAAACAGCACTTGGGTCAGTTCTTTATCGGTAGAGAGCACCTTGGTGTTCGCTTGATAGTTGCGTTGGCTTTCCATCAAACCGACCAGTTGCTGGGTCAAATCCACGTTGGAGTTTTCCAGCGCACCGGTTCTCAGCTCGCCAAATACACCGATACCGGGAATGCCAATCAACGGGGCACCCGATTCGGAGGTTTCGCTCCAGTTGGTACCACTTTCGTTTTGCAATCCGCCCAGATTAGCGAAGTTCGCCAGCGCTACCTGGCCCTGTAACATGCGCTCGCCATTGCTGTAGTTGGCGTAGACTTTTCCGTCTTTCTCAACCGCGATACCAATTTGCTCACCAGAGGCATAGCCGGTGGCGCGGTTGGTTGTTACCACAAAGTTGGAGCCAGTTTGGGTGGAGCGGTTGTAGTCAATCGCTACCGCCACCGGGTCAACCCCGGCCGGGGTAAAGGTGACGGTTACTGGCGCCGCCGGGGCCGTAAGCTGGCCAGCGGTATTGAACGTCAGCGCTTGCGGGGCACCCACGGCGGCGCCATCGGCGTAGTAGTGGCTGTTCCAGGTGTTGGCGCCGGTCTTCACGAAATACTGGGTCAGGGTGTGCTCTTTACCTTGCGAATCGAACACCTTGGTGGTGTAAGTGGAGTTAAAGGTATCGGCATCGGCCGGGTTAAACGGCGCCACTGTGGGCACCGTTTCATTGGCATCCAGGTTCATCACAAAGGCGAGCGAGTCTGTCGCTTTCGCCGGCAGGTTGGAGTTTTGCAATTGCAGGTCACTCATGGTGCCGGTGAGCAGATTGCCGTTGGCATCAATCGGATAACCCTGCAAACGCTGGCCGCCAGCACTGGTGATGAAATTGTTTTTGTCGGTGCCAAATACACCGGCGCGGGTGTAATTCAGGTTGCCGGTAGAGGCTTTGGTTACAAAGAATCCACCGCCGGAAATCGCCAGATCCAGGTCGCGACCGGTCGATACCAAGGAGCCACCCTTGCTGATACTTTGGGTTTGGCCCAGTACTTCCACACCCATCGCCTGGCTGTCGGCGTAGATGCTGCCGAACTCGGTGCGCGAGGATTTAAAGCCGGTAGTACCGACGTTGGCGATGTTGTTGCTGATGGTGTCCAGTTGGTCATTGACGGCGCTCAGGCCGGTCAGGGCGATATTAAAACTCATGGGTTTCTCCTCAAGGTTTGACTAAAGCAACCCGGCAAGCGGAGCCTGACCGAATTCCGTAATTTTGTAGAAAGGCACTGCACCGGCACCGGCCACTTCCAGCACCGGGCCATCGGCACTCACGCGCACATTGCTCACCAGACCATTAACTTCCAGGGTCGGGTATTCGCCACTGTCGCTGGTGATTTCCAGGGTGTATTTACCGGGTGATAACCCCAGCGCGGCGGGATTGAATTCCACCGGCACCAAACCCGGTGCTTGTGAACCCAACTGAATGGTTTTACTCACGCCATTCACATCGGTGAGTTTTATTTCCACCGCGCCCGCTGCATGTTCCAACTTGAGCTGGCCTTTTACCGATTCAGTGCCCAATTGCAGGCTATCCACCGCCACTTTCACTTCCTGCCCAACCAATCCAGCAGCAGTCAGGGTTTGCAGGTTATCCATCAACACCAGGTTGCTTTTGCTCAGGCTGGTCATGTTTTCCATGCTCTTCACCTGGCTCATGGCCGAAAACTGGTTGAGGAACTCGGTGCTGTCGATGGGCTTGGTCGGGTCCTGATTCTGGATCTGCGCGACCATCAAACTGATGAAGTTGTTTTCCATTTGCGTGGCATCGCTCACATTCACCGTGTTCGCAGCTACTTGGTCGATACCGTAGGAATTGTTCGCCGAGGTGTTATTCGAAACTGTGGTCATCAGGCTTCTCCCAACTTCAGCAAACCCTGCTGCATGCCTTTCACGCGATTGAGCACTTCCACGTTGGTTTCGTAGTTGCGCGTGGCCGCCATCATGTCGGTCATTTCTTCGATCTGGTTGATATCGGCGTAGAAGACATAGCCATCGCGATCGGCCATGGGGTTGTTGGGTTCGTAGCGGCGCTGCGGCTCATTGCCAGCGGTAATTACATCCAACACCTGCACACTGGCACCGCCCATTCCCAAGCTGCGCGTCATCTGGTCGTTGTTGTAAATCGCCGCGAATACCGGCTTGCGCGCCTGGTACACATCCTCCGGGCGAGTTGCCGCAGAATCGGCGTTAGCCAGGTTACTGGCGATGGTGTTCAGGCGAACGGTTTGCGCGCCCATCGCCGAGCCGGCGATTTTATAAATTGCATCAAAAGCCATAATCAGCGCCCTTCTATTGCTTGTTTTAAGCCTTGAAATTTCATGTTCAGAAAGGTCAGGCTGGTTTGGAAATCCATCGAGTTTTTGGAAAAATTGGATTGCTCCATGCTCAGGTCCACGGTGTTGCCATCCAGCGATGCCTGCATGGGTGTGCGATACATCAATTGCGGAACAGCTTTTCCATCTGCACTCGCACTGATGTCGCCAATATCAAACGGCGAATCCGCACGTTGCAGCTCGCGCGCAAAATCCAGATCGCGCGCCTGAAAGCCGGGCGTATCTTCATTGGCGAGGTTCGCCGCAAGAATCTCGCTGCGCTGCACACGCAAATCGAGCGCCTGTGCGTGCACACCCAGGGCCTTATCAATATCTATACTCATAATCCAAACGCTCATAGGGAGTGATATGGCACAGCTTTAGCAGGAACCATGCCCAGAGACTAAACGAGGCTTATCAAATTGATTTCATTGGATTTTTTAAAAAGATATTGCGCAAAAATGTCAGCGACATTTCCGCATGGGAACCAAAGGGGAAAAACAGGCGGAAGTAAAATTTCCCCTTTTATTTTCCTCGTCGCACTATCGACTTGTGCGATTGCAGGAGAAAAACCGGGGCAAAAAGCAGAACAAACACTTGAGCAACAAATCGATCAGGCAATTCATCAACATCTACAAACCCTGATGAACCAACAGGCCAAAGAAAATGGTTGGCAAGGCCTGCGTCTGGCAATAGAAAACACCCCACTCACTCGCACCCAACAACTCGCCCCCTGCCCCACAGAAATTCACGTGAGCGGCGGCTCCACAACAAAACTCGCTCGCCAACAATTAACACTGGAATGTGCCGGCGCTAAAGGCTGGCTCATAAAAGTCAGCAGCGATGTGCAATTATTTTTACCGGTCGTTATCAGCACCAGTGTGATCAATCGCGGCGACACCATTCAACGCAACCAACTAAAACTGCAAGAAAACGACATCACCCGCAGCCCCCGCGGCTTCTACCACCGCCTCGACCAAGTCACCAACATGGGCGCCAAGCGCCGCATCCGCGCCAATCAAATCCTCAGCCCGGATTTAATCGACCAACCGCAATTAATAAAACGCGGCGAAAAAATAAAAATCATCGCCAACCGCGATGGCATTTCCGCCTCCATGCCGGGTGAGGCATTGGAGAAAGGAGGAGAAGGGGAAATTATTCGGGTGAAGAATTTATCGAGCGGGAAAACGATAGAGGCTAAGGTGGTAGGGGCTGGGGTGGTTAGTAGTACGTTTTGAATTTGATCACCAACTTTCGGGTTACTCAGTAAGGGGCGAGATATTTGCTGATGTAATACCCCGCCACTAAAAACAAAAAGCCAATAGCAATACCAACTGCGCCATCAAAGTATTCCTTTTACAGCCGGGATTTTTATCTGATGGCATTCAATAACTATTCTGACTATAAGTGAGGCATTTACTACGTAAATGTTAGCCCGCAAAGAAATCGACCAAAATGAATCTCTCAAAAAACAATTAGTTCATCTATTGTCGCGTCATAAATTTACCAACTTATACTGCACTGCGTATTTTTTTCCTTCTGGCCGCAAAACAATATCACCGTCAAAGTCGCGGGATATATAGCCTCTACTTTCAGCATCAGCGATCACAATATCTAGCATCACCCGTGACATTTTTATCGATCCAACTAATACTTTGTAATAGGTAAAATCTTTACCATCTTCAAAATCAGAAACAATAAACTCCATGACTTCTCGCATGGGATCCCCCGTCCTTTCCACCAAATTGCTTTCAACTGTTGTAAATGGGTTATTACCAATCTCAGGCTTCTTAAAAAGAGGGGCATCATGAAACGTTCGAACAAGCTCATCGAAACAAAATTCGTACTCATTATTATTTGAAAAATTTAGAAATAATTTAGTTCTAATAAAGGTAGGCACATTACTAGTGCCGAATTGTCGAATAATTGGAATTATCTTATTGGAGTCAATATTAGAAAGCAGATCAGCTGTTATAATCATTTTTTCATAGCCGACACCGCCAGTTCCTTTATTGGCTTTTTCAACGTAATTTTCTGTACAGACCATCACCACATAATCGGAATCCGTCAAGTGAGTTTCCATAAAATGAGGAAGGTCATCCCCAGGACGTAATTCCCACTGATCAATTATTGCATCTATACCGTTATTTCTAAGTCTAGTAGCTAAATCTAGAACCCATTTTTTATGGTCTTGAGAATCGTGCGAATAAGATATGAATACTTTAGGGGTGGACATAAGATTCCTTATAAATTTTGTAACGCGTAAAATCAGCAACCGCTATCAGCGGCAGGCGGGATTATGTTGTTAAGGTTAGCAGCAACTTCCGTTGGCATTTTCTGTGGGTAGGCTTTATGAATTTCTATCCCTAAAAGGGACATTTTTTGTTGAATTTCAATTAATCTCTCCATCGCTTCCAACGCAACCAAAACCTCCTTATTCCTAATTTCGCTGTTAATCTTATGAGCTTCACTTCTCGTTCTCTCGGCTTCTGCCATCTTCTTAAGAATATCAGCTTTTAAAGAGTCATTTTGTAACGATGGGGCGTCTAATTTTTCCTTTGCCCATCTGTTAGCAATTTTGGATATATCCTTTGCAACTTCGCCGGAAGAAGAAGCTTCGATGCCCGAAACTACATCAATTTTACTTGATAGTTTCTCGAGAAGACCGACTAGGGTTTCACCAACTCTTTTCCATTGATCAGGATTACTGCCTGACAACTCCACATAAACAACCTTATCTTCGCTCTCAAAATTTTTGAAAGACATTATCGTTTGTCCTCCAAACCGACGAACTCACTATAGACACCTTCAATTGATATGCTATCGCCAGTCAGGTCTTTGTAAAGCTGACAAAATTCAGAAATAACCTGAGCAACTTCAGTTGCGTTAGCTTTTGAAGGTTTAAAGCTAAATACTGCTGACCCGATAGAATTAACTGGTAAAGGCTCCTCATGACATGCGCCCCCCCGGATGCGAGCACCTTTTTTTGATAAAAGTACTAATTTAGACTTTGACCTCGCAAGTCCCCCTGATTCATTTAAGTAATTTTTGAACCTCTCCAGAGCTCTGATATTAATATCATTACAGTTATCAACAATTACTAAAACGCCACTTTTATATGCGCGATGCCTAATGTGGTACAACACTTTTTGCGCGGTACGACTTTTTTCTTTATAAAAAAATGTATCGGAAATAAAGTCTTCAGGTGTTAAGTAGATTAATGAGCCAAAACTCTCGACTATTCTACTGTCACCTTTAACTACTGAAATCAGGGCTAATTTATCTAAATTGTGCTGCCCTTCAATAATGGCACGCGATGATTCTGAAAAATCTACTAAAGTCGTCAAAAAATCCAGTTGGGGGACAACTTTTTCTGTATTTAAAAAACATCCAAGTGGCTTTCCCGTTAAAGGATCCACTCCATTTTCAATTTCAACCACCTCGACTCCTCCTTTAATAGTTGACGCACTGGCATTTCAATCAGAAACACGGGACTAACTGAAATTACTCACATAAAAATACCCGTCGAACTAAATTGTTAAAGAGATCAATAATCCAATTCAATAACCGAAAAAAGCTTTTAGTCCTTATTAATAAAAATCAACCTAACAAACCCCATTTAGAAACTCACCATAGTAAAAACAATGACCATCAAATTTTATATTAACCTCCGGTTAAGCAGAACTATGAACTGCTGAAATTTTTCAACGCCACGTTTTTCCGCGGAAGCTAATCAACATATTCAAGCTAATAAATGGAATGGCTATCGCCGTAAAAATCCATAGCCAGTAATTAACCAGAAAATACTCTAGGCTTTGAGATCAAACAACTTCCACAACCAGAGTTTTAATGTACACCCCATTAACTCGTCATTAATAGCTACGCAACAACTGTAAAAAAAACAACCTGCGAACACCCAATTCCTTTTCGCTCACCTCCACTCTGAAACACCGACACCACTCACAGCTTGTCGCTCCGGAGTAATATAAATAATGTTGAATGCTCCTCCAAGATTAGCATCCATAACAGTGGAACATTGAGCCCTATAGAATTCCTTTGTTCCACTATCTTCGATTAAAGACCATAGCCACATTCAGCGCCAGCATAAATTACAGCGCATTACCTTGCTGCGTTGACAACCCTACCTTCATCCCCTAACCTGCCCGCGCTGCGGTAAGTCCCGCAGCCGGGATTCTCACCCCCGTTCACAAAGCCGGCACAGGATGCGATGAGCATTTTGTGTCCTCGTACAGCTATGCCTTTTGTTATGGCGGGCTGGGCGGGGCCACCTTCGGGTGGGCCGGTGTTGGTTTTGTGCCGGTGGTGAGAACCCCGTTCAGTCCGCCCCCATAAATCTCACCTTGTGGTGGTGGTTTAAACAAAACCTGTACGAGATTTTTATTATGGATAATGTTACTTCTCCCCTCGTTCCCCCCGCTACCTGCGTTATTAAACTCGATCAAAACCAATACACTTTTTTCCAACAATCCCGGCTGGAAATTCATTCGCCCGATGGCAAATTCCTCACCGCCATCGCCAAGCCCTTGCCGAGCAAAACGGATGATGATGCGATTTATCAGCTGTGGAGTCAGGCGTGTGTATTAGAGTTGTTGTTTGCGCAAGTTAACGAGCAAATAAAATTACCACCGCGCGCAATTAACAGCCTTGCCTATGTGCTGGGCAGGATTGATGGGCATCTTAGGAAACAGGGGGCGATGTAGAGAGGCAAAGGCGGCGGTTTGCCGCCTTTTGACATCACAGTCGCTTGTTATATTCAATGTTTTAACACCAATGACACATTTTTATCTGTTAGTAAAGCCCGCTATTATTTCAGCATCTATTTTTGCGTCATTGACATCAGTGGAATAACAGAAACTTATCGAAGAATCGCTCTCAAACTCCGAGTATAAGTTAGGTCTGAGCAATCTAGTTTTATTGTCATTAAAAGGGGTTCTTTTTTGACCTTCAGGATTTCTTTTAACCGCATAGCAATACAATTTATTTGGATCCTGACTATCACTTTTTGACAAAGATAAAATCATCGCTTGCTCAAGTTCTTGTGGTTTAACTAAATTCATTTGCGCTGGAATAAATTTGGAAAAATATTCATTAAACTGACTTAATAGGTTACCAAGGTTTTCCCCATATTCTATATTGAAAAATTCTCTTAATAGTTTTGCATCGACGAGAAAGCCATTAACATTTACTGGGGCAATTAGGCGCTCATCAATATTGTAGCGTTTCAATATTTCCACTTTCATGAGGGCGTATTGGGGCTTTTTTTCACCCTCCTCATACAACTTGGCTAACACGATGTAGTCATGATTTTTGAATTTGAATGGGAATGCATCAATAATCCAGCCCTTTTCAATCATATCCATTTTTAGGAGCTTGAAGTTTTCAAACACGCTCATCTTATTCACTCTTAGTTTTCGAAGTAAATTGTTAAAAACCTTATTCAAACCTAATTGTAATTTCAGTAGGTCTTTTTGCTTTGCAATTTTCTGGAAATATTTTCTCTATTCTCGTTAAGCTTTTAATTTCTACGTTTTATTCCCATGGCTCGCCAGCCATCCCCCGACCGGAACCACCAGCACCAGCGACCCTACCTATAAATTCCACATATATCGGCTCACGTATTTGTGCTTTTCTATGACGATACTCAGTTGAAATACCAGTATTGCCAATATCAGTGAAACTCATACCGCCACTCCCAGAACAAGAGAAGAACCCCCTTAGCTCCTCGTCATCAACTATATATCCAGAAAATTGGCTCCATTGCTCCGAATAGTACCTTTCGTGTAATAGATACATACCCGCGCCGGTAAAAACAACAAGAACCACGCATATTAAAATGTAATTTGAAATTTGGTTGATGTTCATTGATTCCTTAATATTGTATTCACCGCAGTTTGTAAGTAGCGGTAACCTAAACAGGTAAAGAAAGGACTAATCCTTGCAAGAAGCTGAAACACTAAAGCGAAAAAACCTAAGAAAGCCATAGTAAAAAACAAGTTATTTACCCTTAACTTTATCCTGGCGTCTTGGGATAGCCCTTTAGAATCCATTTCTTCGCTCATAGTATTTCATATCACTTTAGTTAATTGGCTTGTGCGCAACCTCAGCGCACCTACTAGCGTTTACTGACACATTGGCTCAACTTGTCTCGTGCGGCCAAGCCACCGGTCCAATCAATATCTGCAACAGTACGCCCATCCATTTCAACAGTAAAATGCTCTATATCCAGCATGGTGTTCAGCGCCGCATCTATGTTTGGCACGGTGAGGCCGATCGCGCCGGCTTGAATATTCGGAATGGAGAAATTCAACGCATTCACCGACTGCGGTGTGTATTTCGACTGTTTAAGGGTTACGGCTACCGTTTGCGTGTTCAATGGCCGAGGAATGTTCGTGCTAAAGAAGATCAACATACCCCCTTGATATGCCTTACCGGGCCCAACAATACTGACCGAGCTACCCTTTTTGCTCCAACTGGCAACGCAATTGTCGCCGGGCGCGGAATCTTTTTTACTTTGAAAAATTTTCCACTCGCCTTGCATGTAGGCTTTATGCGCAGGATGCCCTTCCAACAGTTTTTTCTCTTTTGCGTCATATTCCGCCAATTTCTTTTGGATTTCCAAAGTTCTGGCAGCCTGCTTTTCGTTTTCGATAGCAGTGCGGATGGCATCTTCACTGGGCGGAGCATTGGGGTCGGTAAAAATATTGCAGCCGTCGCATCTATAACCCGCATACCCACCTGCCGTAGACTCACCACCAGCGTTACTTCCTCCATTGTTAATTTCCACGCACAGAGGAACGGCGGCAACGCCATGGGAGCCACCTCCAACGCCGATTTGCTGTTCACCGGGCCCAGGGCCACTTGGGCAGGGATAGTTCGCCAATGCGGGTGGTGCGCTCACGCCAAGCGCTGCGAACACAAAAAACATATACATTTTCATCGTAGTTAAAAGCTCTGGAAACTCTTCAGGTTAAATCTCAACTTACCTACTGCCCACCTCCGCACGCGCACTCGGTAGCCACTTGCAAACCCCCAGCTACCCCAAGTGCCACTATAGTTACGAGGCCGGATTTAGTGTGGGAAAGGGAACATTTGAGATATCCGCGCAAAAATCATATTTGAATTCATATTCGCCCACATAGGCCAGAGCAATCTTTCCCGTCCAAATAACCCTGAAAAGATCCCCACCGTCAATTCGCTCAAATCTGAATTTATGCTTTGTTACGGCGTCATGCCCAAGCAAATAAATGCGAAAGGTAAAATCATCCCACTCATGCTCATCAAAATCGATGTGGGTATCTACCTCTACTTCAAAACCATCAAGAAATTCCTTATTGTAATCAGGCACCGCACACACTTTGAAACCTTGCGACTCATCGGTGGACACTGAGCACCGATGGAAATTACCCCACACGATGGGCGCCTCCCAATCACTTGCATACTCAGAATTCTCATCATCGTCGATATTCCTTTCCGAGTAATAATTTTCACTCTGCAGCTCAACCGCAAACCATACATCGCCGTTAATTTCTCTTGCGATTAGCTCAAATTTTTTAATCGGATGACCTTCTGGCCAAGGGTTCCCTTTAAAAAAGATTCTACCGTTCAACATACTCGCAACCTTAATAAATTATATTCAACCTAGTAATTGGCACATAGCTGTGCATCCCAGCCGCTTTTCAAAACCTAACAACGGTTAACCAATGGCTAGCCGCGACCTTACCTGAGTTAAGGGAAGTTAACCATGCTTTCCATAAAATTATCGCTGTGCGGGATTAACTGCCTTGTCTATGTACAAGGCAGGGCTGATGAGCGATTAGGAAAACACGGAATGCGTAGGGGATACCTGATGAAAGCGATAATGCAGGTCGTTCACTTATTTGGATTTTTTACAGCATTTACAAATCATATTATCATTCGGGTATTTTTTGGGTGGGATTAGGACCCAAAGTGATATTTTCTTTGCTATCCTTTCCCACTTAAGAGGTAGCTCTCCGCAATCATCTGTTATCTTTCCCTCGAGAACACGTAAGTGATCTGCAATTCTAGAAACCCACACCCAATTAGTAATTGAAACCAGCAATAGCAAAACCATTCCAAGCACCGCCAAACCAATAGCCCAAGGATCAAAACCTGTAGATTTTGTAGCAGGAAATGCAAATGCAACTACGGCTCCAAAATAACCGAGCTGGGTAAATGCAATACCTACTCTATCAACAACTTCTGTACGTAATGACTCATATTCTTTTATTAAAATCTCATTCTGGGTAGCCATAAATTTTCCTTTTAAACACCAAAAATACATTTACTTATCAATCAACGAAGTTGGCATTACTTTTCGACGTTCCAAATACACCTTCAATAACTCCGCGACTGGTCGATACATAATTAGAAACACAACGCATGCATCAACCACCGCATGTGTTTTAATCGCACCTTGAATCGTTAACCCTCGCACAGATAATTCCGTAATAAAAGGACCAATAGGACTGCTTTTCGCAGGAGCAAGATTGATCACAAGCAATTCCCTTAGAAAAATTGCTTCATTTACCATGGTGTATTGTCCATATGCAAAGGCTAAAAAGCCGATACTCGCTGCAACAGCCATTTTTATGCTTGTAAGGGTGTTTGATGTAACACCATATCCCGCACAAGCAATCGTTGCGGCAACATACATCATCCAAAGATTGGCTTCGTTTGCAGTGTTAGACGAGTAAAATTGTAGAAGTACATTGAGCGATTCAGCATCCATCTTTTTCCCCTATTTATTGAATGTGTTAGCTGCAAAATGCTAAACAAACTCCTCCCGCTCCACACTATATTTCCTCACCCCAAAGGTTCCCTCTGTTGTTAACCGATTAATTTCCGCGCGCAGTGTTTTTACGCGCTCGTGATATTTTGGTTCACCGAGGTTTAATAAGGCTTCGATAGGTATTGGACTTTGTAGCGCAGCAATGATGGCGGGGGTTTTGGCGCGGCCTTGGTGCCTTATGTCTGCCACCAAAAAGCAAACCGTGTCTAAGACACCATCCAGTTGGTATTGCGTGGCATAGGTCCGCATTTTATTTTTGAAGTGATTGATACCTATATCAATTTGCACGTCGCGGTTGGCTTTGTCGTTTTGCGCCCAGTGAACAAACTTGGCCGCTTGAATGACTTCGGTATCTTCAACTTCTTTTAGCGAGGGATTTAAATAATCCATTAATAATTCAGTCGATGTATCAGACTCTATTGGAATGGCGCCGTGGTCTGACATTTTACAAATTCTATTATTAACAATAGATAGATCAGGAAAATAGTCTTTCGCCAACGGTAACGCTAAAAGTTTTCGGAAGTAGACAACAAAATCACCGTTGGGAACATGAGCCGCGTATTGCAAAAATGAAAAGGTAAAATGAGCTTTGTCGTAAGTATTTAACGTATGAAACAGTGCACCTTCGGCAATCGCCGTCGGATGAATGAAGTCCGCCCAAAACCCATAAGTGTCGCGATACAGGTTCCTGTCGTATTTCTGAACGGCAGTGCCCTTTAGATTCATCAGGCCCTTATTTCCCTCATAAGAAACGCGACTGCCGATATAAAAGCGCTGGCCGTCGATTTTGCCAAAATATTGATTGCCGTTTTCAAGCGAAAAGCTAACTATTTTCATAGCCGTCTCCTCAGAGCCTTCTGATACTTATTCCAAGTAAATACAGGTTTCGACAAAAGCAATGCTTATATAACAGCGATATTTCTATGACTAATCTTGATAGAGGTGAGGTGGGTGCAAGTTAATGCAGATTAACGAATATGAACGAAAGAGTTACCCCCCAATTGGGGGGCAAATAACTTTTGATAGGGTTAATTCAGCGTTTAGGGGCGTGCGTTTTATTTCAGTACGCGACTGGAACTGGCGGGATGCCAAGGTTCGGGGACATAGCGCGTGCGCGCCAGGGTTTTATAGTATTCCAGATCATGCTTTGGTTGCTCATAACCCGTTGGAATCGGCTTGCCGGAAAACGTTTGGAAATAAAGGACACAGGAATCACGCCAGATCACAGCATCGCGTTCCTGCACTTTCAGTAAGGCTTTTACTTGTGCGAAACGTTCTGCATCAATAAAGGATTCGAGCGCATCCCACTCATGCTGCATGCTGCGCACCTGCTCTACCCCCTCGTAATATTTGTGGACCAATTCATCCCACAGACTACGACCGGATTGCATCTTGTGATCCCAACTTACGTGATGAAACCAGAGCAACAAATCTTCCGGTACTGTTTTTACATCAGCGTACTGTTTAGCAAGAATTTGTGGGTATTGTGCTACGGCATTGGAACCCGATTGCGTGCGATTAAAGCCAATGCCGTCTTTCGCGGCGCGATGGTAATAGGTTGCATTCCAATCGGCACGTTCCATAGTTGCCGTCCAGGGCGCAGGGCCATAATGATCGCCCTGGGAATACAAATGGGTTAACCCAAGTGGTGAACGATAATTAACGCCCGCTTCGCGCGAGCTCAACATCATTTTTTTTACCGGCTCAATAAATTTTTTATCGTTACTGAAAGTCATGCGCAACCATTCTTCTGCGGCAGCCTCTGCAGACATATGGTGATCCCACGCCATGCGACCAAACGCATACCAGCTGGATTGTATAAATGGATGACCGGTCCAGTTGCGATCAGTGCCCGGATTAATCACTGCCGCCATACCAGTGTGCTTTGTGCCCGCACGCTGAGTGTTAAATACTTTTCCTTCCAGAATGTTACCTATCGTCGAGCCTTCGCCTTTCGCATAGGTTTCAGTGCGCAGCGATTCCTCAAACAATGGCCCCTGATACGCAAGGTGTGTAGCAAAACCAAAATACTCTTGCGTGACCTGGAATTCCATCATCATGTTAGTTTTTTCCATCGCGGAAAATAGCGCGGAATAAGGTTCGCGCGGTTGAAAATCGATGGGGCCATTTTTCACTTGCAGGATAACGTTATCGGCAAATTTTCCATCCAGGGGTTTGAATTCATCGTAAGAACCACGGAAACGATCGCCAATATCCGGGTGATAGACGAATGCCCGCCAAAACACGACACCACCATAGGGCTTTAATGCGGCCGCGAGCATATTGGCACCATCGGCGTGATCGCGCTGGTAATCCTGCGGGCCGGGCTGGCCTTCTGAATTAGCCTTCACCAAGTAACCGCCAAAATCCGGAATGTATTCGTAGACTTTTTTGGTTCGCTCTTGCCACCATTTCGCAACGCGCGGATCAAGCGGATCGCCAGTTTCCAAATCGCCAAATAATCGCGGGGAATTGTAATTGATGGACAAATAAACCTTGATCCCGTACGGGCGAAATACATCGGCAAGCGCAGCAATTTTTTGCAGAAATTGATCGCTCAATACGCGTGGGTCTGCATTTACATTATTGATCACTGTACCGTTAATACCTAGCGAGGCATTGATGCGCGCATAATCCACATAACGTTGCGATTTATAGTCTGGCAATGTTCCCCAATCCCATAACGATAAACCAGCGTAACCGCGTTCAATCACCCGGTTCAAATTGTCCCAATGATTAATCACCCGGTGTTGCAACCTGGGCACACTGGTGTAGGAAATTTTTTTAATGGATTGTTGCGTTTGCAATAGGCGCAGCAACTGGAAACTACCGTAAAGCACACCCACGTCGGAATTAGCGGCAATAACGGTTACATCCCGCTTATTTATTTGCGTCTGCTCAATTAAGTAGCCTTCGTTGCCTAACACCGCCAAGCGCGTCGATAAATTCAACGAGGCTATTAACGGGGAGTTAGCTGGGGTGCCTATTACCAAGGCCTTGTTAGTAAGCTTTTTGCCAACGGCAATTGGCTTGGTCAACAACCCACCTAAACCGCGCTGCAGTTCGCTGGTTGCCGCCACCAGCACCGGAGAAGCTGCTTCCACCACTATGTCACCCAGCTGCTGCTGGTAGGCCTTGCGTAATTTAGGCTCCACCACTGGCGGGTAGCGCAGCCAAAGGTCATAACCATCTTCCGCTTGAACTGGCACTGTGAAAGTGAAAAAAAACGTTAAGAGAATGAATAGATTGCATTGAAATATGCGGCGCACGTGCTTCTCCCGTGGATTATTATCTATCTGCTGCTATCTTATAGTCATTGCAAATATAACACTGGTATACAAGAATACCCACTTAATAAGTGTAAAGGATGACGCGGCAATCAAGCATAACCAAGATCAACAGCACCTTCCTGTAGAGCCCTGTGAAATGATAAAAATAATCAGCCTATTTGTTTGCTTGTTCGCCAGCTGCCAACTCCTGGCGGCAGATAAAATCTTGCGGGTCAACGACTTCAGCGATCCCAATGCCAGCTATGCGATCAAAATGCTTAAGCTCGCAATAGCCCACAGCGACAACCCGAATTACCAGCTGGAAATCAGCCACGAAAATTTTACTCAAACCCGCACCAATGAAGAAGTTCGTAGTAAAGGATTGCTGGATGTCTGCTGGGCGTCTTCCGACAGCGATATCGAGGCACAGTTGCGCCCTATACGAATCCCTCTGTTCAAGGGCTTATTGGGCTACCGAATTTTCATTATTAATAAAAATGATCAAGCCAAATTTTCCCACGTAAAAACCCTGGAAGAATTAAAAAAGCTGACTATTGGTCAGGGGCGCACCTGGGCCGATGGCAGAATTTTGGAGGCAAATGGTTTTAACGTAATTAAAACCAATAAATACCCCAGTTTATTTTATATGGTGGAAGGCGGCCGCTTTGATGCCTTCCCGCGCGGCGTAAACGAACCATTTGGCGAACTGGAAACGCGCCCTAATATGGAACTGGCTGTAGAAAAAAGCTTGATGCTCTATTACCGCATGCCCTTCTATTTGTTTGTCGCACCGGATAATCAGTCACTGGCAAAAGACTTGGAAACCGGCTTTGCGCGTGCAATCGCGAATGGTGAATTTGACAAGGTTTTCTATGGCGATAAAGCCATTCAAGATGTCATGCAAAAGGCCAATATGAAAAATCGCAAATTGTTTAAATTGGATAATCCACTACTCTCTAAGGAAACGCCGGTGGATCGACCCGAACTCTGGTTCGATCCGCAAACGCTTTCCGATGCAGACCAACAAACAGCGGCGGCTGATCTCAATACCTCAGCCGCTAATAACAACTAGGCATAGATTTCGTTAACTATTATCAACCGAGGAATAATCACAATGCATATTTCACGCAGACACTTGTTGGCACTGGGCGGCAGTACTGCTGCGCTTATTGGTGCTGCCAAATTACAAGCCGCCCAAAAAGCGGCGGCGGCAACCGGGCTAAAAGAAGCTTATAAAGACGATTTCCTCATTGGGGCCGCCCTGAGCGTAAATATTATTCGCGCGCAAGATCCGAAATTGGTTGCGCTGATTAATAAAGACTTTAATTCGATCACGCCGGAAAATTGCATGAAATGGGGTGAGGTGCGTAATGAAGATGGCAGTTGGAAATGGCAAGACGCCGATGCGTTTATAGACTTCGGTAGCAAACATAATTTACATATGGTTGGCCACACATTGGGCTGGCACAGCCAGATTCCCGACAGTGTGTTTAAAAACAAAGATGGCAACTACATCTCTAAAGAAGAATTGGCGAAAAAGCAAAAGGAACACATCACCACGATTGTGGAACGCTACAAAGGCAAACTCGCTGCTTGGGATGTGGTCAATGAGGCAGTGGGTGATGATGGCAAAATGCGCGATAGCCATTGGTACAAAATTATGGGCGACGATTTTTTGCTAAATGCCTTTAATCTCGCTCATGAAGTAGACCCAAAAGCGCACCTGATGTACAACGACTACAACAATGAACGCGCCGATAAACGCAAAGCAACCCTGGAGATGCTGACGCGTTTGCAAAAACGCGGCGCGCCCATTCATGGTTTGGGCATGCAAGCACACGTGGGGCTGGAAACCAAAATGAAAGATTTTGAAGACAGCATACTCGCCTATTCCAAGTTGGGCTTAAAAATCCATCTCACCGAATTGGATATTGATGTATTACCCTCGGTATGGAATTTACCCGTTGCTGAAATCTCTACCCGCTTCGACTATAAACCTGAGCGCGATCCTTACATCAAAGGCTTGCCAAAAGATATCGATAAAAAGCTCGCAAAAGCCTATGAAACCCTGTTTAAGATTTTAATCAAGCATCGCGATAAAGTAGATCGCGTTACTTTCTGGGGTGTGAGCGACGATGCCAGCTGGCTGAACGACTTCCCCATCAAGGGCCGCACTAATTACCCACTCCTATTTGATCGCCAACAGCAACCCAAAAGCGCCTATTTCCGTTTGCTGGATCTGAAACGTTAATGACGAACCATGCCCACGCCGCTCAAACAGCGGCGCGGGTAACACCGTCCGTAGGCCAGTCACTTTACGACTCACAGACTGACAAATTTTGTCGCACTTTCTCCTGTCACCCCTCAAAAAATGCGTGCTATCGGCATTGGAATTGACTTCTTGTAACAAATATCTATTAATTGCAGCTCCTTTAATTTCAATACACGGAGTATGTAATGTCACAAACCAATCCTTATGAAGCCCCCGCGTCCGACCTCAATCAACCCTCTGCGGCAGGCGATCACCCGTTAAATCCCAATTGGCAAATTGGCTCAGTACTGTCAGAAGCCTGGGAGCTGACCAACGGTTTTAAAGCAACCATGTGGGGAGCATTTCTACTCTATATGGCCGTTGTATTTGGCGTTTCTATTGTTGGCGGTATAGTGACCGCCGGCGCAGCGGCACTATCAGCAACCACCTCAATTGTTCTGATGGTTGTGGTACAGCTTGCACAACTGTTGGTGAGCGCACCGCTCGGCGCTGGTCTTTTTATGATTGGAATCAAACGCGCCTCAGGCCAGCCTGTAAGCGCATTTATGGTATTTGACTATTTCCCCAAAACCCTGCCCTTGTTCTTTGCCTACTTGTTGATGATGGTGTTAATCGCCATTGGCTTCGTATTGTTGGTCATTCCCGGAATCTATTTGATGATTGCCTATGCACTCGCGTTGCCATTGTTAGTCAATAAAAATCTGGGAATTTGGGATGCGCTAGAGACCTCACGTAAAGGAATCACCCCTTGCTGGTTCCGCTTTTTCGGCTTTGGACTTCTTGCCATACTGATCGCTATTATTGCTTCATTGCCATTATTCATCGGCCTTATCTGGGTTTTACCTTGGCTATACGTTGCTGTTGGCATTATCTACCGCGATCTCTTTGGCGTGAACGTGAATTAATAACGCACTACCAAGCGCAATAAAAAAAGCCAAAGGAGGACTCCTTTGGCTTTTTTGTTTTCAGTTCGCAAGATTTGTACGCTTACCAATTCATTTTTTGTTTAATAAACGCGGTTAATTTTTCTGCATTGGCTTTATGTTGAGCAATGCGCGGGTGACCACCAAATCCGGTAAAGTCAAAAAATATAGTATCCAGTTTTTGATCGTTATTTTCCTTTTTCATACGCTCAACGGCGGCACTAATATAGCCAGGCCACTTGGGTGTCGCCGTTGCATCCATACTACCCAACGCGCAAATAATAAAAGCGTTCGGGTATTTGGCGCGAATACTACGCACGAAGTCGATATAAGCCTGCACGCGTTGTGCATCGGTGGGCACCGGTTGTAAGCGTTTTTCGCGATCAATCAACCAGGAATCGTTTTGCAATAAATTAACCACTACCAGATCCGGTGTCCACTGGGAAAAATCCCAACGACTATCATTGTTTCCCACCGCACTTAACTGGTCGTAAAACTGCGGCATAATAAATGGGAACCAACTGATCATAATGCCGATACCACTTTGCGAAATGGTGTGTAACTCAGCATTCAGGCTACGCGCCGTTATCGCGCCGTAAGCCCAGTAATTATTTTTTTCACTGAGCAAATGATCCATGCCATTATCGGCACCTTCATTACCCATTCCGGTGCTGATCGAATCACCATAAATTTCCATCCGCCGCGTAGGACGCGCAGGTGGCGCCAACAACTTGGCATTTTCATCCAGTAATAGTCCTTTAAATGCCGTCGCGCCTTCTTCACCTTCAGTACGTTTATAGATTTCCACACCGTGATTGCCCGCTTTCAATGCGGTACTGATCACATAGGTTTGCTCGCCCTTCTTCGCCTCCAATACATAGGGATGCTGAGTTTCGCCGTCGATAAAAATATTAAAGTAATTTTTCCCCAACTGGTCATCCAGCTTAATCGCCAGTGAGGTACCGGTGAAATTGGCTTTAATGCTAGTCCCTGCCCAGGAAACTTGCGGGGCCTTTTTATCAGAAAAATCCACGCGCCCGGTGTATAAATAATTGGAATTATCTGGCGATACTAACTGCGCAGCTTCGGTGGAGACTCCTAAAAAAATTAAATATGACGACAAGAGACATTGGGAAAAAAATTTTACACCACTCATCAAATTGCTCTCACTAAATTAAATACTCTCACTGACTGATGAAACAATACCAAATTAATTTTTTATTAATAAAAACAAAAGCTGAAAACTGCCTGATTGATCTCAAAAAATGAATCTGGAATCACTCGAATAATTCGCAAAGAAGATTTTGGCACATAAGCAATTATATGCAAATTGACAATTTGGCTTTTTGAAAACATCCTCATGCTCCCGAGGAAGTAGAGCTAGCTCGGGAACACTTTAATTTATAACGAGGACAAAAAATGAATTTTTCAAGAATGCTGAAGGCAATAGCTTTTCTGGGATTGATCACAACCGGATTTTCCGCATCTGCCGCACCCGTATCCTGTACATGGCAATACGCAGGCGGTGGCGGTGGCGGTGGCACCTGGGTAAATGCAGAAGTGTGCCTGCAATACCTCTATAATGGTTCGCAAATAGTTGGCGCAAACCACATAGCGACAAGAACAAAAACATTTTACAACGGTTACCTGCAACAGTGCGTTATTAGCACTGCCTCAGGCTACAGCTACTCCGGTAGCTGCGAATCGCCAAGCTTTTTCACTTCAACACCTGTAACTACCACTTCATCCAGCAGCTCATCATCAAGCTCTGCGCCTGCATCAGGAACAGTACTATTCTCAGGCTACTGCAATTACCTGGATAACAGCTGCATGGAAGGGAACGGCAGAAGATGCGGTGCAATGAACGGTAATTTTGTGGTTTCGAATTGGAACTATACCTGCACAGCAAAATAAAAATAGGGCCCGCTTTTTATGGCGGGCCATATTTCCGCTAAACATTTAACACTTCTCAACTCTTAAAAAAGCCAAGATCCACACCATTAAAACGCACCAGATTGGGAAATACATCAGAAAAATTTCCACTGGGCAATCCATACCAATTCGCAAGTGTCGCCGCATATTGATCCATGCTGGTGGTGGGAATAATGCGTCCCTCACCGATATCGTCTTTGCCACCAATGATCAGTTCGGGAAATTGGCCATAAATGCGCCCGCCGTTAATCGCCCCTCCCATTACCATTTGGTGGCTACCCCAGCCATGATCTGTGCCATCACCGTTACTGGTGAGGGTGCGACCAAAGTCGGACGTTGTGAAGGTTGTTACCTGACTTGCGATCCCCAGTTCTTCGGTTGCCTTATAAAAGGCATCCAGCGCACTGCTTAACTGGCCGAGCAACAGCACATGGCGACGCAATTGATCGCCGTGTGTATCGTAATCGCCTATTCCAATAAAAAATGTTTGGCGTTTTACCGTCAGTGCGTTGCGTGCAGACAGCAGCTGCGCCACCATTTTTAAATTATTAGCCAAGGGATTATTCGCGGGAAATGCGGTTTGTAGCGGCGCCTGAGCATCCAGGGCGGCTTTTACTTCTCCGGCCAAGTCCCACGCGATAGTTTGGGTCCGTGCGAATTCGCGCTGGAAAATGTTTTCCTGTTGTTGCGCCAATAAAGTTTTATAGATCTGAATACGACTTAGCTCACGCGCATCAGTCGCTTTGGTATTAAAGTTTTCTAATTCTTTAATGCCACCTGCGTCGATTGAATAGGGCGTAACGCTCGCACCACTTTGCCAAATATTGGAGCCGCTCAGTGAAATATTCATCGACAGCTTTTTATTGGCATTTACCGATGACATGGCATCTGCAGCGCGACCAGCCCAACCGTTGCGGCGCGCACTGGATTGCAAGCTCTGTAAAAAGGTTTGCTGATCGTTGTGGGAAAATAATTGTGGTGGCAATAGCGCTTTATTGCTCTGATAGCTAGTGCGAGTAACCGGCTCCACTAACGCACCAACGTTCGCCACAAATGATAACTTACCTGAATTGAATAGCTGTTGCACCTGCGGCATGGCTGCATGCAAACCGAGCTGTAGACTCGCATTTTGCGGCGTATTGATCGGTAACAAACTTCCCTGCTCCAACGCAAGAGTTTGGCGCGAGGCTCTATAAACGTTGTATTCGGCATCGCTACGCGGCACCAACATATTAAAAGCATCATTTCCCCCAAAAAGGAAAATGCATACCAATGCCTTGTAGTCATCAGCGGGCTGCGTGAGGGCATTCGCTAACTGAAATTGAGCACCGGCAGCAGCGAATGAGCTGCTGGCATAAAGTGCACCGGAGCCAAGAGCCACGGAGCAAGCGTTGCGCAATAAAATGCGTCGATTTATAGGTTTCATTGCATCACCGTTGCGCTGCATATTCAGGGGAGGCCAACACCAAAAACAATGCTTCGTAAATCATGGTATCGCGCTGCCAGGTTTGACCTTCAGGCCCCCAGGTTGGGTCCACTTTGTTTGCATTTAGATGATTCAAGATAACATCGTACATAGACTGACTCATCTGGCCCGCCATTAATAGCAAGTTTAAATGATCTAATAATTCTGCCGGGTTGTTGGTGAGTTCGCGCTCACGATCCAAATGCAAGCGCGGCGAAAACGCATCCCATAAACCATCGATGGTTGGCTCCAGCCAATCGTGGGGAGTGTCGCGCCAGAAGGTCGCGTTACTCAAGGTACTCACCTGCGACATAATCATGCTTTCAGTGTGAATTTGAAACTCAGGGGAATTTAAATTGCTATTTTTTATTTCACCGGGATGCTGGTAATCCGGTCGATAAAAATTAAATACCGACGGTGAACCAAAGGGGCGCTGTCCCATTAGCCGACCAGATCCATAAAATCGAACCCGCTTACCCGTAACACTTTCTCCCTTTAATTGGGATGGAGTTCCGGTTCCCTTAAATGCGCGCCAGAGGTGTGCCGTTTTTAAAATCGGCTCGCGCAACTTTCCAAAGGTGTTGGGTGCAGTTTTGTAGCCATTTTGCGCTTCGTCGTCCAGCAAAATAGCTTTAATGACTGCTTTCATATCGCCTTTTACATTCTTGCCGTTATTGTTAAATACGCTGGCAACACGACTTACGTAGCCTGGCGAGGGGTTGCTGGTCACTAATCGCTGGATGAGTTGCTTGCTGATAAACGGCGCAACATTGGCGTGCGAAAATAAAATATCCAGTGCTGCATCGATATCCTGCTCCGGCGTTTTATCGGCAGCAATTGTCTGATTGCCGAATAATACTTTCGCATTAAAATCATGGTAATTATTGAACGGCTTCATCGGCAAAATTTCGCTTGCCCCCGACTCTGTCCATTCCCACCATTCGTTGATCGTGGCCATATTCCAACCGGTAAATACGCGCGCTAATTCTTTAACCGTGGTTTGGTCATAGGTGGGTATGGGATTATTTTGTGCGTCCAGTTTAATACTTCCGTCCAAATTCAATTGCACCAAGCCAATGGAAAAAAGCTGCATAATTTCGCGCGCGTAATTTTCATCAGGGCGAATGTTGCGCGTTGTATCCGCTTTTTCATTGCGGATCATACTTAGGTATTCACCCATCATAGGGTTGAGCGTAACCGCTTTTAACAGATCTCGATAATTGCCGAAAGCATGTTGCGCTAGAATGTCTTGGTAATTGGCGATGCCACGCGTATCGTTGTAGAGCACATCAGAGACATTCGAAATCACCAATATCTGACTTAACGAATAGGCAATTCGCTGGCGTAACTGATCATCGCCCCAGAGCGCGACCTCCCACCAGATATCGCTACGCTGCAAATCACGCAAATAGCCTTCTTCGTTGTCATCCTTCTCAGGCTGCACCACCAAACCAATTTCGGTAAATCGTTTGTCGAGTAGCGCAAGGTGTTTGGTCTGCGGTTTATTGAATTGCTCTTCCAACCAACCACTCTTGCCCAGGCTTATTACTCGCTGGACATCTTTTGCGGTAGCCCCAAAGGTCGCTTGCGCAAGAAAACGTACCGCTTCTTTGGCGTCGTTGTAGGCCGGGCTGCCTTTTAACGGCAATGCCGGGTCAGCGGTTAAGTCGGGCGTAGGATTTTTTGCGGACGCAACAGCACTGGACGTTATTTGGCTGGTTGTCGCTGCTGCACTCGACGACGAAAGCGCAACCGACGATGCCACAGCAATGACAGAGGAGGATGCCTGGCCTTGATGATTGCCGCCGTTACTACTGCTACCGCCACTACCGCCACAGGCAACTAATCCGCTGGATAACCAAACCACACTCATTAATGGCCAACATCCAAAAAACAATGACCAACATGTAAACCTACGCTTTGTTTTCATAGCAGCTCTGAAAATAGTTAGTGTTATTAAAGTAAGCGCGCCAAGGTAATTTAGTTCGATTGTTATTAATATTTTATAGCTTGCGGTAGCGATATAACCGACCACAGATTGCGCTTGAGCATAGCCCAGATCTCCTGATCCTTCATCCGCCTTTACACTTTACTCAAACCGAGGTGGTTCCATATCCCTAAGGCGCCCCCACTTGAATTCAGTGGGACTTACCCAATATGAAGCTAGCACTGATTTTTATATGACGATCAATGACAAATACTTGTTTATCAAGGAGCCAGAAAATGAATTTTCGGGAGTATGTGTTATTAGGGTTGGTGTTTGGATTTTTTGCCTGTATCTGGCTAGGCGCCAGATACATTCGCTATTTAAAAAACAAAAAACCCAACACTGAGTTGTGGGGCACTATTTTTGAAGGAATTACTAATAAATTAATCGACCTGGAACCGATCAAAAAACCGGAAGTGTATATTGAGAAAAAAGCGCCGCGCAGCGGAAAATCAAACAATGAAAATGATGAATCGCCATAATTGATGGTACTCCGAATATATGAAATGCCGGAAATCCAAATGTTACGCACGATTAAATTCCATTAATTTATCCGGCTTATCGGTAAACACTGCATCCACTCCTAGCGATTGCACGTATTGCCAATCTTCGGTGTGATTAACCGTGTAAACCCAATTTTTTAAACCACGTTTTTGCGCATCCTGAAGTAATTCGGGCGAAAGAAAACTCAAATGGGTATTGAATGAATAAGCTTTGAGTGGCTCACAGCAGGCGGCATAATCCAGCGGAATCCCTTCAATCAGTACACCGCGCTTTACCTGCGGCATTTCACACAGGCATTGGTGCAATTGTTGATGATCAAAACTGGATATTGCGTATTGCTCGTAATTACCCTGATGGGTAGCAATATAATCCTGCAAAATACGTTTTAATGCCGGCACAGAATTTTGCCCTTTGATTTCAATATTAAGCAGCGCCTTATCGCCTACCAACTCCAACACTTGCTGCAACGTTGGAATAGGCTCGCCGTTTTCCAGGCGCTGTTCGCGCAGATAAGCTAACGAATGATCCGTAATAATTCCCTGCCCTGACACCACGCGCCCTAAACGCCGGTCATGAGTAACCAATAATTCACCTTCGACTTGAAATACATCGATTTCGACCGCATACACCCCCAGGGTGAGCGCCCGAGATATAGCTGCCAAACTATTTTCCGGTAAGGGCATTGGTCCCATTTGCGGGCCACCGCGATGGGCAATACATAACAAGGGTTGCCGCTGATTGGGCTGCGAATGTTTGGGAGAAAAGTCACTGGATGTCATTTTGCGCTCGTTCAGTCTCACTGGTTTTTACTATAATGCCAGCCGTCGCCTGACTGACCAAGCCCAAGTGAGTTGGTCAACCAAAAGCCAAGACGGGCAAAACCATTTTTTGTAACTCATAGGTGTTATTGTGGATCGTATTTTCGCCACACTCGAACAAATTACCAGTCACAGCATATTCTCCAAATTATTGATTGTCGCCGCTTGCGTGCTCTTCTTTTACGCCGTATCGAAGTTGCTCGATAAAATCATTCACGATGTCAGTGTGCGTCGCGCACTGGGCGATCTACGCGTGCTTTACATGACGCGCCTGATGAACATTGGCATGGTGTTCTGCTGCATAGTCGTGGTGTGTTTAATCCTCGGCTTGGGCTACAGCGAGATCTCGGTTTTTTTATCCTCGATTTTTGCGGTTGTGGGTATCGCCATGTTTGCGCAGTGGTCGATATTGAGCAATGTAACCGCCAGCATGATCATCTTCTTTGGCTTTCCTTATAAAGTGGGTGATCGCATTAAAGTGCTGGATAAGGACGATGATATGCGCGGCGTGATTGTGGAAATCACCCTGTTTCATGTGATCCTCAAGCGCGAAGATGGCAACCTGATCACCTACCCCAATACGCTGATTCTGCAGAAAGCAGTACTCAAATTGGATCACCCGGAGCTTGAAAAGATCGCGGAAAACGCCGAAGCCCCGGATCGCCTGGTGGTCGACCAAATGACCATGGCCAACAACCCCAACCCACAGAAAGTACGCCAGCAACAATAACCTCGCCCACACCGGCCTCTGACTATGGTGCCTAAGGCCGGCCTCCGACCTCGAACTAGCGGATGCGCATCCTAAAAATTAAACCGTCGTGATATTTTTTATGCGATCTTTGTTAGCGCAAACAAATACCATTTACCACCAACCATACAAGAGTTATAGTGCCGCCGCTGGCCTTATCTAATCTGACAATAACAGCAAGATTCGCAAAGATAGCGCTTACACGACGCCTTCCCGCCACGCACAACAAGCCCACTTAACAGCCCTGAAACTCTCCCACGATAACAACAACGGAGCTTTGGAATTACTATGCAATCCCTGATGAAAACCTTCACCCTTTCCTTAATGTTTGCCGGCCTGACTGCCTGTGGCGGCGGAGGTGGGGGAGGCAGTAGCAAGCCCGATTCAAACCCGATCCCCAGTTCTGCCAAAAGTTCTGAGGCATCATCAAGCGCTCCAGCGAGTTCAACACCGTCGAGCTCAGCGCCGGCGAGCTCCACCCCCGCTAGCTCTATGGCCCCCTCCAGCAGCAGTGCATCCAGCCTGGCCGAAGGCAGCGAAATGACTCAAGCGGCGACCAACGTTAACGGCTATGCGATTGCGAAGATCGACAACTGTGGCGTAAACGTAAGCGCTGCCAACAAAACCTTTGCGATTTTTGCGGATTACGATGGCGGAATTCAAAACCAAAGTTTATCCAGTTTGAGCTTCTACAATTGGAACCACGTGGGAACGGTAAACAGCACGCCTATTCCAAATGAGTGGGACAATATCAGTCAAAACGCTTCCGCATATAACATTCCTGTTAATGCCGCTGTAACCAACGGCTGTAATGGTGTCGACACAATCAATTCAATTTTGGTCAAGAAAATTGCCAACTGGCACCGTCAACACGCCAACGGATTCGGAAGAACAATTACATCTTTCGGTCATAAGTTTGGCGATATTAAAGAATTGGTTGTGGACCTTCGCGTAAATAGCGAAAAAACCAAGGTTCACACGCCTGCGTCGCTCAAATCCATTTACAGCACCTATTTAACTAACCTCGCGTTTATCGATAATAACGAAGGCGGTAAGGTTAACGTTGGATTGACTCTCGAAACCAGCAATAACCAACGTGCAACGGTAACGGTTGAAATCGACCAGGACATTTATGCAGATCAGTGGGTGAGAGTTACAGTTCCTGCCACAAGCTTCAAGTACTTTCAAGGCGATGTAGCTAAAGAAGCGTCTTCATTTGCAAACTTGGTAATCAATAATCTGCTTGTAGTCGGTGAGACACGCACCAACGCAGTGTTACGCGGACAAGTAAGTGGCTGGACGGATACATCACCCAATCCACCACCAGAGACATTCAAAGAAATGAATTTCACGTTCAAAAAATTTGAATTCCAATTGAAGTAAGTCGCCGAGCACTGAAATATAAAAAAGGCCGATGAAGCAATTCGTCGGCCTTTTTGTTTTTAAAGCGCAATCACTAGTTTGTCGCTGAGCGCACGCGATACGCAGCTGCACATTTTTCCCTCCGCCCTTTCTGCATCCGATAATACCGAATCCCTATGCTCAACTTCTCCGGCTAATACTTTGACCACACACTGACCACAATTTCCAACACGGCATTCTGATCCGATCGGCAGCCCGGCATCTTCGATGGCCTCCAGTATTGATTCATCGGCACCCACGGCGATAAGCTGATCTCGGCCTTGAACTTCAACACTAAAGGCCTGATCTGTCGCTTTGTGCTGCACGCCAAATCGCTCAGCGAAAACTCGCGCTTTATCTATACCCAGGTTCGCGGCAACAGCAAAAACCTCATCGATTAATTTTTGCGGACCGCACACATAGACATCAGTGTCACGCGGTAGTTTTTCCAAAGTCGCCGCTACATTCAAACGCTGCCCCTCACTGGCGTAATAGCCGTGATAATCTGCTCCCAGTTCCCGTTGCAATCTATCCTGGTATGCCATTTCATTTTTACTGCGTCCCGCATAATGCAGTTCACAACGAACACCTTTCGCGGCCAAAGCTTGTACTACTGGTTTTATTGCAGTAATACCCACTCCACCGGCAATCAACACCGCATTGTTTGCAGCCAACTCCGCAACAAAATTATTGCGCGGAAGATCGCATTGCAACACCAAACCTAACGCATATTGCGCATGAATATTCACCGACCCGCCACGCCCATTATCGTCGCGCTGTACTGCAATCTCATAAATATCGCGCCGCGCCGGATTTGAACTAATCGAGTAGTGGCGCCACTCCGTTTTTCCCTCCGCCATCAAGACCGGTACTTTCAAATGCGAACCTGCCGTGACCGGCGGAAGATCGCCGCCATCCACTGAACGTAATTCGAACGCTCGAATGCGCGGAGTAAGCTGACGCACACCGGTAATTACCAAGGGCAATTGGCCCGAGCCCAACTCAGTTAACTGTGCTGCAACCGGTTTGGCGCTCGCGGCCTGCTGCTCGCTTAAATGCTTTACTAACTCACGCACCTCGTCTTCGGTATAGCGCGGTGTTATATGTTGTGGACAATTCCATTCATAAGCTTCCACATGAATAATGACTGCACGTTCTATTCGCGCGCGATAATGTGCATCCTCCAGGCGCGCGACTAACTCCATATTTTCCGACTCATGAACAACTTTGGCGCGACCCCAAATTTTGATTCGGCGACGATTTGCATAATCCATAAAAATCAAACTGATTCGCTCATCCGAATTAATATTCCCCACACTAATATATTGGCGATTACCGCGAAAATCGGCATACCCCAGCGTGCGCTCATCCAGAACTTTTACAAAACCTACAGGCCCACCGCGATGTTGCACATAAGGCCACCCATTTTCTCCAACAGTGGCTTGATAAAAACTATCGCGCGCTTCAATAAATTCTGCCTCCGCTTCACCCAGCGTATTGCGCGGGTCGTCAGCCAACTCAAAACCGCGATTACTTTCCCGGCTGCCATATAAACTCTGCGCCGCCTTAACGCTTTCGGTAAAAGTGATATCAGCAAATGCACGAGCCATAACAAACCTCCGGATAATAATCGCAGTTAGAGTTAACGTTGAGCCAGGGTATTACAAGCCTACTTTCGGAAAATCAATTTCCACGCGGCTTGCTTTACCTAAGATGGTGGTGAGCAACGTCATGCCAACATGGGTAATGATTTCCACTATGTCCGAGTCGGTGTAACCCGCGTTGCGCGCTTCAACCAGATCAGCGGTGGTGATATCGCCCTGATGTTCAACCAACGCACGCGCCAGTTTCACAGCCACCGCGGCTTTAGCATCCTGACTGGTGCCCGCGCGATTCGCTTCCATTTCAGCGCCGGTCAAGCCCGCTTTACGACCGATAGCGGTATGGGCAGATACGCAGTATTCACAAGAATTTTCTTGCGCAACTACCAGCGCAATACGCTCGCGAGTTTGCAGATCCAAACTGCCCTCACCAGCAATAGCGTGCAAACCTAAAAATGCACGCAGCGCTGAAGGAGAGTTCGCAAAAATTTTCAAAAAGTTGGGCACCATCCCCAATTTCTGTTGGATGGCTTCCAACAGCGCTTTCTGTTCGTCGTTCGCGGTTTCGAAAGTTACAGTAGTAATACGGCTCATGATATTTCCTCATTTCAATCGTTGATTAGGGTTAAGACTTCAGGTTTAAAAAACGCCTTGCTGGATATTGCTTAGCGAGTGAAGCCAGTTTGCCCATTGCCCAACTGAAGAAGAATACGCACAATAAGCAATTCATTATTTCCATTTTTGAAACAATAAAGTCCCTGAGGTATGCGATGGATAGATTTGTAGAGATGCAGGTATTTGTGGCGGTGGCGGAAACCGAAGGATTTGCCTCAGGCTCGCGGAAACTGGGGATATCACCCCCGGTTGCAACCCGTGCAGTAGCAGACCTGGAGGCGCGGCTCGGCGTAAAACTGCTGACACGAACTACGCGCTATGTGCGGGTCACCGATGCCGGGAAGCGCTACCTGGAGGATTGCAAACGCATCCTGAGCGAAATAACCGAGGCCGATGACGCTGCCGCCGGTATCAATGGCGAACCCAGCGGGCACATTGCCATCACGGCGCCCGTAGTATTTGGCCGTATGTATGTGCAGCCTGGGGTGATTGAATACCTGAATCGCTATCCCAAGATGGATCTAAGTGCACTCTATGTGGACCGGGTGGTAAACCTGTTGGAAGAAGGCCTGGATGTCGGCATCCGTGTGGGCGAACTCGCGGACTCAAGCATGCGCGCAATTCGCGTTGGCACCGTGCGGCGCGTGCTCTGTGCATCGCCCGATTACCTGGCACGCATGGGTATCCCAAAAACCCCCGAAGATTTACTGGAACACACAATCGCATCAGCGAGTGGCGTTAACCCCAACGTTGAATGGAAATTTAATCAGGAACAAACCGTGCGTATTCGGCCTCGACTTAACGTTTCAACCAACGATGCCGCCATTGATTCTGCGGTTGCAGGTTTCGGCATTGCGCGGCAGATGTCTTATCAAATAGCGAAACAATTAGAGCGCGGCGAATTAAAAATTATTTTGAGCGACTACGAATTATCACCTTCGCCCATCCACATTTTGCACCGCGAAGGCCGCCACGCCTCTGCCAAAATTCGCTGCTTTGTCGATTTAATGGTTGAACAATTGCGGGCGGATAAATCACTCAACTAATAAATAGTTGGTAGAGTAAATATTCAAAATTACTCCAGATCAATATTCGTAAACAAATAAGCGGTAGAATCGCTCTATCATGCACAATCCGGATGTCGACCATGAAAATTGCCATAGCACAAGTTCCACCACTATTTTTAAACAAAGCAGCGTGCATTGATAAGATTGTAGAAATTGTCAAAGAAGCCTCAGGCAACGGAGCTTCGCTGCTGGTTTTTCCAGAAGCATTTATCGGCGGCTATCCGGTTTGGATTTGGCGGTTGCGTCCAGGTTCGGACAGCGCACCCTGCACAGAGCTGTACAATAAATTGGTTGAGCAAGCATGTAACCTCCGTAACGATGACTTGGCCCCCGTGTTAAATGCCGCAAAAAAATACAACATAACATTGATCTGCGGCCTCAATGAACGCGACGCGTGCGGAAGCCAGTCCACGCTCTATAACACCGCGGTGGTTATTAACAACGAAGGGGTACTCATCAACAAACACCGCAAACTAATGCCCACCAATGCAGAGCGGATGATATGGGGCCAAGGCAACGGAAATAGCCTCTCGGCCATTCAAACCACCGCCGGTAAACTGGGTACATTAATTTGCTGGGAAAACTACATGCCCTTGGCGAGATATGCGCTTTATGCGCAGGGAATAGAAATCTACGTCGCGCCTACGTACGACAGCGGCGACGTTTGGATTAGCTCCATGCAACACATCGCACGGGAAAGTGGCTGCTGGGTCATCAGCGCGAACAATGCATTTCAAGCGCGAGATTTGAGCGAACCCATTCTCGCACTTACAGGGGCTTACCCTGAGCCTAACGAGTGGGTTAACCCTGGCGATTCACTTGTTGTCGCCCCAAATGGAAAAATAATCGCTGGCCCCTGGAATTGCGAGCGAGGCGTTTTTTACGCCGACATTGATGTAGCACAGGTTACTCAGGCGCGCCGCAGTCTCGATGTTGCCGGACACTACGCACGCCCCGATATTTTTCATTTGGCAATCACGCCGACACCGGAAAGCCCGGTTTCCATTAAATCGGCCGGCAAGTGACCCAGTAATTTATTCACGCTGAAAATAGCGGAACGATTTTTATCGGCTAATGCGCCCTGCCCCAATTTGGGAACACGGCTCGCATCAGTTTGATAATTCAGATTGCGAAAATGCGTCGCAAATTGGGCATTTTCCATATCGCGGGCGTAAGGCCGGGAGGCCACTGATAGCGCCGCTATGCCTACTGGATCAACGTCACGACTAAAGCGCTTGAATTCTTTGTAGCGAAAATTTTCTGCCACAAATACATCGCTAAAACGAATAAATGTTTCCATTAATTCATGAAGGAACTGTTCAGGCTTTAAACTGCCGACAATCACGCTAAATTCCATTTCATTAAATTCTGGCATTTCTCCTTCAACGCGACGCACAACAGGAGTATTCCCAAGTTTAAGATCGAGAATAAAATGCTGCTTGTGCGGCAACAGATCCACTATCTCAATAGAACGCTCTCCAAACCGGCAATAGGTTAATAGTTGTTGTAACACCGTCAACTCATCCCCCGTAAAACGCGGCACCGGCTGAACAAGCTCGGAATTATTAGCCATCAAGGGTAAATCCTGATGGGTGCTGAACGGCGCACTGGTTTTTCCACTGGCTAGATCCACCAGCGTCAGTAATTCACGTATTTCGTGCTCACGGGCCTTTTTAACGGCGAGATACGCAGTCTGGATAATCTCTGACGTGGGTGTATTTGAATCGATTCGCCATTTGCGTCCGTAAACCAACTTTTGCTGACGCAGGTTTTCGCCACGGTCATAATTTTCTCGACCAATCATGCCTACTTGCAGATAAAGCCCACCGGAATCCTCATCTGCAAATAATAAAAATTGTGGCAAGGTTTCGATGTCTTGCAGAATTTCCTGGAGAGACAACAGCGTTTGCTCAAACTGCAGGTAATGCTGGGGAATAGCAGGCTTGCCGTTCGGTAATACCACCAGGGGCGCCGCCGGCATGTGGGTTTCGCAACAACTGCAAGGGAGATGTGTTTTCAGGTAATGAACAGTCATAGAAACCTCAATCGAGCCGGGTTAAGTAATGCGCTCAGATTGCCAATTTCCATAAATAACGAGAATAGGTCAAAAATCTAAAACTCTATTTCTAAAATGAGAATAATAAGCATATTGGGGAAATAGGTGGGGTATTGCGGATGAGGTGATTATTACTACTTCAGGAATAATCTATTAAGGTTTATGGCTATTCCTACCAAAATGTCGCCCATTAATAATGGCCACAACGGCAAGCTGCTGAAGTATTGCATCAGCCCCCGGCTGTTATCGAACCAACACCCTTTATTGCTAACAACCTTTTTCTATTAACATCTGAGGAATATCCCATGTCGGAAGTTACCCTTTATTCAACCGGAGCCTGCCCTTATTGCGCGGCGGCGGAATTACTGCTTAAACAACGCGGCATTACCAACATCAACAAAATTCGCGTTGATCAATCGCGCACTGATTTTGAAACCATGCTGGAACGAACCGGACGAAAAACCGTCCCACAAATTTTTTTTGGCGATCAACATATTGGCGGATTTGACGACCTGGTAAAATTGGATCAAGGCGGCAGGTTAAAGGCCAAAGACGCGCCCTAAAAAGCACTGCCGGGGGCAGTGCCCCCTCTTTTTCCAAGCTATCAAGCAACCGCTTTATTTAACGATTGCTGCAGTGGCAACGGAAACTTAAACCAGGCTCCCTGATACTGCTTGGACTCTACAACGATAACACTACCGTGTAACTCCAGAATTTTTTTAACAATTGCCAAGCCTAGCCCAGTACTTTGCTGATGAAGCTCCGCTGGTTTTTGCGCGCGATAGTAGCGCTCGAAAATGTAGGGAATATCTTCGTCGGACAAGCCGATACCATTATCGAGCACACCAATTTCCACACTACTGGCGGTTTTTGAAAGTGTTATTTCTACCCGGCCATTCTCTGGCGTATAGCGCAATGCGTTGTCTATTAAATTTTCCAACACTCTCTCGATTAAGGCGATATCCGCATTGACCACGTAGAGCTCGTTGGTGTGTGGCGCACAGAGCGCGATATTTTTCTGCTGCGCCGTGAGCGAATATTTTTGTACAACGTCTTGCAACAACTCGGCGAGCGAAAAATTTTCCAACTCCAGAGTAATTCGCCCTGCGTCAAATTTGCTTAATTCGAATAACTCCTTCACCAGTTGCGTCAAACGGCGACAGTGTTTGAACGCAATGTCCATATAGGCGTGACGCTCTTCGGCGGTGATCGCGGGGCGCATCAGCATTTCCAAATAGCCCTGCATTGACGAAAGCGGAGTGCGTAAATCATGAGAGACATTGGAGATGAGTTCGCGGCGCAGCCGATCTGTATCTTCCAGTTTTCGCATTTGCTCCTGAATGCGGTTCCTCATGGCCGTAAAGGCAGAACTTAAATAGGCTATTTCATCGCGAATATTGGTATTGGGTTCAGAAGTGGTTTCTCGCAAATGCAATTCCTGGTGTTGAAAATTATCCATTTGCTGAGCGAGCTGACGCAGCGGGCTGGTAAGCACCGCAAAAATTAAAACGGCGCTAATAATGGCGAATAACAAAATGACTGCCAGCCCCGCGAGACTCTGTTTCAAAATATAACTTCCGCGCAGCGACTCACTGAGGCTTTGCATATTTTGTCCACCAAGGATGACGTACAGGTACCCCGCTACATGTTCGTTATCCATTACCGGCCAAACAGAAAACACGCGCTCGCCCTGCCCTGCACGCGGGTTGTCTCCCATAATCGGAAAGGGTTGCGATTTATTGAGCCAATTCTGCAAAGGCTGAGTGGAAATTTCCGCACGAATTTGCGTATCGGCTGGCAGTGTGTGTGTGAGTACTTTGCCCCCAGGATCGAGCAGGTATACCTCAACGATCGGGTTGACGGTCATCACCAGCGTGGCTAATTCGGTCATCGCTGCTGTATTTACAATACCGTTCTGAATTAAGGGCGCGCGCTGCACAATATACATGGCCAAACTTTGATTCAGATTTTGCGTTACTTCTTGATAGTAACGATTATTGCTCCAATGGGTGAGCGCTAAAAATGCAATGCCCAATACTAAAAATAGTGCGACAAATGCGAGCGCCAAACGTGCGCACAAATTGGAAAATAGACCAGGGGCCAGGCGTTTCATAGAGGTTGATGCTCGCAAAATTTATAACCTACACCCCAAACCGTTAGCAAATATTCCGGTGCAGATGGGTTGCGTTCTATTTTCGCGCGCAAGCGATTGATATGACTGTTGACAGTATGCTCATAACCCTCGTGACCATAGCCCCACACCTTGTCTAATAATTCACTGCGATTAAATACGCGGCCAGGATGGCTTGCAAAAAACCACAGCAAATCAAATTCACGCGCTGTGAGTTCAATATCGAGATTATTGAGCAACACACGATGCTGGAGCTTATCAAGCACCAATTGTTTAACCTTGATGGTGTCGGGCTCTTGCGTGTCTAGTTGAGGTGAGCGGCTACTGCGACGCAGCAATGCGCGTACACGCGCGGCCAGTTCCAGCGAGCTAAAGGGTTTGGTTAAGTAATCATCTGCCCCTAACTCAAGCCCGAGCACACGGTCCAACTCGGTGGAGCGCGCCGTTAGCATAATGAGTGGCAAGTCTACGCCATTACTGCGCATCGCACGGCAAATATCCAAGCCATCCATACCGGGTAAACGCAAATCCAGAATCATGAGATCCCAGTGTTCCTCCAGCGCCATTTTAAGACCAAGGTCACCGCGCTCAACCACAACGACTTCTGCTTGAAAATCTTGCAGATAGAGTTTGATCAGATTGCCCAGATCGGTTTCATCTTCTACCACTAAGAACCGGCGCTGGGGTGTTGGATGCAATGCAGTAACCTTGGACGCGAACATAATCAATCCTCTGAAAAGTGTCGGATACAGATGCACGACGCGCAGGTTTGTTTCAGTTGCGCTAAAAAAAATGCACGACGCAGAGAACATGCCTGATGTTATAAACCTATAACATCAGGCGAACATGCCGTTATGGGGCCAAACGCGTAATCGTAATGCGCGCCACCGGGTTGTCCCAGCGATGCATTTGGGTCAACACAGAATCGGTATTGCCGTCATCGCGCGTGATCACGCCCGGGTGCAGAGTCACTTGATTGGCAATGTCATCACGTTGCGCGTTAAATCCTTCACCACCGGCGGCGGGGCCCGGAATACTGGCTTGAAGTTCGGTATTGTTTTCCGTCCCCGCATCGTAACTGAGTGCGTCAATCGTTCGGCTCTGACCAATCGCGAGCTGGTTGAGAGCCAAACTATTTAAACCGGTTAACGCATCATTGGTATTCACCAACATACTCAGCACGCTCAGATAAAACTCGCTTTCTTCAGCCGTGGGCACCATGGCCGTTAGCGTGAACTCTTTGTAATTACCGGGGGCGGTCATCCCCGTGGTGGCATCGGCAATAATCACAGCTACATCGGCGCGCGCTTCACTCAGGTAATCCGCCGTTACGCCGGATTCAGCAATGACTTCAACACCCATGCTTGCCGGCATACCAACGGTGAAGGGCTTAAATGAAGCCTTGTGCAGCGCGTACGCAAAGGGAGATAAAGGTTGCGCTGTTGTGAGATTGGTGACTTTCACTGAATAACTCAAACGGGTCATTGCCATCGCACTGGAACTGGCCAGAGCACTGCTACTGGATTCAGTGCTGCTTGCCATCATGCTACTCGTCATTGCGCTACTCGCCATCGCGCTGCTCGTCGCCATAGTGCTAGACGTTGTGTGATTGGTTTTTGAATCACTTCCGCCACAACCGCTCAACACCAACGCCATACCAATAAAACCAAACCATTGATAATTCATGGTAGCGCTCCTTATTTAACCGTGAGGGTTACACGCGCAACCGGGTTTAACCAGCGCTGGCTGGATGCATTTATGTCACTGGTTCCGCCGCCAAGGTTGTGATCACCCAATACACCGCGATGAATATGTACGAAACCCTCAGCGGTAGTAGCAACGCCTGTTCCCCCCTTGCCTACCAATGCTTCCAATGGTGGTGGAACTGGCATCCCTGCCATGCCTTTGGCACCACTTCCACGTATTTCGTCGTTCGCTTCGGTTCCCGCGTCATAGGCATTTAACAGATAGGTATAAGTGCCCGGTTGCGTGGGCAAAGTGAGGTTGTTGAGTGCGACAAAGCCATCATTCGTTGGCAGCAGCATCGCCGCAATCGACAAGCGTGTATTAGCGACGCCCGGATCACCTAAATCAGCCATGGTGTATTTACCTGGCATTAGCAAACCGGCAGCAGGGTTGACGATATTTTTTGCGCCCGCTGCGACAAAGTCGGCGTCAAGGCCACTGATATCGCCCCCTTCGGCCATTGTTTGCAAGTTCGCAGAGGCCGGCATTCCGCTGGTAAACAGCGTTGCCGCGGCGGGATGTGCGGAAACTAAAAGAGGGGTGAAATAGGTTCCGTGAGTCAGGTTTTCAATTTTTACGCTGTACTCGACAGCAAAGGTTGATGAGGCAAGTGTGAATGCGATTAAACCAGCGAAAAGTTTCTTTTTCATAGTGCGCTCCTGTGAATGTTATTAGCACAGGTAGATTGCCCACAGAATCAGGGGCAATCATCACACGCATATCACAAAGTTATCACGTTTCTATCCCGACACTTATTTCCACACGCATTTCAACTTATCGCTGCAAGCTCAGTTCAACGGATAGCGGTTCGCCTATTTCTACCGCTACGCGCGCGGATAGCCGAATCGCTGCTTAGGTCAGCAGGCTCAATAAACCGGGTAACAATAAATGGCGTTAGCCCAACCAGTGCGCCGTTATTATTTCAATTTTGGGAACAATCAATTGCAAATTTTAGGTATTCAACACCAAATTGATCATTGGCAATATGACTCCTGTGCAGTTAGCACTCACCGTAAATTAATCTGGAGATCAAAAATGTCTAGCTCAAAAACGTTCAAAACTTTTCTTATTGCTGTAGGTATTTTTTTAACGGGTCACAGTTTTGCTGCTGACTCGGATGCAAATGCCGATGCAAACGATGTAGCTATCCATGGCTACGACACTGTTGCTTATTTCACTAAAAGCACACCAACCCAGGGCACAACTCAATTTACTGCAACATACAAAAACACCATTTATCAATTTGTAAGTGCAGAGAATCGCGATAAGTTTCGCGCCGCTCCTGAAAAATATGCACCACAGTTTGGCGGTCACTGTGCAATGGGTGTAGCGCTGAATAAAAAATTGGATGTAGATCCAACGGCGTGGCGAATTGTTGAAGGAAAACTCTACTTGAACTTGAACAAACAAGTTCAGGAAAAATGGTTATCCGATGTTCCGGGCAATTTAAAAACCGCTTATGAAGTATGGCCAACCATTAAAGACAAACCGGCTGCTTCACTGTAATTAACACACATTGCTCTGCTGAAATAATTCAGCAGAGCCCTGCCAAAAAGGAAACATTCTATGAAACAGCAATTAATTATTGCCTCCGCGCTCGCCGCTGTATTGGCGGCCGGCTTGAGCAGCCCAAGCTTTGCGGATAACAGCGGAAAGGAAAAGTGCTACGGAATCGCGAAAGCGGCGCAAAATGACTGCGCCAACCTGAGCGGCTCACATTCCTGTGCAGGTATGGCAACGACAGATAATGACCCGGGTGAATGGATGTTAGTGGCCAAAGGAACTTGCGAAAGTCTGGGCGGACTTTCAAAAGAGCAAGCAGAGATAAAACTGAAGCAACAACAATCCGCTAAATAATTTTATCGTTCCCTGTTTAGGATCAGAAATCATGACTACGTTTACTCAATTACCAGGGCGACGCCTGAGCCCACACGCAGTAGGTGTTGGTCTACGTAGTCAACACTACCAAGCCGCACTCAACCATGAAAATCCATCACCATCATTACTACCGGATTTTGTTGAGGTTCACGCGGAAAATTTCTTTGCTCGCGGTGGGCTAGCGGCCAAGGTGTTGGCCGATGTACGCGAACAATATGCGCTGAGCATTCACGGAACCGCGCTTGGGCTAGGTTCTTACGCGGGGGTATCCGCGAAACACTTGGCAAATATCAAGCAACTCAATGAACACTTCGATCCACTGCTATTTTCTGACCACGCCGCCTTTACCCTTGCGGATATTAATGGCCAGTCAATTCACAGCGGTGATTTACTACCCGTAGAATTTACCGAAAAATCGCTCGTTGCATTTGAGCGAAACATTAACCAGGTTCAAGACGCATTAGGACGAATAATTTTATTGGAAAACATTTGCAGCTACGTACCGGCAGATTGGTTTTCTTCGCATTCCAGTGAGTACAGCGAGCCGCAGTTTCTGGTAGAAATTTGTAAACGAACAGGCTGCGGCCTGCTCATCGACCTGAACAATCTGGTTGTTAATGCAGTTAACGAACAAGAAAAACAAATTGATCATTACACCTACAATTGGTTATGCCAAATTCCTCCTGAGTATGTGGGTGAATATCACCTCGCCGGCTGTGCAGCGGTCGAACCCGGAGAAATTATGGTGGATGACCATAGTGAAGAAGTGTCGCCACCGGTTTGGAATGCCTATGAACAGGCACTAACGCTAATTGGTCCGCGCCCGACATTACTGGAGTGGGATACACAACTTCCCACCTGGGAGAAATTATTGCAGGAAGCGAAAAAAATTCGCGAATTTGCGCAGCAGGCCTTACATCATGAATGAGGCAAACACACCCAACGCGCAAGAGGCCTTGTTGAAGGCAATCTGTAGCCCCGGTCTTTCACTTAATCCACGCATCGCGGTGTATCAACGCAATCGTTGGGCCCAAGCTGAACGAGCGCTCGCCATTAGTTTTCCAACTGTTGCTAAATTGCTCGGAGAGGGATTTAGTGGACTCAGTCGTGAGTTTCTACTCGCCTATCCCAATCGATTTTCCGACTGGGGCGAATGGGGAGAAGAATTATCAGAGTTTATTGCGAATCAAATTTCCACTTCGCACCTAGCCTATTTGCCCGAATCCGCGCTCCTGGATTGGTGCATTCACGGTGTGGAGCGCGCCGAGAGCACCGGGTTTGCGAGTGCATCGATTACCCTGCTCAGCGAGCTGAATCCGGCGCAGATCGGAATTAAATGCAATACCAACATTCGTTTTCTATGGACTTACCACCCTGCGTTTGAAATCTGGAAAATGCATCAAGAGGATGAAGACTTTTCAGAATGGTCGGAAAGAGCGCGGGAAAAGTTAGCCGCCCCCAGTGCATCACCGGCATGCATACTTATTTCACGTCCATATTGGAAAGCTACCCTAACGCCAATTCGCCATAGCGAATACACATTCATAAGCTCGATTTTAAGAGGCAACTCGTTACTCGTCGCACTCACCGACGTAGAAAACACAGACTTTGATTTTACCTCCTGGCTGCCCAACGCCCTAACCAATGGCTGGATCGCAGAATTTTATCCATTACCAACCCACGCTTTAAAGGATCGCATCTCATGATTATCAATCACTACTATCATTTTGAACAAAAGCTAGCGCCCATTCTGGCGGTCAGCAAACGTTTTTTTAATCTGCTCATCCGGCTTTACATTGCTCAGATTTTTTTCCGTTCCGGGCTAACCAAGCTGCGCGATTGGGATTCAACGCTATTTCTATTCGAAGAGGAATATCAGGTTCCGCTACTGCCTCCGGAAACGGCGGCGTATCTCGGCACAGGCGGTGAACTTTTGTTCCCGATCTTATTAGCATTGGGCTTATTCACCCGTTTTGCCGCTTCAGGATTGTTTGTCGTAAACCTGGTTGCAGCCCTGAGTTTACCTGACCTATCAGCCACAGCATTGCTACAACATGGCATATGGTGCGCGGGGACTGTGTATATCATCCTCCACGGCGCTGATAAGCTTTCCATCGATTTTTTGCTGAAAAGACGGAATTAAATTGGATTTTTTCACCTAAAAAGAAAAGCCCGGCGTTTAACCGGGCTTTTGCTTTTTTGTTACTCATTATTTCAAATCAAAACGATCCGCATCCATAACCTTCACCCAAGCCGCCACAAAGTCTTTTACAAACTTCTCGCGGTTATCGTCCTGCGCATAAACTTCAGCGTAGGAGCGCAGAATTGAGTTGGAACCAAATACCAAATCGACGCGGGTTGCAGTCCACTTCACATTGCCAGATTTGCGCTCAACAATGTTGTAGCTGTTTTTACCGGTAGGTTTCCACTGGTAGGCCATATCGGTCAGGTTCACGAAAAAGTCATTGCTCAATACGCCGACTTTATCGGTAAATACGCCATGTTTGCTGCCACCGTGGTTGGTGCCGAGTACACGCAGTCCGCCGATTAACACCGTCATTTCCGGTGCGGTTAAGCCCATTAACTGCGTGCGATCGAGCAACATTTCTTCCGGTTGCGCTAGATAATCTTTTTTCACCCAGTTGCGGAAACCGTCGTGAATTGGCTCAAGCGGAGCAAAGGATTCAGCATCGGTTTGCGCATCAGTAGCATCGCCGCGACCGGCTGCAAAAGGCACAGTGATATTTACGCCCGCATCTTTCGCCGCTTTCTCAACCGCTGCACTGCCGCCCAGTACAATCAAATCGGCGATACTGACTTTTTTGCTTAATCCGGATTGGATTCCGGCTAATACGCCCAACACTTTTTGCAAACGTGCAGGCTCATTGCCTTCCCAATCTTTTTGCGGCGCTAAACGAATGCGCGCACCGTTGGCACCGCCGCGGAAATCCGAACTGCGGAAAGTACGGGCGCTATCCCACGCAGTTGCAACCAATTCCGACACACTTAAACCACTGGCGAGAATTTTTGCTTTCAAATCGGCAACTTCGGCATCGCTCAGGGTGTAATCCACTTTCGGGATTGGGTCCTGCCAAATCAAATCTTCAGCCGGTACATCGCTGCCCAAGTAGCGAGCTTTTGGCCCCAAATCGCGGTGTGTCAATTTAAACCAGGCGCGCGCAAATACATCCGAAAAATAGGCTTGATCGTTGGCGAAGCGCTCGGAAACTTTGCGGTATTCCGGGTCCATCTTCATCGCCATATCGGCGTCGGTCATCAAGGGCATACAGCGAATGCTGGGGTCTTCCACATCGCGTGGCATGTCTTCTTCTTTGATGTTGACCGGTTTCCACTGCCATGCGCCGGCTGGGCTCTTGGTCAGTTCCCAGTCGTGATTCAACAGCATTTTGAAGTAGCCGTTATCCCATTGGGTGGGGTTAGTGGTCCAGGCACCTTCGATACCGCTGGTCACAGTGTCGCGGCCAATACCGCGGGTTTTGTGGTTCATCCAGCCCAAGCCCTGCTCTTCAACATCGGCACTTTCTGGATCTGGCCCGAGGTTGGCAGCATTGCCGTTACCGTGGGCTTTACCCACCGTGTGTCCGCCAGCAGTCAGGGCGACGGTCTCCTCGTCATTCATCGCCATGCGCGCAAAAGTCACACGCAAATCTTGCGCGGTTTTTAATGGGTCTGGATTGCCATCTACGCCTTCAGGATTTACGTAGATCAAACCCATCATTACAGCAGCTAAAGGATTTTCCAGATCGCGCTGACCCCCTTGCTCTGATGAAGAGTAGCGAGTCCCCTCACCACCGCTTTTCGCCAGCCATTCTTTTTCCGAGCCCCAGTAAATATCTTTTTCCGGATGCCATATATCGGCGCGGCCACCGGCAAAACCAAAGGTTTTTAATCCCATTGACTCGTAGGCCATATTGCCTGCGAGGATCATCAAATCAGCCCAGGAAAGCTTATTGCCGTATTTCTTTTTGATCGGCCACAAAATGCGGCGGGCTTTATCCAGGTTGCCGTTATCCGGCCAGCTATTTAACGGAGCAAAACGTTGGTTGCCGGTACCTGCACCACCGCGACCATCGGCGGTGCGGTAGCTACCGGCCGAGTGCCACGCCATACGGATCATCAAACCGCCGTAGTGCCCCCAGTCAGCGGGCCACCACTCCTGCGAGTCGGTCATCAGGGCTTTAAGGTCATTTTTAACGGCTTGCAGATCGAGCTTTTTGAACTCTTCGGCGTAATCAAAATCAGCGCCGAGCGGATTGGTTTTGCTGTCGTGTTGAGAAAGGATGTCAAGGTTAAGTGCATTCGGCCACCAAGCGGTATTGGATTGACCAGTAGCAGTCACGCTGCCGTGGGAAAATGGGCACTTACCGCTCGATTTGGGTTGGTTGTTATCCATTGCTTGCTCCAGTGTTGATGATCTTTAAGACAAGACAACCTTAGCCCAAACCCTATCAATTAGTTAAATTTATATTTAATAACAAACTAATAGCAAATTTTAATAATTGGTGCAGAGCCACGTTTTTACCGGGTTTCAGGTGGGCGCTAGAAGCAAGGATTGTTAGCAGGAAATGTTTAATTTAAAAAAAATCGATGACCCTGGAGTCAATTTCAAATGCTCAAGGGCAAACCTACACACGATTCGCCCTTGTACAGCAGAGTGGCGGGATTAGATTTGCACCCGAGTTCCCAGCTCAATCACCGCGTTATCGGGTAAACGGAAAAACTCCACTACGCCGCCGGCATTGCGAGTCATGGCTGAGAATAACCGTTCGCGCCAAGGTGCCATACCGCTGCCGGGCGTAGAGACAATTGATTCTCGACTCAAAAAATAACTGGTTTGGAAGTGTGGCACCACTAATCCGTGCTGCTCACATAATTTCAGTGCACGCGGCACATCGGGCGCATCCATAAAACCAAAGGTCAAGGTTACTCGCCAGAAACTATTACCCAACACTTCCATCTGTATACGCGACGCTTCGCTAACCCAGGGCTCGTCAGCAAACTGCACCGTGAGAATTAAATTGCGCTCATGTAAAACCTGATTGTGTTTTAAATTGTGTAGCAATGCCTGAGGCACAGTGGAGCCATCAGCCACCATATAAATCGCGGTGCGCGCGGCACGCTGGATTTCTTCCGGGCGCAAGGTTTGCAAAAAAGGTTTCAACTCCACGCCCTCGCGGTGAATAGTCTGCATCACAATCGCACGGCCGCGCTGCCAGGTACTCATAATTAAAAATAACAGCGCGGCGACGAGCAGCGAAAACCAGCCGCCATCAAAAAATTTCAGTGCGCAACCCGCAACCAGGAAAATATCCAGCGCGAAAAAAAACACAGTTGCGCCCAACGCGATTGGCAAGGGTAACTTCCAGCGACCACGCACCACAAAAAATGTGAGCAGTGTCGTGGTCGCCATAGTGACCGTCACCGCAATACCGTAAGCACCCGCAAGGCCAGATGAACTTCCAAAAAATAACACCACAGCAATAACGCCCAGCAATAACATCCAATTGACCGCCGGCATATAGATTTGCCCAGCCTCACGCGCGGAGGTATGCAGCACCGCCATGCGTGGCAAAAACCCCAACTGAATCGCCTGGCGTGTCATTGAGTAAGCGCCGGAAATAACAGCTTGCGACGCAATAATTGCAGCGAGCGTGGCGATAATCAGCGCAGGCCAAATTAACGTTTGCGGAAACAATTTATAAAATGGATTGGCGATCGCTGCGGGATCCGCCAAGAGCAGTGCCCCTTGCCCCATATAATTCAACGCGAGCGATGGCAACACTAAAAAAGTCCAGGCGATTTGAATCGGCTTGCGACCAAAGTGGCCCATATCGGCATAGAGCGCTTCTGCACCGGTGAGCGCCAGTACAATTGCACCTACCGCCGCAAACACGAACCATCCGCGTCCCGTCATAAATTGCCAAGCCTCCAGCGGATTTAACGCCGTGAGAATCATCGGCTGCGCCATAATGTGAGCAACACCGGATACCGCCAGCATTAAAAACCATACAGTGACAATCGGCCCAAATACTTTTCCCATAACCCCCGTACCAAAACGCTGCACCAGAAACAAACTGATTAAAATCGCGAGCGTAATTGGCACAACCAAAGGCTTGAGTGCGGGGGTTGCTACTTCCAAACCTTCCATGGCCCCCAACACAGAAATGGCCGGCGTGATAATGCTATCGCCATAAAACAGCGTTGCACCAAATAGACCGATTAATAAAATTCCGCGCCGTAAATAAGGTTGCTTACTCACCGTTTGTGCAGCGAGCGCCGTGAGTGCGAGCGAGCCACCTTCACCGCGATTGTCAGCACGCAGAATTAGCAGCACATATTTAATCATCACCACCAACATCAACGCCCAAAAAATGGTAGAGATAGCACCAATAATATGTTGCGCATCCAAGGGTACACCGGTGGCCGGCGCAAAAATTTCTTTTACGGTATAGAGAGGGCTGGTGCCAATATCACCATACACCACGCCGATGGCCGCCAGGCTGAGTGCGGCGAGACTTTGTTTGGCGGGCGTTGTGGAATGAAGCAGCGCCGATTCGGCAGCGCTCGCTAGTGATGAAGTCGATACGGAAGAGTCTGTCATAACAACTACCTGTGTAATATGCAGTGGGCAATGAATACACAGGCAGTATGTACAAGGCGATATCAGGATCGCATAAGTATGAACTTTAATTACGCTGAACCAGGCGTAATATCAGTAGCATCTAACAAACGATAACCAATACCGGGTTCCGTTAATAAAAATTCAGGGCGCGCGGGGTTTTGTTCCAGCTTTGCGCGCAGCTGCCCCATATACAAACGCAAATAATGGGTGTGATCAATAAATTCCTGACCCCACACATCCAGCAGTAATTGGCGGTGATTTACCACCTGCCCGGCACTGCGTACCAAACGCGCTAATAAGTTAAATTCAGTGGGAGTGAGATGAATGGCCGCGCCATTTTTAGTCACACTGTGATTGGCCAAATCGACAGACAATGCCGCATATTCATAGCGAGTAATAGCGGGGCGAAGATGTGCGCCGCGATGCCGCATCGCAACGCGAATACGGGCCAATAATTCACCGATACTAAAAGGCTTTACCAAATAATCATCGGCACCGGCATCAAGCAAATTAATTTTTTGGTCGTCGGCTTCACGTGCGGAAATAATAATGACCGGCGTATTCTGACGGCGACGTAAACGATTCAAAAATTCGCTACCATCGCCATCAGGTAATCCCAAATCCAGCAGGATTAAATCAAACGCCGGGGTTTTATGTTCACCGTCCAGCTGTGTTTGCCCATAGATTGCATGGGCTTCCGACAAGCTTGCAGCAGTAATAACGTCATAACCTTCCACTATCAATGACGAGCGAAGGGCTCCTCGCAGTTCGCGATCATCTTCCACTAACAATAAACGCAAACTCATCGAGGTTCTCCGGAAATCGCCGGTTGCGTGTGCAAGGGTAAGCGGCACTCAAAACGTGAACTCTGAACAGCACTCGCGTGTATAAATTCCCCACCATGGGCACGCGCTATCGCCTGACAGAGTGCAAGGCCAATCCCCGCGCCCGATTGACGATGATCGCCACGCTGAAAATTTTCCAGTAATTGTTCAAAATCATTTTGCACAATTCCTAGGCCCTGATCTTCCACAACGAGCACCAACGTTTGTTGATCTGCGCGTGCGATTAATTTTATTGCGCCTCGCTCAGGTCCGTACTTAAATGCGTTATCGATTAAATTTTCCAACAGCTGCGCCAACAATAATGCATCGCCCCAGATCAACGGCATATCTGGTTGTATCCGGGTTTCAATCCGCGCGTGATAATCCGCAGGAACACGCTGCAAAACACTGCCAATAATTTCTTCGGCGGATTGCCAATCCGCGTTAATCGCGGCACCAACGGCTTTAATTCCATCTAATCGGGCGAGCTGCAACATATTACTGGTCTGGCGACGCAGTCGATCTGCTTCATTCAAAATGCATTGTGTTAATTGGCGGCGCTGCTCCTGATGCAAACGCTCATCCTGTTCCAATAACGATGAGGCCGCGCCCATAATAGTGGCGAGCGGTGTACGGTAATCGTGAGAGATGGCCGCGAGAAAAGTAGTGCGCAAATTTTGCGCTTGCACTTGATCGCGCGCACGCTGTTCGCGCTGCAACATGTATTGCCGTTCCAAGGCAGCGCCCATTTGATCGCACAGCGCTTGTGCCTGCGCAAAGTGTTCAGGTTGTTCAATCAAACTCGCCGCTAACATCGCTGCACCACCAGCCTGATTTCTGCCACGCAACGGCAAATAAATATTTGCCAATTCCTGGTAACGCCCAGTGCCAGGCCCAATAGCCTGGTTATTGTCACGGCAGTAGTGCAATGCATCGCACTGCTCCTTAGTTAATTGTGTTGCGCCATTTGTTAAGGGTACGGTATCACCGGTGTTATCCAACGCGATAAAAACCGGCGCTCCATTAAGCTGTGTCAAGAGTTGTTGTAACTCGCCCACTAATTCAACCGGTGCCTGCGCATCACGCAATCGCTCTCCCCAGCGACGCAGTGCATCAGCAGCATCCGCATGAGCCTTTGCACGGCGAGTTTGTTCACGTAGCGATACCATTAAACCCGCCACAATCGCATTCACCACCAACAGCGCCAGCAACAAAAACGCGTGCTGGTACAAATCAATCGCAAAGGTCCCACGCGGTGGTACAAAGCTCCAATTAAATGCCATCAATGCAATGATGCTCACAACCAGCGTGAGGCTTAAGGGTAACCATAGTGCGGCAATAGCCGATGTCAGCACCAACACCAGGCTCAAATTGGCCAAATCAAAATGCTGATCCAGCAACAGCAACACGCACCAGCCTAAACCCCAAATGGCAAGACCGGTGGCAGAGCGCTGCAAATAGTGACGGGAGAAGAATCGGTTCATAGGCGAGAGCTTAGCAGCCTCGCCGTTAGGAGGGCATAAGGATTTAATCGGGTTGCAAAACTATATCACCAGATGATACAGTTTTTAAACGGAAGATAATGGATTTAAGCCATGGATAGACTTTTTAAAACCAGAACATTCAACCGCTGGTGCGCTACGGAGCTGACAGATCAAGCACTTTGCAATGCTGTTAATGAAATGAAACGAGGACTTATTGATGCGCGACTGGGTGGGGATGTTTTTAAAAAGCGTATTGCCATTCCTGGACGGGGAAAGCGCGCTGGAGCAAGAACATTAATTGCCACCCACCTGAAGGATCGCTGGTTTTTTATTTTTGGATTTAATAAAAATGAGCGCGACAATATTTCTCCCCACGAACTGAAATATTTGCAGCAACTCGCGCAAGATCTTTTAGCAATGAATGATCTGGAATTAAAAAAAGTTCTGCGTACAGGTGAACTGCTGGAGATACATTATGAAGAAGCACAATAGCCGTTTACTGGATGAATTACAGGAAACCGCAACGGGGTTACACAGGGCTGGCGTTATTAGCGCTCGTCGTATGAATGAATACCAGCAATTGCGCAACCTGGAAGTACGGGAAATATCCCCGCAACAAATTAAAGCCTTGCGTTTGCGCGAGCACCTCAGTCAAGCAGTATTGGCTGCCGTGCTCAACGTAAGTACATCTGCACTACAAAAATGGGAGTCTGGCGATAACAAACCTAATGGTTCTTCCTTGAGATTATTAAATATCATCGAAAAAAAAGGCCTGGAGGCAATCCTCTAGGCCTTTTTCATACTGCTTGATTCTGAGCCCCGGCTATTAAAGTACTGCCACTATCGCCTTGGCTACGTAATCCATTTTTTCCGTGGTGAGACCGGCAACGCTGATACGGCTGGTATCAGTCATGTAAATGCTGTAGTCGCCTTTCAGTTTGCGTACCTGCTCTACTGTTAAACCTAAAAACGAAAACATGCCGCGCTCCTGGGCGATAAAACTGAAATCGCGCGCTTGCTGCAAACCGTTTAAGGATTGCACCAGATGGCTGCGCAAACCGGCGATGCGTTGGCGCATTTGGGTGAGTTCGTTTTGCCATACCTGGGTGAGTTCATCGCTGTGCAGGATGATATCTACAATGGTCGAGCCATGTGCAGGTGGCATGGAGTAAATACCGCGCGCAACATTCAATAATTGGCTGAAACCGGCATCGGCTTGTAGGGTATCGGCAAACACCAAGCTCAGGCTGGCCGCGCGCTCGCGGTACAAGCCAAAGTTTTTGGAAAAGGAGTTGGCAACGATCATTTCCGGTACACGGTTCGCCAACATACGCAGGCCGTAGGCATCTTCTTCCAAGCCTTCACCAAAGCCCTGATAGGCCATATCCACAAAGGGGATAATACCGCGCTCAACCAGCACATCGGCCACCTGATCCCATTGCGCGCGGGTCAGATCCGCACCACTGGGGTTGTGGCAACAGGCGTGCAGCAATACCAGATCACCGCGTGGAATTTCATTGAGCGTTGCCAACATCGCAGTGAAATCGATGCTGTGGCTCGCATAGTCGTAATAGGGATACTCGCGCAATTTCAAGCCGGCGGAACCGAGCAGTGGGATATGGTTGGCCCAGGTAGGAGTGCTCACCCACAAATTTGCGCCAGGTTTGGCCCGTTGAATCAGCTCGGCGGCTACACGCAGGGCACCGCACCCACCGGGTGCCTGCACAGTGCGCACACGCCCCGCCTCCACCGCCGGGTGGCCCGCGCCAAACACCAAACGGGTCGATACTTCATTCGCACCTGGAACTCCCGCCGGCGGCGTATACGCTTTGGTGGTATCGCGCGCAATACGCAGTTTTTCCGCTTCGGCCACGGCTTTCATAATCGGCGTAACGCCAGCATCGTTCTTATATACACCGACACCCAGATCAACCTTGTTGGGGTTAGTGTCATTAGCGTAGGCGATACTCAACCCCAAAATCGGGTCATTGGGCAGCAGGGGCAGAACTTCAAACATGGCAGGCTCCGAATTCAGAGGGAAACAAATAAGCACGAAGGGATAAAAGCGGCGCGATTATACGCCGAGTTTTGCGCGGCGCACCTAAAAGCTCACGAGTTTTAACCATTCCCTGGCAATGAATGTGCTAACTTGCCGGGCTGGAAAAAAAGGAACCGGATTATGACTATTGAATGGCAAATCAACCCGTTAAATACCCAACTGATCCCGCAAATACAAAACCACATCGACCAAAAAACCAAACCCCTGGGTGCCTTGGGCCAACTGGAAGCGCTGGCCCTGCAGATTGCACTTATCCAGGAACACAAGCGCCTGAGTATTGAACGCCCACTAATGCTGGTATTTGCCGCTGACCACGGTATTGCGGATGAAGGTGTCAGCATTGCCCCCAGCAGCGTTACCCAGCAGATGGTGAAGAATTTTCTCGCCGGCGGCGCGGCCATTAACTGTTTCTGCCGCACCAATCACCTGCCGTTAAAAGTGATCGATGCCGGTATTAAATACGCGATCAACCCGGAGCCATCCGCCTTGATCAACCAGCGTATTGCAGCCGGCACACGCAACCTGGCCCAGGAACCGGCAATGACCGAAGCCCATGCGCGTCAGGCACTACTATTCGGCCAATTGCTGGCCGAACAGGAAATAAACGCTGGCTCAAACTTACTCGCCTTTGGCGAAATGGGAATTGGTAACAGCAGCTCCGCCGCCGCGATTCTGGCCGCCATTAGTGACGAACCGGTAGAAAAATGTGTGGGTCTGGGCACCGGCATAAATGCGGACCAACTCAGCAAAAAAATTGAATTGGTAAAACAAGGTGTAGCGCGCGTGCGCGATAAATCACCACTGAATATCCTGGCTGAATTGGGCGGCTTTGAAATTGCACAAATTTGCGGTGCTATGCTCGCTACCGCGCAAGCTAAAAAAATTATTTTGGTGGATGGCTTTATTGTTACAGCTGCCGCATTGCTCGCCGTACAATTTAACCCCAACGCACGCGACTATATGATTTTTGCCCATGAGTCGCACGAAGCCGGTCACCAATTAATGTTGAAATTACTCAACGCGAAACCATTGTTAAATTTGGGCTTGCGTTTAGGTGAAGGCACAGGCGCGGCACTGGCATTGCCACTGATTCAATCGGCAGTGACTTTTTATAATCAAATGGCAACGTTTGAAAGCGCAGGCGTGAAAGTTTGAAAAACCAACTCAATTTATTTTTTCTCGCACTCGGCTTTTTTAGCCGCATTCCCATGCCTGCCTGGGTGGACTATTCACCAGAAAAACTTAACCAATCCAGCCGCTATTTAACCCTGGTGGGCTGGTTACTTGGAGCATTAGTTGCCGCAGCATTCTTTGTCGCGCAACAACTATTTCCCGAAACCATTAGCCTGTGGCTGGCGATGAGCTTCAGTCTGTTACTCACAGGCGCTTTCCATGAAGATGGCTTGGCAGATACTGCTGATGGTTTTGGTGGCGCATTTGCGCGCGAGAAAAAACTCGCCATAATGAAAGACAGCCGCATAGGCACTTACGGTGCATCCGCATTGGTCATGGCATTAATCGGAAAATATTTATTATTAAGCGAAAACAACGACATTATTGTTGCATTGCTTATCGCCTACCCACTTTCGCGCGCAACAGCGGTTAGCCTGATTGCCGATATGCAGTATGTAACGGATAACGACACCAGCAAAAGCAAGCCACTCGCCAATCGATTAAGCAAATTTGATTTAAGTATTTTGTTGCTCACCGCCCTGCCCGCGTTGTTATTTTTGTCACCGACGCATGCTTGTGCTTTACTCACAGCATTAATAACAGTGCGCCTATTGGCAAAGTGGTATTTAAACCAGCAAATCGGTGGCTACACCGGCGATACGCTTGGCGCAGTACAACAAGTCAGTGAATTAACAATTTACGGAACGTTACTCGCATTATGATCCAGCTTATTCTTGGCGGTGCCCGCTCCGGCAAATCGCGCTATGCAGAACAACTCGCCATCAACACACACAAACCTGTGTTGTATATCGCCACTGCCACCGCATCGGACGCAGAAATGGCCGCACGTATCGCCCATCACCAACAACAGCGTCCAAGCGAATGGCAAGTGCGCGAATGCTCGCTTGATTTAGTTACCGTATTAAAAGAAGAAGTGCAAAAACCGCAAACCATTTTGGTGGATTGCCTGACACTTTGGCTCAACAATCAGCTGTTTCATTTCCCCAAACAAGATTTTTCGGCGTTATTTGATTCGTTGGCAGAAACGATTAAATTCCCTACGGCGGATATTATTTTTGTCGCCAATGAAGTCGGCCTTGGCATAATTCCGCTCGGCGAAATTAGCCGCACCTTTGTCGATGAAGCGGGCCGCCTGAATCAAAAAATCTCGCAGGTAGCCGATAGCGTATTTTTTATTGCAGCAGGTCTGCCCCTTCAATTGAAAGGCAGCAATTAAAAAGCGGTAATTTAAGCGCAGCAATTAAAGAACCGCGATTAAAAGAGGTGCAACCATGAGCAAACGCATAATTACCCTGATTCGCCACGGCGCAGTGGATGGCCCAGCCGCGCTTTACGGCCATACAGATATTGCCTGCAGCACGCAAGGTCTGAAGGAGTTAGATCACAATATTCATGCATTGCACCAACTAACTCCAGTAAGCCATATTGTGTGTTCACCACTAATTCGCTGCGCACGCCCAGCAAAAGCATTTTCGCTCGCGCAACAACTACCACTGCAAATTCTCGACGAACTCAAAGAAATGAATTTTGGCCACTGGGATGGTATTCCATTTGACTATTTCACCGAGCAACACTGGCAAGCCATAAGCCAGTTCTGGGAAACACCCGCAACGGCCCATGCACCTAACGGAGAAACATTGCAAGACTTTGCCGAGCGGGTTATTCGCGGCTGGCAAAAAATTCACAGCGAGACCAGCACAGCACATCAATTGGTGATCTGTCACGGCGGTGTGATACGGATTATTATCGCGCATATCCTCAACCTGGATTGGTGCAATGCCAGCTTGTTCCGGCAATTGAATATTGCCTATGCCAGCCAAACCCGTATTGAAATTGCAGACCATCCAGCAGCATTGCCAATGATCCAGTGGATAGGAAAGTAACAATTAAAGGGCTCCACACCTAAATAGCAGCCTGCGGAGCTCTTTATAAATCAAACTTAAAACGGATAATACGTTAATAAAGCTTAGCCGAACGTAAATACGCTTCAACATCCTTATACACACCACCTGCATTTCCGTACTTAACTAAATTGCCGGCTGTTTTCAACCAATCTAATGTAGTTGGTACAATTCGATCCACCGCTTTAATAAAGTCTTCCTGACGCAATTCACGTACTTGCTGGCTAGAGGATATATCATCGATAACAATATCTTTAGCCTCTTCAATCAAACCATCCATATCTGCGCCGGAAAAATATTTGCATAAGCGTACCACTTCCAAATAGTTCAGTGGCTCACAGGGAACGTCCACTAATTTAATTTTTAATAATTCAGCCTTGGCGTCATCGTCCAACGGTGGCACAAAAATTTGTCGATCAAATCGCCCGGGGCGCTTCATCGCATCATCAACATCCCAAGGCATATTGGTTGCACCCAAAATCAACAATTGATCATTGTTAGCACTGGCGCCATCCAACTGACTGAGAAATTCATTAACCAATGTGCGCGTACAATCGCTATTTGCCTTTGATCGGGAATACGCTAATGCATCCAACTCATCAAAGAAAATCACTGCTGGCTTTGAACTGCGTGCACGTTCAAAAATACTTGCCAGTTGAGCTTCACTTTGTCCAATATACATATTTAAAATATCACTAATGCCAACCGCATAAAACGCAGCCTTGCATTCGGTAGCAATAGCTCTGGCAATCATCGTTTTACCACAACCGGGCGGACCATATAACAATATTCCACCGCCCGTTTTCTTTTTAAAGCGCTCAAACAATCCAGGATTTATAAACGGATCAATTATTTTTCGTTTGATAACTTTTTTTACTTCCGACATTCCAGCAATATCGGCAAACCTAACTGAATTACCGCTGGCGATACTAATTACATTGGACCTATCCGGTAATGAATGATTACTAACAAGTGCCAGTTTGGCTGGCGTTTTTTCAGCAACGGCAGGTTTGACTAACTTATCCAGTTCACGTAGGTATTCAGGGTTGTTCGGACTCTGTTTGCACAACAGTTCTAGTTGCACTTTCGCGTCGGCAATTTTTTCAGCCTCCAACAAAGCTTTAGCAAAATTAAATCGCAACTCCTCATTAAAGGGATCGACCAATAATTGTTCGCTCAATTTTATTAAGAAATCACTCATCAAATACCTCTGAATTTAATCCAACGGCCAATAATGGGCGCGTGTATCCATGAATAAACAGCCCACAGCAAATAGGCGATCACTATATAACCCATACCAGGAACTGCTGAGTGTCGATCGACTTGTAGTAATACAATAAAGCCAACCCAGGTCCCCATCGCAGCGGGCCAGCCAAATCGGTTGATATGCCATAAGGGCAGCGCTGACCAATGAGTTAGTCGGCGCAAATCAATAGCGACCTCAATCAGGGAAGAGTCACTTGGGTTTTTACGAATCAACTCCTGCACCAACGTCAGCGCGGATTTAAACTGCTTTCTATCTATCAGCACCATTAATAATAATCGCAGGTAACGCTCACTCTCGGGATTATCTTGCAACAAACTTTGCAGTTGCACTTGTGCATTGGATAACTTCCCAGCCACCAGATTTAATAACAAGTCAACTATTTTGGCATTATTATTTTCCGGGTCTATGCGCAAGGCCTCATTGCATAAAAGTCTGGACTTTTTCACATGAAATGTAATGAGCATCAAGCGAGCATAATCACTGAGGAAATCTGCACTACGTGGAAATGATCGAATTAGCAGAATAATTATCTCTTCCGCATCCTCGTAAAATTTTGCGCTTTCAAGGAGCTTATAGCGAATATGCAACAACTGAATATCGTCAGGAGCCAACGACAATCCACGTTCAGTTAGCTCAAGGCCATAATCCTCATCATCTTCCAACCAGGCAATATAAGCTGCCCAATAGAACAAATGGGCATTACCTGGCTCCTGCGCCATTGCCGTAGCAATTTCCTGCTTTGCAAGGGAATATCGCCGCATTTGAATGAGCGAATAGATTTCCGAATAATTAACATCGCTCATAATCCCACCCCTGGAATAATGATAAAAAGGGCCTTATTCAAAACATAACCAAAGAAAACTGCGCATGCGCCCGCAACCCAAGGGGACGGAGCGCCGTCAGCTACTAATTCGCCGACTCGAAAATAGTCCTTTAACGCCAAATACATTAGCCCACACAATCCAACTGCAAACAGAGTACTGATCAGATCTGCTGATTTACCCGAGCTCGACCGCAAGTTCAAAATCTCAGGCCATCCATGCATCAACAACCAGAATAAAACACCATAGGTTATCAAGGCCAATGCCAGACACCCTAGGTACAAATACAATTTATTCCCCAGCTGATGAATTTTGTGAGCCCCCCACATGGAAAATAAAACCATAGCCAGTGGGCCGCCAAAAAAACCCACGATTACGTGAGAACCAGCTGAATAAAGGGTACCCGTCGGGGTTCGCTTATTTAAACTAGGTTGAAGCAAAGCCTCCAACTGATCTGACATATTGCACCTTTTCATAACCTTGGAAATAAGAGTGGGCTAGAATAGCTGAATTTAGCGAACTCGAAAAATAACTTTTCGTGTTCCTAAACCCATCGAACTCCAAGCCTATTCTACTGCCAAACGCAGCTAGCGTATGATTCCACTATTTATCGAATGATTGGACAATGACAGAGCACTCAGCTTCACCACAAGAATTGCCAAACCATCAACTTAGCCTTCTCGCTAGGATTCTGCTGGAGTGGAAACAACTCGCATTACTAGGCGCACCTATTTTAATCGCACAATTGGCGCAAATGGCTAATGGTGTAATAGACACTGTCATGGCCGGGCACGCCAGCGCGGAAGATTTAGCTGGTGTGGGTATTGGCACCAGCTTGTGGGTGCCAACCCTGTTATTTTTTGCCGGCATTCTCGGCGCTATGCAACCCACCATTTCAGGGCACCGCGGCGCCGAAGAATGGCAAAAAATTATGCCCACCTGTTGGCAAGGAATTTATATTTCTTTGGTTGGAATGGTGTTAATGATTTTATTTTTAACCCATTTGCAACCAGTCCTCGAATTGCTGCAACTGGATGAAAAAACGGCATTCGTTGCCGACGGCTATTTAAAAGCCTTTGCATGGGGCGTGCCCGCACTTTTATTATTAACAGCGTTGCGCGGCCTAACCGATGGGCTTGGGCACACGCAAGTGATTATGTTTTTCTCACTCCTGAGTACTCTGCTCAACTTGCCGCTCAATTACATATTCATTTACGGTTTTGATTTCGCGGTATTTCAATTACCCGCCATGGGTGGCATTGGCTGCGGCTGGGCTACCAGCATCTCCAACTGGGCGGCAACGGCTGGCTTATTGATCTATTTAAACACCAGCAAGATTTATCAACAATTTCATCTGCTCGCCAATTGGGTGGCACCGGCACGTGTGGAAATAAAACGCCTATTAAAGCTCGGCTTGCCCATTGGCTTGAGCAGTTTTATTGAAGTCAGTATGTTTTGCATGATTGCCTTGTTTCTCGCACCGCTAGGGGCGCAAACGGTGGCGGGTCATCAAATAGTGTTGAATGTCATTTCACTGATTTTTATGTTACCGCTTAGCATGTGCATCGCACTCACACTGCGCATCAGTTTCCTGGTAGGCGCGCAAGACCAGGATGAAGCGCGCCTGCTCGCTCGCAGCGCACTGTTATTGGCTGCCGCTATTGGCTGTACCAACGCATTAATTCTATTCATAGGTCGCGACTGGCTCGCCAGCCTTTATACTTCAGACATAGCTGTACAAAAAATTGCTGCACAATTATTTGTACTGGGTGCACTTTTTCAAATCGCCGACGTTATCCAGGTGACGATGATGGGGGTACAACGCGGCTATAAAGATACAAAAATTCCAATGATTATTATGCTGGTTTCCTTCTGGGGAATATCGCTACCCTTGGGCTACACCCTCACCTTCAAAGACTGGATTACCGCACCGATGGGCGCCCCCGGTTTTTGGACGGCATTAATTCTTGGTTTAATTTGCGCTGCGACTTTATTAACGGTGAGGATGATTAAATTTAAAGCCGTCAACCACGTGAACCATGGTTAACCATTGTGTTGCACATTCGCAGATTCACAGTCCGAGATTTGGCGTCGTAATAAGTAGCCCGCGGGCTGTGCTAAATTAATAGAGCTATTCTTCAGACAGCGAAGCAGACGGACCGAATTCGATTTCTACTGCTATACGCACCAAAGCGGGATAGGCGAACCAATACTGCCGCCTTAGGGCATCTTTCACAAACTCTTTACCAAAAGACTCAGCATAGAAACTTTGCTCATGACTACAGAGTCGATCCCGATCTATTGCTATAAGTTGGCGACGATGCTTTTTCATTAGCCCCTTAAACTCTCCAAGGGTACGAATACCCAACGCCGCCAACTCTGGAACCAATTCATCAAATGAAGCCGTTCCATAATCGTTTTTCTTTGGAAAGAGCTTCGACATTTCAAATTGAATAATACAACCGGTAAGCGGTGATATATTTTTTCTTTGACGCGAAGTGATGTATTTCATTCCCCAAGACCGCTTTCTTCAACGAATTTGAAGTTGGATTTTTTGGTAAGGTGAGTAACGCTAAACCACAAAGACGCTAGTCGAGTAGACCAACGGAACCTCCCCGTCAGTCCCTCACAGAACCGTACGTGACACTCTCGCGTCATACGGCTCTTGTTATTCCAGGTAATAGCAATTTATTTACTACAACTGTGCATTGATTGTTGAATCCTACCTTGCGGTTGTTGATTCAACCAAGGTATCTCTGAGGACAGCTGTACTGTGCAAATTGTGTCTACGATTTGTCTCGCGGTCTTGACGCCGATTATCCCCGAGCTTGAACTATTCAAACAACTCTGCAAATTCACTAAGCTCAAAGCCGCAGGTTTTTTCGTTATACGTTTCTAAAACCATAGAATCACCGTGACAATTGGGATCTGCGATGCTGCAACGATTGTTAGGCATTTTCAAAATATTTCAGGGTTAATTTCAACAGGTATTGGCTCGAGAAAGTTCACCTCATAAACCCGTTTAAATAGACCTTTCTTTTTTAGCTTAAATGGAAAATATATATACCTAGAAAAACCATTACATTCCAACTGAACCCTTACTCCATCAGTAGCAGCAGGTTCATATTTTGCAGGAATGTTTACATTACAGGCAATTGCAGCAGCTAATATTTCCGACTTCGCAACTTGTTGTGAAAACGCCTCTATAAGAAGCTTATATAGCTCAACTGAATTTGGATGTTCACTGCCGTTGTGCGCACCCACAGCACCAACTTCATTATGCATATTTAATACAGCACCGAATGGATAAAATTCACCAGAATCTTTAAGCATGATTTCCGCAAATTCTTTGCAATAAACTAATAATTCATTTAGCTTTTCAGGAGATATATTCATTTTTTCATTTGCCTAACGAAGCCGTAGAAAAACCCAATAACCACTGAATTTACTTACAGCTAATTGATTAATAATTAATTAGCCAACTTTGCCTAACTGTTCTTGGATTTTCAATTGCTCTTATTCATTAATTGCGTTGCGCTTTGAAAAAGCGAGTTGTTTGCCTATATTCGTTCTTATTTTCGCTTCGCGTTGGTCAAATCACCATAATTCGCGAGCTTTTCTATATTGTGGATCATACAAAACAACTGCCATTGCCCCTGAACTTTGGCTTTGCCACGTAGACTGAAGCGCTTTAGCCCTTTGTTTGTGCCGATATTAGCGAACACAGGCTCAACCGTGGACATGCGATGACTATAAACCATTTTGCCAAATTCGCTATCGACCCGAGACTTCATCCATTCGGTATATTTGTTTTTGGTTTCCTTATCAATAATAAAGGACACCTGCCGCCCATGCCCGGTTCGATCATTGGCTGAATCCGGGTTTTGCATGCACTGTTCCTTTAGCGGGCATACCCGACACTTACTGAGCCTTCCCTCAAAATACAACTTTTGATGTTTGCCATAACGATCCGTCCCTTCGCGCTTTAACCACATGGTTTCCCCTGCTGGGCAAATGCAGGTTTTTGTCGATGCATCAAAGTGGAATTCACTAGCCGGAATGACTTCTTTATAACGGGTTTTGATTTTCTTGATGGGCTTGCGCTTGCCATATTTCGCTTTCTGCTCAGCAAATTTGGGATCGCGGCTGCGAAAATTATTATCTGGAATATAGGCATTAATTTTATGGGTGTAGAGGTATTCCATATTGGCCTCATTAGCAAAGCCGGTGTCCGCTGTAACCAGTGTCTGCTTGCGATAGATATTGTGCGCAATTTTCAGTTTTTGGTACCGCACCTTAATACTTTCAATAACAGGCTGTAAGGTGTGGTGTTCCTGGCCCGCGCCAAAAGCTTGCGCATCAATAATGATCTGGTGCTTTTTATCAACTGCTGCAATACCGTTGTAACCCTGGATGGTACCTTTGCTGGTCGTCATCTTGGCTGATTCATTATCGGTAATATTGCTTTTTACTTCAGTCGGCCGTTTCGCCTGCCCCATCCGTGGGGCTGCTGTCTTTAGGAATTTATCAATCTTATCGTGCGCTTTACTTAAGGTTTCGATTGTCTGGGCGGTGCGTTTTTGCTTTTCTGCATCGGCAGATTCGGTTTTATCGATACGTCTGTGCTCCCGCATATGGTGCCGAATCAACTTTTTTAATTTGGCGCGTTTCTGCTGCAATTCTTTAAATGTTCCCGACCATTCCTTGGAGGCGTTAGAGGACATTTTGCAACCATCAATCGCAAACAGCTCATTGCCCAATAATCCTTGCTCATGACACACCAACAGAATTTGTTCGAACAGCGCTTCAATCGCTTGCGGATGACTACTGATAAAACTGGCGATAGTAGTGAAATGAGGAACGGTATCGCAAGAAAGCGCTTTAAAAATAATATTGTTCGTACAGCACCACTCAATTTCGCGGCTGGACGTAATACCTTTGGAGTAAGCGAACAACACAACACTGAGTAAAATGGCAGGGTTATACGCAGGCCTACCGCCATCTTTGTTGTTGTAAGCGTAATCAAAGATAGAAAGATCGAGCTTTTCATGAATCAAGTAATGAATAGCGTGCTCGAAGGTGCCGGGTTGCAACTGGTCGCGAAAATTAATCACCACCATCGCATTTTGATCATGATTGTAAGGAATAAACTTTGGCATAAGCGCACTCCTGAGGGGATGCGCCATTTTAACGAAAAACAATCGATTTTTGGGGTTTTTCTACAGCTTCAACGAAGCCGTAGAAAAACCCAACAACCACTGAATTTACTTACAGCTAATTGATTAATAATTAATTAGCCAACTTTGCCTAACTGTTCTTGGATTTTCAATTGCTCTTATTCATTAATTGCGTTGCGCTTTGAAAAAGCGAGTTGTTTGCCTATATTCGTTCTTATTTTCGCTTCGCGTTGGTCAAATCACCATAATTCGCGAGCTTTTCTATATTGTGGATCATACAAAACAACTGCCATTGCCCCTGAACTTTGGCTTTGCCACGTAGACTGAAGCGCTTTAGCCCTTTGTTTGTGCCGATATTAGCGAACACAGGCTCAACCGTGGACATGCGATGACTATAAACCATTTTGCCAAATTCGCTATCGACCCGAGACTTCATCCATTCGGTATATTTGTTTTTGGTTTCCTTATCAATAATAAAGGACACCTGCCGCCCATGCCCGGTTCGATCATTGGCTGAATCCGGGTTTTGCATGCACTGTTCCTTTAGCGGGCATACCCGGCACTTGCTGAGCCTTCCTTCAAAATACAACTTTTGATGTTTGCCATAACGATCCGTCCCTTCACGCTTTAACCACATGGTTTCCCCTGCTGGGCAAATGCAGGTTTTTGTCGATGCATCAAAGTGGAATTCACTAGCCGGAATGACTTCTTTATAACGGGTTTTTATTTTCTTGATGGGCTTGCGCTTGCCATATTTCGCTTTCTGCTCAGCAAATTTTGGGTCGCGACTGCGAAAATTATTATCTGGAATATAAGCATTAATTTTATGGGTGTAGAGGTATTCCATATTGGCCTCATTAGCAAAGCCAGTGTCCGCTGTAACCAGTGTCTGCTTGCGATAGATATTGTGCGCAAATTTCAGTTTTTGGTAACGCACCTTAATACTTTCAATAACAGGCTGTAAGGTGTGGTGCTCCTGGCCTGCGCCAAAGGCTTGGGCATCAATAATGATCTGGTGCTTTTTATCAACTGCTGCAATACCGTTGTAACCCTGGACGGTACCTTTGCTGGTCGTCATCTTGGCTGATTCATTATCGGTAATATTGCTTTTTACTTCAGTCGGCCGTTTCGCCTGCCCCATCCGTGGGGCTGCTGTCTTTAGGAATTTATCAATCTTATCGTGCGCTTTACTTAAGGTTTCGATTGTCTGGGCGGTGCGCCTTTGCTTTTCTGCATCGGCAGATTCGGTTTTATCGATACGGCGGTGCTCCCGCATATGGTGCCGAATCAACTTTTTTAATTTGGCGCGTTTCTGCTGCAATTCTTTAAATGTTCCCGACCATTCCTTGGAGGCGTTAGAGGACATTTTGCAACCATCAATCGCAAACAGCTCATTGCCCAATAATCCTTGCTCATGACAAACCAACAGAATTTGTTCGAACAGCGCTTCAATCGCTTGCGGATGACTACTGATAAAACTGGCGATAGTAGTGAAATGAGGAACGGTATCGCAAGAAAGCGCTTTAAAAATAATATTGTTCGTACAGCACCACTCAATTTCGCGGCTGGACGTAATACCTTTGGAGTAAGCGAACAACACAACACTGAGTAAAATGGCAGGGTTATACGCAGGCCTACCGCCATCTTTGTTGTTGTAAGCGTAATCAAAGATAGAAAGATCGAGCTTTTCATGAATCAAGTAATGAATAGCGTGCTCGAAGGTGCCGGGTTGCAACTGGTCGCGAAAATTAATCACCACCATCGCATTTTGATCATGATTGTAAGGAATAAACTTTGGCATAAGCGCACTCCTGAGGGGATGCGCCATTTTAACGAAAAACAATCGATTTTTGGGGTTTTTCTACAGCTTCAACGCCGAGCTAAGCGGCAGTTTTTAAGTTGTGAATTTGTGGAATACTTTTGCGTAGCAAAACCACAAAAGCGCGACTTAAAAACTGTCCAGCGCACGGAGTGCGCGGTGCTTCAGCGATTTGTTAGGCATATTGCTATTAAGGTGAAATAGCCAAATAGAGATTTAATAGATAATTAAGTAAATTGTTTTCAATACTATTTCTCAATAACCATTTTTAAATCTACAGCATTTCTAATTTTTTCAAATAGTGAGAAATCACCTTTGAGAGCAATGTACTCTGATTCAGTTATTTCACCAGCTACAAATTTTGAAGAAAAATTCCCAATATCGAACTCTAAATAGTACTTACCATTTTTATGCAAATATGTTGACCAGAAATTACCATGCGTGGTTTCCACATGATCTACATCTGCTTTTTGCCTTGCACTGGCCATTTCTTCGTCAGTTGAATAACGGCCCGGAACGTTTTTGAATTCGACCATAACGATGCTCTATTTTATGATGCTGCCTAACGTTAAGTTCAGGGGCGCTTTGTAAGTGGCGCGTTGCGATAAACTTCGCGCAGCGATATTGCATAAGCGCTACTTACAAAGCGTCCGCTGCAACGCCTTGTTACAAATAATAGTTTTTGGTTTGGTTCATGAAAAACTAAAAACGCTTTTTCTCGCAGAGCGCCAACCAAAATTTCCGAAGCAGTATGAATAAAAAACTAAAAATACCACAACGATTAGAAAACTAAACCTGCTTAGCAACGTGGAAATAAAACCTTCGTTCTTTCAATTGCTAAAAACCACGCACTTGCCGAAGCATGTAACAAAAAAATTCTCATTCTTTAATTGGCTAAGAATAGAAGACTAGCCGAAGCGGAATACCCAAAGCTTTCACTCTTCAAGAAATTTTAGCTTTTCCTTCTTCGATGTTTCCGTAGCTGTAGCTTTTAATTCTTGCCCTTTGTAACGCAAAGTTAATGGGCGGTTTGTAAGTTGCGCGTTGGCGAAATACTTCGCGCAGCGATTCGCTTAAACGCGCGACTTACAAACTGTCCCAGCGCACGCAGTGCGCGAATTAAACGACTTGTTGTAAGCTTAACGTATGCCGATGCTACAACGCACATACTTTTACGAAAACCGCACCAACCTATTTCTTACAGCGCACAGACTTGATGGAGCTTTTGCCGAGCGCGACTATTAATTTTCCAACCACACAGCCAACTATTACTGCGGTGAATTTAGCACGCCAATGAAACGGACGTGAACTACGACTAACCGACCATAGGCCAGACCGAACGGCAGGTAAACTTTCAGATAACCGCGCGTGCTTACGGTCTACAAACTTTCCAAGTGCGATATAAAAAACTGCAAACCTTTACCTTACAACGTTGCGATAACCGGTGGTTTTTAAGTAGCACTTTTGCCGTAAAATGGAGCGAAGCGGAATGGCAAAAATGCTACTTAAAAACCATCCGGTTCATTGCCTTGTTAGAACCTTTTAAATTTACGATATAGCCATAAAAAAGATAGCGAAAGCAAATATAGCGGCAACAAAAAAATGGCACCTAAAATAACCATGTTAATTCCGCCATTACGATTAGAAGCCAAAACTCCATTTTGCTCTATACCAACAACGCGAAACAATAGACGGGATTCATGAAGTGTTACTTTAACGTTTATGGAAAGCATTTCAGCAACCGAAGGGTTCACCGAATATTCTTTAGCAAAAGCGTTTGGTTCTTTGATTTTTACTGAAACAGATTTGAAGCCTTTTTGACTACGAATAGGCTCTGCAATATGGGTGACAACACCCTCAATAGATTTGTACTCTAGTAAATATTGATCAGTTACTAGAGGAATCCAGATTAAAAGTGCAACAATCCAATAAATTATTCGTTCTTCCATAGTGACAGTTCTAACGCCAAGTTCAGCGGCAGTTTGTAAGTTGTGTGTTGTGGAATACTTTTGCGAAGCAAAACCACATAAGCGCAACTTACAAACTGTCCAGCCACGAAGTGGCGTGCTGCAACGCCTTGTTAGAAATATTTTCAAATTTAATATATTAATAAATGTTAGCTAACTTTATTATATGATACTGATAAATAGAAACTAGCATAACTATTCTTTGAGCTTATAGTGCTGATGTGTATGAATTAAATAGAGCCATACAATGGCCAATACAAATATTAGTGTATAAACAGAGTAACCTAGAATGCTTTTAGCATTAAAGCCAAAAAATCCGGCAAGAGAAATGAAACAAACTCCAAACATAACCATTATTTCAAAAATTGTTTCTAGCTTAAACCTTACTAGCTCCAGTTCTGAGCTGCAGGTGTTACAAAAATATTTCGGTTCCCGTTGATTTAATATTCCACTTCGAACATTTGAAGTCTCGATTCTTGGCCCACGCCAAGAAATCCTGGCTTTACAGTAAGGACAATAGTCGCTCATACTTTCCCTTTCTAACGCCGCGATAAACGGTGGTTTTTAAGTTGCACTTTTGCCGTAAAATGTAGCGAAGCGGAATGGCAAAAGTGCAACTTAAAAATCCATCCGTTTGATTGCTTTGTTACATTAATTAGAATGAGTTTTTTGTGAATGAATAGCGATATAAAGCATATAAGGTCAGCATTGATATTACCCCGATATTTAAGGCTGTATTGATTGTTGACGCACTAGTGCTGGGTAGACTGTGATGCTGAAAACAATGAAAGTTATAAAATACAGAGAATAAGCCGTATATATAAAAGTATTTCACCCAAAACTGTTGATTAAATATTTTCTTATTATTTGAGTACCCAAAAACGCCAATTGAGCTTACAAAAACAAAAGCTACTGTGGCAATGTTGAATATGTAGTGAAACAGGTCCTGCTGAGCAGTAAGTACAATTTGTATGCTACCCAAGGAAAATATTAATAGAAAAGCTGCAAGTATGTTCCATGCCTTGTTATTTGGTTTGATTTTATTTTCGCTGCCATTCATATGACTAAAGACTCAATTCCAAGAGAATGTAACATTTGTATACCGCGCATGCGCGCTATCTCCCCTCAGAAAATCCCTTATGTGTTTCGCCTAAGCGTTTGAAGCTAAACAAATTAACCTTTTACAACAGGGATTTTGGAATAGGAAATACGCGCGTGCGCATTAATATTCCAGAGCATGCGCGTATTGCGCTTATGTCTGGCCGCTAAGGTCTTGAATATAGGGGGCTTTTAGTGGAATTGGAAGTGGATATCGCGCAGTGTAAAGGCGAAATTTGCGCATTGGCATTTTTTGGTTAACAATATACTGTATATCCAACCATAAGTATCTTAAAGGGAATTAACCTTATGAAAACCAAGCACAGTCCATTTTTAGAAATGGTCCGCGGTGAAATTCGGCTGCGTGGTTATAGTATTCGCACGGAGAAAAGTTACCTGTTTTGGACTCGCCAGTTCATTTTATTTCACCAAAAACGCCACCCGGCTGAAATGGGTAAAGAAGAAGTAAAGGCATTTTTAACCTGGCTTGCGGTAGCGCGAAACGTTGCTGTAAATACCCAAAAAGTTGCGCTTAATGCTTTGGTGTTTTTGTATGCGAAAGTATTGCAACAAGAGCTTGGGGATTTGGGCTTTACGCTTGCGGTTAAGCAACGGCATTTACCGGTAGTATTAACACCTGATGAGGTGGTGCGTATTCTCGCGCAGCTGGAGGGAAGAAATCGTCTTATTTTTGAATTGTTGTATGCGAGTGGTTTACGTATTACCGAATGCATGCGCTTGCGGGTGCAAGATGTCGATTTTACCCATCATTCAATTTGCGTGCGCGATGCCAAGGGGAATAAAGATCGGCAAACGTTGCTGGGAAAATCACTGGTGCCTGCGTTGCGCGAGGCGATTGAACACGCGTTAGAGATACAGCGGGAAGACAACAAGCGTGGCATTGGCCCCTCATTTCCTCACCTGCTTGGCGTAAAATTTCCTAACGCATTTCGGTCTGCGGCCTGGATGTTTTTGTTCCCTTCCGCAAGCCTTACCAAAAATTTGGTCACGCAAGAACTTTGTCGCCATCACTTGCATGATTCAGTTGCCCGCAAAGCCTTGCAGCAAGCGGTTGTTGCTTCAGGTATCGACAAAAAACGCGTGACCTGCCATAGCTTTCGCCACTCATTTGCAACACATTTATTGCAGGCCGGCTGTGATATTCGCAACGTGCAAGAGCTGCTAGGCCATAACGATGTAAAAACAACACAAATTTATACTCACGTATTGGGCGAGCATTTTTCGGGAGTGAGCAGCCCATTGGATCGATTAACGATGCTAGGGTTTAGCAAATAATTCTGCGAAATGCTTAAATCGGAATTGATTTAGTAATATCGTGGCGAATAAACCTGCGCTGCCGCATTCCCACCCAATATTTGATTGAGAATGTCATTGTGCATGGCGAGGAGTTTGCCGTTGCGCTCATTGAGTGACTTAGTGAGCTGGATTAATTTTTCCAGTTCACTCCAGCGCTGAAGGTAGGTGTTACGGTTGGGTATGGGGCAATGCATTAATAATTTTTCCATTGCACCAGGAACGGAAGGCGATAAACCAAACGCCGAGAGAATTTTACGGCGGCGTTCAGCGCGCGCACGGATAAATTCCACCAGTACCATAATTTGTTGGTTAATCGATTCTATTTGCGCGCTGTTGCGCACCAGCAGCTGTTCATACAGGCCCTGCATTAAACGTTGCAAGCCCTGGTAGTCGGCGCAATCCAGTTCTATGTCGCGTCCGGCCAGTTGTACCAGCTGCTCACTGCGGGTCATACATCGGTTCCGCGATGGTAGGCGAGAATGCTGTGCGCGAGCACTTTGACATCGCTGCTCAATTCACCATTGGCCAATGCCTTTTTGATGGCAGCTACCTGATCCAGATCGATTTCCGGTAATGCGCGCATGGCTTCCTGCAATTGCTCCAAGCGCGGCTCGGGTTTTGGGCCAGCAGCGGCCACTTTGGGCTGTTCAGCTGCTTCGGTTTTGGTACTTGCGACAGGCTCGGCGGGAGCACTGTAACCGGCTTTGATGTTTCTGCTGATTTCCATAATGGAGTCCTGCAATTGTGTTCGTTGCTCGGGTCTTTACCTGAAAATGACCCTGTTATTGCCTAAGGGCGACTGCCCCGCGCAATAACTTAAATCCTTCGGTGAATTTTTTAATCTCCCCCAGCCCCCTTGGCTGCGCGCCCCGTTTCAAAGAGGGGAGACAAGCCCCTCCCTTTGAAACGGGGCGCGCAGCCAGGGAGGCCGGGAGGGATTTCAATCAGTTGGGATAGATTACCCCTGATTCCGCCACCAGCCCTGACCAGCCAGTCCATCCTGAATTTTTTGCTCTTGCTGATTAAGCAGCAACTGCCATTGGTTCATTTTTGCATCTATCACATGAGCAACGATTTTCTCGCTGCGCATGGCGTTCATTAGTTCGAGCTGGATACGCGCGAGGTTTTCCTCCGCGACGGCCAATTCCTTGCGCTGCAGTTCCACCATCCGCAACAAAGTGCCTTTGTATTGCTGCTGGTTATCGCGCTGTAAAGGTGTGGTCATGGGCGCTGTAAAACCACACAGGCGTGTGAGGCCGGTAATGTTGTTGCGATAGCGCTGGCACAGGTTTTGTTGATAGGTCACGCGGCCCAGCATTTGCTGCACGCGGGTTGCGCGCAAACTGGCGAGGCGACCGAGGGTATCCAATTGTTCTTTCATTATTTTCTACCGCCGTTCATGTTGATCACCCAGGCTAACGAATAATATTTTTCAATTCCGCCAAACACTGTTCCAGCTCCGCCCCCTGTCCTACGTCTTGCCGCAGAAAACGTTCGATGGCAGGCGCAAGTTGCACCGACTGATCGGTTTTTAAATCCATGCCTGGCGTATAGCCGCCGAGCGGAATCAATTCTTTGATTTTTTCGTAGGTGCTGTAGTACTCCTTCAACTGGCGTGCGGCCTGTTGATGGGGCTTGTCAGTCACTTGCGTCATGCAGCGGCTCACTGAGGAGGCGATGTCAATCGCGGGGTAGTGGCCAACATCGGCAAGGCGGCGCGACAACACAATATGGCCATCCAGAATCGCACGCGCGCAATCCACAATCGGGTCTTGATGATCATCGCCTTCGGCGAGCACGGTGTAGAGCGCACTTAAGCTGCCGCGCGCACTTTCACCGTTGCCTGCGCTTTCCACCAGTTCCGGCAACATGCCAAATACCGAGGGCGGATAACCTTTGGTAGCCGGCGGCTCGCCCAATGCCAAAGCGATTTCGCGCTGCGCCATGGCATAGCGAGTCAATGAATCCACCAGCAACAAAACATCTTTGCCCTGATCGCGAAAATAAGCGGCGATGCTGTGGCACAGCTCGGTAGCTTTCATGCGCATCAGCGGCGATTCATTGGCCGGCGCAACTACCAAGACAGCTTTGCGCAAACCTTCTTCGCCCAATGAATGGAGGATAAATTCCTGTACTTCGCGACCACGCTCACCGATCAAACCAACCACCACAACATCGGCCTTGGTCTGGCGGGTGATCATGCCAAGCAACACGCTTTTACCCACACCACTGCCGGCAAACAGCCCTACCCGCTGGCCTTTGCCGAGGGTAAGCATGGTGTTGATGGCGCGCACCCCCACGTCCAGCGGAGCAGACACCGGTTGGCGGCGCAGCGGGTTTACCTTGGGTAATTCCATGGGTAGCGGGTCACGCCCACTGAGTTTGCCCAAATCGTCCAGAGGTTCACCCAAGCCATTGAGTACGCGCCCCAGCCAGGAATCATCAATATGCAGGCTGGTGTCGTCATCAGCCGGGAACACCCGCGAACCAGCAGCTAAACCGAGCGGCTTTTTAAAGGGCATCAAGTAAGTCGTATCACGGTTAAAACCCACCACCTGTGCATCCAGCATGCTGCCGTCGCCCTGCTCTACATAGCAGCGCTGGCCAGTCATCCGCTGGCAGCCGTGGCTTTCCAATAACAGGCCGGAAACGCGCACCAGCCGACCACTTACCCGGGCAAGCTGGATGCTATCGAGCGATGCCAGGGCTGCATCGAGCTTGAAATCGCTCAGCGGTGATGAATTGACGGGAGCGCCCCCCGATTCTGAAGAAGGGCTCATCGCTAGACTTCGGCCAAATGCATGTGTTCAGCAAGGGTGTCGATACAGGCATCCAGTCGCTGTTGGCAACCGATATCCACTTCCGTTTGCGCGGTCACTATGCGGCATTCGCCCAGCGCGAGTTTTTCATCGGCGACCAAACGCCAGCTGGCGGCGCGACCGGGAGCGAGGTCTTTGATGCGGTTGTACTCTTCCGGATGCAGATGAATGTTCACATCGCCCTGATCTGCCGGCATGGACGCAAGCGCTTCTTCTGCCAAATTTAATAGTTGGGTGGGGTGTAAAGTCAGCTCACAGCGGATCACTTGCTGCGCTACCTTCTTTACCAGCTGCAATAATTCACGGCGGCGTTTGCGATCAAAATCTTCCATAAACGCATTGAGGTGCTGGCTGATTTGGTCGAGTGGCTGGCTGGCGGTTTCGAACATCTGCCGCCCCTCGGTGCGCCCTTCCTCGCGGCCACGGGTCAATCCTTCACTGCGGCCGATAGCAAAACCTTCGCGCATGCCTTCTTCTTGCCCCTGGGTTAAACCCTGCTGATAACCTTTTTCTGAACCTTCCTGAAAGCCATCGGCAATGGCGCGTTGCAGGGCTGCCGGGTCGGCATCCCAGCTCTCGCCCGCCATACCTTTTTGACTAAAACTAACGCGCGGGGGAAAGCGGAATGGGCGCCAGCCTTTACCTGAATCTTTAATTATTTTTACCGTCATCTTTCGCCTCAACTAACTCTAGGGTTTCTTCGCGGAACCTAATCCACGCGTTACTTATTCCACGGTTTGTTCGCGGAACTTATTCCACGGTCTGTTCACGGAACAGCTGCAACTGGATCTCGCCGTTAGCGGCCATATCGCGCACCACCGCCATAATGTCTTTGCGCACCTGCTCGATACGACTTAAAGGCACCGGCCCCTGGCGGCGATTGATCGATTCCATCTGCTGCGCCTGACGCTTGGGCATGGCCGCCGCAATTGCTTTGCCCAATGCCGGCTCAGCACCTTTCAGTGCAACCACCCACTCTTCCAGCGGAATCGCTTCCAGCAGGATTTGCAGTACTTCCTGGTTTTGGCGCGAGAGGATAAAGAAGTCGTACATCTCGTCTTCGATCTTGCCCACCAGGTCTTTATTGTGCGAACGCAGCAATTCGAACATCTGGTTACGGTCGCCTTTGAAGCGGTTCATGATGTCTGCCGCCTGCTTCACGCCGCGCACACGCGACCCCTGGGTCGATAACACCGACAGGCTGCGGTCGATCAACTCTTCCAATTCCGCGATTACATCGCTGTTTACTTCATTGAGGTTGGCTATGCGAAACAGCAGCTCGTCCTGGGTGTGGGCCGGCATGCATTCCAATACTTCGCTGGCCATGGCCGGTGGCAAAAAGGCGAGGAACACCGCCTGCATTTGCGCATGCTCTTTCGCGATAAGCGCGGCAAATTGCTTGGGGTCAATCCACTCCATCTTCGCCATTTTTGCGCGGATTTCTTCGCCGTAAATGCTATCCAGCAGGTTGCGGGTGATGTCGCTACCCAGCGCCTTGCCCAGCATGCTCGACAGATAATTGCGCGAGGCGCCCTTGATGCTGCTCTGCTCTTTGTAGTCGTCAAAGAAGCGGCCAATCACATCGGTCACCATTGGCTGTTTCACATTGCTCAGGCGCGCCATGGCCTGGCTGACACTGACGATTTCCTCGCGCGAAAAATGGCGCAACACGCCGGCAGAGGCGCTGTCGCCCATGCTCAGCAAGAGTATCGCCGCCTGTTCAATCGCGCTCATATTGCGCAGGTTTGAACGGGGCTGAATGGCATTAGGCGCCGCCGGGTTAGCGGCGGCAGGATCAACTGGCTGGGTTAAGGGTTCTTTCATTTCGGCCTATCCACTGTTTAAGGACTTCGGAAACACGTTCAGGGTCATTTTTCGCAAGCATTTGCAGGTGCTCGATTTGCAACTCCAGCCCCGACCCAGGCGCCGGCAAGGTGATCTCGGCCAGCGGGCTAAATTCGCCCAAAATGCGCGGGCCGGTTTCGCCTGCGAAAGTTCGGGGTTCGGTGCGTTCCATCGCCAGGTTCAAGGCCGGTTCCGGTGCAGGCATCAACACTTGGGTGTTGGAGCGAATCAGATCACGCAGGGCCGGGCGCACCACCATAAAGATCAGCAGCAAGCTGACCAGCCCGAGAACTCCCATCTTCGCCAGGTCGTACACTTGATTGCTCTCCCACCAGGGCAACGCCTCAACCGGTGCCTCGGTCGCGGTAAACGGAAACACGCTCAGGGTTAGCAGGTCGCCGCGCTTCTCATCAAAACCGACGGCGCTTTTCACCATGGATTCCAGCTCTGTGCGCGCTTCTGGCGTCCAGCCACCTTCCGGCGCAGTCGCGGCGTTAATCACTACCGCCACACTCTGGCGACGCAAGGCAAAAGGTGCGTGTTTAACGTGGGTGACGGATTGGTCGTATTCCATCTGGCGATTGGATTCTTTGCGCAGTGAGGTCGCCGCTTTGTTTTCTGTTGCTGACTCAGCAGCCACCTCACCTTCCGCTGCGCCATCGGCCGGTTGGTTTTCCTGCTCGGCCGGCGGCACCGGGCGATTACTCAGGGAACCGGGTACGCCTAGCGCGAGCTGATCCAGCACGCTTTCATCGCGGGTGATTTCCGAGCGCAAACGAGGATTATTGCCGTAGGACTGGAGGGTTTCTTCGCGCTGACTGAAATCCACGTCCGCCGCTACGCTGATGCGGTAGTTACCCGCGCCCAGCACTGGCGCCAGCACTTCTTCCACATTGGTTACGGCTTTGGTTTGGTAGTCATTCACCAAGTCCCAGCTCTGTACCGGGCCGGCGGTTTCATTCAGGCCGCGCGATAAAAGCACGCCGTGTTGATCCACTACGCTTACGTCTTTTGCGGCAAGCTGCGGCACGCTGCTGGCAACCAGGTTCACAATCGCACTGACTTGTTCGGGTTTGAGTTTGTAACCGGGTGCCACTTGCAGGATCACCGAGGCTTTGGCCGGGTCGCGTTTACTCACGACAAAGGAGGAATTTTCTTGCAACGCCAGATGCACGCGCGCCATTTCCACGCCTTTCATGGTCATCACACTGCGCGCCAGCTCGCCTTCCATACTGCGCTTCAGGCGCACATCCTGCACAAACTGGCTGGTGCCCAGCGGCTCTTCCTTATCAAATAATTCGTAGCCATCCGGCTTCTCGGCCTGCACACCTTTGGCACTGAGTAGCATGCGCGCGCGCGCAATCTGATCCTCGCGTACCAGTACTTGCCCGGTTTGTGGATGTAAGTTGTAGGCAATGGCTTCAGTATCCAGCACCTGCATAACATCGGCGGCCGAATAGGCTTCGCCCGCACCGTATAACGGGCGATAGGCGCTTTGGTCACGCCATAAATAAAACACTGTACCAATTGCCACCAGCGCCGCGATTCCCGCCAGAGCCATGAGCGACAAGCGCGGGCTCAGCTTGAAATTAGTGGCAGCCAAGCGATGTTTAAGTAATTGAACCATGTTGATATCTCACCCGATAATCACAGCGGCATGCGCATAACTTCTTCAAATGCGCCGGTAACTTTATTGCGCACTTGCATCAGGGCCGAAAACGCCACACTCGCTTTCTGGCTTTCCACCATCGCGCCCACCAGGTCGTCGCTCGCACCGGAATCTACCGCTTCGGCCATAGCGCTTGCCTTGTGCTGCTGGGCATCTACGGCCTTGAAGACATCCTCAAACGCGGTGCGAAATCCTTCCTGGTTGCCCACGTCAACACTGCCTGTGCCTGCAGCCCGTTCAAGACCCAGGTTCAGCGCACCATCCACACCAAAGTGGCTGGCCGGCGCAATGGCCGGGGCTGTTGCGGGGCCGCCGGCGCTAGCTGCCTGCTTGATCTGGTCCATGCGGCCAAGCAATTCCTGTTGAACTTGCACAATTGAACTCATGGTTTATTCCTCGTTGACGCTGCGTCAGTTAATGCTGGTTGAGAATAGGGACATCGATAAAACAGGATCAAAACGTAATCTGCACACCCTGCTCGCGCATGGCATTCAGGCGATAGCGCAACGCGCGCGGGGTCATCCCCAGGCTTTCCGCCGCCTTGGTTTTGTGGCCGCCAAAACGGCGGATGGTGTCGATAACGTGTTGGTATTCAGCCCATTTGCCGCTGGCACGCAGCGCGGCTTTACCACTGACTTCGGCGCTGATCGATGCTATTGCCGGCATGTTGGCTTCGGTGGGCGCACGCAAGCCCAAATCCTGTGGCTGGATAAACAAGCCATTGCGCAGCACCAGGGCGCGCTGCAACATATTTTCCAGTTCGCGTACATTGCCCGGCCAGTTGTGCGCAATCAGCGCATCGCAGGCAGCTTGGGTTAAAAGGTCGTCGCGCTGTTCATGGGGCGCGTGTTTGCGAATCAAGCGGCTGGCCAGTGGCAGCACATCGTCTTTGCGTTCGCGTAGCGGGCTGATGTGGAGTGGCAGAACATCTAACCGGAACATCAAATCCGAACGGAACCGTCCCTCAGCTACTTCCAGCGGCAAGTCGCGGTTGGTCGCGGCGATAATGCGCACATTCAGGGGGATTTCTTTGTGGCCGCCGAGGCGCTCTACTTTCTGTTCCTGCAATACGCGCAACAACTTGGCTTGCAGGCCGAGCGGCAATTCGCCGATTTCATCCAGCAGCAAAGTACCGCCGTTGGCCAATTCAAACTTGCCCGGTTGGGCCGCCGTGGCTCCGGTAAAGGCGCCTTTCTCGTGACCGAATAACAGGGATTCGAGCATTTGCTCGGGAATCGCCGCACAGTTAACCGCGATAAAAGGGGCATCGTCCGCGGCTGAAAAGCGGTGAATGTAGCGCGCCATCATCTCTTTGCCGGTTCCGGTTTCGCCAGTGATCAGGATGGGCGCATTCGCCATGGCCACACGCTGGGCCATCGCCAACAACCGGCGGCCAGCGCGCGAGCGAGTGACAAAAATCTCTTCTGCAGCCAGGGCGGACTCCAAACGCTGCAACAAGAGTGTGAGTTGCGAACTGCTAAAGGGCGCGAGCAGATAATCCACACAGCCCATTTCCAGCAGGGCGGCCGCTTTTTCCTGATCGGCGTATTCCACCACCGGAATAATGCTTAGCTGAGGAGCTTCAGCGATCAATGCACCCACGCGGGCAAACAGGCTGGAACCGGGGAAGCTGCTGACAAACACAAACACCATATTGGCACTGGCAATCAGCCCGCTACTCAGCTCGCCAAATTCCGCGCAGTGAATTAACGGGCAGCCAGTGTATTCCAGGCTGGCAGTTAACTGGCTATAGGCCTCATCGCGCGGGCGACCGAGAATCATCACCTTGCGTGCGGGCTTGGCGCCGCTGGTAACTTCCGCCACCTGAACCCGCTTGAAGCTTTTATCGTCAAACAGACGCTCATCGGCAAATCGATCATTGCGGCCTGTGAAGCGAGTGTTGATTGTCGCCTGGTTTGTGGACATCACCGTCATCACCTTTCCTGTCTGATTAGGATCAGCTAATAGAATCATCTATTAGACTTTGGCTATGAATTTATTGGCTTTCATTGGTTTTTCATTAAAGTTTTTCTTCCCTTCGGTCGCCTTTATCTTTCAAGCCGCGCTATGGGCTGACATAGATACATGTGACGCAAGACCAGAAGATATGTGAACCACTTCATGTGTTCGAACATTAGCAACAGCCCTTCAAATCACTAAATCATTTGATCTCAAATGAAATCAAACGGGCTAAAACCCGCTCAAAAACAGCTTTTGATATCTATTGATTTAATCTCCGGCAGAACCCCCTCCTATACTCGCCTTCGTGACGATCATCACAGCAGCACTTTGACGCAGTGCCTGATCGTCCCGGGATTTACTGCAACAAAAGGACTGGGCTGACTGGTTACGGATTGCTCGCCGGCAATACGCACCAGCCAGGTAAATAGAAAGGCAACTCACAGACGTTCAACATCATGACAACCGTGAAGAGCACCATGACGATTAACGCCAAAGTTCATCACAAGGTAGCCGCCGACCAGCTGACACGGTTAAAGCCGCACAAGCTGGGCCGCCCCTATCACAAGATTCCGCAGTTCATCCACGAGATATCTAATAAGTATCCACGGGTGATCAGCGACTATTTCCTGCGCAATTACCGGATCAACCTGGAACTGACCCGCGTACAAGTCCATGAAGCGCGCGCCGAGGATGCCGAATGTCTCTATCGCGGCGCCTTGGGCAAGGTGGGTTTTGCAATTGAGCGCAGCCTGCTAACTGAAGTGCTTGAGTGTTACTACGGCGGCATAGGCCTGCCCAACCAAGGGGATACGCCGGTCAGCGTTTCCGAACAGCGCATGCGCAGCCGCCTGGGGATAGATGTGGCCCAGATTTTTGCGCGCGCCCTGCTCGGCGGTGAAACCTTTGGCGATCTAAAGCCCTGGGAAAACGCTTACGAAGACACCCAATGGGAATATGTTGCCGAGTTCCGCTACCACAGCCATATCACCAACAAGCAGTCATCCATCTTTATTTATCTGGATACGCAACTGGTGGATGAGCTGACCAATCGCATGACCAGCCCGGCACCAGCCCCGGCGAGCGTTAACCCGATCAACCAGATCATCCATCTGCCGATCCGGCTCAACTGTGTTATCGCCGCCCTGCAAATGCCCCTGTCTCAGGTGCTGGCATTACAAGTTGGCGACGTAGTGATGATGCGCATGCGCGAGCGCTGCGATGTAGAAATTAACCAGGAAAAACTCTTTCGCGGCGCCATGTTTGAAGACGATGGAGCACTCTTTTTAACCTCTCTGGAGAGCGTGAAAACATCATGAATAACCAATTCAATGACAACGACTTTGACAACCTGATGAGCGCGGGCGAACTGGGCTTGCCGCCCATGCAGGAGTCTGCCCCTTTTAACAATCCATTTGATGCGCCCGCACCCACACCGCAAGCGCCGCAGCAGGATTTAAGTTTCTTCGGCAAGATTCCGGTGAACGTAACCCTGGAAGTGGCATCCACTGAAATACCGCTCAAGGATTTAATGGAAGTGGATGTCAGTAGCGTAATCGCACTCGACAAGCTTGCCGGTGAGCCGCTCGATGTAAAAGTCAACGGTGCACTCTTCGCCAAAGCGGAAGTGGTCGTGATGAATGGCAACTACGGGCTGCGCATCCTGGAATTAACCGGTGCCGGTTTGAGCGGACTGACTTCATGATGCGTTGCTTCCACATCATTACGGCATTAGCCCTGTTATTACTGCCCTCGCCGTCGTTTGCAGCGGGCGGTGATATCACCTTGCTGAATATTACCGACACCGAAAACGGCCAGGAGATGAGCGTCAAACTGCAAATCCTGGTACTGATGACGTTGCTCGGTTTTTTGCCGGCGATGCTCATGATGATGACCTGCTTTACGCGCTTTATTATCGTGCTCGCGATTTTGCGCCAGGCGATTGGATTGCAACAGAGCCCGCCCAACCCGGTGTTAATCGGTGTTGCATTATGTTTGACACTGTTGGTGATGCGCCCGGTCGGCAACGAAATTTACACCAAGGCTTATGTTCCCTTTGAAGCGGATCAAATCACCTTGCAACAAAGTTTGGGTGAAGGAAAACAAATCCTGAGCCGCTTTATGCTCGCACAAACCAGCGCCAGCTCGCTCGACACCATGATCGCCTTGTCCGGTGAGGCGCGCCCCAATGAATTAAAAGATCTGGATTTTTTTGTCCTGCTGCCCGCGTTTGTATTGAGCGAATTAAAAACCGCTTTTCAAATTGGCTTTATGATTTTTGTTCCGTTTTTGGTCATTGACCTGATTGTCGCCAGCGTGCTTATGGCCATGGGGATGATGATGCTCTCCCCCATGATGATCTCCCTGCCGTTTAAATTAATGGTGTTTGTATTAGTAGATGGCTGGACGCTATTAGTCGGCACACTGACGACGAGTATTCAGCCGTTTTAGCGTTGTTTTTCAGCAACGTTTTTTGCACAACAATTTCAATTCTCCTTTTTTGCAGGGCGATAATCATGATGACTCCGGAAGCTGCAACGACGTTAATTGCCAACGCGGTTTATATCACCGGTTTGGTAGTGTGCGTGCTGATTGTGCCGAGTTTGATTGGTGGATTGATCGTGAGCATATTTCAAGCCGCGACACAAATTAACGAGCAAATGCTGAGCTTTTTACCGCGTTTGCTAATCACCCTCGGCATGTTGTTATTTGCCGGCAACTGGATTCTGCAAACCCTGAGCGATTTGTTTGTGCAAATTTTCCAGCAAGCCGGAACCTTAATTGGCTAACGCCAATGAATGCACCTATGACCACGGCGCCTATTTTTGAACTCAGCCAATTGCTGCGCGATGCGCAAGCCTATTGGTGGCCGTTCTGCCGTTTGCTCGCACTACTGAGCATGGCGCCGCTGTTTAATCACAAAAGTGTTTCCATTCGCGTGCGCGTACTTCTGGCATTGGTACTGACGTTTGCTTTAGGAAAAATGTTACCCGTTCCACCGGAGATAGAACCCCTTTCACTCAAAGGCATTATGACCACCTTCGAGCAAATTATTTTCGGAGTGATTTTAGGTTTGATGCTGCAACTGGTGTTTACCATTTTTATGCTGGTGGGCGAAGTCATTTCCGGGCAGATGGGGATGAGCATGGCGCGCTATAACGACCCTACTAACGGCGTTTCATCGTCATCGATTATTTACCAGTTGTATTTTATTTTGCTGGTGTTTTTATTTTTTTCTATCGATTGCCATTTATTAATCATCAGCGTCTTCTACCAAAGTTTTATCCACTGGCCGGTGGGCGGTGGTTTGCATTATCTCGGCATTGAGGCATTTTTACGCGGTATTGCCTGGACCTTTTCGGCGGCGGTATTAATCAGCCTGCCGATCGTATTTTGTATGGCGTTGGTGCAATTTTGTTTCGGTTTATTAAACCGCATTTCACCCGCCATGAACCTCTTTTCACTCGGTTTTCCCATCACCATCCTGGTGGGCTTGCTGTGTATCTACCTGACCTTACCCAATATGCCACATAGCTACCTGCACTTAACGCGTGAGCTGCTGGACACTATTGGCCTCGCACTGCAAGGAGCCTGATAAATGGCCGACGACAGCAGTAGCCAGGAAAAAACAGAAGAGGCATCGGCCCAGAAACTCAAAAAGAGTAAAGACGAAGGGCAGGTCGCACGCTCGAAAGATCTGGCGACCACTATATCGCTGTTGGCAACGCTATTGGTATTGAAATACAGCATAGGTTTTTACTCGGAAAGCCTGCGCGGGAGCTTTCGTCTTTCTTACGTAAATTTCCATGAATCCACTATTCGTTTGGATGACCTGCAACTGTTACTAACAGAAAATATTATTCTGTTTATTAAAGTACTGCTGCCCTTGTTAATCACACCAATACTGGTTGTGAGCCTGTCATTAGTGCCTGGCGGCTGGGTGTTTGCCAGCAAGAATTTTATGCCGCAATTTAGCCGCATGAATCCCATCAAAGGCTTGGGAAAGATTGTCTCTGCACAAAATTGGACCGAGTTATTAAAGTCCCTGCTCAAAGTCACCGTGCTGTTGCTGGCGGCTTGGTGGTTGGTGATTGAAGCCAGCTCCCATTTAATTGAATTGCAACGCAGCGATTTACCCGGCGCTATCGGCAATGCATTCAGTTTATTGTTTAACACCACCCTCGCCCTGCTGGTGGTATTTATTCTTTTCTCGTTTATTGACATTCCTTTGCAGCGCTTCTTCTTCCTCAAAAAAATGCGCATGAGCAAGCAGGAAGTGAAAGAAGAACACAAAAACCAGGAAGGCCGCCCGGAAGTCAAAGCCCGCATTAAACAATTACAGCGGCAAATGTTGCAGCGCCAGATTAATAAAGTGATCAAGGATGCCGATGTGGTTATCGTCAACCCGGAGCACTATGCCGTCGCCTTGAAATACGATTTGAAAAAAGCCAAGGCACCTTATGTGTTGGCCAAAGGCGTGGATGAACTCGCGCTCTACATGAAGAAACTCGCTGCCAGCAATAATTTGGAAGTGGTGGAAATGCCACCTTTGGCGCGTGCGATTTACCACACCACCCGTATTAACCAGCAAATTCCCGCTCCGCTTTACACAGCGGTCGCTCATGTACTGACGTATATTTTGCACCTGCGCGCCTATCGCCAGGGCCGCCGTAACAAACCCATTTTGCCAAGCAACCTTCCGATTCCGGCCAGCATGGCCAACAGGACTTAACCATGAATCCACTCCAACAATTCAGCTCCAATTTCCGCAGTGGCCGCATAGGAATTCCACTGCTGATTTTGTCGATACTGGCGATGATTATCCTGCCGCTGCCACCGCTGCTGTTGGATATTTTATTTACCTTTAATATCGCCGTGGCGATTCTGGTATTGCTCACCAGTGTGTCAGCCAAAAGCCCGTTGGATTTTTCACTCTTCCCAACGGTCATTTTAATTACTACGTTAATGCGTTTGTGTTTAAACGTGGCGTCTACCCGCGTAGTGTTATTGGAAGGCCATGAAGGAACTGATGCCGCCGGTAAAGTGATTGAAGCTTTCGGTGAAGTCGTTATTGGCGGAAACTTTATTGTCGGCATGGTGGTGTTCATGATTTTGATGATCGTGAATTTTATCGTTATCACCAAGGGTGGCGAGCGTATTTCCGAGGTGACGGCGCGCTTTACCCTGGATGCATTGCCCGGCAAACAAATGGCGATTGATGCCGATTTAAATGCGGGTTTAATTTCGCAGGAAGATGCTAAAAAACGTCGCCAGGAAGTTGCCAAAGAAGCAGATTTTTACGGCGCTATGGATGGTGCATCCAAATTTGTGCGTGGCGATGCCATTGCCGGCATTTTAATTCTATTAATTAATTTGTTCGGTGGCTTTGCTATCGGAATGTTTATGTATGACCTGAGCGCCGCCCAGGCATTCCAGCAATTTGCATTGCTCGCAATTGGTGATGGCCTCGCCGCGCAAATTCCTGCGTTGCTGCTCTCTACGGCCGCCGCGATTATTGTTACCCGCATTAATGAAGCCTCTGAAATTACCGAGCAGGTTGAGAGCCAATTATTAGCGTCGCCAACAACACTTTACACAGTCGCAGGTATTTTATTTTTGCTCGGTGCAATTCCCGGCATGCCGCACCTGGCATTTTTTACTTTTGCAGGGCTCATTGGTTTTATTGCCTGGCGAATATCGCAGAGACCGGCGCCGGCCGATCCGCTTGAACAAGCCGAAGCCATTACCACGGCAATGGCGCAGGAACAAAATCAAAACCTCGCCTGGGATGATATTCCTGCGGTAGAAACCCTATCCATTTCCCTCGGCTATAAATTGGTAGGTTTGGTCAACCAAGCCGCTGGCGCGCCGCTTGCCCAGCGGGTGCGCGGCGTACGCCAAACCTTATCGGAAAGCCTGGGATTTTTGTTACCCGAAGTACAAATTCGCGATAGCCTGCGTTTAAAAGCGGCGCAGTACAATATTTATATTAACGGCGAAAAAATTGACGGAGCTGAAATTCACGCCGACCGCATGATGGCAATTCCCTCGCCGGAACTCTACGGTGAGATAGATGGAATTTTAGGAACCGATCCCGCCTACCGCATGCCGGTGGTATGGATTCTTCCGGCCGAAAAATCGCGCGCATTAAATTTGGGCTATCAGGTGATTGATTGCGCCAGTGTGATTGCCACCCATTTAAATAAAGTGATTCGCGCAAATTTGCCGGAAGTATTTAAACACGATGATGTAGATCACCTACTGCAACGTTTGACCCAGCAAGCACCGAAATTGGCTGATGCATTAAAACACCAGTTAAGCCTCACGCAACAACACCGTGTGTATCGCCAACTATTACTGGAAGAAGTCTCACTGCGCGATATCGTCAGCATCGCTACTGCGCTAGTGGAAGGCAGTGAAAGCACCAAAGATCCGGTATTACTATCTGCCGATGTGCGCTACGCACTGCGTCGCAACATTGTCACCAGCATTGCCGGGGAACGCAGCGAGCTTTCTGTGTTCGTATTGGATAATAATTTGGAGAATACGTTACTCAGCGCACTAAGTATCGCCAAACAAGCGGGACCAGTAAGTTTGGATAATATTCCCGTCGAACCCAACCTGCTCAACCAATTGCAAACCGCTATGCCGGTAGTCAAAGAAAAATTACGCAAGGAAGGTCACCCACCTATCCTTGCGGTAATGCCACAATTGCGTCCACTACTTGCGCGTTATGCGCGCGTGTTTAGTCCCGGTTTGCATGTGTTATCGCAAAATGAAATACCGGAAAAAGTCGGCGTTAATATTATGGGGAGTTTGGGGTAAACCGTAGGATTGTATGCTTTGTCACTTCAGCTACAGCAAGGCACGCTGTAGCAGTGACTAAAATGATGGAATCGCTAAAAACTATAAAAACTCCAACATAGTTACACCAACTATTTCACCCTTATCGTTACGAATAATATCAAACTCCTGACCACCCTTTTTAAATGCAGATTCACCTATTTTTGCAAAATTATTCCGCGTCAAATAATCCAGACTGTCATCAATCAGGTTGCAATTTAAACTTGTCGCCGTCGGTTTAACCCCATCCGCTGCACTATAGATAAAATGAGGGTTATTTTTGCAAAGCCTCGCCAATTCCCGAATATTATCCGGCGCTAAAATCCAATAGTCTAAACTGTAGGATTTATACTCTCTATGTTCAGAGAACGAAGCCGATGCAATGTACGCAACCGCTATCACACCAGTAATTAGCAAGCCCGAAATAATTTTTATCCACTTCACGTCATCTAGACTCCCTAAAACGATTCCCTATTTTTGCTGGTTTAATCTTGGTGAGAAAAAAAGGTAGTGGTACCGACATAGGACCACCAGACGCAGGAGGTATAGGAAATAAATAAGGGAAAGTGGAGTAATTTTTCATATCGCCAACTGCACCATATTTATCCCAAATCGATAGCGCAATTTTCTTACTGACTGGTTCACAGGTTTGTAAATGCATTCCATTCGGCTCAATAGCCCGGTAAAACCCAATTAAATTGGAGACAAGATCCTCTGCACTAAACCCGCTATTCGTAAATTTATTGAATGGAAACTCAGTTTGTAAAGATTCAAACGCATGTGAAACATTCATAAATATTGCAAGTGCTACTGTCTTCTTTTCTTCAATGCTGAGCCCACTTTTTATATAAAAATTTTTACTTACCCCTACTTTGAAATAGGGCCGTCCCATCATTTGCTTATAGGAAATCTTAAAGTAACCTTCAGACGCAGTTTCATTAGTGGCTTCATTTAATATCTGGTTCCAAAGACCTAAAGCCCCAGCAGGGTTTGCATGTCCCAAATCCACCCACCCGCACTTCCTGGTATAGATAAGGCCATATTTGCGTCCATTCGCTTCAGCACCGTCAACAATATCCGCTCTCGATGTCATACAACTTCCTTTGAAATGTCCATGATAGAAAAGGACTATATTGTGCCTGACATCCTCTCGCCTCCTTGGCAATTAGGTCACAATTTACTGTAACGGTGACGCAGTAAAGCACCTGGTACTATGCTGAAAAGCGCATTTTCTCTTCATTTGGTTCTAGTCCATTACGCAATGCTTCAACCATAGATGCGAAAGCCATAGGCGGGTGATCTAAACAAAATCCACCTTCAAAATAGCCGGTATCCTCACTGGTGCCAGACCATTTACAGGTTGCGTCCAGATCAAACTGCGCTATTTCATTTCCTCGAACTTGTATCAGCATGTGCAAACGTTCTTCTGGCACAAAGGGCGACTCACTAATCACCTTAAGGCCAGACTCGGAAATATCCAGCGCATAACCAATTAACGAACCATTGCGGGAATTACTGACTTTTGCCTGAAACAAAGAACGAAATTGTTGACGATTTTGATGACGCATAGCGATCAACCTCCATGAAGGATGCCGGGACGGCGAGATAATTACAGATTGTGCAAGTTAGCGTTTATAGATTGCACCTGTGTGAAAAACTGCCTAAAGCACGATGAAATTGCAAAAAATATACCCTCAGCAATAGTTGTCGTGTAAATGCAGAAATAGGTATTAGCCATAACTGGCTAAGCAGTAATAGGGATAACCAGCCAAACCGCTGATTAATAAAGGGAAAAAAACTGGTTTATGAATCAAGCCGGAGAGTAATCGCCATTTTCAGTCTCGCCACGCTGCACACGCATCTTCTCGACCAATAAGGTGAATTCCGCTGACCGCTGCTCCAAAATGAAGCCGGCCTCAAAATATCCAGTTTTGGGGTTGCTGCCGGTCCACTTGCAGGTGACGTCCAGATCAAATTGCAACACTTCATCCTCTTTGACGCGCATACGCAGGCGCACCGGCAAACGCGCGCCCTGCGCGAAGGGCGTATCGCTCAACAGCTTAAGCCCATGCTCCGAAACATCGCCCACATAACCAATAAGTGCATTGGTTTTGGGATTGCTAACTTTCACCCGAAAAATAGAACGAAACTGCAAGCGGCTTTGGTGGCGCATAACGATGTACCCGATTAAAAGTTGTACCAAAGCGGTAAAGCGACCAAAGTTAAGAAGAAATTAAGGGGCGTAAAGAAAAATACACCGAAAAATAAGCCGGAGCCGATTTCAATCCACAAAGCGGCCCGCAAACTGGTATCTCATCCTTGTTGATAAATAGTCGAGTTGATAATTTCCATATAGCCGTTGGTAGTTTGCAACCGTGCAAAACCAAACTGCTCATACAGTCCGTGCGCATCGCGAGTGACTAAATTAAAACGCCTCAACCCCTGCAGATCGGCATGATTCAGTATTTCTGCTACAAGCCATTTACTCAGTCCTTTGCCGCGGTGGTCTTCTAGAATAAAAACATCTGCCAAATAGGCATAGGTAGCGTAGTCTGAGATCACTCGAGCAAAGCCAACCTGCTGGTTTCGCTCAGTAAAAACACCAAAACACAACGAATTTTCAATTGCTCGTTGCATGGTCGTTTGTGGTATCCCTTTCGCCCAATAGCTTGAGGCGATAAATTGATAGACCACTGAAAAATCCAGGTCATTTTTATTGGCACTAATTTTGTACCCGTTAATCATTTAATAATCCTTTTTGTTACTGGACGAATGACCTACTTAGGCCACACCGGCAATTCACTCGTTTCATCGTATTCCGGGAAAATAATTATGTTAAAAACTTCACCCTCAAACACCCAGGCCATTAATTGCAGGTCGTCGGCGTAGTAACTTTTGCCGTCTTGCTTGAAGTCTTCGTCCAGCTGGAACGATGGAAAAATATCTTCCAATTCTTCTTCAGTGATACCCACAATAGGTTTTGAATCCAGCAAAGCTGAGTCTGCAATGACAGTGATTGAACTTAAACGAAAGCTATCTTCTTGTTGAAATGAAAATTCCAACCCGTTTTCAAACTCCCAAATTTCTTCTTCGGCCAGATTTTCTTTAAGCGCTGGCGCGCCCAGAAGGTTTTGCACCTCCGCGCGGGACATACCCAATTTGATATTGTTGATTCCGACTTTAGGGATAATATTCATGGTTGATAATTCCTCAAATTGAAACGACATCTGGCAGGTTATTGGCTACATCCTGATAACTGCGCGCACTCGTAAGCGCGGTGATAATAACAGGTAGCGGTTCAGCAAAAATCTCTGGAAAGTTCGCTTCACCCGATTTGACTATTGGAAAAGCCAACTTTTCGATGGGTGGGCAAAACTCAGCGCTGACACCGGTTTTGTTACCGCGCGGATCCACACGGTACCAGCCATAGTCTTCAAGGTATATAGCATTCAGTCCATGCAAACAAAATGGTGGGTTATCTGTAATAGTCAGTCGTTGATAGCACAGCGCCGCTGGAATTCCGTTCGCGCGCAAAAGCGCCGCAAGCAAATGGCTTTTTGCATAACAGTAGCCTGTTCCATGGGCAAGCACATCCGATGCTTTGCAAGTCACCGGGTTTAACTGGTAATCCCAACTGTGTTTGATTTCATCGCGCACGAACTCAAAGCATCGCTGCGCAATATCCTTAGAATTTGCAGCTCCACCTGCAAGCACTTGCGCTTTTTCTAATACGGCGGGAGTATCCCAATCTATGTATTCAGAAGATGCTAAAAACTTATCCATTTTTATTTGTTCACCATTTAACATAACAACATAAGCTATTAAAGATTAATATTTTTATATCGATCAATCGCAGCAAGGTATTCCTGTTCCGATAAGGGCGCTTGGCGACAAGCTGATTTAAGTTTGTAGGGCTTTAGTTCCGTACAAATTAACTCGACAAGCTCCCACGGCTGGCTATCCTGTGCGCGCTTCTTTAAAGCAGCCTCATAAATAGCATTACCAAACTCTAAAATTTTCACCATACCTTCTTCATTTTTGATGGCGCTTATATACAGCAACTTATTATAAGTCGCGATAAAATCACCATAGGCAGGTATTGCGTGATTAATAGAATCGCAATAACCAATCAACCTGGTGTAATAATCCTGGCTTTCATTTTCGGCATATTTCATTGCCAGAAATATCCAAGAATCTTCAAAGGATATGTTATTCATTAGCGCTTACCCACCGATAGCGATTTCGCGTACAAAATGATTCCAAATTGCAATACCAATGCAGTTAGTGCTGCAAGCAACAGCGCCGTAGAAAATCCAAAGCTACTGGTCGCAATTGCAACAATATAAAAAAACACCAGCATGCTGAGTAAACCCTGCATCATCGATTTAAGCGATCTTATGGCATGGGCGGCCGAGTGATTGCGGTGTGAAAATAACGCAATGGTGGAGCCCGCAATGGGGAATGCAGCAAATATCCCGCTATACGTGGGGCCAAGCCAGGCCGCGAAATGTGTCACGCTGACAACTAATAACAAGGCAAACACCATGCGGCAAAGAATCTCACTTGTCGATGCAGCAGCCACAAGCTGCTGCTGACCCAAGCGGGGCGAAAAAATGATTTGCAACAAAAGTACACAAAGAGCCACGCATACCGAACCAACCAGCGGTAAGCTCAACTGACCAACGAAGAACGCCACCGCAAAATAAACAGTAATGGAAAATAACAGCGCCAAGGACCATTGATAGCGACCGCACAACCATGCATAACTAAAACAAAAGGTTGATAAGGCAATAATGCCACTCACTGTAGCCGCCGCCGTGGCGCTGGCAAAATCCTGGCCCTGCTCCCAATAAATAAACCACAGAATAGGTGCAGCGATAATTGGCAAGCCCGATAACAAACCGGCAACACCGGCGCCCCAAACTCTGCCCGAAACAGCAACCAGCGCAATAAAAAGCGGAACAAGAAATAGTTTCAATAACGTCACGTTTGTTTACCAAATATCCATTTTTTATTCATAGCAACCGGCCGTCAGTATTGCCCCGGATTGTTCGTAATTTACTGTCGCACGATTTATAGTCACATGATTTTTAATCACATGCTAAGCTATAAACTCGATCGGCAAGACCTGATTAGCCAGCAAATCACCCTATTATAAAGCCAATAAGCCGCGCACATGATTATGGAAACCTTTGATAAAGCCATTGTCGACTTGATAAACAGCCAAGCATTTTCACGAGGCTTATTCGAAATCAACGAACAGTTTTACTATTTAAAACAGGAAATGCATATCCGGGATTTGCTCGTTCGGAGTTTAAATAAAACCCTCAATGACACGGTAGCCATTGCAGAATACCCAAGAGGCTATGTGCGGGCAAATGATAAATCTGCGCTTAACCTGAGCCGGCGGGATATTGGCCTATTTGCCCTTACCAAGGAAGGCTTTGATATAAAAGCACCCATTTATTCGGTAGAGATAAAATTTCACTATCCGCTGGATTTGTTTGCCAGGGAGCTGGATCAGCTTGGCCAGACCATTCACCACACTGAGGATTTGGAGAAACTTTGTTCGGACTGGAACCGGGAAATTTGTGATAACCAAACTAATTGCCTGGTGTTAATTATCTGCGAGCGGGATTGGTTGGAATTCGCCAGCGTTTCCGCTGCTGCCAACAGGGATTGCCCTATCGATCTCTCGCAAGAGCACTCCAGCCTGCGCAAACAATTGGCTACTTATATCACCGGTGCCGATTGCGACTTTAACCGGGCTCTGCGCACCTCAATTAAAAGCCCCAGCAATGTTACCCCGGACGCCAGTACTCGCTACACGTTTTTAGTGCTGTTTAGAAAATCCACGCGGGTGGACGAAACTCAGGAATAAAATATCGCCAGCCAAATAGTCACTTCATCAGGAGGCGTCCAACTGACTTTGTGCTTGCAATGTGCGGGAATATTCAAATAATCGCCAGCGCCCAAACGAACACTGGTGCCATCTGCAAATAACAGCTCACCACTCCCCTGTAACACCAAAACCCACTCGTGCTGATCTTGGTCATACCACTCACTAGATACTTGCCCCTTTGAAATAATTCGCTCAACTTTCACCGATTCAGACGCAGCAATTATCTCGAATACTTCATTTTTCAAATCTGCGGGAATATCTTGCAATAGATTTTTCGTTGTAATCATTTTCGTCGCCACAAGCTAAATTATTTTCTCATTAAATGCGGTGGAGAATTTTGAAACCTAGCGCAGATTAACTTTTAAGATCTAACCCCAAAGTCACCAACTCCACCATTGCCAACAATTCCGCATTCAATTTTTCTACCTGTTGCGCTTCCGGTGCGCCGGCGCGAAGTTGTTCTTCCAGATGCAAAGCGATGGATTCAAGTTGTAACATCCCCAGGCTGCCAGCGAGGGATTTTAGCGAGTGAACCTGATTGAGTGCGGAGGGTAAATCATTTGCTAACAAAGCTTCAAGTTGTGCCGGGAATTCGGCGCGCTCGCGCGCAAAGCGCTCCAGCAAACGTTTGTATAAGGCTTCATTATTCATCAGGTGATGCAAAGCCCGTTCGGTATCTATACCGCCATTAAATAGAAATTCAAAGCGGCTCACCGGGGGAACCACCGTATCGGCCAGGCGACAGCTGTGCCCCCACTGTTCCAGTAATTTATATAGCTCAGGAGGATCAACCGGTTTAGCGAGATAGTCGTCCATGCCTGCTGCGAGGTAGGATTCTTTGTCACCCGGCAAAGCGTTAGCTGTGATGGCAATAATGGGTAGACGCTTGCCCTTTTCCAATTGACGAATGCGGGTAGTAGCCTCAACGCCATCCATACCTGGTAATTGAATATCCATCAGCACCAAATCAAAATTATCCTGCTGTACCGCCGTAATGGCGGCCAACCCTGAGTCGACGCAGCGTGCCTGTGCGCCCATAGCATCGAGCAACGATAGAATAATTTCCTGATTGAGCGGGTTATCTTCCACCACCAGTATGAGGCAATTGAGCGGCGCATAGTGTTGGGTTGGTGAACGACCCAAGGGGGCAGCGGAAAATACCAGCGGAATATCTGCTTCCTGACTTTTTTCCAACTGCACCCGCAAACGAAAATTACTACCCTGCCCCAACACACTTTTTACATCTATTTTTCCATCCATTAACTCTGCGAGGTTTTTGCAAATTGAAAGCCCCAGCCCCGTACCTTCAAAACGGCGCGCACTGGAAGCATCAACTTGCTGAAAGGGCTGGAATAATTGTTCTATTTTTTCCGGTGCTATACCGATGCCGGTGTCTCTGACTTCAAATAACAACTCAACTTTTTTCTCCCAATCGCGAACCTGGGTTACGCTGATACTGATAAAACCCTTGTCAGTAAATTTCACCGCATTTGCACAGAAGTTGATAAGTATTTGCCCCAGACGCAACGAGTCGCCCAGCAGAAGCTTGGGGACGCGCGGATCTATAACTACTTTGACTTCCAGTTTTTTTGCCGCAGCTTTCTCCCAAACCAAATCGAGCGTTTTATCAATCAACTGATCAATTAAAAATTCACTGTGATCCAGCTCCAACTTACCCGCTTCCATGCGCGAAAAACTGAGAATATCATTGATAATTTCCAGCAAGTGTTCGCCGGAGCCGCGAATTTTTTCCAGGTACACTTTTTGTCGCGTATCCGGATTGCTGGTAAGCGCGACATGCGCCAGGCCGATAATCGCATTGAGGGGGGTGCGAATTTCATGGCTCATATTGGCGAGGAAGTCTGCTTTACTTTTCGAAGCGGCGAGCGCCTGATCTTTAGCGATAATTAATTCGCGCGTGCGATCATTCACCAAATCTTCCAGGTTTTGATTCACCGCTTCCAGTTGCTGGCTGTCTATCACACGATCAGTATAATCCAGCCAAACACTGGCAATGGCCTGTGGGCGTTGATTGCGCGAGTACTCAACCGGAAAACGGACAATCCGAAAATAGCGCGCTTCATCCTCCCGAGTTGTTAATGCAACAATTTCATCGTACCGACACGACTCCGGAGAACAACGCAATTCTTCGTCGACCAATGGCCGTAGCCAGGTGGGTATCGGCAGCTTGTCAAATTCGCGCCCGAGCAAATCCGCTTTATCGATTCCTACAAGTTTGCAAAACGATGGGTTAGCAACAATCACATGGTGATTCATAGACAACATATGCACCGGCGGTGGCAAGTTATCCAGCAGCGAACGAAAGCGCCCTTCACGCGCAGCAAGACGCCGCCGATTAGCGAGCGCACTAAACGTGAGTATCAGAATTAACGCCATGGCACCGGCGGTAAGGCTCACAATAATATTGCGCGATGCGTAATAGGGGGTCATGGCCTCACTCAGATCCTGCTCCACTATCACACCCAACTCCATTTCCGGAATCCAGCGGCCCGCCCCGACTACCGCCACACCTCGGTAATCCCGATAATCCACACGCACTAAACTCGCTTCGTGATTAATTAAAAAATCTGCCATCTCGGTGAGGGGGGCATTGCCATTATCGTCCGTCGGAATGCTTACGGGTGTGCCCAAACGCGCTTCACGCTGCTGCTCCAGCGTTAATAACTCTTTGGCTTTGCTACCAAAGCGCGCGGGAGTAATAAATTTTCCGTGTTGGTCGATTGCATAAATATCGCCGGAGCGCCCCGTCCACCCCTTAAGGAAAATGGGAAAGAAGCTGGTCTGGGTATTAAAACGCAAGCAAAAAAAACCGTGGGAATCACCTTGATTTTCCAAAGATACACACATGTTTTGCATGAGTGTGCCCGCTGGCTGTTGGCCACGCGGCCCTTCAATTGGGCGCACCGCCGTGACCGGGCGCGAAATGGCCGGTTTGTTTACCAAGGCTTTACTGAGTACTTCCAAGGTTTCTGGCAACAACACGGGTTGTCGAACGTAACCGGGCGTGCTTGCTGCAACAATAATGCGCTGCTCATTAATTACCGAAAAGCCGTCAAAGCCCATCACCAACAAAATTGGATATATCCATTCGCGCAAAGCCTGGTGGGTAGCAGGGTTATTACCTTCTTCCTGGAGAACTTTCAGCAGCAGTTGCCTTCCCTGAGCGGAATCAGCGAGCATTTGAATGGCGGCAATATTTTGCTGTTGCCAGACATTAACCAACTCAGAAAATGAACCGAGGGATGTGAGTAGGTGTTCGCGAATAACGCGCTCTTGACTTGCATGGATGTGGCGTAATGCGAGGGAACTAAAAAAAAACAGCAGCGCTATAGCGAGCGCTGCAAAGATCAGGGTGGGATTAACCCGCGAGAGAAATTGAAATCGTTGCGCTAACCAATGTGCGATGCTTGGCATATTTCCAGTTTACTTTGCAAATCCCGTTCGACCCACGCCAGCAGCTCGCGCCCGGGCATAGGCCGCGCCAGCAGGAACCCTTGTGCCTGCTTACACCCCAGGCTTTTAAGCAAGTGTAGCTCGGCTTCGGTTTCCACGCCTTCAGCAACAGTAGTAATTCCCAAGCGCTGCCCCATATCGATAGCAGATTTCAAAATATTGCGCAGGTACTGCCGCGCCGGAGCACCACCGACAAACGAACGGTCAATTTTTAGTTCAGAAAAGGGAAAGCGCGATAATTGCTGCATAGAGGAAAAACCAGTGCCGTAATCATCGATAGAAATTCCAAAACCTTTCAACCGCAAACGGCTGATAGTAGCCAGCGCAGAAGGCAAATCTATTACCAACGCACTCTCGGTAATTTCAAAAGTAATAAAATGTGCGGGGATACCCTGGCGAATTACGCGCTGGATAATTTCATTCGCCAGATTAAATTCCGCAAGGGATTTTGCAGAGAGATTAATTGCCACAGGGACATATTGACCCAACTCCCACCACTCGTTCATATCCATCAGGATTTGATCAAGCACCGATAGGGTTAAATCGCCAATCAAACCATGTTCTTCGGCGAGCGGGATAAAGACTCCCGGCGGAATCCAGTCGCCCTGCGCATTCTTCCACCGAGCTAAGGCTTCTACACCGGCAAAGCTAAGGGTTTCCAGATTAATCTTCGGTTGGTAGTGCACCTGGATTTTGGCGCGATCGAGTGCAAGTTTTAATTGCTCCGACGTAGTTTCAATCGCAATCGCGGCGTGCTCATCCAGTACGCACACTCCGGCGTGATAACGAGACAATGCATCGGCGAGATCACTCGGGTTTACCGGTTTGCGGAACGAACCCAGCAAGTGAATACCCAGCGCTTCGGCCATGGTAGCTACCGCACTTATCAGAACTTCGTCAGAGCTACTTGCAAGCACCACTGCCGGGCGCTTGGGCAGCTGCGCTAATTGTTGCAATACTTCAATACCGTCCATCACTGGCATTTCCAGATCCAGTAACATAACAGCGGGTAAATGTTGTAGCTGCAGCAATTGGTCGAGTGCCAACTTACCGTTGGCCGCCTCATACACTTGATGAATACCAAATGCACGCAAACATAAATGCGCGCTGTACCTGTGCATGCTGCTGTCATCCACCACCATGACACCCTGCTGCAAAAGATCAGTGTGCAGATTCTCGATTTGGCTCAATTGGGTAGACGTATTTAGCGAAATCATAACTTGCTCTTTTTCTCCGTTGGCCGGGAGGATAGCAAATTCCTGTTTGACAGAATTAATTTTTTGTAAACAACTCGCACGCTTAACGCCAGTCAATCATTGACCGCATTGACGATTAACTGGCTAGGCGCTTTAGTAATGCTTGTGCTACTTCTGGCTTGCGATAGATTGACGGACGCATGACTTTTACCCCAACATTCAAGCCCTGCAAACTTTCGCAGTGACCAAGGATCAACCAACCACCAGGACGTAAACGTTTCAAAATATTATCCAATACTTTTTGTTTGGTCGCTTGGTCAAAATAAATCAGTACGTTGCGTAAAAATACAACATCAAACTGCTCGTCGCTCGCGCGTTCATGCAACAAATTGTGTTGCTCAAAACAAATCCGCGAACGCAGTGAGGGCACCACCGCTAACATACCTTCATAATCGCCGATACCGCGACGACAAAAGCGCTGCAAATAGTCCTTTGGAATATGATTGATACGCTCAGCGCGATAAACACCGGCGCGCGCGGTTTCCAACACTTTGCCCGAAATATCAGTAGCGAGAATATCCCAGTCGCATTTGCCCAAGGTATCGCTCAACACCATAGCGATGCTGTGTGCTTCTTCTCCCGTAGACGATGCTGCACACCAGACACGCATTTTGTGCGGACCAAGCTCGGGGATGATTTGATTCCGCAAAAAATCAAAATGCGCGGGTTCGCGAAAGAAATAGGTTTCGTTGGTGGTTAACAGATCCAACATGACCTGGCGCTCTTGCTCGCCCGCTGCACTGGATACAAACGCAAAATAGGATTCGTAGGTGGAGTGGCCAGTCAATTCCAGACGGCGCCACAAGCGGCCAGTGACCAATGCAGTTTTATCGGCGCCAATCACAATCCCCGCCGTGCGGTGCACATAATCGCGGATTTTGTGGAAGGCAAAGCTGCTGATCTCAGTGTTCACAAATGATTTCCTCTATCTCCAAACGATTTAACAACGCTGATGAATGAACCCGCTACCGACCTGTGTGACCTCAAAAAACACTCTCTTATGGGTTCACAGTGTGGGGGATTGGCAAAAAAGCCGTGAGAGTAGAATTACTCACCGCCATTAGGGGAAAACACCTAGTTACCCCGAATGCCGCCGGGTTAGTAGAGAACGGAATGCTCCAATGGCACCGAACACAAATGACGGAAACGTTTACAGGGGAAGGCGCTCGCGGGGTTAGCAACTAAAAAAGAGGGTTAACAAGAAAGCGGATGTGCGCGTCACTCTCCCTCAACCAAGAGAGAAATCGCGCCACACAGACCGTATTTAACGGGCCGGCAGCATAAAATCGCGCATCAGCTCCATCGCGGAATTCACACGCAGCTTTTCCATAATCCGGGCGCGATGGTTTTCTACCGTGCGCACGCTCAGATTGAGCTTCTGGGCGATGTCTTTACTCGGCATCCCCTCCAACACGGCTTGCAATACCTCCTGCTCTTTGGGGGTCAGCAGGGCGATACGCGCTTCGCGTGCCGATAAATCCAACCGTCGCTGATGCAACTGGCGACTGAGCGACAGTGCGGTTTGCAGCTTTTCCAGGAACTGATGGCCGTTGATGGGCTTTTCCACAAAATCATAAGCGCCCTGCTTCATTGCCTCCACGGCGGCACTTACCTCGGCATAACCAGTCACAATAATTAGGGGCGGGGGCACCGGATAGCGCTGCTGCAATACTTTATGCAACTGCAATCCGCTCACACCAGGCATACGCATGTCGGAAATCACACATTCACAGGGCTTTGGACTGTAAGCAGAAAGGAAGGCCTCGGCATCACTAAAGCAGACGGTTTCTACCCCTATGGGTTCGATAATGCCACTCATCAATTCCAGCGTTATGCTGTCATCGTCAATCAAATAGGCGGTCGCCAGGGCTGTTTTACTCATGAAGCACTCAACTTTCTGTATCTGATCGACTCTCGGAGGCCAAACTCCAGAGACACAAATAGGTTTGTTATAACCAATTCAATAACAAGATTTAAAAAGTGTAGCAGCGTCTCACCGATTTACCCGCCAAGGCCTTGAATTTGAGTATTTTCTCCGTTAAAAAGCCGCCACTTTTAATCACCTCGACGCAAATCATGACCAGACCTCTAACCCAAGCCTACTTACAACGCTTTAGCGGCATAGGTCGCCTCTATGGTCAGGACGCGCTGCCCGCCCTCACCAATGCCCACTTCGCCGTTGTCGGGCTGGGCGGCGTAGGCACCTGGGTGGCGGAAGCGCTGGCGCGCTCGGGCGTCGGTGAGCTTACCCTGATTGAAATGGATGAAGTCTGCGTTACCAACACCAATCGCCAATCCCATGCGCTACATTCCAACCTCGGCAAATCCAAAAATCAGGTGATTAGCGAACGCCTGCGCGACATCAACCCGGAAATTATTGTTCATTCAGTGGAAGACTTTATCGATGATCAAAATATTCACCAGCTGTTAGGCACGCAGCACCATGTGATTATTGATGCGATAGATGCAGCGCACTTGAAAGCGCGTTTGGTGGCTTATTGTTCCGCCGTAAAAATTCGTCTGATCGTGATTGGCTCATCAGGCGGCAAGCGCGATTTACAACGAATCACGGTGGATGATTTGGCGCGCGCGCAGAACGACCCTATGCTGCACAAAATTCGCCAGCAGTTATATCGCCACTTTAACTTTGCGCGCGACACCAAACGCAAATTTCGGGTGGATGCAGTGTATTCCGATGAACAAATGGTCTACCCGAAACCTGATGGCAGCGTCTGCCAAACCAAGCAGCACCTGGAAGACGGAGTAAAGCTGGATTGCACGGGCGGATTTGGTTCCAGTGTAATGGTGACCAGCACCTTCGGCATGCTCGCGGCCGCGCGCGCGATTGAGCGCTACCTGGCAAAGCAAACCGAGAAAGATTAGCTTGCCAACAATTCTTCTATGCGCGCAATGATTCCATTCAAACCATTATTGCGCGAAGGGGTTAAATGTTTTTCCAGACCCAATGATTTTAAGGTTCCTGCCAAATCGAGATTGCGTAATTCATCTCTCGACCTGTCATTCACCTGCACTAGCAAGAGCGCAGCGAGTCCTTTAATTACACTGCTATCTGCATCAAACGCAAAATAGAATTTTCCACCCCGCTGCTGACAAACCAGCCACACTGGTAACTCGCAACCACGAATGAGATTTTCCGGCGTGCGAATGTCCAATTTAGTACCTATTAATTTCCCCCATTGGATAATCAGTTTGTACTGCTGTTGCCAGTTACTGGCAATAAGCAATTGATCGAGCGATACAGGGGATAAATCGTCATAGAGCATAGTGATTTCAATCGCGAGGACGTTGGCAATGCGCGCATTAAACTCGCCTGCCAGATGATACGCAATGACCCAAACCAGCAAATATTCAGGTCTCTACGACTCATTTATCTTTATTTAACTTTACCTGATACCTGTCTGGTAGCGGCAAACGCAACGGGTAATATAACCGAGTGATCTGCACCATCGAGAAACGCAGACACCAACCACTGCAGCAGCCTCTCGCGTTTTTACGATAACTACATACAACTGTTAGCTAACCGACGAGGTATTTATGAAGCCCGTTTTTCGATGCGCACTACTGGTGACGCTCGGTTTGGTGTTGCTTGGGTGCAGCGCCACCTCAACCCAATCGACCAATCCATCACCATCCACCAACACCACACAATCACCCAATAACGCACAACCCACCCCGTCAGTAAAAGTTATTGCCTATTACATGGGCGACGGGTCAGATTTGGGCCGCTACAACGTTAATCAACTCACGCACATTATCTACAGCTTTCTCCATTTGAAGGGCAATCAGTTGGGCTTTGATTCAGCCAAAGACCAGCAGGCCATGCGCCAACTGGTAGCGTTGAAAAAGCAATATCCCCACCTGAAGGTACTACTGTCATTGGGTGGTTGGGGCGGCTGCGAAACCTGCTCCGATATTTTTAACTCGGCAGCCAATCGCCAGGCATTTGCACAATCCACTCTGAAAATCATCCGGGAGTACCAGGCCGATGGAATCGATCTGGATTGGGAATACCCCACTATAGAAGGTTTCCCGGGCCATAAATTTGCAGCGCACGACCGCGACAACTTTAGCGAACTGGTGCGCGAATTGCGCAAGGCGCTGGGTACGCATTACGAATTAAGTTTTGCGGCAGGCGGTTTTGATCACTATCTGGCAACGGCCGTGGATTGGAAAACGATTATGCCCCTTCTGGATAATGTCAACCTCATGACCTACGACATAGTCAATGGCGGTACACCACATACCGGTCACCACACCGCGCTTTACTCTACTCCGCAACAAAAGGACTCCACTGATAATGCCGTGCAGCACTTGTTGCGCCTGGGTGTAGCGCCGGAAAAAATTGTCATCGGTGCGGCGTTTTATGCGCGCGTTTGGAAGGAGGTCGCCCTAACCAATAACGGTTTGTATCAGACAGGCGCACACATTGAGGGAGCCGGCTTTAAGGAATTCCCAGCCCGTTACCCTTCCAATAAGGGGTTTGTCTACCATTGGGATGATATTGCCAAAGCGCCCTATTACTACAGTGCAACGCAAAAAATCTTCGCAACCTTTGATGACCCTCGTTCACTGGGTGAAAAGGTGAAGTATCTCCGCGCACACAAATTGGGCGGCATTATGTTCTGGCAATTGCCTCACGACACCGACAGCAATGGTTTGCTAAATAGCATCCGCGAAAATCTGGATCATAGTAAAAACCCATAAAAACACCTAATGACAACGTTGGTCAAAGTGACTATTAGCAAATAAATAGTCACTTTGAATCAGCACTTTAGGTGTTACCTTTTACCACCAAACTGTACAATTTAAGCATCAATATGCATTCAAACTTCCTATAAAAGTTATAAAAAAGTAATTATTTTCTTCAGCACGCAAAGGCCGCTTTGAGCGGGAAAAAAACTGTGCTTTACTAACCTGAACACACTCACTGCGGTTGATCAATTGCGATGGCCATTCAGCAAGATATTACGAAAGCCAGGCTGCTCGGAGTCCTGATTCTCATCACGCTTGTCGTATTACTACTGCAGTATTTCGGTCCACAGAAAACCCTGGTGCTGGGTGTAGATGCCGGCGTGCGTATCGAAACCATTGATGACCGCGGCAACGGCGGTGCGTCTATTGCCAAACTAACGCGCGAAGGGGAACGATTGATTCTGGATTGCGAAATCATCGCTTCCAGTTACGCGTGGCCCTACTGCGAAATCAGCTTCATTCTGACCAGTGACGAAACCGGACGCGGGATTGACCTAAGCGGCTTCAATGATGTGGAACTTCATATCCATTATTCACAACCCCAGGACTTTGGTATCCGCTTCCAATTGGTTAACTTCAACCCGGCCTACGCCACACCGACGGATACCAACTCGCAAAAATACAACTCCATTGAGCTCTACGACACGCATATCCGCTATCCGCAACTGATTGAGCTGAGTCACATGCAGGTACCCACCTGGTGGTTGAGCCAGGGTAAGATCGCGCCGGATTATTGGGGCCCCGAGTTTGACGATGTGCGCGGAGTACAAATAGCGACGGGCGAGCGCGTCACACCCGGCAAATACCAAATGATCATCGAGCACGTCGAGTTTCGCGGAAAATATATCAGCGATCACCAATTGCTACTCATTCTGGTGAGTGTGTGGACTGCACTGGCGTTGATTTATTTTTTCACCACGCTGCACAAAGCAAAATTGGAATTGCAAAGCCATCAGCAAAAACAGCAGCAACTGGAATCACTTAATCGCCTGCTAAATCAGGAACAGCAAAAACTGGAAGAGCGACTCGCGCGCGACCCACTCACCGGTGTACTCAACCGCGAAGGCCTTGCACCAATATTCCAACACCAGACGGAAGGCCACGCGAATTCACTGTCGCTAATATTTATTGATATCGACCACTTTAAAAAAATCAATGACCACTATGGCCACAATGTCGGTGATCAGGTGCTGCTGATTTTCGCCCAAACGCTGAGCGGTAATACCCGGGAGCACGATTTACTGGCGCGTTGGGGCGGCGAGGAGTTTGTGCTGGCTTGCCCGGACACACCACTGGAAAATGCCTTGGGCCTTGCGGAAAAACTACGCCGCTGTGTAGAAGAATGTGAGTGGCCCAAAGGAATGAAAGTCACAGCAAGCTTCGGAGTGGCGCAGCAGATGAATGATGAATCGCCCACCGATTTTATTGGCCGCGCTGATAAAGCCCTCTATGTAGCAAAAGCCCAAGGGCGCAATTGTGTGCGCAGCTCACAACACGGCCCGGCACAATTGAGTGTCGTTGGCTAGGCGAAACAAGCAATCCGCAACACCAACAGTTTCGAACCGATTATTGGGTTATTGGTGCACCGGGCAATTGAAATAGCCGGCAAGTGTTCTCCCACAATTGCGCGGCTAATGCCTCCACATTTTCACCTCGCAACTCCGCCAACACCTGCGCCACGCGCGCTGTGTTACACGGATCATTGCGCTGCCCCTGTTGGCCACACAACGGCATATCAGGCCCGTCAGTTTCCAATACAATTGCCTCGCAGGGCACACGCGAAAAAGTCGCACGTGTTTTTTGCGCGCGCTCATAGGTAATCGTCCCGCCCGCCCCCAAATAAAATCCCATATCAATCAGTTGCATGGCAGTGTCATAACTACCGCTAAAGGCATGTACGACACCACCATAGCGCGGCTTATTCTTTTTACACAGGGCGATCAATTCATTGTGGGTTTTTAAACTGTGTACCATTAACGGTTTGCGCCAGTGATTGGCAAGCTGAATATGCCAGGCAAATATTTCCTGTTGTTGCACCAAGGGTAGCTCGATAGTTTTATCCAGCCCACATTCCCCGATAGCGACAAATCGGTATTGTTCTGTAGGCGGCATGGACGCTAATAAATTCTCAATTTGCTCCGTGTATTTCGCAAGCGCCAGCTGACTCACATCCACTTGATAAATCCAGCAGGGGTGAATCCCCAATGAAAAGTAAAAATCCGGTGTTGCCAATGTCATGGCGACTAGCCGCTCCCACTGCGCAGGATAAACCCCAGGCATCGCCAGCCCATAAACCCGGTGAGCTTGCGCCTTCTGCCACACTGCAGCGCGATCCGCGTCAAACTCGGGAAAGTCAAAGTGGCAATGGCTGTCAAAAAATCGCATTTACGGCTACCCTGTGCTGGTCTTTTGCTCTGTACAGATTGTTATGCGCTCATTTTTTCGCAGTTTGTTATCCCGCTCAAGCGTCCCGTTACTTGCGGCAGCCTGTTCACTGATCGCAAGTATTTGCTGCCAGACCGCACGGGCAGACTCATCAGTGACCCTCATCGCGACCAGCGCGGCCGACACGAGTGCACAACCAGATTGCGTCATACTCTTGCACGGTCTGGCTCGCACCAGCAAATCGATGCGCCCGCTCGCGGAGGCATTGCAGGCAGCCAATTACCATGTAGTAAATGTTGGTTATCCTTCGCGTAAATTTCCTATCGTCCAACTAGCCGAACTGGCCATTGCTCCGGCGCTCGCCAAATGCCGCGAACATACGCCAACCAATATTCATTTTATCACCCACTCACTGGGCGGAATTTTGTTGCGCCAATATGTCAGTAATCACAACATACCCGAGCTTAAACGTGTGGTCATGTTTGCACCGCCCAATAAAGGCAGTCAGGTAGTGGATAAATTAAAAAATGTCCCCGGATTCACGGCATTGAATGGCCCCGCCGGTAAAGAGTTGGGCACGGATGCAGACAGCCTGCCAAACACCCTGGGGCCAGTCACTTTTGACCTGGGTGTGATCGCCGGCACACGCAGTATTAACTGGATTCTCTCGCTCTATTTGCCCAACCCGGATGACGGCAAAGTCTCGCTGGAAAATACCAAAATAGAAGGCATGCGCGATTTTCTCAGCGTTCCTGTATCGCACCCATTTATTATGAAAGATAAAAATGCCATTCGCCAAAGCCTAAACTATTTAAAGCTGGGTCATTTTATTCATGACAAGACATTGCTCCCGCCAAAAAAATAGCCAGTCACCTTAGGCTCAACAACAGTAACCGCGACAACTTACGCTAAACAAAAAACCAGACAGTGGAAATTTCTACCATGCGCGATGGATTGATAATGCACATTTGGCCCCGTTTCTTTTTGCTATTGATGTGCAGTCTGGTGTTAGCCAGCTGCAGTACAGTAAAAAATGCCAAACCCTGGCACCGCATTATTTTGGATGAAGAATTTACGGCAGCGGATGCTACACCCAACTATCGCTGGGCCGATTACCTCGCCCAGGAAACCCGCTTATTTGCACAGCTGCAACAAACTCTGCGCGCTAATCCACGCGCGGATGCTTACCGTTTTCAGTTTGATTCGCCGCTCAACTCACTCAATCACAGTCGCAATTGGAACCGCAGCTTTGTCTTAAAACCACAACACCTGCGCGGCGGCGTGGTGATGCTGCACGGGTTAAGTGATTCACCCTATTCCATTCGCAGCCTGGCATTACATTTACAGCAACAAGGTTTTTATGTGATTGGCGTGCGCTTGCCCGGGCACGGCACTTTGCCCACCGGATTGCTTAATGTGCAATGGGAAGATTGGGCAGCGGTTACTGAACTGGCCATGCGCGAATTGCGCCGGCAAATCGGTGATAACAGTGAACTGTCTATGGTTGGTTACTCCACCGGAGCCGCGCTCGCAATAAACTACGCACTACAGGCTCAGGAAAACCAGCAATTGCCGCAACCACGAAAAATGGTGCTGCTTTCACCCATGATTGGCGTCAGCAAGTTCGCCGCTCTCAGCAAGGGGCTGGATTTGGCTGGGCATTTACCGCTGCTGAGCGACGAGCGCTGGTTAAATAAAAAACCGGAATACAATCCCTTCAAATACAATTCATTTACTGTTAATGCAGGCTGGCAGGCGCACAGACTGACCAAGCATCTACAACGCAAAATCCAATTAGCAGCAGCGAAAAATAAATTAGTCAATTTTCCTCCCAGTCTCAGCTTTCAATCGCTCGTCGATACTACGGTAAGCACCGCCGCGATAGAGGAATATTTTTATCGCGCCCTGCCAGAAAATACGCAACAAAGCCCGAGCGAGCTGGTGATCTTCGACATCAATCGCAATCAATACTTTGCGCCCATTACCCGCAGCGACAGCAAGGAATTACTTAACGCATTATTTCAACCGACTGCACGCAATTACCATCTGGTAAAACTGGGTAATCGCACATCAGAGACCAACCAAATCAGCGAATGGCGCCGCCCTGAGGGTGCACTGTCCGAGCACGAAACACAACTGCCGCTTGAATACCCGCGCGGTGTATTTTCGCTATCCCACGTCGCCATTCCGTTTCCCATGAATGACCCCACCTTTGGACTTGAACCCGACGAGCAGGAATTTTTCGGAATCCGCTTGGGCAACCTGAGCCTGCGCGGTGAAAAAAATACCCTGGTAATACCGGCCGATGCCAACCAGCGCCTGAATGCAAACCCCTTCTATAGCTACATGGAACAACGCATTGATGAATGGCTGGGAATTTCACGTCCACCAGCTATGCTGTGATCTATATCTACGACCGGTCAACAGGTTGGTAAAACTAAAAAATCGTCACGCCAGGGGAGAAATGCCGGTGCCCAGGTTCACCGACTTAACATTCACCGACGCGAAAAACAGGTTTCAGCGTGGACTTGTTTACCTGTTCGCGATTCTCGCCAGCGTTGGCATAGCGCCCTTTGTAGTTATTCGCTATTTGAATGGCCAAGTGCTCAACGCAGCGATTGATCTGGCAATCGTGTCTATAGCACTGGGTAGCGCCAGCTATACCTATTGGCGCGGTCGGGCGACCCAGCTGGTTTCCAACGTGACTGCCGCACTTTACTCCGCCGGCGCCGTTGCCGTTGCCCATTTGAATGAACCCATATTTGTTTTCTGGTTATTCCCGGCGCTGCTCGCCAACTTTTTCCTGCTGAAGCCAAACATCGCACTGCTTGCCAATGTGCTGGCCATTCTGGCCATAGTGCCTATTGCGGCGCGACTGGAATCAACTACGCACATGTTCGCCATGATCTCGTCATTACTGATTTGCGGCAGCATGGCCTATAGCTTTGCCCTGCTCACCACGCGCCAACAGGAAATTCTGCAAAGTGTTGCTATCCAGGACGCGTTAACGCAGTTGGGTAATCGGCGCGCAATGAATGAAGAAATGCGGCTGAGTATCCACGACCATGCGCGCAACCAGATACCCGCCACCCTGATACTGCTTGACCTGGATTTTTTTAAAATGGTGAACGATAAATTCGGTCACAGCGTGGGCGATGGTGTGCTCATCCAACTCGCCGGATTGCTAAGCCGGCGCGTGCGTAAAACGGATCGGGTATTTCGTTTTGGCGGCGAGGAGTTTGTGGTGCTTGCACGCAATACTAACCTGGAAGATGCGGTGGTGATCGCCGAACAATTGCGAGCGCAAATAGAGCTGGAGCTGCGCGACCCTGAGGGTGCTCTCACTGCATCATTCGGCCTCGCCCAACTTGCAACCGATGAAAAGCTGGAGGACTGGTTTAACCGCGCGGACAAAGCGATATATCAAGCCAAACAATTAGGACGTAACTGTGTGGTGGTTGCCGATACCCAGCGCGATAGTTAATCAGAGTGAATCAATCATCAGCTTTGCGTTTCTTTAATTTCCGCCGCATTCTCGCTGGGCTATGCTCGCCATTATCAACAGCGCACAAGGATTCCCATGCAGTCGTTAATTTCCAACATTATTGACCAGGTTGACCAAGTATTATTGGGCAAAGACCAACAAGTTCGATTGGCATTGGCCTGCCTGTTCGCCGAGGGCCATCTACTCATTGAAGACCTGCCCGGTATGGGCAAAACCACGCTGGCCCATTGCTTGGCTAAGGTGTTGGGGCTGAAATTCGAGCGCGTGCAATTTACCAGCGATTTACTGCCCGCCGATATTCTGGGTGTAGCGATTTTTGAACGTGAGCAAGGGGTTTTTAAATTTCACCCGGGGCCAGTGTTTACACAGGTTCTGCTTGCCGATGAAATCAACCGTAGCTCGCCCAAAACCCAAAGCGCCTTACTCGAAGCCATGGAGGAAGGGCAAGTGACCATAGAAGGTAAAAGCCGCCCACTACCTACACCATTTTTTGTTATCGCCACCCAAAACCCGCTATCGCAAAGCGGAACATTTCCACTTCCGGAATCGCAGTTGGATCGCTTTTTAATGCGCATCTCCCTCGGCTACCCCAGCCCAGCCTCAGAGCGCATGCTATTTGAAGGGGTTGATCCCCGAGCGCGTATCCGCCAGCTCACTTCGCTGGTAACGCCCGAGCAATTGGCGGGCATACAACAATCAGTACATGTAATCAAAGCCAGTGATTCCCTGCTTGATTATGTGCAGCGACTGGTTGCGTTCACCCGCACCGATGCGCAATTCACCTACGGACTTTCTCCCCGCGGTGCACTCGCACTATTGCGCGGTGCAAAAGCCTGGGCATTGATTCACAATCGCGAATACCTGGTCCCAGAAGATATTCAAGCGGTATTGCCCGCTGTAGTCGGTCACCGCGTGCGCGGCCGAGGCCATAGCCAAGACACTGAACCGTTGGTAAAACACCTTCGTGAGAGCGTGAACGTACTTGCCTAACCCTATGAACAACCCCCGTAGTGCCTGGCGTATCGCTTGGGAAACTCGTTTCTATCGCTGGGTAGACACGCGTACCCCGCGCGCACGTTCCATCACTCTCAATCGCAAGAACCTCTATACCTTTCCCAACCTGACCGGACTGATGTTTCTATTGGTGACCCTAATCATTTGGATGCTGGGCACCAACTATCAGAACAACCTTATTCTGGCGCTCGCTTATCTGATGATGAGTATTTTCGTGGTGGCAATTCTTCACGCCTTTGCCAACCTCGCGGGTATTCGTGTCACGTTTATCGGCGCCAAACCGGCCTTCGCCGGCGAACCCACCTGCTTCGAACTTGAGTTAACAACCACCCACAAACAAGGCTGTGATCACCTGGAGTTGCGTTGGCCGGGCGGCGACACGCGCGTTGTCACACTCAATGCCAACGAACCTACGCGCATCACCCTGTACGCAAACAGCTCGGAACGCGGGTACTTGTGGCCAGGCCGGCTACTGCTGCAAAGCACATTTCCCCTGGGAATTATTCGTTGCTGGAGCTGGTTAAACTTGGATGCGCAGGCACTGATCTATCCCGCCCCGGTAGCCTGTGAAGAACCCCAACACCAAGCTACCGATGGCAATGAGGAAGGTGGCAACCCCCAGTCGGGTGGCGATGACTTCTCCGGATTGCGAACTTACCAGGCGGGTGATCCCATCAAACACATCGCCTGGAAACAATATGCGCAGGAAAAGGGACTATTTACTAAAGAATACGAAGCCTATTTTTCCGCTGAAAAGTGGCTGGATTGGCAGAGCCTGAACCAGCCGCAGGAGCTGCGCCTCGCCGGACTCTGTTTCTGGGCATTGCACTATGAGCTTCGGCAAATTCCTTATGGGCTCGCCATGCCAGACACACAATTGGCCCCTGCACTGGGTGATCATCACTTGAATGCTGTGCTTAAAGTTCTGGCCGAGTTTAATTTGCCACGCGCAGGGAATCAGCAACAATGATTGCACGTATATGGCAACGCGGATCAAAGGTTCCCGCAACCAGGACTGAGTACTTGGTACGCGATAAGCTCGTCTGGTTACTCATTATGCAGGCCGTATTAATTCTGCCGCTAATATTCAATCTCCCAGTGTGGTTATCCTTGGTGTGGGCCTTTGCGGCATGCTGGCGTGTTCAAATGTTTCGTGCCCGCTGGGGGGCGCCCGGCAAACTGACCAAAACCTTACTCACCTGCGCCTGCGCGCTGGGGATGTACGCTAGCTACGCGGGCCAATCAGGCACAGAAACCATGATTGGTCTGCTGGTTTGTGCGTTTTCACTAAAACTGATAGAGGTTAACTCCATCCGCGATGCACAATTATTGATCCTGATCGGTTTTATTATTTGCAGTACACAATTGCTATTTAGCCAATCGCCTCAAATGGCAGCTTACTGCTTGATTAGCGTGGCGCAACTCCTTGCAAGTTGGCGTTCACTCTACCTCACACGAGCCCAGACCACCGGAGCTCGCTTAAAGCGAGGCAGCGCAATCCTGCTCCATGCGTTACCCATCATGTTGGTGCTATTTGTGGTTATCCCTCGCCTCGGGCCTCTCTGGGCAACCCCCAATCAACAGGCCGCTAAAACCGGTTTTAGCGATAGTCTGGCCCCAGGCGACCTGGGCAATCTGGCACTCAACCCGGCACCGGCATTCAGAGTTAGCTTCAACGACAAGGTGCCAAGCGTCTGCCAACTTTATTGGCGCGGCCTGGTATTGGACAACTTTGATGGGCGTAGCTGGCGGATGCGCGATCCCTGGGGAGGAAGAACCATTGATTCTAATGAGATCAAGCGCGACTTGATAACTTACAACATTATTGTTGAGCCCCACGGTCAACCCTGGCTCTTTAGTCTGATGACTCCACAACAGGCCCAAACCCCATCAAGCACCGTACGCATTACAACGGATTCGCTGCTGATGAATCGCATCCCTGTCGCCCAACGCATGAGCTATGAGGTGACCTCGGCCCTACAGATTGAGTGGCCAGAGATGCCGCAATTATCAAAACCTCAGCGCGACAACTTCACTCGTCTGCCGAAAGGGAGCAACCCTCAAACTCGAGAAATGGCGCAGAACTGGCAACGTCAGCAATTAAGCGATCAACAAATTGTCGAGCGTGCACTGGCGTTGTTTAATCGGGAATTCAGTTACACCTTGCAACCTCCCACGCTTGGCCAGCACTCGGTTGACGAATTTTTGTTCCAGACGAAACGAGGCTTTTGTGAACATTTTGCCAGCAGCTTTAGTTTTTTGTTGCGCGCGGCCGGAATACCCGCGCGCGTAGTAGTAGGTTATCAGGGAGGTAAATGGAACCCCTTAGAAAATTACTTGCTGGTACGCCAATCAGACGCTCATGCGTGGACAGAAGTGTGGATTGAAGGAAAAGGCTGGCAAATGATTGATCCAACTGCGGCGGTCGCCCCCAACCGAATTGAACAGGGAATTAACGAAGCGCTTAGCGAGTCAGACCTAAAGCTGGTCAGCAGTGCGTGGGAAAACTCACCCCTATTCTTACAGTTACAAATTCGCTGGGATGCCGCAACCTACGTCTGGCAACGCTGGGTACTTAATTACGACACTGAAACTCAGGACGGATTGCTTTCGCGCTTGCTCGGCGGTACCGAACCCTGGCGATTAACACTTGGATTGATTGCACTGGGGTTGGTGGGCGCCGCACTTTTTGCGTGGCTACTGTTACGCAACCAACTTATCCACGTCGTACGACCAGAAGTACGCGCCATCCAAAAGCTGGAGCAAAAATTGGCGCAGTCAGGTCACAGACGCCCCCCAGGAGAAACCTTGGGTAATTTTATCCAACGTTTATTAAGTACTCATCCGGAATATAGGCAAGCGCTTGAAGTCATTCATCAGCTGTTTGTAAAGATCGCCTACGAACCACCACTCGCAACGCAGGTACATCACACTGATAAACCGCATCCCGATGAACTAAAACAACTGGAACGCGCGATAAAAAATTTTCCCAAAGTGTAAAAAAAAAACCGCTCAAAAGAGCGGCTTTTTAGCAGGTAAGATGCAGATGAATTAACGTCCGTTGCGCAGTTTTCTTCTGCTGAAGAACAATCCCACCAGGCCAACAAACAACATCAAAATCGGGTTGGATTCCACAACATTTGCACGCGCAGTGACAACCACATCATCCAAAAAATTACCAACCGTCGAATTATCGTAACTGGTAAACGTGATGGTACTGCTAGTGCCAGTGGCGACAAAACTGCCAGTGTATTGCTTCCAACTACCCACAACATGATCATTTAATATCGCCGCAAGACTGCCGGCACTAAAAGAAAACTGCTCACTGCTACTGGAGCGCGCGCTGTAAAAAAAGGACACATCGTAGGTTTGGCCAATCACAGTCGCGAAACTCTGGAAGATAGAAAACACTGTACCGTCAAAAGGATGAGCATTCAGCTCGGCGTGCTGGGTACCTTCAGGGGCCACTACACCACCAAAGTTATCCCAAATCTCGATGTTATCGCCGTCCCAGCCATTGACACTGGATGAAGAAAAATAGGCCCAGTTACCGGCTGCGACATTATTATCTTCAAAACCACCATTAACAATCAGGTTCGCCTGAGCACCCGTTGCCAATAACAACCCTGCCAACACACCTAAAATACGAATCGCAATTAATTTGGACATCATAAGCACCCTGTTGCTAATGTTATAGGGGACTAAGTCTCCCACTCATGACGTCAAAATCAGCAATTAACGCACCAGTTTGAAATTCCATCGATAAAACAAAGATATAGTGATAACTGCATCACAAAATAAACACAACAGTGTAAATAAAGCCGACACAAACCTACCGTCACCAAGGATTACGCCGTTGGGAGCGTCCAACCAAAGACAATTTCCGTTGGACGGCAGCGAGAGGGTCCAAGTACTTGAGCAACTACACCGGGACGGCCTATGCCGACTGACGAACAACTAATCCGGGCCGCACAGAGCGGCGATGGTCCGGCCTTTGAACAATTGCTGGGGAATTGCTATGACCAGCTATTCCGCTTCGCCTATCGCTGGTGTGGTAACCGCGCAGACGCCGAAGACGTAACCCAACTGGCCTGCCTTAAGTTGGCCCAGAGTATCCACCAATTTCGCTTTGAGGCCGCATTTAGTAGTTGGCTGTATCGATTGGTAATTAACTGCGCCAGGGACTGGCAGCGCAGTCAGCACCGACATCAGCATGATGACCTGGAATCGCTGACCGAAGAGACGCACTCAGATCAGAGTGCAGAAGCCGGCATTTACTTGCGTCAGGTGTTGCACTGGCTGGATTCGCTTGCCGAGGGTTTCAAAGAAACGGCCCTTTTGGTTCACGCCGAAGGCCTTAGTCATGCTGAGGCTGCGGCAGTTTTGCAAATAAAGGAATCCACTGTGTCCTGGCGCCTTCACGAAATTCGCAAACAGCTTCAGCAATTCCAACACGGTGATGGAAGCGGGGAGCTTGCCCTATGAAAAAGCAGGATATGAACGAACAAGATATGAACGAACATCAATTGCCAGAAGATCTGCAACAACAGTTGCAGCAACCTATACCTGCGGCAGATGCCAACACCAAAGCACGTCATATTGCTGCAGCTATGGCCGCGTTTAATGCACAGCAGGTACAAACTACTTCAGGCCCCCAGGAAAATCAGGCTAATGAAAACCTGGCAACAAACGCTGCGCAAAATAATTTGCAAAAAAAATCCAATATTCTCCAAGGATTTTTCCAGCGCCTGCGTCCTACCCGTGACATCAACCATCACGGGACCGACTCCATGAACAACGCCATAAACAACACCTCCAACAATTCCAGTTTTGATCACCGTCCGGTTTGGCAAAAACCCGCGCTGATTTCTGCAATTGCGGCCTCCAGCCTCGCCGTGGTGGCGGGCTTAACCTTAACCCAGCATTTTATGATCCACTCCAGCGAGCAACAGCTAGCCGACGCCATATCGATGGACGCAGCGCGAACACGTGAGCCACTGAACCTAGCTAGCGAACCAAAACTCGCCAAAGAAAAAATTCACGCGGAGCCAGCGGCGGACATGGTGGTTATGCAAGAGTCCGTAGAAGAAGTTGTGGTCAACGCCCCGCAACCTGCGGTGGCCATGCCCGCCCCCATGAACGATAAATTTTCAGGTCAGGAAGCAGAGTTATCCAAATCAATTCACGCTGGACTTGCAGCCGCGCCCGCATTGAAACGCGAAGCCAGCGCAGATATGAGTGCGCAGCCGGCACAAGAATTTCGTGATCGTTTTGAAGATTTCAAAGAAAATTCAGTGACTGCAGTAAGCGCCAATCCGGTATCTACCTTTTCCATTGATGTGGACACAGCATCTTACAGTTTTGCGCGGCGCATGTTGAACGCAGGCCAATTGCCGGCGAAAGATGCGGTGCGCACCGAAGAGATGATCAATTATTTTGATTATGCCTACCCTGCCCCGCGCGATAAAAAAACACCTTTCGCCACCCATGTCAGTGTAATGGATTCGCCTTGGAAAAAAGGCAATCAACTCATTCACATCGGCATTCAAGGTTATCAATTACCAGCCAGTGAGATTCCGCAATCCAACCTGGTGTTTTTACTGGATGTATCCGGCTCTATGGACGAACCGAGTAAGTTGCCGTTAGTAAAACAATCCATGAGTTTATTGTTGGATACACTGAAACCCGACGACACCATTGCAATTGCGGTTTACGCAGGAGCTGCGGGTACGGTATTGGAACCAACAAAAGTCAAAGAGAAAACCAAAATTCTCGCCGCATTAAATAATTTGCAAGCGGGTGGCAGCACTGCCGGTGCGGAAGGTATTGCCCTCGCTTACCAATTGGCGGAAGCCAACTTTAATGCGAAAGGTGTAAATCGTATTATCCTCGCCACCGACGGTGATTTTAATGTCGGTCAAACCAGCGATGACGCACTGCAAGATTTAATTGAGCGCAAACGTGACAAGGGAATTTATTTATCGGTACTGGGCTTTGGTCAAGGCAACTACCAGGACGCCATGATGCAAACTCTGGCGCAAAATGGAAACGGCACCGCTGCTTATATCGATACGCTCAGCGAAGCACAAAAAGTGCTGGTGAATGAAGCCACCTCAACCTTATTTCCTATCGCGAAGGATGTAAAAATCCAGGTGGAATTTAACCCGGCCACCGTTGCTGAATATCGCCTGATTGGCTACGAGACGCGCACATTAAATCGCGAGGATTTTAACAACGACAAAGTCGATGCCGGAGAAATTGGTGCAGGCCATAAAGTGACTGCAATTTATGAAATCACGCCCGTAAGTGCCAATAATAAATTGCTGGAACCAAGCCGTTATCAAACCCCAAAAGTGGTAGACAGCAAAACGAATGAATTAGCATTCCTGCGCTTGCGCTACAAATTGCCGAACGAAAACCAATCAAAATTGATAGAAACACCGATCACCAATCAATTGCCGGAAGCAAAGCCCGGATATCAACAAGAAATAAACTTTTCCGTTGCGGTTGCCGGCTTTGCCCAATTGTTACGCGGCAGCAATTACCTTGGCGATTATAGTTACGACAAGGTGATTGAGTTGGCGCAAGCCAACAAAGGGAAGGATGAGTATGGATATCGCACTGAATTTATCCAACTGGTACGCAAAGCAAAAATTGCCCAGCCGTAAATCCATATAAGCCTAAAAAAGCGCGCTGCTTCACACGGAAGTAGCGCGTTGGGTGTTTTCCTGCCACAAGTATGCGGATTGAAATGCGTACTTATAAAGCGCCAGGTATTGGAAAAAGATAAATGGTAAAAAAAATACCAAAATCACGGCAAAAGAAATCTGTGATGCTTCGTCCATATCCGGCTCAAGGAATTGCATAGCCGTATAAAACAAATCCCACAGAAATACAACCGGAATAAAAAACCGCCAAAACAGAATCAAAAATATTTTCTTTTGATAGGCCAGACCGAAAATTCCAGAAAGTACAAAGATATAAATAACGCAATCTACCGTTTCCTGCCAACCAATTGACTCCACATCAAAAAGATTGCCGTAAATAAATAGACACTGGAGCGTCAAAAGCACCCAAAAGTATATTTTCCAACCCAACATTTTACGCGGAGCCTGGATCACAGGCTCCAGGTTGGATTCTGGTGCGTCATAGGGATTATTGGTTGGCATTGGGTGCGCCGCTACCGCCGCGACACTCCGGGTTGCGCACACGGTCAGGCATAGAACCACCTAAACAATCCCATTCAATCTGCGCGTCAACTTTTTTCGGTGTCCAGATAATAGTCGGCGACTTTTCGCCGCCAACTGACGTATTGAATGTGACGATCATTTGCGCCCCCTCACTCAACCGAATAGATTTTACGTGTTGGCTGCTGACATTCTCGGGAAGCCCTGCGAGAATATTTTCACTGGGAAGAAAATCTTTTTCCAAAATGACTTTTTCTACCTGCGCGCGCGTTTTATCTATTAACGGCATTGCCGCGCTCATTTTGGCTCTTGCTGTGTAATCCTGATACGCAGGTAATGCAACAGCGGCAAGAACTCCGATAAACATAACAAAGAAAATAACTCCAACAACCAGCGCTACTGCCATACCTGCGCCACCACTGGTGACTTGCCCATATTTACGCTCCCAGCGCTCACGCGGGGTAAACCAAAATACCAGTGCCTCAATAAACGCAATTAAGCCGGGAATGCCCGTAATGGCAAATAGCAAATAAAAAACACCCCACCACTGGCCCAAATAAAAACGATGTACGCCCAAACCACCTAGAAAAAATGCCAGAAAGCCTGCGGCAACTTTGCTCTTACTACTGAAACGCGGCTGTTGCGCATAACACTGGGGGCAAGTGGCAACGCCAGCATGAAGGGGCGCGGCGCATTTAAAACAAAAATGGGTGGATGCATTCACATTCGCTTGAGGGGTATCGTACGGCGACGAATGCAAAGCAGTTTCCACCGACGGCGCTGGTGCCACAGTAAATTCCGGTGCAGTTTCTACAGGTGCAACACTTAATGCTGTTGGAGTGGCCGCGGTACTAAGTGCGTCATCCGGAAATAATTGTTCGCCCTGCTCCAGTAATTCACATTGACCGCCGGCTTTGGCGATCGCGGCTTGGTATTTTTTTGCAGTTAACTGATCGACATTGGCTTTGATCAGGCTGCGCGATTTACGCAACATCTTTTCAATAGTGGGAACTTCTTTTTTAAACAGCGCAGCGAGATTGCGCACCAGTGTGGGCCGATCAATCCCGGGTTGGGGTTCACCGATTAGGTAGATGTCCCATTTAATATCTGACATGAAGCTGATCCTTGGTGCTATGTGTTCTTGTATTTCCAAGAAATTTAATGAGAGGAATGCAGCCCACTGCTGTCAGGGCAAGAGCGGGCTACTTATTTGCTAGCGCGACATGCTAGCTTTTGTAAGGAAGGTTTCCAAGGTAATCTTTTTTACCCAGATCTACGCCGTTGTGACGCAAAATCGCGTAGGCAGTCGTGGTGTGAAAATAAATATTAGGAATAGCGTGCTGAATCGCAAACTCATAGCCAGTAAGATACTTACCTTCCCAGCGCGGCTGGCTGATATGACGCTCCGCAGCATCAGCAAAATCTGCCGGGGTAATGCTGGCTAGATAATCCAATACCGACTGGATACGCGCTTTTAATTCCGGCAAGGTAGTTTCAGTATCCGGATGCACCGGCACAGAGTCGGTTTTCCCCGTCAAACGTGCCACACCTAACTTGGCGGTATCGCAGGCGATTTGCACCTGGCGAATCAAATTAAACTGGTCCGGCGCCAAACGTGAGTTGAGCAGTACGCTCACATCAAACTTTTTTGCTTCGGCGTAAGCAGCGCCTTTATCCAGAAAGTGGCTGAGGTTGTTGAGCATTTTGCTGAATTGCACAACCGTGAGATCGTAGAACATGGTCCTATCCTCCAAAATTTAACGCAAATTTACATAGCGCGGGTTAGTACCCCAAAATCCCGCAAATGACGGGAATTATTCAAGGTTCAAGCGATTTGGGGCTAGCCCTAAAGGTATTCAATGGCTCCTTATAAAAATCAGTGGGTTGCGCCGGATTATTTTCTGACTTTATAGTCCAGCCTCAATGACAGAGGACAAATCGCCCAATGCCACACAACATCAGCTTGATTACCACTATCGTCGCGGGTCTGGGATTGGCCATGATCCTCGGCTTCCTTGTCACACGCCTGCGCATGCCGCCACTGGTTGGCTATTTGATCGCGGGCATAATTGTTGGCCCTTACACACCCGGTTTTGTGGCGGATATGGAGCTGACCGCCCAACTGGCGGAAATCGGGGTAATGCTGCTGATGTTTGGTGTCGGCCTGCATTTCTCAATCAACGACCTGCTCGCAGTCAAGCGCATCGCCATCCCCGGTGCCATAGTGCAAATCACCGTAGCAACTGCACTGGGTGCCGGTGCCGGCCTTTGGTGGGACTGGAGTTTTGGTGAATCCCTGGTATTTGGACTGGCACTTTCAGTAGCCAGTACTGTAGTGCTGCTCAAAGCACTTGAGGCACGTGGGGTGATCGACAGTATTAACGGCAAGATCGCCGTGGGCTGGCTAGTGGTAGAAGACCTGGTAATGGTGACGGTACTGGTACTCCTGCCAGCATTTGCAGTGTTGCTTGGCGGCCACAGCGCCGCTGAGGGCCATGAGCCAGTGAGCGATAGCATCAGCCTCACGGTGCTAATCACCATCGGCAAAGTAATTGCGTTTATTGCCTTTATGTTGATCGTGGGTAAACGCGTACTCCCAAAATTATTGTGGTGGGTGGCGGGTACAGGTTCACGTGAACTCTTCAGCCTCTGCGTCATCGCCACGGCCGTGGGAGTAGCCTATGGTTCAGCAGCCTTATTCGATGTTTCTTTTGCTTTGGGAGCTTTTTTTGCGGGCATGATGCTGCGCGAATCTGAATTTAGCCATCGCGCTGCCGACGATTCACTGCCGCTGCGCGATGCGTTTGCCGTATTGTTTTTTGTCTCGGTCGGCATGTTGTTTGATTTCCATATCGTTGTTAATGAACCATTCAAAGTGCTCGCAGTAGTTGCCATTATTATGTTTGGTAAAACTATAGTAGCGGTCGCGCTAGTGTTGATGTTCCGTTATCCGCTTAACACCGCATTAACTGTTGGCGCCAGCCTGGCGCAAATTGGTGAATTCTCCTTTATTCTCGCAGGCTTAAGCATGAGCCTTGGGCTGATGGATGCTACCGGGCAGAATCTAATCCTCGCCGGTGCTCTTGCATCCATCGCACTGAATTCGGTGATGTTTGCCAGCCTGGAACCCTTGCAGCGCTGGGCCAAAAAGCATTCTGCTTTCGCACGTCAACTAGAGATGAACGCCGACCCACTGGCGGTATTACCCATGAACACCAGCGAAGCCTTTCTTTCCGGGCATATCGTATTGGTCGGCTACGGCCGCGTTGGTCGTCGGATTGCAGCGATATTGGATGAACAACAAATTCCTTACGTGGTTGTCGATAGCAATCGCGAGATTGTTGAGCAGCTGCGCGCAATAAATATTCCTGCCGTTTGTGGGGATGCCGCCGATCCCAAGGTGTTGATACAAGCCCATATTGCACACGCAGGCATGCTGGTTGCCGCTACCTCCAATACGTTTCATGTACGTCAAATGATTGATACAGCGCGTCAACTGAATTCGAGCATTGAAACCGTTATTCGCACGCACAATGAAGAAGAAGCCAAGCTGTGGGTAAAAGAAAATATCGGCAAAATTTTCCTGAGCGAACAACAACTCGCCCGTGGCATGGCCACGCATGTGTTGTACAGGATGGGGAAATCATTCAACGAATCACACGCGCATTAACGGGAGTGGCCATTGCGTTACAAAAAAGTTAACAGGGAACACTAAAAAGGGCTGATCATTTCAGCCCTTTTTAGTGTGAGCAAAAGCCATAAGCAATTTATTACTGTGCACTTTGTGCATCAATTGCGTCATCCACTTCTGTGGGCGATAAAATTTTGGGCGAAGGATTACTGAATGGATCAGCACTTTTCATCAAGCTATTACTATCAATTCCAACCCCGCTACCCAGTGCATCAGCTACCGCTTTTTTCAGCACGATAATCGCAATGCGGCGATTAATCGGTTCATTAGGTTTATCAACCAATAGCGGCGCAGCAGAACCCATACCCTGTACAGTAGCAACTTTGGCCTCGGGGTAGGTTCCTTCCAACAACGCGCGCCGCGCGGCGTTGGCGCGGTCTGCCGACAACTCCCAGTTAGTGTAGGTTGCACCTGCACCGTAGGGCGTTGAATCTGTGTGGCCGGTGATGCTAATTTTGTTTTGCACCTTATTCAGAATAGGGGCAAGCGCATGCAGTACATCAGATGACCAAGGTTGTAGATTTGCGCTACCCACGTCGAACATGGGGCGCTGATCTTTATCCACGATTTGAATACGCAAACCCAGTGCAGTGAAGTCGATAAGAATTTGGTCTTTGATTTGTTGGAACACCGAATCCAGTGAATTAATTTCGGTTTCCAATTGTTTTTTCAACTCTTCCAATTGCTGGGTTTCAATTTTTTCCATTTCCTTTTTGATTTGATCTTCCGACATATCCTTGTCTTGATCTTTATTAGCCTCTTTATCACTAGCTTGATCGTTGTCGGGTTGATCGGATTGGGATTGCTTGAGGGGCTGATCCTGACTGATCAGCCCCAGGTCTGCACCACCTTCACCGACCACATATTCGCTACCCGGGTCCTGAAAATATCCGGCAATGGCTTTTTGCTCTTCAGTGGAGGTACTGCCCAAGAGCCACATTAACAAAAAGAAGGCCATCATCGCCGTCATAAAATCGGCGAGTGCCACTTTCCAGGAACCACCATGGTGTCCATGGCCGTGGCCCTTTTTTTTCTTGATGATTATGGGTTGTTGCGTTGCGCCCTTTTCCATCACTCAAGCCCTTATTTCTTGCTTGCGCGATATTGTTCTTCCAACTCTTTGAAAGTAGGACGAACGCTGTGGAACAACACTTTACGACCGAACTCAACAGCGACTTGCGGAGGAACACCGTTCATGGACGCAACCAACACCGCTTTAATACACTCATACGCACGCGATTCATCGCGCAGCTTGTGATTCAAATAACTAGCGAAGGGGCCGATGATGCCGTAGGCAAACAAAATACCCATCAAGGTCCCCACCAATGCTGCCGCCACCGAGTGCCCCAATTCTGCAGGTGGGCCACCGATCTTACCCATGGTGATTACCACCCCCAGTACCGCCGCAACGATACCGAATCCGGGTAAACCGTCGGCTGCGTTTTGAATCGCCCCCGGCACCAACGATGCCTCCTGGTGATGTCCGTCCAATTCCTGTTCCATCAACGACTCCAGTTCATGGGGCGCCATATTGCCCGCCACCATAATGCGCAGATAGTCGCAGATAAACTCAACGATATGATGGTCTTTCAGAATGTCAGGATAATTCGCAAATATCGGGCTGGAGTCGGGTTCCTCGATATCACCCTCGATGGCCATTAAACCTTCCCGGCGTGTCTTGTTGAGAATGTCATAGAGCAGGGTCAGCATTTCCAGGTAAAAGGACTTTTTAAACTTGGAAGGTGTCATGAGTGCGCCGGCCGATTTCACCACACCGATACTTACGGAGAGCGGGTTTGCAACAATCATCCCCCCCAGTGATGCGCCGCAAATAATCAGAATTTCCGTCGGCTGCCAGATTGCCAGCAAATTACCGCCGTGCAGTATGAATCCGCCGAGCATACAAGCGAAGAGGACGATGATCCCCAAAATAATATTCACGCAAACCCCCAGCGCAGCATAACCGCTTCAAAAAGCGGCAAAAATGTCTAATTATCAAACAATGGAATAAGCGCCAGTCAACCAGCACGAATTGAGTATAGGCAGGATGATTTGAGGTTCAAGGAAGCAAAGACGTTAAGCGCGCAGAATTTACCAAATTTGACCGAGGCCAGCTGATCGCGGACACTGTCCGCCTTTTGCAAACTTGATCAGCTATTTGAAAAGTGAGTTACGGAGCCACTCTATGAAACCTGAAGACCTTTCCCCGGAGCAACAACAAGCATTGGAAGCAGCCACCTTCCGTCGTTTACTCGCGCACCTGGATAGCCGCAAAGATGTACAGAATATTGACCTGATGAACCTTGCCGGCTTTTGTCGCAATTGTCTCAGCAAATGGTATGTCGCCGCCGCCGAAGAGGGAGACATCCAATTAGATTACGAATCTGTACGTGCCCGCGTCTATGGTATGCCCTACCCGGAATGGAAAGATAAATACCAACTGGAAGCTACCAGCGCACAGCTCAATAGCTTCCAGCAAATAATGGACAAGAAAGACTAGCTAAAGTTGTTCGGGAGTAATATCGCGCGATGCCTGTAAATCCAGAGCACCGCTGGCGATTAACGCCGGTAATTTGCCTTCTTGCAACGGATTTTCGGCTGGCGCATCACTCAAACGACTATTGAATCCAACCCAACAATCGCGCCCGGCCTTTTTAGCAACATAAAGGGCGCGGTCAGCGATATTGACTACCTGCTCCCAGCTCAACGCGTCCGGCTCTTGTTGATAGAACGGATAAATTGCGAATCCCAAGGATACGGTTTTATGCAAATGAATGCCGTCGCCAATATCAAACGAATAATTGGTTACCGCCTGACGAATGCGCTCAGCCATTTCCGGCGCCTCTGCTCGCGAGCAAAAGCGCGCCACAATTAAAAATTCTTCCCCACCCCAGCGCACCAAATAATCTGAATCGCGCAATGCCTCTTCCAATAGACGGCTGAGTTGATCGAGCACCTTGTCCCCAGCCGCATGGCCATAGGTATCATTTACTGTTTTAAAATGATCCACGTCCAACAACAGAAAAATCAGATCATGATCACGCGGTGGTGGCCAGAAAATGGAATCTTCACTGCGCCCATGATTTGAATCATGCCAATTTTTATATTCGCGATCGACCAATGCCAAATCAACACCAATCGATTTGTTAAGGAACCGGCGGTTGTGCAATCCCGTTAACGGATCGGACAAACTCGCCTCCTCCAACTTGCGATAAGCGATTTGTAATTCCTGTTGTGCTTGCCGCAACCCTTCATTTTTCTTGCGCAACTCTTCCGTGCGCTCAGCCACTTTTTTATCAAGATACTGAGTAGCACTATAAAGTTGAAGATGCGTATCTACGCGCGCGAGCAACTCTTCTTTTGAAATTGGCTTACTGAGGTAGTCATTCGCGCCCACTTCAAAACCCATTACCAAATCATGGGTCTGATTGCGCGCCGTGAGAAAAATAATTGGCAATTCATAAGCACGATAGGATTCCCGTAACCGCTTACAGGTTTCATAGCCGGACATCTTCGGCATCATGATATCCAGCAACACCAAATCTACATCGCCGAGCTGCTCAACTAATGCGATCGCTTCTTCGCCACTGGAGGCCTCCGTGACACGGAAATTACGTAAGGCCAAATGACTGACAAGTACCCTGCGATTTATCGAGTCATCATCGACCACGAGAATGTGGCCTTGATAAGTTGCATCATCGGTTCGCACCTGAGAATCGGGCTGGTCCAAGACGATTTGTTCTACCAGCTCTGCCGAGGCCTCGGGTGTACTGAGTTCTAGCGATTCGCCCGGCAACTCTAATGACATAGGAAGCATTACACTAAAAACCGACCCCTGCTCCGGGGTCGACTCTACGCTAATAGTCCCGCCATGCAGCTCCACTAATTGTTTGGTGATCGACAGGCCCAAACCTGTACCGCCGTATGCGCGTTCAATGCGACTATCAACCTGATGAAAAGCCTGAAAGATGTCAGACAAATGTTCGCTGGGAATCCCAATGCCCGTATCTGCAATTTGTACGCGAATCTGGTCATCTTTTACTTCGGCAAAAACGTTAACACTACCCTCGTGAGTAAACTTAACCGCGTTGCCAATTAGATTATGCAAAATTTGTAGCAAGCGATCTTCATCGGCGTAAATCGCTGGCAAATCACTGGGAATATAATTGTTAAGTTGAATTTTTTTAACACCGACCAGCGGCCTGGATAGCGTAATTACCACATCAACCAAAACACGCAAGTCAATTGGCTTTTTGTGTAAGGCAATGCTCTGGTTTTTTAATTTTGAAAAATCGAGGATGTCGTTTACCAACGCCGAAAGTCGTTGGCCACTTGCCGCAATCAACCGCAAGCTGTACTGGGCTTGTGAAGGAAGCTGCCCGCTTGCACCATCGAGCAAGGATTCGGCTAAACCAATAATGCCATTCAATGGCGTGCGCAACTCGTGTGAAGTATTTGCAAGGAATTCGTCTTTTAGTTTATCCACTTGTTGCAAACGGCGAACCAACGAGCGCTCTTGCTCTACTTGTTGTCGCTCGTAACGCAACCGCATGCGCTGAATACGTAAAAACCAGAGCAATAGCAGCAACGCGAACAACGCGTAAAGAATATAAGCCCAACCGCTGCGCCAGGGAGGTGGCGACACATGGATCGTCAGACGCGCGCGTTTATCACTCCAAATACCGTCGTTATTCGCGGCCGTAACTTCAAAAATATAGGTGCCTGCATCCAGGTTAGTGTAGGTTGCCGTGCGCTTGTTACCGGCCTGAATCCAATCTGCATCAAATCCAATTAGTCGGTAAGCATATTGGTTTTCTTCGCTCATTTGAAAATTGAGCGCCGCAAATTGGAACGTAATAACTGAATCTTGATGCGTTAAGTGAATTTCCCCCGTGCGATTAAGGGACTTGTTCAAGAGTGAGTTGTCGGGCCCCACTTCCACGGGTTTATTCAACACAAACAGGTCAGTGAGCACGACTGAAGGACGAATTTGATTTGTACTGATAGCCGCGGGGTCAAAGGTCACAAAACCTTTGCTGTTGCCAAAAAATAATTTGCCTGAATTTAATTTCACCGGCGCGTTGCGGTTAAACAGGTTATCGCCGAGCCCGTGGCGCTTATCGAAGTTGCGAAACTGTTTGTTAGTGTAATCAAAGCGCGACAACCCTTTTTGCGTTCCGAGCCAGATGTATCCCTGATCATCTTCGATAATCCCAGCGATTACGTCATCGACTAACCCATCTTTGCTGGTGAGCGTGGTAAATTTTCCAGTATCGCGATCCAACAACCCCAAACCACCTCCGTCACCGCCTACCCAAAAATTTCCGCGACTATCTTCATAGAGGACGAATACAAAATCAGTACCCAAGCTGGAGAGGTCGCCATCTTGATGACGATAGCGTTTAACAAATTGCTCGCTGACCGGATCAAACAAATATAGGCCTGTGATAGTGCCTACCCATACACGATTTTGACGATCAACATACACAACGCGAGAATAGAGTACCTGTGCACCATCCAACATTTCCGACGGCGGCAAGTAATAGCGAAACTTTCCCGTGCGCGGATCGAAGCGATTCAAACCCTCTTCGGTTGCAATCCAGAGATAACCCTGATTGTCGCGCGCCACTGACCAAGGCTCGCGCCCGCGAATGGCATCCGGGTTGTTTTTATCAGGCAAGTAATGGGTAAATTTACCGGTAACCAAATCCAGTCGGTTTAACCCTCCGGCAAGAATTCCAAGCCAAAGCGAGTGAGTGGATTCATCCTGTGCCAGCGATAACACAGTGTTGCCATTCAATCCCTGCTGGTTGTTGGGATCGTATTGATAGCGAGTAAACTGTTCGGTGATGGGGTCGAAATGGTTCAACCCATAACCTGCGCCAATCCAAAGCTTGCCCGCCGCATCCTTAACCGCAGAAAGCACCCCGCCCTCGGTGATTGAATTTGGGTTACCAGCGCGATATCGGTAATTATTAAAGACAGACGCGTGACGATCGACCACGTCAACGCCAGACGGAAAAAAGCCGAGCCAAATGTCTCCGGCTGCATCTTCAAACAGCTCGTTGACTACGTAGTTGCCGGGAGACCCCTGCTCGGATTCGTCGTAACTAAAGCGCGCAAAATGAGTTGTACCCGGTGCGCGAACGTAGACTGCACTGCCATCACCGATCCACAAGTTATGTTGGCGATCTTCCAGTACCGACCAGACCACCGCACTTTTCTCAAGGGTGTCGTGTTTGACTGCTACAAAGCGCTCACGTGCTGTGTCCAGCATAAACAGGCCACCACCATAACTGCCTGCCCAAAGGTTATTTGCAGAATCTACGTGGAGCTCACGAACGTCCAGAAACATCAGACCTTCGTCTTTGCCGTAAGCTCGCATGGTTTCTGATGCAGGATCAAAGCGGATCACCCCGCGCTTTTGGTGCCCGAGCCAGAGCATGCCTTGATTGTCTTTCACCAGGGCGTACACCCAATCGTCTTGGGCATCACCACCAAAGGAATAGCCTTTGAATTGCTGCTGCTGGACATCAAACCGAAAAAAGCCGCCTTGTGTTCCCAACCACAACAAGCCATCGCCGGTTTGCTCTATCTCCATAATGTTATCGGCGTTTACTGCTGTTTGTGCGTCGTGATGCACCTCAAAACGCGTAAAACTATCCGCATCTGCGTCATAGCGGTTAATGCCTTTGCGCGTGGCAATCCAGAGGTTGCCGTCAGCATCCAGGAAAATATCGTTGACGTAACTGTGGCTGAGGCTGCGAGAGTTATCGTCCTCCTTGCGATAGATTCGCACCTGATAACCGTCATAGCGAGCAAGCCCATTCGCCCCGCCAAACCACATAAAACCGTCGGCATCCTGAGCAATTGAATTGATATAGCCGATAGCGGCTACCTGATCGGGGAGTACGTGACTAAATGAATAATGCGGAGTGCTAACGTCTGCGTTTGCCGGCTTCGCGCTTACCCAAGCTGGCACCATCAGCAAAACCACCAAGTTAGCCAACTGGACCCGGCGGAAGATTCCCCCATATAGGGAGAGCACAATAAACATCCAAAAGCTCTGCGAACTCACACGATATTCCTGTATTGCTCTGGTCGATCAACCAGATTAACGGGGCGCAGAGTTAGTCTCGCGCTCCAACTAGCTTAGCCCAGCCGATGAGGGGCGCAATTTTAATCAACACAATCCATTGAGCAAGGGAAGTGCGCAACACTCGGCGCCACTTGCACAACGAAATAAGCCAATGAGAGCAAATACAACCGGGGAAATTTAATAGATAAAAAAATGCCCCCACATGGGGGCACTGATGAAAGGTCAATTTACTGGAGATGGTAGGCAGTAACGGAGTTTTTGAAAAAGTTAGGGACGAATAAGGTGTTGGTTGTTGCATCAAAACCTATATCAGCCGTGTTGATTTTGTCTGCCTGCGAATCGATAAGTAGCTGAATCTTGCCATCGGCATAAACGTAATAAACCAACCCGGGCCAGCAAGACACAATAAATTCACCGCGCTTAGCCATCTCAACCCCGTCAATTCCCTGGGCAAAACCTTTAGCGAGGGTCAAGCGGGCTTTATCTGGACCAAATATTAATAATTCAGATCCTGCGCCGACTAACAAATTCGAACCTATCGCTTTAAGCCCGTTGGCGTTGTTGATATTGTCCAGATAAAGCGTCGCTTCATCTTTTTCAATTCGATAAACCTTATGGGTCCGCGTATCTGATACAAACACTATTCCGGCAGAATTAGCCGTTACATCATTTAAAAATACTGAATTGGCAATGGGGATTTTTTTAAGGATTTTTTGTTTTTTAATATCAATAACCACAACCTCGTTAATATCCGCCACATATAACCGGTTTTTTACAATAGCCATCCCCTTAGGTGCATTGAGACCGGTGATCCAGTCCTTATCTAGCACCGAACCATCTGGCGCCAAGCGGGCAATTCCACCTTTACTGTCTGCAACCGCCCCCTCACCATCAATCAGAGATACTAACAAATAGGGGGACTTTTTATCGGCAACAAACAGTACCGATTCGGGGGTAGGTAAATCAGATGCCATCCACAGAGATGTCAGAGTATGCTGCGCCTGAAGCGCCGCCGAAGAAAAACAAGTTGATAGGAATAACACTAGCGCCGATAGCTTTTTCATGGGATACCTCTTTATTGTTGTAGTAAAAACTCAGCAGGAACAGCCAGGTAAACCAGCGAGACAACCCTGTTACTGATAGCCGAACCGGTTTTTATGGTGCCATTGCCCTTTTAGCCCACGCAAAAGACTTTACAAAACCTTGCGTGATTCAAGAGGTGGTAATTCGGCCGTGAAATGATTGCGCCAATGGCAGCTAAGCTCTACCCTAGACACCATTACAGTCTAGCCAACGCAGCGCAGGCGTCTTGCGCGCTGCAATAAAAATCCATTCACAAAAAGAAAGTTGCCAGAGAATGATGAAGACCAGTGCCGACAAACACGCCCCCAAAGCCAAAGCCACCATTAAAGACGTAGCGAAGCTGGCCGGAGTCTCCTTTAAGACCGTATCGCGCGTTATCAACAAAGAGGGTACTGTTGGCCAGGAGCTACAAGACAAGGTAATGCAGGCAGTGAAAGCCCTGAATTACCAACCCAACCTGTCAGCGCGCCTGTTGCGCGGGGCGGCCTCCTCCATCGGCTTTATCTACGACAACCCCAACAGTAACTACGTGATCGATATGCAAAAGGGGATTCTGGGCGAATGCCGACGTCAGGGTTACGAACTGGTTATTCACCCCTGCGATTCCAAAGCGGAAGATATTATTGATGAAGTGCTAAATATGGTGGACCGCAGTCAAGTGGGCGGCCTCGTATTAACCCCACCCATGTCGGAAATGCCCGATGTGCTAACCGCACTGGGTAAACGCAAAATTCCGTTTGTGCGCATTCTCTCCGGCGCACAAGCACCCGATAAAAAAGGCCCGTGTATTTTCATCGACGACCGCACGGCCGCTTACAAGATTACCCAATACCTGATCGACCTGGGCCACAAAGCCATCGCCTTTTTGGGCGGTGAAGAAGCACATAAATCCAGCGGTGAGCGCTTGGAGGGCTACAAGGCCGCACTCAAAGCCAACAAAATTACACTCGACAAGAAACTGATTTTACCGGGCGAATATTCATTTGAATCCGGCGTAAAACGCACTCGCCAATTGCTCGCGTCCAATTTAAAACCCACCGCCGTGTTCGCCTGTAACGACGAAATCGCTGCAGGTACTTTATTTGCCGCGCGTATTCAGGGCGTAGACGTACCGCAACAATTATCCATCGTCGGGTTCGAAGACAGCCCCTTCTCCCGTCAAGCCTGGCCTAATTTAACCACCGCCCAACAACCCAACCCCACCATCGCCGAGCGCGCGACGTTTTTATTAATTGAAACTATACGCGCACAACGCACCGTAGAGAGTGAAGGTTTTTATCCACAACTCATTGTGCGCGATTCTACTTGCCCGGCGCCGAGTAAACGTTGAATTTTTTTATTCGACAAATACATTTGAAAAGCAATTTTATAAAAACGACATTTTATACAAACGAAATCGAATACAAACGAAATAGGATACAAAAGAAAAGGCCAGCAATATTTGCTGGCCTTTTCGTTTTTCAGATTTCTCACATTCGAGGAAGTAATTAATCTCGCCCTAAACGCTCAAGCAGCTTTTGGTTTTCCATTTCGATGTGTTTGTAAAAATCCACATCAGCCAACTGCGATGCTGCAGCCTCATCAATCACCAGTACCACATGCTCATGCATTTGCAACGCGGATGCTGGGCAGGCTGCTGTTAACGGGCCTTCTACCGTTGCTTTAATCGCCTCGGCTTTGTTGGCACCAGTTGCCAATAGCACTACTTTTTTGGATTCGAGAATAGTACCAATACCCATGGTGATGGATAAATGCGGCTGATACTCATCAGGGCCAAAGAACCGCGCGTTGTCATCGATAGTGGCGCGAGTCAGGGTTTTAACGCGAGTGCGCGACATCAATGATGACGAAGGTTCGTTAAAACCAATATGCCCGTTACGACCAATACCCAGTAATTGAATATCAATACCGCCTTTTTGCTTGATATTGTGTTCGTACTGCTCGCAGGCTGAAAACGGATCTTCTGCATCCCCTGGTGGCACTGCCGTTTGCGATTTTTCGATGTCGATATGATCAAACAATTGTTGATTCATAAAATAGCGATAGCTTTGTGGATGAGTGCCAGTCAAACCCAGATATTCGTCCAGGTTAAAACTGCTCACATTTTTGAAAGACACGCGACCAGACTGATACGCAGCAATTAATTCTTTATACAAAGCCACCGGCGTAGAACCAGTCGCCAAACCCAATACCGAATCAGGTTTGCGTTTAATTTGTTTGATAAAAATATCAGCGCCGTATTTAGCAACTTCGGCGGCATCTTTCAGGATAACAACTTTCATTAAGCACTCCGGTGAGTGTTGGAACAGAGAAGGAAATTGGTACTCAGATTTGTTGTTCGTTGACTATTAGCAGACTGCCGGAGACAGGGACGTCGACGACAAGCCTACAGGGATGCATTTACGGCGCGTCTGCAAATAGGCAACGAACAACAAATCGGTTTAACTAATTGTGAGTATGCATATCACCCGCAATCCAGGTGCGAGTCACTTTAAAATCGTCAGTAAAATGAACTAAATCAGCGCGATAATTTGCACGAATACGGCCAAGATAATTATCCACCTGCATAAACTCGGCAGGATACAGCGATGCCATACGCAAGCTTTCGGCAAGTTCAACACCCACCCAATGAGTATTCAAACGCACCGCGTCAATCATCCCGATTGCACTGCCCGCCAAACGCCCTTCTGCATTCACCAGGCAACCGTCTTTTTCATAAATGGTCTCGCCGTAAATCTGGAAAGATTTCTCGGGCGATCCAACCGTCGACATAGCATCAGTCACTAAATACATTTTGCCTTTAGGCTTGGCCGCATAAGCAATGCGCGCAGAGGCTGCGTGCACGTGATAAGTATCAATAATAATGCCGCACCAACTATTCGTATCTTCAAGCGCCGCACCAACAACACCCGGTTCACGACCGGTAGTTGGACGCATAGCGTTATACAAATGCGTAAATCCGGAGAGACCTTCTTTTAGGGCAGCAACTACATCATCGTAATGACCATCGGTATGACCTGCACACACCACGACACCCGCAGACGTTAATTGTTTAATTTGCCCGGCATCAGCATGTTCTGGTGCGAGGGTCAGCATGACTTTAAATTCGTGTTGCGCTTTTACAGACGCAGCCAGCCAATCAATATCAGCCTGTTCCATTTTGCGAATGTAGCGCTCATTGTGCGCACCGCGTCGCGCCATATCAAAAAATGGCCCTTCCACATGCACCCCCAAAACGCCTTTCACACCTGCAGCCACTGCATCGGCAACAGCGCGAACACCCGCTTGATGCACTTCACGTGTATCGCTAATCAAGGTTGGCAAAAACGAAGTGGTGCCTGTTGGGCGATGACCATCGAGCATGGTTTGAATGGCATCTACACTGGTGTTGTTGGTAAAAAAGGCCCCCCCACCGCCATTCACTTGTAAATCGATAAAGCCCGGTGCCAACACACCGCCGCTTAACTCCACGCGCACAAAATCAGGAGACAAATCACTTGCCGGCACCACTGCCTCAATAGCATCACCATTGATAATTAATGCCTGGTTTTCCAGAAATTCTTCGCCGGTAAAAATTCGTGCACCGACTAACGCTTGTTTCATATCTCGTTCCGCAAGGTAAATCTGTATGATAAGCCGTTATAAACTGATTGGTTAAAGGCTGATAATGATATTGCGCTTATGCAATACCCAGGCAACAAACCAGAGAATAGAAACCATCAGTAAGGCAAACAGGAAAGACGCAAAATAAGGATCAAAAAAGCCCCGGAAAAAACCGTAGAGCGCAGAGTAAGCATTCTCACTACCGACAGGAATTAAATAGAGCGTGGTCGCCAGCAAACCGGACAACACATAAATAAACAGCGGGTTTTTGCCAATAATTTCAAAAAAGTGGTACACAGGACGTGCAGCATTAATTGCCGGCGACTGCTCAATTTTTACTAACAAGAGCAACACGAGAATCGCGACACCGCAGGTCAGTAATACAAAGGGACTGGTCCATAAGGATTTATTAATCGGGAATACCGTGTTCCACGCCAATGCCAAGCCAATCAACAAGAGGGCCGATACAAATAATTTACTCAGTGCTTTTTGCTTGTCTTCGCTCGCAAGCAAAACACGCGTCGCCTCAAATCCAATCAGGACATTCACAATGGATGGAAAGGTACTCAAAATGCCTTCCGGATCAAAGGGCATCCCCTTACCCTGCCACAGATGGCTTGCACCCAACACACTTAAATCAACCTGACGAACAATACTTTGTTCGAGACTGTATGGGTCCGCGGCGAGATTGAGTAATCCCCAATAACCAATTAATAAAATTGCACTGATAACAACGCGCGCGGTAAATCCGAAATGCAAAATGATAAACGCAGCAAAACCATAAGCAATGGCAATGCGCTGCAGAACGCCCATGACGCGCCACTGATCCAGGCTTTCGTTAAAAGGGTACGCAGAAAGTAAAACGCCGATCAAAAATAACAAAGCCACGCGGCGCAGGATTTTTTTCGCTTGCTCGCCCGAACCAAGTTGACTCAGGCCGCGCACAGCAAAATACATGGCCGAACCGACAATAAACATAAAGAAGGGAAACACGAAATCAGTCGGCGTTGCGCCGTGCCAACTGGCATGAAGCAAGGGAGCATAAACAAACTCCCATGATCCCGGTGTATTCACCAGGATCATCAGCGCGAGGGTCAAGCCGCGCATTACATCAAGAGCCAAAAAACGTTGCTTGACCATCAGATACCTCGCAGATGTAGTTAAAAATTTAACAGTAAATAATCTTTGGGCAGATTATTTCCAGCTGCGCAATTTGTATCCTTTTGCCGCGTAATACAGAATAAACATGTAGCAGGGTGTCATTACTATATACGCGGTTTGGCGGTCTACCAGATGTGAAATTCCGCCGAGAATTAATGGCAACACTGCACCACCGGCAATTGCCATAATCAATAGTGCTGAACCCGTTGCGGTGTACTTACCCAAACCACTCAATGCCAATGGCCAAATCGCTGGCCATACAATTGCATTGGCAAACCCTAACAAGGCAATACACAAAATCGTGTTCGGAATTGCTGGCACGCCAGCGAATGAGAACAATGAAGAGATCGACGTGGACTCATGATTACCGAGCACTATGCTCAAACTCAATACCACACCCAAAATCGCCGAAAGCATCAGGAAGTTTTGTTGGGAGATTACTTTTGGAATCAACAAAATTCCAAGAAAATATCCCACCACCATGCAGGCCATGGTAATAGAAGTAAGTATGCCAAAATTGCTAAAACCTATGCTGCGGCCATAAGCACCAATAGTGTCGCCCGCAATCACTTCCACACCCACATAAAAGAACAGTGCGATTACCCCTAAAACCAAATTAGGGAATTGCAGCACTTCGCGCAAAGGCAACTTATCTTCTTTGCTTTCTTCCGATTCCAAATCAGGTAGAGAAGAAAAACGCACTAGCAGCGCCACAACACCAATAATACAAGCCATATAAATGTAAGGCATGATCAAGTTATTCGCTAATTGCGCAATTTCTTCGGCACTAGGAGTCTGCGCGGTATGGGTGTTATTCACGCCCCCCAATATCAACGCAGTAAACACAATCGGCGCAACAATACCTGCCGATTTATTTAAAATCCCCATGATACTGATACGACGCGCGGCAGATTCTTCTGGTCCCATTTTTACAACGTAGGGGTTGACCGCCGTTTGCACCAGTGTTTGCCCTGCCCCCATAACAAATTGGGCCAGAAGGAATAATGCAAATGACTGGGCTTTTGCAGCAGGGATGTAAAACAGTGCTGCAGCCGACATAACCCCCAACCCTATCGCCATGCCATTTTTATAGCCAACGCTATTAATGATCCAAGAGGATGGAATCGAAAAGATACAGACGGAAAAATAAAAGCTGGAAATAATCAGGTACGCCTGAATAGGATTCAACTTCAGAATCAACTCCAGATAGGGCATCAACGAGCCGTTTAACCAGGTCACAAAGCCAAAAATAAAGAAAAGCCCGGCGATCATTGCCAAAGGAATGAACGAGCTTGAATACTTTTCCTGCGTACTGGGAGCTGTCATAGTTTCACTATTCATATTATTGATCGACTCTGGTTAAAGGGTAGCACTTAATGGATCGTTGTTATTCTTTGCCGCCTTCAACGCCTGTTTTGCAAAATACACAGCGCCAAATTCGGGTTGGTAAAGTACTGGTGAAAGATTATCGGCCATGTCCTTATCCATCCAGGGAATCAGACGCGGAGCGAGACCGCCGATAATTGACATGCGCCCCGGGCTGGTTGCCCAAAGCTTGCGAGCTACCCCACTCATGTAGGCAGCCCCTTCCTTAACAATATTGATAGCGACGGCATCGCCCTCATCGGCGGCATCTACTACAAAAATAGCGAACTTGGCATAATCGCCCTGACGCGCGCCAAACATTTTGTCGACAATCATCATGCCTTTTGCTTGCAGGAAATCACCAATAGATTCACTCATGATGGTGCGCGGCCCTAAATCATCAGACGCCAGCAATACCGCTTGGATTGCTTCAAGCCCCATCCAGGCACCACTGCCTTTATCACCAATCGGGAAACCGTGACCACCAATGAAGAGTGGCTGATTATTTACGAAGGAATAACCGCAAGAACCGGTTCCGCAAATCATCACTGCCCCTTCGTCGCTATTGTGCGCACCCAAGCAGGCGATATGCAGATCAGTCGTTAAATGCATTTCTTTGAAAGGATGATCCCAGGCGGACATAACGTCAAAAAGGCTAGGGACATTAACACCCGCCAACCCCGCGCCGGCGATTAATTCACCCATGCCAGAAATCGGCAGACCCGCATCGATTAACGCCAGTTCGGCGGCAGTGCGGATGGAATCTTTGGCTTGTTGAACGCCTTGAAAAGGATTGGCTGGACCACCGACGCCTGTGCCAAGCACTTGCAAATCTTCGGTCATGATACTGGCGCGACACTTGGTGCCTCCCCCATCAATTCCGATAAACAAGGTTTGCGCGCCCAGTGGCAACTTCGCCATGATCTACCTCTTATTTTGTAGAGCTGATTTTTTAGAGCCAATATCCGGGTTCTCTAACACCAGAACCAGCTACTTAAAAATTCGTTGTTTTGGTGTAAAGCGTCCCGTGTAATGGCGATCATAGCAGACTGTTAAAAAAGGTTAGTGCCCCACAGGACACTAACCACAAGACCACTACTACAGCTCTAGAGAACTCATGCCCCATGATACTGAACCCAACAAGGAGAGATATCAGGTCAGTTGTCATCATCGGACAAGGTTAGATTACGCGCTGCGGACAACGTTGTCAAAGAAATTTTGATCTTTTTTTAACTTTTTTACCAAAGAGCGAATTTGGCCCACAAATACAGGTTTCAAATAAAACCCGAACTACATTTCCTCCCCCAAAGATCTCGTCACTCATAGCTAAAAAATATATTCGCTGTTAAGCGGCCTACTGCGGGGTCGGTAGTAATACTGGTATCAGATAATATATTGGCAGAATGCAAAATATTGCCGCGATAGATTAACAGCCGATTAAACTCAGCTGGCACAAAACCGATTTTGGTAAAAACCTCATTGGAATCCGAAAAATATCGACGCTCCACTCGCTTGCTATTTAACTCATCATAAGAAATATCGAGATAATGATCAGCGCGCTCTGGGGTAATGGCCTCATATCCCGTTAGGTTATGACGATAAAAACCTGTACCCCCATGCCGCGCATCACACAGAAACAAGAGTGTTGCAAAAAAATAAGGGCTACTCGCATCAAAATGGGGAATACGTTGCAACGGACCAAGCTCAACTTCCGGGACTGCCAGCATACACAGCGCATCCTGAAGTGGCTTTATTGATCGCTCGGGCGAAATTTCATATTCACGCCGCACAATAGAATCGATTTTTTCCCTCAAAGCGAGCCCCAACTCCGCAGGTGCAGCAGCACGCACGCCCGGATAACCTTTTCGCTGCGCTGCCGCTGCGTAAGGAGCAAACGTCGATGCCTTGGCAAAGTCTACTAACCGCAAAGGATCGGCAAGAAAATTATCGATACAAATAACTTTGCTTTGTTCTTTACCGATTTGCAGAACTTTTACATCCAAAGAATCATTTACCACAACACACCTCATTCGAAATCACTAAAGCATTGGAAAACTACCTAATCAGCGCGATGCCAGCGCTTGCTGTAACTCTGTAAGCCAACGACGATGGGATAACAAAGCACCGCTCATATGCCTGGACTTTTCCTGCACCGAATTAATTAACTCCTTCGCCCTATCTACTTCTTTCACACCCACCACACCAGCGCGTGTTGGATAGTGCATGCCATAAAGCACAAACAGATAATTTTCCACACCAAAAATATCAAATGCGCTAAAAAAATCGGATTTTTTTGGCGCCGCTATTTTCCACAGCGCGAGACGCTCCCTAAGCACGTCGGAAAGCATAGAATTTTCCGTGCTCTCCTGCCAAAAACGAGAGTCCCTACGATCTGAAATATAGTAATGAAGCTGGACAAAGTCGATAACTCGTTCCCAGGTATAACGCACCACCTTATTGCAATAATCAGAGACCGCTGCAATATCCTGCGCAAATACCGGAAAATTTCTTGCAAGCTGCAACGCAGCAAAATCAGTCACCAATATTGATGTTGCTTCCAGGGGTTCGACAAACCCTTGCGCCAATCCCAACGCCACACAATTTTTCTGCCAGAAAGATTCCCGATAACCAATCTGCATGGGTATTTTACGTAGGTTTGCACTATGGAGATCTCGCCCCAAGTATGCTGAAAAACCTTCCACGGCCTGACTTTCGCTCATATGTTCAGACGAGTAAACAAAGCCAATGCCACGGCGTGTCGTCAGTGGAATGTCCCAGATCCATCCCGCCGCATGGGCAGTGGCCGAGGTATAGGGCTGAATTTCATCAGTCTGCGCTATCGGCTCCTGCAACGCCAACGCGGTGTCAGTTAAAATTTGATCCGACTTATTCAGAAAAGGAACACCCAAAGTCTTTCCTAATAAGAGCGACGCGAAGCCGGTGCAATCCACAAAAAAATCAAATTGCTGTGTGCGCCCGTCGCCATAAATAAATCCACTCAAACTGCCATCATCGCTGGTTGTTACCTGCGCAATGGTTTCATAAATATGCTTTACAGCGAATTTCTCTCGCGCATTGTTTGCTAGAAGTTCGGCAAATTTCACCGCATTAAAATGATAGGCGTAATCAACCGCACCCACATAAGGAGGTGATGACTTTTGCTTGGGCGATCGATTCGATTCAGCAATAGAATAAATTTCGGATAATTTGGAAAAGTCACAATCTTCTTTATTGTTAAGCCAATAATTGGTGACATCATAACCGGAGGGAAAAGGAGAGCTAAAAGGATGGTAATAAAAATGCTTTTCACCGTGCTTTTTTACATCCATCCACTGAGAAAATTTTATACCCTGCTTAAAGGTTGCATCACAACTTGCAAGCAAATCTACTTCAGCGATACCAAATTTTTTTAAGGTTGCTTTTATCTGCGGGACCGTTCCTTCCCCCACGCCGATGATAGGAATATCTTTTGATTCGATAAGTGTAATTTCAATGTCGGGATCGCGCGATAGCTCAACCCCCAGATGATTGGCAGCCAGCCAACCGGCAGTACCACCACCGACAATTGCAATACGTTTGATTTTCATAGGCTACCTGAGAGCATAAACAGTGAAACAAAAAAGCCCAGCATAAGCTGGGCTTTTTAAACTACTCAGCTAATTGTGTTAGCGATTAGAACTTGTAGCTCACACCCAGCATGTAAGTTGCCTCACCTTCAAATGACCAAGCAGGGAAGCCTTCCAACAGCGGAGTTTTCATACCGTATTTTGCGGTATAGGCCTCAGCTGCACCATACTGAATATCATCTTCTTCAAGGATATTGGTAGCCTCAAAACTGATGTTAATGCTATCAGTTACGTTCCAACCCAAACTCAAGTCCAATGACCCGAAGTCATCGTGCATACGGTTGCCGTAGTACCCAGTTTCACGAATCATGTACTCTGAGCGCCAGTTGTAAGCAGCACGCGCTGAGTACACATCATTTTCCCAGTAACCAACCAGGTTCACGCTGTCTTTGGATGACTCAGTGAATACACCCAGACGGTCCGCATAGCTTTCTGCAGGTGCATTGGCATTCACATAAGTGTAGTTCAATACCACACCAAAGCCGTTATCGAATGCATGGTTCAATTGCAGTTCAACACCATCGATCTCACCACCGCCAGCATTTTTCAGGGTATTTACTTCCCAATTATCAACGCCGGTATCCGGGCTTACCAGACCAACAGATTGGTTCACCTGAATTTCGGTAGTTACAAAGTTGTTAATTGACTTCACGAAGTAAGTCGCAGACAACATATTGCCGTCACCGTAGTAGTACTCAACTCCGATATCCGCTTGTGAAGCTTTCATTGGCTTCAAACCAACATTACCAATAGTCAAACGCTCATTGCCTTTAACGGTATCCTGATAACCCGCCTGGCTCGCTGCGGTAAACATATCGTTGTAGTTTGCACGGCTGATTGCTTGTGACGCCGTAGTGCGCAACACCAGATCATCAGTCAAATCGAAAGATACGTTCACACTCGGCAACACGTCATCATAACTTTCTTTAACAGAACTTTTTTCAGCGCTGTAGAAAGCATTTTGGCTCAAATCGCCGGCCGCTAAAGGAGTGCCATCGATAGCGTAAGACTTACCTTCTACGTCGGTGTGAACGTAACGCAGACCAAAGTTACCTTTCACCGCATCCGCTTCGAAAGTAAACATACCGTAGAGCGCATCATTCTGCTCATTCAGACCAGCGTAACCGGCGCGCTCCTCTTTCCAACCGGTAATGTCAGCACGGGTTTTTGCAATCATCGCGCCGAGGTTTGGTTTCGGAGCGGTCATGCCGTGAGCACCCACTTCAAATGTGCCGCTATAAAACTTGGAAGTATCTTCAGCCTGAGCCTTGGGGTCGATTGTCGCAACGTCAGAGGATTTTTCAACATCATGGTCGGTCGTGCGAACACCGGTTTTAAAGGATTTAATTGCGCCTAAATCAAGGTCAAACTCAAAATCAACTTGCGCATAACTTTCTTCGTCAGAATTTGGACCTCTCTTGATCGCCCATGACTCAGGAGCCGACTTATCGCGGTAGTTCGCCAGAGTCATATTAAGATCAGAAGTCGGGTTAATTTTAATTTGCTTACCGGTTGCATCAATGCTGCCAGCCCACAACGCCATGTTGTAGTCACCCAAACTGGCGAAATGTGAGAAGTTGGTAGTCAGGTCGGTACCGCCATCCGCTTTAGTGCTACCTGCACGCGCAGTAACTTTGAATCCATCTGTCGCGTATTCTGCATCAATATCGACAGTATCAGACGTCATACTGGCAACGCGACCCCAGGTTTGGTTGAAGGTTTCAGTTCCCAAGGCTCCGCTTGCCCAACCCGCGGTCAAGTTACCGCGAACTGGATTCTTGGTTGTGCTTTTCACGCAAACACCCGCGGCATTGGTTTCAGAACAGGTGTAGTTAGCCGCGCTCTTATCCAAACCGCTAAAAATATAGGTGCTGGTGTTGGTGTTGTTTGCCTTCAGATCAAGAGACAGCGCGTGCAAACCAAAAGTCAGGTTTTCCGTTGGGGCCCACTGAGCAGTTAAATCCAATGCGGTACGCTCGCGCTCCTGGATAAAGGTCGTTGGAGAAACGTCATCCCACCAACGGTAATCTGCCTCAGTGCCACGACGCACGTAGTCGAAATCTTCGGTTGCACCAGCAATCAATACACCAAAGGTCTCAGATTCGTTTTTCCAGCTGTACATACCTGAAAGCTCTGGAGAAACCTCATCACTAATGGTGCCAGTTTGCGCTTTGGCACCCAGGTATACGCTATTAGCTTCCAGATCGAGAGGCTTGCGGGTTTTGACGATAACGGTACCGCCGATACCACCTTCATTTAAGTCAGCTTGAGATGACTTGTATACATCCATACCACCGATCAACTGGGAGGGCAGCAGTGAGTAGTTAAAGCTACGGTCAATCGCTTGCTGATCATACCAACCAGTAGATGCAACGTTTTGTCCGTTCAATTGGGTCAGTGTCATTTGTGGCGCTGCACCGCGAATCGAAACAGACGCACCTTGACCGAATGCGCGACCTACGGTTACCCCTGGAACGCGGCCCAGAGACTCGCCCACGTCTGAATCCGGGAACTTACCCACATCTTCAGCAGACACTGCATCAACCACCGCGGTTGAGTTACGTTTGATATCGACAGCATTTTTCAATGCGCCGCGAATACCGGTTACCAACACCTCTTCCGGCTCTGCACCTGCATCTTGCGCGCTGGCAGTGGTGGCAAAACCCATCATGGTGACTGCTGCCACTGAACCGAGCATCAACGCACTCTTATTGGCCAGTTTGATCGCATCACTTAACTTGTTACGCATGGTTATTCTCCCGTGACTTGGCAATATGTGTTTCTTAATAATTAGTAACCCCATTCAACAAACGCCGGCACCTAAGACAACGTTGTCGATAAATCAACACTATGCCTGATAGACAACGTTGTCAACAGCTTTGTAAAGCATCGTTAAGTCGCGTTAAGAAAGTGACACCATGGCGCCAAATTAATTTTTCTTATAAATCAAACGATTAGCACATTTAGGCGACAGAAAATCAGCACTACGAAAAATTAAATTTTTTAGGAGGGATTACCAAAATACACACACAGAGAGGCAAAGAAATAAAAAAGCCGCGTATAAAAGCGGCTTTGAGGTGGAGCGAATTAAAAAACCGGCGCGCAAAAATACGCCATCACTTAATCAACCGTGCCCTTAATTGGCGCAAACTTGCCTTAACACTGCGCGCATTTTCGGGGCCCATACGCAGCATCAATTTGTGTGTTTGCGGGAGCTGCTCGAGTGCTGGATCGGCATATTGATAAAACACCTTGGGTCTCACCAGCAACAAATCACCCTGGGCGTCCGGTGCAGCGAGAATATTATCGATAGCGGCAATCAACACACTGTGGAAATTGGGCTTTTTCAATCCCAGCTCGCGAAATGCCTCTTCCAATAATGGATAGAAGCGACGATACACGGCTACCGCAGCATCGCTATCAATTAAAGCAAGGGTGGTCACGTAAGGTTCATAGCGTTGGAAGTTAGCCGGCGCGACACGCTCCTGATCCACCGCCGTTCCCTCGATCATGACTGAAAAAGTTTCCGCCACAAATGGTGGTGGCGGTGATACTACCGGGCGGTACTCGTGAATGACTTTGCCTTCGGCAAGATTGTTTACCGCCAGTACAAATTTCCGAATCAATTCTTGTGGCACTAACAACTGCAACAGGCCTTCGCCGCGCAATTGCTGCAGCGCGGCGAGTATACTGCTGTCGCTCTCATTCAAGGTTGGCAGCGGGTCAACCTCCACTACCGGCATAGGCGGCTGATACTCGACTATAGCAGCAACAGACGAGGCCACGCTGCTAGCTGCAATCGCTTGTGGCGCTACCGCGACAGGAGTAGTAACTGTTTGTGATGCAGCGGGCGCTTCGTCGCGCAGAAAATAAAAAGCCGCTGCGGCAACAATAACCACCAACACCACTATTACCCACAGTGAACCCGAAGAACTTTGTCGTGGTTGATAATCGTCACGCATACTCAATACCCTTTTGCTTGGCGTTATGGTTTATAAAATAACCAGGAATATAAGGAATTATGGCCCAATCGCTCTTAAGGTGACAGCCTTAATGCTACGGGGTTCCCGTTTGACGGCATGATAGACTCTAACTTCCTTCAGTTTCAGCTAGACTGCGCGGATATTTTGACTGTTAGTGATTGCGTATACGGGGCCGCTATGAAATTTACCAGCCTGATTATTTTACTTGTGATGATTGCCGGTTGTGCCAGCATCTCCGGTTCACAGTGGGACAAGCGTTTCGGAAAAGCCGAAGTCCGCGAAATGCCAACCAACCCCAGCCAAAGCCAAATCAGCTACTACCAACATACTCGCCCAATTCTTGAACAGCGCTGCGTTGTTTGTCACGGTTGCTACGACGCCCCCTGCCAACTCAAGCTGGAATCCTATGAAGGGTTACTGCGTGGCGCCAACCCGGAAAAAGTGTACGACGGCACTCGCTTGTTGGGCGCCAATCTAACTCGCTTATTTGAGGATGCACAAACCACTGCTGAATGGCGGTCAAAAAAATTTCATCCGGTGATCAATGAACGCAGTAATTCCCCCAGCGCCAATATTGATGCCGGGGTATTAGCGCAAACGCTGAAATTAAAACACGCACATCCGCTACCAAATGCAGCAATCCTGCCGGAAAACTTCGACCTTAACCTGGACCCCACTCAATACTGCCCAAGTATTGAAACCTTTAACGCCTTTAGCCAAAAAAATCCGCTCTGGGGAATGCCCTATGCCCTGCCAGGCCTGAATGAAAAAGAATACAAACTGACGATGGATTGGTTGGCGCAAGGCGCCGCCATGGGGACTTTAACTCCCATCCCTGCCAGCGTACAAAAGCAAATCATTAGCTGGGAGAAGTTTCTAAACGGGGCTTCGCTCAAAGAACAGCTGGTTAATCGTTATATTTTTGAACATCTATTTTTAGCGCATTTATTTTTTGCTGAAGCGCCGCGCACGTATTTTCGTCTGATACGCTCCAGCACACCGCCAGGAGAACCCATTCAACGCATTAGTACTGCGCGCCCGTTTGACGACCCCAAGGCACAACGGGTTTATTATCGTTTATGGCGCGACCCTTCCAGCACCGTTGCCAAAACCTTCATGCCTTACAAACTGAGCAAGCAGCGCATGGATCGCTGGCAAAAGTTGTTTTATCAAGTTGACTATCAGGTCGCGCAATTACCCTCTTACCACCCCGACACTGCTGCCAATCCGTTTATCACCTTTGCGGAGCTGCCAATCAGTGCGCGCTATCGTTTTATGCTGGATGAAGCGCAGTTCACAATTATGAATTTCATCAAGGGGCCGGTGTGTCGCGGCCAGGTTGCACTCAATGTAATTCAGGATCATTTCTGGGTATTTTTTCTAGCGCCAGACAATCAAAGTTCCAAAGGCACCGAAAAATTCCTCGCCGATAATAGTAAACACTTACAACTACCCGCGAGCGCCGGTAACACAATGATGCCAATGCCCGACTGGATAAAATATTCGGAGCTACAAAAAGAATATCTCGCTGCCAAGGCAAAAATTGTTAATCAGGTGGCGAAAGAAAAAGATGGCCTGGATCTTAATCTTTTCTGGAATGGCGACAAAGGCACCAACCCCAATGCCGCGCTAACTATTTTTCGTCATAGCGACAGCGCCAGCGTACACCAGGGTTTAATCGGACAGCCGCCCAAAACCGCGTGGGTCATTGGTTATCCATTACTGGAACGAATTCATTATTTATTGGTGGCAGGTTTTGATGTCTACGGCAATGTATCGCATCAGCTGCTCAGCCGTCTGTACATGGATTTTTTACGTATCGAAGGGGAAATGAATTTCGTGACCTTCCTGCCTAAAAAAAACCAGCAACAGGAAATGGCCTTTTGGTATCGCGATGCCGAATCCAATTTGCAAACCTATTTGAATCTGTATATCAATCAGCTCGATGATAAAAATAATATCCGGTACACCAGTGACAACCCCAAATTAGAACTCTATAAAAAGTTACAAGATTATTTAGGTGAAGCCAGTAAATCGCCGCTAAATATTCGCACCAACAAGTTAAGTGCAGATCAGCTGGCGCTCTATGAAAAATTGCAAAGCACCCATGGCACGGCCATTAGCTTCCTACCGCAAACGACCGTGCTGGAAATTCCCGGCAAGGGCTTATTTACGCTGATTCATAACAACGCCTACAGCAATCTTTCTTCCCTATTTGGTGAAGACAAACGGCATATTCCAGTAGAGGATAATCTGACGATTGCGCGCGGTATTGTTGGCAGCTATCCCAACAGCTTTTTACGTGTAGAGAGCAACGCGCTGGATGCGTTTGTTACCCAATTCCAGGCCATGCGCTCCGAGGCTGATTACCGCGCCCTGCGCGACACCTATGGCATCCGCCGCAGCAACCCCGATTTCTGGGCCTTTAGCGACCATGTGCATGAGTTGTATTTCCGAAACCAGCCCAAAGAAGCAGCCATTCTGGATTACAACCGGCTGGAGAATCGGTAACCTTGCGCACCTTGAATAAAGACCAGCGCATAAAATTGCGGCAACACTGTAAATAAAGTATTCTTTCTAATAATCAATCTCATTTACATGCAAGACTTATTTTTATGAATACCGCCGTCTCCAGCTCCAACCTCGCCGCCAGCCTGCGCCTCGATCAATGTGCCAAGGGTGCGAGGGTGCGCGTGGTTAATCTGATCGATCAACCGCTGTTTGGCGCACAGGATGAACACGTCAGCTTGCGCCTTAAGGAACTGGGTTTTTTGCCGGGAGCCCCGTTGAAGGTGATCGGCTTTGGCCTGCTCGGTGCCGACCCACTGGCCGTACAAGTGAACGGTACCAAATTCGCATTGCGCCGTGCCGAGGCTGCCAAGATCTGTGTCGAGCCAATCCTTGAGTGATGCTGGTTGCCGTACCTTGTGCCCGAACCTTTTGACTGACCACTACTTTTGACTAACCGCTACATTGACCGGTTGCTAAATTAGGAAATCCGCATGTCCGCTGTCCCTATCCGCCTGGCGCTGGTTGGCAACCCCAACTGCGGCAAAACCTCACTGTTCAACCGTTTGACTGGCGCGCGCGCCAAAGTTGCCAACTATCCTGGTGTTACCGTAGAGCGTCGCTCCGGTATGGTTACTGCGTTAGAAAACCCTGCTGAACTGTTGGATTTACCAGGCACCTACAGTCTTTTTGTCACCTCGCCCGATGAGCAAGTAGCACGCGACGTCATCTTGGGCAAACTTGCCGGCGAGCGCCGCCCGGATCTGCTGGTTGCCGTAGTCGATGCCTGCAACCTGCGCCTGGGGTTGCGCCTGGTTATGGAACTGCGCAGCCTCAATCGGCCCATGGTATTAGCGCTTAATCAGATGGATGAAGCGCGTCGTCGCGGAATCAGTATCAACACCGCCGCGCTGTCACAGGCTATTGGTATTCCCATCATTGAAACCGTCGCGGTTAACAGCCAGGGCGTTGCGGACTTACGCAAAGTGCTGGATAGCTATGCCCAGCAACCGCCATTGCCTACCGGCGAGCAAGCACTTACCCTCAGTGATCGTCAGGAGTCTGTGGAGGCACTGTACGACCAGATCGAAAGCTTGATGAAGCTGCATGTTATTCAACCAGCCGAAATGCCGCGCTGGCAGGATCGCCTTGATGCGCTGGTAATGCACCCGGTGTTGGGGCTTGTCTTACTCTTTACCACGCTTCTGATAATTTTTCAGGCGGTATTTACCTGGGCAACGCCACTGGTGGATTTAATTGATGGCGCCTTCGTTGTGCTGGGGGAAAGCGTAGCCAGCGTTTTGCCGAATGGCATTCTGAAAGACTTTATTGTCGACGGGCTAATTGCCGGCGTTGGCGGTGTACTGGTATTCCTGCCGCAAATTCTGATCCTGTTCTTCTTCATTTTGGTACTGGAAGATACCGGCTACCTCACCCGCGCCGCCTTTCTGCTGGATCGCCCGATGCGCGGGCTGGGCTTGTCCGGCCGCTCATTTATCCCGTTATTATCGAGCTTTGCCTGCGCCGTGCCCGGCATTATGGCGACCCGCACAATTGCCGACCCACGAGAGCGTTTTATCACCGTGATGGTAGCGCCGCTTATGACCTGTTCGGCGCGTTTACCGGTGTACGTCTTGATCATTGCCGCTTTTATTCCAGAACAACATGTGTGGGGTATTTTTACCCTGCAGGGCCTCACGCTGTTTGCGCTCTATTTTGCGGGCGTCGCGAGTGCGGCCTTAATAGCCTGGATAATGCGCCGCCGCGCCGCGCGCGAAGAGTTCCCACTGTTGCTGGAACTCCCCAGTTACCGCTGGCCCATGGCCTATCACCTGCTGATTGGTTTGCGTGAACGCGCCTGGATCTTCTTACGCCGGGTGGGGACGATTATTCTGGCACTGTCGGTAGTGCTTTGGTTCCTCGCCACCTTCCCCGGCGCACCAGAAGGCGCGACCCAACCCGCAATCGACTACAGTTTTGCCGGCCAACTCGGTCACTTTATGCAACCGCTCTTTGCACCGCTCGGCTTTAACTGGCAAATGTGTATTGCGTTGATACCGGCAATGGGCGCGCGCGAGGTAGCGGTTAGCGCCCTCGCTACGGTTTATGCGGTCGGCGAAGAATCTATTGACGCCGCCTTGGGAGCAACCCTGGCAGCAAGCTGGTCGCTACCAGTGGCCTACGCCTACCTCGCATGGTTCGTCTATGCGCCCCAATGTATTTCTACTATCGCCGTGGTAAAACGCGAAACCAACTCGGCCAAAGCGACAACCTTTTTCACCGTATATTTATTCGCTCTGGCTTACTTTGCTGCATGGGCAACTTATCAAATCGCCACGGCGATTGTGAATTAACCGTTAATCCCGGAGGCGATGATGTGGCAGGACTTTCCATGGCAAGAAATGATTGTAGGATGTTGCGTACTGGCAGCCGCGCTATTCCTGCTGCGCCGCTGGTTCTTCTCATCTAAAAAGTCCGCTGTCTGTGGTGGATGCAGCGGCTGTGATAAAACCGCAGCATCCAGTTGCGCCAATCCCACCGAAAAAATTCATCACTGATGTAGGGCGTGCGAGGTCGGGATAGACTGGCGGGCCTGTGCATTACGCGCGTTTAAATCAATCCAATAACGCGGATTTGCAAGTGGCGTTTCATCCGGGAGCAGTGGATTTTCCAGGTAAATAACATGGCGATTGGTGAGCCGTTCCAACCCGGAACTTACGCGCGGATGATTATAAAAAAACTCATCAAATTTACCGTTGTCGATTAACATTTCCAAACCTTGCTCGATACGTTTCGCAAGTGCTTCATTCTTTTTATTGACAAAAAAATACAGCGCCGTTGGATAGTAGAGCAAAATATTTGCCTCGACCTCCAGATTTTTTTCGCGTCGTTGTGCAAGTTCAAACCAGGCCTCGGAAATACCGCGCGGAAAATAATCAAATCGCTTGGCGTTAATCATGCGAAACAGCGATTCCGTCGTTTCAGCCGTAGTTACCCGCAACCCATTGTGTTGCAAGATAGGAGTATCCGGCCAATGAGTTCCCTGTCCTGCCAGCAATTTCGCCAAATCCTCCCGCGTTTTTATTTGATTAAAACGAGCCTGCTCATGAGCGCGAATTAAAAACACCCTGTAGCCAAACAAACCTTTGAACAAGGGGATACGGATAGGTCGCAGCTGCTGTTCGCGCTCCTTGTCGGTCATGGTCCAGATAACCAGAGCGCGCGTGTCGTTTTGTGCTATGTGAATCCAGCGCGCCTGGGAATAATCGCGCTCGGAAAATTCAATATCGATGACTTCGTTATCCGCTTTGCTGGTATTCAGAGCGAGCACTAACAGACTGGTAAAGTAATCTACCGGCTGCTCCAGCTCAGTGGCCTGCACCTGTACCTCAATATGGACTTTGCCATCGTCGGCAGAATAGGCCCAATTGCTCGCGCCTATACCAAGCGCGCAGATAAGTCGCCAGGGCGGCAGGCGCAACAGAACAATTACCCATTTAACGAGGAATTTGGTTACCAACATCAGCACAATGCCCGACCGCCAGTGAATATTCTCGAAGCATAGAAGATTAGTAGCTACTTTGCCGGCTCGAGAGTCACAGTGCACAGATGACACTCTCGCCTCGCTCCCGTATAGTCACCCACCATTCACCCCGCTCTGTGAAGGACAAGCGCCATGCAACAAAAACTGGAAACCCGTACGTTTCTGCTGTTTTTACTGATTGTGACCACCGGTTTTTTACTAATCCTTAAACCCTTCTTTGGCACTATTTTTTGGGCGTGCGCCATCACCGTGATTTTTTATCCCCTACAGCTAAAACTGTTGGATGTGCTTAAAGGCCGCACCAACCTCAGTGCCCTGCTCACCCTCACGGCGTGCATCCTGGTTGTCGTATTGCCAGTCATATTTCTCATTAGCTCAGTGGTCGCGGAAGGCGCCGCCTTTTACCAAAAGCTGGAGGAAGGCGAGGTAAATCCAGCCCAATATATCGAGCAGGTGCGCACCGCATTTCCCGCTGTCCAACAAACGTTGGATCGATTCGGAGTCGATATCGCCAAAATCAAAGAGGGCGCTCTCAGCTTCAGTATGACCGCCGGTAAATGGCTAGCGCAGAACGCGCTGAGTATCGGCCAAAATACCTTCAAGTTGCTGCTGAATATCTGCCTGATGTTGTACCTGACTTTCTTCCTGCTGCGCGACGGCCAACAGCTGCTCGAGTTATTAATTCGCGCACTACCATTAGGGGACGCGCGCGAACGCATGCTGTTTGCCAAGTTCGGCGAAGTTACCCGCGCAACCATTAAAGGCAATATGGTGATTGCCATTATTCAAGGCAGTCTGGGTGGATTGATTTTCTGGGCACTGGGAATTCCCGGCGCGCTTTTGTGGGGGGTGATTATGGCAGTGCTGTCGCTGATTCCGGCGGTAGGCCCGGCAATTGTCTGGGCACCGGTTGCCCTCTATTTATTTGCCACCGGCGCTAATGTAAAAGCCATTATCCTGATCGCCTTTGGCATGGGCGTTATAGGTTTGGTGGATAACATTCTGCGCCCGATACTCGTAGGCCGGGACACCAAACTACCTGACTACATAGTGTTGCTTTCCACCCTCGGCGGCCTGGGCTTATTCGGAATCAATGGCTTTGTTATTGGCCCCTTGGTGGCCGCTCTGTTTATCGCCTTCTGGGGGATTTTTATCCGCGAGGTGCATGTATTGGCGCCGGAAGAAAACGCCGCCGAACTCAAAAACTCCGAGACAGATTAGCCCTCGTATCTGCTAGACTGCCCCACCTTTTAAGCGGCCCTGCCCTGTGCGGGGCTTTTTATTTTTCAGCACAGCGAGAATGTTTTATGTCCAACAATTACAGCACTGAAGAGCTTGTAAGTTACGGTATCGGTCGCCAAATGGGCCAACAATTGGCCGACAATCCGTTTGATGGTGTGTCCCCAGCGGCAGTTGCCCAGGGCTTGCTGGATGCATTAAATGGTGTAGAAATGCCCTACAGCAATGAACAAATGCAAGCTGCCTTTGGCGAGATTAACGAGCGCATGCAAGCCAAAGAAGCCGAACAAAGCAAAACTTTAGCGGCAGCAGGCGAGGCGTTTTTAGCCGAGAACGCCAAAAAAGCCGGGATCACCGTGACTGCGTCCGGTTTGCAGTACGAAGTAATTACCCAAGGCTCCGGTGCGATTCCAACCAAAACCTCCAAGGTTAAAACCCATTACCACGGTACTCTGATTGACGGCACAGTGTTCGACAGCTCGGTAAATCGTGGCCAGCCCATCGACTTCCCGGTAGGCGGCGTTATCGCGGGTTGGACTGAAGCACTTCAATTAATGCCGGTTGGCTCCAAGTGGCGTTTGTACATTCCGCACAACCTGGCGTACGGTGAGCGTGGCGCAGGCGCTAGCATCAAGCCTTATTCGGCGCTGATTTTTGATGTTGAGTTGCTGGATATTGTTAGTTAATTCCGTTCACAAAAAAATGAGAATTGAATAACCAATTCAATTCCCCACCAAAACTTTTCTGTTTATTAAACACCAGCATGGATTCCGGGGTTCTCTTTGAGACGCGCCGTGAATCCGTCCCTGGAGGCTTGCCGTCGACATCCATGTCTCCGACAGTCTCAAAGAGAACCCCGGAACCCCTGCTTTATCGCACCTGGATAGCCGGTTGAAAGATATTTTTTTGTTATTGGATTTTCCATGTGGTTTAAAAATTTACGGTTGTATCGCTTAACCGAAGAGTGGACTATTTCCACCGAAGAATTGAATGAAAAACTCGCCGAGTTTTGCTTTAACCCCTGCGGTAGCCTTGATCCTCTGCGCTATGGTTTTGAATTCCCGCTCGGTCGCCACGGCAGCGAGTTTGTGCATGTTACCAATGGCTACATCATGATTTGCGCCAAGAAGCAGGAAAAAATTCTCCCTGGCGGCGTGATCAAAGAGGCGCTGGAAGAAAAAGTTCAAGCGATTAACGATGCGGAATCGCGCCCGGTAGGCCGCAAAGAGCGCGACTCTTTAAAAGATGAAATTATTTTTTCATTGCTACCCAAAGCCTTTACCCGTTCCACGCTGGATTACGCCTACATAGCACCGCAAGAAAAATTAATTGTGGTGAATTCATCGTCTGCGAAACGCGCGGAAGATTTGCTGAGCAAATTACGCGAAGCATTAGGCAGCTTGCGCTGTTTGCCTATCGCCCCCAAAAATATTCCCACCCAAGTGATGACTCACTGGTTGCGCGAAAGCCAGGCGCCACATCAATTTGAGTTGGGCGAGGAAGTAGAGCTGCAAGCCACCAAAGATGGCCGCGTAGTGCGCTGCAAAAAGCTGGACCTTACCGCTGCGGAAATTCGCAATCATCTCGAGAGCGGTATGCACGTCAGTAAAATTGCACTGGTGTGGAAAGAGGCCATCAGCTGCATTATCGATGACCAGCTGGGTATCAAGCGCGTGAAGTTTGAAGATGTGATTAGCGATAAAGCTAACGAGCGCAACCCGGAAAGCAAAGCCGAACAATTTGATGCCGACTTTGCCATTATGGCGATGGAGCTGAAAAATTTTATCACCGCTTTACTCGCCGCGTTCGGTGGCGAAAGCGACCCAATTTGACCAATCGACTGATTAAGATAGCCGTCAGATCGCTTGCTGACGGCTATCTTTAATACCATTAACGCAAATAATAAGTTGAGTAATAAACGTTACTTCTGTATTCAACTACTTTAGTTTTATCTACACAGGTACCAATTGGTGAATAAAACTCTGCCCTAACATTACCCATACCAGCCCCACCCGTTGGATAGGTAGTCCAGGTACAAGCAGCGCCGGCGGGACCTGGCGGCACCTCAACTACAGTGTAATAAATGGAATAACTATTACAATTACCATTGATTTTATAGGGGCTTACGGCATTAATGGAACAACTAGACTGTCCGCTGGTAGATGTCCACCAGGATTTCGTTGCCAAAGTTCCACTCGGACAAACCAGGCTAGCATTATACCAATAGACAGTCCCTACACCTGCACCCCCACTCACCCCAGATGACGTTGTACTCCAACTGCAAGCGCTTGTGTCAACAGTAACGTTATAGTCAGCAAAAGACTGAGCCGAAAATGCGAACGCTGCTGCCGCCATGATTCCAATAACTTTAGTTTTCATAAACACTCCTTTCTCCTTTTATGTAATGAAGTTAACCGACAAATCCTTAAGCCTTTTTCATCAGCAAGATGCGCTGCTATTGGTCAATTAGCAACGAGCCCACCACTCCTTTTTCATATTAAATTAATTTTCATTGCGAGCCAAATACACAATCAATTTACTCTTACTTTCGTCATAAAAAATGGAGGCCTTGCCATTAACCCCTTGAGAATTATTGACAATCGTCTTTAACAAATTTTCGCTCATTATTGATTGATTTTGTGAATCGGCTCCTGGAATAGATATTTTGCAACTTTTTTCACGGCACTCAATTTGTTCTGGCACATAGTCCGCAATCGCATCATTATCCTGAAACATACTTTTCAAAGTGCGCTCATAGTCACTCGCCCAATTTCGATCAGCAATTTCAGACGCGAAACTTTCCTCGGTGACACTCAATAGATGGCCTACAGATTGGCCATTCAGCCGCCCAATATTGTTGAGTTCAGAAATTAACGAATAGTCACAGGGTTGCGCGGGAGAAGCGATTTTTATTGACGAGGAAGAATTATTCATAGATTCCATTTTTGTCAGTTTTCCGCTGAGCGATTTATTGTGAGCAACAATTTCTGCTACATCTTTTACACCCACATCAAAAGTATCGCGATGCTCTGTGTAATCAACCGGCAGCGCAATAAGTTGCTCAGCAGGACGATTAACTTGACGCTCAGAGTCAAAAAAAATCTTATTAAAAAAAAGAGTCCCCATAACACCAGAAATCAACCCTATGAAAAACACTTTCACGTCCATGCACTCCATGAAGATCGAATAACGAAGAGCAAAATATTTCATGATGATAGCGCTGTCAAACAATCCGCGAACCTAAACGCCAGAATTTACCCTGGGGTTAGTTTTTCTGGAACAAACATTTTTTGAGAATATTTCGGTGGTGGCACAATTACGACGCCGTGGCGGCTAATGCTTCTTTTAAGGAATGACAAAATCTTAAGGTGCCGGCGCGTGGCTTAACGTGCGCACGCTCCATGATGAGGCCAATCGGCACTGGAATATCCGTGAGTATTAATTCGGTTTGATTGTGCTGGCATTTATCAATTAATTTACCAAGCGCTGACAGCCCTCCAGCATCCAACACCGACACATCCTTAAACGATAAAATAATATGTTGGTCATCCTCGCAGAGGCGTGCAAGTTCGCTGAATACTCGATCGGCAGCAGCGAAAAATAGCGGGCCACTGATGTGAAGTACCCTCCAATTCTTGGGAAGTAAATGCTGATTTTCTTTGGTGAGATCATCTATATGCGTCATCGACGCAATTTCTTTCATAAACAACAATGCCGCCAGCACTATTCCCATCGTAATCGCAATCACCATGTCGAAAAATACGGTCAGTAATAAGCAGACAGCAAACACCCAGATATCACCGCGTGGCGCGGTTTTTACCAGATGTACAGCTTTGTGCGCTTCGCTCATACCCCAAGCCACCATCACCAGTAATGCCGCCATGGCCGGCATGGGTAAATAAGCCAGCAGCGGCGCCAGCGCCACCAACCCCAGCAACACCACCAGCGCATGCACCATACCCGCCACTGGGGATTCCGCCCCCGCTTTTACGCTCGCCGCCGAACGAGCCAATGCAGCGGTCGCCGTAATACCACCGAAAAACGGCGTGATCATATTGGCAATCCCCTGCCCCATTAATTCGCTATTGGCACTGTGGCGTTTGCCGGTCATCCCATCCAGTACCATCGCACAAAGAAGCGATTCGATCGCGCCGAGCATGGCAATCGCAAAGGCGGCAGACAGCAAATCCTGCAGCACACGCGAATTCCAACGGATAGGCTCACCATGAGCACCCAACTGGTCCCAAGGCCAGATCAATTCCGGCAATTGTGGCGGAACACCAAAACCGGTAACGCCATTCGGCAGGGTGTATGAAAAACGCGAACCAATAGTGTCGACGATCCACCCCTGTTGATTGAAAAAAAATGCGAGCAAACTACCTACAATAATTGCAGGTAAATGAGGAGGGAGCGGCGACTTCAACAATGGCCACAGCAACATCATCAACAGAGTGGTTGATGCTACAGCAACGCTTGGCCAATCGATGTAGGGCAGCTGCTGAAACAACAGCGCTACTTTTTCCAGATAATGTGCCGGCAATTGCACTTGCAGCCCTAGAAAATCTTTTATTTGCAATGTGGCAATGACAATCGCGATGCCCGCCGTAAAACCCAGCGTCACCGCCTCCGGAATATATTCGATCAACCGCCCCAAGCGCAGTAGCGCCATAGCAATCATGATGGCACCTGCCATAAGGCTAGCCACCAATAATCCGCCCAAACCATATTGTTGTGCAACGGGGAAGAGGATGACCACGAACGCCGCCGTAGGGCCGGAAATACTGAATCGCGAACCGCCAAGCAAGGGAATTAAAAATCCCGCAACAATTGCGGTATATAAACCATATTGCGGCGGCACACCGCTAGCAATAGCGAGAGCCATCGCCAGTGGAATGGCAATAATGCCTACGGTAATGCCCGCTAACAGATCGCGCCGCAAGCGTCGCGCACCATAGGTTTCCAAAAAACAGGCTTCACGTACCGCGTGCGCAATACGAAGAGAAAACAAATGTGCGCGATGCGGCATGAATAGTTACTCGAACAAACCAAGCTCACGTCTTGGTGGTTTTGGATTTTTTTCCCAAGGTCTCTGCAAAACCAAAGCCAGAATCAATGCGCTCCATTTCTTTGATTACGCGCTCTGCCATCACAGGCTCCCAGTCATCGGCATACACAATCGAACGCATTAAATTTTCTACGAACAGTTGGCGTTTTTTATAGTGAGAGTAAATGGCAAACGCGAGGCCCACAAATGCGGTGATCGTGGTTTGCACAATGGCAGACGTAAAAAAATCCTTGTCCCAATTAAAGGATTTGGATAACTCTGCTGTCATCGGCCACATCACCACCGCGATTCCACCAAGCAACGCAAACCAGAAAGTCACTTTGTTGATAATGCTAAAGCTGCGCGCTTTGATATAGAGGTCATGCAGTAGCAGATAGCGCTGGTGATCCTGCAAGTCAGCATTTGTGTTGTTATCAATCCATTTGCTTTGGGCAAATTCCAACAGCAGCCGCGCGCTGGTTTGGTTGGCAGAATAGAGCATGATTACTCCTTTAAGCGAAGCGATAATTTAGGTTAAGTTTTGATGATAACCCTGAATTGCGCAAAAAACATGCTTATCCGTAGTCGATCGCCCGCTATAATGCCCGCCACTGATTTAATTCGATTTACGGAGTTTTCCTATGTTCCTCGCAACAACTGCATCGCCCTCCCCTCGTCGCTATTTAGGTCTGGGGCTGGCCATCGCACTGCTGGCAGGCTGCAGCAAAGCACCTGAGTTGAGCAAAATCCACGGCGCCGCCCAAGGCACGACTTACAACCTCACCTTTGAATTACCCGCGGATTCGAAGACTCCATTAAACGCGATTGAAACTGCCGTAAACGATGAATTTGCACGTATCGATAAGGCGCTGTCGAACTATCGCGACGATTCGGTCATCGAACAATTTAACGCCCAAAAAACTACCGAAGTATTAACCGCAGATGCCGAACTGGTCGCATTGGTTGAAGAAGCGCGCAAGGTATATACGGCGAGCAGTGGTTGCTATGACCTGACGATTAAACCCCTGTTTGATTTATGGGGTTTTAAAAAGGACGTATTTTCGCCGCCCACCGAGGAAGCGCTTGCACAAACACTCGGCACGGTGGGCCTCAATAAATTGGAAACAATCGATAGCACACATTTACGCAAGCAACTCCCGGAGTTGCGGGTAGATATTTCCTCCATCGGCCAGGGCTACAGCGTGGGCCGTATCGTAAAAATATTGGAGCAATATGGTGTGCAAAATTATCTGGTGGAAATTGGCGGTGAATTGCAAACGCGCGGCAAAAAGCCGAACGGCGAGCCCTGGCGAATTGCCGTAGAAAAACCATTGCCCAACGAGCGCAAACTGCACAAAATTGCCAGCTTTGATTCGGGTGCACCTATGGCGTTGATGACGTCGGGCACCTATCGCCATTTCTTTGATAGCAACGGCAAACGCTACAGTCATATTTTGGATGCCCGTACCGGAAAACCTGTCGAGCACAACACGGTATCAGTAACGATATTCCACGAAAATCCCACCATTGCTGATGCGTGGTCTACCGCATTACTGTGCATGGGTAGTGAAGAAGGATTAAAAGTCGCTAACGCCAATCAACTGCCAGTCCTGTTTATCGATCAGCAAGGCGATGAATTAATTGAACATGAAAGCGACAACTTAAAAACCTTTAAAGATGTCAGCCTGCATAAACCCCAGTAGAGAAGAATTACGATGAAACTCGTCTACACTCACGAAAACCGGCTGCTTGTCAGCAATGCCCACAACCTGTTGGAACAAGCTGGTATTGAATGTGTGTGGAAAAATGAATTCGCGGCCAGCGCCATCGGGGAATTAGCACCTATCAGTAGCTGGCCGGAATTATGGGTAGTGAATGACGCGCACAGCGAACGCGCGGCGGCATTAATTGAAATCGCATTTTCATCATCCAGCTTACCGCAATGGATCTGCAGCCAATGCGAGGAAATGAATGAGCCTTCCTTTGACTATTGCTGGCGTTGCCAAACAGAAAAACCGGAGTCAACATCATGAAACGTTTTCTTATCCTGCTTGCCCTCCTCGGTTATTCCGGCTTAAGCCATGCACAATCGTTGGATGTAATGACGTACAACATTCGTTGCGGCTCCTGTGAGTCTCCCGAAAACACCAACTACTGGAAAAAGCGTAAATACCTGGTGGCACATCTGATTAAAATGCATAACCCGGATGTTATCGGCCTGCAGGAAGCAGAAGTTCCGCAAGTAGAGGATTTGGTAGAAATGCTGGATGACTATTCCTGGATTGGTGTAGGCCGTGAAGATGGAAAAGAAAAAGGCGAGACCACTGCCATTTTATTTCGCCATAACCGCTTTGCCCTGCAAGGCCAACAAACACTCTGGCTGTCGCAAACGCCGCAGCAAGTGTCACGCGGCTGGGATGCTTCTTATCGCCGCACACTCAGTATCGCCAAATTAACCGACACACTGAATAAAAAAAACCTGCTGGTCTTCAACACCCATTTCGATAATGAAGGTGAAATCGCTCGCCAGGAAAGCGCAAAATTTCTACTCGCCGAGGTTGCTAAACTCAGCCCTCAGGACAATTATGTAGTGACAGGGGATTTTAATTTTAAGGCCGATGCAAAAGGCTACGAAATTATTACCCAAACCCTTGCTGACGCAGGAAAAATAGCCACAACCCCGGCAACGGGCGGCAACAAAACCTTTAATGATTTTGGAAAAAATGCCGAAGTGGATAACAAAATCGATTTCATCTTTGTAAAAAAAGATGCAAAAGTCCTCATGCACCAGGTGGACACCACTACCTACAACGGACTGTTCCCATCGGATCATTTTCCCGTCGTTACACGTCTGGAATTATCCGTTCCCGCTCAACAGTAAATCCAGTTCATTACGGATGTATTTTTCATTCACCCACTCGCCTAAATGCGCATTCATATAACGGATGAAATTATGCGCGGCGACTGGCAAGCGCCGGTCGCCATGACGGACTAGATACCAGTGACTGGTGAGGGGGAAATCCTTTACCGGCAAAATAACTACCTTGGCATTGGCTTGCGCCAGGGTATGTTCGGAAAGTACGGCCAACCCCAAACCAGTTTCCACACTCATCCGAATCACTTCGTTGCTCTCAATTTGCAAGGTGTTATGCAGCTGATAATTTTGCTCGCGCAGCCAATTTTCAAACACCATGCGCGTAGCACTACCTGGTTCGCGCATTAAAAATCGCTCATTCATCAACTCAGAAAATGTCAGCGATTTCTTTTTCGCCGCCCAGTGATGCAAAGGCGCGATCAGTACCAGCGGGTTGCGTAAAAATCTGCCGCTCACCACATGATCACCCGTGGGTGGATGACTAAATAAATACAGATCATCCAGCTCATTTTGGAATCGCTGCAACACACTGCCGCGATTGCCAATATTAAAAGTCACATCCACGCCCGGATACTGTTGGGTATAGGGGCTTAACAACAATGGCAATACATATTGCGCGGTAGTTACAACTCCCAAACTGAAATGCCCCTTATCACCCTGCGCCGCCTCACTTAAAAAACTATTGAAATCATCAAACCGCCCCAAGGCGTCCAGAGCAGCATGGTATAGCTCGCGCCCCACATAGGTGGGTTGATAGTGGCCCTCGCGCAGCTCCAGCAACTCCTCGCCGACCGCCTCCGTCAAACGCTTTATCTGCTGGGATACGGTTGGCTGGGTCAAATGCAATTGCACTGCGGCCTGGGAAATGGAGCCAGTGCGGATCACCGCGATGTACACCTGCAACAGGCGAAACGTGAGATGGCGAATATTCACAGCGGGCCTCTTACAAACATATATAGACAATCCTCAATATTAATAATCATAAACATTAATTATCATCTATTCATAAGAGTCGCCAAAATAACCTTGAATACCGTTAATTCCGGCAAGTTAAGAGGTTATGTCCATGCCCGATATCGTCATTATGTTTTTCCTGCTCGGCGTTCTGGCCGGGGTAGCCAAGTCAGATTTAAAAGTGCCCAAGGCAGCTTACGACACCCTGAGCATACTGCTGATGCTTACGCTGGGGCTGAAAGGTGGGCTGGCGCTACACGGCAATGTGAATTGGCAGCTGCTGCCAGAAGTCATTACGGTGCTTCTGTTGGGGATTGCGATTCCCTTGTTGCTCTACCCGCTGTTGCGCAAATTCGTCCAACTAAATACCGCGAACAGCGCCAGCATCGCCGCGCACTACGGTTCTGCCAGCGCCGGTACCTTCGCGGTTGCCCTCGCCTTCGCCGAGGTGAATAACCTGACCATCGCCCCGCAAACCACCTTGTACCTGGTGCTGCTGGAACTGCCTGCCATTGTGGTGGGAATTTTGTTGTTCAAGAAAGCCACCGGAAATAACAGCAGCATGAAGGGAATTTGGCACGAAGCCCTTACCAGTCGCGGCGTTGTGTTACTGACGGGTGGAGTGATTATTGGCTACCTCTACGGCCCGGATGGCAGCAAGGACGTAGCTCCCTTGTTTCTCGGCGCCTTCAAAGCCCTGCTCGCGTTGTTTTTACTGGAAATGGGGGTCTGCGCCTCACAACATTTAAATCCATTTCCAATTCAGCACTGGAAACTGATCACTTTTGCGTTGCTTGCGCCCTTCGCACTGGCATTGATAGGAACAGCGGCTGGATTCGCATTACAGCTGCCAATTGGAAGCACATTAATTCTCGCATCATTAACCGCTAGCGCATCCTATATCGCCGCACCCGTAGCCATTAAAGCCGCGATAAAAGAAGCAGATGTCGGCCTGGCGATTTTCGCGGCACTTGGCGTTACCTTTCCACTGAACGTATTAATTGGGATTCCAGTGTATTTCAAATTAATGGAGTCGTACGGTTGAAATTGCGTCGATAATAAGCAAACACTTTATCGTCAAATATATTTCTCCCGTACGGCCACGCATTAATCTGATTAATCAGCGGCGGCCGAGGATGACTCAAGTATGAACTGGATTTTTCAACATATTTTTCCGCATAGATCAGCGTAAGATCCCCCCCTAACCGGCTTGATGTCATTGGCCTAAGCTGTTGCCAGCGAAAAGGAATGATGGCATCAGGTTTTAACACCAACCAAGGCTCTAACCAAGACAAACCTGACCCGGAAACGAGCTTATCGGTTTTCTGATTTTCTTCTGCGACCTCAGCCATAAGCTGAGGTCGAACCGTTGCCCTCAATGTAGCGGATACTAACCGCTCTAGCGCAGAGTTATTGTGCTTAAACACCTCATATCCATTTGTTTTCAACAATACCGCAAGGCTCACCAAAGGTTGAACCGCATAGTGGTGATAGCTTAATGCCAAACCCTTACGTTTTAATTCATTAGGTAAATAACCGGTTTTAATATCCACTTGCCCCATAGCCTGAACATATTTTTCATAAGACCACTGCAACAAGTCCGTACGATTTAAAAAGGTCGCAGACACCCCCACCGCCCAAGCTGCCCAGTAGTCATGATTATTGACTTTTTCCACTGAATTTGTTGCGTAATCAGCAATTACCTGCACAGCCATTTTTTCCAGCCAGCCTTCTATTAATTGCTTTTGCGTTGGAGCTATTGCAGGTTGTGGAGCACTAGAAAAAACAATTTTTGCGTAACCTGCAGCAATAGCGGCGAGAGTCCACTTTCTGACGGCCGCACCGGTGTGGTTGCTCGACTTACTCAATAAAGCATCTGACTGTGCCCAGGCCGATAAAACGTCCAGCGCGCAATTACGATAAATTACATTGCCAGTGCGCAAATATTTATTGCTCAAATCTGCAATCACCCGTTGCAACTCAGTCATATCATTGGTTTGTTCCAGATAATCATCCAGCGCATCCGGATTCACAATCGAGTTAGCATCATCGGTACCTTCATACTTGCTAGTAAATAGCAAACTCCCCTTAAAAGGGGGTGGCGCCTTGGGGCAAGATATGTTGAGATTGTTATTCGGCATAAGCGGCGCACGTTTAAACCCGGCAGGAATTTTGATATCTGCGTAGGCATTACCCACACAACTCAACATAATTAATGCCAAGATACCGCTGATCGCTTTCATAGTTTAACTACCTATATCTATTAACGTTTACATAAACGCACATTCACCGACAGATCGGTATAGTTTTCAGGAATGTTGATTTCAGAAGAAAGGTAAATAAAATCAGCCCACTTATTTTCATCTTTTAAATCAAACACAAAACGCCCATTCATTTCCACAGTATCGCTGCGCTCGATTTTCACTGTGTCGCGACGGCCATTCAAATGCCAAATTACCATATCCAGCTTGCGGAAGTTGGTATCCGAAAACTGCAATTCCATAAAGTGATTTTTGTTATCAATATTATCAACCCGCTCGCTATCAGCACCGCCGGCGTTAAATAAGAACTCATTTTTTCCAGGTTTCAATTTAACAGTTTCAGATAACACCGGTGTTTTTCCTTCGCAGGAAGAATTTATCAAAGGCATCGCTTGACGATAAAACTCGCGTTCGTCCAAACGATAATATGCAGGCAGCTCCCAAATCAATAATTTGGGCGGATTAGCCAGAAACTCAGGGTCATTGAGAGTCTGCAATAGAGAGCCATCAAAACCACCGCCTTCAATAGAAAGGTTTGTAATATCTGTACCTAAATACTCGCGCAAAAAGCCCACAAAATTAAATTTTAGATCCGCGCTAAAGCTAGTACCGACCAAACTGATTTCTGGTACTGACTCATCGGAAAATAACGCATCCTCTGCATTCGCGACAGAAGACTCACCGCGCTCATGCACATAAAAGGGAACAAACTGTTTGAGAAATTGCTGGTCGCATAAACTTTTCCAGGCTAACTGTAAAGTGCCGTCCCGCCCGAACACCCCTTCAGGGCGATTCACAAAAGTTTGCGGTGCAAAACCCTCCGTAACCTGTTGAGACCTTAAATAGTCTGCAGCAACTCGTGCAGTCACTTTGGCACCAAAGGGCGTCCAATGATGATCGCGTTTGAAATAATAATCATCGCTTAGTGGCTGCGTTATCAATTGACTATAGTCAGCCACTACAATGCCTTGCGCGCGAATACGCTCCAATGCCTGACGATAGTTATTCAGCGCTTGCTCATGGTTATAGGCACGTGCGTTTACATCGTCAAAAAAGCGATTGTGCAAAAGTCCTCGCGTAGGCACATACACCACCATCAGCTGAATACCTTTCGCTTTTAAACTGGACACCAGCTTTTTTAACAACACCAGGGATGCATCGTCTGGCCCAAAGGAGCCCAACATGTCGGTACCGGTGCGAAAGAGCCAATCCTCTTTACCTAATACCAGGGTTTTAAAACTGCCTAAATAGGAATTGTTGTAATTGTTGATATCAGCCGCCGCTGAGCAACCATACTTCGCTTTGCCCAGCTCATATACCGGAAACTGTTGCGCCAATGCACAAGAGCCGATTACTGATAAACCTATAGCGCCAAGCGCAGCTTGAATAATTTTCTTTAACATTGAAATAGGTACATCCGCGTAATGTAGTCAGGCCTTATTTATTGGTTGCCGCCAGTTTGTCTTCAACCCAGTAATAGTTAGCAGCGCCATTCTTTTTAAATACAAACAGGCTACCTGAGCGACCGCGATCCAAATAAATTTCGCTGGTTTCCAGCAAGCGCTGGCCTCCGCTATACGCTGAAAATGCAATTTTTACCGGATTAATAGCGCGTTCTCCAGAGCTAAAACTCGCAATGCCGGGCACTACATCCACATCGCCTTTAAGGGTTTTAAGGTCAACTGGTTGATCAGTAAGATTCACCAAATGGATCAAACCTTTACGCTTATCCTTCAATGCAGAAATTTCAACGGTTTTCACTACTTTGCCATCAAATACCAAATTGAAAAATTTCCCTTCTGTTAATGCAACAGGATAATCCACCTTATCCAGGATAATAGATGCTTGTTTTGCGTCGACAAATACAAAATCACTACTATTGCCCGGGGCAATTTGTGCAACGCTTTTTTTACCAAGATTAACAGTGCCAATCGCGTTATCCGTCTGATAATTAAACACACGCACAAAGGCAGATCCGGGTGGAGGGGTTTCATAAAGTTTATTGTCTGCTGCCAGCGTTAACGAGACAGCAAAAGTGGCAATAGAAAAAACAGCAGTCAACAAAAATGATTTCATCATTGATTTCCTTTTAGGATTGCCAATAGAGAAGCAATGTTTTCTTTAGGTTGGGGTGCAGGTAAAAAACGCACAGGAATTTCCCAAATCACCAGTGCTGGCGGTGCATTGGTAAAGTCGGCGGAATTTAAATAATCAGTCATGGGCACAAATGGCCCCTTGCCTTCCTGGGCATAATTTACCAAATCAGTACCAAGATGCTGCTTCAGTGCACCTGCAAAATTCCAGTTTGCGTTAGCGCTATAACTGGTACCTACGAGCGCAATGTCGGCTGATGATTCACCAAACAAATCATCTGCAGCAGTAGCAGTTGACGTAGCGACTTGAGTACGTGTTTTTACCAATTGGTCAGCAGATACATCAACCCACTCAGAAAATATTCCCAGCGGAATATAGTTCAACAAGTCACCCTGAAAGTGAGTTGGCTCATCATCCTGTGATGAAAATACTTGTTGTTCCAACAACGGATGATGCAGGGAGTTTTTTAGTGTTTGCGCAATTTCTTTGGCAACAACTTCAGCACCAAAAGGGGTCCAATGGGTATCGCTTTTTAAAAAGGTCGTCGCTGTCTGCTTTGCATTTATCAATGCATCAGTAGTATCCACCACAACCACGCCTTGCCCACGCAATTGATTAACAACTTGCGCATACAATTGCGAGTGAATGGGAGCAACGCGCCTGGGGCCCAGATATTCAGAATAAATTGCTGCTTTTTCTGGCACCAATGCCACTAATAAATCCGATCCCTGTGCGCGAACATGTGCAGCAACTGCATCAATCGCCGCCAAATTAGTCGTTAGGTCTTGCGCTGCTTCGGGATAGTCTTTGACCTCATCCAGGGTATAGAGCCAGGACTCCTCGCCTATTACTACACCGACTCGTCCCTCTCTAAACAGGCTGTAATTGATCAAGGCCCAGAGATTTGACCCCAAATCGCGCGCGATAAAGTTTTCGTTGTAGTAATGCTCTATGTCCAGCGCCACCTGTCCCTTTAAAAAACTTTTTTGTTCCTGCAGTTGATAATCGCGCAACGCAACACCGCTGTAGATAGCCCCTGCGATAACCAGCGATCCAAAACAGGCAGAGTAAATTCCATGCCATAAGGGATTAGCCGTTTTTAAATGCATGACTCACCTCAAAATTGAAAGTACAGGAAAGGTGAATAGAGTTCGGCGGCCAGTTTCAACACTGACAACATAAACAGCGGAAGTAGCAGCAATGCTCCCATCGCCGAAAAATATTTACGCTTCCACTGCCATACGAAACCAGAATGAGCGCGACAAACTTCAAATACCAGAACACCGCAGGCAATCACCAGCATGAGTAATTGCTGGCGAGTAATCGAATCCGCGTAAACCTGGCTTAACTGCCAATTGCTAAAACTGAACATGGCTTCATAGATACGCAATGCATCTGCCATGGATTCCGCACGAAATACCACCCAACCAATAACCACCAGCAACATAGTGAATATCCAGCGCAATGGTTTAAAGCCTGAATCGGTTTTTAAACCCAGTGCGCGTTCAATTGCCAGCCAGGTACCATGCCATGCCCCCCAGACAATAAAGGTCCAGTTAGCACCGTGCCATAAACCACCAAGCAACATGGTCAAAAATAAATTGCGATAGGTATTCACCGAACTGCCGCGATTTCCACCCAGTGGAATGTATAAATAATTTTTAAGCCAAGATGAAAGGCTAATGTGCCAGCGTTGCCAAAATTCAGTAATAGATTGGCTTGCGTAAGGGCGATTAAAGTTTTCCATAAAGCGAAACCCCATCATCAAGCCCAACCCAATGGCCATATCACTGTAACCGGAGAAGTCAAAATACAGCTGGATGGCGTAGGCAATTGCCGCTACCCAGGCATCACCGGTGGTCATATTTTCCATGCCATAGGCTTGGTCGACCAAGGGAGCAATTGTGTCGGCAATAAATACTTTTTTAATAAACCCCTGCATAAACCGGCTACAACCTTCAGCGGTTTTATCCCAGGTATGAGTGCGATTGGCAAATTGGTCGGACAGATCTTTAAAACGCAAAATTGGCCCGGCAATCAGATGGGGGAAGAGTGCAACAAAGGCGCAGAAGTCAAGGAAACGACGCGTAGCCGGAATTTCCTTGCGATACACATCCATCAAATAGCTGATGGACTCAAACACATAAAACGAAACACCAATTGGCAATAAAATTTTTCCCAACTCCAGTGGCTCAAAACCGGCAGATACCAACAGCGCATTCATGGAGTCCACACCGAAATTGGCATACTTGAAATAACCCAGTGTGCCCAAATCAATTGCCAGGCCTAACAACAACCAACGCTTGGCTCTCTCCCTCGTTTCGGCCTGCTCGATACGCAAACCCAACCAGTAATTGATAGCAGTAATGCCAAAAAATAATGCCAGAAAATCTATTCGCCACCAGCCATAAAAAATATAACTCGCAATAACGATAATTAGCGAGCGCCACTTATTTGGCGTTAAAAAATAGACCGCAAAAAATATCGGTAAAAAAACAAATAAAAAAATACTGGAGGAGAAGACCATACTAATTCAGCTCCCTGGATGAGGATTCGACAGCAACGGGCTTGCGCACCAGTTCTGCCATTTGCTTTTCCTTAATCACTGTTTTCCAAAAATCACCATAGTGGTCCTGTAATGGCCCTTCCAACACCAATGCCTGTCCCGGCAGGTTTTGCACATCGATTTGGCTAACCTGTAAGTATTCCGGCCCTACAGCCGAAATAACACCCGAGCGATTGGCGTGGATTTTTCCACCTTTCAATTGGAAGGAATAACGTTGAACGTAGGGATCTTTTATCGAATCACGATGCTTGTTATCGCGCAAATCTTTGGTGTGGCCAAAAATGCCAAAGCCCCCGTTGCCAAATACCAGATTATCTTCAATCTGAATGTTCTCGCTGTTGCGCACCCGAATACCATGTTTCTTGTTACCGTAAACATGATTGTTGCGCAGTACATTGTTGCTACTTTCGTAAATAGTGATTCCATCGGTGTGGTTTTTATAGACTTTATTGCCAACTACTAAATTATTAATGCAGTTACGATCCAGTACAAAACCCGATAACTTATTGTCGTAACTGATGTTACCGATAAACCAACTGTTATCCACTGAACGCGAACCAATAATGCCGTGCTTCACTTTCGTGCCATACACAGTATTACGTGCAAAAATCAAATGACTGGAGCGGTCATGCGGGTCGATTCCGTAAATAATATTGTTTTTATAAACTGTATCGATTACTACCAGACCATCGGCCTCATAGCAGTAAAACCCGTAATACAAATCTTCAAATACAGAGTTCAAAATCCAGGCTTTGGGGCTGGCGCGCTGTAAACGCTTGTTCCACACAAAACCGTGTTGGGAAATTGATAACCCGTAACTTTTACTCCGGTGATAACCCAGAGCCAGCGCGTGAGCATTGTGCATATACAATTCACCACCGCCCCACACGGTGATAAATGGGCGAAAACTGTCATCATCTTTAAAGTAAGCCGGGGTTTGTTCTGCATCGCGCCAGCCGACAATTTTTGTGTCCAGAACAAATAGACCACCATCGGAAATCAGGAATGAACCTTTTTCTTCTGACAATCGCAGTTCACCCACTTCGTTGCCGGATAACAACAAGCTAGCACCAAACTCGACGACAATTGGCAACCGCGCATAGGCAATTTTATTAACACTATCCCACTGAAAATATTTTGGGTTGTTAATCGCTTTAGCAATATCAGTCGCGGTGACTACGCCCTCTTTAATAAAAATAGCCTGAGGTACACCACCCTGTAATTTCGCCCAACGTCCCGCACGGCCACTACCGGTAAACAACACCAGCTCATGTTCTTTAAATACCCTGCGCAACTCCACCACCGGCTTAATTGCCTGTTGATGTTGTTGTTGTAATTTTTCATCGATGGCAGTGCGCGTATATACACTTAAATCCGGCAAGTCCTGTGCCTTTACCACCGGTGGCTGCTCAATGCCACTATTAAAACGGTAATCAGCCAAGGCTACACCCGTCGACATAAAACAAATTATGCCCAGCAATAAAAAGCCAATGCGTTTACTTGTCATAGATTTACGATCCAACTCAACATGCCCGCATACTGGGTATTCAGGTTTTCCAACTCCGGATTGTTCGCCTGCTGCCTGGTGTCATAATCAAACGCGGATAAACGAAGGCGAATAACCGAATCAAAATACCCCAGCGAAAACAGCCCCGGCCCCTTGCGATTCAAATAACCGGAGAAAACCAAATCCAACCCGCGCCCTAAATGCGCATCATCGCCTACTAACATATGGGGCTTGCCATTCAGGTAGTAAGACTCGCGCACATCATCCAAAGAGAAATCACTCAACACCAGATTGAAATCCCACTGCCGGTATTGCGCGAGTGCCAAGTAAACGGAAGCTACTTCTAAATTGCGTAAGTCCGCACGAATTGCTTCATTCAAACGATATAAGGACGAACGAGTTCCGGTAAACTTTGCACGATTGGATTCAAAACCAGTTGGGCGATAGCCCTCTGCACCTGCATCAGCAGCTACATACTGAAGCCCAATAGTGGGTTGCCAGGACACATCAAATTGCCAACGCGCGCCTACATCCACGGCAGTACCGCTAATATCCTCCAAACGATTAGTCGGAGCATAAAATTGCGTCCCCTGCACAGCATGAAAAAATGCACTGTAACTAAATGCACTAACGCTATTGCTGTAGTAACCGTTTTCCAACCCAATGCCAGCCCATTGCAGTTGCGTATCTAATGGATTTTCCTCGCCTTCACCATAGAGGTAATACGAGGAAATAGCATGGCCATATCCGTATTGCCAACGGGCATTGGCGTAACTGAGCGATAACTTTTCTACTTCTTTTGGCAAAAAATAGTCGTCGGTACGCAGATCATCTTGCTGCTCGCCATAGCCCAGTTGTAATTTCAATAAGCTCGTATCCAGTTGCCAACTCGCACCAAGAAGCGAAGAATCAAAAATAAATCCGTCCTGCCAGCGCTGGCGTTCAACACCCAAGCGAAGAGTGTCGCCCGGGTAATCGCTAAAGCCCTGATGACCAATCCAAAGTTCGCGCAAATTGGCAAATTCGGTAGAACTTCCCTGATCCGAATCAAACTCCACATCGGATTCGTTATTGGCAGCAAACAATTGACCTTCAAAATAAATTTGCCAGCTTGATGCACCTTTCCAACCCAATTGCGGTTTAAGATTTAATCCGGCCAGGGTTCCATTTTGGGAACCGCCCAAGCTCAGACTATCGTTATCCGCCACAAAAGATTCCACATCCAGCGCAGCATTAAACCCGGACGATGCAACAGCACCCCAGGCCATAGGAGCTGCACAACCCAGCAGCGGTAACCAACGCAGGTATTTCATTACAATGCAGCCCCTTGAACTTCAAGCTCACAACACGTCAGGTGTTTTTTCTTAATAAGTTGACGCGCATTTAACTCTCGATTGGAAATTCCTACCGCGTCATCTACTTGGGCCTGATTCAGCGTTGTTAAAATTTCTGCTGATAATTTTTTACCCTGACGACTGCCCCGTATTTCTGCAATACGTGCAAAGGAATAGGCGTACACCGGATTCCTTGCCAAGCCGCGTGCCTGCCAAAACATTTCAGCCAAGGCCACATCGGCCTTTTCATGGCCAAAACGAGCGGCCCTCAATAAATACCCTAATGCATTTTCAGCATCCGGCTGGCCCAACAAACCATCGCGAGCCAGAAGCCCGAGATAATAATTGGCGCTAACTGACTTATCCTGTATTGGCTGCAGCAGCTCATATACCTTTGTTGGGTCAAGTGGTCGCTGCTTGCCGGTGAAATACATTTCGCCAAGAATTTCGTTGCTACGCCAATCGCCAGATTGCTGCTGGGTTTCAAGCAACTGCGTCAGATCAGCTGAATATTGCAAACCCGGATTTTGATAAAGCAACTGTGCGATCTCATAGTTTGCATCCGGGTATTTTTGTCGAATCATATCTAGAAGAGTGAGTGAAAACGCGGCGCCCTTGCCTACGGGATTTCTATCACTCAACCAATCAGCCATGCTCACCACTACAGCGCCGGAAATACGACCCGCGCGATAATCGCGTTGAATACGCTCCACAACAGCAGTCACTTTTTCCTCATTCTGCTGCACTTGATACAACGAGATTAATGAGCGGTAACATCCCACTTCCAAAGAACCCAAACGATTACAAATACGCTCTATCTGCGTTGCGTTCACCTCCAGTTGCGCTTGACTTTCCCACCACAACACCTTGGCATAGAGCGCATTGGTAGAACCGGATTTTTGCGCGCGTTGAATAATTTGCTCTACTTCAGCAAGCAGGTTTAATTCCGGAAACTGTACACTGAGCTTAATAATTACACTCAACGCTGAATCATCACCGAGTGCTAGTGCATCGCGCGCATACATCAAGGAACGTCGGGCATCTTCTATTCCAGGTGTTTCACCACTTGACTGACCAAGAAATTGAGCTTCTTGTTTGGTATCGACCGCCAGCTGTGAATAGAGTTTTGCTAAACGTCCACGCGCCTTGAATTCACCAGCATCCACAGCGCGTAAATAATAAGACTCAGCCTCTCCTGGTTCCGTTTTACCCAATTGATCGCCCAACAGCACCATGGCTTCCACAACGCCTTTGTTGGCAAGTTTTTCCAATTCCAACTGCGCAGGGGCAATATTGCCCGCTGATATTTGCTGCTTGGCATGACCCAAATCAGGAACCACGCACGCGTGCAATAAACCGACCATTGCAAGCGCGCTCAAGCACTTCGCAAGTAAAGTCAAGGTCTGGGAAATCCGGGTGTACTGACACGGATATTTATTGGTTTGCTGCATAGCTAATATTCCAAACAACCTAATGGGTTGCTCACTATGTTTGATTAACCGTCATGAAGAGCGCGCTTAGAAAAAGCGCGCCTTGGATACCAATAATGGCTGGCTCTCTGACAACTGTTGACCTGCTTCAACCAGATCAACACGCACCTCTACTTGCGACAAAGGACCATTACCGCCTACGGGCAATTTAATTGACGCAATTTTCCCGACGAAAGATTCTGAAGCACCGGGCAACTGCACTTTTACATCATCGTTTACTTGTAAATTAATAGCATCGCGAAACTCAAACCAAGCCATTGCATATTTTTTCGCTTCAGGCATGGCCAAATTAAATAGCGAGGTTGTCTTCGCAAGATATTGCCCATCTACAAAACTTTGACTACTGACCACACAATCGCATGGACTACTGATAGAGCCTGAAATGTTGGTCTTGCCTATTTCGGCAACCAATTCAGGGCTTAAATTTGCTGCCATATTTCCACTGAGAAAATCAGCCATAGGCGCTTTGATAGTGGCCAGCGGTTGGCCTTTGGTAACTGACTGCCCAACCTCAACCAATGACACCACCTCGCCTTCGCGTGGCGTTGCTATCGCAAAGGAATCCAAGGCGATCTTGGCGGAGGTCGCATGAAACATAAACAGGTTGGTATAAATGGCATGCCCCACATAAGCAAACGCGCCCAAGCCGGCGATAAAAAACAATCCGCTAAAAGCCATCGCTTTAATGCGCTGGCCAAATGACTGCTGCGCTTGAGCTTTGTTATTGCGCGATTTGGTAAAGTTTTCACGCGCAAGCGTATTAAGCATGTCGCCAGCTGAAAATAATTCGCCATTGAGTGTTGAAGTCAACAGATAGCGCAAGCTCGCAATTTCACGAGGCCCTAAGTCGGACAACTCAAAACCAATTCGATTTGCTTCGGGATCAATATTTTTAACCGCAAATTTAACTGGTAAGGAGAACGCAAAACCATCCACTTTAAATTGCAAGGTTCCTTCATAGTGTTGCGCAGGTTTGAACAACTCAACTTTCTCATTCACACTAAATCCGCCGGCGGAAATATCGTGCACAGGGCAAATCACTGAATGACCATTTATCTTCACCGCCAGCTTGGCAGGGATACGTACCCGTGCATACTGTCTCTGGGCTTCTGCTTCATGCACTATATTTAAATTGTTACGTCCACTCATAACCTACCCTCGTGTTCACTGTTCAAGCGATCGCAAAAACAACCGCAAAAAAAATACTAACTGCTGAAAATGTCATAGCACGCGACGACCACGTGTTAAACCACTTTTGGAAGCTCGCCAAATCGCGTGTTAATTTAGTGTCTTGCCGTGTCCAACTCTGACGATCCAGACGATAAGACACATAGATTTTCATAATCGAGCCAACTACCTGGTTGTAATACAAAATCAATGGGTAGGCGGGGCCGATACTATGTCCGGACGCTAATAGCAAAAACGTTAAAACCAATCGGGTAATCCCGATCCACAACAAATACACCAATAAAATTGCAGAACCGTATTTAATGCTGGCGACTATAGCGGCACTGATTCCCAGTAAGCTGGTCCACATACTGATGCGCTGATCCAACAAAATGTAATAAGTGAACCATCCCAAATGTGTGGGACCCAAACTGGTCGCGCGGTTGTTTTGTCGCAATGAATTGCCGTACCAGCGAAACATCAACTTGCGGCTTGCGCGAAAGAAATTTTTATCCGGCGGATGCTCTACCGTATTGATATTGGCATCCGGCACGTACCAGGTGTCGTAACCTAAACGCATCAAGCTAAACCAACTGGATTTATCATCACCGGTAAGAAATTTAAATTCACCCAACCGCCAGTGATAAAGTTTGTCGTGTTCCACATCGGAAATAAAATGCGGGTCTGTCACTACAGCAGCGCGAAAAACTGACATGCGCCCTGTTAGGGTTAAAACCCGATTGGACAATGCCATTGAACACATATTGATATGGCGCTGGGCAAAACGAAGCTTGTGCCACTCAGACATTAAATAGCTACCGCGCACTTCGCAAAATTCGTTAGTGGTTAAGCCGCCCATATTGGGAAATAAGGCGAAGTAAGGCGCAGTTGCACGCACTACACCGGGCTCCAATACGGTATCACCATCCACCACCGCAACTACCGCATTCTCATCGGGCAAATCGCGCGAAATAGCCCGGAAACCGAAGGCTAAACCATCGCGTTTTCCAGTACCGGGAATACGGACGAAGTGCAAAGCAACGCGAGGAGGTGGATTATTTTTTTCCCAGAGTGCGCGTATCAGCATTTCATCCGAGACTTCTACAATGGAACAGACCACCATGGTCTCCCATCCACAATTAATCGCCTCTTTGATAACTGAGTCATAAACCATCGCCGTGGTGTGGGCATCAATGCGAAAACTGGTCACCATCAAATACACTTTGGACGGAGCCGCCGCATCACCCATGCGTAACATTTTTTTCCTAAAAAATGGGTACACCAGATAAAGAAAAATAATGCCGCGTATAAAATGGACTATCCCCACCCCGTAACGCCACAACCCCACTGCACCGATAATGAAAATAAATTCATGGCTCAGCGGATCAAATAAATTCCGCGGCAACAGGCTGACGAAAAAGCCCAACACTGAAAAACACAGCAACCAACCGCTGATGTAGTTCAAATTGACGCGATGACCTTCGCCAGGATTACTCATGCCAGATTACTCATGCCTACTTATTTATGGATCGAATTTTTATATTCAAGAAATTCACCAAGCCTGTTAACAACAGACTTGGTGGCAAGGGGTTACCAACAAATACCTTCCAGTGACTCAGTACTTGCAGTTTTCATAAAACCAACCAAATCCAGTACTTTTTTACCTTCTGGCAAGTTTTCCAATACAGATTCAAACAGCTCATCTTTATTGCCCAATACAATCACATCCGAACTATCGACCACTTGATGAATATCGGAAGTCAACAGACGGGAAACGTGTGGAATGTGGTTGTTAATGTAGTCCTTGTTAGCGCCGTGAATACGCGCGTATTCCACGTTGCGGTCAAAGATTTTTAAATCAAAACCGCGACCAATCAGCATTTCTGCAAGCGTCACCAATGGGCTTTCACGCAGGTCATCAGTGCCGGCTTTAAAACTCAAACCCAGCAACCCAATTTTTTTCTTACCGTAGGAATCAATAATGTCGTAAGAGCGCTCAACCTGGTGATCATTGCTATTCATAATCGCGGCAAGCATCGGATGCTTAACATCAAGTTGATTTGCACGATAGGTCAGTGCGCGGACATCTTTGGGCAAGCAGGAACCGCCAAAGGCAAAGCCCGGCTTCATGTAGTATTTGGATATGTTCAGCTTTTCATCCTGACAAACTACATCCATCACGTCACGACCATCTACACCCAGCGCTTTCGCAAGACTGCCAATTTCATTGGCAAAGGTCACTTTGGTTGCGTGCCATACGTTGCAGGTATATTTGATCATCTCTGCAACAGAGATAGGCTTGCGAATGATTTTTGCCGGCAAATCACCGTACAACTGAGCGAGGAGATCACCGGAAGCCTCATCATATTCACCGATTACGGTAATTGGTGGGAAGTTGTAATCATCAATTGCCGTACTTTCACGCAGGAATTCCGGGTTGATCGCTAGACCAAAATCTGCTCCAGCTTTCTTACCGGAGAACTTTTCAATTATAGGCTGAACCACTTTAGTGACCGTTCCAGGCAATACGGTGCTGCGCACTACCACGGTATGGCGGGATTTCTTTTTGGCGATAGCCAAACCGATTTCTTCGCATACCACTTCCATGTAACTCAAGTCCAAATCGCCATTGCGCTTGCTGGGTGTACCGACACAAATCATTGAAAGGTCCGTATTTTCAATTGCTTCAGCTACATCCAGGGTCCCATAGATTAAGCCATCCTTAACCCCCCCCTTAAGCAACTCACCCAATCCAGGCTCAACGATCGGCGATAGACCGCGGTTAATCAGATCAATTTTAGCGGTAGACACGTCAACACCAATCATCTTGTGTCCACGTGATGCTAATGCGCCAACACAAACCGCGCCCACATAGCCGAGACCAAATACACTAATGCGCATATAAACTCCTAATCGTTAGAAATGCCTTTTACACCTGTGTGAAAATCAACCTTGAAGCCAATTTTTTTCTTGCCTCAAAAACGCTGGGCAAAAGAATCCCTGTTCGCATTATGCGAATTTTAAATAAAACAAATCGGGAAATTATTGTTTCGAAGTAACATTACCTGAAAGCTGAAATGCAACTTTTGGTAACATCAATTTTTCGTTGCTATGAGAACACAAAATTTTCGGGAAGGAAAACTTAAAAAAGTTTTGTTGGTTATACGGTGGGAGCATCTAAAAACCCCCTAAAATGGCGTTGAAATTACCACTTTTTATTGACAGCCATCACAGAAACACGCGAAAAAGATTAATTTTCAATCAAAAAAAGGCGAGACATTCCAGTAAAAGCATGTGTGAAAATTTTCACATTTGTCGAAAAAATTATATTTAATAGGGAATCAATTACGCTCCATTACAATGTTGATTTTCTTTACACTCCGCCACAAAAAAAGCTATTTTTTTTTGATTTTGGAATCAACTGTTGTTTTTCTGGGATGAACGGACAATTAAAATTTTTCTTCATACGACGAAAAATACAAAATCGTAAAAATAACCGACTATTTATTTTCGGTTAAATTTACGATTTTTTGATTGTCGTAAAAATTTACACTATCCTCAGCAAATCAATTACCACGCAGAGGAACCAAGAGTAGCGACATACACACCCAACTATTGGTACCGATAAATATTAATTATGTGTATAGGTCAGGTTTTGAAATTTTATTATATCTTGCGTAATTCCATTGGCTAAATAAAAAGCAGCAAAATCATCGGGATTATCCACTTCCACCTGAGTAACAGGGTGCTGGGCCTGCAAGTAGCTTCCATATTTTAGATAGACTGAGCTGCCATCATAAACCATGGTTCTTACCGTTCGCCCAAATGCAATAATAGTAATTTGTCCATAGTCATTTTGATATTCAAAGTCAAAACCCTCTCCTGACCTGACCGTTCCTAAAGGAAACTTCCTCTCTACTCCATCCGTACCCTTAACCCTTGCATAAACATCAAAGATTCCATCCAGTGCTATATTATTTACATTTCCAACTTCAACCATATCAGCAAGGAATATTTTAACTAACGCACCCGCTCCACCATCATGACACTGCAAAATAATTGTCTTGGCGCCCGGTGAAACCTGAATTGAAATTCTGGCTTTTATTTTTTCCGAAGTCTCATACATAGATTTGCGATACTTGGTTTTTAGTTTCAACTCATTGCGCCAGCCATTGGCGGTAGGTGTAACCCACTGGGAGTCCATCGCACTGAATTTGAGCTGCCCAGGAAATACATAGGGCGAAAGCCCCTCCGTACTAAAATAACCTTGCAGCACAGCCTGAGCCGTATAGCTAATCGCCACGGAACTTACACTAACAGCAGAAATGCTCGCGACAGATGATGATATGATGGATACAACAGGAGATGAGGAGCTGGAAGAACTCGCAGAAGATTGGGACAAACACGCAGAACTTATCAACAATAGCGAAAGCAATAGGCAATATTTAATACTATTCATAGCCGACTCCAAGAATGGCATCAAAGCAATATTGACATAAATTCGAGTCTAGCAGCCGCGAAGATCCAGGCTAGAAATCTTTTAAATAAGCCACAAATTATTTATCTGCATATCGCTTTCCATTGGCATCAGAATCTTACTCCTCTTCCGATCACTGCCAAAGGTAGAACTGCACTATAAATAAGCAAACTATTTAAATCACCCACTCACCTGATACGTTTCAGCTAACCGTTTTTGAAGAAAGTGAAAAGTCGTGTTTAGACAATTGCAGATCCCGCGGAAAGCTCTTATCGTGAGCATCTAACGATAAGAACCTGCTACAAACACAACCTCTCATAGCAACATCCACCTTAATAATAAGGAAACCGCACATGAGAGTTTTTAATCCCGATTATGCTATTCCGGTAATAATCGTTTTTGTCACCGGATGTGGCAGCAGTCATGAGAGCCAAACGACACTTACCACATCATCATCTACACCCATAGCAACAATTTCTATTTCATCAGCCAGTGACAATGATTCCAATCCAGACTCCAACCCGGCGTTCGCAATTGAGAACTCCACTGGACATTGCAATATTTTGCCACTACCAGCGCTCAGCGAATTAGCAAAAATTCCCCAGCTACCCAATCCATTCATTACAATAGATGGCACTGCGCTCACCGAAAAGCAACAATGGCCTTGCCGCAGAGCGGAAATTGCAGCGCAAGCACAGCACTATGAACTGGGAAATAAACCTGGCGCGCCGCAGCAAATTAGCGGCACGGTGAACAACGAAAAAATATCCGTCACAGTCACTGAAAACGGCAAAGAAATTTCGTTTGACGCCAATATTATTCTTCCAACAACGGGAACGGCCCCTTACCCGGCCATGATTGGAATCGGTAATTCCTATTTAAATAACGAGGAATTATCCAAACAAGGTGTAGCTGTTATTCAATTTCCCAATAATTTTCTGGGCGAACAACAAAACGGGCAGTCGCGCGGCAAAGGAAAATTTTATGAAATTTATGGCAGCGACCATTCCGCCAGCGCGATGATGGCCTGGGCGTGGGGAGTAAGCCGGTTAATCGATGTGCTTCAAACATCCGACAACAAATTGATCGATGCAACACATTTAGGGGTAACCGGCTGTTCGCGCAACGGTAAAGGAGCGCTGGTTGCCGGCGCTTTCGATGAGCGCATTGCCTTAACCATTATGCAAGAATCCGGCTCTGGTGGCGCCGCGAGCTGGCGCATATCCGATGCCCAATTAGCTGCTGGCCAAAATGTCCAAACCCTGCGCCAGATAGTGACAGAAAACGTTTGGTTTACCGATCAATTTAAAATCTTCAGCGAATCAGCCAATAAACTGCCCTTTGATCATCACAGCGTTATGGGATTAATCGCACCGCGTGGTTTATTAGTGGTTGAAAATACGTCGATGGAATGGCTGGGCAATCAAAGTACCTATACCACCTCGGTGATTGCCCATGAAATATGGAAAGCACTGGGCGCGACAGACAACATGGGCGTATCACAAGTGGGCGGGCACAACCATTGCCAACTTCCAGCGAGTCAACAGCCAGAAGTGAATGCATTTGTGCAAAAGTTTTTACTTAATGATGCAACGGTGAATACACAGGTACAGAAAACTGATGGCACATTTCCTGTTGAAATATCTCGCTGGGCAAATTGGGCTACACCAACACTGCATTAACTCCCCGTGACGGACGCAAAATCCAACCCGAATTTATGCAAGTATTGCTTTACCCGATGCGAGTCGTTGGAAGACGACTTTTTCTCTCGACTCGCATTAAATAAAATACGCCCCGCTTCCGCCATGGTTCTGGTGTTGCGACAGATTTTAATAACTTCGTTTAATTGCAGACGATCAAACAAATCGATCTCATCAACTTGTTCCGGTGCAAGGACCTCAGCCACCAAATCCTGCCCAGGCAACACCAATTCCTGAAAGCCACTCCATGCCTGCTGCAAACGCGCAATCTCCCCGGCAACGATAGTTTCAGTAATCCGCCCCCCCACAGCTAAGGTCGCCATACGCGTAATACTCGAGTTCAAGTCACGAAAGTTGGCTCGCCACAAAGCCTGTGACGAATTGGCAAATTGTAAATACTGTTCGCGCGCCCCCTTATTGAAATTGACTTTATAACCCGCACTGCGCGTAAATTTTTGCAACTCGTGTTCAATGTTTGGCTCAAGATCTTCAATGCGCTCCTTTAGTGAGGGCAATTCATAGGTCCAAAGATTGATTCGCGCGAGCAAATCCTCACGGAATAGGCCCTGCCGCACCTGCTCAAATAAATTGAGATGGGTACCCGCAATCAATTGGAAATTACTGGAGACGGGTTGATCACCACCAAACGGCATAAATATTTTTTCTTCAATCGCGCGCAACAGCATCGCCTGCTCGTCCAAACCCAACTCACCGATTTCATCCAGAAACAGCAAACCCTTATCCGCTTCGCGCAGCAACCCCATACGCGCATTCAGCGCACCGGTAAAGGCACCTTTTACATGACCAAACAATGCTGACATAGCATTATCGCCACGCAGTGTTGCACAGTTAACTTCCACCAATTCACCGGTTAGCTGGCCGCGCTGTTTTTTCAATTCATAGATGCGTTTGGCCAACTGCGACTTACCCGCTCCCGTTGGGCCATTTAATAAAATAGGCGCAGTGGATTTAATAGAAACCTGCTCCAACTGATCAATCAATCCATTAAACGCTTTGTTGCGCGTCTGAATTCCACTTTTTAAATGGATAACCGCATCGGAAGATTCCTTGGCAAAACGTGAAGCGATTTGGTCATAGCGCGATAAATCCAGATCAATCACGTGATAAACACCGCGGCGCTCTTCCGCAGGGGAAGCCTGAATCAATTTGCCTGGAAAATAATGAGCTTCTGTCAGCAGATACATGCATATTTGCACCACATGGGTTCCGGTGGTGATATTCACATAGTAATCGTGCTGCTCAGCATCAAACCGTTGCCCCACGGCCATATCGTGGATGTGACTGTAAACTTGCTCAAAATCCCAAGGGTTATCGCAATCAATAAGAAATGTCGTGACTTTGGTACTGGGAGACACCTCAGCCATATCCTGCAAGGTCAAATCAAGCAATTGCTGATCTGATGGCAAATACATCAACAGGAACTCATCTATCGGAAAATCCGGCTGCATAAGCAAGCCGATACTTGGACGCCATTGGTTCCAGCGACGCTTACCCAAGCCACCATGATCTAACCGCGAGCCTAGCATTCCTATTAACACATTACCCATAAAGATAAGATCCTATCAATTTTGATATAAAAGTTAGCCAAGCCATCCTATCCAAATTCAGCTGTAACGCCAACCATAAAAATAAAACCTATTAATTTCAACAGCTTATAAATTAATTAAACACCAAGGACAAAGTTGGCAACGTGATTGCAATTACCCAGATGCAAACAAAACGAAAGGATAAGAGAAAGATCATGAGCAACTACGAGGTCATGCATAACAAAGGGCAAGTGCCGGTGAAGTCCTGGACCAAGGGCGTAAGTTTCGATGAGAACGCGCGGGCACAAGTGAACAACATGGCGAGCATGCCGTTTATCCATAAGTGGATCGCGGTAATGCCAGACGTACATTTAGGCAAAGGCGCAACCATCGGCAGCGTAATCCCAACCATAGGTGCAGTAATTCCCGCCGCCGTGGGTGTGGATCTGGGATGTGGAATGATGGCCGCAAAAACCACCTTAAACGCATCGCAATTGCCGGATTCATTAACGGCATTGCGTAGCGAGATAGAGAAAAAAGTGCCACACGGAAGCAGCCCGACTATGCGCGGAATGAGAGACAAGGGAAGCTGGGCAAATGCACCGGAAGATGTATTGGGTGCTTGGGCGTCGCTAAGTGATGGATTTACAAAATTGGTAGAAAAGCATCCGTTTCTAAAAAACACCAACAACATGAAACAACTGGGAACACTGGGAAGCGGAAACCACTTTATCGAGATTTGTATCGATGAAAATAATGCCGTTTGGGTGATGCTGCATAGCGGGTCGCGCGGTGTAGGTAACCGGATTGGGACACATTTTATCGAGCAAGCGAAAAAAGATATGGAGCGTTGGTTTATTAATTTGCCCGATAAGGATTTGGCATACATACCCGAAGGGAGCGATAAATTTCGCGATTATGTCGAAGCAGTTGCCTGGGCACAGGATTTTGCCAAAACCAATCGCGAAGTGATGATGGCCAGAACACTGCAAGCTATGCGCGATATTTTAAAAGTTCCGTTTGAAGCTCATGTGGAAGCGGTGAATTGCCACCACAACTACATCAGCCGAGAAAACCACTACGGACAAAATGTATGGGTAACCCGTAAAGGCGCAGTGAGCGCGAAAAAAGGTGAGATGGGAATTATCCCCGGAAGCATGGGGGCAAAATCCTTCATCGTACGCGGACTGGGGAACGAAGAAAGTTTTTGTAGCTGTAGCCACGGTGCGGGGCGAGTGATGTCGCGCGCTGAAGCAAAACGTCGCGTGTCCATGGATGAACATTTACTAGCGACAGCAGGTGTGGAATGCCGGAAAGATGAAGATGTAATTGATGAAACACCAGCGGCTTACAAGCCCATCGAAAAAGTGATGAGCGCGCAGTCTGATTTGGTGGAAATTGTCCACACACTGAAACAAGTGCTGTGCGTTAAAGGTTAAGCGAAAAAAATTAATTAAACAATCCGCGCAGGGAGGCGCGCGATAAACAGAATTTGGCAGATTGTTATTGATGGAAAAATAACATCGCTGAATGGTCACAGCGGCTCCGGTTATTTCGGGCTGACACAGACACCACTGGTGATTTGTGTATCGGGATCAGGCAGTTGCCAAATAAAGGCCCTGTAGCTCAGAGGTAGAGCAGTGAATTAAAAATTCTCGTGCGCTGGTTCGACTCCAGCCAAGGCATCAATGCTATAGCTCATTGGTAGAGCAGTTGATTAAGGTTCAACCGGTTGCCGGTTCAACTCCGGCTAGCAAATAGGTCCTCCAACCTATCAAAAAAGCAATACCGCAGGCCTCCGCGGACTTATTGTGCTGACATACAGGATTTTCAAAAGGCAAAGGATTTCATCAGCACCGCAATTCCAAACAGGACGCTGCCACGAGGAACAAATTGATTAACGCGCAACGGTGATCACCGCAATTGATTGTGTAACATGGATCAACAGACAGGGATTGCAAGGCAATGGAACGCACATGATTCGTCACTGCCCGTTACTAAATTCCCTCGTGCCCGCTTCCTGTGGAGGCCCTGCACTAACAACAAAGCCAGGAATGGCAAAGGATGAAAAAATGAAACTTAAGAAAAAATACATCATCAGCGATAGCCAATTAGGCTTGCTGTACAAGGAGCAACAATTCCAGCAAGTGCTAGCCACTGGCACCCATGAATTCTGGGATTGGAAAAATCAATTAACCGTGCAATCAATCAACGTGACTAACACATTGAGCGACGGCGTAAACAAAGACGTTTTATATCTCGCTGATTTGTACCCTGCAGCGTTTGCGGACTACTTGCATCAGTGGGAAACCGGTGAAAACGAAATCGGCCTGGTTTACCAGCAAGGTATTTTGCGCGATATCAAAGGCCCCAGCCAACGCGGCGCCTATTGGAAGCAAAAGAACTTGATCAGCCTGGAGAAAATTGACATCAGTGAAAATTTTGCAATTTCCGAAAAGCTGGTGCGTGTACTTTCCGGTGTGCGGGACCCTTTGCTGAGCAAAGCCGCAATGACTGCCATAGCACTAAACAACGTAGCTGAAGGCCATATGGGTTTCTTAATGGTCGATGGCACCACCCAGCGCAGCCTGCAACCTGGCTTGCATATGTGGTGGAAATACAATCGCACTATTGAAGTAAAACAATTCGATTTGCGGTTGCAAAACATGGAAGTTAACGGTCAGGAAATTTTAACTAAAGATCGCGTAAGCTTGCGCATCAACTTATCTGCTGTATGGCAAATTGTGGATGCAGAAATTGTGAAGCGCGAACTGGCAGACAGCAAGGATTATTTGTATCGCGAATTGCAACTGGCATTGCGTACCATTGTCAGCACCCAGACGTTGGATGAATTGCTGGCTGATAAAAATTCACTTAACCAACAAGTGTTGGCGCTAGTGAGTGAAAAATCTGCGCAATACGGTATTTCACTTAAGTCAGTCGGTGCACGGGACATAATTCTGCCCGGCGAAATGAAAGCGATTTTGACCCAGGTAGTGGAAGCGCAAAAACTCGCCGAAGCCAACCTGATCAAACGCCAGGAAGAAACCCAGGCAACCCGTTCATTGCACAACACCGCAAAAGTCATGGAAGGCAACCCTGTATTGTTGCGTTTAAAAGAACTGGAAGTACTGGAAAAAATCACCGGCAGAATCAACACCCTGAACGTCTACGGCGGTTTGGATGGTGTGATGAACGATTTGGTGAGAATTACCGACAGAACTGCGAAAGCGTGACTAGGTGGCCAGCTGTGCTGGCCACATTAAATCATCTCCCGGCCAGCCACGCTGGCCGTTATTTTTCTAATAGCGGACCCACGCAATACGTCATTTGCAGCCAATTGAATAACGTAAATATCTAAACCTGATAAGAAGGCCCAACGGAAATTGATATTTATCAAACTGCCGCTTCGCAATTCCAGAGGACCGCGCAATATTCATCACGCTGCCTTCATAGGTTAACTAAAAGACCCCACCTAACCTAAAGATGGTCGCACCCCAGGGCACTTAATAAGCGACTCAAATTGAGCAATCAATCCGCCTGTCACCCATCCCCCCTCACATTTTCCCATCCCTTGCGCTTTATTTGTCTTATAGTATTATTGACAACAACAATATTTGAGCCTTCGGTATCGGTTTGTAGCGGCTCTTAACTTAACGATCGGCAATTACCTAATAGGAATAATAAGAATGTCCAGCCTCCCGAAAACACTTGTCAAATTATTCGCGCTGCCTTTGGGCGCGTTGATAGTTGCCGCTAGTGTTCACGCTGATACACCAGAGACTTTACCCAAATACCAAAACACATCACTCAGTTTTCAGGAGCGCGCGCAGGACCTGGTATCGCGCATGACGCTGGATGAAAAGCTGCCACAACTTATCAATGACGCGCCCGCCATTCCGCGCTTGGGTGTGCGCGAATTTAATTGGTGGAACGAAGGTTTGCACGGCGTTGCCGCGCTCGGCGAGGCAACCGTGTTCCCCCAGGCAATTGGTATGGGAGCGACCTGGAACGCGCCACTAATGTATAAGGTTGCGGACGTTATCAGCACCGAATTTCGCGCAAAACATTTCGCAGAACAACATAGGTTCGGCGGCTCCGATTGGTTTGGTGGTTTAACCGTTTGGTCACCTAACATCAATATTTTTCGTGACCCACGCTGGGGACGCGGACAGGAAACTTACGGTGAAGACCCGTATTTAACATCGCGCCTCGGCGTGGCCTTCGTAAAAGGTTTGCAGGGCAACGACACTCACTATTTCAAAACGATTGCAACGCCCAAACATTTTGCAGTTCATAGTGGGCCTGAAGCTGGCCGCCATCGCGACAATGTAAATCCAAGCGCAAAAGATCTTGAGGAAACTTATTTACCTGCATTCCGCGCAACCGTTATGGAAGGAAAAGCCAAATCGGTCATGTGTGCTTACAATGCGGTAGACGGAATTCCGGCGTGCGCAAACAATGTGTTATTGGAAAATAAATTGCGCAGCCAGTGGGGCTTTGATGGATTCGTCGTTTCCGATTGCGGTGCGGTATTTGATATTTATCACAGCGCAAATCACGGCTACACCAAAACGCCCGAAGAAGGAATTAAAGCAGCCTTTGAAGCCGGCATGGATTTAATCTGCGGCGACGCCAACGAAGCAGATAACATTCGCAACGCACTGAACAAAGGCCTGATTACTGAAGCACAAATAGATATCTCTCTCACTCGCTTATTTACAGCAAGAATGAGTTTGGGACAATTTGATCCACGAACTCAGGTCTTTCCAAAAATTACCGCGCGCGACAATGATACAGACGCACATCGCAACCTTGCACGCACCATGGCAGAAAACTCTCTGGTTCTGCTAAAAAATAAGTCCCGTTTTTTGCCGTTCACATCCGCCATTAAAAAAATTGCTGTTATTGGCCCCAATGCCGACAGCGTAGAAGCGCTCGTGGGTAATTACAACGGCACACCATCCCAGCCTGTTACCGCATTAAAAGGACTGCGCGCTCGTTTTGGTGAGGGCAATATCCATTATGAAAAAGGCACGGGCTTATTAGACCCGGTACAGATATCAGTACCCGATAGCGTTTTTTGTGTGGATGCCAAATGTCGTAAACAGGGTTTGCAGGCCGAGTATTTTGTAGATAAACATATGGCCACCAAACCGACACAAAAGCGGATTGACTCAAACGCAAGACTCAGTTGGACCAATGAAGTAGCCAGCGGCGCTGTACGCTGGAGTGGATTCATTAAAGCACCCGAGACTGGCACTTACAGTTTTCGCTATTTGGCCGACGGCGGATATCGTATTTGGATTAATGACCAATTAATTTTGGATGCCTGGAATGTTGATTGGCGGCCGGTAATTGCGAGTGGAAATACCCAACTCGACGCAGGAAAAATTTATCGTCTAAAAATTGAAGCCTTTCAACGCGGCGAGCAAGGCAGCGAACAATTGGTGTGGAGCTTACCGGCGAATAAGCCAACCGAGGCGGCAGTTTCGGCGGCAAACAATGCTGATGCGGTAGTGTTTGTGGGTGGGCTAACCGCGCAAGTGGAGGGCGAGGAAATGCCTGTGCCATTACCCGGATTTGTTGGAGGAGATCGTACCGATTTATCCCTACCCGTGGTACAGCGCGAGCTTTTGCAAAAACTCTACGCCACAGGTAAACCGGTCATAGTGATACTAATGAATGGCAGCGCGCTGGCCATTAACGAAGAAGCAGCAAAAGCCACGGCGATTATCGAAGCCTGGTACCCCGGAGGACAAGGTGGCGACGCTATTGCTCGCCTGCTGGCTGGAGACTTCAGCCCAGCAGGACGACTGCCGGTGACGTTTTATAAATCGCTTGAACAATTGCCCGCATTCAACGATTACTCCATGGCAAATCGCACCTACCGATATTTCACCGGCGAGGTACTGTATCCTTTTGGTTACGGACTTTCGTACAGCAAATTTGCGTACAGCAAACTTGCGCTATCAAGTAAACAATGGGATGGCAAGAAACCGCTGCGCGTTACGGTGGACGTCACTAACACCGGCACTATGAATGCAGACGAAGTTGTACAACTTTACGCTTCACACCCGGAGATTCCCAACAGCCCGATACGCACCCTGGTAGCGTTTGAACGCGTGCATATTGCCAAAGGAGAAACGCAAAAAGTGGTTTTCAGTGTGGATGCGCGAAGCCTGAGCACCGTGGACGCAACTGGTCAACGCAAGTTGGTGTCTGGCAAAGTCGACCTGTGGCTTGGTGGTGGTCAACCTGGGTTACGCGCTGATCTGGGAGCGACTGCTGGTCAAGCTGCGCAGCTGCAAATTACGCACAGCACAACATTTTAATTCATTGTTATTTTTGTTTTTTTACACCATCAACATTTCAACGCGCGAAAAAAATTCCGGCTTCATTTTTATGAAGTCGGAATTTCACTATAGAAGAATAATTCACCTAAATTGATGCAGGCGAGCATCTCAAACGGCGACACCTTATCAAAGTTAGCTAGCTGTTACAGAAAGCCACAGGCGCCAATATTTTTATTTTTTTCGCTTATCGCCGCAAATTTCAAAAAATACTTTTCTGCAGCAATAGACGTCAAACTTTCACCTCAATCCAGTGTAGATGTAATCGAATTCATCTTGATATGACTAACATACTAGTTCACCGAGTAACAAATTTATATTTATTCAGTCGATTGAAACCCATATAAAAATATTGTATGTTTTAATAATGGTAAAAATGACAACAAGATAAATAAACAAAAAAGCGCGTGCAGCACCGTCTTAATCTTCGTTGCAGCAGATTTCTGAATTTACGCTCACTACCAACGCCCGAGGTTATTCAGATGTACAAATTTATGCCTCACGGCGGGCAATTATTTCCCTGGAATCTCTATGTTGAACGAATCTATCTACGATGTAATCAGAGTAAAAATTGCATCCATGGAGTACGCACCAGGCAGTCATTTTTCTGAAATGGACCTGGCCAAAGAACTGGGCACCCCCAGATCCAAAGTGAGAGAAGCGTTCAGTTTGTTAGCACAAGACAATCTCGTTCAAATTATTCCGCAGCGCTGTACTACCATCTGTAAACTCGAGCTGACCAGTATTTTGGATTCAATATTTATCATCAGATCCATAGTAATCGCGATACTTAAGGATGTTCAGTCAAGTAACATCGAGAAATGTCTTTCCGTCACGCATTTGCGCGATAAAATGTTAGCGCTCGAAAATTGCATTGTGTTTTCGGAGGATGAGTTTTTCGCTGCGGACCATCATTTTTACCTAACACTGTCCGGGTTAAATGGATTTCCACGCTTGAATAAAATAATATTTAAAGAAAAACTTAACATCGACAGAACCTTGCGCCTTTCCAATAAACGACGCAGCGATTTCCTCCCCATTGCCAAACTCTATCGATTAGTTCTGGACGGCCTGATTATTGGTGCAACAGACAAATCCATAAAAGCAATTTGTGAGCTGGCTAATACGCTGGAAATGTACGCGCGATCCGCAGCTAAAAATCACCCAAGCTTATTCGTCTAGTTTTCGAGCCGGCTTCATTTTCTGCTGCGCAAGGGCACTTAACATGAGTGAACCGCGGAGTGTATTAATCCATGAAGCATTCTCTATTTAACATCCATGATGTCGTATTGTTTATCACCGCGACCTTATGCTTGATACTCGCCCTATGCCAGAGCTTTCATCCCGCTAAAAGTCGAATAGAAAAAATATTGCTGCTTGCTTTTCTATTCGATATCGCGCTTGGCATTGGCTCTGTGCTGTTATTTTGGCAAGCGACGCTAAAAATTCACCCGGTTCTGGATAACTATCTGGTGCCCTATTTGCTATTTTGCTCGCTGCTATTAAAAGGACCTTTGCTTTATTGCTATGTATCTGCTGCTACCTCACCGGCTTATCGAATCACCCGTGCGGACGCTATTCATCTGCTACCTTTGGTCATCTATTTTTTCGCTATTGCCATTAACTACCCGCTCACTAGTGTTGTTCGAACCGATTTTCAGCCGGACAAACTCACTCATATTTTGTCTGTCTATGAATGGCACTCACTAAAAACTATTCCGTTGCTCTACGCAGCCATGGCGCTTCACAAGTTGCATGGCGTTAACAGGCAAGCGCAGCCCGATACGTACCCGCCAACACTCGGGCATCACTGGTTGGTGATTTTGGTTTGGGGTAGTTTATTGAATTGGAGCTGGTCATTGGGCACGCATTTTTTGGGCTTTTTTTGGGGTGCCAGTGCAGCAGATTTGTTCGGCATTTTCGATAACTATATTACGTCAGGTTTAATTAGCGCGCTTCTGGTCTACAGTATTGTACACATCAATAAAGAGTTGACGCGCCGCAGCTCTCCTCCGGACAGCGAATTTCATATCGACACCTATCCCATTGAAAAAATTATCCAGTCGATGGAAATTGAAAAGCTCTACCTTAACCCGCGTTTGAACATTGAACGCCTCGCTGAGCACATTAATATTCCCTACCGCGACGTATCAACACTGATTAACAAGCACTTTCAGGTTAATTTCAACGAATACGTTAATCTCTATCGGATCAATGAAGCAAAGCGATTACTCACCGACACACAATTTTCAAACCTGACGATCAACGAAATTTATGCGCAGGCTGGCTTTAACAGCAAATCGGCTTTTCATCGTTTTTTTAGTCGACTCGTTGGGGTTTCCCCCACTGAGTTTCGTAAATTGGCGAGTGAGTCCGCCAGGGCAAACTATCGCACAGCTATTTAGCACCAATGGAAGTAGTGCCGCACGCGGCACTACTTCTGTAGGCTAAAAAAAATGTATTGCGCGGCTAGTTAACGCGGCAACTTGGCAATACAAATGAACCATCGTGATTACCTTGCAAGCCAAAACTCACCGACTGCCCGGGTGCAATAGTGCCGTTCCAACCCACATTGCTTGCGGTAACCACATTTCCTGAACCACCGAATACCGCATTCCAACCACCAGTGCGTTGCGGACTTTCGCTAAAGTTTAACGTTAAACTCCAACCGTTTATTGCAGCAGTACCGGTATTGCTAACGGTGATGTCCAATTGGTATCCGTTTCCCCAGTTATTCACCAGCTTTGCAGTACACGTAAGCCCACCGGAATTGACCGAGCCTACTGAACTGGAAGAACTCGTTCTGCTACTGGATGGCAATGCACTGGATATTACCGAACTTCTACTGGATGAGGATGGTGCCGCCGAGCTACGAACGGAACTTGAAGAAACAGCCGCGCCTACAATACCGAAGGGTGCAGGTTGTGCCGCACAGGTGTTGCGTGAAATACAACTGCGGTTATTTTCATAACCCCAACCACTGCTGGTATTAATACACAGAGGGTAAAGTGTTCCATACCAATTACACTGTCCTGTACCGGTATTGGAATTGCTAGATGCTGTGGAAGAACGGGCGATGCTACTTACACTCGTGGTTGCACTGCTGGTAGTTGCACTGCTAGTGGTTGCCATACTGCTGCTTGAGCGGCTACTCGGCATGGCACTACTGCTTGCACGGCTGCTCGCGGCACCATCGACAGGAACGCTTCCGTTAAAGCCCTTGTTGCTCTCAGTGGTAAGGGCTAACACCAGCGTGCCATTTTGCACAACCACATTGGCTGGATCGAAGTCCACATAGTTTCCATCAAAAGTCCAATCCGCTTTACTCCAACGATTAGCATCAAAGCTATTAAAATCATCGCGCCACGAAAACGTGAAGGTTTTTGATGCAGTGTTGTAGGCGTAATACTCCATGTAATTAACAAATTGATATACCGGCAAAATCGACGAATTAAAAGCGCCTACCCAGGACTCGCTGGTTGATGCCCAAATGTTAAAGCGCATGCTTTGAGGATTCATCAAAGTGGCAACCAGATTCCCGCCAGTTATTTTTCTTACTTGTTGACCATCAATAAACCAGGTCACATATTCCGGAGTCCATTCCAGCGCATAGGTATGGTAATCATCCGCAAGCGATTGCGAAGCGGTATGCAACCCCTCAGTCGTCTGACGCGGGGCGCCGGCGATAATATTGCTTTGCATTTGATAGGCTTCATTTTTCCCCAGCACTTCAATATCAATTTCTTCCCACACGGTACCCGCAACTTCAGAGCCATTCTTGTAGGTAAAAAATGTTGAGAGCACGCCGCTGCCCTTGGCCATGCGCATGCGCATAACATAGCGGCCATATTTGGTGGATTCTGCACTGTAAATCTCCGCCCCCTTATAGGGTTTGGCAGCAGCGTTCAATGAACCCAGGACGCTGACGCAGAAGGCGAAAGTCATTAGCAAGATAGATTGTTTAGTAAACATGTAACTCTCCTTATGTTTATTGTGGAAATTGGAAGGAATTAAAACTTGCGTGGTAACACCGCAGAAATTTACAAAAGTTTTAATCGAAATTTTGTCCCACTTTTGTTTTAAGGCGGGAATAACTGGTCACGTTTTCGCGGGGATAATGGGACACAGCACGCAGCAGGAGAATAATGAGAACTGCTTAAAAGGATTTGTCAGTCGTTTCAACATTACTTAAACAGACTTTACACAGATCATTGACGTTATCCCTTCCACGCACCAGTTTTTATATTATAATCTTAATGTCTTATGGGTTTGGTACTGCGTGCCATTATCCCGCCCTGCAAGAGTTTGGGCACCATAACAATAAAGGCCAACACTCCCGTTTTTTTGCATAACTATCCACAGCACTACACCTACAACTGATTGGAGTTATGTATACACATTGATATCAGCCCAGGCGGCCAGCGGATCTAAGGATGCGCATGGCGTCGCCTAAACATTATTTTCAGGAGCACAGCCTATGCAGTGGCAATCGTTTCGGTTTTTCAAATCTTTTATTCCCGCACTAATCTGGCTAGCAAGTTCCGCAGCCCTTGCGCAGGATGGAAAAATGTATCCCATCGATGCACCGCCAGAGCCAGGTGCAATTCCACTGAATACCGGTGGAGTTGAAAATCAGCCGGCGCAAGAAAGCTGGTTTCGGCAGTGGGGCGACCCTATGGCTAGAAATATTTCCAAGGCGACCCTGACGCCCTTCCTGGCGGACCCGAAAAAAGCCAACGGCACCAGCGTGATAGTTGCGCCCGGTGGAGGTTTCATGTGGTTGTCGATGGGTAATGAAGGCTGGGAAGTTGCTCAAGCTCTCGCTGCGCGTGGCATCAACGCTTTCGTATTGAAATATCGTTTGCAACCCACCGCCGACTCGCTGGAGGATTTCGAAAAGCAAATGACCCAGCGCTTTGCCGACGCGGCGAAAAATTCTGGCGATAAAAGTTCAGCGCCCAAGATGCCGGGCGGAAATTTGGAGGATCAACTGGAAGATGTTGAAGCGGCTTACGCGCTGATTAGTAGCCGCGCTAAAGAATGGAATGTCGATTTAAAAAAATTGGGCATGATGGGTTTTTCCGCTGGTGCTGGTCTCACTATGGCCACCACCTTGCGCTCCAAAAAAGTGAAGCTGGCATTTATCTCGCCCATTTACGGTGGCATGAATGCGGTAGAAGTACCTAAAGAAGCTCCGCCGATGTTTGTCGCTATCGCGATTGACGATTTCCTCTTTCACGGCGACATAGGTTTGGTGAAATCCTGGTACGAAGCAAAAGTGCCAGTGGAGTTGCACTTGTATCAAAACGGCGGTCACGGTTTTGGTTTGGGCAATCCGGATCGCACCAGCAACAAATGGTTTGATGCCTATATGCACTGGTTGGATGTGAATGGATTTTTGAAACGCTAATTGCATCCATCGTTGCAGCCTGACTGTCGTTCAGGCTGCAACTCTTCGCGTTGCGCCACACCGCCCTCCGAATTAAGCCAGTTTATTTTTCCAACTCTCCCCCCAATAGCTGCAACCCTTGTTTACCAGGATATTTCTATGTGCGTGTTTACGCGCCTGGATTCGCATTGGAAAATATTTTTTTATATTTGATAGAAAAACAATGCGGAAAATTTCCACTTTTGATGAAAGTTTTCCATACAAAAAACAATGCGCTTAACTGATCGCTAAAAATTTGAACTACCGCATAAAACCAACGATTGGATTACCACTTACTAGAACCAGTTTGCGAATTCGTACAATTCGGAAAAACCTTAATATCCATATAAACATACAATATTTAAAATAACCTCACTTGAATAACATCTCTGCAACTAAAAACAGACTCGGCGGACCACGCCCCGCGTATCACGCCTGCACCTAAACATCAGGATGACTTAATCCCCTCTCTTACTCCCAATATCGAACGGAGGCTCTATCGAGATTAATTATGACTATCAACCTGAAATTTAATGTGCTTCATGTTTATGGAGGTCAATCGCTATGAAATTTATTCGTGTAAAAAAATTGGTTAGTGCCGCAGTATTCGGGCTAGTCGCTATCTGCGCCACGACAACCAACGCGCAAACACTTAGCAGCAATTCAACGGGTACCAATAACGGTTTTTTTTATTCATTCTGGAAAGACTCCGGCAGTGCAACCATGACCTTATACGGTGCCGGGCGCTACTCCTCGCAATGGAACAACAGCACCAACAATTGGGTCGGTGGTAAGGGATGGCAACCAGGCAACAGCTCACGGGTTATTAGCTATAGCGGCAATTACGGTGGCAGCAATAGCCAAAATACCTATCTGGCACTTTATGGTTGGACACGAAGCCCGCTCATCGAGTATTACGTTATTGAAAGCTATGGCTCCTACAATCCAGCAGGCTGTTCTGGCGGTACTGACTACGGCAGTTTTCAAAGTGATGGCGCAACCTATAACGTGCGCCGCTGTCAACGCGTCAATCAACCGTCAATTGATGGCAACCAAACTTTTTATCAATATTTCAGTGTGCGCAATCCCAAAAAAGGATTCGGAAATATTTCCGGAACCATTACCTTCGCCAATCATGCCAATTTTTGGGCCAGCAAAGGTTTACCGCTCGGCAATCACGATTACCAAATTGTGGCCACTGAAGGTTATCAAAGCACCGGCAGTTCAGATATCACTGTCAGCGCTGGCGGAATCAACAGCAGCGCGGCCAATACAACGTCCAGTGCGCGCAGCAGTGCGACGAGTGTCGGCTCGGGCGCCATTACAGTACGTGCGCGCGGCGTCACGGGTTCTGAACATATTTTTTTGAAAGTGGGTGGCGTAAATGTCGGAAGTTGGACGCTGACAACCAGTTATCAAAACTACATTTACACCGGCAACGCTTCTGGCGATATCAATGTTGAATACGACAACGATTCAGGCAATCTCGATGTACAGGTCGATTACATCCAGGTGAACGGTGAAACACGGCAAGCCGAAGATATGACCTACAACACCGCGTTTTATACCAATGGTTCTTGCGGTGGCGGTGGCAACAGCGAATTAATGCATTGCAATGGTGTCATTGGCTTTGGTTCAACGACCGATTGCTTCAGCGGCAATTGTGGTGGCACAACCAGTAGTATCGGCACAACCAGCAGCGCATTAGCCTCAAGCAGTGTGCGCACCAGTGCAATGACTTCCAGCAGCCGGCCTACCAGCAGCGCATCCAACTCCAGCGGTGGCGGCCAGTGCCAGTGCCAGTGCAACTGGTACGGTACCCTCTATCCAAGCTGTGTAACCACCCAAAGCGGCTGGGGATGGGAAAATAACAGAAGTTGTATCAGCAATAGCACCTGCATGAGTCAACCAACAAATCAAGGCGGACTCGTCTGCACTGCAAGCAGTGTCCAGCGCAGTTTGTCCAGCAGCCTGAGCAGCTCGCGCCCATCGTCCAGTGCAATAAGTTCATCACCTACCACCAGTTCATCCAGCTCTTTGCGCTCGTCCAGTTCAAGTATGTCCAGCTCAAGAATGTCCAGCAGCTCAAGCGCAACGGAAAAGTTAGTGTATGCCGTGAATGCAGGCAATTCTTCTGCAGCGACGTTAAATGGAATTATTTATCAGGGGGATCGTTTTGCGTCGGGCGGTACAACTCAAACAGTTACCACAGACATCGCTGGTACTACCCAGGATGCAATCTATCAATCCGAACGCTACGGCACTTACAGTTATGAAATTCCGGTCAGTAATGCAACCTACAGTCTGGTATTGCATTTTGCCGAGCTCTATCACAACGCCGCCGGTGCGCGCTCATTTGATCTTAGCGTTGAAGGCCAGCAAATTCTGTCCGATTTCGATTTGTACAGCTTGGTGGGACGCAATACCGCTTACGACCAACGCGTAAATAATATTGCTGTGAACGATGGCAAACTCACTATCAGCCTCACCACAAAAATTGATAACGGCACACTCAGTGGATTTGCCATTTATTCCAGCAACGGTGGCGTATTCACCGGCACCGAAGAACCCGAATGCAGCGCAGCAGATCGCCAAACACCCAGCGCCATTGATTACAACCGCGCGGTCACACGCCAGGAACAAAAGAATCCGCCGTCTGGCGCCTTTGGTTATGCCATCGAACATGCGACACAAACACTGCCCAACCACACTATTTATCGCCCGGATTTAAGCCGCGCGAATAATGTTCCAATCGTTGTGTGGGGCAATGGTGCCTGTTCAAATGTGGGCACCGAGCAAGCGGATTTCCTCTTGCAAATTGCGTCTAACGGCTATCTCGTTATTGCTAACGGCGGCCCATTTGGTTCCGGCTCCAACGATCAACACGAAACGGAATTGGTAAAAGCCATTGATTGGGCGGTTAAAGAAAATGGTCGCAAATGCAGCCAATTTTACGGAAAACTGAATGTCGAAAAAATTGCGACTATGGGTTGGTCGTGCGGCGGAGGCATGGCGCACTTTGCGGCGGTAGATCCGCGCGTGGACACCGCAGTCGCGCTGAACAGCGGCCTGGGAATCTATGGCGACCGATTTAATTATTACCCACGTTTCCATTCCCCAATTGCCATCTTCAACGGCGACTCGCGCGATGTTGCGTACAACCCCGGCTTACAGGAATACAGTGAAGTGAATAATGTTCCTGTCTATCACGCCAACTACCCGCAGGGTCATGGCGATGCTTACTTTCAGGATAATGGTGGTGAGTTCGGGATAGTCGCCGTGGGCTGGTTAAATTGGATGCTCAAGGATGATTTAACCAATTCCGGCAAGGGCATGTTCATCGGCACCAACTGCCGTTTGTGCCGCTCGCCCTGGGTAACCAAGCACAAAGGTTTCTAAGGTTAAGGGAAGCCGGCAAGGGTTTTTATGTAGAGCTAGCCAAAAAAATTCCCACTGCACAGCGGTGGGAATTTTTTTCATTTCAGTGCCTGGATTTCAGTTACAACAACAACGTTTTTTCCAACGCATTGGCCGCCGCCAAACCGGAGCAATAAGCGGCCTCAACACGGCCATCGCCCAACCAATCACCCGCGAGCGCCAGCCCCAGCTCGGGCCACGCAGCCTTGTTAATCGAAGGCTGTACCAATGCACGCGCATAACGCCAGCGATGGAAATATTTAGCATCAACGCGTGGAATTTTTTCACCCGGCAACCAATGAGTTAATAGCCGGTTAAATTCTTGCAGCATCGCTGTTTCAATTCTTGCTGGCGTAGCATCAATATTATCTGCTGACCAAATGGGATTGGCATGAAGTAAGAAATGATTGCCGGATACACGACCCGGCTTACGATTATTGTGCGCAACCCAGCTGAGCAAACCATCATTTACAAACGCTGCCGCAAACGGCAGACCCAGCGCCTGCTCTGTCCGAACCATGAGTGCGAGGCAAGGCTCCATCACTACACTTGCGGCCACTGAATATGCTTCAGTACCCAAGGGTAACAATGCGCGCGCTTGTGGAGCGGGCAGCGCAATAATTAGCTGATGCGCGCACCAGACCGATCCAGCAGCCTCAATAATCCACTCATCGCCCTGCCGAAATGCGCGCGTCACCAGTGCGTTGTAAACAATCTGCAGGTGATTCGCCATATCAAGCAGCGGCGCTTTCATGCGCGGCATTCCCACAAAACGCTCGCGCGAGCGGCTCGCACTAAGCTGCTCTCCATCCCACACGGCGATAGGCGATTTCCAATGCGCGACCGACCCCTGCTCTACCCAGCGCTGAACCTGCGCGCGAAATTCGGGCGAACGCGCGGTAAAATATTGTGCGCCGTGATCCCAACAACCTTCCGGTTTGTCTCGCGTAGCCATACGCCCGCCGGGGTTGTAGGATTTTTCAAGTACACAGACTTTGCGCCCCAAGGCCTGCAAGCGCGCTGCCGCCGTTATGCCTGCCATACCAGCACCAATCACCACTACATCGAATTCGTTAATGGGTTTCAAAATAAATTTCTCCGCGTAGTGAATTTGCTTCAACCAATTGATCGAACCAATCATCCAATCCCTGGGCAGTCGCCAATCCCAAGAGCACTCCTAAGACAGCGCCACGATGACAATTATCCCCGCCCAGATTGGTATTCGCGATCAGGGCACGATGCGGGTCCTCAAGGTATTTCCATGCGAGATATAACACGCTGGGCCACGAATCTTCGATATAACACGCGCGTGAAAACAGCTTGCCAATTACCTGATTATCCCATTCATGCTTTTGCACAATCTGCGCCAATTCCACGCCGGCAGTTTTCTTTGCGACAGCCGCAATCATCAAACGTGCATCCTGAATATTTGCTGTTGATGAAAACTCGCGAAACAGCAAAGCATCAATTAGCGCAACATACACATCGCATATAGCGGCGAGTTGCTCATCGGGATGGGTGAGAAATAAATGGGTGCGACACACATCTTGCACACGTTTTAGTGAGCGCTCATACAACAATTCTGCGATGGCGATGGGAGCAATCATGACTAGACCACCAATGGATGCGGTGTCGTGAGTCGCCGCGCCGCATTTGTGCGCAGGCTTGCCATTCACCAGATTGGCAAAGAAGCCGCGATGAAAGGATTCAGCGTAGGTATCCGGATGCTGTGGTTCATCAGCAGTCATAAACGCAATGTAATCGCGCAGGAAACTGACGCGTTCATAACGACCGCCGTGTTGATTAAGACAACGCAATACCACGCGCATGCAATGCAGGTTCAAGGTATTTTCCCCGGCGCGCATCCCCCGGTGATAGTGCTGGTTCGCAATGCCCCAGTACTGGCGTTTGCCTTTCAAAATAACATCGCCCACCACTTGCGGCTCACTGCTAGTGGCTTGCTTGCCACGGCCACCCGCGTTGGTTGAGTGCAAACTCATAATCGACGACGGATGGAAAGCCGGCGCCGCGGCAAACCCTTCAACACCATCGGGAAACGCCCGGTAAATATCCAACGGGTTATAAAACCAATGCACAGGCATCGCCAAGGCATCAGCAATAAAACTCAATTGTAACGCCGCCTTTGCACGCCCCCGTATTAACGAACTTTGCATCTCACTCCCACCGGATCATCTACTGTCAACGCAATTAGGTAGCCATCAAAAGACAATTCGAATTCCAGCCGAATTGGGATCACCCAAGGCGTGAATAAAAAGGGAGCCAAAGGCGCAGGAATGCCAATGAAACCGGGTATGAAGAAGTGTTACGAGAAGTTTATCGCCCTGGGTAAGCACAAGAAAGTTGCACTTACGGTCGGAGTACGGATTTTTGCGAGCGACAAGCAAACTACATTTGCGTTGCTGGGATTGGATTTTTATCGAAGTTGCGGGTTAGAAACCTTCGACACTATGAACTTCAACAATTCTGTGTGGCCCATCAAGAATTTCCAATGGATTACAGGCCTCCAGAAATTCTTTAGCACCTTTAAACGAATGAAAAAGCAGATGTTTATTTATGCCAACAGTGTCAGCTAGGCCATTACAAAATAGAATCGAGCATTCCGCCGTCGTTCCACAGCTATATGCGACTATGTCATAGCCTTGAATGGTTGTATTTTCAGGTTTTTCAACCAATGTTTTGTATTTGGCTTCAGCAGAAAAAGATGCCCAGCTCTTGGTGTGTATATCGAACTCCATTTCGTAAACCTGGTAGAAAAACAACTTGCCTCTACTTGGATCAATAGATAGATCTTTAGCTAAAGACATAATTTCTCGATAAGAGTTAAAGAAATAGTAGCCATTGTGTTTATCGTATGGGAGCCAGTCTGCAAAATCGGGCACAGAATGCGAGCCAACACAATACAGCTCATCCAACTTGACGCCATTATGCCAAATGAAAGCACCGTCAATAAACTTCACCATGTACCCAGCTGCAATCATTTTTCTGACCTTTCTAATAACGAAGGATAGCCCCCTAGGGGTAATGGTACTTGTACTGTCGACTAGTCAATGCAAAAGCGGGAAATTATTTATATGTCTGGTAAAAATTTTTACCAGACATATTTACTAACCCGATTTAGCTTGTTGTTGTTCAAAAGTAAACACAATAAATTCTGCAGGATGAACGACCGCCACCTTTACCGACACACGCATAAAACCATTTAACAGATCATCTGCCGTCATAGTTGAACCCAAACCAACATCAACTTGAAACGCATCGGCAGCAGAAGCACCTTGTAAGCCACCTTCTTGCCACACGTCAGTCAAAAAGCTGGCAATCATGCTTTTTACTGCGCTCCAGGTATTGGCATCATTGGGTTCAAACACATAAGCGCGCGCGGCCAACTTTACCGATTGCTCAATAAACGTCATAGTTCTGCGCACAGAAATATAACGCCAATCCTGACTGTTGCCATCGAGTGTTCTTGCCCCCCAAACTAAAATTCCCTGGCCATTAAAAAAACGAATCGCATTGATTGATTTGCCCGAAACAGCATCAACATTCAAATTTGCTTGCTGAGAATCGGATAAACGAATCGGCAATGCTACCGCGCCCACAATGCCCGTGTTAGCCGGTGCATTCCATACACCACTCATATTATCGTTAAGGGTATAAACACCAGCCATTGCGCCGCTGCAAGGTAAAATGTTGGCGATACTCAACACCTGATCAATAATTTGGCGGTAAGGTTGGCTGGAGGTAAGCAAGGCGGCCTGTAGCTGGCTATTGGACATTGGATTAGGTGGCGGAGCCTGAATCATTGCCAGAATTTGCGCAGCAACCGGGTTAGGGGCACTCGGTGGATTCAACAAGGGTTCAAGCTGTTTGGTATCCCCGCCAAATAAATTGGTAAAGTCAATATCGCTTGGCTGCATAACAGTTGTGCAAATAAACGGATAATAACTCACACCATAATTCAAGCCGGAATTACCCGTGTTGTTCCGAAATGCTTGAATGTCATTGGTATACAAAATAGGGTCAGGACAAGCTCCGCCAATCACATCAAATATGCACACTGCGGTTTGCATAGCTTGCGCTTGTAACAACATGCTTTGCATCAAGGTGCCATTGTCAGCAATCGATAATAACGTTGCCTCCGGGCAAATATACATTGTCGGCTCGGGCTCATTTTGCAGAAGTGCCAAACCCGTTTGTAAGTCAGTTAATCTAACGTTGGGATTAACCACCTGCGCAGCAGGATCAGCCAATGGTTTTTTATTGGCAGGGCCATAACCACCCACCGAAACTATATACGCCGCACCGCCTCCGTTTTGATAAAACAAACGCACACTGTTGTACAAATAATAAATAGTACTAGGGTCCGGCAGAATAGAATAATAAGTGCCGGCCAACATCATGTAATCCCCTCTGGTTGGCTTAGCTTGTTGAGCAACCAGATAATATTCAGGATTATATTGTTTGGCCGCATCCGCTGGAGGTGCGGGATTATCCAGCATAAAAATTGCCTGGAATTCCGCAAACGAATTTATTTTTTGCGGTTTATTGTAGTAAGACTTGCCCTGATATTCTGCTTTCGGTGTATAGCCAATAAACGCAGGAACAGCGGTAGCTACAGGGACAACAGAATTAGGAAAACCGTTAAGTTCATCAACGTAAACGCCGGGAGTTGAAAGAGTTGCCATATTGATATCATCCTAATTTCCTGATTTGGTAATGTTAACTGGATCTTTCTCGGGAGGGGAGAAAAATTATTATGGCCAGATAACCATTAACAAGCCAACGACTACGATGATTTCTTTTTTGGGATTACACGATGGTATTATTCAGGCATCACCATTAAGAAGATAACCACGATGACTGATTACCTATTACCCGATGATTCGGAAGACGATGCAGACGATTTTGAAATGCTGCTGCGCATCAGTGCAGGAATCCTCTATCGCTCGGCAGATCCGATTAATTTTCTCAACTGGATCGCAACGCATGGTGCCTCGCTCGCCCCTGGATTAGCGGAGCAGGTGGCCCCAGCCACAGGCCCCGCCGCACTGTTTTTTCGCGCGCTCGGAGTACAAATTTATAACCACACGCCCACGCCTGAGCACGATTTTGCTGTACATCCGCTACCAAAACCCGAGCGCAACCAGCCCTGCCCCTGCGGCTCAGGCAAAAAATACAAACAGTGTTGTAGCCAGTTGGAAATGCATAATTCCCCACTCGCCGATTTCAACATGTTGTATTACACACTGGAATGCGCGCCCAAGAATATGCTCGCGACCCTTCCATCAAGCAAGGTCAATAGTGAGGCACTGGCGGATGTGGCGGAACAGTGGCGGGAAGAAGGTAAAATGGATCGCGTTCTGGCATTACTGGAACCCTGGTTTAAACCCGCTGTGACACTCAACAAGCGTCACCGCTGGCTGTTCGATATTCTGATGGATGTGTATCTGGAGGAAGATAAACCGCTCAAACGTAAACGTCTGCTGCAACGCGCTTGTGAAGCAGAGGATAAGCAACTGCGCGCGGATGCCTGGCAGCGCAAAGCGACAATAGAAATAGATGCCGGCGATATTTCGTCTGCATGGAAAAGTTATTTCGTCGCACAAAAACTCGACCCTAATGCGCCGTCACTGGCGCTACTGGAGCTAACGCTTTTGGTTGCTGAAGGCAACGTTGATCAAGCCAAAGCACGCGCAGTATTTTGGTTAGCGAGATTCAAACGCAGTGGCGATGTAGGCCCCGGCTTTTTGGATTTACTCGCGCAGTGCACACAAGACCCGCGCGCAGCCCTGAGCGCAGCTGCATCAACCAATGAAAACCAACCGCCAGCGTTGGTGGAATTGAATCGTTTATTAGATTCCGCACCCGCCATTGCAGCGCATTACCAATTAGACATTCATGCCGACGAAGCCATGCTGCAACCCGAAAAGACATTAGCAACACTGGAGCGACAATGGGCGGCAACAGCACAATCCAACAAACCGGAATTAACAACATTCAGCAATGACGACATTGATTTCTGGCGTCGTGCAGAAGGCTGGCTACCGTTACTGCAAACTAACCCCCTGCTGTGGAATAGCTTTGACGTATTGGATGACCTGGCGATGGGAGCAGATACGATTCTTAACGCAGGAGGAATGCAGGAACATTGGTTCGACTTTTTCTCGGTATTATTAGACCGAGCCGCAGACCTATTGGATGCACAGCTAGCCGCCCACCCATCCACCACCAAGCTACCATGGCTATTCATGGAAAACAGACCCGCATTGCGCCTGCTAGCGCACAAAGTCTCACTGCTGGGATTGTCCGAGGGCTTAACGCAAAACTTCATCCATCATGCGGAACGCCTAATACAACTAAACCCTAACGATAACCACGGGTTTCGCACGCAATTAACAACGGCATACATAGCAAACAACCAATTGGAACAAGCAATCCTGCTTGCAAGCCACTATGAAGACGATGGATTGTGCGCAGTACCGCTCAACCATGTTCTGGCGCTTTACTTGAACAACCAACATACAGAAGCACTCGCACGCTTGAAAACTATCGCCTCACGTTTTGATGTAGCGATTAAAATGCTCCTCGCCAAATCCCCCAAGCAGCCTCCTGCCGATAAATATGGAATTAAAATTGGTGGAAAACCAGAAGCCTGGTTTTATCGCGATGACACTCTGGAACTTTGGCAACAACAAGGCGCGCTGGAGTGGTTAAAAACATCGATTAAAAAAATGTAAGAAAATGAGCAACGCGGCCCGGAGCAATGACGGGTCGCGCTACTCGCGATCAACAGGATAAATGTTTATCGCAAACCAAATCATACAAAAGCCTACGCAACCCGACTATCTTTTACTTTTGGCTGATTATGCAAAAACAACACTAAATTTTTTACGGTAGTCACTTTATTCCAATAGGGGTTCGCTTCCGGGCTTTCGGTGCTGATCCCTAATTTCTGCGCGATGTCTGCATACATATACTCCAGATCATCGGCGTCCATTTTATAAATTTCATCAAAACAATCATCAGCCTCAACAGGAAAAGGAATACCTTCGTACTTACCCGCCCACTCCTGAACATGGTTGTATACCTCGCGCATGATTTTGGTATCAACATTGCGATAATCAAATGATCGTGCGTAACGGCAAATATCGGAGTCACTGCGGCTTAGCGCAATGGAACGCATACGGTAGTGATGCAAAAAGGCAACGCATGAGCCGATAAAAATCAGAATGCCAACAATTACGATAACTTCCATTTTTTCATTTTCAGAATATTGGGTTTATTTACCACGTGTAGGTTGCTGGTGAGGAACGAACCGCAACATGACATTGTTTCCGGTTGCAGATTGAAAGTATCCGCGCGCGAGTTGCAGTAATTGTTAGGCTTTATTTAGCCTTAAAATTCAAAACCTCAAAATACCAATCTTGATCAGTAAATTCAGTTTTAGGCTCTACTGAATAGTAGGATATGAATTTATATTCAGAGTTTAATCTGATTTCAGATTGGAACACGCCGTCACGCTCTTGCTTTTGTACGGATGAAATTAGTTCGTGAATTCTATGCCCTTCACATTTGCTTTTTTTTCCAAGGCTGCCTTTTTTTGCCATATACACTTTGAGCGCGCGCAGTGCAAGTGCCTTTACGAACAGTTATTTTTTCAATCGTGTAGCCGAAAACACCACCATGTCGCAGTGTATAGCTATAGGATTTTGGTTCATTTAAAAGCCAGCTACTTTTTAGGTCGGCAAGCTGATCTTCGGAATATTCAGAAGCCCAACTAAAAGTACTAAACAGTAATAAAACGAAAATGGTGAGTTTCATAATTTCCTAACACATTTCATGAGCTGTCGTTCTTAACTCGCAGGTTTGCTCTGGTGTAAATCGTCGATAATTTAGAAGGCACCCGTAGAGCGTATAAACGATGCTATTTAAAGTCAGTTAACGGCCAAAAGCGGACCTTGTTCGCAGCTCAATAGCGGTCTTTGGAGTGTGATTTTAAGTGTCAATTAAAGGAGTTATTGGCACAGTCGCTTGTTAGCCTTAAGACTACTTCTTTGAATAAGAATTAAAAATAGATTGCCCTATCCTTACCAGAGCCTCATTGCGTTCAGAAAAAGATGCTTCTGTTTGCGCAATATATATACTTATGATTAAAGGGGGTTGAGCTTCTCCCCAAACAACAGCTGTAATACTTCTTGTTCCAAATCCTCCAGCCCCTGAACGATCAGCAATTTTCCAGTCTTCAGGCAATACTGAACGCAGTAAGTTACCTGTAACTTGATTGTTTATCATCCATTCTTTGAGTTGTAGCTGGCTTGGTTTAGAAAGAACCGGACCAAATAAAAGTGTATTTATCGTTTTTGTAATAGCGTTTGGCGTTGTTGTATCTCTAATATCATTAAGTAGTGCTTCATTTAGTTCTGGTTCAAAACGATCCAACCGTGTGACATCATCTCCAATGCTTCGAATGAAGTCTGTTATACCTTGTGTTCCAGCCACTGCGTTTATAATTATATTAGCGGCAGTATTATCACTCGTTTGCATTGTCGCTGCACATGCATCTTTAAGTGTTATTTCTTGGCCTACATATTTTTCTGTGATTGGCGAATAAGCTACTAGCTCGTCACTCTTGACCAATACAGTGCGGCCCAATAGTGCCTTATCACTTTCAGCGTCATGAAGCAATTTAGCGCAGGCGATAGTTTTAAAAGTACTCGCCAGCGGAACTCGCTCATTACCCTTATAATGCCAATGACCCCCCGTTTTGGTATTCAGCACAGCAACACCAATATGAGCGGATAGATTTTTCTCGATGAACTTAATTTCTTTTTCAACAGGAGTGTAATCGTGACTGATAGCAACTGATGGGATAGAGGTAAAAATTATCAATGAAAAAGTATGCAAATTGAAAAAATTTGAAAATCTCACACTTATAAATCCTTAAAGTTATTGTTCGATATTAATTTAGTGCAAATCGGCTTTCAGCGAAAAAGTCCAGTATCCGCTTTTGGCACATCGACTATTTCGGCCAATACCGGAAGTTGATACTCAATGAGGATGTGCATGGCAGCCTAACCTAACTACCATTTAGACTACATAACGAACACATGCTATCAAAGTGACTTCTATCCATTTGCTCAATAAGCAATAAAACATCCTGAGCCACGAAAGGGGCTTCAGCCAGTACAGACATATCGTGCGCTGGCTCAGGCATCAAACCATGATGTGAATATGTGTTCGTAAAACGCACTATTCTTTCTTTTTTAGATATGTCGAAGTTTATATCCCGTAGTTGCTGCGATAACTCCCCTGTTTTTCCTGGCTCTTTAAATGCTAGAAATGCCTCAAGCAATCTGCGAACGACATTTGGCAATGGGTAATATGTCTCCATGGGAAGAGCATCCGATTGAGTCGCACCTTGAATAACAACACTAAATAAATGGTGATATTCAGACTCATATTTCTTAAGCAGCTCATCAATCATTGTCAAATACGCCGAACGCTCACCATTTTGAAAATGGCTTTTTAGCATGTAGAATCTAACTTTGTTGGGGCGACTTTTCCCGATATATCCAAACCAATTTTTTATTTGCCTGAAAAAAGTAAAATTGTGAGTAAATATAAAAATTTGGCCTGCATCTTTGATGCGTTCCTTCATAAATCCAAAGGCGCTATATAGTGAATTGGAGTCCAAGCTCGAAACTGGGTCATCAATGACTACAATGCCATTTGCCAAATCAAAACTGGTGTCTTGCAGTGTTTTAAGGAAGTAGATAAATGCTACTGCGGTACGCTCCCCCTCACTTAAATGCAAAGCAGGCTCACCACGTCTTTTTATTTCATATCCAGTTTCATGCGGCACAAATTCAAGCTCGTTGCGGCCAAGATAAGCAGTCATGTCTCTAGTGAGCTCTTCCGCTGCGGGCTGATGTTGCCGAATAGAGCGTTCAAGATCAGTGACGCTCACAGCTAACTCACGCTGAGTTAGCATTGCTGAATCTTTGCTTTCTTGAAGGTTGGAAATAGAATTTAGCATTGCCCTATATTCGCTCAGAACAATAGCAACCTCATTGACTTCTAATGCGCGCCTTGCTTCCGTTTGCTGACTTTGAAAGCTCGATGTGAAATTATTGTGTTGATCGATTATGGAACAAGCTGTATCAAATGCCGCCTTGCCGGTTGCAACAAACGCTTCTGTTGCTACAGACAAAAAGACCTGCATAAGGCTTATTGCAAGGGTAGCCCAAGTTAAATCAGCCGGCAATGAAGTAAAGTACGTCTCTAACTTCAAAACTTTGAAAGGCTGACCTCTTTTAGCAATCAAGGCACTTTTTAATGACGATAAGTACACAGATACTTGCGAGGACTTAGAGGTGAAAATATTCACTTGCTCAATATAATTCTGGCGAAGATTTGTATAAAGCAAACCCTCTGCTGGCAACGTAGTTTTGGAAACCACATCAATGTAGCCATCTACCTGCGCAATAAGCAGATCTAACTCTTGTAGAAAATTAGAATAGGCATCGTTGAAATGCCCATCAAGTTGATTAATACGACTAAGTGGCAACGTTTGTTTACAGAAGTGGCAGATTTGCGAATTTGGATTACCTTTATGTAATACCAAACCATCACTAACCCATTTGGCTACTGCGGGCTTTTCTTGCAGCTCTTGAATAACAGTTGAAACGATCGAGCGACCAATTATTTCATTTACACATGTAGTTAGTTGTTTAAAATCAGGATAATTTTGAGTTGGCCGATCAATTAAATCCATTGCAGATGATCTAATTTTCTCTATATTTTCATTGCGAGCATCATCACTCAATGGCGCTACTAAAGCACCAACCAACAACTCATCAGCTCGAGCTCTAAAGCTACCTGCATTGTAATTGTTATAGGCACTACCGGGAGCGGTAAGCAATGTCTTAATTACTCTGGCTTTATCAGTGCGGAATTTTTCAATTGCAGAGTTTTCGTTAGTTAAATCACGAGTGTTTTCTGAAATCTGGGTATTAACTGCATTTAACTGTGTTTTTAGCTCCTCAATCTGACGCTGTGCATCTGCACTATCTTCACCGAGATAATAGACAGGAGGTAATTGTTCATTCGGTTGCTCAAAAACACTACGACTTATGAAATCCCTATTGAACACTCTAACTGGTGGAAGAGTATCGCTTCCAAAATTTTCGCCTTGGAGAGTAATATCCCCCTCAAGCAACAGGCTTATCTCGCCTTCTGTAATTGCTTGCCTACGTTCAATTAGTCTAAAAATATTAGAGAGAGTGGTCTTACCCACCCCGTTCCAGCCATATATAACGTTATGTTTGGCAAAATTCGGCAACATGTCTCCACTAGGCCAACTAAAGTCACGGAATATACGGTGGTTCTTTATTTTTTTGAATCTGAGAATAGTCATATACTTCCCTGCATTAGATTAATACAGATTATGTTAGCCAATATAGATTTGGGCCCCATTAGAAAATTCCTATTAAGTATCTTAAAATTTGTTACTCAACTTCCGCTTTGGGTACAACTAAGTCGATCTGGATACATTTGAAATGGTTTCAGGCCAATCACATCGCATAACGGCCATGCCATTTCTCGAAATAGCTGCCGCAGTATCTTTCGGGCATTGTCCATTCTTGTGCTTCCAGGTATTAATCCAACTGATTGCTTAACGATTAAGAATCCGAAGAAGCGCTAGCTACATCCGAGCGCTTTGACTTGTTAAATTTTAATGCTCATCCTCCGGGTGCTCATCAGGCACACCAGACCATTCCCAGCATATTGTTTCTAAGTCATCTACAACTTCATTAATAATTTCATCTGAAACAACGCCAGAAAACTCACCTTCTATTTCCTCTCTCGCATCATATGGCCCGCCCCATATATACTGGTATCCACCTTCTCGCGTTTCATACGGGCAACTCTGAGCGGGATCTTCATAATTGGAAAAGAACCAAGCCTTCATTTCTGCAATTTTTTCCTCTTTTTCAAGAGAGTTAAATCTTAGCGCTTCCCTCTTCTTTCGCTCGCGCATAGCTTGAAATAATTTATTAAACCTTTCTTTTCTCTTTTTTTCCGCAACAAGTGCCTCTTCGATGAGCTCTTGTTTCATTTTAAATATCTCTAGGAGCTTAGATAGTCGTATTATATGAAGCGTACTACCCGCGGTTTCTCTCCTAAACTCGTCAATTAATTCATATCGAGGAAGAAACTCTGAACCATTTGACTGATTCCACCAATCTGGTTTTATATCTTCGGTTACAAAAATAATGTCCTTCTTCTTTCTTGCTCCCAACTCGAGTAAGCTTAGCCAAATAGCTAAATCTCCAACTCCTCCATCATCTTTGTTAGAATCCTTGTAACCGGGAGGGATCTGTAGTAAAAACCGTCTTTCAAGCTCTTTAACTAAATCATCTTTTGATTTTGCGTGTTCAATCAATACATTAGGGTTGAATAGTTCTGAATATATTGAGCTAACGGGGTCACTCCATTCCCATGAGCGTATTGTACTAGCAAGCTTATCGATCGCTTTATAATAATTCTTCTCTACATTCTCTAACTCAGAAAAAGCTGCATCCAGTTCTTTCTTTTCATCTAAACTTTCGAGAATTGGATAGTTTAAATTGTTTTTTGATTTTCCAATTTTTCTTTGGAGAACAGAGTTGTATATTTCAGCCAATTTTTTGTTTCTATTTCTAGCAAATTCTCTAGCAACACGCTTAGGAATAAAAAACCTGTCATCGTCTATAAGCTGCTTATATAAACCCTTTAGCTGTTCGAGACCTTCGTTTCCCATTGAATAAGGCAATAGAAGAACATTCGTATCGAAAACAATCAGCGCACTTTCGTAACTATCATTCAACTTCTTGAAATGCGCTGTAAAAATACCTTCAGCATCAGGAAAGGCCTCTTCTAGCGCAAAGATGACCTGTTCTTTATTCGAATTTTGTTTTTTTTCGCTCATCGTGCATTTTATCTCACAGGAAATTTAACGTTGTGTTTGCAGTTTGCAGTTTGCAGTTTGCAGGTAGCGCATTGCGATAATTTCGCCTCCTACAAACTGTCAAATGGAGGCGCGAAGCGCAGTAAGGCGATGCTACCTTTGCTTGTTAAGCATGTGGTAGCTTACCGGCAATTATTGAAATTATTGCCGTGCCTAATATTATTAAAGTCAATTCGACGCTAGGAAAGTCGGTAATACTTAGAATGGATTTATAAAGAATATATAGACTACATGAAAGTATTAATGACCCTAGCGCTTTACTTGCCAGATCGAAAAATACTTTTTGATAAAGGTATCCACTTGAGAAACCAATACCCATAAGCGATATTAGTAAATCCCATAGGTCATAATCATCAGACGAATAGATAACCATTAGTATTAATGAAGCAATTGTTACTAGGGTGCCGTATGAATTAAATTGATCTTGTTTAGTGATGATACGATTCTCCAATTGATTTAACGTTGAGAGCGGGGGCGCGTTGTAAGTTGCGCATTGCAAAAAACTTTGCGCAGTAATTCGCCAAATGCGCAACTTTCAATGCGTCCAGCAAACAAAGTTTGCAAGCCTGTCGCGACGTGTTATAGATTTTTAGCCCTTAGCCCTTAGCCCTTAGCCCTTAGCCTTTTTGCTATTACATTGTTTGCGGAACAAATAGCGAAAGCCACTAAGAAACACGCAAAAAACGATTTAATGTAAATAAATAACGATTGTTGCCAGCCATGAAACTCTATGAATAATTCAACTTCACCAGCTTGAGTAGCTTCTTTTATCAGCGCACCACTATGGTAGAGATTCATAGAATGCGTGTCAGTGATGAAAAAATATAACTAAGGCAGCAACAACCCAAAAACTGTGCTTGTGGTTATTTTGGCCGTCATGTGCGGGCTTCCGTTCTATAACAGTTTATTCAAAAACCTAGGCCATATATTTAAAAAAGCCAGCTACTTTAAATAACCAGAATATACCTATCCATCAAAAGGTTAAATTGAGAAAAAGATAATCTGTAGATATACGGCTCAATAAATTCGGAAATATATGGCCAATCAAATTTAAAATCTCAACTTCCGCTTTGGGCACATTACTGTCCTTCAAACTGTTGCAATTCGTTAACTCAGTCTACGCGACCGGTCTCAACCCACAACCACCGATTTACCCCCAACAAACAACCAATCAAAGACTATCCTACAAGCCAGTGCCAACGCAAATTACACCCTATTACCACCCTACCCATTCACACCCCCTCAAAAAAAATCGAAAAAAAAGCCCGGCGCATTGGCCGGGCAAACCTGATGAACAAACAAAACAACGTTAAAACTGACTAATAAATAAGAGCGCTATTTTTATTATTGTTGCATTCAAACCATTGCAATTAGAACCGATTAAAGAAGTTCCATGCTCCAGAGCTGTAGAATGACGGCTGCGAATGCCCACCGTTGAACGAACACCAGACAACAGGTTTACCTACTGCACAGTTTTGATACTCCACGCAAGGCGATGGCTGCACAGGCACAGTCGTGTTAGAGCAACCGTTAGCTTTGAGATAAGCATCGCGTGCTTGAGCACCAGAGCTTTGGCTTACCACTGTGTCGTTATTGCCGTGCGCAATCCAGGCCGCCGTCGCTGAGCCGCTATCCACATGAGGCGTCAAGAAGGCACCGGATACAGGCGCGATAGCACGGAAGGTAGTTGGCAACTCGCGGCCTACTGCAAATGACATCATGCCACCGTAACTCCAACCGGTAGAGAAGATACGGCTTTCGTCGATACACAAGGATGATTTCAGCTGGGTTAGCATCGACTTCAAGAAAGCAATGTCGCGGCCGTTTTCATTCGTCCAACCGTCAGTACCGGCGGCACGATCAGGCGCCACGAAAATCGCAGTGTTGTTAGAGAGGCTTTTCATACCGTAGTAGCCTTGACCCACAACATCATTCGCACTACCACCACGCCAGTGCCAACCGAAGACCAACTTGTAGGGATTGTTCTGGTTGTAGTTGCTCGGGATATCCAACACGTATTCGCGGTTCAAACCGTTAACGCTAATGGTACGACGGCCATTGGTTAATTTAGCCGGTGCACCACAGCCAGCAGAGCCGGCACCAGTCGACGAACTGCTAGAGACCGAAGATCTGCTCGACGCGACCGAACTGCTTGAACGTGGCTCGCCAGTGACGCTACCGAAATTGATGTAGCCTTCGCAATGCAACCATTCGCTGGGCGCACCGCCACCGCAACGGTTATTACCCCAAGCGCCAGTGTTTTCTGTCTGCTCTTCTGCTTGACGGGTTACGCCATTAACGTTGACATAATCGATACGCACATCGGCATTGCCGCCATCATCATTGGCAAAGGTCACAACCACGTCGCCTAACAGAGCCGTTTCTACCGTGTAGTTGGTCATGACGGTGCTCAGCGTCCAGGACTGTACTTCAGTACCACCTACGCTGAGCGTGATGGATTCGGTCGCTGTTGTGCCAAGAGCACGCACGGTAATCGCGTTACGAGCACCGGTCGGAACAGATGATGCAGCCAGCGATGAAGCGGGGCGCGACGATGAACTTAATGCAACCGATGAACTCATTCGTGATGAAGACACAACGGCAGCTGACGAACTTGAACGCACAGAACTTACCGGTGAACTACTTGCAACAGAACTTACGGGAGCCGCTGAACAGAGGGTTCCATTAATTTGCGGACGCTCGGCCGTATTGCCGTTTTTAGTACCCTGAAAACCAAACGAAACCGATTGCCCCGCTGCAATGCTGCCGTTCCAACTCATGTTAGTTGCGGTGTACGGGTTGCTACCTGTTACATTGGCATTCCAACTATTGGTTACGCGGTTGTTAGGGTATTGCCAATTCACACTCCAATTATTGACGGTGGCGTTGGTGTCATTTTTTATAATAATGCTGGCAACAAAACCATTGCTCCATTCGTTATCAATTTGATAAGTACAAGCAGCCGATGCCGTTTGTGCCAGCACGGCAAGCGCAGCACCCATCGCAAAATTTAGTAATGGTTGTTCACTTTTTTTCAACCGCTGCGGACCGCGGCAATTTAATAAGTTCATCGTTTTTCTCCTTAACAGGGGACATTAAACAATCGCGACAGCGAGAAAATGATCGCGATACCGAATTTGGGGTTAGCTGACGATAGTTATTTTTTTATTGTTATTCTTATTCGTTGACGAGCACAAACAAGTAACAAACTCGTCGGTTGGTGAAGGTCAAATCCCCGCTTTGGATCTACCAAAGCGGGGAAGTAACGAGTGGCTAGCCGCGAAAATTATTTCTTCAGGCGCAACAAACCAAGTTTGTAAGGAATGGTGTTGTAATTACCGTCCGGGCTTGGACCTGCTTCACCTTGATACAAGAACTCTAAATTACAAGGATCAACAGTCAGACGTTCGTCGTAACCAGAACGAATCAATTCACCATGGCTAATACCGTTAGCCCATTTACCGGTTGGCCACTCCACGTTGCGATTACCGGCAAACGGATTCGCATCGGTATCCGCCAGCGCTGTCCATGGGCCATCCAAACTGGTTGAGGTCCATGAGCGGAACATGCGCGGACCACTTGGCCATGCTTCAACCATTAATAAATATTTATTTTGTCCATCGAGTTTGTACACATTCGGTGCTTCAAATAAATATTGGTTGCCGTTGCCGCGATGATCTTCCATCACAATTGAATAACCGGAGAAGTTGGGGAAATTGCCAATGGTGGTTTTAGACATGTAGAGCACACCGTCATCGCGCGAGAAGTACAAATAACAATGCGTGCTGTTACAAATTACCCAAAAATCCAACGCGCCAGATGGCTCACCTTGCAGCAATTTCTTTTTCGCAGTCCAGTTCGGCTTACTGATATCGTCGGTAGTTGAATAGGCACCAGCCCACTGGGTAATCAAATACCATTTGTTATGTGGACGGAAGTAAAACACCTGTGGCGCAACGCTATTACCTACGGTAGTACCGTTCATAGAAACATGCGGCGCTGCTTGAGCGTTATTCCAATCGGTGAAACTGGTGTACATGGATTTGTAAGCGGTATCGTAGTAGGTCGCGTACACATGATAGGTACCGTTGTATTTCACCACTGACGGATCTTTAATGGATTTCCAGTTTGCATTTTTTGGGCTGATCAACGGCCCGGTAGAAACCCATTGCAAAGGAGCTTTTAAATCACACACTTGACCCGAGCTGCTAGCACTCGAACTACTGGAACTGCTAGATACTTGGGTAACTTGTCCACCGATGGAAAAATCATCCGCGTAATAGCTGATACTGGTGTCAGTTGCTTCGATAATAAAATGCTGGAAGCCAGTGGTGCCCAGTTGCGTGTAGTAGCCTTGCAACAAACGCCACTCGGTCGATGAAGCAGTCACAGTAGCAACGCGAGTGTATTCGTTATAGGTAGACGTATCAGAATCTTCCAAACGTTTTGCAGTGAGGCTAACTACCGAGTCTGGTGTGCCCGGTGCAAGTTTCACCCACACAGCAACATCGTATTCATTGCCATTGGTGAGCGAACCTACGTTAAAGGTAATTCCGTTCCATGCAGCAGTACGCCCGGTAATTAACGCACTCGCAGATCCACTACGTTTATCCGTCGTAGAACGAGTTACCGTACCTGCCGTAGTACTCCAATTTGTTAAACCACTTTCAACTCCGCCATTTTGCGCAAAATTATTTGCCGGAACTGAATAGCCACTCGATGAAACCGCAACACTGCTCGCGCGTGAACTTGTTGCAGGGCTTGAGCTGGGTGCAACACTGGAACGCGGTGCTGAACTGGGTACAACACTGGAACGCGGCGCTGAACTGGGAGCAACGCTTGAGCGTGCAGCGGAACTTGCCACGACACTACCACCACACACGCTACCATTGACTACCGGGCGCTCAGCAGAAATTCCGCCTTTGGTTCCTTGAAAACCAAACGACACCGATTGGCCAACGGCAATACTACCGTTCCAGGACATATTGGTTGCGGTATACGGATTGCTACCGCTGAAATTGGCATTCCAGCCGCTGGTCATACGATCCGCGCTGTATTGCCAATTAACACTCCAATTATTTATCGCTGCACTTGTGTCGTTTTTAATAGTGATGCTGGCGGTAAAACCGTTAGACCACTCACTATCAATGGTGTAAGTACAGGCAGCAGATGCCATTTGATTAAAACCAAGCAGGCCTGCACCCAAGCCAATTACCAGGCAACTTTTTTGCAAAAATTGCGGCAGGTATTTGGCGGAGTATTTTTGCTTATTCATACTTTTCTCCGTAGTTAATAGAGTTCGCTAGAGTTTATAAAACTTGTTGTTTTGTTGACCGAGCCGATAATCTTTAGGGATTAATTCGATAGTAATCAAAGTCCACATAACCACCGGTGGACTGGGTGGCGTAGTTAAACAGCGCAAAGCGATACCCCATAAAATGCTTGAGGTCGTAAGTCATGCGCAGGGTGTTACCAATTACCGTCCAATTATTGCCATCCAGGCTGTAATAAAATTTCGCTTGATCCGTTTGATTAAGGAAATTCATATCGATGCGGAAATACACGCGGTCCTGGAACAAACCTATGCGCGTAATTTCTTGTGGTGTGCCGGACGTGGTATCCACCATCACAATGGATTTGTTGCCGTTGGATTTATTCACGCCGACAAAGCCGTAACGCGATTGCAATGCGCCCAAACCGGCGTAGTCACCGTCTTTCATGGCCGCGGTTTCAATCGCTATGCGTGCAGACGATTGCGGACCAAAGGTGCGTTGGGTGAGAGAGTTGCGCGCAACTTCAAAATTACTGGCAGTGCGTTTGTTGGTGAGCCGCATAAAGCCGGGGCGAGCCAGTAGTGACCAGGCTGAATTATCCGGGTTGTGGTTCCATTGCCATTGCAGTGGCAATACAGAAGAACCCTGTGCACCTTGATTAAATTCATCGCTTGTTACTATTCCACCGAGGCCTTTGTTTTCTACCGTGAAGCCCAATTTTTGCGGAACCTTGCCACCCACTCCCATTACCGGCCAACCGTCTTGCCAGCTCACCGGAACCAAATAGGGAATGCGGCCCACTGCGCCGGAATCGCGGAACAAATAGGCATACCAGTTACCTGTTGGGGTATCGATTAAACCACCTTGCGCTACACCTTGGTCTTGCAAGGCCACACGACCTTCATAAGGCCCAGTTAAATTGCTCGCGCGATAAATTAATTGCGTGCGTGATTTTCCGGATGGCCAGGTAATTAACGAAACGTAATAGCGGCCATTGATTTTTTGCAGGTGGGTACCTTCAGGGCGCACAATAAAATCGGTACCGGCTACCGCCGAGGATTTAGGAATTATCGTTTGGTTTAATCCACCGGACTTAATCGCAGAGGCATCTGCCGTCAGTTCGATAATTTTTATATCATCGATACCATAGGCCAAAAAGGCGCGACCATTTTCAAAGAACAGCGAGCAATCGTGATACAGGCCATTTAAAGCAGACACAGTCCAGGGGCCCTGTTCAATATTGGTGGTTTTGTAAATGTAGGTTTTGTTAGTGGTGTAGGAAAAAGTACTCACGTAAAAAATTCCATCCACGTAGCGAATGCTGCTCGCCCAGGAACCTTTGCCGTAAGCATTTTGCCCACTTTCCAAATTCAATGCGCTGGTGCTGCCCAGCGTGTTGTAGGCGTAATTCACCAATGTCCAATTCAACAGATCGGTAGATTTCATAATCGGAACGCCGGGGTTCATGTGCATGGTGGTACTGCTCATGTAATAGGTGTTGCCGACACGAATGACCGAAGGATCGGGCACATCTGCCCAAATATTGGGATTGCTCGCTTCAATTAAACTCACTGCCGAGGATGAGCTACTACTTTTTGATGAAGCCACCAGACTGCTGGAAGATTTTGAACTAACTGGCGCAACAGAGGATGCAACGAGAGATGAAACTGAAGATCGTACAGATGAAACAGCAGCAGATGAAATCGGTGTAGAAGAGCGAGCAGAAGAAGCCGGCGTTACATTGCCGCAGGGCGCTCCATTGAGCACAGGAACTTCTGCATTTGCCGCACCCTTGGTGCCCTGAAAACCAAATTCAACAGTTTGGCTCGGTTGAATGCTGGCGTTCCAACTTAAATTTGTTGCTGAATACGGATTACTGCCTGAAACATTGGCATTCCAACTATTGCTGATGCGATTGTCGCTTGCATATTGCCAATTTACTGCCCAGCCGTTAATCGCCGTACTGGTAGTGTTGGTAATTTTTATCGCTGCCGTAAAGCCATTAGACCATTGATTGGTAACCTGGTACTGGCAACCGGCATTCACATTCCATGCAACGGCGAATGCGAGACAGCCACTGGACATTTTTACGAGCCGAGCGAAAGCGCGAGCGCGTGTCTTATGGTAAGAGCGCATGGGAATTCTCCCTATTTTTTATTAAGGTGGGGTGTGTTTGACTTTTTTGTACGACTCATAAAAATCCATTTTTATGAGCCGTATTGAATGCTACTGCGTACTACTTTTTAATGTAGTTATTCAGCAACCAGGTCATGGCGGGGCGCGGAGTGCCGCTATCGGTCATCAGGCCCGAACCTTCGATCCAGGTTCTGCCATTGACATAACCCCAAATGGTGATGCCTTTAACGTGTGGGTGATCCCAGAACACTGGGAAGTGCGCCTGGAAGTTTTGCAACTGCACTTGATCATTGGTATCGCCAATATCGTATTCAGAAATATAGATGGGCACACCCAACTGATTCCAGATATTGTCAATTGCGGTTTTAACAGCAGCACCGGTCATACCTTTCAATTCGTGCGATTGCAAACCGACTGCATCAATATAACCGCCCTGTGCGAGAGGCTTGGCCAGTGCAATAAATTCATTGTGCTGCCAACGGATATTGTTGTAATCGTTCAGAATCAAAATTGAATTCGGGCAGTATTGACGAGCCAATTGGAATACGCGTTGAATCCAGTTGTTACCAAACGCTTTTTGCGCGTAACCCGCTGGTTGGTGTCCAGCAACCGCTTCGTTCACTACGTCGATCATCGCCGTGTCCGGATAGCGGGTGCAGTAATCGCGAATCCACTCTTCGATCTCTGCTGCAGTCTCGGTTGCACTCAGGTTGTTAATCCAGGATGGTGATTGTGCACCCCACACAAAGGTGTGCGCTTTTACTGGAATACCATGTTGACGAGCGTAGGCGTAAATACGATCTACCGGTGCCCAGTTGTACACATCACGCGTACCTTCTACAGAGCCCCACTTGCCTTCGTTTTCGCCGGTGATTTGATTCCAGTAGTTAGCGAAATCTGATCTCACTGCGCCAGAAGTAGTGATGTTACCGATGAATTTTTTGGTAGACGCGGCGCTGCTAGAGCTGCGTGAGCTGCTGCTTGGTACTTGCGTCACTTGACCGCCAATCGCGAAATCATCGGCGTAGTAGCTGACGGTAGTATCAGTCGCTTCGATGATGAAGTTTTGGAAAGCCGTTGATCCCGATTGAGTGTAATAGCCTTCCAGCAAACGCCATTCATTCGCTGATGCAGTTACAGTCGCAACACGCGTGTATTCGTTGTAGGTAGAGGTATCGCTATCGTCTACGCGCTTACCGGTCAGGGTCAGTACGCTGTCAGGAGTACCCGGTGCCAATTTCACCCACACATTAACTTCGTATTGGTTGCCATTGGTGAGCGTGCCTACATTAAAGGTCAACCCATTCCACGCCGCAGTACGGCCGGTAATTAATGCACTTGCGCTACCGCTGTGCTTATCAGCCGTTGAACGGGTAACGGTGCCTGCGGTAGTTCCCCAGTTGGTCAAGCCAGATTCAACCCCACCGTTTTGGGCAAAGTTGTTCGCCGGCACAGAGAAGCTGGATGCCGATGAAGAAGTCGCTGGTGCGCTGGAACGTGAACTGCTGGTAGCCGGAGTAGAACTGGGCGCAGCGCTTGAGCGACTGGAAGAAGTCACTGCAACGCTTGAACGTGAAGACGATGTCGCTGGTGCGGCGCCACACAGGGTGCCGTTAACCACTGGGCGCTCTACAGTGCCGCTGTTGGTGTTGCCCTGGAAACCGAACGAAATGGATTGGCCCGGCGCGATGCTGCCATTCCAACCCAAATTGGTTGCAGTATATGGATTGCTACCCGTGAAGTTTGCGTTCCAACCATTGGTCATACGGTTGCTGGCGTACTGCCAATTTACGCTCCAGTTACTTACCGCCGCCGCTGTGTCATTTTTTACGGTAATGCTCGCAACAAAACCGCTACCCCATTGATTATCAATATTGTAGGTACAAGCGGCGTTTGCAGCCTGTGATGCAATCGCCAGTGCCGCGCTTACCGCGACAAAGCTGCAACTGCGTTTAAAGACTCCGCCACTGTTCCGGCTGGAATTGGTTGGGTGATTCATGGTTTTTATCTCCGCTAGTGGTCATAAAATAACTCGCGTTGCGCTGAAAAATGCCCGGTCCAAAGACCGGGCCAATTCAGGACTGACTACAGCCACACAGGGCGTGTGAACTGTTGATTTACAACGGGAGTTGTAACTGGGTGTGCTTCCCTCACTAAAACAACTGGATTAGTTTTTATATAAAGGACTTCTGATGTAATCGGGCGAGCGCTTTGAGAGCTTTAATCGCATTTATTGTTATGGGTAGAGTTGCGAGCCCGCCGAACTTTGGAGAGAAATTCAGGGTTCGCACAAACCGGTGCAAAACTAACTAAATCCCAACGTAAAGATTTGTGTTTTTGAAAGGCTTTTTTGAAAACTGCAGAAAGTTGAAGAGTTTTTGTAATTAATTAAATGTTGCTTGACGCTTAAAAAAGCATACTGTGATGCGCATCGCTTTTAATGATCAAACCAGTTCCACTGAACAGTTTAACCACTTTTTTACTGCTGAAAAAAAAGGCCGCAGCGAGCAGGATGCGACCTTTGCGACTGTACTGTTTTAGCTTACTTATACAGGCTCGTCAGCGTGTGACTGAGTCAACGATTTAAACGTTTTTGGAGCGCAGCCATATTCTTGTTTAAATAATTTATTGAAATAGGTTACGTTGTTGTAACCCACGGAATAAGCAATTTCTGACACGTTGGCGTCTTCATTTTCTGCCAGCAAACGCGCCGCTTCCGTGAGCCGCAGTTTGTTCAAATAGCTGCTAAAGGTCAAACCAAGCTCTTCCTTTAACAAATCATTTATTTTTGTGCGGTTAATTCCCAAACTGGCGGCAGCCGCATCCAAACTCAGATCAGCACTTGCATACTCGGTCGCCATGTAACGTAACAAGGCACTCTTCTCTTTATCTTTCTGCGGCTCTATCGACAATTTTTTGTACGCGATTAACGGCTGATCTTGCTTAACTCGCGCACGCAATTCTGACGTCAAAACTTTGATGTAGCGACGAATAAGCACAACGCCGAAGACGATCCACAACAGCACACTAATCCCGGCCACCGCATACAGATACCGGAAATCACGCCCCCCCAGTTTCACATCGGTCAATTTGACCCTTGACACTGTGTTAAGCGGACTTTGCAACGAATTGACCCACGCAAAGCCCATCACCTTATCGCGTCGGTAACCGGTATCGCTAAATTCGAAACCATAGCGACCCAACCACCAGTGCGGAGTATCCAGATCGGCCAAATTAATACTGACATCCGCCCAATGGCTATCGCAAGAAAACGCAGTAGAGGAAACGCGACGCGACGCCATGTTGTTCAGATCGGTGACTTTCTCATCAAAACTAAATAACACCAGCATCAATACATTTTTGGGGTCGCACTGGATTTTGAATTGGATATCGGAGTAGCGCGATAAATCCGCCTGAACGAAAGACTGAATTGCATCAACAAAATAAAGCGAATAATGGGTGTAAGGAAAGGGAGTGTTGGAATCAAGAAAGAATTCATACTCCACAGTCCCCACTTCATTTTTTACGGTCAGCCGGGTGTTCCCAACCGGTGTTTTTGGTTCCGTAGCCGACGCCCACAGCAAACTGGCATCACGTGCGGGAAACAGTGAAACACTCAAATGCGACTTTACAAGCCCACCATAAACAAGCGCGAGGGTTAGCAGCACCAGTGCCAAAAACGCCAAGACTGCATTGCGATAAAACTTCAACATAGCTGATCAACCAAGCAGATTCGTAGGTAATTGTTTTTTGCCGACTCTGGTTGAGATGCGCTCGCCTGCCTGGCAAGGTTGAACCACGGGAACCGCCGGAACGGTCATGACTATTAATGGTTGTGGTTGCTATCCGCATTATTCTCGTTATGGTTCGGATATTGCCCCCCTGAAAATGGCCCGCCCTTTTCGTGGGGTATGCTTATATCATGTCATACTGTAAGACATATCGGCAATGAGCCCATTTCACAGCCCGCAAGAATTTTTATTCATATAGGGCGCCAGGATGCGGCGACTAACCGGGTAAATCGTTTCGATATCGCCGCTCAATCTGCTAATATGCGCGCCTTTTTTTCGTTTCCGGCCCGGTTTTCGGGCCTACACTTGAGCGTTAACGCAATCGGGCAAATGATATGGCAAGAAAAGTTGCAGTGATTATGGGTTCCAAGAGCGATTGGGCCACTATGCAGGCGGCGGTCGAGATTCTGGAACAGATGGGCGTGGAATATCACACCGAAGTTGTATCGGCCCATCGCACCCCGCAAAAGCTCACTGAATTTGCTGAGTCCGCAGTCGATAACGGCTATGCGGTGATTATCGCTGGTGCCGGCGGCGCCGCCCATTTGCCCGGGATGGTTGCTGCCCACACTCGCTTGCCAGTATTGGGTGTGCCCGTACAGAGCAAGGCGCTGAGCGGCGTTGATAGCCTTTATTCCATCGTGCAAATGCCTAAAGGTGTTGCCGTGGGTACCTTGGCGATTGGGGTTGCCGGTGCATTTAATGCTGGCCTCTTGGCGTGCCAAATTCTAGCCGTGACAGATGCGAGCCTGGCTGCGAAGATCGAGCAATTCCGCCAGGATCAAACACAGGCAGTGCTGGACAACCCCGATCCGCGCGATCAATAAGCTGAGCGAGGGTTTTATGAGCCAACGTATTTGGATTTTGGGCGCAGGCCAATTAGGTGCCATGCTGAAACATGCAGGCATGCCGCTGGATTTGGATGTGTGCCCCGTCGATATAAATGAAGCTACTGCGCCAGCATTAGCGGCCAATGACCTGGTGACCGCCGAACGTGAGCAGTGGCCGGAGACCCTGGTCACCAATGCCCTTGCGCAACACACCCGCTTCATTAATAAGAATGTCTTTGGCCGTTTGGCGGATCGCAAAACCCAAAAAGAGTTAATCGACACCCTCGGTATAGCCACTGCCCCTTGGCGTAATGTCGCCGGAGATATCACCGCCAATGAACTGCGCGATCAGCTGGGCGAGCGCGTGCTACTCAAACGTCGCACCGGTGGTTACGACGGCAAAGGGCAACACTGGTTGCGCACCGACGATGACCAGGTACCTGAAGATTGGCAAGGCGAAGCTATCGCCGAACAGGCTATCAACTTTGACGAGGAAGTATCTCTGGTTGGGGTGCGCAATGCTGCCGGCGACTGCGTTTTTTATCCGCTTACGCTCAACCTTCATTTGAACGGTATTCTCTACGCCTCTGTTGCCCCCCTCGCCCGCTTGCAAGCATTGCAGGCGCAGGCCGAAGAGATGCTCGGCAAAATTCTGAATGCCTTGGATTACGTCGGTGTTATGGCGATGGAAACCTTCCGGGTTGGCGACAAACTACTTATCAACGAGTTGGCCCCGCGCGTGCACAACTCCGGCCATTGGACCCAGGCCGGCGCCAGCATCAGCCAATTTGAATATCATCTGCGCGCTGTAGCCAACATGGCGACGCCGGAGCCACAAGTTGTAGGGCAGAATGTCATGATTAACCTGATCGGCACCGACTATAACCCAGCTTGGCGCGACCTTTCTTGTGCCCGCACCTATTGGTATGGCAAGGAAGTACGGCCGGGCCGTAAAGTGGGACATATCAATATTGTGGGCAATACGGTCACCGAAGTGCGCGAAACTCTGGTTTTACTGGGGGATTTGCTGCCCGACCAGCATTATTCGCAAGCCATTGAATGGAGCCTGGCGGCGCTGGAGTCGCTCTAAGACTCGCAGGCCGGAACCCGCTCAACAGATTGCAGCCTAAGGTCTAGTCAGCCAAGGATCCTTTTTGTTAGATTTGGTTAATCTTTGCATCATTGCCTGGGGGGCCTGTGGTAACGTCCGCCCCCCGGATCATCACAAGGAACCTGCCGATGCTCACTCTCCATATTGCCAACAAAAACTACTCGTCCTGGTCGCTGCGCCCCTGGGTATTAATGCGCGCGCTCAACATTCCTTTTATCGAACAGATACATCCGCTGGAAGTTGGCACCAGTTGGGCAAGCTACCGCAGCTTCTCCCCCACGGGGCGGGTACCCTGCCTGGTTGATGGTGAACAAACCGTTTGGGATTCCCTCGCCATTACCGAATACCTTGCTGAAACCTATCCCCTGGTGTGGCCCACCGATAAAAGTGCCCGCGCCTGGGCGCGCTCGGTCAGCGCCGAAATGCACTCCGGCTTTCAAACCTTGCGCAATACCTGCGGTATGAGCTGCGGCCATCGCGTTCAATTGCATGCAATGAGCCCAGCACTGCAAAAAGACATAGACCGTATTAACGAAATTTGGAATCAGGGCCTCGCCAAATTTGGCGGGCCCTTTTTAGCAGGAAAAAGCTTTACCGCTGCGGATGCTTTTTTCGCTCCAGTCGCCTTTCGCTTTCAAACCTACGGAATACCTGCTACTGGCGCAGCGGCCGGTTACTTGCAACAATTACTTGCGCTACCGGCAATGCTGGAATGGTATGGCGCCGGCCTGAAAGAAACCTGGCGCGAGCCAGATCATGAAACTGAAATTCTCGCCGCAGGAAAATTGATTGCGGATTTGCGTGTAGGGGGTTGATGGACAATGGAGACCGAACTGGATTACGAAATCACTATTACCCACCTAGGCAATCATTTGCATGTGAACGCAAAAGGATTAGGTAGCTACGAAGGCGCGCTGGATATGTGGCAGCAAATCGCGCAGGCCTGTGAAAAACACCAGTGTTACAACATTCTGGGTGAACAATACCTATTCGGCACCCTGAGCACCCACGAAGCCTTGAATTATCCCGCTTTATTTAAAAAAGCAGGTATTACCAACAAACACCGGGTCGCCTGGGTGGATAAAAATCCGCGCACACGAGAAATGACCGAATTTATTCGCAATGTATTGGCCAATCGGTTGATTGGTAAAGGGCGCCTTTTTACTGACGTCGACACAGCCAGGCAATGGCTACTCAATGCCATAGCAAACGACGAGCAATAACTAACCCCCCTTTTCCCGCTGCTCTGCAAAAATGCCGCGCAGATCCCTGCAAACTCCGCTTTTTGACAAAAATCCTGCCCCTTACTAAGGTTGATAATAAAGGCGCTTCCTGGAAGCGCCTTGTTAATTCATACCTGTAGCTATTTCAAACCTATAACTAGCTCACACCTAGAAAGCATTCGGCCTAGGTCTATCTAGCCTCTACACCTTTTGGCCCCAAGGAGCATTCCATGTTTCAAAATATGAAAGTCGCCATGCGCTTAAGCCTGCTGGCGGGGACCTTGGTATTACTGATGATTCTGATCGGCATATTAGGAATTATGGGAATGCGCGATGCAAATCACGGAATGCACACAGTTTATGTGGATCGCGTTGAGCCCATGCGCGATCTAAAAGAAGTAATCGATAATTACGCGCTGATATTAGTGGATGTCCCGCAAAAAACTGTAAAAGGCATAATCAGCCCGCAAGAAGCATTAAAAATTACCCGCGAAACATTGCCCGCCACCGACAAAATTTGGGAAGCGTATTTACGAACCTTTTTAATTGATGACGAGAAAAAACTCATCAAACAAGCAGCGCCACTGATTGAACAGACCCACAAACAATTAGCAGATCTGCAACGTTGGTACTCCGATAACAACGTAACGGCTATTAACAACTTTACCCAAACCGGCATCTACCCGATATTTGATCCGCTCAACGAAGTTTTCACAGCGCTCAATAAATTACAAGTCCACGTTGCGAAAGAAGAATACGAACGCTCAACCCACCGTTACGAAAGCACGCTCACCATTAACACCAGCATTATTATTCTCAGCATATTGATCGCGATTACGCTGAGCTATTTAATTACCCGCAGCCTTATCCAGCAATTAGGAGGCGAACCCAATTACACCGCCAATGTAATTTATCGCATTGCGGAAGGTGATTTATCGGTGAAGGTAAATATTCATCACAAGGATCAGAGCAGTATTCTGTTTGCCATTCGGCAGATGGTCAGCAAGTTATCTGAAATTATTGGCGACGTTCGCTCCACCGCCGATTCACTCTCCTCTGCGTCCGAAGAATTAAGTGCAACGGCGCAATCACTTAGCCAATCTGCAACACAGCAAGCAGCTAGCATTGAAGAAACCAGCGCATCCATGGAGGAAATTACCGCGTCCATCAGCCAGAATAATGACAACGCCAAGGTAACTGACAACATCGCCAGCAAGAGCGCCAAAGAGGCCAACGATGGTGGCACCGCAGTGAAAAACACAGTGGATGCTATGCGCAAAATCGCCGAAAAAATTAGCGTGATTGATGACATCGCCTATCAAACTAATTTACTTGCTCTCAACGCGGCGATTGAAGCCGGGCGCGCCGGTGAACATGGGCGCGGCTTTGCCGTCGTAGCCAGCGAAGTGCGCAAGTTGGCGGCACGCAGCCAAGCGGCCGCCAAGGAAATTGGAGAGCTCGCAGGAGGCTCGGTGAAATTAGCCGAGAGCGCAGGCAAATTACTGGATGAGATTGTTCCGGCCATTAAAAAAACCGCCGATCTGGTACAGGAAATTTCTGCCGCAAGCGATGAGCAAGCCATGGGCGCGAATCAAATCACCATTGCCATTTCACAAATTAGTATTGCCACCCAGCAAAACTCATCATCCGCCGAAGAGCTTTATTCAACCGCTGAAGAACTTACCAATAAAGCCACGCAATTACAGCAAACCATGGAGTATTTTACCTTGCAGTAAAACCTATCCAACCCAATTAAAAAAGTCGCGAGGGACAAACAGTATGAATTACCACTACAAAAAATCAGACATCGATTTTGGTAATTTCTTCTGCGCATTATGAAAATTAGCGCGCAATCAACTCACCTCAATGAGCAGTACATTAAAGAAATAAACCTATTGCTCTATAAAGGCGTCCCGCAAGCCATCACCATGAACGGGCTGCTTGCGCTCACCCTGGCATTTTTATATTGGTACGCTTTTTTTGAAATCAGTGTTTTTAGCTGGCTGTTTTTGCTCGCCATAAGCCTCAGTGTACGCGGGGCTATTTACCTTCTTTTTCAGCGCTCTAACTCACAAGCAACTCATCGCTGGCTCATCTGGTTCAGAATCGGCGTTGGAGTGACTGGCGTAACCTGGGGCATAGCCCCGATCCTTCTCTATCAGGGATTTGAAGTTCACATTGAAGACTTGGCATTTTACGCGTTTATTCTGGGCGGCATTTGCTCCGGTGCTGCTGCATCGCTCGCAATAGATAGATGCTCAATTGTGCTGTTTATCGGGGCTAGCACGACCCCGCTGGCGGTAAGCCTGATAATGAATGATTTACAGAATTACCGCTTGATGGGAACCATGATCCTGCTCTTCTCTGTATTCACAATTGCAAGCTCTTCCCGCATGGGAAAATCCCTGAAGGAAAATGTGGAGTTACGGACCGAGCAAATTAAAGTACAAGAAGAAATTTCAACTCAACAGAAAGTTACCAGCATCATTGCACGAGCACAGGAGACGTTTATTACCAAGGAGAAGCTCACGGATTCCTTCGGCGCAATTATCGATGACATTCTTGCATTAACACAAAGTCAGTGCGGATTTATTGGTGAAGCTCTATTTGATAACAAACTTAAACCCTACGTAAAAATTCACGCCGCTGCAAACCAGAAGTGGGACGAAAAGGCAAGAACCATCAACCAGTCGCGCATATCCGACGGAATAGAGTTTCACGATACCCATTCAATCTTTGGAACCACGCTAGCTAGCGATATCCCGGTTATTGTTAACTCCCCCAGTACTACTACAAATTTTTCCGAAGTGCCGCAATACTTTTCCAGTATAAGTTCCTACTTGGGAATTCCCATTTTCTACAATGGAAGGCCGTTAGCAATATTACTACTAGCGAACAAAGAAACAGGATTTTCAGAAATAGACACCAGCTTACTTAAACCCATCACGAGCACCATTGCACATTTGACTCAGGCTACACGCATTCAATATCAAAAACACCAAGTTGAGGTAGCACTGCAAAATGCATCGGAACAGACGCAAAGTATTCTACAAAGCCTAGCAGATGCGATTATCACAATAAATTCTGTTGGGGAGATCTCTTTCGTCAACCTGGCTGCCCAAAAAATATTTGGTTACTCGGAGCAAGAACTCATCGGAGAAAATGTCAGCAAGCTTTTACCGCCGTCGCTTAAAGGAGAACATGACGGGTACCTGAGAAACTACCTACGCACAGGTCAGGCAAAAATATTGGGTATAGGTCGAGAACTGGAAGCCCAACGCAAAAACGGCGAGGTATTCCCTATTGAACTAACACTGGCGGAAGTTAAACAGCAAAATGAACCATTATTCGTCGGCGCTGTAAGAGATATTTCCGAGAAGAAGCGTTTGGAAAAATTAAAAACGGAGTTTGTTTCTACCGTCAGTCATGAGCTGAGAACGCCACTCACATCAATCAACGCTGCCTTGGCAACGGTGGAAAGCGGACTGCTCGGCGAGCTTCCGAACATGGCAAAAGAACTGATTCAAATTGCTAACAAAAACTCCAAGCGGCTCAGTTTACTAATTAACGATATTCTTGATTTTGAAAAACTTTCAGCAGGCAAAATGGAGCTACACATGCAGCCTTACAATGTAGCCAAGCTATTAACACAAAGCGCTACGGACAACGCCCCCTTTGCTAAAAGCTATAAGGTCGACTTACAACTCAACGTCATTGACGAAAGTATAAGTATTTTGGTCGACCCGCTCAGATTTCAGCAAATCATGTCGAATCTAATATCCAATGCGGTGAAATATTCGCCTCCCGGTGAAGCCGTTGCGATAAGTGCATCCTCAACCGCGAGCCAGCTTACTATCACAATCAGTGACAAGGGCCCTGGAATACCTGAAAAATTTCGCGCACGGATATTTCAAAGCTTTTCTCAAGCTGACGGTTCAGATAGTCGCCAGAAGGGGGGAACCGGCATGGGGCTAGCCGTAAGCAAAAAATTAACCGAATCCATGAACGGCGCAATCGGATTTACATCGTCGGAAAATGGAACCCGGTTCTTCATTGAATTTCCATGTATTGAGCAGTAAATCATGAGCACCTCTCCTACTCCCCAAAGTGAGTCAATACAATTACTACTCGATGAAATGCGGGATTGTTTTATCGATGAGTTACCCGAGAAAATCAATCGCATAGAACTACTTCTGCTGCAACTCGAAAAAAATAAAGACATTGATTGTTTTAACGAAGTCTACCGGCACGTGCATAGTTTGAAAGGTTCGGGAGGCACGTTTGGGCTACACATTATCACTCGTGTGTGTCACCTTGCCGAAGCAGTCCTGATACAATATAACGATGAGCAGATGACATCTCCTGAGAGCTACCAAATTCTATTGCATTGCATAGATCAGCTCAGGCAAATCCTATTAACGCTAAAAGCTGGAAAGTTTGATTTCTTGTCTGTCGATGAGTTTTTGCTGAAGCTACATAACAATCATCAATCATCGTCGAAGCGGATTTTGATATTAGAATCATCGCAATCGCTATGTAAGTATTACGGCACCGTAATATCCAGTTTAAAAATTAATTACGACATTATAAACGACGGCATAGAAGGATTACGGCAATTGCTCACCGTGCCCTACAGTGTTCTGATCATTGCGCGCGAGCTTCAAGTGCTAAATGGCCCCGCCTTGCTTCTGGCATTGAGAGCGTCAAATCATAAAAACGCTGATATTCCAGCGATACTTTTATCGACGGACAACAACATAACCCTGGACAAAAGAACTAGTCTACTTGAACGAACAAAGAATCACGGCAATAACTTGTTGATCGAATGTAGCAAGGTCTTACAAGGACAATCAAAACAGTAGGCCAATGATCATCTGCATATCAGTGATCATTGGCCTATAAGTAAAAACGTAACGCGTTAAGAAACTTACAGAATCCAAACCTCAACACGGCGGTTCATTCGTCGCCCCTCTTCCGTCTTGCTGCTTGCCAAAGGCGCTTCTTCGCCCACGCCCCGGGCCACAAGCGGATAAATACCACGCGCAATCAAGTGTTGTTCGACCACCTTGGCGCGACGCACAGACAACTCCTCATTTTGGGCTTTATCGCCTTCGCTGTCGGAGAAGCCGAACAATTGCACACGTTTGGGTGCATTAACTTCCATATATTTTACCAAGCGTTCAAGGTCGCTAATCGCTTTGGTATCCAACTCGTCGCTACCATCCTTAAAGCGAAAATTAATGGACAGCCGTTGGGAGCGCAGCGTTAGATCACGCATTTCTTCCGGGTAGAAGCTGTTATTAAACGGCTGACCGGTTTTAATATTTTGCGACACCAAGCCGATATCTTCCACAATACTTTGACCGCGCTCGGTTGCACTGAACTTAACAAACTCTTCAGCCTCGGCATTCATATTTTTTTGCGGCAAATAAAAATACAGACGGCGTGCTAAAGGGTAATCTTCCGTACTCACGGTAAAATGGGTCGGCATAATTGCCTTGGAAGACTTGGAGGCTGAAATTGCCATCAACCGTGCACGACGCACATACGGCAAACCGATAAACCCAATGGCACCCGGCTCCTGTGCGACGGCATCGGATAAAGCGGTACTCGACTCAATACGCTTAGCGGTCATCACCAAGCTTGCTTTGGCGGGATCAAGCACCATACTTTTAAACGAATCCCAAGTGCCAGAATTTTCATCGCGTGCGTAAACCTTAATGGGTAGATTTGCCCCCCCCAGCTCAGACCAATTAGTGACTTCACCCGAAAATATTTTGACCAGATCAGGGATCGCAAGTTGAGTGAGCGGATTTTTTGTATCAGTAATAATCGCTAAACCGTCGAGCCCTATAATATGTTCCGCGCCCGGCTCCGTTAAGTCGCCACTTTTACTGACGAGTTGTTCGCGCTCCTGCTCTTTAATGCGACGCGACGACATTCCCAATTCCGCTTTATCCTGTTGCAAATCGGTAAACGCTGTGCTGGACCCGTGAGCATGAATTTCAATAAATTCTATATGCCCGTTCAATTCAGCACTTACGGCTTTTTCAACCGGGGTATTGCCTTGTTGGGTCTTAATATTAGTGGCACCGCGCGACATAAAATAAGATTCCACTAACCGCGGGGCAAGCTTTTCACCGACAGTATTGGACCCATGTACGCGAAACAACGGTTTGGTGGCGCGCACCAATTGCCCTGCAGGAACATAGTTTGCCTGTTCACGAGTTTTTATCGCCGATTGCACTTTACTGGCAGTAACCGCTTCCAATAAAAACACTTCGCCGGCATCCAAAGGTAAAAACGACCGCAGCAAATATCCGCCCATAATTAACAATAAGGCGCACGCCGTTGTTGCATAACCACCCATTTTTATCACATTGCGGCTTTTCTTTTTAAGCTTGAACTCGTCACCCGTATGGGTCGCGGTCACAATGGTATCTTCCATCTGGCGCACGTCCCACACTAGTTGGGTTAACTCTTCATTATTAGCCTGCAAGGCTTTTTCCAATAATTCGGCTCGGTATTCTTCATCCTTAAGCACCATATTCAACGGAATGTGCATTTTTAAATGCGCTTCGCACAACCGCTTCAAGTTCCATAATTTATCAACCAGGGCCACGTTGTAATGCATGTGCTTGTGGTGTTTGGGGGACATAGGGATGCTCTGCTGACGAGGGGAGAGAATTTGTCCAGCAGCGGCAAAAAAAAGCCCGCCGTTGGATAACGGCGGGCACTATATGACGACTTTGTTACAAGCGAATTACAACTTGTGAATATGTCTCACTGCGAATGCGCAACAGTTCAAAACATTATTTGAGCAATTTGTTTAATTCCGGCACAAGTGCTTTCGCGTAAATTTCATAACCATATTCATGGGGATGCAATAAATCTGGCATAACCTTTTCTTCCAGAATGCCGTCTTTGGTTAAGAACACTGAATTAATATTGGTAAAGTAAACACGTTTGTTGTCGGCGTAATTTTTGATAATGGCGTTTACCTGCTCATTAATTAAACGCAATTCTCCATCCGGCTTAGCGTCGCGTGGGAAAACCGCTAATAGCAAAATTTTTGTACTCGGCAAACGTTGTTGCAAATCGGCAATAATTTTCTTAATACCTGCTGCCGTTGTTTGCGGATTCTCACGGCGATGGCCCGCGTTGTTAGTGCCAATCATCAATACAGCGACCTTGGGATTTAGTCCCGTCACTGCATCATGCTGCAAACGCCAAAGCACGTTTTCGGTGCGATCACCACCAAACCCAATTCCAAATGCGTTAAGTGGAGCCAAGTATTTATTCCATGCTTCCAGGCCTTCCTTCTCCCAACCCTGAGTAATTGAATCGCCAATCATCAGTACATCAATTTTTCCACCATTGGCCAGAGTAGCTTTGGCATCGGCAATTTTTTGTTGGTGACGCGGCAACCACCAATCAATCGACCACCACTCATTCAACATATCCGGTGTTACGGATTGAGTGCGGTAATCAGCACACTGCTGCAAAACAACTGCTTTGGGCGTATTGATTAACAATTCAACATTGGCAACAGATACGTCACCTGCACCACCGGTTTCCAATGCGAACGGCATTGTCACAGCGCTAAAATTATCCTCATCATGTTTGAAACAACGCAATGGCACATATACTTTCTGCCAGCCCTTACCTACCAATTCGCGCGCCTGCAAAGTGAATGGCACCTGGCGATCGCAGCCTTCTTTCTTGCATTCCATTTTGAAAGACACGCCGCCTTTCGCCAGTTCATTGATTTTTATATTCAATGACAACACACCGGTTTTCATATGCGCGCTTAAATCCAATGGCTCACCGGATTCCAGGGTCATACCTGCCCGCCAGGTATCTTTCCAGCTAAAGTTCAGCGCATCTTCCTGTACATCTTTATCACTGGTTTGTATTTTTACATCGCCCTTAGGTAAGGCGGCAAACGCACCGCTCAAAATTTGCTGGCGCTCGTAATTTTCAATAAAAATATGCCAAGGCTCTAACGGGCGACGCACATAAAGTTTAATGTCCTGTGGTTCGCCGCTAGCAACACCTTTCACATCTTCCGGTAAATTAGTTGGGCCAGTTTTACCAGCGGCATAATTCAAACCGTAATCCAGTTTAAATAAAGGATCGTAGTGTTTGTGATGTGGGTTCAACACATCCTGCAGTGGCAACTTCGGCCAGGAGAAGGAGAGTGTGCCGCGGAAATCGAAATTAGGTGTGCCATCCGTTTTTGCAATCAACACATCGGCAATACCGGCGCCTTCGGTACCGGGTAACCAGGCGGCAACAAATGCATCGGATGCGTTTAATTCCGGGTTAACCCAGAGTGGACGACCCGATAAAAACACTGACACAACCGGAATACCCTGCGCTTTTAATTTTTTCAGCAACGCGAGGCTTTTCTTTTTCGCGGGTTCGAATTCCAACGTATCGCGATCCCCGCTGCCTTCGGCGTAGGGATTTTCACCAAAGACAACAATGGCTACATCCGGCTTTTGCGCAAATGATCCGTCAACCGATAATAGTGCTTTACCACCAGCAGCCGCTACCGCCGTTTTAATTCCGCTGTAAATAGATGTAGCACCAGGGAAACGATGATTTTCACTGGCATCACTAATACCTTGCCACCAGACGCTCCAACCACCCGCTTGCTTGCCAATATTATCGGCGCCATCGCCCACCACCAAAATGGTTTGCTGCGGTTTGATCGGCAACACTGAATTAGTATTTTTTAACAGCACCAGACTTTCACGCACCGCCTGACGCGCAATCGCACGATGTTCGACACTGCCAACAACCGATTGATCTGCCGCGTTAGCGCGTTGCGACGGTTTTTTATCCCACAAGCCCGCGCGCATTTTTACGCGCAGGATTCTGCGTACTGCATCATCCAGACGCGCTTGCGATATTTCACCAGATTTTACTTGCTTAAGTGTTTTTTCAATCATGGCTTTCCAGTCGTAGGTCACCATGAGTAAATCGATACCGGCATTAATGGCTTGTGGGCAGGAGTCATTCGTGCAACCGGGAACCTGGCCATGACCATTCCAGTCACCAACGACCAAACCATCAAATCCCATGCGATTTTTTAATACCTCGGTCAACAAATATTTATTGCCGTGCATCTTCTCGCCATTCCATTCAGAGAAACTGGCCATCACCGTTTGTACGCCAGCATCCAGTGCAGGAACATAACCGGCGTTGTGAATTTTCACTAATTCTTTTTCTGCAATGCGCGCATTCCCTTGGTCATCACCGCCATCCGTACCGCCATCGGCAAGGAAATGTTTGGCTGTTGCAATCACATGATTCTCACTAAGGAATTCGCTGCTGTTTACCTTGCCCTGCAAACCTTCCACCATAGCCGATGCATATTCAGCAACCAGCTTTGGATCTTCCGAGTAGCTTTCGTAGGTGCGACCCCAGCGATCATTTTGCGCAACAGCCAGCGTTGGCGCGAACACCCATTCAACACCCGTCGCGCGTACTTCTTTTGCCGTCGCGGCACCGATCTGACGAATTAATTCCGGATTATGCGCTGCGCCCAAGCCGATATTATGTGGAAACAAAGTTGCGCCGGTTAAATTGTTGTGGCCGTGAACCGCATCAGAGCCCCAGAAAATCGGCACGGCTTGTTTGCCATCACTGGTATCCATGGAAGCGTCGTAAAATTTATCGAGAAATTCCACCCAATCCTTCGCTTTGGCATTTTCAATGCGATTGGGCATGGAGCCACCGCCATTCAACACCGACCCTAGATGATATTTTTTAATATCTTCCGGTGTTACGGTTTGAATTTCCGCCTGCATTATTTGGCCAACTTTTTCTTCAAGTGTCATCTTCTGCAAAATGGTTTCTAATTTTGCATTGAATTCAGCGGAGTCTTTGATAGGTGACTCAGCGCTGGGCCAAAGTTTGATATTGGTTTTTTGTTCGGCGTGAGCAGAATAATTTGCGGTAAAAATAGCAGCGGCAATCAAGCCTATGCTGGCGAGTTGATGGATTTTTTTCATTGTGCGGTTCTCTGGAGTTTTTTCATGTAGGTTGCTGGTGAGGAACGAACCGCAACACGACCATCTCGCACCACCAACCCAATTCCAAGTCGAGCGTCAAGCTGGTTTCGGGGCGCACTCCAACATGGTTATGTTGCGGTTCGCAAGCTCACCAGCAACCTACACATAAAATTTATTTCGCGTTAACAACAACCTGCTTTTGTACGCCCATTCCTTCAATGCCTAATTCCACCACATCACCTTCATTTAAATACAGCGGCGGTTTTTGACCGAGCCCAACACCGGGGGGCGTTCCAGTACTGATTACATCACCCGGTTGCAGGCTCATAAATTGCGAGAGGTAATGCACCAAAAATGCGGGTCCAAATACCATTTGATCGGTAGAGCCGTTTTGAAAGGTTTTGCCGTTAACTTTTAACCACAAATTTAATTTCAGCGGATCGGGTACTTCGTCTTTAGTGACCAGATAAGGCCCTATAGGACCAAAGCTATCGCATCCCTTGCCCTTGTCCCACTGACCGCCAGGGCGTTCCAATTGGAAATTGCGCTCGGACACATCGTTAACAACGCAGTAGCCCGCGATGTAATCCATGGCATCATCCAGTTCGACATAGCTGGCATGCTTGCCGATAACGATCCCCAATTCCACTTCCCAATCCAGCTTGGTGGAATTGCGCGGTTTAATAATATTGTCGTTGGGGCCGGTAATGGCGCTGGTGGCTTTCATAAACACTACCGGTTCAGATGGCACAGCAACACCGGATTCAGCGGCATGATCAGCATAGTTCAAGCCGATGCAAATAAATTTACCCACACCACTTACGCAAGGGCCAAAACGACCGGGCGATTCAACGACGGGCAGAGATTCGACATTGACGCTGGCGATTTTTTTCAACGTTTCTTCGGTCAGGGTTTTGCCACTAATATCTGACACCACTGACCCCAGTTCACGAACATTGCCCTGTGTATCCAAAATACCAGGGCGCTCCTGACCAGCATTTCCGTAACGTAATAATTTCATAGCGATCTCTCGTGAATTGAATTTTTTTACTTTCCCGCTACTTCCAGATATTCAAAGTGAGGAAGCTATCTCCGTCCACCAACGATAGGAGGAGTGGGTATGTTGGCTTATCGTTTAGTTGCTCCACCCACCATCAATTACATTGATAGTGCCGGTAGTAAACGCGGATGCATCGCTCGCCAAATACAACGCCAGCTCTGCCATTTCACGCGCAGTCCCCAAGCGTCCCATGGGCTGCCGCGCAACAAAATTTTTGTAAGCAGTTTCGTAATCGCCCGTTGCGTGCAACCGCTGCTCAAGTGAGGGAGTTTGTACCGTTCCAGGACAAATGGCGTTGCAACGAATTCCCTGGGTAACAAAATCGGCGGCTACCGCCTTAGTCAAACCTATTACCGCCGCCTTGGTCATCCCGTAGGCAAAGCGATTAGGTGCACCTTTAATGGAGCTGGCCACCGACGACATATTAATAATAGATCCACCGCCCTTACTGACCATTCCCGGCAAAAACGTGCGAATCATGCGATACATGGAACTCACATTGAGATCAAACGAGAAATTCCAATTTTTTTCATCGCAATCCAGAATCGTGCCGCTGTGCACGAAGCCAGCGCAATTAAATAAAATATCCACCGCCCCGATTTTCTCAGCGAGCATACGAATTTCATCGGATTTCAATACATCAAGCGCATAAACTTCACAGCCTTGCAATTCTTGTAAGCCTTCGAGATTTATATCCGTTGCAATAACACGCGCGCCTTCTGCTGCAAATAATTCTGCACTGGCACGACCAATCCCTTGGGCCGCTGCGGTAATCAACGCAACCTTACCTTCTAATCGTTTCATATCATTCTCACCGGCAAACAACTCGGACCTATAGGCTCAAACGCTTTATAAGTCAGAATAAACTCCTGGTGTCCCAAATCTTCCGAGACACTGCGTTTACCTGACGCCACATCGATAACATTTTGCAAAATTTCTTCACCGACCTGATCGAGTGTCGCTTCGCCTTCCAGAATACGACCCGCGTTCACATCCATATCCTCCGCCAGGCGACGATAGGTTTCCGGATTCGCGCACACTTTGATAACCGGAGAAATTGCCGAGCCAACCACCGAACCTCGTCCGGTGGTAAATAAAATCACGTGAGAGCCGCACGCAATTAATTCCACTATTTCCGCGTTGTCCGAAATATTAGGGAAGCCAAAACGCGGTTCACCATCGGGCACTACGTCCAATAAATACAAGCCACCCGCAGGAGGTAGGTCGCCCGGCTTTATTAAACCGCTAATGGGCGATGAACCCGATTTTGAATAGGCGCCCATGGATTTTTCTTCCAGCGTCGTCAACCCACCGTCAGCATTACCCGGCGCAAAACTGCCGAACCCCATCACGCGATAATAGTGTTCTGCCTTGGCCACGCAGGCTTCAATTTCCGCCCCTAGTTCAGGCGTAATTGCGCGATCTGCCATAATGGTTTCGCAACCGATTAATTCACCCGTCTCTTCAAATATACAGGTCGCATCCGCAGCTACCAGCGCATCAAAACAACGCCCTACCGCCGGGTTGGCAGTAATTCCGCTAGTCCCATCAGAGCCACCACAAATAGTGCCGACAACTAATTCGTTCAAATACATAGGCACGCGCTCAACCTGCGCGGCTTGCGCTTGCAAACGTGCAACTGCTGCCAAACCTGCCTGAATGGTTGCCTTGGTACCGCCTGCTTCCTGAATCACTAACAACTCCGCGGGGCGTTCACTCGCGCGAATATCTTTTAATAATTTTTCGCGGTTCATACTTTCGCAGCCGAGCGAAATTAATAGCGCACCACCGACATTCGGATGAGTACATACGGCGCGCATCATTTCGTAGGCATATTGATTAGGGTAACAGCCGGGAAAACCGATTAAATGCACGTCGATATTATCGGCACGATTCACGATCATGCGCGATACATGATGCGCACACTCCACCAGATAAGCCACCACGATGACATTGCGAATTCCCTTGCGTCCATCGGCGCGCAACCAGCCAGGAAAATGTAATTCTGAACTCATGATTCACTCCGATATTGGGTTTGGCGCGTCCGGGTATGACTGGGAATGTAATCACTTTTCATATTGTGCATATGCACGTGATGCCCAGGAGCAACAGCTTCAATCATTGAGCCAATGGGCGCACCGTAGCGATACACCTTGTCGCCGGTCGCCAACGCGAAACGCGCAACCTTGTGGCCTACCCCGATATCGATCGGGCTGACAATGGTTTCTTGCTCAATACGAATTTCATCGCCCGCGCGAATTTGCTTTACACAAACCAAAATATTGTCGTTCGGATGCAGCAAAATCAGTGGGGCGATGCGCGTGGTTATTTGTTCGGTCATGGTATTGGCCCAATCAATTTGTGACAGGTATGGGAGCAGCGGGATGCAACAACTCACGTTCGCGCAATGCATCCCAAAACGCCGAGGGAATCTCACTATTAATCAGGGATACCGCACGCTCTACCTGTTCGCTATTCGCCAGGCCCGCTAATACAGAGCAAATTTGTGGATGTGCCGCCGGAAATTGCAACGCAGCCGCCGCAAGCGGGACAGCAAATTCATCACACACGGCTTCAATCCGCGCCACGCGATCCACTATCGCCACCGAGGCTGGCTCATAGTTGTAATACAGGATCTGCCTGTTCTGGCCCGCTAACGCCGCTTTAACGCCGGTGGCCAAAATGCCTGAGTTAAACGGTCCCCCAAGGATCACCGAGGCTTTGCGTTTAGCACACAGCGGGAAAAAGTGTTCACAGGGAGCTTGTTCCAAAAGGGTGTACCGGCCGGCCAATAAAAATCCGTCAAAGTCGCCATGCCGTAATGCTGCGTCGCAAATTTGCCACTCGTTAGCGCCCAGGCCAATTGCCTTAACCAGGCCATCGGCCTTGAGCTTATTCATGGCAAGGTAACCACCATCCATAAACTCGCGAAACTTTTCCGGGTGATCAGCACCATGGGTTAAAGGGCCTAAATCGTGGGCAAGCAGTACATCTATTTGCTCTACCTGCAGACGCTTCAGACTCGCCTCAAACGAGCGCATCACCCCGTCATAGCTGTAGTCGAATACCGGTTCTAGCGGCGGGGCATCGGCAAAGCCGTGACGCACACTTGCGGTCGATTCAGTGGGAACAAGGACCCGCCCCACTTTGGATGATATAACCACAGCTTCACTGGATTGCTTAAGTGCAGTGCCCAAGCGCTGCTCGCTCAACCCAAACCCGTAATGGGGAGCGGTATCAAAATAGCGGATCCCGGCCGATAAGGCCGAGCCGACAGCAGCCTGAGCCTGCACATCATTCAAAGGTTGATATAAATTGCCGATCGGGGCCGCACCGAACCCCAAGAGTGACAGATTAATCTCCGTAGCCCCCAAGGCACGAAAAGATAAGGATTTGGACTGAGCCACAGAACCTCTTTTTTATAATTAAAATTGGAATCGCCAATAAAATTAATTTTATCTGAAGCTCCGTGTAAATCACATATAGTTATTTAGACTTTTTGAATAAATTTGTGTCGCCAATTAGTACAAACTCATGCACAAATAGAAACTTGAACTTTTTAATAGCCGGTAAACTTAAACTTCAACAATAAAAAAGCCGATCAAAGATCGGCTTTTTTACCCATCGTGCAAACTTAATCAATCAACCCTTGGGAGATTTTTTCTGCCGCCTGGTGCAAGCGTTCCAGCACTCGCTCCTGTGTCATAGACTGCGCCTTGATATGGATAAACGGAATAATTAACACCGCTACTGCGCCATGTACACCGATGATGGGCACACAGAAGTCAATCACGCCATCTACAAAGTCACTCGCCAATTGGATGCAACCTTGGTCCACCCCCTTTCGCGCTTTGGCCAAAAAGCGCTCAATGCGCTCCAGATCCACTGTGGCGGAGAGTTGCGGCAACCAGCCCGCTTGCACATCCGGAGTGGCGAAGCCGTATAAGAGCGCTCCGGAGTTGGTGTCGATCAAACGACGGCGATAACCTACGCGCACCGAGAACCCCAAATCCATAGGGCTTTCCTGACGGGCTACCACCACGATTTGATCCCCGGAAGGCACTACCAAATGACAGGATTGGCCCAGCTCGCGGCTCAATTCTTTCATCACTGGCAGGGAAACTTCCAACAAGGTCTTTGCCGTACCCTGGGAAATACCCAAGGTAAACAGCTTGTTAGTGAGCATGTAGCCATCGCGCCCGTCGGGCATCTGCGCGATATAGCCGCGATACTCCAGGGCCAACACCATGCGGAACAACTCACTTACCGAACGCCCCAGGGCGGCGGCCATTTGTGAAGTCGTCATGGGGTGGGAGTTACGCGCGAGCAATTCCAGGATATCCAACCCTTTTTCCAGAGCCGGAGCACGGTATTTACGTTCGCTTTCATCTTGCGCCTCGAGTAAGGCGTTATCGAGTTCTTTGGTCATAGTTACTGTCATAGTAGTTCTCGTTATTAGTATGAATCCCCTAAGCGGGTTTTTCGTCGCTGCCGGGTGAATTCTACGCACAGCCTTGATCCCAAGGCGTTCCACTTTACGTAATTCGATAAAAACGCAAACTTGTACCTATGAAAACACTTTCAGAATTGATGCTTTTACACTCAGCAAGTGCATGATTTACAAGCGCTAGCCAGTTTTTATAGATGGAGAGTTGAGGGTTTGGCGCCAAACCTATGACAGGCCAATCACTACCCCACATCAACCGCTCCTCACCAAAGAGCGATACCAGAAACTTGATATAGGCCGTAAATACCTCGTTGCCCTGACCTTTTCCTGCCTCAGTGACCAGCCCGGACAACTTGCAATAGACCTGCGGCAAGCTCGCCATCTGGCGCATTGCTTCGCGCCAATCATCGGCAGGCTGGTCATTCACAATAACCGCCGGCTTGGCCGCGTGATCAATCACTATGGGCAGATCCGGGTGGCGACGCGCAAAGCGATACAAGTGCGGCAGGTGCCGGGCATAGACCAGCGCATCAAGACTGAGCCGATGTTGCTTCATCGCAGCAATGGCAGGCTCAAGCTCAGGGCGTAGCAACCAGGCGTCATCGGGCATTGACTGCAACATCGGCCTGATGCCTCGAAATTTAGGGTGTGAGGCTAATTGAGCGATGCGCACGGGAGCAGCTGGTGACGCCAAATCTACCCAGCCCACAACCGCCTTGATGAAATTTGACTCATCCGCCAGACGCAACAGGTAATCCGTATCGGCATCGCTGGTTTGCGATTGCACCGCCACCGACCCGGTTACCCCACAAGCCTGGGCCTGGTGCAGTAAATCCTGAACTCCGAAATCCCGGTAAATCGCGCGAAGATCCGCTGTTGGCCAGGCACAGTCATGCCGGCCAAGCTGCCAAAAATGCTGATGCGCATCAATCATTGAAACTCCCTGCCCTATCGCTAAAGCGTGCGTATATCGCTATGACTACAAAACAGCTAAGCGGCACTATGACTGCCGTGTGGATCGAGCTTAGGTCCGATACCAGCCCCATCAGCGCCGTTAGCACAGCACCGCCGATAATCGCCATCACTAGGAACGATGCCGCCGGCTTGGTAAGCGGCCCCAACCCCTTCAAACTCAACGCAAAGATAGTAGGAAACATCAACGACATAAAGAAGCTGGTTGCGGTCAACGCCAGCAACCCCAGGTGACCGGGTTGCACAATGGCATAGGCGCACAGCAACACGTTAATCGAGGCGTAAACCCACATTAAACGAGCAGCACTTATCCGTGTCATTAACGCCGTGGCCACAAAGCGGCCGACCATAAAGATCACCAGAGAAGCTAACAAGTAGTTAGCGAGAGTTTTCTCACCGGTACCTGGAACTGCTTCCTGCCCGTAACGAATCAAAAAGCTCCAGATACAAACCTGAGCGCCCACATAGAAAAACTGCGCAGCAACGCCGAACATAAATGGCGCATTAGCGAGCAATTGTTGGTAATCACGCCGGGAACCCGTAGTTTCATCTTTTGCCGCCTGGGTGGCGATAGCCGGAAATTTTACAACCAACACCAACAGCGCCCAGGCCAATACCAGCAACCCAATCACTAGATATGGCCCCTGTACCGCATGGGATTCGGTTTGATAAAACTGTTCAAGCTGGCTGGCGCTCATCACAGCAAGCTCTTCGGCAGAGGGCTCGTGGCCGGAGAGAATAAATTCGCGCCCGATCAAAATCCCCGCAATGCAGCCAAACGGGTTAAACGATTGAGCAAAATTCAAGCGCCGTTCGGCGGTTGCCGGGTCCCCCATGGCAACAATTAAGGGGTTGGCGGAGGTCTCCAAAAATGCCAGGCCACTGGCGATTACAAAGAGCGCACCCAGAAACAGCACATACTCCCGCTGTGCCGCAGCCGGGTAAAACAAAAAGGCACCGATCGCATAGAGCAGCAAACCAAAGACCACCGCCGCTTTGTAACCGTAGCGCTTCATCCACAGCGCAGCCGGAATAGAAAACACAAAATAGCCGGTGTAAAAAGCTGACTGGACTAGCCCCGCCTTAAAGTCGGAAAGGGTAAATACCTTTTTAAACTGGGTAATCAAAATATCATTAAGGTTATTCGCCATTCCCCACAGGAAAAATAGACTGATGATCAGAATCAGGGGCAATAGCACGGACACAGATTTATCGTTATTGTTCATGAGCTCTCCAGGGAGCAACGGCCCATTAGCCGTCACCCTAGTTATTGTTATTAGTCAGGCAAAAAGCTTGTTTTGTTGGCACCACGATTTACAAGTAAAAGATGGTTTATCCATAAAAGATGCTACCATAGAGTCAAACAAACAATAACAGCTTTTTACAGGTTGCCCCGCCATGATTCTCGCCAATATCGACGACTACCGCACCCTTGCACGCAAACGTCTGCCGCATTTTTTATTTGAATATATAGATGGTGGAGCCTTCAGCGAAACCACCCTGCGCAATAACCAGTTGGACATGCAGCAAATTGCTTTACGCCAACGAGTGCTGCGCGATATCTCCAATGTATCTACGCAAATCAGCCTGTTTGGGCAGACTTTTTCCATGCCCTTGGGTTTATCCCCCGTCGGGATTGCCGGCTTGAACGCGCGACGCGGAGAAGTTCAGGCAGCCCAGGCAGCGGAAGAAGCCGGCGTTCCCTTTTGCCTGTCCACAGTCTCCGCCTGTGCGATCGATGAGGTGCGCGCGGGGGTCCAAAACCCCATTTGGTTCCAGTTATACATGATCCGCGACCGGGGCTTTCTACGCGATATGCTCGCGCGCGCCAAAGCGGCGGGCACCAATACCCTTTTATTCACTGTAGATATGCCGGTTCCAGCGACCCGCTACCGTGACATGCGCTCAGGCCTGTCCGGCGGCAGCTTGTTGCAGCGCAAACTCACCCGCATGGGCCAGGTGCTCACCAAGCCTCACTGGGCGTGGGATGTCGGCCTCTGGGGCCGCCCTCATAACCTAGGCAATATTGCGCCCATTCTCGGCGAAAATGCGGGCATCGATGAGTTTTGGAGCTGGCTGGGAAACAACTTTGACCCCACAGTGACTTGGGCCGACATTGACCGTATTCGTACTGAATGGGACGGCAACTTCATCATTAAGGGTATTCTGGATGCCGATGACGCAAAACAGGCGGCGAATATTGGTTGCGACGGTTTAATCGTTTCCAACCACGGCGGACGCCAGTTGGATGGCGCCCTCTCCTCCATCAAAGCCCTTCCCCGTATTGCTGATGCAGTGGGTGACGACCTTAGCCTGATACTGGATTCGGGCGTTCGCTCGGGGCTGGATGTGGTGCGCGCGTTGGCGTTGGGCGCAAAGATGGTGATGATCGGCCGCCCCTGGGTTTACGCCTTGGCCGCCCGCCAGAAACGCGGAGTGCAAGAAATTCTGGAGATTTTTGCCAAGGAGATGCGCGTAGCCATGGCGTTATCCGGCTGCGCGCGCGTTGAGGACATTAATTCAGGAATGCTGGAAAACCGCCCTATTTAATAGCAAGGTTTTGTTCAATTAATTGGCGCCGTCTCGGCAACCGGCGCGGCTGCTGGCCCGACACTAACTGGCTGGTGCATGTTTTTAATATCCAACCATAACTCGGAGCGATCCAAAGGGGTTTCTTTGGGCAAGGTTGGGTTATCCAATTCAAACACCACTCGCTCTTCAAGATTGGCTTTCTCTAGCACTGCCTTAACCATGGGGTCACTGTAAAAGGTCTTGTCGAAACTACCATCCGCAATGGCACGATTCAGACCCGACTCCAGATCAGCAGCCAGCTTTTTGTTCTGCTTGCCAGTGAACAAATAAAACGGCATGCGATAAACCAACATTATGCGTTTCTCCACCGCAAGCGATAGATTAGGATGTGACTCCAGTTCCGCCCAGGGCTCATGCACTCCCCGAGGAAACGCATCAAACCGCCCACCCTCAACCATATAAAACAGACTCTGATACTTGTTGGCACGCACAACATTCAAACCATTGCTAGCCAAAATTGCTGAGTCCGCCCAAGTAGTCCCCTGCCCAAGGGAAATTTGCTTTAAATCTGCAAACGTTTTTACGCGATCAAACTTTGTTTGCGACGCAGGATTGATAATAAAAATCCTGTGTCCCAACAAGCCCTTGTAGAGAGGAATCCGTATTGGTTGCAGTTGATCTTCCATCTCCTGATTGGTTGCGGCCCACATGATATCCAAGCGTCCCTCAGATACGTCAGTGATATTGCGCGCCTGTGAAATCTCGGAATTATCTATTTCAATTTTGTAAGTAGTCTCAACTTTACTAAGCGCCAACTTCACCATTGCCATTGCATAGCGCCCGTTACCGTCATCTACGGCGTTGATTTTTAAACTAGTTTGCGCATTGGTAGAAAACGCGAACAGACTACTAACCAACAAAGTCAATACCGAGGAAAGCTTCATAGAAGACCTGCATGAGTTGCGTGTGCCGATTGTTCAAGCTGCCATGCTCTTGCGTCCATCATTCTGGGTGTAGTTTAGCATGTAGAAAAATGCGCCACAGATTAAAAAGCCATCGATCTGGCGCATGAAGCGATGAGTGGTTATATCTGTTATAGCTCGGCAATCAAAAATCGCCAGAAAATGAGAGTTTTGGTTATTTTAACCATAAGATAATTGAGGTTCGGCTTAATCTATCCAAGCATCTCTTTTGCAAAGGGAAGGAGGAAAATACCTCCCTTTTACAAGGGAGCCGGGGAGGGATTTAATGTCATTTAGCGGTATCATGCCGCTGGTAAAGAAAATCAATAAAGTGGTATTGGTGTGGCCCAAATTAAGGCCGCCCAACATAGTGGAGTTGTTATGAAATATCTGCGGAATTTACTCTCCGTTACCTGTTGTATGAGCCTTGTTGCTTGCGCGCAAGTGAGCGACAAAACAACTGATCAAACCGCAACAAATAATTCAAACAGCGCTGTGAGTGAAAAACAAATCGCAGCGGCCCCAACATCAACAACACAAACAGTATCGACATCACAAACCGCACCCGCGCTTACGCTACTAACGCAACAAGATTTTTCCAAATGCCTGGTTGAGCTCACCACAAAAGCCAAAGCGGCGGGCGTTTCGAGCAAAACGATCAATAACAGCTTGGCAAACGCCAAATTGAACATGCAAGTCGTACAACTGGATCGCAAGCAGCCGGAATTTACCACCAGCTTTGCCGATTATTTTAATCGTCGTGTTACTGCGCAGCGCGTGAATGAGGGGCGCGCACTGTTGAGTAAACACCACGAATTACTCATGCGCATTGAACAACAATACGGTGTGCCTGCACCTTATTTGCTTGCCTTTTGGGGCTTGGAAACCAACTTCGGTAATTATTTTGGCAACATCCCGGTGGTGGATTCACTTGCAACACTGGCGTGTGATGCACGCCGCAGCGCATTTTTTACCACAGAATTAATTAATGCATTACGCATTCTGGATGCCGGCGATATCGCCCCTAATAAAATGATTGGCTCATGGGCTGGCGCCATGGGCAATTTCCAGTTTATGCCTTCATCATTTTTGCAAAACGCGGTGGATTTTGATGGCGACCATAAACGCGATCTTTGGAACAGCAAACCCGATGCGCTCGCCTCTGCGGCTAATTTTTTACGCAATTTGGGTTGGCGAGCGGATCAACGCTGGGGTCGCGAAGTCAAATTGCCGCGCGATTTCCCCTTCCTGGAAGCAGGATTAAAAAATACCAAAGCGACCAATGAGTGGCGCAAACTCGGCGTGATGCGCGCGGATAATGCCGCACTACCAACCACCGAATTTACGGCCTCACTCCTGGTACCCGCTGGCCATCAAGGCCCGGCATTTTTGGTGTACGACAATTTCAATGTGATTATGCGTTGGAATCGTTCGGAGTTTTATGCCATTGCTGTCGGTCAACTTGCTGATCAAATTGCCGGCGGTGGAAAATTATTACAACCTCCCCCGGAAGATGCGCCGCGATTACACCGTGACCAAGTCATTGCGCTGCAAGAACAACTCAATCAAAAGGGTTTCAACACCGGCACACCTGATGGCATTCTCGGCCCTGGAACTCGCCGTGCAATTAGCGAATTCCAACATCAACAGGGCATGATTGCCGACGGTTTCCCCGGCAAAGAAGTGCTGGGTTTGTTGGGCATTACCCCCGACGCCAACAAGCGTTAATGACAAGCGAACCTTCATTACCCGTACATATCTATGAAAAGGAAGCGCAATGATCAGCTGCAATCAGCACGACTATATCGAAATTGTTTGCATGTACCGCTACCCGGTAAAGCTCACGCTAAAATCAGGTGAAATTATTGAGGGTGCAGCTGTTGATACTGTCAGTGACGAACTGCGAGAGGAATGTATAAAGCTCGCTACCGAATCGGGCGAAACACTTGTCGTGTTAAACCAGCTAAAACAATTGGAAGTGACTGTAGAAAACCCGCATTTGAAACTTTTATTGTTTTAATAAAACAGGATAAAATCCCTCGTCCTTTATGCCTGAAGGTCGAGTTCAATATTAGATGCGTCAAGCTTTCCGTCGTTTTGGAAGTTATATTTAGTTTTATTCAAGGAGAAACCTATGAAATTTTTTGCATTACTGACAATTACACTTTCGTCTGCGTTCGCATTATCTGCCAATGCAACCGTCATTTGGGATGAAAGCATTGATGGTAACTCTGCCAGCATGCCCTCTCTCACTTTGCAAATTGGTGCAAATGAAATTTTGGGTTCATCACGCTGGGCTGGTGATGAAATAGACCCCTTCCAATTTACGGAGCGTGATTGGTTTGGTTTAACGCTGCAAGATGGGTTGAGCATCAAATCAATTACCACGGAAATCACTAATCCAGTTCTGATATCTAGCCAGACGCTTGAAAATCTTTGGGCCACCGCTATGTGGACACTCCAAGATTGGTCTTATGATTTCAAATGGTATGGATACACCCGGATTGCTGAAACCGCACCATTTGCTAACATCGGTGAATTTCCGCTGTCCGGTTTTAATAATTTTATCTTGAATCAAGCAGCAGGACTTTCAAATACCGGTTCCTTTGATCTCTCCTGGGAATATCGAGTGACCATAGAAGTTGTTGAGTCAATTCAAGTTTCTGAACCATCTTCGCTATGGTTAGCTCTGATTGCACTTGTTGCCATCTTGCGCGCACAGAGATCAAGAGCTACAAAAGTCTAATATTAACCTCACTAACGGAAAGCTGCTGAAAACATTAAACATCTTCTTAGTATGCTTTATCTATTTCCAGAGAAAATTAAGTAGATGTGTTTCGATGCTTTCAGCAGCCATTTAGCGCAAATGCCGTTTAATTTGCGCAAGTGTCTCCAGGGTTTTAATACGTAGCGCGCGATCATACACATCAATCGTAAACATAAACTCATCGACGGCAAGCTCATCGCGCAGCTGTTGTAAACCATCCAATATTTCCAGTTCATCACCAATTTGTGACAAGCCCAGAAAATCGAGCACGCTGTGCTTTTCGCTCACTGACCAATCGAGTTGCTCAATGGGTTTTGGTGGGCACAACCACAGAGGTTCACCGCGAAATAACGCCGTAATTCGCTGAAAGCTGGTGGTTGCGTTGAAGGCAGCTTGCTCAGATGTTTCACCCCAAACAATTGGCAAACCCAACATAAAGTAAGGCTTATCCAAATGCACTGAGGGGCGAAATTCCGCGCGATACCGTTTCAATGCAGCGCGCATATACGTCGGTGCAAAATGCCCCGCAAATGAATAGGGCAAACCCAATTGTGCGGCAAGGCCCGCGCTATAAAGGCTGGAACCTAAAATCCAGATAGGCACTTGTGTACCCTCACCCGGCACGGCGCGCAAGCGCTGTTGCGGTTGGCTCGGCTGCAACAATTGTTGAATGACTTGCACTTCTTGCGCAAAATTTTCTGCCGCCGAATCATCGCGTTTAAGTGCACGGCTAGTCACAGGGTCAGTGCCCGGCGCGCGGCCCAAGCCCAAGTCGATGCGCTCACCATAGAGCGACGCAAGCGTGCCAAATTGTTCCGCCACAACCAACGGCGAATGGTTAGGCAACATAATTCCACCCGAGCCCACACGCAGCTGCTGCGTCTGCCCCGCAATATGCCCAATCAACACCGCCGTCGCTGAACTGGCAATGCCCTGCATATTATGATGCTCCGCCAACCAAAACCGCTTAAACCCCAACACATCCGCCGCCTGCGCATAAGCCACGGCATGAGTAAAACTATCGCGCGGAGTTTCATTAATTCTTATAGCAGCAAGCTCCAGCAATGAAAATTCGACAGACATAACTACCTCACTCAATATTCACCTGCGCTATTCTAAGTGCAATTGATGGATTGGGGTTTTGGATTATTGATTCTTTACGAAGTAGTGAGGAGTAATTGCAGTGGCAGTTACGTTTTGTTATTTAACGTTCTTATGCTTCAATCATACCGACCTGTTACACGCCAAATACCAGATAACACCGTAGGTTGCTGCGAGCCACACAGGCTGAGCCTGCGAACCGCAACGTGTTTTTGGTTAAGGCCCGTAGATTGAGGTGGACCAGGTAAGCTGAGCTTGCGACTACAATAGTTTTTAGGTTGGGAATGTCCCCAAAGCGGGCATCCGGCCAAATGCGCGCAATAACTAATTAAGGTTGTTTGTACTGTATAACTCCATAATTAACTCGGAGTGACAGCTAACCCTTTGATTTAGCACGAGTCAAATCGAATGATGGCCACGTACATTTGGAGTTATGCAGCACCACACTAAATTAGTTGGAAAAACGGTTTGTGGATTATATAGTTGGTGCAATTTAAGAAACTGTTAGAGTGTCACAAGGAGCTGGAATGTCACGAGATAAATTTTGCGAAGAAGTAAAAGCTAAATTTCCCGCAATATCTGCTAAAGCGGATAGAGAATATATTCGTCAGTGGGGTGACTTCGAAACCGATCTATATTCGTATAGTTGGTTTGAATCTCTGGCTAATGCGTTAAATATTGAAATGGGCAAAGGTATTCCACGCAAAGACTATCAAGATTTGTTTTCATTCGTCAGCAATGGTTTTCTAAAAGGCGACGAAGACACAAAGAACGCAATTGACACAGCATTTGTTGAAAATCTATTTTGGAATGTGTCATCAAGCGCTAGTGAATTATATTGGAATACTTTGCCAGAAAACCTGAAAGACCTATACTTGAATTTTCACCGGAAAAAACCTTACTAAATTTTTACATTTTTTCATTGTGGATTTTTAAAAAAACTCTATCAAAGCAATCAAACGGATGGTTTTTAAGTAGCATTTTTGCCATTCCGCTTCGTTCCATTTAATGGCAAAAGTGCTACTTAACAACCATCATTTATTGCGGCGTTAGGCTTAAAAGCAGATCATGAACACAGATGAAATTGAGGAAAAGTTTTGGAGACTTTGTGAGGCAGTTAATCATCTAGACTCAGTGGAGTTTGATACTGATGTTCCTGATTTGGAGCCATCACTTATGGCAATACTTAATTACATAAAAAATAATTCGCAATATAAACAATTATTTATCAACTGCTTCGTAAAAATTGCAAATGGAGAGGTTAAGTCTTCAGAATGGATATTGCTTTTTTGCATGAGAGATCTTCGCTATCCTGAAGTACAGCAAGCTGCGAATCTTCATTTTGAACAGGCAGGTGGGCGGCATGGCGCTCCACGCTTAATGAACTGGCTAAGCAACATAAACCATGTATATAAAGACACTCCTTGGAAAGACGCTGATTTTTTTGAGTATTATTGGAGCAAGGAGCATCCAAATGAACCTTGGCCATGCGCATAGTCAGCCTAACCAGTGACTGTGGTAAAAAATCGGTTGACTCGGCATTAAAATCATCTTTCGCTCTTGCTTTGTATACTGCCACCAAGGTCCGCAATGGCCGTTATGCGAAATTCGGTAGCCTTTCCGGCTTTCATACCTCGTTGATGGATAACCGACTTCATCAAATTTAAAAATAATTAGCTGAAGGAGTTTTAAAAGCATGCGTGCAATTTTATTAATTATAACTTTCAATGCATCACAGGTCTTTGCTATCGGGGCTGACGAGTGTTTTCTCCGAGCTGTAGTTGATAACCGGGAAATAGCACTCAAAAATATCGAAGTAACCCCTCCCACTTACGGCCTGAGCGGCTCCAATAACTATGGTTATTGTGAAATGGATAGCGGGTACAGTGTTTTACAGTGTTCCGCAGCAAAGGAAAATAAGGGGACGTTGGTTTATGAGCTGGACGCCGAAAATATTGATGAGCAAACCTACCAGTGCAAATCCGGATGCGATGCTAATATTGCGAAAAAATTTGTGATGGTGTGCGAAGGTGATTAATGATCCCTACCGCTGCTGGCATTGTTTCTCGTTTTATACCTATTAATAATTTACGGCTGTGTATTGGGAACCGCCATAGATCGCTTTTAATTACTCAACTTACAATATAAAAGCCCATCTACCGCCGGGCTGGATAGACTTGTTGGCTGCACAAAATTATCCATCCATCTGACCTATTTTGCCTTGTTGGCTTTACCCAAGGCGCTGATTAGCGCCGCCCATCACCACCTCAAGCACCCACCCTTAAACTATTTTTTTGCCGACACTTGCAACTACGATATTCACCGTACATACTACCTACGGCATCCACCGTAGAAGGAGAGTTCAATGGCTACGCCCTCGCAAGCTGAACTGGAAATACTGAATCTGCTCTGGCGTCATAAAGAAGCCAGTGTTCAGTTAATTAACGATGAGTTAAACAAGCTTCGCCCTATTGGTTATACAACCACTCTTAAAACAATGCAGTTGATGGCTCAGAAAGGCTGGCTGGATCGGCGCATGGAGGGAAAGAGTCACATTTATCAAGCACTACTGCAGGAAGATGAGATCAAAGAAAACCTGCTAAGTCGTTTTATTGATTCAACATTTATGGGCTCCCGCAGTCAGCTATTGATGCGACTACTGGGGCAGGAAAAAGTTAGCAAAGATGAGATTCGTGAATTAAAAGAATATTTAAAAAAGCTGGAGGAATAAGGAAATGAATAATTTGTTTAATCAAATGTTCGGTGATCTTGGCTTTGCGCTCGCATGGACACTGTTACATTCAATTTGGCAATTCGCGATTTTTGCGTTCTGCTATGTATGCTTTAGCCGCTTTATTAAAACCTCTGCCTTGCGCTACCAATTTGCGCTGGGCTTGTTTTCCCTGTGCGCGCTGGTCAGCGCACTGACTTTCCAGCATTACTATTCCAGCATCGTTGATGCTCAACAAACACTTGCTACAAGCCTCCCAAGTGCAGCCCAACCGCAAGCTCAAGCTACGTTCAGCAACGCGATCCGCTTTTTTAACGGCAATATTCACTGGATCATGTATATCTGGGCATTCGGATTTCTATTACATCTGAGCCGCACAACGCTGGATTTTATTAATTGCAGAAAATTGGTGCAGTTTGGTTCCCAGGATCTCGATCAACAATGGATCGGCAAATTTGCTGCATTGGAACAGGTGATCGGCACAACCACCAAGGTTATTTACAAAACATCGGCAATGGTAAGCTCCCCCTGTGTAATCGGCGTATTTAAACCCGTCATTTTAATTCCTCCAGCGGTATTATTGAGCCTCACGCCAACGCAAATAGAAGCGGTTATGCTACATGAGCTTGCGCATGTAAAACGCAATGATTATTTGGTGAACCTACTGCAGTGCGCGGTTAAAAGCATTTTCTTTTTCAATCCTTTTTTGGTTTATTTGTCCAAAAAAATTGATCAGGAGCGGGAGAACTCCTGTGATGATCTGGCGGTTTCTCATTGCGCCAGTACACTGACCTACGCAAGCAGCATTAGCGCACTCACTGAACTGGGCCTAAGCAACCGATTGCCCCTTGCAGCAAACGCCGATAAGTATTCAGTATTAAACAGAGTGAAGCGCTTGTTTGGCGATCAACCCAACGAAAAAACAACCTTCCAGTTTTTTAGCTCAGCGCTGATAGCGATGCTGGGAATGGTTATGGCCGTGAATATTCAAGCCGTACCTTACTCGACCGCAAAAACGTCTAACCAGGAGAAAAACCCGACTGAAGTCTCAGTGCCGGTGGCAGCACCGATTCAAAGCGCGGCTCCCGCTAACCTAGCGTTTCAGGAATCTAAAACAGAACAATTAGCAGCTCTGGAGCAAGTGTCCACTGCTGTTGCTACAGACGCGCCAGTCACAACAGCAGAGGTGGCAGCAGTTGCCAAACCTGCGATTGAGGCTGACGTCAAACCAGCGCAAAAGCCGGCGCCGGTAGCCCAGATGAATAACAAAGCGGAGTCTCCTTCACTCGCCACTCAAGCGGCAATCGACTATGTAAATTTGCCTGAAGACAAAGAACAAACAAACCCGGAAAACCTGAATACTGCACAGCCAAACCAGCTATTGACGACTGAAAGGGTTGGAAAAATTGCACCCGTCAATGCGGTTCAAACAGCGAATAAAACAAACCCGGAGGAAATAGGCAATTCCACACGCCCGAATAGTGAAACAAGTCCATCCGGCAGCAATTCCTATGTCAACTGGGAAAAAACCAAACTCTCAAAATTTCTTATCAACGAAAATGTCGATTTCTCAAAATACAATAAAGTGATCGTATACCCCACCACCTTCAATCGCTTAAAGATTTCTGAGAAAACCAAGGAAAAGGTTGCCAAGGCTTGGATGAAATCAACTTTCGAAGAAATGAATGAATATTGCAATTATTTCGACCATGCAGCTAAAAATAAATTTAATAAATCCAGTGCATTCCGCTTAACGAATAAAGGTGGAGACAATGTACTGGCGATGGAGATTCGCATGATCGAGCTTCTCCCAAACTCCACGTCTAGAAAAGAGCCTAACGTTGGTGTTTTAGAAGTACAAGCTGTACTGGTTGATACAAAAAGCGGAGCCTTGGTAGCAGTTATTGAAGACCAACTACCTGTGAATGGCTACTACGCTTTTCATCGCGTGGCATATTCCGGTGGTAGTGGTTCGGGCTCAGCAGCGCTACCCGGTAGCAGCTCGCCTGTTGCAATTGCGCAAGGGAGTTCAGGCGGCCAGGCCGCACTTGGTTGGGCCGGCGCATCACGTATTTTTGCACAAAAAATTCATGACGACATGAAGAAGCTAAAGCGAGAAAGCCGTTAGCTTTTCTTAAACAACTGCATTCATTCTGCAACGATTGGAAAAAGCCTATAAATCTAAAATGACCGCGACTGTAAAATAATGCTAAAAACTGGAGAACTAAGGAAATGAATAATTTGTTTAATCAAATGTTCGATGATCTTGGCTTTGCGCTCGCATGGACACTGTTACATTCAATTTGGCAATTCGCGATTTTTGCGTTCTGCTATGTATGCTTTAGCCGCTTTATTAAAACCTCTGCCTTGCGCTACCAATTTGCGCTGGGCTTGTTTTCCCTGTGCGCGCTGGTCAGCGCACTGACTTTCCAGCATTACTATTCCAGCATCGTTGATGCTCAACAAACACTTGCTACAAGCCTCCCAAGTGCAGCCCAACCGCAAGCTCAAGCTACGTTCAGCAACGCGATCCGCTTTTTTAACGGCAATATTCACTGGATCATGTATATCTGGGCATTCGGATTTCTATTACATCTGAGCCGCACAACGCTGGATTTTATTAATTGCAGAAAATTGGTGCAGTTTGGTTCCCATGATCTCGATCAACAATGGATCGGCAAATTTGCTGCATTGGAACAGGTGATCGGCACAACCACCAAGGTTATTTACAAAACCTCGGCAATGGTAAGCTCCCCCTGTGTAATCGGCGTATTTAAACCCGTCATTTTAATTCCTCCAGCGGTATTATTGAGCCTCACGCCAACGCAAATAGAAGCGGTTATGCTACATGAGCTTGCGCATGTAAAACGCAACGATTATTTGGTGAACCTACTGCAGTGCGCGGTTAAAAGCATTTTCTTTTTCAATCCTTTTTTGGTTTATTTGTCCAAAAAAATTGATCAGGAGCGGGAGAACTCCTGTGATGATCTGGCGGTTTCTCATTGCGCGAGTACACTGACCTACGCAAGCAGCATTAGCGCACTCACTGAACTGGGCCTAAGCAACCGCTTGGCCCTTGCAGCAAACGCCGATAAGTATTCAGTATTAAACAGAGTGAAGCGCTTGTTTGGCGATCAACCCAACGAAAAAACAACCTTCCAGTTTTTTAGCTCAGCGCTGATAGCGATGCTGGGAATGGTTATGGCCATGAATATTCAAGCCGTACCTTACTCGACCGCAAAAACGTCTAACCAGGAGAAAAACCCGACTGAAGTCTCAGCGCCGGTGGCAGCACCTATTCAAAGCGCGGCTCCCGCTAACCTAGCGTTTCAGGAATCTAAAACAGAACAATTAGCAGCTCTGGAGCAAGCGCCCACTGCTGTTGCGACAGACGCGCCAGTCACAACAGCTGAGGTGGCAGCAGTTGCCAAACCTGCGATTGAGGCTGACGTCAAACCAACGCAAAAGCCGGCGCCGGTAGCGCAGATGAATAACAAAGCGGAGTCTCCTTCACTCGCCACTCAAGCGGCCATCGACTATGTAAATCAGGAAGAGGCGAAAGCTGACCTGAACGAATACAAATTAAATACTGCCGAGTTAAAGCAATTGCTGAAACCGGAAAAAAGCGAGCGTATTGCCGCTGTCGATGAAATCCAACCTACCAAAAAAATGGAACCCCTGGCATCAAACAAAATTGCGCTAGATTATCCCCTGCGCGCTGCGGAGGCAGCGCCGGAAGGTGCCAGCTCGTACAGCTACTGGAACAAATCCAGATTCACCAAATTCTTTGTCAACGAAAAAGTCGATTTCACGAAATACAATCGTGTCATCTTATTCCCCACCACATTTGATCGCTTAAAAATTTCTGAGAAAACCAAGGAAAGCGTTGCCAAAGCCTGGATGAAATCCACGTTTGAAGAGATGAATGAATATTGTAATTTTTTCGACCGGGCAGCGACCAATAAATTTAAACAATCCGGCTCATTTCGCTTGGCAAAAAAAGGTGGAGAAAATGTACTGGCAATAGAAATTAGAATGATGGAGTTTCATCCACTAACTGCATCCAAAAAAGATCCAAACGTTGGCACTCTGGAGTTGCAAGCCATACTGGCTGATTCAAAAACTGGTGAACTCGTAGCAATTATTGAGGGCAGGATGCTGATCAACGCCCATAATGTGTCGCGCCATATACGTCGTTCGGACAGTACTATTTCAGAAATCACGTTGTTACCTGGACAGAGATCTCCGTTTTCAACTTTGGAAACCGGCTCATTAGGAGAAGCAACAATCGGATGGAATGTAGCGTCCTTTTTCTTCATCGAAAATCTGCACTATGACATGAAACGATTCAAACGAAGCCAACGGTAATATTGATTTATTTTCGAACGGCCAAGTGCTCCACATAAGTATCAAGATCGATTTTAATTCAGCCGCGACGTAACTATGTAGATAGTAAAAAGCCCATCCGTTTTTCAACGGATGGGCTTTTTAATTACCAGCAACTTAATAAAATTATTTAGCCAATTTTACCGTCACTGCTTTACCGGCGTAATCGATTGTCTCCAACGGAGCTGCATCGAAGTTCGCGGCGTCTTTGCTTGGGCCTGCGATTATACGCACGCTGATTTTGCGTTCGTTAGCCATGCCGGTGAAGCCGCCAATGCGGTCCCCGATGATGACTGTGCCGGTGGCATCGTCGTAGGCTACAGGAATGCGTGACCACTCGCCTTGTTCGTATTTCACTGAGCGACCGTCGTCTTCGTAAATTTCGAAGCTACCGTTAGCGCCGGTGTATATATTTAAGGTGATTGGAGCATTCAAGCCTTCGTCAGTGTGTTGAATCAACGGACCGGTCGGAACGATTGAGCCGGCTTTTACGAACAATGGCATTTGCGACAAAGGTGCATCGGCTTTAATGGTTTGACCGCCCGTTAATTTTTCACCGGTGTAGAAGTTGTACCAGTCAGCACCTGCCGGCAAGTACACATCGCGCGAGCGCGCTTTGTCTTCGTATACCGGATTGACCAGGAAAGCTGGGCCAAACATGTATTGGGTGTTGATATTCCAACCGGCTTTGTCGTTCGGGAAATCCATTACCAGTGGACGCATAATGGTGCCGTCTTTGTGGTAGGTGTCACCCGCCAAGGTGTAGATGTAAGGCATCAAGCGGTAGCGCAACTTGATGTAGTTTTCCAAGGTGGTATAGGCCTCGGTACCTTCATCGGCCAGGCTATAGATTTCACGGTAAGGGAACTGGCCGTGCGAACGGAACAGTGGCACAAACGCGCCGAATTGGAACCAGCGCAGGTTCAGCTCTTGCCAATCGGCCACCAATTCCGGTTTCAGGTCGTGAATGTTCAACGCCGGCCCGCCATTCTTTGAGCCCCAACGATATTTATCTTCCGGGGTGAAGCCGCCGATATCAAAACTCCAGTTAGGCATGCCCGCTATACCTGTGCTGGCGCCTGCTGCAATTTGCTCTTTGAGGTTTTCCCAACGCGATGAGGTGTCACCACTCCAAATGGCCGCGCCTGTGCGCTGAATACCGCCAAAGCCTGAACGCGTCAAAATAAATGAACGCTTTTCCGGATCAGTCGCACGCTCACCTTCGTACACACCAGTCGCATTTGGAATCGCGTAGGAGTTGAAGTACTCCGCCCCCGAACCTATACCACCCTCACGGCTGATTAATTCTTTGCGCTTGGTGAAGCTCAGGTTGGAGTGAATATCCGGCTCGGCCGCATCCAACCACCAGGCGTCAAAGCCCTTGGTGTTCAACTTCTCGTTAATTTGCTTCCAAAAAATTTGCTGGGCTTCTTTCGGATAGGGATCATAAAACGCGTTCAGGTAGCCAGGGCCAATCCAGTCGAGATTTTTCTCCTCCAGATTTTTATTGAACATATAGCCTTTAGCATTTAGCTCTTTGTAGTTATCAGTGGTGGGATAAAATTTTGGCCACACGGAAATCATGATATTCCCGTTCATGGCATGAATCTTATCGGTCAAGGCTTTGGCATCCGGGAAGAATTTCTTATCGAAATCATGGCTGCCCCACGCATTTTCCGGCCAGTAAGACCAGTCGAGCACAATGTTATCAATTGGAATTTTTTTCTCGCGATAATATTTAAAGGTATCGATGATTTCGTCTTGGGTTTTGTAGCGCTCGCGACTTTGCCAGAAACCATAAACCCATTTTGGTAACATCACCGCATCGCCGGTCAGATGGCGGTAACCCGAAACCACGTCGTCTTTAGTCTCACCAGCCACAAAGTAATAGTCGATCGCTTTACCGGTATCCGAAGCCAGTGACAATTCGCCCTGCTCTTCTTTAGGCATAGGGTCCAGATGGGTCAACCGGAAGAAGCCCCCGCCCACAGTCCAATCCACTTTCACGGATTTTTTCACACCGGCTTTCATTTCAGTGTTGAAGGTGTGGTACCAGGGGTTCCAGTTCATACGCCAACGGTCGAGTGCTAACTGGCCATCCACATACAGTTTTGCATAACCTGAGTTATACATTTTGAAACGATGAATGCCGTCTTCGTCGGAGAGAATGCTACCTTCCCATTCAATGCGCAGATTTTTCGCATCTTTGGTTTCCTCCGGCAGCGGCACTTCGCGCACACTGTTATCGCTGAAGAATTGGTAATTCATATCGGCTTCTACGCGGGTCAATAATAATTTATCGCCATCGTAGTAACGCGCGGTAAGGCCGCCTTCTTTGCCTTCGGCATCAAACAGTTTCAAGGAAACATTTAATGGTTGGGTTTCGCGCGGATCGCCGAAACGGGTCACCGAATTGTTATCCCAAAGCACACCATAGTTGCGGCTGGAAACTACAAACGGAATAGAGATCACCAGGTTGTAGGTGGTCAACTCTACATTTTCGCCCGCGTAATTGACTTGCCCATTTTGGTGCTGGCCCAAGCCGAAGAATCCTTCATCGCTGCCACGATTGAATTCCTGACGAATAGCAAATGAATCTGCATCCGGCTTAATCGGATCAGCAGTCACAGTGCCGAAGCTGCCGCGATTTTCTTCTTTCAATAACAGATTGCCTTTAGCATCGCGGAAGCTGACAGTGCCATCAACCAGCGATAATTCAGCGCTCACTTGGGCGGTTTTCAATACTAATTTATCGCCTGTTTGTTCCGCAGTGAAAGGCACATTGGTAGCCGGCTTGGCGACCACCTGGATAGATTCAGGCACAACACCAAAATCAGCTCCCGGCAAGGCTGTGACGCGAATGATTTTTTCGCTCATCACCTGCAGGCGCACTTTTTTTACTTGGCCTTGCAGCAAGCTGACGATGACGCCATCTGCGGTTTTTTCAAATTGTGCCAGACTTTTTACTTGCTCCACTGGAGCAGAGCTGGAGCTGGCCGGTTCATTGCCGGATTGCTTTGAACACGCTTGCAACAGGGCGACCGAAGCCATCCCCAGAATGCAATGCGTGATCAGTTTCTTTGCAGATAACATGTTTGAGTCCTCGTTCTGCGTGTTTTTCAAAAAGTGTCGTTGCAATTAAATGGGAAGCCTTTGGAGAATCGACCTACCCGATCTGATTAATTCGTTTCGTAGGTTGCCATTTTTATGCGCAGCAAAATCTGGCGATTGGGGAAATTTAAACCCCAATCGGTTTGATCGCCATTCCATACGCGATGCATTACCCAATTACCTTTTTCGTAATGACCTTCTTCTACGCGCACGATCATGTATTTTTTAGTCGCGATTTCGGTTGAAGGTTTTAATTCTACGCGCGCATTATAAGCAGTCACCAAATATTCATTTTCATCCAGTTGCGCAATCAATGCACCGCCCGATGCCGGGGTATTGCCTTTAGGTGGTTCGATCCAAAACATGGGGCGACCGTAAGTCACTTCCGCATTCCACAAGCCTAAATCCAGTGTTTGCGTCAGCGCTGCGGCCTTGTCTTTGGCGTACTGTTCTTTTTCAGCGGGCGTTGCTTCCGCATTCCAGATTTTTTGTGTGTCGCTAGTCGTGTCCAAGGGTTCCGCTACACCCCACACATTGCCTTCATACGCCAGCTTGGCCCACTCGCGCATCATGGGTGAAACCAAGCGATACACTTGCGCAAAGTTGTCGATGGTCTCGTCGTTATAATCTTTAGCGCCTAATGGATAATTCGTATAGGGCGTATCGTCCATACCAAAGGGCGAGAAACCAATACCGCCTTTGCCCAGAGTGGGGAAAAAGTAGCGTGCATAGGGTTGAGCGCTGCCAATTTCTGCTACAAATAAAGCATTGTCAGGGCGCGCGTATAAATCCAATACTTTGGTAGCGGTTTTGTAATCGCGAAAATAAATATCCGGCGCAATTAAATCAATATTAGGTGCCGCTGCTTTCCAAATATGCAACACGTTGTCGGTGCCACCACCGCTGGAATATTGGCCGGGCAACCCAGGGTTAAACGGATTGCGCAATGCGACATTCACATACATAGGCAGATTTTTTATCGCCTTTCCTGCTGCGGTAACTTCATCGCAGTATTTGGCGATGTAATAGGCGTGGAAAAATTCGTCAGCATCTTTGCCAAATACTTGCTGCCAGGTGCCTGCTTTTAATTGCAGCTTGCCAATCAACTCGTCGGGCACGGGAGCGTTAAACACCGCCTGGGCGGTTGCGGAAAAATCGCGCACACTGCCGTAGGTGCCCACTTCATTTTCCACTTGCACCATAATCACAGTGTGTTCTTTATCGCGCTTCGCCAAATATTTCATCAATTCAACAAAGGCTTTTTTATCCGCGGCCAGAGTATTTTTTCCAAACGGCGACATGGAATTTAGCGTATCGCCATCTTGCTTAACCACACGCGGAAAACGTTTGTTGTCCAGCTTTACCCAAGCCGGCGCATAATGCGGTGCGTTGTTTTTCCAGGTTGCAAACCAGAGCAGTACCAATTTGGCATCCTGTTCGCGCGCTTCCTTTAGCAAGACGTCCAGGTAAGAGAAATCAAACTTTCCCTCTTCCGGTTCAATTTGCTCCCAGGCAACCGGGATACTCAGGGTATTCGCGCCCATTTTTTTAAATGATGGCCACACGTCTTTTAGCGCGGCTGGATAGTTACTTGAGTTATTGGTTTGTGCTCCCAGCATCACGTAGGGCGCGCCATCCACCATCAGTGCGTGCTTGCCATTATTTGTTACCAGCTGCGGCAACTCAGTGGCCTGCAATGACAGAGCGAACAGACTTGTGCCAGATACCAGCGCTACCCAGCGCAAGGACGATTTAAAAAAGGAGGTGTGTGCCATAGATAAAGCCTTTACGATTTTCTCGTTATTTTTTATAGGTGAATAACAACCAATGTGCAGAATTTAATTATTCAATACAGCGGCTTATTATCATATAAACCATAAGAAATTGCTTTGTATACATGCACCATGTAATTGGGTTTTACCCATGTTTACATTGCGTATTGAGTTTAAAAATCGGTTTTTCAAAAATGAAAAAACCTTGCTCCTTTCAGAGCAAGGTTTTACGACTACAACCTATTAAAACTTCGCACGCAGACCAATTGCGAAACGAGCGTCCTGCGCATAGGAATATGCCACATGATCACCCGCGCCATTTTGGTCGATGATACCTACAGTTTTCTCTTTCAGCAGATTTGAAGCTTCAGCCGTTACCGTATAGTTATCCAGGAAAGTGTAGCTAACTGACGCATCCAGTTGACCGTAGTCGTCGTTATACACCGGAATTGATGCTTTACCAGACCAGTCAGGGAAATCAGGGTTGAATCCATTACCACCCCAAGCAATTAAGTACTTGCTGCGCCAGGAGTAGGCCAATCTCGCCGAGAGACCATCCTTCTCATACATACCAACAATATTGAATGCATTCTTCGATAACTGGTCGATAGGCAAGCTTCCATAACGTGTCTTGTCTGTATCGATTGGCGCGGCACCAGAAACACCATTCTGTGATGGAAGAGGAACATCCGCTTCGCTATCGATGTAGGTGTAGTTCGCTTGCACCCCAAAACCATTAAACGGCTCAGGTAAGAAATCAAAGAATTTACTCACGCCGATCTCAACGCCATTGATATCCCCAGAGCCAATGTTCTGAAGATAAATGGCGTTACCAGAGTAATTTAGTCCGCCGTTGTAATCCCCACCAGTAATTGACTCTATTGAGTAAGGTAGTGAATTTTTTCTGAAGAAGCCTTCGATATCTTTTCTGAACAATGCGAAATGAGCCATGCCGCCAGCATCATCAAAGTACCACTCGGCAGACAAATCAAATTGATTTGCTTCCATTGGCGCAAGGTACGGATTGGTCTCAATATTTACGTCGTGGTTGTAGTCATTTATTGTGGGATTATTTACACCAGATCTAACCGAGTGGGTAATAATGATCTTTCCTTGAGTATCACCGAAGCTAGGAGACCAAATTGCCTTTGAAGCAGCAAAACGAATGAACAAATCATCTGTAGCTCGCATTCTTAAATTGAAGCTAGGCAATACATGGTTATGGCTAGTTTTCGCCTCAAACGCCTCCACTGTTCTGGCTGCAATAACAGCGCCTCCGTTAGGTAGCTGCCATTGCTCTGAAATTAAGAAACCGTCAGCCACCAAGTCTGTCTGCACAACACGAACACCAATGTTACCGTCGATAGGCATGGCAATATCGTCAAATGCGTAATTCGCCATCATATAAGCGGCTACAGTTTTTTCATCCTGAGTATTGCGATATTCAGGGTTCTTCAAACGATTCCAATCGATATAAACCTGATCATTACATGCCCATGAAAATGGCTCGCTTGGACAAGTGCTATTGATAGCATCAGTAGTCGCTCTGAAATTTCTAGTAGCATCTGCAGAATATAAATAACCTATCGCCGGAACATCTACATCACCGCGCTGAAAATCATCAAATGAGTACGCAGTTAAATATTTACTTGCCTGGTCAGCAGTAACTTTTGGCAAAGTATTTTTATCATAACCACTAAACCAAGTCGCGTAACGTGTATTCCAATCATATCCCGTATTGATATTGTCAGCAGTTTTTTCGGAGTATCTCATACCCGCTTTTACTGACTTAATAACTGAATCATCGAAATCGTATTCTGCATCAAACCGGCCAGTTTTTGCTTCTGCACTATTACGCTCAAAGTGCGTCATTTCCTGACCCAGGCTGTAATTGGAGAAATCAGCCATATATTCAGGGTCAAGCAAAATGGATGGGGTCTTTGTACCAATACCATCCATATAAGCTTCTTCAGGAATAACTTTTAAACCTAATGTGTAATCATCGACAGTTGCTTCTGCTTCTACGAATTGCAAATCAGCAGAGAATTTCCAGTGATCGTCCGGGCTCCACTTAATACCAGTAGAATAGTCAGTGGTTTTTGAAACATTGTTAGCCCAACGCGTACTGGTACCAAAATCCAATCCCCATTGCGCAGGATTAGAAACAGTCACAGAACCTGATTGAAGCGCACCGTTTTCATCATATCCCCAGTCGTCTTCCGCCGTAGGGAATAGCGCTTGATCGCCATTAGCACCTTCGAGGAAGAAGGCGTTTTCATCATAAGTAGTGTCATGTTTACTTTGGAACGCAGTGAAATAAACCTCAGTCGCATCGTTAGGTGCCCATTGCAATGCGAGGTAACTGCCTTCACGGGTACTTTCATAATCGTTGCGACGCCAATCTACACCTTTAGAAACCCATACATTTTCACCGTCAATTGTTCTAGGCAAAAAAGGACGGGTATAAACCTGATCGGAGCGGCTGGATAAATCAGAGGTAGACGCGTTAACCAAAACACCAAAGTCACCTGCACCGGTTTCCCAGCGATTGCTGTACAAACCAGAATATTCGCCATTGGTTTCTTTTAATTGATCGCCGTAGTTGGCTTTCACGGAGACGCTTGCTAGTTGACCATCGGAATCAAACGGCATACGGGTACGCAGATTTACGGTACCGCCCAAACCACCTTCAATCATATCGGCAGATGGACTTTTGTAAGTGTCCACGGCATACATCAATTCGGCCGGAACGTCTTCAAAACTTAAACCGCGGCCACTTGCAGCAGAGAACACATCGCGACCATTTAATTCGGCGCGAACTTGCGACAAACCGCGCACAGCGACGCCGCTACCTTCAGCGGCCGGATGCTCAGCGTCATTGTTGGTATAACGACCTACCGTCACGCCGGGTACACGTTGCAATGCTTCAGTCACACTGCGATCCGGCAACTTACCGATGTCTTCCGCAACAATGGAATCCACCACTACGTTCGAATTCTTTTTTATGTCCTGCGCGGACTGAATACTCGCGCGCTGACCGCTAACAATAACTTCTTCAACTTGTTCATCCGCCGCCGCTTGTGCAACAGACTGCAGCGCGAAACCTGCCGATCCAATCGCCAGTGACAGGCCGGAAACCAGTTTTATGTAGTGCGGCAATTTCTTTTTCAAAAACATTTTATTTTTTGTGGTCATGATTTTCTCCAGTTAGCATTATTTTTGACTACCCCGTAAGCTATCCCTTTATTTTTTTTGTAAGAGATATGTGCCTCTTCCCTGTGCTTTAAATACTCCCGTATTACCCTCAAGCGTTAGCTCGATGGTGGTGTTCCCAGTCGTTTCGATTAACGAATAATTAGCGAATGAATGCGAGCTTCTCAGTCGCAGCGTGGTTGCGGCTTTTGATTCAGTATTTAGAGAAATTTTTGCTTCAGATAGCTCGCGATTGTGCCATTTCAAATCCACGTTGATGCCACCGCGCGCGCGCAAACCGGTAACAGAGCCCGTTGGCCAGGCGTCTGGTAGCGCGGGCAATAAATGCAATTCGCCGTGGTGGCTTTGTACCAACATTTCAGCAACACCGGCGGTTGCACCAAAGTTTCCATCAATTTGAAAAGGAGGATGGTTATCCCATAAATTGGCGAGCGTGCTGCGCTGCAATTGCTCACCCAAAACCTTATGTGCCCGATTGCCATCCAGCGCGCGCGCCCACATATTCACTTTCCAGGCTTGCGACCAACCTGTGCCGCCATCACCGCGAGCATTTAATGTTGTACGCGCTGCCTTTAGTAACTCTGGATTTTTATGCCCATCGATTTGACGGCCAGGATGCAGGGCAAATAAATGGGAGATATGACGATGCTCATTTTTCGGATCGTCCAGATCTTCTTTCCATTCTTGTAGCTGGCCCCAGGAACCAATACGTAAACCTTCATCGAAGTTTTTTAATTTTTTGTCCAGTTTTTTTCCAAATGATTTATCACCAACAATCATTGCTGCTTCATAGGTATTGCGCAGCAAATCAAATACAATTTGTTGGGACATAGCAGCGCCATTGGTAAAAGGCCCCTGCTCCGGGGAAAAACTGGGTGAGACTATCCATTGGCCATCGCGTGGGTCTTTAATTAAAAATTCCAACCAAAATTCCGCCGCACTTTTCATGAGCGGGTAGGCACGCGCCCGTAAAAAGTGTTGGTCATTGGAAAATAAATAATGCTCGTAATAATGTTGTGCGAGCCAAGCGCTGGCCTCCGGCTGCCAAAACGCCGTTGGCCATTGAATAACACCGGTAAAACCCCAAATATTGGTATTGAGAAAAAGCGTCCAGCCTTTATTGACACCGGCAACACGCCGGGCAGAAATTTTTCCCGGTTCAACCAGGCTATCAACAAAATCAAAATAGGGCGTCATCAACTCCGGCATATTGGTGGTTTCTGCCAACCAATAATTCATCTGCAAATTGATGTTTACGTGGTAGTCATCATTCCACGGTGGTGTGACTGAGTTATTCCACACACCTTGTAAATTGGCTGGCAAGGACCCCGCGCGCGAAGAGGCAATTAACAGGTAACGACCGAATTGGAAATAAGTTGCCTCAAGTGTGCGATCCAGAATCGCATCACCTTTTTTATAGTGACCAAGTAATTCGGGGGTATTTTTAGCAAGCGCTTGCTGGCCTATATCCAACCGTACGCGATTAAATAGCGATTGATAATCCTGGCGGTGATTCTGTTGAATTTGTGCGAATGTTTTTGCAGTCGCTGCATCCATACGCTGTTGCAGATTTTCGTGAGGATTTGTGCCGCGATACCGCGGAAATTGCTGCGCGTAGTCAGTACCCGCATTAAGTAAAATTACCAGACTGTCTGCGCCGCTAATTTGCACCTGCTGGTTATCAACAACAGAAAGAGTCCCGCCTTGTGGTAAAAATTGAATCTGGGTTTCAAATTGCAAACTATTGCTGTGCAATTTACCGGTAGCAATTAGACGCCCATTTTCTACACGCGCGGTCAGTGTGCGATTATCGGGAACAACAAGACCGGCCGTTACTGAAATCTTGCCAGGTTGGCTGGCTGAGATTTTTACGGCAATCACGCCATCTGGATAACTCGCCAAATATTCGCGTTTATAGTTGACTCCACCTTGCGCAAAGCTCACATCAACTTGCGCATTGTCCAGTGAGAGCGCGCGCTGATAGCGGGTGACACCGCTGTCATTTCCGGCAAAACGTAAAACGAGTTCGCCAAAGGTTTGATAATCCCCGTAGGCAGTAATTTTTCTGCCCATGCGTTCGGCCGCCAACTCTGGAGTAACTGATCCATTCGTTGCAATTGCCTTGCGCACTTCCTTCACGGCTGAAGTTTGTGGCTTTTCTGGCCACCCGAAATCATAACCTTCCGCCCCTGGGCCACCGGTCCAAAGCGTTTTTTCATTAAACTGAATCTTGTCGGTAATAACCCCGCCACTGACGACAGCCCCCAAGGCGCCATTGCCAATTGGCAGACCTTCGCTTTCCCAATCCTTTGCCGGTCGGTCAAAACGAATACTGGATTCAGCTGCAACGTCTGTAGCCCATACGCACAAGCTGCACAGCACAACTAAAAGTCGCGGAGTGATAGCTCCGGCCAGGAACCTATTCAGTAGTGTCAGGGGTAAAGAAGGCGTCATCAAAAGTGTCACTTTATAATATGGTATATATGACTATTTGGCGGGATACTAAGGCAATGTTTTTATTTGTGCAACAGATATCATATATGATAAAAAATATGCCAATTTGGGTGATACGAAAGGAAACGCCACCCTAGCCCGTGAGGTGGGAGCGCTCGAATTATTCGCTTGAAAAATGGTGCGGTAATGAAGGGCAGCAGGAATCTCCCCGTGCCCAAGGAGTCTGACTAAGGAATAACAGTGCCCAAAAACTCTTCGTGACTGCCAGCAACATCACACCCCTTGAGAATTGCTCGCTTCATTTTGTCCATCAACAGCCAGGCCCGATCACTATGTTCGGACGCCACGAGACCCTGCGGATCAACACCAAAACCGCTATACATGCTGACCCATGAATCCTCTCGAAAGGACTCTTGTTCTAGCATCTGGATGCTCCCGGAGGCCTTAAATGTCTCTATTTTGTCGACCAGCGTTGCCGGAATAGCCATGTCCCGCACGTGATTCCAATAGGCACCAGTGCGTCCATTCAGCTTGTAATGGAGAATAATGAAATCGCGGATACGCTCGTATTCCAGCCGATTAAGCCGATTGGCCTCGGCGACCAACTTTTCGTCCAGGACAAAATTCACCAGAAACGCCGCCATTTTGGAAATGCCGGTTTGAATCAGCGAAATGCTGGTGGATTCAAGGGGTTCTAAAAAGCCGCTAGAGAGACCGATGGCAACACAGTTTTTGTGCCAAAAGTCCTTTCTCATTCCCGTAGTAAAGCGAATCAAACGCGGTTCGGTCACCAGCTCGCCACGCAGATTTGCGACCAGTTCCTCACGCGCCTGCTCATCGGAAATAAATTGGCTGGCATATACATAGCCATTGCCGACCCTGTGCTGCAGCGGGATATGCCACTGCCAACCCGCTGAACGCGCCGAAGAACGGGTAAAAGGGTCTGGTGCGACAACGCTCTTGGTCTGCACGGCCAAAGCGCTGTCACTAAGTAACCAGTGACTCCAGTCCTCGTATTCGACACCCAGGGTTTTATGGATCAGCAAGGCCGACATGCCTGTGCAATCGACAAACAAATCGGCCTCGAGAAGCATGCCTTCTTCTACTTGTACCGATGCAATAAATCCGTTGGTCTCGTCCAGATTAATACTGCCTACCTTTCCCTCTACCCTCGTCACTCCAAGCCGTTCTGCAAACTGGCGCAGATACCTTGCAAACAGAGAAGCATCAAAATGGTACGCGTAGTTGTACCACGCAAGGCGACTATCCTCATCGAAGCTAGGTTGGGCAAATTTGCCCTGACGGGCAAGTTGGGTGCACAGGCAAAAGCTATCCAAGCCCTCCGTATAACCTTTCTGCTTGGCGGACCACCAGGTTTGGTAAAAGGGGCGCTCCTCAATTTGCACACCGTAACCGGCAAACGGGTGAAAAAAATGCTTGTCGGGCGCAGACCAACCTTCAAATTCTATCCCCAGCTTGAAGGTCGCATTAGTCGCTTTAATAAACTCGGTTTCATTGATTCCCAAATCCCTCATGAACTGATGGATACCCGGCACAGTTGCCTCACCAACACCAATAGTTCCAATTTGCTCCGACTCCACCAGTGTGACTTCCACACCCGTCTTCGCGATCCAGCGCGCTAGAAATGCTGCGGTCATCCACCCGGCAGTGCCACCACCCACAATGAGTATTTTTTTGATGGATTTGGTCATTGAAAGGCTCCAGATAAATGCAGCAGGCGATTAATTGCCCCGAGAGATTATTGTTTTACTGACGCTAAAAGTATCATTAATCATACATTAACATGCTGAATGCGGCGATAGTGAGCCAAAGTTGCCTCACTGGCATAGCAGTTGCTGTAAAGACTGCAAATTGGCAATGCCGTTGTTTACAGGTGGAATTGAACGGCAGAAAAAACGTTTTTGGACGATTGGAGTGAAGCAAAGAATGGCAGCAAGCACCATTAACTCTCAAGGCATAGTCTCTATTGCACCATCGCGTGGCAATAAGGCCGGGCAATTTGCACACTTCTGCGACCTCTATCAGCAACGACTGGACGCACTGACCCTCGCCAAGCAACTGATCCACATGATTAAGGCTGTGCAACGACATCGCGGCATGACCATGGGTACCCTGGGAGGCAACCAGCAATTCCGCGACGATCTCAATCACCTACAAGTGCAATTGGAACGACGTCTGGAGCTGCTGCAAGCATTTTCTGCCCGCTCCATTAATTTGCTGAGCCCACGTGACCAAGACAATCTGAGCAATGCCTGGCTGACCATCAGTCGCAACTGGCAGGAAGATTCTGTTATCGATAACTACGAGCTGCACTGCCACCTGATCGAGCAACTGCTGAGCATGGTTGCTGCGCTAGGCAAGCAATTGGAACAACCAACCTCGCAATGCATGCCGGATACCCAGGAACCCAAGGTTATCCACGCCGATGAAGCGCTCTACCCCAACCGTTTCAAATATTTGGAAGTGCTGCACTTCGCAACGCGCTTGATGCCGGCAGTCGCCGAACAAATTGGCCGTATTCGCGCACTAGCCACCTATGCCGCTGCACTAGGTTATTGCGATAAAGATTTCGCCAGCAAACTACGCTACGTAATTCAGTGTACGCGCGTGAACAATGAAAAGCTTCGCCACCAAACCAAGCGACTGGAAGGTTTGCTGGACAGCGATTTAGCCCTGCTGAGCCAATTAAAAAGTTACGAAATCAAACTGGAGTTTTTGCTCTCCATGGTCGAAGCAGATGTCGTGAACCCACACCAGATTAACGCCGACAGCAATCGGCTGTTTAGCTTGGCCACTGACATCATCGATGTGTATTTGAAAGTGGTGGATGAAGGCGTGCAGCTGCTGACCCTCTGGCACGAACAGGATATAGAAGTCTGGGTGCAGTCGTATTAGCGCAATAAAGAGCCATTTATTTTTACCGGATCATCATTGTTATTTCTTTACTCCGGAAATTGAACCGGCAAACTTGTCTATCGCGTCTGACGGCATACAATAGGCCTCCTAATGCACTGCACCTCATTCAGGCCTCTCGATGCGATCACAACAAGTTTTGCGTTACGTTTCCCTCGCACTTGCACTACTCCACCCTCAGGCATTTGGCGCACAGGAACCCACCACTGAAGCCATCAACACCTGTTTGCAATCATCGGTAATTACTGCCGACACCGCCATGACAATTGCGGAACTGCACGAAGCCTGCCGTCAACTGTATCTCAACCAAAACACCGATACGGCGCCGCAAATCGAAGAGCAGCAAGTTGTCAGCTCCACATCCCCGGAAACTAATCCGGAAGGTCGGTTATTAAAACGCCGCATGACCATGGAGGCACTCAATCGCTCCAACCGCTTTATTTTGACTCCACACAAGCGCAATTATTTTTCGCCCATCAGCTATATAACTCACACCAATACCGAACCCTACCTTAAAAATGATGATGAAGAAAAAGCCCTTGCCGATTTAAGGCATGCGGAAGCTGAATTTCAATTCAGCACCAAAATTCTGATTTATGAAAATATTTTTGATGATAACGGGCACTTGTATCTGGGTTATACCAATCATTCGTTTTGGCAAATTTATAGCGATGCCGACTCAGCACCGTTTCGGGAAATTGATCATCAACCCGAACTATTGCTGAGCTTTACCAATGACTGGGAAATTTTTGGTTTTCGCAATGTACTAAACGAAGTAGCCCTCACACATCAATCAAACGGTAAAGGTGGAATTGAATCGCGCAGTTGGAACCGAGTAATGATGAACAGCGTATTTGAGCGCGGCCGATTTATTTTTGCACTAAGCCCCTGGTATCGGATATCTGAACCCGAGCAGAAATACCCGGGCGATCCCGACGGCGATGACAATCCGGATATCACTCATTACATGGGGCATTTTGAATTTACGGGTGCTTATGAAAAAGGCGATAACATTTTCAACATCATGTTACGTAATAATTTTGATGCCGATAACAAAGGAGCTATGGAACTAGGCTGGAGCTTTCCGGTTCGCACTAACCTGCGCGGACAATTTAAATATTTTAATGGCTATGGCCACAGCCTGATTGATTACAACGCGGATCAGGAAGTATTTGCGTTGGGTATTGTATTTACCGATTTGTTTTAAAGCGATTCGCCAAGCATATTCACCAGTGTCCGAATCGATTCAGACGACTGAGGTGAAACATCAATAATCGAAAAGCCCGTCCAGTGCTTCCCCGATAAATCGGCATCGCGTGTCCACAAACAATCGACACCCAACTGGATAACCATTTGGCCATTTACCGGTTCGGGCACATGCAGATCCAAGGTGTAAATACGATCTTCCTCCATGGCGACATCGCCAACCACCATTAATCCCTGCGCATGAATATTGACCAAACGACCAACGTATAAATCGCGCAGGTTATCGTACACGTCTACATCGCCGTTGATAGTGTGGCGCTCCAACTCCCGGTCATGTTCACGTGAGCAACTATGGGTCATGATCCGCTCCCGGTTTTCAGCGCGTCGGCACGCTCGTTCAAGGTGTGATAGATATTTTCCAGCGCGCGCTCAAAGAAAGGTTTGGTACTACCGGCAATAATTTTTGCGCGACCAGCGAGCATGTCGCGCGCCAATTGCAAACCGGCCGCCAGGGACACCTTGCGCCCCTGTTGATCCACCAGCATATAGTGCTGGGTTTTTTTGTTATACCAAGCCACCTTCAAACGCTTGCCACCTTCGAATTCAAACCAGGTGCCAAATTCCACCATCTTCAAACTGTCGACAATTTTCGCCTCTTCAGGCGAAGGCTCTTGCGACTGTTCGGAAATATGACCCGCTTTTTCCGCCGCCAGGCTTTCCAGTTTAGTCCGCATAGGCGCCGGCGCCGGCTCCGCTTTACGGCTCAACAATGCCATGCGCTGCAGGGAGACGACAGCATCCAAAAGCTTACGCCCTTTTGCCTGCTCGTAACCTATGGTCTCAAAACCGCGCTCCAGCGCACTCGCCAATTCATCCTGCACTTCCATTTGACGAACCTTATCCGCTTGCTTGGTTTTGGGTTCGATGGACCAGAGTAAATCGTCAATCACTTGCAGCGCGCGCTTCCAACTATCGGACTTATCGCCGTAGCGCAGCAGTACAAATGACAAATAATCTGACCAGGGCTGTAACAACAGCAGCAAAATCGCTGAAGGCATTTCGCGATTATCTGTGCGGCTACGCACTTCAGTGTTCACTTGAATTTTAGCTTCGCGCAGTTTTTCTTCGCCTTGGGCTTTTTCAAGCGCGCGTCGCTCCATTAACTCCTGACGACGGGCAACGTTGTGCGTATAGGCATTAAATTCAATCAACAACTCGGCAAAAATACGTACATCGTTTTTGAATTCCTGCAGCAGGCGAAATACGGTAGTTTTGATCTTGGTAAAAATATCGTATTGATCACTGCCATCATTGCTGACCCAGCGCACGCCAGATTCAGCGAGGCTATTTAACAGCACGCGAGCTGGATGCTCCGGCTGCTCGAAAAAGTTCTTGTCGATAAAGGCAATTTTCAAGAAAGGGGTGTGCAGATAACTGAGCAACGCTTTCACCGAATCGGGTAAGTGATCGTCGGACAACATGTATTCAAACAACATACCGACCAAATCTATGGTCTGCATATCGCCCGCTTCCACAGCACCGTTTTCACTTTCGCTGGCGATTTTCTCCATCATAGTGCGGCCCACATCAGCCACACTTTGCATTTGAATCGCCACTGGGCCAGTCTCATGATTGGCCAATGCTTGCTGCGTATAATTTAAGGCCTGGGTTTGCATATGCTCCAGCACGCCCACCAACTGCGGCTGGGAATACACCTGCAAACTCGCCGGCAAAACCGGAGCACCTGCAGCAACTTGCGCCCCCGCACCCGGAACTGACTGCGGATGCAACACCTGGGTTGCCTGCACAGCAGGTAACTGCTGAGTTACATGGACCTGCAACAATCGAATTGCATTGAGCAAACTGGTTTGGTATTGAATATCGTTGGGGTTCAGCGAACCGCTCAGTAATTTATCGCTCGCGCGGCGATGATGTTGCTGTGCTTCCTCTTCAGTTTGTTGCTCGGCCGGAGTCACCACAGTATCAAGGGGATCATCTGCGACCACTTCCTCGCGCTTGGCAGCACCCGTAGCCTTTTCCTGATTATTCTGGACAAAGCGCAAATTGGGTAACAGGTTTTGACGAACCAGATAATCATTTAATTCCAGATAAAGTTCATCTAGCAAACCGACAACGTCTTGATCAAAAAGCTTGTAACCTATGATCTTGGTTTTAACATCCACATCCAGATTCGCGAGCAACTTGCGCAACGCCTCACAAAATTGCACCGGGCTGACCGGATTGCTACGCTCATCAATTTTTTCACCGTCATTGAGTAACGCGAGGCGCTGTTGAAAAGCCCACAAGTGATCGGCAAAAAAATTATCTGCGCGATGGGTAATAGAGGTAATTGCGATGGTTTCTTCCAGGTCTGAATGCTCTACCAAGGATAGGATATCGCCGCTAAAACGTTCCTCACCCGTTAGTGTGTTCAATGATTTGTTTTTGAATTTTACGAATCCATTTGCCAGATGCTGGCAAAACTCCTGCTCTGCCGCTTGCTGAACGGCGGACAGCAGGTTTTGTATTTCATAGAGGGCAATTTGCTCTTTGTTAGATTTGGCCTGCTCCGCAATTTCCAAAACCTGTTTGCACCACTGCCGCCAAAAATTGGGAAAAACCCGATAAGCAAAGCCGCGCGTAAGATCGCGACAATGTTTTAAATGTTGGATAACCAATTGCTCTGACATAGCGACTGATGTGTAAGTCGACGTTTTTTGAGTATCAGAGCCCGGTAAGCCTGAGTTGCGCATAGTTATTCCGTGTTTTTCCATGATGGTCATGTTTCCCTAGCCCAGAAGCTCCCAACTTTTATCATTTGTTGCTTCGAAGAACTGAGCCTGCAAAACCTGGAGACGCGTGAGTGAGTCTTAATTAGGTTGTCCTGTGCGCCAATCTTATCAGCTTGGAAAAATAGTTCCACACACAAACGCACTTGATTAAAAATAGCACGATATTCTTGTAACTGCCTGATGTGTCGATAAAAATTACATTTTATAAGGATATCAGCACCACAATTAGTTACAAAAGAACTGCACCAAAACAAATCACCCTGCACCACCATGACAACCCATATTGGTGCATGACAAATAATCCAGCATATCTCCCAAGATACAAATACCTTTAAAAATCAGTCCGTTAACACATTGGCACCCATATTGCGAAGGCTACTATTGTAATAACTGATCCGCACTCTGGGTGGTTTTGGCTATTCGACAAACTGTTCTACACAATTTGTTAACCACAATTTGTAAATAGAGAGCTAGGGTTCCGGTTGCAGAATTGTTCTGCGATGTCTGGTCCGAGAGCTTTCGACCTCAGGCTGGATATCAGCGACAGGGGTTACACGGCGGGATAAAAGCCCGGGAGATTGTTGGCCTAACCGCCAGAGTGCTCCCTATTAAAAAAGCCGCTGTCACCATACCCTTGGAGGTTGCTCATGTTGCACCACGCTCGCCTCACCAAAAGCCGACTGACCAAAACATTAGTCGCTCTGTCGTTGTTATTTTCCACTGCGCTAACCTCCGCTGCCGAACCGTTTAAAGTCTGCTGGTCCATTTACGTGGGCTGGATGCCCTGGGGCTATGCCGACGAACAGAAAATCATGGACAAGTGGGCAAAAAAATACGGCATTGAGGTCGAAATCGTTCAAATCAACGATTACGTTGAGTCGATTAACCAATACACCGCCGGTCAGTTTGATGGTTGTGTGATGACCAATATGGACGCTCTCACCATTCCCGCCGCCGGCGGGGTAGATTCCACCGCATTGATTGTGGGCGACTTCTCCAACGGGAATGACGGCGTAGTACTCAAAGGCGCCAACAAAACCCTGAAGGACATCAAAGGCCAAAGCGTCAACCTGGTAGAGCTGAGCGTGTCTCACTACCTGCTGGCACGCGCGCTTGAATCTGTGGGCATGAAAGAAGCAGACGTGAAAGTAGTTAATACCTCCGATGCCGACATGGTCGCGGTTTACGGCACTAAAGACGTCACCGCCGTCACTACCTGGAACCCATTGTTGAGCGAAATCCTCACCCAGCCCAACAGCACCAAAGTATTCGATTCCTCCAAAATCCCCGGCGAAATTATGGATTTGATGGTGGTAAACACCAAAACCCTCAAAGCCAATCCGGCGCTGGGCAAAGCTCTCGTCGGCGCTTGGTATGAAATTATGGGAGTGATGAGCGGAGCAGATAAAGCCGCCGCGACCGCAAAAACTGCCATGGCGACCGCCTCAGGCACCGACCTTGCTGGTTTCGAATCCCAACTGGCCAGCACCAAGATGTTCTACACCCCCGCCTCCGCACTCGATCTGGTGAACAGCGACGAGCTGTTAAAAACCATGCAAAAAGTCGCCGAGTTTTCTCTTGATCACGGCCTACTGGGGGAAGGCGCACCGGACGCAAAATATATCGGCGTAGAAGGCCCCAAAGGCGTCTATGGTGATAAGAAGAACGTGAAACTGCGCTTCGATACCACTTACATGCAAATGGCTGCCGATAAAAAACTTTAACACGGCACCTCGCCCTGCCTCGCCAGAGCATCGGCGCGAGGTGGGGTGACCTTAGCCTTTAACATTAAGTAAAAAAGTTTTCCCACTACTTAGCTTTACCACCTTATGAAAAGACTAATAAATCTTACACCCTCTAAACCCACGCGCTTACTGCTTGGGCTTATACCTTTCATCGCCATTTTTTTTGTCTATTTAATAGCGTCTGATGCACGCCTGGCTGAAAACGCTACCGACAAACTCCTGCCCAGTTTTGCGCAAATGGGCGATGCGATTCATTCGCTGGCCTTTGAACCGAGTAAACGCAGCGGTGAATATTTATTTTGGCAGGATACTTTCAGCAGTCTCTACCGTTTAACCATGGGCATTTTTATCGCCGCCGTGCTCGGCTTTACTATAGGTCTACTCACCGGAGCTATTCCTTCAATTCATTCACCAGTAGCGCCGCTGCTAACGATTATTTCCCTGGTGCCGCCCATGGCCCTACTACCGATTTTATTTATTGTGTTCGGTTTGGGCGAGCTCTCCAAAGTTGCCCTAATCGTAATAGGTGTTGCGCCCTTTATTGCGCGCGATATTCAGCGCTGCGCGCAGGAAATTCCGCAAGAACAATTAGTCAAAGCGCAAACGCTGGGCGCCTCTACCTGGCAAATTTTAGTCCGCGTATTAATTCCGCAATTATTGCCCCGACTGATTAATGCAGTGCGCCTGTCGCTGGGCGCGGGCTGGTTATTTTTAATTGCCGCTGAAGCCATCGCCTCAACCGACGGCTTGGGCTACCGCATATTTTTAGTGCGCCGCTATATGTCTATGGATGTGATTTTGCCCTACGTGGCCTGGATCACCCTCTTGGCATTTTTGGTGGACTGGCTACTCGCCAAGATCAGTCGGTTTTGCTTCCCCTGGCATTACCCTAACGCGAATTAATGGACGGAAACTGCTATGACAATTCTTCCGTTCGATAAAAAAATTCTTGAACAGAAACGAGCTAAAGCCATGCCATTAATCAAGGCAAAAAATCTGTGGAAAAAATACGGCGATAACGTGGTGCTGGAACGCATGAACGTGAGCGTCAACGCCGGTGAATTTATCACCATGGTCGGCACCTCCGGCTGCGGCAAAAGTACCTTTTTGAAAATGCTGCTGGGGATGGAATCACCCAGCTCCGGTGAATTATTACTGGAAGGCAAACCTATTCCGGACGAGCCGGATCAATCGCGCGGCATAGTCTTTCAACAATACTCGGTATTTCCCCATCTGACCGTATTGCAAAACGTGATAATCGCGCGGGAATTTGAACACTCGCCCTTGCTGGGAAAATTATTCGGCAGCCGCAAACGCAAGGTGGTCGAGGAAGCCAAAGCACTGCTGGAATCCGTAGGCTTAAGTCATGCGATTAATCGCTATCCACACGAATTATCTGGCGGCATGAAACAGCGCTTGGCCATTGCCCAGGCGCTAATTCGTCAACCGCGTATTTTATTACTGGATGAACCCTTTGGCGCCCTGGACCCGGGCATTCGCGCCGACATGCATCAATTGATTTTAAAGCTCTGGCGCGAGCACCAGTTAACTGTGTTTATGGTGACTCACGATTTAAGTGAAGGTTTTTATCTCGGCACCCGCCTCTGGGTATTCGACAAATTACGCCGCGACAATCAAGCGCCCAACGCCTATGGCGCCAGCATCACTTACGACCTACCGGTTACCCGCCGCAGCAGCGAACTTCCCAGTGAATTGCAAACACTGACTAAAGAACCACTGGAACTTTAATTTTTTCGGATCGATCACCATGAGCAAGATGTTGTACACCACCACCCTTCCCGGCAACGGCCACTGGTCGCTGGAATTGCGACGCGGCAGCCTGATGAAAATCACCGACATCGAAGGCGGTGCTAACCTCGGCATGCTGTTTTACAACCCGCGCAATTTATTGGAGCGCTACAACGCCCCCGACACACTCAAATGCCAACACACGTTTAAATTGCAGCGTGGCAATTGTTTGTATTCCGATATGGGACGAATTTTCGCTTCCATCATAGAAGACTACTCTGCCAATGGCGCAGGCAATTGGCACGATACCCTATGCGGCAATAGCAACGCACAGATAGTGGCGGGCCGCTGGGGCCAGCGCGATTATCAAACCGATCGCAATCAATGGCTACAAAATGGTTATGACGCCTTTCTGGTAGAGCTGGCCAAATACGGTATGGGGCGCGCCGACATGGCCGCTAACATCAATTGGTTTAGCAAAGTCGTTGCCGATGACAGCGGCAATATTTCGCTGGATACCCAAAATCAAGCGGCGGGCAACAGCGTCACCTTGCGCTTTGAAATGGACACTCTGGTGGTGATGCACGCTTGCCCCCATCCATTGAGCTCCGCTGAAAAATACCCGTTTAAATCCGTACAGATTGAATTGGGCGAAGCAGACCCCGTCACCGACGATGATTTCTGCAAAAACTTCCGCCCGGAAAACCAGCGCGGATTTCACAACAACCAACTCTATTATTTGGCTGTCCAATAAAAAGCAGCTAAAAAACGTCGGCGGAGCTATCCGGGATAATATTTTTCACGACTGTCGGAGACAAGGAAGTCGACGACGAGCCTCCAAGGATTGATTCACGGCGTGTCGTGAAAAATACTTATCCAGGAGAGTGGAGCAAACGATCAACTGATTGAGGCAAAAAAATGTCACTTCTAGCAAGCAATCTACATCCTGAAACGTCTGTCGCGCGCCATCATGTAAAAGCCGGCGATTATTTTTTGGGTGAAATTAAACAAGGCCAAACCTTTCGCATTGTGGATCTGGAAGGCAATCAAGCGGCGGATGTTTTATTTTACAACGCCAAAGATCCCAGCGAACGCTACAGTGCGATGGACACCATTCGCACGCAAGGCAATTTGTATTTAAGTGCAGGCACCAAATTAATGTCCAACGCCAATAATGAATTATTGGAAATCGTCGCCGACACCTGCGGCCGTCACGACACCTTGGGCGGCGCCTGCGCCACCGAGAGCAATACCGTGCGCTACAGTCTGGAAAAGCGCTGCATGCACGCCTGCCGCGACAGCTGGATGCTGGCAATTGCCGAACACCCGGAATTTCATATCAGCAAGCGCGACATTACCCACAACATCAACTTCTTTATGAATGTTCCCGTCACCGCACAAGGTGGACTCACCTTTGAGGATGGCATTTCTGCCCCGGGAAAATACGTGGAGCTGAAAGCGAAAATGGATATTGTGATGCTGATATCCAATTGCCCGCAATTAAACAATCCTTGCAATGGCTATAACCCTACGCCGATTGAAGTGATCGTTTGGAATTAAATTTTTGAATCATCTTCAGTGGACGACCACTGTCGTAAAAACTACCTGCGGGACGACCCGCCGGAGCCGGAAATGTTCACCAAAGTCCTGATCGCCAACCGCGGCGCCATAGCCACCCGCATTATTCGCACCCTCAAAAAACTCAACATTCAATCGGTCGCGGTATACGCAGAATCCGATGTCGATTCCTTGCATGTTCGCCTCGCCGATGAAGCCTACTCACTGGGCGAAGGCGCCGCCGCCCAAACCTATCTGGATCGCAAAAAAATAATTGCACTGGCACAGCAAACCGGCGCTCAGGCAATTCACCCAGGCTACGGATTTTTAAGCGAGAACTCCCTCTTTGTGGCGGAGTGCGAAGCGGCGGGCATAGTATTTATCGGCCCCACCGCCGAACAGATGCTCACCTTCGGGTTAAAACATAAAGCGCGCGAATTGGCGCAGGCCGCACAAGTTCCCCTCTGCCCCGGCACCGACCTTTTAAAAAATATCGAGGAGGCACGGGCATCGGCCGCGCAAATCGGCTATCCGGTCATGTTAAAAAGTACTGCCGGGGGCGGCGGTATTGGAATGCAGTTGTGCAATAGCGAAGAAGAATTGGTTGCGGCCTTCGATTCAGTCAAACGCCTGGGCAAAAATAACTTTGCCGATGACGGCGTATTTTTGGAAAAATTTATTGCCGCCGCACGCCATATTGAAGTGCAAGTATTTGGCGATGGCAAAGGCACCGCCGTCGCCATTGGCGAGCGCGATTGCTCCAGCCAAAGACGCAATCAAAAAGTGGTAGAAGAATGCCCTGCGCCCAATTTGCCGGACGCACAGCGCAGCGCTATGCAAAAAGTGGCGGAACAATTGCTCGCCTCAGTCAGTTACCGCAACGCCGGTACCGTAGAATTTATTTATGATTCGCTCGACAACAAATTTTATTTTCTGGAAGTAAACACCCGCTTGCAGGTGGAGCACGGGGTTACTGAAGAGGTTTATGGTGTGGATCTGGTGGAGTGGATGCTCAAGCAAGCCGCCGGCGAACTGGGCAATATTCGCCAGTTGCGCGATCAACTCACACCCCAGGGTCACGCGATTCAAGTGCGCGTTTACGCCGAAGATCCGGCACTGAATTTTCAACCCTGCGCCGGTTTACTCAGCAAGGTTGAATTCCCCGCACTTAATGACCAACTGCGGATCGATCACTGGATTGAAAGCGGCATAGAAGTGCCTGCGTTTTTTGACCCCATGCTCGCCAAAATTATTGTCAAAGGCAGCGATCGTACCGAGGCATTGGCAACCCTGAGCAATGCCCTGGCAAGTACCCAGCTTTACGGCATTGAAACCAATCTGGGTTATTTGCGCAGCCTGTTGCAGGATGAAAAATTACAGCAAGGCAAAATGACCACGCGCTATTTAAACAGCTTTGTATTTAAGCCAGCACGCATTGATGTGATCCAAGGCGGAACCCAAACCACCATTCAGGATTTCCCCGGACGCCAGGGTTACTGGCATGTGGGTGTTCCCACCTCCGGCCCCTTCGATAGTTATTCATTCCGTCTGGGCAATCGCCTGCTCGACAATGACATCAAAGCCGCCGGCTTGGAAATTACCTTACAAGGCCCAACGCTGAAATTTGGTTGCGCTACAAAAATTGTGCTTACCGGCGCACAAATCGATGCAAAACTCGATGGTATTGCCATTGCTGCCAATGAAATAGTTGCAGTGAACGCGGGCCAGCAATTGCAGCTGGGGCGCATCACCACCGGTGCACGCGCTTATCTCTGTGTGGCCGGCGGCATTCAGTGCCCGGATTATTTGAGCGCGAAATCGACTTTCACGCTCGGCCAATTCGGCGGTCACAATGGCCGCGCGCTGCGCGCGGGCGATGTGTTGGCGCTCGCCAGCGATTGCAATCGCGCCATCAATTCCGCCGCGCTGCCCTCAGCCTTGGTTCCCTCCATTACCAACGAATGGCAATTGCGCGTGGTCTACGGCCCTCATGGCGCGCCGGATTTTTTCACCGGTGAGGATATACAAACGTTTTTCGCCACCGCTTGGGAAGTGCATTACAACTCCAGTCGTACCGGTGTGCGTTTAATCGGCCCCAAACCCCAGTGGGCGCGCAGTTCTGGCGGCGAAGCGGGTATGCACCCATCCAACATTCACGACAACGCCTACGCCTTCGGCACGGTCGATTTCACCGGCGATATGCCCGTCATTCTCGGCCCCGATGGCCCCTCGCTGGGCGGATTTGTTTGCCCAGCTACAGTGATAAGCGCGGATTTGTGGAAGCTGGGACAAGTGCGCGCGGGCGATAAAATTCGCTTCACGCCGGTAAGTATTAGCGATGCCGTAGCGATTGAAAAAGCGCAAATCCAATCGCTGCAACAACTCGGCGAAATTACCTACAACGCGCAAATTGCCGCAATAGACACGCCGATTGTTAAAAAATTATCGGCGCAGGAATTTGGTGAAGATATTATTTACCGGGTCGCCGGTGATCACTTCCTGCTGGTGGAATATGGCCCGCTGGAATTGGATATTCAATTGCGCTTCCGCGCGCACGCACTTATGCAGTGGCTGCAACAAAATTTCCTGCCAGGCCTGCGCGAACTGACACCCGGGATTCGCTCACTGCAAATCCATTACGACAGCCAGCAATTAAGTTTGGAAAGTCTATTGGCCCATTTGGAAACGGCCGAAAAATCCCTGAGCCAGCAACTCACCCAACTCAGCGTGCCCTCGCGCACTGTGTATTTGCCACTCAGCTGGGATGATGAAGCCTGCCAATTGGCGATTCAAAAATATATGCAATCGGTGCGCGCCAATGCGCCTTGGTGCCCAAGTAATTTGGAATTTATTCGCCGCATTAACGGCCTGGATTCCATTCAGGAAGTGAAAGATATTTTATTCTCCGCCTCCTATTTGGTGATGGGGCTAGGCGATGTCTATCTGGGGGCACCAGTGGCAACTCCGGTAGATCCACGCCATCGTTTGGTCACCACCAAATACAATCCCGCACGCACCTGGACTGCGGAAAACTCGGTCGGCATTGGCGGCTCCTATTTATGTGTTTACGGTATGGAAGGCCCCGGCGGTTATCAATTTGTCGGCCGCACCTTGCAAATGTGGAATCGCTACCGCACCACCCAAGCTTTCAAGCAGCCCTGGCTACTGAACTTCTTCGATCAAATTCGTTTTTACGAGGTGAGCGCCGAAGAGCTACAAAAAATTCGCCGCGATTTCCCCTTGGGCCGCTACGATATCCGCATTGAAGAAACTCGCTTCAGCCTCGCGGAATACCAAAAATTTATCGCCGAGAACCAGCAAGATATCAGCGCCTTTACTGAAAAACGCGAACAGGCCTTCGATGAAGAACTCGCCCGCTGGCACGCCAACGGCCAATCCAACTACGAACAACCTGAAACCATCGAAAGCGAAACCGAACAAGAATTTTCTGAAGATGCCATTTGCGTAGACAGCTCCGTCTCCGGCAGCGTCTGGCAAACCCAAGTCAAAATCGGGCAGCAAGTTAAGGCGGGCGATGTTTTATTAATCCTCGAATCCATGAAAATGGAAATTAACATCAGCGCCCCCTGCGCCGGAAAAATCACTCACTTGTTAAAAAATGATGGGGCGCGAGTACAGGCGGGGCAGACGCTGGTGGTATTGGAAGAGACTTGAATCATAAAATAAAAAACCCGGCGCAGGCCGGGTTAACATCCAAGGAGAACAAACAACAAAAACTTAACTAGTCATGCGCTGCTCACGCAAAGTGCCAATTACTGCTTCGAGCGCACGATCAAACAACATGCCATCATCCAATATTGTAAGGCGTTTGGTTTGCAATGCAATCGCCAAACTTTCCCGGCTTTCTTCGGCCACCTTCATGCCGGAGCGATTAACAAAAATATATTTCCCAACTGAGCGGATAATTGCAGCCAGACGACAACGATACTTTTCACCGGCCTCGCCTTGCATTTCAAACCAGGTCCCCTGGGTAATGTTATTAACCAGAGCGAGATGCTGTGAATCAGCCTGAATACTCTGCACAACAGGTTCGTCTTCAACGGTTACCTCAACCGGCGGAACAGCCTCCGTCATCGCCACGGCAACTGGTTCGCTTGCATCAGTAATTGTTTCTGCACTCGCAGAATTTTCTACTACAACATTTTCAACCGGCGCAACAATTTCAGCTTCAACTGCTGGAGTCTCGGCTTGCGGCACAACAACATCACTCACCACATCAATTACTACAGGCATTTGGGCTGCAACAACAACTTCAGCAACAACCTCCGCCTCTGCAATTGCTTTTAATTTTGCCGCCTCGGCATTCGCCGCTAATTGCGCTTTTTGCTGAGCCTCAACCATTGCTGCCTTCATACTTGCATTTTTGGCGGCCAATTCTTGCGCTTTAACAGCCAGTGCATCGGCAGAGACGGAGGGGGCAGTATCAGCCTGTGCTTTCGGTTCGCCACGTAACCGCGCCAAGTGAACCACTTCCAATTGCTTGAACAAGTTAGTGGTTTCGAACGGACTAAATGAGATGCTTTCCAGACCGGTTCGCAACTTTTGCAGCAAATCTGGAACCAACTTTAATAGCCGCTGGCGATTATCTTTATCCATAGGCGCTGTCACACTCCACACCAATTGCTGCGCAGTGGCAGAGCAATTACGCCATTCATCGCTATCTACACTTTGCTTCAAGCTGGTGATAAACATTACGTTGGCCCATGCTTCACGCAATAATTTTGTCACCGCCAAAGGCAGGTCTTTTCCCATACAAATGCGATTTAATTCTGCATCCACTTGTGCGCGGGCACGCTCAGATTTTGCCTTGCCGTCTTCTGCATCAATGGTGCGCTGCTCTAGAATTTGTGCGCGGCGCTTTTCTTTGTCCAAATAAGAACGGAAGTCCACCAGCAAGCGCTCAAAGATACCCATGTCGGTATCAAACTCCGTGAGCACAGCACGCACAGTCTCTTCCATTTTGCTGTAGAGGCTATCTTTGCGTTGGCTTTCTTCTGTGGATTCTTGCCACCCCAAGCAGGCCATCGCCATCTCATTTAATAACCGACGAGCAGGATGGCCGCCCTTGCTAAAAAAGGTCTTGTCGGCAATAGCTACTTTCACCATAGGAATTTGTAGACGACCGATCAGCGCTTTCATGGGAGCCGCCAAATTGCGGTCATCCAGAATAAATTCAAACATCATACTGACAAGATTAATCACGTCATCATCAACCTGATTAATCGCAGCCGCTGTTTGGGTTTGTTGATGCAGTAGCTCATTTAACATCGAGCGCAAATTTCCCGTTACGCCCCCCATGGCAAGTGGTGAGCTATAACTATTTTGTTGCTGGGCCAACGACAGAATTTTAATTAAATCCTGCGTGGTAATTTCTTCACCGGGCAATTGCACACGTGCAGTGTTACGACTTGAACCTAGCAAATTGCGCAACTGACTTAGCACTTGATTTGTTTGCTCGTCATAGCTTGGCGCAAAGCCGCCGCCAATAGGCGCTGCTTGCAAACCCATATCGACTTCCGCACTCAGCCCTTTACCAAAGCTATCGGCAACATTGGAGGTAGCTTTTTTGGGTGCGCGCGAAGCCTGTTTCAGCGACGGCAAAATATTGGCATCAACCAATGTTTGATTGAGCACATCAAAAAACCTGCCTAATTTTGACATTACGATATTGTCAAACAGCTTGAACAATACCAACTTGGCCTTAACATCAACATTGAGTGTTTTAGTGGAGTCGATAAATGCTCCGCAAATCACGTCGACGCCCAGCGGATTATTCTTTTGGTAAACCTTAATCGGCACCAAATGATCAATACGTAATGTCAAATGCTGGATAGCTTCACTGAACTGTTCGTTGGCTTTGTTAACCATCCCGTCAACCGCAACCATTTCCTCCAGCTCGTCGTTTTTAACCAGCGACAGATCATCCAACGACACAGAACTATCGTTCGCTTGCTTTTCATCGCGGTAGGCATTGGGGTCCAATAGACGGGCAAAGCTGATATCAACACTACGGAAAAAAGCAGCTTCCATTGCGCGACGGCGAATACGTACCTCGCGCATGGAGTCAAAAAAGATATTTTGGTCATGGTTATTGTTGGCTTTATCTGCCAACTCAAACATGGCGTCGTCCACTTTATCGAACAGCTCGCGCAAAAATAATTGCAGCTGCTGGCGAGCCTTATCACGCAATGTATGCATTGCAGCAGGCAAACGCGCGAGTGCAACTTGCGAATTCGCGGTAGAATTCCGCTCTACATTTAATTGAACGACCTTTTTGGGGTCTGCTTTGAGATGCTCAGACATGGTGGATTACCATTAGTAAAAACTTGCGTAATTGAAGTATAACCAAGGGCAAGAGACACCAAATAGGCAAATGACAGGATCGAGAGGCATATCACAAACAGTTATAACCACTAGGCCTGTTTTGCTGTTTTTAAGTATATTTAGTAATTAAAGGCTGAAAAACGCGCCATTTAGCCCCCTTTTATCAAATAATCTGTTTAATTATTCGACACTTTCTATGAATATTTTTTATAGCAAAAATCTACCCACATTACGCGAAGATATAACCAAAACCGTTGCAATGGCACTCGAGGAGGACATAGGTGCAGGCGATATTACTGCCCAATTAATTGCCGCCGACGCACAAGCTGAAGCCCGAATCATTACTCGAGACGACTGTGTTTTTTGTGGTAAAGCCTGGGTTGAAGAAGTTTTCAGCCAGCTAGATCCCACAGTTGAAATCAACTGGTTCGTGGAAGACGGAGCACAGGTAGCAGCAAACAGCTTGCTATTTAGCTTAAAAGGCAACGCGCGCAGCTTATTAACTGGCGAGCGCCCTGCCCTTAATTTTGTACAAACACTCTCAGGTACTGCCACCATCAGCCGCCAATATGCTCAGCGTGTTTCGCATACCCAAGTAAAACTGCTGGACACGCGAAAAACCATTCCGGGACTGCGGACTGCGCAAAAATATGCCGTTGCTTGTGGCGGTTGCCATAACCATCGCATTGGCCTCTACGATGCCTTTTTGATTAAAGAAAACCATATTGCTGCTTGTGGTGGAATAGTCCAAGCAGTTGCGAGGGCAAATCAGATTGCGCCGGGAAAACCGATAGAAGTCGAGGTAGAAACATTTGATGAGTTGGAGCAGGCATTATCTGCTAAAGCGGATATTATTATGCTTGATAATTTTTCTATTGAAGATATGAAAAAAGCAGTGGAAATTACAGCTAAGCGCGCAAAACTCGAGGCATCCGGAAATATCAATGAAGCCACCCTGATTCCTACGGCAGAAACCGGGGTGGATTTTATTTCGATTGGAGCGCTCACGAAACATTGCAGGGCGGTGGATTTGTCGATGAGATTGACTTGATTTCCACGCAACTGCATGCTCACCGGAAATGGATTAAGCAGTTCCCGTTTCGGCTAGAGGTCACAGCCTTTAGGGCGATAAGGAGCGTCGAGTGTGGTAGCGCAGCTCCATGAACCTTCCGCAGTCCTCGTCCATGTCAAAGTTCTAGTAGATAGCGCCGGTACTGCACTCACACCGAAGGTTGCAACAATTGTCACCTCGCCTCCCACAGCGATCGCGACTTGCGGAACACCTTGTCCCGCAGGCAAAACCGCGCCCGTTTGCGAGGCGCCATCGATCAGACTAGAACCAACCGCGCCAGGATCACACTCTCCATCAGCGCCCCCGATTACAACTAAACCTTGGTTCAAACAACTTTCTACCAATGCCCTCAAACTACTGGCTTCGGACATCACTCTGGATGCTTGGGATTTGGCAACGTAAACCTGATAAGAGGGGAGCGCAACAGCTGCAAGAATTCCAATGATTGCTACTACAATCATCAATTCGATTAGCGTAAAACCATGTGAATTGTATCTTTTCATCTTAGAGTCCAAAAAAGGCCGTTGCTATCCCTGGTCAGCAAGTTTCAAGCCAGCTTAAAAAAACAAAAAAATACGCAGTAAAAATCGAGGTTCCAAGAAAATTGGAACAAAAAGAAACTCCAGTTATGGCGTAGAGTTATATTTCATTTTACTCGGTTGACGCAAAACGTCACAAAGTGAAAGAAGACGGTAGCGAAAAACTGAGTGGCTAATGCTGCACAAAAAATCTCATGAGCTACCATGGAGCCAGTTCCACTATCGCAATTAACTTTTCTTGCGTTTTGCTCACCAAAACAACCAACGACTTGTTTTTAGCTGCCATAGGAATATAACTGTCAGATTCTGGATATTGCAGCAATATCGACTCCACCTTCGCTTTGTCATTAAAACGATTAAGAATTTCAATAGGAAGCGCATTTGAGAATGCGTTATGTGACCGCTCGTTAAAAGGGACCAAAGAATTCTGGCTGTAAGCAGCGTCAGCCCCTTGATCTGTCGCCTTATCTGACACCGCCCCCCAGCTAGGCCCACTAAATGATAACGAAAAATCCTTGCTAGTATTTTCCCCGCGCACTACAGCTTCATACGCCTGAACGGCCACAAAATGTTTATTGCTGTATACCAACCACACCGGACGCCCTTGTGCCACGATGTATAAGCCATACCCAAGAGCGATCGCCTGCAATATTCCAATAATTGCCAAATCCATTTTTAGCGTTCGCTTACCTGGTTTTGCCACCAATAACGTCAGCAATGGTCCAACTATTACATCAACACCCAGCAACAACATAAATATGCCAGTAACTCCCAAACCTACATCGAGTGGCGATGGATACCAAACTCCGAACACACAATACAATGACGCTAGCGCGACAAAAAAAGAAAGTAGCAAGTGCGCTGCGAAGTAACGCAATCTAAATCGCATAAATTATCTCAATATGATTAGTTTTCAGGTAATGCACTCAACAAGGGTAGAACACCCTGCATCGTGTAATGAATATTTAGCTGTTTATAAATCCACACAATCCATTCGTTAGAGGGACTGCCCTGAAGTTTATCGGCGCCACTTCGCAACAAAACAGTCACACCACCATAGCTATCAACTACGGCAATAGAAGAAGATCCGGGCAAGTACCCTTCGTGGTAATAAAGTGCCATTCCATTTTTTTCAGGCTGATACTGAAACACTCCGTTAAAGACACAGCGGCTATTGCTGATAAAGCTGCAAGGTTGCGCGGGCGAAGGCGGCACAAAAGGAAAAGAGGAATGATGTTTGATATCCCATAACAATCCAGCCAAGGCCGCTGCAGAGCCCGTTAATCCCGCTAACGAGGAAAGTGAGTCAAAATCAAAAAGTCCCAAGTAAGTTTCGTTGTACCATTCCTCGTAGCGATAATCATACCTGACTTCATCTTGATCAAAGTGGTCACCGGCAAATTTGATATCACGCGCCGCCAATGTAAACACACGCTCGACATAACTTCGATACGGCTCACCGGTCACGCGGCGAATCACTTCACCTAAAAGACAATAACCTTCGTTTGAGTAAACTTGCTTTTGACCGGGAGCAAAACCGAGCGTAAGTGTTTTCAATCTATCCAGGCTCTTCGGGCACCAAGGCCTGCTTTGCCTTAGAAACATTGGATCTCCATTAAGACTCAAGCGATTAAAACCAGCTTGATGGTTGAGCAAGTGGGCAATGCTAATTTGACGAACCCTTACGTCTTTAAACTCGGTAAGTTCCGGAAGAAAGCTAACCAGTTTGTCGTCAAGACTAATTAAGCCTTGTGATTTGAGTCGCATGATTGCGGCCGATGTTATTAGCTTTGTGGTACTGGCATACCGATATCGATGACCGTCCCGAATTGGCTCGCCAAACATTTTATCCTTAAAGCCAAGGTTGCAGGTTTCCAAATGTTTCTCCGGCGACAAAAACACCGCCTGCACAGAATAAGCTCCGCGCTCCTGAACCGCATACTCAGGAAGAGTTTTCAGCCAAGAGAATTCAGTCGAACATCCTTGCGCAAAAGTATTAACTACAAAGGCCTCGTAGGGTTGAAACCAGCGCGCCACCTTATAGGGATAAGTATCAATCTGGAAATAAAGCCAAAAAGACACCGCAACTACCACCGTAGTAACGAAATACTTAACGGCTTTCGCTTTCACTAACCTCACAGCGGTTACCCCCCTTTAAAGATCGCCCCCTTCTCACGGCTGCGCCTAAAAAAAGCGATACCGATGACACAAAAAAAAATCACCTATACCTGGATTACATATGCCGCTTAACGGCAACCAAACCCATCCCTACATAGAGCAAACAAATAATTGAGGACTGACTTTAGACTGTTTTAAATTGTCGCAGCGAAAATTTGCTAGCCAAAATACCTAACAAAACACCTACTGGAATATCAATAAAATAGTGCCACCCTAAAGCCATGCTATCTATAAAGAAAACACACCAGCTCAATACAAATAAAACCCTAAAGAAAACACTTAACGACATTGAATAAATTAAAAACACTGTAGCATGTGCAAGATGCAAACTAGGCATAGCTGCCAATCCAGAAACAAAAAATCCTTCTGGGATTACTCCGGTATTTTTTATCTGATTATAGGTATCGAGCATCTCTGCCTGCTGGAGATTAACCTCAAAATAATAACTATTAAAATAAACGAAAGGCCCAGCTGCCGGAATCACCCAATAAAGGACGCCGCCAACCAATAAAACCAACCCAATGGCAAGATTCAGGGATCGCAACCTTCCAAACCCTTTAAATGCCATAAAAAGATTAACAATAAAAAAATTAAACACAAATAAGTTATGATATAAAAAATTCAAATCAAACGATAAGTAATTATAGAGGTCAAACCTAACATCTCTTATTAACCCAGGAAACCTCAAGATAACATCGAGAGCATGCAGTTCTGGGTCATAATTATTAGGGTTAATTATTGGCGCCCAAGACTTGAAATTGAAGTGGAAATAAACCGACAACACAAGAAATAGGAATAGCAGCACGACTTTACGCCAGTTATTTCGAGCCACACCCAAAACAATCAAACTACCCAACAAAAGGGGCAGAGTGTAGTGATCAAAGGCAAACCGTCCCCCTTGAAATGATGGCATGCAGATCTGGCCAACTTTCAAAAATGCCACGAAAAAAAATAACGAAAAAAAAATGAGCGCTTTTACTTCAATTTCCTGCCTCGAAAGAGGCTTAATTAATACCAAGTGTAAAAATGAAAGCGATGATTTCTTCATTATATTTTTTTGCGTAATTTAGCGTTGACTATCTGAAATAAAACTTAATTGCTTTGTTTTGTTTCGTGGTATTCCTGCTCAGAATTGATTGACCATAATTCGCTACGCGGTCGTGACGGATCCATAATGCAATTTACCGCCTCCATCGCCGTCAACATCGAATGATCCTGATTATTATATCTATGCTGTCCATTACGACCTATACAATACAAATTCGAAATCCCATCAAGAAACGTCTTTATCTTGTCAAACTCATTGTAAGTTCCGAAATAGGCGGGATAGGCTTTTTCTATTCTAATTCTACAGGTATCTAGAATGTCCTCTGCATCCAGTATATCGATCTTGATTAACTCAGCTACCGCAAGACGAATAAATTCTTCATCGGACATTTTCCAAATATCATCCTGATCTGAACACATGTATTCTAATCCAACCCAAATATTATTAGGGTCATCGACCATATAAGGAGACCAGTTATTGAAAATTTGCAAACGGCATAGTTTTACGTCTTGCTCCTGAATATAAATCCAGGTATCTGGGACGATGTTGCCAACAGTTGGTATGTCCGTCTCATTTTTAATCTTAAGCTTTTTAGCTAATACTCCGACTGTCATAAAATCGCGATAAGGAAGGTCTTTAGCAATTCTGTGTACGTCTGCTGAAATGTCGCTGCCCGCAATACTTTTGACTAGATCTTTAATCGGCATTGTGGATAAACAAAAATCACAATCAAAGCTAACTACTTGACCATTACATTCCGCACTCACACTAGCTATACGGTCTCCCTGCAAGTGAATTTCAGTCACTTTGTGAAGCATATGTATTTCGCCTCCCATCTTGCGGATATCGTCCGCCACGCACTCCCATAACTGGCCTGGCCCCAACTTCGGGTAGAAAAATTGTTCAATTAAAGAAGTCTCAGTTCCCTTCTGACGCAGATCAGCTGCATCCGCTCTAGCACCAAAAACTTTTTTTAATGCGGAAAAAACGGCTTTTGATAGAGACAATCCCTTGATACGCTGAGCCCCCCATTCAGCAGAAATTTTCTTTGGGTGCATGCCCCACACTTTCTCTGTGTAGCCTTCAAAGAACATTCTATAAAGCGGAACACCGAAACGGTTGACTAAAAAATTCTCCAGTGAATCCTCGGATGGGCGCTTTTTAATTTGAGAAATAAGATAACCAAAACCAGCGTAAATCGTACGCGCTATTCCAAGATTTAAAATGGTACCCAGCTTTAACGAAATAGGGTAATCAAAAAATTTGCGCAGGTAGAAAATTCGCGAAATTCGCTGGCGAATCAGCATAACGCGATCTTCCTTTTCCGGATCCGGGCCCGATTCCGCCCAAGCTTTTTCTCGTTTCAGTAGAATATCATCTTGAGATGGCGCCGACTGAAGCGGCATGCGCTTAGCCCACCAATCCATTACCACATCACTTTTTGAGAAAAATCTGTGCCCCCCAATATCTATTCGATTTCCTTTGTGATTAATCGTGCAGGAAATTCCACCGATACGATCTGTGGACTCCAAGATAATAGGATGTATACCGCTGTTTTTCTCCAACATCTCGAACGCCGCCGTCAAGCCGGCTGGCCCTGCCCCAATAATTAATGCGACCTTTTTCATGCGATACAACCCAAACCTATCTGAAGAAAACAAAAATTTTGCGCAAACCAAAATTCCAAAACAGCACCATTATCGCAATGGCAATTTTGGACATTCGCGCATCAAACGCTAATAGATCTACACATACGACCATCAAAACTGATGTCAACATTAGGCCACCAATTCCAATGAGGATAAAAATAGCAAGATCCCTCCGTGTACGCGCGCGCGTGCCACGCCACACCCAACACACACACATCAAATAATTTACCGTTACGCCAACCAAAAAACCTAGCCAGGTCGCCAAAATGTAATGCCCACCAAGACTTAGCACGCTGTTAAAGACGATAAAATCCGCCCCAAATGCTACACCGCCCACCAACACATAACGGCAAAATTGCAGCAACAATAGGTAATATTTACTGCCCAAGAAAAATTTTAATTCGCCTACCAATTCAAGACGGCGAACAAAGTACGACTCATTTGAAAATATGGTAAAAAAAGGCATTAACATCAATTTCAGAAGCTGCATTAGATTCTTCCAAGATTATGGGTTTGTTTGTTATCACATTGATATAGGTTCGTTGAAGGCTCGTTACCCGAAAGCTTTGCTTCAATCAAACCTTTTGCCGCAAGCGGGAACGAACTCATTACAAATCTCACGCCGGCGGTCTTACAAAATGGCGTAAAATCGCTAATCGAGCGTATCCATTGGTTTCGTTCGCGTTTACAAAAGTCCATATCTGTACTGGGGCATAAGAGCAATATTGCCTTTTCACGCCGATTGGCCTCCACTGCGGTAGCGCGAGAAAATACGATCCCTGCCATTTGGATACCCGATAAATAGCTAGGACGTTGAAGGCTAATCCAGATCGTTGCTGGCGGGCCAAACGTAAAAACATCCTCGCCGATGGGTATAAGTTCTCTGAGCCTCTCCAGACGCTGTGTTTTTGCCACTCTATTTTCTGGCACCCAACTTTTGCCCAAACACCAAAACGCAAGGCATGCCGCAAGGAAAAAGCTAAAAATTACAGGTATATGCACAGTTTTATAAGCAGACACATAGACCAATACACAAACAAAAAACAGATATAGTGGCAACGCGCATTCATGCCAAACACCAGAAAAATCTTGCAACCGCGAACCATCAAATAACGCAGTAACGACCCCAATATGGAAATGACTAACCACGACTAATAACAGCACAGGCAGAAACAATAACGCGATCCCCATCCATTTACTGAACGCCCAAAAAAGCACAGTTCCCCAATTTTTTTTCAAAGCAAGAACGAGAACCAACGCCCACACAGCCACCACTAACCCTGTTAATTGGCTACGCATTAACCAAGCGGCGATTAGCGTAATTGCAACTGTTTTACCCTCTGCTTTTACTTCCCAAAGCTTCAGAATTAGGTTTGGCAAAAGTAAAATGGCCACCAGGGTGACTAACCAAAACCAGCGCCATGCCTGCCCTTGAGTCACCAGGGTTAGGTGCAAAACGTCACCGCCTATGCCATGCACAAGCACTGCCAAAACGCAGGTAAATACAGCTGCAACCGCTAATCGCTTTTCGGTATCGCCGCTGACGAAAATGCAGGCACTAATCAGACTTATTAACGGCACCAATGCATTGGCAATATCATCCATTGACCAAAAATAGAAAAATAAATAAGTGTTGCGATCTTCGATTATGCTCAGCCACTCTGCATCAAACTGCCAGCGAGTTAGCAACTGCGCATTATTTGCAATTAACAACAACGCGATAACTGCAACGGCAAGTAAACACAACCTTCGCCAATGAGCCATATATATACTTGACAGAGCAAATATTACGCCAGCCATGCCCATTAATGGATGAAGTAATAGCGCGACCAGTAAGAGCGCCGTCGCCGCTATTTTTTTCCTATCAAGCCACGCAGCTATGAAGAAAAGAGTAAATGCTTCCGACAACATGCGGGGGGTAACAAAAGGTTCAATGTAGAAAAAAACGCGCTCCGAACCATAGGAACTTGAAAGCACCAAAATCAGTCCCACAGAGAAAATCGCAACACTGTAGGACAAAATTCTCTTTGCAAGCAGAAAAACAGCACTAAAAAATAAACAGTGACCCGCGAGTGTAATTAAAGCACCGGCCGATTCAACTCCTAATAATTCAATTAGGACTGCATATACTGGGCTAAAAAGTGTAAAGCTATCTTGCGAGCCGAAACGCAGAAAAATATCATTTTGGTAAAGCTCTGGAGCTAGATGAGAGAGCGCCTGTAATGTATACAATTGCGCGTCATGCATTATTCCGGCATATGGAAAAAACAATACCCATAAAAAAAATATACCCGCCCACAACCCCGAGTAATGCACAGTGCTATTTCCTGCAAAATACCGTGCGATTTTGACCTCAAATAACGCTAACCACATGAACCCTGGCTTCCTTATAAAAATGGAGACGATACGTCCCTGACGCTGACACATAAAAACACTACTAGATAACACTGATAACATAAACAGCACAGAAAGTTAAAAAAAAGGCGCCCCAAGGCGCCTTTTTTGACCAGCGAAATACTGAGTCGATTAACTGCCTGAACCACAACCATTGGGAGCGTACTTGCCATCAACACTTGAAGAGCAAGTCCAGGAACCATTTGGATCGCGAGTCCACGACAGAGTTTTTTCAGCAATGGCTGCCGCAGCGCCGTTGCCAAACGCACCGCCAATTGTGCTATCACTTGTACCGTCATCAGCGATAGTTATATTTACACCACCCTTACCAGTAGCCGACCCCAGATCCGATCCCGAAGCTCCAAGCAGAGTACTACCGGCAAATCCGATAACGCATTCGTCAGCATCTGGTGCCGCATCAACATTCACCGGATTGACACGCCCCTCCAGCAAACAGGTCTCCACTACTGTTTTTAAAGAACCCAATTCAGTCATCACGCGAGACACTTGTGACTTAGCTACGTAGGTCTGGTATTGCGGCAGAGCTACAGCAGCCAAGATACCAATGATCGCCACAACGATCATCAATTCGATCAACGTAAAACCTTTTTGCATTTGCTTCATAACTAACTCCGATTAAGTTGGGCGACTAGCCGTTTTGTTAAACACAGTTAAAGTCAAGCAATGCGCATACCAACTGCTCGAATCCCTTTATTTAACCGAGATTATTGCTCAGCAGAGCTGGGCAGTGGGTGTTTTTAGCGTGCCTAACGGGCACTTGAAGCAACCAACATGGACAATAAGTGACATTTTTTGTCATTCCATATTTGCGCATACATTAAGTACCATATGAGCTAGTATTCTCTCGTGAATGTAACGAATTTTCTCTCGGATGCACTTATGAACACCCCAGCAAACTCCACTGCGCTTAACGGATTGGCGAGACGCTTGGTCGCAGACAACCTGATTGATGGCGAAATAGCCGCAAAGGCGATGCTTCAGGCAAAAAAAGACGGCATTCCTTTTGTTGATATGCTTGTCAGTAAAGAAATTTTGGATGCGCGCACCATAGCTCGTGTCGCCGCAGAGGAATTTGGCTCACCGGTTTTTGACCTCACAGCGCTAAACAAAGAATCCATACCGCTAAAGCTGGTTGACGAAAAGCTCATTCGCAAGCATCACACCCTGCCAATCGCCAGAAGGGGCAACAGGCTATTTTTAGCGGTTACAGACCCCACCGATATCCACGCACTGGATGAAATAAAGTTCAACACTGGAATCAACACGGAAGCTGTTCTGGTAGAAGCAGACAAACTCAAAGCTGCGATCGAGCAATACTTTAACCTTCAAGAAGGTAACTTGGGTGATGCACTGGGAACGCTCGATGAGAATCTTGACGAGCTGGATGTTCAGACAGTTGATGAGAACAACAGTGACGACACTCCCGAAGCCGATGAAGCACCTATCGTAAAGTACATTAACAAGGTATTGCTTGACGCGATAAAAGGTGGTTCATCAGACATTCACTTCGAGCCCTACGAGAAAACTTACCGTATTCGCTTCCGTACAGATGGGGTACTCCATGAAGTCTCGCGACCACCGGTTAACCTTGCGACCAGGATGGCGGCACGCTTAAAAGTAATGTCGCAAATGGATATTTCCGAGCGACGTTTACCACAAGATGGACGCATAAAACTGAAAGTTTCCAAAACTCGCGCGATAGATTTTCGGGTTAACACCCTGCCTACCCTCTTCGGTGAAAAAATTGTGCTGCGTATTCTCGACCCCAGCTCTGCAAAGCTGGGAATCGATGCATTGGGTTATGAGGATGACCAAAAAAGACTCTACCTGGACGCATTGGCACAATCGCAAGGAATGATTCTGGTTACCGGCCCCACCGGTAGTGGTAAAACTGTATCGCTTTATACGGGCCTAAATATTCTCAATACTTCTGAAGTCAACATTTCCACGGCAGAGGACCCGGTTGAGATAAACCTGGAAGGTATTAACCAGGTGCAAATGAACACAAGAGTTGGCTTAACCTTCGCGGAGGCACTCAGGTCTTTCTTGCGCCAAGACCCCGACGTTATCATGGTGGGGGAGATTCGCGATCTTGAAACAGCTGAAATCGCGATTAAGGCGGCCCAAACTGGACACTTGGTATTGTCAACGCTACACACCAATTCGGCACCTGAAACGCTTACGCGCCTGCTAAATATGGGTGTACCCGCATTCAACGTGGCGACATCGGTGAGCTTGATTATCGCCCAACGCCTTGCCCGCCGTCTGTGCACCGCGTGTCGCAAACCTGCCACTGATATCCCGGAAGAGATACTTCGGCAGGAAGGGTTTGACGAAGTCAGTATTCCGCGCTCAGAATTCCAGTTGTTTCATCCCGTTGGCTGCGAAAAATGCAATGGGGGTTATAAAGGCCGGGTGGGTGTATATGAAGTGGTTCGCATCACCCCACAGATTGCCAACCTTATAATGGAAGGCGGCAACTCTTTACAAATTGCAAGAGCGGCCAAAGAAGCAGGCTTTAACAACCTGAGAATTTCCGCATTGCGTAAAGTCGCAATGGGTTTAACCAGCCTTGAAGAGGCTAACCGAGTCACCAAGGATTAATTCCATGGCACTAGCATCTACAACAAAATCATCCAGCGCTTCAACAAGCAAGGCCAAGCAAGCCATAAAGCCAAAGGCTGTGCCGGTTACAAACACCTACGTCTACAAAGGCGTGGACAAGAAAGGCAATAAAATTCAGGGAGAGATCAACGGCATCAGCCCAACGATTGTCAAAACATTACTCGCCAAGCAAGGCATAACCACTCGCTCGATTTCAAAAAAGGCGAAGCCGCTGTTCGGCGCGGGCGGAAAATCGATTAAACCCGCTGACATCGCCGTATTTTCTCGTCAAATGGCGACTATGATGAAGGCCGGGGTTCCACTGGTACAAGCGTTTGAGATTGTCGCGGATGGCTTGGAGAATCAAAATCTTCGCAAAATGGTCTTGCAAATCAAAGACAGTGTTTCAGCTGGTGGAGGTTTTGCCAACGCTCTTCGTGAGCACCCCAAATACTTCGATGATTTATTCTGCAACCTGGTAGACGCTGGTGAGCAATCAGGGTCACTAGAAACCATGCTGGACCGAATTGCCACATACAAAGAAAAAACTGAGGCTCTGAAAGCAAAAATCAAAAAGGCACTTACTTACCCTACTGCGGTAATAGTGGTAGCGATTATAGTGACGGGTATTTTGCTAGTTAAGGTCGTACCTCAATTTGCATCTACCTTTAGTGGGTTTGGCGCCGACTTACCAGCATTTACCTTGTTTGTCTTACACTTGTCCGAACTCGCGCAAGCCTACTGGTTTATCATTCTTCTAGGGATGGCTGGTGGAGCGTTTGCCTTTAAAGAACTTAATCGTCGTTCTCCAAAATTTTCATACTTAGTCGATAAATACGTACTTAAATTGCCAATTATTGGCCAAATTATTTATCTCTCTATCATGGCAAGGTTTTCGCGCACACTTGCGACAACATTCGCCGCCGGTGTCCCCCTAATCGATGCTCTCACGTCAGTAGCAGGTGCTACGGGCAATAAAATTTATACTGACGCAATTATTAAGGTCAGAGAAGATGTGTCAACAGGCATCCAGATGAATACCGCACTGAAAGCGAGAGGGACGTTTCCTACGCTGTTAATCCAAATGGCAGCGATAGGAGAAGAATCCGGTGCGCTAGACACCATGCTGGATAAAGTAGCTGTTTATTATGAAGAGGCGGTAGACAACATGGTTGACAGCCTGACATCCCTGCTGGAACCAATGATTATGTCGGTGTTGGGGATCTTGGTTGGTGGACTGATGATTGCGATGTATCTGCCTATCTTCCAGCTTGGATCGGTTGTATAGACGTGGATTTTTTCTCCTTGGTGCACGCTCATCCGGCGCTCGAACTAAGCTGCGTATTAATTTTGGGTTTATTAGTCGGCAGCTTTTTAAATGTAGTGATCTACCGGCTTCCAAAAATGATGGAACGTGAATGGAAGCAACAATGCAATGAGCTCAGCTCTCAAAACGGAGATGTAGCTTCACTTCCCCCGATTAGCGAACCCGAGGAACCGTTTAACCTAATGGTTCCTGGCTCGCGCTGCCCGAGCTGTGGACACAAAATAAAACCATGGGAGAATATTCCCATGGTTAGCTACCTGATATTGGGCGGCAAATGCTCCGCATGTAAAGCAACAATCTCCGCTCGATATCCAACCATAGAACTTGTGACAGGTCTGCTATCAGTCGCAGTCATCTTTTACACGGGAGCCAATTGGAACGGACTGGCAGCGCTGATATTTACCTGGTCGCTAATCGCACTAACCATGATTGATTTCGACACTTATCTACTACCTGACGACATTACCCTACCTTTGTTATGGCTCGGCTTAATCGCTAACAGCTTCAATGCGTTTACTGATTTACCCAGTGCCCTGTGGGGTGCAGTTGCTGGTTATTTGTCACTTTGGTCAGTCTACAAGCTGTTTAAGCTACTGACGGGAAAAGAAGGCATGGGGTATGGCGATTTTAAATTGCTGGCTGCACTGGGCGCCTGGATGGGCTGGCAGATGCTGCCGCAAATTATTTTATTGTCATCACTGGTTGGCGCAGTAATCGGGATTAGTTTAATTGTGGTGCGCGGTCGAGATAAAAATATTCCTATCCCATTTGGCCCATATTTAGCGATCGCAGGCTGGATTGCATTTGTATGGGGCGATACGATTAACCACGCCTACTTGAAGTTATTTGTCAGCTACTAAAGATGGCTCCAAAAAAACTCATTATTGGCCTCACTGGAGGTATCGGCAGCGGTAAATCCGAAGTGTGCCGCCGCTTTATCGCGAAGGGTGTTATTGTTGTTGATGCCGATATAGTTGCGCGCGAAGTTGTAGAACCCGGGATGCCAGCGCTCGATCAAATCCGGACGCATTTTGGCGACAGCATTTTATCAGCAGCAAAAGACAATCAAACACCGCCGCTCAACCGAGCAAAACTACGCGAAATTATTTTTAACAACCCCAATGAAAAAGCCTGGCTAGAGCAGCTATTACACCCATTGATTAATCAACGAATTCGTACCCAGCTGGAAAATGCCTTAAGCCCCTACTGTATTCTTGCATCACCGTTATTGCTGGAAACTCAACAGTATTTGTTGGTTGACAGGATTCTTGTCGTTGATACCGCAGAGCAGTTACAAATTGAGCGTGCCAGTCACCGCGATGCTAATAATGAAGCTCAAATAAAAGCCATAATGCAAACTCAGCTATCACGTCAGGAGCGTTGCGCAAGAGCGAATGATATTATTCAAAACCACGGCGAAATTAGTGCTCTGGATGAACAAGTAGAAAAACTGCACGTGCTTTATCTAGAACTCGCTAGCCACAACCAATCCAAATAAAACGAATTATTTATGGCAGAACAACCTACCCACTCAGAAATGACGTCTCCGGAAATCACACTCGCCTGTCCAACCTGTAAAAAAGCTGTGGTTTGGAATGCTGACTTTCCTTTTCGCCCCTTTTGTAGCGACCGCTGCCGGTTGATCGATCTGGGGGAGTGGGCCAGCGAAAATCATCGCATTGCCGGCGACAATCTGGACATTAATTCAGAAGATGAGCTTCAACGCTAAGTCACCACCACGCGCTAATGCCTGCAATACCTTGTGCACCCACCGATTTTGCCTGTGGAAGATCACTCTGACCAACACCACCCAATGCGTAAACAGGCACATTCGCCAGCTCAACCAGAGCTTTGAAATTGCTCCAACCCATTGGCACCGCGCCGGGGTGAGACGTGGTTTTTTTCACTGGAGAAAGTAGCAAATAGTCTGCTCCAATTTCTTGCGCGTGCGCGATTTCCAATTCACTGTGACAGGAAACCCCCAGCGTATATCTAGTAGTAATTGGACGTGAGGATATAGCCGCCGCATTATGCCTATTCAAATGTAATGCAATATTTGCAGAAGGGAACAACTCAACAATATCTTCAAACAAACCAACTGAAGAATTAATGAATAAACTTGCAGAAAAGCTTTCGGTAAGGGAGATTACCTCAAACAACAGTTTTTTATGCCGACTTAAATCCAGATTATCTACGCGAAACTGCACAAGGCGGATGCCTTGACGCAAGGCCTTCAACAATCTTTGACAAAAATCGTCATCATCGACAAAGTCACCAGTGATTAAATATCTATCCGCTAGTGAAAGCGCCTTCACGATAGGCTTGTTCGCGGCGGGAAACTCGTAACTAACCAGCTCATCTATCGGAACCCAACATACGGGCTGTCCCTCTGCACCAATGGGTATTCCGACAAAATGGGTAACCTTATAAACATCCAACAGGACAGATTTATCTGGATAATGATGACGGATTTGTATCAGCGGTTCACTGGCAATCACTTCAATCGCGAGCTCTTCTTTTAACTCACGCGCTAATGCCTGCTGAACAGACTCACCGGCGTCAACTTTGCCACCGGGAAACTCCCACAAGCCGCCTTGGTGGGCAGCTTGCGGACGCTTGGCAATCAGGATACGACCGTCATTGCCAACAATTGCACCTACGGCAACATGAATTAATTTAGACACGGTATAACTAAATTAATTACGAACGGTAGTCCGCGTTAATTCGAACATATTCGTAGGATAGGTCAGTCGTCCAAACAGTTTCAGCGAAATCACCACGACCAAGATGAATATTAATCGCAATCTCCGCCTGATTCATTACAGCTTGCCCCTGCTCTTCGGTATAGGTTTTTGCACGCCCACCATTTTCTACAATCAAGGTCTCATTTAGATGCACGCGAACTTTGGTTGCGTCTAAACTGGGAACACCGGCATACCCAATGGCAGCAACAATACGCCCCCAATTTGGGTCTGACGCAAACAGCGCTGTTTTAATCAATGGTGAATGAGCAACAGCATAAGCAACATCAAGACATTCATCGCGATTTGCACCACCACTTACAGCTACAGTGACGAACTTGGTAGCACCTTCACCATCACTCACAATTGCTTTGGCAAGATGAACATGCGCGGCAATAATGACTTCGCGTAATTTCGCGTATAACTCACTGGCAACATCCGTAATTTCCGGCAAGTCAATCTGACCTGTAGCCACCAAAATACAAGAATCATTGGTTGATGTATCACCGTCAATCGTAATGCGATTAAACGATTTATCCGCTGCTTCACGCGCGAGTTGCTGCAATAAAGACTGAGAAATTTTTGCATCGGTCGCGATATAACCAAGCATAGTGGCCATATTGGGCTTTATCATGCCCGCGCCTTTGGAAATCCCATTCACGGTGATGGTTTTGCCCTGATACTCAAACTGCTGGCTAAACCCTTTCGCACGGGTATCGGTGGTCATAATACCTGCACCAGCGTCGTCCCAGCCGTTTTCATGGGCTTTTTGTAAAGCCTCTGGAATTACTGCGGTAATTTTTTGAACCGGTAAAGGCTCACCAATTACCCCGGTGGAAAATGGCAACACTTGCTCTTGTTTTACGCCAGCAAGCTGGGCAATAGCGGCACAAGTTGCTTTTGCATCCAACAGGCCCTGCTCACCGGTGCATGCATTGGCATTGCCGGAATTAATCACTAAAAAGCGAATTTCTGCTTTCGCCAAGTGCTCTTTGCACAGGGTAACCGGTGCTGCACAAAATGCATTTTTTGTGAATACACCCGCTACACTAGAGCCTTCAGCCAATTCAAATAACACCACATCGCGGCGGCCAACTTTTTTTATGCCTGCACTAACGGCAGTACATTTCACACCTTTTACGGGGTGCATCTGCGGAAAAGGATATTCACCAACTGCCATAACTATGTTCTCTAAAAAAATGTACCCGAATTATGACTCAAACAATAAAAGCAAAAAATTATTCCAGTTGACCATGACAGCTTTTGTATTTTTTTCCTGAACCACAGGGACAGGGGTCATTACGACCTACTTTGCGCCCCTCGCGCACCACAGGAGATTGCTGACGTGGCGCCATTGCGGGCTCTTCATCGGGCTCACCCAACGCAGAAAGTTCATCATGACGCAATTGCATTTTTTGACGCGCAAGCTCTTCGCGACGCTGATTCTCCATCGCCTCCATTTGCTCGCGCGTAATTGGTTCTACACGTGCCATCAAATGTACAGTTTCACGTTTCACGGTCATCAACAGGCTTTGGAATAACTCAAAGGCTTCGCGCTTGTATTCCTGCTTTGGATTTCGCTGCGCATAAGAGCGAAGATTAATTCCTTGACGCAAATGATCCATGGTTGCCAAGTGCTCTTTCCACGCATTGTCCAAAACTTGCAGCATGACCTGCTTTTCAATCTCGATAAGAATTTCGCCAATACGCTCACACTTCGCGTTATAAGCGCCTTGAATCTCATCGAGGATTTTCCCACGCAGAGTTTCTTCATGTAAGCGCGTATCTTCCTCCAGCCACTTGGCAACAGGCAGCGACAAGCCGAAATCCATTTGAATTTGCTTCTCCAAACCAGAAATATCCCACTGATCTTCAATAGACTGCGGAGGAATAAAACCATTTACCATTTCTTCAACAACTTCTGCACGAATCGCCGTAACCGTGTCACGAATAGAATCCGCGTCTAGCAGTTCATTGCGCTGATGATAAATAATTTGGCGCTGTTCGTTGGCAACATCGTCAAACTCAAGCAGCTGTTTACGAATATCAAAGTTTCTACCTTCCACTTTGCGCTGGGCTTTTTCAATCGCGTTGTTCACCATGCGGTGCTCAATCGCCTCGCCCTTCTCCATACCCAACGCCTGCATAAAATTGCGCACACGCTCGGAGGCAAAAATACGCATCAAGTTATCTTCGAGAGATAAATAGAAACGTGTTAAACCAGGATCACCCTGACGGCCCGCGCGACCGCGCAATTGGTTATCAATACGACGCGACTCGTGGCGCTCAGTCCCGACGATATGCAAGCCTCCCGCAGCCAATACAGTTTCATGACGCTGCTTCCACTCAGCTTTAATTGCGTCAATTTGTTCCTGCGTTGGATTTTCCAACTTGGCAACCTCAGACTCCCAACGCCCACCGAGCACGATATCGGTCCCGCGACCAGCCATGTTTGTGGCAATCGTGACTGCACCCGGACGACCCGCTTGCGCAATAATTTCCGCTTCTTGTGCGTGGAATTTTGCATTCAGGACCTGATGTTTAATGCCCGCCTTCGTTAAACGGCGAGACATTTCTTCAGACGTTTCAATCGATGCAGTTCCCACCAAAATCGGTGCGTTTTTAGCTTGAAAAGTTTTGACGTCTTCAACTATCGCAAGGTATTTTTCTTCCAATGACAAATACACTTTGTCATTCATGTCGATACGCTGAATCGTTCTGTTAGTAGGAATTACAACTACGTCCAAGCCATAAATTTCACGAAATTCATAAGCTTCGGTATCCGCAGTACCTGTCATACCCGCAAGTGTTGGGTATAAGCGGAAATAATTTTGGAAAGTTGTTGAGGCGAGCGTTTGGCTTTCACTTTGAATGGCAACACCTTCCTTGGCTTCAATCGCCTGATGCAACCCTTCAGACAAGCGGCGACCCGGCATGGTACGGCCAGTATGCTCGTCAATTAAAACGACCTGGCCTTCTTGTACGATGTACTCAACATTCAGATGAAATAACGCGTGAGCGCGCAACGCAGAATTAACGTGATGCAATAGTGAAAGGTTGTTAGCTGCATACAAATTTTGATCCGGCGGGAGCATGCCAGACTGGATCAATAAATCTTCTACCTTTTGATGGCCGTCTTCAGTCAATTCAACCTGACGAGATTTTTCATCTACCGTGAAATCACCAGCCTCAGTAATTACGCGGCGATCGCCATCTTCACCATTATCAATTTGACGCTTGAGCTTTAAAACCAGTTGGTTCATACGCTTGTAGGTTTCAGCGCTATTTTCAGCTGCACCGGAAATAATAAGCGGCGTACGCGCTTCATCAATTAAAATTGAGTCAACTTCGTCGACCACTGCAAAATTAAGGGGGCGCTGCACTTTGTCGCGCTTGCTTAGCGCCATATTATCGCGCAAATAATCGAAGCCATATTCGTTATTGGTGCCGTAAGTCACATCTGCTGCATAAGCCTCACGCTTTACCGTGGCCGGCTGCATTGATTGGATAACGCCTACACTCATACCTAAAAATTCGTAGAGTGGTTTCATCCAATTAGCATCGCGACTCGCCAGATAATCATTCACGGTAACCACGTGTACACCTTTACCCGCGAGTGCATGCAAATAACTGGGCAACGTTGACACCAGCGTTTTACCTTCTCCAGTACGCATTTCTGCAATACGACCTTCGTGCAATGTCATACCACCAATCATCTGTACATCGAAATGACGCATGCCCATGACACGACGACCAGCTTCGCGTACTGTCGCAAAGGCTTCAGGCAATAATTGATCAAGTGTTTCACCTTTTTGGAAACGCTCACGAAATTCTATTGTTTTGGCTTTGAGTTGCTCGTCGCTGAGCTTTTGCATATCAGGTTCAAGCGCATTAATGCGCACGACGACTTTATTCATGCGCTTTAATTCGCGCTCGTTTTTCGAACCGAACACCGCCTTGATTAACTTACCGATCATGTTAAATACCGTAATAATTCCAAAAACCGAACAAAAATTGCGCAGCACACAGAGCAAAAATAATGTGATGAGCCATAAAAAGTGGCTGGCAAGTAAATAGGAAGGAGCCGACTAAAGCAAGAGCGAAATCAAGCTAGTGGCAAAGAAGAAAAGAATTAGCGATTGGTGCGGCGAATGTAGGCGGCAGGGTCAACTACTCGCCCATTTTTGTAGACTTCAAAGTGAACATGAGGAGCGGTTGAACGTCCGGTGGAGCCAGACAAAGCGATTAACTGCCCCTTTTTTACGACATCCCCGGCTTTAACCAGATTGGATTTGTTGTGCGCATAACGAGTAACCAAGCCATCGCTGTGCTTAATCTCGACCATATTACCGTATTCAGGATGGCGCCCGGCCCAATTAACTATGCCCGCCGCAACACTGCTAACTTTACTCCCCTGACGGGCGGTAAAATCTAATCCAGCATGAAATTCGGTTTTTCCTGTGAAAGGATCAGTGCGATAGCCAAAACGGGAGGAAATAAAAGAATTGGTAACTGGTGAGCCAGACACAGCAGTTTCTTCACTCAAACTACGCTTGGCCAAAAGCGCGTCAATAGTATTTAGCTGTTGCTCGCGACTGTCTACCTGCTGGGATAATTGATCAACAGCAGCAAAGAAGTCGGGAGTCGTGTAAGTATTATCGGGGGTGGATTGCGACGGACCACCAAAGCCAGGCGCCTGGCTAAAATCAAATTCACCTTGCTCAAGATTGGCTGCGGATGTGAGCTTCTCACCTAAGGCATCCAGACGCATCAATCTCGCCTGCAGCTCCCCCAACTTTTTGGTTAAGGCAACTAGCTGCTCTTCTGAGGCTTCCCGCTCCTGCTCAATCTCGGTTTCACGGGCAGACAAGATATCCATCCAAGCTTGATCAGCATTAAAGAAGCCATCACGCTCATCAGATACCAGCCAACTGTAGCCCCAAGCGCCAACAAAGGTGGGAATTCCCAGCAGACACACAGACAGAAACGCGCGCGTCCACCCACCAAGGGTAAAACTGCGGGCCTGCGCATGATCTTTGTTGACGATAATAATCTTCATTTAGAAATCTACTTTTTTATTCATTAAAAGAAACCCTGCAACCATGAATGTTGCGTAAAGTCCCCACTAAAAAGTTCGACTCTCAGGTAACGACTATTTCAATACACTGAATTCAATACATCCGATTAAAACACTTTCGAATTATTTAGAGACGATTAAAAGCGTTTTAAAACAAGCAGTTACACAAATTTCACAGCGGAAATATGGCAGTGCGGAGATTCCTTGCAAAGGGCACATAAGTGCGCGCATCCGAAATATCGCACAGAAAGGAAGGGTTTAACAAGTAGAAATTTATCGCCCTGTTCACACTTTAAACAGGGCGAAAAAGGTCATCAGGCTGCCGCTATAGGCTCAATGTAGGTAATTGGCGATGTTTGATTTTCCTCAAAAGTAACAATCTCCCAAGCATCCGGCTGCTCCAACAAAAGCTGCAACGCCCGGTTATTCAACGAATGCCCCGATTTATGAGCACGATACTCACACAACAAACTGTTACCTAACATGTACAAATCACCGATGGCATCCAGCACTTTATGCTTCACAAATTCATCTTCGAAGCGAAGGCCATCTTCATTTAGAATTTTGTACTGATCCACCACAATCGCATTGTCCATACTGCCACCTCGGGCTAACCCCTTAGAACGCAAGTACTCAATCTCATGCATAAAACCGAAAGTACGCGCTCGGCTTATATCAGTCACAAAGGATGAGCTGGAAAAATCCAACTCAGTTTGTGGCCGGCGATCCTTAAATACCGGGTGATCAAATTCGATGGAAAAAGATACTTTGAAACCATCAAAGGGGAGAAAGCTGGCGACTTTATCGCCATCTCTCAAGGTCACTTCTTTCTTGATGCGTACAAACTTTTTAGGCGCGTTTTGTTCCTGAACGCCGGCAGATTGAATCAGGAACACAAAGGGTCCGGCGCTGCCATCCATGATCGGAATTTCAGGTGCATTAAGTTCAACAATCGCATTATCAATTCCCAACCCGGCTAAAGCTGACATCAAATGCTCAACGGTAGAGACCCTGACATCATCTTTGATCAGGCAGGTGGAAAGCGTGGTTTCCCCTACATTTTTCGCAGTAGCCTTAATCTCCACCGGTGGATCCAAATCCACCCGGCGAAACACAATACCGCTATCAATAGGCGCAGGCTTAAGGGTCAATTGAATCTTGTCCCCAGTGTGCAAGCCGACGCCGGTTGTACGTATCGCGCTTTTTAAGGTTCGCTGTTTAATCATTTTTTCACCCGCAGTCGTTTTACTCGCATTGTTCAAAGCAGTATTGAAAACAAGCCATTAACCAATGCTGAATAAGAATCAGGGCCACTTTCACCCCACATTTACCCGGGCATGTTACCAATGGTGACAGGGATCAGCCAGTTAAAACCGGCAATACCTGTCATAGCCATTAACTTAAAACACAGACAGATTAATCTGCCTGACGACGCAAGAAGGCAGGAATATCTAGATATTCCAATTCTTTTTCACCCAGGGGAGCTGCCAGAGCAGCGGCACTCGCCGCGCTAGTGTTGGCACGCAACTGCGCTGGACGCTCTACTGCGTAATCAACAGAGCGACGGGTATTATCGATAACTTTAGTCGGCGCCGGTTTGGCGTCCTTAACCGGAGCGGCCGCTTTGGCGACAACGCCCAAACCAGTCGCGACGACAGTTACGCGCAACTCGTTAGTCAGTTCAGGGTCGATTACCGTACCAACCACCACAGTCGCATCACCTGACGCAAATTCTTCAATAATGCTACCCACTTCGGAGTATTCACCCAGGGATAAATCGATACCGGCAGTGATGTTAACCAGGATACCGCGCGCGCCTTGCAGGTTGACATCTTCCAGCAATGGGCTGCGAATTGCAGCTTCAGCCGCTTCACGCGCACGATTTTCACCGGTAGATTTACCGGTACCCATCATTGCCATACCCATTTCAGACATTACCGTGCGAACGTCTGCGAAGTCCACGTTGATCATACCCGGACGAATAATCAGGTCCGCAATACCTTGCACAGCACCGAGTAATACGTTGTTCGCTGCTTTAAATGCATCCAGTAAACTGGTGGATTTTCCCAGCACCGACAATAGTTTTTCATTAGGAATTGTAATCAGCGAATCTACGCGCTCACCCAATTCTTTGATGCCCGCTTCCGCAATGGTCATGCGCTTGCGACCTTCAAATGGAAATGGCTTGGTTACGACGGCCACAGTGAGAATTCCCAAATCGCGCGCAACTTCAGCCACAACCGGTGCTGCACCAGTACCTGTACCACCGCCCATACCGGCCGCGATAAATACCATATCCGCACCGCGCAACACTTCAGCGATACGCTCACGATCTTCCATCGCTGCCTGACGACCCACTTCCGGATTTGCACCGGCACCCAGACCTTTAGTCATGGAGTTGCCCAGTTGCAATACGGTACGAGCATCAATATCTTTCAACGCCTGCGAATCGGTGTTGGCGCAAATAAATTCAACGCCTTCGATTTTGCTGGCAATCATGTGTTTGACCGCGTTACCGCCGCCGCCGCCCACACCAATCACTTTAATTACCGCGTTTTGATGAACGCTATCAACGAGTTCAAACATGGCCACACCCCTTTGTTTCCTTTGATTCAACCTGCGATCGAAACAAATTGCTCTCTGGCACTACTACTTATAAAGAACAATTTGCGAAAATTTATTTTCCCAAGAATGCTCGCGCATCATTAGAAGTTGCTCTGAAACATCTTTTTAATTTTACTAAAAATAGACCCCTGCGACTCTTTGGTGCCAGTTGCTGCACGACCTCCGCCGCCGCCATGTTGCTGCTTCATGGCATAAATCAGTAAACCAACACCCGTCGAATAAATCGGGTTGTTCACTATGTCTGACAACCCGCGAATATTTTGCGGAGCACCTAAGCGCACCGGCATATGGAAAATCTCCTCCGCCAGTTCAATAACGCCTTCCATTTTGGAGGTTCCACCGGTCAGTACTATGCCGGCAGCTATCAAATCTTCATAACCACTACGACGTAATTCGGCCTGCACCAGAGTAAATAATTCGTCGTAACGCGGCTCAACGACTTCCGCTAACGCCTGACGTGATAAATCGCGCGGCTGACGATCACCCACACTAGGTACTTTGATGGTTTCATCCGGACTGGTCAGCTTTGCCAGCGCACAGGCATATTTGATTTTTATTTCTTCAGCATTCGGTGTTGGGGTACGCAATGCCATGGCGATATCGTTAGTTACTTGATCACCAGCAATGGGAATGACACCGGTATGTCTAATAGCGCCATCTTTAAAGATTGCAATATCTGTCGTGCCGCCACCGATATCGACAACACACACGCCTAATTCTTTTTCATCGTCAGTCAGCACCGAGTAGCTGGAAGCGAGTTGCTCGAGAATGATGTCTTCCACTTCCAAACCGCAACGACGAATACACTTTTCAATATTTTGTGCCGCATTGACCGCGCAGGTCACCAAATGCACCTTGGCCTCCAAGCGTACACCGGACATTCCTAATGGTTCTTTTACCCCGTCCTGGTCATCAATCAGAAATTCCTGCGGCAAAATGTGCAGGATTTTCTGGTCTGCCGGAATCGCCACCGCCTGGGCAGCATCAATAACACGCTCTAGATCTTGCGGAAATACTTCGCGATCACGAATTGCCACAATACCGTGGGAGTTCAAACTGCGAATATGGCTACCAGCAATCCCCGCATACACCGAATGAATCTGGCAGCCTGCCATCAATTCCGCTTCTTCGATCGCGCGTTGAATTGACAATACCGTCGATTCAATATTTACCACCACCCCTTTTTTCAAACCATTGGAACGGTGAGAACCAATGCCGACTATTTCCAATTGACCTTCAGGAGTAATAGCACCAACGATAGCCACAACCTTGGATGTGCCTATATCCAGGCCTACAATCATTTTGTTGTCACTAGCGTTTGCCATGCAAAACCTCATTTACCAGTTGTCAGCCAATTTCCATGCAACTGGCGTTTTTTAAACTTAATGAACTTGTGAATTAACAGATGCTGCCGGAGCGGGAACACCAACCTGCAATGGGCTTTTTATGTATTTTTTTGCCATCGCTGAATCAGCAACCCAACGCACTGCGACACCGTTGGTATACCTTACATCTATCGCTTTTACATCCGTCCAAACACTGCTTAAGTGCGCATCATATACAGTAACAAATCTACGAATTTTTTCCATCACTTGATCGCGTCCAATTGCAATTTCTACGTGATTTTTTACCGTTAATCGCCAGGATTTTTTGTTATCACACTTTAATGCGAGCACATCCAATCCTCGCGAGCGCAAAAGTTGGGATAAATCCTGATATTGCTGCAAAATTTCAATCGCATCAGATTCATTTCCCTGTAACCAAGGCAAACCCGAAAGTGGGCCAGCATCGTCAACACGAACAATTTCCCCGCGCTGATTTAAGAAACCATCGCCCCAACGAGCAATCGGCTTTTGTTCGATAATTTTCACTACCAGAGTGTCAGGCCAGCGACGATTCAGCATCACTTTTTCCACCCATGGGTCACTCAACAGCGCCTGTTTTAACCGCATCAAATCCAGCTGCAAAAAATCGCCGTCAATTTCGCCTCCAATTAACTCTGTTGCGCGCTGCTTGGAAATGAGATGGAACTCACCTTCGACCACGACACTTTTAATTGGACGCTCGAATACTTTCGCAATTGGGCCGCTCGCCCAATACACAGCAGCCCCTAAAGCAACAACCATCACACCCGCCGCAAAACGACGATTTAACCAGGAAAAATTCCAGGTAAATGCAGGCTTCAATCCTTTTCGCCCTGCGGCTGCATCAGCGCCCCGGCTTTTTCGTCCTTGTGGAGATGCTTTTGTATAACCGCGCTCCCTACGCGTAGCGGATTCCGTTCGCGCGACTGGCATATCACCTGCGCCATAGCGTGGTGATGGACTTTCCAGCAAAACATCTTTAACCACATGCGCTTCTGGTTGCTCATTTTTTTCATTCCGCTCGCTCACCGAAGCGCGAACATCATCGCGTGTAGCCGCTGCGCGACGACGCGATTGCCGCGGGTTTTCATCCATTAATGGATCCGCACCAATCCTTGGTTCAATACGCTCGCCCGGTTTGAAATCGCGCATGGCAAATTACGCAGCTACCTTGAGGCTGGCGCGCAACACAGTCAGCACCAACTCAGCAAAAGTAAGATTCACCGCTTTTGCAGCCATAGGCACCAGACTGTGGCTAGTCATGCCCGGCGCCGTATTAACTTCCAGCAAATAGAAATTTTGCTGCGCGTCAGCCATAACATCAACGCGCCCCCAGCCACGACAACCCAGCGCATTAAATGCATTAAGTGCAAGTTGTTTTAACTCTGCTTCTTTTTCTACCGATAGACCGCAAGGACACAAATAGCGCGTATCTTCAGCAATATATTTTGCGTCGTAATCGTAAAAACTGTGATGAGTCTCCAGTTTGATTGGTGGTAGCGCCTCGCCATCCAGAATCGCAACTGTGTATTCCGCGCCGACAATCAAGCGCTCGACCAGCACACTGCCCTGATATTTTGCAGCCATGTTGAACGCTGCTTCCAGCTCAGTAGCGGTTTTCACACGCGACATCCCAATACTTGAGCCCTCGTTAGCCGGTTTCACCATGGCTTCACCGCCCAGCTTTGCCAGCACAGCGACGAAATCGGAATCACGCACAAGTACCGCAAATTCCGGTGTTGGCAATTTGAACGAGCTATTCGCACTCAAACCGGTCCACAAATATTTGGTGCGCAACTTGTCCATCGCCAATGCAGAGGACTGCACGTCACTACCGGTATATGGAATATTTAAAAACTCCAGCAATGCTTGGATTCGACCATCCTCTCCACCGGGGCCATGCAATATCAAAAATGCCCGATCAATCTTTGCTGCCTGAATATCGGCGATAATATTTTCGCTTACGTCTATCGCAACATGGTCGATACCTGCCTCTTGCAATGCAGCAATCACCGCTGCACCACTTTGCAAGGAAACCTCGCGCTCGGAAGACAGCCCGCCGTAGAGCACACCGACTCGACCGATTTGTTGTTTCAGTACCGGATCAACCGGCAGTTTTACTGCTTGCATCGCTAACCTCTATCGCAGCCAATTCACTGCTAACGCAATTGTCGTTTCGCTAATTCCGGTGAAAGCACACCGACATTGCCGGCGCCCTGAGTGATGACTATGTCACCCGCACGCACTAAATCTTTGATAATGGCAGGAACACCATCAACGGTTTCCACAAAAATGGGTTCGATCACGCCCCGCGCACGAATACTGCGACATAAATGACGACTATCTGCACCCGGAATCGCATCTTCACCTGCGCTATACACTTCCAACAATACCAATGCGTCGACCGTTGACAACACTTCGACAAAATCTTCATAAAGATCGCGTGTGCGTGTGTATCTGTGCGGTTGGTAAATCATGACCAAACGACGATCCGGCCAACCATCGCGCACGGCTTTAATAACCGCGGCAACTTCACGCGGGTGATGGCCGTAATCATCGACCAACATCGCATCGCCCGAGTCAATCGGGAAATTGCCATACACCTGGAAGCGACGCCCCACCCCCTGGAAGTTTTCCAGGCCATGCTGAATAGCGACGTCGCTAATGCCTTCATCCGTTGCAACAGCAATCACCGCCGTTGCATTAAGCACATTGTGGATACCAGGAATGTTGATGCGAACATGCAAGGGTTTATCGAAGCCGGGGCGAACTACATCAAACTCGGAGTGCATTTTGTCCTGCTTGATATTGATCGCACGGAAATCGCAATGATCACCAAAACCGTAAGTTAAAATTGGCCGGGCGATTTCAGGAATAATATCGCGAATCACAGGATCTTCACCGCACAGCACCGCCAACCCATAAAAGGGCAAATTGTGAAGAAACTCGATAAAGGTTTTTTTCAGTTTGGAAAAATCACCACCATAGGTTTCCATATGGTCGGCGTCGATATTGGTAACAATCGCCACCATCGGCTGCAGGTGTAAAAAAGATGCATCACTTTCATCCGCTTCTGCCACCAAATAACGGCTCGCACCCAATTGCGCATTGGTACCTGTGCTATTTACCAAACCACCAATAACAAAAGTAGGATCAAGGTTGGCAGCGGCAAGAATAGATGCAAGCAAGCTGGTTGTTGTGGTTTTACCGTGGGTACCAGCCACAGCAATACCGTGACGATAACGCATTAACTCACCGAGCATTTCAGCGCGACGCACAATCGGGATACGCATTTCTCGCGCACCCAACATTTCCGGGTTTTGCGTATTAACCGCACTGGAATTAACAACCACATCCGAACCGTAAACATTTTCAGCAGCGTGGCCAATAAAAATCTGCGCGCCTTTATTTTTTAAACGCTCAGTCACACTGGATGCTTTGATATCCGAACCGGAAATCTCATAACCCTGATTCAATAACACCTCAGCGATACCGCTCATGCCGGCACCACCAATACCAATAAAATGAATGCGACGGATGCGGCGCATTTCCGGTACGCAAAACTGGCCGATGGATTTCTGCGCAGAATTATCCACGGGTAACCTCCTCACAAATGTCAGCAACCTGCGCGGCCGCATAGGGCATAGCCAATTGCTGTGCTTTTTCCGCCATCGACAATAAATGTTGGCGATCAGCTAATTCAGTTGATAACAAAGCCGCCAATTTCGCAGCCGTCAATTCTTTTTGCACCAGCGAAATTCCTGCGCCCACACTGCTTAAGTGCATGGCGTTATAGGTCTGGTGATCATCAATTGCACTGGGCAATGGAATTAACATCGCTGCAACACCTGCCGCTGTTAATTCAGAAACCGTGAGCGCGCCCGCGCGGCAAATCACTAAATCTGCCCAGGCATAGGCGGCCGCCATATCCTCAACAAATGCATCCACCTTGGCATTTACCTGATGCTGCATGTACAGCGCAGTTGTCGTATCTGAATGATTTTTTCCTGCTTGATGCCAAACCAGTGGACGCGACTCACGTGGCAATTGCGCCAGCGCTTCAGGCACTAATTCATTAATCGCTTTAGCGCCCAAGCTTCCACCCAAAATTAATAATTGCGGCGGTGAATTTTTTTCAGCTCGCACGTTATAGCGAGTGGTGACATCAACCAAACCATGAATGTTGTTACGCACCGGATTACCAACGACCTGAACCGACTTTTCCGGCACCGAGCTAAATGCATCAGGAAACGCGGCCAAGACTCGGGTCGCCACTTTCGCCAACAACCGATTAGTCGTTCCGGCTACCGCATTTTGCTCGTGAATGATCAGCGGCTTGCTTAATATTTTTGCAGCCATGCCACCGGGGCCAGACGCGAAACCGCCAAATCCTATAACGACATCCGGATTCACTTTACGCATTAACCGAATTGCCTGCCCCAAGGCGTAGCTAATTAAGAAAGGGGCTTTAAACAAACCCGTAACACCGCGCCCACGCACGCCTTCCACTTTAATTAAATGCAGTGGAATATTGGCTGCCGGCACCAAGCGCATTTCAATTCCGCGTGCAGTGCCCAACCAATGAATGCTATGGCCACGTGCGCGCAATTCTTCCGCAACAGCCAGTGCTGGAAATACGTGTCCGCCGGTACCACCGGCCATTACTAATACAGTGAGAGACTTGCTCATGCTGCCGCCTCCACTAAACGTGTACGTGTTACCTTGGTTGCTTCAGGCACTTCAGGAACATAAATTGCCAATTCCCATTGCACGCGCATTACAAAAGCCATTAACACGCAACACATCAATAAACTACTCCCACCATAACTGATAAATGGCAGGGTCAAACCTTTAGTGGGTAGAAGCCCGGAAGACACACCCATATTGATAAACACCTGGAACGAAAAAAGTATGGCGATACCGAAGGTCGCCAACGCTGCAAACATTTTTCCGGCCGCCAGATTCTGCTTCGCGAGTTTAAAAATTCGTAAAATCAGCGCTGCAAACAAACCCACCAAGACGACCGCACCGACCAAACCAAACTCTTCGGCAATGATTGCGAAAATAAAGTCGGTGTGCGCCTCTGGTAAAAAGAACAGTTTTTGCAAACTATTGCCTAGCCCCAAACCAAACCACTCGCCGCGCCCAAAACCAATCAATGATTGTGTCAACTGGTAACCGGTATTGAACTGATCCGCCCAAGGATCTAGAAAAGTGATCAACCGCTGCATACGATAAGGGGACAAAATTGCAACGGAAGCCAAACCACCGACACCAATTACAATTAACAAGAAGAAGTGCAGCATGCGCACACCGGCGATAAACATCATGGCAAATACAGTTGCGCTCAATACAACAGAGCTACCAAAGTCTGGCTCAAGCAGTAGCAATCCGACAAACACACCGACTACCAACAATGGTTTTAAAAAGCCCTGCCACCCAAAATGCAATTCCTGATACCGACGCGCAAAAAAGCTGGCAAAAAAAACTACCGCACAAAACTTGGCGATTTCCGATACTTGGATAGATATCACACCCAAGCTGAACCAACGCTGGCTACCATTGACTTTTTTACCAATACCGGGAATTAAGACCACTACCAGCAAAAATAATGTGATCAACAAAAAGTGGCCAGAATAACGTTGCCATACACTCATAGGCACAGAGACAACAAATAATGCGAGCACCATTCCCATCAACATATATATCGCGTGACGCTTCGCGAAATACCATGCATCGTCATAGGTAAGTGCGGCAAAAGAAACTGATGCAGACGCCACCATAATTAATCCAATCGACATAAGCGCAAACCACAGGCTCAATAATGGCCAATCGATACGGGCGCTTAACGGCAATTGATTAAATGGAGTGGTGGCAGCTTTGATCATGATGCGTTTAACTCCTGCACTGCAGCACAGAATTTTTCACCGCGATCTTCGTAATTTTTAAACATGTCAAAACTGGCGCAGGCCGGTGATAGCAATACAGCATCACCACTATTTGCGAGGTTAAACGCTTTGTTAACAGCATCCTGCATGCTGGTGGCGTGAGTCACACGTGTAACATTTTCCACCGCGTGTTCGATAATGGGTGCATCACGACCAATCAACACCACCTGACTATTAATTGCTTTTAACGCCGGCGCCAATTCAGTGAAATCCTGCCCCTTGCCTTCACCGCCGAGAATTACAATTAATTGCTGCGGGTCGCGCGCCAAACCCTGCACAGCGGCCAGCGTGGAACCGATATTGGTGCCTTTGGAGTCGTTATAAAATTCAACACCCTTTTTAACCGAAACAAATTCGCAGCGATGCTTCAAACCCTTAAAATTTTTGAGTGCGGTGAGCATCGCATCCATTGGAATTCCTGCGGCATCACCCAGCGCCAAGGCTGCCAATGCGTTGTCCACATTGTGGCGCCCGCGAATTGTTAAGTCGCGCGCGGGCATCAATGGGGTAAGATTCTTTGCGAGATACTCTTCGCCATTTTCCTCGATTAATCCAAAGCTGCCGAAATCTGCATTACCGCCAAAATAAACAGGCTTAACACCTGCAGCAAAGGGCGGATGGGTTAATACGTCCTTGCGATTAACAACAATATGCTCTGCACCGAAATACACCCGCAACTTGGCGAGAATATAAGCGCGCATATTGTCGTAACGATCCAGATGATCAGCACTGATGTTTAAAATAGTGGCAACTTTTGCATTGAGCTTGGTGACCGTTTCCAACTGAAAACTGGATAGCTCCATTACATACAGCTCAACCGCGTTATCCAGCAATTCCAGCGCCGGAGTTCCCAGATTACCGCCCACTGCAACGTTGATACCCGCCGTCTTGGCCATCTCCCCAACCAAGGTCGTCACAGTGCTCTTTGCATTGGAGCCGGTAATTGCCACAATCGGTGCTTTTGCATAACGCACAAATAACTCAATATCACCCACAACCGGAATACCCGTTTGCTTTGCTTGCTCAATAGCTGGAGTCGCCACCGCCACACCGGGGCTAACAATAATTTCATCGCAAGCTAACAGGGTGTGCAGATTTAATTCGCCGCATTCAATAGTAATACCTGGAAATTCCTGCTTTACCTTGTCCAGATTCGGCGGCGTAGTGCGAGTATCCAGCAACACAAACGCTTGTTGTTGCGCCGCCAAAAAGCGCGCAACCGACAAACCGGTAATACCGGTGCCGATTACGGCTTTTACTTTACTGGTGGCAATCATCTGTGACACAAATACGCTCTCTTTCCAAGTGATAAATAGCTGACGATTAACGCAACTTTAATGTCGCAAGACCAATCAATACCAAAATCAGGGTGATAATCCAGAAGCGCACAATCACGCGCGGCTCCGGCCAACCTTTTAATTCAAAGTGATGATGAATGGGGGCCATACGAAAAATGCGACGACCCGTTAATTTGAACGAGGCCACCTGCAAAATTACCGACACAGTTTCCAATACGAAAATTCCACCCATAATGAACAGTACAAATTCATGACGGACTATTACCGCAATTAACCCAAGCGCTGCACCGAGAGCTAACGCACCGACATCCCCCATGAATACTTGGGCGGGATAAGTATTGAACCATAAAAAGCCAAGACCAGCGCCTACCAATGCACAGCAAAATACAACCAACTCGCCCGCACCGGGAATGTAGGCAATATTTAAATAATCAGAGAATTGTGAGTTGCCCGCGAGGTAGGCAATTACCGCCAGAGCACCAGCAACCATAACGCTTGGCATAATGGCCAAGCCATCCAAGCCATCGGTTAAATTCACGGCGTTACTGGTACCCACAATCACAAAATACGTAAACACGATGTAGAACAGCCCCATGTTCAACGCGACATTTTTAAAGAAAGGAATAAATAATTGCGTCTCTGCCGGGTTTTGCGCGGTCACGTATAAGAAAATCGCCGCACCTAAACCCGCAACGGATTGCCAAAAGTATTTCCACCGTGCCGGCAAACCTTTCGGGTCGCGCTTTGCTACTTTGCGATAGTCATCCACCCAACCAACCGCACCGAATACAGCAGTCACAATTAATACTACCCACACATAGCGATTGGATAAGTTGGCCCACAATAAAGTACTCACAAAAATCGCTGACAAAATTAATGCGCCACCCATAGTGGGTGTACCCGATTTCGCGAGATGGGTTTGCGGGCCATCGGTGCGCACCGCTTGACCGATGCGCAACTCCGTTAAGCGACGAATAAACCAGGGGCCAAGTAACAGCGAGAACCCTAAAGCCGTGAGCACGCCTAAAATCGCGCGCACAGTGAGATATTGAAACACCGCAAAGCTGCGCAGGTATTCTTGTAGATATTCTGACAACCAATACAGCATTAGTGTGTATCTCCTGCAGAGTCGCAAAGTTCGCGCACCACCAGATCCATCTTGGAACTGCGCGAACCTTTAATTAGTAAGGTCATGTCTGCCTTGGCAATTTGTTTTAAATGAGCAACTAATGCGGCGCGCTCGGTGAAATGCAGCGCGTCCACACCAAAATGTTGACTGGCGTTTTGACTCAAATTTCCCAGCGTAAAGATGTGTGGTAATTGTTTGTTGCGCGCGTAGTCACCCAAGTCTCCGTGCAAGCGCGCCGCATCGGGCCCCAGCTCGGCAAGATCACCTAACACCAAAACCCCGCACTTTTTTTGCGCCAATACATCAATCGCCGCGCGCACGGAGCCGGGGTTAGCGTTATAGCTGTCATCAATAATTTGCACTTGGTTAACACCAATGTGTTTACTCATACGCCCGGCAACCGGCGCGAAATTCGCAAGACCAGTTTTGATTTGCGCTAAATTGGCACCGACTGCCAATGCACACGCGGCCGCCATAAGTGCATTGCGCACACTATGCTCACCTTCGGCAGCGAGAAAAATTTCGGCAGTTTGACCGTCTGCAATTAGATCAAACGACAAATCCGCATCGTTTAACACAATATTTTGCGCCGTAACATTCGCATTGGAATTATGCAGACCTACTGACAAAACCCGATGATGTTGCAATTGCGCTAACCAAGAGGGAGCAAATTGATCATCAAGATTAACAATCGCCGTTCCATTCGCTGCAAGTGCGGCATAAATTTCGCCTTTTGCTTTGGTAACGCCCTCAATTGAACCAAAGCCTTCAATATGCGCCGGCATTACATTGTTAATCATAGTGACGTGCGGCGTGGCAAGTGCGCACAAGTAACCAATTTCTCCGGGGCCGCTTGCTCCCATTTCAACAACTGCAAATTTATGCTCGGAAGTCAGCTGTAGTAATGTGACCGGAACACCAATGTGGTTATTTAGATTGCCTTTCGTCGCGTAGGTTTTTCCACACTCGGCGAGAATACTAGCGACCATGGTTTTCACCGTGGTCTTGCCGCTACTACCGGTAATACCGATTACCTTGCCGCCAAATAGGCTGCGATTCAGCGCGGCAATTTGACCCAACGCCAAAATGGAATCGCTTACCACCAATTGCGGCAAAGCAACATTCGGAAAATATTCTTCAACAATTAACGCACAGGGATTTTTAGCGACGGCTTGCTCAATAAAATGGTGCGGATCAAAAAACTCACCACGAATCGCCACAAACAACTCACCCGCGACGAGACTGCGCGTATCTGAATTCACCGCACTAAACTCGGCATCACCATAGCGCTGCACACTGAGCGGACGCGTCAACGACTGCGCCCGAATAAACTCTTCAACCCACTTTAATGTAAGAGGCTTGATCATGATTGAGCCCCTTTCGAATCTTCAATTTGATTTTCACGTTTGGCGATGCGACGCTGTAAAGAAATACGCGCGTGTTTGCTATCGCTAAAGGGTAAAGTTTGGGTCGCGAAGATTTGATAATCCTCATGACCTTTACCCGCAATTAATACTATGTCGCCCGGCTTGGCTTGTTGGATAGCAAAGTCGATCGCCTGGGCACGATCAGCAATCACCAGACAGCCGCTGGGATGATTCATGCCACGCAATATTTCAGCGGCAATTCCAGAAGGCTCTTCCGTGCGCGGATTGTCGTTAGTCACAATGACGCAATCACTTAAACGCTCGGCAATTTTGCCCATTTGTGGTCGCTTGGATTTGTCGCGATCACCACCGCAGCCAAACACCGTCCAGACACGTCCGGGCTTATGCTGATGTATTGCATTCAGCGTGTTTTCCAATGCATCCGGTGTGTGGGCATAATCCACAATCACCTGAATTTCCTGGGCAGCCTGATCTACAGTGACCAATTGCATACGCCCGGGAGCTGCTTCCAGCTTTTCAATTAATGGCAACACTTGATGGAGCAAATAACCTTGATCACACACGCAGGCGATAACAGCCAGCAAATTACCCATATTAAATTCGCCAAGCAGTGGTGAATTAATATCTGCCTCTCCCCAGGGAGAAATTATGCGTGCGCGAGTACCCGCCGCATGCAATTGAATATTCTGCGCATAAACATCCGCTTGCCCACGCGTAGAATAACTAATCACTTTTACACCCGCAGGTGCTTTAGCGGCGAGGCTTTTTCCCCACTCATCATCAGCATTGATAACGGCAGTTTTGAGCCCACTAGCGCGTAGGAGTTGTGCCTTGGCATTGCCGTAGCTGATCAAGTCGCCGTGGTAATCCAGATGATCCTGAGTGAGATTTGTAAAAATGGCGTGAGAGAATTGCAAACCGGCAACACGTTTTTGCTGCAAGCTGTGGGAAGAAACTTCAATCGCAATTGAACTGGCACCGGCATTAACCAACTCTGCGAGAATCCTCTGCAACGCAATTGGATCCGGTGTTGTTAAACCGGTAGACGTAAGCAAACCCAGTTGCTGGGACACAGGTGCAATGGATTTTGCATCCACCAGGCCGTAACCGATAGTCCCCACGACACCGGATTTTTGCTGCAACCCTGCCATGAGTTGCGCCGCCAACAAACTGCAGGTGGTTTTACCATTGGTGCCAGTGATGCCGATTAATGGAATTTTCTTACTCGGTTCCGCAAAAAAGCGCCCGGCGATTTCACTGACTTTTTCCGATAGATTTTCCACAGCAATAACTGGCACTTTGCCAAGCCAGTCAATGCCCTGCCAATTTTTATCAGCTTCAACAAAAATTGCCGTCACATCCAATTCGATAGCTTTGGCAATAAAATCACGCCCATCAACTTTAATGCCAACCAGCGCAATAAAAACATCGCCCGTTTTTATTTGGCGAGAATCCAAACAAAGATTACACACAGCAATATTCGCCGCGCCGCCCATATCCAGCTCAGGCAGTAAATCTTTTAACGCAACAAAATGTTGGGAGAGAGTCATTATGTGTCTGACCTCCCATTATTTGCTGCCTGGGTAACCGCCGGTTTGGCGGGAGCAATTTCAGTGGGATCAGCAACTACAGGAGCAGCCTCTTCAGGCTTACCAATATTATCCGGCGTAACTTGCAACATACGCAGCGCATCTTCCGCCACTTTGGAGAAAGCGGGTGCAGCCACATAACCACCGTTAGCAGTGATGCCCGCACCTTTCGGCTCATCGATAATAACCATTGCCACAATACGTGGCTTATCTACCGGCGCCATGCCGATAAACGACGACATTTGCAAATTGGAGTAGCGACCATTTACCGCTTTGTATGCGGTACCGGTTTTGCCCGCCACCGAATAGGAAATTGCTTTTGCGCGCGAGCCCGTACCTTCTGCGGTCACTACGCGCTTCAACATTTCCTTCACTTGTTCGGTATATTTTTCTTCAACAATGCGCTGACCTTCCGGCGGGGTATCTACGCGCAACAAAGAGACAGGCCGCTTGATGCCACCCGATGCAATTACGCCGTAAGCTTGCAACACCTGCAGCGGCGTCATGGTCATTGCATAGCCGTAAGAAATGTTGGCGCGTTCAATTTTTTGCAGGGGTTTTAGAATTGGAATATTGCCAGTACCCTCACCGGGAAACCCGGTTCCCACAGGTTGGCCACCGCCGAGACGCGCAAACATATCGCGCACGGTATTGGTTTCCAGAGCAAAAGAAATTTTGGTCATGGCAATATTGGACGATTTGGCAATCGCCATCGCCAAATCCATTGCACCATAATTGCGGTGATCTTTAATAGGCTTGCTGCCCACCATGAAATAACCGGGATTGGTATCGATAATATCTTCCGGTTTAAATTTTCCGCTTTCGAGCGCGGCAAGAATTACCCAAGGCTTAACCGTTGAGCCAGGCTCATACAAATCAGTAATCACGCGATTGCGCAATCCAACTCCGCGCGCGCGCGCGCGATCATTAGGGTTGTAAGACGGCAAATTGGAAATCGCCAACACTTCTCCGGTAAGCACGTCCAAAATGGCAATGGAGCCGGCAACGGCTCCACTCTCTTCAACCGCTTTTTTCAATTCGCGATGGGCGAGATACTGCAAACGTAAATCGATACTGAGCGTAAGGTTTTGCCCCGGCCGCGCGGCTTTTACCAGACGCAACTCTTTCACTGTGCGCCCACGCAAATCTTTTAAAACTTCTTTTGCGCCGTTCTCACCGGTGAGCCATGCATCGTAAGCCAGCTCCATGCCTTCCTGACCACGATCATCCACATCGGTCATGCCCACCAAATGCGCGGCCACCTCGCCCGCTGGATAATAGCGATGATATTCAACTTGCTCGTAAACACCCGGAATATCCAACGCGAGAACTGCTTGCGCCGCATCCGGAGACATTTGCCGCTGCAAGTACATAAATTCTTTTGTGCCATAACGCGCGAGACGCGCTTCCAATTCCGCTTTGTTTACGTTGAGCGCTTGCGCCAATTCCGCCCAGCGATGCGGAGCTTGCAACAGAACTTTCGGATTAGCCCAGAGCGTAGAAACCGGCGTACTTACCGCGAGTGGGTCGCCATTGCGATCAGTAATTACACCGCGATAAGCGGGGATGGTTTCAGTCCGCAGAGTGCGCGACTCACCTTGATCTTGTAAGAATTCGAAACCCTTGTCGGCATTTGGCAACACTTGCAAGCTAGCAACGTGACCGATCAACACAACAACCAAAACCACCAATACGGCACCCACACCATAAAAACGCCATTGCGCTACTTTAAGCGGCTTGCGATTGGGTTGTGGCGCGGGGCGTGCAGTACGCGGCTCAAATGCTGAGTTACGCTGCGGGCGAATCACGTCGGCACGCGGTGACTGATCAGGTGTGCGCTTCATTGACCACCCGCCGCGGGCGCGATTGCCTTGCCTTTTTCGCCCACCACTTTATTGCCGGAAATCATCACAATATCTTCCGGAGTTGGAGCCATCATATTGAGCTCAGAGATCGCTGCGTTTTCTACGCGACTGTACGCAGCCCAAGTGCTTTGTTCGAGCAGATACTGCCCCCATTGCACCTGAAGTTGCGCAGCTTCGCGGCGCAGGGTTTCCAAGGTATTTACATCGCGACGCACCACTTGCGTAGTGGCAACAACGGCGAACGCCGACGCGATAGCAGCTATCCACAATAACGCAACAACCGCTATCGCCCCGGGCGATAACGGTTTTTGTTGTGATGGATGGCTTCTGTTCATGGAATCCCTGGGTTTATCAGTTGTTTCAGGTCGAACTTTTTTGGTATTTCTTTTTGCTTTATGGTCTAACGAAAACCGGGATCTATAATTTTTCCGCTACACGCATGACCGCACTGCGCGAACGAACATTGATACTCACCTCTTCGTCGCTCGCTTTAATCGCTTTGCCCAGCGAGCGCATACGTTTATTTAATTGGTCATCGCGAATCGGCAGCCCTTTAGGAACCGGATCGCCTTGCTCCTGGCGACGAATAAATCGCTTAACTTCCCTGTCTTCCAGAGAATGGAAGCTGATCACTACCAAACGACCGCCAGGAGCCAATACTTCAAGCGCTTGCTCCAACACTGAATCCAGATCGCCCAACTCGTTGTTCACTTGAATTCGAATTGCCTGAAACGCACGTGTTGCGGGATGCTTGCCTTTTTCCCAAGCAGGATTCGCCTCTTTAATCACTTCTGCCAAATGTTTGGTGCGCGTAAATGGCTTTTTTTGACGTTCGGTGACAATTGCGCGCGCCATACGTTTTGCGAAACGCTCTTCACCATATTCCTTTAATACCCAGGTGATATCTTCTTCACTCGCAGTGTTTACCCAGTCCGCTGCACTCTGGCCGCAGGTTTGATCCATACGCATATCGAGCGGACCGTCCTGCATAAAACTAAAGCCGCGCTCCGCTTCATCCAGTTGCGGGGACGACACCCCCAGATCCAGCAATACCCCCGTCACTTTTCCCATCAAGCCACGAGCGGCGACCAAACTAGCAAGCTCAGCGAAGGAACCGTGCGCAATCGCAAAACGACTGTCATTGCCGAAACGGGAATTAGCAGTCGCAATGGCGGCCAGGTCTTTATCAATTCCCAGTAACTGGCCACCCGTTGCGAGCGTTTGCAGAATCAAACTGCTGTGACCACCACGCCCGAAAGTGCCATCCACGTAAAAACCGGAAGTATCCGTAACCAGCGCCTCTACCGCCTCGTTCAAGAGCACGGTGATATGTTGTGAGTCAGTCACACGGTTACCTAGAAAGAAAGATTTTGTAATTCGGCTGGCATATCGCCATCAGCAGCTTGGTCCATCAGGGCATTCCAACTGTCTTCGTTCCACAGTTCCAACTTATTGCCCAAACCAACCAACATCAGCTTTTTGTCCAGATGCGCGAAGTCGCGCAGTGTGGGGGGCACAAGAACACGGCCATTCGCATCCAATTCCAGATTCACTGCCTGGCCCATAAACCGGCGCTGGATTTTGCGAACCTGCTCGTTGCCCGCAGGTAGTGCCTGAACTTTGGCCAGAACTGGCTCCCATTCAGGCTCGGAGTAAATGAGTAAACAGCGTTCATACATGTGGGCAGTCACCCAAATCCGGCCAGCACTGGACTCGACCAGCGCATCGCGAATGCGCGCCGGTACGGCCATGCGACCTTTTGGGTCCATGCTGATGGAATGACTACCTGTAAACACTTTTCACCACTTGAGGGGTTTTAATTCCACAAAAATCCACAATTACCCACTTTTTCCCACGACGCTCACTATAAGTCGGGGGTGAGTAAAGTCAAGGGAAGCGGCGCGAAAATACGCGCGATTTCACGGGAAAAATCAGGAAATATCGGCAAACAAGACGGGAAACAGCAGGATTCAGGCAGCACAAAAATCAACTTAAACAACAAAATCAAAGCAATAGAATGCAAACCTAATGTAATACATTAAGTTTCAAATTATTTTGCAGTGAAAAATCAGGATTTATAGAAGGATTCGGTCTATATCGACCTTGATAAAACGCGGAAACCACAATAAACAACACAAACACACCACAGAAAATAAATCGGAGTCAGCCTGTAAGCCGATAGGGGCACCGATATTTCAAGGGGTGCAGGCTACCCTAGCGGGAGTTTTGTAGCAATAGCTGTAGCAATCCCTGTGCGCCTCAGACGGAGCGCTAAGCACAGATAAGCAACCCCGCCCCCATTACGCCGCTTTTTTAAAATATCCATTGAACAAAAGAGCAAATAAAAAGGGGGCTTAGCACCCCCTTTTCGCTTTCATAAACTAACTACTTCTTCTTCGGTCGCGCCTGAGTCAAAGCACTGCCCGCCACACTTTTCTGGGCGGATGTTGACTTAGGGTTAGCCAAGATTTTTGCTGCTTTACTAGCAACCGACTTGGAAGTGTACTCATGCTTACTAGACATGGCTTAAAACCTCTTATTTGACATGGCATTGCAAAGGCAGCGCAGTTTTGCAAGAATCATGTCTGATCACGAAAACCCTCTGCCAATCAGCAGAGGGCGCGTTGAAATGTGATCTAGATAAAAACGGTGAACATCTCTTGGTCGGGGCGTTCGCCGTTTTTTTTGGGCTAGGGCTGCTAGATCAGCCTCACCATCTTCTCATCCTAAATCCCCCAAGTCGATAAAACGATCAAACACAACATGATGTGTTTTTTGTTCGGAAAACCTCAATGGGAAGCAAGATAATGCGGTTATGAGTTTTGTGCAAGCTTGAAAAGCTGTGGATAACCATGAAGTTCAGCCTTCAGCCCGCTTAGAAAAAAAACAGCAACTGGATAAACATACAAAAGCCTGTGGATAAAGCTGTTATCACACTGATAAAGATGGAAAACGTTTTATTATTATTGTGCATAAAAAGTGTATAACATGTTAAAAACAACGGTATTACTATATCCTCTCACCGTTTAGATCTTTTTTTCATTACAAACACCATTAATATTCCTTTATTTTCCAGTGCCGCTTTACAGTCGGCAAGCTAATACCCAGCTTCGCCGCCACTTGCGATTGACTAAACTTCTGCTCTTTCAACTCTTGAACGCTAGCTCTTGTCTCAATGGCCACAGGCCGCCCCAGCTTCGTACCATCCGCTTTGGCCCTTGCTAAGCCAGATTGAGTGCGCTCTATCAGCAAATCACGTTCAAATTCTGCTACAGCACTTATGACCTGCATTGTCATCTTTCCGGCTGGACTGGTGAGGTCAACACCCCCAAGTGCCAGACAGTGAACTCGAATACCTTTGCCTGCTAAATCCTCGACCGTCGAACGAACATCCATCGCGTTACGCCCCAACCTATCCAACTTGGTCACGACAAGCACATCACCACTCTCCAGTCGCTCTATAAGTCGATTCCAGCCCTTTCGCTGCTTGGCCTCCACCGAACCAGATATAACCTCCTCAATCGCTCTATGGGCTTCTACAGCAAAGCCAGCGGCTGTTATCTCATGTAATTGATTAGCAGTTGTTTGATCTGCTGTACTCACGCGGCAGTATGCGAAAACTCGACCCATGATTAACCCCTCTTTTGGTATCAAAAAACCTAGAGGTATCATATCAAGAGTATCGAAAAATTAAAAGGCTATTTTTTTGATACCAAAATAACGCAAATTTGGCCGGTATCGGCAACCGTTCGATTGTTGATACTAGAGATCATCGAACAGGTCTTTTAAGGGAACATTAAGTGCGTCAGCAAGTGTTTTGATGGCATCAAGGCTTGGGTTTGCCCCACCCGTTTCGAGCCGTGACATGTAGGTTCTGGCAAAGCCACAATGATCCGCAAAAGCTTCCTGAGTCATGCCGGAGGCAAGACGAAGCTCTCTAACGCGAGTACCAAATGCTTTGCGAATGGATTGATTGGGCATTTGCCCATGCTGGGCTTATGTGCTCTAATCGTGAACACACTAATCGTGACATTGAGATATAACAACAAGGAGCACTTCATGAAAATAACCACTATCTGCAAAGTAATAGTCTTGGGCACCCTAAGCTGCACAACGTATGCATCCAACCTAACAAAAAGTTCACCACAGCAAGCATGCAACGCAATGGCGAAGGTGGGACTAATCACCAACGGCTGGAAAAACAGATATGAAGACTCTTACGGATGCTCAAGCCCCTACAAAGATATTGGCAATGCATACCCCCTGCCGAACAACCTCGCCTTTTATGCCGAAGGTAACAGCTCAAAAGTAGACAAAGTAAAAATCGTCCTTAACTTTAACGACACAAGCAACACAAAAAATGCCTATGCAGAGCTTCAAAAGGCTGCTGCATTACTTGTAACTGAATTTACTGGCTCCGCGATTACTCAGGCATTAAAAACAGCGATAGCATCAAGATCTAATATTTCTACCACGATCAATAACGCATCCGTGACCGTTGAAAAAATTGACTGGCCTAGTGGCGGTTATGAGATACAAGTAATTATTCACTGACACACCTAGTATTTAGAATTCAAGGGGATACCACCAATTATGGAGCTTATTAAAAAATTATTGCTTTGGCTGGTCGGCATATTTTTCGTGATAACCGGCATATCGCTTTTCACACTGTCATACAAAGCAGCTATCAGTGTTATTTTAGCCAGTCTATTTTTAATACCAGCTTCAACGGAATTCTTTTACAAAAAAACAACAATTTCTATAAAGCCGAAAATTAAATTCTTAATAGTATCTGGTCTCCTTATTTCCGCCCCTATACTCGTCAACCAAGAAGAGAAAGAGCGAGACAATGCAATAGCTGCTGCCCAAGCAGAAGCAGAAGCAAAGAGAAAAGAAGCCCAAGAAATGCAATCAATAAATGCAATAAAAAAGCACTTTTTTGAAAACAAAGAATCCGTAATAAGCTCTTTAAAGAGTGATTTTGAAAATAAAAACTATGAAGCAGCAATCTCGAACGCCGAAAAGTATATGATTACTGGAAACACAGAGGTTATAGACATCTACAAAAATGCGAAATCAGCATTAAACGCCATTCAGATAGAAAAAAGAACAAAAGAGCTACTGGAAAAAGCAAAGAAATTGCCAAGCTCCGAGACAGAAGAAAACAAAAACCTATATCAACAATTGGTCAGCATGAATCCTAACAACGAGAAATTTAAAGAAAAATTATCGTATTACGCAGACAAATTACAAAAAAAGCAAAAAGAAGAAAAAGAGAAAGCAGCAGCCAAACTGGAGCGAGAGGAAAAAATAAAGTCGCAGTTTCACCCTTGGGATGGCTCACACATCCAACTTGAAAGGATGATCAAACAACAAATGAATGACCCAAACAGCTACGAGCATGTAGAGACCGTCTATTGGGATAACGATGCTATCGACTCACTAATTGTTCAAACCACTTTTAGAGGAAAGAATGCATTTGGGGGAGTGGTAAAAAATTTCGTTAAGGTCAGAGTTAATTTAAATGGCGATATTATTGAAGTGATAGACCAATCATAAAAGTTTCACACCCAGTAGAAACTGTTTAAATAGGAATCAGAACAATTCATACCGAACAACAAAGTCGCACCAAGACATTATAAGCAAAAAGGAGGCCGCAAGGCCGAGACTGTAAATAAATCTGTGTAACTGTTTATCATTAACCTCATATAGGCAGGATAAACAGTATGAACAAAAAAGACCTTGAAGCCTTTGCGCGCGAAGCAGCAAAGCACATGAAGACTGAGAAAGACCTGAGCGACTTCAGTCAAATGCTCACCAAAATCACCGTTGAGGCAGCTCTCAACGGTGAACTTGATGCCCATCTTGGCTACGAGAAACACCAAAAATCAGGTGCTGCCAATAGCCGCAACGGCTACACCACCAAAACCCTGAAAACGGAAGACGGTGAGATGGAGCTCAAAACGCCGCGTGATCGCGAAGGCAGCTTTGAGCCGCAGTTGGTGAAGAAACACCAAACCCGCTTTACGTCGATGGATGACAAAATACTAAGCCTCTACGCCAAGGGCATGACCACCCGCGAAATCGTAGCCACTTTCAAGGACATGTATGGTGCAGACGTCTCTGCTACTCTTATTTCCAAAGTGACAGATGCTGTTATTGAGCAGGTCGTCGAATGGCAATCGCGCCCGCTGGATTCGGTTTATCCTATTGTTTATCTCGACTGCATCGTGGTAAAGATTCGCCAGGATAAGCAGGTTATCAACAAATCCATTTACCTTGCATTGGGCGTTACCATGGAGGGCCAGAAAGAATTATTAGGCATGTGGCTCTCGGAAAATGAAGGCTCAAAATTTTGGCTGGGCGTGCTGACGGAGCTACAGAATCGCGGTGTTCGAGACATTTTGATCGCATGCGTTGACGGGCTAAAAGGGTTTCCGGAGGCGATTAACGCGGCCTTTCCCGAAACGCAGATTCAACTGTGCATCGTACACATGGTACGCAACTCAGTGAAATACGTGCCGTGGAGGGACTACAAAGCCGTTACGGCAGACCTGAAGCGAATTTACCAATCCATCACTGAAGAAGAGGCACTGCTGGCGCTCGCGCAGCTCGGTGCGCGCTGGGATGAAAAGTACCCGCAAATTAGTCGCTGCTGGCATACCCATTGGGAAAATATACGCACCTTGTTTGCTTACCCTGAAGACATTCGTCGCGCAATTTACACCACCAACGCGATTGAATCGCTGAATAGCGTAATCCGTCAGGCAATCAAAAAGCGCAAATTATTTCCAACGGATGAATCAGCCAAGAAAGTGATTTTCTTGGCAATCCAGGATGCCTCCAAAAAATGGACTATGCCCATTCGCAATTGGAGAGCAGCGCTCAATCATTTTATGATTGTGTTTGATGAGCGATTGATGGATTATCGTTGAGCTGGCAGTTACACAGAATTTTTTACAGGCTCGCAAGGCCTCCAAACACTCAAATGAACAAATACCTCAATTATGAGTTGATTAACTTTCTTATTTCCTTAATGATCAACCCAGTAGATTTCTTAACCAAGCCAACTTTTTTAGATTTACGCCCACCACCCAGAGCATAAGCCCTAAAACTCTTTTTACTTGTCACCTCAACCCTAAAAGGAAATTGATTCTCACCCTCAATCTTCATTGACTGAAGGCGATCATTACGCATTTTTTTAAACTCAGCCCATGACAACGTGCAAAATCTTTTTTCTTTCCTGCAAAAACAAGCAACAAAAACATGATAGCTCAAAGAGAACTGATCATAAGTGTCAATCCACTCCTGGGTAGCCGTGAACTGACTGGCATTATCATGAAAAATATCAGTCGCCATTTTTATTACTACCAGTATACGCTCATCTATTAGCACCGCACTGGAGCTGCCAATCGGATAGCTCACCCTACAACCTTCCATCAAAAATTGATGGCCAACAGTTGCAAGTAAATTAGTACTATTTGTTACATCTAAAATCATTAAAAAATTCCTATTTAAATATTCAAAGTTTTCCCTAAAAATCTCCAGACAATAGCTCACCTATAGGCGAGATGATTGCTCATCGCTTAGTCAATTCATTTTTGTCAATTTGATTTTTCAGGAAGGATTAACGCTTACTGGCTCATTGACCAGAAGCGATTACTGCTTACATCTTTCGTATCTATTTTGGCTAGATAACTCGCCCTGTACATGTAATCACCAAGTTCGCTTTCAGATATTAACGGCATCTCTTTCTTTTTCGATTGCCAGTTCTCACTGAAGTGAAACCCAGGTCTTACAACCCCTTCATCAACATACGACTGCATCACCTTTCTTACTGCACTCCATGTAGCCTTGTGGCCATCAAGAACCAACAGCATGTGATAATGCGGATAGGGTAAGGGGCACCCATCCTGATAGGCCGAGCGAAACACAGCCTTTTCATCTTTTGTAAGTGACTGCTCGTACTCAGGATCACTAGGGATTAGGTACTTTGTTTCACGCACCCACAAATACCGCAGCCTAAATACACTCGCTTTTTTTCGATTGACACCAACCTTTCTGAATTTATCTCGCAGCCGGTCAATGACATCGGAAATTTCGTAATCACTAAACTCGTCAGTAAAAGCAAAAGACAGCATAACCGCCTCCGGCCTCACCATATTTGAATTGATCGCATCTACAGCTAACCGATAAATGCCATCCAAAATAGACTTGTAAAACGCTGTTACTTTATTTTTTTGTATTCGTGCTTGATCTAATATCTTGTAACCCTTGAACTCATATCCTGAGTAAATTTTTCTAACACTTCCCATTACGAATTGATTTGTTACCCTCCTATATTTTTTTACACCCCTTACCAGCACAACCTAAAGACTATTAACCTAACCCAAAGACAATAAAAACTCATCCAATAGCTAAAAAGCTTGGAGATAAGCAATCTACGAAAAGGGACTATTAGGATTGGTGCGGGAAGGGAACCAATGTGGGACACTCGGCGAAAAAACGAGCATCCATTCAGATGCCGGAAGAATTTCCAGACTTAGCTGATTAGATGAAACTACTTAAAAAAACTCTCATCCATTACTAATATTACCATAAGACATCCAAAAAAGTCAAGGCCGAGGATAGATAAAGCATTGACTTTTTTTAAATTTTATGCTCTTTTTTGCTCAAATTAAAAGATTAACTAAAGCCAAAATATCACTCCAGAGAAAAAATCCTTTTAAAAACATAGCGTTAAAAGTAATACACCTAACCATTAGATCCCACACAGAAATCCCAACACCCGATCCACTTTTTTGAATGCGAGAGTGGGAGGGGCTTAGCTAAAGGTATGTAATTGATTCAACCACGGGCTGCAATTTATCCACTGTGTAATGCCCCGTATACACGTCTGTCTGTCCAGCAGATGTTTTTTCATGACCGACAATTGCCTGCACCAAATCTATGGACTGACTTGCACCTCTAGCTTCCGTAATAAACGAATGCCTGAAACTGTGAAAGGTACGCGACTGATTTAAGTCATTCAGTTTAGGGATAGCTAATCCATTGACGAAAGAAGGGAACCAACTTGTGATCTTCCTAGCTTTACCAAAGTAATTTGCGAACAACCGCCCCTCACCATCAACACTACCTACAAACGCCTCAAAACCCAGCTCAAGAAGCTTAGAATGAATAGGAACCAATCGGTTGGCATTATCTGTTTTTAGAGCGCCCGCCTCAGATGTGATTCGCAGATATTTAATACCAGTCTCTAAATCGACCTTTATGTCTTCTCGTCTTAGTTGTGTAATCTCACCTAACCTAGCGCCGGTATAAGCCCCCAAAAGCACAATCCATTTTCGCTCTTCATGCTTGCCGTTGAGAGCATTAGCTGCTCGCAATAATATTCTCACTTCTGAATTACTGAATGGCGCCTTCACCTTAGGCACCTTAATACCAAGATTCAAATCTACCGCTGGCGATTGTTGGATATATTCCTGCTCTTTTGCATAAGCAAAAATTCCCTGTAAAAGCTTCTTGTAGTTCTCTACCGATTTTGCTGCAAGCCTGTGATTTTCGGGTATATCTAAAGCTGCAATCTCAGCTACAGACTTCCCTCTGTATGGCTTTAAAGTCCTTTTGGGAAACTTTAAACAAGCCTGCAAACAAGCCTTTACCTTCCTACCTGTAATATCAGCGATAGGCACATCACCAATAAAATGAAGCAGCACGGGAAAGTTAGTCTGGTAGTCTTTTTGCGCTCCCAGTGAGAGATCTTCATTAGAAATTTTATGAGCCAGAAATTCTTCAAAAACCGCTGAGAGTAAAGGGGACGGAAGAGCTATTGCCTGCTCTGAAACAGTATTTCGCTTTAAAAATCTGGGTATAGGCAACTCTAAAAGGCTTGGTTCCAAATCCTTTCGAAAGGATTCGATATTGAAATATTGAACTTGAGTTAAGTCTTTTATGAAACGGTCATACACGACCGGAGAATCACTGAATGCCTGCCCAACCATGTGTAGAGCACGAACAATCTCGTTACCTTGCAATTCTGGAATATTAGGGTAATCGCTAACCATTTTTTCAACGGTATCGTAAATAGAAATGCCCTCTGCAAACTCTCCCAACCTATTGGTCAGCGATTTACGATAGGCCTCCATACCAGCTGTGAATAGTGCCCTATCCCACTCCGCATCAAGAAGTGAATCCGCTTTGTAAGGCTGTTCGCCAGCCATCAGCATTGAAAACAATTTGGGAGCATAGTCTTCGTAATACTGCAAACAGAACTCATCAATAGCGTCCTGCTCTTCCATTAAGCCATTATCGCACTTGGACTGAAGCTCAAGCTCCAACGCTTTAAATTTATCAACAGCCATGTAATAAGCTCCCGCTCTGGCTAATGCCTGAATTTTTGAAGTAGTGCGAAGGGATTTGATGATTTCCCGCTTACCAAGGACTTTTCTGATAGCAGGAGGGCACACCCAGCGGAAATAGTAATAACCATTGGAGCGTTTTTGTAGCAGCGTTTGTAGCATTTTTTGTAGCAACCTAAGCAAAAGGGGTGAAACACCCCCAAAGCTCAGGCTTTTCAATACGTCGGAGTCAGCCTGTAAGCCGGGTTCTGTCGTGGACAATCATTCATCTGGGACTGATGTCACCATCAGCCTCAAGCAACCTACCCGCCCTCGATACGGGTCGCATCATAGAGGGCCTATTTGGTCTTGCTCCGAGCGGGGTTTACCATGCCGCAGCCTGTTGCCAGTTGCGCGGTGCGCTCTTACCGCACCCTTTCACCCTTACCGTCACTCTTGCGAGCGCTTAGGCGGTCTACTCTCTGTTGCACTTTCCGTGGGCTCACACCCCCCAGGCGTTACCTGGCGCTCTACCCTATGGAGCCCGGACTTTCCTCCCCGATGCACCAACGATCACTCAAGAGAGACCATTCGTTAACACCAGAGCGACTGCCGAGCCGACTCCGAAGTGGCACCTTACTCGCCACATAAGTCGTATGCAAGCAGCATTACGCGACAAAGTCTCACTTTTTTGTGATTTGCGTCACCAAAAGTGCCAGCCTTATTCCAGCCAACAGGCAAAACCTGTCATTAACTGGTATTTTTCGCGCTTTAAGCTATTAATTAGTGGATATTTATTGCCCCCTATTAAGGACAAATAGACTTCACGCTCACATTCACAATAAAAGCTTCAGGAGATTCTCCCGTGAAAGTACGCACACACAACCTGCTGGCAATCGCGATTGCTCTGGCGCCAGCGCTCCCTGTACTCGCCCAAGATGACAGCCCGGCACTGGAAGAAATTCTAGTAACTGCGCAAAAGCGCGTACAAAGCTTGCGCGATGTCCCCATTTCGGTAAATGCGCTGAACAACGAAAAAATTGAAGACGCCGGCATAACCAGTATTGAGCGTATAGCCGATTACATCCCCAGCTTTAACATGACCCAAACAGGCATTGGTACCAATATCGCCATTCGCGGTATTAGCTCAGGGGTTAACCAGGGTTTTGAACAATCAGCCGCCCAATTTATTGATGGCATCCACTACGGACGCGCCCAATTGGCTCGCGCTCCCTTTCTTGATTTGGAGCGAGTAGAAGTCCTGCGCGGTCCGCAAAGTATTATTTTTGGCAAGAACTCCACTGCAGGTGCAATCAGCATCACCACGGCCAAGCCCGGCGATGCACATGAAGCCAAAATCACTGCTCTCTATGAACCAGAACATGGCGAACAAGATGTACGCCTAGTGCTTTCTGGCCCCATCTCCGACACAGTTGGGGGGCGTTTGGCAATTCTGGAGAGCCGCATTGACGGCTTTATGGAAAACACCACTCTGGAGCGCGACGAATCGGGAGATAAGAACCGCGTGGTACGCGCCACACTGCAATGGAAGCCAACTGATGTATGGGACATTATCCTGAAAATGGAAGATGGCTCTTTTGATAGTGATGGCCGTAACATCGAAGTCGTAAAACCCATCGAAATTCCCGATGCCACAGGCAACAAAACTCCCTACGCCAAAGCCCTGCAATTCTTCACTGCCGGCAAGTATTTGCTCGACACAACCCACGACTGGAACCGCCAGTCCAATGGCGACTACAGCTACAATGACACCGAAAACGTAACCCTGACCATCGAGCGCGAGATAGGTGAAAATACCTTAACCTCGGTGACTGGTTACAACGCTTACACCTATGAAGAGCTGTGTGACTGTGACTTCACCGGGGCATCAGGCTTCAACATCCTATCGGATGAAGATTACAGCCAGATAAGCCAGGAACTTCGCTTAACATCGCCGGAAGACCAAACCATCAGCTATCTGGGCGGTGTATTCTTCCAAAGTAGCTCGCTGGATTTTCATGACGCAGTACGTGTACCGAAAGACAGTTTTATCGCTACAGCCTTTACACCATTACTTGGCGCGACGGCTGCTAACTTGCTACGTGATGCGTCTACCCAACGCGACTTTGAGCAGGATACCGATCTGGCAGCAGTCTTTGCCCAGGCAACCTGGAACTTTACCGATTTTGCTCGCCTGATCCTCGGCGCTCGCTACACCGCCGAACAAAAGGATGCGAACCGAATTCAGTACCACGTAAGCAATACTGGCGTAACCTTGCCTGAAGGCGCGGTGACTGACCCCTACAATATTATCTGGAGCCAGTTCAAAGTTGATCCTCATACAGTGAAAGGGGACAGAGATGAATCCGCCTTCACACCGCTGGTTACCCTCCAATTCGATATCAATGATACCGATATGCTTTATGCCAGCTACACCACCGGTTTTAAATCCGGAGGTTTTGATGTTCGCTCCAACGCCGCCCCGAATGATCTGGGCGGCGTTTACCCTAACATTCAGGGCACATGGGAATTTGAAGAAGAGCAAGTCAAAAACTATGAGCTTGGCGGCAAATTCGTATTTGGCGGAGGCTCAGCGGAACTCAATGCAGCACTATTCCGCTCTGAGTTCGACGATATGCAAACCAGCCAATTTGATGGCAGTTTGAGCTTCAACGTTACCAATGCGGGTCAAGCAGTCGTGCAAGGCCTTGAGGTCGATGGGCGCTGGGCAATTACTGACAGCCTGCTCGCGCGTGGCGGCGTTGCTTTTATCGATTTTGAATACACCGACTTCCCCACCTCGCAATGCTATTTCGGGCAGCCGGATAATATTGCCCCGGCTGGCGATGGAGTCTGCGATGCAACCGGAAAGCGCCGCGAATTCACCCCGGAAATTCAAGGCAATGTCGGAGCCGATTACACCATCGAATTTAGCAATGGACTGAAGCTGGTTAACACGCTGGACTTTATCTACAGCGACGAATACCTGACAACGCCATCACTGGACCCTCGCTTTGAACAAGAGGCCTATACCAAGATCAACGCCCGTATCGCATTGAGTGGTAATGATGACATGTGGGAACTCGCCCTGATTGGTAAAAACCTGACTGATGAATCCATCGTGTCTTACGCCAATGGGTTGCCAGTTGCGTCCACCGTGACTCGCGGTACTGGTTCAGGCTACTACGCCTTCTACGAGCGCCCAAGAAGCGTTGCTATCCAGGGTACACTGAAGTTCTAGGTCTCACTCGCAACACCAAAAAAAGGGGCCAACTGGCCCCTTTTTTATTGCTTCATTTTCAAATTCCGGCCATAAAAAAAGGCGCATCCAAGTGGAGGCGCCTCAAAATCGGCAATGGTATTCGGTCAATACCGAGTTCAATGTACCCCCCGAGAAACTCGCTGACAATAGCCTAAAAACGCGCAAAAACGAAATGTAATCGTTTTCAAACAGCCACTAGCGGCGCTTCGCACTAATGCGTAGAAAAGCCGCTTACCAAAGGTTAAATCATCCCAATAATTCCCATTTTTTAGGAAATTTTACTTTTAGGAAAAAAAACATTTTTAATTAAATATTACTATTAATAAAAAATGTATCCGTTATCAAAACAATAAAACAAACCAATGAAACCGTATCCATTATCAAAAATAGCGCAAAAAGCAAGAAAAGTTAATTTCGTTGAAGATTGCATGGCTAAGATTAATAATTTTTTTGGTCAGCCTTAATAGGATAATCTTACTTAAAAATCATCAATTCTATGATTTTCTTACAAAAGCAGAGCATCTAGAAACCCAGGAGCCACCAATGACTCAATCTCTGGCCATTTGGGACAGATATAAACCTATTTCCCTTAGCTGCATGCTCGCTCTATGCCTTGTTGGTTGCCAAACCAGCAAATCACCAACATCCCCCTGGCAGCCAGACCTGGGTAATGGGTTTTATCAAAACCCGATTCTCCACGCCGACTATTCAGACCCGGATGCAATTCGGGCGGGCAATCGCTATTACATGATTTCCTCCAGCTTCAACAGCTCGCCGGGGCTGCCGCTGCTGCAATCTGATGACATGGTCAATTGGTCGCTGGTGGGATACGCGTTACCGCAACAAATCCCCCGTAAGGTGTTTGCAGTACCGCAACACGGTAAAGGTGTTTGGGCGCCGTGCCTGCGTCACCACGATAACAAGTTCTGGATTTTTTACCCCGATCCGGATTTTGGGATTTATGTAATGACCGCCGAAAATTTTTCCGGCCCATGGAGCGAGCCGCGTTTATTGTTGGCCGGCAAAGGGTTGATCGACCCAACACCTTTGTGGGACGACGACGGCAACGCTTACCTGCTCCACGCCTGGGCGAAAAGTCGTGCAGGTATCAATAATTTGCTTACGCTGCGCCGTATATCGCCCGACGCAAAAGCTATTTTGGATCCTGAAGGAAAAATCATTATCGATGCGAACAAATTGCCCGGCTATCGCACTCTGGAAGGGCCAAAGTTTTATAAACGCAATGGCTACTACTATGTCTTTGCACCGGCAGGCGGCGTTGAATTTGGTTGGCAGTCGGTATTTCGCGCGAAAATATTGAAGGCCCCTATGACGATAAAATCGTATTAGAGCAAGGCTTAAGCCCAATCAACGGTCCGCACCAAGGCGCCTGGGTTCAAGCGGAAGATGGCAGCGATTGGTTCTTTCATTTTCAGGATAAGCGCGCCTATGGGCGCATAGTTCACTTGCAGCCCATGGATTGGGAAAATGATTGGCCGGTGATGGGTATTGATGCCGATGGCGACGGGATTGGCGAGCCAGTGTTGACCTATCGCAAACCGGTCCCCGGCAAATTTCCTATAGCAAATCCCGCCATCCATGATGAATTCAATAAACGTGTTTTAGGTGTGCAATGGCAGTGGAATGCGAATTGGAAACCAGAATGGTATTCCCTTGGAGAACGCCCGGATCATTTGCGATTGTTTGCTCGGGTGGATCGCCACTACCAAACTCAACAACACTTGTGGAATGTGCCATCCCTGTTGCTACAAAAATTGCCCGCCGAAGAATTTGTTGTCGACACTGCGATAGACGTCCGCAATATGCGGCCCGGCGATGCCACAGGGTTATTAATCTACGGCTTAAGATATCAGTGGATCGGAATCAAACATCACGCACACGGCAAAGAGTTAGCGCTCGCCTTTTGCGGCAATACAGAAACCAACTGCACCGAACAAATAGTCACCAGCCTGCCATTTAATGGCGACCAGATCTTCCTGCGTATGACGGTCACCAAAGGTGCGCAGGTGCAATTTGCATTCAGCGGAGATAACCTCCAGTTCACCCCCATAGGTCCGAATTTTGCCGCCAGCGAAGGTCGTTGGGTAGGCGCGAGAATGGGATTATTTGCGCTATCTACCGCTGGAACAAATGCCCCGGAAACGTCATTTGTAGATGTGGATTACTTCCGTGTTAGTCCAATTTCCAATTAGCTATTCCGCGCGTCCAACAACCGGCGCGCGTGACGCAGGTCGCTCGCGCTGGCTTCAGCCTTGATCCCACACCAGCAAATCAGTAGCTTTACGTAATTTGTCATATTATTAGCGCGCAAAGGTCACACAAACAGCTAAGGTTAATTTATGCTGTAGCCCTGTCGCCTAAGTGGTTTTGGCGTAATGATTGGATTAGCTCAATGAAAGACCCCGCCATACCCTCCTCCCCCGTTGTTAGTGCCTTACCGGTTAACGTATTTAAAGGCTTTTTACTCGCTGCAACCGGCTTGTTGCTCTTTGCCTGCATGGACAGCACTACCAAGTATTTAACAGCCCATTACAACGTTCCCAGCGTCGTTGCCATGCGCTACCTAGTTCACTGTGCATTGATGTTAGTGATATTGGCACCCCGCCACTCGTCGGCCCTGATCAAAACCCAGCGTACCGGCCTGACCGTATTGCGGGGAGCAGTATTAACTCTAGCGTCACTGTGTATCGGACTCGCACTGCAGCGCATGCCCCTCGCGGAAACCACCGCGATTAATTTTCTTGCGCCGACACTGATTGCACTCTTTGCCAGCTCGCTGTTAGGTGAGCAGATTGGAGGCCTGGGTTGGGCGGCAGTAATTACCGGGTTTATCGGCGTCTTGTTGATCGCTCGCCCTGGCAGCGGGCTAGACGCATGGGGCATAGTGTTCGCACTTGGCGCAGCAGCAGCGAATGCGGCGTATCAAGTGTTATCGCGTCTGCTGGCCAGTACCGAAAAGGCAATTACCCTGCTTTTCTATACGGCTCTGGTAGGGACAATTGTGTTTGGTCTCGCACTGCCTTTCTTCTGGGAAAACAAAATTCCGAGCAGTACTGAGTTTATTTTGTTTTTTTGTATGGGGGCGTTTGGCGGACTGGGGCATTACTTATTTACGCTAGCATATCGTCATGCACCCGCCTCGGTACTCGCGCCTATGACATATTTGCAATTGTTGTGGGCTGGGTTACTGGGCTGGATTGTTTTCGACACTGTGCCTGACAGTTACGGTATTTTGGGTATGGTGATCATCGCTGCCTCAGGTTTATTGATTGCAATCAAATCCCGTATTTCATCACCAAACTAACTCTTGCAAAAAAAACGATATGTTTTATAAAGCGCATCACCAATCCTTAGTCAGTATTTGAGCGTGTAACAATTGGAGGGTGCGCGATGTTATCTGCTGAACAAGTTCTGAATTTTCATACCCAAGGCTATCTGGTTCTACCGCAGTTTGAAGCAGCAGCATTTTGCGAATCGATTATCGTCTTGGCAAAAGAAGAACTACAAAAGCATGCCGCCCCCATTGAATACGAGGCTGATACCCAATACCCGGGAGCGCCCAGCTCACGCGAAGCAGAAGGCGGCAAAACCGCGCGCCGTCTACTCGGTGCTTATGCGCGCAGCCAACTCCTCGCCAATTGGGCAATCGGCGCAAACTTGCGAATTCCGTTGCAACAATTATTGGGCGACGATGTGTACTTATCCCAATCCCATCACAACTGCATCATGACCAAACAACCCGCCTACTCCAGCCGCACCGGCTGGCATCGCGATAGCCGCTACTGGAGCTTCGAACGTCCGGCACTGGTCTCGGCGTGGTTAGCCTTGGGCAATGAACACCATGAGAACGGATGTTTGTGGGTGATTCCCGGTTCACATCAACTTGATATAGACGCAACACGACTGGATGAATTGCAATTTTTACGTACCGATTTAGAGTGCAACAAACCATTGCTGGATCAAGCGATTGCAGTGCCTTTGAATCAAGGGGATTTGCTGTTGTTTCACAGCAATCTATTTCATGCCGCAGGAAGAAATATGACCGGCAATACCAAATATTCGATGGTGTTTACTTATCGCGATGCCAGCAACTTACCTAAACCGGGAACGCGCTCCAGTGTATTGCCGGATGTTTTACTGCGCTAAAAAAAGCTAACAGTGACATCTATAAAAAAGCGAACAGCAAACATTTATTTACTATTCTGCAACGCCCAATCGTACAAAAAATTCTTTTTCAATCCCGTTAATTTTGCGCCGATACTGGCCGCTTGTTTTACCGGCAATTCGTCGAGCAGAACTTTCATGGTGTGAATTTGCTCGGGTGTAAGCGTTTCATTTTCCTGTTTGGGCGCGCCATGAACGAGCAGCACAATTTCGCCGCGCTGCTGATTGGAATCAGCCGCCACCCAATCAACCAATGCAGCAACGCTATCCCCCTTAATCGTTTCAAACGTTTTGGTAATTTCGCGTGCGATAACGACTTCGCGTTCGGGCCCAAATACCTGCACCATGTCTTGGAGGGTTTCAAGAATACGATGCGGAGCCTCATAAAAAATCAGTGTGCGCGAATCTGCTGCGAGCGATTGCAATTGAGTGCAGCGAGCAATCTGTTTGGCGGGCAGGAAACCTTCAAAGGCAAAACGGTCTGAAGGTAAACCTGCAGCACTGAGCGCGGCAATCATGGCGCAGGCGCCGGGAATGGGAACCACCTGAATCCCTGCCTGGCGAGCACTGCGCACCAAACGATAACCTGGGTCAGATACCAATGGAGTCCCGGCATCGGAAATCAGGGCAATGGATTCCCCTGCCTGCATTTTGGCAACCAGCTGATCTACGCGCGAATCATCGCTGTGGTCGTGGTAAGCAATACAGGGGGTTTTGATAGCAAAATGGGACAAGAGGCGGGAACTGTGTCGCGTATCTTCAGCGGCAATCAAGGCTACTGTTTGTAGAGTTTCTACCGCTCGCGGTACCATATCGCCCAAATTGCCGATGGGGGTTGCCACGACATACAAAATGCCCTGGTTTGAGGCTGTTGTTGACATACCGCTTTCCGGATAAGGGAGCCAGACGCCGAGCGTCAGACTCTGTTGAATTCATTACTTTTGCTGGTTTTTTACCGAGGTTTTCATGCCGATACGGCCTTTTGCGCGCAAGTTCCTTCACCACACTGCAACCGGATTACTGGCCGCTGCCCTGGCGCTTGGCCTGAGCAGCTGTGGCAGCAATCCAACCCAACCGGAAAAGCGCAAGGCACCAGCCACCAAGGCCCAGGCCAAAGCCCCCAGCGCCAGCCAACTGCTGGAGCTTGCACGCCAGAGCCAGTCGCCCGAGCGCGAGAGTCTGGCGCTGCAAGCGGCACAGGTTTATGTAGACGCCAGTAAATTCAGCCGAGCACGCGATTTGATTAGCGACATGAATCCCGATGACTTGCCTGATCAGTCCTACGTAAAATACACCGATTTACTCAGCACCCTGGCATTGCAAGAGGGCTCCAATTTCCTCGCGCACGGCATTCTAACCAAGCCGCGCCTGGAACAACAATGGCAAGCCATGGAACCCGCAACGGAAATTGCACTGCGTGAAAAACGCGCACAGGTTTTTACCTTGCTGGGTGAAGCGCAACAGAGTGTGAATGAGCGCATCCAACTCGCGGCGTTAATTAACAACAAACAACAGCGCCAACAAAATCAGGATGCTATCTGGCAAAACCTGATGAGCATTCCCTTCGCTGAATTACAGCAGCTCGCACAGGATGAGTTCGGAGAAGCGGCGCGCGGCTGGTATAGCCTAGCTGCCATCAGCAAAAACAACCAAATCGATTTAGAGCAACAGCGCGAACAATTACAACGCTGGATTAATGATTGGCGCCAACATCCCGCGCGTGACAATTTGCCCAATGATTTACGGCTGCTGCAAAGCTTAATCGATCAACAACCTAAACAAATTGCACTGTTACTGCCTATGCAAGGCAAATTGGCCGAAGCCGGTGAAGCGGTACGCGACGGTTTTTTTGCCGCCTATTATCAGGCGCTCAGTAATGGCCGCAATGCGCCAGAAGTGCGCCAATATGACAGCAGTGGTGATGCGTTAGCTGCTTACCAACAAGCGGTTACCGAAGGTGCCGACCTGGTAATCGGCCCCATTGATAAAGAAAAAGTCACTGAACTCAGTCTGATGCCTACACTGGAAGTACCGGTGTTAGCACTGAATTATCCCGATGCACAGCCAGCACAACCGCTAAAAGGTTTTTATCAATTTGGTTTGGCGGTCGAAGACGAAGCGCGCCAAGTTGCGCGGCAAGCATTTGTAGAGGGCCATCGCCAGGCGATGGTCATTATTCCCTCGCAGGAGTGGAGCGAACGCAGCGCACGCGCTTTTGCCGATGAGTGGGAAAAGCTCGGCGGCGTAATCGTAAATCGCACTCAATTTCAGCCCGGCGTAAATTACTCAGGACTGGTGAAAGATGCGATGTTGATTGAACAAAGCCAGATACGCACGCGCGAATTGCAAAGTTTGCTCGGAGTCAATTTAATTGCCTCACCACGCAGCCGCAGTGATGTGGACATGATTTTCCTGATCGCCGACCCGGCACAAGCGCGCCAAATCAAACCGACATTTGCGTTTCACTATGCGGGAAAAATTCCGGTATACGCCACCAGTCAGGTTTACTCTGGCGAGCCCAACGTTAAAGCCGACCGCGATCTAAATGGAATTCGCTTTAACACTATGCCGTGGTTGTTTGATTCAACCAGCCCGGAAAAACAAGCCGTTGCGCAGTACACTAAATCCGCGGCGGTATATGGCCGCCTGCATGCACTGGGCGCGGATGCATTTCGTTTGTACGCGCGCTTGCCGCAATTGGAGCAAGTACCCCAAATGCGAATTTTCGGCGCTACTGGTGCATTGCGTATGAATGCAGGCCGCATCGAACGCGAGCAAATCTGGGTAAGGTTCCGCAACGGCGACGCTCAGCCACTGCCCATGGTTATTAACGAAAACGAACTACAATACTAAGTATCCATCAATATAAAGGGAAGATAATGAACAACAGCAACAAGGACGCTGCAACACCCGGTATAGACACCAGCGTAATCATCGGTGCTACCGCGGAGCACTACGCCGAACAGTATTTACATCAGCAAGGGCTCATCACCCGCACGCGCAATTACCGCTGCAAACTGGGCGAAATTGATTTAATAATGTTGGAAAAAAATCCGCGCGGAACCACGCTGGTTTTTGTGGAAGTGCGCCTGCGTACCAATAAGCGTTTTGCGCCCGCGCTGGAAACGGTGGATTACCGCAAACAGCAAAAAATTATCAAAACCGCCCAGCGCTTTTTACAAGAGCACAAGCTCTACGACAAAATCGCCTGCCGCTTTGATGTGATAGCATTGGATCAGACCGGCACAGCACCACCCGTCCAGTGGATTAAAAATGCATTTACCACCTGAACAAGGTCACCAATGCCCCTGAAATTATTCGAATGACTATAGCGACCCATTTATGGAACAACGTGTAATTACCCTGTTTCACGAAAGTATTGAAGCCAAGATGCAAGCCGGCGAACAACTTGCCCCCCTACTCGCCAATGCCAGTGAATTTATTGTGCACGCCCTCTTGAATGAGAAAAAGATACTGACCTGCGGCAACGGTATTTCTGCGGCGCAAGCGCAAATTTTTACCGCCAGCCTGGTTAATCGGTTTGAACAAGAGCGCCCCAGTTTACCCGCACTAAATCTCGGTTCTGATTTCACTACCCAAACAGCAATTGGTAGCGACTCGAGTTTTAATGACATCTACGCTAAACAAATTCGCGCGCTCGGGCAAACGGGCGATATTTTGTTGCTGCTCACCAGTACGGGTAAAGCAAGCAACTTATTGCAAGCCATCAGCGCCGCACACGATAAAGAGATGCAAGTGATAGCACTCACTGCCGCTGATGGTGGTGATGTAGCGGCCTTATTGACCCATGGTGATATTGAACTTCGCGTGCCATTATTTGCCAAACCCCGTATCCACGAAGTGCACTTGCTTAGTTTATTTTGCTTGTGTGACTTGATTGAGCAGCAGTTGTTTGGAGGCTTTTAATGCAGATATTTCGTGCGCAAACCTGTTACGTCCTGACACTTTTGGCATTAAGTGTAATGGCATTTCAATTAAGCGGCTGCGCGCGAGTCATTCATGCAACCACCAGTGACCCGGTGCAAATCAGCAACAACAAGCGCTCGCTGGGCACCAAACTGAACGACGAACGGTTGGAAACCTACGCACGCGTAAATTTGCTCAAAGCTGACCCGGCCTTTGAAAATGCGCGCGTAAATATCGACAGTTTTAACGGCTATGTGTTGCTGACCGGTCAGGTCTCCTCCGAGCATTTACGCCAACTTGCCGGCAGCACTGTAGGTGCTATCAACTCCGTACGTCAGGTACATAATGAATTGCAAGTAGGGCAAATAGCGCGCTTTGGGTCTCAAAGCCTGGATGCCTGGATTACCACAAAAATAAAATCACGCCTAGTTGCCAGTAGCGTTCAAAGCCGTCGCATTCACATCATTACCGAAGCCCAAACTGTTTTTTTGATGGGTTTGGTATCGCGTCACGAAGCGGACAGTATCGCTGAAGTTGCACGTACCAGCGACGGAGTGCAACAAGTTGTTAAGGTTTTTGAATACGTCGATTAGCGTTCAGCCCCACTTTTCAGTCGCGGTTATTACCGATCTTTTATCACCGAATTCGCGCGTTTATCGCCCGCTCACCCTGCAACAAGATTTCCCGCTGGAAATATCATCCTATCCTGTTAGTATCTTGCGCAACGGCAACTGGTACTTTGTCAGTTGTGGCCGATCACCATTTATTGACACGCAAAGGAAAACATCATGATTTCTACCATCGTTACGCTGGTGATAATTGCCCTGTTAGTGTTCTACGTTATCGGGATTTACAACAAACTGGTCGCTTTGAAAAATCGCTATCAAAATGGATTCTCTCAAATTGAAGTGCAATTAAAACGCCGTTATGACCTTATTCCCAATTTGGTAGAAACAGCGAAAGGCTATATCAAACACGAGCGCGAAACCTTGGAAGCGGTGATCAGCGCGCGCAATCAAGCAATGAATGGTTTGCAAGCGGCAGCAGCAAATCCTGGTAGCGCCGCAGCAATGACTGAATTAGCCGGCGCAGAAAATTTATTAACCAATGCCATCGGGCGTTTAAATGTGGTGATGGAGGCTTATCCGGATTTGAAGGCATCACAAAATATGATGCAAGTGTCCGAAGAGTTGACCAGCACCGAAAACAAAGTTGCCTTCGCTCGTCAGGCATTCAATGATGCAGTAACCGCGTACAACACCTACAAACAAAGCTTTCCACCCGTGGTGCTAGCAGCCAGTTTTGGTCACAGAGAGGATGCAAGCTTGCTAGTGTTTGCCGATAGCGCCGAAATCCAGTCGGCACCCAAAGTGCAGTTTTAGCACATCCCCTACAAAATCTTCCTTCTATATATAGAAGGAAGATTTTTTCCAGCTCAGATACGGGCAAGTCTTCCTTCTTTATATATAGCAATCACTCATCAGCAACAGGTTGCGCCTATGAATTTCTTTGAACACCAGGATCGTGCCCGCCGCAATACACACTATTTGATATTGCTGCTAATTGCGGCGGTGATATCACTGGTCGCCATTACCACCTTGCTATTTGCATCACTCGCCTACTTCACTGACGAGCATCGTCAGCAATCTGCGCAAACAGCATGGCAAGGAATTTTGCATGCACTTAGCCCTACCACATTTTTATGGATCACATTAGGTGTGAGTAGTGTGGTGGCACTGGGAAGTCTATTTCGTTTTTTGCAATTAGGTGGCGGAGGCAAAGCCGTCGCGGAAGCCATGGGGGGGCGCCTGCTAGTAGGCAACACTCAGGATGCGGATGAGCGCAAAATTTTAAACGTGGTAGAAGAAATGGCAATTGCCTCGGGTACCGCCGTCCCCCCTGTATATTTAATGGAAGAAGAAAGTATTAATGCGTTTGCCGCTGGCTATCACCCCCAGGATGCCGTTATCGGTATTACTCGCGGTTGTATTCAACGTTTATCTCGCGATGAACTCCAAGGTGTAATTGCCCATGAGTTCAGCCATGTCTTTCACGGCGATATGCGCATCAACATGCGTTTGATCTCACTGTTGTACGGTATTCTGGTAATTGGTTTGATTGGTGAGTTTCTTATTCGCATCGCCAGTAATCGCAGCAGCACTCGCTCCAGTAAAGATAATTCGCCTGCCGCCCTGTTGGCACTAGGTGTTGGACTGTTGGTAATAGGCTATACAGGAATATTTTTTGGCAACCTGATCAAAGCCGCCGTGAGTCGCCAGCGCGAATTTCTCGCCGATGCATCGGCTGTGCAATTTACTCGCAACCCGGAGGGTATTTCGGGCGCCCTGAAAAAAATTGGCGGCAGTACTTTTGGTTCCGAACTACACAATGAACATGCCGCCGAATTCAGCCATATGTATTTTGGCCAAGGAGTGAAATCCTTTTTTAACTTAATGGCGACTCATCCACCATTAGAAGAACGCATCAAACGTATTCAGCCCAACTGGGATGGTGAATTTGCCACAAGTGCATATAAAGGAAGGAAGACTTCCGCAGTTACACAAACGGATAGTACAGACACTGCCGCAACAACAGCGGATGACCTGATCGAAGTTGTTTCGGGGTTTAACAGCACTAGTGCAATCTTGGACTCTGCAACCGTAACACCGACGCAAACCAGCATCGATATAGACCAGGCACTCAATCAAATCGCTCAACCTTCGCGAGCGCAACTCAATTATGCGCGCGCGCGTCTCGCAGAAATTCCTGAACAATTAAAAAATGCCGCGCACGAAAGCTATAGTGCGCGCGGTATTATTTTTGGCTTGTTACTGGATCGCCATGCACAAATCGCCCAGCACCAGCTAGCATTGCTCAGCGAACATTTGCCTGAAGCGGAATTTCAACAGCTGCGTCCGATCATTTCAGCAGCGGCAGCCCAACACGCCGGGTTGCGCTTGCCATTGGTTGAGCTTTGCCTCTCCGCGCTAAAACAATTATCGGGCGAGCAGCAACAATTATTTTTAGATTGCATGAATGTATTAATTCGCGCCGACAAAAAAATCAGTTTAATGGAGTGGGCGTTGCATCGAATTGTTTTGCATAATAACCATCACGTCCCACGCATTGAACGCGACCTCAATCTGAAACAATTACCCGGCGAATGTGCAATTCTTTTATCGCTACTTGCTTACGCAGGCGCTGCATCCAGTGCCGATGCGGAAACCGCCTTTGCACGTGGAGAGGCCGAATTGAAATTCTCCAATCTGGTATTGCTCCCCCAAGGTCAGGTACAACTTGCTGATCTGGACAAAGCACTGCTTCAACTTAACCGGGTCAAACCGCTGCAAAAGCCGCAGCTGTTAAAAGCCATGAGCCAATGCGTCCTGCAAGACAATCGCGTAACACTGACAGAGGCCGAGCTCTTCCGCGCTATCGCGGACAGCCTGGACTGCCCCGTACCACCGCTAATCATGGACGAATGCCGCTAAATTTGTTGCGCTAGCGCAAACCAATCTCATTCCAGCGACCGGATGCTCTACAACAAGCAGGTGACTAACGGGTATAATGCCGCGCACTTAATCCGCTAATCCTGCCAACCAAATGAGGTAATTACCTTGCAACTGGACAACGCATCTGCTGCGCAACTGCGCGAATTGGAAAGTCAACTCACCGAGCAATATCAGGCGATTCTCGCCAAGAAGCTGAATCTGGATCTGACCCGCGGTAAACCTTCTGCCGAGCAATTAAATCTGTCTGATGCAATGGACGGGTTGTTGCAAGGCAACTACATAGCGGCGGATGGCACTGACACCCGTAACTACGGCGGTTTGGACGGCTTGCCCGAAGCCAAGCAACTCGGGGCACACATTATGGGTGTGGAGCCAGCCAATGTGCTGGTAGGCGGTAACTCCAGCCTGACGCTGATGTTCCAGGTGATGCTGACCGCTTACCAATTTGGCCTGAAGGATGCCGCCAGTGCCTGGAAAAATGAAGGCGACGTGAAGTTCCTGTGCCCGGTTCCTGGCTATGATCGCCACTACACCGTGTGCGAGCAACTCGGCATCAAAATGATCAATGTTCCCATGACGTCAACCGGTCCCGATATGGACGTTGTTGAGTCACTGGTGAAAGCCGACAAATCCATCAAAGGTATGTGGTGTGTGCCCAAGTACTCCAACCCGACCGGAGTGGTGTACAGCAATGAAACCGTAGAGCGTATCGCCAAACTCGGCCAAATTGCCAGTGCCAACTTCCGCGTATTTTGGGATAACGCCTACTCTGTGCATGACCTGGTTCCAAACGCACCGCAATTGGCCAGCATTTTGGAAGCAACCCGTCGCAATGGCACTGAAGACTCAGTTGTACAATTTGCATCTACGTCAAAAATTACCCACGCAGGTTCCGGTGTTGCTTTCGTAGCAGCGAGCGCAGCAAACCTCGCGGGCTTCAAAAAGTTTTTGAACAGCTGCACCATCGGCCCGGACAAAGTTAACCAAATTCGCCACTCACGCTTCTTGCCTGGCAAAGATGCACTCATGGCGCACATGAGCAAACACGCAGAATTATTAAATCCACGTTTTGAAGCAGTGTTGAGTGCATTGAGTAAAGCGTTCGATGGTACCGATTTAGGCGCGTGGGAAAAACCTGTGGGCGGTTACTTTGTTTCTTTCGATACCCGCAAAGGTTGCGCTAAAGAAACTGTTCGCCTTGCGGCTGAAGCCGGTGTAAAACTGACACCTGCCGGCGCAACCTATCCCTACGGCAAAGATCCGGAAGATCGCAATATCCGTATCGCACCATCCGTTCCAACCGTACCAGAAGTCGTTGGGGCTATGGAAGTGTTCGTAACCTGCGTGAAACTGGCATCAGTAAAGCAAAAGCTCGCCAGCCTCAGCTAATCGTTTATTCCCCTCTCTACAAAAAAGCCGCTTTTAAGCGGCTTTTTTGTTTTATCGCTATTCACTGCGCAACAAACCAACCGATCTAATCAACGCAGATTAATTCCAAAACACTTGGTTCGTTATCGTTTTTCTTTCTATACTCAAATTAGCACGACAGCAATAAGCGCGTGCGCTAACCCATTCCATTAACCCTATTACCTTTAATCCGATTACCTTTAAACCTGAAGACTGTTTAACCCTTTTTCTCTGCGCTTTTGCCACAGGAGATTGTTTATGGGTGTTGCTACAACGGTAGAAAAATATTTAAAAGCAAAACAGGTCGAGTTCACGCTGCTGGAACATGAATATTGCGAGGGTTCATACAACACAGCACGTGTCGCCAAGATTGATGATCATTGCCTGGCCAAAGGCGTACTCTTACGTGATGAGGATTTTCATTACACGCTTTGTGTTCTCCCCACACGCAATAAAATATTACGCCACACCTTGAACCAGATTTTTGATCGTCACATGGAGCTGGTCGAAGAGGAAGAGCTTGCGGAGATTTTTAAAGACTGTGCCGAAGGGGCTATACCTGCACTAGGTGAAGCCTATGGCCTGGATGTAATCTGGGATGAGGAATTAATGGGAGTCGAAGAGGTTTATATTGAGGCCGGTGATCATCGCCACTTGATCCGTTTAAAGCAGCCTGACTTTGCGCAACTCATGCAAGACAAGTTGCACGATCACTTCAGTGCAGAGCGAACCCACCACAGCAAGCTCCCGAAAAAGTATGTTCGTCAGGAGTATGAGCTTTAACCGCATTACAACCCAAAGAGACGAATTGCGGGCACAAAAAAAGCCGCCTTGTTGCCAAGGCGGCTTTTTCATTACCGAAGGAATTAATCCTTGCTCGGCACCAATACTACGTTAGGTGCATTGGCTTCGCGGGCAGCATCGGCAACAGCAACGTAGGTACCAGTGCTTGCACGACCACTTGCAGAAATAATCACCGCAGCCTTAGGCAACTCAGCACGCAGACGCTCCAGGTTAGAACGAACTGAGCGAGTATCTACGCGGCGCTCGCCTTCTTTCTCCATCAACCAGATTTGGTCATCAGCGGAAATACGAACCAGAATATTTGGTTCAGCATCATCTGGCGGAGGATTGTTGTTTGGCTCAGGAACATTGGGGTTAAAACCCGCTTCTTTAACGAACGACGCAGTTACGATAAAGAAGATCAACATAATGAACACCACGTCGAGCATGGGGGTCAAGTCAATTTCGTTACCATCATCACCGGCTTGGCCTTTTTTTCTACGGCTCACTCTGGGTACTCCTCGTGTTATTTGAACATTATCGTTAGGTCTAACTGAAAGTTCCCAATTCTAGCAGTTTTGGCCGGGCAAAGACCAACTCTTTGTAACCCCCAAAGGGGGGAATTTACGGGAAATATTCGACCGTCAATTGACTGTTTGGTTAATGTCCGACCAGTTTGAGGCGACCCTTCTCGTCAAAAAAACGTCGCCCACCTACCGCCCTAATAACGCCGGCCCGCCCCAAAAAATCCCCCCAACTATTATGTACCATTCGGTCTGACACACCGTTGATCGACAATCACCATCAAGGGGCGCCAATTTCACTAGCAACTTATCACTGCGCCAACGTCAAAACAAAACGAATATCTTATTCCCACTAAACTTCATCACTCCCACTTTGGATATGAAATATAGTGCTGGAAAAGACAATATTTACAGCAAGCCTAAAACTCGATTAGCGTGTTTGTTAGCAACAGATTCACAACAGCGCGCTTGTGGATTTTTAAATCAATCGTCGCCAACGGATCGCATGCGAACTGAGATTGATATGGTTGATTCAAGCAGTCCTAAACAAAACTGAATATATTCGTTGCTCACGAGCATCCAACGAGCAATTAACTGCACATTAAGATGGCCTTCAATTAATCGCTTTAAGGAAGTCATTTGAGTTAACGAGATAACGCAGTGTCCATGAGCCCATTCAAGGCATTGCGTTGGACAATGATGTCGACGAATTAACGAGCCAACGTGAAAGTTGTAATTCAACGAAAATCAATCATTGATACTTGATAGACTAAACGCGACAAGCTCATTGATGCAGTTGCCGACAAGGAACTCATTCCGTTAAATATCTTCCTCATGATGACGAAATAGCTAGTCTCGATAGCCAGGAGAGGGATTTGCCCAGCAACCCTTTGCACATTGCATCACCCTATGCGAAAACAACAGGGACGATATTGATACCGAAAAATTGCCTGAGACTAAATCGCATCGCCCAACTCACAAAGCCAACTGTCTCGCGCTTCAAACACAATCACTGACAACATTCATCGGTAAGCAACTCAGTTTGATTATGGGCTGGCGGGTATTCAAACCTCGCCAAAGTTTAAAATCGTGATCCAGTTAGCCATCACTGAGTCATTCACTACGTCACCGAAGCGATCACAAATCACAAAAAAATTTTGATAAAGCGAATCTTGAGAGGCAAAAAGGAACGCTCAACAAGACCTTTTCTCACCGTTGATAGCATCGTTAATGGCAAGTGAAAAAGGGAAAAACAAAACCAATTACGTCCAATTGCAATTGCAGAAGAGCAAAATTGTTTTCAGTAAACAGACTGATTGAAGGCGCTTCAAACAGAAAAACTTTCCCTTAAAATCGAAAAAACACATTTTTTTACTAAAAATTGTCAAAAAAACGCATTTTTATTGACTATTTAGCGCAAAAAACTTGAATTTTTTTAATAAAGTTTTAACTTATACATGTTGGACTTTTTAATCCATTTATCGACCTTTCGAAAACTATAAAGGAAGCACACCATGGCTGCACGTAAACAAACCGCTGTTAATACTGTTGCAAGTTTGGAACAGCAATTAGCTCAACTGAAAGCGCAACTGGCAAAAGCTCGCGCAGCTCAAGCGGCAGATGCCGGTAAAGCTGTTGCTGGTTTGGCTAAAGACGCTGCTAAAGCTGCTGCAGCTCTGAAAGCTGCTCAAAGCAAGTTGGCTGCTGCTAGTAAAAAGAAAACCCCTGGTTCAGCTAAAGTTGTAGCCGCTGCTAAAGCTGCTGTTGCTGCCGCCAAGAAAGATGCCGCTGCTGCGAAAGCTGCCGTTGCTGCTGCCAAAAAAGAAGCTGCAGCTGCTAAAGCTGCTGCTAAATTGGCTGCTGCGCACGACAAAGCAGTTGCTAAAGCGGAAGGTGCAGTTGCAAAACGCTTGAAAGCTTCAGCTAAGAAAGCTGCAGTAAAAACCAAAGCTGCTGAGAAAAAGGCTGCTGCAAAAGCTAAAGTAGCGGCTAAAAAAGCTGCCGCTAAAGCAAAAGCTGCTGCTAAGAAGCAAGCAGTAAAAGCGAAAGCAGCTGCTAAAAAAGCGGCTTTGAAGAAAAAAGTTGCTGACAAGAAAGCTGCTGTTAAAGCGAAAGCAGCTGCCAAGAAAGCGGCTGTAAAAGCGAAAGCGGCGGCCAAGAAAACTGCAGCTAAAGCTAAAGCAGCAGCCAAGAAAACTGCCGCTAAAGCTAAAAAAGCTCCTGCTGTTAAAAAAGCAGTAGCCAAAAAGGCTCCAGCTGCTAAAAAAGCTCCTGCTGCTAAAAAAGCAGTAGCCAAAAAGGCTCCAGCTGCTAAAAAAGCTCCTGCTGCTAAAAAAGCAGTAGCTAAGAAGCCAGCGGGCGCTGCGCCTGCAAAACGCGGTCGCAAGCCAAAGGCTGCTGCACCAGCAGCGTAATTAGCGATTTACTCGCAATAAAAAAGGCACCTTAGGGTGCCTTTTTTATTGATACATTCGAATTTAATTTAAATACCAACACGATTTAATTAGATGCCTGTTCCTGTATCACCATTTGATTGAATACGTAGGTGTACATTAGCAGGCGCTGTTCTTCAGTTTGCTCGACGAACTCCAAGCCATAATTCACCAACATTGATTGCAATTGTCCATCCTGGGGATCAACGCGAGAGCGGACCCTCCCCGTAAGCACCAGCTCCCGCTTTATCTCGCGAATCTCGACAGGCGCTCTGATTTCCAGTAAATCACCAATTTCCGCAATATCATTCGCAAGCTCTATACGCACGCCCGAAATACTGACATCTAACATAATGCCGCTGGTAGAGGGGATCGACTCCAGACCAATGTTAACGACATCAACTTTTTCATAAACAGCTACGCGAGTAGCGCCCCGAATACCTTTGAATGTCACCGAATCGGGATAGCTCAAGTGAAGTATGGGATAAGGGTCAAGGGTCTGACTTTCTACGATGCCCGCAAATATTCCAATACCATTATCAATCATTAGTCGTACAACTATTTTTTGACCAGGCCTGAATTTAACTAATTTTCCAGCTTGCTTGGGGACAGATAATAAAAGCGCTCGCCCAGGCAAACATCCAATGAGCCGACATGAAAAACGTTCAGGTTGGCCCGCAAGACTGCTTGTCTGCAGTTGTAGGGGGTAGCCATAAGACAGTTTCAATTCTTCGAATTTCATGGTGCTTCACTGAAAATTATTGATGTTGTGTTCAGCAGTGTAGCAGTTGTGGGCAATTGCGCCTTAACGCGCCGAAGAGTCGCGCGTGACGAGAACTCAAAATAATTTAGAACGACTAGCCCAATGATTCAGCAGCCAAGACACCAAACTCTTTGTTCCATTCCATTAGCAATAATGCCAGCGCCTGCGATTGCTCATAGAGTGAAACCAGTTCGTCATGGCTGTCTTTCGGGCCGTGATAGAGTTTGATCTGCCTATGCTTGTTGGCCAACTCATGCTGCAAATGTTGCGACCGGTATACCTCCAGTTTCCAGCGCAGGTTATGCGCTGTATTGCGGTAATAAGCTAATTTGGTCTGCAATGAAATGGGTGTGACTGAGTTAAGCGGGCCAAAAACATTAAAATCCAAGGCTAACACCATTGATTCCTTGGCTGACGCATCTGAAATAACTGTGGCAGTACGCGCCTGACCAACCAACTGAGCCAAATCCCCAAACACTTCGCCCGGAGTAACGTAGTTCACCAAGTCGCCCTTGAGCGCCTGATCAACATAAACCGCCAGTTTTCCCTTGAGTAAAAAATACAGCCAATTTCCTGTGTCACCTTTTTGTAGCACAACTTCACCAGGAACAAATGACAGGATTCGGGAGGCTTGTAAGAGTATTTCGAGTTGCTTTGCGTCTTGCTGCTTAACAACTTTAAAAAACGGGATCCCGGAGAGTAAATGCTCCAGGGTATCTTTGGGGATTTTATGCAGAGGTTTCGTTTCCATCATCTACCCGTAATACTATTTTTATTAAAAATTACTCAACTCATACACCAGGCAATAAGCAACCCCGCCCCTAACACTCCCTGCGCGTATGATACTACTGAAAATCTATAGAACAACTATAGCTAAATTACAGACAAAGTACGCGCACCGCTCTTTTTTCTATATTATACCTATGGGGCTAACCACAAACCGCTGTATACCCCACAGGACTAAAACGCAGGACACCAATGTCCGTAATAATAGAGAGTAGCAAGACTATGCGCTTCAACCATCTATTCCGAGTACTCATAAGTATCACACTACTGATTTTTTCCCACATTTCACGTGCCGAACCAATGCTCAATGGTATTGGGGTCCACCAGGAATTAGGCAGAGAGATCTTTATCGGTGCACTCTTTTCCGAGTCATTGAGCAACGATCCTGGAACACTATTGCGTAATCAGCAACCCATGCGAATGGAACTTAAAATTGTCAGTCCGGAAGGAATTACGGCACGCAGATTCAGCCGCCTGTGGATTGAAGGTTTGGCAGTTAACAGTAAGGCCGACGCGTTGATGGCGCAAGCAGATAACACCGTTGCTTTTGACGCTATGTTTAAAGGTCGGCTGGTGCCAGACGACTTTGTCAAAATTAGCTACACGCCAGGCAAAGGCGTGAGCGTTACCCTTAATGATGTGCTTTTAGGCACTATTAAAGACGACAACTTCTTTTCTATGCTCTTGGCCACCTGGATTGGGAGCGTTCCTTTATCGTCCGATTACCGCGACAGTTTGTTAAAGGTCGGGGATGTCAACACCGCGTTGCGTACCCGCTATTCAACCATAACACCCTCCGCGACCAGAGTTGCGGAAGTGCGCGCGTGGATTCAGGGTGGTGAACTTGTCGCACAAAATACCAAATCCTCTACTCCGGCTAAATCCGCAGCCGCCAAATCGAGTGCGCGAGCGAAAGAAGAACTTGTCGCTGAGCGGCCCGAGGTTAAATTACCTGCGTTAGAAATTGAAAAGCCACAGCTAGATGTTCCTGCACCTGCGGCTCAAGTTGCAGCCCCTGCAGCTGCCTCTTCAGCGGCAGCCAAACCTGTTGCGGTTACGCCAACACCGGTACAGCCAAAAGCAGAAGAGGATGAAGATGAAGGCCCGGCATTAACAGCGCAAACACTGTTAGCACGCCAATTCTATGTTTCAGATGCGATCAAAAAAATCCGCAGTAAAACCAAGTACCCCCCTCGGGCATTAGAAAGAGGTCAAGCTGGTAGTGTGCGCGTTGCCGTTGTGATAGATCGCAATGGTAATATTTTGAATACAAATATTCTCGAAAATAGCGCTCACGAGATGCTTAACAAAGAGGCACTGGAAGCTGTCAAACGCTCAGCGCCCTTCCCCGCTTTACCTGACACTATTAGCGGCGCGCGCTTTGAGTTTACGGTGCCCATGCGTTGGACCTTACCGTAAAAATAAGCCGCCTGCTTAATGAACTGAATAAAAAAAGCCACTCCGCAAGAGTGGCTTTTTACTTATGGAACATTACTACGAAACGAGGCAGATTAAGAAAGCTGGCGCAGCCGCTGCTCAATGACCTTGTGTATTCCACTACGCTCTAGCGCCGAGTGCTCTTCCAAACGATTTAAATGTATCGCATGCAAGTGCAAGCAAGGCGTTGATGCGTCGAGCTCACGTAAATCCCCCTTCATCAATACCGGCAGGAAAGGCTTATTCGGCGGCAACTTTTCACGAACTATCTTTAAGCCCATTTGCAAAGGCAGTGCGCGATATTTAACCGTGCCACTGCGAAAGGGAATTCGTAAAAATAAACAAGGGCGCGATTGATATACACCAGGAATAATTTCCATTCCAGTAGGTGTTACAGCATTAGCCGTAATACCGTTAAAGGTATCGTGAGGTGCATAGGGGTTAGGAAGAATCACTAACTTACGCTCTTCTTCTTTGGGGAAGAAAATATTGTAGTTTGTGTATAGCTGCTCTACGGAACTGGAGTAGACACAGAGTTTATTTTCAAACCCCATGACAAAATCTACCGCCCGCTGGCGCTGATTAAAGGCATCCAGATCCCAGATCAGGTCCTTGTTATCGGAATTTATTGACAAGATTGGCTCTTAAAAAAGAAAGTGAAAGAAGTATAGTCTTGTAAAACTTAAACGTTCAAACATTCAACGCGCACGAGAACGCGCTTCAACTCTTCCAATCCTTTGTCGCTGAACAAATAATCCGCTCGCGCCTGCCCCAGGTATTCTCGTTCATCAATGACAGCGCATGCCTCGCGAATAACTTCCAACTCAGGGCAGTGGCGAAAAGATGAAGACAAAAAGATGGCCCAATCATTTTCACTTGCCTGCCCTACCAACACGTTTTGCAAGAGCACAATCACATCCGCTTTCGCCATCTGGTAGTGCGGATGTTTTACCCAGAGTAAAACACCAATTACCACCAAAAAAATCAACAGCGTAATAACAAAAACGGCCATGACTTAATGCTCGCGCGTAGCCCGGAATACAACCTCGGGGTGGCGCTCCTGTGTGAGTGAAAGGTTTACACGAGAAGGGGCAAGATAGGTCAAATGTCCACCGCCATCAAGAGCCAGGTTCTCGGCGCACTTGCGTTTGAACTCTTCCAGTTTTTTAGGATCAGTGCATTCACACCAGCGCGCAGTGGTAACACTTACCGGCTCGTAGATCGCCTCTACTTTATATTCATCTTTCAAACGATAAGCAACCACTTCAAACTGCAACACACCCACAGCACCAACCACAATATCGTTGTTGTTAACCGGGAAAAATACCTGAGTCGAACCCTCTTCCGACAATTGCTGTAAGCCTTTTTGTAGTTGCTTCATTTTGAGCGGATCTTTCAAACGAATACGGCGAAACAGTTCCGGTGCAAAGTGGGGGATGCCGGTAAATTTCATCTCCTCACCTTCGGTAAAGGTATCACCAATCTGAATGGTGCCGTGGTTATGCAGCCCGATAATATCGCCCGCAATAGCTTCTTCTACAGCACTTCGATCACCTGCCATAAAAGTTACTGCATCGGCAATTTTGACATCTTTACCAATACGCACATGCTTCATTTTCATGCCCTGCGAATAGGTACCCGAACAAATACGCATGAACGCAATGCGATCACGATGTTTTGGGTCCATGTTCGCCTGAATTTTAAAAATAAATCCACTGAACTTCTCTTCGGTAGGCTCAACCGAACGTTCGTGGGTTGCGCGCGCACGCGGCGTTGGAGCCCATTCAACGAAACCATCCAGCATTTCACGCACGCCGAAGTTACCCAGTGCGGTACCGAAGAAAACAGGCGTCATACGACCAGCAAGATATTCTTCTAAATCAAATTGATGCGTTGCGCCGCGCACAAAATCAATTTGCTCCCGATAGTCATCGGCGTAGGACCCCATTAGCGCCGTCGCTTCCGCGCTATCCAAGCCTTTGATTTGAATATCATCGGGAATCGTGTGACCAAAACCTTGCTGGTAAACATGGATCACATCGGTATAAAAATTATAAACCCCGAGGAATTCCTTGCCGCTACCCAACGGCCAGTTGATCGGTGCCGCGGTAATTTTTAATACGTTTTCAATTTCATCCAGCAATTCAACTGTATCACGACTTTCTCGATCCATTTTATTAATGAAGGTAAGAATCGGCGTATCGCGCAAGCGGCAAACTTCCATCAATTTAATGGTGCGATCTTCGACACCTTTCGCACCGTCGATCATCATCAATACTGAGTCCACTGCGGTGAGCGTGCGATAAGTATCTTCCGAGAAATCCTCGTGACCTGGGGTATCAAGCAAATTGACAATACGATCCTTATAAGGGAATTGCATCACCGAGGAGGTTACCGAAATTCCACGCTCCTGCTCCATGGTCATCCAGTCAGATTTTGCATGGGGGCCACGCTTGCCCTTTACTGAGCCAGCCAATTGAATAGCATTCCCCCAGAGCAATAACTTTTCCGTAACAGTCGTTTTACCGGCATCCGGGTGAGAAATAATGGCAAAGGTGCGACGCTTTGCGAGTTCAGCAGTTAAGTTACTCATAGAAATTTCGCGCAATATAAGAAGTAAAAAGAAAAACTGGAAGTGGCCGGAATTATATCCTGCACATTCTATTTAGGGGGATTGGATTTAAATCAGCTAGGACTCAGCTAGCGCAATACTCTGGTAGATGTGGCGTTTCAGCCACAACCACGCCCATATGCCCAAGCCAACATTGGCAATCGCAGTGGCAATAAAAATACCTTTCATTCCCCACAGCTGCTGACCAATCCAGGCCAGAGGTAAATACACATAAAGTACGCGACCGGCAGAAATCATCATCGCCGGCCAAGGATTTCCCATGCCATTGAAGGCCGCATTCACCGACATTATTAAACCATAGGCGCCATAGCTGATCGGAACTATCCACAAATACAGGGCAGCAATCGCCACCACCTCGTCATGGCCTCCGAATAATTGCGCGATCTCTGCACCCAATAGCCACAAAACAACTGCTAGAAACAATCCAAACCCGAGGCAAAATTGAGTCAGCACACGCAACGCATCTTGTAATCGTTCGACTTTCCCTGCTCCAAGGTTCTGTCCAAAGAAGGGGCCTACCACACCGGATAGAGCGTAAAACACTATAAGAGCGAGGGGTTCAATACGCGTCGCAATTCCCAAAGCGGCGACCGCATCAGTTCCATAAGCAGCGACCATCGCCACAACTATCGCACTGGCAAACGGTATGATCACATTCGCCGCCATAGCGGGGAGCCCCACTTCAACAATTGCAAGCCAGGATGCTTTCAGCTTTTGCCAGGGGATAAATGGGTTGATCACCATATGCAGACGCGCATGTAAAATGTATAGGGCAAGTACCAGCATCAGTGCTCGAGTGATCAAGGTTGCAAGGGCTGCGCCTTGTAAACCCAATGCAGGTGCACCAAACAAACCAAAGATCAGTACCGGGTCGAGTAGCACGTTTACCAAGGCTGCTCCCCCATCAAATAACCCTGCACCTGACTCATTCCCATAGCACGCAACGCCGACAGGCACACCATAGGTACCATGAGACATGGAGCACTGAAATACCAAATAGACATGTAAGAACGAATCAGGGGAATTAACTCTGAAGGTGCACCCAGTAAGAGAAACAGCGGCTCCAGAGTAAGCCATCCCAGTAAACAGACCGAGGCAGAAATAATAAACGTCAGACTCATAGCATCAGTCGCTAGACGACGCGCCTTACTTGAATCTCCTTCTCCAATAGCTCGCGCAACAGCGGAGGATGTGCCCGCACCCAAGCCAATTGCCAAACTGGTCAGCACCATAATAATTGGGAAAGTAAAGCTGAGCGCAGCCAAAGGCTCTCGCCCTAACTGGGCGATAAAAAACGTTTCGATGGCATTGAGTGACATGGTTGCCATCAACCCCCAAACCAGCGGTAACGCCAGACTTTTTAGCTGTGTGGACACCCGACCTTCAGTAAGGGTTGCCTGGAGCGGTTCTGCCATAAAAAAGGTGCTGTTGGTCAACAAAAAGGCGTGCAGTATACACCAGTGCTGACGCAGAATTTGCGCTTGACTACCCTCTACTGCGACAAAGTGTCGCAGTAGAGGGTGCAACGGAAAAGCACCAGACGGCTGTTCGCTTGGTTATAATCGTTTGGAATGATAAATACGAAATCTGCCATGCAAAACCGATCTGTGTTACCCACTTCTTTTGCTCTTGCCGATCACGCTCAGCACCTTAGCTATTGGGTAATGATTCGCACACTTATACTTATTTTGTTAGGTATCGCCGCCGTCATTTGTTTGTGGCACGGCAAAGTGAATCTGCCGTTTACGCAAATATTAATTGCTCTGGTATTACTCACCAGCGTCAACCTGCTAACTTTTTCCCGTTTACGGCAAAGTTTGCCGGTCACCGAGGTAGAATTTTTTATCCAACTACTAATCGACTTAGCCTGTCTGAGCGCAGTGTTTTATTTCAGTGGTGGAGCTAACAATCCCTTCGTGTCCTATTTTCTGGTGCCCATTTGCGTTTCTGCCGCGACACTCGGTAGTGGATTAACGCTAACTATCGCAGCGTTGAGTACCTTAAGTTATTCATTGCTGCTATTTTTTCACGTGCCCCTACCAATTCTTGCTCCTGAACATCATCAACCAAGCACCAATACGTTAAATTTGCATGTATTGGGTATGTGGCTAAATTTTTTTATCAGTGCCGGCCTGATCACATATTTCATTGTGAAGATGGCACGCGACCTGCGCGCTCAAGAGGCGCAGTTAAATCGCTGGCGTGAAGATCAATTGCGCGATGAGCAAGTAATGGCAGTTGCAACTCTCGCTGCAGGTACAGCGCATGAATTGGGAACGCCTTTATCGACTATGAAAGTATTAATTAGTGAATTACGCGAGGAATATTCTGACAATGAAAATCTGCGTCGCGATCTTTTATTACTGCAAGCACAAGTCAATCAATGCTCAGCCACACTACGTGGCATGGTAAATAAAGCAGAGCTGGCCAAAGAAGGGAAAGTTACCGCAGAATCAGTTCGTACCTACTGTGACAATCTGCTGGACCGCTGGAGAATTCTCCGTCCGGATATCAAAGCCACAATCGAATTTTCTGCAACAAATCCGGCTATAAATGCTGTGTTCTCACCAACCATAGCCCAAGCGATTTTAAATCTACTTAACAACGCTGCTGACGCTAGTCCTGAAGATATTCAAATTACTATTAAGTGGACCAAGGAATCCATGCAATGGACTATTAACGATAGTGGCCCGGGCATAGCAGAGGATATCAGCGCCCATTTGGGAAAATCATTTATTTCTACGAAAAATAAAGGCTTGGGTATTGGACTATTACTGACACAGGCAACGATCAATCGCCACGGAGGGACTGTGAGTTTGCACAAACACTTTCCACGGGGAACTGAAACGCAAGTGCTACTCCCGTTAATAACTGAGGCGAATGTACGAACCCATGAGTAATATACCCCGTCTTGATTTTCTAATTGTCGATGATGATCCAACTCTCGCCGCTATGCTGGAGCGAGCGCTTAAACGCCGACAGTTTTCCTGTTCAGTCGCACATAGTGCGATGCAAGCTCTGCAACTGGCAGAGACTTATTTAATCGGCAAGGCGATTGTTGATCTGAAGCTGGGGAATGATTCAGGCTTACAATTAATTCGCGAATTAAAATTAAAATTGCCTGATTTACAGATTGTTATGCTGACGGGATACTCGAGCATCTCAACTGCCGTTGAGTCGGTCAAATCAGGAGCGGCAAACTACCTGTGCAAACCCGCCGACACCGATGAAATACTGGTTGCTTTTGGTGAAACACAACACAGCGAATCGCAAGAATTCAATTACACACCTTTATCAGTTGATCGATTGGAGTGGGAACACATTCAGAAAATATTGCAGGAAAATAACGGTAATATTTCAGCCACAGCAAGAGCATTAGGAATGCACAGACGCACATTGCAACGCAAACTACACAAGCGTCCGGTCAAGCATTAAAACGAGGAATTAAGCGGATCAAGTTGCATAGCCATCAATAATGCATCTTCATGGCCGTTAACAGTTGGATAATAGTTTTTACGTTGACCTACCTCAAAAAAACCTTCTTTTGAATAAAGCTCTATCGCTTTACGATTTGAAACTCGCACTTCCAGAAACAGCATATCAGCTTTACCTCGCACACATTTGGCCGCGTGAACTAACAGAGATTGGCCAATGCCCTTACGTTGATACTTTGGCGCAACAGAAATATTCAATAACTCAGCATCGCCACCGCCATGGGTTACAACCACATAACCGACTAATACGCCTTCGACCTCTGCCAGCCAGCACTTTTGTCGACCATTAATACAATCTTCAAAACTGGATTGCCGCCAGGGATGTGAGTGCGCACTGCGTTCTAGCTGCATCACTTGCGCAATATCATTTTCTGAAATTTCTCGAAAATGGAGTTCAAAACCAGTATAAGTAGTTACTTGATGAGAAATCATGGGAAAGCTTTTAATTTAGCACCGCCCATAAAAGAGCTTTATCAGTTGGTTTGTGTAGAAGTTCATTGAGGCTCGGTAGTAAAAGCGCCGATAAGGAACTCATCCCTGATGGTCCACCAACTGTCACATATTGCCACCGACTTTCGACGACTGATAAATGTTCATCAATAAAATATTGAATCGCATTTTCACCTAACAACCACAAATGTTTAATAGGGCGTAATTCATTCTCTACCGCCAACCAAGTCTGCAATTCATTGCGAGCATCAGATTCAGTGCGTGAGACAAATCGATTCTCAATCATCGGCCAACGCATGACTTCTTCATTCAAATCAGGCTTAAGTGGACCCAACACCACCCGCAAGATGTTGCTCAACAACACTTCAGTTGGTAAGGCCATAGAAGTATTGCGCGAGTCGATTATTAAAAAACCCGGAACTGGGCGCCATACACTCAAAGAAAAAGGAGAAACTACTTGAGCGTTTTTTTCTTCAAATTGAAGCAAAATAGAAGCAGCGTTAACCGGTACTGCAGGCTTTTGCTGTACATCCAGATCACCCAGCATACCTATTGCTGCTAAAGAATCGAATTTCGTAGAGATTGTAGTTACGGGTGAAGAAATAAGCGGTTCTACGACGGATGTTGGAGTTGCCGCAGGCCCATGTTGGATGTCCAGACTTGGCAATATACAGGGATTAGGTTCAGCGGCGGCCGGTAAGATCCAGCGCGGCATATAGTTTTCAATACCGAGCGCGGATAGATAAGTTTGCCGTAGCAATTCGTTCATTAGTTACACGCATTTCGTTAAAGCCCAAAGAATTATAAATCAAAAGACAAGCCAAAATCCCTAATGGAGAATGGAAATTTAATACAGGAAATAAAAAACGCCCGATAGAGTATCTATCGGGCGTTTTATATTTAGAAGCTTGACGATGACCTACTCTCACATGGGGAAGCCCCACACTACCATCGGCGCTAAGTCGTTTCACTTCTGAGTTCGGTATGGGATCAGGTGGTTCCAACTTGCTATGGTCGTCAAGCAATTTTGTATGAGTTCGAAGGTCTTATGACATTTATTATGTCAGCCTTGATTGACTCAAATAGGGTGGTGGATTGTAAAGCGTTGCTGTTTTACTTTGTATCTATCTACTTGCTATCTAACGATTAGCCAGTTTGTCATATTTTACAGTGTTTTGGATGCTTGTATATCCTGAACAAGTCCGAACAGAGTTTTCTTCTCTGTGTGAATCGTTAAACCGTCTAACAGTCGATTCTGTTATATGGTCAAGCCGCACGAGCAATTAGTATTGGTTAGCTCAACGCCTCACAGCGCTTCCACACCCAACCTATCAACGTCGTAGTCTTCAACGGCTCTTTAGGGGACTTAAAGTCCCAGGGAGATCTCATCTTGAAGGAGGCTTCCCGCTTAGATGCTTTCAGCGGTTATCCCGTCCGCACATAGCTACCGGGCAGTGCCGTTGGCACGACAACCCGAACACCAGAGGTGCGTTCATTCCGGTCCTCTCGTACTAGGAACAACTCTTCTCAAATCTCCAACGCCCACGGCAGATAGGGACCGAACTGTCTCACGACGTTCTAAACCCAGCTCGCGTACCACTTTAAATGGCGAACAGCCATACCCTTGGGACCGGCTTCAGCCCCAGGATGTGATGAGCCGACATCGAGGTGCCAAACACCGCCGTCGATGTGAACTCTTGGGCGGTATCAGCCTGTTATCCCCGGAGTACCTTTTATCCGTTGAGCGATGGCCCTTCCATACAGAACCACCGGATCACTAAGACCTACTTTCGTACCTGCTCGACATGTCTGTCTCGCAGTCAAGCGTGCTTTTGCCTTTACACTAACCTCATGATTTCCGACCATGATTAGCACACCTTCGTGCTCCTCCGTTACTCTTTGGGAGGAGACCGCCCCAGTCAAACTACCCACCATACACTGTCCGTAACCCGGATAACGGGCCGACGTTAGAACCTCAAACATACCAGGGTGGTATTTCAAGGACGGCTCCATCGAAACTAGCGTCTCGACTTCAAAGCCTCCCACCTATCCTACACAGATAGGTTCAAAGTTCAGTGCAAAGCTATAGTAAAGGTTCACGGGGTCTTTCCGTCTAGCCGCGGGAACACGGCATCTTAACCGCGATTTCAATTTCACTGAGTCTCGGGTGGAGACAGCTCCCCCATCATTACGCCATTCGTGCAGGTCGGAACTTACCCGACAAGGAATTTCGCTACCTTAGGACCGTTATAGTTACGGCCGCCGTTTACCGGGGCTTCGATCAAGAGCTTCGCTTGCGCTAACCCCATCAATTAACCTTCCGGCACCGGGCAGGCGTCACACCCTATACGTCCACTTACGTGTTTGCAGAGTGCTGTGTTTTTAATAAACAGTTGCAGGGGACTGGTATCTTCGACCGGCATGGGCTTACGGAGCAAGTCCTTCACCCTCACCGGTGCACCTTCTCCCGAAGTTACGGTGCCATTTTGCCTAGTTCCTTCACCCGAGTTCTCTCAAGCGCCTTGGTATTCTCTACCTGACCACCTGTGTCGGTTTGGAGTACGGTCTCTTTTTACCTGAAGCTTAGAGGCTTTTCTTGGAAGCATGGCATCAACCACTTCGTGTTCCGAGGAACACTCGTCATCAGTTCTCGGCCTTAAGATCCCGGATTTGCCTAAGATCTCAGCCTACCACCTTAAACACGGACAACCAACGCCGTGCTGGCCTAGCCTTCTCCGTCCCCCCATCGCAGTAAAAAGAGGTACAGGAATATTAACCTGTTTCCCATCGACTACGCGTTTCCGCCTCGCCTTAGGGGCCGACTAACCCTGTCCCGATTAGCGTTGGACAGGAACCCTTGGTCTTCCGGCGAGGGGGTTTTTCACCCCCTTTATCGTTACTCATGTCAGCATTCGCACTTCTGATACCTCCAGCATGCTTCTCAACACACCTTCGACGGCTTACAGAACGCTCCCCTACCCCACATACAAAGTATGCAGCCGCAGCTTCGGTTGCTAGTTTTAGCCCCGTTACATCTTCCGCGCAGGCCGACTCGACTAGTGAGCTATTACGCTTTCTTTAAAGGGTGGCTGCTTCTAAGCCAACCTCCTAGCTGTCTAAGCCTTCCCACATCGTTTCCCACTTAACTAACATTGGGGACCTTAGCTGGCGGTCTGGGTTGTTGCCCTCTTGACAACGGACGTTAGCACCCGCTGTCTGTCTGCCATGATTGCACTCCTCGGTATTCGTAGTTTGCATGGGTTTGGTAAGTCGGGATGACCCCCTAGCCCAAACAGTGCTCTACCCCCGAGGGTGAGACATGACGCGCTACCTAAATAGCTTTCGGGGAGAACCAGATATCTCCCGGCTTGATTAGCCTTTCACCCCTAGTCACAGGTCATCCCCAAATTTTTCAACATTTGTGGGTTCGGTCCTCCAGTAAGTGTTACCTCACCTTCAACCTGCCCATGACTAGATCGCCGGGTTTCGGGTCTATTGCCAGCGACTGAACGCCCTATTAAGACTCGCTTTCGCTACGGCTCCCCTATACGGTTAACCTTGCCACTGACAATAAGTCGCTGACCCATTATACAAAAGGTACGCAGTCACACCACGAAGGTGCTCCTACTGCTTGTACGCACACGGTTTCAGGATCTATTTCACTCCCCTCACAGGGGTTCTTTTCGCCTTTCCCTCACGGTACTGGTTCACTATCGGTCAGTTGGGAGTATTTAGCCTTGGAGGATGGTCCCCCCATATTCAAACAGGATATCACGTGTCCCGTCCTACTCGTTTTCATGACTAAGGCATTTTCGTGTACGGGGCTATCACC